>NZ_FZLO01000010.1 GCF_900197595.1 Scatolibacter rhodanostii | reverse complement strand
TTTTGCGTTCTGCTTCAATATCTGGTTGAACGGCGTCGCGTCGTAACCCAGCTTGGTAAGTTGGATTAAGCACTCCGTGGACAGATTTGTCATTGTGAGCATTTTCATCCCGAAGTTGCGGCTCATTCTGATTCTGAACAGCTTCTTGGGAAGTAGCGACAGCTTGGTTTTTAGTGAGTTGTTCCATTCTTTAGCTCCTAGACCTTTAGCAGCAAGGTCCATATCTGACTTTTTGTTAACGTATTTAGCCACATAGAAACCAACAGCCATATAACTGGTAGCTTTAAGCGGCTCACCTTTAGCATCAACAGGCCACAACCAACCAGAACGTGAAAAAGCGTCCTGCGTGTAGCGAACTGCGATGGGCATACTGTAACCATAAGGCCACGTATTTTGCAAGCTATTTAACTGGCGGCGATTGCGTACCCGACGACCAAAATTAGGGTCAACGCTACCTGTAGGAAGTGTCCGCATAAAGTGCACCGCATGGAAATGAAGACGGCCATTAGCTGTACCATACTCAGGCACACAAAAATACTGATAGCAGTCGGCGTGTGAATCATTAGCCTTGCGACCCTCGGCAGCAAGAACCATACGACCAATATCACGAAAATAGTCACGCAAAGCATTGGGATTATCATAAAACGCCTCTAATCGGTCGTCAGCCAACGTGAGAGTGTCAAAAACGATAAACCAACCATCAGCATGAGCCTGTCGCATTGCATTCATCAAACGCTGAATAGCAAAGCCTCTACGCGATTTCATAGTGGAGGCCTCCAGCAATCTTGAACACTCATCCTTAATACCTTTCTTTTTGGGGTAATTATACTCATCGCGAATATCCTTAAGAGGGCGTTCAGCAGCCAGCTTGCGGCAAAACTGCGTAACCGTCTTCTCGTTCTCTAAAAACCATTTTTCGTCCCCTTCGGGGCGGTGGTCTATAGTGTTATTAATATCAAGTTGGGGGAGCACATTGTAGCATTGTGCCAATTCATCCATTAACTTCTCAGTAACAGATACAAACTCATCACGAACGTCAGAAGCAGCCTTATGGCCGTCAACATACATATCACCATTATCGAACTCAACGCCCTGCATACGAAAAGACAGAATCTCTTCCAAGAGCTTGATGCGGTTATCCATCTGCTTATGGAAGCCAAGCATTGGGGATTGAGAAAGAGTAGAAATGCCACAAGCCTCAATAGCAGGTTTAAGAGCCTCGATACGCTCAAAGTCAAAATAATCAGCGTGACATTCAGAAGGGTAATAAGAACGAACCATAAAAAAGCCTCCAAGATTTGGAGGCATGAAAACATACAATTGGGAGGGTGTCAATCCTGACGGTTATTTCCTAGACAAATTAGAGCCAATACCATCAGCTTTACCGTCTTTCCAGAAATTGTTCCAAGTATCGGCAACAGCTTTATCAATACCATGAAAAATATCAACCACACCAGAAGCAGCATCAGTGACGACATTAGAAATATCCTTTGCAGTAGCGCCAATATGAGAAGAGCCATACCGCTGATTCTGCGTTTGCTGATGAACTAAGTCAACCTCAGCACTAACCTTGCGAGTCATTTCTTTGATTTGGTCATTGGTAAAATACTGACCAGCCGTTTGAGCTTGAGTAAGCATTTGGCGCATAATCTCGGAAACCTGCTGTTGCTTGGAAAGATTGGTGTTTTCCATAATAGACGCAACGCGAGCAGTAGACTCCTTCTGTTGATAAGCAAGCATCTCATTTTGTGCATATACCTGGTCTTTCGTATTCTGGCGTGAAGTCGCCGACTGAATGCCAGCAATCTCTTTTTGAGTCTCATTTTGCATCTCGGCAATCTCTTTCTGATTGTCCAGTTGCATTTTAGTAAGCTCTTTTTGATTCTCAAATCCGGCGTCAACCATACCAGCAGAGGAAGCATCAGCACCAGCACGCTCCCAAGCATTAAGCTCAGGAAATGCAGCAGCAAGATAATCACGAGTATCCTTTCCTTTATCAGCGGCAGACTTGCCACCAAGTCCAACCAAATCAAGCAACTTATCAGAAACGGCAGAAGTGCCAGCCTGCAACGTACCTTCAAGAAGTCCTTTACCAGCTTTAGCCATAGCACCAGAAACAAAACTAGGGACGGCCTCATCAGGGTTAGGAACATTAGAGCCTTGAATGGCAGATTTAATACCAGCATCACCCATGCCTACAGTATTGTTATCGGTAGCAAGCACATCACCTTGAATGCCACCGGAGGCGGCTTTTTGACCGCCTCCAAACAATTTAGACATGGCGCCACCAGCAAGAGCAGAAGCAATACCGCCAGCAATAGCACCAAACATAAATCACCTCACTTAAGTGGCTGGAGACAAATAATCTCTTTAATAACCTGATTCAGCGAAACCAATCCGCGGCATTTAGTAGCGGTAAAGTTAGACCAAACCATGAAACCAACATAAACATTATTGCCCGGCGTACGGGGAAGGACGTCAATAGTCACACAGTCCTTGACGGTATAATAACCACCATCATGGCGACCATCCAAAGGATAAACATCATAGGCAGTCGGGAGGGTAGTCGGAACCGAAGAAGACTCAAAGCGAACCAAACAGGCAAAAAATTTAGGGTCGGCATCAAAAGCAATATCAGCACCAACAGAAACAACCTGATTAGCGGCGTTGACAGATGTATCCATCTGAATGCAATGAAGAAAACCACCATTACCAGCATTAACCGTCAAACTATCAAAATATAACGTTGACGATGTAGCTTTAGGTGTCTGTAAAACAGGTGCCGAAGAAGCTGGAGTAACAGAAGTGAGAACCAGCTTATCAGAAAAAAAGTTTGAATTATGGCGAGAAATAAAAGTCTGAAACATGATTAAACTCCTAAGCAGAAAACCTACCGCGCTTCGCTTGGTCAACCCCTCAGCGGCAAAAATTAAAATTTTTACCGCTTCGGCGTTATAACCTCACACTCAATCTTTTATCACGAAGTCATGATTGAATCGCGAGTGGTCGGCAGATTGCGATAAACGGTCACATTAAATTTAACCTGACTATTCCACTGCAACAACTGAACGGACTGGAAACACTGGTCATAATCATGGTGGCGAATAAGTACGCGTTCTTGCAAATCACCAGAAGGCGGTTCCTGAATGAATGGGAAGCCTTCAAGAAGGTGATAAGCAGGAGAAACATACGAAGGCGCATAACGATACCACTGACCCTCAGCAATCTTAAACTTCTTAGACGAATCACCAGAACGGAAAACATCCTTCATAGAAATTTCACGCGGCGGCAAGTTGCCATACAAAACAGGGTCGCCAGCAATATCGGTATAAGTCAAAGCACCTTTAGCGTTAAGGTACTGAATCTCTTTAGTCGCAGTAGGCGGAAAACGAACAAGCGCAAGAGTAAACATAGTGCCATGCTCAGGAACAAAGAAACGCGGCACAGAATGTTTATAGGTCTGTTGAACACGACCAGAAAACTGGCCTAACGACGTTTGGTCAGTTCCATCAACATCATAGCCAGATGCCCAGAGATTAGAGCGCATGACAAGTAAAGGACGGTTGTCAGCGTCATAAGAGGTTTTACCTCCAAATGAAGAAATAACATCATGGTAACGCTGCATGAAGTAATCACGTTCTTGGTCAGTATGCAAATTAGCATAAGCAGCTTGCAGACCCATAATGTCAATAGATGTGGTAGAAGTCGTCATTTGGCGAGAAAGCTCAGTCTCAGGAGGAAGCGGAGCAGTCCAAATGTTTTTGAGATGGCAGCAACGGAAACCATAACGAGCATCATCTTGATTAAGCTCATTAGGGTTAGCCTCGGTACGGTCAGGCATCCACGGCGCTTTAAAATAGTTGTTATAGATATTCAAATAACCCTGAAACAAATGCTTAGGGATTTTATTGGTATCAGGGTTAATCGTGCCAAGAAAAGCGGCATGGTCAATATAACCAGTAGTGTTAACAGTCGGGAGAGGAGTGGCATTAACACCATCCTTCATGAACTTAATCCACTGTTCACCATAAACGTGACGATGAGGGACATAAAAAGTAAAAATGTCTACAGTAGAGTCAATAGCAAGGCCACGACGCAATGGAGAAAGACGGAGAGCGCCAACGGCGTCCATCTCGAAGGAGTCGCCAGCGATAACCGGAGTAGTTGAAATGGTAATAAGACGACCAATCTGACCAGCAAGGAAGCCAAGATGGGAAAGGTCATGCGGCATACGCTCGGCGCCAGTTTGAATATTAGACATAATTTATCCTCAAGTAAGGGGCCGAAGCCCCTGCAATTAAAATTGTTGACCACCTACATACCAAAGACGAGCGCCTTTACGCTTGCCTTTAGTACCTCGCAACGGCTGCGGACGACCAGGGCGAGCGCCAGAACGTTTTTTACCTTTAGACATTACATCACTCCTTCTGCACGTAATTTTTGACGCACGTTTTCTTCTGCGTCAGTAAGAACGTCAGTGTTTCCTGCGCGTACACGCAAGGTAAACGCGAACAATTCAGCGGCTTTAACCGGACGCTCGACGCCATTAATAATGTTTTCCGTAAATTCAGCGCCTTCCATGATGAGACAGGCCGTTTGAATGTTGACGGGATGAACATAATAAGCAATGACGGCAGCAATAAACTCAACAGGAGCAGGAAAGCGAGGGTATCCTACAAAGTCCAGCGTACCATAAACGCAAGCCTCAACGCAGCGACGAGCACGAGAGCGGTCAGTAGCAATCCAAACTTTGTTACTCGTCAGAAAATCGAAATCATCTTCGGTTAAATCCAAAACGGCAGAAGCCTGAATGAGCTTAATAGAGGCCAAAGCGGTCTGGAAACGTACGGATTGTTCAGTAACTTGACTCATGATTTCTTACCTATTAGTGGTTGAACAGCATCGGACTCAGATAGTAATCCACGCTCTTTTAAAATGTCAACAAGAGAATCTCTACCATGAACAAAATGTGACTCATATCTAAACCAGTCCTTGACGAACGTGCCAAGCATATTAAGCCACTTCTCCTCATCCAACGCGTCAGTTTTTGACAGAATCGTTAGTTGATGGCGAAAGGTCGCAAAGTAAGAGCTTCTCGAGCTGCGCAAGGATAGGTCGAATTTTCTCATTTTCCGCCAGCAGTCCACTTCGATTTAATTCGTAAACAAGCAGTAGTAATTCCTGCTTTATCAAGATAATTTTTCGACTCATCAGAAATATCCGAAAGTGTTAACTTCTGCGTCATGGAAGCGATAAAACTCTGCAGGTTGGATACGCCAATCATTTTTATCGAAGCGCGCATAAATTTGAGCAGATTTGTCGTCACAGGTTGCGCCGCCAAAACGTCGGCTACAGTAACTTTTCCCAGCCTCAATCTCATCTCTCTTTTTGCGTTCTGCTTCAATATCTGGTTGAACGGCGTCGCGTCGTAACCCAGCTTGGTAAGTTGGATTAAGCACTCCGTGGACAGATTTGTCATTGTGAGCATTTTCATCCCGAAGTTGCGGCTCATT
>NZ_FZLO01000001.1 GCF_900197595.1 Scatolibacter rhodanostii | reverse complement strand
TATGCCGTTACAGGGCAGCGTGGATTTATTGCCACTCAGCGTGTTGACGGCAAACTCATTTTGCCTGAAGCTGTGAAAATCCTCAAAATGGGTGCTGGGACATGATAGAGGGACTACTTGAGAAAGTAAAGAAAAACCTTATTTTATCCCATGATGAAGACGACCAATTACTTGAAAATTACATCAAAGCTGCGGTCAATTATGCGGAAAGTTATCAACATATCCCAAATGGCACTTATCTTGAAAAAGATATGCCGCCCACCACAGAACAGGCAATTGTCATGCTTGCAAGCCATTTCTATGAGAGCAGAGATGGCTCAACAGGCGGCTTTTTCGCTGATTCTGTTCAAGCTGGGAGGCAAGTTTGGGATACCGTAAATATGCTGCTGCGATTGGATCGGGAATGGTTGGTATGAGATGAGCTTTGGTAAAATGAACACACCAATAACAATTATTGAAACAAAAAAAGTGAAAGACCCTGATGGGTTTGTTGTCACGACTGATGTGGTTGTGGCAAGTGTTCGTGCCTATCGTGAAGAACGCCATGGTAGTACCTTTTGGGCGAATCAAGCGGTATGGTCGAAAGCAACGAGTTTGTTTCAATTCCGGGTTATACCGAATTTAACCATTACCACGGCTATGAAGATTGGCTGTGGTAGTGAGAAGTTTAAGATTGTTAGTGTTGAGAACGTGCGTAGTAGAGGGATGTATATTGAGGTGCTGGCGGAGAAAACGTCGGCGACATAAAAACTATGTAAGCCCATTGACAACAGTTCAATATATCGCTATAATATATCTATCAGATATATTATAGCGGAGGATTTCATGTTAGATAAAATAATTTTAGGGTTGATATTAGAGCAAAGTTCGACTGGTTATGAGGTGAAAAAACGTATAGAGACAGGTGTTGGCGTGTTTTACAAAGCAAGCTATGGCACATTGTACCCCACCTTAAAAAAACTTTCGCAAAATGGATTTTTAACAACAGAGGAAAAACCTGAGGGTAATCGTCAAAAAATTTACTATTCCATAACCGAAAGTGGAGAAGATGCATTTCATACATGGGTTTCATCACCTATGTCAATTGGTGAAGGTGTGAATAGTCATCTTGCAAAGGTCTACTTTTTCGATAAATTGCCAAAAGAAACAAGAGATGTTCAACTGCTTGAATATGAAGAAAACAACGCACAGTATTTACGTCAACTAAAGAAGCTAGAAAAACAGTTTGATGTATTCCCGAATAAAGAGGATTTTTACTATAAGCTTTCAACGTTGTATTATGGCATTTATATCACTCAAAAGGCTATTGAATGGTGCAAACATATCAGAGAAGGAAAAAGCTTAAAGCTTTTAATTAAGGAAGGATAAAATTATGGGACACAAAATTGTATGTATTGATTTAGGTGGAGTCAATTGCTATTTAGCAAAGACAGATTCCGGGTTTGTTTTATTTGATACTGGCGGACACATTGTTATGGACAAAGAATTTAACAATCGTCGACAAGCCTTAGAAGATGAACTACTAAAAAACGGTTGTAATGCAGACAACCTCAATCTGATTGTTCTTACGCATGGGGATAACGACCATGCCGCCAATGCTCTGTACTTTAGCAAGTTATTTAATACGAAAATAGCGTTGCACAAAGACGATGAGTATCTCGTTTTAAACCCTACGTTAGATGATTATATGGCAAGCTATCATTATCGTTCTGGTGTGTTAAACTTGGTTTTTAAGATGATGAAAAAGACAATCACTGGAGCGACACAGAAATTCCTTTCAGCTTTTGAAACGTTCAAACCAGACATTTTATTATCAGATGGATTTGATTTTTCAGCGTATGGATTCAATGCAACAGCGATACATATTCCCGGTCATACACCTGGTTCTATCGGTATTTTATTTGAAAATGGCGACTTCATTGCTGGCGATTTGTTGGCGAACAATAAAAAACCTGAAATCATACCGAATGCAAATGATTTCAAGGTGTTAAATGCAAATATCGGCAAGTTGAAAAACTACGATATTAAAACGGTTTACCCTGGTCATGGAAAACCATTTGAATTTAGTCAATTAGCATTATAGCGATGAAACTAGATCTCTAAAATATTTGAGAGCCGCACTGGCATATACGCGTATTAATGGTATATGCCAGTGCAATTTTAATATGACAGGAAATAGTTTTCGTGTTCAGACATTCTAATAATCATATATGGCAGCGATATCATGTATTCTACGTTTCAATTCTTGCCTGACATGCTGCGGCTCTAAACACTCGCATTTGTTTCCAAAACTCAAAAGAATATAATAGTGGTAGTCGTTCTCGATAAACGGAAAATCTACAACATAATAATCATCTCCGTTAGGATAAAAATTTTCAAAAGAGCAGTAATCAAGTACCCTGTCCATTATTGATTTATGAATACGAATTTTAATTTTCGTTTGCATAGTTGCCAGCATGTCAGCAAAATCCAACTGTGGTTTTTGATACGCTCGTGGTTCAAAAGTTTTTTCTTGTATTTGCAGAGTTGACATTCGGGATAGTCTGAATAAGCGGAAATCATTTCTCTCATAGCAATGCCCACAAAAATACCAATTACTGTTTTTGAGCACTAGCTGATACGGCTCGACTGTCCGTGAAGTTTTATTTCCGTGGTGAGCTATATATTCAAACGAAAGTAATCTACTTTCCTGCAACGCTGTTTTGATTATTTCTAAATATGGTTGTATATTGCCGTTGCCCATCCACGGACTTAAATCAATACAGATTTGATTTACTTTTAACTGGATGTCTTTTGATCTCTCTGCAGGGATAAAACTTTTCACTTTTGCAAGGGCACTTACAAGCTCATCTCCTCGAATCATGCCCGAAAGACTGGACAGCCCCATTAAAATAGCGGAAAGGTCTGAGGTGGAAAAAGTCTTTTTATCAACCTTGTATTTTTCCATAATCTCAAAGCCACCGCCCACGCCTGATGTTGCGCAAATGGGGATTCCAGCCATATTAATCGTGTCAATATCACGATAGATTGTGCGTGGGGAAACTTCAAACATATCCGATAATTCCTGTGCTCCCATTCGCTTTCTTTCAAGAAGTATCATAATAATGCTGATAAGTCTATCAATTTTCATCTCGTGACTACCTTTCAAAACTCCTTATTATCATTATATATTCTTGCCATGATGTTGTCAACAATTGTACGATATAATAAAAAAGCAAGCAAGTCTATAAAATAATAAAAATGGGAGAAAATTTATGAGTACAATCTATGTTTATGTTCTTGATACTCTAGCCGATTGGGAACTGGGGGATGTTACTGCAGAGCTGAATTCTGGTCGTTTTTTCAAAAAAGGAGCACCTCTTGTGTCGCTTAAAACAGTTAGTTATTCCAAAGAGCCCATCCATACAATGGGAGGACTTAAAATAGTGCCTGATTGCTTAATTGATGACATTGTTGTGAGCGACACAAGCGTATTGCTATTGCCGGGTGCAGATACATGGAATAATCCCAAACATAGCACTATCACCAAAAAAGCAAGCGAACTACTCTCTTTAGATGGTACGGTGTGTGCAATTTGTGGGGCTACCGCTGCTCTTGCAAACTATGGTCTACTCAATAACCGTTCGCATACCAGCAATGGGCAAGGATTTCTTGAAATGGTTTCCCAAAGTTACAAGGGGCAAAGCTTTTATATAGACAAGCCATCTGTGGCGGATAACAACCTGATTACTGCAGGCAGCACGGGAGCTTTGCTATGGTCAAAGCAAATCATTGAGCATTTAGGTGTTTTTGAGTCAACTACACTGGAATCTTGGTATGAATATTTTAGCACTGGCAAACCTGAACATTTCTTTGCTCTCATGCAAAGTTTGCCGTCTAAGAATGAAAACTGATACACCTTTATTATAGGCAATAATAACGGACAATCACCCTCGCATATACTCGTATTAACGGGTAATGTGGGGGTGATTTTTTATGACAGATGAGCAGAAAATCCAGATTCAGCTTCTCAGAGAACAGAATCTCACCTTTACACAGATATCAGAACAAACAGGAATTTCACGAAACACAATAAAATCCTTTATTCGCAGAGAAACATCTAAAAATGAAGTCATTCAGAACAAAGATGTATGCTTGCATTGCGGAAAAATCCTCTCACAACTACCGAAAACAAAGCCGAGAAAATTCTGCTGTGAATCTTGTCGCAATGCTTATTGGAATACCCACAGGTATTTGTCGAATCAAAGCAACTCACCCTATATAATCTGTGTTTATTGCAGAAAACCCTTTAACTCACACGGTAGAAAAAATCGCAAATATTGTTGTCGCAAGTGCTACATCAATGCACGTTTTGGGGAGGTTCCGCATGACAAAAAGCCAACTTGAGCGTGAAATCAATTATGGGGTTCATATTGCTTTACTTAAAGAATTGCTTCAAGATCACATCATTACACAGCAAGAATTTGATGATATGGAGAAGATTTATCTATTACCAAGTCAGTCGATTATCCAGAATATAGACTCATGGAAAAGAAAGTCCACACGTCAAAAAACATAGAATAACAGCCAAGATCTTTGGTGGATATACTTGCTCCATATTGCTTGATTAACCTTGCTTTCAGAGGTACCATGTTCATCAGAAAAGAGGTGATACAAATGAAAATAACACAAATTCAAGGCTTAGTTCCTGCTTTGCCAAGGCGAAAACGTGTAGCAGCTTATGCCCGAGTATCCAGTGGAAAGGAAGCAATGCTGCACTCCCTATCAGCGCAAATCAGTTACTACAGCGATTACATACGCAAGCACTCTGATTGGGAATATGTTCAAGTGTTTGTTGACGAAGCTCTTACAGGCACGAAAGAAGCTCGACCACAGTTTCAAGAAATGCTGGAAGCTTGCCGTTCTGGTAAAATCGATATCATTATTACAAAGTCCATCTCAAGGTTCGCTCGCAACACCGTCACGGTCTTAGAATCGGTGAGAGAGCTAAAAAACCTCGGGGTGGATGTCTTTTTTGAGGAACAAAATATTCATTCCATGTCCGCTGAAGGTGAAGTTATGCTCACAATCCTTGCTAGTTATGCACAGGAGGAGAGTTTGAGTGCTTCCGAAAATCAGAAGTGGCGTATTCGCAAGAACTTTCAAGAGGGTGTACCCAGTATCGGAAAGCTTTTGGGTTACCGTTTAAAAAACGGTGTTTTTGAAGTCGTTCCAGAAGAAGCGAAGATTGTTAAACAAATTTTTGAGCTATACCTTGATGGCAAAGGGCTGTTAGCCATTCAAAAACAACTTGCATTGCAAGGCTGTATATTAAGCAAACGAGGCATTCATGTCATTCTAACACAAGAAAAATATGTAGGAGATTTGCATTTACAAAAGACTTTTGTACAAGACAACATCAGCAAAAAGCGTATGAAAAATGATGGACAGTTGCCTCAATTTTATGTTTCTAATAGTCATGAAGCAATCATTAACAGAACTACATTTTCTGCTGTTCAAGAGGAAATGTCAAGGCGTGCCAGAAAGCACCAGCCAATTTCTAAAGCACCTCTTATTTATCCTTATACAGGGTTAATTAAGTGCGGCAAATGCGGTGCTTCTTATCGCCGAAAGCATGCTAATGCAGGAAGCAAATATGAGAAAATCGTCTGGATATGTGAGACTTTTAATTCCAAGGGTAAATCTGCTTGTGACAGTCAGCAGATTCCAGAAAATATTTTAGACAAAAAAGCGACTGAAATGGGAGGATTAGACATCATTTCATCTATTCTCGTACCGGAAAAGCATAAGCTGATTTTCACAATGAAAGACGGTACTCAGCAAAAAACCGTGTGGCAAAACCGCTCACGCAGTGAAAGCTGGACAGCTGAAATACGACAAGCCGTTAGTATCCAAAATAGTATCAGAAAAAAGAAAAAGGAGGTATCTTGTGAAACCTAATATTACGGTCATTCCCGCTACAATTGATATTTATCAACAGCCGGGTTCTGCCCTGATTCGCAAACGAAGAGTGGCAGCCTATGCCCGTGTTTCCACTGATTCAGAGGAACAATTAACCAGTTACGAGGCGCAGGTTGACTACTACACAAAATACATATCAGAACACCCAGATTGGGATTTTAAAGGCATTTATACGGATGAAGGCATTTCCGCAGTCAATACAAAAAAGCGTGAGGGATTCAAACAAATGGTCGCTGATGGGTTGGCTGGAGAGTTTGACTTGCTTGTTACAAAAAGCGTAAGCCGTTTTGCCAGAAACACGGTTGATAGCTTAAATACCATTCGCCAGCTTAAGGAAAAAGGTGTGGAATGCTTCTTTGAAAAAGAGAATATTTGGACATTTGATGGCAAGGGCGAACTGCTTATTACGATAATGTCATCTCTCGCACAGGAAGAAAGTAGAAATATTTCCCAAAACGTCACTTGGGGGCAGAGAAAGCGCTTCGCAGATGGAAAAGTAACCATTCCTTACAAGCAGTTTTTAGGCTATCAAAAAGGTGGAGATGGTCGCCCGGAAATAGTCGAGAGTGAAGCCAAAATTGTACGCCGCATTTATCAAGAGTATTTAAGTGGAATTACAGTTCGAGAAATTGCTCGAAACTTGACATCTGATAGAATCCCTACCCCTGCCGGAAAGGAAAAATGGGCAGTCAGCACGATTATGAGTATCCTCCAGAATGAAAAATATCGTGGCGATGCGAGGTTGCAAAAGACCTTTTGCACCGATTTTCTTACCAAAAAGATGGTGAAAAACGAAGGGCAGGTTCCACAATATTATGTAGAAAATTCGCACCCAGCGATTGTGTCGCCAGAAATATTTAAGATGGTTCAAGTTGAGATTGACAAAAATCGCAAACACAACACCAAACGCAGTAGCAGTTGCTTTGCCGACAAAGTGTTCTGCGGTGAATGTGGCGCATTATATGGCTCAAAAACATGGAATTCTACGAGCAAATACAAGCGCACCGTTTGGCAATGTAACGACAAATATAAGGAGCGTGGGGTTGAGCCTTGTGCAACACCCCATGTTGATGAAATAGCTTTGCAACAAGTTTTTGTGCAAGCGATAAATCAAATTTTAGGCGATAGAGAACCATACATTTCTGCGCTTCAGCCCTTAATTGATATGTTGGCTGACACGAAAGAGTTTGATAATGAAATTCAAATATTCAATGAACGGTTATCTGGAATTTATGCACAACTGGAGCTTATGGTTTACGACAACGCTCGGCAGTTACAAGACCAGCAAGAATATATGGAGCATTATTCCGAACTGAGCAGTCGTTATGAAGAAGTCAAAAATCAGCTTTCAGAATGCGAAGATAAAAAACAGTTGCGATTGGTGAGACGAGATAAAGTCCTACAATTTATGGACACACTACGCACCAGAGAAAAATTGTTGATCGAATTCGATGAAGTTCTATTTCGAGCAACTGTGGAGAAAATCACGGTATTTTCCCTTAATGATGTCCGCGTCATGTTCCGCGATGGCAGAGAAATTCAAGCAGAAGTGCCACGTAAGCGTTATGCTGACTGAAAAGCACACAGATACAGAAAAGCCACCTGTGAAAAGGTGGTTTTTGCTTGTCTATTTCTAAAATGCACCCAGCTTGTCAGGAATCGTGTGCTTTTACGGACATGGGTGCATCTCAATCCTGCGACTATTTGTCCCTCGGATTTACCAAGTTTGTCCATTTTCTAATGATAGCCCCAGCAATTTGCACCCAAACGCAAAGAAACCCCTCTAATAGAGGAGTTTCTTCCACGTCTGTGATTATATCATCGTTGACGTGATGTTATGGTGCTGGTGACCGGACTTGAACCGGTACGATGTTGCCATCACAGGATTTTAAGTCCTGGGCGTCTGCCAGTTCCGCCACACCAGCTAATTACGACTAAAATAGTTTACCATATTCTTCTGTTAAAATCAAGAGTAAAAATACATTTTTCTGCAATCTTTGTAGAAAGAGATGATGGGTCTGGCATAATGATAGAGTAACAGGCAAAAATCAAGGTAAAAATAAGAGGATAATCCATTTGATTTAAAAGATTATACACTGAACCCCTGTAGATAAATTCTTTATTTTAATTTAAAAGAGAAATGGTTTATTGAAACCATCTCTCTTTTTTTGAGGCAAGTTATTTCTTCTTCACCGGAATCCAAATTTCGCTATAGTAATTTTCATCTTGGTTGCCGTTCGGGAAATCAATAGGATTACTGTATAACTCGATGTTATAACCAGCAGCAATGGCATATTGTTTGCAGTTAGGGAGCCATTCTGAGAAGATTTTTTGGTTTACGTCTTGTAGAGCTTTTGGCATAGCTCCTTTACAAGGAAAAACTGCCCACGTATGTTTAGGAATCACCTTTGTGACAAAACCTGCGGGAATGTCTTTATAAGGAACATAATCGTCGGCAATCAAATATTCAAATTCATCTGAGCTTCTGGTTTCGTCAATACAAACACCGTAAACACCGTTTACAAATTGGCCTTTTCCGGTTTGATAGTGTTCTGCCCAAAATTTAGGTATTTCTTGAAATGAATTGTCGTATTTGAACATCTTAGAGCTGCCCATAACGGTAAAGGAGTCTTTTTCTACTATTTTGTAATCCATGATATAACCGCCTTCCAATGAAAATTTAATTTTTAAGGGAGCCAATGATTTAATCATAGCGCCGTCTTTTCGAACAGCGGTAGGGGTAAAGCTGTGAAATCGTGTGAAAGCTTTTGTAAAGCTATCAGGTGAGTCATATCCATATTTCAGAGCAATATCAATGATTTTTTCATCACTAGAAACAAGATCACTGCCGGCAAGGGTGAGTCTGCGTTGTCTAATGTATTCACCAACCGTAAAACCACATAACATCGAGAATCCTTTTTGAAAATAAAATGGAGAAACCAATGCCCGTTTGGATACTTCCTCTATTTTCAATTCTCCTGTTATATTTTCTTCAATATATTGAATTGCCTCTCCAATGCTCTCAATCCATCCCACAATCGATAACCTCCTGCTGTAATCATAGTGTATCAGTTTTCATGTCATCGTGCCCGACATTTAATGCTATCATTTGTCAAATTAATTTTAATTCTTAATAGATATTAAAAAATCTTTTGTGGGAGAAGATTATGGCATGGATTCTACAACGATAGCTTGTAATATCACAAATGAATTTCTACTATTGAGGACTGATGCGATTTATTTTGTTAAACCCAATATTTTTTCTATATCAGGATATTCGCTAATCAATTTTTGGTTTGCTATTTCGAGCTGTTTGTGATAGTCGGCATAGGATGAATTTAATTCTTTCAAAGCAGGGATAAATATATCATGGTAGCCGCTATTGTTGTTGAATTCTCTTAGCAATAATTGAATCTGAACGAAGGGAGAGCTTTTGAATTCTTCTAATTGTCGAATTGCCAAATACTGTTCAATAACATCTTTTTTATCTTTTAAAAAGCCGTCAATATTGTCAAGGGATTCTTTTGTCGCTATCATGACATCCATCATTTGTACGGTTCCTATATCTTGGGTGTTTTCTAACAGATACTCCTGTAAACTTTTAGGAATGTCTGGAGAAGGGGTGTTATCTAAAAATTCTATGATTTTTAGATATGCATTTTTTTATATATCCGTAACAATGGGTTCATTTAGAAATCGGGCAAAATGCAGACAAATAAATCTGCCGTAATGCCCTGGGAAAACTTCGAGTATTTTTTCAGTTATGGTGGCATGATTATCGATGGATTGCAGATGGTTGGCAACATCACGGTAACTGGTGCCTGTACTTAATTGGTAAAGAATATCTCGTTTCAGTTGCTGTTTTTGGAATAGTAATTCTTTCGTTACAGAAAATTTGCGCAGATATTCTCCTGTGCTGTCCTTTAAAATATCGTGAATTCTTGGATAGTAGCATCAAGCTTTCTCAAGACAGAAATTTTATTCAATTTTTCTACATCATCGGAGCTAAAGTTTCTATACCCATTTTCTAAAATAGGAGGGGTAAGCAGACCTTTTTGCGTATAATATTCAATTGCTTTTTTTGTTAGACCCGTTATTTTGCTCACTTCATGAACTAGCATATCATCACCTCTATACAAGAATACACCAACACCCAAGAGGTGAGTCAAGTACTTAAGATGGAATTCTCAAATTTTGTTGAAGAGCAAAGCGATATAAGGCTAAATTACTAATAGCTTTATGGCATTTCATACGTTATAATAGGTTTAAATAAGTTTGAAATTGCGAAGAATGAATGCTAGGTAAGAAAGACCTTCCTGCTATAAGCGGCAAAATAGTGTGGAAGGCGTATTTTAAAGCCTTGGGTTAGCTGTTGCTAATTAAAAATAAGCGGAGAAACAATAGGCGGAAAGCATACATGAGGCAGTGTTTGAATGAAATAAACAGGGAGAAGCAGATGGCATTGACAGATAAAGAAAGAAAGCTATACGGAGACAACGTGCAAATCTTAAAAAAAACAGAGGTTTATACGCAATATAGATTATCCGATGAAGTGGGTGAAGGAATCATGACAGCTTATGAAGTTTTTCCTGGTATTCGCTTGATTTATAACGATATGCGTATGAACGCTTGCGGCGAAAATGTAATGCCGATGAGTAATTTTATTGAAGTTAATCATTGCCGCGAAGGACAAATTGAGCTGCTGCTTGATAGTGATGAACACCTCTACCTGACCAAAGGCGATCTTTCTGTCAATATAAAAGATGGCAGTTGTCATTCTTCTTGTTTTCCTTTAGGGTATTATTATGGCACTAGCATTGAAATTAATATGGATGAAGCACCAAAGTGTCTTTCTTGTATTTTAGATGACGTCTACATTGATTTTGAAAAATTGTGGAAAGTTTTGAAAAGCAGTGACAGCTGTATTATCATGCGAAATATACCGAGTTTTGAACACATTTTTTCTGAGCTATATTCTATTTCAGACGATATGCGACTGGGTTATTATAAAATTAAAGTATTAGAGATTCTCTTTTTTTTGTGTGGTATGGATATTGATTCAGCAACCAGTGTCAAAAAGAGATATTCAAAATTGCAAGAGCAAAAAGTAAGAGCCATTAAAGAATATGTAGATGTGAACTGGCAGGAACATATTACGCTATGTGATTTGTCAGCTCAATTTGCCATTCCGCTTACCTCTATGAAAAAATGCTTTCACGGCATATATGACATTGGCATTTATGCTTATCTGCGCAATATTCGTATGCAAAAGGCCGCGGTTCTGCTTGTTCAAACAGATGAAACGGTGTTATCAATAGCGGGTCAAGTTGGTTATGATAACGCCAGCAAATTTTCTTCTGCATTCAAAACAGTAATAGGGCAACTGCCGACAGAATATCGAAGAAATGAGAAAGAACATGACCAAATGGAGCAGAGCAAAGCTTTTTAGAGTAGACGGAAAAAATACAAACTGGTAAAATAAAAATGTTTTGTAGGGGAGCGCCTGTAAGGGCGCTTAAAAACAAATCAATAGTAAGCCATGGCTAACTTTTTTCAAGAATATAAAAATGCAATCTCACTCTAGTACAGAGAATATTGTGGGTATAAAATCACCCCTCTATCGCGATTAAGCGAGAAAAAGGTGTTTTATTTTGCAAAGGTATATCTTGAGGAATAGATAAGTGGTTTCAGCAGCTACAGCGTATAGGGAATTTAAGGAGGATAGACAAATGAAAAAAAAATCGAATCTATCACGGCTATTAGAATATGCCGGAAAGTTTCGTTACCTGACAATTGCTTCATGGGTTTTGTCAGCAATCAGTGCTTTTATTGCATTGGTGCCTTTCTTGTATATTTGGAAAATCATTAAAGAGGTTTTGGATTATGCGCCTGACTTTTCTGCAGCACAAAACCTTCCTCGAAACGGATGGATGGCACTGCTTTTTGCAGCACTTTCTTTGTTAGTGTACATTATGGGCTTGATGTGTTCTCATTTAGCAGCATTTCGAATTGCAGCCAATATTAGAACAGCAACCGTACATCACATTGTTACATTGCCAATGGGATTTATGGATGGTTTTGGCAGCGGAAAAATGCGTAAAATTATCAATGAATCAAGTGCAGCGACTGAAACTTATTTAGCACATCAACTGCCGGATAAAGCAGGAGCGATGGCTACACCGGTAGGTCTTTTATTTCTACTGTTTTTCTTTGATTGGCGATTAGGGCTGTTAAGTCTACTGCCTATTATAGCTGGATTTATGGTAATGATGAAGATGACCGGCAAAAAGATGCAAGAGAAAATGAAAGAATACCAAAATGCTTTAGATGATATGTCTAATGAGGCGGTAGAGTATGTTCGTGGTGTGCCTGTTGTCAAGACATTTGGGCAAACTGTATTTTCGTTCAAACGCTTCAAGGGTTCTATTGATAACTACGGCAAGTGGGTTACTGAGTATACAAAAAGCTTGCGTATGCCGATGGTGTTCTATACAACTGCCGTAAACAGCGTGTTTGCTTTTTTAATCGCTGCTGGTTTGTTTTTTACACAAGAGGGTGTAACCAATGCTTTCTTGTTGAATCTTATTTTTTATATCATCATCACGCCGGTTATTTCGGTTACGCTAACCAAAATTATGTTTTCCAGTGAAAACGCAATGATTGTGAACGATGCTCTCGAGCGTATTGATACGATACTGGAAATGAAGCCATTATCAGTATCTAAACACCCCATGCACCCAAAAGGCACTTCCATAAAGATTGAAAATGCACATTTCAGTTATGATGGAAAACATCAGGCAATTGATGGAATTACGCTGAACATTGAACAGGGGAAGAGTGTAGCTTTGGTAGGCCCGTCAGGTGGCGGAAAATCTACTCTTGCCGCATTAATTGCACGCTCTTTTGACATCGGTGCAGGAAGTATTCGAATTGGCGGTGTCGACATTCGAGAAATAGAAAAGGAAGAATTGATGAATACGGTTGCCTTTGTCTATCAAGACAGCAAACTGCTAAAACTGTCAATTCTTGAAAATGTTCGCTTGGCAAGACCTACTGCTTCTAAAGAAGAAGTGTGGCAGGCATTGAAAGCGGCACAGTGCACAGATATTATTGAGAAAATGCCTAACGGTGTCGATACGGTTATCGGCACAAAGGGAGTGTTTCTTTCTGGTGGTGAACAGCAACGGATTGCCATTGCCCGCGTGATGTTGAAAAATGCTCCAATTATTATTTTAGATGAGGCAACCGCATTTGCTGATCCCGATAACGAGAGAAAAGTGCAGGCAGCATTTGCTGAGCTTGCTAAACAAAAAACAGTCATTATGATTGCCCACCGACTTACTACAGTAGTAGATGCAGATGAAATCTTTGTATTAAAAGAGGGCAAAATTGCTCAAAAGGGACCCCATACAGAATTACTATCTTCTGGCGGTCTCTATACGGATATGTGGAATAATTATCAAAGCTCTGTTCAATGGAAAGTTGAAAAGGAGGTGGCACCATGCTAAAAAAAATTCAGAGAACTTTTGCTCTTTCACCGCAAGGAGCAAAAGATTTAGTCAAAGCCTGTGTAGCGTGCGTGTTCTCAAATATGTCTCTAATGGTTCCGGTGGGACTTCTTTATAGCTTTGTAAAAGATTTAATCAATCAAGTAACACCAAATTTCAGTTTCTACTTTGTGGGTGTGCTAATTTGTCTTGTTTTCATTTTTATGGCTACTTATTTTGAATATAATGCAACCTATTTTGCTACTTACAAAGAGAGTGGTGTGCGGCGCATTACACTTGCTGAAAAATTAAGAAAAATCCCATTATCTTTTTTTGGAAAAAGAGATTTAGCCGATTTGACAAGTACAATTATGGCAGACAGCGCTTTTCTAGAGCAGTCATTTTCTCATTATATTCCCCAGTTATTTGGTTCTATGATTTCAACCTTTTTGATTGCAATAAGCCTATTCTTTTTTAACTGGAGAATGGCATTGGCGGCACTGTGGGTGCTTCCTATTTCTTTTGCTATTGTGATTTTATCCACAAAAGTACAAGATAGATTGAGTAAAAAGCAAATGGCAGCCAAGATGATTTGCGCTGATGGAATTCAAGAATGCCTAGAAGCCGTTCGTGATTTACAGTCAAATAACGCTGAGGCTGATTATTTAAAAACCCTTGATGTCAAAATTAAAAATGTGGAAAAACGTGCAGTTATTTCAGAATTTGGTACAGCGGCATTTGTTGGCACAGCACAGTTGATTTTAAAAATTGGCATTGCAACAGTGGCTCTAGTAGGCTCAATTTTATTAATAAATGGCACTTTGAGCATACTGGATTTCTTTATGTTTTTGTTAGTCGCATCGCGCCTGTATGACCCCATGCAAGCAGCGCTGCAAAATTTGGCAGCTGTCATTTCTACACGGACCTATGTTTCACGCATGAACGAAATTTTAGATTACCCTATTCAAGAAGGCACTACCAAGTTCCAACCCGAAGGTTGTGACATCACGTTTGAACATGTAGGATTTTCTTATAATACGGGAGATGTTATTCTCAAAAATGTTTCTTTTACAGCGAAGCAAGGAGAAGTTACAGCATTAGTTGGTCCCTCTGGAGGAGGTAAAACTACCGTTTCTCGGTTGGCGGCTCGCTTTTGGGACGCCAATCAAGGAAAAATTTTGCTGGGAGGGCAAGATATTTCTGTTGTTGATCCAGAAGTCCTCTTAGAAAAATATTCAATTGTTTTTCAAGATGTCACTTTGTTTAACAATACTGTCATGGAGAATATTCGTATTGGTCGTCACAATGCTACTGACGCAGAAGTCGTTGCTGCAGCGAAAGCAGCTCGCTGTGATGATTTTGTAACCGAACTGGCCAATGGCTATCAAACAATGATCGGTGAAAATGGAGCTACTCTTTCTGGCGGAGAACGGCAGCGAATTTCTATTGCACGTGCGCTACTGAAAGATGCTCCGATTGTATTACTTGATGAAGCAACGGCCTCGTTAGATGTAGACAATGAAACGCTGATTCAGTCGGCTATTTCTCAGCTAATCCAAAATAAAACAGTTCTTGTCATTGCGCATAGAATGCGAACAGTGGCAGGCGCAGATAAAATTGTGGTTCTTGCTGAGGGGACTGTAGCAGAGCAGGGCACTCCCCAAGAGCTGATGAACGAGAATGGAATCTATCGGCACATGGTGGAAATACAGACAAATTAATGTGATTTATTGAACAACAAAAAGAATAAAAAAGCAGAGCCCATTTGAAAACCTACGGCAAGTAGATTTTCCATAAATGGCTCTGCTTTTTTATGCAAATTTACCCACAAAAAACCTAGAAAAACAGTAGAAAATCTTTGAATTATAAGGGTAAATATGATATAATAATTTTAATATATTTATAGTGTTTGTTTATTTTTTTATAGTCGATTTGCACATAGAGAACAAGGGCAAATAGGATATAATTTTATTGATATATCAGAATTAAAAATAAAAATGGCAGACATTTAAAATGTAAAAGAGAATCAGGGAGGAAAGAAAAATGCGTTACCCCAAAATTGGAATTAGACCAACAATTGACGGACGCTGGGGAGGCGTTCGTGAAAGTCTTGAGAATCAAACTATGACCATGGCCAAAACAGCATCGGCGTTAATAGAACAAAATCTTCGTTATCCAGATGGCACGCCTGTGCAGTGTGTGATAGCTCATTCAACAATTGGCGGACCTAAAGAAGCTGGGCTTTGTGCCGAACAGTTTGCTTCGGAAAATGTCTGTGCTACCCTGACAGTAACACCATGTTGGTGTTATGGCAGTGAAACGATGGATACTGACCCGCTTACCATAAAAGCGGTGTGGGGATTTAACGGAACAGAGCGCCCCGGCGCCGTATATTTGGCAGCCGTCATGGCGGCGCATGCACAAAGGGGTTTACCCGCTTTTGCTATTTATGGAGAAGATGTGCAAGATGCAGGTGACACTTCTGTTCCGGAAGATGTAAAAACAAAGCTGCTTTCTTTTGTAAGAGGAGCAGTGGCTGTTGGTTGGATGAAAGGAAAAGGATATTGCAACTTAGGCGGCGTTTCAATGGGAATTATGGGTTCTTATTGTGATTTATCTTTCTTCCAAAAATACTTAGGTATGCGTGCAGAATGGGTAGACATGACAGAAATGTTGCGTCGTATTCATCTGGAAATCTATGATCATGATGAATATGAAAAGGCACTTATTTGGACAAGAGCCAACTGTAAAGAAGGTTTTGATAAGAATGAGGGTAAAAAGTTGCCTGCAATCATTCAAAAATCAAAGACGATTCCGGCTGATCAAGACTGGGGATTTGTCGTAAAAATGGCTTTAGTTACGCGTGACATTATGCAAGGAAACCCAAAGTTGGCCGAAATTGGTTGGTATGAAGAAAGCCTTGGCAAAAATGCGATTGCCGGTGGATTCCAAGGCCAGCGCAACTGGACAGATTGGCTGCCAAACGGCGACTTTATGGAAGCGATTCTTTGTTCTACCTTTGATTGGAATGGTAAGCGTGCACCGCTTGTTTTGGCAACGGAGAATGACACTCTCAACGGAGTGACAATGCTATTGTTGAATCTTCTAACGGGTGAAGCACCTTTATTTAGTGATGTGCGAACATATTGGGGTCCAGATTCGGTTAAGCGTGTAACAGGCAAGGCACCAGAAGGTATTTTAGCAAATGGGTTTATTCATCTGCTAAACTCAGGGGCTACTGCATTAGATGCAACAGGGGCTGCAAAAGATGAAAACGGGCAAAACTGTATGAAGTCGTGGTGGGAGATGTCAGAGAAAGACATAGACGCCTGCCTGAAAGCAACCGATTGGTGCCGCGCTGATTATGAGTATTTCAGAGGGGGCGGTTTCTCCAGCCACTTTAAAACAGAAGGTGAAATGCCTGTCACCATGGCAAGACTAAATTTGGTAGATGGTCTCGGCCCTGTTTTGCAAATAGCAGAAGGCTGGACGGGAATGTTGGATGATGAAAGTCATGATAAACTGGATAAGAGAACGGACCCATCATGGCCAACAACATGGTTTGTTCCAAATCTTACCGGCAAGGGTGCTTTCAAAGATGTATATAGTGTTATGGCTAATTGGGGTGCCAATCATGGTGCTTGGTGTTACGGGCATAGAGGAGCCGACCTTATTACACTGGCTTCTATGCTCAGAATTCCAGTTGCCATGCACAATGTATCAGACGAGAAAGTATATCGTCCGCATGCATGGGCTGCCTACGGCACAAATGATTTAATGAGTGCTGATTTTAGTGCATGTAAAACCTATGGAGCTCTTTATCGTTAGTAGTATAAAAAAGGCGGGCAAAAGGAAAATTCTTTTGTCCGCTTTTTATTATCGATATAGCGACCTTGTCAATGGAATATGGGCATAGCTTAATCTTGCAATAAGATAAGCTATGCCCATATTTTCTATCACTTTATTTCAAATTTATAAACGGTATCAATATCATCTTGCAAATCAGCAGTAGTAAGCTGAATAAATGCATCATCAGGATATTCGTGCCCATTCCAAGGACGGAAGAGCGCTGCTTCAGACCAATCGCAAACACGACGCCCGTTTTTCAGTTTGCCTTCCATGCCATCAATCTTTAGGTCACCAATGCCTCTATCAAAAACATGGGCATATAAGGTGTTTCCTTTTTGGGTATAAAAGCCCCAGTCCGGTTTTTTCATCATACTTTCGCCGCATCCATAGATACTTTCGCCGTTTTCATATATCCATTTGCCCATATCTTCTAATATTTGAATGCTTTCACGCGGAAGCTCTCCTTTGGGCGAAGGCCCCACATTGACCAGTAGATTTCCACCTTTGCTGGTGCATTCGACAAGGGCGCGAATAATGGTTTTAGCACTTTTATACTCTCGATCTAATGGGGAATAGCCCCAGTGAAAATTCATAGTAATGCAAAGCTCCCAAGGAGATTTGTTGCCATAAACATCAGTCATAGGTGCATCCGGCATAATTTGTTCAGGCGAAACAAAATCACCGCTGTATTCGGTTATTGGCTCGCTCGCCTTGTTAATGCCTAAGCGGTTGTCAATGATGATATCTGGCTGCAAAGAACGCATCATTCGAACAAGCTTGGTAGCTTCCCATTTTTCTCCTGCCATCTCATTATAAGAATAATCAAACCACATGATATCCAATTTTCCGTAGTTTGTCAGCAGTTCTTCCACTTGCCCATGTAGATATTTCACATAGCGAGAAAAATCTTTTTTCTCTTCTTCTTCAGGAAATTTTCCTTGCATAGGGTGGAAAGGATCTTTATAACAGGGGAAATCTTCATGATGCCAGTCAAGCAGCGAATAATAGAGTCCAACCTTTAAACCCTCTTCACGAAATGCATCTAGAAATTCTTTGACTAAATCACGTTTGCAAGGTGTATTGGTAGATTTATAATCAGTTAAAGCACTGTCAAACAGGCAAAATCCATCATGGTGTTTGGCTGTTAATATGGCATATTTCATACCAGCTTCTTTGGCTTTTTTTGCCCATTTTTTGGGGTCATAATGAATGGGGTTAAATTCATCAAAGTATACTTGATAATCTTCCAGCGAAGTATGTTCAACACTTCTCATCCATTCTCCTTTACCAGGAATGGCATATAATCCCCAATGGATAAACATACCAAATCGGTCCTCCATGAACCACGATTTTGCATTATTTTTTTCCAGACTCATATTTTATTCCTCCCAGAAAATATGTTATGCTGCGCTGCAGCAGTTCAGCAGCACAGCATAATCATTTTGCATTTATGAGTTTGTCTGATAGAATTTTAAGTAAGTAATAGCGGCAAAACTTCTGCTTGCATTTACTTTAAAGCGCACTTGCTTTGTTTTAATCTTAGAAAATTGACAGATTCTTTTATAGCCAATGGTAGTAGCACTAAAAAAGGTTTTCCAGTGATTCTCTTCATCAAGATAATCTAAGTCAAAAGACTCGATATGCTGCCCCTCTTCAATGGTTTCCTGAATAACAGCCATGTCAAGCTCAATAGGTTTATCCCATGAGAGGGTTAATGCAGGAGAAACATCGTCTGTACCGGATTGCCAATAAGTATCTCGATTAGAAGAATAAACAAATTCTGGTTCGTGCTCGGCTGCAAAACTTGAAGAGACGCAGTTTTCTGGCAATGGAGCAGGATTGGAAAAGAGTTTTTGTAAGGCAGAACCCATTTCAGATAACCGCTCGATGTCAGCTTCGGCAAAAAGTCCATCTGGATTAGGCGGAACATTTAAAAGCAGATTAGCGTTGCCACCAACAGAGCGAAGATACATGGTCATTAAAGTATTTAATGAATGTAGCTTTGTATCATCTTCTTTAACATATCCCCAGCTTGGGCGAATAGAAACATCAACTTCAGCAGGATACCACATAAGTTCTTGGCCTTTGCTGATAAACTCTCTGCTGCCAAGGTCAGGCCAAGTAGCATTTGGAATGGTGTCAATTTGACGCCAATAACCAGGATTTCTCTCTGTTGTCATAATTTCTTTAGGTACAACGCTCCACTCTTCATCTCGGCATACGCCAGCTTCGTTTCCGCACCAGCGAACGTCAGGCCCGCAAATACAGATACTAGCATTTGGCTGCAATTCACGAATGAGTGCATAATAGCCGTCCCAATCGTAGTCTTGTTTTATTTTGGTCTCTCGGCAGGCACCGTCAAACCAAACGCAGAATATGTCGCCGTAATTTGTCAGGAGTTCACGAAGCTGATTCTTAAAAAAGATATTATAGGCTTCTGTTCCATATGTGGTTTCGTGCATGTCCCACGGAGAAAGGTAGACACCAAACTGGAGACCATGTTTTTTACAGGCATGGGCTACTTCTTTGACAATGTCGCTCTGCCCATTTTTCCATGGGCAGTTTTTGACACTGAAATTGGTATAGGCTGTTGGCCACAAGCAGAATCCCTCATGATGTTTGCAGGTCAGCAATAAAGCACTCATACCGGCAGATTTGAAGGCTTTTACCCACTGTTCGGCATCGAAGTGAATAGGATTGAAAAATTTTGCTTTAGCGTCACTTCCGTCTGGTGTTTCGGTATCCGTATAGGTGTATAGCCCAAAGTGAACAAAGCCATAAAACTCAAGCTGGTTCCATTTAATTTGTCTTGCGGTAGGTTTGATTTTTGCAGCTTTTTCAATATAATTCATAGCTCTCGATTCATTTCAATTCATATGTGGTTGGTTGCGTATACAAATAAGATTTTAGCCTTTAAATCTATCATAAATTTGTTGTTTAAGTTCAACCCAACGGCTAACGCCGATTTTGTCAAGTTCAGCAAGGTAAGAATCCCATTCTGCATTGACATCAGCTTCTCCAGAAATCCACTCTGCGAGTTTGTTTTTAGAGTAAGTCATAATATCATTTTGCAAGATAGAGAGTTCTTCGTTTTCTTCACTTGTCATAAAGGCATTTGGCCAGCGTTCCCATTCACCACTTGTGAATTTGTCAGCATACTCCATATATTGTGAAGTAATCTCTTCTTTTTCACTTGCAGTTGCTTTCAAAGCATTGCGGCCTTCTTCGCCAATAATAGCAGGAGCGAAAGGAAGTTGTTGCTGACCTCTTTCATAGGTTTCTGGTTGTTCAAGATTCCAAACAATTTGGTTGTTGTCATCAAAATACCAAGATTTTTCTTTGTCTGGGCCAATACCCATGGTAGCATTTAAGCTGGTTTCAGCATCAGCATAGAATTCATCTACCCATTGAATCAATTTATCGGGAGTTTCGCAGGCTGACGTAATAATGAATTGGTCACGATAGAAACCAACAATACCTTCTTTTAGGGTGTTGCGGTCACCGTTAGGGCCTTCCAGTGGCATAAGCGCAACATATTCGTCTTTATTGGTACCAGAATTATCCCAGCTAGAGAATACGCCCAAAGAAACAGGGTCACTAGAAATTTTAGCACTGTATTGGCTGTCATCCATAGTAAAGACTTCTTTGTCCAGTAAATCTTCTGCGTATAGTGTAGCGAGCCATTCTGCGCCTTTTTTAAAGCTTTCTGCAGCTCCAAGATAAACCACTTTGCCATTATCAATAATTGTGTAGTCGGGATCGGGAGCAAGCGGATAACCAAAAGCACCGAAATACCAACCGTGGTCAGCTGCGCCCCAGTCTTTAAACATGAAAGCCATAGGGATTTCATCATTGAGACCGTTGCCGTTTGGATCGTTCTCTTTAAAGGCACGCATAACATCAACGAACTCGTCAGTTGTGGTAGGAACTTCTAAATTTAGCTTATCAAGCCATGTTTTGTTGATAAAAGTATTGTTATAAATATAGGGATTATATAGAACGCTTGGCAAGGCATAAATGTTGCCGTCAGCAGCTGTAATCATATTCATGATTTGGCTGTTTTCTTCTTCAGCGCGTTTTGTGAAATTGGGAGCATTCTTTTCAATGAGGTCATTTAGCGGGAGATAAACACCTTGACTGCCATAGGTAATGATGTTGGAATCTCCACCGCCAAAGCCGCCGATAAAGGCATCAGGATATTCGCCGGATGTCATCAAAATGCTGAATTTTTCGTCTGCTTCACTTTCTAGATAAGTGGTCCAGTTAATCTTAACGCCTGTCTTTTCTTCCATGGATTTCCAGAATTCTCCGTTTTCTGGGTTACCCCAGTTTGGAGATAATCTTGCAGCAAGGTTATAGGTTTGGACTGAATCGGTAGTACCTGTTTCGCTAGTGCTGACATTTGAGTCTCCATTTTCAGACGCTTTATTGTCTGTAGCGCAGGCACTGAAAACAGAAGTGACTAAAACAGCACTGAGAAGCATGGCTAATAATTTTTTCATACTTTAACTCCTTACTTTCCATAATATAATTTTTTTCGTTTTTAAAGCGTATTCAAGCCCCAAAAGTTTGCTCGCACGATTAAAAACAGAATCCCAACGTTAAAACGTACCCTATAAAGATCTGTTATCCTTTGATAGAACCAATCATCACTCCTTTAACAAAATACTTTTGCACAAATGGATACAACATCAATACAGGCACGCTAGAAACAATGACAAGAGCATATTTTAACATTTCAACTTCCTGATAAAATTTTGCTCTGTCAGTCATGCCCGCTAAAGTTGCATCTGGCTGGCTAGAAATCAGGATATTTCTCAGAACCATCTGCAAAGGATATAATTCGCTGTCTTTGAGATACAATAAGGCTGAAAAGTACGAATTCCAATGTCCTACAGCATAAAACAGCACCATAACAGCGATAAGAGCCTTTGAGAGGGGCAAAGCGATTTGAATAAAGAATTTGCGATTTGTACAACCGTCAATAATAGAAACCTCATAAAGTTCAAGAGGAATGCTGCCTTCAAAAAAGTTACGGCAGATAATTAGATTCCAGACGCTCATGGCACTAGGAATTAACAGAGCCCAAAACGAGTTATAAAGGCCTAAATCTTTTACCACTAAAAAAGTGGGAATTGTGCCGCCTCCAAAAAACATGGTAAAAGAAAAAATCATCATGATAAAATTTTTTCCTCGCAAATCTTTTCGGGAGAGACTGTATGCAGCAGGCAGTGTAACAATTAAATTAATGATAGTACCGAGAGAGGTGTATAGGATTGTATTAAAATAGCCTCTGCCAATATCGGGATTGGAAAAAACTCGTTTATAGCTTTCTAGTTGGAATCCTCTTGGGAAAAGAGTGACTTTTCCGGTTAACACCATAGTAGGTGTACTAACAGATGCAATGACAATATAATATAAAGGATAAAGTATTATCAGTGTGATTAGAATCAATAAAACCGTGTTGACAATATCAAAAATAACATCTGATTTGGTCCCTTTGAAGATTTTACTATGCATGGTATAAAGCCCCTCCTTCTACCAAAGTGAAATGTCACTGATTTTTTTTGAAACTTTGTTTACAAAGATAAGCAAAGTAAAGTTAATGATAGAATTAAACAGATTGACCGCTGAAGAAAAACTATATCTCCCATCTAATAACCCCACCTTATATACATAAGTAGAAATTACTTCTGATATTGCGGAGTTTCTGTCATTTTGCATGAGATACACTTTTTCGAAGCCCACACCCATAATGCTACCAAGACTAAGTAAAAGCATGATGACACAGGTAGGCATAATAGTAGGAATATCGATATAGCGCATGCGCTGCAGTTTGCTGGCACCGTCTAAAGTAGCAGCTTCATATAAAGTAGGGTCTACACTCGACAAAGCGGCAATATAAACAATTGCGGAATAGCCCATGTTTTGCCAAACGCCCGACCAAACGTATAAGTGCCTGAACCATGAACTATCTGACATAAACGTTTGTGTAGTACCCCCCAGCGCAGAAATAACAGTATTGACAATGCCGTAATTGGGAGAAAAGAAAATGTTCATCATGCCAATTAAAACGGTTATAGAAATAAAATAGGGTATGTAGGTGACAGTTTGCACCATTTTTCCAAAACGTTTGCTAACAGAATAGTTCAACATAAGAGCTAAGATGATGGGGAAGGGGAAGGAGACAATAATGGAGTATAGCGACAAAACAATAGTGTTTACAATGATTTGTTTAGCCGTATAGATACTGAAAAAACGTTCAAAATGTTTTAGACCTACCCATGGGCTTCCGGCGATACCTTGTGCAGGGTTAAAGTCTTGAAATGCCATGAGCACGCCATACATGGGAAGATAAGCAAAGATGATAATAAAAGCAAGAGCAGGCAAAAGCATAATGTATAAATCATAATTGTTTTTTATGTATCTTCCAAATGGCATTTTTTTCGGCTTAAATGAGTTCTTTTGTGATAGATGAGTCATTTTCATTTTCCAGATAACCTCCTATTTGTATTGTGCGAAATTCAGCGTATGATGTAACCCCTCATTTTCTTTGGCCATAAATCTTGAATTCTTCATGCATATGCTGCATTTCAGCATCATCCAAAATCACAGGCTCTCCAATGCTTTTAGCGCGATAGTAGATATTGGCGCAATACTCGACCTCTTCCAGTACGTTATAAGCGTTGGCAATATCGTAATGCCCAGTTAATACCCCGTGGTTAGCAAGCAAAACAGCTTTGCGATCGATCATTCCGGTATAAGCATTTTCGGCTAACTCTTCTGTGCCAAAACTGGCATATTCAGCACATCTTACATTTGGACCGGCGACAGCAATCATATAGTGTGCAGCGGGAAGGTCCCAACGTAATTCGGCTAAAATCGTAGAATAAATTGTGTGGGCATGAATAACACTGTTGATATCAGTTCTTCTTTCGTAAAAGAGCTTGTGCATCACCCATTCGCTAGAAGGTTTTCTCGTTCCTTCTACAATCGTACCGTCTGTTCGCATAATGACGATGTCCTCCGGTAAGATTTCAAAAAAAGGAATGCCGGAAGGTGTAATGGCCATCAACTTTTCTTCTCGATTGTAGATACTTAAATTCCCGCCTGTACCGCAAGTAAAGCCATCTGTAACTAGTTTTTTGCCGTACTCAATCAACAGGTTTCTTTCTGTCATCAGTTTCATAGGTAACCTCTTCAAATGTAAAGTAATAGTTAAATGTTTAAATTCAGGGACTGTTTGTCAATGAACAAATAGAATATAAATATGTCAGAAAGAACAATTATTTCAAAACACAGCATTTAGGTTCTTCTGTAATGTTAATATAATTATAATCTGGTTTAGTTATTGACAAATTAAAAAATAATCGTTAACATAGATTTATATTAGTAGAAAATACTAATATAAATTGTTATTTATGATAAATAATGTCTAATTAATCATTTGATGTTTATATTCTAGTACATATTTATATAAATTTCTACAAATTTGATAAAAGTGGAATATGTTCGCTAATCAAAATGATAAAAATCAAAATTGTTCAAAATTGTTCAGTGATTCTTTAAAAAGGAGCATTTTATGATTGAAAATAGAAGACATAAAGATATATTGGAACTAATTGAAAGAAAAAAGTACATGAAACCCGCAGAGCTTTCTCGTTTGCTTTATGTCAGTATCTCAACTATACGCAGAGACCTGATTGAATTGGAGAAACTGGGAGTCATTCAAAAAAGTCATGGTCAAGTGTCTCTTTTTGAAAAGAATGAGCCGGCTCATATGATTAGGGCGAGTGCTAATTTTAAAGAAAAAGCCTATATTGCTAAGATTGCCTCTAGCTATATCGAGAATGGACAGTCTATTTTCTTAGATTCAAGCACAACAGTGAATGCACTTTGCGCACATATTGGTGATTTTAGAAATATGACGGTCATTACGAATAGTCTGCAAAATGCTTTGGATATGGTCTCTTCTAATAATAAGATAATTGTGACAGGGGGTGATTTAAAACCAAACTCAGTGTCCTTAATTGGTGAAAAAGCAGAGGATTTTTTAGAGTCTTTTAATGTTGACTACGCTTTTGTTTCATGCAAAAGCGTTAATACCGAAGGGATTTATGAAGAGGATTATCAACAAGGACATTTAAAAGGTAAGATGATTCGCAGAGCTTTGAAGAAAGTATTGCTTTGCGACAATGGTAAATTGGGAAAAATGGGGTTTTATTGTTTCGCTTCACTTTATGATGTTGATATTATCATTTTCAATCAAAAGCCTGACAATAGATTCATAGAAGCTTGTACCAAATACAATTGTGAGGTCGTTTGGTAAAAGACGGAAAATACATAGCATAAAAAATTGTTCATACCCTGACGATTAAATCAAGATTATATGTCGTTATTGATTAAAAATAAAAGCCAACTTCCGATGTGATTCAGGAAGTTGGCTTTTTAATTTTTTATAGGGGTTTAAAGATTAAGAGTTGTCATCTGATGGAGATGATTCTGGCTTTAGTTCAGCGTCAGGTTGAGCAGTCTCTGAATCTTCGGTCAACGAAAGTTCTTCGGCCGGTGAAGCAAATTCGTGGGGAAGAATGACAGGTTCAAATGTCTGAGAAAAAGTTTCAAGTGGAGTTTCTAACTCAAAAATAACTTTGACAAGAAAAATATCTTCATCAATTTTGAGGACGAATTTTCCCCCACAGGCTTCTGTAAAGCTTTTGGCAATTGATAAGCCAAGCCCACTGCCTTCAGTTGTTCGGTTTTGATCGCCGCGGATGAAACGCCCTGTCAGGTATTCTGCTGCAGAAGAGTCAAGCTCAGCTTTTGCTACATTACGCAGGCTAAATTCTGCAAAGCGATTTACTTTTTTTAAGGACATATAAACACGAGAACCTTCTAACGAATATTGGGCAGCATTTCGAATTAAGTTCTGAAAAACACGGTACATTTTTTGTCCGTCAGTTTGAATCATCAGCGCTTCGTCAGCAATATCAATGCGCCAGTCTAGCTGAACTTTATTCATGCATTCTTCAGTTTCAGCCAAAGTTTGCTGAAGCAATTTGGAGAGGTCAAGCGGTTCTACATTAAGAGAAAGGTTGCCGGTTGCCGCTTTAGAAACCTCAAAAACATCCTGCACAATATGGCTAAGGCGAGTTGCTTTGTTAGAAAGAGTCTGCACATAATCTTGTACATGTTCAGGCAAACCTTCTTCCTTTTTTAAGAGCTCAATATAAGAGATGATAGAAGTTAAAGGGGTTTTGATATCATGAGAGACATTCGTGATGAGCTCAACTTTGGTTTTGTTGGCTTTAATACCTTCATCAACAGCTCTTTCAATGCCGGTTCGAATCATGTTAAGCTGCATAGCCATGTCATAAAATTGAGATGCAGGACTGATACTATTCACGGCATTTAAATTTCCACTATACATCTTCTCAATTTGCACCATGATATTGCTCAAGTCTTCTAGGTCTTTTTTATGAGAAAGGTAATACCAAGCAAGAGAACCGATGATACCCGAAAGAGAAATAAAAATAATAGAGGGAATAATAAGATCAAAACGACTTGTATTGCGCACGTAGTTTTCTCTCAAAAAATTTACGACAGATATAACAAGAGCGTCTAAAATAATAATTCCCGAGATAATGCTAATGACGGAAATCATTCTTCTAATGGCAATATATTCATAGGTGCTGCCTTTTTTTGCTTTATTAAAGGCATGGAGAATAGAAGAAGCTATGTTTCTTCTAAAAATAGAACGGTTATAGCCAATATCCAAACATACAAGATAGATAACCAAAATAATAGCAAGCAGTAAAAGCCAAAAAATGTTTGGTAGTATGGCTAAGTAGATAATCAGCGGATAAAACATAATTTTGAATTCAATCCATACTTTAGCGAGAAAATGAGTTAACAATACCTCAAACTGCTTGCGTTCTTTTCGAAAAAGCATGGTGAGAACCAAACTAAGCAAGACAAGAAAGATAATGCTAATCAGCCGAATGAGTATTTCTTGAGGGATTTTGTGAAAGTGAGGGAAGAGATAGAGGACTTCCTTAATGCTGCCTGAAAGATCAGATTGAAACAAAACTAGAACCATGGCAGTTACAATGCACGAAAAAGCATAAATCAATGAGAGAAAGGCCACCCAAGAAATCAGGCCAACAAATAGGTTAACAGGCAGTTTAGTGTTTTTCAATTTTGTAGCCAATACCCCATACCACCTTTAGATATTCCGGTTCTCCCGGATTAATTTCAATTTTTTCACGGATTCTGCGGATATGCACCATGACCGTGTTTTCCGTTGAATAAGCAGATTCATTCCAAATTTTGCTATAAATTTCTTCTGCTGGGAAAATTCTACCTGGATTGCGCATCAACAGCTCAACAATCTTGGTTTCTGTAGCGGTCAATTTAACAGGTTCGCCATCCGCATAGAGAACGTGTTCGTCTGTGTTAAAAGAAAGGCGTCCGTTGAGAATGATATTTTCACTGCTGGCATTAATATCGCCCAAACGGGTATAGCGTCTTAGGTGAGATTTAACCCTTGCGGTTAACTCCATAGGGTTAAAAGGTTTTGTAATATAATCATCAGCGCCGACAGACAGACCAATAACCTTATCGCTGTTCTCACTTTTAGCAGATAAGACAATGATAGGCAGGTTTTTCTTTTCACGAATGCGCATAATGGCAGATAAACCATCCATTTTTGGCATCATAACATCAATAATGATGAGGTGAACGTCTTTTGTCATGGCAATGTCTAATGCTTCGAGTCCGTCATAAGCTCGAAAAACATTGTAGCCTTCTGCTTCAAGGTTGAGCGCGATGGCTCTCACGATTTCATGGTCATCATCCACAACAAGAATGTTTTTTTCGTTTGCGTTTGTCATGCTGTATTCATACCTCCGCCATAGTATTCTTAATCATTTATTTTACTGGTTGTATCTTACGATTGCCCAAATGAATTCTTACAAATTGCTTACATCCATTGATAACAGAAAAATTGTGCAACAAGCAATTGGTAAATCATACTTTATGACTATAGTTTATCCTGTCTTGCTCATAAAATCAATGGAAAAGTGATAGTGGCAGAGAGAATAGCATATAATTTATTGCAGTAATGTAAAGGATGAGGTGAGATGGTGAGAAAAATTTGGAAAAAATATAGCGGAATTATCTGCTCTGCCGTCATGATTGTGGCGGTTTCGGCTCTCATTATTACGACAGGAATTCAAAAAAGCGAAATTGTCATGGCTTCGGCAGAAATCACAAATTGGGGGCTTAGTTTTCAGCAGGAGGGTCAGCCGCCGATAGGCAATGCCACAGCAGAATATCTGGCAGGGTACGATTCACTTTTTTATCAGGCAACAGAAGAAAAAATCATTTATCTTACATTTGATGCCGGGTTTGAGAATGGGAATATGCCTAAAATCTTAGAAGCTCTCAAAAAGCATGGAGTAAAGGCAACGTTCTTTCTGGTAGGCAACTTCTTTGAAACAGAGCCCGATTTAGTGCGTCAAATGGTAGCAGATGGTCATACAGTGGCCAATCATACCTATAGTCACCCCGATATGTCCGCAATTTCTTCCAAAGAAAACTTTGTGAATGAGTTAAGCAAGAACGAAGTCTTATATAAAGAAATCACGGGTCAGGATATGCCTAAGCTTTACCGTCCACCACAAGGAAAATATTGCCAAAGCAATCTTGAGATGGCACAGCAATTGGGGTATAAGACTGTTTTTTGGAGTCTGGCTTATGTCGATTGGTATCAAGACAAACAGCCGTCTAAAGAAGAAGCTTTTTCAAAACTGTTACCGAGAATTCACAATGGGGCCGTGGTATTGCTACATAGCACTTCCAGTACAAACGGGGCAATTTTAGATGAACTTTTGACAAAGTGGGAAGAAGCCGGTTATCGTTTTGGGGACTTGGAAAACCACTTGTTGGGCACGTCACAAGCAGGAGAACTACCAGAAAATAATCCGTATTCTTTGTTTGAATCAGCCGAATGATAAAAGTTTACAAATCGTTGCGACATATTGCTGTTTTGTAGTGTATAATAAAGATACTTTATTAAAAAGCAGGATGCGAAAATGAATCAAACACATATTGCTATTATTGGTGCGGGCGCCAGTGGACTTATGGCTGCCTATAAAGCGGCAGATACAATGCAAAAACAAGGAGAAGTTGTTTCGGTAACAGTTTTAGAAGGAAATGTTCGTGCGGGTAAAAAGCTTTTGGCTACAGGAAACGGACGATGTAACCTGACTAATACACAAATTTCCGCTATTAATTATCATGGTGATAGCAAAGCGGACGAAATCGCCTTAAGGTTGTCTGCCGAAGAAGTTATGGAAGAGTTTGAAAAAATGGGAATACTCTGCCGGCAAGATGAAGCCGGCAGAGTATATCCTCATAATTTGCAAGCGGCAGCGGTTTTAAAAGCTCTGCGTTCAGCTTGTGAAGAAAAAGGAGTCAAATTTTTATACGAATACAATGTTTTTTCTATGCTCCATATGGCAGACGGTTTCTTGCTGAAAAGTGAAAACGGCCATGAGATTTTAGCAGACATATGCATTTTAGCCAGTGGCGGACAAGCCTCGCCTAAACATTCATGCGGCATGAACGGCTATGCGCTGGCAAAACAGATGGGGCATACAGTAACAAAACTGGCGCCGGTTCTCACACCTGTTTTGTGTAAAGAAAAGGTGATTTCTTCTATTAAGGGGATGCGGTGCAAAGCCAATGCGGTATTAGAAGGCGATGGTATACCATTATATTATGAAAGCGGAGAAGTTATTTTTGCAGAAAAAGCACTGTCAGGCATTTGCATTTTTAATATTTCTGTTTTAGTGGCAGATTTTATGCGCTTTGGCCTAGTGAAAGGTAAAAAATATAAAAATTTGACTATTGTGCTAGATTTGGCAGAGAATATAGAAGAGCATACGCTGAAAAATTATTTAAAACAAAGCTGTCAAAGCTATCCTAACCGAGACGTAGGAGACCTTTTAAATGGCGTAATTAACATGAAAATTGGAGAAGAATTGCTAAAATCTTTGAAGTTTAATCGCAGTCGACCGTTCTCTAGTTTGACAAATGCTGAAATAGAGCTTATTGTAAAGACCTTGAAAGCATGGCGCTTTTCTGTTTCTGGTCTAGGCGATTGGGAAAAAGCACAGGTAACAGCCGGTGGCGTACCACTCAGTGAAATTCAAACGCATACGATGCAATCTTCTAAAATGCAAGGGTTCTATTTAACAGGAGAGGTTCTGGATGTTCATGGTGACTGCGGAGGATTTAACCTTCACTTTGCGTGGGTCAGCGGCTTGTTGGCGGGAAAAGCAGCAGCAAAAAATATTATAATAATTTGAGGTTTTATGATTAAAATTAGTAATTTACATGTTCCTTTAACATATGACAAGCAAACATTATTTAGGGCATGTGCAAACAAATTGAGGATAGATGAAAAGGCTGTCCGTGAAGTGCAGCTGATAAAAAAGTCGATTGATGCAAGAGATAGGGAAGACGTGCATTTTTCACTGTCTGTTGAAGCTAAAATTGATGGCAACGAAAACGAATTGGTGGCTCGCAGACGCAGTCATGAAGTTACATTAGCCGAATCTTATCAGTACGAATTGCCAGCCAGTAAACCACTTGCACAAAGACCGGTTATTGTTGGTTTTGGCCCTGCCGGAATGTTTGCCGCTTTAATTTTGGCGCAGGCAGGACAAAATCCTATTGTAATTGAGCGAGGCGAATCTGTAGAAAACAGACAGAAAACCGTACAGAATTTTTGGGAAAATCGGGTTTTGCAAACGGAGAGCAATGTGCAGTTTGGTGAGGGCGGTGCCGGTACTTTTTCTGATGGCAAACTCACAACAGGCACAAAAGATGTGAGAATTAGAAAAGTGCTTGAAGAGTTTGTGAAAGCTGGTGCACCGGCTGAAATTCTTTATGAGGCAAAACCTCATTTGGGAACAGACAAGCTTCCGCTTATTGTCAGCACCATTCGCAAAGAAATTATTCGTTTGGGCGGCGAAGTTCGTTTCAATACAAAACTGGTTGATTTTTCTGTTTCAAACGGAAAGCTTGCTGAAGTTATGGTCGAAGAGCAGGGAAAGAACAGAGAATCGATTCCGTGTGATGATTTGATTTTAGCGATTGGGCATAGCGCCAGAGATACATTTTTTCTGTTAGACGAAAAGAAAATGGCCCTACAGGCCAAGTCTTTCTCGGTCGGTGCCAGAATTGAACATCCAACCGCCGTAATTGATCGTGCGCAGTATGGTGAATTTGCTGGTTCACCGTACTTGGGAGCAGCCGATTATAAGCTTTCGTGTCATTTGCGAGATGGTAGGGGTGTGTATACATTTTGCATGTGTCCAGGTGGCTATGTGACGGGCGCTGCCTCAGAAGAAGGCATGGTGGTGACCAACGGTATGAGCGAATTTGCCCGCGACGGCGCAAACGGCAACTCTGCCTTATTGGTGGGCGTTACGCCGGATGACTTCGGTCATTCCCCTCTTGACGGCATTGCTTTTCAACGAGAAATTGAACGAAAAGCTTTTCAGCTGGCAGGTTCTGATTATTCCGCTCCGGCACAGCGTGTGGGAGATTTTCTGAAAAGAAAAACCGCAGGTAGTTTTAAAAATTCAGCGGTAGTACCGACTTATCAGCCGGGTGTAGTAGAAGCTGATATCAGTCGCTGTTTGCCGAATTTTGTGACAGAAGCCATGCGTCTTGCTATTCCTTATATGGCAAGGCGACTGAAAGGGTTTGACAGCGGCGATGCTTTGCTGATCGCTCCAGAAACCAGAAGTTCTTCACCTGTTCGCATTTTGCGAAATGAAATGATGCAGTCTTTGAGCGTCGAGGGAATTTATCCTTGTGGTGAAGGGGCAGGATATGCCGGAGGAATCACATCGGCAGCGGTTGACGGAATTCGCTGCGCAGAAAAAATTTTGGAAAAAGGTTGAATTTTCGGTCATAATTATGTAAAATATGTACTGTCTATTATTGTATGATTTTGTGAACAGGAATTTTTAAGATATAGTTCATGATAAAAGGGACACAACGATTAAATATGCGGGAGGAAAAAAGATGTCTAATAGACTGTTTCAAGGAATTGTTCATCAAATGAGAGATACCATTGAAAGAACGATTGGTGTTGTTGATGAATCTTCTGTGATTATTGCTTGTAGTGAATTGGGTAAAATTGGAGAGGTCAATGAATTTGTCCGTTTGGCGAATGTCAGCTCAACAGAACTTTTCACAGCAAGCGATTATACGTTTAAAGCTTTTGGCAGCAGACCCAAAGCAGAATATGCCGTTTTTGTGGCAGGTACTGATGAAGATGCAGCAAAGTATGCCAAAATCTTGGCAGTATCTTTGGATAATATCAAACAATATTACGATGAAAAATATGATAGAGGTAACTTCATTAAAAATGTTATTTTAGATAATATTTTGCCGGGAGATATCTATCTTAAAAGCCATGAGCTTCATTTTGATTCGGATGTTTCCAGAGTTTGTATGCTCATTAAGATTACCAACAAAAACGATATTTCAGCTTATGATGTTCTGCAAAATCTCTTCCCTGACAAAAATAAAGATTTTATCGTGAATATCAATGAAAATGATATTGCACTTGTCAAAGAAATCAAGTCCAATATTGATGAAAAAGATATCGCTAAACTGGCTAGCTCTATTGTAGACACGCTATCGAGTGAATTCTATACACACTGCACAGTGGGTATTGGTACCGTTGTTGATAATATCAAAGACTTGGCAAGATCTTTTAAAGAAGCACAGGTTGCTTTAGAAGTCGGCAAAGTGTTTGATACAGAAAAATCAATCAGCAATTATAATAATTTAGGTATTGCCAGATTGATTTATCAACTGCCAACAACTCTTTGTGAAATGTTCTTAAAAGAAGTTTTTAAACGCGGACCAATTGATTCATTAGACCATGAAACACTGTTTACCATACAACGTTTCTTTGAGAACAATCTGAACGTTTCTGAAACATCAAGAAAACTGTTTGTACATCGTAATACGTTGGTGTACAGACTGGAAAAAATCAAAAAAATCACGGGTCTTGACTTAAGAGAATTTGAAGATGCTATTATCTTCAAAGTAGCACTCATGGTCAAAAAATATCTTTCCAACAATCCGGCAAAATTTTGATAAACTTTCCATTTAAATTCCGCACCGTTCCTTACACTTTTCAGAATGAATAGATAAGCACCCATTGGCAGTTTGAACAATGTCGATGGGTGATGTTGTTATGATAACAGCTCACGGAACGGCTGCAATTTGATTTAGGAGGGATACATTTTGATTGAATTTCGTAATGTGTCGAAAGTCTATAATAATGGAACAGAAGCCCTGCATGAAGTAAATCTTAAGATTGAAAAGGGCGAATTCGTATTTATCGTTGGTTCATCCGGCGCGGGTAAAAGTACATTTTTGAAGTTGATTATGTGCGAAGAGCGCCCTAGCTCAGGTCAGATTATTCTAGATGACCAGGATGTTTCCAAAATTAAAAAACGTAAAATTCCCTATGTTCGCCGTAAAATGGGCATTGTTTTTCAAGACTTCCGCTTAATTGACCATATGACGGTTTATGACAACGTTGCCTTTGCAATGCGTGCTGTGGGCACAACAGAACGAGCCGTTAAAAAGCGTGTACCTTACATTTTAGGCTTAGTTGGTTTACAGCATAAAGCAAAACATTTTCCGTCAGAGCTTTCAGGCGGTGAACAACAGCGTGTTGGCCTAGCTCGTGCCTTGGTGAATAACCCGGCCATGATTGTTGCTGATGAACCGACCGGTAATATTGACCCCGCATTGTCTTTTGAAATCGTGGATTTGCTTAATGAGATTAATCGTCGAGGCACGACAATATTGATGGTTACGCATGAGCATTCATTGGTCAAACATTTCCATAAACGTATTATTCAGATTCATAGCGGTGAAGTGGTAGCCGACACAGCTGAAATGCAAGCACCGCCGCCTGAACCAGTGAGAGAATTGCCGCCACAGCCTGCAGAAATTCCGCCTCAGCAAGAAACTCAAGAGGATTTCACAGAAGATTTTTCTGATGACGGGGAATATACACTTGCCTATGAGGACGGTCAGACTAAATATGCTGAACCGCTGGAATATGGCAACCAATATGACGATGCCGAAGATTATGGGTTTGCAGAGCCGGCTCATGAGGAATACGAAGATTATGATGTAGAGCCTGAAAATGGGGGAGATATTCCACTAAGTCATGCTGATCAGCGTTTGGATGAGAATCCTTTCCTAGGACAAGTGCCAAGTGAGGTGAGTGACGAATGAAATTGCATAGTTTGGGATATTTATTTAAAGAAGGCATTAAGGGCCTTTGGAAAAATAGAACGATGAGTATTGCCTCTATTGGTGTTTTGATTTCTTGTTTGCTTCTAACCGGTATTGCAGCAGTTTTGTCGCTTAATATATCAGCTATCATGTATTCGGCTGAAAGCGATAATAGCGTGATGGTTTCGCTCAATACCTCGATGTCAAGGCTTTCAACTATTAAGTTTGCTGAAGAATTTAAAAACATTGATAATATTGATTCTTATGAATTTCTTCCCAAAGAAGATGGCTTAGAATCCGTTAAAGGAATGCTGGATGATGAGGGTAAACTTTTACAAGGTCTTGAAGGGACAGACAACTTTCTACCAGATGCTTATGTGGTGACCTTGAAAGATATTAGCCGCTATGATGAGACGATTGAACAGATTAAGTCGTTGGATGGCGTTTACAAGGTGAGTGATTCCTATCGAGAAACAGCACAAAAGCTGAGTCGTTTGGAGAGGTTGATTCGATATGCCAGTATAGGAATTGTCTTAATATTGGGTGTTGTATCACTGTTCATTATTTCAAATACCATTAAAGTCACTATGTTTTCGCGCAGAATGGAAATCAGTATCATGAAATCAGTAGGGGCGACAAATGGGTTTGTACGAATTCCCTTTATCGTAGAAGGTGTTATGATCGGCATTCTATCGGGTGCTTTGGCAGCGACTCTTTTAGTACTCGCTTATCATCAAATTTCATCAATTATAGGCACGATAGCTTCTTTTATTACCGTGTTGAACCTTGACCCTTATAGAGAATTGATTTATGTTGCTTATATTCTGATAGGTATGCTATTTGGCCTTTTAGGCGGTGGCATTTCAATTGGTAAATATCTGAGAAAGCAAGGCGAAAATTCTGTTGCTTCTTAAAAATTTTGTAATTTAGGTCTTAAAATAGTTTAAATGCATAAGATTAAATACCTGCTGCATAAAATGTTTTCTTCTGAGAAATAATGCTCAGAGAAACTACTTGAAAAGTGAAATGCGGTAGGTGTTTACTTAAATTATGAGGCAATCCAAAGGATGATTCGGAGGATTGTCACTTTGAAAAGGATGGGAATTTTAATGGCAGAAAAACAATATTTTGTTACTGAAGAAGGTCTTCAGGCGTTAGAAGAAGAATTAGAGTATCTAAAGACCGTGAAAAGAAAAGAAGTCGCTGAAAAAATCAAAGTGGCACTTTCTTTTGGTGATTTATCTGAGAACAGCGAATATGATGAGGCCAAGAATGATCAAGCCATTGTAGAAGCCAGAATTGCTGACTTAGAGATTATGCTAAAAAGCACCGTAGTGATTGATGAAAGCGAATTGACTGATGAAAAAGTTCATATTGGTTCAAAGGTCGAAATCGAAATTATTTCTCCCACAGGAGAAAAATCAATGCGTGAGTTTAAGATAGTGGGCTCTAATGAAGCAAACCCTCGAAAAGGAAAAATTTCAGATGAATCTGCAGTCGGCAAAGCGCTGATTAATACCACAATCGGAGAGCATATCAAGGTTGAAACACCTGGTGGACTTTCAGAATATATTGTGATTAGTATTTCTCGATAAAAAAGGGGAGCATTTAGCTCCCTTTTTTTCAATTAATTCGTCATTTATCTCTAGCCGAATTTGAAAAAATATGCTATGATAAATAGATACAGCTTATATTCTCTAAAACGGAACAAATCTGATGATTGTTAATATAGAAAGGAACTTTAAAATGGCAGAAAATAAGGTAGAACCCATCTTGAATGAGCAAGAGGAAGAGCAAATTATAAAAGAACTTTTGATGATTCGCCGTGATAAATTGTCTAAAATGCGTGAAAACGGTGAAGATCCTTTTGCGGTCACTTCCTTTGATGTTCAGCATAAAGCGCAAGAAGTTATAGACGGATTTGAAGATAAATTTGAAGGACAAATTGTGAAGGTTGCCGGCAGAGTAATGAGCCGACGCGGCATGGGTAAAGCCATTTTTATGGATCTACGTGATGTGTCTGGTAAAATTCAATTGTATGCTAAAATTGATATTTTAGGAGAAGAAAACTTTCAAAAGCTGCTTTCTTTTCTGGATATTGGTGATATTGTTGGCGCTGAAGGTGAAGCTTTCCGTACCAGACGTGGCGAAATTTCTGTGAAAGTTTCTTCTGTTCAAATACTTTCTAAATCTTTGCTTCCATTACCAGAAAAATATCATGGCTTAAAAGATACAGATGCTCGCTATCGTCAGCGCTATCTGGATTTAATTATGAATCCGGAAGTGAAAGAGACTTTCATCAAGCGTTCTAAAATTATTTCTGCTATTCGTGAATATTTGGAGAATAGAGAATTTATTCCAGTGGAAACACCGGTGCTGCATACACAGGCTGGCGGGGCGGCTGCCAGACCTTTCATTACACATCATAACACACTGGATATGGAACTCTACCTGCGCATTGCATTGGAGCTGCACTTAAAGAGATTGATTGTTGGTGGCTTTGATAAAGTCTACGAAATTGGCAGAACATTCCGTAATGAGGGAATGGACACTCGTCATAACCCTGAATTCACCATGCTTGAGCTGTACCAAGCTTATACTGACTTTGAAGGCATGATGAATTTGACAGAAGAAATGGTTCGTTTTGTGGCGCATAAAGTAATGGGAACTGGCCTGATTCAGTACGGCGATATTGAGATCGATTTGGATAAACCATTTGAAAGAATTACCATGGTGGATGCGGTCAAAAAATATGCGAATGTTGATTTTAAGACCATTTCTACATTAGATGAGGCTAGAAGATTGGCAGACGAACATCATATTCAGTATGAAGAAAGACACAAAAAAGGTGATATTCTCAATCTTTTCTTTGAAACCTATTGCGAAGAGAAATTGATTCAGCCTACTTTCTTAATCGGCCATCCGGTAGATATTTCACCACTGGCTAAAAAGAATCCGAGCGACCCTGAATACACAGAGCGATTTGAATTGTTTGTGGTGGGCAGAGAGCACGCCAACGCGTTTAGTGAGCTGAATGACCCGATTGATCAGCGCGGTAGATTTGAAGCACAGGCCGCTCTTAAGGCTGCCGGTGACGAAGAAGCCTGTGACGTAGATGAAGATTTCTTGACTGCTCTGGAATATGCTATGCCCCCAACAGGTGGTATGGGTATGGGTATTGATCGTTTGGTGATGCTGTTGACAAACTCAGCCTCAATTCGTGATGTGCTTTTATTCCCGACGATGAAAACGAGGGAATAAGAAATGCCTGCAAAACCGCATAAATACTGGGTTTGCTGAAATTGGGAAAAGGTATACTACAACTTTTTTGCAACAAATGAAAAAAATATGCATTTGAGAAACTGAAAATACAAAATAGAGATGAGCCAGTTGATTGTAAAAATATCAGTTGGCTCGTCTTTTTCGTATGATTTTTCGTGTGCAGGGTTTCACATAAATGTCGATTTTCTTGCCCCCAAATATCGCATATACTATACTTCTAGTTGTGGAAGATGCGCTTTACAATGGAAATTAATGTTTTGATAAAAATAATCCGAAAGGATTTGGGACTATCCCAGAAAAAATTTGCTGAAAAACTTCATGTTAGTCTTTCTACTGTTAACCGATGGGAAATTGGTCATGTGACGCCTAATCAGCTTGCAATAGCCATATTGACGGATTTATGTGAGAAAAAACATGTGAAGCCTATGTTATTATAGGAATTGAAAACACAAAAGTACTGAGAGGGATTACTTTATAGCTATCAAAAAGAGTGAGATTTACAGCCAGATATGGGCTGCATGTGATAAATTTGCGGCGGTGTTGATCCCGCACGTTATAAAGATTATATTCTGACAATGCTGTTTGTGAAGTATCGTTTCAGATTGTTTTAAAAGTAGAGGAGCCTTCTGAAAAATGCCATCCGAGTCATCGGCAAGTACTCCCCAAAAATGTACTAACCCAGTATGATAAACAGATTGAAACGCTGCAAGGTTGCATGGTTCTTCTGATTGAAAAACATGCCAAGCAAGAAGCGGCAATGGAAGATTTTGAGGAACAGTAACAGGAGATAGCATCAGGAATCCGGGAGCAGAAGTTGAAAAAGCTCAAATTGGTACAGAGACAAAAGGTGGCTGACAGTTATGTCCGGAGGGTTGCTTGTAATGAGTAAAAAATAGAGTAGGAGCGGGGCAGTTTTCCCTACTTCTGTGTATGGAATTGTTAAAATTAAAGCTCTCAGATAATCTGAGGGCTTTAATTTTGGCGGTTTCCATTTGTTCTTTTTTTGTACAAAAATATTAATTGTAATTGTTCGATATATGGAATATAATTATATATGATTAAAGTCAGGGGTATGTTATCAAGGAAGGTGCAAAATGGAATATATTACAGCGCAAGAAGCAGCAGATAAATGGGGAATAACTCGTAGAAGAGTACAGATCCTTTGCTCCAATGGACGAATAGATGGTGCAATAAAAATGGCTAATCTGTGGGTGATTCCCAAGGATGCAGAGAAGCCAGAAGATGGCAGAAAATACAAAGCTGGAGGTAGTGATGGACAAGATTAAAGAGTTACAAACTCTGATTGCGAAATTTGAAGAAAATCTAGATTACTACCATGACAACAGAAAACATTATAACGAACATTCTTGTAGAATTGAATATATTGATCCATTTCTCAAATTGTTAGGTTGGGATGTGTCTAATGAAAAGGCATTATCGCCCCAATATAGAGAGGTTATTGCAGAAGATTACTCTACCCAAACAGATCGTCCAGACTATTCGATGACATTAAAAGGGGTATCTAAATTTTTTATTGAAGCAAAAAAGCCAGCAGTTGACATTTTAAATGATAGTGCCTCGGTTTTTCAAGCTAGAAAATATGGCTGGAATGCAAAGCATAAGATAGTTGTGTTGACTAACTTTGAATATTTAGTTATTTATAACACAACTTACGTTCCTAAGGATGTGGAGTCAACGTCTGTTGCGAGATTTCGTCAATTCCATTACAAAGAATACATAACAAAGTTTGATGAGATACGAGAAGTTCTCGACCGTGATAATGTATACAATGGGAATTTCGATCAGTTTTGTGGTAAAAACTTTCCAGAAGGAACAGCACATAAACAACAAGTTGATGATTTATTTTTGGGACAAATCAATCAATGGAGATTGTCTTTAAGTAATTTTTTGTATAAGACCGCGGAGAAATATCGTTCTATTGGAAAACTAAATGATGTGGTTCAGGAATTCATAAATCAGATTGTGTTTTTAAGAATATGTGAAGATAAGAATCTACCATTGTACCATAAACTTAAAGACACAATAAATAATGAGGCTCTTATTAAAGAAAAATTAGAAGAGCTTTTTCGCGCTGCTGATAGAAGATATAATTCCGGGATGTTTGAGGGCGAAAATCTTATTTTTGACTTAAATAATCAAATTATAATAGATATAATTGAAAGTTTATATTATCCGCAAAGTCCATATTTGTTCAACATCATTGAACCAAATTTACTTGGAAAAATATATGAAGTATTCCTTACAGAGCAATTGTCTGTATCTGATGAAGGAGAAATCGAACTCTCTAAGAAAAAAGAATGTATTAATAGATCTGTTGTTACGACTCCAACAGAGATAGTTAAATATATGACGGCTAAAACACTAAATGAACTATGTGAAGGTAGAACTCCAGATGAAATTAGGCAGTTAAGAATTGCGGATATTGCTTGTGGATCGGGTATATTTTTAGAAGAGGCATACAATTTCTTAATTCAGTATTGTGTTAACTGGTATCAAATTTATCAGCCAGGTTATTTGATAGAAATAAGTGGAGGTCGTAAAAAATTACCATTAGAAGATAAGAAGAATATTTTGTCATCATGTATATTTGGAATTGACATAGATATTCATGCAGTAGAAGTTGCTAAGTTTTCTTTGCTTATAAAGTTGATTGAAGATGAAACCAGTCCGTCAGTAGAAGCATCTAATCCAATCTTACTTAATTTAGATAAAAATATTATACACGGAAATTCTCTTGTAAGTAATCAAGAAGTTTCATATTATTCTCCTAATACGGAGGAATTAATTGAAATTGCACCTTTAGACTGGAAAGTAGTCAATGATGGATATCTGTTTGATGCGATTATAGGAAATCCCCCATATGTTAATACAGAAGGATTACATGGATTGTTGCCCGCTAAGGAGTTTACTTTATATAAGAAATACTATCAAACAACGTATAAACAGTTTGATAAATATTTCTTGTTTGTTGAGAGAGCATTACAAAAAGTAAAAGATGACGGTTATGTATGTTATATAATTCCGAATAAATTTTTTAAAATTGGTGCAGGCCAAAAATTAAGAGAGCTTATATCTTCAAATAAGTATTTGATTTCATTAGATGACTTTGGAGATGCGCAACTTTTTTCGGATAAAACCATATATAGTTCCATCTTGTTATTACAAAAGCATACCCATCCTCAATTTCAGTATGCAAAAGTTAAAACTGCAGCAGCGCTATGGTCAGGAGAAGAAAGCTATTCGGTAACGCTTCAAAGTGCAATTTTAAACGAGTTGCCTTGGAGATTAAGTGATGATTTCATTTTTTTGAATCTTTTAAAAAAACTTGATGGAGTTTCAGTACCAATTACAAAATATGTAGATATATTTGGAGGTATACAAACTAGTGCTGAAACTAAAAAAACATACTGGTTCTCATCTTCCGAAATTGTAGATGAGAGCGAAAAAACCTTTACTTTTAAAAGGGATGGTAAAAAATATGTTATTGAAAAAACAATTCTAAAACCATATTTTAAGCCTGTAAAAAAAGCTGAAAAGGGATTGAATTCTTATAGCATATTGACAACAGATAAGTGGATTATATTTCCTTACGATACAGAAGGACATTTGATACAACAACAGGAAATGATAGATAAGTATAATGGCACATATCAGTATTTGCTGGATAACTATGATGAGCTTGTTCCATCAGGAATTGCGCCACAAGGAAAGCGGAATGTACCGCATGCTACGGCTGATACTTGGTATCACTATGGAAGAAGTCAGCATTTATCTTCGTTTTCAAATCGAACCAAATTAATAGTTGGTATTATGAGTCAGTCCCCAATGTATGCGTATGATACTAATGACATGTTGATTTCAGTTGGAGGAACAGCGGGGTATTGTGCCATAAGTAAAAAAGAGGATAGCAAGTATGAATTGGAGTATATTCAGGCATGGCTTACAAATTCACATACAGAACGCATCCTTCAAATAATTGGAAGTGATTTTGAAGGTGGTTTTTATGCAAGGGGTATGGATGTATTAAAGACACTCACAATTGTAGATCTTGATTTTAACATTACTAGTCAAAAAGTATTGTATGATACAGTTGTTGCAGAGACACGAGAAATATACAGTATTAATAATCAATTGAAAGAGGAACCTGAAAAAAGGGTCGCAAGTGTTCTACAAAAAGAAAAAGATAGACTTATAAGGTCAATTGAATCAAAAATAGATAAGATATATAGGCTTGAATATTAAAGGACGGTACCGCATGAAATTAAAAAAAGACAGCACAGAGCAAAAATTAAGAGGAGCATATTATACGCCATCGCAATTAGCTAATGCTATGGTGGAGCTTTTTGCTGCCGAAAATATCAATAAGGTTTTAGAACCAAGTTGTGGTGATGGAGTTTTTCTTGATAGTATGCATGAACAACATCTATTAGAAAAAGTGGGTATATTCACAGCGGTTGAATTGGACGCAGTAGAAGCTGAGAAGGTAAAATATAAATACCAATCATTAAATAATGTTGAAGTTGTTAATGATGATTTTTTCAATTTCTATGATCAAAATGTAGCTAATGATCAATATGACTTGATACTTGGGAATCCGCCATATATTCGATATCAATATTTAACAGATTCACAACGTGATATTTTATCTGCAATACTTACATCACATGGAATGAAAGCGAATAAACTTATTAACGCTTGGGTGGGTTTTCTGGTGGCTTGTACACAAATGCTTAATGACACTGGCCGAATTGCTTTTGTTGTACCAGCTGAAATATTGCAGGTTGCTTATGCAGAAGATCTAAGGTTATTCCTTTCAAATAAGTTTTCAAGAATTACACTTATAACATTTGAGAAATTGGTTTTTCCGGAAATTGAACAAGAGGTCATATTGTTTATAGGCGAAAAGGGTGGAGAAGAAAAAGGTATTCGTATCATAGAGATGAGTGATTTAAGTGGATTTTCTACACTTGATCTTCATTCTAATGGCTATCAAAAAATGCAGCATGTAAAAGAAAAGTGGACTAAATATTTTACGACTTCTGAGGAAATTAAAGTTATCCAAACAATTAAAAAGGATGTCAGATTCGCGCCTTTTTCAAACTTTGGCACGATAAATATAGGAGTTACGACTGGGCATAATGATTATTTTTCAGTCGATAAAGAGATTTGTAAGAAATATGAACTTGATAAAGTAACCCTTCCATTGATCGGGAGAAGTTCGCATGCACATGGAATTTACTTTACAAATGAAGATTGGATTAAAAATGTTGAAGAAGGAAAAAAAGCTAGATTAGTAGTTTTCCCTTCTAAGGAAATAAAAGATTATCCAGCAAAACATACAAAGTATATAAAACTTGGTGAAAAAAACGATGTGAATAAAGGGTATAAGTGTTCTATTAGGGATCAGTGGTACGTGGTTCCATCAATATGGATTCCTGATGCATTTTTCTTAAGACGTAATAATTTGTATCCTAAATTCGTATTAAATCGATGTGGAGCGATTTCCACAGATACAATGCATCGTATGAAACTTAATGAAGATGTAGATGATGAGATATTACTTTTATCATATTATAATAGCATTTCATTTGCATTTACTGAAATATGCGGAAGAAGCTATGGCGGAGGAGTTCTTGAAGTTCTGCCGGGTGAAATGGGAAATATCATGTTGCCTGTTATTAAAGAATTTCCAACTAATAAAAAAAGAGAATTACTTGACAAGATAGATACTGTTGTCCGTGCAGACGGGAACATCGAGGAAGCATTGGATTTAGTCGATGAGGTAGTTCTTATTGAACATATGGGGTTAGATAGAGAATTGTGTATATCCTGCAGAAATATCTGGAAAAAGCTGCAGAGTAGAAGACTAGGAAGAGGATAGGAGGATTATCATGTCATTACAAGATGAAATAGAAGAGAAATCAGGCAAAATATTTAGAGATTCTTATCAGATGTCAATTGGAGAATTAATAAATCTTTATCGTGATGGTGAAATGGATATTCATCCCGAATTTCAACGTGTCTTTAGGTGGAATGACTATCAAAAAACCAAACTTATTGAATCTATTATGCTTAATATACCCATCCCCTCCATATTTGTTAATCAAAATGAAGATGGTGTATGGGATATTATTGACGGAGTTCAAAGACTTTCTACTATTTTTCAGTTCGTTGGTATATTTAAAGATGAAGAAGGTGAGCAATTGCCAGCCTTAGTTCTACAAAAGACGGATTACCTGCCATCTTTTGCAGGGGTGGAATGGACAAACACTATTCCTGAGCTATCGTTTACAAAAGAGCAGCAGCTGTTTTTTAAGCGTGCTAGAATAGATATCGTTATTATGAAAAAGGAAAGTGACCCGAACACAAAATATGAATTATTCCAACGGTTAAATACAGGAGGTACTAAGCTCAGTGATCAAGAAGTGCGAAATTGTTTGATGATTATGACTAAGAAATCATTTTATGAGTTTACATTAGGTCTTGAGCAATTGGAATCCTATAGAAACTGTATACCAATAACAGACAGAAAAGCTGATGAGCAATTCAGAATGGAATTAGTATTACGATTAATGGTAGCAAGATATATTGATTGGGATAGCATAGGACAATATTCAGAATTCTCAGAATTGCTCGATAAAGAAACATTGAGGCTTTGTGAAATTGATATAGATTATAAACAGTTCTCAGAACACTTTAATGGAACTTTTAATTTGTTATATGGTGTTTTAGGTGAGGATACTTTTAAGAAATATAATGGCACAAAGCATTCTGGGCCGTTTTTAATTTCTGCGTTTCAAGGTATAGCCGTTGGTGTGTTCTTAAATATATCGAATATCATAGCATTGGAAAATAGCGGATCATGGCTAAAAAATAAAATTCAAGAATTTTATTCGGAAGAGGTATTTTTGAAAAACACTATCCCCGGTGTTAAAGCTATTCCGAGATACAAGGAGCTATCTTTATTTGGAGTAGAATACTTTAAGCCATGAAAATCAGAACAATTAGTGAATTACAAGATGCAATTGATAGAGAGATGGCATGGAGAAAACGTGAATTGACTGCAATTAAAGCTAATATCAGTCAGGCTAGGTTATTTGCTAAGGATACTGCTCTCCGATCTGGCATTGCATTACTTTATGCTCATTGGGAAGGTTCAATAAAAAATATTGCTGGCTATTATTTGTCTTATGTATCAAACTTGTCTTTGCCGTATAACAAATTAACGAATAACTTTCTTGCGGTTTCTATAAAAGAGAGATTAAAACAATTTGAGGAAACCGGAAAAACAACTTTGCAGACGTGTATTGTTAATGAAATATTTGAAAGTTTTGATAAAAGGTCTTGCATTCCTCAAGAAGGAATCATTAAAACAAATAGCAACCTAAACTCTCAAATTTTCATAGAAATAATGGCAACCATTGGTTTGGATTGTACGCAATATGAAAGTTCTTATAATTTGATTGACGAGGTTCTTCTGAACATGAGAAATAAAATAGCTCATGGGGAACGAATTGAAACTTTAAGTCTCGATGAGGAACGATATAATGAAATTCATGATAAAATTCTATTATTAATGAACATGTTTGCAACTCAGGTTTCTAATGCAGCAGTGTTAGAAAAATATCTTGTAAAAGTACAACAATAGAAAATTTCAAAGTAATTATAAAAAAATATCTAGGCTTTGATAGAGAGAGGGGTGAACCTTAGTTTGGACTTGAATGATGTAAAGACTATTATCCAAGATTTTTTTCAAGAAAACACAGTTACCATTATTGGTTCAGGCTTATCAGTAGCTGAGGGAATACCCGGGATGGGATCTTTATCAATAGAATTGCAGGACAAGCTACCAGATAAAATCAGTGAAAAAGCTGACGTGGACAATTGGAAGGCTATATCAGATAGATTAAAAGTAGGTGAAGGCCTTGAAGAAGCACTTCATAGTCAAAAACCAACAAGTATTGTAGAAGAAAAAATAAGAGAAACTACGGCGGCATTTATTCGGTCTGCTGAAAATGAGGCTTTAAATAATGTTTTGTCGGGGGCTAAACAATTTCGACTTTCCGACTATTTACAAAAATTTAACATAAGGAACAATGGATTAACCGTTATAACCACCAATTATGATAGACTTGTTGAATATAGCTGCGAAATGAATGAAATCAGAGTAGACACATTATTTGTTGGAAAATTTATTTGTCAGTTCTCTCCCGATGAAAGTAAATATTCTTTTTGTAAAAGTATTTATAAACTAAAAGGACAAAGTCGAGTTGAATATTCACCCAAAGTAACGGTTTTAAAACCCCATGGATGTTTAAGTTGGTATCACATTAATGGCTGTGCATGTTCAGTTCCTCATTTAGAAAAAAACAATTGCTTAATTATTACTCCGGGTATCAATAAATACAGAGAAGGATATAATGAACCGTTTGATACACATCGTGCACGAGCCAACGCGGCAATAGACACTGCTTTGAGATACATAATTATTGGTTATGGATTTGGAGATGATCATCTGGAGACTCATTTAATGCGTCAATTAAATTCAAATAAACCTGCGTTAATTCTTACTTATTCATTATCTGATAAGGCAGTGAAAGTAGTAAAAGGGTGTAAAAATGTTATAGGAATTTGTAATCGAGATAATGGAACTTTAGTTATAAATAAAGACGGAGAAAGCTTCTTTCCAGATGTAAATTTATGGGATATTAGAGAGATGATTAAGGAGGTATTCTAATGAGTAGTCAAATATCATTCGCTGAAAATGAATTATTGGGTAGTGTTACTTATGTTGATACAGCACAAATTATTGTTGAAATAGAAAACTCTAATATTATGGGTCAGATTAGTGTGGGTAATTTGGTTGCTATTGAAACAGGAAAGAAACATCAGCTACTCATTTCGTTAATTGACAAAGTAACAAGAAAGTATATAGAAGATTTTGAAGATGAAACCACGGAGGAAACTGATATCATGGTATCTTCTGCAGATTATGTTAAAGTTAATATAATCGGAACTTATCATATGGTATTAGGAGAACAAAAGAATATTTTCAAGAGAGGCGTAGATCTATTTCCACAGATTGAAAGCAAATGTTATTGCATTTCAGGAGCCAATTTGCAAAGTTTTATGAACTTGCTCAGCAATTCAATTCAATCTGAAAAACAATTAAAACTTGGCACCTTTATGATGGATAACAATGCTAAAGCGGTACTTGATGGTAACAAATTTTTTCAAAGACATGCAGCAATTTTGGGAAGCACGGGTTCCGGAAAAAGTTGGTGCGTAGCCAATATCTTGGAAAAGGCAAGCGAGTTAAAATATGCCAATATTATCGTACTTGATATGCACGGAGAATATGGCTCCTTGACCGAAGGGAAAGATAAGATAGCGGAATCTTATAAAATTGCTGGACCAGGTGATCTGGAGAAAAATCAAAAGAACATATTATTTTTACCCTACTGGCTATTAAACAGAGAAGAAATGTTGTCAATGATACTTGATCGGAGCGATTCAAATGCTCCCAATCAAGCATCTCGTTTTACTTTGCACATTCGTGATTTAAAATTGGAAACTTTGAGTAAAGAAAATAAGCATGATATCGCCAAGACGTTTACGGTTGATTCGCCAATTCCTTTCGATATGAAATCGCTTATAGAAAAACTACAAGATGATGATACTCGAAAAGGGGTTGGAAAAAATAATGCTCCAGTAAAAGGTGATTGGGAAGGCAAATTAACACGATTTATTTCTCGATTGGAAACCAAGATCGCAGATAAAACGTATGGGTTTATGTTCCAACCACATGTTGGTACAAGAAACTATACTTGGCTTGCCGAAATGTTATGTAATCTTTTAGGTTATAATGATTCTCAAAAAGGAATTAAAATAGTCGATTTTTCAGAAGTTCCATCAGATGTTCTGCCGGTTGTAACAGGAACATTAGCAAGATTACTATATGATGTCCAATTTTGGATGGAGGCAGATAAAAGGACACCATTTACGCTTGTTTGTGATGAAGCACATCTATATTTACCAACTAAAGATGAAGCAGATTCAGTACAAAAGCAAGCATTATATAATTTTGAGCGTATAGCAAAAGAGGGCAGAAAGTATGGCGTTTCTTTATTGCCTGTAAGCCAACGCCCATCAGATGTTAGTAAGACAATTCTAAGTCAGTGTAGTAATTTTGTTGTTCTTCGCTTAACAAATGAAAGGGATAAGGGGGTAATAAAGAATCTATTGCCGGATTCTCTGAAAAGTACAATTGATTTCTTGCCGTTACTGGATGTGGGGGAAGCTTTAATAGTAGGAGATGCAATTCTTCTCCCAAGTAAGATTTTACTTGATAAACCTGAAGTGAGTCACAGGCCAGTAAGTGCTACAAAAGACTTTTGGGATGATTGGGATCAATTCAAACCAGATAATGATGCTGTACAACAAGCAGTTGAATTTTTGCGTAAGCAAAGCAGGTTATAGAGCAAATGAAGAGTATATTTTAAGGAAGATTACATGAGAGATATTAACGGAGATAATAATGGCACAATCTATGATAAAAGCACTACAGTTGTTCTAAACTCAGGTGAACAATATTACAAAGATACACTTGTAGAAAAAGAAGAAATTTCTATTAAAAAAATACTAATCGAAAAGATAGTAGAGGCAATGATTGGTGGAATACTTGCACTTATAGCATCGGGGTTAGGAAGGTATTTGTCATCTAGTCAAAGTATCGACTTGCAATTAAACGTACATTTAATTTTATTAGGGGTGTTACTTTTATGTGCTATTGGTGCATTTCTTTTAATTGTAGCATTTACAATAGACTTAGTACATATTTTTAAGTTAAAAAGAAACGGGAAGTTTATTGAATTTGTTTCCAAGAAAGATATGGTTAATACGATAATAAACCAATTTAAATTCGATGAAGTTAAAAGTAACATAAGAAGTGTTGGAAAAGTTTACAAAAATATTGACGGGAAAGTATTTCTAGTGAAGTCAAAAAAATGCCCGTTTTGTAAATCAAAGCCCATTGGAAATATGCATCTTATTCGTGATGTTGTTAATAGTGAATATATTTGGGTATGCTCCGAGCAGACATCGCATCGAATACAATTTGACTATAAAGAAAACTTTTGAATATTGAATAGGCTTATTATTAGAGGTATTGTTACTCAAAGGCACAACCAGCTTTACAACGCATTATTATTGGCCGAACAAGACACTGCGAGTCCATTGTCCTGTTGCAGCGGAAAGATGAGTGAAAAAAGTACAGATTAAGAGAGAGTAAAAAAATCAGTACGCAAGGGCGAGATGCCTTTGCGCTTTTTTCTGCTTTAATATGACAAAACCACAGGCTCTGTGAAGAGGCCAATATAAAGAACAAAAAGGTTAGCTGCCCCTGTCAATTCGAAACTGGACAGGGTGATTTGATAGTGTCAAGATTTTTTTGCAAATTGTATTTTAGCTGTTAGGTAGCCGGTAGTCATCTGGCTATGATATCAGAATGATTCTGTGATTTTACATAAGTTTACGGTAAAACAGCTTTAAATGTTGGCCTCACTTAGTAAGCACAGATATCTGCAGATTGTAATAGAAAAAGAAAATATATAGTAGCTGCTTTGACTGGTTGCTTCGTTGTAAGGAACAAATCTTACATGAGGGATAGATCGTTGATTATATTCCCCATGATAATTTTAATATGTTCCTGTGAGACATGATTATATTGTTCAAGTGTTGTCGCAATATCCGCATGCCCCATGATTTGTTGAATAACAGCTATATCCGTGGTGGTTTCACATAGTCTTGTACAAAATGTATGCCGGAGATTATGAACACTGAAATGTGGCAGTAGCCGAGGTTTTCGCTTCTCCGTTTTTGCTTGCTCGGTTTCCTCTAAATTAATTTCCTTGCAGATTGGGTCAATTGCCCGATTGATTGCATGTGCTCCAAGGAACGAGCCGAAACGGTTTCGGAAAACAAACCCATGATACCCTGCTAAAGAAAGTTCGGAATCAGTGGATACACGGCTGAGTTCTTCATGTAATAAATGAAGAGCTTTTGCAACTTTAGGAATTAAAGGTATAATACGAGTGCTGTTTTTAGTTTTAGGAGTAGAAATATGAAAGCCTGCATGTCCATCAATGACTCGATAAATCAAGCTGTGGTTGACGGATAGCGTGTTTGCTTCAAAATCCACATCACTCCAGGTAAGGCCAGTACATTCGGATACTCTCATGCCAGTACCAAGAAGTGTAACAAAAACGGGTAGCCAATGTCTATAAGTGGGGCTTCCTTTTATAAATTCTAAAAATTTTTGCTCCTGATCAAGTGTGAGTGCAATACGAGGAGGAGTTGTATTATTTCTACTAAAGCTGTGGTATACACCTTGGCTTGGATTTTTTCGAATTAAATCATCATCAACTGCTAATTCAAGGGTGGGGTGAATTAAATTGTTTATGCCTTCAAGCGAATTGATAGCAAACCCGGTTTCTAATAGCTTAGAATAAAAAAGCAGAATATCGCTTTTGCGGATTGATGGAAGCGGACAATTTGCGAAAGGAGCATGTTGGATGTACTGCTGCCATAGATACATATAATTGGCACGGGTTGATTCTTTCAGGCTTGTTTTTGTTTGCATGTAAGTATGGAACATATCATTCAAGGTGATACCCATGCTCTCTTGTGTTCGAATTCCATCTTCTAAATCTTTTATTATTTGTTTTTCTTTAATTCTCAAACTCGCCAAATCCTTGTCATAGACATATTTGCGTTTTCCGTTACACGTATAGAAGTAGACATAATATCCATCTTTACGTTGGCACTCACCTTTATGAAGATTGCGACCTTTGCGGTCTTTTCTGCCTTTACCTATTACGGGGTGCTCTTTAATGGCATCCTTGATATCTTTTGTAATCTTATTTTCCTTAGTTCTTAAACATAACAAATCCGTGTCATAGAGATATTTACGTTTCCCGTTACACGTATAGAAGTAGACATAACTTCCGTCTTTGCGTTGACACTCACCTTTTTGAAGAATGTGACCTTCGTGGTCTTTTCTAATTTTTGCCATTTCTTGGACCTCCTTAGAGTAAATAAATTATATATAGTGTTGTCAATGAGAAATAAATTTGTACATTAGCTTGTAAATAAAATAGTATGAATATATATTTTTTCTGCAAATAGTGGCGAAAAGTTTGTATTTACAAGTTTAATTTCTAAAGCTGTTTTAAATGAAATTACAATCGTACTTCAAGTTTGAAATTTATGAAGTACGATTGTAAATAAAGAAGAGTTGACAAAACTTAAGTATTATGGAGTGCTGTTCTTGGGGAAAAACTATTCTAGTACATCTATACTATCCTTGGAAGTATACCGCTATACAAAGAGGGATATCAAGATATAAAGCACATCATGTTGTGCTGGCGCGTGGGTTTGCAGTAATTGTGAAAGAATAATCTGCATTTGACTGACAAATGTGGTCGAAAAATGCTAACACATTTCGTTGACGAGAATGGTTAGAATGTGTTAGAATGTGTGTTAGGAAAAAGGAGGTCTGAATATGAGGTTTATAGAAGGATTAAATCTGGAATTAAAGCGACAGGTGGTCGATGATATTCGTAAAACAGTAATAGCCTTTGCCAATACAGATGGAGGAATTGTTTATGTTGGGATTGAAGATTCTGGAGAGATCGTTGGAATAGAGAATACAGATAATGAAATTTTAAAATTATCCAATATGATACGTGATTCAGTCAAACCGGATATTGCCCTGTTTACTTCATACGAGACAGAAGAGTTGGAGAATAAGAGAATTATTAAAATTATAGTACAAAGAGGGACAGAGAGTCCCTATTATCTGATAGGAAAAGGGCTGCGTCCTGAAGGCGTATTTGTTCGCCAGGGCGCTTCCACGGTACCGGCATCGGAAAGTGCCATTCGAAAAATGATTAAGGAGACAGATGGAGACAGCTACGAGGATATGCGTTCTCTAAATCAAGAAATCACCTTCGAGGCTGCTCAAAGGGAATTCTCTTCTCGAAAAGTTCCTTTTGGCATGGCACAATACAAAACATTGAAACTTGTTAATGCAGATGGAATCTATACAAACCTGGCTTATCTGCTTTCCGATCAGTGTGTGCATACCGTCAAGGCAGCCGTATTTGAAGGAACTGACAAATCGGTATTTAAGGATCGGCGTGAATTCAATGGTTCACTGTTGCAGCAGCTGAACGAGGTATACGAATACATTTCCAAGTACAATCGCACTCGGGCAGAATTTGAAGGGCTTCACCGGATAGACAAGAGGGATTATCCGGAAGATGCATTAAGAGAAGCGTTGCTGAATTCTTTAGTCCACCGGGATTATTCCTATAGTGCGAGCACATTGATTAGTATATTTGATGATAGAATCGAATTTATATCAGTGGGTGGGCTCGTCAGAGGTATTTCGGCTGATGATATCATGCTTGGCGTTTCTATAACTCGCAATGAAAATCTTGCACACATTTTCTATCGGCTTACACTGATAGAGGCATATGGAACGGGAATCCCAAAGATTTTAAAAAGCTACCAGAGTTTTCCTCTACAGCCTAAGTTTGAAATCTCTGAAAATGCCTTTAAAATTACGCTTCCTAATAAAAATATATTACAAGAAAGAGGTTTATTGTCAGAGCAGGAACAGGCTGTAATTGGGTTGGTCGAGAACAAAACAGAAGTCACACGAAAAGATGTGGAGGAGCTTTTGAAAGTATCTCAAACTATGTCTGGGCGTATACTAAAAAAACTAGTAGAGCAAGGGGCCCTTATACCAGTTGGAAACAGTAAAAACAGAAAGTATATGTTGAAATAAATGCAATTAGATTATCATATACCTATATTTTATACGCATATGGTTGGTGATGGAATAATTGAAAAATACTATATGTAGTGATAATGTTAAACTGTATTTGATTTTTGTGCGTGGCTCCTTGGAATCTATTATTTTTTGAGATAGTACAGGGACAAAACTCGCATTGCACACGTCGTTTCGTTTGTAGTCAAATGTCAGTAGGATAATTGCGCCCGTAGGGCCACTTTTCTACTGATTTTTTTAGGGATTTTCCTATTTATATAGCGAGGATGGCCACGATTCACACTCTTTGTGTGAACAATAGCCGAAAAATCGGCTCCGTTGAAATCAACAGAATTTGGTTGTAGACATCCTGCATGACTTCTTTGGCCTTGATCCAGACATCGGTGGCAGCAAAAGCCGGCTGGCAGAACATCATGCATAGAGAAGCGGTATAAGCAATCCTGCCGATAGGAATGGGGGCGTAGCCGAATCTTAGGTTCCGACTGCTTCTGGGATTTGGGAAACATCATTTTTTTCAATTTGCACACCTTCTGTATTTTTTGCTCAAAGAAATGAAAAAGACCACATCCAATGAGGGTATGGTCTTTCAGGTCGTTAGCCTTTGGGGCAGAAAAAAAGCACCCTGCTTAAAAAAGTGCCGGCTTGCCGCCCGTATTCGGTTTTGGGTATAAATTTGAGCGTATTCAGTTTAACACATAAGGATTTACGCCGAAAGAGAAAAACCGTGCCAATTTCATTCCTGCCTTGCGCTAATTATTTGCTACCCCTATCAACAGGGAAAAACTGCTCCAAAATCTCCATGCTATCCTTGGAAGTGTAGCCCCACAGGACAGAACTCAAGGCATCGATGGCTTCCCTCCGCCTGCGGTAGTAGGTGCGAAAAGAGATGTCACGGATATGAAGTCGCAGCTTTTCGATGATTTCTTCCACATTCCGCATCTGCTGAGGAGAGAGAAAAGAGTAGTGCAACAGCCAGTAATAGGATTCACCGTTTTTATGTTTATTGCGGAGCAAATCAATGGCCGTATCCAGCAGTTTCAGCATCTGATAACTGCGCTCAATGCACTTGGCATGATGTTCGATTTCCGAACCGGCTAGATCGGCACCGGCGAGGTAGATAGAATCTAAAAATTCTTCGATGGAGCTGCCGTACTCGATTTCAAACTTGCTGCGGACCTGCTGAACGGATAGTTCCAGACTCCAAACCACATCACGGTATTTTTTCAGTAATTTCCATGTGTCATGATACAGCGGATTTTCAGTAATATTAATTATTTGATCTTTCTTTTTCATCATTTAACCCTCCTTGTGGAATTCTCCCGGTAGGGGGAGAGTGTCAGTTCAAAAGTTGCGACCGGCTTATTAGTGCCCCAAAGGATGGTCAGCCCTATGCGGATCGTAGTCACGCCTCGCGTGCGGGATAAATGCATTTCCCAGCAGGCATCCGATAATAGAAAAGACCGGAGCCTCCTTTTACGCGAATGCTCCGGTCTTTCATCAGACTTTGAATAAGTTGCCGATAAATCCGGCAGCGTGGATAGGTCACAACTTGTTTAATTTCTAATTAATATTCTGGCATAGTGCCTCCTTAATATAAAATGTATCAACCGTTCATACAAAACGGTTGACTTGAATCTCCGTTATGCGTATGTTATACTTATTTGTATATCAAGTTGCAAATAGGTTGTTTGGGAACTTGGTGGCTATTACAACTTACTACAAGTTTTTTACAACTTTTGCCGCGGCAAATGACGGAAAAGGACGAAGCTCTATGGACTATATGAGGTTTCAAAAACTTAGTAATATCAAGACTTTTGGAATAGGACGAAGCGGGATGAAAGCATATAAAATGCCCCAACCGCAAGTCCCCACGATGAGACCTTTGGCGGATAAATAATTATTGATAAAATTTGAAAATAATTCTGCAGTTTAAAGACTTTGATAGGATTAAATGAGGTAATGTAAGTTACTTTTCTAATCTTTCAAGGTCTTTTTTTGCTACAGAATCAAGGATTAGAGTGATAGCCAAGTCTATTAGCTAGATGAAGTTTACTTAGCGATTAACGGATTCCAATATTTTAAACAAACATGAAAAATGATTAAATTGTATAAAATGCTGAATAGATAGTTTATTTATACAATTTTATATTTTTTTGGTGAAAATATATGCTTTTAATTTAGCTGAATCTCAAAGTTAAAAACTGCGCAAAAAAATTCTTGACAGATAGAAACAGCAGTGCTATTATAGGTCTAAATTCAGAGCAGTTAAGCAAAAAAAGTAGACAATGGCGTCAATTCTCTTTACAGAGGGTTGACGCTTTTTTTGACAACGGCGTCAATCCCGTGTTTAGGGATTGGCGCTTTTTGTTTTCTGTCTTTGAATAAACTTACACTGTCATAGGAGGCATTGATTATGAAAAACAAATTCCAATTCAGAAAAGCAGGAAGCCTGGCCCTTGTGTTGACAATGATTTTGACATTGCTTGCATCATGTGGTAGCAAAAACACAAACAGCTCTGCTGAATCAAAATCTTCTTCGTCACAATCAAGTGAAGCGAGCGCAACAAAGGTAGCTGCCGGTGAGAAAACAAAGTTAAAAGTAGGAATCGGCAATATGTTCACCCCTTTCTGTTATTTGGATGACGATGATCAGCCTACCGGTTATGACTACGATGTTATGATGGCAATATCAGAAAAGCTGGGAGATAAGTATGAATTTGTTGTGACTCCCGATGACTTCAGCAATTTGCTGATTGGTTTAGATACAGGAAAATATGATGTTGCGGTACACCACTTCGGTTATACGGCAGAACGTGCAGAAAACTACCTTTATGCTAAAGAAGCAGATATGTATTTTGGCAATTTCCGCATCGGTTTTTCTAAAGACAGAACGGACATCACAGATCTTGCTAGTGCAGCTGGTAAAACAATTGCTACCACCAGCGGTTCTATGTCAGAATCACTCTTATTAAAATGGAATGAAGAAAATCCAGACCAAGCGGTGAAACTACAATACATCAAAGACAACACAGTTGTCTATCAGGGAATCACCAGTGGCCTATATGATGCTTTTGTGGGTAGCCAATATGATTTGGATACGCTCAGTGAGCAGTACGATGGTTTTATGAAGTATAGTGACTATAATGTGACAACTTCCGATTATGACTGCGGGGCCTATTTTGTATACAGCAAGGGCTCTGATGCAATGCAGCAAGATATTGATGCTGCACTGGTAGAACTAAGAGAAGATGGTACATTGAAAGCTTTAAGTGAGACTTGGTTGGGTGCAGACTACACAGAAAATCCAAATGCCTAAACTATATTTCATAAAAGAATATAAAGAGGTGAGAGGGTATGTTCAGTTGGGAAAGGTTGTGGGAGTATTTTCCGGATATTATGGCAAAATTTCCGGTAACCCTTAGGATTGTACTGGTCGCTTTTGGAACAGGATTGCTTTTAGGATGTTTGTTGGCAGCCATCCGAATCAAGAAAATTCCGGTGCTTAGTCAAGTGGTAGCAGTGTTTCTTTCATACATAAGATGCACACCTGTTATTTGCCAAATGTTTGTGATTTATTTTGGCACGCCAGTTTTGCTGGGAGCTATAGGGATAGATACTTCAGAAATTGATAGTGTTGTGTATGTACTGGTGGCATATGGGCTAAACATGAGTGGATTTATTGGAGAAACCATTCGCTCATCGGTGCTGGCTGTGCCAGTAGGTCAGGTTGAAGCAGGGCAGGCTTGCGGATTGACAGGCTTGCAGACACTATGGCAAATTACAGCTCCTCAGGCATTTCGCATTGCTCTGCCTATGTTGGGAACTACCTTTGTTTCTTTATTTCAGGCGACGGCTCTTGCTTATATGGTGGGTGTAGTGGATATGATGGGAAAGGCGGCGTCTCTGGGCAACCGCACCGGTCATCCGTTAGAAGGCTACATCGCTTGTGCAATTGTCTTTGCTGTTATCAGCATTGTTTTGGAGCAAGTGTTTATGCGAATTAGCAGACACCTAGATTTTGACAATAAAAGAATGAAAAAAAGAGTAGAAAAAGAAGTGGTCAAGGAGGTGGAAGTATCATGCTCAATTTAGGCTATTTTTTAGACAGTTTAAAAGCAGCGGTTTCTTATATTCCGCAAAATCTGTTTATGAGTTTGATGACACTCTTGATTTGCTGTGTGCTTGGCACTTTAGCGGCTATGGCTCGTGTATATCAGGTGCCGGTGATAAAGCCAATCTGTGATTTTTTGCTGGCACTGCTCAAAGCTTTACCTCAAAACTTGGTGTTGCTCATTGTATATTTAGTGTTTACTATTACTTTTTCACCAATTATGGCCTTTCTTGGTGTCAAAGCAAATATTCAAAATGTGGATATGGTTTATGTGGCAATCGCTGCTTTGAGTATCAGTAGCTTAGCAGGAGTATCTGAAGTGATTCGGGCAGGTTTGCTATCCGTTGGTAAGGGGCAGTATGAAGCCGGATACACCGTAGGACTGACAGCTGGTCAAACATTTTTTCATATTATTCTGCCTCAAACCATTCGTGCGGTTATTCCTCCTTTGACCAATAGTATTTTAAGTTTGGTTAAAGCGACCTCGTTGGTCAGCGTAATTGGTGTGATGGATATTATGAACGGTGCTATTGTTGCTGCGAATACCTACTATTCTTACATAGAGGCCTATGTTGCCGCGGCGTTGGTTTTTTGGGTGCTGGGAATCATCATTGAAATCGCAAGTAGAAAAGTAGAAATACACTTCTCCAGAAGTGTAAAACAGCTTGCTTAAAAAGGAGGGAAATATATGCCTGTGTTAGAGGTTAAAAACCTGAGAAAAGTTTTTGGAGAGAATGTAATATTAAAATCTGTGGATATGCAAGTAAGCAAAGGGGATGTCATTGTAATACTTGGCCCCAGTGGTTCGGGCAAAACAACCCTTCTTCGATGTCTAAACTTACTGGAAACACCCAATGACGGCGAAATGAATCTTTGCGGAAAAGACTATAACTTAAAAAAAGTAACAGGTAAAGAGAAGCTTGAAATCCGCCGAAAAACTTCATTCGTATTTCAAAATTATAATTTATTTGTCAATAAAACAGTTTTACAGAATGTAACACTTGGCCTCACTCTAGCGCGCAAAGTGAAAAAAGAGGAAGCTGAAAAGGACGGACGCGACTTGCTGGATCGAGTGGGATTAACTGGAAAATATGACTACTATCCAGCACAGCTTTCCGGTGGTATGCAGCAGCGAGTTGGTATAGCCAGAGCTATGGCCGTCAATCCAGAGGTTGTACTGTTTGATGAACCCACCTCAGCACTTGACCCAGAATTAGTTGGCGATGTTTTAAATGTAATGAAAGAGTTTGCTAAGAGTGGAACAACTATGGTGGTGGTTACTCATGAGATGGGTTTTGCCAGAGAGGTTGCCAACAAGGTTGTTTTTATGGCAGATGGTGTGATTGTGGAACAAGGCGAACCACACGAAATTTTTGATAATCCCAAAGAAGAACGAACAAAAGCTTTCCTAAATAGGATTACCAATGGATCTAGTGGAAAGGAGGCGTAACCATGAACATATATGAGCAGATAAAAAAAGGTGCTGCTGATTTATCCGAGGAAGTTATACAGCTACGGAGAATTATACATGGTTATGCTGAAATAGCAGGAAAAGAATACCAAACACGTCAGCTTGTGTGTGATAGATTAGACTCTCTCGGAATTCCTCACATAGACGTTACAGAAACCGCGCTGATTGGCATATGGGATACCGGAAAACCTGGAAAACGAGTAGCGCTTCGAGCCGATATGGATGCTTTGCCCATGGTTGAAAATCCACAGAATCTAAAAGGTGATCGCACTTGTATGTCTTCTCAGGCAGATACCTGTCATGCTTGCGGACACGATGCACACACAGCTATGCTGCTTGCCAGTATTACCCTGCTGCATTCTCTTAAATCATCACTTTGTGGAATATTTTATTTCTGTTTTGAAGCAGGAGAAGAATGCGGGAAAAGTGTGAATCAGATGATTGAAAAACTTCAGAGGCTAAAACCAGACACGGTTTGGGCTATGCATGTTTATGCAGGGCTTGCGTCTGGGAAAATCAGTGTAGATGCAGGTCCAAGAATGGCTGGTGGTGCAATTCTTAATATTCAAGTCAACGGACAAGGCGGGCATGCTTCTCGTCCAGACAAATCTCGAAACCCTGTTTACACAGCGGCCGATATTGTAACGAATATTCCGGGTGCGCTTTTGGCGCAAATGAATCCCGAAGATGCGGTGACCTATGGTGTAACAGGTATTGCAGGCGGCGGCGTTGGCAATATCATTCCTGATACGGCTACTATCATTGGCACAATGCGATTTTTTAACCAACAAGCAGGGCAAAAGGCAGCAAAAATAGTGCGAGAGGTCGCAGAGTATACAGCAAAAATGCACCACTGCACAGTGAATTTGCCTGAAACAGAAATATTTGGTGGCCCAGTGATCAATGATGTAGTTTGCGCCGCACTGGCAGACGATATACTTAGCAAATATCTGCCAGCAGATACCATATGTAAATGCCCCCCCTGGTATGCATCAGAATCTTTTGCTCGTTATTTGCAGGAATTTCCAGGAGTTTTTGCCTTTTTGGGGATTCAAAACGCCGACTACGGAAGCGGTGCGGAGCATCATAACGAATATTTTGACGTAGATGAAAATGTTTTACAGCTTGGGGTTGCGGCAACGGCACTTTATGCAGTTTCGTATATGGAAAAGGGAGGGGAAACATCATGAAAAAGTTTTGCATGTCAATCTCTCGGCAGTTTGGCAGCTTGGGTAGACCCGTAGCCAGAATTTTATCTGAGCTATTAGGGGTAGAATATTATGACCGAGATATTGTTGAAATGGTCTCTAAGAAATTGAACTTGCCCGTAGAAGTGATTAGCGGTTTAGAGGAAACAGCTGCTACAGGATGGGCCAAAATGAAAGAACCGTTGGGTAGTGGGAATAGAGAAATACAAGATCGAATCTTTACCATTCAATCTCAATTGATACGAGAAATTGCGGAAAAGGAAAGCTGTATTATAGTTGGCCGCTGTTCTGACAGCGTGTTGGAGGATTTTGAAAATCATATTAGTGTTTATATTTATGCACCGTATGAAGACAGGGTTATTAACTGTGTAAACGAGTTGGGTATGACGCCAAAACAAGCCAAGAAGATGCTCGCCGAAATTGATAATGCCCGCATGGCCTATCACATGCGATATGCAAAATATGCCCCAGCGGATCCAGATCATATGGATATTATGGTGAATTCCGCTTTTTTAGGAGTAGAAGGGACTGCAAAATTTTTGGCAAGCGTTGTAGAAACGGCATATAAAAAGACGGAGGCAGAAAAAATTGGAATTTGATTTTACAACTATGATGGACAGAGCAGGCAGAGATGCCATTGCTTTGGATATTATTCCTAGGTTGCCAGTGCAGCCAGAAATAGGAATTACCCCTATTCCCATGTGGGTGGCAGATATGAGTTTTGAGACTGCTCCTAGCATTACAGAAGAAATCATTCGACGTGCAAAACATCCGGCTTTTGGATATTTTGAAGCAAGAGAGGAATATTATCAAGCTATTTTAGACTGGCAAGCAACACGTAATGGTGTTGTAGGGCTACAGCGAGAAGACATCAGTTATGAAAACGGTGTTTTAGGTTGCTTGGCGACAGCACTAAATGTATTTACCTCCCCTGGTGAAGGAGTTTTGCTTCATTCGCCGACTTATATTGGTTTTACTCACTGTCTTGAAGACAATGGCAGAAAAAGCATTCTCAGCCCTTTAGTACAAGATCAAAATGGTGTTTACCGGATGGATTATGCCGATATGGATGCAAAGTTAAAAGCAGAAAATATCCATTTTGCGGTGTTTTGTTCTCCCCACAACCCCAGTGGGCGAGTATGGGAAAAAGAAGAAATTGAAAAGGCTATGCAGATTTACAAAGAAAATAATTGTCTTGTTTTTTCAGATGAAATATGGTCGGATTTAACATTGACAGGGTACCATCATATCCCCACACAAAGCGTTTCACCAGATGCAAAAAGGCGAACATTAGCAGTTTATGCGCCGTCAAAAACATTCAATTTGGCGGGATTAATTGGCTCGTATAGTATTGTTTATAGCAAGCACTTGCAAGATCGTATGCGTAAGCACGCAAGTGCAACCCACTATAATCACATGAATGTACTGTCTATGTATGCGCTGTTAGGGGCATACAGTGAGAAAGGGGCACAGTGGACAGATGCTTTGAAAGAGATATTGACTCACAATATTGCATATGCCTGTAATCACATTCAAAGTCATTGGAAAGGGGTTTCGCTGGCAAAACCGGAGGGAACCTACATGCTATACTTAGATTGCAGTGAATGGTGCAAAGAAACAGGAGAGACATTGGATACGCTGCTTCACCGAGGTTATCGCTGTGGTGTAATTTGGCAAGATGGAAGGCCTTTTCATACACCCGACAGCATACGCATGAACCTTGCCTTGCCTTTTGCACAATTGCAAGAAGCTTTGCGCAGACTTGATGAATTTGCGTTTCAAATTTAAACTACTCCTCAAAAAAGTTTGATTGCTTTACATTAAAAGCAAAGCTTAGTGTAAGAAAAAATAGCAGACAGGTGCAAAGCCTATTGAATGAGCGGGATTTGCACCTGTTTTTCTATTGATGAAAGTAGTTTTAAGAAATGTCGAATACTGTATATTTGCACACAAGTGAATTTTTACAATACATAGCATACACATAAATTTTACAAAAGATAGAGAGCGTTTTACTTGCAATGCCTTGACTTATCCTTTAAAAATGAGTAAAATAGTATAAATATTAAATTTCTTAATTTTGTGCATGATTATACATAATAAATGCGGTTGCAAAATATCCTGTTGAAATACAACGGGAAAAATTATATCGTTTAGATGGCAGCGGTTAAGTGCGGTTAAGTATAATCAAGTGGATGCTTTTATCCTAACAAGATAACGGGCCCAACTAATGGATAAGAAGGTGTGAAGATGGCGAGAGAACGATATCTGGTAGATTCAGAAGAAGATACGATACACTCGAACCAAATTGTTCTAACAGACAAAAAAGATATTCGAAAAAATTGGTGGCATTACCACAAAACAATCATTTTTGTCATTTTAGTTGCGATTGCTTTGGTAATCAGTTTTATTTACTCAATTGTATCAAAAGAGAAACCAGACTATTATGTGGCACTGCTCACTTCGGTAAGCCTTCCTACTGATTTAAAAGAAGAACTTGAGAATTATTTGGAAGAATATGCAGAAGATGTGAATGGTGACGGCGAAGTATTGCTTAGAATTAATGATTATGTCATTGGTGATCCCGTTAATGATCCGTCAGTTGATCCCAATACATTTCAAGCCGCGCAGGTACGTTTTACCGCAGATATCAGTTCAAATGAAAGCTTTATTTTTTTGCACGATGAAAAAACATTTGATTATTTAACTCAAGCTGGTTTTGAAGGTTTTTTCCGTTATAAAGATGGAACGCCAATGCCCGAAGATAAAACAGACTACGAAAATGCTATGCTTGAATGGAATGACGTGCCGGCTTTGGCAGATTTTCATCCGGTAAGCTTAAAAGATGAAGATATTAGCGAAGAAGACGTTCTAAAGCTTTTGCAGCGCTATCGAATTTCTTTCCGCAGTGAGAGCGAAAGTATCCAGAAAAAAGCAGAAACAGTTGAACGGTATGAGGAATCAGATAAACTTCTTCAGCGTCTGCTCACAAATGAAAAAGTTCAAAAAGAAGCAAATCAATAAAATTGATGATAGATTGGGAGGGTACTTATGGGAATGACAATGACACAGAAGATATTGGCGGCACATGCCGGATTAGATTTTGTGGAAGCCGGTCAGCTTATCAATGCCAACTTAGATATTGTTTTGGGAAATGATATCACCACACCTGTTGCCATTAATGAGTTTGAAAAATGCGGAGCAAATTCTGTTTTCAGCAAAGAAAAAATTATCTTAGTGATGGATCATTTTACACCAAATAAAGATATTAAATCAGCACAACAATGTAAAAGAAGCCGTGATTTCGCCAATCAATATGGCATTTCTCATTTTTACGATGTTGGCACAGTAGGTATTGAACATGCTCTTTTACCGGAGCAAGGTTTAGTTGGCCCAGGAGACTGCATCATTGGTGCTGATTCACACACTTGCACATACGGTGCACTCGGTGCTTTCTCAACAGGCGTCGGTTCAACGGATATGGCGGCTGGCATGATTACGGGAAAAGCTTGGTTCAAAGTACCAACTGCTATAAAAGTTATTTTAAAGAACAAGCCAAATCCTTATGTCGGCGGAAAAGATGTCATTCTGCATTTAATCGGTAAAATTGGAGTGGATGGTGCTTTGTATCAATCCATTGAATATACCGGTGACGGTGTAGCAGCGCTTTCTATGGATGACCGCTTTACCATTGCCAACATGGCGATTGAAGCCGGTGCTAAAAATGGAATTTTCCCGGTAGATGAAAAAACACTTGAATATTGCAAAGACCGTTATCAAGGCGATTTGCAAGTATTTGAAGCGGATGCCGATGCTGAATACACTCGTGTAATCGAGATTGATTTGGCGGCCTTAAAACCAACCGTTGCCTTGCCGCATTTGCCCGAAAACACTAAAACAGTACAGGAGGCAAAAGGCCTCAAGATTGACCAATCCGTGATTGGTTCTTGCACAAACGGGCGAATCAGTGATATGCGCTTGGCAGCCCAAATTCTAAAAGGCAAGAGAGTAGCAGAGGGAGTGCGTTGTATCGTGATTCCGGCGACACAAGACATTTATCTGCAATGCCTGAAAGAAGGTTTGGCTCAAATATTTGTTGAAGCCGGAGCCGTTTTTAGTGTTCCCACCTGTGGCCCTTGTATGGGTGGCCATATGGGCATTTTGGCAGAGGGCGAAAGAGCTGTTTCTACCACGAACCGTAACTTTGTCGGCAGAATGGGACATACCGATTCAGAAATTATCTTGTCATCAGTGGCAGTTGCCGCTGCTAGTGCTTTGACAGGTGTGATTACAGACCCGAACGATTTAGATTGAGAAAGGCGGTAAAAAAGATGGAACCAAAAGGCAGAGTACATAAATATTTTGACAATGTTGATACAGATGTTATTATTCCCGCTCGCTATCTGAACACCTCTTCTCATAGTGAGCTGGCTGCGCACTGTATGGAAGACATAGACAAAGACTTCGTTAAAAATGTCAAGCAAGGTGATATTGTTGTAGCTGAAAAGAATTTTGGCTGTGGTTCTTCTCGTGAGCACGCACCAATTGCTTTGCAGGCTTCAGGTGTGTCTTGTGTTATTGCCTGTTCTTTTGCTCGTATATTCTACCGGAATTCTATTAATATCGGATTCCCCATTTTAGAATGTCCCGAAGCAGCAACCGAAACTAAGGCAGGCGATGAACTTTCTGTCGACTTTGACACTGGCGTGATTACGAATCATACATCAGGGAAAACCTATCAAGCACAACCTTTTCCCGATTTCATGAAAAATATCTTTGCAAGCGGTGGATTGCTTAAATCCATCATGAATGCGAAGTAAGTGAAAGAAAGTGGGATTCTCACGAAGCTTCAATGTAGAGAAAATAAAAAAAGTTCTGATAGAGTAGTAAATCTCTCTAACAGAACTTTTTTTATTAGGCAGTAGAAAAAGCAAAAATCTTTCACTTTTATAAGATAAGTATTTTTTGATAGGCAAATATTTCTCACCATTTTTCATATCGGACGATTTCATTTAATGGTTTTCTGGGACGTTGCTTAGGCATCTCATCACCGTATCCTAGCGTAATGATACCACAGACATATTTGTCTTCTGGAATATGCAAGATAGGTTTGACCGCGTTTTGTTCAAACCACGCTGTCCAACAGGTGGACAATCCTAAGTTTTCTGCCTCTAAGAGTAAATGATCAATTGCAATGGCAGTGTCACGAATAATTTGTTTTAATTCTGGATTTGCACTGTTCTCATCGAGTTTGATTACTGCATGATTGCCCATGCGGCATTGAGAGTCAGCTACACATACAATGAAAAGTGGGGCTGCCAACATCCATTTTTGATGGTTATCGGCAGCTGTCAATTTTTCTTTTGTCTCTGCAGATTCAACGACAATAAAGCGCCACGGCTGAGTATTGCTTCCCGACGGAGCTAATCGGACGCTTTCAAATAGTTGTTCTATCTTTTCTCTTTCCACTTTTCTGTTTTGATATTTGCGAGTACTTCTCCTGTTTTTAATGGCCTCTAGCATAATAGAGTTGCCTCTTTTCTAAGAAAATATAAGATTATATTATAGTTAAGGCCCCATAATGTGCGCTAGACCCATATGATTTTTAATTTCCACTTCGTTTGCTGTACCGGCATATTCGCCATCTATTGTCCATTTTACGCTTTCCTCGAAATGAAAAGAGAGGTCACTTGCTTTAAAGAAATAGACATGACGTGAGTCGTAGCGGCGGTGCACAAGACCTTGTATAATCTTTTTCAGTTCTTTAGCATTTTTGGGAGTTCTGATTAGCATGACTTCAAATTTTCCGTCATCAAAATGAATATCTGATTTTGCCAGTTTAACGATTCCTCCGATCACGGTAGAGTTAGAAACGCTGCCAAAAATGAAATCTCCGCTGATTTCGTTGCCGTCAGCGACAACCTTTACTCGATGAGAATGAATGTCATTTAAATTAAAGATTCCATACAAAATATAAGCAGTATGGCCAATCAGGTTTTTTATCCACTGCGGGGTTGTATAAGATACTTTGGTAAAAGCGCCAAAGGAGGCAATATAAGAAAAATATTGATTTTCATTGAAAGAACCGATGTCGTGTTTTCTAATATTGCCATCCAATGTGACATTAATTGCTTTTTTAACATTGACAGATAGTCCAAGAGCGTGAGCCAAATCGTTTGTTGTGCCGGTGGGAATATAACCCACTGGAATTTGGAGATTCTCTCTAGATAACCCGCTTAGAACTTCATTTAAAGTCCCATCGCCGCCACAGCAAATAATTTTTTGCATATCAGAAGCATATTCTCTGATAATTTGAGTAGCTTCCCCTTTAGAAGTAGTAGTGAAAATCGTGATTTTATGATTATTTCGGCAAAGTGAATCTACAACTTTATATAAGATTGTTCTGGCTTTTTTTCTGCCAGCAATCGGATTTATAATCAAGAGTGTATTTTGTTTCTCCATATAAAAGGCCTTTCTTTTAACGAATCAAAATGGCAGTGCAGACACCGGCGCTTCGTATGATTTTTCCGTTATAAAATAATGTGTTGTTTGTAAGAAAAATATGCCGATTAATAACCCGAAGATATTAGCGCATTTTGTGTACACGGCCATTTTTACTGATTGTTTTGTGGCAATTAAGCACTTTCTGTATCGAATTGACTGTTATATAGGTTCGCATAGAATCCATCTTTTTCAATCAAATCATCATGTGAACCTTGTTCTACAATGTCTCCATCTTTCATGCAAAGAATCAAATCGGCATTTCGAATGGTAGAGAGGCGGTGTGCGATAATAAAACTAGTGCGGCCTCGCATCAAATTGTCCATTGCCTTTTGAATTAAGATTTCTGTACGGGTATCAACACTGGAAGTCGCTTCATCCAAAATTAATATATTGGGATTGGCCAGAATAGCTCTTGCAATAGTCAGCAATTGTTTTTGCCCTTGTGAAATATTGCTCGCTTCTTCATTTAAAATCATATTGTAGCCATCAGGCAAGGTACGAACGAAATGATCAACCTGAGCAGCTTTGGCTGCTTCTTTTACTTCTTCATCAGTAGCAGTTAGTTTGCCATAACGAATGTTTTCCCGAATAGTTCCATTAAAGAGCCAAGTATCTTGCAAGACCATTCCAAAGAGAGAGCGGAGTTCGTCACGCTTAAAGTCTTTGATATCATGGCCATCTATCATAATGCTGCCCTTATTGATATCGTAAAAACGCATCAAGAGTTTCACAATGGTAGTTTTTCCAGCGCCTGTGGGGCCGACAATAGCAATTTTTTGTCCTCTTTTCACGGCTGCACTGAAATTATGGATAATAACTTTATCCGGATTGTAACCAAATTCAACATTTTGGAAGGTAACATTACCCTCGATTGGTACAAATGCAGCAGGGTTTGAAGCTTTTTTATCTTCGTTGACAACAAGTGCATGAGCGGCTTCAGGTGTTTCTTCAGGTTCGCCTAAGAATTCAAAGACACGCTCAGCGGCCGCTGCTGTTTGCTGAAATACATTAGAAATATTGGCGATTTGAGAAATAGGCTGATTAAATTGGCGTGCATATTGAATGAAAGCTTGTATGCCGCCGATAGTCATTTTACCGTTAGCGGTAAAGAATCCTCCGATAATGCAAATAGCCACGTAACCGATATTTCCTATAAAAGTCATAATAGGCATCATAAGACCGGAAAGAAAGTTTGCTTTCCAGGCTGAATTATAGAGAGAATCATTGTATTCGCCCAAAATTTTAGTAGAATCTTCTTCTCCATTAAAGGCTTTTACAATAATGTGGCTGCTAAGCATTTCTTCAACATGACCATTTACATTTCCCAAATATTCTTGTTGACTCTTGAAATGTTTTTGAGACTTCTGAACAATGAAAATAGTGATAATCAGTGTTAAAGGCAAAATACAGAGAGTTACCAAGGTCATTTGCCAGCTAATGCTGAGCATCATAATTAAAATGCCGATTAAACTAGTTATGGAGGTGATGATCTGCGTTAAACTTTGATTTAGGGTTTGACTAATTGTATCAACATCATTTGTGATGCGGGATAATACCTCGCCGTGAGTCGTTTTATCATAATAGCCTAAAGGCAGTTTATGTGTTTTGGCACTAATGTCATTTCTCATGGTATAAGTGATTTTCATCGTGATGCCAGACATAACATAACCCTGGAAATACGAAAAGAGAGCACTAACCAAATATAAAACGGCAAGAAATAAAATGATTTCTCCTATTTTTTGAAAGTCAATGCCGCCAGTTCCTGCTATTTGGTTCATAAAACCATTGACTAGCTCATTGGTGGCGTTGCCCAAAATTTTTGGGCCGACGATGGTAAAGACAGTTGAAATAATAGCCAACAGCCAAACAAATAGAATACTCCATTTATAGGAACCAAGATATTGAATTAGTTTTTTGATTGTGCCTTTAAAATCTTTTGCTTTAGGACCAGTAAGACCAATTGGACCACCGGGCCCACCTCGAGGACCATGTGGTTGAGGTGATGAAGTACTTCTTGGTTGATTACTCATGACAATCCCTCCTTTGACAGCTGTGATGAAGCAATTTCATAATAAGCAGTACAGCTTCTTAAAAGTTCTTGGTGTGTGCCTATGCCTGCAATTTTGCCTTCATCTAGTACAATAATCTGTTCTGCATGCATGATAGTACCAACTCGTTGCGCAACAACAATCAATGTACTGTCACTGGTGTGTTCTTTCAATGCCTTTCTTAGCGTGGCATCTGTTTTAAAATCCAGTGCTGAAAAGCTGTCATCAAACACAAAGATTTCCGGCTTTTTGGCAAGTGCTCTGGCAATTGACAATCGCTGCTTTTGTCCGCCTGAAACATTAGTGCCGCCTTGTGAAATAGGAGAATTGAACTGGTCGTCTTTTTCTGTGATAAAATCTATCGCCTGTGCTACAGTGGCAGCCGTTCTAATTTCATCAGCAGAGGCTTCTTTGTTGCCGTATTTTAGATTGGACTCTATTGTTCCCGAAAGTAGAATCCCTTTTTGTGGTACATAACCAATTATATCACGTAAATCTTTTTGTTTCACCTCACGAATGTCAACACCGTCTACTAAAATTTCACCTTCTGTAACGTCATAAAAACGCAGTAGCAAATTGGCTATTGTTGATTTTCCCGAACCGGTTGAGCCTATAATAGCAGTGGTTTCGCCCGGTTTGGCGGTAAAGTTAATATGACTAAGAGCGTCTTCGTCGGCACCTTGATAGCGGAAAGAAATATCTTTGAATTCTACAAAGCCCTTTTTGCTAGCTAAAAAAGGTTTTGGATTTTTGGGGTCTGTGATAGTTAGCTCTGTTTCAAGAACTTCAGCAATACGTGAAGCAGACACTGCCGCACGTGGTACCATAATAAACATGACAGAAATCATAATAAAAGACATGATTACTTGCATGGCATATTGCATAAAGGCCATCATGTCACCAATTTGCATGGTTGAATCAGCAATTTGATGTCCGCCACTCCAAACAATCAGCAAAGTTAAGCCATTCATAATCAGAGTCATAACAGGCATCATAAATACCATGACACGGTTGACAAAAAGATTGGTTTTAGTTAAGTCAGTATTGGCTTGGTCAAACCGGTTTTGTTCATGTGCCTGTGTGCCAAAAGCACGCACGACCATGAGTCCGCTGAGGTTTTCACGAGACACAAGATTCAGTTTATCAACCAATTTTTGAATCAGCTTAAATTTCGGCAAAGCAATTGACATGATAATCATGATGATACCCAAAATGACAACCACGGCGATGGCGATAATCCAACTGAGGGAAGCGGTTTTGCTGATAGCCATGATAATGCCGCCAATACCCATGATGGGGGCATAACAAATCATTCGAATGCCCATAATCAACAATTGCTGTATCTGTGTGATATCGTTGGTGCATCTCGTAATCAGAGAGGCGGTTGAAAACTTGTCAAATTCATTATTGCTAAAGTTTTCAATTTTTTCGAATACGTCTTTACGCAAATTACGAGAAACACCGGCAGCAATTTTAGAGGAAAACAGATTGACTAAAACGTTAGCTACGCCGCCCAGTAGAGCAATTAGTAACATAAAAAGACCGATTTTGACAATATAGCTAGTTTGCACATGATTTAAGTCAGTGCCAAGCTCGCGGTAAAAAGATTTTGCAAAGGCGATTCCACTTTGCATTAGCATAGAATCGTCATTGGATAAAGCGTTGTCATGTGCTGCTTTCATGGTATCTTCAGACATCATTTCAAAAAGGGGTAAGGTTTTATATAAATCTTTCATATCAATATCATGAATATCGGATGAACTTGTCAAATTAGTTTGACCAGATTGTTCAGCAACTTCTTTCATGGCATTAATGAATGTCCAGGTAGACAAACCAAAGGTGCGGTTAAGCTGATTGCTGACTTCTTCATTGATTTCATTCTTGATGTACAAGTTGGATTCAGAGTTTGGATAAATTTGCTGATACAGCTTTCCGTTTTGATTTTTATCGGTATTGCTGACTAGGGTATAATGACTTTCAACCATCTCTCGTTCGTTTTCGTCCATAAAGGTGGTTATAAAATTCATGCCAGTTTCGCTGATAGCATCGGGTGCAGCGTTTTCAATACCACTCTGCTGAATGCCCACATTGACGATATCAGACATTAGATTCGGCAAATTTAGTTCACTGAGAGCCTGTAGAAATAATAAGGCTATGGTTATTACTAACCCGGTAAAGAAGGGTTTTAGATACTTTCGCAGTTTAATCAAATTGATATGCCCCTTTCAGAAAATCGCCATCTTGCGACTATTGTGTCAAAATAATAGAATGTCTCATACGACTTGTTATGAAGAATTATCAGATATCATTTCGTCCCTGACAGTATCCGAAATATCAGATAATTCTTGCAAAAGGGAGATGAGCTGCCATGTCTTTTCTTCTCCAAAACTAGAAAAAAGTTTTTGTAGTGTTTGAGAAACCATTTTCTTTGCTATTTTAAGATTTTGCTTACCTTCCTCTGTGAGGCTAATTTTAATTCTTCGGCGATTTGTTTTATCAATTTCTCTGATAATAAACTCTCTTTTTTCAAGAGAAGTAAATACCTGTGAAATAGCTGGTTTTGTAATGTGCAGGCAGTCTTGAATGTCTGCAATAGGACTGCCCTCTGCGTGATTAAAATCCGTATGACTGATTTTTTCCATAATCATAAATTCGGTCATATTGATAGTAGGTATTTTAGGAAAGCCAAGTCCCGATTTTCTAAAGCGAAATAGAGCCTTTATATATTGGTCGATTAAATTATCATTCATGCTGTTGTCCTTTCAGCACATTGGCAATAATTTTATACGATATAAAATTACATAAATAGTTAAGTGCTTAATAGTATATCCCTTAAAAGCTATAAATACAACGAGAAGTTTGTTAATTCTTTTAAAACTAAATATGAATACGTAGAATTATTTAGTTAGAGAAAAAACAAAAAACCTTGCCAATAACCGGCAAGGTTTTTTGTTTTTTCTCGTATGTATAATTTATTATCCGATTTTCATAAGTGCGTCCATTAAATAATCTAACTGCACATTTGAAGAGTAGATATCAATATCATAGAAAAGCGTGAAATCGATGGGAATAATATGTCCTGCTTCAACAGCAGGGATTGAGTTCCAAACAGGGTTGGTTTCTAAATCGCCCAACTCACCGCTAAAAATGATATAATCACCAGCATAATCACCTACGACTTCCATAGATAACTCGCGATACTGGTCTGCAGCAATAATTTCGTCTTCAATAACTTTAGGAGCAGATAAGCCTAGATGACTATATACTAAGTCGCCACCGCGTCCCCATTTATCACCAAATACCCAGATACTTCCGTTGCTGCTGCTCTCAAAGATACTAAATGTTTTAGAGAGAATACCTTTTTCTTCAAGCTGTTTTTTTGAGCTGGTAATTTTTTCATTAAAATCGGCCAGCAATTTTTTTGCTTCGTCTTCTTTATTCAGAATTTCTCCTAAAAAGGCAATTCTTTCGTCCATAGAAAGTTCAGTAAAAGGAACAAAAACAGTGGGTGCAATTTTGGATGCTTCGTCATATTCTTTATCACTAATGACTAGAATTAAGTCAGGCTCATAAGACATGATTTCCTCTGACTCAAACTCATTCCAAACGGGGAGGCTTGCTACTTTTTCTGCATAAGCAGAGCCGGCTGCGTCGTAGGTGGCTACCGGGGTAATGCCAAGAGCAATCACATCTCCCATGCCATAGGTAGCGATAACTCGCTGAGGATTGGCGGGAACTTCTACATCACCTTTTATGGTGCTAATGGTTCTGGTTTCGCTGCTGTCGGGTGCTTCAGAAGCAATTTCGGAAGCTTGACTGCTGACAGAAGAACTAGGGGTGGATTCAGAATTGTTTGTGTTAGCTGCCGGTGCACAAGCAGAAAGCATCAGAACAAGCGACATAGCAGATGCCAAAACAGCTTTGTTTTTTAATAATTTAAACATGGGGAAGGCTCCTTCTTCTTTGGGTTTGCTCAAACTAACTGAACTTTGTTCATTATAAAGAAAAGGAGTCTTTGTTGCAATTGCATTATCTCTCATGCCTAACTGTGATTTCTCTCGAAATACACCGGGGGCCATGCCTACGTTTTTGACAAACAATCGATAAAAGTTTGATTCGTCGGGAAAACCACAATAAGCTGAAATTTCGTGAAGCTTAGCATTGCTATTTTGCAAAAAATCTTTCGCCGCATTCAAACGCGCGGTGATGAGATATTCTTGTGGGCTTTTATGATTTTTTTGCTTGAAAGTGCGATGAAAATGACTGTAGCTGATGTCTAATAAGCGGCACATTTCTTGAATAGAAATAGGTTCACGATAATGTTTGTCCAGATAATCTTGAGCAATTGCGATGATATCGGGTTCGAAAACTTGTATATGGCCTTTATGAATTTCCTCATAAACTTGATAGACAAGCTGATAAAATGCAGATTTACTGTAAAATAGGTTCAATGAATCCGATAATTTCCAATGCTCATATATTTTTTGTAATTCATAGGCAAAGAAAAGTGGGTTTTGAGGTGTGAAACCAAATTGTTGACAGAAAGGATTCGTGAATTTTAAAAGGGTCTCAAATTCGCGTTTATGGAAAGTAGGTTCGCCTGCTCTGTAAAAAATAATATAGTATTCTAGCCAATCCTTTGTGGGTTCAATTGAAAGGTGGCTTCCTTTTCCGCTATGAAATACACCATAATGCTGCATATGATAAGGGGTATTCCCTAATGTTATCTTGGCATCTTTTCCTGATGTATAGATAAAGGCGCTGGTAGGCATACGATAATTGGTTAATGCATTATGAGGGGAGATTAAATCGTGGCGGATATCAAAAAGAGAAATAGAGGCCATATTCCAAAGTCTGATGTTGTCATTTAGGGTATTCTCCTCCCATATAAAGCTTTTTTCACGATCAGGGTTCATCTGTTTTACCTCTTTAGTGTTAAATCGTAGTTAGATGATTCTAACTATAAAATCATAGCATAATCGCTTGAGGTTGTACAGAAAGAATTTGCAGATACAGAAATTGGCTTTTGACAGTTAGGCGGCTATCTTGGTTTGCTAAAAAACATAGAGTGATAAAATCAGGACAGTATCTGTTTTAATTCTTAGTTGTTAGCGTGTAATCACATCAGCAAAATAATAAGGAAAAAGACCTTTAAGATTTTCTAAATTAGCTTCAACTTGATAACCAATTTTTCCGGCACTGAACAAAATGGTTTCAAAATTTTCTGCTGTACAGTCAATAACAGTTTGGAATTGTTTTTTCATGCCGATTGGTGAACAGCCGCCATGAATATAACCGGTTAAAGGGAGGAGTTCCTTGGCTTTTATCATTTCAATGGACTTTTCTTTTACAGAAGAGGCGGCTTTTTTTAAATCTAGCTCAGAGGCCACCGGTACCATAAAAACATAATATTTGCGTGAAGGTGCCCGTGTAACAAGTGTCTTAAAAACTTGTTCGGGGTTTTGGTTTAAGATGTTGGCTACTTCAATTCCACTGATAGCATCTGTATCAGCATAACTGTGTGGTTGGTAAGGAATCTTGTTTTTTTCGAGCAATCTCATGACATTGGTTTTATATTCCATTGTGTATATCCTTTGTTTATATAAAAAATTGTGATCGATATTTTGATTATATAGCGATATAAATTGCGAGTCAAGAACAGGTCCTTTATTTCAGATTTGATTTGCATTGGCAACATGAACATGATAGAATTATTTTAAAGAACTTAGGATGTTTAAGAGGAGTGAACGGATGTGTCTAGAAGTGAAATGGTAACAGTTACAGCATCGTGCATGATTTATCAAGAGAACAAAATCTTGTTGCAAGACAGAGTAAAACCAAGTTGGCGCGGTCTTACCTTCCCCGGTGGGCATATTGAAAAAGAAGAGTCTTTTGTGGTAGGAATTAAGAGAGAAGTTTTTGAAGAAACCGGTCTGACCATACATAATCCTCGCATTTGTGGAATTAAACAATTTCAAATTGAGAACAATGAACGTTATATCGTTGTGCTATTTAAGACAAATGAATTTGAAGGTGAAATAGTGTCTTCTGATGAAGGCGAAATGATTTGGGTAGAGCGTGAAAAGCTTCATGAGTGTAAAGTAGCTACCAGTTTCTTTGAGATGTTAAAAATATGCGATGAAGAAAATCTAAACGAAATGATTTACGAGCCGCTAGATACGGCCAATCAGTTTGAATGGGTGCTAAGATAACGTAAATAATAAAAGAAAATCAAAAAACAGGAATCTAATTTTAGATTCCTGTTTTTGATTCCCTGAAAAAACAAAGGCTTGGGTTTTATGACAAAACACATTAAGACAACAAGCGCCACCAAAAATAAGTGAAAGATAAAACAAAATATATTTTTATTTTAAAATCTTTACAATTTTGACTTGACAATTGCATATTATATTAGTATATTAATAATTACTAATATAATTATTTAAATAAATGATTCTTAACTTTATTTATCGGAGGAGATAATATGTTTCTATTTAAAACAGCAGTGCCGGTTCTACCTAGCATTCAAGCCGCTCAAAAGTTAGCAGAAGATTCATCCATTGTTTTACTTGATGTGCGCACGAGAGAAGAGTATCGCGAAGCAAGACTTCCCAATAGCAAAAATTTACCGCTCAATCAAATTGATAATATCACATCACAAGTTGCCGACAAGAACAGCAAGATTTATGTCTATTGTCATAGTGGTGCCAGAAGTCAGCAGGCTTGCGAAAAGCTAATGAAGATAGGATACCGTAATGTGACAAACATTGGTGGTATTATACAGTGGAAGGGAAAGATAGAGAGGGGCTAATGCCATGAAAACAATTATTATTGGAGGCGTTGCAGGGGGAGCTTCTGCAGCAGCACGGCTTAGACGTTTAGATGAAGAAGCAGAAATCATTTTGTTGGAGCGAGGGAAATATATATCATATGCCAACTGTGGGTTGCCTTATTTTATTGGCGGGGAAATCACTGACAAAAAGGCTTTGACACTGCAAACACCCCAAAGTTTTAACGCACGATTCGCCGTAGACGTACGCATTGAGAATGAAGCTGTTTTAATCGATGCAGAAAAACAAGTTGTCACCATTCATAATCTAATGGATGACACGATTTATACAGAAAGCTATGACAATCTTATTCTTTCGCCCGGTGCTGAGCCGGTGTACCCAGCTTTTGCAAAAATTGAGGATGACAGAATATTCACCTTGCGTACTATTCCTGATACATTTCGCATTCATGACTATATTGAAGCTCATTCTCCCAAAACAGCGGTTATCATTGGCGGTGGATTCATTGGATTGGAAATGGCAGAGAATTTGACTAAGGCAGGTCTTTCCGTATCACTGGTAGAAGCCTCTGATCATATTTTAGCGCCGTTAGATTATGATATGGCAGCACACGTTCATCATTATTTACGAGAGAAAGGCCTTTCTCTCTATCTAAAGCAATCTGTTAAATCCCTTTCATCTCACCTAGGTAATTTAACCGTACATTTAAGCAACGACAGAGAGATTAAAACCGACCTTGTTTTGCTTGCCATTGGGGTAAGACCAGACACGCAGCTTGCTAAAACAGCATCACTTGCTATGAATGAGCGAGGTGCTATTTTAGTTGATGAATTTATGCAAACCTCTTCTCCTCATATCTATGCGGTGGGCGACGCGGTTGAGGTTCGCAATTTTGTCACCCAATTGCCATCTTATGTGCCGCTAGCAGGGCCGGCTAACAAACAAGGCAGAATTGCTGCTGATCACATTGCAGGCCTAACAAGCAAGTATAGCGGAACACAAGGTTCATCTGTTTTGAAATTGTTTGACTTAACCATTGCCACTACAGGACTAAATGAAAAACAGGCTGCTGAAAGCAATCTAGCATTTGATAAAGTTTGCCTTTATCCTTTCTCTCATGCAACCTATTATCCTGGTGCCTCTTCTTTAACCATGAAAGTAGTTTTCGAAAAAGAAACAGGTCGGATTTTAGGGGCGCAAACACTTGGCTTTGAGGGAGCAGAGAAGCGGATTGATGTGTTAGCAACGGCTATTCGTGCTGGCATGACAGCTTTTGATTTAACTGAATTAGAATTGTGCTATGCTCCGCCTTTTTCCTCTGCGAAAGATCCTGTCAATATGGCAGGATTTATGATAGAGAATATATTAAAGGGAAAAGTAGAACAGTTCCATTGGAATGACGCTGATAGTGTTGTTCATGATGAAAATGCATTGCTGCTAGATGTTCGTACCGAGGAAGAATATCAAATGGGGCATATTGAAGGTTCTCTGCATATACCTCTTCATCTTTTGCGAAATAGAATAGAAGAATTGGACTCATCAAAAACAATTTATGTGCATTGCCAAAGCGGATTACGTAGTTATGTTGCTTGCCGAATATTGTCACAAAAAGGCTTTCGCTGCTTCAACTTAGCCGGTGGTTATAGCTTTTATGATACTGTTACCAGTGATTTGCAATACTAATAGAATAAAAAGGCACCTTCTGTTTTACAGGAGGTGCTTTCTATTTGCCAGAATTATTATTATTTATTGGTATGACGAGGTTGCAATAGCGGTGTATAATCAGTAAAATACAAATAAAGAGTCAATATGATTTAAGTAGATTTAAGGTTTGTATAGTAAAATAATGATGAATAAATAGATATTTAAAATGATAAAACAGGAACGATAACTTGAGTTGAAAGGGTAAAGATACCAGATGAGGATATTATTAGCAGAAGATGAAAAGGAACTTTCCAATGCATTAGTGGCTATCTTGAAACACAACAATTATTCAGTAGATGCAGTCTATCATGGTGAAGATGCGTTGGATTACGGACTATCCTCTAACTATGACATTATCATATTGGATATTATGATGCCTAAACTGAATGGGTTGGAGGTTTTGCAAAAACTAAGAGAAAAAGGAATGCAAACACCAATTCTTATGCTTACAGCAAAATCTGAAATAGAAGACCGCATACAAGGGTTAGATTTGGGTGCAGATGATTATTTGAGCAAGCCGTTTGCTATGGGAGAGCTGTTAGCCAGAATTCGGGCGATGGGTAGGAGAAAATCTGAATTTGTCCCGAATATTATCTCAGTTGGAAATATTTCATTAAATAAAGAGAGTTATGAGCTTTCTAATGGAACAGAATCTATTAGATTGGGGAATAAAGAATATCAAATGTTAGAAATGCTCATGGTAAATCCAAAACATTTAATCTCAACCGAGCAATTCATGGAGCGCATTTGGGGATATGATGCTCAGGCAGAAATTAATGTGGTGTGGGTCTATATCTCTTATCTGCGCAAAAAGCTTGATTCTCTCGGGGCAAAAGCAAAGATAAAAGCGGTAAGAGGCGTTGGCTATCAATTAGAGCTTCATGAGGAGGAAGAGTTGTGATTAAAAAACTGCAAAAGAAATTTGTTAGAATCACGACGGCTTCGGTGTTCTTTATTCTGTTTTTGCTGATTAGCGCGATTAACATAATCAATATTTATCAAATGAATCATAGACTTGAAGATGTTCTTAGAATTTTATCTCAGCATGAAGGGGCGTTTCCTGAATTTGAAAAAGGAAAACCACCCAGGGAGAAGGGCGAATTTGGCTTTCAGTTGAATGAAGAAACTCCGTTTGAAACCCGATATTTCATCGTGAATCTTGATTCAGAAGGAAACACAAAAGAAATTGATACCAGTCATATACAAGCAGTTTCTTCTTCTGATGCCAAGGAATATGCAGAGAAAATATTTCAAAGTGGCAGAACGACTGGGTTCAAAAGCATTTACAAATATACCGTTGTCGAGCAAGATGACGGCTATATGCTCATTTTTATGGATAGCCGAAAAGACATTCAGTCTGCTACGGTATTCCTGCTAATTTCCAGTGTGGTGGCGATTGGGATTACACCATTTCTGTTTGTATTAATTGTGATATTTTCAAAAAGAGCAATTGCTCCTATTGCAAAAAGTTTAGAAAAGCAAAGGCAATTTATCACCGATGCAGGGCATGAAATTAAAACACCGCTCGCCATTATTTCTGCCAATGCCGATGTTTTAGAACTTACCAATGAAAAAAATGAATGGATTACAAGTATTAGAAATCAAATTGTTCGATTGGACAAACTGGTTCAGAACCTACTGATGCTTTCTAAAATGGATGAAGGCAGCGGAAAGCTCACTTTCACATCGTTTGACATCAGCGAATGTGTAGAAGAGACAGCACTTTCTTTTAAGGCAGTAGCTGAAATGCAAAATAAAACTTTTGTGACGGAAATACAAGAAAACTTGCAGATTGTGGGCGATGAAAGTAGTATTCAACAACTGGTTTCAACACTGGTTGATAATGCACTCAAATATTCTAACGATAAGGGAACTATCAAAATAAACCTCATGCGTCATAAAAAGGGAATTAAATTGGAAGTGTTTAACACAACAGATTTAGATCAAGAAGCGTTGTCGAAAGAAAACTTGGAGAAACTGTTTGACCGATTTTATCGCGCGGATTTTTCTCGTTCAAGAGATACAGGGGGCTATGGAATTGGGCTTTCTATAGCAAAATCAATTGTAGAAGCACATCATGGAAAGATAGAAGCAAGGCATGAAGAAAATGGTATTTGGTTTCAGGTCGTGATAGGGTAAGGTACCGTTAAAGTGAAGCAATAAAGAGAAACAGCATGGTTATTGATACCATGCTGTTTCTTTTTTAGGAAAGCTTTATGCGACCTATTTACTTATTTTTCAATTTAAAGTAAAAAACCTGATAATTTAAAGTTAATTTTAAGTTAGCCGTTTACAATGACCTTAGTAAAACAAAAAGAGGAGGAAATGCACGATGAGCCAATTTCAAGGAACGTTCAAAAGATATGAAAAAAAGTATTTATTAAGCGAAGCAAAGTATTGGCTGTTGCGAGAGCAATTAAAAGATAGACTTAAAGTGGATGATTATGGGCAAACAACAATCTGTAATATCTATTTTGATACACCGAATTTTCAGTTGATTCGCACATCAATGGAAAAACCGGTTTATAAAGAAAAACTAAGACTCCGCAGCTATGGCACACCGACACAAGGAGACACTGTGTTTGTAGAAGTAAAGAAGAAATTCAAAGGTGTTGTTTATAAAAGAAGAGAGAAGTTTGAACTGCTGCAAGCCGAAGAGTATCTCTATAAACGGAAACCCCTTCTGGATAAAACGCAAATTACAGGTGAAATTGATTGGTTTCTACGCTTTTACAGAGACTTGGTTCCTGCTATGTACATTTCTTACGAAAGAGTAGCCATGTATGGTCTTGAAGATTCTGAGGTACGCGTGACCTTTGACAGTAACATTCTTTGGAGAGAAGAAGAACTGTGGTTAGAATCAGGAGCATTTGGCAGCCCCTTATTGCCAGAAGGCAGCCGATTGATGGAAGTGAAAATTCCGGGGGCCATGCCGCTTTGGCTCTCACATATATTAGATGAACTGCAAATTTTCCCTATATCATTTTCTAAGTATGGAAATGGGTATCAACAAATGGCAGAACAAGAAAGAAATAAGAAATTAGGAGAAAGAAAATATGCTTAATTCAATTTTGACAGGAACGCTAACGATAGAAATCTTTTTATTTTGTATGGCTTGCTCCGTTATTTTGGGGGCAGTTGTAGCATGGGCACATAGCAAATGTAATGATAGCAGTAAAGGTTTTGTTTTAACAATAGCATTGCTGCCTGTCATTGTACAAATGGTTATTATGTTAGTGAATGGCAATTTGGGAACAGGCGTGGCGGTTATGGGAGCTTTCAGTTTGGTTCGTTTTCGCTCTATTCCGGGAAACGCCAAAGAAATTACCAGTATATTCATGGCCATGGCCATTGGTCTTGCAGCCGGCACTGGTTATTTAGCAGTGGCAGTGATATTCACGGTTCTGATTGTGGGGCTCAATTTCATCTACAATAAAACTAAATTCGGTGAACCAAAACGCATCGATAGAGATTTAAATATCACGATTCCTGAAAGCTTAGATTATATGGGCATATTTGATGATCTGTTTGCAAAGTATACGACAAAAGCAGAATTAATTATGGTCAAAACAGCCAACATGGGCAGTCTTTATAAATTGAATTATCGTATCGGATTAAAAGATTCAGCGCAAGCAAAAGAATTTATGGACGAGCTGCGCTGCCGTAATGGGAATCTTGAAATAACACTGGCAAAAGTAGCTTTTGGTACAGAAGAGCTATAGCAGAAAGGAAATAATCAGATGAAAAAAATAATTTGCTCTTTATTGGCTTGGACAATACTTATTATGTCTGTCACTGGGTGCAGTAATCAATCGGCTACAACTACAGTAGAAAGCGGTAATCAAAGTAGTAAGATAGATACAGAAACAGCAAGTACAACGATTTCAGAAACAGGAGTCTCCTCTGAGACAGAAAGCACGAGTGCAATAAGTGCTTTACTCACCACTCTCGGGGTTGAATCTGAAATAGTAGTAGATACAGAATTTACGGCAAGAGATTTAGAAATCGGTTATGAGGAAAGCACAGCGACATCCGTCGTTTTAGCAGATAATGCGACAACAGTGAGTGGCAATGGGGCGGCCGTTAGTGGGAATGTAGTGACCATCAGCAGTGAGGGTACTTATGTGATCAGCGGCACACTAAGCGATGGCCAGATTGTCATTGATGTGGCAGATACTGAAAAAGTACAACTGGTTTTAGATGGTGTTACCCTTCATGCAGAAACGTCTGCACCTCTCTATATCAAGAGTGCTGATAAAGTATTTATCACGCTAAAAGAAGGTTCAGTGAATACTTTTACTGACGGTACAGAATATGTACAAACAGATGACAACAACATAGACGGTGTAATATTCAGTAAAGCAGATGTCACCTTTAACGGAAAAGGAACGCTGAATATAACAGGCTCCTATAAGCACGGGATTGTATCGAAAGATGATATTGTGATTACCGGAGGGACCTATACTATTACAGCAGTTAAAGATGCGATTAATGGCAAAGATGCTGTCAAGATAAAAGATGGTATTCTAAACTTGAGTGCTGAAACAGGCAATGGTATCCAGTCAAAAAATGCCGATGATACGACCAAGGGATATGTCTATATTGCGGGTGGTACGATTACAATACCAAAATGTGAAGAGGGTCTTGAGGGTACAGCTGTTATCGTAGAAAATGGAACAATTGATATTAAGGCGGCAGATGATGGAATCAATGCGGCAAGAGGAAGCAATGATGATACAACAGAGCAAGCCATGGGTGTCGAAGGAATGAATCCTTTTGAGCAAGGTGAGAATCAGCAACCTGTTGGGAATCAGGAAGCCGGAACAATCTCTGATAGCAGCACTGTTATAGAAGAAGGGGACAATCCTCCGTGGGGGACGGGTGGCATAGACGAAAATGGTGGAGAAATGCCTGAACCGCCCTCGGGCGAAAGACCTAATTTTGAAGACGGTGATTTTGTTCCCGATGGAACGATGCCGGAGAACGACGGTGAAGAAAGACAAAATTTCGGTAATTTTGGAAACGGATTTGGCGGGGGAATGGATGAGGTTGATACCAACTGCTATATCTTAATTGCTGGTGGAAACACAACCGTTGATGCATCAGGTGATGGCATTGACAGCAATGGCAACTTGTATGTTACGGGAGGCACTTTATCTGTTAACGGTCCTACTAGTGGCGCTGACGGTGCTTTAGATTATAACGGCACAGCAGAAGTTACAGGAGGTAAAGTGCTTGTTGCAGGCAGTTCGGGTATGGCACAAGGTTTTTCAGATAGTTCAACGCAATATTCTTTATTATATAGTTTAAGTTCAGTTAGCACAGCCGGGACAGAGGTTATCTTAAAAGATTCAACCGGCGCAGTAGTGGTATCTTTTACACCGACCAAAGACTATCAGTCTGTGGTAATCAGCGCACCTGAGTTGACAAAAGATGCTGTTTATACATTAGTCAGCGGAGAGCAAACAAATGAAGTTACGCTTTCGTCTGTAGTAACAAGTAACGGGCAGCAAGGAATGGGTCGCCAGTCTGGGGCACAGCCAACAAGATAAAACAATCATTCTCTACAAGTAATAGACGCAGATAAACTGTGGATTAGACAACAAAGAAAAAACATGTCTTGACTATTGTTTAGCCAGGGCATGTTTTTTCTGTTTAGCCAGCATTAGACTAATGCTATTAAGGTGATGCTATGAATTGAAGCAATAGACATACCTATTTTGATATTTTGCTACCAAATTGAATCATTTTGATTAGCATCTATTGCATCCACAATTGTTGTTGCAGTTGTTGTTAGAGTTGCATCCACAGCCGCCGCAGTTGTTGCCGAAGCCGCCGCAAAGCAGTAAAATAAGGATAAGCCAATTATTACCAAACATATAAAGTGCCTCCTTTTCAGTGATATCATATTATATGTCAGAGAAGTAAATGTGTTAAAATCGTTTCAACGAGTTGAAACATTCAGAAATGGATTGTCGGCTTGAAAAGCCTTCCTGCCGCACGCGGCACCAGCCATTTCTAAGCAGTAGTGTTAAAATCGTTTTAACGAGTTGGAATATTCAAAATGGATTATCGGCTTGAAAAAATTTCTACCACGCAGGTAGTACGATTAATTTTTAAATAGTCGGATATGAATTTGGTTTTTCAATTCTAAAAAGGAAAAGCGGCACTTTTCAGTGCCGCCCCTGCATGCAGAACTTACAACTGACTTGCGTCTTATCTCAGAATTTTTTTTGATCAGCAGCCGCAATCGTTGCATCCACAGTTGTTGTTGCCACAGCCGTTATTGCATCCACAGCTATTACCGAAACCACCGCAGAACAGAAGAAGAACAAGAATTAAAAGCATGTTGTTGTTATTACACATAATGTATTGCCTCCTTTTTGAATTACACTCTATCTTATGGGAAAACAAAAAAAGTGTTCATCAAAATTAAAAAAAATCTAAAAAAAGTCTTGACAGCTAAATTTTGAGAAGATATAATAAAAGTCAAAGAAAGTCAAAGTCAAATTTAACTTTAAAAAGGAGGATTAATCAAATGAGGATGAGTGACATTTTGGCGCAATATATTAATGAGTTGTTAAATGAAGCAGATGGTATTGCTGAAATTCAGCGAAATGATTTAGCCAATCAGTTTGGTTGTGTGCCAAGTCAGATTAACTATGTTATCACGTCACGCTTTACACCAGAGCAAGGATATAGTGTGGAAAGCAGACGAGGTGGTGGCGGATACATTCGGATTTCAAGACGGCGTTTGTGCAAATCTGACTTTGTTATGCATATAATTAATTCAATAGGAGATCGCCTAGATGCTGGTACGGCTCGTGCTATGATAGATAATCTCTATCAAAATCAACTGGTTACAGCGGAAGAGGGCGGCCTTATCAAAGCAGCCATTAGTGACAGGGCACTTTCACCGCTACCGAAAGAGTGGCGTGATGAGGTGCGGGCGTCTATTTTTAAAACTACTCTGTTGGCGACGAAAGAATAGGGAGGTAATCTCAATGATTTGTCAAGAATGTAAAGAGAAAAATGCTACTGTGCATATAAAAACAATTGTGAATGGTCAACTGGCAGAATATTATCTCTGTGCAGATTGTGCCAAAGAAAAAGGATATGGAAATGTTTTCGTTAACTTTGAAAATGATTTCGGCAATCTTTTAGGTGGTTTTTTAGGGGGGCTTTCCAACCCACATCAGATTGAGCGGTGCGAACATTGTGGCTCCAGTTTTGCCGACATTACAGCAAAAGGAAAAATCGGCTGCGCTCACTGCTATGATAAGTTCCGCGAGGAGCTTTTGCCAATGATTCAGAGAATACATGGAGAAGCAAAACATAAAGGCAAAAGACCAGGAGGTTCTGCACTTCGTATTCCTGAACCGAATCGACAAATGGTTGTTTCTGAAACGGGCATACTAGATGCCAAAAAATTGAAACTAAAAAAAGCAATTGAAGAGCAAGATTTTGAAAGAGCCGCGGTTCTGCGAGATGAAATAAAGGAGATTGAGCAGAATGGATAAGGTGATGAAATGGTATGAAAAAGCCGGTGCAGAGAGTGATGTTGTTTGCAGCACAAGAATTCGTTTGGCACGAAATTTAAAAGATTACCCTTTTGCGGCTAAAAACACGATAGCACAGAAAAAAGAAATTGCCGAAAAAGTGAAAGAGGCAGTCTTGTCAGGCAGTAGCTTGATGAAAGATACTTTCTCTGCTATTCCGCTTGAAAACATGAAACAGGAAGAACTTGTTTCGCTGGTAGAACGCCACGTAGTCAGTCCTGAATTTATTTCAAACATAGAGGGTCGAGAGATTATACTTTCTCATGATGAAAGCATATCCATTATGGTCAACGAAGAAGATCATATCCGTATTCAGGTCATTCGTGAAGGGTTGGCCCTGCATGAAGCCTATGAAATGGCAGACAAAATTGACACCTTGCTTTCTGAAAGACTGACTTTTGCTTTTGATGACCAATTGGGATATCTGACACATTGTCCGACCAATTTGGGAACAGGAATGCGTGCTTCTTTAATGCTTCATCTACCTGTACTGACAGAATTTGGTGCGATGCAGCGGCTGTCAGGTAACCTCTCCAAATTAGGAATTACCATTCGGGGTTCTTATGGAGAAGGTACACAGGTTACTGGGGGTATGTATCAGCTTTCCAATCGAATTACACTTGGACTTAGTGAAAAGGAAGCCATAGAGAATCTGCAATCTATTGCCAATCAGCTGATAACAGAAGAAAGAAATTTAAGAGGCAAAGCGGCAGATAATTTAATGATGCAAGACAAAATCAGCCGTTCAGCAGGTATCTTAAAAAGTGCCAAAATGATTAGTAACCAAGAATGCCTGAATTGTCTATCTTATGTAAGAATGGGTGTAGCGGCGAATTTGCTGACAGGTATCAACATAGAAGATGTTAACGATTTGTGGGTTAGTGTGCAGCCGGCAACTTTACTTACCAAAATCGGAAAAGATTTGACATCACAGGAAAGAGATATTGAACGTGCGAAAATTGTTCGCAGTAAGTGTGAAAATGTAAAGGAGTGAAAGAAGAATGTATCAATTCGAAGGTTTTACAGGAAAAGCAAACCAAGCTTTAAATTTAGCTGTAGATGCGGCTGGAGAGTTTGGCCATGACTATATTGGCAGTGAGCATATCTTGCTTGGTCTGCTTCGTGAGGGTTCGGGCGTAGCCTATACCATTTTGAATAAATTAGGTGTTACCGACGAGAAAATTTCTGAAATGATAGAAGCAAAAATTGGCAAGGGTACCGCTACAAAAGTAACAGTTGAAAATTTAACACCCCGTTCTAAGCGCATTATGCAAATCGCGGGCGTTGCAGCTGTGCGGCTAAGTTCCTCCAATATGGCTGGCACAGAGCATCTTTTAATTGCCATTATTGAAGACGGACAAAGCTATGCCGCTAGATTTTTGCAAATGTTGGGAATCGAACCACAGCGTATTGTTTCTGAAATGTCAGGAGCACTTCGTGCGGGCATGGCCGGCCAACCAAATTCAGCAAGTATGGAACCAAAACCAAAAATTGGGAAAGCACTTAAGCAGTTTGGCAGGGATTTAACGGAAATGGCAGCAGATGGCAAAATAGATCCGGTTATTGGACGGCAAAAAGAAATTGACCGTATCATTCAGATTTTGTCAAGAAGAACCAAAAATAACCCAGTGCTTATTGGAGAACCAGGCGTAGGTAAAACAGCCGTAGCAGAGGGTTTGGCACTCAAGATTTTTTCTGGAGAAGTGCCTGAAATTCTAAAAGATAAGAGAGTGGTTTCACTTGATTTAACAGGGATGATTGCCGGCACAAAATATCGTGGCGACTTTGAAGAAAGAATTAAGAATGCTATTGATGAAGTTAAAAAAGACGGCAGAATTATTCTTTTCATTGATGAACTGCACACGATTATTGGAGCAGGCTCCTCAGAGGGTTCGACAGATGCCGCCAATATTTTGAAACCAACCTTAGCTAGAGGTGATTTTCAAGTCATCGGTGCGACGACAATCAATGAATATCGCAAGCATATTGAAAAAGATGCGGCATTAGAGAGACGTTTCCAACCGGTTATGGTGGGCGAGCCTAGCGAAGAGGAATCCATTGAGATTCTGCATGGACTAAAAGACCGCTATGAGGCGCACCACAAAGTTGAAATTACTGATGAAGCGATTGAAGCCGCCGTCGTTCTTTCAGCCAGATATATCAGCGACCGCTTTTTGCCGGATAAAGCCATAGATTTAATTGACGAGGCTGGTTCAAGAGTTCGTCTGCGTGCGCATACCGCACCAAAAGATTTGTTAGAGCTTGAAAAAAAAGTCAAAGATTTTGAAGTGCAGAAAGCAGAAGCCATCAACAGCCAAGATTTTGAAACCGCAGCAAAATTGCGAGATAAACAAAAAGAAACCCAATCAGAAATGGAAAAAGCAAAAGATGAATGGGCAGCTAAAAACGAAAAAAGTGACAGCATTGTCAAAGCAGAAGATATCGCGGATATCGTGTCCATGTGGACGGGTGTGCCTGTTGCACAGCTAACAGAAGAAGAAAGCCAACGTTTGTTGAAGCTAGAGGAAATTCTGCATAAACGTGTGGTAGGACAAAATGAGGCAGTTGTAGCGATTTCTAAAGCGATTCGCCGTGGCCGTGTTGGACTGAAAGACAAGAACAGACCGATAGGCTCCTTCATCTTCTTAGGCCCCACAGGTGTTGGCAAGACAGAGCTTTCTAAAGCCTTGGCAGAAGCGATGTTTGGCGATGAAAAGGCCATTGTGCGCTTTGATATGTCAGAATATATGGAGAAGCATACGGTTTCTCGTCTAGTCGGCTCTCCTCCGGGTTATGTCGGCTATGATGAGGGTGGACAGTTAACAGAAGCGGTGAGAAGACATCCCTATTCTATTGTGTTATTTGATGAAATTGAGAAAGCGCACCCGGATATCTTTAATATTCTTCTGCAAATTCTTGAGGACGGCAGAGTGACCGATTCACAAGGCAAGACGGTTGATTTCAAGAATACGGTCATCATTTTGACTTCTAACGTAGGAGCGAGACTAATCACAGAGCGTCAGAAAACCTTGGGATTTACCATCGGTCAGGAACAAGTACACACTGACTATGAAAAGACAAAAGATCTTGTCATGAAAGAACTCAAAAATCTTTTTAAACCAGAGTTTTTGAACCGTGTTGATGATATTATCATGTTCCACAAACTGACGGAAGAAGATACTCACCAAATCACAGAAAGAATGCTGAAAGTTCTGCAGAAAAAAATGCAGGAGATGGAAATGCATGTCGAGTTTAGTGATGCCGCCATTGATGCAATAAGCAATAAGGGGTATGACCCTGTTTATGGAGCGCGTCCGCTCAGACGTATTATCCAGAATGAAATCGAAGATTTAATTTCCGAGGGGATTTTGGAAAAGAAAGTGCAGAGCCACAAAAAATATGTTGTCGATTTTGCAGACAATAAATTCTCTATGCAAGAAAAAGCCTAAAATAAAGGTTATATTAGTAAAATAAAAAACGTCTTTGGCAGCATAAAAACTGCTAAAGACGTTTTTTGTGTTATTGCTTATAGAGAAAAGGTAATGGTAACGGTTGTGCCGGTTTTGCCGTCACTTTTCAAGTCAATTTTTCCGTTGTGTAAAGCAACACCATGCTTAACAATCGACAGGCCTAAACCTGTACTTTGTGCAGAGCTTTCTCGGCTCTTATCGACCCGATAGAAGCGTTCAAAAACGCGGTCCTGTTCAGCTAGGGGGATTCCAACGCCGGTGTCAGTAACGGTGAGTTTAATTTCTGAGGTGAAATTCTCTAGCAAAATGTTGATTTTTCCGTTGTCAACATTATACTTAACGGCATTATCGACAACGTTAAACACAATTTCATCCAAAACAGCCGGAATGCCATTTAGAAAAGCTTCGTCTCCTTGAAAGGCGACTTCAATATTTTTCTTTTCAGCCTTGTTTTTCAGCCGCCCAATAACCTCTTTACACAAAGCTTTTAGGTCAACGTTTTCTTTGACAAGCGAAGAATGATTTTCATCAAGCTTAGAAAGAAGCAAAATATCGCCGATGAGAGCAATCATATGCTGCGCTTCTTTGTAGATGTTGGCAGCAAATTTTGGCGTGTCTTCTATTTTGGCGACACCGTTGGCTATAATTTCAGCATAGCCTGAAATGGAGGTAAGCGGTGTGCGTAGTTCGTGAGAAACATTGGCAGTGAATTCTCGGCGGAAGCGTTCTCTTTCTTGTTTTTCTGTGACATCTAAAATCACAATCACAGCACCCTGAGAGCGGTTTTTATACCAGACAGGATTGGCAAAAATCTGACAATGCTTTTCACCGACAACTAAAATGAATTCCTGCGGTTTGCCGTTCAGCGCATCACGCACGGCATTGGTTAGCATTTGGCTGCGGTTTAATTCAAGAATACTGCGGTTAATTGCATCGGGAAAATCAGAATCTAAGAGAATTAAAGCACTTTTATTGTGAGATAAGATATTGGCTTGTTTGTCGAGCACCAAAAAGCCCTCTCGCATATATTCAGTGATTGCCGAAAATTCAATTTGCTTGTGCTTAAGTTTTTTCAGCTTTTTGCGGACAGCTTTCTTTTCTTTTTGCATTTTAACGGCAAAGGGAGATAGTTCTTCAAAGAGCCCTGTCGTGTCCATATTTTCAAACTGCAAGTCGTTCAGTGGCTGTGTAATTTTTTTGGTTAGGACACGAGCATAGAACCAAGACAGTGGGATTAATATAAGCAGACCAAGGCAGAGGACCCACCATAAAGAAGCAAAAGAGCGAATCACTGAGGGGGCAGAAGCAGACACGCGAATAACATCATGATTTTCAAGGCGAACAGCAAAATAATAGGTCCGACGGTCCATTGTTTGTGAAAAGCGAAGCTCTTCTCCAATGCCGTCTTGCGTGGCCTCTTTGACTTCCTGACGGTCAGCGTGACTTTCTAAAGAGGAAAGGACCTCACTGTCAAAAATCACATCTCCCTTGGCTGAAATCAGAGTGATACGATGACCGCTGCGTAGAACCACTTTGTCAAGGTAAGAATTGCCTATGCTCTCTAGTCCTGTTTTTAGGTGAGAAGCTTCGGAAGACAGCGATTTTTTCAGTTCAGCGCTGTCATGAGAATAAATAAAAAAGGAGGCTAAAAGCGTAATAAGAAATGCAGAGAGAGCGCAAATTAAAGAGTTAAAGAGAAAGATTTTCTTTTTCATGAATTGCCCCCTATGCGATAACCCACACCGCGCACGGTCTCGATTAAATCGGCGGCGCTCAACAGCTTGCCTCGCAGACTGCGAATATGCACATCAACCGTTCTGGTTTCGCCATTAAATTCATAGCCCCAAACAGCAGACAGAATCTGATCTCTTGTAAGAGCAATACCTTGGTTTTTGAAGAGATAAGCTAACAGCTCAAATTCTTTAAGTGTGAGAGTAACTTCTTCTCCGTCTACTTCAACATGATGTTGGGGCAAGTTCATAGAAAGATTAGCGCAGAGATAGGTTTCTGAAGTTTTGGTAGGCGTGATACGATGAAGAAGACGTTTGATACGCGCGACAAGCTCCATCATACCAAAGGGTTTGGTGAGGTAGTCATCAGCACCGCAGTCAAGCCCCAAAACTTTATCGTATTCTGTGCTTTTGGCAGTGAGCATAATGACGGGCAGATGCTCTGTTTTAGGGTCACTGCGCAATTTTTTAAGGATAGTAAGACCATCATCTTCACCGGGAAGCATGATGTCTAATAAAACAAGCTCTGGCATTTTTTTAGACAAAGCAGGCCAAAATTCTTCTGAGGAAGAAAATCCTGTGGCAGAAAAGCCAGTATTCTGCAGGGTGTAAATCACCAGCTCTCGAATGTTGCTTTCATCTTCAACTAAATAAATCATGAAAACTCCTTATTCCAGCGTTGTGGCATAGCGGTCACCGGTGAGAGAATAGAGAACCCACTCGGCTATATTCACGGCATGATCGCCGATACGTTCAAAATATTTTGCTACCATGAGCAAATCAAGGCATTCACTGGCAACGGCAGGGTTTTCTGTAATATGCTGAATCAGCTCTTTGCGAATTTTCAAGAAAAGGTCGTCTACGACATCGTCGGAGGCAATAACCTCTCGAGCCTTGGCAAAATCCTTGCTGACGAAAGAATCAATACTGGCAGTAACCATGCCGATTGTGGCACGGGACATTTCCGCAATATGAATATCGCTTTTAACAGAGTTGCCTTTCATATAGGCAGACAGTTCAGCAATGTCAACGGCTTGGTCGCTGATACGTTCCATATCGGTAATCATTTTTTGTGCAGCGGTAATTTGCCGCAAATCACTGGCAACAGGTTGTTCTAAGAGCAAAAGGCGCACACAAAGCTGCTCAATGTCTCTTTCGGCCATGTTGGTGTCGTTTTCAACAGACAACACTTTTTCTTTCATGTCAAGGTTACCGTCAATGAGCGTTTTGGCAGCACAGGCAATAGCCTCTTCGCAGAGAGAACCCATGTGAATTAAGTTGTTGTGTAAATTATCCAGCTGTTTGGTATAGCGCTCACGCATTATCCGAACCTCCCTGAGATATAATCTTCTGTTCTTTTATCTTTCGGCATTGAGAAAATTTTGTCGGTTGCGTCAAATTCAACCATTTCACCCATTAAGAAAAAGGCAGTTTTATCCGACACACGGGCTGCCTGCTGCATATTATGAGTGACCATAGCTATAGTATAATCTTTTTTCAGTGTACTGACAAGGTCTTCAATCTTAGAAGTGGAAATTGGATCAAGCGCACTGGTAGGTTCATCCATCAAAAGCACTTCGGGTTCAATCGCCAAGGCTCTGGCGATACATAATCGTTGCTGCTGGCCGCCTGACATACCCAGTGCGCTCTTTTTGAGGCGGTCTTTGGTTTCTTCCCAAATAGCAGCGGCACGAAGAGATTTTTCCACGATAAGGTCGAGTGTGGCTTTTGAACGAGTGCCGTGTGTGCGAGGACCATAAGCAATATTGTCATAAATGCTCATGGGAAACGGATTCGGCTTTTGAAACACCATACCGACTCGTTTGCGCAAGTCTGTGACGTCCATGTTGCCAAAAATATCTTTGCCATCTAAAAGAACTGTGCCATCGATTTTACAGCCTTCGACCAAATCATTCATGCGATTTAAAGTCTTTAGCAGAGTCGATTTCCCACAGCCCGACGGACCGATTAGGGCAGTGATTTCATTGGCTGGAATATTGATTTGAATCTCTTTAAGTGCTTGAAAGCTGCCGTAGTATAGATTCAGGTTTTTTACTGTAAATTTATCCATTTCTCTTTTTAACCATCCTTTTTGCCAAAAATTCAGAAGTATAATTGATTATGACGACTAAAATAAGCAGAACAAGCGAAGTCGCATAGGTTTCATTAAGATATAGCCCCTCGCTGGAAAGGCTGTACATATGCACAGCAAGGGTACGTGCAGACGCAAGCGGGCTGTTTGGGATTTTAGCCAGTGTTCCCGCTGTGAAAATGAGAGCGGCTGTTTCGCCGACAATTCTGCCAATGGCCAAGATAATGCCGGAGAGAATACCGGGAATGGCGGAAGGCAAAACAATTGCAAACACGGTGCGGAGCTTGCCTGCACCCAAACCAAAGCTGCCTTCCCGATAGAAATCAGGAACAGAAAGCAGTGCTTCTTCTGTGGTGCGCATGATAAGCGGCAAAATCATAATCGCCAGAGTAAATGCACCGGCAAGAAGAGAATAACCCCAACCAAGCGTGATAACAAAGAAAATCATGCCGAAAAGTCCGTATACAATGGAGGGAATGCCTGAAAGTGTTTCAGCAGCAAGCCGAATGATTTCGACAAGGCGATTCCCTTTTTTAGCATATTCACTGAGATAAATAGCACTGAAAATACCGATAGGAGCAGCAATTAGCATAGCGAGCAAGGTGATAAGTAGTGTATTAATCAAAGCTGGCATTAAAGTGACATTTTGGCTGTTATATTCCCACTCAAAAAGCTTGGGAGAAAGGTTAGGAACCCCTTTAATCACAATATAGCCTATCAGTAAAACGACAACAGCCAGTGTGATGAAAGCGGCGGTATAGACAAGAATACGAAGAATAAGAGAAGAAAAAGAGTATTTCTTTTTTGAAGTTTTTTTCATGCTTTCTTCTCCTTTTTGACGAGTGACAATAGCAGATTAATTAGTAAAATCATAATGAATAGAACCACAGCAGTGGCGATGAGGGCTTCACGGTGTAAATCAGCGGCATATCCCATTTCAATGACAATGTTAGCTGTGAGAGTTCGCACTCCTTTTACGACACTTTCCGGCATAATCGCTTGATTACCCGCAATCATAATGACCGCCATGGTCTCGCCTACAGCGCGCCCAATTCCCAAAACAACAGCGGTTAAAATTCCTGATTTAGCAGGGGGAACAACGGCAAAGAATACGCTTTTCTCGTGAGTAGAACCCAAGGCCAGCGAGCCTTCGTAATAACTAGAAGGTACAGCACGAATGGCTGTTTCTGAAACACTGATGACCGTGGGCAAAATCATAATTCCTAAAAGAATGGAAGCTGTCAAAATACTTTTTCCTGTGCCGAAAACATTTCTTGTAATTGGCACAAGCAGCACAAGACCGAAGAAACCGTAAATAATGGAGGGAATCCCAGCCATAAGTGACACGGCAGGGCGAAAGAACCGATAGAGCCCATCAGGGCAAAATTTAGCAAGAAAAATAGCCGTCAGTACACCAAGTGGAACACCAATCAATATAGCCCCGGCGGTTACGTATAGACTACCCAAAATCATGGGAGCAATACCGTATATATCATTTCCGGGCCGCCATTCAGTGCCTAACAAAAATTTCAAAGGGCCTATTTTTGCCATGGCAGGAAAACCATTAGCAAATAAAAACACACAAATCAGTGCGACACATAACACATTTATAGCAGCTGCGACGAGAAAAACATATTTCATCACCGTTTCTTTTTTCTTGCCTGTATTCTTCATTCCCAAATACCATTCCTTTCTATGGACAAATAAGAGACTTTTATCAATCACTTGTCGTCAGTTGCGACCAAGAAGTTGTTTTTCCAACATAAATATCCTTCACTTGCTCCGGTGTCATTTCATCTACAACATTGTCATGGTTAACAATAATGACAATGCCGTCCATAGCGATTGTGATAGGGGAAAGACCCTTTTCGACTTCGCTGTCTTTTAGAGCACGAGAAGTCATGGCAATATCGCAGATACCTTCAATAGCAGAGTTTGTTCCGGTAGTAGAATCACTTTGCTGAATTTCAATTTCTGCATCGGGGTTATGAAATAGATAAGCTTCTTTGAGAGATTCCATAACAGGTGTTACTGATGAAGAACCGGCAACCACAATTTTTCCTGAAACCTTACCGCCTGAAAAGCTTTTTTCTGCGTCAATGGGGGCATAGCCTTTATCTTGCACGACGGTTTGCCCATCTTTGCTGACGATGAAATCAATAAAATCTTGAGCGAGAGGATTTAAATTGTCCTTTACGGCAATTAAGAAAGGACGAGCTAGAGGATAAGAGCCATCTTTGATTGAATCAATAGAGGGGGTAACGCCATTGATTTTTACAGTCTTTACAATCTCATTCAGCGACCCCAAAGAGATATAGCCAATGGAATTACGGTCGCTCATAACAGAAGTCATCATAACGGCTGTGTTGTTGGTAATTTCAGCATATAAAGTGGTGTGGTCAATCTTTTCTCCCTTATCATTTTTTTCCTCTATGCCTAAGAGTTCAACAAAGGCACCTCGCGTACCAGAGCCATCTTCGCGAGAGATGACATTAATGAGCTGGTTGTCTGCCGCTTTGCAAGAAGCAAGCTGGCTTATCAGTAAGCACGCAAATCCTATCGCCAAAATCTTTTTCATGTATCTTTAACCATCCTTTTTGGTAATTATTTTCTTAGCTACCGGCTGAAAGTTCTGTAAAGCTATTGCAACTGTGCTTTTAGACAGGTTTTGTAATACTGCCCCTTGATTTTACATTTTCTTTACTGCTTTCTACTATAAATCAGTTATGTAAAATCTAAAATCGGCTATTTGTAAAATCTATGTAAAGTATGGGCATAAACAACCTAAATAAGCATTTCTCTGCATATTATTAAGAATCATGCAGTTCGTTAGCTTGTATGGGTTTTATTTGTAAAGTTCAAATCTTAATTGATTTTACACAGAGGCTTAAAGAGAGGAAAGCGATGGGAAATAAACAAACAGATACATTACATAGCAATACGTTGCATAAAAAAAATTCTGGTAAGCAAAACTTCGTTCATGGGGCTCTGATTTTAACCGTAGGTATGATGATTGTAAAAGTAGTGGGGGCTCTTTTTAAAGTGCCGCTTGAATCGGTAATCGGCGCATATGGCATGGGCCTTTTTAATGTTTCTTACAATTTCTACGGACCGATTCATAGTCTTGCTACTGCCGGACTGCCCATTGCTATTTCACGAATGGTCTCTGAGAATTACTCGCAAGGCAAATTTCGTGATGTACGTCAAATAAAGAAGGTTTCGTTTCCAATTTTTGTGGGTCTGGGCGTAGTTGGTACACTTCTCATGGTCATTGGCGCCCCGTATTATTGCCGCTATATCATTGCCAACAGCAATGCCTTGCTGCCAATGTGGATGCTCGCTCCTGCTATTTTTTTCGGGTGTTTGGCATCAGTTTATCGTGGATACTGCGAAGGGCTGAAAAATATGTACCCCACGGCCATATCAGAAGTGATTGAAGCCGTTACTAAAATGGCTTTTGGGCTTTCGGCTGCACTGGGAATTAGTATCTATCTGGCAAAGGAATATCAACAAAGCGGTACTTTGTTTGGGCAGTTAGTGCCTTCTGCTGATGAAGCTGCCTTACTCACGCTCTCTTTTACAGTAACAGGTGCTATCGCAGGTGTGACATTGGGTACCTTTTTTGCTTTTCTATATCTTTCCATTCGATTTCGCCTCAAAGGAGACGGAATCACAAAGCAGATGCTGCAAAATTCCCCCAAGCCTTTTCGCAATCGTACACTGACAAAACGACTGGTGCTTTCGGCTTTGCCAATTGGTATTGGGGCAATCGCCACCAATTTGGCAGGACTGATTGATACAACATTTCTGCAAAGTCGCATAGGGGATATTATGGCGCAAAATCCCAATGCTGTTTTACAAATGTTTAACGGTCAAATTCCAGATGAATATGTCAGACAGCCGTCTACGATACCTAATTTTTTATTTGGCTGTTATAGCATGGCACTGACCGTCTATATGCTTGTACCAACGATTACACAAGCGTTTAGTACTAGTGCACTGCCCAACGTGACCGCTGTCTGGACGCAAAAAGACCCTAAAAAAATAAAAGAGAGCATTGAATCCGTTATTCGTATTACCGCTATTTTTAGTTTACCGGCCGGTATTGGAATCAGCGCTTTGTCGCCTTATATTGTAACGTTACTTTACGGCAGCAATCAATCTGCACCGATTACGTCGGGAATTCTCTTTTTGCTTGGATTTGCAGCGGCTGCGGCTGCTATTTCTACACCCGTTAGCAGCTTATTGCAAGCAGTAGGACGTATGGATTTGCCAGTGAAAATGTTGATTGTGAGCATGGCCATTAAAATAGCGGTAAATTATGTGCTGTGCGGCACACCCGAAATTAACGTTTTCGGTGCAGGAATCGGAACTTTGCTGTGCTATATTTTTTTGGTGGTATCAGAGCTTTATCTGCTCGTAAAAGTAACGGGAGTATCCATTAGCTTAAAAGCAGTAATCGGCAAGCCATTTGTTGCGGCTGTTTTTTGTGGATTAACGGCCTATGTTACAGGTACTTTAGTTGCGATTTTTGTCGGCGACAGAGGACGACTCACAGGGTTGCTCGGAAGCGTGGTTGGAATCTTGCTTGGAGGGGCAGTTTATGTCGCTTTTTTAGGTATTTTAAGAGGGATAAATAAAAAAGATATTTTGCTGCTTCCAAAAGGAGAAAAAATTGTGAAAATACTTGAAAAGCGCATAAGGATGTGATATTATTGTGCTTGTTATTGGCTTTCTATCATTTTAATGTGAAAGTTATAGTGGCTTAAATCGGCAGCTAATGCATATTTAGCGAGCTGTTTGAATGAAAAAATGGAGGTTGTTTAAACATGAACAAATCGGAACTTATTGCTGAGGTAGCAACAAAAGCTGAAATCACAAAGAAAGATGCAGATGCAGCTGTCAATGCAGTAATCGAGTCTATTACAGAAGCTCTTGAGAAGGGCGACAAAGTGCAATTGGTTGGTTTTGGTACTTTTGAAGTACGTGAGCGCGGAGCAAGAACAGGCCGTGACCCTAGAACTAATCAGGAAATTAAGATTCCAGCTTCAAAAGCACCGGCATTTAAAGCAGGTAAAGCCTTGAAAGAGACAGTTAATCAGAAATAAGTTTTACGATCAGCGATTTCAGCAGACTCGAATTTCGAGTCTGCCTTGTTTTATCCGGAGGAAAATGACATGAGATTAGACAAATATCTAAAAATTGCCAGAATTATCAAGCGCCGAACCATTGCCAATGAAGCCTGCGATGCCGGACGTGTTCTGGTTGGCGGCAAAGTGGCAAGAGCTTCTTATGATGTTAAAATTGGCGATGAAATTGAAGTGCAGCTGGGTGCAAGAGCTATTAAATGCAAAGTGCTGTCTGTGAATGAATATGCCAAAAAAGAAGAAGCAGCACTGATGTATCAAGTCATCGAAGAATAAAAACAGAATCTGCCGCATATCTTTTCATGAGTAGGACTGAACTTAGGGGAGGATTATCATGGCAGAAACACAAAGAGCACCGAAAAATCATGTTTTAACCATTCATAATAGAGAAAAATTGATGGCGACAGGTATTGTGCGGGTTGATTTTTTCAGTGATGAGTTAATTACTGCGCAAACTGATATAGGGCAACTAAATATTAAAGGAAAATCACTGCATATTGAAACACTCAGTGCTGAGACAGGAGATATGCTTGTAACAGGCAAAACGGAGGCGGTATCTTACACAGATAACGGCCCGGCACTCTCGTTTTTTGGTAGGCTTTTTAAATGACGGAGCAAGTGCTGTCAGCAGAAGCGGCAATTCTCTTTTTAGTAGTGGGTGTGATGTGGGGGCTTCTTTTCTTGATGATGAAAATTGTCAGGATTATGTTTGGCTTTGGCAAAATTGCAGAAGCGTTTTTTGATATGTTGCTTTGCTTAATGGCGGCTATGTCGGTTTTTCTTTGTGCACTGGTTTTTGACAGCGGGCGCATCCGTTTTTTTCAGTTGCTACTGCATATCATTGGAGCGGCAGCAGTCATTTTGTCATTAGGCCCATTTGTGCAAATTATCTCTCAAAAGATTTGGTATGGCATTCGAAAGATAAGACGTTTCTTTTTGTCGGGTGTCAAAAAAATCTTTAAGCGTTTCATTAAGCCAAAAGAAAAGAAAAAAGAGAAAAAAGAAAATAAAGCCAAAGCAAATCAGAAAAAGGTAAAAAAACATCGTCCGAAAATAAAAGAAAAACGAAAAAGTACTTGAAAAACTTATGTATACTAGTATATAATACACTCATATGTTATTTCTATATTATGATAAGTTTAACTTGCACAGGACGTTTGGATTTTAGGAGGTGTCGCTTGTGAAAGAAGTTAAGATAAAAAAATCAAGCGGCAGTCTGTTATTGAAAATATCCATTCTTTGTATGGCCGGTTTTTTTGCTTTTTTAATTACAACACAGCAATTTCAAATTGCAGAGAAAAAAAATCATCTGGGAAAAATTCGTGAAGATATGCAGACTCAGTTGGTGAAAAACGAAGAACTTCAGCATTCTCTCGATAATGAACAAGACATGAAAGAGTATGCTGAGCGAACAGCCAGAAATGACTATAACTATGCAAAACCAGATGAGCGGGTTTACATAAACATCGGTGGAGTAGAATAAGTTTGCTATTTTTATTGGCTTAGCCAAGGAGGATATTTAAAGTCTATGCAGCTTGAGGTTGGAGGAATTTATGAAGGCAAAGTGACAGGCATCACCAAGTTTGGTGCATTTGTCAGCTTTGAAAACGGACAGACAGGCATGGTTCATATTTCAGAAGTTGCCGCAGCGTTTGTCAAAGAAATTAAAGATTTTCTTTCAGATGGGCAAGAAGTGAAGGTAAAAGTAATTGGTATTTCTGATGATGGTAAAGTCAGTTTGTCAATTAAAAAAGCATTGCCTCCTGAACAGCAAACTTCACAGCACGAAAATAAGCGGGATTTTCAGCGTCGTGGCAATAATCAGGGCGGTTCTCCTAACCGTGGTGGTTACAACCAAAGACGTTCGTCTCCTCCGCAGCCGCCGGTGACAAGACCGGGTGATTTCGAATGGCAAAGCAAAGAGAATAATTCGGGGAGCTTTGAAGATATGCTCTCTCGTTTTAAACAAACCAGTGATGAAAAAATTTCCGATTTAAAAAAGGGAACAGAAACAAAACGGGGCTATTCCAGACGAGGCACTGGCAACAAATAGTCATATATTAATTTTACAAATGAAAAGAGCCTGTTGGCTCTTTTTTATTTTTATAGAAAGAGGCTTGTTGAAAATGAGAGAAATAAAAGCAGAAACAATTACTGAAGTAATCAGAAATTTGTGTATTGAAGCAAATGTATATTTGCCTTGTGACTTGGAAAAAACAATTGAGGATAGCCGAAAAACAGAAGAAAACACTTCGGCTCGTGCCATTTTGCAAGACCTCACAGATAATTTAAAAGCAGCACAACAAATGCAGATTCCAATCTGCCAAGACACAGGAATGGCCGTTATTTTTGCGGAAATTGGCCAGGAAGTGCATATTCAAGGCGATTTTGAAGCAGCGGTCAACGAAGGCGTCAGCAAAGGGTATGTGGAAGGTCTTTTGCGCTGTTCTGTTGTAGGAGATCCGCTGCGCCGTGTCAATACGGATGATAATACACCAGCCGTTATTCATACCAAGCTTGTTCCTGGCGACAAAATTCACTTGCAAGTTGCTCCTAAAGGGTTTGGCAGTGAAAATATGAGCCGCATGAAAATGTTTAATCCCTCTGCGAAAGTGGAAGATATTGTTGCGTTTGTAAAAGAATCTGTAGAAGTGGCAGGCAGTAATCCGTGTCCTCCTGTTGTTGTTGGCGTAGGAATCGGCGGAGATTTTGAATATTGCGCGTTTCTTGCCAAAAAAGCACTTTGCCGAGATGTATCTGTACGAAATCCAGATGAATTCTATGCTGATTTAGAACAAAAAATGCTAGATGAGATTAATACTTTGGATGTTGGACCGCAAGGTTTTGGGGGAAATACAACTGCTCTGGCAGTCATGATCGAAGCCTATCCTACGCATATTGCGGGGTTACCCGTGGCGGTAAATATGGGTTGTCATGTGACCAGACATAAAAGTCAAACAATTTAAATTTTGTTCATTGAATTATTATAGTCAATATGTTATACTGTAGGTGTCAAAAGAATAGGGAGATAGGATTTATAACACCCTGTTTTAAAAAAAACTGGCGAAAGGAAGTGTCTGCCCATTGGGTCACACGACCTTACCGTTTAGGGCAGCAGGTAAACATTATGAAGATTAATTTTGTTGGAAAGAAAGTTACGCTAAGAGATCATTTTAAAGACCTAGCTACAAAAAAGATTTCCAAATTTGATAAAATTTTTGACGAAGATGCTCAGGCAACAGTAATTGTAACGGTTGAAAAGAACCGGCAGACAGTAGAAATTTCAATTGCACAGCGTGGCATGATATATCGCGCAGAATCCACCGAAATTGAGATGAACGATGCGCTCGACCGTGTCGTATCGGCACTCGCCACACAAATTCATCGCAATCGCAAAAAACTGCAAAGAGCAAAGAAAGTACAGGAAAATGTTGACTTCAATTTCCTTGATCATGAGGATTCAGAAGACGAGGAGCTTGGCAGTGTTGTCAGAACAAAAGAATTTTTTGTGAAAGTTATGACACCTGAAGAGGCTATTTTGCAAATGGATATGCTGAACCACGAGTTCTTTATGTTCCGTGAAGATACTACGGGAGATATTAATGTAGTTTATCGCCGCAAAGATGGCAATTATGGCTTGCTTGTTCCAGAAAGATAAGATACAATAAGATAGAAGCCGGGGTGCTTTTGCCACCTCGGCTTTTTTGTGGTAAAATAGTGATAAAGTTCTATATCGGTAACAATGAATTGATTCTTACTACAAGTAGCGACCATTTTTAAATAGACACTATATTGAAATAGAAATTGACGGCGCGTGATTTATTGGAAATCAAAGTAGGCATAAGTGTAAATAAATTTTCTAGGAAAGAATAGGAATTATAGTATGAAATTGACGTTAGTTTGCCCATGTTTATTAGGCATTGAAGGGTTAGTAGCAGATGAACTGCGCGCCTTGCAGTGTGAAAATGTTCGTTCTGAAAATGGACGTGTATATTGTGATGGAGATATGCAGACGGTGGCTCGCATTAATATCAATGCAAGATATGCAGAACGAGTAATGATTTTGCTAAAGAATTTTCAGGCACTTTCGTTTGAAGAACTCTTTCAGGGCGTAAAATCTATCCCGTGGGAACAGCTTCTTTTAAAAGAGGATACTTTTCCGGTTAGCGGTAGTTCTGTCAAGAGTCAGCTGTTTAGTATATCAGATTGCCAAGCGATTATTAAAAAAGCAATTGTAGAAAGATTAAAAGAAAAATATAATATCAGTTGGTTTGAAGAAACTGGGCCGCTGCATAAAGTGCGGTTCTGGATTATGAAAGATCAAGTCAGTATTATGATTGATACAAGCGGAAACGGTTTGCACAAAAGAGGCTACCGTAAAAATGCTTTGGAAGCCCCCATTAAAGAAACATTGGCAGCGGCTGTGGCGAAATTGGCTCGTGTACGCAGTGATGGCACCATTATCGACCCTTTCTGTGGTTCAGGAACAATTTTGATTGAAGCACTTATGCTGGCAAAAAATATGGCACCGGGTGTAAAACGTAAATTCAATGCAGAAGACTGGCTGAACATTCCTAAAAAGATTTGGCGCGAAGAACGTGAGCGAGCAGAAAGCTTAGTATTACAAGATGCTAAAGTGCAAGCATTTGGATTTGATATTGAGGATGAAGCAATTGAGTTGACGATAGCAAATGCTAAAAAAGCAGGAGTATTTGCTCACTTGAAAGCTCAAAAACGAGATATTCGCGATTTTAAAGCAGAAACAGACTATGGTTGTGTTTTAGCCAATCCACCATACGGAGAGAGGTTATTGGATAGAGAGGGTGCCGCAGAGCTTTATCGCGTTATGGGCAAAGTTTTTACACCAAAGCGCGGTTGGAGTTATTCAATTATTACACCTGAAGATCAGTTCGAAAAGCTGTTTACAAAGAAAGCAGATCGTCGCAGAAAACTCTACAACGGTATGATTCCTTGTCAGCTTTATATGTATTATAAATAAATGATGGCGCTTTAAATAAAGAAAAGGAATGCAATATTGCATTCCTTTTTTATGCTTTTTATATAGTCAGTGCTTATCTGTGTTTGGCAACAATTTCGTCAGAAAGATTTGCTAAACCATTTGTATCATTTTTTGCTTTTTCCAGTTGTGCTCGCAGGTCTGAAATTTCTTGGTCTTTATTGTTTAGCTTAGTTTGTGCTTCGTTCAATTCACTTTCAGCTCTATTTTTTTCTTGCTGTAGGGTTTGATAATTCGATTGAGAAGCATCAAGTTGGCTCTGTAAGGAATTGTTCTTTTCTGTTAATGTTCTAATTTGCTCATTCAATTGATTTACTTGGTCTCTCAAAGTGTTAATTTCAGATTGTTTACTGTCAACTTCGCGTTGTTTGGCGTCAATTTCGCTTTGCTTTTGCTCAATCTCTCTTTGTTTTGCGTCAACTTCGCGTTGTTTTTCTTCTACTTTGCGATTGCCTTCTGCAATTTTTTCATTGATTTCTCTAATCTTTTGTTGAATTTCTTCTTCTTTATTACGGATTTCTTGGTTTTTTGATTCAAGCTGATTCTTCAAACTGGTTACTTCATTATTTTGAGAAGTCAACTGGCTTTTCAGATTGTTCAAATCATTTTGTAGGTTGTTTAAGGAATTGGTCAACGTTTCTTTTTCGCTTACCAGTACCTGTTTTTCAGAAGTAAGTGTATTTACTTGTCCTTCTAAACCACCGATTTTAGATTGTAATTCTGCCACATAAGCTGTCTTTTCAGAAAGATCGTTTTGTGTGGTGCCAAGATCGGTTTCTAAAGAAGTGATAGTAGCCTTATCTTGTGTTAATTGAACATCTAATGTTTCAAGGTTGGTTTTAATGCGCTGAATATCAGATTCACCGCCCCAATTCAAAATATTTGCTGCAAAAGAAGCAGAGGCACCAAAGAGGGCAACAGCTGCGACGGCCAATACGCCTGAAAGAATGGTTCTTTTTACACGCTTTGTTGTCTTTTTTTTCATCATGAAAGCATCTCCTAATAATATGTTTTGGAAGAGTATACAGAAAGTGTATGCGAGTATGTGTATCAGCACATACTAAAGAATAGGGCTCGGAGGGGGCTAAAGTAGCATAAGAAGTATGAGTAAAAATACTGTTTATTGAGATAGAGGATTCTACTGATTTCGGGTTGGAAAATAAACTGAAAAATCAAATAGTATTCCAAAGACATGCTTCATTATACGGATGAAGTATAGGTTAGTCAAGCGGAATAATTTCACATTTTATACAATTAAAAGCGAGAACAAATCATATAATTTAGAATAATTGGATAAATTTTCTTTAAATGGGAAAAATACATAAATTATCAATTGTATTAAAGATATTATCTTGACGTATTTTAGCAAATACTCTATAAATTGTGAGAATTATCACTATAATTGTAAATATATTCATTTTTATGAATATATTTACAAAATGGAATCAATAGCGTGAGAACAGGAGTTTAAAAGAGAGCAGAGATAGGATAGCTTGCTGGGTAGGTCAATCCATAATTCCTATATAATGTAATAGAAAAGAGTGTATTAGGTGAGAAAATGATTGGAAGTATCAAGACAAATAGGCTTGTTCTGCGTAAATGGAAAAAGAGTGACCTTGAGAGCTTTATGCAATTTGCTTCTGACGAACAAGTGATGCTGCCGTTGGGATTAGACAGTGTTCACTCGATTAAAGAAGGAGAAACATTGTTTAAAAATTATCGTCATGCGGCTGATTCCTATGCCATTATGAAAAAAGACAATACTATTATCGGGCAGATTAAATTGCAGGAAGATGCAAGACGTTTTCGTATTAATAGTTATTCTGTTGGTTTCGCTTTGAGTCGAGAATATTGGGGTCAGGGCTATATGACCGAAGCACTTCAGGCACTAGTTCAGTACGCATTCGAAAAAAAGAAGTGCGATGTTGTTTCTATTTCTCATTTTAAAGGCAATTATCGCTCTCAAAATGTGATAGAAAAATGTGGTTTTCGTTTAGAAGGGGTTTCTTCATTTGCTTTTAAACGTTGTGATGGAATGATTTTAGACGAGTGCTTTTATGCTATTCTGCGTGAAGAGTATTTGCTGCACAAAGCTGTTGTATTCAACGCAAAAAAGCAGGTAAATAATCGGCTAATCAAGACAAAAATATGAAGAGTTTGTAAAAAAAATCTTTTTTTATAAAATGTGCTTGACTTTTACTGACTATATAACTAAAATGATACTTAGCACTCGAGGTTATAGAGTGCTAAGTGATTGAAAAGCTATATGGTTTTTCAATTTATCATGTTTGATAAAGGCTGTTCAGTCTTCCCCCGAGACGAGTTCAGCGTATTTTTTAAGTCGGGGAGAAAAAAGGAAGCCCAGATAACCAAAAAACAGGGCAGAAAGGTGTTTGATTATGACTATTAAACCACTTTTAGACAGAGTTCTTCTCCAGGCTGAAGAAGCAGAAGAAACAACCAAGAGCGGCATTGTGCTTGCCGGCAAATCTCAGGAAAAACCTCAGGTTTCCAGAGTTGTAGCAGTTGGACCTGGCGGCGAAGTCGACGGAAAAGAAGTGAAGATGTATTTGAACGTTGGCGACCGTGTCATCAGTGCAAAATATACAGGAACTGATGTTAAAATTGACGGCGAAGAATATACCATTGTACGTCAATCAGAAATATTGGCCGTTGTAGAATAAATTGAATCGGAGGATTGAGAATTATGGCTAAGCAAATTCTTTTTGGTGAAGAAGCAAGAAAAGCACTGCTCAGCGGTGTAAACCAGTTATCAGATACTGTGAAAATCACACTTGGACCTAAAGGCAGAAATGTCGTGCTAGATAAAAAATTTGGTGCACCTCTTATCACAAATGATGGTGTTACCATTGCAAAAGAAATTGAGCTGGAAGATCCTTATGAAAACATGGGTGCTCAGCTTGTTAAAGAAGTTGCCACCAAAACCAATGACGTTGCCGGCGATGGTACCACAACCGGTACTCTTTTAGCACAGGCACTGATTCGTGAAGGCATGAAAAACGTGACTGCGGGTGCAAATCCAATGGTTTTGCGTAAGGGCATTCAAAAAGCTACTGAAATTGCAGTAAAAGCAATTAGCGATAATTCACAAAAAGTTTCTGGTACAAAAGATATCGCCAAAGTCGCCGCTGTTTCTTCCGGTAGCGAAGAAATCGGCGAGTTGATTGCTGATGCAATGGAAAAAGTAACAGCAGATGGGGTCATCACTGTTGAAGAATCCAAAACAGCTGAAACATATAGCGAAGTAGTAGAAGGTATGCTGTTTGATAGAGGCTACATTACTCCTTACATGGCAACAGATACCGATAAAATGGTTGCTGATTTAGATGATCCTTACATTTTGATTACAGACAAGAAGATTTCTACAACACAAGATATTCTTCCGATTCTGGAACAAATTCTTCAAACCGGCAAAAAGCTAGTTATTATTGCTGAAGACATTGAGGGCGAGGCTCTCACTACTTTGATTCTGAACAAACTGCGCGGTACTTTTGTGTGTGTTGCCGTAAAAGCACCGGGCTTTGGCGACAGAAGAAAAGAAATGCTTCGTGATATTGCTATTTTGACAGGTGGCGAAGTGATTTCTGATGAACTGGGTCTTGAACTGAAAGATACACAGCTTTCACAGCTTGGTCAAGCTCGTCAGGTGAAGATTGATAAAGAGAACACTATTATTGTTGATGGTGCAGGCGAATCTGATGATATCAAGGCACGTGTTGCCCAGATTCGTTCTCAGATTGAAGAAACATCTTCTGAATTTGATAAAGAAAAACTGCAAGAGCGTTTGGCTAAATTGGCAGGCGGTGTTGCTGTTATCAAAGTTGGCGCTGCAACTGAAATCGAAATGAAAGAGCAAAAACTCCGCATTGAAGATGCTTTGGCCGCTACGAAAGCAGCTGTTGAAGAAGGTATCGTTGCCGGCGGTGGTACAGCCCTGATGGATGCTATCCCTGCTGTTTCAGCTTATGTAGATTCTGTTGAAGGCGATGAGAAAACAGGCGCAGCGATTGTGCTGAAATCATTAGAAGAGCCGGTTCGCCAAATTGCCAATAACGCAGGTGTTGAAGGCTCCGTTATCGTTGAGCGCGTAAAAACAACTGCTAAAGTAGGCTACGGCTACAATGCTTTGACAGGCGAATTTGTTGACATGATTACAGCTGGTATCGTTGACCCAACAAAGGTTACTCGTTCTGCTTTGCAAAATGCTTCTTCTGTTGCTTCCACGATTCTGACAACAGAATCACTGGTAGCAGACATTAAAGAGCCAGTTTCAGCAGCTCCGGCAGCTCCTGACATGGGTGGCATGTATTAAGTAAATCAGCCATTTTTAAATAAAAAAGGTCAGTCACTTCAACTTAGTGATTGACCTTTTTTTAATGCACCAAAAAAGCCACCTTCGTGAGGTGGCTTTTACTTTCAGCTATGATAAATGACAATGAAATTAGAATTCAGCGGAGCCAGTTGTTCTAGGGAAGGGGAGGACATCACGAATGTTTGAGATACCCGTTAAATACATAACCAAGCGCTCAAATCCAAGGCCGAAACCGGCGTGCTTGTTGCCGCCAAATTTGCGCAAGTCCAAGTACCACCAATAGTCTTCTTCTTTCAGACCTAGTTCGTGGATTCGGTTGAGCAGCAAATCGTAGCGTTCTTCACGCTGACTGCCGCCGACGATTTCGCCAATGCCGGCCACCAAAAGGTCAACAGCAGCAACGGTTTTGCCGTCGTCATTTTGGCGCATATAGAAAGCCTTAATGTCTTTCGGATAGTCAGTGACAAAGACAGGTTTCTTAAAGTGTTTTTCGGTCAGATATTTTTCATGCTCGGTTTGTAAGTCGGTTCCCCAATCTACTTTAAACTCAAAATTGTCATTGTTTTTCTTAAGAATTTCGACTGCCTCGGTATAGGTGACTCGAGCAAAGTCAGAATCAACTACATGGTTCAGGCGTTCTAACAAACCCTTATCCACAAAAGTGTTGCAGAACTCTAAATCCTGCGGGCAAGTTTCCATGACATAATGAATGACATATTTAATCATGTCTTGAATGAGTTCAATATCATCATTTAAATCTGCAAAAGCAAATTCAGGTTCAATCATCCAAAATTCAGCAGCATGACGCTGTGTGTAAGATTTTTCAGCTCTGAAAGTAGGGCCAAAGGTATAAACCTTCGAGAAAGCCATTGCCATGCATTCGGCTTCGAGCTGGCCTGTTACGGTTAATGAAGTTTGCTTTTGGAAAAAGTCTTGCTTATAGTCAACCTGACCGTCTTCTGTTCGGGGAAGATTGTCAAAGTCAAGTGTAGTGACCTTAAACATTTCGCCTGCACCCTCACCGTCACTGGCGGTGATCAAAGGGGTATGAGAATAGACAAAGCCTCTCTCCTGAAAGAACTTGTGAATGCCGAAAGAAGCAGCAGAGCGCACACGAAAAGCGGCGTTAAACAGGTTTGTTCTGGGGCGCAAATGAGCAATGGTGCGCAAATATTCAACACTGTGGCGTTTTTTCTGCAGGGGATAATCAGGGGTAGAAGTGCCGGCTACCTCAATTTTTTCAGCATGAATTTCAAAAGGCTGTTTGCCGTTTGGTGTTTCGATAAATTTGCCGGTTACAATCAGAGAAGCGCCCACATTTTGTGCGGCAATTTCTTTGAAGTTATCCACATTAGCTTCTTCGAACACGATTTGAATGCTTTTGAAGCAGGTCCCGTCGTGTAAATCAATAAAGCCAAGTGTTTTAGAATCTCGAATTGATCTTGCCCAACCACCAACGGTAATGGTTTTGTCGGCAAAAGCAGAAGAGTTATGGTAAAGTTCTGTGACTTCTGTCCTTTTCATATTGTTGCTGTCACGGCCCAATAACTCAATGATTGAGCCGCTGCCTCCTAATCTCTTTTATATTTCAATGTCTATTATCATACTCATTTTTTGCTTATTTTTCAAGGGCTACTTTGCCATTTTACTAAGCTTTTATCGTTTTAGAGAAGAATAAAAATGTTTTTACGCTTTTTTGACCTGATTATGGCAAAAAACATTGACAAAACAGGGTAAAAATGAAATAATATTTGTTTAGAAAGATACGTTTGCAAACGTTTAGAATATGGAGGGAAACGATTGAACACGGAACTTGCCAAGGCCTATGAGCCTCAAGAGGTGGAACAACGAATTTATGATTTTTGGATGCAGGGTGGTTATTTTCATGCAGAGGTAGATGCTAAAAAACCGCCATTTTCCATTGTCATTCCACCGCCAAATATTACAGGTCAACTGCACTTGGGACATGCCTATGACGAAACCGTGCAGGATATATTGACTCGCTGGAAAAGAATGCAAGGATATTCTGCACTTTGGTTGCCGGGAACCGACCATGCCTCTATTGCTACAGAAGCTAAAATTGTAGAAGCTATGCGTGCCGAAGGCATTACTAAAGAAGAAATCGGAAGAGATGCTTTTTTAGAGAGAGCATGGCAGTGGAAAGAGACATACGGAAACAGAATTGTTGAGCAGCTCAAGCTTTTGGGTTCTTCTTGTGATTGGGACAGACTGCGCTTCACCATGGATGAAGGCTGTAGTGATGCTGTGCGCCATGTTTTTGTCAAGCTCTATAACGAGGGCAAAATCTATCGTGGTGAGCGTATCATCAACTGGTGTCCTAGCTGTAAAACAGCTATTTCTGATGCCGAAGTGGATTTTGAAGAGAAAGAGGGCTCCTTCTGGCATTTGCGCTATCCGCTGACAGATGGCAGTGGCTATATTGAGCTTGCTACCACTCGTCCTGAAACGATGCTAGGAGATACGGCCGTTGCTGTTCATCCCGAGGATGAACGCTACAAAGATATGGTTGGCAAAACCGTCACATTGCCGCTTGTGGGCAAAGAAATTCCTATTATTGCCGATGAATACGTTGAAATGGATTTCGGAACTGGTGTGGTGAAAATTACACCTGCCCATGATCCGAACGACTTTGAGGTCGGCAAGCGTCATAGTCTTGAAGTCATCAACGTGATGACAGAAACAGCTGTTATCAATGAAAATGGCGGCAAATATGAGGGCATGACGGCACAAGACGCCAGAAAGCAAATTGTCAAGGATTTAGACGAGGGTGGTTTCCTCATTAAAATCGAGCCGATTAAGCATAATGTCGGTACTTGCAGCCGTTGTAAAACCGTGATTGAGCCAAGAGTTTCAACCCAGTGGTTCATGAAAATGGAAGAACTAGCGAAGCCAGCCATTGAAGTTATTCGCAATAAAGAAATAGAGTTTATTCCGGAAAGAATGGAAAAAATCTATTATAACTGGATGGAAAATATCAAGGACTGGTGTATTTCTCGTCAACTTTGGTGGGGACATCGTATTCCGGCATGGTATTGTCACGACTGCGGCGAAACCATTGTGTCTGAAGGGTCCGTAGCAAAATGCCCGAAATGCGGCAGCACACATCTTCATCAAGACGAAGATACGCTTGATACTTGGTTCTCTTCTGCACTTTGGCCTTTCTCAACACTTGGCTGGCCGAATAATACAGAAGAACTGAAATATTTCTACCCAACCAATACACTTGTCACAGGTTATGATATTATTTTCTTCTGGGTTGCCAGAATGGTTTTCTCCGGTCTTGAGCATATGGGCGAAATTCCGTTTAAGACTGTTATGTTCCATGGCTTGATTCGTGATGCGCAAGGTCGCAAAATGAGTAAATCTTTGGGCAATGGGATTGACCCTGTAGAAGTCATTGACCAATACGGTGCAGATGCGCTGCGGTTGGCTTTGATTACCGGCAACAGCCCCGGCAATGATATGCGCTATCGTGAAGAAAAAGTGGAAGCAAACCGCAATTTTGCCAATAAAATTTGGAATGCTGCTCGTTTTATTCATATGAATATTGACGATAAAGATGTTGCCTGCAAGCTACCTGAATCGTTGACAACCGAGGATAAATGGATTTTGCACCGCTTTAATGAAGTCACCAAAGATATGACAGACAACATGGACAAGTATGAGCTTGGTATTGCGGCGGCAAAGCTGTATGACTTTGTTTGGGACGAGTTCTGTGATTGGTATATTGAGCTGGCTAAAATCCGTATGAACGGTGAAGACGAAGCAGTGGCGAATAATACTCGTCATGTTCTGACTTGGGTAATGAGCCATATTCTGAAGCTTTTGCACCCATTTATGCCATTTATCACCGAGGAAATTTGGCAGAGTCTGCCGCATGATGGCGAAGCACTGATTGTTGCCGAGTGGCCTGTGTATGATGAAAAGCTGAACTTCACAGCAGAAGCTGGAGACATGGCGAAAGTCATGGAGTTGATTACGGCTGTTCGTACCAGAAGAAGTGAGATGAATGTTCCGCCGTCAAAGAAAGCAAGCTTGCTGATTGAAACAGCAGACGGTACGGTTTTTGAAGCACTCAAAGAGTCTATTGCTCGTTTGGCTTACTGCACCGAGGTCACAATTAGTGACAAAGTTGAGCCAATGGACGGAGCAGTAGCAGTGGTTACCAATGCTTGTAAAGGTTATCTGCCAATGGACGAGCTGATTGATAAGCAAGCAGAAATAGCAAGACTTACCAAAGAGTTAGAGGGCGCACAAAAGCAGCTTGATAATGTGAATGTAAAGCTAAAAAACGATACGTTCATGTCAAAAGCACCGCAGAATGTGGTAGACGGTGTCAGACAGAACGGAGAAAAGCTAACAGAAAAAATAAGAATGATTGAAGAATCGCTCAAAGCTTTTCAGTAAAAGTAAAAAGGGAAGGTCACTGGAAAAATCCGGTGACCTTCTTTAAAAATGGAGGCAGTATGACGTACGAACAGGCACTCGAAATCATTAACAGCCAAATCAGGGTGGGAAAAGAACCTGCTCTTGATCGTATCTATAAATTGCTTGCAAAACTAGGGAATCCACAGGACAAACTGCGCTTTGTTCATGTTGGCGGTACAAACGGAAAAGGAACAACCTGTACACTGATTGCCTCAGCACTAACAGAAAGCGGCTTGAAGGTGGGACTTTATACGTCACCTTATGTCATTGACTTTCGAGAACGCTTTCAAATTGGCGATGAAATGATTCCGAAAAATGAGCTGACAGAAATCGTGGAAAAAATTGCTCCTATTGCAGAAGAAATGCGCACAAACGGAGACACAATCGGTCAATTTGAGTTTATTACAGCAGTAGCGTTTGAGTGGTTTTTGGCGCAAAAATGTGATATCGTTGTGCTTGAAGTGGGTATTGGCGGACGTTTTGATGCCACCAATGTCATTCAGAAGCCTGAAGTAGCTGTCATCACTTCAATTTCCAAAGATCATACAGAAATGCTAGGTGACACCATCCCTAAAATTGCATTTGAAAAGGCGGGTATTATTAAGCCAAGGGGAGAAGTCGTACTTTACCCGCTGCAAGAAAATGAAGCGGTAGGGGTGATAGAAACAGCTTGCCTAGAAAGAAACGCCCGGCTGACGATTCCCGATTTGTCAACTTTGCAAATTGAAAAAGAAGAAATTTTTGGAACTCATTTTATCTATCGCAACAAAGCCCTATTTACACCGTTTATGGGCAAACATCAGGTGCATAATGCTGTAACAGCCTACGAAGCATTGCAAATTCTGAAAAAAAGTGGATTTGCCTTGACAGACGAACAAATTCTGCAAGGATTCAGCAAAGCTTTTATCCCCGCCAGAATGGAGATTTTGGCTCGTAAACCATTGATTTTGTTGGATGGCGGTCATAATGTCGGCTTTGCAAAAGCACTAAAAGAAGTAATTTTACAGCTACCAAAAACACAAAAACGTACCGCCGTGTTTGGCATGATGAAAGATAAAGACAGCAAGGCTGCGCTAGGGATTTTGGCCCCTCTTTTTGATAAAATGATTATGACGTCAGCTGCCATGCCTCGTGCGCAAAAACCAGATGAATTAAAGAGAGAAGCGCAAGTGTGGTGTAAAGATATTTTGGCTGCCGAGAGCCAGCAAGAGGCACTGCAGGAGGCTTTTAGAGACTGGCAAAATGGTTCGGCAATTATTATTTGCGGCTCTTTTTATCTTGCTGGAGAGGTTCGGACTACAATATTGAATCATTTTAATAAAAATTTAGAAAAGTGACAAGCTTCTGCAAAAAATTTAACCTTCTCTTTATACAATAAACACAAGGTGCCGGTTTCAAGCCTGAGAGCGCCTACTGAATGAAGAAAGGATGTAACAAAAATGAATGTGCGCCTTTTATATAAAGAAGGGGTCTTGACGGCAAAAGTGAATGGAGAAGTAGATCACCATTCAGCAGCAGAAATCAGAGAAAGTATAGATGAAACTTCTCAAAAATTAAAGCCCTATTGCCTAAAAATAGATTTTTCAGAAGTTCCTTTTATGGATAGCTCTGGGATTGGGCTCATTTTAGGGCGTGTAAAGCTCTATAAACTTTGGAAAGGACATGTTGTTGTTTCAGGGCTTACGGGCAGTTTAAATAAGATGGTTGAGCTTTCCGGCATTGGGTCGGTGGCGGTCATCGAAAAGGAGGTTGGCTGAAATGTTGAAACCGGTGAATAAAGCGGAGATTAATTTTCCTTCCAACTCGGTGAATGAAGGTTTTGCACGAGCGGTGGTTTCTTCTTTTTTAGCACAGCTTGATCCAACAGTTGCCGATTTGACAGACATTAAGACAGCTGTTTCAGAAGCAGTGACCAATGCCGTTGTTCATGGTTATCGTGATACAATCGGCACCGTCTACATAACCATCAAGATTTTTGAAAATGGCAGAGCGGTCGTGCGTGTAAGAGATCGAGGATGTGGAATCCCTGATATTAAGCAAGCTATGGAGCCACTTTTCACTACGGGAGGAGACGAACGTGCCGGACTTGGTTTTGCTGTTATGCAAAGCTTTTGTGACGGCGTAAAGGTGAGCTCAAAAGAAGGTCGCGGGACAAGTGTTACGCTGACAAAGTTCTTTGCTAAAAAAGAATAGATGCGGGATAATACAATGAGAACGGATTCTGGAAATAGAGTAGAAGAGAATATCGGACTTGTGCATTTGTGTGCGAAGAGATTTATGGGGCGCGGCTTAGAATATGACGATATTTTTCAAGCCGGCTGTGTAGGGCTGATAAAAGCAGCGGATAACTTTGACTCTGAAAAAGGATTTAAATTCTCCACCTATGCGGTTCCTGTGATTTTAGGGGAGATGAAAGGATTATTCCGTGAAGGCGGAGCTGTTAAAGTTTCGAGAAGTGTAAGAGAACTTGCTCGAAAAGTACATCAGCAAGCCGATTCTATGCGTGAAGAAACAGGCGTTATGCCCACTGTTTCTGAAATTGCCGAAAAGCTGGGTATTAGCACCGAAAAAGCAGCCATGGCTTTGGGCGCTTCGGTCACGCCGATTTCTCTCACTGGTGGAGAAGAAAGCGGAGAAATTCAAATTCCCGTAGAAGCACCTGAAGAACAAATGACAGAACGAATGACATTGTACCAAATTTTAGAGACATTGGAAGAGAAAGACCGGCTACTGTTAAAATATCGGTATTTTCAAAATAAGACGCAACAAGAAACGGCAAACCTGCTTGATATGACTCAAGTACAAGTTAGCCGAAAAGAGAAAAAACTACTGATTTATATGAGAACCCTACTCTAGTGTAAGAGTAGGGTTCTTTTTGTTTGTTATTGAGTGATATTTACCCACCGTAAAATGTTGGCTGTTAAATAAGAAATTATTCTCATTAAATCTTTTGAATAGACATAGAATTAGAAGTCGACCGAAAAACCATCATAGCTAACAAGAAAAGCATCTTCTTTTGTAGCATCTAAAATCTCATCGTGCATGAGAATTCCATTATGAGAAAAGTGATTGATAACAAAAGTGGTATGTTCATCGGCGCAGCCAAGCTCAATCAGTCTTTTTTTGGCAACACGATTGGTTTCTAAATTCATGTGAGTGCTTCCAGCAGAAGCAATAACTCCTGTGCAGTCAAAGCTTATCAAATCGAGATGTCTACCTCTTAAGTATTCCCAAGTAGCTTCAGGATAAAGCCCTGAATCGTTAGCATAAAAAAGTGTTTTTCCGTCTTTTTCAATCAGGTAAATCAAGCAGTCTTCTTCAGCACTTCCATGATTTGCTAAAAGCGGTGTTATGGTATATCCCTCAGAAATCGTAAAAGATTTAAAAGGTTCAATTCTTTGAAAATGAAGTGATTGTGCAATTCCGTTGCAGTCGACTTCTTTTAAGGCATGGTGATATTCTTCTTCAACATGGCGGTTGCCATAAATTGTTAGCAAAGGTGTTGGCAATTTATAGCAATAAGGTTCGGCACGCAGTATCAAATCAAGAGGATAAAAATGGTCTTGATGTGAATGAGTCACAAGAAGTGTAGCTATTTTTCCAAAAGATAGATTATTGCGAATCATGTGCCAGTAACCGTCGGGGGGGTAGTCAATCAATAAGCAATCATCCACCAAACTTTGAGAACGGCTGCGAATGTTTTTTCCTCCTAGTTTTCGGGCCTTTTCACAGGCCTCACAATGACAGAAAATGCCTGGCCAGCCTTCTGCTGCGGCAGTTCCTAAGTATTTAATATTCATGCAAAAGCTCCTCTCCAGCAAGATACTTAAATTCTACTGCATATATAAAACAGTGTCAATGTTAAATAAAAATTATATTTATATTTAACAAGAAATTAAAGATAACCCTTGAAGGATAGGTTCCTATATCTATTTTCCTTTCTTTCTTGTTAGGAATAGTGATTCTTGCAAAAAAATAGGCAGAAATAATCTTTGAAATCTACAAAGAGTTTCTACCTGTACTAAATGTTCTCATTTTGACATATACATTAACACATAACTTAAGAGAACATGGAATGCCTTAATGCTATTTTCTGCCGTCAATGGCAGACTTGTGTTTCTGTGTTTGGGGGAGTGTTAATTGTGAATCTGATCGATGACAGAGCGACACGTCTAGGCGAGTATATTGTAGAAAATAAATCGACTGTTAGACGTGCTGCCAAGCAATTTGGGGTAAGCAAAAGCACCGTACATAAGGATGTTTCACAAAGGCTGAAAAGTATTAACAGCAGTCTTTATCGTGATGTAAAAGACATACTGGATCTTAATAAGGCTCAACGTCACATTCGAGGAGGGATGGCGACTAAGAAGAAATATGAGTCTATGAAATGAAATCATTATGCAGACCTCCGATATCTTTCGGAAAAGGCGCCTGTAAATGCAGACGTCTTTTTTGTTGCTATAGAACACAAATAAAAGAGTCACGGGATATTTTCCGTGGCTCTTTTAAAGAAAGCGCAGTTAAGTTGCAGAATAGTCGGAGAGTTTATAGCAGAGTGTCATCATACTATCGTTCAAATGAACATTCTCGACAATCGTATCCGGGTAGTTGATGCTGATATCATAATGACTAAAATTCCAAAAGGCATGAACGCCAAGAGAATGTAAAGACTCTACAATTTTTTCAGTAGGCTCACGAGGTACGCATAAAATGGCCATTGCCGGTTTTTCTCTTTCTACAAAACTAAGCATTTGATCTTCCGGAAGAATCGTATAATCACGGATCTTTTCACCAAAAAGCTTTTCTTTGTTATCAAAAATGCCGATAAGTTCAAAACCGAGTGATTGGAAAGGAACGTGTGCGGCAACGGAGCGCCCAAGGTTTCCGGCACCGATTAAAATGCATTTATGCATTTTGGTAATGCCCAGAATAGTAGCAATTTCATCGCACAGGTGAGAAATATTATAGCCATATCCCTGCTGCCCAAATCCGCCGAAACAGTTGAAATCTTGTCTGATTTGCGAAGCCGTTAATCCCATTTTTTCGGATAAATCCTTAGAAGAAATTTTTGAGATGCCAGCTCTTTGCAGTTCATTCAAAAACCGATAATAGCGGGGCAGTCTGCGGATTACAGACATTGAAATGTTTTCTCTTTTTTGCATGTCATACCTTCCTTATTCTCTTAATATCAATGTGATTATAAAAGAGTTTCTAACGTGTCACGCACAGCCAGCAAAAATTCTTCTGTACCTACAGTTTTTGCATTGGGCAGATTTGACATAGAAGCCAAATCGCCTGTCATAATGCCATTTTCGATGGTGTCGATAGAAGCTTTTTCAAGCTTGTTAGCAAAGTCAACCAAAGATTGGTTATCGTCTAGCTCGCCTCTCTTGCGCAGAGCACCGGTCCACGCAAACAGAGTTGCAATGGAGTTGGTAGAGGTAGAGCCGCCTTTGAGGTGTTTGTAATAATGACGTTGAACAGTGCCGTGTGCAGCTTCATATTCATAGAAGCCTTCAGGCGAAACCAATACAGAAGTCATCATCGCAAGGCTGCCGAATGCTGTGGCAACCATGTCACTCATGACATCGCCGTCATAGTTCTTGCAGGCCCAAATATAGCCACCTTCGCTGCGGACCACTCTAGCGACTGCATCATCAATGAGTGTATAAAAATACTCAATGCCGGCAGTCTCGAACTTCTCTTTATAATCACGGTCATAAATTTCTTGAAAAATGTCTTTAAAGCGATGATCATATTTTTTGGAGATTGTATCTTTTGTGGCAAACCATAAATCTTGCTTTAAATCCAATGCATATTGGAAACAAGCATGAGCAAAGCTTTCAATGCTGTCATCTAAATTGTGAAGTCCCTGTAAAACACCGGCACCCTTGTATTCATGAATCAAAATCTTTTCTTCGCTGCCATCTTCTTTAGTGATGAGTAGTTCTGCTTTTGCTCCGGCAGGAACAGTTGCTTCCACGTTTTTATAAACATCGCCGTAAGCGTGTCTGGCAATGGTAATTGGTTTTGTCCAGCTAGGAATGAAAGGAGTAATTCCTTTTACAAGAATCGGGGTACGGAAAACGGTTCCGTCAAGAATAGCACGAATAGTACCGTTGGGAGATTTCCACATTTCTTTTAGATTATATTCTGTAACACGTTCTGCGTTTGCTGTGATAGTAGCGCATTTAACAGCAACGCCGTATTTCTTTGTTGCCAGTGCAGAATCGATAGTTACTTGGTCGTTGGTAGCATCACGATGTTCAAGACCGAGGTCATAATATTCGGTATTTAAATCAACATAAGGAGTCAGCAGAATGTCCTTAATCATCTTCCAGATGATGCGGGTCATTTCATCTCCGTCCATTTCAACGAGCGGTGTTTTCATTGTAATTTTAGTCCAGTTTTCCATTAATACAATCATCCTTTCGTGAATGCGGCTAAACGAGCGATTGAAAAAGCTTAGTGGTTTTTAGTATAATTCAGCAAGCCACCGTCAATGACCATGGCACGCTCTCTGTCTGTAAGAAGAGCTGTCAGTTCAATATCTGTTCCTTTTGTGATGTTTTTCAATGTTACGGCAGTTCCGGCAGCGAGCTCGGCTTTCACGTTTGGCAGAGAAAGCTCATCCATCTGGTCAATGCCGTCATAATCAGCCTCATTGTTGAACTGGAGGGGAATAATACCCGCATTAGCTAAGTTAGCACAGTGAATTCGGGCATACGATTTGGCGATGACAGCCTTAATGCCCAAATACATTGGTACAAGGGCAGCGTGCTCACGAGAAGAGCCTTGTCCATAGTTCATGCCGCCGATGACAATACCACCATTTTCAGCTTTGCAGCGTTCTGGGAAAGTCTCATCGCAAACAGCAAAACAGAACTGTGATAGGTGGGGGATATTGGAACGGTAAGGCAGAATTTTAGCACCGGCAGGCATGATATGGTCTGTGGTGATGTTGTCACCGACTTTCAAAACTGCCTTCTTTTCAATAGAATCGGTAAGTGGTTCTGAGGTGGGGAAAGGTTTGATGTTCGGGCCGCGCATGACTTCGATAGAATCCATTTCAGATTCAGGTACGGGCGGAACAATTAAATTATCATTGATGAGATATTCATCAGGCAGTTTGATTTCGATTGGCTCGCCTAAGGTTCTGGGGTCGGTTAAGTAGCCTGCAATGGCACTGACAGCAGCTACTTCAGGGCTGACTAGATAAACTTGAGCGTCTTTTGTGCCGCTTCTACCCTCAAAGTTACGATTAAATGTACGAAGAGAAATACCACCGGATTTTGGCGCTTGTCCCATACCAATACACGGACCACAAGCACATTCAAGAATACGAGCACCAGCGTCAACAATATCAGCTAAAGCGCCATTTTGTGCGAGGGTATTGTAAACCTGCTTAGAACCGCAGGAAATGGTAAGATCAACATTGGGGGCAACTGTTTTGCCCTTGAGAATAGAAGCGACGCGCATCATATCAAGCAAAGAGGAGTTGGTGCAAGAACCGATACAACATTGGTCAATGCGCATTTTGCCGATTTCAGACAAAGACTCAACTTTATCAGGACTGTGCGGGCAAGCAGCCATTGGCTCAAGCTCAGAAAGGTTAATCTCAATGACTTCATCATATTCAGCATCAGCATCGGCTTCGAGAGGAATCCAAACGTCACCGCGGCCTTGTGCCTCTAAAAAGTGTTTTGTGTTTTCATCAGAAGGGAAAATAGAGGTGGTAGCACCCAGTTCGGCACCCATGTTCGTAATGGTAGCACGCTCTGGAACCGTCAAGGTTTTGACACCCTCACCGGTATATTCCATAATTTTACCAACGCCGCCTTTTACCGTGAGAATTTGCAGTACACGCAAAATTACGTCTTTTGCAGATACCCAGGGAGAAAGCTTGCCGGTCAAGTTGATTTTTGTAATTTTAGGCATCGGAATATGATATTCGCCGCCGCCCATGGCAACAGCAACATCCAAACCGCCTGCGCCCATAGCCAGCATGCCTAAACCGCCGCCAGTGGGAGTATGGCTGTCAGAACCGATTAGTGTTTTGCCCGGAGCACCAAATCTCTCAAGATGAACTTGATGGCAAATACCATTGCCGGGACGTGAATAATAAATACCGTGCTTTTGGGCAACAGTACGAATAAAGGCGTGATCATCAGCATTTTCAAAACCTGATTGTAAGGTGTTGTGATCAATATAAGCCACACTGCGTTCGGTTTTTACACGAGGAACACCCATTGCTTCAAATTCCAAATAGGCCATTGTTCCTGTAGCATCTTGCGTGAGAGTTTGGTCGATGTGCAGACCAATATCTTCTCCGGGTTTCATTTCACCGCTGCGCAAATGAGCTTTGATGATTTTTTGAGCAATCGTCATTCCCATAAAAATCTCTCCTTGTCATCATTTAATAACATATTATCATCTTATTATTATCTAATAAAATGTATTTTCTGTCAAGCGCAGTTCAGTTAGCTAATGAAATAAAATTGCAAGATTTATTTCATTGACTGCCTTGTAATGGCAAAAATATATTTTACAATTAGTTTTAATCGAATCATTTCATTTCATTTTAAATCATTCCCATTTGCTTTAGAATAAAAGAAAATAAGAATGCTGCGCCAATGGATAGAAAGAAAGTAAGTACTACCAGTTGATTCGCCAAACGTTCATCGCCGTTTAGCTCTTGTGCCATCGCAAACGAATGAACTGCGCAGGGAGCGATAAAGATACAAAGAATTAAAATTAAATCGGCGCCTCGCAGTCCCATGAATATAGCAACAGCAAGAATAATAGTAGGGAATAAAAGGATTTTCAGAAGAATGGTAAGTGCAATTTGTTTGAAATAAGAAGCCGTGTCACTAAAGCTAAAATAGGCACCAAGCATAATAAAAGCCAGCGGTGTGCTTAAATTGCCTGCATTTTCGACAGCAGACACGATGTAAGATGGAATTTGAACATGAAAATAGAGAAGAGCAATCGCTAGAATGGAGAACAAAATCATAGGGTTAGTGAAAATACCTTTTAAAACGTTGAATAAGTTCGGTCGATTACCTCGATAGACCTCTAAAGAAACGACAGAAAGAAGATTCAAAAGAGGAACAAGACATAAAATCATAACAGAAACAATAGCAGGAGTAATGCCGGTGACGGCTGTTAAAATAGGAATACCTAAAAGTGCAAATTGACTGCTAGAAACCGCTTGTAACATAACTGCTCTTTTTGAATTGTTTTTTTCAAAAGCCATCACTAAAAAGAGAGAGATTAAAAATTCACCGACGACAGCAGATAAAATGAAAATGAGCATGGTAGAAGGAAGGATACTGCTAATCCCAGAAGCATAAATATTGCTGAAAACAAAAAGTGGCAAAGTGACCCAAAATATCATTTTATTTATCTGGCGTACTGTGTTTTCATTAATAATCGATGCGCTTTTAAGAATATATCCTATGAGCATCAGTGCAAAAACAGGAAATATCACTTTGAGAACGGATATAAAATTCACCATTTTTTCTTTCTCCTTGATACCATATTGTTTAAAGAATTATAACACTAAAAAGCGATGCTAGCAATCCTAACAAAACATGAATAGCAAGCTACTTTTTCTTGATGAATGGATAAAATCATGCTATAATAACCTCATCCAATAGCAAAATCAAAGATTCTATTATTTTTTTGTATGAATCGCTTTCTTTCAGAGAGAATATCTCTATAAAGGAGATGATGAAATGCGTGAAAATACTTTTGAACTTCAAAAACCAGATAAAGATGAAAAACTGAATGTCCAAAATAATGATGCAGATACCGATAATGATGAAACAGATAGTGACACGGAAACACATGAAGATCCTGATACCAAAAAAACAGAAATCATGGATTTTGGCGCTGTTACAGCGATAACAAGAGGAAAATCGATTCACTGTCTGACAATTATAGGTCAAATTGAAGGACACTATATTTTACCTTCACAAAATAAGACGACAAAATATGAGCATGTTATTCCGCAGATTGTAGCCGTTGAGGAAGATGATACCATTGATGGGCTGCTCATTTTACTCAATACCGTTGGCGGTGATGTAGAAGCGGGTCTTGCTATTGCTGAACTGATTGCCGGCATGAAGAAACCTACGGTTTCGCTTGTGTTGGGCGGGGGACATTCCATTGGCGTACCTTTGGCGGTGGCAACAAAAAAATCTTTTATTGCAGAATCTGCCTCGATGACAATTCACCCAGTGCGTATGAATGGATTGGTGTTGGGGATCCCTCAAACGCTAGAATACTTTCAGCGCATGCAAGATAGAATTTCTCATTTCGTAGCTGAAAATTCGAAGATGTCTGAAGAACGCTTTGTCACGCTGGCAATGAATACACAAGAACTTGTAATGGATGTTGGTTCTATTCTGGATGGTCCAAAAGCTGTAGAAGAAGGCCTGATTGACTCATTGGGTTCCTTGTCAGATGCGATGGACTGTTTGGTGAAGATGATCGAAGAGAATCAAGCAGAGAAGAAACAGACAGAAGAGTCAAAAAAAGAAGTGCCAAAAGACGAAAAATAAATTTTAACCTCGAACAGAGCAGAGTTTTACAGAGTAGTATTGTAAAACTCTGCTATGTATCATTAAAGATAGCAGGAGGACTTTATGTCACCGATTGAAGCAATTATACAAGGGATTATACAAGGAATCACAGAATTTTTGCCGATTTCTAGCAGTGGTCACCTTTCCATATCAAAGCATATTTTTGACATACATATGCCCGGTATTTTATTTGACATTATGCTTCACTTAGGCACACTGGTTGCTGTTGTTTTTGTATATAGAGAGACAATAGGCTGTCTAATTCTCGAATTTTTTAAGTGCATTGGCGATATTGTGCGTGGAAAATTTAAATGGAGCGAAATGAGCGAGGCAAGACGCCTTTTAATTATGCTCGTTATCGGCCTCGTGCCGTTGTTCTTTCTTTTCATCCCAATCCCTGGTACGGATATGAAGATTAAAGATTTATCAGAGCTTTTCTCTACCGACAATGATATTGTTGTGGAAGGGGCAGCACTTCTTGTAACAGCCTTGCTTTTGTTTTTGGGGATTCGTTCTTCCAAGAGAACAAAACCGCTTAGACGGATTGGTGCACACGCAAGGCCTGATCCCGTTCAAGGACGCACAGCGGTTACGGTGAAAGATGCGATTATTATCGGTATCACACAATTTTTTGCAGCATTATTTCCCGGGATTTCACGTTCTGGTTCGACACTGTCAGCGGGACTGATGAGTGGGTTAAATAAACAAACAGCACTTGACTATTCTTTCGTTTTGGGAATTCCTGCTATTTTGGCCGCGGCTGTTGTGTCTGTGAGTGATGTTGCTCCTGGCGATATCGAGCAAATAGGCGGCGTTGTCATACTGGGTATTGGTGTTGTGGTATCAGCGGTTGTTGGATTTTTGGCGATTAAGCTTTTAAGATGGCTTTTAAAATCAGACCGTCTGCAAATTTTTGCTTATTATACGTTGATTGCGGGTGGTATTGTATTAATCGTAGGTATAGCAGAACATGTACTTGGCAAAAATTTGTTTACAGGAACATTGCTATAAATTTTAAGTAAGAACTCAAGTCAAAATAATTTTATCGGACTTTTAATATAAAGTCAGAACTAAACAAAAGGGGCGTGAATCATTTTGGGGGCAAAACAGACAGTTGCTACCAAAAAAGCATTAGCAAAAAAATCTTCTACGGCTAAGAGTGCCAAAGCGAGAAATCAGCGGACAGCAACTCGAACAAAAACAGGCACGCAGAGGATGACAATAGAAAAGGCGAGACAGTTAAATCAGGTGCGTGCGGTTGTCCTTTTTGCAGTGGCCATACTTTTAGGAAGCTTGATTTTAATTCCGGGAGAAAGCCTTTGGAATTGGACACATAAGGCTTTGCTAGGTGTGTTTGGCGGCTGGGCAATTATTGCGCCGATTTTGATGATTTATGTTTCGATTGCGAGTACACTGGAAACAGATCGCAGTTCTATGCGTTTTAAAGTATGGATGACAGTGCTGATTATTTTAATCTGCTGCACAACAGGTTACATATTTGCGGCCAAAATGCCTGAAACCGAAATTAAGTGGACAGAGTATATCCCTTATCTCTACCAGAACCATATAGGTGTTGAAGGTGGTGTCATTGGAGGGCTAATTGGCAAACCGATTGTTGCTGCAGCAGGCGAGTTAGGCTCTAAAATTTTAATTGTGCTGTTCTTATTTGTCTCAGTGATGATTTTGACGGGCACTAATCTCATTCAGCTCTTCAAAACCATTAAAAAACCGGTAGATGTGGTGTCAGATGGTATTCAAAATGCTAGACAGCGCAGAGAGGAAGAACGAGAAATTCTTCGCTCACAAGAGATTAATATTCCGCTTGAGGATGAACTGCCAAGTTCTCCTGTACGTTCAGAATCTTCTCCGTTATTCCCTAAGGCACAGCCGGAGAAAAAGGTTAAAAAGCAGCCGAGTGAAAAACTGGAAAAGCTCAAAGAAGTCTTTGGCATTGCAGAACATCCCGATAAGCAGCATGTACAGCCACCTGTTGAGAACACAGCTGTTGTTTTTCCTGAGCCTGAAGAAAAAGATGTTTTGCATGAGTCAATTCCTGCTATAAAGCCGATGAAAAGAGAAATTCATGAAGAATCTGCACCAGAGCCTATTGTACCTGTTTCTGCCACAGCAACGCGCATTGATCCAACAGCGGACGTACAAGTAGCCAGAGAGGCAGAAAAAGCAGCAGCAGAATTTATTAAGAAGCATGCTGAAGATGAAAAAAAAGAGCTCAGTGGCTTGAATATGTATAATAGCATAAAAGATCTTCCCGGTACTTATTCTTTTCCGCCTATCACCATGCTAGAAGTCGGAAAAAGACTGAACCCCGCGGTTGAAAGTGAAGAGCTGCAGACCAACGGACGTATTCTGGTAGAAACGCTTAAGAGTTTTGGTGTGCAGACCAAAATTCTGGATATTTGCCGAGGTCCTTCGGTCACTCGTTATGAGCTTCAGCCGGCGGCCGGTGTGAAAATCAGTAAAATTACCAATCTGTCTGACGATTTAGCGATGAATTTGGCAGCGATTGGTGTTAGAATTGAAGCACCAATTCCAGGCAAAGCAGCGGTTGGCATAGAAGTGCCTAATAAAACAAAATCAACGGTCAGAATGCGAGAGTTGATTGAGTCAAACAGCTTTATCACGGCGAAAAGTAAGCTTACTGTAGCACTGGGCAGAGACATTGCCGGACAGGTTCAGGTGGCAGATTTAGGTAAAATGCCGCACGTTTTGATAGCCGGTACGACGGGTTCGGGAAAATCAGTTTGTATTAACTCGTTGATTGTAAGTTTGCTCTATAAGTCAACGCCCGATGAAGTTCGTTTTTTGATGATTGACCCCAAGGTGGTAGAACTGGGTATTTATAACGGTGTGCCGCACTTGCTTGTTCCGGTTGTGACCGATCCTAGAAAAGCAGCGGGTGCGCTTGGTTGGGCAGTCACAGAAATGCTCAATCGGTATAAGATGTTTGCAGAATGTAATGTGCGTGATTTGCACGGCTATAATGCATTGGCAAAAGCGCAGAATTATGAAGATGAAAATGGACAACCTATGCTGAAAATGCCGCAGATTGTTATCATCATCGACGAGCTTTCTGACTTGATGATGGCAGCACCAAACGAGGTGGAGGATGCTATTTGCCGATTGGCTCAAATGGCTCGTGCGGCAGGTATGCACTTGGTTGTTGCCACGCAAAGACCGTCTGTTGACGTTGTAACAGGTTTGATTAAAGCCAATATTCCCAGTCGTATTGCGTTTGCTGTGTCGTCTTCGATTGACTCCCGTACGATTTTAGATACGGGCGGTGCTGAAAAATTACTGGGACAAGGAGATATGCTTTTTGCTCCGGTTGGTGCATCAAAACCACACAGAATTCAAGGGTGTTTTGTCAGCGATAGCGAGATTGAATCTATAGTAGAGTTTGTAAAAAGCGCTCGTGAGATGAAATATGACGAAAAGGTAATCGAAGAGATTGAGAGAAACGCAGTAGCAGAACCCAAGAAAAGCGAGATAGGGGATGACACGAGCGAAAATCAAGACCCGATGTTGAGCGAAGCAATAAAGTGCGTAGTAGAAGCAGGACAAGCGTCTACTTCACAGCTGCAAAGGCGTTTGCGCTTAGGCTATGCGAGAGCAGGTCGTTTGATTGATGAAATGGAGCAAATGGGCATAGTCGGTCCTCACGAAGGTTCTAAGCCCCGTCAAGTACTGATGACCTATGCTCAGTGGCTTGAGTCTAACATGCAAAAGCAGGACGAAGTTGTGAATACAATAGGAAACGCTGATGAAGAATCAGAGTAAAACAAAATGTCGGTATGTGATTATTAGCTTAGCTGTCATTTTTCTTGTTTTTTCAGTTACGCCAATGGGACAGGACTTTGTAGACCTCATTGCTGAATCCCTTGACTTACAAGTCAATTCTGAAGAAGAATATCCGCTAAATATTTATTTTTTATCGGTTGGTAAAGCGGATGCGATTGTTATTGCCTGCGAGGATGAATATGCACTTTTAGACTCAGGTACCTTTGATCGGTCAGAAGAGGTTGAAGTTGTTCTGCGTAGGTTAGGCATTGATAAACTTAAGCTTGCGGTGGCTTCTCATCCAGATAGCGATCATATCGGAGGATTTTCCAGGTTGCTCAAAAGTTTTGCAGCAGAACAGTTTGTCCAGCCTAATTTCCCAGATCAATTGGTAACCGATAATGCAGAACAACAGCAATTAGAAACGACATTAAAGGAACTTGCGTTACCGATTACGAAGGCACAGGCAGGTGACAAATTTCAGCTTGGAACCGCCACGATAGAAGTGCTTGGTCCGGTGGAAGAATATGCTGAAACCAACAATTATTCATTGGTGCTCAAGTTACAGTATAAAGACTTTTCAGCTTTGTTTTGCGGTGACATAGAAGCGCAAGCAGAGGTTGATTTACTAGCTACCGATGTAGATTTGCGTGCCGATTGCATTAAAATTGCGCATCATGGCAGTAAAACGTCATCAACAGCAGAATTTTTGTCGGCAGTGCAGGCAAAATATGCAGTAGTTTCAACAGGAGCTGATAGTAATAAATTGCCTCGTTCAGAAGTTTTAAAACGCATTGAAGCGTTGGGCGCTGAAATTTATCGCACAGATTTAGACGGGAAAATTCAGGTTTCTTCTAACGGAGAAGAAACGATTATAAAAGCTGGCAAAGCAGGATGATATTAGTGACAGCGTTCTATATAAAATAGATAAGCTCAAATTTGATGGAAGAAAAGGAAGGATAGCAAAATGAGAAGATTAATTATTGATCGTTTTGAAGGAAAATATGTAATTTGTGAAGATGCAGAGCAAAAAAGTTATGCAATTGAAATTACCGAATTGCCGGAAAATGCAAAGGTTGGTTCTGTGATTGATATTACGGATGATGGCGAACTGAAAGTGAATGAAGAAGAAACAGAAGATATTAGGAATCGAGTGAACGAAAAACAGAAGAAGCTATTTAACAAATTCTAAATACTGGTATGTTTTGTAAGAATAATAAAATCAAAGAGAGCCTACACAAACGAGGCTCTCTTTTTTGCGTACTACAAATTGATTTGAAATAGCAACAAGTGATATTATCAAGAATCAGCAAATAAAAAGAGAAGAAACCGAGTAGTAAGCAAAGTCGGTTTCTTCTTTTTTTAATATATTTATATTTTATTAAGCAGCAAGATTAAACTTCTTCTTTAGGTTGGTCGCTTTCCACTAAATGAGAAGTGCAGTGGGGGCAGCGAACAGCATCAATACTGATAGTAGTTTTGCAAAAAGGGCATTCTTTTTCAGTAGCTGGCGCTGCTTCGGCTTCAATTTCTTCTTTATGTAAAATATCTTTTAGTTTGTTGATATTACTCAGCTGATTAAAAGCTTTTACCACAAAGAACACGATTAGAGCGACGATGAAAAAATTAATTAAAGCTGAAATGAAAGCAGTGGGATTAAAGACCGGAGCAGCCTTATCTTTGGGGACAAGAGCATTGTTGGTAATCAGCCCGATAAAAGGCATGAAAACATCGTTAACCATCGAGTTGACAATAGAAGTAAATGCGCCGCCGATGATGATACCAACAGCAAGATCAATCACATTGCCTCGTGAAATAAATTCTTTGAATTCTGTAAATAATTTTTTCATAAAATCACCTTTTTATTATTATATTTTAGATTTTTAAGGAAAGTTAGACCGCATAATTGCCAGCATTTTGTGAAGAATAAAAACGGAGGTGATGACAAAATGAGTCCAAAAGAATTATTGTATATTGAAGATGCACTGGGACATGAAGAATTTTGCATTACGCAATGTAAAAATGTAGTTCAAAATTTGCAGGACGGTGAACTCAAGCAGTGTGCACAACAGCTGTGTGAAAAACACCAGACTTTATTCGGTCAGCTCTACCAGTTAATATAGAGGAGGTAAAAACGATGGATGACAGAACCTTAATGGAAAGTCTGCTGATGACTGAAAAAGGCATCTGCGATTTGTATATGCACGGCACAATCGAATCTGGCACGCAGAATGTAAATCAGACTTTTAGTCAGGCATTGAATGACTCACTCTGTATGCAGGGTGACATTTACAAGAAGATGTCTGCAAGAGGATGGTACAAAACAGAACAGGCAGAAGAACAGAAGATTCAAATGCTTAAGCAAAAGTATGCGAATGGGATGAATGCGAGCAATTAGAAAAGCAAATGTTTGGGGCAAAGCAGAATCTTGACGAGGTCTTGATTCTGCTTTTGCATTAAAAAAATCAACTTGGTGGACAAAAGCTATTTTTGAGAAGCATGTCTTTTTCAACAGATGTCAAAAAGGCAGCTTTTATGGCATTCAATTGTAACTGATGATTTTGTTCAGGGGACAACAAAAACGTTTGCTGTAAGAGATTGTACTCATGTTTTAACGTTGTGCGTGAAACAGTCATATTGTCTGTATTAATTGTGGCAAGAATCCCTCTTTTTAGAAAAGTTTGTAAAGGAAATTGTTTGGCAGATGCAATTGCTCTAGTCTGCAAATTACTGCTGAAACAAAGCTCAAGGGGCATTTGCTTTTCAGCAAGATAATCCATCAATTTTTCATCTTTTATACTTTGCACACCGTGTCCGATTCGGCTTGCACCCATGGAGATGGCTTCCCAAATACTTTCAGGACCGTCAGCTTCTCCGGCATGAATCGTGTAAGGAATTCCCTCAGCCGCCGCTCTTTCAAATATGGGCTTAAAGAGAGCGGTTTTATATAGTCCTTCTGCACCAGCAAGATCAAGCGCACAGACACCTTGCCCTAAGAATGCTTTGGCCACTTCAACGGTTTCAAGGTTTTGCTTTAGATTATTTTCACCACGCATACAGCATAAAATCAATTGTGCGTGTATTTCTCCTTGGTATTGTAATAAGGATTGGTGCAGAGCATACACAGCTGATTCAACAACATCATATTGAGAAAGCTTTTGCCTAGTATGAAGCTGTGGGGCAAAGCGAATTTCTACATAGGAAAGACCTTGGTTTTTTAGGCGTGCTAGCAGGTGAGAAAAGGCAAAAGTAAGAGCTTCTTTAGTTTGCAAAACAAGCAAAGGGAGTTCAAAAGTTTGCAAATATTCATTTAAATCTTGACAATTAGAAGATACTGATAGCATAGAAGCAAGCTCGTCAATTGACTGAGAAGGTAACGTGAGATGTTGCTGCTTGGCGAGAATAAAGATTTCTTCAGCCGTTAAAGAACCATCTAAATGCAAGTGTAAATCAATCATATTTTCCATTGCTCAAGTGAAAATTCCTTTCTTAAAATTGTATTGGTACAAATAACAAGTTGAATTTATATTTTAGGCTATATCATAAGAGTTTATTAAAATTTCTATAAGAATCGTTAAAATCAATTGACTTTTTAGGATAGTACCGATAAGATAGGAAAGAGGATATAGAGGAAATGAGGGAGTAAATGAATCTTAGCGTGATAATATCCAATCCACTAATTAATGTAGGCGTCATTTCATGGCTTTTAGCACAAATTATTAAAAATGTAATAGACTACTTTAAACATAAGACATTTAATAAAAAACGTTTGGCCGGTGCAGGTGGAATGCCCAGTTCTCATGCCGCAGTAGTATGCTCGGTGCTGCTATTGTCTTTTTATTTATATGGGTTTCATTCTCCAATTTTTGGTTTGGCATTTGTGGTAGCGCTTGTTGTCATGTATGATGCCACGGGTGTTAGGTGGTCAGCAGGGCTTCATGCAAAGGCAATCAATCATATTGTAGAATATCTTGAAAACGAAGATGGTATTGATAAAGAAAGCTTACACAAGCTCATTCCGACACTTAATGAGTCTCTGGGGCATCGAATGATTGAAGTAGTATGCGGTGCTTTGTTGGGGTTCGCTATTTCAGCCTTTACTTATTTGGTTATCATGTAAATTATACTGTATAAAAAGCTTAGTTGTAAGAAAAATGGTATCATATAACTGAAAGTATTATAACAAGAAAGAGCACAATATTCAATCTTAATTATGAAATTTTGATGAACGAATAGATGATGAAAAAGGTACAACCCAAAATTTGCGGGTTGTACCTTTTTCGTGATTTGGCAATCAATTTAAGATAAATGTTTAAGTTAAGAGGGTTCAAACTGACTGTGATATAATTGTGCGTAAAGGCCGCCGGCGGCTAAAAGCTCATTGTGATTACCTGTTTCTACTACATTACCCTTGTCCATAACCAAAATCATATCTGCCGAAGCAATGGTAGAAAGACGATGAGCAATGACAAAGCTGGTGCGTCCTTGCATCATAGCCAAGAAAGTTTTTTGAATGCGAATTTCAGTCAGCGTATCAATAGAAGAAGTCGCTTCATCTAAAATCAACATTTCAGGGTCGGTCAGCATGATACGGGCAATTGTTAAGAGCTGCTTTTGGCCTTCAGAGAGGTTGCCGCCGTCTTGCTCTAAAAGAGAGTCATAACCGTTTGGCATTCGGCGAATGAAAGAATGCGCATGAGCGGCCTTCGCCGCGGCAACAACTTCTTCGTCTGTAGCGTCAGGTTTTCCATAGGCAATATTCTCGCGAATGGTACCGGCAAAAATCCAAGTATCTTGCAAAACCATACCGAAACTCCGGCGTAAGCTGTCACGAGTAACTTGAGAAGCATCTTGCCCGTCAACATAAATGGCACCACCGTTTAGTTCATAGAACCGCATTAATAGGTTAACAAGGGTGGTTTTTCCAGCACCGGTAGAACCAACAATGGCAATAGTGCTGCCAGGAGCAACTTTTAAATTGAAATTTTGAATGAGAGGTTTGCCTTTGGTGTAAGAGAAATCAACATTCTTAAATTCAACAGCTCCCTTTACACATTTTAAATCAGGAACAGTGCCGTCTTCTTGCTTTTCTTCAGTAGCGTCAATGACGATAAAGACTCGTTTCAAAGAGGCGATACCTGTTTGGATGTTCGACATGATTCCTGAAATTTCATTGAAAGGTTTAGCAAACTGGGAGGAGTAAATTAAAAATTGAGAAATCATCCCAATAGTAGCTCCGCTGCTAATCGCAATTAAAGAACCAACCAAACCAACTAGTAGATAAGAAATATGGTCGATAAAGCGAGTAATAGGGTTGAAAATAGCAGAAGCAAATTGAGCTCGTGTAGCCGTTTTAAAAAGACTTTGATTGATAGTCTCAAAAGTGACTATGCTGCTATCTTCATAACCAAAAGCTTTCACTAATTTTTGATTTCCGACCATTTCTGATACAAAAGCAGACATATTACCAACTGTTGCCTGCTGAGTAATATAGGTTTTTCGAGTGAATTTAGAAATTAAAAAACCTGCAATAAAGACTAAAGGTGTACATAAAAGAATAGTCAGCGCCAATTGTACATTTAGCATTAGCATGATGATAAGAGAAGAAATGACGATAACAATACCCATGAAAAGACTGACGATACTTAATGAAAGCGCATCAGAGACATTGTCTAAATCATTTGTGAAACGGCTAATCATATCACCTTGAGCCGAACGGTCAAAATAAGATAAGGGAAGTTTTCCGAATTTGGCAAACATCTTTTTGCGCAAAGTTTCGGCGGTGTGGTAGGAAACATAGTTAGAGATTAAAGAAACAAACCACTGAAACAAAGAAGCAGAAAGAAATAGAATGGCAAGTATAATAATAATGCGTGAAAGTGCTCTAAAATCCACATTATCTTTACCAAGCATAGTGTCAAGTGCTGAACCAAGATACATGGTGCTGAGTACCGAGCTGATACTGCTGATGATTGCACAGACGAAGAGCAGGATAAGGTGAAGCTTATAGCTAGACATAATGCCAAGCAAGCGAATTAAGGCGGCTTTTTCTTGTTTGTTTTTCTTTTTCATAGTTAAGCCTCCTTACCTTTCATTTGTGTTTGCGATTGGTAAATTTCTCGATAGATTTCACTATTCTCAAATAAATCTTGATGCGTGCCAATAGCGCCAATTTCACCATCATCCAGTAAGATGATTTTTTTAGCGTCTGCAACAGAGCTAATGCGCTGTGAAACAACAAGTAAGGTGGTGTTCGGTAAATTATGCTTCAAAGCCTGGCGGAGAAGCAAATCGGTTCTAAAATCGAGAGCACTCAAGCTGTCGTCCATGATGAGAATATCAGGCTTCTTGATCAGGGCTCTGGCAATCGCTAAACGTTGGCGCTGGCCGCCCGAAAAGTTTTTGCCGCCTTCTTGAATGACAAAATCAAGCGTTTGCGGAAGATTTTCCACAAAATCTTTTGCTTGTGCTGTTTCAAGTGCCTGCCACATTTCTTCTTCGGTAGCTTCAGCGTTGCCCCAACGAAGGTTGTCGGCAATACTACCTGAAAAAAGAATGCTATGCTGTGGAACAATGCCAATTAGGCTGCGCAGTTGTTTTTGAGAATAGCGGCGAACGTCTTCTCCATAAAGTAAAACGCTGCCTTCATTGGGATCGTAAAATCGCTGCAAGAGGTTAATTAAAGAGGTTTTTCCGCTGCCGGTGATACCGACAACACCCAAAGATTCCCCTTTTTTTACAGAAAAATCAAGGTCAGTCAGTGCCGGTTCTGTTCCGTTATAGGAAAAAGAAACATGCTGAAATTCGATTATGTTTTTGCTGTCACGAGAAACTGCAACAGGTTCTTCAGGAAAAGAAAGCGAAGGGACTGTGTCCAAAATTTCATTGATTCTGACAGAAGAAGCGGCAGCCTTCGTGAATAATACAATTAGATTTACAACAATAACCAGTGCCAATAAAAGCTGAGTGGCGTAAGTGGAAAGTGCCAAAATATCTCCGTTTTGCAGGCGTCCTCCATTAACAGCCTGTCCGCCGAGATATAGAATGACAATAATACCGAAGTTCATGAGAATAGAAGTGACAGGATTGGAGAGAGCGGCCAAGCGAGAAACATGAATATAAGCGTCTGACAATTCTTCTGTGGTATCATCACAGCGCTTTTTTTCTGTATTCCACCTTGCAAAGGCACGAATAACTCTCACACCAGATAGATTTTCTTTGATGACAACACCCAGATTATCCAATTTTTTCTGTGCGGCACGATATAACTTAGAGGTATGTGTTGTGAAAAAATAGAGCAATAAACCAAGGATTGGCATGAGTATCACAAACACAAGTGAAAGCAAAGGGTCTATTGTAAACGAAAGTAAGATAGAACCAATGCACAAAAATGGCGCCCGTGAAACAAGGCGAATCGTCATAGCAATTGCCTGCTGCACATTATTCACATCGCCGGTAATACGGTTGATTAAGGTTGAACTGCCAAATTGGTCGAGCTCACGATAAGAAAAGGTAGAAATTTTTCTCATCATTTCACTTCGAATTTCAGCCCCCACACCTTGAGAAGTTTTTGAGGCAACATATTGGCAAATAAGAGCAAAAATTAACCCCGCAATTGATACAAGCATAATCATCCAAAGCATAGAGAAAGTATAGTCTTTGTCTTGGTTAGGAATACCTTTATTTAAGATTTCTTTCATAAAGATAGGAAGAAGCAGTTCTAAAATAGCTTCAAAAAATTTAAACATCCATCCCAAAACAAACGGAACTCTCCACGGTTTGATAAACCGTAATAGTTTTTTCAATTCATCCACTCCCATTGAAACAAAATTTTCAAATTAAAGGATATCCATAAAAAAGAGCGTGTTCATTTTAAAATAAAATAGTATTGAAATGAAGTAGTCAAGAAAGACAATATAGTTTTGCTTCTATACGATTCAGTACGATTTTATTCCAAAAGACAAAGCTATCTTTTCTGCAAACCCCTAATATTTTATAGTATAACAAAAAATACAGCTAAATTAAAGGCAAAACTAAAAATCGCGAAAAATGAAATTAATTTTCTCTTTCAGGCACTATCTCCAACAAACCTTCATACATATTGTAAATGGAGATAGTCAGATTTAAAATGAAAAGGGGCGAAGATGTATGTTGATGCAGCTGCTAGAATATCTTTCTGGTGTGATTTATCTCATTCTTCATGTAACAGGTGCAGGGTCTTTTCCAAAGGCTTTGTCTTCTGCAGAAGAAAAGAAGCAGTTGGAGAAAATGGAAAGGGGAGACAAAAAAGCAAGGGGTGTTTTGATTGAACATAATTTGCGCTTAGTGGCGCATATCATTAAAAAGTACTACTCCAATATCAATGACCAAGAAGATTTAATTTCCATTGGAACCATCGGGCTGATTAAAGCAATTGACAGCTTTGATACTTCTAAGGGAATTCGCCTTTCTAGCTATGCCTCAAAATGCATTGAGAATGAAATTTTAATGTTTTTTAGAAGTGGCAAGAAAACCGCGCAGGATATTTCCATCAATGAACCTATTGAAGCGGACAGCGACGGCAACACGCTGACAATTATGGATACGATGGCCACAGAAGACATTGTAATTGAAACAATCGACACGAAAATGAAGATGGAGCGTCTCTATCAATATATGGAGAGCCGACTCTCGAGGCGAGAAAAAGAAATTATTGTAATGCGATATGGTTTGTGTGGCCGCATGCCCTTATTACAGCGTGAAGTAGCAAGACGTTTAGGGATTTCGCGCAGCTATGTTTCCAGAATTGAAAAGAAAGCACTTGAGGTTTTGAAAGAAGAATTTGAGCGTTAAACAAATCTTTTTACACGCTGAACAGAAAAATCAGCATATTGTGTACAAAATAGACAATATGAGTAAATTATATGTGTCCACATTTAAAGAATATTACCAAATTTATGTTGAGTTTTGAAAGAAATAATGTTATAATAACGCCAAACAAGTCGAAACAGCTAATCGCCAAATCGCTGACGAGAAAAGTCTTTCTGCTAGGTCAAAAAAGTGAGCAAGAATGGTCAAAAAGGAATATAGAGGAGTCACAACATGACAGTACGGGAACAGGACTTAAATAATAAAAGGATACCCACGCAAACAGATATTCCCAGATACCTGTTTCATAAGGGCGAAAACCGAAGAGCTTATGAATATCTAGGACTACATAAAACAATCGAAGAGGGCAAGGAAGTTGGCGTTGCCAGAGTATGGGCACCAAATGCTAAAGCTGTTTCGTTGGTAGGAGATTTTTGTGACTGGGATGAAACAAAATATCCAATGCAGCTTTTGAGCGGTGGCGTGTGGGAAGTTTATACCGACTTCAAACCGAAACCTTTTATGCTGTATAAATTTAGTGTTCAAGATAAAGACGGTGACTGTGTTCTAAAAACAGATCCCTATTCTTTTCATATTGAAACTAGACCTGGAACGGCCTCAAAATACTATGATATTACAGGCTATCAGTGGCAAGATGCGCAGTGGCAGAAATATAAGCAAACCTATCCCCACTATTCACAGCCAGTCAATATCTATGAAATGCATGCCGGCTCTTGGCGCAAATATAAAGACGGCAGTGTTTTTTCCTATGAAAAATTGGCAGACGAATTAATCCCCTATGTCAAGGAAATGGGGTATACCCATATTGAATTCATGCCGCTCACCGAGTATCCCTATGACGGCTCGTGGGGATATCAAGTATCTGGCTATTTTGCACCGACTTCTCGATATGGCACCCCCGAAGATTTAATGCAGTTTATTGACCGCTGCCATCAGGCTGGTATCAGTGTAATTATGGATTGGGTGCCGGCACATTTTCCGAAAGATGCTTCTGGTCTCAGTAAATTTGACGGCACTTGTTGCTATGAATATAAAGATGCCAAAAAGGGTGAACACAAAGAGTGGGGGACGCTCGTTTTTGACTATAGCCGAAAAGAAGTGATAAGCTTTTTGATTTCAAGTGCTGTCTTTTGGCTGAAAGAATATCATTTTGATGGCTTACGTGTAGACGCAGTAGCCTCTATGCTTTATTTAGATTATAATCGTGAAAACGGAGAGTGGCTGCCCAATGAAAGAGGCGGCAATGAGAATTTAGAAGCGGTTGCCTTTTTGCAGCAGCTTAACACAGCTGTGTTTGCAGAATCACCAGACGCTATGATGATTGCGGAAGAATCGACAGCATGGCCCAATGTCTCCAAACCTGTTTATATGGGTGGGTTAGGTTTTAACTACAAATGGAATATGGGCTGGATGAATGACATGCTGCGCTATATGTCATTAGATCCGATTTATCGTGGGGGCAATCATAACAGCTTGACCTTTTCGTTCTTTTATGCTTTTTCAGAGAATTTTGTTCTGCCAATATCGCATGATGAGGTTGTGCATGGCAAATCTTCTTTAATCAATAAAATGCCCGGTGAAGATAAAATGAAGGCAGATGGACTGCGCTGTTTTATCGCGTATATGACGGCTCATCCCGGCAAGAAATTGATTTTTATGGGAACAGAATTTGGCCAAAAAACAGAGTGGAATTTTGAAAAAGAGTTGGAATGGAAACTTCTGCAATATCAGGAACATGAGCAAATTCATCGTTTCTTCAAAGAAATGAATCATTTTTACCTGCAAAATCCTGAGCTTTGGGAAATTGATTTTTCTTGGGAAGGCTTTCACTGGATTGCCAATGATGATTATTCGCAAAATGTGATTGCTTTTGTTCGCAGAAGTAAAAGTGGGAAAGAGCTGATTGCCGTGTGTAACTTTTCACCCATTGAACGCCGTAATTATGAGATTGGCGTCCCTTGCTTAGGCACTTATGAAGAAGTATTTACTTCTGATAAGAAGGAATATGGAGGCAAGGGAGTCAGTAATGGCAAAGAAATTCAAGCGGAGGACAAGGCCATGCATGGGTTTGAACAAAGCGTTTCTTTAACTTTACCTGGCAACAGCGTGATTTTCTTGAAATGTGTACAAAAGGTAGAAAAAAAATATATGAAAAGGCCGAAATTCAAACTAAATGAGGCCAAAGAGAAATGGGAAAAACAAGATTTAGAAGAAATAAAAGTCACACAAAAACAGTGTTAAAATTGAATCATAAGGAGGAAAAATTATGCTGCCAAAGCAAGAAGTAGTGGCAATGCTCTTAGCAGGCGGACAAGGCAGCCGCTTGGGGGTTTTGACAAAAAATCAGGCAAAACCGGCTGTACCCTTTGGAGGGAAATATCGGATTATCGATTTTCCGCTATCAAACTGTGTTAATTCAGGAATTGAAGCTGTAGGTGTTTTGACACAATATCAACCGCTTGAGCTGAACGAATATATCGGGAGCGGACAACCGTGGGATTTAGACAGTATGCACGCAGGGGTTCACGTATTGCCGCCCTATCAAAAAAATAAGCGCTCGGATTGGTATAAAGGTACGGCAAATGCCATTTTTCAGAATATGCGCTTTATAGAAAGATATAACCCCGACTATGTGGTTGTGCTTTCAGGTGACCATATCTATAAAATGGATTATTCGAAAATGATTTCTTATCATAAAGAAAAAGAAGCCGATTGTACAATTGCTGTATATGAAGTGCCTATGGCAGAAGCGTCTCGTTTTGGCATTTTGAACACGAATGAGGACGGTACCATTTATGAATTTGATGAGAAACCGAAAGTACCAAAGAGCAATTTGGCTTCTATGGGTATTTATGTTTTCTCTTGGCAGAAGCTGAAAAAGTATCTAACAGAAGACGATAAAATGCCGAAATCGCAACATGATTTTGGTAAAAATGTTTTGCCGGCTATGCTCAATGACGGAGAGAAAATGTTTGCTTATCGTTTCTCGGGGTATTGGAAAGACGTTGGCACGATTGATAGCCTTTGGGAATCAAATATGGACTGGCTAGACAAAAATGTGACCAGTGATTTGATTCAAGACGCCAATAAAATTTATTCTCGCAGTGAAGTGCTGCCGCCTCATTACATATCTGCCAGTGCCAGTGTACAGAATTCTATTATTGCAGAAGGCTGCAATGTCTATGGCAAAGTCGATTTCTCCGTGGTATCATCAGGTGTTTATATTGCTGCCGGCGCAGTAGTGGCAGATTCCATCATCATGCCTGGTGCGGTGATTGAAGAAAATGCTAGGGTGCAGTATGCAATTATCGGCGAAAACGCAGTGGTTGGTAAAAATGCAGTGGTGGGCAAGCGCCCCGAGGATATGGAAGACAAAGACAATTGGGGTGTTGCAGTGGTAGGCCCAAATTATCGGCTTGCACCTGAAACTGTGGTTGCTCCCAAAGCCATGCTCGATGCAGATGAGGAGGAAGAATAATGCACGGAACCAATGTAATCGGAATTTTATTTGCCTATGTGCACGAAGAGCGAATTCGCTCCTTGACAGAAAATAGAGTCATGGCCTCTGTTCCGTTTGGCGGACGTTACCGCTTGGTTGATTTTGCGCTTTCCAATATGGTGAATTCAGGAATCAATCAGGTTGGTGTTGTGACGGAGGAAAACTATCAATCACTTATGGATCATCTTGGCTCAGGCAAGGCATGGGACTTGTCACGCAAGACAAAGGGGCTTTCTCTTTTGCCTCCTTTTGGGGCTAAAATCTCTCGTACAGAAGGAAAAGTAGAATCACTTTCGACGATTAAACGTTTTTTACACGCCGCAACTGAAGAATATGTCTTGCTTAGCGATTGCGATATCGTAGCGAACATTGACTATCGTGAGCTATACGACTTTCACACTAAAAATGACGCTGATATTACAGTAGTCTATCGCCACGGTAATTCGCCTGATACGGACAAGAATACGGTATTTACCATAGATCCCAGCAATGTCGTCAGAGAAATCTACCTTAAAAGAGGATGTCATTTCGACTGCAATTATGGTATGGGAATGTATCTCATTGCTAAAGAAAAGCTGATTGAACTTGTCGACGACTGCATGAGCCGCAATCTCTATGATTTTGACAGAGATATCATTCAGCGTGGTGTGAAAGATATGAAAATTTGTGCCTATGAATTCACGGGTGCAGCTTATCCAATCACTTCTTTTGAAGCTTATTTTAATGCCAGTATGGCACTCATGGACCCTAAAGTGCGCTCACAGTTGTTTGTCCCTTCTCGTCCTGTATATACTAAGGTGAGAGACGATATGCCCACTCGTTATGGACTTGGTTCAGTGATTCAGAACTCTTTTGTAGCCGACGGCTGTGTGGTTGAGGGCGAAGTAGAGAACTGTGTTCTGTTTAGAGGGGTAAAAGTCAAAAAGGGAGCAAGGCTCAAAAACTGTGTTATTATGCAAGATACAATTGTTGGTGAAAACAGCCGCCTTGACTTTGTGGTGGCCGATAAAAACGTAGAATTTACAGATAACGCAACCATTATGGGACACACAACCTACCCTGTTTATATCGTGAAAGGCAGTAAGGTTTAATGTTATCTTGGTTAAGGAGGGAGTTAGATTCATGAAAGTTTTGTATTGTGCCAGTGAGGCTCTTCCGTTTTTAGCAACAGGAGGACTTGCCGATGTTGCAGGCTCTTTACCAAAAGCGCTTGTCTCTAAAAAAGTGAGCTGTCGTGTGGTTTTGCCGCTATATGATTCTATTTCTCAGGAAATGAAAGATAAGATGAAATTTGTGACCAGCATCAGTGTGCCGGTGGCTTGGCGGCGACAATATTGTGGTGTTTATGAGGCTCGTGTGGGTGATGTAATTTATTATTTGATTGATAATCAATATTACTTCAAGAGGACAGGTGGCATCTACGGTCACTTCGATGACGCCGAGCGATTTGCTTTTTTCTCAAGGGCGATTTTAGAGATGCTGCCTTATGTCGATTTTAAACCCGATGTGATTCATGCCAACGATTGGCAAACAGCGTTAGTTTCTGTTTACTATCGCTTGTTTTATGCAAATAGCGAGTGGTATTCCGGCATTAAAACGCTTTTTACCATTCACAATATTCAATATCAAGGACAATATGGAATGGACTTGATTGAAGACGTTTTGGGAATTCCCTATCATGATAAAGACTTGATTGAGTTTGACAACAGTGTGAACCTGATGAAAGGTGCTATTGAATGCTCCAATTGGGTTTCAACCGTTAGCCCGTCATATGCAAAAGAAATTTTAGACCCATGGTTTTCTCACAAACTTGATTCTATTTTAAAAGAGCGGGCATGGAAGCTTTCCGGTATTTTAAACGGCATTGACGTCGAAAGCTATAACCCCGAGACAGATAAAGTAATTCACTCTCCATTTACCACAGAAAGCTTGCAAAAAAAAGCTGACAACAAAAGAGAGCTGCAAAAAGAATTGGGTCTTCAGCAGAATGATAAAGTTCCGCTGATTGGCATGGTGACTCGCTTGGTTTCCCATAAGGGTCTTGACCTTGTCAAAGAAGGAATTGACAACATTATGCAGTATTCGAATGCACAAGTTGCCATTTTAGGCAGCGGCGACAAAGAATATGAAGAGCATTTTTGCTGGATGCAGGAAAAATATCCAGAGCGCTTTGTTATTTATGTAGGCTTTGTACCCACACTTTCTCGAAAAATTTATGCTGGCTCTGATTTGTTTCTCATGCCCAGCAAGAGTGAGCCTTGTGGACTTTCGCAGATGATTGCCTTGCGTTATGGTTCAATTCCTGTTGTGCGTAAGACAGGCGGTCTGAATGATTCAATTTCAGATGTAGGAGATGGAAAAGGAAATGGCTATACCTTTACATCCTATAGTACAGGCGATATGGTGAATACACTGCACCGTGCCCTTCACGACTATAACAGCCAGCCCGAGAAATGGAAAGAGTATGTTGCCCATGCTATGCAGTGTGATAATAGCTGGAAAAAGTCGGCAGATGAATACATTAGTTTGTATCAAAGCCTGTTAAAGCGATAAAGTTTTTAGAATAGAGTAGAAAAGCTTGACTTTATTCATCTGTGGTGATATGATTTTCACAAGATAAAAGCTGTGAAAAGGACAAAACGAGATGTAATTTCTTGCAGAGAGCTGTTGGTTGGTGAAAAACAGCAGAAATCATTTGGTGATATCCCCTTGGAGCTTTCCGCCGAAAACAGTTGTGAGTAGAACGGAACGGTTGGCCGTCGTTATAGGGCAGGCACATTGTTTGATGTGCAGAGTTGGCCTTTAGGGCAATAAGAGTGGTACCGCGGGAATTTTCTCGTCTCTTCTAATATAGAAGAGACGAGTTTTTTTATGCTCGGCATTAAGAAAGGAAATGATAAAATGTTGATGATTGACAAGGTGTATCATGCTGCCAATGTACTCAAAGAAGTAGCTCGCAAAACAGATTTAATTGCGGCAAAGGGAATGAATGAAGCGGGCAATATTTGGCTTAAGACCGAAAATCTACAGGTGACGGGTTCTTTTAAAGTGCGTGGTGCTTATTATAAATTATCACAGCTTACCGACGAAGAAAAAGAAAGAGGAGTTATCGCTTGTTCGGCAGGTAATCATGCGCAAGGAGTGGCTCTGGCCGCCCAGAAAAAAGGGATTAAAGCGACGATTTGTATTCCGGACTCCGCACCTATTTCAAAGGTAGAAGCCACGAAAAGCTATGGGGCAGAGGTAGTTTTAGTTCCCGGCACCTATGATGATGCGTATGCCTATGCAGTAGAGTTGCAGCAGCAAAATGGGCTAACTTTTATTCATCCATTTGACGATGAAGATGTTATTGCCGGACAGGGGACCATCGGCCTTGAAATTATTGACCAAATGCCTGATGTAGAAGCTGTGGTTGTACCGATTGGTGGAGGCGGGTTGATTAGCGGTGTTGCTTTTACCATCAAAACTCTTTTTCCCAAATGCAAGGTTTATGGCGTGCAAGCAGCAAAAGCGGCTTCTATGGAGCGTTCTATCAAAAAAGGAGAGCCGGTCACTTTACGTCATTCGGCTACTTTTGCAGACGGAATAGCTGTGAAACATCCGGGAGATACTACTTTTGCGATGGTGCAGCAGTATGTAGATGAAATTGTTACAGTGACAGAAGATGAAATCGCCAGTGCCATTCTATTTCTCATGGAAAAACAAAAATTGGTGGCTGAGGGTGCCGGTGCAGTTTCCGTTGCAGCTGTGATGTCCGGAAAGTTAAAACTCAACAGTGAAAAGACAGTGTGTCTGCTTTCGGGTGGCAATATAGACGTTAATATCTTGAGTCGTGTCATCACCAGAGGTCTTGTTAACAGCGGACGTAATGCGACACTAACCATTGCCTTGGTAGACAAACCAGGGCAGCTTGAAGGTATTTCAAGAATTATTTCTGAGAATGGCGGCAACGTGGTGAGTGTGCAGTATGATAGAAGTAATCCTGATATGGCTATCAACAGTTGCTTCATTAAATTGGCATTAGAGACGCGTGATCATCAGCAGATTAAAGATATTGAAGCAGGATTGGCAAAAGCAGGTTTCATAATTGTCAAATCACCAGAGACAAATGCGTGCTGTGCGATTTAAAAGAGAGGTATAAACAAGTGCAAAATTTTTCAAATGGGTTACATTCTTTAGCTGTTTTTCGGGGGTTGCTCACGAACCCCGTGATGGCAAAATTACTGCAGTATCTAGATACTGATGAATATCATCTAACCACAAAATTAGATGCCTATTCTGATTTTGTATCAGAACTTTATAAAAATGGCTGTGACTTAGGCCATTACCTCTACGCAAAAGTTATGGAAAGTGAAAATCCGGCAGTTATAGAAAAAGCCGAGGGGAAAAATCTTTCTGTAGCTCTACAAAAATCACTAGAACAAGAACTAGCTTTGTTCACAGCCATTTCCTCTTTATCTCCAGTGGAAATGGCTCCCTTGCAGGAAGGTCATTTTCCTGAATTTGAGAATACAAAACATGATTTTGGGGCTGAATATACAAAACGACTGCAAGAAATTCATACCAGAGGGTATGGCATATTCACTCAATACCATATGTTTACGCTTAGCGATAGCGGGCAGCTGTTGCCGGTAGAACATCCAGAGGAAAAAAAGCTTTCTGACTTGACAGGATATGAAAGGGAAAGAGAGCAGATTACAATTAATACAGAGGCATTGCTCAAAAATTTGCCGTCAAATAATATTTTACTTTATGGCGATGCCGGAACGGGCAAGAGCTGCACAGTAAAGGTGCTTGTCAATGAATATCAAGAGCAAGGCTTGCGTCTGATTGAAATTCGTAAAAATCAGTTGTATCTGATACCAGCACTAATGGATAGATTAGCAAAAAATCCGCTGAAATTCATTCTGTTTATTGATGATTTATCGTTTTCTTCGGCAGATCAAAACTTTACCGACCTTAAGGCCATCTTAGAGGGTACGGTTGCCGCTAGACCTAAAAACATTGTTATCTATGCAACCAGTAATCGCCGCCATATGGTCAAGCAAAGCTTTTCAGAACGACAAGGTGACGACGTTCATGTTGGCGATACGGTAGAGGAATCGGCTAGTTTGTCTGCTCGCTTTGGGCTTACGATAACTTTTCTTCGCCCTGACAAAGATTTGTACGCTGAAATTGTGGAGCATTTGGCAGTTCAAAATAGCATTCAGCTAGCAGGTACAGCTTTGCTGCAAGCCGCTGAAGCGCATGCTTCTAGGCAAGGGGGGAGAAGTCCTCGAGTAGCCAGACAATTTGTCGAATATCAAAAAGCAAAAGAAATAACTAAGATAAGCAAATAGAAACAGGGACAGTTCGCCGTGAACTGTCCCTGTTTTTTTATAGCTGATATCCACCGTGTTTTTCGAGCCAATAATTGGTTTGAATCATATAAGCCATCATTTGCGGAGCAGCCATAAGCTGCCCAAACCATGGTTTTCCATATTCAGCAGGAGCACTTGCAAAGGCAATTGATTTTTCTTTGTCTATAAATTCTAGAATGGGGGAGTGAGGATTTTCTAAAATAGCTAAGAAATCGTGGGCAAGTACCCGTTCATAATTTGGGTTATAGGTTTTGGGATAAGGGCTTTTCTTTCGATTAAGAATGGAGTCAGGAAGTAAATCATGGCAGGCGTCTCTTAAAAGTGATTTTGCCACGTTGTTTTTGTATTTCATCTCCCATGGAACATTAAAAACATATTCCACAATTCGATGGTCAGCAAAGGGCACACGTGATTCTAAACCGCTATACATACTGGTTCTGTCCATACGGTCCAAAAGTGTTTGCATAAACCATTTGATATTCAGATAAGTGATTTCTCGGCATTTTATGTCAGCTTCTTTTTCACCTGAAGCGTAAGGAACAGCGGCAAGCGTGTTCTGATATTGTTCTTGAATAAAATCAGAGAGATGGAGGTTTTTGGTGACTTCAGGGCGTAAAAGAGAAGTGCGCGCTTGAAAATCAAGAGACCAAGGGAACGTGTTGGCTGTGAGCAAGTCTTCTCGATAAAACCAAGGATAACCGCAGAAAATTTCATCAGCGCACTCTCCGGTGAGAGATACTTTGTTGTTCTTGGCGACGAGAGAGCAGAAATAAAGCAGGGAAGAGTCAATATCGGCCATGCCGGGCAAGTCTTTGGCGTCAACAGCTTGAGGGAGCAAAGCAGCAAGGTGTTCTTCATCACATTCTAAAAAATGGTGGTTGGTCGGATAGTGCTTTAGCATTTCTTTTACAAACGTGACATCGCGTTCTGGCTGGAAGGCATTGGATTGGAAGAAATCATCATTTCCTTTAAAATCAAATGAGAATGTATTGAGATTTGTGCCGTTTTCTTTCATGAATTGATAGGCAACAGCTGTAACAATGCTGGAATCGATTCCGCCAGAAAGGAAACTGCAAACGGGTACGTCAGAAATCATTTGGCGTTCTATAGCATCTCGCACTAAGAACGATACCGTTTCGACTGTTTGCTCATAAGAATCGGTATGATCTTTGGCAGATAAATCCCAATACTGAATTTCTTTTAGCCCATCAGAGGTGAAGGCAGCATAATGACCGGGTTTAATTTCATGGACATTGCGAAAAACACCGCTGCCTGGTTTTCTTGCCGGCCCCAGTGCTAAGACTTCACACATGCTGTTTTTATCAATAACAGGAGTAATCTCTGGGTGAGAAAACAAAGCTTTTTGTTCAGAACCAAAGACAAGAAAACCATTTTGAACTGTATAGAATAAAGGCTTTACACCTAACCTGTCACGATATAAAAACAAGGTATTCGCTTTCTCGTCCCATATAGCAAAAGCAAAAATTCCATTTAATTTTTCAACAAAATCGGCGCCATATTCCATGTAGGCATAGAGGATAACTTCAGTGTCAGAGGTGGTTTCAAATTGATAGCCGGCCTGTTTAAGCGGTGATATAAGTTCGTCAGTATTGTAAATTTCTCCATTATAGACAATGGCATATTCTTGGTTAAAGCGACTGCGTATCATGGGCTGTGAACCTAGCATTAAATCACGAATAGAAAGCCTTGCGTGTGATAAACCAATATGTTGGCGCAAATATTCGCCAGAACTGTCTGGGCCACGGTGAGCAATGGCAAGGCGCATATCGACGAGCGATTTTTGCCAATATTGTCTGCTGTTCATTAAATCAACAGTATAGTTACAAAATCCTGCAATTCCACACATAATAAACCTCATTTCTTTCACATAAAAAGGCGCTCTTTTCAAAAGGATTAAAAATCCTCCGAAAATGAACGCCTTTGTTCTTTTTAGTATATGCAAAAAAGAGTTTAAAAATGACGGTTTAACAGCATATTGCCCGCAAAACTTTTCTTTTTAAAATTCAATTAATTCACAAGAATCCTTAATCCTTTGCATATGTATAGCATAGAAGGGAAGTGTTGATGATGAAAAAAACAGTACAAAAACCTAAGACAGGCAAAAATCTGTTTTTCTTCTGTGTTGGGTTTATGCTTTACATCACCATTGAGGTAATTTGGAGAGGTTATTCACACTGGACGATGGGACTTTTGGGAGGATTTTGCTTTTTGCTGATTGGTTCTCTCAATGAAATCTTCCCGTGGGAAATGGATTTGCTTTTGCAAGTTTTGGTGGCTGTTGTAATGATTACCTTGCTAGAACTAACAGCCGGATTAATTCTAAATATTTGGATGGGGCTTGGTATTTGGGATTATACTAATTTGCCGGGAAACTTTCTCGGTCAGATATCTGTTTTGTATTCAATATTATGGATTCCTTTATCATTTGTCGCTATCTTTTTGGATGATTTATTACGCTATTATCTTTTTAATGAAGAAAAACCATGTTATCAAATCTTTAAACATCCTTTTTGCTTTTTCAGACAGTAAACTTAGAATCACATTGATAAATGGAAAAATATATGCGATAATATAACTTATAACATAAAAGTTGCAAGAACTATATTTTACTTACGCATTACACAAAAGGTTGGCTTGGGATAAACCCAAAGCCAATCTTTTTATAGGGAGGAAAATAAATGATGAAGAATAAGCTGATACTATGTATGTTAGTATTATGGAGTGGATTTTTTCTAAGCGATTTACCTGTAAAAGCAGCCTCCTCTGTAAATCAGTCTGTTGACAATATTGCCAGTGAATTTATAGCACAAAACGTCCCAACAGATACACAACAAATAGAAGACAAGCTTATTATTAATGCGAGCAGAGACTTGGATAGCATAGCGGACAGTGTTGACGCCAAGGCGTATACCTTTACTTCACAAAACGAAGCATATACTGTAATTGATTTTTATACACTGGATGCATTAAAATTTTCTTGGAATGATACATTTGCCATGACAATTGATGATTATTTGTGGCCGCTACAAGTGAAAGAAGCTAAATTGTATGTGAAAAACGGGGAAGAAGATTGGCAGTTTGTTCGAGATTTAGACACGTTTATACAGCTTGACGGTGCTGAATTATATAGCTCTCAGTTAGATGTTAGGAAGAAATATGTACGTGTCCTTATTAGCCTTGTATCTGATTTAAACCCAGAGTCTGAGGCAGAAATTCCTACTTATTATGTGCATTATAATCAAGCTGTTTATAATCAGTTCAATGTAATTCCTGTTATCATTGTTTTAGTGGCCGTAATCATTATAATCAGAATTATCAAAATAAATAAAGCAAAAAAGCGAAGAGATTGAATGATAAAAAAGAGAGCAAATATGCTTTAAAATAACGCTAAATCATGATTGTAAAATTTGTGTAAAGTTAAAATAAAATATAAGTAAAATAATAACTTTTAAAGTTAAATAAAAGTTAAAATTATAAGAAAAATTAAGATATTCTTTAAAAATACTTGCCAAATAGAGTCGATAAATGCTATCCTATGTAAAGGAATGCGAAAGTCAGAGGAGATTTTCTTTCGCATGCTTTTCTTGCCGTTTAAAGACAAGAGGATATTTGAGAAGATAAAAGAGGAAGGACAGCAGACATGACGATTTCTTTGCAGGATTTTTTAAGTTCTATCGTCAGTAATCCGTCATTGGCAATTGTAGTTGTGCTCACGCTGGCAGTTATTTTGGTGAATGGCTGGACAGATGCACCCAACGCGATTGCGACCTGTGTTTCAACACGGGCAATGGCACCGGGGCCCGCTATTCTAATGGCGGCCGTATTTAATTTTTTAGGTGTTTTAGTCATGACAGGACTGAATGCCAAAGTTGCTCAAACCATTTATAACATGGTAGATTTCAGTGGTGATGCACATGAGTCTTTAACCGCTCTTTGTGCAGCGATGTTTGCCATTGTAATTTGGGCGGTGGCAGCTTGGTGGTTTGGTATTCCAACCAGTGAAAGCCATGCTTTAATTGCCGGACTTTCAGGTGCTGCTATTGCGCTGCAAGGCGGTATGAAGGGCATTAACGGTCAAGAATGGATTAAGGTGGTCTATGGCCTGATTCTTTCTCTTGTGCTTGGTTTTGGTATGGGTTGGGCAGTTGTTAAGCTGGTCCAATTGTTATTTAAGGGAGTGAGCAGGACCAAGACCAATCGCTATTTTAACGGAGCACAGATTGGTGGCGGTGCGGCCATGGCGTTTATGCACGGCGCACAAGACGGACAGAAGTTTATGGGCGTTTTCCTATTAGGAGTGTTTCTGGCAAAGGGTAACAGTCAGGTGCATGATTTTACCATACCGATTTGGTTAATGGTGCTTTGCTCTGCTGTTATGGCATTGGGTACTTCAATCGGCGGTTATCGTATTATCAAATCCGTGGGAATGGATATGGTGAAGCTTGAAAAATATGAAGGCTTTTCTGCTGACTTAGCAGGGGCAAGCTGTATTTTACTTTCATCTTTAACGGGTATTCCTGTTAGTACCACCCACACAAAAACAACGGCCATTATGGGTGTTGGAGCGGCAAAACGCATTTCCAATGTGAACTGGGCGATTGTAAAAGAAATGATGGCAGCATGGTTTTTAACTTTTCCAGGTTGCGGTTTAATCGGATTTCTAATGGCAAAGCTGTTTATGTATATTTTTTAGGAGAGGGACTGTGAAAAATGGCTAAGAAACAAAATAACTATTTTGAAATGTTCGTTGAACTGGTAGATTATTGCTGTAAAGCAGCAGAAACACTGCATGAAAATCTTGTAAACTTTGACGCAGACAAGTTGGCAGAATCCATTGAGATTATGCATCATATTGAACAAGAGGCAGACCATAAAAAACATGACATGATTAACAAGCTAATTCACGAATTTATCACGCCAATTGAGCGCGAAGACATTATGTCTTTAGCACAAGAAGTGGATGATGTAACAGATGCAATTGACGATGTGCTTCTGAAAATCTATATGTACAACATCACAGCGGTAAGACCCGAAACACTTGAGTTCTCAGGTATTATCGTAGAATCTTGCAAGCAGCTGAAAATTATGATGGAAGATTTCCATAACTTCAAAAAATCAACTAAGATTAAAGAATGCATTATTGAAGTTAACCGTTTAGAGGAAATGGGCGATACTTTATATACCAAAGCAATTCGAAACCTCTACACAACTTGCCAAGACCCGATTGAAATTATTGCATGGACAGAAGCTTTCTCTCGACTAGAGAAGTGCTGCGATAACTGCGAAGATATTGCTGATATCGTAGAAAGCGTTGTTATGAAGAATACGTAAGTAAGCTTTGGCGCTCTCGAAAGAGAGTGCTTTTTTATGTCTTTAAAACAAAGAGATATTGGGGAGAAGAAGCTAAAATAAGAAAACAGAGATAAAGCTTTTATCACGGCTTTATCTCTGCTTTTTTTATTTTAGATAGATAATATTTGTTGTAGAATATGAAATGATTATGCAAATTTAAGATTTATTTTCAAAATCTTTATAGAGTAGGCTGGGCTGAATACCGGTATTATTCTGGTATTTACCACTCTTATAGGGTTCATATTCACCGTGAATATCATGATAATAAATCTGGCAAATTTCCACGTTGGGGTAAATTCTGATTGGCTGAATGCAAAAAATCTCTAGTGTCCAGAAGCCCGAAAAACCAACATCGCCAAAGCCGGCAGTAACATGAATAAAGATGCCCAGACGGCCAATAGAAGAACGTCCTTCTAGCATGGGTACCATGTTCTCTGTTCTGGTATATTCATTGGTACGGCCTAGGTAGAGCTTGTTCGGCTCAAGTAAAAGCCCTTCTTCGGGAATAATTATTTTTTTGGCAGGATTCGGGATTTTCATATCCAATTCACGATTTTCATAAACCAACAGCTCGTTGCAAAGAGAAAGATTGTAGCTGTTAGGGTTTAAACGCCGATGATCATAAGGCTCAATAATAATATCTTTGCCGATGTTTTTTTCAATTTCTTTTCCTGAGAGTATCATGGTAAACCTCGTATTATTTATTTAGACGTCAATACTTTAATCTCTTTTTTCGCAGTTAGCAGCATCAATTGCCAAAACAATCATCAGAGAAATCAGAGCATTTTCTGTATGGGCAATATCAATTACATAGGTGTCGGTCCAATTGAAAATTTGCTTTTCAGCACTCATGACGATATTGCCAGAAGGCTCGTATACTTGATAGTTCCATGAAAATAAGTCTCCGCTGACTTGCCAACCGTTGCAATCAAGCTGAAAAGAGGGTTTAAAAAAGGTGAATTCTTTTCGGATTTGTCCGACATATTGGTCGCCAAAATACATAGAAAATCTTGGCATAAAATGAAAGATTTCTTCTTTTAGCGTGCCAATATGATAGCCTGCGGCATCATATATTTCAAGGAGGTGTCCCCAAGATAATCGTCCTTTTACAACAAAGGCAACATTTCCGGCCTCATCATAAATATCGTATGAGTCAAACCAAGAAAAAAGGCGCTGTTTAAACAATAGCTTCATAGTAGACTCCTATATAGTAAAATACATTACATGGTTTCGGGTACATTCACGTGGAACATTTCGAGCACGTTCTTGATGACAGTTTGAGTAGCTAGACATAATGAGATTCTTGCTTGCATTAAAGACTCGTTCTCACCCTTAACGCGGCATGCGTTATAGAATTTGTGGAACAATGTGGCAAGATTAATCACATATCGGGTAATACCAGAAGGATCTAGCTTTGAAGCGCAGCGAATGATTTCGTCCGTATAAATTGAGATATGGCGAATCAGTGCTCTTTCTTCAGGTGCTTGTAAGAGCGTCAGCTCTTCATTGCTGCAAGCTCTGGGCTGGATATTATCAGCTGCGAGATTACGTAAGATACTGCAAATTCTGGCGTGTGCATACTGAACGTAATAGAGAGGATTTTGTGCATCCTGTTTTACCGCTAAATCCAAGTCAAAATCCATGGCAATGTTTGGTTCGTGTGTATTAAAGGTAAAACGCACAGAATCTTTCGAAACTTCGTCAAGTAAATCAGCCAGCTGAATGGCTTTGCCGGTACGCTTGCTCATTCTGACGGTTTCACCATTTCGTACAAGGTTAACAAGCTGATATAACAAAACTTCAAGCTTGTCGCCATTTTTGCCAACAGCATTCATGGCAGTCTTCATACGGGAAACATGACCGTGATGGTCAGCACCTAAACAGTCAATGAGAAGAGAGAATCCGCGGTTAAACTTGCTAAGATGATAGGCTACATCCACAATAAAATAAGTCGGGTTTCCATTGCTTCTGATGATAACTTCGTCTTTTTCGCCACCTAAATCGGTTGCTTTGTACCAAAGAGCACCGTCTTTGCTATAGGTAAGCCCTTTGTCTTTTAAGATTTCAATGGCAGCATTGACCGAACCGTCTTTGTGAAGTTCACTTTCAAAGAACCATCTGTCATAGTAAATGCCGTAGCGTGCCAAGTCATTCTGCATTCTGGCAACATTTTTAGGGAGTACATAGCTTGTTAGTGTTTTGCGGCGTTCTTTTTCATCCATTGCCAGCAGAGAATCGCCATGTTCTTCGACAAAGTTTTTGACATGCTCTATAATATCTTCTCCGTGATAGCTGTCTTCGGGCATTTCAGGTGCATTTTCTTTGTCAAAAAGCTGTTGGTAACGAATATCGAGAGAAAGTCCTAGCTTTTCAAGCTGGTTACCAGCGTCATTTACATAGAATTCTTTTGAAACTTCAAAACCGGCAGTTTGCAGAACAGCAGAAAGACAGTCGCCTAAGGCGCCGCCTCTTGCATTGCCAATGTGCATAGGTCCGGTTGGGTTGGCAGAAACAAATTCGACTAATACTGTTTCGCCGCCGCCAAAGTCGCTTTTTCCATAATCTTCACCCTTTTGGTGAACTTCATTTAATGCGTGTGCATAAAAAAGGTCATCATAGAAGAAATTCAGAAAACCTGGTCCGGCCACTTCACATTTTGTAAAATAAGTCCCTGCAAGGTCAGTGTTCTGAACAATGATGGTTGCAATTTTCACAGGGGAATTGCGAAAAACTCGAGCAGATGTCATAGCGATATTGCAAGACCAATCGCCGTGAGTTCGCTCTGCGGGCACTTCGAGAGAGAAAGCAGGCATTTCTGTTTCGGGTAGAGTTCCTGCGGCAAAAGCTTGATTAAGTGCTTTTTGCAAGATGTCTGTCAATTGATTTTTAGCTTCTTGAACCAAATAAGTCATGGGTCAAACTCCTTAATTTTAATAAAATAAAATGATAGCTAAGACAAAAGTCATCGTCGTTTGACTCTGATTTTAATTTCGTTGGTGCTAGAAAGCTTAGAGTCTATATCCAGTGTATAATGAATTTGCAGTTCACCGCCGTTGTCGTCTAAAGTAGAAGAAAAAGAACGTGTGAACACACCCAGCTGGATCATGCCATAATCGGTTTCATAAGCACAGAGGTAGCGCTTTCCTTTTTCAAGTATGAGACTTGTTGAAGTGTTCTCATGGTTCATGACCGCTTTTTCGCCATCTATCTCTATCAAAACCGAGTGGAAATCGTTTGGGTTTTCTTCGTCATACTCTCGGTAACCAATATAGCGTTTGCCATCTTTTTGATAGTATTGGCCAACGGTCTGTACTTCCTGTGTGTCGTCGCCTTCCGAAAATTTCTGCGATCCGACAACATAAATATCAAAATCTTCCTTATTCATTTCAAATTCCTTTAAATATAATTTTCACGTTCCTAGATTTGCACCTGATCTGTTCGTCCTTTCACTTCGTGCCCCAAAAAGATTTCAGCAATAGAAGAGAAATTATCGGGCGTGTCTGAAACAAAAAATTGATAGGTTGCCGGTGAAGAAGACGTTTTCAGCAAGTTGTTTTTTCGCAGTAAATCTGTCAGCGCACAGGCTGCCTGTTCTCCACTGTTGATCAATTTAACATTTTCTCCCATGACAGAAGAAATGATGGGGCTGATAATAGGGAAGTGTGTACATCCTAAAATAAGAGTGTCGATGTTTTCATTCTTAACCGGAGTAAGATATCGTTCAGCTACTAAGCGAGTGACTTCATCTTGTGGTGAGATATAGCCGTTTTCAACAAGCGGAACAAACAACGGACAATCTTTGGCAACGGTATGGATGTCAGGGGAGAGAGTGGCTATCTCACGCTCATAGGAACCACTGGCAATGGTGGTCGGCGTTCCAATAATACCAATGCGCTTGCTTGTGCTGACAAATACAGCGGCTTCAGCAGTGGAGTGAAGGACATCTACAAAAGGAATGCCGCACGCCATACCAATATCACTGGCAACAGAGCTGACAGTACCGCAAGCCGCTAAAATAGCCTTTACATTATGCTGCTTTAAAAAGTCAATAATTTGAATGGTGTATTTTCGAATGGTTTCTTTGCTTTTTGTACCATAAGGTACTCGGCCGGTATCGCCAAAATAGATGATATCTTCATTGGGCAGAAGTTTTTCCAGTTCTTTAAAGGCTGTCAGTCCGCCAAGGCCGGAATCAAAAACACCAATAGGGCGGTTATTCATAATGTTTGCCTTGCCTTTCATAGGTTTATTTTGATTGCGCGCACGTGATGAGTTCGTCTAATAATTCGGTAAAAGGCAGACCGGTGGCTTCCCATAGTTTGAGATACATGCTGATAGAGGTGAAACCAGGCAATGTATTGATTTCATTTAAGATGACAGCACCGTCACTTTCACGCACAAAAAAGTCAACACGAGCCAGACCAGAGCAGCCAAGCCAGCGGTAGGCACGAACAGCAGTTTCTCTTATTTTTTCAGCGGTTTCTTCACTGATTCTGGCTGGGATATAAAGCTGCGAAGTACCGTTGCGATATTTGTCGTCATAATCATAGAACTCGGCAGAAGCACCGATTTCGCCGACAATAGAAGCCTTAGCTTCATAGCCGTTGCCCAATACAGAGCATTCTACCTCTTGCCCCATAATGCCACTTTCGACCACGATTTTACTGTCTTCCTTAGCAGCTTTTCGCACGGCAGCATCAATCTCATCAGCTGAGTTTACGCGGCTGACCCCCACAGAGGAACCCGCATTAGCAGGCTTCACAAAAACAGGGAATTCCAATCTGGCAACGATTTTGTTGCGAATTACGTCGGCAGCAGTTTCATAACGGCTGGCATAAAACCAAAGATAATTCGCTTGTTCAATATTGGTGGCAGTAAGAAGGGAGTGTGTCACTGCTTTATCCATACAAATGGCAGAAGAAAGTGTGTCACAGCCAACAAAAGGAATACCGCTTAGTTGGAAAAGTCCTTGTATTGTACCATCTTCGCCGTTTTTACCGTGCAGAACAGGGAAGATAACATCAACGGGTAAAATTTCAGTATTGTGATCTTTGCAGACAATAATACCATGTGTGTGACTGTCAGGAGAAAGGAAAGCAGGTACGCAAGATTCATCTTGTTCCCATTCACCTGTGATAATTTTATCGATTGAACCCTGATATAACAGCCAGTGCCCGTTTTTTGTGATGCCAAGCATTACTTTTTCATATTTTTCCTCAGAAAGATTAGCTAAAACAGAAGTAACAGACATCAAAGAAACTTCGTGTTCAGACGAAGCTCCGCCAAAAATAACAGCAACAGTCAGTTTTTTTTGAGAAGACATAAGAGTGACAGTCCTTTCGGATTAAATTTTATCTCATAAAATGATAAAGGATTATATTCTATCTTTAAGAAACTTGATATAAAATTATACCACGATTTATATCCTCTATCAAGTGCAGGCAATACCTTTTCTGAATCATTTCTAAATGGCTTGTTATATTTTTGGGAGAATGATAAAATAGAAAAGAAAATATGAATAACGGAGAATTTATGATTTATATATTTTTTTTTAAGTCTAACGAAAAATCAAGAAAAGCGAGAGTACAAGAACAGAAATCGCTTTCTAAAAAGCTGCTTGCCAAGGCCATAGAAGATGAATTTGCTTTGTCAGCTGATTTTTCACAGATAAGAAAAAATGAGCATGGAAAACCCTATTTTCTGCACTTGCCGATACAATATAATATTAGTCACTGCGAGGGTGCGGTTTGCTGTGCGGTAGGTAAAAGAGAAATTGGTATTGACATTGAGAGGGCTGATCGCGAGTCACGTTTAATTTGGGATAAAGTTTGTGATGAAACAGAACGACAAGATATTGAAAATGCAGGAAATAAAGATAAGCGATTCATGCAGTATTGGACACTCAAAGAAAGCTATGTCAAATATTTGGGCAAAGGACTTTCTTATGGATTAAAGAAAGCAGGGTTTGTTTGGTATGGTGACATACCTCAACTGAAAGACAGTCATTTGCCTTTTCAACAAGAACAATTAGAAGAGAAAGGGCAGTTATATTTACTCTCGGCTTGTGGAGAAGAAATGCCTATGCCTATAAAAATTATTCGCGACTTGTAAAAAAACAAAAAAAGAGGACATAACTTTCCTCTCTGTTTCATATTATTGCACAGTAGCAAAGGGATATCCGAAACTTCTATGTGCCGGTTCACAAAAGGGTGCTTTGGCGAACCTCACAAATAGAAAGTGCAGCAGAATCCTAAAACAGAGAGGAACGGTGGAGATGGTCGTATCGTTAAAAGCAAATAAAAAACGTATTCTGGCTTTTTTGGTTCTTGCCGCAATTGTTGTGGGCGCAAGCTTATTGTTAAAAATCAAAATAGACCAGACAGAGAAAAAACCAGATGTTATGTTGGCAAGCAATGAAGAAAGGGTCACTTATCTGCAGTCTTTTGGTTGGACGATTGAAGTAGAACCGATAGAAACCAGAGAAGTTATGATTCCCGAAAAATTTAATGATGTGTATACTACCTATAATAATATGCAGAAAGCCCAGGGCTTCGATTTGAAACCTTATGCTGGATTCAGATGCATACAGTACAAATATAAGGTGAATAATCACCCGACAGACACAGAGGTTTTTGCAACCCTGTTAGTGTATGACAGCAAATTGCTGGGCGGTGATCTTGCCTGTGCAAAAGTAGATGGTTTTATGCATGGGTTTGCGGCAAACAGTGCTCACTATGGACAAAAAGAGTCTGAGAACAATGCTAACCAAGCAGCATCTGAGGCCGAAAATCAGGCAGCTCCTTCACCCAATGTCGGAGAAGCCTCTAGCCAAGCACCTGAAAGTACACCAAATGAAAACGCACCCAACGAAAATGTACCCAATAATAACGCAGCGGATGCACCGGCAGAAGATGCCAATAGCGCTGCAGAAGTTGTCGGAGAAACACCTGAAGAAGCACCGGTGGATGCTGGGGCCTATCCGACAGATTAATTACATAGAGAAAAGGACGAATAAAATGCAGGAAAAACCGCAAAGATTAGATAAATTTTTGACATCACAAAACATAGGCAGCCGCCGAGAAGCGATAAAACTTATCAAAAGCGGAAAAGTAAAAATAGATGGAGAAATCAGCGTGAAACCCGATGCAAAAATTATGCCGGGTTTCACTGCTGTGAAAGTTGACGGCAAATTTGTCGACTATCAAAAATATCTTTATGTTATGATGAATAAGCCAAAAGGTTTAATTTGTGCTACTGAGGACAGGCATATGCAAACGGTGCTCGATATTTTGCCGGAGCAGTGGCGGCGAAAGGGGATGTTTCCGGCAGGCAGGCTGGATAAAGATACAACAGGATTGCTGATTATCACGGATGACGGTGATTTTGCTCATCAAATGCTTTCTCCTAAAAAACACGTGTACAAGCTTTATAAGGCAGTGACCGAAAGAAGAATTACGGATAATGATATAAAAAAATTTGAACTAGGGATTAAAGAAACGAACACTGAATTTGCACCAGCAGAGCTTTGGGAAGAAAAAGTGGGAGAGCGGTCATATGCCTTTGTGAAAATTAGAGAAGGCAAGTTTCACCAAGTAAAACGGATGTTTGAAGTAACAGGTAATGCAGTAATAGAATTAGAAAGAGTGCAAATTGGAGAATTGCCGCTTGATACCTCTTTAGACTATGGAGAATGCAAAATAATGACAAAAGAGGAGAAAGACAAAATATTTAAATGAATTTTGTCGGAAAAGCTAAGTTAAATGTAAGGTTTTATTCGAATTATATAAATGTAAGTGAGAATCTTTGTGGAATTAATCGCTATTCATGGCGAAGTTTATCTGATATACTTAATGTATCAAAAAAACAGCAAACAGCAAACTTAGATAATTTGATTTACACACTGCTGAAATTTGGAGGAATGATTTAATGGCAAGCGTAACACTAAAAAATATTTATAAGATTTATTCAGGCGGCGTAACAGCAGTTACCGATTTTAACCTGGATATTGCAGACAAAGAGTTCATTATTTTGGTTGGACCATCTGGCTGCGGTAAGTCAACAACCCTTCGTATGATCGCTGGTTTGGAAGAAATCAGTAAAGGTGAGCTTTATATTGGTGATTCACTTTCTAATGATATCGCTCCTAAAGACAGAGATATCGCCATGGTGTTCCAGAACTATGCGCTATATCCTCATATGACAGTGTTTGATAACATGGCTTTTGGTCTAAAACTGCGTAAAACACCAAAGGATGAAATTAAGCGCCGCGTTGAAGAGGCTGCTCGCGTTTTAGATATTTCTCATTTGCTTGATAGAAAACCAAAGGCTTTGTCTGGCGGACAAAGACAGCGTGTTGCTTTGGGTCGTGCTATCGTTCGTGATCCTAAAGTCTTCCTTCTTGACGAACCGCTCTCAAACTTGGACGCTAAATTGCGTGCACAGATGAGAACTGAAATTGCTAAACTCCATAAGAGATTGGGTACAACCTTTATCTATGTTACACATGATCAGACAGAAGCTATGACAATGGGTGACAGAATCGTTGTTATGAAAGACGGTTTCATTCAGCAGGTCGATTCTCCTCAAAATCTATATGAGCGCCCAGTGAATGAATTTGTTGCTGGTTTCATGGGTTCACCACAAATGAACTTCATCGATGCAACTATCGGTAAATCAGGTGCAGATTATACAGTTACTTTTGGCAATTGCACTGTCAAAGTACCAGCTGTAAGAGCAGAAGGTTCTACCATTGCTGATTACGTTGGCAAAGAAGTTGTCTTCGGTATTCGTCCAGAAGATGTACATGATGAGCCAGCCTTTATCGAGAAAGTTGGCGGCGCACATGTTGGAGCTGACGTAGAAGTAACTGAACTTATGGGTGCTGAAACATATCTGTACTTAAACTGCGAAGGCAATGCTTTGACAGCTCGTGTTGAACCAACTTCAACTGCTAAATCTGGCGACAAAATTCAGATTGCTTTTGAACTTGAGAAAATGCACTTGTTTGATAAAGAAACAGAAATCGCAATTTTCTAAGATAATCATTCTTTTCTATTATAAAAAGTGGGATGCTGGTTACACAGTATCTCACTTTTCTTTCGTATATAGAAGATAAATTGGTAGTATGAAAAAACAAGTATGAACAAAGTAACCATAATGCAAATGATTTTTTGATTCAATTCATAAAAATTAAACTTTTTATGAAAATCAATTGACAAAACTCGTTTTTTTTCGTATATTTACTTCATTGCGTTTGCGTCTAAAAAAGTCTTTTTATCTTCATAAAAAGACAGTATAAAAGCGGCCTTACTTCATTTGCCGCGAGTTTTTTTAAAAATTCGTGTATAATCCTTTGCGGGGGGCAAATCTAATAAGAGTGGGGCTGGGTTATTTGCGAATGACTAGAGAAAATACGCAGCTAACTTTAGGGGCGCTCGTCGCCACCACCGCAAAGGGGATGCTTTATGACACATTCTATTATTTCTTTGAAGAACATCTCGGTTTCGTATGATGGAGAGCAAGTTTTAAAAGGTTTTAACCTCGATATTCACGATGGTGAATTTGTAACTTTGCTTGGACCCTCCGGCTGTGGCAAGACAACTGTTTTGCGAACAATAGCTGGCTTCGTCACACCTGAAGCGGGAGATGTTTTTTTTAATGAAACCAAAATCAACGACTTACCTCCGCATAAGCGCGAGCTTAACACAATCTTTCAAAAATATGCACTTTTTCCACATCTGAATGTCTACGATAACATTGCTTTTGGTATGCGTATTAAAAGGAAAAAAGAGAGCGAAGTTAAGAAGACCGTGGTCGAATTATTAGAGCTTGTAAATCTTAGTGGTTATGCACATAGAGGAATTGCACAGCTTTCTGGCGGGCAGCAACAGCGTGTTGCTATTGCCAGAGCTCTTGCCAATGAACCAAAGATATTGCTGCTAGATGAACCGCTGGGTGCTCTTGATTTGAAACTTCGTAAAGATATGCAAGTGCAGCTGAAAGAAATTCAGCAGCAGACAGGGATTACCTTTATTTTTGTTACACATGACCAAGAAGAAGCGCTTTCCATGTCTGATACAGTAGTGGTTATGGATGGAGGTGAAATTCAGCAAATAGGAACACCAATAGATATTTATAATGAGCCGAAAAATGCCTTTGTAGCCGACTTTATCGGTGAGTCAAACATATTAGACGGTTTGATGTTAGAAGATTTTAAAGTTCGTTTTGCCGGACATCTTTTCCCTTGTTTAGACAAAGGCTTTAGCAAAAATACACCGGTTGATGTGGTGATTCGTCCTGAAGATATTACATTTGTTCCGCAGGATGCGTCGCACATTAAAGGCGAAGTGACCAATGTCACCTTTAAAGGTGTGCATTATGAGATTATTGTCGATGTAGACGGCTTTAAATGGATGATTCAGTCAACAGCTTATCAGGCTATTGGAGAAAAAATTGGTCTCTCTATTCTCCCTGATGCTATTCATGTTATGGAAAAATCAGATTATTCAGGAACCTTCGGTGACTATAGTACCTTCAGCGACGAGATGGAAGAAGACATGATTCTCGAAGAAGAAGCAGAACTGGAGGATGAGAATGAAGTCTAAATCAAAAATGCTTTCAGCGCCGTATACCATTTGGATGACGATTTTTATTATTGTCCCCGTAATTTTGGTCGGATATTTTGCTTTTACAGATAAACAGGGAACTTTTACACTGCAAAACATTATTCAAGTAGGGGAGTACTCTAACGTCTTTATTCGCTCTATTTGGCTGGGTGCATTGGCGACAGCTATTTCCCTTGTGCTGGGATATCCTTTAGCTTATATCATCTCTCAGCGCACAGAAAAGATGCAAAATGTGATGATTATGCTTGTTATGCTGCCCATGTGGATGAATTTTCTTTTGAGAACGTATTCTTGGATGACTTTGCTTGAGAACAATGGGATTATCAACAATTTATTAGCGTCAGTGGGCTTGCCAAGGGTGCAAATGATTAACACAGCCGGTGCAGTGGTGCTTGGTATGGTGTATAATTATATTCCTTATATGATTCTTCCGCTCTATAATGTGCTCAATAAAATTGATAACAGCGTCATTGAAGCAGCACAGGATTTAGGAGCAGACAGGCGTAGCGTTTTTCTGAAAGTTATTATTCCCATGAGTATGCCTGGTATTATTTCGGGAATTACCATGGTGTTTGTTCCTGCAGTCAGCACCTTTATCATTTCAAAAATGTTGGGCGGGGGTGCAAACCTTTTAATTGGTGATTTGATTGATATGCAATTTTTGGGCAGTGCTTATAATCCTAATTTGGGTTCGGCAATCTCATTGGTTCTGATGGTGATTATTCTGATTTGCATGGGAATTATGAACCAGTTTGATGACGGAGAGAATACAGGAGGAATGCTGCTATGAAGATGAAATCTAAAATCTATACTTTTTTCATTTTTCTTTTCTTGTATGCACCGATCATTGTTTTGATTGTATATTCCTTTAACGACACTGTGACGGGGAGCCGCAGCGTTTGGGGTGGATTTACGCTGCGTTGGTATCGCAAACTCTTTGAAGACCGTTTAATTATGGAGGCTTTGCGAAACAGTTTAATCATTGCTTTTTCTGCTTCCTTTTTTGCCACTATTCTTGGTACGATAGCAGCGATTGGCATTAACTCTATGAAGAGCCTTGGGCGCAAGATTATGATGAATGTTACTAACTTTCCCATGGTGAACCCTGAGATTGTAACAGGTGTTTCAATGATGCTTTTGTTTGTGTTTGCTGTATCTCTTTTAAACGGTAGAACACTTGGTATGGGAACGCTCATTATGGCACATATCACTTTTTGTCTGCCATATGTGATTTTGTCTGTTTTACCCAAGCTTCGACAGATGGATCCGAACCTATATGAGGCGGCACAAGATTTGGGCTGTTCTCCTTTCAAATCTTTTTGGAAAGTTGTTTTGCCGCAGATCATGTCAGGTATTATTACAGGAGCGACAATGGCATTTACGCTGTCTATTGATGATTTTGTCATCAGTTATTTTACAAGTGGAACGACACAAACGTTGCCAATTTATATCTACTCTATGACGAGAAAGCGTATTAGTCCTGAAATTAACGCATTATCGACATTACTGTTTGCTGTTGTGCTGATTCTATTATTATTTGCAAACTTCAGACAGAAAAAAGCTCCTTCTGAAAAAGCAGCCAAAGGGGGAGAGGTATGAAAAAGCGGGTAAGTGCACTTCTATTGTCAGCGGTGATTTTTCTATCGATGCCGATGATTGTACAGGCAGAGGAATCTGCACCTGATACAGGTGTAACCATTAATGTCTATAACTGGGGCGAATATATTGCCAATGGAACAGACGGTTCTTTGGATATCAATGCAGAATTCACAAGGCGAACGGGTATTAAAGTGAATTATACTACCTTTGATAGTAATGAATCGCTGTATTCAAAGTTAGCCGGTGGCGGTGCCGATTACGATGTCATTGTTCCCTCTGATTATATGGTTGGCAAGTTAAAGCAAGAGGGTTTTCTTGCTGAATTGAATTTTGACAATATCCCTAATGCGGGATACATTGATGAGAATTTTTTACACCCTGATTATGATGCAGAAAATCTCTATTCCATTCCTTATACTTGGGGTGTAGTGGGATTATTTTATAACACAGACTATATTGATGAAGTAACCAGCTGGAGTTCTCTGTGGGATGACCGTTACCAAGGCAAGATATTGATGTTTGACAATCCACGAGATTCTTTTGCGATTGCACAGGTGATGCTTTCTTATTCTATGAACAGCACTGATGAAAACGAATTGGGTGAAGCAGCTGCTTTGCTGAAACAGCAAAAGCCACTCGTGCAGGCTTATGTTATGGATCAGATTTTTGATAAGATGGCTGGCGGCGAAGCTTGGATTGCGCCCTATTATTCAGGTGATGCTGCAATTTTGGTAGAGAGCAATGATAATATTCAGTTTGTAATTCCCGAAGAAGGGACAAATTATTTCGTCGATGCTCTTTGTATTCCGAAAACATCTACAAAAAAAGAATATGCTGAAGCCTATATCAATTTTCTTTGTGATCCTGAAATTTCGGCTGAAAATGTAAGCTATATTGGCTATGCAACGCCAGAATCAGCAGCCAAAGAATATATGGATGAAGAAATTGTGGAGAATCCGATTTTTTATCCTGACCAAGAAACACTGGAAAAAACAGAGGTTTTCACCAATCTACCTGAATCGACCAGTCTTTTGATGGACCGCTTGTGGGCAGAAGTGAAGATGGGTGGTCCTGGTGAATCGGTTGTGCTCGTTTTAATTATCTTAGCTTTTTTAGCAACCTATATAGCCATTATTATCTATAAACGAAAGAAACGTAAAAAAGGTTTTCTATAAGAAAAAGCTCTGAATCATATTAGATTCAGAGCTTTTTTATTTATTGGATGATTAGATAATCTTTTCACCGTCGAAAATTAGCACGCCTAATCCTACACCGGTTTTGCCTCCACTTAATAAATATTGCTTATAGGCTTTTTGCATGGATGTTTTTTCAGGTAGTTCAGCTAGCTGCTTATCGGCAGTTGCACCAAAAACGCGCCAAGCATCATCAAACTCCTCTTTGTCTTCTTGCTCAATCAGCTCAAAATCATGATAGAAAGAGACTATGTTTGAATTTTGAGGAAGTATATCTTTTGTGCTGTTATGTAATAGCCAAGAATGACAAATACAAATCAAAGGCTTACCTTCAAGCTCATCGGCAAAATATTGGTAGGCTTTGCGATAGGAATCCATACGTATTTCATTGGTTAAAGCTCCAAAGTGCGAGGGAATGTGAATGCTTTTAACAGGAGTACCTTTTTGAATAGTAATTCCATTTTTTTCGTAGCACAAATCATAGTCAAAAATAATATTTTCATACTCAAAACGGCCCAATTTTACAATATCTCTTGAAAAGAAAATAGGATACCAAAAAGAAACAAAAGTGCCCCAAATTCCATATACTTCATGGCATTCCATTACTTTGGCATATAAATCGCCCATGGTTTCTAAAAAAACGGAATCCTCATCTTCTGCAAAAGTTTGGCGCAGAGTTTCGCAGCAGGCAAGCCAAAACAGTATATCGATGGTATATCGATGAATCTGTGAGTCTACAGATAGCTTTTCTAACAGAGGTTCTGTTAGCTTCCAATCTAAGTCTTGTTCATAGAAGAACTCTATAGCACCGTCAAAGGTATCTGTGTAGCCTTGCGCCTCTAAAAGAGAAAGGCATCGTTCAAATTCTGTCTGTGCTGGTTCGGGAAAATTTAACTCATGCATGAGAGTAATCATAAAATTTTGATTCATAGAAGCCTCCTATTTTCCGATTTTCTCGGTATCAATAATAATAGTAACAGGCCCGTTATTGCTAACATCAACATCCATATGAGCAGCAAACTCTCCGGTCTGTACATTCACAATGTTCTGCGCTCTGACTACTTCGACAAAATGCTCGTACAATGCTTTTGCCTCAGCAAAAGGGGCAGAGAGGTCAAAAGAAGGCCTACGACCATGTTCACAGTCAGTAGCAAGTGTAAAATTAGAAACAATCAGAATATCTCCATTAATATCTTTAAGGGAAAAATTCATTTTTTCATTTTCATCTTCAAAAATGCGTAGATTGCAAATTTTATCAGCTAAAAAAGCAGATTGGTTCTCAGTATCTCCCTTTAGAACGCCTAGGAATACAACTAAACCTTCTTTAATCTGTCTTTTTTCTTGGTGGTCAATGGTGATTTCAGCGTGATGCACTCGTTGGATAACCGCTCGCATAGTAAGTCCTCTCTTAGGGGTAATCAATATTTTCATTATACAAGAAGATGTTCCAAAAATCTAGCATAAAAAAATTAATCCAAACAGAAATAAATCTGTTCGGATTAATTCGTACATCATATTAAATAATTACTATTTCAAATTTGAAAAATTACTTTTCAGCTAATTTCAGCAATTTTGCATATTTAGCTTCAGCATCTTTTTCAGCTTGTGCAAACAGTGTAGTAGCACGATCTGGGAAAGAACGTGTCAAGCTGCTGTAACGAACTTCGCTCATGATGAACTCACGATAAGAAGCACTAGGAGCTTTACTGTCAAGCACAAATGGGTTTTCGCCTGCATCTTCACGGCGAGGATCAAAACGGAAGTTATGCCAGTAACCAGCAGTAACAGCCTTTTTCTCTTCTGCCATAGAAGCGCCCATGCCGCCCTTAATACCATGGTTGATACAAGGTGAATAAGCGATGACAAGTGACGGACCCTTATAGCCTTCAGCTTCATTTAGAGCTTTAATGCACTGATTCATGTCAGCACCCATAGCAACCTGTGCGACATAAACATAACCATAGCTCATAGCGATAGCAGCAAGGTCTTTCTTCTTCGTAGGTTTACCAGTTGCAGCAAACTGAGCAACAGAACCGGTTGGAGAAGATTTAGAAGCCTGACCACCTGTGTTAGAATAAACTTCGGTGTCAAAGACAAGAATGTTGACATCTTCGCCAGAAGCGATAACGTGGTCTAAGCCGCCGAAACCGATATCATAAGCCCAACCATCGCCACCGAGAATCCAAATGGATTTCTTAGCAAGGAATTCTTTATCTTTCAAAATTTCGAGAGCTAATGAGCAAGCTTCACAACCGCAAAGTGTTTCACCGTTGGCTTTTTTCTGCTCAAGCTCAGCAATCATTTCAGCTGAATTGATAGATTTTGCATAGTCAAGAGACTCATCAATGGTAGCTACGCCACACTCAAGAGCTTTAATGAAGTTAGCAGTTGCTTGTTTAGAAAGCTCGCCATCTGTCATTGTATCAAGCCATTTTTGACCAGCTTCTTTTAGTTCAGCAGTGCAATATTCAACAGCAATCAATTTCTCTGTTTTTTCAGCTAAACGATCGCGAATAGCTTTTTGTCCAAGATAAATACCAAGACCAAACTCAGCATTATCTTCAAACAAAGAGTTCTGCCATGCAGGACCATGACCGTCTTTGTTAACGGTATAAGGAGTAGCCGGTGCAGAACCGCCCCAGATAGAAGAACAGCCGGTTGCGTTAGCGATATACATTCTGTCGCCGAAGAGCTGTGTGGTCAAGCGAGCATAAGGTGTTTCACCACAGCCTGCGCAAGCGCCGGAGAATTCGAGAAGGGGTTGTTTAAACTGGCTGCCTTTAACGGTAGTTGGTTTAAATTTAGCCAAAACATCTTCTTTAACAGGCAGTTTAACAGCATAGTTGAAGACTTCTTGCTGTGGTCTGCGTGAATCGATAGGAGACATTTTGAGAGCTTTTGTTTTAGCAGGGCAAGTCTGTACGCAAGAAGAACAACCGGTACAGTCAAGAGTAGAAATGACAATACCAAAATGCATGCCGGGCATACCTGTCATTGGTTTTGACATCATGATATCTGGTGCAGCGTTTTTCTCTTCTTCTGTCATGGCAACAGGACGAATGACAGCATGAGGACAAACATAAGCACACTGGTTACACTGGATACAGTTTTCAGGAATCCACTCTGGAACGTCAACAGCGATACCGCGTTTTTCGTAAGCGGAAGTACCTTGTGGAGAAGTACCGTCTGCATATTTTTCAAAAGCAGAAACAGGCAAATCTTTACCGTGGAAGCTATTTACTGGGTGCACGACATTGTTAACATAATCAACAAGATCTGCTCTGTCGCCAGTAGCTAAGACCTTTTCAGATTCATCTACTGCGTTTTTCCAATCAGCAGGAACTTCTACTTTAATATAGCTGGTAGCACCGCGTTCGATAGCATCGTGGTTCATCTTAACGATGGCATCACCTTTTTTGCTATAAGAACGAGTAGCAGCATCTTTCATATACTGTTTAGCATCTTCTGCCGGAATAATCTTAGCAATGCTAAAGAAAGCAGATTGCAGAATTGTATTGATTCTGGTGCCCAGACCGATTTCTTTACCAATATCAAAACCATCAATGATGTAGAGGTTGATATCATTATCAGCGATATATTTCTTCACTTTAGCAGGGATTCTGCTGTCTAAATCTTCAACTGACCACTGGCAGTTCAACAGGAAGCTGCCGCCTTTTTTGATATCTGTAACAATATCATATTGCTCAAGATAAGCAGGGTTATGACAAGCAACAAAGTCAGCTTTGGAGATATAATAAGTGGACTTGATTGGGCTATGACCAAAACGCAGGTGAGAGATAGTCAAACCGCCTGATTTTTTGGAATCATAATCAAAGTAACCCTGAGCATACATGTCAGTATGGTCACCAATAATTTTGATGGAGTTTTTGTTAGCACCGACAGTACCGTCAGAACCAAGACCCCAGAATTTACAAGAAGTTGTACCCTTAGGTGCGGTGTCAGGATCTTCTGTAACTTCGAGTGACAGATGAGTGACATCGTCTACGATACCGATAGTAAATCTCTTTTTGGGTTCTGCTTTCTCCATATTGCGGTAAACAGCAATAATGTCAGAAGGCTTGGTATCTTTAGAACCAAGACCATAACGGCCAGAGAGAACAGGGCAAGCGCCGAACGGAGTACCGTTAAGAGCAGCCAGTACATCAAGATAAAGAGGTTCGCCGATAGAACCGGGCTCTTTGGTTCTGTCAAGAACAGAAATAACTTTAGCCGTTTCAGGAATAACGTCTAAAAGATATTTAGCAACAAATGGACGATAGAGGTGAACTTTTACAAGACCAACTTTTTCGCCTGCAGCAACAAGATAATCAATGACTTCTTCAATGGTTTCACAAGCAGAACCCATAGCAATGATTACTTTTTCAGCGTCAGGGGCGCCGTAGTAGTTGAAAGGTTTGTAGTCTGTGCCGATTTTTGCATTGACTTTGTTTAGGTAGTCAACAACAACTTCAGGAACAGCATCATAATATTTATTGGAAGCTTCTCTTGCCTGGAAGAAGATATCGCCGTTTTGAGCTTGTCCTCTAAGAACAGGATGTTCTGGGTTCAAAGCATTTTTACGGAAAGCGTTGACGGCATCCCAGTCAAGCATTTCGTCTAAATCTTCATAATCCCAAACTTCAATTTTCTGCACTTCATGAGAAGTACGGAAACCGTCGAAGAAATGAACAAACGGCACTCTGCCTTTAATAGCAGAAAGGTGAGCAACAGCACCAAGGTCCATTGCTTCTTGAGGACTGTTTGCGCACAGCATACCATAGCCGGTCTGGCGAGCAGAATAAATATCGGAGTGATCACCGAAAATATTCAAAGCGTGTGAAGCAACAGTTCTGGCTGAAACATGAATAACGCTGGGGAGCAATTCACCGGCCATTTTAAACATATTTGGGATCATCAAAAGAAGACCCTGAGAAGCAGTGTAAGTGGTAGTTAAAGCACCAGCAGCCAAAGAACCGTGAACAGCACCGGCAGCACCACCTTCTGACTGCATTTCAGTCACTCTAACTTCTCTGCCAAATAAGTTTTTGCGGCCCGCGGCAGCATATTTGTCCGTTTCATCTGCCATTACAGATGACGGGGTGATAGGATAGATGGCAGCTACGTCGGTAAACGCATAAGAAACGTGCGCAGCGGCAGTATTACCATCCATGGTTTTCATTTTTCTTGCCATGAAAGATATTCCTCCTTGAGAATATGATAAAGTTATGACGAACTTAATCCGTTATGCTAATATATTACCATTTTTGATATTAATAATAAATCTATAAAAGAATTAAAACCGTGTAACCTCCACTAATCTTATAGAAAAAATATAGGCAAACACGCTAAAATTTTGAGATAAAGAATCTCTTTAAAGCGGTTTGCCCAACTAACTAAAATAATAAGATTATACTAACCAAGAGAATCAGAGAAATCAGTTTCGCAACTCAAAAAAATGGAGAGATTCTCTAAAGAGCTGAATTAAACTTCGCTATTAGAGAACTAATAGGTTAAAAGTTTGGGGTATTTTGAGTGGATTTGTCTGATTGCAAAATAGAAGGGTAATCCGAGTGCATAGCAGACCACCAATTCGCCCGCACCGACTGAAAGTGCATTGGCGAAAAATACAGGCCACGAGAAGTGAGCAAAAGAAAATTGATTGGTGCTTGAAAAGCAAGCAATCTCAAAACCGATAATCACTGCATTAAATAAAACTGGCATGAAAGGAGAAAGAATAGGTGTGTCTTTAAAGCGGATTTTAGACACTTGCCGACTGCAAACAACTGCTAAAAACGTAGCCAAAGAGCCGAAAATCCAATCGACCACGCCGAAAGGGCTTGTCAGGTTGGATAAAAAACAACCCACTGTCAGGCCAGGAATAGCAGCCGGAGTAAATACGGCTAAGAGTGTCAAAGCTTCTGAAAAACGAAACTGCACCGGACCATAGGCCAAATTGAGGGCGTTTGCCACATAAGTTAGAGCAGCATAGAGTGCGGCAATGACGGCCGCTTGAACGAGATAGCGAACTTTTTTTAAATTTTGCATAAAGGTATGCCTCCTAGTATTTTTTTAAGGTCAGGATTTTGCGACTGACCGCAGAGAACTGCAAACAAAAGAATACTCTTTTTGCCTATATAAATCAACACTTTTGCAGATTTAAGCAAAAAATATCAAAAAAGGTCTTGCAATTTTGCAAAAGATGTAGTATGATAATGAAGCTTCATTTTTAATATGCAGGTGTGGCGGAATTGGCAGACGCGCTAGATTTAGGTTCTAGTGGTAACCCCGTGCAGGTTCAAGTCCTGTCACCTGTACCAAAGCAATCAAGGCAGAACACAATACTATATGTGTTTTGCCTTGATTTTTTATATTATAGTTAGATAAATATATGAATGCGAGGTTGTTCTTTCAGGAGGTGTCAAAATGGTGCAAGAGATTATAAAAGATATTGGTGATTTCATTTTCATTGAGCATGAAATAGAAAAAGCAGATGCAATTATGATTGTGGGAGGTTCTCACCCAGAATTAGGAGAAAAAGCGGCAGAGTTATGGAAAAATCAAAGAGCACCTGTCATCTTAATATCTGGCGGTGTAAGTATAAAAACCGGAAAATTTCCTGGTCCACGCTCAAAAACAGAGATTTACAACAAGCAATATGAAACAGAATACGACTTTTTTGTCGATGTATTATTGAAAAATGGTGTACCTGAATCAGCCTTTTATGGAGAAAATAAGTCCTCTTTCACAAAAGAAAACGCTCTCTTTGCCCGTGAAGTAGTAAACAATAATCAACTTGAAATGAATAAAGCAATTCTTATATGTAAGTCCTTTCACGCCAGAAGAAGTCTGATGTCTTATCAAATGGCTTTTCCGAATACAAAGTTTTTTGTGTCACCTGTTTTGAGCTATGATATTACAAAAGATAACTGGTATAAAACCGATTACGGAATTCAACGCGTTATGGGTGAGCTGAGTCGATGCGGCAATCAGTTTGTTGAGGATTTTCTTATTAACAAGGCGCTTTTAGGTGCTAATGAGTATGAGGTTTAACAGAGCAAACGATTTAGAAGAGAATAAAAATTTACATTTATTCTTACAGGATTACACAAATCTTTTAGAAAAACAGCCAGTTGCAATCGAATTTTTGACTTTTACAGATACGCTGTACATAGAATTCATGATATAGATTAAAATTGGCATACGATATTGAATGGAGTGTGATGGGGTACTATGTTAACAAAAAACATACAAAGTAGAGCTGCGCTTGAAAAATTGGTTGAACAGGCATTTCCTAATAAAGCATTCAGGCATATTCAAGAGCTGACAGAAGGTTTTTTCAACATTGCTTATTTGGTCGCTTTTAAGGATGGCACGGAGTTTGTGCTGAAAATAGCTCCACATCCTGACACAACAATCATGACATACGAAAAAGATATTATGGCTACAGAAGTAGCAAGTATGAAACTTGTGGCAGAGCAGACGAGCATACCTTTGCCTAAAGTGCAGGTTAGCGATTTTTCATGCACCTTATGTAATGCTCCCTATTTTTTTATGGAAAGAATTTCAGGTAACAGCCTATCCTCGCTAAAAGAACAATTGCAACCTGCTGAACTGAGTAGCATTTATGCCCAAACCGGCAAAATCAATAGACAGATTAACGAGCTAACTAATATTTATTTCGGCCTTCCTGGTCAGCCATCGTTACAAGGCGATGATTGGTATGGTGTGTTTTTTGCTATGATGAGAGCCTTGGTGCAGGATACAAAAAAATCAGGTATTGAAATTTCTATTTCACTTGAAGAGTTGCTCGCGTTGCTTCAAGAGGACAAGTCTATTTTTACCGAAGTAAAGAGACCGAGCTTAGTGCATTGGGATATCTGGGATGGCAATATTTTTATAGAAAATGGTAAGATTACTGGTTTAATTGATTGGGAGCGCTGTTTGTGGGGAGATTTTTTAATGGAAGTAGGGTTTCGTTCCTATTCACAATCAGCAGATTTCTTGAACGGTTATGGAAAAACACATTTTACGGTAGCCGAAAAACGTCGAATATATTATTACGATATTTATCTGCTGATAATTGCAGCACAAGAACACGTTTATCGTGGATATGAGGCGGATAATGGTTGGGCAATCACTTTAATGAAAGAAAAACTAAATGAACTTAAAAGTAGATGACGAAATATTTTGCTAATTTAGAAATACATACAATCTTTCTTACTGAAGCAAAGAAGCAAAAACACTCCTGAAAACGCAGGAGTGTTTTTGCTTTAGGTGGCTTTTGGTATGAAGAAAATAAGAAACAGCTTAAGTTAAATTCAAGCCAAATAGTGCTTTAGCAGCTCTGATGGTCAGTTCTTTTTTGCGCATGACCTATAAAGCTAGAAGACATTTTGTTAAGAACCGAGAAGGTTATGGATTGTTTAACGCCAAAAGGCTGTTGGTTACGAGGTCTAATTGTGCCGACCAAGAGTAGATATCGTTTAAATACATATAAGGTTCTGAAAGAACAATAATATTGCCGGCCTGAACGGCGGGCAGTGACTGCCATACAGGGTTGTCTTTAATTAAATCATAGCCAAATTCGCTTGAAGCGGTGACTAGAATATAATCTCCCATATATTCTGGCAAGGCCTCAAAAGAGAGAGTGGCACCCCAATCTTCGCCTGCCTCAATTTCTCTTAAAGCGCCTTCAGATTTAGGCAAATCTAGGGCACCAAATAGAATTTGACCCCCAAGATTATTGCTCCAGCGTACACCAATTTTATTCTCACCTTGCACGCGAATAACGCTGAAAGTTTTGTCATAGAATCCGGCGTCTTTGAGTTTAGCCTTTGATTCAGCTGCTTTTTCATAGAAAGAATCGACAACCTGCTTTCCTTCTGCGGGATCCTTGCCTAAAACATCTGCGATAAAGGTAAGCTTTTCTTCTACGCTGATATCATCGCTAGGGATATAAACAGTTGGTGCGACTTTGGATAATTGATCATAGCTGTCTTCATAGACCGTGATAATCAAATCTGGTTCTTGCGCCATAATTGCTTCTGGCTCCCATTTTTCTAAGACGGCAGAATCTTGAATTAAATCTTTATAAGCGACATCAGTAGAAGTATAATCCTCAATCGCTATAGGAACCACACCAAGAGCTAAAACGTTACCCAGTATACCGGCATCTGTTACAATGCGTTTTGGGTTTGTTGGAATTTCTACATCACCTTTTACGGTACTAATCATTCTTGTATCCTCTTTTGCGGATTGTTCATTCTGACTTTCTGCTATTTGACTACTCACTGATGATGTGGAAGAAACTTTACTTTCCGTGTCGCTGCTTTCTGACGGTGCTCCACAAGCAGATAGTAGCATGACCAGTGACAAGGCAGCTGCCATGACCGCTCTATTTTTCATTTGTTTAACCATTTGTATGACTCCTTTTTCTTTGAGTTCGTCAAAACTAACTTGACTCTCCTCATTATAGAGAAAAGGAATGATATTTCCAATGGCCTCATCGTTCTCTGGACGTGACACATTCTTTCTGAATGTATTGGGCGAAACACCGTAATGCTTGGCAAAGCTGCGATAAAAATTGCGTTCGTTTGCGAATCCGGCAGAATCGGCAATAGCTCGCATCGGCATTTCGCTGTTTTGCAACCAGCGTTTTGCGGTAGAAAGACGTACTTGAATTAAGTATTCCTGCGGACTGACACCTGTTTGTTCTTTAAAGTTCTTATAAAAATGGCTGTAGCTCATACCCATCATTTCGCAGAGCTCCTGCATAGAAATTTCTTGGTTATAATGCTCCGTTAGATATCGCATAGCCATGGCAATGTTGTCGGGTTCAAACATGCGAACAGGGCCTCTTTCAAGCTCTTCGTAAACAGCATATACTAGTTGATAAAAAGCAGATTTACCAAAAAATAAATTCAGGGGAGTGGGGCCTTTCCAGCTTTCATACATTTTTCGCAGCAGTTCTGAAATGAAAATAGGATTATTTGGAGAGAATCCATATTGCGTTTGGAAAGGGTTGTTACTTTCTATTAAATGAGCATATTCTCTTTTGTGAAAAGGAGGTTCACTCGCCTTGTATAGTACCATGTAATATTCGAGCCACTCACATTTGGGGTGAATGCTTAATAAAGTTCCTTTGCCGGCATGAAAAATGCCAAATCTTTCGATGTGAAACGAGGTATCGTTGAGTAATAATTCAGCTTCACCGCCGCTAGTAAAGAAAAAGGCACTGGCAGGCAGGCGGTACTGACTAAGGGCTTCTCTCGAGGAGATTAAATTGTGACGAATATCTAAAAGGGAAATGGCAGCACTGTTCCAAATGCGGATGCCAGCAGATATTTCCTCTTTAGTGAGTTCGGACGAGTTTTTCTGGATGTACATCGGTGCACCTCTATGGTAAATGGCTTGATTAGGATTGACTAACTGATTATAGCATAGCGGCAAAAAGGTTACAAGATATCAGGATAATATCTTGTAACCTTAAATAAGCTTGAGTAGAAAAATGATTTTTTATTGCTGACTGTCCAGCATAGCTTCCGTAATAACATCAATTTGTTTAGACATCGAAATCACGTCGTTAAACCAGAACATGTCAGTAGAGGCTTGAATCAAACGACCCTCTTTGACAGCAGGAAGCTCGTTCCAAACAGCATTATCCACTAAATTATCAGTGTCAGTATTTAGTAAAATATAGTCTCCTGCATATTCTGGAATAACCTCATAGGAAAGGTCAATCATACTAGAGTCTCCTTGAAAATCCTCGTTTGTCTGCAATTTTTCTGGTATGGCAAAACCTATTTTATCATAGACAAGCTCGCCACCCCGCCCGCCTCTGAAAGCACGAATAAAATCTTCTCGAATATCAACACAAATTATAGTTTTATCCAGTGCACCAGCTTCTTTTAATTGCGTTTTAGCATTCTCAAGCTTTTTATCAAAATCATTAATCAATGTTTCTGCTTCTTCTGAACGATTAAACACTTCTCCAAAAAATCTAAGTCTTTCATCGTATGGCATGTTATAGTAGTCTGTTGCCAAAGTGGGGGCAATTTTGGAAAGAGATTGATAAACTTGTTCGTCTGTTGTGTTCCACAAAATTAAGTCAGGGTCTAAGGCCAAAATTTCTTCTTCATTAATAGAAAACGCATCAATTACCGTAACGTCCTGCGCTTTATCTCCAAAAGCAGCACCGTCATTAAAAGAGGTGCCAACAGGAGTTACACCAAGTGCCATAACATCACCCTGTACAAAAATGACAATGACGCGTTGCGGGTCAGCCGGTATTTCAACATCACCGTAATCCATATGAATGGTTTTGGTTTCTTTAGCTTCCGTATCAGCAGGTTCTACTTGACTGCTTACTGATGAAGTGGGGGCAGATTCAGCGGTGCTGGGTTTTTCTGTAGTGGTACCGCAAGCAGACATTAGCATGACCAGCGATAACGCTGCTGCCATAACCGCTTTATTTCTTGTTTGTTTGAACATTGAGGAGGCTCCTTTTTTATTGAGTTCGTCAAAGCTAACTTGACCTTTCTCATTATAGGGAAAAGGAACTTCGTTTCCAATGATGTAATCTCTCATCTGAATTGATGAATTCTCTCGATATTCTCCCGGAGTCATTCCAATATTTTTGAGAAATAGACGGTGGAAATTATATTCATCAGAGAAACCGCAGGAATCGGCAATTTCACGTATGGAAGCATTGCTTTCTAACAAAGCTTTTTTAGAAGAAGACAGCCTGACAGCAATCAGATATTCTTGAGGGCTTTTGCCTGTTTTTTCTTTAAATCTTCGGTGAAAATGGCTGTAGCTAATGCCTAGAACACCGCACATTTCTTGAATACTAATACTTTCGCCATAGTGTTCGTCCAGATATCGTGTTGCCATAGCGATTACATTTGGCTCGAAAACACGAACACAGCCTTGCTCCAGTTCTTCATAGATTTCATACACCAATTGATAAAAGGCGGCCTTTTCATAGAATAAATTGAGAGGAGAGAAGCCTTTCCATTTATCGTACATGCGGTGAAGTTGGTGAGCAAAAAACAGGGGATTACTTGGCGTAAATCCATATTGCTGCTGAAATGGATTGCTATAGGCCAGTTGTTTATGAAATTCACGTCTGTGAAAAGGCGGTTCGCCTGCTTTATAAAGCACCATATAATATTCGAACCATTCACATTCAGGTCGAATGCTCAACAGTGTTCCTTTGATTCCATGAAACAATCCAAACCTCTCTACATGAAAAGAAGCATCATTTAGCAAAATTTCGGCTTCGCCACCACTCGTAAAAAGAAAAGTGCTTGCGGGTAGGCGATAATGGCAAAGCGGTTCTTGCAATGAAATTAAGTTATGGCGAATATCTAAAAGAGAAATAGCAGAACTATTCCAAATGCGGATAGCATGGGCAATTTCTTCTTTGGTAAGCGACGGTAAATTTTGGTTTATATACATATCGACACCTCAGTGACAAATAACATAGTTAGACTCAACTAATTTGTTTATTATAACATGATTGTCAAGTGTTAAAAAGTGACCTATAAAGACAAAAAAGATTCCTTTTCTAATTCTCAAAATATGTTTTTTTATGTGAGGGTAATGACGTGCAGAAGATAATGATTTGCTTTTGTATATAAAAAAGGAAGAGACGAAATTAACTCGTCTCTTTCTTCATTTTTCTATCATTTGGTGCGCGAGATGGGACTTGAACCCATACGTCGTGAAACACACGCCCCTCAAACGTGCCTGTCTGCCAGTTCCAGCACTCGCGCTTAATCAACGGATGCTATTATAGCATATCAATTCTGCGATTGTCAACAAGAAAAGATAAAAAATGGGCAGAGATTTTTTGAAGGCAGTAGAGTGCATAAGAATAAAGAGAAAATTAGCTGGGACGAGAGCCAAAGGAGAACTTCTTTTCTTACTTGGTTATGCATATATTTAGGGGAAGGTAAATGGGCATTGATACGATTTTTGGCAGAAACAAATATAATTTCTGTATTCATGAAGGGGTGCTGGATAAAATGAAGAGGAATGGCAAGAGAAATAGCATAAGGATTATGATAGTTGCTTTAGTAGGAATGCTGTGTATTCCTGTGTTATCTGCGAAAGCGGAAACAACCGGCTTTGATGTTAGTGCTCCGTCTGCGATTTTAATGAATGAGGATAACGGAGAAGTTTTGTATGAAAAAAATGCGCATGAGCCACGTTCAGCTGCGTCTATTACCAAAGTAATGACGCTATGTTTGGTGTTTGATGCCATTGATGAGGGTCGGCTTGCTTTAGAGGATATGCTGTCAGCTTCAGCGCACGCGGCCTCTATGGGCGGCTCTGATATTTGGCTAAAAGAAGGCGAAATGATGAGCGTCGATGATTTAATTAAATCCACGGTCATTATGAGCGCCAATGACGCTGCTGTTGTGCTTGCAGAGTCTGTTTCAGGCAGCGAAGATACTTTTGTTGCGGCCATGAACGAGAAGGCACAGGCTCTAGGAATGACTAACAGTGTTTTCAAGAATTGTAATGGCTTAGATGAAGAAGGACACGTGACAACGGCCTATGATGTGGCGCTGATGAGCCGTGAACTCATGCGCCATCCTAAAATCATGGACTATACCCTCACTTGGATTGACTATATTCGAAACGGCGAGACTCAGCTTGTCAATACCAACAAGCTTATTAAGACCTATCAGGGAATCACTGGGCTGAAAACAGGAACAACCTCGAAGGCGGGCAGTTGTATTACGGCAACCGCAAAAAGAGAGAATTTAAGTCTGATTGCTGTTGTCTTGGGGGCTTCAAGCACGCAAAATCGCTTTCAAGATGCGGCGGCTATGTTAGATTATGGCTTTGCCAATTGGAGTGTTGTAATCCCTGAGAACCCAGTTGTCGGAGAGATACCGATTCAGGGCGGCATGAAGAAAACTCTGAAAACGGTGACGCAAGACCCGCCATCAATTTTAATGAAAACATCAGAAAAATCAGCAGTAGAAAGCAAAATTGTTTTAACAGAAAACTTAGAGGCGCCGATTCAAGAAGGTGATATTGTAGGATATGTGCGTTATGTCAGCGGTGAAAAAGAACTGGCACAAAGCGAAATTAAAGCGGCAGAAAGTGTAGAATCTATCGGCATAAAATCTTCTTTTTTCTATTTACTTTATCATTTCTTTCGTGTGTAGGCTTTGTGAATGAAGGTTGAACTTTTTGATAAAGTGTTGCAATCATCTTGCAAAATCCCCCCATGTATTGTAGAATAAAAGCACATACTAAGGCATCATCAATGGGAGGGTATACTATTATGCCGTTGAAGTTAGAAGATAAATATTTGAAAGGTTTTGTTTCTGCTCATGAATATGCAGGGATGGAGCAAAATGTAAAAGCAGCTCATGAATCATTAATGGCAGGCACTGGTCTTGGCAATGACTTTTTAGGTTGGGTGAATTTACCTGAAAATTACGACAAAGAAGAATTTGCAAGAATTCAGGCTGCAGCAGAACGAATCAAAAATAATTCTGATATTTTCATTGTAATCGGCATTGGCGGTTCTTATTTAGGCGCTCGTGCTGCTATCGAATTTTTAAAATCAGACAAATATAATGATTTGACAAAAGATACGCCGAATATTTATTTTACCGGCAACAGTATTAGCTCATCAGCTTTGGCTGAATTGGTTTCTATCTGTGAAGGCAAAGACATTTCAATTAACATGATTTCAAAATCAGGCACCACAACAGAACCAGCAATTGCTTTCCGTGTTTTCCGCGAAATTTTGGAGAAAAAATACGGCAAAGAAGAAGCTAAAAAGCGCATCTTCTGCACAACTGACAAAGCAAAAGGCACACTCAAGAATTTGGCTGACAAAGAAGGCTTTGAAACCTTTGTTGTGCCGGATGATGTAGGCGGACGATTCTCTGTTCTAACAGCTGTTGGACTTCTTCCGATTGCGGTTGCCGGTGCGGATATAGAAGCGCTGATGTCAGGTGCAAAAGAAGCAATGAACAAATACAACACTCCTTCCATTGAAGAAAATGATTGCTATAAGTATGCCGCTATCCGCAACATTCTTTATAACAAGGGAAAAAGCACAGAAGTGATGGTCAGCTATGAACCATGCTACACCATGATGAATGAATGGTGGAAACAGCTCTATGGCGAAAGCGAAGGCAAAGACCAAAAAGGATTGTTCCCAGCCTCTGTGATTTTCTCAACCGATTTGCATTCTATGGGACAATATATGCAGGACGGTCGACGTGATTTATTTGAAACAGTAGTTCATTTCAATAAACCAAAGCATGAAATTTTGATTGGCAACGACCCTGAAGATATTGACGGCTTAAACTATCTTGAAGGTCAGAGCATGGCTTTTGTAAACGACAAAGCTTTTGAAGGAACTGTTTTGGCTCATAATGATGGCGGTGTGCCGAATATTGTACTGAATGCAGAAGACTTCTCTGAGCGTACACTAGGACATTTGATTTATTTCTTTGAAAAAGCTTGTGCGGTTTCAGGATATATTTTGGGTGTGAATCCATTTGATCAACCCGGTGTAGAAAGCTACAAAAAGAATATGTTTGCTTTGCTTGGCAAGCCCGGCTATGAAGATGCCAAAGCAGAATTGGAAAAAAGACTTTCTTAATTAAAGCAACAGACCAAGTAAGAATGGAAAAACAAAGGCAGATACCGCTCCGGCGGAAAATATAACAAAGGAGAACGTGCATATGATTACTCTTTTAACAGGCGGAAAAGGTTCTGGAAAGACAAAAAAATTGATTGAATTGACAGACAAGGCAGTTGAAACTTCAAAAGGCAGTGTTGTAGTAATTGAAAAAGGTCTGAAGATGACATACGACATTTCACATGAAGCCCGTTTGGTCGATTCTGATGCTTTTAATATTGTTGGAGCAGATGAATTATTTGGCTTTGTCAGCGGTATTTGTGCAGGCAACTATGATGTGACAGATATTTTGATTGACCGTACATTAAAAATCATTGATGCTGATGCTTCTGCATTAGATCATTTAGTTGAAAACTTCAAACATCTCTCAGAATGCTCACATGTGAATTTAGTATTCTCTGTTTCAGCATCTGATGAAGAAATCCCTGCTTCGCTGCAAGAATTCATTTTGAAATAAAGATGTTTTCCGGTTGACCGAATCAGTTTAAGCGGTCAACTGGAATTTTCTTTGCATTTTTCTGCGTTTTATGAGGAAAATAAGAAATATTTCTTGACAAAAAATGTTTAGGTTATTATAATTGTTTAAGTGTGAGATGGGGTTGTATGATATGATTGTAAACTTGGAGAAATATTTCTTGTCGGATGATGCTGAAGATTCCCTTCAGTTTTCCGTTGATTTAAAAGAAATTGAGATAGACGGTGTTTATCCTTTTCCTTTTCCAGTTAAAGTGCAAGCAAATTTGAAAAGTTTTTCAAATTCTGTTTTGCTCGATATTCAGTTTTCTTATATCATTCAAAAACCTTGTGATCGTTGCTTGGAAGTTGCTAAAGAAGAATATTCAGAAGCAAATTCTTATGTAATCGTCACAGCGCTCAACGAAGAAGACCAGGACGGCCGGTACATTCTTGCAGAAAACAAGTTGCTAAACTTGGACGAGCTTGTTTATTCATCTGTGATAACAGAGTTTCCCACAAAATTTCTTTGTTCATCAGATTGCAAGGGACTTTGCCCCATGTGCGGCCAAAATCTAAATGAAGGCGATTGTTCTTGTGATAAAAAGCAGGTTGACCCTCGTTTGGAAGTTCTGAGGCAGCTTATGGATCACAAAGAATAAATTTCTATAAGGAGGTGCTACAGATGGCAGTACCAAAGAGAAAAGTATCAAGCGCGAGACAAAATAAAAGAAGATCTAACGTGTGGAAACTTGAAGCACCCGCTCTTTCCAAATGTCCGCAGTGCGGAGATTACAAAGCACCGCACAGAGTTTGCGGTACATGCGGTTTTTATAACGGCAGACAAGTAATCAAAAAAGAAGCCTAATTTCGAATGAAAATGACAGTCTGAATCGAAAAAACAGAGAGGGGTTTTCCTTCTCTATTTTTTTTGAAAATTTACTTGACGAAAACGGCATTAAATGTAATACTGAAAGAAATACTACAATATATCATATTGTGTTAGAAAGGTAAAAACAAATGTCAAAACCTATAGTTGCGATCGTTGGCAGACCCAATGTAGGAAAATCGACTTTATTTAATAAATTAATCGGTCAAAGACAGGCCATAGTCGAAGATACACCAGGTGTGACACGAGATAGAATTTTCGGCGAAACCGAGTGGGTCGGCAAAAAGTTCACTGTGATTGACACAGGCGGCATCGAGCCCGATTCTAAAGATATTATTTTATCGCAAATGAGAGAACAAGCACAGTTAGCAATTGATGCAGCTGATGCTATTATTTTTGTTACCGATTTAAAGACAGGTGTAACGGCAACAGATTCTGATGTAGCTTCCATGCTGCTGAAAAGCAGAGTGCCAATTATTCTTTGCGTCAACAAAGGTGATCAATTGGGTGATCCGCCGCCTGAATTTTATGAATTTTATAATTTAGGCCTCGGAGACCCTGTTATGGTTTCTTCCGTGCATGGTCATGGCACTGGCGACTTGCTTGACCGTGTTATGGAACACCTTAATTTTGATGAAAATGAAGAAGAAGAGGGAGACATTATTAAGGTTGCTGTCATTGGCAAGCCTAATGTGGGCAAATCTTCTCTTGTAAATAAAATTTCTGGAGAGAAACGTTCTATTGTTTCTGATATTGCAGGCACAACACGTGATGCGATTGATACCACAATTCAAAATGAACATGGAACGTATACTTTTATTGACACAGCAGGTCTGCGCCGTAAGAGCCGTGTGACAGATTCTATCGAGCATTATAGCAATCTGCGAGCAGAGATGGCTGTGGATAGGGCAGATGTCTGTCTGATTTTAATTGATGCCGAAGTTGGTTTTACAGAGCAAGACACAAAAGTGGCTGGTATCGCTCATGAGGCCGGCAAAGGCTGTGTCATTGTTGTCAATAAATGGGATGCGATTGAAAAAGACAATAAAACAATGCAAGAACACAGAGCGATTTTGGAAAATGAATTCGCTTTTATGTCTTATGCACCAATTATATTTATTTCAGCTAAAACAGGACAAAGACTCGATTTGATGTTTGAGACCATTAATCATGTGGCTTCAAGCAACGCTTTGCGTGTAACGACGGGTATGCTGAATGACATTTTGGCACAAGCCGTGGCCAGAGTACAACCGCCTACTGATAAAGGCAAACGTTTAAAGATTTATTATATGACCCAGGCAGCGACAAAGCCGCCGACCTTTGTTTGTTTTGCCAATTCTAAAGAATTATTCCATTTCTCCTATCAGCGCTATTTAGAGAACCGTATTCGAGATACTTTTGGCTTAGAGGGCACACCTGTGAGGATGATTGTTCGTGAGCGCGGTGAAAAATCATAACAGAATAGAATCTTGACCGAAAGGAACGTTTATTTTTATGGAAATAGTATCGAAACTTCTTATTCCTTCTCTCATCTCAATTTTGGTCGGCTATTTAATTGGCAGTCTAAGTTTTTCAATTATTTTAACTCGCATAATCAGCCGTCAGGATATTCGTACACAAGGCAGCGGTAACGCAGGTGCAACCAATGTTTTGCGCTCAGTTGGATTGCATGCCGCTGTGATCACTTTTGTTCTTGATTTTTTGAAATGTGTCTTGGCAATTGCGATTGGCTATCAGATATTTAAATACACCTGTAACCAAGCTGGCATTTCTCTTATTTGGGTGCAAATCGGCAAATATGCTGCTGGAGTTGGTTGTATGCTAGGCCATATAAAACCGTTATATTTCCATTTTAAGGGTGGAAAAGGTGTTACAACAGCGGCAGCTTTGGTTTTGTTGTTAGATTGGCGTGTGTTTATTCCGGCCGTTCTTACCTTTATCATTGTTTTTGCTCTCAAAAAAATTGTTTCTTTAGCATCTGTATTGGGCATGGGATTATACCCAGTTTACACTTTCTTGATTATGTTCTTATTTGATTATAAAAATTCTCCGCTGCATTTTGGCCGAGAATTTTCAATGCTGTATATTTTGTGTATTACATTGGCGTCTTTTATTATTGGAGGCATTATTCTGTTCACGCATATCCCAAATATCAAAAGACTACGAAATGGGGAAGAAAAGCAAATTTCTTTCAAAAAGTAATTGACATAACTTTCCAGATTAGTCGCAAAATTAGTGCAATCTTACATGGTTCATGGTTCCATAACATTATCCCTCATATTGACATTTTGCGCTGTATGTATTATTATTAACAACAGTTAAATACTAAACTTAGTGAATATCAAATTTCAACCGGCTTTTTTCACGAGTAGAATTCCTGCCAACCGCTTGTTACTCAGTGGAGATTCAGGCAAGTTACAGCATAAACAAAAAAAGAGTCGTTAGGAAGTGTGAAATTGAATCAATATATTATTAAAGGCGGAAAAAAACTGTACGGCGAAGTCAATATCAGCGGAGCAAAAAATGCCGCTCTTGCCATTCTTCCTGCAGTAATTCTGGCTGATTCTCCTTGCAGAATCGAAAATATACCCGATATATCCGACGTAAAAACAATTATGACGATTCTATCTGAATTGGGTGCAGAGGTAGAATATATCGATACGCATACCCTCAAAATTGACCCAAGAACAGTAAATACGGATATTGTGCCGTATGAATCTGCTTCTAAAATACGTGCTTCTTATTATTTTATAGGGGCACTGTTGGGACGTTGCTGCAAAGCAGTGGTTCCGTTTCCGGGAGGCTGCAATTTTGGTGTTCGTCCTATTGACCAACATTTAAAAGGATTTTCAGCACTGGGCTGCGATACGCATTTAGATGAAAGAATGATTGCAGTTTCTTCTGATGGTGCTTTAAAAGGTGCTAACATATATTTAGATGTGGTTTCAGTTGGCGCTACCATGAATATTATGTTGGCAGCTGTTAAAGCCAAAGGTCTGACGGTGATTGAAAATGCTGCCAGAGAACCTCATATTGTTGATTTAGCAAACTTTCTGAATATGATGGGAGCAGACGTGAGCGGAGCCGGTACGGATACGATTAAAATTCGTGGTGTAGCTTCTTTACATGGCGTCACCTATTCTATCATTCCCGATCAAATTGAAGCTGGAACCTATATGGCTGCTGTAGCGGCCACGGGCGGCAATGTGCTGATTAAAAATATAACCCCTAAACATTTGGAGTCCATTTCGGTTAAGCTGATTGAAATGGGTGTGACCATTGAAGAAGGGGACGATTGTGTTCGTGTCATTCGAGAAGATTCGTTGGTGAAATGCAATGTGAAGACAATGCCGCACCCTGGTTTTCCGACTGATATGCAACCACAAATTACCGTTTTGTTAACGATTGCACAGGGTACAAGCATGGTGAACGAAAGTGTTTGGGAAGATAACCGTTTTAAATATGTGGATGAGCTCAAGAGAATGGGCGCTAACATTACAGTGAACGGAAAAATAGCGACAATTGAAGGTGTTGAAACGCTTAAAGGGGCAACTGTAAGCTCAACTGACTTGCGTGCAGGCGCAGCAATGGTGATTGCAGGGCTTGTTTCTCAAGGAACAACGTATGTGGAAGAGATTCAATATATCGAACGTGGATATGAAAATATAGCTGAAAAACTGATTGGGTTAGGTGCGGAGATTGATTGTGTCCCAAAGCCGCGAAGCCTGATTGAAAAGATTAGTTAACACACAGGCCTCGAATCTTCGAGGCTTTTTATTTTGGAAAAAGGAGAATCAGACCTTATGGCAAGACTATGCCCGCTCTTTAGCGGCAGCTCAGGAAACAGTTATTATTTGGGTTCAAAATCAGCAGGAGTTCTAATAGATGCCGGACGTTCTGCGAAACAGATTGATATGATGCTCAAAGCGTGTGAGATTGACCCTCTTGCGGTTCAAGGTATTTTGGTGACACACGAGCACTCTGATCATATCAGCGGAGTTCGTGTTTTAGCCAAGAAATATGACATACCCGTGTTTGCCTCTGCTGGAACATTACGGGCTATGGAGGGGAATCTGGGAGAAACTAAGACCTACATAATCGAACAGGATTTGCAATTAGCAGATATGGAAATCTGCCATTTTTCTACTTCGCATGATTGTGCAGAGCCGATAGGGTTTAGAATCAAAACAGCTGACGATCGTATACTGGTTTTTTCTACTGACTTAGGCTTTGTTTCTCAAGAGGTAGAGGATAGCTTGCTCGGTGCAGATTTTGCGGTTATTGAGTCAAATCATGATGAAAAAATGTTGAAAGCAGGAGAGTATCCTTATTATCTAAAACGACGTATTCTTTCAGATCAAGGACATCTTTCAAACCGAGTTTGTTCTGCTCTTTTACCCAAGCTTGCTGCAAGCGGTACTACACGCTTTGTATTAGCTCATTTAAGCAGGGATAACAATTCACCCTCGGTAGCCAAAAATATGTCTTTAAAGACCCTCACAGAGAGTGGACTGACTGAGAATCAAGACTTTATGCTGACGGTCGCATCACCCGAGAATCATCGGCGTGAAATTTTTGTATTCTAGGTGAATTATGCTGCGTGTAAAATTAATTTGTATCGGTAAAATAAAAGAAAACTATTTTCGTCAAGCAATGGCAGAATATGAAAAACGTCTGCGCCCATTTTGCGCATTTGAATGCATCGAGATTGCCGAGGAACGGTTACCTGACAATCCCTCTGAAACACAAATTATATCAGCATTAGAAAAAGAAGCCGTCAAGATTCTGGCAAAAGCATCTGGCGCTATCTTTTCTATGTGCATCGAAGGAAAGCAATTGAGCTCTTTGGATTTATCAGGAAAAATGGCAGAAGTTATGCAATATCCTGGTGAAATGACATTCATAATTGGAAGTTCATTTGGACTTTCTGAAAATGTGAAACGAGCGGGGCAAATGATGTCTATGTCTAAAATGACATTTCCGCATACGTTGGCAAGAGTTATGCTGACAGAGCAAATTTATCGGGCAACGCAAATTTTAGCCAATACAAAATACCACAAATAGCATATAAAAAGGCGAAAGCGCCTTATCCAGTTAAGATAAGACGCTTTCTGTGTAGCACGGTGGCAAACAATTATTGCATGTTGCTCTCGTAGCTTTCGATCATTTTCTTGACCATCTGGCCACCAATGGAACCAGCATCTCTGGAAGAAAGATCGCCGTTATAACCTTGTTTTAGGTTTACGCCGACTTCAGAGGCAGACTGCATTTTGAAACGATTCATGGCTTCTTTTGAAGCAGGTGTAGAATTTTTCATTTTGGTTCTCCTTAAAACTTATTCTATTTGCGTTTGCATTAAGTATTATGGATATCGTGGAATGATTTATGAATGGGAATTTTTTCAAATAAATTGATATTTTACTTGACTGATTCGAGGCAAAAAAAAAATTTAAAAAGATATAAAATGAAAGAAAATATTTTGAATAAAGTAAAAAAGGCTTGACTTTTTTCTTTTAATTGCTATAATAATTAATGTTGTCAAAAACAATATTAATATACAGCGGCATTGTGTAACGGTAGCACAGCAGACTCTGACTCTGTTTGTCTGGGTTCAAATCCTGGTGCCGCTGCCAACAACAAAAGTCTCGCTTGTCGGGACTATTTTTTTCGAGGTGTGGCTCAGCTTGGTAGAGCGCTACGTTCGGGACGTAGAAGTCGCAGGTTCAAATCCTGTCACCTCGACCATATACTGTTGAAACCTGTCATAAAATTGCTTATTGATTTTATGACAGGTTTTTATTATAATATGGATAAAATAGAGCTAAAAAAGGAAACAAACAATGAAAAGCCTTGGCGAAATAAAGTTTGATAAAGTGGTAATAGATTGCAGAGAACCTGCCATTCTGTCAGAATTCTATGCACAGTTGCTAGGATGGAAAAAAGGCTATATTACAGATGATTTTGTGATTATCGTATCTGAAAAATATAACGTAAACATAGGTTTTCAGAAAAACGAAATGTATATTCCTCCAATATGGCCAGAAGAGCAGGGAAAACAACAACAAATGCTGCATCTTGACTTTGCTATGGAAAAAGCCAAACTTCAAGAATGGATTGATTTTGCAGTTTCTCTTGGTGCAAAAAAGGCAGAAAACCAATATGGGGAATGGGCGGTTATGCTTGATCCGGAGGGACATCCGTTTTGCTTTGACATAGAATAATTTCACATTACACAAGTATTGATTTGGCTTGTAGAACCAGTTATTGACATATCCAATTACACGTTTCCTCTGGGTGAAAATTCACTGTGAGAATAAAGATGAATTTACATAACGTGTAATTATATGCTACCTGACGTGGGTTGCCATATTAAAGTCATGTATGAGGATAAAAAACTCATACATGACTTTTTGTTTTATCTATGGTAAAATTAAAGGTACAGATATTATTTTATGACAGATAATATATATTTAAGCATAGCCATGCGATGATATAAAAAGAAATAGGCGCAAGATATTCACCATTATTTTTGTTTTCGCTTGATTAAAAATTTTGAAAGTTAGGTTAATAAATGGAAATATACATTGTAGATGCATTTACAAAACATATTTATGGAGGAAATCAGGCCGGTGTTGCCTTGTTGGATAGAACAGCAGACTTTCCAGACACAGCCCTGATGCAACAGATAGCCGCGGAGCTAAAGCATTCGGAAACAGCGTTTGTAAAGAGAATCAATTCTCATCTTTTCCATATCCGATATTTTACCCCGGAAGGTGAAGTAGATTTGTGTGGACATGCCACAATCTCTGCATTCACAGTCCTACGGGAGAAAAAATCATTGTCAAGTGGCAAGTATACAGCCAAAACGGCGGCAGGAGAAATTCCAGTGACAATAGAATCGGATTGTATCTGGATGGGAATGGCACCGGGTAAGCTAATAAAAGTATTATCCGAGGAGGAAACTTCCGCTCTTTATAAGGCTTATGGACTTTGCGCGGAGGATAAGCCAGCAACATTGCAGGCTTGCATTGTCAGTACAGGTCTAGCGGATATTCTTCTCCCGGTGGACAGTATAGATAAACTCACTAATTCTGCACAGGACAAAGAAGAAGTAATTCGGCTTTCTCAAAGACATCAAGTAATTGGTGTTCATATGTATTATCCTGAATTATCCGACCAAGTCACGGCTCGATGCCGAAATTTTGCTCCGCTTTATGGCATTGATGAAGAGGCTGCAACTGGTACGTCAAATGGCGCATTGACCTATTATCTTTATAGTCAAGGTCTAATTTCAGAACAGGATGAGAATACTTTTATTCAAGGGGAAAGCATGGAAAAACCCTCAATTATTAAAAGTCGAATTGACGGGGATAAGGTAATTTGTGTTGGGGGCAGTGCAGTTATTTCTATACAGGGCTGCCTCAATGATTAATTCGGGAACCCTATAATGGCTTTTAGTAATAGTTCAAATCTTCATTTGAAAACAGGATGATATCTAGTATTGATGTGGTTCGCATAATAGACTCATACATGACTTTTTGTTTTATCTATGCTAAAATAAAAAATACATATGATTGATATAATGTATAGAATGAGGTGGTTATATGAGAGATGTACATATTCACATTGAAAGAGGTAACTACACCAAAGAATGGATAGATAAATTTGTTGAACAGGCAATGAATATGGGCCTTGATGAAATTTATCTTTTAGAACACTCACATCGCTTTAAAGAATTTGCACCTATGTATTCCTCTATTTGCCAATTCAGCGAATATCAGCAAACCTGGTATACTAAAAGAACAGGATTTGAACTCAAACAATTTACCAATCTAATTGATGAAATGAGATTGCACCAGTTTCCTATAAAAATAAGATGGGGTCTTGAAATTTGCTATTTTCCTGAATATGAACAATTAATATCTGAAATACTTGACTCCTATAACTTTGACTTTGCGACGGGTGCAATTCATTGGGTGAATGGCTTTGGGTTTGACCATAAGATAGAATTTTGGGACGGTATTGATGTTGAATGGCTATATAATCAATATTATGACTGTATGATAAAGCTTGTTAAGAGTAACTTGTTTACAGGACTCGCTCACCCTGATTCTATAAAATGTTTTGATATTTTACCACCGCAGAATCTGTCAAATGTATATTCTGATTTAGCCAATCAATTAAACTTACACAATATGTACGTAGAACAGAGTGGCGGTCTGGCACTAAACTACAATTATCATGAAATGGGCATGAATAAAACGCTGTTAAATATTTGTAAGAGTAAAGGTGTTGACATACGTTATGCATCAGATGCTCATAAGCCTGAAGATGTAGGGGCAAATATTAAAGCTATGAGAGATGAGCTTATGGCAGATTACATTATGAAAGCAAAATAAATCTGCAGAGGTGTAAAATATGATTCGAGGAATTGCTGTTTTTGGACTAAATGGGGGAGGAAAGTCAACTCTTGCGCATGCATTGGCCAAACAAATAGGATACTATGAGATGGACGTGGAAGATTATTATTTCCCTGAGCAAAAAGAATCAAGAAAATGGGCTTTAGAAAATAGCAGTATAATTCATACACAACATTTGGGAGAACTGCCTTTTTCTAATCCTAAAACAAAGGACATAGTAGAAAATACAATTTTGGAGAGCATAAAGGCTCATCCTGAATTTATTATTTCTGGGGTCACCATGAATTGGAATGACGAGATTCTTGCTCATATTAATATTGCTTTTTGGGTTCAAACACCACTTGAAGAAAGATTGAGAAGAATTCAAGAGCGGGAAGAAAAAAGATTTGGGTCGAGAGTTCTTGAGGGCGGCGATATGTTTGCACAGCAAATGGAATTCAGAAAAATAGTTGAAAATCGCGATTCAAAAGCAGTTGAAGAATGTGCAGCAAAATTTGACTGTCCGGTTGTTATAATAGATGGAACCTTATCCATAAAACAGAATCTAGAAAAAATGATAGATAACCTCAATTGTCTTTGAAGGCGAACATACGACGATTTAGGTAGAATTCGAATCTCACTTGAAGAGTACTAGCAGTTATGTTACAATGACCTTAACATTAGCAAAATCAATCTGGCCAATATCTGATTTTGCTTGATGAATTTGTGGCATCTACTGGAATTTTGATATTACAATATAAAATACTAAAAGGTGGATATGGTATGCATATAAAACATTTGACTCTACGCGTGAAAGACTTGGAAAAATCAATTCAATTCTACAAAGCGATAACTAAATTGACAATTGCACGCCGTTTTAAGGCGGGAGAAGCAGAAATAGCATTTTTAACAAATGGAGAAGGGGAGACCGAAATAGAACTTCTTTACATACCGCAGGGACAAACTTTTGAAGGCAAAGGTATGTTTATTTGTTTTGAAACAAATAAACTGGACGATATGCATCAACTTGCCGTAGAAAAAGGGCTTAACCCTTCACCAATTCAAAACCCAGATGATCAATCTCACTATTTTTATGTCTATGATCCGGATGGGGTGTCCATACAGCTTCGCTCTTTTCCTCAATAAGCTTTTGAGAAAAATAGACTGCACAGAAATCTGATTTCTGTGCAGTCTATTTGCGTAATAAATATAGATTTGATGGTGGTTAACCAAGGTTGTCATTTAGATAGGCAAGGTATTCTTCAAGGCACATATCAAGTTCGTTCATCTTTTTTGCATGCTCTATTCCAACATAACGATAGTGCCACACTTCTTCATCAATCTTAGTAATGCTTTCTTTTTCAGAACAATATCGCTGAATAAAGCCATAGTCTTCAGCATGCTGCTGCAGCCAAAGATATTCGTCGGTATCAGCAAACTCACGATTGACAGTGTTAAAATCAATGGCTAAGCCGGTATGGTGCTCGCTGTAGCCAGGAACAGAAATTGTTTTGAAGGCGTCTTCTCTGGCTTCATCATCATTCATACCGTCACTCATTCGCTGCGTGACGGCTCGCTCTAAGACAGAGGTTTGCTCCGCTACACTTCGATATCCTGAAGCAATCCAAAGAACTAATCCTTCTTCACCAGCAGCATTAATCAGGTCGTTAATAGGCTGATAGATTTTTATATCAACAGTCACGTTATCAATCAATTGGGGAATCACTTCATAATCCTCTGGTAAAATATTGTCATGGTTGACAAGAACCAAGAGAGGGTCATTTAATTGCACAAGAGAATTCAATGGCTCTTCGACAGGGGTGGCGTTTTCAGAAGGAGAAATTTGACGGTAAGTGGTGGCAGAAATCTCAGAAGAATTAGCCTGATGAACTGAAATTCCGTTGACCTTTTGATTTACTGAATCTGATTTTGCAGCAAAAATGGTGACACCTACAGTAGCAGCAAGTGTCAAAAGAATAAGCAATCTATATTTTGTGGGAATTCCTTGCGTTTGTTGAGTGTTTTTAGCAGGGTAACTCCTTCGCGTACGTGAATTTTTTTGCATATGATACTCCTCGAACGTAGACTTAGTTTGCATTTAAAAAACAATTACGATGCATATTTGGTATGAGTAGAGAATTCTATCATATTATGTATAAGGCGACTACTAACCTAGTATTTATATTCTATTGTACCATAAATTCAAATAAAAGCAAAAATAAACATAAGTTAATTCATGATTTTAGATAGAATGATTCTGTAATCTTGATTTTATTCAAATCTTTGTTTTTTTGGTCGGCATATGCTATAAAAGATTTCATAGAAATAATATTTTAAAGCTGGGTTTTATAATATCATAAGGAAAGGGAGAGAAGTGTAGAATTGAAGAAGATTTTTGTGTATGGAAATGACCAAACCTTAAAAAACTATAAGCTGGCAATTGAGCAGTGTGGGGCAGTAGCTTGTTTTAGTACAGAAATTAGGGAAGCAAATTCATGTGAAGCCTTACTCTTAGCGGGCGGAGGAGACATGGCCCCATTTTTTTATCAGCAAAAAGAAACGGCGTGCTTTAACATTGACCAAAAACGCGATAAAGATGAATTAGAGCTAATTCAGCAATTTACCAAAAATGAGCGTGCTATTTTTGGCGTTTGCCGAGGAATGCAAGTAATCAATGTTGCTTTTGGAGGTGATTTGCTGCAAGATATCAAAAGTCCTGTTTTACATGCCTATCAAGAAAAAAGCGGAGATCAAGTGCACAAAATCACTTGCAGAGAAGAGAGTTTTCTTTCTGGATTATATGGGAAAGAATTTGCCGTTAACAGTGCACATCACCAAGGTTGTCAGTTACCTGGGGATGGATTAAGTTATACAGCATTTGCCGAAGACGGTATTTGTGAAGCTCTTCAAGATGAAACGAAGAGAATATATGCTGTGCAGTTTCATCCCGAGCGAATGTCGTTTGGCCATAAAAGAAACGACACAGTGGATGGCCGTTTGATATGGGAATATTTTATTAGGCAAATTTAGTATGAATGCAAAAAAGCAGCCAAGGTAAGTTCTATTTTACCTTGGCTGCTTTCATTAAATTTCTGTAGTTTGAGTGAAAATACGTTCTGATGTCGTATCTTTTACAAGGTTATCATTTAAAAAAGGATAAGGGTTTTTGCGATGAAAAAATTCATGTACACAGCAGATTTTATCGATTAAGCAAACTAATGCACTTTCACGATATTTGGGCGGCGTTAATGTTAAAGGGAACATATGGTTCACGATGACATCTCGTTCAACATCAGTTAGCGTCAGCTCTGCTTCAGCATTTTTAAGAGCAGTTTTTGGATGAGAAAAGCCATGCCATTTAGGAGTATTTGGTTCACGCCAATTGTAAAGAAAATAGTCGTGCAAAAGACCGCCTCTGATTAAATCTCGATAATTCAAGCGTAAACGTAAGTTAAGAGCCAATCGATAGCTATAATAAGAAACAGCTGCACAGTGCAGCAAACAAGAAGTTTTTCCGTGTTGAGTAAATCCTTGCATATTGACAATACCGCATTGTGCGTAGAGATCAGAATAATGCTCTCTATACCAAATAAAAACGGAATCTGTATTTTTCGACTCAAAAAATTTTTTTAAAGAATGAAATTTCAAATAATCCCAACTTTCTATAAGGATAAAAGTTTTCAAACAGTTAATTTCTAGATAAGTCATAAAACTGCTTTAAAATGGACGTAGACATTTGTGCCAGGGGGTATTTTATGTCGACAATACATTTCTGCAATACATTCAACTTAAGTTGAGTCCTATTATACCTTATGAGCATAGTCAAATGCAAATACAAGTTTTTCTATAAATGTTAATTATAAATGACGCTTTGCCGTAAAATTTTTAACAGAAACAGCAAATACGGCAACACCGCTAAGATGAGGAAATTCAAAATCAGTTCGACCGGTTTGCTGTTCCATTAGTTTCAGCAACCCATGACGTTTTTCCTCGTCAGTTTGGAGAATTCGCGCAGTTCCACTGCCAATTACACTCTCAAAGCGATAACTATAGGTGCAGGCATTATCTTCATCGGTCAAGGTTATTTCATGACCACCATCCATTTCAAAGCCGACAGAAGGATTTTTTGCCAATAAATCCATTTTTAATCCTTTTTCGGCACCATGAAAATACAAGGTTAAGTTGTCATCTTGCCATTCACAACCAAAATTCAAGGGAACAATATAAGGTGCTTCATCCGAAAGAAAAGCCAAACGACAAACTTTCATGCGCTCAACAATTTTTTGAATTTCAGCTAAATCGACGACTTGACGATCTCTTCTACGCATAAATATTCTCCCATAACAAAAATAATGATGGCTATGTGTAGGAAACCAAAGGATTTGTTTTGTTGGTTCCGTCCATTTTATCAATAAATTTAATTGCTTTTCCGGCGCCTAAAACAACGCAATCTTCCGGCTTTTCAAAATTAATGACCGGAACCTTCGTCTTTTTTGAGATGAGCGTAGAAAGTCCAAATAAATTGGCAGAGCCGCCGGTTAAATAAATGCCATCAGTAAAAATATCAGAAAGCAGTTCAGGAGGGGTTACCTCCAACGTACTTTGTACAGTTTTTACAATTTGGATGGCGGGCTCAATCAAAGCTTCCATCATTTCATCTGAATTAATGACGGTTGTTTCTGGCAAACCACTCAAAGTGTTGCGCCCTTTTAGTGTATGGGTAAGCAATTTTTTATGCGGATAAGCACAGCCAATTGCTCTTTTGCAGGCTTCAGCGGTTTGATCGCCGATAGCTAAATTAAATTTCTTGCGGACATAGCGAACAATTGCTTCGTTAAAATGCACACCGCCGATATGAATAGAGTTAGAGACAGCAATACCGTTAAGAGAGATGACCGCCATATCTGTTGTACCAGAACCAACATCAACAACCATCGAGCCGTGTGGTTCAGAAATATCAACCCCAGCGCCAATTGCAGCGGCAACAGGTTCTTCAATAATACATACTTTGCGGATTCCGCCTGATACGATGGCATCAACCACAGCGCGCTTCTCTACCTCAGTAATTCCGCAGGGGACACTGACAACAGCGCGCGGTAAAAACATCTTATTCATGCTAATACGCTTGATATAGGTTTTAATCATATGCTCTGCTAAAGAAAAATCAGAGATAACGCCATTTTTCAGAGGATAAATGACGGAAATACGGCGAGAAGTTCTGCCAAACATTTCATAGGCATCTCGGCCAACAGCAAGAACTTCTTCATTTGTTTTGTCAACAGCAATAATGGAAGGCTCACGCAGAACAATCCCTTTGCCGTCAAGAAATATTTTAAACATCGATGTGCCTAAGTCAATAGCCAAATCAGTTCCTACCATTTTGTGTTCCACTCTCCAAAAGTTGTCTTTCAGGGCATATTTGATGTGATTCCAATTTACAAACTATCTACCATTATAGTATAGAATCCGATGAATTTCAACAAAAATCAAATATCTAGTTGCCAAAATAGAAAAGAAAAACAAGATTCATTTATTTGCGAAATATTGAGCTAAATTCTCAAGATTTTTTTCAGCGTTTTGTCGTCCTTCCTCATACAAATGCAGCAGTTTTGTTGTGTCTCGCTCCATTCGTGAAACATTAACAGGTTTTTCAGGTCTAATTACAAAAATACGTTTTTCATATTCTAGTCGGTCTATTTCACGCATTTGTCGTTCATACATTCTCGATGTATTCATAAGAGCATGAAAAAACTGCGGATATTGTGAATAGTGCTTGGCGTATAGACGAGCAAGCATAGGCGAAGGCATCGATTTCAAGAAGCCGTGTTCACGTGTGAGGACAAGCACAATTTTATCATAACCTTCATCAAGTGCTTTTTGATAGGGGGCAGCGTCGGTTATGCCGCCGTCTAGATAAGGCTCACCATCAATGTTAATAATAGGAGAAAGAATTGGCATACTGCTTCCCGCTTCAATGGCTTTATAAATGTTAGAAGAAGTGTGTTTGTTGTGATAAACTGTTTTTCCTGTTTGGCAGCTGGTGGTAGTGGCCGTAAAATCGCAAGGAGAATTTTCGAATTTTTCTCGGTCAAGCGGAATTAATATATCTGAAATTTCTTTGAACATATAGTTAAAATTGAAAACACTATGATTTTTAAGAAAGGTGTAATAGCCGACATAGTCTTTTTCTTGTGCAAAGTTGAGATTCACTCGCTTGGTTCTGCCAGCTTGTCCGGCAATAAAACTAATGAGTGTTAAGGAACCGGCAGATGTACCGAAAGCACCGTTAAAGTCAATTCCTTGTTCCAAGAAAACATCTAAGACACCGGCAGAAAACATACTCCGCAGAGAGCCGCCTTCTAAAACTAAAGCTTTTTTCATTCGCTGGTAACTTCCCTTCTTTTTGTTGTAAAACATATTTCATATTTTACAACATATATTTTTTCTTTGCAAGCCACCTTGAAATGACGAAGAGACTTCGGTATAATGAAAATATCAAAATAAAAGGATACATTATGAGAATTAGACGAAAAACTTGGGCAAGACCAGAGCTGGAAGCATGCTCCTATTTTTATCAAAATCCACAGCAGAACAAAAGCATTTGGAATACTGAAATAGCAGCTGGAAAACCGATTCATTTAGATTTAGGATGCGGGAAAGCCGTGTTTTTGGCAGAGATAGCACTTGAAAATCCGGACGTGCATTATATAGGGGTGGATATCAGTTTCGATATTCTTGGTGTTGCCAGAAGAAATATAGAAGCAAAGTTTGAAGAAAAAAAGGTAGAAAACATCTCTCTTTTTTCCTATAATATTGAAAAGCTGGAAGATGTTCTTTCACCGGCGGATAAAGTAGAGAGAATATATATTAATTTCTGCAACCCTTGGCCTAAAGCCGGAGATCACAAAAAAAGGCTGACCTACACAAAGCAATTAAAAGCCTATCAGAGAATTTTGTCACCGGGGGCTGAAATTTGGTTTAAAACAGACAACGATGATTTATATTTAGCTTCCTTGCGCTATTTTGAAGAAGCTGGACTTTCTATCTTTTTTCAAACCAAAGATTTGCACCAAGAAACTAACATAGAAAATCATTTGACAGAGCATGAAATCATGTTTACAAAAGAGGGAATTAAAACAAAGGCCATAAGAGCTAAATTTGTGGGGATTTGAGGGAGGATATGAGAAATCACCAAATCAAGAGAAGGAAAAGAGTTACGCCTTTATACGTAACGCAAAATGCAGAAGAAACGCAAGGTACAAGAGTAGGCAAACACGGAGTAATCAGGCGGTCAAGAATGGGGAAGGGATCTTCTCGAACCCATATGAACTGGGTTGCCAAGATATCTTTGGCAGCAGCGGTTGTCTTAATTGCTCTTTTTTCTGCAAAATCATTAGGTCTTCTTAATGTGACTTTAGGAGAGGTTAATCCAGCCGTTTCAGAATCAGATTATGCAGTGATTCCAGAGGATACACAGACATCTTCGGCGGTCTCGGCACCGCTGACTTCATCTCCAGAAAACAGTGAAAGTACAGTGCCAAACGGCGAAAATGGGGGTTCATCAGTATATGTACCAGAGAATTCTCCGCCAAGTCAAAACGAAAATAACGTTGTACTGCCTCCCGCTGAGTCGGGCTCACCGGCCTATATGAATTTGTACCCTGACTTGGCTGTGCAGAAAACAGATTACATAGAACATGACCCAGACGATAAGGTGATCTATCTCACCTTTGATGACGGACCTTGCAAAACTACGCCGAGACTTTTGGACGTTTTGGATTCTTTAGAGGTAAAAGCGACTTTTTTTGTAACGGCTCAATTTGCCAAAGGACAAGATTTGATAGATGGTATTAAAGAGATTGACAGACGGGGACATAAGGTGGCTGTTCATTCTTATACACATGCCTATAAAGATATTTATCGCTCTGTAGATTCTTTCTTGCAAGACTATAAAAAAATGGATGATGTGATTGTGGAAGCAACCGGAAAACGCAGCGGAATTTATCGCTTTCCTGGAGGGAGCAATGCGGTGTACAATGCAGGTATTCGCAATGATGTAATAAAAGAAATGAATCGCCGTGGTTTTGTCTACCACGATTGGAGCGCCCATAATGGTGATAGCGAAGGTTATGCAGCCGATGCGCAAGTTGAGCGCACTCTTCGTGAAACTTCTGAAAGAACAAAGAATGTGATTTTGATGCATAATATGCCCGGCAAAGATAGCGTAATTGATGTTTTACCTCAGATTGTCGGCCAGCTTAAAGAAAGAGGCTGCCGTTTTGACGTAATTAATGAAACCGTTAAACCTTTCCAATTTGCTACGGTAGAGTGATGAGTTTTATAGCATAATTTCAGAGATTAAAACGACGAAAAAGATAGGTTCTATATAGGATAAAGAGAAAAAATTGTTTGTAAATCAAATGGTTTTTTCTCTTTGTCTTTTCTTTATCGAAGTTTTAGCTAACCAATGGTGAAGCCTTTAGGAATCCAAAACGGTAATAAATGTTTATAGTAATTGATCAATAAGATTGTTAAAAATGCCGAAGGTAAAATTGGCAAAAACCCTTTCATTATTTTTCATCTTCGTTATAATAGTTAAATGCAAAGAGCCTGTTTTGTTCTTGTCGAAGAAAGTGGGCACAGACGATTTTAAACCAGGGTGATTTTTAGCAATTGGGAAAGAGGAGTTGCCAATTGTAAAATCATCCACAACAAAACAGCACATGGAGGTGTAGAATGTTTCAAGTAAAATGGATTTGGAAGAATCTGGAAGGTTGTCGGAAACGCTATGTATTTGGCTTGTTTTCGACTATTCTCTTGGCGATATTAAGCCTTGGGAACTCACTCATTATCTCAAATATTATGGATACCGTGTTTAATCCCATTCAAGAAAGCGGTATTGTCACAGAAGAGGCTCGTTCTCGGCTGATTATGTTGGTTTCAATTTTAATTGGTTTTACTTTCTTTCGAACCAGTTTTCAGTATTTATCGACTATTACCTATGAGGCCTGTTCACAGAAATTGGTTTATAAGCTGCGCAGAGACATATACGCCAATATGCAGGCGCAAGATTCGTTGTTCTATTCCCGCAACAGAATCGGTGACTTAATGACAAGACTGACTGGTGATATGGATATGGTACGCCATGCCACAGCCTGGGTCTTGCCGCAGATGTTGGACTGCGTTTTTATGTTTACCGCCGCTTCTGTTTGCTTTTTAGTGATTAACTGGCAATTTGCCTTGTCACTGCTGGTCATTACACCCATAATTTTTCTTCTGACCAAAAGCTTTGCCAAAACAGCACATCCGCTGTTTATTCAAATTAGAGAGCGGCTTTCAGAGCTCAATACCAATGCGCAAGAAAATATAGCGGGTAACAGAGTCGTAAAAGCATTTGCCCGTGAAGAATATGAAGAAAAGCAATTTGACGAAAAAAATAAATCTTATCATGATGCCAACATCAAAGCAAATATGAAGTGGATGCAGTTTTCACCTTATATTGAAGGTTTCTCTCAGTCACTTTCTGTGGCGGTGTTGCTTGTGGGCGGTCTTTTTCTGATTCAAGGACGCATTACCATTGGCCAGTTTACGCTTTTTAACGGTCTTAGCTGGACTCTTTCTAACCCTATGCGTATGATTGGCATGCTAATTAACGATATGCAACGCTTTTTTGCCAGTGCCAACAAAGTCATCGAGCTTTTCTATGCTCGTTCTACCATTGTTTCTCGAGAAGATGCGCTCAAGTTGGAAGATGGAAAAATAAAGGGTGACATTGAATTTCGAGGTGCCTCGCTCAAAATTGATAAAAAAGAGGTACTGAAAGATATTAATCTTAAAATTAATAAGGGTGAAACAGTGGCCATTATGGGGCCGACAGGCTCTGGAAAAACTTCTTTGGTCAATTTAATTCCCAGAATGATGGATGTAGGCAAAGGGAAAGTTTTAATAGACGGTGAATCAGTTTCTTTATATAACCTAAAAGAATTGCGGTCATGTATTGGCATTGCAACGCAGGATGTCTTTCTTTTTTCTGATACAGTGGACGGCAACATTGCTTATGGTGATTCAAAGTTACCTGAAGAAAAGGTGAAAGAGTTTGCGAAAATGGCAGCTGTCGATTTTGCTGAAAAGCTCTCTGACGGCTTTGATACGCTGATTGGTGAGAGAGGTACAGGACTTTCAGGCGGACAAAAACAGAGAATTGCTTTGGCCAGAGCACTTGCCGTACGTCCTTCTATTTTGATTTTAGACGACACGACCTCTGCCGTTGACATGGAAACAGAGAAATATATTCAAAATCAGCTAGATTCTCTGGATTTTGAGTGTACAAAAGTAATTGTGGCGCAGAGAATTTCAACGACTAAGCGTGCAGACAGAATTGTCATACTTAATGAAGGTGAAATTGTTGATATCGGCACGCATGAAGAATTGATTGCAAGACCCGGTTATTACCGTGAAGTATATTGTCTGCAAAATGGAATTCAAGAAGAACAAGTTGGCTAAAAGGGGGAAATACATATGGCAAGAAACCGATTTGATGTGGATGAACGGCTCGAATCCCCATTTAATATAAAACATTTAATGCGGGCAGGCGTCTATTTAAAGAACTATAGCGGAAAGATGATTCTTTCCTTGGTTTTATCGTTACTATCGGCTATTACAGGGCTGCTAGGTCCTTTGATGGTGCAAAGAGCACTGAATGTAGCAGTACCTGAAAAAGACGTTAAGCAATTGATTTTGTTGGCGGTTGCGCTGCTGGTTTCTATTGCAGTCAGTGTTTGGTTGGCTACTTGGCGTTCACGCATTATGATTGTGGTGGGGCAGGACATTATCTATGATATTCGAACGGATTTGTTTTCTCATTTGCAAAAGCTTTCATTTCAGTTTTATGATGACCGCCCTCACGGCAAAATTTTGACACGTGTTATTAACTATGTAAATGGCGTTTCCGATGCTCTATCCAATGGCATTATCAATTTTGTATTAGAAATTTTTAACTTAATCATTATTGCCATTTTCATGTTTATTTGTAATGTGCAATTGGCTTTTATCGTAATTGCCGGTGTACCGGTTTTCTTGATTGTCGTATTTTTACTCAAGAATGCGCAAAGAAAATCATGGCAAGATGTTTCGAATAAGAGTTCCAATCTGAACGCCTATCTGCATGAAAGTCTTGAAGGTATGAAAATTACACAAGTGTTCACAAGAGAAGAAGAAAACGCAGAAATTTTTGATAAATTAAACATGAAATACCGCAAAAGCTGGATGAAAGCGCAATATACCTCGAAGCTGATTCAGTTCTTTGTCGATAACATTGCCACTTGGGTTGTGGGCACAATGTATATTGTTGGTCTTATGCTGTTAGGCCCGGCCATGCAAATTGGTACACTAATTGCCATTGCTTCTTATGCATGGCGCTTTTGGCAGCCTATTTTACAGCTATCCAATCTGTATAACACTTTTATCAATGCTGTGGCTTATTTAGAAAGAATTTTTGAACTCTTAGATGAACCAATTCAGGTCGATGACGAAAAAGATGCAATCGAACTTCCGCCGATTACGGGCCAAGTTACCTTTGAAGATGTTACCTTCTCTTATGACGGCAAAATGAATATTTTAGAGCATTTTGACCTGCAAGTAAAGAAAGGCGAGTCAATCGCTTTGGTAGGCCCGACAGGAGCAGGAAAAACTACCGTAGTGAATCTGCTCTCACGCTTTTATAATATTAATGAAGGCAGGCTGCTGTTAGATGAGTATGACATTGCCAAAGTGACGCTTCATTCGCTTCGTTCACAAGTTGGTATTATGCTGCAAGACAGCTTTATCTTCTCCGGTACGATTATGGATAACATTCGATATGGAAAGCTAGACGCCACTGATGAACAAGTTATGCAGGCAGCCAAAACCGTTTGTGCTCATGAGTTTATTGTTGAAATGGAGAAAGGTTATGAAACCGAGGTGAACGAAAGAGGCTCTAGGCTGTCACAAGGTCAAAAACAGTTAATTGCTTTGGCTAGAACACTTCTTTCTGATCCATCTATTTTGATTTTAGATGAAGCGACATCGTCTATAGATGCCAAGACAGAGAGGCAACTGCAAGCAGGTATTCAAGCTTTATTAAAAGGACGAACTTCTTTTATTATTGCCCACAGACTGTCAACCATTAAGAATTCAGATAAAATATTGTATATTGCCAATAAAGGGATTGCGGAAATTGGCAGCCATGATGAGCTGCTGGCTAAACAAGGCTTATATTGGCAGTTATACACGTCACAGCTTGAAGAATAAGAACAAAAAATGAATGAGCTCGAATCTCCCACTGGTGGTGATTCGAGCTCATTTGTTATTATTGTACAATATGTAGTGATTAATCATATAAAATTGTAAAATAATAGTAGATATGATCAAAGCTTTGTAAAAACAATATGTTTGCCTAGATTTCGACAAATTTTAGCCTTTAAATTTGATAAATTGTACTCAAGAAACATTAGCAATCTGCAAACAGAGTTTATCTGAAATCATGGCGATAAATTCACTGTTTGTAGGCTTTCCGCGTGTGTTGTGGATGGTGTACCCAAAATAGGAGTTCAAAACATCTACGTCGCCGCGATCCCAAGCAACTTCAATAGCATGGCGAATGGCTCGTTCGACACGTGAGCTAGTCGTAGCGTATTGTTTTGCCACGTTTGGATATAATTGTTTAGTGACAGCATTGATGATTTCTGGATCTTCTACAGCCATGATAATAGAATCTCTCAAATAATGATAGCCTTTGATATGAGCAGGTACACCAATTTGATGGAGAATTTCTGTTACACGCATACGCAGGCCAGGAGCAGACGGCTCATTTTCAAAATGCTTACCCTTTGTCCCATAAATAGAAACCATTTTTTCAGCAATTTCGGTTTTATCGACGGGGGATAGCAAGAAGAGAGAAGCGCCTGAGTTGAGAATTTCGCGTTCCAGCATAGGAGTGGTGTAGGACGAGGTCACAATGTAGAGCGGTTTTTTGATGTCGGATTCTGTTGCTGCCGATTGAATCACGCCGATTGCGTCAAGATTTGGCATAAACAGTTCCATGAGAACAAGATGCGGTTTTACTTCTCGGATTTTTTGTAAGAGGATTTTGCCGTCGCGTTTGACGAAGATAGGGGTGAGGCCTTTCTGAAGCAAACGTGCTGTGTCATCTCGGCCCCATTCGCCGTCTTCCGCACAAATAATTACCTTTAATTCTTTTTCCATAACGGACCTCCTATTTATTTTTCAAAGTGAATTTATTTTACCATATGCTCCAAATTATAGCAATAGTTTTAGACGAATTTTTGGGTAATTTATCTTAGCGAAAAACGACGAAATATGGCTCAAAACCGAGAGATTCTGAAATACGATTTACTTCGACATACTAAATACGACACTTTCTTGGACCATTGTGTCTGCAAATATACCATATCCTGTTTTTGGGTCTTCTGTGAACACATGTGTCACAGCTCCAATAATTTTTCCGTTTTGGATGATGGGACAACCACTCATTCCTTGTACAATTCCACCAGTTAGCGATAAAAGAGCAGGGTCAGTTACTTCAATAACTAAGTTTTTAGTTCTTTTTTCGGATGATAGGATTTTTTTGATGACGGCTTGATATCTTTTCGGACCGTTTCCGTCAATACTTGCAATAATTTCAACGTCACCAGTTTTTACTTCTTCTTTTGCAGCAACTTCCATAAGCTCACCTTGAGGGGGAGCAAAGAAAGTACCATATACACCAGTCTCATTATTCGAGAGTAATTCTCCTAATGATTCGTCAGAGGAAAAATAACCTTTTAGCTGTCCTGGTTTATTAATTTCACCTTTTACAATACCAGAAAGTTCAATGGCTGCCGGTTCTCCATGACTGAGCTCCATAATACCATTGGTATCCATATCGCAAATACCGTGGCCGAGTCCGGCGAAGACACCGCTGTCTGGATTATAAAAAGTCAGGGTACCAATTCCTGCTGCACTGTCGCGAATCCACATGCCGGTTTTAAAAGCGCCTTCTGAAAAAACGGGAGTTACCGTTGCTTCAAAAACGTCTTCACCTCGTCTGACTTTTAATTGAATGGGATTGCCTTCGCTTTGCCCGATCAATTGAGCCAAACCGGCATTGTTAGCGACAGATTCACCGTTAACAGAAAGAATATAGTCACCTGATTTGATACCGGCGTCTTGTGCGGGGCAGTTTAAATTCTCACCGGATTGAATCTCCGTTAGAGAAGTGACAATAACGCCGTCTGTAAAGAGCTTGATACCAAATGATGTGCCGAGCGGTATAACATAGGTTTTGCCGTCTATACTATTTTCAGATGCATTTGCTTGCGCTGCGGCGGAATAGCTGTCTTGATTAAACAAAGACGCTTCTTTTACATCATTAATAGAATAAGAAGTTTGATAATCAATAAAACCTGAGCTTGTGAGCATGGTAACAGCCGTTACGCCCATAGAAACAGCAAACAGTTTAATTGCTTTAGAAATTGAAGAATTATTTTTTTTAGTTTTTTTCAAATATTCACCTCCATCACATCAATTTTCTGCCCTTAATTACTCTTCCACAAAGCGTGAGATTTATTTTTACAATTAAAAACACCCTTGCATTCATTTTGCAAGGGTGATAATTTTTGGTCTGCTTTATCCATAGAATTCCAAAAAACACGCTTTTGCGAATTTCATTCTGTTAGGATAAAGACAGTGATTTATAAAAATTAGATTATTTTCACAATAAGAACAAAATCAGAATATCGCCGCCTTTCTTTTACTTGATGACAGTATTGTAACATCTATTTATGAATACAGAATGGTAAATTCTTGAACTTTTTTAGGGTAATTCATTAATAAATTTTAAACAAAAAAGGACAACTTTCTTACTTGTCCATTGTGAATACAGTTGAATTATACGGGTAAAAAAGGATATATTTTTAAAAATATCGGAATAGAATCTTCCTTTTCAGTTGAATCAACCGGCAAATTGTGATATGATAAATGTGTTTCATAATTCTAGATTGAGTAAAAGTAATTCATTTATATAGAGAGATTTCGAGATTGATTTTAAGAAGGGCATTTGATTGCTTATGTATATAATTTGTGGGCACTATGGCTCAGGAAAAACAAATCTAACAATTAACTTGGCGCTAGAAGCTGCCAGTCAGGGTAAATCGGTTACGGTTTTAGATATGGATATTGTGAACCCTTATTTTCGCACTTCCGACTACAACCATTTTATGGCGCAGCATGGTGTCCACACCATTGAGCCTGTTTTTGCCAATACAACATTGGATACACCGTCTTTGCCGCCGCAAATGTATGCCGCTTTTGATAAACCCGGAGAGGAAGTCTTTGTGGATGTCGGCGGTGATGATGTTGGGATAAAAGCGCTTGGCAGCATGAGAAAACAATTGGCAGACAAAAAACCAGAAATGATTTATGTCATTAATCAATATCGCGTGTTATCACAAACAGCGGAAGAATCCGCTGTTTTGTTGCGTGAAATTGAGAATTCGTGTGGACTGAAAGCGACAGCAATCATCAATAATTCTCATCTAGGAGTGGAAACAACGGCGCAGACCGTGCTTGACTCATTTGCATTTGCAGAAGAAACAGCCAAACGTTGTGGGTTGCCGTTATTATATTCGACAATACCTGATTTCGCAATAGGATCAGATTTTAAATATAAGGAAAATATGAATTACAAAATTAAAATTATCAAACGATATGTCCTATTTCCTTGGGAAAAGGAACCGTCGTAAAAAGGAGAAGAAAATGGGCAAAATTACAGTAGATGAAAACATCTGCAAAGGCTGCGGAATGTGTGTGTTTGCCTGTCCGGTCAAGATTATCGAACTAGCAGAAGAAATTAATGCAAAAGGGTATCATCCAGCACGTTGTGTACAGCCGGAAAAATGCATTGGCTGTGCGTCCTGCGCCATGATGTGTCCTGATGTCGCCATTACAGTGGAAAAAGAAACTCGCGAAAAAGCAGAAAAGCAGGTGGTAAAATGAAAGTTTTGATGAAAGGCAACGAAGCGTTGGCTCATGCAGCTGTCAGTGCAGGCTGTCGTCACTTTTTTGGTTATCCAATTACACCTCAAACAGAAATTTCAGCTTACATGGCCAAAACCATGCCGAAAGTGGGCGGAACATACTTACAAGCAGAATCAGAAATAGCAGCAATTAATATGGTACTGGGGGCAGCAGCTGCCGGTGTGCGTGCAATGACTTCATCCTCTTCACCAGGTATCAGCCTGAAAGCGGAGGGAATCTCTTATATGGCTGGTTCAGATCTACCTGCACTTATCGTGAATGTACAGCGTGGTGGACCGGGACTTGGCGGCATTCAACCGTCGCAGTCTGATTATTGGCAAGCAACCAAAGCAACAGGTCACGGTGATTTTCAAATTTTGGTCTATGCACCGTCCACGGTGCAAGAGATGATGGATATGGTCGGGCACGCTTTTGATACCGCAGAAAAATATCGTGTGCCGGCTATGATTTTAGCAGATGGTATGCTTGGCCAAATGATGGAACCGGTCACACTGCCGGAGGAAAAGACTGCTGAAGCAAGCAGTAAACCGTGGGCAGCTTGCGGACACGACAATAAAAGAGAACATAATGTGATTAATTCACTTTATTTAACGCCCAATAAGCTCGAAGATTTGGTGCTTGAGCGCTATGCGCGTTACCAAAAAATTCAAGAAACTGAACAGATGGCAGAAGAATATAAAATGGAAGATGCCGAGATGATGATTGTAGCGTATGGCGCTTCAGCCAGAGTAGCCAGAGGTGCTATCATGCAGGCACGAGAGAAAGGAATCAAAGTTGGGCTTGTGAGACCAATCAGTTTGTGGCCTTTTCCTGTGGATGCTGTGCGAAGCAATGGGCAGAAGGTAAAAGACATCTTGGTGGTTGAAATGAACATGGGGCAAATGGTAGATGATGTCCGTTTGGCAGTAGAATGCCGCACACCGGTTCATTTTTTAGGGCGCACAGGAGGAATGATTCCGTCGCCGATAGAGGTATTGAAAAAGATTGAAGAATTAGCTTCAAAATCAAAGTAAGAAAGGAGCCAAAAGGCTAGAGATTTTTTGAAATCTCTAAAGGAAAATATTATGGCAGTTGTATTTCAAAAACCTAAAGCACTGACCGATGCAGTCATGCATTATTGTCCAGGTTGTACTCATGGTATTGTGCATAGATTAGTAGCAGAAGTCATGGATGAGCTTAATATTGAAGGAAGAGCGGTAGGTATTGCTTCTGTAGGCTGTTCCGTTATGTGTTATGATTATTTTGCCTGTGATATGATTCAAGCACCGCATGGCCGTGCTCCAGCCGTTGCAACAGGAGTGAAACGAGCAAAACCAGATAGCGTAGTCTTTACCTATCAGGGTGACGGTGACCTTGCCGCAATTGGTACAGCTGAAACAGTTCATGCTGCAACCAGAGGGGAAAATATCACGGTTATCTTTATTAATAATGCGATTTATGGCATGACAGGCGGTCAAATGGCACCAACAACATTGCCAGGGCAAATTACACAGACAACACCTTATGGGCGTGATGTAGAAACAGCGGGCAATCCCATTCGTATTTGTGAAATGCTTGCCACTCTTGATGGTGTAGCATTGGCTCAACGCGTAAATGTGAACGATGTCAAAAATGTTCGTTTAACAAAGAAAGCAATCAAAAAAGCTTTTCAAAATCAACTCGATAAAAAAGGCTTCTCTATCGTAGAAGTGCTTTCCACCTGTCCGACTAACTGGGGACTTTCGCCTGTCGAATCCCTTAAATGGTTGGAAGAGAATATGATGCCTTATTACCCACTTGGTGTATACAAGGATTGGGAGGCGCAAAAATGAAAGATTTAAATGTGTTGTTTGCCGGTTTCGGCGGACAAGGAATTTTATTTGCCGGAAAAGTAGCGGCTTATGTTGGCCTCTTAATGAATAAAGAGATTTCATGGCTACCTTCTTATGGGCCTGAAATGCGTGGAGGCACAGCCAATTGTACCGTTTGTATTTCAGATGAAGAAATCGGCGCACCGAATGTGCCGAATCCCAACGTTTTTGTTGTCATGAATTTGCCTTCTTTTGATAAATTCATTGCCGATGTAGAAAGCGGAGGTACAGTAGTCATAGACAGCTCACTCATTGACAAAAAGGTAGAGAGAGATGATCTCAATGTTTTTTATGTGCCGGCTTCTGAAATTGCAGAAAAAAACAACATATCAGGACTTGCCAATATCGTGCTAGTCGGCAAACTCTTTCATGAGATGAAATTTGCTTCTATGGAAATGCTCGATAAAGCCATTGAATATTGTGTACCAAAGAGCAAAGAAAAAATGCTGGATATGAACAAACAAGCCGCTCGATTAGGCGCTTGCTTTGCATAAATAGGTAGCAGAATCTCTTAACGAATACCTAAATAAAAGTTAAAGTGCAATAAGATACTTGCTTTGGCGTTGCATTGTACTAAATACAAAAACAGAGGGAACTCATCTCAAAGTTCTCTCTGTTTTTATTTTTGTTTTTTAGGTTATTATTGTGCGGTAATGTTGCGCTTTTCGTGCTCTTGGGCCACTTCTTCCACCGTTTTTTGGCGGATGCGCACGGCACCACGATAATCTTCTTTCGTCGGAATCAGATTTCCTTTTGCGAAGTTTTCTTTTGCCTGTGCAATCGCCTCTTTATACTGTGGCAACCATTCTTCCTGTGCAATCAGCATTTCGTCAATCATTTGCCAAATTTCAGGTGGATCGCATACGGCACCTGTTAGCGGATCCATTAAAGCAGCTTGCTTTAATAGCTGTACATCACCGGCAACAGCGGCTTCTACAGCCAGCTTCTGCACCCAAATAGATTGTGAACAGACAGCAGCACAACCTAAGGGCAAGTCGCCTACTTTTGGCACAGAAATCCCGTTGCCGTCTACATAGCAAGGTACTTCTACCACAGATTCATCGGGCAAATTAGTGATACAACCATTATTCATTACGTTAAAATGTCCACGGTAGGTTCTTCCTGTTTCTAAAGCTTCCATAATATAAGAGCCGTGCTCTTTTCCACGACAGCTACCATCGTATTTCTTAGGAGGTTCAGCAGCAATTTTTGGATAATCCGTCAAAAACCAATCGCGTTCTTCTCTTGTTACACGGAGATATCCGCCAGTTTCGCCATGAATCCAGCTGGAGGTGTCAATCCATTTTTCAATATCTTGCGGGCGTTTGCGATACCATGAAACATATTCGGATAAATGCCCGTTAGATTCTGTGGAATAATAGCCAAAACGTTTTAAGATATCGATACGAACCTTTTCTTCTTTTTGGAATCGTTCTACGCTATCAAATTCATTACGAATTCTTTCTAGCATTTCTGCGCCATGGTGCTTAACAGAGATATACCACGTTTGATGATTGATGCCGGCACAGATAAAATCAAGCTCTTCGTGGGGAATTTTTAATACTTCGGCAATTTGATGTTCGCCGTGAATTTCACCATGACATAGCCCAATGGTAGGAACACCGCCGTATTTGTTACAAGCCCAAGTAACCATCGCATTGGGGTTAGAATAGTTCAAAAGAATAGCATTCGGTGCAGCCACTTCTCGAATGTCTTTGCAGAAATTTAGAAGCTCCCAAATGGTACGCTGTCCATACATAATTCCACCAGTGCAGAGGGTATCACCAACACACTGATCAACGCCATATTTTAGGGGAATTTCAACATCTGTCTCAAAACCCTCTAACACACCAATTCGCACACAGTTGATGATGTATTTGGCATCTTTAAAGGCTTCTCGGCGATCTAGTGTAGACTGAATTTTGGTTTTGATACCATTTGCCTCTAAATCACGTTGACAAAGATGAGTGACTTTGTCTAGATTGTCTTGATTAATATCTGTAAAAGCAATTTCAATATTTCTGAATTCCGGCACGGACATAATGTCGGTGAATAAAGTTCTGGCAAAAACCAAACTTCCTGCACCAATAATGGCAAGTTTAAAACTCATTTCAATTTTTCCTCCACTCAGCAAGATTTTTAATTTAGTATAGCTCAAACAAAAGAAACAAGCGGAATAAATTGCAGCGCAAACTTGTAAAATGCAAGAAATTCTTGTATTGTTTTTTATTTTAAAGTATACTGCTGATAGAGTATATTTTAAAATAGAAACTGTAGGATTATAAAATCAAAAGGTTAAAATCTTATTATATTAATGAGGTAACAAATCATTATGAGTATTTATTCCCTTTCCAATCGATATGCACAAATTGAAGCGTACTATGCATTACAATGGCAGCATTTTGATATGGAAGTACACGTGCATGCGCGCTGTGAAATTATGTGTGTTATCAGAGGAAGTTGCAAGATATTCTTAGGTAAAGATGAAATTCTTCTTCGAGAGAAGCAATTGATTTTTATTGATCAAGACATTCCTCACAGATTGTTGGTTGAGGGGAGTGGGTGCCAGCTTTTAAACTTAGAATTTGCTTGTCTTCCTTATAGGTCAGGTATGGACTTACGCTTACTCATGGAGAAAAGTCCTGATTTTCAAGATTTTTTAACAGAGAAACGCCCTTATGTTTTGCTGCACGATACTGCACATGCCAGCACGGCTTTAAATGAGTTGATTAAGGAACTAGAGTCTGGTGGTATGTCATTCTTGTCAGAACTACTTTTTTATAGACTCTTAATCATTCTTTCCAAGTGTCGTGAAAATGCGCCAACAGGCATACGTTATATTCGCCTAGCGAAAGAATACTTACAAGCGCATTTTGAAGAGGATATTCGGGTGCAAGAGGTAGCAGAAGCTGTCGGGCTTAGCAGTGCTTATCTGCACGTCCTATTTACGCAACATACGGGGCATAGTATTATAGATGCAGTGCATGCTCTGCGATTAGAAAAAGCATGTTTCCTGCTGCAAAACACAAAACAGACGATTACAGAAATTGCTTTTGCTTGTGGCTATAACAGCCGACAACAGTTTGGTTATGCTTTCTCCGGTAAGCTGGGAATTAGTCCTGGGCAATATAGAAAAAAGCAGGATAGAATATACCCTGCCGATACAGAAACTTTTCGTGTCATATACGAATGATTTGTTGAGAAGGAGAATGTTATTGAGAAGCTAGAAAAAGTTTATTTTAGTTACCTAGATTTTTAAATAAGGTCGTCGTCCAAACTTTTATGTCTAGTTTTTCAGTGTAAAAATTTTGTATTCTTGCGTAGTCTTTTGTAGCAGTATTCAAAAGTATATAGTCTATTTGACTGTCTTTTAAAGCTTTCTCAACAAAATCAAATAAAATTTGCCCTATCCCTTTATCTCTAAATTCAGGAAGGATATAAAAATCTTCAATACAAAAAATTGCATTATCTTTGGGGATGATGCACCAGTCCTCTGAATTTGTGTGGTGACCCATCAGAAAGCCAATTACACAATCATCATATAGAGCACTCCAAATGGTGTATTTACGAAGTGCCTCATACGTATTTGCAATATAACCATAGGTTATATTTTCTGACTCCCATTTTTGTGATAGTTTAATGATATCATATTTATCTTGTTCAGTGGCAATTCTAATTGTTAGTAACTTCATTAGTCGTCACCTTTCTGTTATATATGTGTAGAAATCAAAATTCCCTTTGAAACTGAAAGATAAACAATTAGGCTGAAACAAATACATTTGCATTTGTTTCAGCCTAATCAAGTTGGTGCCGGTGGCCGGACTCGAACCGGCACGGTATCGCTACCACTGGATTTTGAGTCCAGCACGTCTGCCAATTCCATCACACCGGCATGTTTACAACGTTATTTATTATACTACAGGATGTGGAAAAAAGCAACTATAAAATTTGTTTTTTTCAATAAATCTATAAATAACCATTTTGAAGTCAATAACGTCAGATAACAACGATAAAACTCCGGTTCAATCCTTATCAGCTAGAATTAAACCGGAGCCATTAATTATATGTTTGTTTTTTTCCGAACTGCTAAATAAGCTTCAATTGCATCGGCAGTACCTTCAAAACCTAAAACAGCACTATTTAAGGCAAGGTCGTAATTTTGCGCATTCAACCAATCTTGACCGGTATAATATTCATAAAACTTGCTACGATAGTCGTCTGTTTGCGCAATTTTGCGGCGTAATTCAGCATCTGGTAAGGAGTTGAGTTTTGCTGCCTGTTGCACACAAAATTCAGTTGGTGCATGAATCATAACTCGAATCACGTCAGGCCTTTCACGCAGAATATAATCAGCACAGCGACCAATTAAAATGCAAGGACCTTGTTCAGCAAGTTGACGGATAATTTTAGCTTGATAGCTGTAGAGATTATCGCTTTCAATAAATCGAGTATTTTCAGGAGTAGCCGGAGTACGGTCTTGATACCGGCGCATCAGATAACGGAAAAAGCCTGGCTTCAATCTTTCGTCTGAAAAGAGTTCTTGATTGATACCGCTGTCCTCAGAGGCCATAGTAATAATTTCACGCCCATAATAAGGAATGTTCAGTCGTTCTGCAAGCATATGTCCGACCGTTCTTCCGCCGGAACCATATTGTCTGGCAATGGTAATAATAAACTGCTGCATAGAATCTTCATATCCTTTCCAAGATTTATACCAAAAGACGTATAAATCCGTTTTAAAGTTATTATACTGCAAAATAAATTAAGAGTAATGAAGAAGCAACTTTGAAAAAACTTTGTCGTACTGGTTTATTCGCCTAAATAAGCCTTTTTAATGTCTTCATCATGAATTAAGTCAGATGCGGCTCCGCTTTTAATGATTTTTCCAGTCTCAAGTACATAAGCACGGTCAGCGATTGAAAGAGCTTTTTTTGCATTTTGCTCTACCAAGAGAACCGTGGTGCCCGAAGCGCTCACTTCTTGAATTATATTGAAAATTTCATTTACAAACAGGGGAGATAGACCCATAGACGGTTCATCCATCAAAATGATTTTAGGGCGAGACATCAAGGCCCGGCCCATAGCAAGCATTTGTTGCTCACCACCTGAAAGTGTACCAGAAAGCTGCGATTTTCTCTCTTCAAGGCGAGGAAAGCGCTTGTAAACATCTTGTAAGCTTTCTTCTGTTTCAGCTTTTGAACGAGTATAAGCACCGAGCTTTAGGTTTTCATACACAGACAAATCGGCAAAAACTCGACGGCCTTCGGGCACATGACTCATACCTAGCCGAACAATAGAATGCGCAGGTGCATGGGTAATGTCTTTTCCCTCAAATTGAACAGAACCTGATTTTGAGGCAAGCAAACGAGTGACAGTGTGCAAGATAGTGGTTTTGCCAGCCCCGTTTGCGCCGATCAGAGCAATGACTTCTCCTTGTTCGACGGTAAAGGAAACGTCACGAATTGCGTGAATCATACCATAGTAGACATTTAAATCTGTAACTTCTAGCATAGACATAGTCGTTTCCCTCCTCTATTCTCCCAGATAAGCTGTGATAACTTCTTGGTTATTCAGAACCTCTTTCGGTGTTCCTTGAGCCAGCTCACGACCAAAGTTTAGTACATAAATGTACTCGCAAATACCTGAAACCAGTTTCATATCATGTTCAATCAGCAAGATAGTAACACCAAATTTTTCGCGAACCAACTGGATTGTCTCCATGAGTTCAGCTGTTTCATTGGGGTTCATACCGGCAGCCGGTTCATCTAATAGCAATAGTTTTGGCGCTGTTGCCAAAGCGCGAGCAATTTCAAGCTTTCTTTGCTTACCATAAGGCAAATTGGCTGCTTTCAAATCACTGTTGCTGTCAAGGTCAAAAACCTTAAGAATTTCCAGAGCCTTTTCATCCATTTCTTTTTCTTTTTTAGCATAAGAGCCGGCATGAAACAAGCTACCAAATAAAGGATATTTAATATGATTATGCAAACCCACTTTTACATTGTCAAGCACTGTCATTTTAGAAAACAATCTAATATTTTGAAACGTACGAGCAATGCCCGCAGCAGAAATCTCATCGGGCTTTTTGCCGATTAAATTTTCACCGTCAAGCCGAATACCGCCGTCAGTGGGGCGATAAACACCAGTGAGCATATTGAAAACAGTCGTTTTTCCAGCTCCATTAGGACCAATCAAACCAACAAGAGAGCCTTTTTCAATGGTCATGTTAAGGTCATCAACAGCCCTAAGACCACCAAAAGAAATGCCCAAACCAGTTACTTCAAGAATTGGCATGTCATTCGCCCTCCTTTTCTGATTTTTCTTGTCTGCTCATCTGTCTCTTTTCAATCAGTTTTTTCTTTAAGCTAGAATTATTGAAAAGCATGAGAGCAATCAGCACGATAGCATACAATAACATACGGTAATCTGCGAAAGAACGCAGAAGCTCTGGCAAGAGGGTGAGAATCACAGCTGCAATAATACTGCCACCAATTGAACCCATGCCGCCCAAAACAACCATAACTAAAATTTCAATTGACATATTGTAATCAAAATTACCTGGCTTTAAGATTCCAACGTTATGAGCATATAAAACACCGGCTATGCCTGCAAAGAAAGCAGCAATCACAAATGCCATTGTTTTATAAGTTCCAACAGGAATGCCGGTAGCCTGCGCCGCAATCGAATTATCACGGATAGCAGCAAAGACTCTGCCATGGCGAGAATCAAGCAAGTTTTTGATCAGCAACACAATGACGGCTGTTATTAAAAATACAAGGCCAAAATTGCGATAAGAGGTGTAAATAGGAATACCAGAGAGGCCTTTTGAACCACCTGTAATGGGCAAAAAATTGAAGATAGACTTAATAATTTCACCAAATCCCAAAGTAACAATGGCCAAATAGTCACCCTTCAAACGCAGAACAGGAATACCGATGATAAAGCCCAAAGCAGCAGCACATAGGCCACCGATAATAAGCGCAAGAGGTAAAGCAATGAACTCAGGTAACTCAAATTTTGTAGTAAAAAGAGCACTGCTATAGGCCCCTATTGACATAAATGCAGCGTGCCCTAGAGATAGTTCACCGAGTACACCAACAATTAAACTCAAAGATACCGCCATAATCACGTTATAGCATAAGGGAATAATAACAGACATCATTTGTCTGGATAGATAGCCACCGTTGATTAATACCTGAATCAAGATATAAAGAACAGCAATGATTGCCACGGAAATAATATTCTTTTTAGAGATTAGTTTTCTTTTCATGGGCTACACCTTCTCATTCTTCATCTTGCCCATAATGCCAGCAGGACGAATCAACAGAACTAGTACGAGGACCGAAAACGAAATGGCATCTGAAAGCTGGGTAGAAATATAAGCTTTTGTTAAGCTCTCAATAATGCCAAGAATAATACCGCCGGCGATAGCACCCGGAATAGAGCCTATGCCGCCTAGCACAGCTGCCACAAATGCTTTGATACCAGGTAGTGCACCGAGCGTAGGCTGCAAAGATTCATATTGACTGATAAAAAGTAAACCAGCAACAGCAGCAAGACCTGAACCAATGGCAAAGGTAAGTGAAATCGTTTTGTTTACGTTGATACCCATAAGCTCAGCAGCACCGCGGTCTTCTGAAACAGCACGCATGGCTGCACCAGTTTTAGTACGCTGAACAAAAAATATCAGACCAGCCATGCAAACAAAAGTAACGACAAGAGTAGCCAGCGTGATTCCAGAAACAGTAATTGTACCAAGAGTAAGTGAAGGCACCTTAATCATGGAGGCAAAAGGAATTGGTGTGGCACCCATTGAGATAAGTACAAAATTCTGTAAAAAATAGCTGACACCAATGGCGGTAATGAGAACTGCAAGCGGTGGTGCGTTTCTCAATGGTTTATATGCAATTTTTTCAATTAACATGCCTAAAACGGCACAAAGTATAATAGCCAGTAGAATGACAACAGGAGTGGGTAATCCTAATTTGCCAACCCCTAACAAAAATAGCAGATAGGCACCAACCATGATGATATCGCCATGAGCGAAATTGATCATTTTCGCAATGCCATAAACCATGGTATACCCCAGAGCAATCAGCGCATAAATTGAGCCTGTGCGCAGACCATTAATCAGCTGTTCTGCTAAGCTGCTGAAAATATCCATTGTTACACCTCATTTAATAATTTCCCCAAAAGAAATATATATTTAATAATAATAGAAAAGGATGAAAGGTAGATAAAGAATCATGTAAAAGGAAAAAGGAGGCAGAAAACTGCCTCCTTGGCGCTCGGCCGGCGCGGTCAAGGCGCTTTTCCTTCTGCACGGCATTTATTTTTTACGCGTATGCATAAGCTCCGTCGGTAATTTTAACATAGCGAACTTCTTTTTTAGCAGCACCGGAAGCATCAAAAGTGATGTTATCACCAGTTAAACCGTTAACAGTAATTTCTGTCATGGCTGCTATTAAATCAGCACTTTCAATAGAAGAGGCTTTTTCCATTGCAGCTTTAAAGGTGTAGATAGAATCGTAACCGTCAGCAGCAAATTGATCTGGAACAGCATCGCTATAGGCTTTTTTATAAGCATCTACAAAAGTTTTAACATGATCATCTTCAACAGAAGCAGAGAACGGAGCGGAGAAAATAGCACCTTCTACAGTAGTTGTATCAGTAACAGTTCCTAAGACACCATCCCAGCCATCAGAACCGATGAAGGGAAGTGTAATGCCCATTTCTTTTGCTTGTTTTGTAATATAAGTGGCATCTTGATAGTAAGCAGGAATATAGATGATTTCAGCATCTGTACCCTTAATTTTGGTCAACTGGCTGCTAAAATCCATATCACCGGTTGCAAAAGCTTCAGAAGTAACGACGGTGCCGCCTTTTGCAGCAACTTCTTCTTCAAAAGCTTGACCTAAGCCAGTAGAATATTCATCAGCATTATTATAGATAACAGCAACTTTTGTTTTGCCAAGAGTGTCTATCATATAGTCTGCCATAGCAACGCCCTGTTCAGGGTCAGAGAAACAAATGCGGAAAGCATTGTCGTTTTTAATGGCATTCTCAGCAGAAGCAGAAGGGGTAAGCTGCATAATTCCGTCAGCCTTTGTCAAGTCGGCAATGGCAATACTAGAACCAGAGGTAACGGCACCCATCAAGACATTAATGCCTTTATCCATAACGGTATTATAAGCTTGAATAGCCTTATCTTCTGTTGCTTCATCATCTTCAAAAATCATTTCAAAACTATATGTTTTGTCGCCGACAGTAACACCGCCTGCAGCATTGATTTCATCGATTGCAATTTGTGCACCCTGTTTAACAGAAATTCCATAGGCAGCAGCAGGTCCAGTTAGAGGTCCAATTGCTCCCACTTTAAAAACGTCTGTGGCAGAAGAAGTGCTAACGTCAGATGTTTTGGCATCAGACGAACCGGTTTCTGACTCTTTGGCGCCTGATGTGTTTGCATTGTTGCCGCAAGATGCTAATGCAGCGACCAATGTCAAAGTTGCTAAAGTAGTGCTTATCATCTTTTTCATATTAGTTTGCCTCCTAAAAGTAAAGTTGTGGCTGTATCTTTACCATGCAGATATCTCTCACTTCATAAAAAGTCTAAAATTAAACTAAAGAGAGATAATATAGATACATCTTGTGAGTTATTATACTACAAATGCACGTGGTTTGGTTTTTTTTTTCATCTTTTTTTGCATTTTCGTCACATTAGCTTATTATTACTTTGAAGCAATAACAGTTATTGTGCGATTTATCATAATTATTTTTAGTTTATCACATTAAATCGGCAAACAGGAGCAAAGCCGAGCAATAAGAGGTGATCAGAGAGCGTTTAAGACATAGAATAAAAGAGTTGTTAATTGATTTCCTGTGAAAAGGTTGACATAACGGACAATAACGAGGTAAAATGTCAGATAGAAAAGCGTTTTTAATTATTTTGTAAAAGGATGTACTTTTATCATGAAAAAGCAAATGAGAAATGTTTATAAAAAACTGGTGTTAGCGCTTTGTTTGGTGATGAGCGTGGTTACGCTGAGCGGATGTAAAGATATTATCAAGCAGATAAGTACAAAGACACAGACACAGGGAGAGTTTCCAGTAGTAATCGGGCAAACTCAAATTAACGCAGCTCCGCAAAAAGCAGTGGTGCTTTCTGCTAGCTTAGCTGATGTTATTATTGCTTTAGGCAATGAAGATCAACTGGCAGCTGTAACAGATCAGGCCACGCAGGTTGAGCTGACAGAACTTGTGAAAGTGGGAGAGACCGACGCAGAGGCGATTAATGCCGTGCAACCGGATTTGATTTTGACAGAAACCTTAACAGACGAACAGCGTACGGCGCTCGACGGAGTAAATGCTCCTATTGTTGAGATTGCACCGGCAACCGGACGCGAAGACTATGAAAGAATGTATGGACAGATGTCTTCTGTATTTGCCGGCGGTGGTGCAGGATATGACTTGGGTGTGGAGCAGGCAAAAAAAATCTTCGTTATATTAGATAGTATCCAACGTTTGACGAGTGAGCAGACTTTCACCAAAGCCGCTTATGTCTATGATTTAAAAGGTAACGTAGTTTATGGTACTGATTTTGCGTCTTTAACAATGGAGTACGCTGGATTGACCAACATTTTCCCTTCTCAAGGCGCTGATCAAAGCTCCTATAAATGGGGCGAAAATAAAACAGAGGTTCCTTATAACTTGCAAGTGATAAAGACCTCAAATCCTGAAGTGATTTTTTGTGCTCCCGGTCTAAAAGAACAGATGAAATCAAATGCAGATTTTTCTTCTTTATCAGCAGTAAAATCCGGAAGAGTATTTGAGATTGATCCTATTTTATTGCAGTGGCAGGGTAGAAGCATTATTACGGTTACTACGGATATGGCCGAATATGCATTCCCAGAGCTTTCTGATGAACAATCTGCTGAGGTAACAGATCCTACAAAAGATATTGAAAAGAAAGCAGCAGAAACATTATCCAGTCAATCACAAAAAACTTATGAAACACTAGATGCCAATGCCACAGATAAGCAAGATGAAGTGCTTGCCATGCAAAATCGCCTTTCAGAACTTCATTATTTGACAGTCAGTTTTGACGGAACTTATGGCGATTATACAAAAGAAGCGGTAGGAGCTTTTCAAAAAGCCAATTCTCTTCCGGTTACAGGTGTAGCTGACAATGAGACACAGCAAAAATTGTTTTCAGAAAGCGCTGTGCCGAATTCGAATGAATCGACAAGCGAAAGTACAGCTTCAGCAGATGCAGAGGCTGAATAACTTGTTAGCATAATGGAGTGAAATACGATGGGTGATATTTTGATTCGCGGTGCTACTCTGGAAGATAGTGAAGCCATTTATCAATTGAACTGTGATGAAATGGGATATACCTATGATTTAGAAAAGACACGGCAGAGAATGCAGATATTACTGGCGGACACATCTCACTGTATATTAGTTGCAATCAGTGAAGGTGAGATTGTTGGCTACATTCATGCAAATAGTCACGACTTAATTTACTCGGATTCTCTCAAAAATATTATGGGAATTGCCGTTAAAAAACAATTTAAACAACAAGGTATCGGCACAAAATTGCTTGGGGCGATTGAAAGCTGGGCAAAAAATTGTGGCTGTGCAGGGGTCAGGTTGGTATCTGGCAGCACCAGAACAAAAGCTCACCAGTTTTATATGACTTGCGGCTATGAGAATAAAAAAGAACAGCTTAATTTTATTAAGAAGTTTTAGCAGAATACTTTTCAGCAATCTCTAGCTTCTTTGATTAAAAAACTATTACCGTGTTAGACTTTTTAATTTGTTGCTAAAATAAAAGAAGAATGGTCTTGACAATATGTCAGACCATTCTTCTTTTATTTGTGATTCTATTTACTGCACTTACAGATTCTCACGAATCCAAGCAATATCTTCTTTTAAGCAAGAAATTCTATCCATATCGCCATAGTTAGCTTCACGCTCAACTACATAGATAACATCATCTTTTTGGTTATCCGCAGCTGCTTTAACGGCTTTCCAGTCAACAATACCTTGACCTTGTGCACAGTTAAGCTTGTCGCGTTCTTCCATCATTTTGAGGAATTCAGGCGGAATAATTGGCTTACCGTCTTCATCTAGCTCAAATTTATGATTGTCACCTTTTTCATGACGAGAGCTTGGCTTTTCAGCACCAATCACATCACCGTTCTCTTTGATATGAATGGCACAAATTCTGCCAGCGTGTGCATTAATATAGTCAACAGGATTTAATCCTGCTGCAGATGCCCAACCGCAATCAATTTCAAATTCAACATAGTCTGGGTCACTGTTCTCGATGAGATGATCCATGAGATATTTGCCATCGACTTTGTAAAATTCATTGGTGTGGTTATGAAATCCTGTTTTAATGCCGTACTGTGCAGCAAGCTTGCCCAATCGATTTAAATCATCAGCCACTTCTTTTGCTTCTTCAGCAGTATTAAAAGGAGCACCAGGGCAAATGACATATTTCACGCCTAGTTTAGCAAGGTATGGAATGTCTCTTTCCATTTTGTCCAAACCAACGTGAGCAGAAGTAGCTTTTAATCCAGTTTCATCTAAAACTTTTTTAATTTCTTCTGCAGGAATATCATCGTACCCACCGGCGAACTCAACACCAGTAAAACCGATTTCAGCGGCAGCTCGAATGCGATCGATAACATTTAAAGGGCTGTCCCAACCGAAAGAATATAATTGTACATGAATCTGATTCATAAGCCGCACCCTCAATCAAAATAGACGGGCTTGCCTGTTTTGGAAGATTCATAAATGCCATCAAGAATTTTTGTGACGACATAAGCTTGGTCTGCTGTAACAAATAGATCAGACTCGCCTCTCAGCGCTTTAACCCAATATTCAGCTTCTAAAGAAACAGGGGCTGGGCCTTGGCTATAGCCAGGAATATAAGGAGCGATTTTTTGACCAACCTGAGTGACAGACTGTTGTCCGGCAACAACGTGGTTCAAACGCACAACCTGATCAATAGTGTCAACGCCGCCTTTTGTACCGACGAACAAAGCAGTTGCTTCGTTATTTGCGCCAGCACCTTCAGCCATGTTAATGGCCCAAGAAGCACGAAGATTGATAACAGCACCGTTTTTCATTTTGATATGGCCAACAGCGGAATCTTCTACTTCAAAAGTTTCGTTATTCCAGTAGTTAGGGCTGCCGTTATGAGTTTGACCTTGATGTTCGCCATCTAGCAAACGGCCAAGTTTCTCAAAAGCAGTTCCAACAACATATTCAGGCTCATAGTTGTTCATAGCAAACAAAGCGTAATCAAGAGCATGGGTACCGATATCAATCAATGGGCCGCCGCCTTGTTTAGATTTGTCAGTGAACACACCCCATGTAGGAACGCCTCTGCGGCGAAGGTATGTAGCTTCTGCATAATAGATGTCACCTAGATGTCCATCATCAATTACTTTTTTAGCAATTTGGTTGATGGGGAAATGGCGATACTGATAACCGATGGTCAAAAGTTTGCCAGATTTATCTCTAGCTTCTAACATTTTTTTAGCGTCTGCTTCAGTAGCAGCCATTGGTTTCTCACAAAGAACATTTTTGCCAGCTTCTAGAGCAGCAACAGTGATTTCGCAGTGAGCGATGTTTGGGGTTAAAACATGTACAGCATCGATAGATGGGTCTGCCAGCAGTTCATGATAATCTGTGTAGACTTTAGCATCTTCTGTGCCATATTCTTTTGCTGCTTTTTCTGCTCTTTCAGGGATTAAGTCACAGAATGCAACCATATCCACGAATTCCTCTTGTTGTTTCATACCCGGAAAATGTTTTCCGTTGGCGATTCCGCCGCATCCGATGAAACCAATTTTTAGTTTAGCCATTGGTACTCCTCCTATAATTCATGCCCGAGGCATGTTTTTGTATATCGCTTACATTTTAGTACAAACTCTAGAAAAAGTAAAGGGAAAAAGCACAACTGGTCAGAAAAGTTTTCGACGCATTTTTAGGTAAAACGTAAATAGAGGGTTAAGTGTGAAAGGCTTTTTCTAAAAGTATATAAGGGAAGATGAATTATAGTGAAAAAGAAAATTTGCCGGAATTGATTTTATCAAGATAGCAATAGCGCAGTAGATAAAAAAATTATAGGAATTGATAAAATGACTTTGAGAGATAAGCAAAAAAGAAACAACAGAATGATTCTGCTGTTTCTCTGTAAATTGTTTTATGGCTAATGTCATGCCGACTTTTTGCAAGATTGAATAAGATAAACAATAGAGCTAATTAAGGCAAATAAAATTTAAAAATGTAAGATAATATGATAAAAATCGGGAATTAGTAGAGAATCAGAAGCAGGGAGGAAACGGTAGGTACCGCCAAAAAGTTGATTATACGCTGTTAATTTCTTTTCGCTAGCACCAAATATCGTGTAAAACCAATGTGAAAAAAATTGTGTTGCCATCCACATGGTTAGCCAACCCGATAAAAAGTATTTTCCTATTTTTTCTTTTTTTATGAACAGAAAAAGAATGCCTGCATAAATAGTAAAAAATATTCCGTCCTCTTTCCAAGCAGACTCTACAAGATTAAAACTGCCTACAGTAACCCCTGTCATATCCAAGAAAAACCAAGCCAATAATATTATATTGCTAGCAAATAAGCATTTTTTGAGGCTGGTTGTTCTTGCTATCAATACTGTTTTCCCCAATAAACCATGTGTTTAGCAGGTTTGCCGCAGCAGACGCAGGTGTCTGCCAAATGTTCCTCTTCAAATGGAATACAGCGAGATTTAACACCGCCTGTTTCATCTTTTAACTTATCTTCACAAGCGCTGTCACCGCACCACATAGCCTTGATAAAGCCGGGTTTATTTTCAGCAGTATTCAAAAATTCTTCGTGGTTTTTGGCGATAAAAGTCTTGCTTTGCAGGTTTTCAAGTGCACGCTGATAGAGCGCATCATGCACAGCTTGCAAGGCTTTGTTAATTTCTTCTTCAAGGTTATCTAAAGAAACAAAGATTTTTTCTCTGTTATCACGGCGGACCAACACGCATTGATTTTTTTCAATGTCTTTTGGACCGATTTCCAAACGAAGCGGAACACCTTGCATTTCATATTGTGCAAATTTCCAACCAGGGCTGTTATCACTGTCGTCAAGCTTCACACGGAAGTTTTTAGCAAGCTGTGAATAGAGCTCGTTCGCTTTCTCCAAAACACCTTCTTTGTGCTGAGCGACAGGAACAATAGCAAGCTGAATAGGAGCAATTTTCGGAGGCATAACAAGCCCGTTGTTGTCGCCGTGAACCATAATCACCGCACCAATCATACGGGTTGAAACGCCCCATGAAGTCTGGTGAGGGTGCTGCTGTGTGTTGTCACGACCAGTGAAAGTAATGCCAAAGCTCTTAGCGAAGCCATCACCGAAATAGTGAGAAGTTCCGCCTTGCAGAGCAACACCGTTGTGCATCATAGGTTCAATTGTATAGGTGGAAACGGCACCGGCAAATTTCTCTTTTTCGGTTTTTTTGCCGATAACAGCAGGGATTGCCAGTGTTTCACGGAAGAAGTCATTATAAACATGAAGCATACGCAATGTTTCTTCCTGTGCTTCTTCAGCAGTTTCGTGCATGGTGTGACCTTCTTGCCAGAGGAATTCGGAAGAACGCAAGAACGGACGAGTGGTTTTTTCCCAGCGCAGAACCGAGCACCACTGATTATAAAGCTTAGGCAAATCACGATAGGATTTAATGATTTTTTCGTAGTGTTCGCAGAAAAGAACTTCACTGGTTGGTCTGATGCAGAGTCTTTCTGATAATTTTTCAGCTCCGCCATGAGTGACCCAAGCCACTTCAGGGGCGAATCCGGCAACATGGTCTTTTTCTTTTTGAAGTAAGCTTTCTGGAATAAGAAGAGGCATATAGACATTTTGTACGCCAGTTTCTTTAAAGCGCTTATCAAGGTCACTTTGTATGTTTTCCCAAATAGCATAGCCATATGGCTGGAGAATCATACATCCTTTCACGCTGGAATAGTCCATCAGCTCGGCCTTTTTGACAATGTCGGTGTACCATTTAGAGAAGTCAACGTCCATAGAGGTGATATCATTGACCATCTTTTTTTGCTCTGCCATAAAAACAACCCTTTCTTGAAACTATATCGTTATAAACCACCTAATAGGTGGTATGTATTCGGTTTATTATATACCGCTGTTCATTTTTTTGCAAGAAAAAAGACACCCTCGCTATGTGAAAGGTTTGCTGTGAAAAACAAAACCAAACACAACCGACGCCCAAAAGCGCGGAAAGGTGTCAAAATTATAAAAACAAACTGGACATTACGTTCTTAGATAGACTGATGACCTTCAATGTAAGAAACGAGATCGCCGACAGTTTTGATGTTTTCAACTTCCGTGTCCGGAACTTCAACTTCAAACTCATCTTCGATAGTCATAAGCAAGTCGACAACGTCGAGAGAATCAGCACCTAAATCGTCAGCCAGAGTGGAATCAGCAGTGATAGTATCTTCCTCTACATCGAACTGTTCGCTCAAAATTGCTTTAACTTTTTCTAATACCATTTGAATATCCTCCTAATATATGTTGTGAAAGACTGTTTTCCGAAGTCTGCATTTCTTATCCGTATTATATGGACAAATTTTCGCAGTTATGATAGAATTTATAACAATGACGGAAAATATTTTCGGCACATGCCGTGTCGTTCAAATACATTTTATTGACTACTGCATGGTTTGTCAATACAAAAATTTAAAAAATTCTTTTATTGCAGATTTAAAGCAGTAAGAGAATAGGCGGAGGGCTTACGATGCAAACTCAAAAAGCGGCTGTAATCGGGCATCCGATACGCCATACAATGTCACCCTTTATCCATGAAAGACTTTTTTCTATTGCAGGGATACCCATGCAATATGCAGTGTTAGATATTGATTCTCTACCTGAAAAGATAAACCAACTCAAGACGTTTGATGTTTTTAATGTGACAATTCCATATAAAGAAGCGATAATCCCTTTTTTGGATGAACTGGATGATAAGGCGGCTCTTTTCGGCTCTGTCAATACCGTTCAGATTATAGATGGGAAAATGAAGGGTTACATCACTGATGGAGCAGGTTGTTTGGGCGCAATTGAGAGTGCCGGTATCAACATTGCAGGACGCAATTTGATTTTAGGTAATGGCGGAACGGCTCGGGCCATTGCGTTTGAAACGGCATACACGAATGTGAACTTTGACATTGTCTTGGCACATCGTAAAAGCTCTGAAGAAAAGGCGCAGAAGATTGCACAAGAAATTGAAGCGTTTGCAGCAAGAAGAGGAACTGGTAAGGGGAAGATAACTTGTCTGCCCTATGAAAAGTTAGAAAGTGCTGGACATTTTGATGTTGTCATTAATGCCACCAATGTGGGCATGTATCCTCATTTGGACAACAGTCCTTTAACGGAAGCTGTGCTTCAAAATTGTACTGCTGTTTTTGATGCAGTGTTTAATCCTGAAAAAACGTTTTTGCTCAAACAAGCAGAGGCAAAAGGAATTCCCACTGTTCGTGGAATTGACATGTTGGTTAGGCAAGCTGTCGCCGCGCATACGTGGTGGTACGGCACGGCTTTTGAAGATGAACAAATTCGAAAACTATGCGAAGAGGCAGCCAAAGAAATGAATCGGATTTTTTACAACAAGTAGGGGAAGAATTTGAGTAAAAATATTGTTTTATGTGGATTTATGGGATGCGGGAAAACGAGTATTGGCAAGTTGCTTGCCAAGCAAACAAAAATGAACTTTTGTGATACAGATATTTATCTTGAAAAAAAATATCGTATGAAGATTACTGCGATTTTCAAGCAACTAGGTGAGCAGCGTTTTCGAGAAATGGAAGCGGAAGTAGTCAGCGAAATTTCTGCGAAGAAAAACATGGTGATTGCTTGCGGCGGTGGGACAGTTTTGCGCGCTGAAAATGTACAAATTTTTCAAGAAAGCGGAGCAATCATTCTTTTTTTGGATGTACCTTTGGAGGTGTTGCAAGAGCGCCTAAAAAACGATAAGAAACGCCCTCTTTTGCAAAAGCCGAACAGAAAAGAGATTATTGCCGCACTTTATGAAGAGCGAATTAATCAATATAAGAAAGCGGCAAATCAAAATATAGATGCTAGTTTGCCGGCTGATTTACTGGCAAAAAAAATTATAGAGGATTTTGAGTTGTAAGTTAACAGTCTTGATTTATATGAATTTTCTTTCAGTATTTAGCTAGTAAGCAAGATGTGAAAGTAAAAGCGTATCTTGCCGACTGAAAAGGTTGGATAAGCGGGAGAATTCATGAAATTTGTTTGAATGTCTGAATTCTATATGATTTTTTAATTTTATCCTTGCAATTTATTTTGAGGTGTGCTAGAATAGCATGTACTAAGATGTTAGGCTGACAATCAGCTTTCGAGATAGAACCGAAAGAGGTGACAGATTTGAAACAGAACATTCATCCTGATTATAAGGAAGCTACCGTTAAATGCGCTTGCGGCAACGAATTCACAACACGCTCTACTAAAGGAGATATCCGCGTTGAAATTTGTTCCAAGTGCCATCCTTTCTTCACAGGAAAACAGAAACTCATTGACACAAGCGGTCGTGTGGATATGTTTAAGAAACGTTATGGCTCAGCAGGGCAAGAAAAGTAATTTCTGGAAAATTGGGCGGTGCTTTGTGGCATCGCTTTAATTTTTATTGTACGGCGGTTTATGGTGGAATATGTCTGAGTATGTAACGCTTCAAAACGAAAATTCTGATTTCTTTATTGAAAAGAAATCACGTTTTATTGGTTATGCCAAACCGGTTAAGACAGAAGACGAGGCGTTAACCTTTATTACAGAAATAAAAAAGAAACATTATGATGCCACTCACAACGTATATGCTTATATTTTGCGTGAGAGTGGCTTAATGCGCTTTTCGGATGACGGAGAACCGCAGGGCACAGCAGGCATTCCGGTTTTGGAAGCCATGAAAAAAGCTGAGGTGACAGATGCTGTAATCGTGGCAACACGTTATTTCGGCGGTACTCTTTTGGGCGGCGGCGGACTGATTCGCGCGTATTCGCATACAGCTTCTATTGCGATGAAGGCAGCAGAAAAAATTCGAATGAAAGAATGTCTTTTGCTGTCTATTCAATGTGATTACACTTTATATGGCAGACTCAATTCGCTGGTGCCTGAGTGTATGGGGTGGATTGATGATACCTTGTTCCTTGAAAATGTAGAAATCAAGTTTCATATCGAGCCGGAGAATCTTCCGCTATTGCAGCAAAAAATAGCCGATAATTCTGGTGGACAAGCTCATATTGAACAACAAGGCAAAAAATATTTTCCGTTTTTGGTGGCGGAATAAACATTTGGGGTGTTTATTGCCTGAAAAACAGAAATTTTAAGAGAATGTAGTGCTTTTAGACTTGTCAAGTGTTTTTTGTTCATGGTAGAATGATAAAAACGAATTTTTATTATTTGTATTGTATATGAATAGGTAGAGTTGGATTATAGGAGGGGCTATATGACGATTAGAGAAAAAACAGAACAGCTTGAATCTTTATTCCTATCTCCTTATGCTGCCTTTTCGTCACAGAGTAAAGGGCGAAAGAACCCTGAACCACCTGTCAGCGAAAAAACTGATTTGCGTACAGACTATCAGCGTGACCGTGACCGCATTATCCATTGCAAATCTTTTCGCCGATTAAAGCATAAAACGCAGGTTTTCTTGGCGCCTGAGGGTGATCATTACCGTACAAGACTGACACATACATTAGAAGTAGCGCAAATTGCACGCACCATTGCAAAAGCTATGCGTTTGAATGAGGATTTGACTGAGGCAATTGCTTTAGGACATGACTTGGGTCATACTCCTTTTGGTCATGCGGGGGAGCGAGCGTTAAATGAACTGCTATCCGGGGGATTCAAGCATTACCGTCAAAGTGTTCGGGTAGTGGAAAAATTGGAAAAAGACGGCGAAGGTTTAAATCTTACTCATGAAGTGGTAGACGGTATTTTATGCCATACGACTGGTCAAGAAGCAGAAACGCTCGAGGGCAAGTTGATTCGCTATGCCGACCGCATTGCTTATATGAACCATGATATTGATGATGCAGTTCGTGCTGGTGTATTGGCAGAAGATGTAATTCCTGAAATTGTCAGAGTGGTTTTAGGGAACAATAAGTCTGAAAGAATCACAACGTTGGTTTGTTCAGTAGTGGAAAATAGCACATCAGAAGTAATTCGCATGAGTGATGATGTATGGGAAGCTTATCAAGAACTACACCGCTTCATGTATCAATCGGTTTATCTGAATGACTATGCAAAGCGAGAAGAGAAGAAAGTGCCCCATATAATAGAAAGCTTATGGGAGTATTTTCAGCAACCAGAAAATTTGCCTCTTTATTTGCAAAAAATCGGTGAAGAAGAGGGATTTGAAGTGGCTTCCGCCGATTATGTTTCAGGCATGACTGATCACTTTGCAGTAGAAATGTATAAGAGATTGTTTATTCCAAAAGGCTGGGACATTTAAAGCCTTTTATTTAGAGATGGTTCGTGTGGCAATATGTTTTCGAGCGAGGTGAATTGCAGTGGCACTGCCAGATTATTTTTTACAAGAACTAAAAATGAGAAGCGATTTGCCTGATATAGCCTCCTCGTATGTGAATTTAAAACGAAAAGGGAAGAATATGGTCGGGCTTTGTCCCTTTCATAATGAAAAGACACCTTCGTTTAATATTTACACAGACAACGGCTCTTTTTACTGCTTTGGCTGTCAAGCTGGCGGTGATGTGATTACATTTGTCATGAAGATTGAAAATTTAGACTATATGGAAGCGGTTCGCTTTCTAGCACAGCGTGCCGGATTAAATTTGCCGGAGGATGGCATAGACGATGGTTTATCTAAGCTTCGTACCAGAATTTTAGAAATCAATCGTGCGACGGCTCGGTTCTTTCACGAAACGCTACTTTCAACTGACGGCAAACCGGGTCTTGACTATCTAAAAAATAGGGGAATGGACAGCAAAACAATTCGCCGGTTTGGAATTGGCTATGCGCCTGAAGGCGGCTTCGCTCTTGTTAATCATTTAAAAAATCTCGGTTATACAAAAGACGAAATGACACAGGCGAATGTCAGTGGCATTTCACGAAACGGAAATTCTTATGACCGTTTTCGAGGGCGGGTGATGTTCCCTATTATTGACTTGCGTGGAAATGTCATTGCCTTTGGAGGGCGGATTCTTACCGATGAAAAACCGAAGTATATCAATACATCTGATACACCGGTTTATCATAAAAGCAGTGGCCTTTTTGCTATGAATATTGCCAAGAATGCCAACAAAAGGCAGATTATCTTGGCAGAAGGCTATATGGATGTTATTGCCTTACATAGAGCAGGGTTCACAAATGCAGTGGCTTCTCTAGGCACTTCGTTTACAGGCGAGCAGGCAAGAGTGATTGCCAAATATGCCGATGAAGCGGTCATTTGTTACGATTCCGATGAAGCAGGGCAGCGTGCTGCGATGAGGGCGATTCCTATTTTAAAAGCGACGGGGCTTAAAATTCGGGTACTGGCTGTTCCCGGCAACAAAGATCCCGACGAATTCATGAAATCCTATCCCAACGACGGAATGCTTCGTTTTCAGAAACTTTTAGACACCGCCCCGAACGACATCGAGTATAAACTCACAAAGATTCGTATAAAATATGATACTGAAACCGTCGAGGGCAAGTCGGGTTTTATTGAAGAAGCAATCGATATGCTTGGCAAAAGCGGCGATATTATGAAAGCTGAAATTTATGCCAAACAAATTGCACAGACCATGGAAGTTAGCTTTGAATCTGTCAAACAGCTCATGGAGCAAACAGAGAAAAAAGAAGAAAACAGCAAACGCAGGGAAGAACGGAAAAAATTGAATCAGATGAGCGCTAATACCTCTATTGTGAATACAGAAAAGCGGCAGAATTATAAAATTGCCAATGCTGAAGAGGGCATTTTAGCGTATCTATTCAAAAATCCGGATGAGATTCAATATGTGGCGGCAAAAATACCGTCGGAAAAGTTTGTAACGGCATATAATCGCAGAGTATATAAACTTTTATTGGGCAAAACTATACAGAACGAAATTTCTTTGATGGATTTTTCGCAAGATTTGACCACGAATGAAATGGCGGAGCTTTCGAGAATCGTGAACAGTAGGAGTGAAGTACCTTCTACACGAGAGGATGTGCAGACAATGATTGAAATGCTGCAAAATGCCAAACTGCACGTCAATCCGCAGCAAGCAAAAGATATGTCTAAGGAAGAACTCGCGGAAATGATGAAAAGATTAAAGAAAGAAAAGCTGGGGGAATAATAATGGCAACTCTAGATAAAAAGACAGTAATTAGAGACTTAATAGAATTGGGAAAATCCAAAGGTCAGCTGACTACAAAAGAAATTTTGGATGCACTGGGCGAGTTGGAATTTGACCCCGAATATATAGAAAAGTTCTATGATACGTTAGATTCTCAAGGTGTTGAAGTCGTCGATGATTTTGATGATATTCATATAGAAGCAACGCTAACGACTAAGGGAGCTGACGAAACACTTGAGCCTGGTATTGGAGCTGATGGTGTTTCCATTGACGACCCTGTTAAGGTGTATTTAAAAGAAATCGGCAGAGTGCCGCTTTTAACACCAGATGAAGAAATTCAGCTTGCTATTGCGATTAATGAAGGCAATGAATTTGCCAAAAAACGTCTTTCTGAAGCAAACTTGCGTTTAGTTGTTAGTATCGCTAAACGTTATCTTGGCAGAGGCATGCAGTTCTTGGATTTGATTCAAGAAGGCAATTTGGGATTAATTAAAGCGGTAGAAAAGTTTGACTATAAAAAAGGATTCAAATTTTCAACGTATGCCACATGGTGGATTCGTCAGGCAATTACCAGAGCGATCGCTGATCAGGCGAGAACAATTCGTATTCCGGTTCATATGGTTGAAACAATCAATAAAGTAAAGAAAATTTCAAGCCAGCTTTTGCACGCAAATGGCAGAGAGCCAAGTGCAGAAGAAGTAGCAGAAGAAATTGATATGCCAGTTGAAAAGGTTCGCGAGATTATGCGTGTCGCGCAAGAACCAGTTTCGCTTGAAACACCAATCGGTGAAGAAGAAGACAGCCACCTTGGCGACTTTATTCCCGATGATGATGCGCCAGCCCCCGCTGATGCCGCTTCGCATACGTTATTAAAAGAAACGTTGGGAGATGTTTTAGACACACTTACCCCTCGCGAAGAGAAAGTGCTACGACTCAGATTCGGCTTAGAAGATGGCCGTTCGCGTACGCTAGAAGAGGTTGGCAAAGAGTTTAACGTCACAAGAGAAAGAATCCGCCAAATTGAGGCTAAGGCGCTGCGCAAGCTTCGTCATCCTAGCCGCAGTAAAAAACTGAAGGACTTTCTCGACTAACAGAAAGGCTTTTTGATATGACTTTAGAAGCAGATTATGCTGTTAGAGTAGTTGAATATCTGACAGAAAACAATAGCAAAGTAGATGCGAAAACAATTTCTGCCAATACAGAAATTCCACCTCGCTTTTTGCTGAAAATACTTAGAAAGCTTGTGGAGAGCGGCATTGCCTGTTCTTTTAAAGGAGCAAAGGGTGGTTATAAATTGGCCAAACCGCCCAAAGAAATTACGCTTAGGCAGGTAATTGAAGCCGTTGACGGTACTTATATGATGTTCAGCAAGTGTGGCAGTAGTGCTTATAATTGCGGACGTACCAGCTGCCATTTGCATTCGATATATAGCCAAATTTCATCAGAAGTTCGTCAAAAACTAGATTCTTATAACTTTGCAATACTGTGCGGTTTAGAGGAAAATTCTTAAATAAAATTCTAACAGTGATAAGCAGAGATAAAAAAATAAACGGCAATCCAGTTGAGGACTGCCGTTTTGTTTGTTAGAAGTCGGAAGCATATAAAAGCGCAAATAAAAAGAAAATAAGAATCTTTTTAAAAAGTCTTGACAAATATACAGAAAAGATATAAAATAATATACTGCATCATCATGGGGTTGTTGCATCCTGTGATACTTTTAAAGTATAGCATGCGTTGTCAAAATAATCAAGTATATCGCAAAAATTTTGATTTTTTTGTCGTAATATTTTTATACAGACTGCGCCGTTATGCATCTGTGTTTATAATATAATATGATTGCTTTTGCTTTTTTGTGCTTGAATTAGGAATAAAATTAGATTGGAGTGGCTGACTAGTGGTGAATGTTAAACCGGTTCAGTTGGGCAAAAATACTCGAATGAGTTTCGGGAAAATTGATGAGGTTTTGGAGATGCCAAACCTGATTGAAATTCAGAAAAACTCATATGCGTGGTTTCTCAAGGAAGGTTTAAAAGAGGTTTTTGATGATGTTTCGGGAATTACCGACTTCAACAATACGCTGGTTTTAGACTTTGTGGATTATCAGCTTGAAGAAATGCCCAATTACAGTGTTTCAGAATGTAAGGAACGTGATGCTACGTATTCTTCTGCGCTGAAAGTCAAGGCTCGCCTTCTGAACAAAGAGACGGGAGAAATCAAGGAATCAGAAGTTTTTATGGGCGATTTCCCATTGATGACACCGAGCGGCACTTTTGTTATTAATGGTGCAGAACGTGTTATTGTTTCTCAGCTTGTTCGTTCTCCTGGCGTCTACTACAAAATGGAGCATGACAAATCAGGAAAAGAGTTGTTTAGCGCTACCATTATTCCAAACCGAGGAGCATGGCTGGAATACGAAAATGATGTCAACGACATATTCTACGTTCGTATTGACAAAAACCGTAAAGTTCCGATTACTGTCTTAATCCGTTGCTTAGGTCTTGGTTCTGATCAAGAGATTATCGATTTCTTTGGCGAGGATGACAGAATCTATGCCAGTATTGAAAAAGATACCACTAAAACAACAGAAGATGCGCTGATTGAAATCTATCGCAAGCTGCGTCCGAGTGAGCCGCCTACCGTAGAAAGTTCACAGGCACACTTGAATAATCTGTTTTTTGATCCAAGAAGATATGATATGTCTCGCGTGGGACGTCACAAATACAATAAAAAACTGTCACTTGCTGACCGTTTGACTGGTCATACTCTCGCTCAACCGCTTGTCAGCCCCTTTACAGGGGAGCTTTTGGCAGATGCCGGTGAAATTATTAGTCGTGAGCGTGCTGAAGAGATTGATGATACAGGTGTTATGCTTGCTATCATTAACTTAGAGGGCAAGGAAGTTAAGATTATCTCTAACGGCATGGTAGATATTTCCAAATACGTTGATTTTGATGCCAAAGCAGAATGTGGTATCAATGAAAGAGTTTGCTTTAAAGTTTTGGCTGAAATTTTGGAAAGCTGCCAAAATGAAGAGGAATTGAAAGACGCTGTGCGCGCTAGAAAAGCAGATTTGATTCCGAATCATATTACAGTAGACGATATTTTTGCTACCATTAACCATATGAACTGCTTAGCGCAGGGCGTTGGTAAAAAAGATGATATCGACCACTTGGGCAACAGAAGAATTCGTTCTGTTGGTGAACTGTTGCAAAACCAGTTTAGAATTGGTTTTTCCCGTTTGGAGAGAGTTATTCGTGAAAGAATGACTTTGCAGGCACAAGATCCAGAAACATTGACACCACATTCGCTAATTAATATTCGTCCTGTTGTGGCGGCAATCAAAGAATTCTTTGGTTCTTCACCGCTTTCTCAGTTCATGGACCAGACCAATCCGTTAGCAGAGCTGACACATAAGAGAAGACTTTCTGCACTTGGCCCGGGCGGGTTGTCTCGTGACCGTGCGAGTTTCGAGGTTCGTGACGTTCACTATACACACTACGGCCGTATGTGTCCTGTTGAAACGCCTGAAGGTCCTAACATTGGTTTGATTTCTTATTTGGCAACCTTTGCTAAAATTAATGAATATGGCTTCATCGAAGCACCTTACCGTCGTGTAGATAAAGAAACCGGTAAAGTTACAGACGAAGTTGTCTATATGACAGCTGACATCGAAGATGAATATGTTGTAGCACAGGCGAATGAGCCGCTTGATGAAGAAGGCCGTTTTGTCAATGAACGTGTTGCCGGACGTTATCGTGATGAGTTCGTAGAAGTAGAAGCCGCTCGTGCCGAATTTATGGATATCAGCCCGAGAATGGTTGTGTCTGTTGCAACAGCAATGATTCCTTTCTTGGAAAACGATGATACGAACCGAGCTTTGATGGGTTCTAACATGCAACGTCAGGCTGTACCGCTGCTTAAAACACAGGCTCCGATTGTCGGAACCGGTATGGAATATAAAGCAGGTGTTGACTCCGGTGTATGTGTGCTTGCTAAAAGAGCGGGTGTTGTTAAATCAGTCAGCGCTGATAAAGTTCGCGTAACAGCCGATAACGGACAGATTGACACCTATGAAATTATTAAATTTATGCGTTCTAACCAGAGCACCTGTATCAACCAAAACCCTATTGTCGAAGTGGGCGAGAGAGTGCAGGAAGGCGATATTATCGCAGACGGCCCTGCCATCAAGAACGGCGAAATCAGTTTGGGTAAAAATGCACTGATTGGCTTCATGACATGGGAAGGTTATAACTACGAAGATGCGGTTCTTCTTAATGAAAAAATTGTGCGCGATGATGTTTATACCTCTATTCATATTGAAGAATATGAGATGGAAGCCCGCGATACAAAGCTAGGACCGGAAGAAATTACAAGAGATATCCCGAACGTTAACGAAGATCTTTTGAAGGATTTGGACGAGAGAGGTATTATTCGTGTCGGTGCTGATGTTCGTGCCGGAGATATTTTGGTTGGTAAAGTTACTCCTAAGGGTGAAACAGAGCTGACTGCAGAAGAAAGATTGCTTCGTGCTATCTTTGGCGAAAAAGCAAGAGAAGTACGTGATACTTCCCTAAGAGTACCACATGGTGAATATGGCATTGTCGTGGATGTAAAAGTGTTCACTCGTGAAAATAGCAATGACGAGTTAAGCCCCGGCGTTAACAAAGTGGTTCGCTGTTATATTGCACAGAAGAGAAAGATTTCTGTCGGTGATAAAATGGCTGGACGTCACGGAAATAAGGGTGTTGTCTCCAGAATTTTGCCGGTAGAAGAAATGCCTTTCTTACCGAACGGAACACCGCTTGATATCGTACTAAACCCCTTGGGCGTGCCTTCTCGTATGAATATCGGACAGGTTTTGGAAGTTCACCTTGGTATGGCTGCCAGCACTTTGGGCTGGAAGATTATGACTCCTGTTTTCGATGGTGCACATGAAGAGGACATTGTAGAATGCTTTAAAGCTGGTGGACTGCGAGAAGACGGCAAATTTATGCTTCGTGATGGTCGTACCGGTGAATATTTTGATAACCCGATTACCGTTGGCTATATGTACTACCTCAAATTGCATCACTTGGTTGATGATAAGATTCATGCTCGTTCTACGGGACCATACTCTCTTGTTACACAGCAGCCTTTGGGTGGTAAAGCTCAATTTGGTGGGCAGCGTTTTGGGGAGATGGAAGTTTGGGCACTGGAAGCTTATGGTGCGGCTTACACCTTGCAGGAAATTTTGACTGTAAAGTCGGATGACGTGGTTGGACGTGTTAAGACATATGAGTCTATTGTCAAAGGTCAAAATATTCCGAAGCCAGGTATTCCTGAATCCTTTAAAGTTTTGATTAAAGAACTGCAGTCTTTGGGACTTGACATTAAAGTTCTGAATAAAGATGATGAAGAAATTGATTTGCGCCAGAATTTTGACGACGATGATGATATGGGCTTCAATCATTTTGAAGAACAAAATGTAGCAGATAATCTTGATGGATATAATGTAGAAGATGCAGAAGATTTGCAGGATGCAGACATGGAAGAGGAAGACGATTCTTATGAAGACGATTCAGAGTCTTTGGATGATATCTTCGCTGATGTGCTTGGTAAAGACGAAACAGATGAAGACGATGATGATAAAGATTTAGATATTTAAGGGGGACGTGCGTGTGGAATTTAATACTTTTGAGTCGATAAAAATTGGTTTAGCCTCTCCCGATAAGATTTGTGAATGGTCATATGGTGAGGTTAAAAAACCTGAAACGATCAACTACAGAACGTTGAAACCCGAAAAAGACGGACTTTTCTGTGAGCGTATTTTTGGCCCGCAGAAAGACTGGGAATGTCATTGCGGAAAGTATAAAAGAATTCGTTATAAAGGCAAAATCTGCGACCGCTGCGGTGTTGAAGTTACTCGCAGCAAGGTTCGTCGTGAGCGCATGGGACACATTCAGTTGGCGGCTCCGGTTTCGCATATTTGGTACTTTAAGGGACTTCCCTCAAGAATGAGCTTGATTTTGGATTTGTCTCCAAGAGTGCTTGAAAAGGTTCTTTATTTTGCCCTTTATATCGTTACTGACCCAGGTAATGTAAAAGAGCTTTCTAAAATGCAGACACTTACAGAAAAAGAATATCGTGATCTGCGTGAAAAATATGACGATGATTTTGATGCCGGCATGGGCGCTGAATCTATCAAAAAGCTTTTAGAAGAAATTGATGTTGAAAAAGAATCTATTCGTCTAAAAGAAGAATTGGAAGTTGCCAGCGGACAAAAAAGAGTCAGACTTCTTAAACGTCTTGAAGTGGCAGAAGCTTTCCGTCAGTCAGGCAATAAGCCTTCTTGGATGATTATGGATGCAGTTCCGGTTATTCCCCCGGAAATTCGTCCTATGGTACAACTGGATGGTGGACGTTTTGCTACCAGTGACTTGAATGATTTATATCGCCGTGTTATCAATCGTAACAATCGTCTAAAAAGATTGATTGAACTTGGTGCACCTGATATCATTGTTCGTAATGAAAAGAGAATGTTGCAAGAATCAGTAGATGCTTTGATTGATAACGGCAGACGTGGCCGTCCGGTTACAGGACCGAATAACCGCCCCCTTAAATCTCTTTCTGATATGCTTAAAGGTAAACAGGGTCGTTTCCGTCAGAACTTGTTGGGAAAACGTGTTGACTACTCTGGTCGTTCGGTTATCGTTGTTGGTCCAGAACTCAAAATGTATCAGTGCGGTTTGCCTAAAGAAATGGCTTTGGAACTTTTCAAGCCGTTTGTTATGAAACGCTTGGTCGAAACCAATGCAGTTGGTAACATTAAAGCTGCTAGAAAGTCTGTTGAAAGAGCTAGACCAGAAGTTTGGGATGCTCTTGAAGTTGTCATTAAAAATCACCCGGTTCTATTAAACCGTGCGCCTACACTGCATAGACTGGGCATTCAAGCTTTTGAACCGGTCTTGGTTGAAGGCCGTGCTATGAAGCTTCATCCATTGGTTTGTACGGCTTATAATGCTGACTTTGACGGTGATCAGATGGCTGTTCACGTTCCGCTATCTGCAGAAGCACAGGCAGAAGCTAGATTCTTGATGTTGGCTGCTAACAACCTTTTGAAACCGTCTGACGGTCGTCCTGTTGCTGTTCCAACACAGGATATGGTGCTGGGTTCTTACTACCTGACACTGGATAAAGATGGCGAATTGGGTGACGGTAAATGCTTCCGTGACATCAACGAAGCTCTTATGGCCTATGATGCAAAAGAAGTAGGATTGCACGCTAAAATTAAAGTGCGCAGAACCGTAGAATTCAACGGTGAACCTTTAACTGGTCTGACAGAAACAACAGTTGGTAGAATTATATTTAACAATCCGGTCCCACAGGATTTGGGTTATGTAGATAGAAGTACACCTGAAAATGCACTCAAATTTGAGATTGAGTTCTTGGCTGGTAAAAAACAGCTTGGACAAATCGTTGAAAGATGTATTAAAGTGCATGGTACAGAGCACACAGCTGAAGTGTTGGATAATATTAAGGCACAGGGCTACAAATATTCTACAATCAGCGGTATTACCGTTGCGGTTTGTGATGCAACCATTCCGGAAGAGAAAAAGACATTGATTGCACAAGCTGAAGCTTCGATTAATAATATTGCGGCTGACTATCGTGACGGCTTTATCTCAGAATCTGAACGTTATAGAATGGTTTTGGATACTTGGTCTGTTACCACCAATGAAGTAACAGTGGCTCTGCAAAAAGGTCTTGACCGTTATAACCCGATTTATATGATGGCTGATTCAGGTGCTCGTGGTACGATGAGCCAGATTCGACAGCTTGCCGGTATGCGTGGATTGATTGCGAATACATCTGGTAGAACAATTGAAATTCCGATTAAGGCTAACTATCGTGAAGGCCTTAACATTTTGGAATACTTCATTTCTTCTCGTGGTGCTCGTAAAGGTCTGGCTGATACTGCTTTGAGAACCGCTGACTCTGGTTACTTGACCAGACGTTTGGTTGACGTTGCGCAAGATGTTATTATCCGTGAGGATGATTGTCATTCTACACAGGGTATTGAAGTCTTTGATATTCGTTCGGGTAAAGAGTCTATTGAGCCGATGAAAGAGCGTTTAATAGGACGTTACTTGGTTTATGATTTCTGTGACGAAAATAACAATGTCATCGTTTCAAAAGATAAGATGATGGATGATGCGGATGCGGATGCCATTATCGGACGTGGTGTCGAGAAAATTGAGATTCGTTCTATTTTGAATTGCCGTGCTAAAAATGGCGTTTGCAAAAAATGCTACGGTGCTTCTCTTGCTAACGGTAAAGCCGTTACAGTTGGTGAGGCAGTTGGTATTATTGCGGCTCAATCTATCGGTGAACCTGGTACACAGCTGACAATGAGAACGTTCCACACCGGCGGTGTTGCGAGTGCCGAAGATATCACACAAGGTTTGCCGCGTATTGAAGAACTCTTTGAAGGCAGAAAACCAAAACGTGTGGCTATTCTTAGTGAAATTTCAGGTACTGTTTCTTTCCAAGAAATCAAGAAAAATCGTCATGTTGTGGTTACAAACAATGAAGACGGTGACTCTCGTTCTTATCTGATTGCTTATGGCTCTCATGTAACAGTTAAAGAGGGAGATTTCATCGAAAAAGGAACGCTGATTACTGAAGGTTCTGTCAACCCGCATGATATTTTGGCAGTTAGAGGTGTGCAGGCTGTTCAAGACTACTTGATTCAAGAAGTGCAGCGTGTTTATCGTATGCAGGGTGTTGATATCAATGATAAGCACATTGAAATCATTGTTCGCCAAATGATGCGTAAGGTTAGAATCGAAGATTCTGGCAGCACCGATTTTCTTGTTAGCTCGTTGGCCGATCGAAACGAAGTGTTCCATGAGAATTTGGCAATTGCGGATAGAATTAATAATGGAGAAGAAGGTATTCAAGAAGCTGTGTACACCCCAATGCTGCTTGGTATCACAAAAGCTTCTCTGGCAACAGATTCGTTCTTGTCAGCGGCTTCTTTCCAAGAAACAACCAGAGTGTTAACAGATGCAGCCATTAAGGGCAAAGTAGATCATCTAATTGGTCTAAAAGAAAATGTTATTATTGGTAAGCTTGTTCCTGCTGGTACGGGAATGCAGTGTTACTCTGACGTTGCCATTGAAAAAGCTGGTGCAGCAGAGAAAAAGACAGATAATTCAGAATTCAATGCTTTTTCTGATGAAGGAATTGTTTCATAACATGATGGCAATATAACAATACGAAACTGCTTGCAGCTAACCCTGCAGGCAGTTTTTTGTTTGCGGGACAACTTTTTTTAAAAGAAGCTCCATTTTAATCACAAAAACAGCGATTCGTTATAAAATGGTATAAGGATATTAAAATTTTTATGCGGTATATGATTAAATTTCTGCAAAAGGGCAGAGAATAATAACAAAGATTTTATAACGGAGAGTGAAAACCGTGAACATAAAACGTGGAGATATCTACTATGCGGATTTGAGTCCTGTAGTTGGTTCTGAGCAAGGCGGAGTGCGACCGGTACTTATTGTTCAAAATGATGTAGGAAATAAATTTAGTCCCACTGTGATAGCAGCCGCTATTACAAGCCAGCGGGATAAAACAAATCTTCCGACACACATTGAAATTAATGCTGGAAATACGGGTCTTATGAAAGATTCGGTTGTGTTGCTCGAACAAGTACGAACGATTGATAAGCATCGATTAAAAGAGAAAATGGGTTCTCTGGACGATGGAGCAATGAACAAAGTGAACCAAGCAATTTCAGTAAGTTTTGGGCTTCATAATTAAAAAAAGGGATTTCTTGCCTATTTTAAGCAAGAAATCTCTTTTTTTAATAGTTTATTAAGAATAAATACGGTAATTCTAACGAAATTATTTGGTTGCAGAAAGAGAAATTAATAGGTATAATTAAAAGATATAAAGAGACAGGGGAGATAAACTTGAAAAAGGTTTCCATTTTAGATATTGCGAGGGAAACAGGTCTATCCAGAAATACTGTTGCGAAAGCGCTGAATTTAGATGAATCGGTTTCGTATGAAACAAAGACAAAGGTAATTCGTACTGCCTATAAGATGAAATACTCAAAGCTAAGCACTGAGGCCCTAAAAGAGATCAAAATTTCATCTTTTTCTACACAGCGCAATTTTATGGTATTAATTTCTAAAAAAACTTCTGATTTTTGGAATCGAATTGTTATGGGAATTTGTGACGAGATTCGAAAGAATAACGGAATATGCCAAGTAAATTTTGTCAGTGAAGAAGAAGAAAAAAATCTTTCTTTGCCACAAAACTTGGATCCGTCTTTTACAACAGGAGTGATTTGCTTATCTGTTTTTCGGCAAAAATTTATCGAAGAAATCAATCAGACAGGAATTCCTTGTGTTTATTTGGATGCCCCTAGAGATTATTTACTTAAAAAAGATATTTTTATTTTAGATGGATTTCAGAGTATTTATAAACTGACATCAGCTTTGATTGAGAATGGATGCAAAAAGATCGGCTTTATTGGTGACATTACATATTGTCAATCTGTGTATGAACGTTGGAAAGGCTTTGAAGCGGCCATGAAAGCGCATCACTTGCCAATTGATAAAAAAATGTGTTTATGTGGGCCAACAGAATTTCATTATTATTATGATCGAGAGATGCTAGATGTTTTAGAGAATTTCACTTTGCCGGAGGCTTTAGTTTGTGCAAATGACAAGATTGCTTTCAATTTCTATATGTATGCCCAAATGCATGGCATTGAAATTTCAAAAGATTTGGCAGTGACTGGGTTTGATGACGAAAATCAGTCAAAAATTGTTAATCCACCACTTTCTACTGTGAAAATAGATAATTATCAATTAGGCAGAAGACTTGCACAGCAGATTTTTTGGAGATTAAAGAACCCTGGTATGCCTTTTGAAACCGTTTATGTATCTACAGAAGTCATTCTTAGAAAATCTGCACTAATTCTTCAATAGGTTATAATATAGTTTTAAAGTGTTCTTGATTTTATACTCAAGAACACTTGTTTTTTTGTCTATTTTTAAATATGAAAAAAGCCAATTTATATTGACAATGTACATCTAAAGTGCTATCATGTATTTCAGATAATGCAAAAGTAAAATAAATAGCACTAAATAAAGTGCATATTTTCTTTTGTAATTAGTGAATTGATAATTCAAGGAGGAAGTTTGATGGCGAGCGAAGCGCTTCGAGGCAAATCTAAAAAAAGCGGTTATTGGGTTACATTAGGTAAAAGTATTGTGCAAAATAAGTGGTTATATTTACTTTTACTTCCTGGTGCAATCTTTTTTTTGGTTTTTAAATACATTCCGATGACTGATTTAAAAATTGCATTTATGAATTATAATCCATTTGCTCCGGATAAAAGTACATGGGTTGGGTTTGATCAATTTGTAAAATTGTTTACCAAACCTGCTTTCCTAAAAGTTTTAAAGAATACATTGGTAATCAGTGTGTTGAAAATGCTTATTGGCTTTCCACTTCCAATTATTTTGGCATTGATGATGAATGAAATGAAGAGTTTGAAATTTAAGAAAATTTCACAAACTCTATTATATTTACCTTACTTTATTTCTTGGGTTATCATGGCAGGTATTGTTATGAATCTGTTAGACCCAAGCACAGGTTTGCTTACCGGTGTTTTAAAAGTATTTACAGGTAAAGATATGCAAGTGTTAACGGATACATCCTCTTTTGTGCCCATGCTTGTTGTTTCAGATGTTTATAAGAATATGGGTTGGGGTACTATCATTTATATGGCGGCTCTTTCAAGTGTCGATCCTCAGCTTTATGAAGCTGCTTCTATTGATGGAGCAAAACGTTTTAAACAAATGCTTCATATTACTCTTCCGGCTATTATGCCAACGATTATTATCACTTTGATTTTGAATTGTAATAACATACTTAATGCAGGTTTTGACCAAATTTTCATGCTCTATTCTGCACTTGTCTATGACGTTGCCGATATTATTGATACTTATGTTTATCGAATGGGTATTCAAAAAACGGACTATTCTTTTACAACGGCAGCAGGTATGTTTAAATCACTGGTAGCCTTGATTCTGATTTACAGCGTTAACTTTGCTGCAAAGAAGAGTGGCAACGATTCAATTTGGTAAGAAAGTGAGCATGAAAATGAAAACAAAGAAAAATTCTATAAATATTTCGACAGGTGAAAGAATATTTACTATCTTTAATTACGCATTTTTTGTCGTACTTTGTCTGTTAGTGCTATATCCGTTTTGGCACGTGTTGATGGTCTCTTTTAGTTCAACAGATGCAGCTTTGCGCGGTGGTCTGTTTTTATACCCAAAGGGATTCAATTTAGACACATATAAATCTGTTTTTAAGAGTCCTGACATTTTTAGCGGCTTTTTTGTGACAATTGTTGTTACTTTGGTGGGTACAATTCTTGGTACATTGCTGACGGCTATGACAGCTTATCCTCTTAGCAAAAAGAGATTGCGCGGCGGCAAATTATTTATGTTTCTAGTTTTGTTTACGATGATTTTCAATGCTGGAATGATTCCAAACTATTTGCTTATTAAAAATCTTGGTCTGTATGACAATATATGGGCATTGATTTTTCCGTTAATGGTTAGTGCCTATAACTGCATTATTATGAGAAGTTTCTTCTCAGCCATTCCCGAGAGTTTAGAAGAATCTGCACGAATTGATGGTGCAAATGATTTGATTATATTCTTCCAAATTATTATCCCGTTGTCAAAAGCAACAATTGCAACTATTGCTCTTTTCACTGCTGTTACCTACTGGAATGATTATATGTCTACCGTGCTGTATATTCAAGCTACTGATAAATGGTCGCTGCAAGCTGTGCTGAGAAATATGCTGACAAATACACAGCAAGCTATGCAGAGTGCAGGCGTTAATGTGAGAGCACAAACCAACACAAATGCCGAAACCATTAAAGCTGCCTCTATTATCGTGGCGACAGTACCAATTTTGATTGTTTATCCGTTTGTTCAAAAATACTTTGTTAAAGGTGTTATGATTGGCGGCGTTAAAGGCTAATATCAGATGGAGTATATCAGCGATTCGCTGATAACTATAAAAGATTTTCTTAAGGAGGAAATATTGCAAATGAAAAAGACCGTAAAGTTATTTAGTCTGCTTCTTGCCCTTGTGATGACCATGACTGCTCTTAGCGCTTGTGGCTCAAAAGGAGACACTAGCAGCAAAAGCGAAGCTTCATCTAAAGTTGCAGAAAGCTCATCTTCAACAACAGACGAAAGCAAAACTGATGCACCTGAAACAGAAGGTGCTAAAGTTGATCCTACAGCCTATGAAGATACTATGGATCTTTCAGTTGCCGTTATGACTGGTTACACACAGTCTGACAGCCGTATTGAAAAAATGCTGGAAGAGAAATACAACGTAAATATCAATTTGGTTGTTCTTCCTGGTTGGTCAGACGGCCAAGCTAAAATTAGCTTGCTGATGGCTAGCGGAGAAGAAACACCTGATGTTATGTGGTGGTGGAGCATGGACAATGAGTTCTTGCAGTGGAAAGACGCTGGTCTCTTGACTGACGTTTCAACATACATGAACACATACACCAATATGCGTGATTACTACAACACAATGGACCCCAAATCTCTGTATTATGCTACAGAAGATGACGGTGCAGTTTACCGTATCCCTGGTGACGTTGCAGAGCCTTCATGCGAAACATTGTGGATTCGCCAAGACTGGTTAGATAAACTAGGCTTAGAAGTTCCTACCACAGTTGAAGAGCTAGAAGCTGTTATGCAGGCATTCACAGAGAATGATCCTGATGGCAACGGCAAAAAAGATACTTATGGCCTTGGCGGCGACGGATATGATTTCCGTTCCTTCTGGCCTTGGATTCAATCTTACGGCGACACTCACTATGACAAATTTGTTGTAGATGCTGATGGCAATATTGGATATGGTCCTGCTAAAGATAATACTAAAAAATGGGTTGCTGATGTTGCTGATTTGTATGCAAAGGGCTATATCACTCCTAACATTACACAAGACACAAACCGTGACGAAGAAATGGCTAAAGGCGGTTTTGGTGTAACTTACAGCTGGATTACTTGGAACAACCCGAATGACCCAATCATGAAAGCTTTCTATGCAGCAAATCCTGATGCTAAGTGGGCTCCGATTGAGATGGTAACCGGCGAAAACAAAAACCCACAAGAAGATCCTGCTACCAGTGGTGCATGGGCTTACTTCGGTATCACAAAGAATGCAAAAGATCCAGAAAGAATTTATGCCATTTGGGATGATATGTCAAGCCCAGAAAACTATACAGAAAGAGTTTTCGGTATAGAAGGCACAGATTACACAATTGATGATGGCATTTACAATCCTATCGTAGCTCTTGGTTCAGAAGAGAATCAGTCTCAGAATATCGGACTTGATTTGCTTAACAACCTCTTCAACCGTAAAGATGATGCTTTGATTGTTAACACACCTGAAACAACTGCTTTGTTTGAAAACGCTGCTAAAAATAGCCGTGACTTCGCTGCTACTATCGTAGAGTGGAAAAACCCAGCTTCTTTGACAGCATGGGTCGAGAGCAAAACTGATGTTGAAGATGAAAAGAACAGATATCTCTGGGGCGTTGTCGCAGGTTCAGAATCTGTTGATACATGGGATGCTTACATTACTACATTGAATTCTTTGGGCTTAGAGAATGTTTTGACCGAAGCTCAGACAGTTTATAATGCAGAAAAAGAATCCTTGGATAACTACATGACAAACAAAGTTAACCAAAAATAATCTTTACCTTGATGAGCAATCAAACAGGTAAAAGATAAATAAAATTGAGGGGAAGAGTAATCTTTCCCTCAATTTGCTCTTTGGGATATAATTATAAAAATATAAAAAAGAACCGAAAAGAGAGCTAAACTCTTTTCGGTTCTTTTTTATTAATGGCATTATCAAACAATAATTTCTCCGTCAACTGCGCCGGAAAGACCAGCAGCATTAGACTCATCTGTGTCAACATGCATAGCTAAGGCATAAGAAGAGTTTACGCGGCAAACGACATCACCAAAAATCAATGAACGTCCACCGTTCTCGCCAACTTTAACAGAGACGATTTGTTTGTCTTTTACACCACAAGCTTCAGCATCTTCAGGGCGCATATGAATATGACGCTTGGCAATAATAACACCTTTATCAATTACAATTTCGCCTTTTGGTCCTTTAATTGTGCAACCGGCAGAACCAACTAAATCACCGGACTCACGAACAGGAGCTTTAAGGCCAAGTTTTCTAGCTTCTGTGGCGGCCAATTCAACTTGAGTTTCAGATCTTGTGGGTCCAAGAATCGTCAAAACAATAGAACCTTTTGGTCCAACTACCTCAACTTTTTCTTCGCAGGCGTATTGTCCGGGTTGAGATAAATCTTTTTTGTTAGTTAGAGTTGCCCCTTCGCCAAATAAAATAGCCAAATGCTCATTAGAAAGGTGAGCATGACGTGCAGATGTTTCTACCATAACTTTCATTAATAAATTTCCTCCTTGCGCTACCATTCATTTCATATATAATATTACTCCCATTTTCATTATTTTTCAACCTGATACGTGTTTTCTTTTTAAAAATATGATAAAATAGTATAAATCAGTAATATTTAGTTCCTAAAATCCAAAAATTGAAATTTTATTCGTTTGATTTATGAATATCCAAAAAAGGAGATTATATGTATACAAATTGGGATGAGTTAGAAAGTGACTGCAAATCTTGCCGTAAATGCGGTCTATGTGAGACCCGAACAAATGTAGTGTTTGGCGTTGGCAACCCGAAAGCAAAAGTTTTGTTTGTGGGAGAAGGCCCTGGTGAGAATGAAGATTTACAAGGAGAGCCATTTGTTGGGCGAGGTGGCCAGCTGTTAGATAAAATGTTAGCAGCGGTTGATTTAGACCGCAAAAAGAACATCTATATTGCCAATATTGTCAAATGCCGTCCGCCCAAAAATCGTGATCCGTTGCCAGAAGAACAAAAGGCTTGTACAGAATGGCTTAGAAATCAGTTTGCGTTGATTCGTCCTAAAATTGTTGTGTGTTTGGGCAGAATTGCTGCGGCTAAGTTGATTAAAGAGGACATCAAAATAACAAAAGAGCATGGCATTTTCTTTGAAAAAAATGGCACACTCTTTATGGGTACTTTGCATCCTGCGGCTCTTTTGCGCAATCCAAACAATAAACCAGGTGCTTTTGAGGATTTTTTAAAGCTTCGTCAGAAGATAGACGAATTAGGATTGGAATCGTAAGGTAGTAGTTAAAAGGACACATAATACCCAAAAGTGCTATAGTCTTCGGGATAAAAAATAGAGCCTAGAGGTAATTTCTTTTCAAGCCATTCATATAACGAGGGATAATTTTGCGGATAATATTGAAAAGAATCTAATTGACCAGAATCGGATATATCTAGTAGTAGCATGCTATCGTCAGATAACAAAAAACCTGCATTAGACCAAGCGACCATTACCTCACTATTTTCATCGTAATAGCTTGGAGCCACATATAAAAAAGCTAAAGAGTCTTTTAAAGATTTTGTCGAATTACTGGGAATAATATTGTTTTTAATGAGTGAATAAGCTGACAGGAAAGCTTTCTCGTATTGGTTGGAAAAATTTTCAATGTTGTATGAGGTTTCTTGCATTAATTGAGCTTCTCTGTTTTTGACATATTCTTCGAAAGAATAGGAGATTCCTTCATCATAGTAATATCCTTCTTCTTCTAGTATTTGTGACGCCATAGAGGGGGCGGATTCAGTGGAGGATGAATCATTTATTTTTTTGTAATAGTTAATTTTACTTATCTGTACGGAGGTGTAATCCATTTTCTCCATCAGACTTATAAGTTCGCTATTATCATCCTTATTAGGGCGTGATATTTTTGCATATAAGATTTGCCCATCATCGGCACCAATTGAAAAAAGGAATATGCCATCGTTTTTTGTAACAGCTGCGCCCTGCCAGAAGAAAATTTCATTTTCTTCTCCGGTGATTGTGTGATCTAAACTGAGAATCGCATTGCCAGTAATTTCTTCTCTAAAAATAGTATTGCAGATTTCATTGGCAGTCGTCATGGCAAGCTGTTCTGAAATAAATTGAGGAGCCAAATCGTTGAAAGGTTCTTTGATGACAATTGTATTTGCAAATTCGCTTGATAATTCGGGTAAATCAGGCAAATTAGGTACCGTGTTATCTTCCATTTTTCCAAGGGTACGATTTTGTGTGAAGAGTAAACCGCCACATAAACTGAAAAGGGCCACTGCAATTAACACAACCGCGCTTAAAATGGTGCGGAAATAACCTTTGGTGTTTTTCATCTTCATCATGATATCACCTCCATTTCGCGCGTTAAAGGTAGGGGTTCGATTAATGGAAAACTAATATGCACTTCTGTGCCGACATCCAGCTTAGAAAAATAAACCAACTTTGCTTTGTGTAAAAGAGCGATTTGGCAGCAAAGTGTGATACCAAGACCTGCACCACCGGCTTTTCGGCTTCGTGCTTTGTCAGGGCGGTAAAAAGGCTCACCGAGCTTCTTTACTTCTTCTTCTGTCATACCGCCGCCTGTATCCTGTATGACGACACATAACTCTTCAGGCAGAACACGAAAAGAGATAGAAACAAAATCATCTGTGTTACGACACGCTTTGAGGGCGTTGTCGGCAATATTGGTAAATAGACTTTCTAATAAGATTTCATCACCGTTAATGGTGATATCAGGCACTCTTTCAATTTGAAAACGCAGTTTTTGCTTAGCAGCCTTGGCAGAAATAGTCAAAGCGACGTGTTCAAAAATGGGTACAATTGAAAGTGGCAGAAGTTCTACCTCTTCACGCCGCATGACAGATAGTTTTAGCATACGATCGGATATTTTTTGCAAGCGCTGGCTTTCTTCAATGATATAGCCCAGCGCTTTTTCACGTTCTTCTTCTGTAATATTGGCAAGAATCATATATTCAGCATACCCTTGAATTGCAGTGAGCGGGGTTCTAATTTCATGAGAAAGATTGTCAGAAATGCGCTCTTTTTGCTCGGCTGCAATCTCAAGAGCTTCCATTTTTGAAACAACCGATTCTGCCATGTTGTTAAAACTAGAAGCCAATTCGCTGATCTCATCATGACCTTTGACTTCTGCTCGTACAGATAAAGCACCTCCTGCAATTTTATCAGCTGTGGCAGAAAGTCTCTGTAGAGGGTAAGAAATGCGTCGGAGTACAAAGAATAAGACGACAGCCAATAACACAGAAATACAGGAACAAAGCAAGGTGTAGAAAACGCGCTGTGAACGAAGCTCAGCAAACAAAGGAGAAAAATCAATTACGGTAATAAAATAGTGAGAGTCATCTAGGGGAGAAGATATGCAGAAAAAATAACCGTTCTCAGTGAGAAGAACATTACCGCTGTCTTGCGTAGGAGACAGTTGATTTTGTACCACAGCGTCAAATTTGGCAGTCAATTCTTGTGGAATAGAACTGGCTAAAACAAGAGTGTTGCCCTCATCATCTAAGCTGCGAAATTCAGTAAGAGTATCCTCTTGCTGATAATAATCGCTGTAGGTGGTAAAAACGTCTGCTAGCGTGACCATACGTCCTGCTTGAATTTGTCCCATATCATTTTTAATCGAATCAACTCGATAGGCTTGTTGAGACAGTGCCGATTCTTTTTCTTTAGAAATGAATTTTTGCTGATTAGAAAAGGCCATAAGAAAAACACCGCCGCAAAAGAAGAGAACAAAAAGCAGCAGTGTCAAAAGATATGTTTTTTGCCAAAATCGTAGTTTCATAATTACCTGCTTAAGCGTTTAGCCGATAACCTAACTTATAAACGGTTGCAATTTCGTTTTTTAACTCAAGTTTACTTCTCAAACGCTGTATATGTACGTCAACTGTTCGAATATCGCCGTCAAAATCATATCCCCAAATCAAGTCCAATAGCTTGTCACGTGAAAGGGCAAGATTTCGATTGACTACAAGTGTCTCTAACAGTTCAAATTCTTTAGGTGTGAGTGTGATATCTTCTCCGTTTTTGCGGACTCGGTGCACGTCAAATTCAACTAGCACATCTCCAAGCTGAAAGCTGGTTTCTTGCTTATGAGTGCGGCGCAAAACCGCTTTAACGCGGGCAATTAGCTCTAAAATCTCAAAAGGCTTGGTGATATAATCATCTGCACCTAGGTTTAGCCCTGATAGGCGGCTAGAAAGACCATCTTTAGCTGTGACAAAAATAATCGGGACATCTTTTTGCTTTTTTTGCGCAATTTCAAAGCCAGAGAGTCCTGGCATCATCACATCTAAAAGCGCTAGGTCATAATCGTTATTTTCAATTAAGGAAAGTGCGATTTCGCCATTTAAGGCAGATTCAACTTTGTGCCCAACCAGCTGTAAATTTTTGCAGATGAGTTCGTTGATTTTTTCTTCATCTTCAGCAACCAAAATTTTTGCCATAATAAACACCTCCAGACTTATGATAAATAACAGATATTACCAAGTTGTTAACAAATGCTCCTATAATACGAAAGAAAAAACAGATAGCGGTGTAAAGTACACCGCTATGCCGCTTTTTTATAGAGTAATGGTTTGCTTCTTTTCATTTGAAAGATAAGCGTTTTGAATCAATTTTGTCAGAGCTGTTCCATCCGCAGCTGTAAAGCCCTTGGGTGTTCCTGTTCCGTCGACACATGCTTTCAAGAATAGTTCAATGGGCAGTGGGCGGGCAGCAGGCAGTTTAGGTGTAACAAAAGTATAGCCAATTTCTTTGGATGCATATTTCACATCATCGCCAATGGCAATTAAAGTAGCATCTGAACCGTAAATTTCTAAAGTATCTGGTGAGAAAAAAGAAACAAAAGAGGTTTCACCGACAAATACCGCACCATCTTCAGATTCAATTGTAACAGCTGCCATTTCGTCAACTTTTGTTCCAAAAGGAGAGGACAAGAAAGCAGAAATATGTTTTGGTTTGGTTAATAACCAATCTGCTAAGTACATAGGGTGGCAACCAAGATCCATCAAAGCACCGCCGCCAGCTTCTTCTTCATTATACCAGTAATTGGGTAACCAGTTAGCGGTTGTACCATTGTGTGCGCGGCGAAAACGAATAAGGTTGATTTTGCCAAATTCACCATTGTCAATTTTCTCTTTTGCAAACAGTTCAATTGGATGACTGCGCAGTGGATAAGAGATTGTAAAGGTGATTCCAGCTTTTTCAATCATTTCTGTCAGTTTTTCGCATTCTTCTACCGTAGCAGCCAACACTTTTTCTGTAAAAATGTGCTTGCCGGCCTTTACAGCTTTTGAAATCACTTCAAAATGCTGTGTGGTTGGGGTATCACAGATAACAGCATCAATAGATGAATCGGCTAATAGCTCATCTAAATCTTCGTAAAACTGGCAATTTAATTCTTTGCTCCATGCCAATCCTCTTTCTGCGTTATCGTCCCAAACCGCAGTGATTTCGGCCAAATCACTTTCTTGAACTACCTGGGCATAATCTTTTGCGTGAACATGCCATTTGCTAAGCATTGCAACTTTTAACATTTGATAACTCCTCCTAAGCTATTAAATTGCTTTTATTTTAACATGCAAGAAAGGCTTTTACAACCTTAAAAAGTTTTATAAAAGTGATTTTGTTTATAACTCGGCAATAAAAAAATGATTCAATACTTAAACAGGCATTTTGGGGTAAAAGTTTAAAATTCGTCTTTATTTGAGAAACAAAATTTAATAGAAATACATGTTTTTTGTAGAAGATAGGCTTTACTTTATGAATTTAAATTACAGAGATAGTAAGAACTTCTTAATAATTCTGTAATAATTTCATGATGTAATTAAACTATGAATTTATACTCAGGAGGAAATTATGACAAAATTTAAGCGCATATTGAGCGGAGTGTTGGCGACCGCTTTACTCTTATCCGGCTGTTCTAGTGAAAATTCCGGTAAAGACGGTGCTTCAGCCACCAAAACTTCCACAGAAGGTTGGGAAAAAGGTGCCTATGTGGGAAAAAACGTAACCCCCGAAGAGTTAAGCTTTATGAATTCTATGTCAGCCTTTAAAAAGCTTACAGATGGAAAAATTGTAGCATATGACTATTCAATGACTCAAAAAATTGAAAGTGCCGATAATGCAGAAACCTGGCAAAAGTCAGACGGACCGGGAAAACAATTTGTTCCCGAATCGGATGATATAAAAGCAATCTCAGATGCAGAGACACTGAATATGCCGACCATTGACGAAAATGGTGTGGTTTATTCTGTTTTTGGAGAGAGCTCGAATACATACACTAAAAAAGAAAATTGGAAATTGCAGTTGAAAAAGATTACAACAGATGGAACAATTTCTGATCTTGTAATCAAACAAATTGATGAGCTTAACCAAGCCGGCGAAAGCATTGAACTAAACAAAATGATTTCATTAGCACCAGATAAGCTTTACATTCAATTTGTGCATGGAGCCGTATACGAACAGTTTGAAGAAAACGGCTACAGCCAAGTAGATGGAGGTACGAGTGTAAACGCTGTCTTCAATCCTGAGACAGGTGAAAAGCTATATGACTTGCCAGAGGATTTGACATACGGCAACGCAGACATCGTAACGGATAAGGAAAATTTATATTATCTATCTGCTTTAAATGAGACAGCAGAGCTTGTAGTAGCTAATCTTCAGAGTGGCGCAGAATCAAAAAGACTAGCAACTACTTTATCAGGGAGCAATTCTTACAATTCGAAGATTGCTATTTCGGATACAGGTAAAATTTATATTGCTAACAATGACGGCATTTATGAAATAGACAAAGAAAGCAGCGAGTTAAAGTTAAAAGCAAAAGGTTCAAAACTGCCATTGGGTAATCCTGATTATTATGCGTCTACTTTCATGGCTTTGAGTGATGAGGAGTTTTTAAGTTACGGATATGGAGATTCAGCACAAGAACTATGGCGCTATTATTATGACCCTGAAGCCTCTTATAATCCCAATGCGGTATTGACCATTTGGACCTTAACAGACTCAGATTACAGCAGTACCAATAACCTTCAATACTTGACTTCTGCGTTTTTACAACAGCACCCAGAAGCAGACATTAATATCGAAACAGGAATCGTTGATACAGGTATGTCTGACAGCAGTGCGAATATAGACGAAGCGATTAAACAGCTAAACACTCGATTGTTGACGGGAGAAGCCCCCGATATTTTGCTGTTGGATGGAACGCCTATCAGCAAATACGCTAAAGAAGGATTGCTTCTGAATTTAGATGGTAAAGTAGATACATCCGATATGTATGGAACCTTTGGGGAGCAAATGAAGACAGAAAAAGGACTGTTTTATGTACCAACCACTTTTTCTTTCTATACCCTTGTCACAGATGACCAAGAGATTATAAAAGCGGATACATATGAAAAATGGATGACTCTTTTACAAAATTCTGCTGCCTTTAGCATGGAAGATTTTTATGCTAATCCTGATGCTTATTTAGATCCATCTAAGACGCAAGCGACTTCAGAAACAGAAGAAAAAATGTGGCAGGAAAGCTACAATCTCTTACCCGAAAAACAACCGGTTCTCGCTCTTTATGATTTTCAGTCAGCCTATGACACACTATGGTCAGTGAACGAATTGGCAATTATTGAAGATTCAAAGATTAATGAAGAAAACCTAAAAACATTTATGGCAGAAGTAAAATTACTGGCAGAAAAAAATAAAATTTTTGAATCGGCAGAAAGCATAAAAGAAGAGGGCTATGACCCATTTGAATACTTTGATCGCAGCTTCAAATTGGGAAGCGGATACCTTGAGAGTATTTCAGAATCTCAGTATGCCAGCAAGATATCAAAAGCAAAGATTGCGGGAGTTACACAACTCTATCAGCTAGATGAAATAGGAAACGGCATAATGACATGGGAAAATAACGAACAACCAAAGGCTCATCCTGACGAGCAATTTTTGTCTGTTCCCTCTGTAAAAGCAAATGGCACATGGAATCCTGGGAATATTCTGGGGGTTAGTTCACAAAGTAAACATCAAGATTTGGCAACTGAATTTGTACAGTTCTCACTTTCTACTTCTATGCAGGCTAAGTTGGCGAGAAATTCATTGCCAATTGTGAAATCCGCAATCCCGGCATTAATTGAAAAAACAAAAGCAGATTATGAAAAAATGCTGGAACAATATCCACAAAATGCAGAAGAATATAAAGTGACTTTTGGCGCGACGATTGACATGGATGGCATCACTGCTAAGCTTACAACACCTCTTATTACCGATAATGTAATTAGAAAACAAGCTTGGGAGCCAGTTTTGGATTATTCCAGAGGAAAAATCAGTGAAGAAGAAGCGATTTCCAAAATTCACGATTTAACAAAGATTTATTTGGGAGAAAAAGCACAGTAACTCTTCCTCCTGAGGATTTGTAGCAAGTGTAAAACCTTTACATGATAAATAGAGACAAAGCGGAGTAGTTATATTCTGCTTTGTCACTCTGTTTTGATTGCATGGAATATTATCCCTGGTTTTATCTAGAAATAAAAGCATAAAGTAGGCAAAACATGAAGATTCTAAAAAAGAATGTTCCAAGAGAGAAAGTGAAATATAAAGATGCAAAAGCAGCATTTTTCTTCTTGCTGCCTAGTATGACAGGCATTTGCCTGTTTTTTGTATTCCCATTTTTTGACACGGTACGCAGAAGTTTCTTTGATGTAGTGGGTCAAAATTTTGCGGGATTTGCCCAATATCAATCGGTTATTTCAAATGATTCTTTTCAGCTGGCGTCTGTCAATACAGCAAAGTTTATTGGAATTTGCATTCCTATTTTGCTATTGCTCAGTCTAATATTGGCTTTGTTAATGAGACAAATTCACCCAAAGGGCAGGCGCATTAAGACGCTTTATTTGCTGCCCATGTCCATTCCTGTTGCCAGTATGGTGCTTTTGTGGCAGCTGCTTTTTCATGACAAGGGCATTATCAATACTATGCTGGTTCAAAGTGGAGCAGAGAGTGTCAGCTTTATGAATAGCGGAGCTGCTTTTTGGGTGCTTGTCGGAACTTACGTGTGGAAAAACGTCGGCTATGATATGGTTTTGTGGTTAGCAGGGCTCGATGGTATATCAGAAAGCATGTATGAAGCTGCCAATGTGGATGGGGCAGGGGCATGGCAGTGTTTCCGGTACATTACCATTCCATCGCTGATTCCAACTTTGGGAATGGTTGCGATTATTTCACTGCTAAATAGCTTTAAAGTTTTTAGAGAAGCTTATTTGGTTGCTGGTTCTTATCCGCATGATAGCATTTATTTGTTGCAGCATTTGTTCAATAACTGGTTTGTGAATATGGATATCAGCAGACTTTGTGCGGCAGCGGTGTTGCTTTGTCTAGTATTGTTGGTGATTATCATGCTTATCCAAAAATTTTTACAGGCAGAAGATTAAAAGTAGAGAGGTAGAAGTCGTGTCTAAACCCCAAAAAACAAAAAAAATATTGATTACGCTTCTTTTGCTAATCGGACTTTTCCCGACAATTTGGGCGGTATGGTCTATTTTCAGCGGTTCGTTAATGGCAAAAGATGAGCTCAACCATACAATTGGACCTGTTATTTCAGGAAGAGAAGGGATGGCTTCATGGCCTCTTTTACCGTCATATCCAACATTGCAGCCGCTAACGGAACTTTTGCTGGATACACCACAGTTTTTTGTCATGTTTTGGAACAGCTTTAAATTAGTGGTGCCATCTGTATTGGGACAGCTTTTGTTTGGTACTCCTGCTGCATGGGCACTTTCTCGATTTCGATTTCGGGGACGCAAAGCACTTCTTGCTTTCTACATATCTTTAATGCTTTTGCCATTTCAGGTGACGATGGTTCCCAATTACTTAACGATTAACAGCTTGCATTTAATGGACACCATCTGGGCTGTGATTTTGCCGTTTGCCTTTTCGGCTTTTCCGGTTTTTATTATGACAAAGGGATTTGATTCAGTGCACCGCTCCATTATTGAAGCTGCGGATGTCGACGGAGCGGGATATGTCAGAACGTTTATCAGTATCGGCCTGCCGCTTGGTGTTCCGGGCATTCTCTCGGCGCTTGTTATGGGATTTTTGGATACATGGAATGCTATCGAACAGCCTATGCTATTTCTTAAAACGCCTAGTTTGTGGCCGCTCTCGCTTTATTTGCCACGTATTGCCGAAGAGAAATTAGGCGTAGCGATGGTTTCATCATTGATTATGCTGCTTCCTGCGGCACTCATCTTTTTGTTTGGACAGAAATATTTGGTACTTGGCATACAATCAGCCGGGGTTAAGGAGTAAAGAAGATATGAAATTTGAGATAAGAAGACAGCAAAAACATAGAGCAGAACGGATGAGAAGCGAAGGACAGCCAGAAGGCAATATGATTGTACAAAATAAGGAAAGCAAGCTTAAAAATTGGCGAGAATATTTGCCGAAAATGACAGATGAAAACCAGAGAAGAGCCGGAAAACACATTGTAGTTTTCTTTGCTGTGATGCTAATTTTGACAGTGGCAGCAAGAGGAATTTCAGGGGCCACCTATGCCAGGGTGCAAACTGAAAAACCATCACGTGCAGAAATTGTAGAAGCTATTTCAGCAACAGCAAACGTTAAAGCTTCAGACAGCATTGACATCACAATGCCCGAAGGACTAACCGTATCGAGACTACTAGCGACGGTGGGTCAAAGCGTAAAGGCTGGAGATTCTCTCTTGGAAGTAGATACAAAGACGTTAACAGAAAAACTGGATGAATTGAAAAGTCAGCTCTCTTCTAAGGAAATAGACTTAAACGAATCGAAATTGCCTGCTGTCGAATCAGAATCGCAAGTAGAGATGGCGCAAAAGGCTTTGAGTCGCTTACAAGAAGATTATCAAAGTGTCAAGAATTCTGCAGCGCAAACAGTACAGCAAGCGCAGACAGCGTTAGACAATGCAAATGCTGAATTGGCAGCGGCCAGAGAGGCATGGCAACAAGCACAAAATAGAGTAGTAGAGGCCGCAGCAGAATCAAAAAATCAGTCTGCGCCTACCTCTTCACCAGACGATACCAGTATTCCTGAAGAAACTTCATCTCCTGTGGAAAATATGGCAGGATATGAAGAAGCAATCAGACAGGCAGAACAAGCCGTTGTTGGAGCAGAACAGGCTTTGACGGGAGCTAAAGAACAAAGTCAAGAGCAAATCAAAAGTGCAGATCGTCAGATTGAAGATGCTAGACAAGCGCTGACCAACGCACAAAAAGCAGATACACAAACACAAAATCAAAAAAATATTGAAGATCAGAAAAAGAAGCTCACGGTTGAAACTACACAAAAAGAGATTGATAAATTAAAAGAACAGATTGCAGGGTTACAAACTATCGCTGATGCAAAAGGTGTCATTACCACCACACAAGATGGCGAAGTAAAAACTTTGCCGGCAGAAGGTACAGTTACCTCTGCCGAAACTATCTTGCAAGTTTCTAATCTTGCCGGAAGTTTTGAGGCAGAAGCCCAATTTACCAAAGCAGATGCCAAAAAGCTGTCACCCAAAGCGACAGTAGAAATTCAGGTTACGACAGATTCCTATTATTCAGAAGAAGCTTTGCAAGGTGAGATTATCTCTATTTCGCAACCTGATGAAACAGGCATGGCTACAGCAAAGATTAAACTTCCTGAGGGCAAATGGAAGAGCGGACAAAGCTTGGGTGTGAAAGCGCTGCAAAGCAAAAAGACATATGATAGCTGTTTGCCTTTGGCAGCTGTACGTTCTGACTCAGATGGCTTCTTTATTTTAGCCATGGAAGAGCGCACAACCATCTTGGGAGTTGAAAACGTGTTGGTAAAATATCCGGTTACGGTGCCGGCTAAAACAGCAGAAAAAGCAGCTGTTGAAGGCAATATTCCGTGGGAAGCTTCTATTGTGGTAACCAGTACAAAACCCATTGCAGCGGGTGATAGAGTGCGGGTGATGGAAGAATGAGATTATGGAAAAAAAGCGCATTAATTGTCCTTTTTTCGTTTCTGTATTTTGCCGGAATGGTACTTAGTCTAAGAAATATACAGGAGCTAAAACAGGTTTATCCGGGATGGTCTTTGCGTAGCCAAGAAGAAATTTCTGCAGAACAAGTTTTGCAGAGCAGGCGTGCTTTTGCAGAGCAGGCTGACAACATCATTTGGCCCACTTTCTGGACAGAACAGAGAGAAACAATGACGACATTCAGAACAGCTTCAACACAAAAGATTATTTACTATGACGGTGACCCCACGCTTGTTTTTCCAGCTGAATTTCTTATGGGGGGATACCCCGGAGAAATGGATGTTAACCGCGCAGCGATTTCTAATCAGCTTGCTTTTACTCTTTGGGGCAGCGAAGATGTTTTGGGAGAAAGCTTTCAGATTGGAGAGAAAGAGTACACGATTTCAGGAGTCTTTCAAAGTAAAGAAGAAACGGTAATTGCGGGGAATTCCAACACTGAAATGAAGTGGAAAAATATAGAAATAAGAGATACTGAAAATAAGCTGACGCGTGAAGAAATAGTGTTGGCGGCGCAGAAAATAGGTCTATCATCTGAGGTACACATTATAGATGGAAACGGCATGGTCATGCTGCTTAATTTATTTGCCTATCTGCCTATTGTTGTGGGCATTTTTCTGATATGTTTTGCTATTAACCGCCAGTTACCACAACATTCTGTTGTAAAAAATGTCGGTGTCTTTTTGTTTTTCTTGATCTTGGCATTGTCCTTGCCATGGGTTTTGTCAAAGTTTCCACTGTGGCTTTTGCCGACTAAATGGAGTGATTTTGCTTTTTGGGTGAAGCTGTTTGAAACCTTGCAAGAATATATTGTAAGCTGGTTTCTGTTAGTTCCGCAGGATAAAGATTTGGTAGCTAAAATGTCAATCATAAAAAGCATGGTATTTCTAGTGATAACATTTACGGCAGAAATACTTCTGTGGAAAAAAGTTTGGAGTAAGACTGTTTCAAAACCAAAAAAACCTGAATTGTATTTAGCAAATGAGATATAAATATCAAAAAACAGCAGAGCTTATTATCTGCTGTTTTTTTCTATATTGAAAAAAAGTTTGAAATTCGATTGACAAGGGAAGGCGGGCAGATTATAATAAATTTATCATATTTTGTCAAAAAATGGTGGGTTAATTTTCTAGTGATGGATGATAAACCACCATTTAATTGTGTGCATTTTGCTTAATGTTAAGCTGACAAAGAAAAGGGGAAAAGAGATGGCGAGAAAGCTAAATCAGACTGATACAAAACCTGTTAAGAAGGCAAAAGGATTTAAAAATCTTTTATCAAAAATACTTGTATATATAGGGATTCCGGTTCTCTGCTCCTATCTGATAGTCGGCCTTATTCTTGGCGCAATCATCAGTAATTCTGTAGAGAAGATATCTGACACGAATTTAACCTCGCAATCTGAATCTGTGGCCAATCAAATTAATGTCTTTTTCAAAGAATATGAAGGCATGGCAGACCAAATTGCAGATAGTGCTTATTTGCAAGAAATTATGGCACAGTCTACCAAGAGAAACACAATGGACAAGCATGCCGAATATGACCAAATGATGCAAACTGTTATGAATGTGCGTGGCGATGACCCCAACATTCTTTCTATTTTTATGGCAGATGTGGATGCGGAACAAAGTGTAAATACCAATGGTGGCAATAACAAAGAGTATAAGACCACAGAACGCCCTTGGTTTATTCAAATGAATCAAAATAATGCGTTAACTATCACAGAACCTTATGAAGATATTAATACGCAAAAGCAAGTGGTTACCATTGCTGCACCGGTGCGCAAGAACGGTTCTGATGAAATTGAGGGCGCTGTGGGGTTGGATCTTACATTAGACCAATTGGATACTATTATTCGCTCCCAGAAGATAGGCGAGACAGGGTATTTAATTTTAGCTACAAAAGAAGGACTTATTATTTCTCATCCTAATGGGGACTATGTTGGCAAAAATGTCTCTGAAACAGATTTGTCAGAAAATATTAAACAGGCTATTTTAAATCAAACCACAGGTAACATTTCTTTTTCAGCAGAAGGACAAGCTATCCACGGTAATGTTTCTGCCATAGAGGGGTTAAATTGGGTCGTTACCACCGCTTTGCCCGATACCGAATTCTATCAAGAATTCAGAAGCATTCAATTTGTTATTTTACTCACCTTTATTTTGGCGATTGTTTTTATTTCTATCATGATTATCGGGATTGCAAGAAGCATTGTGTCACCGATTAAAGCATTGACTCACACGGCGAATCAAATTGCAGACGGCGATTTGAATGTTTCTGCCGAAATTACGACTAAAGATGAAACGGGACGAATGGCAGAGGCTATTAATCGAACCGTTGTGCAGTTAAATCGATATGTTGCGTATATTAGTGAAACAGCTCGCACATTAGACACAATGGCCAATGGAGATATGCGTATCTCTCTGCAAGAAAATTATGTCGGTGAATTTGCCGTGATTAAAACGGCATTTATCAATATTTCTGCTTCTCTCAATAGCACGCTTAGTGAAATTAATCGAGTGGCCAATCAGGTTAGTATCGGAGCAGATCAGGTTTCCTCAGCGGCACAGGCACTGTCTTCCGGTTCAACCGAACAAGCGGCAACAGTAGAAGAATTGACAGCGGCCATTGCGAGTGTCTCTCAGCAGGCAGAACAAAGTACGGCAAATGTACAGAAATCTGTCGAATATGTTGAACAAGCCGGAAAAAATATCGCAGATGGTAATGAACATATGCAGCGTCTGAATACTTCTATGCGAGAAATCAGTGAAACTTCTCAGCAGATTTCTAAAATTACCAAATTGGTAGAAGACATTGCGTTCCAGACCAATATTTTGGCGCTGAATGCAGCTGTTGAAGCAGCACGTGCCGGCAGTGCCGGAAAAGGTTTTGCTGTTGTAGCAGATGAAGTGCGCAATTTAGCGGCAAAATCAGGAGATGCAGCCAAGCAAACAGCTGAATTAATTGAAAAATCAGTAGTCACGGTGGCACAAGGCGAACAAATAGCGGCGGATACGTTGAAACGCTTAATAAAAGCCTCAGAAAAAGCAGAATTAGCCGTAGAATCTATTCGTGAAATTGAAGCAGCCACCAGCGGGCAAGCTTTCTCAATTGAACAAATTAATGAAGGCCTAACGCAAGTTTCGTCGGTAGTGCAGACCAATGCTGCCACAGCAGAAGAAAGCTCTGCTGCCAGTGAAGAATTAGCCGCACAGGCGCAGACTTTGCAATATGAAATTAGCAAGTTTGAGCTCTCTGACTCACAAGAGCATTTTATAGCTAGAGAAGCAACTGGAGAAGTCTCGCCTAGGGAAGGAATTGAGGACAGCGTTAATCTTATGCAGGACACGGGAAAGTATTAAAGATTGAAAATACTATCAAAAGCTGTTGTCAATAGGTTATAAAAATGCTATACTTTGAATAGATATACTTGATGTAAAAATAATGGAGGTGAGTATATGGATAATGCTGTATATCTTTGGCTAGGTCTCATTGTGCTTTCTGTAATTGCAGAATCGGCAAGCAGCCAACTGATATCCATTTGGTTTGTTTTCGGCGGTTTGGGTGGCCTAATTGCCAGTCTGCTTCATGTGCCGGTAACAGGGCAAGTTGTCATTGCAACCATAATCTCTTTGCTTTGTATATTCTTTACAAGACCGATTGTCAAGAAAAAATTAGAAGTGAAAAGGGTAAGAACCAATGCTGACCGTTTCATTGGTGAAAAAGCTATGGTAACCCGAGAAATTGACAATGTAACAGGAATTGGTCAAGTTAGTGTCAAAGGCATAACATGGACTGCACGTTCTGAAGACGAACAAGGAATATCAGAAGGAACAGAAGTTGAAGTCCTTGCTATTGAGGGTGTTAAACTAATCGTTAGACAGATACAAATATAAATTAGGAGGAAATAGTATGTTGATTGTTTTTGGAGTATTAGCAATTATTGTTTTATTGGTCATTGTTTCTAATATTAAAATTGTGCCGCAGTCCTATGCCTATGTTATTGAAAGGTTAGGTGCTTATCACATGACATGGGAGACAGGATTGCACGTTAAAATCCCTTTTATCGATAGAATTTCAAAACAGGTTTCTTTAAAAGAACAAGTTATGGATTTTCCACCCCAACCGGTTATCACAAAAGATAACGTTACCATGCAAATTGATACGGTGGTATACTTTCAAATTACAGATCCAAAACTATATACATATGGTGTTGAGCGTCCAACATCTGCCATTGAGAATCTTTCAGCTACTACGCTGAGAAATATCATTGGTGATATGGAGCTTGACCACACATTGACTTCCCGTGATGTCATTAACCATAAAATTCGTGCTATTTTGGATGAAGCTACTGACCCATGGGGCATTAAGGTAAACCGTGTGGAGCTTAAAAACATTATTCCACCGGCAGAAATTCAAGATGCGATGGAAAAACAGATGAAGGCAGAGCGTGAGCGTCGTGCAAAGATTTTGGATGCTGAAGGTGAAAAACGCAGTGCTGTTTTGATTGCAGAAGGACATAAAGAATCTGCTATTTTGCGTGCAGACGCAGTGAGAGAAACCAAGATTCGTGAAGCAGAAGGTGAAGCACAAGCCATTATTACCGTGCAAAAAGCGATGGCAGATGGTATCCGTTTCATTAATGAATCAACACCATCAGAATCAGTCATTCGCCTTAAGTCACTAGAAGCTTTTGCAGCAGCAGCTGACGGTAAAGCAACAAAAATTATTATTCCGTCAGAAATTCAGTCATTGGCCGGTTTGGCAACTTCTTTAAAAGAGTTAGTAACAGACAGTGCAGATGAAAAAGCAAAAAGATAAGATGGATGCAAAAAGAGCATGCCGACAATTTGTCGATATGCTCTTTTTAATTATGTTTCTCTAACAAAAGGTTAATTCACAAAACTAACGCCAATATTCATAGGTTTCAGGACGAAATTTAGTTTAAGAGTATGTCAAGCATTCTTTCAGGGTGGTTCAAAAAGTTATGTGTAATTTGATAATGTTCCGTCTCTTTATAAGAAATAGGAGTGATGGTTTTGTTGTCAAAGCTATAAATAATCGCGCCAGGAAAAGCCAAAAGAATGGGTGAATGGGTGGCTATAATAAATTGAGAGTTTTGCTTAATCAATCGGGCAATATGTGACATTAATGTTAGCTGACGAGATGGTGAAAGAGCAGCTTCAGGTTCGTCTAAAATATAGATTCCATTTCCCCAAAAACGGTTTTCAATAATGGACAAAAAACTTTCACCATGTGATTGTTCGTGAAGACTTTTGCCATCAAAATAAGATTCAAGATAAGAGGCAGATAGGCCGTCATGGTCAATTTCCTCCATATAAGAGGCTGTGTTATAAAAACTCTCTGCTCGAAGAAAAAAGCCATCTTTTGCTCGCTTGGGTGTCTTTGCCAAATCAAGCATTTGTGAAAGTGGCGAGTGGGTATCTTTCGTGGCAAAGCTATAATTCTTAGAACCGCCCTCTGGGTTGAATCCATATTTAACGGCAATTGCTTCTAAGAGAGTTGATTTGCCGCTGCCATTTTCGCCCACAAAAAAGGTAATAGGAGAGTTAAATGAAAGCTGCTCAAAATTTGCCAAGGCGGATATGTTTTTAACATAACTTTCTGACTTTTGCCATACATCTTCTTGTTTCGTAATAGATTGAATGTAATACATAAGTGTCTCACCTTTCAAGATAACTATTGTAGCCAGAAAGCTTTTGTTTTGGATAGTTTGTTTTTTAGAGTGAAGCTCTTAAACAAATTATATCGACGTTTGAAGACAAAGTCAATTTCATATAAAATATCCACAAAGAAAAAAGCGTCGGCGCAGCTAATACTGCTCCGGCGCTTGAATTTATAATTTGTAGAGCTAATAGTTTGTAGAGCTAATAGTTTGAGGAATGAAGTCGTTTCTCAATCATTTCTAAAACTGATTTCAGACGTTTAAAGAGTAAAAAAGCTAATAAAAAATTGCCGCCACAATGCAATAAATCGAATTTAATACCACTCAAAAAATAAGAGAAAGCGTAAGTGGGGCTGGCAATAAACAAATAAATAAGTGAGCAAAGAGCACCGAAAGCAAGACCGAATAGGCCTGAAAAAAGTGCCCAACCCCAAGCTGGTTTAATCCAACGAAATAGATAGGTTAAAACAGCTAGTAGCGGCCAAATATAAAGATAAGAAAGCCACCAAGTACCAAAACCATAGCTAATACCTTGTAATAGAACGAATATCCCCAATGCGCCAAATACTTTTCTACCAAAAACTAACGTAAAAAGTATGGTTAGCAATGAAACGAGCTCGATATTTGGCAAAAAGGCGATTACTTCTTTAGAGATGTGCAGAATGACGCCCATAACAGCAATAGCGGTCATAGAGCGCAATTTTTCTTTCACTGGTCATAACCTACAGTTAGTGTGAATTCAAATTTATCGCCGTCAGCTACCTCGGTGTCAGAAACACCGTAATTCCACAATTCTCCGTTTTTGGTCAGACACCACCATTCCTGATTAGCATCATCAGCGGTTTCACCGTTTACGGTAGTAACAAAAAAACCATAAGAAGAATCAGAGCCTTCAATTAGGTTTTGCTCGTCCAATATTTCTTTTAGGTTTGTTTTTTCTGAAGTTATCGCAAAAGTTTCTTCCTTGCCGTCTTTCCCGACAACGCGAAAATCTAGGTTGATTTTTGCAGCTTCATTGGCTTTTTCACTGGCAAGAGAAACACTGCTAGAGACCGAAGAAGAATCTGGCTTTGTGGACGCTGTTTGTTGGTTTTGGCAACCAGCTAAACCAATTGTGAGCAGCAGCGCAAAGAAAGCGGTTGATAAATAGCGAAGAATGTGTGAATGTTTTTTCATGAAAATGCTCCTTATATGCAATAATATAATTCATTTTATACTAATTATTAAGGAAAGACAAGCAGTGATTAATCTATGGAAAGCCATAGGTTTTATGAATGGGACAATGGGAAAAAGAGGGGATATACGTTGACTTAACAGCAACACAGTGATAAAATGAAGCACAAGATTTAGGTTTAAATTGTAAGACACAATTGCTTAAATCAGCATTTACTAGGTGTCAAAATTATTCAGTACATATAGATTATTTCTGTCTTTTATTCTACTTTTGAATTGGTTAATCTTATAGTCTACTGCAAATTTAGCAAAATTAGGAAGGACAAACGAATGGAACCACTTAATTTAGACCACAATGAAATTATGCGGTATCTTAGTATGCCGGCAGATTCAGAAACAAAGTCAATTCAAGAGTTGATAGAAGAGTGCAAAAGAGAACTTTTTAATAAACTACGTCCGAGATTTGTTTATCGAGTATTTGATATAGAGAAAAATGAACATGGAATAGTTTTGCTTGGAGATGGATTTATTTTACCCGGTAAAGATATTGTCAATCACTTAGATGGTGCTGAAAAAACCATTGTACTGGCGCTGACACTGGGTATAGAAGCGGAACTGGTAATTAAACGCTATGCGCGTGCACAGTTAACCAAAACCCTTGTCTTAGAAGCTGTTTGCACAGAGATTATTGAGAAATATTCTGATCAGGTTTTGCAGGAGATTATCAAAAAAGAAGGACTTACCCAGTGGATTCCAAATTTCGGCTATGGGGTTGGGTATGGTGATTTGCCGCTTTCTCTTCAACCGCAGATTTTGTCTCTGCTAGATGCACAGCGCAAGATTGGTTTGACCTGTAACGCTAATCATATTATGATTCCCAGAAAATCGATTACATCCATTTTTGGATTATTTGTAGAAAAAAGAGAGCAGGCAGATTCTTGCAGTATTTGCTCTTTAAAAGAAAATTGTCAAAGACGAAAGGACGGATTTCCCTGTGGGCGTTTTAAACGAGATGAAAAATAATATTCTGTTGTTTGACGGTGGATTAGGTACAATGCTGCAACAGAGAGGCTTGCCGACAGGTGAACTGCCGGAACGCTACAATATCAGTCACCCTGATATTGTGCGAAGCATTCATGAGGATTATGTCAAAGCGGGTGCTGATGTAATCACAGCAAACACCTTTCAAGCTAACCCGCTCAAAATGGAGGAAAGCGAATATCTGTCAGCGATTGAAGCCGGCATTCGTTTGGTAAAAGAGAGCGGAGCCAGATACACGGCCATGGATATCGGTCCTCTCGGACAAATGATTGAGCCGTTGGGAACTTTCTCGTGGCAAGAGGCTTATGACATTTTTAAAGCGCAGGCAGTACAGGCAGAAAAAAGCGGTGCCGATTGTGTCATCATTGAGACAATTTCTGATTTGTTAGAAGCTAAAATTGCTATTTTGGCAGTAAAAGAAAACACCAAGTTACCCGTGTTTTGCACGCTGACGTTTCAAGAGGACGGCAGAACTTTTATGGGCACGGATCCGTTGACAGCAGTAGTGGCTTTAGAAGATTTAGGTGTCGATGCCTTGGGCGTGAACTGCTCGCTTGGCCCGAAAGAATTGATGCCTATTGTAGAAGAAATGCTGACCTATTGCCATGTTCCTGTTATGGTGCAAGGCAATGCCGGACTGCCTGAAATTTGCTGCGGAGAAACAGTTTACAAAATCACGCCTGAAGAATTTCGTGACTATTCAAAAGAAATGTTGCAAAAAGGGGTTCGGATTATCGGTGGATGCTGCGGAACAACGCCCGAATTTATTGCGCAGTTAGACATAATGAGAAAACAGATTAAAACAGTTGCTGTTACACCAAAAAATATCACAGCAATTACGTCTTCTACAAAAACGGTAGTGCTTGATAAACGAGTTTCTGTGATTGGAGAAAGAATCAATCCCACTGGCAAGAAAAAGCTAAAAGAAGCACTGCTGAATCATAATTTGGAATATATTATCGGAGAAGCAATTAACCAAACTGACGCGGGAAGTGATATTCTTGATGTTAATGTGGGTTTGCCTGATATTGATGAACCCGCTATGCAGGTAGAAGTCATTCGTGAGATTCAGAGTGTGACCGATCTGCCTTTGCAAATTGATAGCTCTGATATTGCGGCGATTGAAGCCGGCGTGCGCATTTATAATGGAAAACCGCTTATCAATTCAGTGAATGGCAAGAAAGAAAATTTAAAAGCAGTATTGCCTATTGTCAAAAAATACGGAGCTGCCGTTATTGGTTTGACACTGGATGAAAGTGGAATTCCTGACACAGCAGAGGGACGTTTTGCGATTGCTGAAAAAATCCTTGCCGAAGCGCTTAAATATGGAATTCGCAAAGAAAATGTGCTCATTGACTGCCTTGTGTTGACGGCTTCGGCACAACAAGAACAGGTCATGGAAACACTCAATGCCATAAAGCTTGTCAAGAGCAGATTAGGTCTAAAGACTGTTTTGGGTGTGAGTAACATTTCGTTTGGACTCCCATCAAGAAATATTGTCAATGCTACTTTTTTGGCGGCAGCATTTGGGGCAGGATTAGATGCGCCGATTTTAAACCCTTTGTCAGAAGATTATCGCCGTGTGGTTGACTCTTTCCGTGTGCTCAATAACCAAGACAGTGGCGCAAGGTTTTTCATTGAGCAGTATCATCAAACGAGTGCACAACCCACCGCACAAAATGTAGACAAGACCAACGTAAGCTTACAAGAGTTGATTTTGCAAGGGAGAAAAGAGGAAGCTGCTGCACAGGTAAGAAATCTTTTGTCTTCAGGGGCAACAGCACTGTCCATTATCGACAACGAGTTTGTTCCGGCACTGAATATCGTGGGCGAGCGATTTGAAACGCAAAAAATGTTTTTGCCGCAGCTGATGCAGTCGGCAGAAAGTGTGAAAGCCGGGTTTAAAGTCATTAAGAATCATATGGAAAAGGCAGGCGAAAAGCCGGAATATAAAGCCAAAATACTGCTGGCAACAGTAGAAGGCGATATCCATGATATCGGTAAAAATATTGTGGCAATGATTCTGGAAAATTACGGCTATGAAATTTTTGATTTAGGTAAGGATGTACCAGCCGAAACAATCGTTCAGATGATTCAAAAGCACGAGATTAAATTAGTGGGACTCAGTGCATTGATGACCACAACTGTGCAAAATATGAAAAAAACCATTGAGATGATTCATGAGAAAAAGCTTGATTGCAAAATCATGGTTGGCGGCGCTGTTTTGAACGAAGAATATGCCGAATTTGTGGGTGCCGATTTTTACGCCAGAAACGCAATGGATTCAGTAGAAATTGCCAACCGATTATTCGGATAAGAATATATTTTTTACGAAAAGCAAACAGAATTTCTGCTATCTAGTTGCAATTGAGAAGTGATAATGTTAAAATAATATAGTATGTCAAGAGGGTTATTAGGCTCGACAAAATCGCTTTTTGACAGAAAAGCCGAAATAAAAAGTTAGGACTGATGAAATGCTGAAAAGTATGACAGGGTACGGCAGGCATGAAGAAATCATTTCAGGCAGACATATCACAGTAGAAATTAAAGCAGTCAATCACAAATTTCTCGAAATTTCACAGCGTATTACAAGGGGCTATCTATTTTTAGAAGACCCGATTAAAACCTATTTGCAAAGTCGTGTCTCTCGTGGGAAAATCGACGTGTATGTTCAAATTGAAACACTGGAAAGCAACGATGCAAAAGTGCTTGTGAACCATACACTGGTAAAGGGCTATGTCGACGCTTTTCAAGAAATTAAAGAAACCTATGAGATTACAGAAGACATTTCGCTAACACTGCTATCTAAATATGCTGATATTTTGACTTTAAACAAAACTCCGGAAGATGAAGATGAGGTTGTTGCGTCAGTTAAACAAATCGTGGAAAAAGCTGTAGATGCATTTGTTCTCATGCGTGAAACAGAAGGAGAACGACTGAAAGCGGATATGCTCATGCGTGCAGCTCATATTATTGAAATTGTCAGCGAAATTGAAAAAACTTCGCCCAAGACAGTGCAAAAATATGAAGAGCGTTTGCGCCTGAAGTTAGAGGAAGTTCTGCAAGACAAACAAATTGATGAGCAGAGAATTTTGACAGAAGCTGCTTTGTTTGCAGATAAAGTAGCCGTAGATGAAGAAACGGTTCGCTTAAAAAGCCATTTTAAGCAGTTGGAAAATATGGTTGAATCTGATGCCCCAGTTGGCAGAAAAATTGATTTCTTAGTGCAAGAAATGAACCGCGAAGCCAACACGATAGCTTCTAAATCAATGAATTCTGAAATTGCTTATATGATTGTAGAAATCAAAGCCGAGATTGAAAAAATTCGGGAGCAAGTGCAGAATATAGAATAAATGCTTGCTGTTTTAGCAAGAAACCAGCGGCATTAAGGTTTAGTTAGCTTGGGATACTGGACTAAAAGAGGTGAAATATATGAAACTGGTGAATATTGGATTTGGAAACCAGGTTTCAGAAGAAAAAATAGTGGCGGTTGTCAGTCCAGAATCAGCACCGATTAAGCGCATGATACAAGAAGCCAAAGAGCGCCACACCTTAATTGATGCTACTTTTGGGCGCAAAACAAAATCTGTTATTATAACGGATAGCACAGCAGTCATTATTTCAGCTTTAGTGCCTGAAAAGATTGCAGAAAAAGTAAATGAAACAGAGCAAGCGGAGGCAAAGGAATGAAAAAAGGTGTTGTATTTGTAGTACTCGCCCCATCGGGAAGCGGTAAGGGTAGTATTATACAGCAAGTCATGGGGCAAAGCGCAGAGGCACGTTTATCTGTTTCTGCTACCACCAGAGCACCGAGACCAGGCGAAAATCATGGTGAGCACTATTGGTTTGTCAGCCGTGAAGAATTTGAAGTAATGGTCAAGAATGATGAAATGTTAGAACACGCCGAATATTGCGGCAATTACTATGGCACTCCGAAAGCACCGCTTGAAAAGTGGGCAGAAGAAGGCTTTGATGTCATTGTAGAGATTGAAGTGCAGGGTGCGGCACAGGTTAAAAAACTTTTGCCAGATTCAGTTTCTGTGTTTGTTTTACCTCCCTCTATGGAGATTTTAGAAAAAAGACTTCGTGACCGTGGAACAGAATCGGAAGAAGTAATCAAAGGAAGACTGGAAACGGCAAAACTAGAAATTCCTTATTCCCAAAATTGTGATTATGCGATTGTAAACGATCATTTAGAAGATGCTGTCGCTGAGCTTAAAGCTATTATGACAGCAGAAACCCTTAAAAAAAATAAAAATGACCTCATTAAAGGAGTAATGTAATTATGCTAAGACCTTCTGAAAATATCATCACAACCCCTCACGAAAGCTACTATTCTTTGGTGATTGCCGTGGCGAAACGCGCTCGTCAAATTACAGAAGAACTAGAAGCCAAAGGCGAAGATATGATTGAAAAGCCAGTTGATTTAGCTGTGCAAGATTTCGTTGCCGGAAAATATGACATTGTAGAGCCGGAAATTTTGCATGGTAAGCTGTAATTAATCCATGTGGGTTGAAACAGCTGTTGAGAACACACTATATCATTTTGACAAGCCGTTTACCTATTCTGTTCCCCATGAGCTAGAGGCAGAAATAAAGCTTGGCGTGCGAGTTCTTGTGCCTTTTGGGCGAGGAAATATAGGACGCGTGGGTTTGGTGCTTTCTGTTTCTGAAAATGCTGAAGAAAAACCGAATGCAGCGATGAAATCCATTCTACAGCTACTTGATAAAGTGCCTGTATTGGATGCAGAAATGATTCAGCTTGTCTTTTGGCTTCGGGAACGATATTTCTGCACATTATTTGAGGCTGCCAAATTGATGATTCCTGCCGGGTTTGGCTACCGTCTGAAAAATAGCTATATTTTAAAAGACGGCTTTGAGAATCTTGAAAATTACAGCGGTATACAGAAGCAAGTTCTTTCCCTTTTATATGAAACTGTGAAATCGGTGCCGTTTGATGTGGTGGCTAAAACACTAGGCATCACAGAGAGTTGCCCTGAATTTGTAGATTTATTGCAAAAAGGTATTATCTTAAGGGTAAATAAGGCGTCCACTAAAATTAAAGATGCCTTTTCAAAGATGGTGCGTGCTGTCCCTGATTTTTCAGGTAAATTGTCGCCGCGTCAAGCAGAGCTGTATCAAACGCTTTTAGAGGTAGGGACGGTTTCAGAAAAAGAGATTTGCTACTTTACAGGAGCAAGCATGGCTGTTCTGAAAGCTTTGGCAGAAAAAGGGGCAGCAGAACGTTTTGGATATGAGGTGTATCGTCGTCCTGAAATGGGTGAATGCGAACAAATTAACAGCGACATTTGTTTGTCACCAGAACAACAGCAGGCTTATGATGGGCTAAAATCTGAATTTGACAAAGAGAAAAGTGCTTGTGCGTTGCTTTATGGGGTAACAGGGAGCGGAAAAACCTCTGTTTTTATGAAGCTTATGCAGCATGTATATGCAATGGGTCGGGGAATCATTGTCATGGTACCTGAAATTTCGTTGACGACACAAACAATTCGCCAGTTTTCGGCTCTTTTTGGGGAGGCAGTAGCTGTTTTTCACAGCAAGCTCTCTTTGGGAGAGAGGCTAGATGAATGGAAACGTGTTAAGCGTGGTGAGGCGAAAATTGTCGTAGGAACACGCTCCGCTGTGTTTGCTCCAATTCAAAATCTAGGGTTAATCGTCATGGACGAGGAGCAGGAGCACACGTATAAGTCAGAATCGGCACCCAGATATGATGCTAGGGAAGTAGCCATTAAGCGCTGTGCTGAAAATAAAGGTCTGTGCTTGTTTTCCTCTGCGACACCCTCGATTGAGTCGTATTACGCTACCCAAACCGGTCGTTTTTCTCTTTATAAGCTCACTTCTCGTTTTGGTGAAGCTGAAATGCCAGAGGTGGCTTTAATTGATTTGAACAAAGAAGAAATGGCTACAGCAGGTACTTTAATAAGCCCTACTTTATCCGCTTGTCTGCAAGAAAACTTTGATAAGCATAAGCAATCGATTATCCTTTTAAATCGACGTGGTTATCATACTTTTATAGCCTGTAAAGAATGCGGCGAGGTGGCATCATGTCCGCATTGCAGCATTTCTCTTACTTATCACGCGGCGAATGGTCGGCTAATGTGCCACTATTGTGGATATTCTGTCAAGTTTAAAGATATCTGCCCAAGTTGTGGCAGTGAGTATGTGCAGTTTAGGGGTTCGGGTACACAAAAAGCAGAAGAAGAGCTAGCAAAGTGCCTGCCTGATGCCAAAATATTACGTATTGATACGGATTCTACAGCAGGCAAATATAGCCTTGAAAATAAATTGGATGAATTTCGCAAAGGCGATTATGATGTTATGGTCGGTACACAAATGGTGGCAAAAGGACTTGACTTTGAGAATGTCACGTTAGTGGGTGTACTTTCGGCTGATTTAATGCTTTTTAGCGATGATTTCCGCAGTAATGAGCAAACGTTTGACTTGCTCACACAAGTTGTTGGCAGAGCCGGGCGTCGTAGCAGCAAAGGCGAAGCACTGATCCAAACTTATTACCCTGAAAACGAATATCTTGCTTTGGCGGCACAGCAAGATTACGAAGGCTTTTATGAAGCGGAAATTGCATTTCGTAAAGCGCTCTTGTATCCACCTTTTGTAGATATTTGCGTAACGGGTTTTACGGGTATCAATGAAAAAAGAGTTAGACAAGCAGCACAACGCTTTTTACAGACACTAAGCGAGTTGGCGAAAGAACAATACCCTTCTTTACCACTGCGGGTACTGCAGCCGGCGCCAGCTGCTGTGGCAAAAGTCAGTGAAAAGTATCGGTATAAAATTCTGATTAAATGTAAAAACACAGTAAAATTCAGAGAAATGATGACAAATCTACTCAAAAATTTTGCGTTGGATAAAAAAAATACTGGAGTGACTGTTTATGCTGCTACCAACCCTTATCATGTGTTATAATAGGCTTGGTAAAAGCATGAATAAGCAAACAAAATGTAGGTTTTACTTCTACAAAATATAAGAATTTTAGTAAAGAATATAAATAGCAGCTGTGCTATTTATATGTTGTCAGGTGATGAATGAGAAAGGATGGAATGTAAAATGGCAATTCGTAATATTGTACAAGACGGCGATCCGATTTTAAAGAAAAAGAGCCGCTTGGTTGAGAAATTTGATGATAGATTGCATCAGTTGTTAGAAGACATGAAAGATACACTTACGGAGGCTAAAGGTGCTGGCTTGGCAGCTGTACAGGTCGGCGTGTTGCGTCAGGTTTGCATTATTGACGTAGAAGAAGATGAACCTGTCATCGAGCTGATTAACCCTGTGATTTTAGAGGAAGAGGGCTGTCAGAACGGCGCAGAGGGATGTTTGTCATTCCCCGGGCAATTTGGTCTTGTAAAGCGCCCCATGAAAGTAACCGTAAGAGCGCAGGACAGAAACGGTAACTACTTTGAAAAAACAGCTGAAGGCTTTGCGGCAAGAGCTTTTTCTCATGAAATCGACCACTTGCATGGCATAACCTATGACACAAAGGTCAGCCGTATGCTAACAGAAGAAGAATTGGAAAGCGGCGAATACGAGATTGATGATTGATGTCTGCTGACTTGACTTTAAACTTGAAATAAAGGCACATGATTGATTAAAACCAAGGCAAGAAAGCTTGGACGTGGGAACCTGCTACGAGGAATAGTAGGGTTTCATTATGTGTTAAACGAGGATGTGAGAACGATGAGAATTATTTTTATGGGTACGCCTGATTTTGCCGTGCCATCTTTTCAAAAGTTGGTGGAAAGCGGTCATGAAGTTTGCGCTGTTTTTTGTCAGCCGGACAAACCTAAGGGTAGAGGGCATAAAATGCAATTTCCTCCTGTGAAAGAGGCAGCTTTGCTTTGTGATATTCAAGTATGCCAGTCGGCTTCTTTGAGAAAGCCTGAAGTGCAGGAGCAAATTCGTGATATGAAACCCGATGTGATTGTGGTTGCTGCGTACGGTAAACTTTTACCTAAAGAAATATTGGATATTCCACCTATGGGATGTATCAATGTGCATGGCTCATTGCTGCCCAAATACCGTGGCGCAGCTCCGATTCAGCGTGCTGTACTGGAGGGCGAAAAAACAACAGGTGTCACCATTATGTATATGGCAGAAGGGCTTGATACCGGCGATATTATCTCTATGCGCGAAACAGAAATTGGTGCAGAAGAAACATCTGGTGAATTGTTTGATCGCTTAAAGATGATTGGTGCCGAGCTTTTAGTAGAAACTTTGCAAGATATACAAGAGGGAAAGTTGGCTCGCACGCCCCAAAATGCAGAAGAAGCCACTCATGCGGCAATGCTTTCAAAAGAAGAAAGTGAAATAGATTGGCGTAAATCGGCTGATGAAATTCATAATCAGATTCGAGGATTGAACCCATGGCCGTCTGCGTTCTCGTTTTATGACGATAAAAAAATCAAAATTCATAGAGCAGAAGTGCTGTCTCTTCATGGCGAAAGCGGAAAAGCGGAAGCTGTAGGCGGAGAATTTGTAGTCTATTGTGGAAGCGGAGCGTTAAAACTAACCGAAATTCAACCGGAAAACGGAAAGCGAATGAATGGCAAAAGTTATCTTTTGGGTCATCCGATTGATTCCAATAGTTATTTTGGGAATAAAGGGTAAAGACAGTTTAAGTATATTTTCTTAGAAAACAGGGGTAAAGATGGAACATTCGGCAAGAAGAGCAGTGGTGCAAGCTTTGCTGCAAGTGAAAGAGAATGAGGGATATTCAAATATTGTCATAGACAAGGTACTGCGCGAATATGAATTGGATAGTAGGGACAAACGTCTGGCAGCCGCTATTTTCTACGGCACCATTGAAAAACAGATTACACTTGATTTCTATCTGTCTTTCGCTCTTAAAAATCCAACGCAGAAGATTGATACCTTGGCAGAAGCAGTTCTGCGCAGTGCGGCCTATCAGATGATATTTATGGACAAAATACCTGATTCAGCAGCGGTCAATGAAGCGGTTGAATTGATGAAAAGCTTTGGAAAAGCACCGCTTTCGGGTTTTGTTAATGCTGTTCTTCGCTCCCTTTTGCGCCAAAAAGCTTCAATCCAGTTGCCGCAAGGGAAAGATGTGCAGAGTCTTTCGGTACAATATTCAATTCCGGCTGAATTGATTATTCACTGGCAGAAAGCGTATGGAAAAGAAATCACGACAAAGCTGTTGGAATCGTTCTCGCAAAAAAGTGAAATTTTTATCCGAGTGAATAATGTTAAAACATCTTTAAATGAAATTTCAGAATCCTTTAAGAAACATGAGGTAGAATTAATAAAGTCTGAACTTCTGCCTGATATGCTTATTGTAGATGGGGAAGGGGCTATACCAAACTGGGAAGAATTTCAGAATGGATGGTTTCATGTGCAAGATCTGTCTTCTCAAATTGCTTGTCACATTTTAGCGCCAAAGGCGGGCGACAAAGTGCTTGATTGTTGTAGTGCCCCAGGCGGTAAGGCTTTCACCATGGCAGAGATGATGCGAAACCAAGGCCAGCTTTATGCCTTTGATTTATATAAGGGTAGAGTTAAAATGGTACAGGCAGGTGCGGAACGTCTTGGCTTGTCTGTGATTCAAGCTGAACGGCATGACGCTACGGAAAAATGGGAACTACAGCCTGACTTTGATAAGGTTTTGTGTGATGTACCTTGTTCCGGTTACGGTGTTATTCGCAAAAAGCCAGAGATTCGCTATAAATCGCTTGCCAGTATTAACAATTTGCCTCAGATTCAATATCAAATTCTGCAAAACGCTTCCAAGCTTGTGAAACAAGGCGGAAAACTTCTTTATTCGACTTGTACCCTAAATCCGGCAGAAAATGAAGCGGTTGCCAATCGCTTTTTGGCAGAAAATTCTGCCTTTAAGGCACATGAATTTGAACTGCCAACAGGAATTACAAGAGCAAGAGAAGAGCAACAGGGCATGGCAACACTTATGCCATTTGCAGGGGCATCAGATGGATTTTTTATTGCTCTTTTTGAAAGAGTGTAGGTTTAGGAGTTTTTTTTTGGAAAAGATAGATATTAAATCATGGAATGAAAAAGAACTGACAGAAAAAATAATAGAGATGAAATTGCCTAAATTTAGAGCAAAGCAAATTTATGAGTGGCTTCATCAAAAATCAGCTGAAAGTTTTGCGGATATGACCAATATCGGTAAAAAATTGCAAGAGCAGCTGGATGAAATTTTTGTCATCAGAAATGTGGAGATTGTCCGCAAACAAAAATCTAAAATAGATGGAACTGCTAAATATTTATTCAAGTTGCATGACGGAGAATATATAGAAGCTGTTCTCATGCAATATCATCATGGATATTCGATTTGCATTTCTACCCAAGTTGGGTGTAAAATGGGATGTACTTTTTGTGCGACAGGCAAAGGTGGTTTTTTTCGCAATCTTTCGGCGTCTGAAATGCTGGCCCAAATTCAGATGGCACAAAAGGATGAATCGGTTCGTGTCAGCAACATCGTGCTGATGGGAATGGGAGAACCACTTGATAACTATGAGAATGTTCTGCGTTTTTTGGAGCTTGTTTCCGGCGACAATGGTATGAATATTGGCATGCGTCACATTTCACTTTCTACTTGTGGTATTGTCGATAAAATCTATGATTTAGCAGAGCGAAAGTTGCAGCTGACGCTTTCTATTTCATTGCACGCCCCCAATGACGAAATTCGTGGACAAACGATGCCAATCAACAAAAAATGGAATATAAGTGAGCTTTTAAAAGCTTGCCGTTATTATACAAATCAAACTAGCCGCAGAATCTCTTTTGAATATGCCATGATTGATGGTGTGAATGATTCTGACGAGGCAGCCAGAGAGCTTTCACAAAGACTAAAGGGAATTATTGCTCATGTGAACTTGATACCGGTTAATCCTGTGACAGAAACTGGATTTCAAAAGAGTTCAATTGCCAGACAAAAGCGTTTTGTGAGGATTTTAGAATCCTCGGGTATTTCAGCAACGGTTAGACGAACGCTTGGTGCAGATATAGATGCCTCTTGTGGGCAGTTGAGGGGAAAGTTTGACAAGGAGGAGTGCAATTGATGAAGGTTGAATGTGGAACAGACATAGGAACGGTTCGGCAGTCTAATCAAGATGCATGTGCGTGCGGTGCCCTGCAAGAGAACCTTGTATGGGGAATCGTTTGCGATGGCATGGGCGGCGTGAGCGGAGGTAGTGTGGCCAGCTCTCTTGCGCTGAAATCAATTCGGGATGAATTGGAAAATTTATCGGAAAAAGCAAACAAACCCAAAGATATGCGTGCTTTTTTAAATGCTGCTGTGCAGAAAGCAAATCATGCCGTATATAAGACATCTGTTGAGATGCCAGAGCTTGCAGGTATGGGGACAACAGCGGTTATCTTGGTGGTAGACAAACATACGCTGCATACGGTGCATGTTGGAGATAGCCGTGCTTATCTTAAAAGCGGAGATAAGCTGATTAAGCTTACAAAAGACCATTCCTATGTGCAGAGCCTTGTCGATTTAGGCCAAATTACGCAAGAAGAAGCGAGAGTGCACCCTAAAAGAAACATAATCACTCGTGCCATTGGCGTGAAAGATGATGTAGAGTGCGATTATAGCAGTCATACAATCAAAGAAGGAGATTGTGTAATTGCCTGCACAGATGGCTTGACAAATTATGTGGATGATGATACGCTTTCTACTTATATTAATGATTATAAAGACGGCGGCTTAATTCAAAAATTAATTGACTATGCCGTAGAAGCCGGTGGAGCAGATAACATCAGCGCTACAGTGATTTTTGCCTAATAGATGTTAAAATAGTGAACGTAAAAAACCTTTGAATGAAAGCACAGAAAGGTAGAAAGTAAATGCAGGATAAATATATAGGAAAACGTCTTGACGGACGATATGAAATTCATGAACTAGTGGGTGTAGGCGGAATGGCCTTTGTCTATTTGGCTTATGATAAACTGGATGACCGCTGGGTCGCCATCAAAATTTTAAAAGAAGAATTTTCGAGTAATAGCGATTTTTTGCGTCGTTTTCGTAATGAATCAAAAGCCATTGCTCTTTTATCTTGTGATAATATAGTTAAAATATTTGATGTTAGCTTTGGAGATAAAATCCAATATATTGTCATGGAATATTTAGATGGTATTACGCTAAAGCAATATATTGAACAACAGGGTACCATACGCTGGCAAGAGGCTATTCATTTCATGAATCAAATTCTCACAGCACTCGAATGTGCGCATGAGAAAGGGATTATTCATCGAGATATAAAACCTCAAAACGTTATTCTTATGAGTAACGGAACGATTAAAGTGACTGATTTTGGCATTGCTCGTTTCTTGCAAAGCGAAACGCAGACGATGACTACAGATGTAGCGATAGGCTCTGTACACTATATTTCTCCTGAACAAGCGCAGGGTGGTTATATCACTGACCGTGCAGATATATATTCAACAGGTGTCATGATGTACGAAATGCTGACAGGGAAATTGCCTTTTGTGGCAGACAGTGCTGTTTCTGTCGCTTTGATGCAGTTGCAGGCAAAACCTGTTTCTCCTCGTGAAATTAACCCGTCTATCCCTGTCGGATTAGAACAGATTGTTATGCATGCAATGGAAAAGAATGCAGCCAATCGATTTACTTCTTGCCGTGAAATGCTTGAGGATATTGAAAAATTCCGCTTAAATCCTCAAATTGTGTTTCGTTACGAAACATTGCAAATGCCTGCTGATTATAATCGTAAACCTGAGCCTAATGTTAGCGATTATGCCACAGTAGGGGCAACGACACCTGACTATGATGATCATTATGAATATGAAGAAGAGTTAGTGAAATCAAAACGCCGCAGAAATGGCAGTATGATTATCGTGGGGATTCTCGCGGCTATTTTGCTGGCAGGAGCTGCATTTGGCATTAATTATGCAATTCAGACCTTTAGACAAATGGAGCAAAAAGAAGATGACACGCTGGTACTACCCGATTTTGTCAATAAAAACTATGAGACAGAAATCAGCGGAAATACCCTTTATAGCAATTACACCTTCAAGCTTGAATCAGGTAATAATCCGGATAAAGAGGCAGGTGTAGTGCTAAAGCAAGATCCGCCTAGTGGGATGACCGTAAAAAAAGGCAGAGAAGTCACTTTGACGATCAATAAAGGGGAAGAACAACCGGTTACAGTTCCTGATTTGACAGGTGCTGAGCAAACAGATGCAATTAATCAGCTTGTCGATTTAGGGCTAAAAACGAAAATTCAGAGTATACCAGATGATAATATTGAAGAGGGTTATGTTATCCGTACAGAGCCTGTACTTCATTCGAATGTTTCGCCAGGCTCAACGGTTATACTTTACGTCAGTAAAGGGAAATCACAAAGACAGGTTCCTGTTCCAGCAGATTTAGTGGGCATGACAGTTGATCAAGCCGTAGCTGCAATAGAGAGCGCAGAACTAACTGTTGGTGAAAGAACCATGGATGATGCTAGCGAAGCAGATGAAGGTATTGTTATCAGCGTAAGCCCTGAATCTGGTCAATCTATCACTGAAGGTTCAAAAGTTGACTTGGTAATTAGCTCGGGTAAAGGAAAACCAAAACAAATTAGCTATTCAATTGGGCTCCCTAATGTTGATGAAGACGTCACATTGAGAGTGTATCAAAATGGTACATTACAAACAGAAGAGAGCGGCGTAAATCTTGCCATGAAAGGCCAGTACACCTTGAACTTCACAGGAAAATCAGGGACAATTGACCGAATTTCTGTCAGACTAAATGATCAGACGTATATGGAATTAAATTTTCATTATGATACAATGACAGTAGAAACAGTTGACACATATAGCTTTGTGCCGACACCTACAGAGACTCCTTCACAGTCATCTCAAGGCTCAGGCAATCAGGGTGATACCGCAGGTCATGGGGGAACAGGAATAAATGGATAAAAAGAGAGCATGGTTCAGCCTATGATAGAAGGATTGATTTTAAAAGGTATTGGTGGTTTTTATTATATAGAGACAGTAGAGGGTATTTATGAATGCTCTGTCAGAGGGAAATTTCGAAAAACGGGTATTTCTCCTTGCGCCGGTGACCATGTAAAAATTTTAACCGAAGAAGACCAAACGGGCGTAATCGATGAGATTCTGCCTAGGAAAAATTCATTGGTTAGACCGGCAGTTGCCAATATTGATAATCTATTTATTATTGTGTCTTTGGTCGACCCGTCACCAGATACGCTAATGATCGATAAGACCATAGCAGCTGCTGAAATGAATCAAATTGAACCTATCATTGTCATCACAAAAAATGATTTGTGTGAGGGTGAAGATAAATTAACTGAACTGAAAAAGATTTATGACAAGGCAGGAGTGCCTTGTCTTGTTGTGTCTGCTTTAGAAAACCAGGGTTTGAATGAAATTCATGAGCGATTAAAAGGAAAAATATCTGCTCTAACCGGAAACTCTGGAGTGGGAAAATCGACACTGTTAAACGCACTTTTTCCAGCTTTTTATTTAGAAACCGGCGAAATTAGCCGTAAACTGGGTCGAGGCCGGCATACAACACGGCAGGTTGAGTTGTATAAAATTGAAGAAAACAGCTATGTGGCAGATACTCCTGGCTTTTCGACATTTGATGTGGCAAAATATGATATGACTAGTTTGGACGAGCTCTTTCACGGGTTTCGAGAATTTGAAGAATATTTTGGACAATGCAAGTTTACTTCTTGCTCTCATACCTGCGAGAAAGGCTGCACCATTTTGCAAGCAGTGGAGGAAGGTAACATTAGCGTTTCAAGACATCAAAGCTATAAAGTTATCTATCAAGAGATAAAGGACAATAAACCATGGTAAACAAAAAGTGTATGGTAATCGGTGCCGTGCCGTTTCGCAGTGCCAAAATTTTTCGGGAATTTAACCCCGACGATTATTTTGTAATCTGTGCTGACGGTGGTTATGCAACCGCCCAAAAATTTGATATTGAGCCAGATTTGGTTGTGGGGGACTTTGATTCCCTTAAGATTGCTGTGCCCGATTCGGTGCGAAAAATCACTCTTCCTGTCGACAAGGATGTCACCGATACAATGTATGCTGTGATGAAAGCTTTGGGAGCCGGATTTAATGATTTTGTTTTAATTGGTTGTCTTGGCGGTGCTCGGTTTGACCATTCTTTTGCCAGTCTTGAGGTGCTAAAATATATTACCAACTGCGGGGCAAAAGGAATTTTGGCAGACGAAAAAACAAAAATCATTGTTTTGAAAAATAGTAGGCTGACGATTACAGATTCAAAAGGTTCTACTCTTTCTGTTTTTCCCTTTGCGGGCGCTACCTGTAATGTAACTTATTATGGCGTGAAATACCCATTAACAGGACAAACTCTTTCTTGCGGCGGCACACTTATGGGCGTGAGCAATCGGATTGTAGAGGATACCGCAAAAATTGTGGTACATAATGGAACTGCAATTGTTATGCTTTATGAAGAGTAACATTTTTTCTCACCTGTGTATATAATAAAGCAAAACATAGTGAGAGAAAGACGGGTTGCAATATGGGGAGAAATAAGTTTAATTTATCATGTTTTCAAAATCGCAGAACCAGATATATGTGCACGATTTGCTTTGGTCTGGGCATGACAATTTCAGCTTTTTGCCCCACAGGACTAACGCTTTTTATTGCCGGAATTATCCTTGTTGCATTAGGTTTCGGTTTGATGAGCAATAGTGTCTGCTAGTTGTTAATCTGTTTTTTGACACAATTAGAAAGGACATAGGTGATTCGTATGAAGGTAGTTATAGTTGATAAGACAAAAGGGTTTGTAGGGGTTGTTCTTAGAAAAGTTTTTGGTATCAAAAAAGTCACTGAATAAACGCTATAAAACATAATTCCCGATGTTGATAAAAAGCTAGAATCATAGGGAAACCAAGGTAACCAAAGTGATTGTTCAGCAGTAAGGTACTTTGGGTTAAAATAGATTGATTGCATACTACAGCAAAAATGCTGCCAGAAATTAATTCTGGCAGCATTTTTTTGAATACTTTCCAATTTGGTGCATACATATTGGTAAGAACTAAAAAGGAGAGGATTCTATATGCAGGCCAAAACTAAGACCGAGCCTTATGATTACTTTGAACCCATTTTTGATGGCAACTTTGAAGTCCCGCTTGATACCGATTACAATCTTCCAGACTATTGTGCAGATGTGCAGCGAATTTTGAAGTGCAGAGCAGTGCCAGAAATCTCATCCTATGTGGTAGGAAACGAAAGCATTACTTGTGACGGAATCTGCGATATCCGAATTATGTATTTGGATTCTCGTGGTGAAGGAATCAAATGCTGTGACTTTGCAAAACCTTTTAGCGCCACAATTCCAAGTAAAAGTACCAGCGAACGCGCGGTTGCGTGTGTTAGACCTACTGTGCAGCATATGACTTGTCGAGCAGTCAGTGCCAGAAAAGTCGACTTACATATTACGTTGGGATTAAATGTTCTGGCTGTTGTGCAGAAAAAAGATTTTATCACTGTTGAGGTCAATGACGAAAACATTGAGAAAAGAACACAGACTCTCAATGCCTCTAAAGCAGTTAATGCAGTAGGTCATCAATTTACTTTTGAAGATTTCGTGCCGTTAAAGAGTGGTAAGCCACCCATTGAAAACATTTTGCGCCGCGATATTGCGGTTCGCCTAATGGATGTTGAAGCCAAAGATGACAGATTGAATGTCAGCGGTGCCGTAGATTTATCATTCCTCTATAACAGCTTTGTGGACGGTGTAACAGCTGAAAAAATGACGGCAAGCATTGATTTTGATCAGATGATTGATTGCACGGGTGCTGATGAAAACTGTATTTGTGACGTAAATATTATTTGCGGAGAAAGCAGTATCCAACCTAAAGAAGACACAGTAGGAGAAAATACTGGGGTGGATGTATTTGCCCGCTTGTTTGTGGTCGGTTTTGTGTATAAGCCTTACGAGGTAGATGTCATTGACGATGCTTATTCTGTCAATCGTCCGGCTGAGCTTCATTATGCGCAGAACAACTTTATGCAAATTTACGGCACGAATGAAGAAACGCTGAAAAACAAATGTCTCTTAACCGTTAGCGGAGAAGAAATTCAAAAGATTATTGATATTTGGACAGAAGCCGCTGAAACAAATTCTTACTGCGATAAGGGCAAGATGAATCATCGTGTCAAATATAATATTTGTATGCTTTATGCCAATACACAAGACCGAATTATGTACACTGAAAAAGGATTTGATTTCAACCATAATTCTGATTTGAGTGATGAACGAATCAAGAAAAGCGACAGCAAATCTCGTACAGAAATATGGGAATATCGTATTCTTGATAAAAGCACGGTAGAAGTAGCCGTTGAAACAGCCGTTAATTCACTGTTATATTCTCGATTTGCCAGCAAACAGCTTGTTTCTGCTGAAATTGATGAAGAAGCAGAGCTACCTGCAGCGGATTCAAAACTTCTTGTATATTATGCCTATGAGGGTGAAGAGCTTTGGGATATTGCCAAAGAACATCGTGCCTTGATTTCTGATATTCGTGCCCAGAATAACATCAGTGACGAGAAGGTAAATAAATCAGGCCCTATCATTATTTGTAATCGCTAGGCACGACGCCATTAAAAGTGTGAAAGGAAAGAAATTTATGGAAGAATTTAACGTCTATAAAGACATAGAAAAACGAACCAACGGCGAAATTTACATTGGTGTAGTAGGGCCTGTTAGAAGCGGAAAATCAACCTTTATCAAGAAATTTATGGATACAGTCGTGATTCCAAACATTCCGGATGGTTCTCAGCGTGATAGAGCGATTGACGAACTGCCGCAGTCTTCCTCTGGGAGAACCATTATGACGACAGAGCCAAAGTTTATCCCGGAAAATGCTGTTTCAGTAAAACTGGACGGCGAAGCTGAATTTAAAGTTCGCATGATTGACTGTGTAGGCTATATTGTCCCAAGTTCGCTTGGCTATATTGAAGAAGACCAGCCTCGCATGGTAAAAACACCGTGGTTTGAAGAAGATATTCCTTTTGATATGGCGGCCGAAATTGGTACAAAAAAAGTCATTACAGAGCATTCGACTATTGGATTGGTCATCACAACAGACGGCAGTATCAGCGAAATTCCGCGTGAAGAATATGAAGAAGCGGAAGAGAGAGTCACCAAAGAGCTGGATGCCACAGGGCGGCCTTATGTCATGCTCTTAAACTGCGTTGAACCAGGAACCAAAGAAGCAAAGGCATTGGCAAACAATCTTTCTCAAAAATACGAGGTTCCGGTTATTCCCATTAACTGCCTTGATGTTAGCGAAGAAGATGTAAAAGGTATTATTGGTAATCTTCTCTATGAATTCCCCGTTCGAGAAGTTGAGCTCAAATTGCCCGGTTGGGTAACTTCTTTGGATAGTTCTCATTGGCTGTTCTCTTCTGTTCTGGAAAGTGTCAGGAGTTCTTATGACATCACCAAGATGAGAGAAGTTAAACCAATGCTTGAGTCACTCAAAAAATGTGATTATATCAAAAGCATCGCAGTAGAAAATATTAACTTAGGCAATGGTAAAAGCATAGCCGATGTAGGGGTAGACCATAACCTGTTCTACAAAATTTTGAGTGAGCAGACGAACCTTGAGATTGCCAGCGAGTCTGAAATACTTGAAAAGTTGATTGAAATGGCAGCAGTAAAGAAGAAATTCCAAAAGCTTGAACAGGCTTATGAAGATGTAATGAATACCGGATATGGCATTGTCCTGCCGGAAACAGAAGAACTATCCTTAGAGGAGCCAGAGATCATCAAGCAAAATGGTAAGTACGGTATTCGTCTAAAAGCAACAGCACCGTCTATTCATATGATGCGAACTGAAATTAACACAGAAATTGCGCCTATTGTGGGCTCTGAGCAGCAGTCAGAAGAACTGGTGATGTACTTGCTGAAAGAGTTTGAAGAGAATCCAACTGAAATTTGGGATTCTAATATCTTTGGCAAGTCGCTTCATTCATTGGTTAATGAAGGCATGCACAATAAGCTTTACAGAATGCCAGACAGCGCGCGTGATAAAGTTCGTGAAACTTTAGAAAGGGTAATCAATGAAGGCTGCAGTGGTCTGATTTGTATCATTTTATAATGTTAAACAAAGACGATTTGGCTGAAATTGATTCTTTTGGTGAAGAATCAGAAGAAAGCCTTGAGGAAAAATACGACGGTTGGGATGAAGATGAGGAAGACACTGAAAAAAAATATAGCTTTGTGCCGATTATGCAAATCACTGCCTGCGCCTTTATTGTGCTTACCCTTCTTTATTTTAAGTTTTTTGATACAGGGCGATATACACAGGTGGTAGAGTGGTATCAAACGGAAGCCAGTCAAGAAATAGAGCTGCCGGCATTTGAAAAAAATGAATCAAAACCCGAATCCACTCCTGAAAGTTCCGTTCCTGAAAATAATAATCAGGTTTTGGAGAAAATTTAATGTTTGAATTACATATACGTCATTGCAGAGTTAAAATCCATTTTTCGATTTTTGTATTGCTTGCTTTTTTGAGTTTATTTGCCGGGATTAAACATGGTGTCTTTTTGATGATATCTGTTTTGCTTCATGAATTTGCCCACTTGGGCATGATGTTTCATCTAAAAAAAGCACCAAGTTTGATTGTGGTGTCAGGTTTGGGTTTGCGCATTCAGCTTCCGTTTGGCAGCAATCTTGCCTATAAAGATAACATCAAGATATCGCTGGCAGGGCCACTCATGAATTTATTGATAGGGGGGATTTCGCTTCTATTTCAGCAGCAGGAATGGGCATTTATCAGTTTTGCGCTAGGAATCGTGCATCTGCTCCCTATCGAGCCATTGGACGGAGGATTGGCACTGAGAGCTTTCTTCTCATTACAGTGTGGGGCAGAGAAAGCACGAAAAATCACCTTCGTAATATCACTTTTATTCCTCTTTCCGATGTTGGTGTTTGGTTTTATAATGCTGCTGCAAAGCCGTAATAATTTTTCTTTACTTGCACTCAGTGTTTATCTAATGATTTATTTAGTCGTAAAAAAGGATTTGTTCATGGCCTAACACATCTTTCTCAACTGTCTTTAGGAATTGGGTTAAACTAAAAGAACCTGCTTATAGAAAGCAGGTTCTTTGTTATGGCTATAATAAAGCAAAAAAGCTTATTTTTTTTTACTTGATTTCTTAAATTTTAGAAATGAATGAAAAGAAGTTGTGTTTGGACGAATGGTTTTGGGGTCATCAAAGAAATCTTTAGTGAGTTTAACAATGGTAGCACTAAGGGCAACTAAAGCAATTAAGTTTGGAATTGCCATAAGCCCGTTGAACAAATCAGCCAGTTCCCAAACTAATTTGATTTCAGATACGCAGCCCACAAATACCAAAAGAACAAATACAGCTTGATAGATTCGTACGGCTTTCTTCCCAGCAATATATTCAAGTGCTTTTTCTGCATAGTAATACCAAGCAATGATAGTAGCAAAGGCAAAGAGGACAAGCCCGATAGAAACAACATATTCACCGCCAGGAATAGCATTGCCGAAAGCGGCTAAAGACATGGCAGAGCTGTTCATGTCGCTGTTGGTCCATAGACCACTAGTGAGAATGACAAGTGCAGTGACGGTGCACATAACAATGGTGTCAAAAAACACTTCGAAAGCGCCCCAGCAGCCTTGTCGGGCTGGATGATCAGTTTTGGCACAAGCATGCGCAATGGGAGCACTGCCCAAACCAGCCTCATTGGTGAACACGCCACGAGCAACGCCGATACGAGCAGCATACATCATGGTAGAACCGGCAAAGCCTCCTATCGCTGCTGTTCCGGTAAAAGCATCTTTAAAAATCATGCCAAAGGCAGCAGGGATTTTCTCTGCATTGATGACCAGCACGACAACAGCGGCAAGAATATACATAATGGCCATAAACGGAACCAGTCTTTCAGCAATCGCTGAAATGCGCTGAATTCCGCCGATAATCACCAAAGCGACCAGTAGTGCCAAAACGATGCCCGTCACAAAAGTTGGGATTGAAAAAGCTGATTCTAAACCGCCTGAAACCGCATTTGCCTGCACCATATTACCAACACCAAAAGAAGCGATAACGGCAAAGATACAAAAAGCAACCGCAGATTTTTTCCATCCTAGACCTTTGCTTATGTAGTACATGGGGCCTCCGACAAATTGTCCTTGTTCGTTTTTCTCACGATAGGCAACAGCCAAAGTGGTTTCACAGAATTTGGTAACCATTCCCAAAATAGCACAGACCCACATCCAAAAAATAGCGCCCGGACCGCCGACACTAATGGCAAGGGCAATTCCAACGATATTACCTGTTCCAACAGTCGCTGCCAATGCGGTGCAAACTGCCTGAAAAGGGGTAATCGTGCCTTCAGAATCGTCTTGTTGGGGTTTGAAAATGGTTTTAAGTGTGTTGCCCATAACAGTGCCAAAGCGTGTGAAAATAACGCCTTTGGTACGAACTGTTAATAGGATGCCGGTGCCAAGCATGAGCACAAGCATGGGAATTCCCCAAATAATGTTGTTGTTTAGCCAAGTGATTAGGTTGACCATATAATTCCTCCTCGGTTAAAATGAACTAAAATATTAGTATAGCATAAGTGCAGCAAAAAGTAAAAAGATTGTGGGATTATCAGTTGAATTTATAACAATATTCATTTAGCTTTATGAAATAGGCAAAAAACAGATCATTACTATGGCAATTTCAGATTCAATCAGCTTCAATCGGAATGAACTTGAATTGAGTAACATCAAAAAGACCGCTGTCAGTCAATTTAAGTTCAGGGATAACAGGCAAAGACATGAAACAAAGTGTCATAATGGGTTCAACATCTCGATTCACGCCCAGTACACGATGAGCAGCTTCATGAATGGCCTGCAATTTGCGGTCAACCCATTCACCACTTTGGTTGCTCATTAGTCCGGCAATGGGCAGAGGCATACTTTCCAGAATTTTGCCGTCTTTTACGAGAATAACACCACCCTCTTGCAGCGCAAGCTGCTCTACAGCAAAAGCCATATCCTCGTCATTTACACCCGTAGTAATGACATTGTGTGAATCATGGGCAATTGAGATGGCAATTGCCCCGTGTTTAATACCATATCCACTCAGTAAGCCCGCAGAAGCATAACCGGTATCATGATGACGTTCGATGACAACTATCTTGACCAAATCTTGCTCCGGCTGATAAACAAATTCATCTTGTTCGTTGCGGTGTACGTCGACTATTTTTTTTCGAGTGACCACGCCGCCAGAAAGAATTTCAATGGCATGAGCTTTTTCAGCATGAATGGTGAGTGCCAATTTTTCTTTGCTAAAATCACCGATATGCAGAGCTCCTTGCACCGATGAAATAGAATGACGCTCAAAAGAGGGCAAATAAGCACCGTTTTCAGCAGTAAGTTTTCCGGCAATCCAAACTTGTTGGGTATGAAATTGCTGTAAGTCGTCAAATAAGACGATATCAGCACGTAGCCCGGGAGCAATGGCACCTCGATCGGCAAGTCCATAGCATTCAGCAGCGTTTAGACTAGCCATTTGAATAGCAGTGATACCCGATAATCCTTCTTCTACACAAATTCTAAGATGATTTTCTAAATGCCCTAATTCCATAATTGTTTTAGGTTGACAATCATCTGTACAAAGCAAACAGCGTCGGCTATTGGCAGAGGTAACTCCCTTTAGCAGCTTTCGTAAGTCGTGGCACGCTGAGCCTTCTCGCATAAGGGCATACATACCTCGAGCAATTTTACTGAGCATTTCTTCTTTGGCGGAACATTCATGGTCAGTGTGAATGCCGGCAGCAACATAAGCGTTTAAGTCGTTTTTAACAATGGCAGGAGAGTGGCCGTCTATAGGGATGCCATGATTTTTGGCAGCGATGAGCTTGTCCACGACGGCATCATCAGCGTGAATAACACCGGGAAAATCCATAAATTCACCGAGACCAAGAAAGTTCCCGCTGGAAAGAGGAGCGTTCATTGCTTTGGCATCAATCACAGCACCGGCATGCTCAAATGGTGTGGCCGGTACACAAGAGGGCAACATCCACTTGATAGCAAGCTTGGTTTTTTTGCCGGCATCAATCATATATTCCAATCCCGTAATTCCATGCACATTTGCAATTTCATGCGCGTCGGCAATAATGGTAGTTGTACCATGAGGAATTACCATACGTCCAAATTCTTCAGGGCTGACATAGGAAGATTCTATATGGACATGGCTGTCAATTAATCCCGGAGAAGCATATTTGCCTTGGGCGTCCCATTCTTTGGTGCCGTTATACTCTCCGATGCCAGCAATGAGATCATCATAAATAGCAATATCGCCTTCTATAATCGTAGCGTTATAGACATCAACAATCTTACAATTTTTTATGACTGTGTCGGCCGGCACTCTTCCGGCTGATACATCAATTAATCTTTTTAACTTTTCTTTTTCCAATAGGAACACCTCACAATATATTTAAGAATAAACAATTTTTACAGAAAGTGCAGTTAGCCACCTATAAAAAGGAGCTACTGCACTTTTGTTTTGCCATCATCAAAAGAATTTATGGTCTATTATACTGTATTTGCAGAAAAAAATAAAGTGAAAATAAATAAGCATTAGAATTTTGGCATTATCCCTAAAAAGACAGAATAGAGATGCCCATAAGCAAATCTATTCTGTCTTTTGGAAAACCAGATAATTAAGAAACTTTGAAAGCGAGATGCAAAACATTTTGATAGAAATTTTGTATCGCTTTGATAGGACTTGGGATAGTGACATCCAGAGACATGAGTATGCCGATTAGTAGAATGAATAAAAAGAAAACAATATAAAGAGCTAGATTGCGCCATTGTTTATTCTTTATGACAGGAGGAAGGTCGTAGGCAGCAATTCCTGTAAAAACAGCTAAAATGATAAACAGGTTCATGCGTTTACCTCTTTTTTCTTGCTGACAATCTTTCTGAAAATAGCCGCTACCAATGTTATAGCAGGCAATAAGAGTTCAAAAGTTAAGGAAAAGAAAGGCGCAACCGTAGCACCCCAATGGCTATTTTCGATAGGAGATTCAAAAACAATCAGAGAATAAAAAAAGGTCAATGCGGTAGTCAGTAGTAAAAAAGGTGGCTGATTTTGGTGTTTCTTTTTTTCTCGGGGTGAGTTTTCATAAGCGAGTTCAGGTACAATGGGAGATTCTTTGGAAAAAATCTGAGTCATAGCCAGAACAGAAACATAGATTAAAATACTTACCCTAACAACAAACAAAATCACAAGGAGAATGGCATAAATACTTTCTAAACGAGTAAAAATATCTGCAAGGCTAACATTGCGGATAGATTCAAAAGTAGGAAGGGTTACAACAGTAACCAAAGGTCCTAAAGTAAGAATGTTGCGAATCATAACCACAACAGAAGAAAAAGTGGAGATAAGCATGCCAAAGAAAAGAGATTTGCCGACTTTTTTACCGTTTTTTAACATGGGTGTAAGCATGGTGAAAACTAATACTTCTCCCATTACTACAGCCCCGATAGAAACTGTACCTTGCACATATTTTTCAGGTTCTAATTGCAACAGCGGAAAAATAAATTCAAAATGAGTGTCTTTGGCAATTAAAACCGAATTTATAATCATAGCAATTAAAGTGACAAAAGCAATGAGTGTGGATAAATGCATGATGTTTTTTACCCCTTTTTTCAAAGAGTAAAAACAGGCGCCTAAAAAAAATAGGACAATGATAGCTACAGGGGTTTCAGGGAGCATATAGCTAAGAACAAAATGCCCCAAATCATGGGTATTGAGTGCGGCAAGAGATAAAAAAAAGAATAGATAAAACAAAGAAATCAAGTTTCCGACAATTTTTCCGAAAACAGCTTGGTTAATTTCAATCAAATTTTTATTAGGGTAATTTTTCATCAGAGCAACATAAACACCCAAGGGTAATAGGGAGAATATAAAGCCCGTAATAGACATAATCCAAGAATCTTGACGGGTAATGCTAATAATGAACCCAGAGCGCAAGACAATGGCATGCATAAAGCAAATAATTGAAAACATAAATTGATTAGGAGAAATACTATCTCTTTCTAATTTCATGAGTAACCTCCAGGAAGAATAGGTTTGGTTAATCCTCCTGAAGCATGTACATGCGTGTCAATTTCAACATCCACACCAACTTCAGAGAATTTCACATCCCACTGGTCTTTCATTTCTTTCCATATTTTTGGATATTTGATATAAATTGCTTCGCCAAATTTAAAAATATCAGCAGAAAGCAGATGTGCTTTTTTTACAGCGGCATCAATACTGGCACGAGTTGTTTCAGCCAATAGTTCTTCTAACATTTTTATGTTTTCTAAGGTAGTCATATCTTCTCTGGTTTCATTGCTTTGCAAGATAACATTTTCTTTAATTTGGACTTTCATTCGTATGTTGCCATCTTCAGCCAATACAGGAACTAATTTGGTTTTTGTAGACAATGTTTCTAAAACAACTTGCCCAGCGGGAGTTTCAAGCGTATTCACACCGGCGCTGGATTGGTTTAGCACAAATAGTAATCCCTTTGTTTCTTTTTGGTCAAGTTCGCCTATCATCTTTCCATCTTGAAAAACAGCAGTACCGTCGAGCCTGAGCAATTTATTTCCATCGTCTTCTTCAAAAATTTCTATTATAGGTGCTATGGGAGCAGCTGATTCACTTAAAGTGGCAATAAGAAAATCACGAAGAGTGACAATAACCGTCTCAGAATTATATTTTTGATTCTTAATCATACCGGAAATGTAAAGTGCAGGTAGTTTTTCTAGTTCATTGTTTTGGTCTAATATCTCGGCAGCTTTACCTCTTGAAATCATCATTTGAACATCCATACGTGTCTCATAATCACGAGTAAAGGGGTCCATAGGGTCGAGTATATTAGTTTTGGCAAGTTCATCGCTGAAAATAAGAATTTCATTGTGTGCAAAATAAAGTTTGCGGCTTTGCGAGTGTGTCATAGCTCGTACAGAGGGAAGCATACTATTAGCCGATTGCGTAATATTGACATAAGCTTGCCCGCCACCAGAGCTGCTTTCACCACCGGAATTAGAACCAATTTCGGTAGGTTTCACCACTTGCGCAGTCAAAGAAAGCTCTTCTGGATTATCAGTTGCATCCAATGCTGTGCCGATAACAATAGATAAAGAAGAGATATCGCGTTGGCTCCAACAGGAAGAAAGGCATAAAACAAGTGAGAAAGAAAGTAAAAATAGTTTCATATATCGATTCTTCGTTCCTGTTTGGTAAAAACGCTTGATACGATAGGAACAAGCTAGCTTTTTCAAGTTTAGATTCTCCTTTGCTAAATGATGAGTAACAAAAATTATTTTGAAGGGGGAGAAGCCTGCCTGACAACGTCTTGTGGTTTTAGTGATTGTGGACGTTTTGTCATGTCATCTAAAGGCACTCGCACAAAACTATCTTTTATTCCTGCATTTTGGAAAGGTGCCAAAGGGGCAAGATAGGGAGAACCAAAGGAACGAATGGAAACAAGATGGACGAGCAAGATAAATCCACCTAAAGTAATGCCGTAAGTTCCCATTACGCTTGCCATAATCAGCAAAAACCACCTTGTGAGTGAAACAGCGTCTGCTGCAAAAGGAACGGCAAAGCTAGAAACCGCGGTGATGGCAATAACAATCACAACAGGAGCACCCACTAAACCTGCTCGGACGGCAGCTTCACCCATAACTAAAGCACCAACAATACTGATGGTTTGACCAACAGGTCGAGGCATACGAATACCGGCTTCTTGCAAGATTTCAAAAATCATCATCATCAGCGCCATTTCTACCACAACAGGAAAAGGAACACCTTCGCTAGATGCTGCCATGGTAAAAAGTAGCGTTGTCGGAATTAATTCCTGCTGATAAGTGCTGAGAGCGATGTATAAAGCAGGCATAAACACACTAATCATGAAGGCGATTAAACGAAGAATTCGCATGGCCGTTGAATACGGGCTTCGCTTGATATAATCCTCAGCACTTTGAAAGTTTTCAATAAATAGCATGGGCATAGACATTACAAAAGGCGCCCCGTCAACAGCAATGGCAACGCGCCCTTCTAATAGTTTCCCTGCCACAGCATCAGGTTTTTCACTAAACCAAATGGTGGGGAAGACACTGACAGGAGCATCTTCAATATAAGGTTCTAGGTAGCTCGTGGCTAATACGGCATCAATGTCAATTTGGCTCATTCGAGATTCAACTTCATGCACTAAATCTGGGTTGGCAAGCCCTTCAATATAAATCAGATTCACTAGTGTTTGTGTTCGTTTACCAATAGTAGAGGCCTTAATTTTGAGAGAAGGGTCTTTGATTTTTCTGCGAATCATAGAAGTGTTTGTTCGTATGTTTTCTGTAAAACCTTCTCTGGGTCCACGAACAGAGGTTTCGCTTGTGGGCTCAGTTACAGCTCTTTGCTGCCAACCTTTCACGCTGATTTCTAAACCTTTATCAAAACCTTCCGCCAGTAAGATGGCGTTCCCTGATATACATCCCAAGGCAATATCATTAAAAGTCTGAACAGCTTTAGCTTCGCCAGAGACCAATAGCTTTTCTTTCACTTCTTCTAAGCTGGCGATATCAGATACGCCCTTTTTATGAGAAGACTGGCTGTCATGCATAAGAGGCTTAATAATGCCGTCATTAATCATCTGCATGTTTACCATGCCGTCTATAAAAAATAAAGCAGCTTTGATTTCTGTATCTTGGTGTTTTCCAAAACTAAATTCTCGAAGAACAAGGTCAGCACTATTGACAAGCACGGATTGCACAGATTGGATATTTCTGCTCAAAGATTTTGAGAGAATGTTTGGATTTTTATGGGTGTCAACTGCTCTTTCTTCTGTTTCTATTTCTTTTTCTTGTTTTTTCTTTATTACATGTATAATTTGAGAAATAAACCGCATTTTGATGATCCTTTCGTCGGATTCTCCTGATAGCTATCACTATATAATTAATATATTGTCTTATAATTGGCTGGTGTACTAACAATTATTCATGACATTCATTAAATTACAGGTATTGTTTCAATAATTGGTTTAAAAACCTTACAAAAAAGAAAGCGTTCATATTTTAAGTGTTGAAATAAACGCTTAATGCCGATATAATAAATTAACATCCTTCTTTTTTTGGAAGAGACAATGAGTATTATGACAGTAGTGGAAGATAATAGAAAAAGATTGATTTCAAATCACTGTTTCCCATTAGGTTACTTATTGCATAAAAGGAAAATATAGAAAAGGAGAATTTTATGAATTATAAAATTATCGTGGATAGCTGCTGTGATTTAACAAAGAAACTAAAAGAAAAATTAGGTGCAATAGCGATTCCGCTTACTTTGAGACTAGGAGAAAAAGAATTTGTAGACGACGAAAAGCTTGATTTGCCTGATTTTATGCAGCAAATGAGCGAATATACACATAAAGTAGCTTCGGCGGCTCCCTCACCTGGAAGTTATGCAGATGCTTATAGTGCAGATGATTCCAATTCTTTTGCCATTACCATATCAAAAGAATTATCAGGTTCTTATGCCAGTGCAGAAGCAGCTAAATCCTATACCAAAGAATCTAGTAATCAAGATATCCATGTTTTTGATTCTAAGAGTGCTTCTGCAGGTGAAACTCTTGTGGCGATTAAACTAAAAGAATATATCCAAAAAGACTTTAAAAAAGATGAAATTATCGAAAAGACAAATGAATTTATCGATAAGATGAAAACTTATTTTGTTCTTGAGAACTATGATAATCTGCAAAAAAATGGGCGTTTAGGCAAAATAGCGGGTACATTGGTGAGTTTGTTAGGGCTACGCTTGGTTATGGGATCAGACGGAAATGGAAAAATTCGTCTATATGACAAAGCAAGAGGAGAAAACCAAATTCTTCAAAAGTTGCTATCCTTAATTAAAAATAGTCAAAAAGAAACGACGGGTGAAACGCTGGTAATTTCGCATTGCAATAATGAAGACCTTGCCAAAAAGCTTGCGGCCCAAATACGCCGCCAGTTCAATTTTAAGAATATTCATGTTGTGCCAACGGGGGGCGTAAGCTCGATGTATGCCGACAATAAAGGAATTGTTATGGCCTTTTAAAAAAACATAATGAATTAATCGCTAGGGCTTGTTTCTGAAATCAGTCTCCCATAAAAGCTGATTGTAGAAACAAGCCCTAGTAAATGGCAAGAGTAAAGGGAGAGAGATGAAAATATTAATTGATGCTGACGGATGTCCTGTGGTAGACATTACCGTGGAAGTTGCAGGGAGATATAAGACAGAGTGTCTAATTTTATGTGACACTTCACACGTGTTTGAAAAGAAAGGAGCCACTACCCTAACTTTTTCAAAGGGAGCAGATAGTGTAGATTTTGCGTTGGTAAACCGAGTGTCAACAGGTGATATTGTAATAACACAAGACTATGGATTGGCGGCCATGTGTCTGTCAAGAAGAGCCATCGTAATCAATCAAGACGGCATGGAATATACGGCGGATAATATTGATGCTTTGCTGCTTGCTCGGCACACGGCTAGAAAAATCCGAAACGCAGGTGGCAAATTAAAGGGACTTTCCAAGAGAACAAGCGACCAAGATAAGCGTTTTGAAGAAAAGCTCTTTCAGCTATTGACTGTGGCAGTATTATAATTGCAGCAATATTTAAGCAATACTAAATCAAATAAAAAAGCACCTATCTTGCAAATTATTTCTTGCAAGATAGGCGCTTTTTTATTTGATTTGGATTTTAAAATTAGGATAAATGCAATTGCTTGATGTAGTCAGGCAGACCGGCCTCAAAGTTGACACCAAAGCGGATGTCGGTTCCCGCTTCTTTGGTGCGTCGAATGCTTTGTGCCGTATAATCAACAGCGATACGAATAGAATCAGCAAGTTCATGTCCATTCAAGATAGCACCGACGAGTGCGCTGCCGAAAACATCACCTGTACCATGAAAATAGCCGGCAACTCGGTCTGAAAATGCATAATCAAATTTATCGAGTTCAGCGTCATAGCTGGCGGCTCCTAGCTGCAATTCATCAAAATAGACGCCGGTGAGAATAACTTTTTGAGGCCCAAGAGCGGCAAGTCGGCGCAAAAGAGCTTCAATATATTCTTTGGTGTAAGGTCCCGCATTGTAAGGCTCTTCTAATAAAAGGCAAGCTTCTGTGATATTAGGGACAATGACATCTGCTTTTTCACAAAGCTTTTTCATCGCAGAAGGAAATTTTTCAGAAAAAAGAGAATAAAGAACGCCATTATCAGCCATAACCGGATCAACCACAATCAAGTTGTCTTTTGTCTTGAATTTATCGAAGACTTCGCTGACAATATTAATTTGTTCAAAAGAACCAAGAAAACCGGTGTAAATAGAATCAAAATGAATATCTAATGACTGCCAGTGATTGGCAATTGGCAGAATATCATCGGTCAAATCTCTGTAAGTATAACCTTCAAAGCCTCCTGTATGGGTGGAGAGAACGGCTGTGGGTACAGCACTAACTTCTATGCCTGCTGCCGAAATGATAGGTAAGGCAACGGTTAAAGAACATTTTCCAAAACAAGAGATATCATGGATAGCGGCGACTCTTTTCTGCTTCATATCAATATCATCCTTCCTAGACCAGTGTTTTTGGGTGGTTTGTATTTCACCTACATACTGTTTCCAACAGGCTTTCTTTTGCCAATAAGTTTATTAACAAAAGAAAATATATCCTGTACTAGCAGTTTATCAAGATAGAATATCCTATCATATCTGTAGGCAAAATATGATATTATATTCTACTGCTCGAAGAGGGAAATGTCAATAAGCAAAAGTGATTTCTTTATTTTAAAATCCAATCTATATTCTGATTAGCAGAATGATAGATTGGATTTGAGTTGATATATAAAAGAAAATTTAAAGAAGAATAGCTAAAATTTCTTCATAAGTTGCTGCTTCAAAGGTGGGGGAAAAAGACAAAAGATTCTCTAGTTTGTTTGGGTTATACCAGATGCTGTCAATACCATAATTAGCTGCACCAGCCATATCAGAAGAAAGAGAGTCACCGATTAAAATGCAGTTTTGCTTGTCAGCGTTTATGTAAGAAAAAGCAAATTCAAAGAAGCGCTTGTCTGGTTTAGCGGCATCCATTTCTTCGGAAACGAATATTCGGGTGCTGAAACGGTCAAGCCCACTAATAGCAAGACGTTTACGCTGAGAAGTGACATTGCCGTTGGTGGCAAAATAAATAGTATGTGTTTTGCTAAGTTTTTCAACTAGTTCGAAAGCACCCGGAAAAAGTTTAGCCTGTTTGGCCAGTTCAGAAAAGATAGCTTCCGAAAGAATAGCAGGATTAACTGTCAGATTGTGCTTAGCAACCCATTCTTCAAATCGACCAAGATAGAGTTCTGGTTTTGTGCAAAGTCCCTTTTCAAATTTTTTCCACCAGCCATTATTAATAGCATAATAGGAAGAAAAAAGTTCTTCATTAATAGCTAGATTCAAGTTATGGCACATAGCAAAAAAGGCCTCATGAATATCGTGGTTAAAATCGAGAAGAGTTTCATCTAAATCGAACAGTATTACAGAATAGGCCATAGCATATTCCTCCGAGGATTATTTGTATTTTACAAGAGTACCGATAGCGGTATAAGTATGCGTTTCATCGGCTGAAAAGCCGCGTGCTTTCATAAAATCAAAAAAGTCAGGAAAGCTTGTCTGTATAGCTTGAGCACCAAAATTTTCTCCGTAAGAAGCAGATGAACGAATGAGAGAATCCAGGATAAAGCTTTGCTCTGGATTGGGTTTTTGAACGAAGTCATACTCTAAAGCATTTAGCTTTAAGATAATAAGAGTAGAATGTTCTAACTCCACAGCAGAAAACCCTAAAAGCTCTTCTTTATCTTGCATGGCAAGAAGAATAGCAGAATTAGGAATGTCGTTTTTTGCTCGGATATCGTCTGCCTTTTGTTTGTCTTTTAGGGGAAGAATGGTTATCATCAGCGTTCTTTTCTCCTTTTTTGACTTCTGCCGCTAAAATTCGCATTTCTTCTTTGGTAAGTTCGCGATAGCTACCTTGTTGGAGCATGCCAAGCCGTACAGGGCCGACAGTAATTCTTTTTAAGCGAGCAACTTCTAAACCAATAGCTTCACACATTTTGCGAATTTCACGGTTACGTCCTTCGTGCAGAACGATTTCAAGCACCACACGGCCGGGTTCTTCCTGCAAAACCTTAACTTTTGCCGGCAAAGTCATTTGATTATCAATCATAATACCGGTAGCAATTTTGTTGAGCTGGTCCTCATTGATAGAGGGGCGTACCGTGACACGATAAGTTTTGGGTATATGGTTAGCAGGGTGCATGATTTTGTTGGCAAAATCACCATCGTTGGTCATCAGCAGCAAGCCTTCAGAATCCTTGTCAAGCCGCCCCACAGGATAAATTCGCCCTGGTAAATTTTCTACAAGCGATGCTACACATTTTCTGCCTTTTTCATCTTGCATTGTTGTGACAAAGCCACGGGGCTTGTGCAAAGCAAGATAGACTTTTTCTTTAACCGCCTGAATCGCTTCGCCATCAACCGTAATCACATCTTTTTTGGTCACCTTGTCGCCAATTTCAGCAAGCTTGCCGTTAACCCTGACTCTTTTCGTAATAATAAGTTCTTCTGATTTTCTTCTGGATGCTACGCCGCATTCGGCAAGCACTTTTTGCAGTCTAATTTGTTCTGCCATGTTTTGTGACCATTCCTCTTGTTTTATTTTCCTGATTGAGAATTTATCAATTACTCTCAATCCTAATTATTTGCATCAAAATTTTTGAAGTGTAATTATAATATAGGGCAAGTAGAGCTTCTCTTATGGCTTATATTGAATGCATGGTGCCTTATCCAAACCATTTTTGCCACAAGGTTTGTTTTTCAGCATATGCAACCGAAGTATCGGCTAAGATAGGAACACTGGCCACTTTCTGTTCACCTTTATAATATTCAATCGACCCAACTTGATCGCCTGCTTCAACAGGTGCATATACAAATTTGGGTAAGCAAATCACTTTGTTGAGAGTAGATGTGCTGTCTTTGGGAAGTGCAGTAGCTAAAGTACCACCTGACACCCACAGTATTTCATCGGTTCCTCCGATAACTGGAATTTGCGTGCGAAAGGTCGTCTCATCAAAGCTGACAGGCTCCACTTGTGAAAAGCCATAATCAAACAGAGAACTATGGTCGTTCCAATCATTAGGAGCATTCAAGGTTACCGCAATGAGCATGACACCGTCTTTTTTAGCAGCAGAAACTAAACAGCGACCTGATTTTTTGGTATACCCTGTTTTAATGCCAAGACAGTTATCATACATCTTTAGCAACTTATTGTGGTTCTGATATCGAATTGTTTGCTGTGGTTCAGCAAAGTTTACTTTTAGGGCAGAGGAGGAAACAATACTGAAAAAGGTGGCATTGTTCATCGCTTCTGCCCCTAAAAGAGCCATGTCATAAGCAGTTGTATAATGCTGTTCGTCGTCAAGCCCCGATGGGGTGACAAAATGGGTATTCTTCATGCCGATAGTGGCGGCGCGGTCGTTCATCAAATTGGCAAAGTTCTCTTTGGTCTTGCCGATAAAGAGAGCCAGTGAATTGGCTGCGTCATTGCCAGAAGACATCATCATCCCTCCAGCAATATCAAGAACAGAGAGTTGATACCCTGCACGAAGACCCATAGAGGAGCCCTCAACGGCCACCATCTCTTCTGTAATCGTCACAATCGGGTTTTGATTGGCTTCAGCATATTCCACAGCCAGTAAAGCCGTCATGATTTTGGTGGTACTCGCCATAGGAAGCTGTTTATCGGCACTTTGTTCAAACAGTACAGAACCAGATGTAGGCTCAAAAAGTAAAGCCGCCTGTGCTGAAACAGTAGGCTTTGCAAGAGCTGTGTCTGGTTGCTCCGCATGAGCCGTCAGCGAAACAGAAATAAGAAAGACAAAAAAAGCTATTAAGCTAATCCATTTTTTAAATCGATACAATCAAATCACCTACCCAAAACAATATATGAAGAGGGTAAGTGATAATATGCGAAACAAAAAGTCAGCAAAATTTAATTTTCAGGCTGTTCATCTTCTTTTGGCTTTTTAATGAGTGCAGTAAGTTTGTCCACCAAATCAGGTACTTTCTCAATGGCGCGGTCTAGCGAGCTGAAATACGGCTCAACTTGCAAAACCTTAACATTACCGTCTGTGATGGCTAAAAACGCAACAGGGCTAACGGTAATGCCCGCTCCGGTGCCGCCAAGAAAGAGTCCTTCAGGCTGGGGATTCTTTGTGGGTAAGTCTGAACCGCCGCCAGCAAAACCATAACTGACTTTAGATACAGGAATAATCGTAGTTTTGCCGTCAGGTGTAGTAATAGGGTCTCCTATTACGGTACTGGCATCAACCATGCCTTTAATTTTTTCCATGCTGGTGTTTAATAAATCATTAACTTGATGGTTACTCATATCATCACAAACCTTTCTAAGTTCAATTGGTAGATTGAATCGTCTTTTTCTTTGTAGGTTTATTTTTTCTGCTGCTGCCATTAAAGCGGCGAATCAATGGCAGCGATTTGATAAGCAGTCTGGCCGCTTCCAAAATCAAGAAGATGGCCCGAATTGAAACAGAAGCAGAAAAACTGCCGACGCTTTCTTCTGCTGTGTAATCGCAAGTGACAGAAGCTGACTTATGCTTACATTTTTTTGCGTTGAAGAGAGCGGCATAAGCCCCAGTAACAACGGCCGCCGTTTTACCGTAGAGCAAAGCGGTTTCATGGGCATCATCAGCGGATACGCAGATTTGCAAGTGGAAGCGCTTGATTTTTACATGGGAAAAGATTTTTTTGGCTGCATGAACAAGCAGATTAGTCAGTTCAGAAAGAAAAGATAAGATACCTGAAATACCTTCTCGCTTAAAGAATAGTTTCACTTTGTCAAGTAGAGAAGGTTGTGGCTTTTTGTTGTTTTCTTCTTCGGACGTTTTTGTCGTATCCTCTTTATTCTCATCTTCACCCTCATCTGTTAGGTTAAAGCGAAAGAATAGAAATTGGGCTGTCGCATGCAGCGTGTTGTCAAAAGAGAGATGTAAATAGATGGGAATAAAAAGAGCGGATAGAAGGATGAGAAGAATAATACCGATAATTATGAGAGCAGTCATCTCATCGCACCTTTCTAAAAAGCAAGCTGATCAGCATCGTCTGATTTTACCTTTGCACTGTTTGTTGGAGCAGGTAAATCTTCCAAGGAGGAAATGCCAAGACTCATCAAAAAATGATCTGTTGTGCCGTATAAAAGAGGGCGACCCGGCAACTCTAATCGTCCGCGTTCCTCTAAAAGTCCTTTTTGCATTAAGCTGCCGACAACGCCTGAACAATCCACTCCGCGCACTTGTTCAACAAAAGCCTTGGTAACAGGCTGGTTATAGGCAACTACAGCCAAAACCTCAAGAGCCGCCTGTGAAAGCGGAGCATTACGCTTTAATGCAAGTGTCTCCCGAACCGGTTCAATATATGCAGGGTTGGTGGTCATCTGCACTTTGTTTTCAACCAATACAATGTGAATGCCACTGCTAGATAAGTTATATTTTTTCTTGAGAGAGTCAATAGCGGTGTGAATAGCGGGTAGCGACAAGTCAAGCGCCTGTGCAATTTTATCTTCTGCAAGTGGTTCACCGGCTGCAAACAAAATAGCTTCTAAAGCACCTGAGAGTTCTTGATGATTCAATTTTGTTTACCTCCGTTTGAGAGTTTAATGATAGGTTTGTCATCTGCACCTTCAATATAAATTCGATTTCCTTTAATAAGCTCTAATATGGCCAAAAAAGCGGCCACGCGTTCAGATTTCTCTTTTTTCTCTGCAAAAATTTCACGAAAGCTAAGAATAGGGTTCTTCCAAAGTTTGCGCAGAACCGATACGACCTGAGAAGTAACAGAAACAATTTTTTGAGAAACAATGCCCGAAAAAGATTCAGGCTTTGGCGGCAATAGACTTTTGCCCTTACCAATCGCCATCCATAAAGCAGATAGAAGCTCTTGTGGGGTATGGTGACCTTGAAATAAAGTATCGACAGGCAGTTTCATGGGTTCTCTCATGACGAAATCATAAGAAAACATCTCTCCAAGGTTTTCTGCTGCTTGCTTGCATTGCTGATATTCAATCAATTGACCAGTGAGCTCCATTTTTAGTTCTTCTGCTTCTTCCTGCTTAGGCAAAAGCGAAACTGTTTTAATGTGAACCAGGCGAGCCGCCATTTCAAGAAATTCACTGGCGATATCTAAGTTTTCGCTTTGCAGCAGATCAATTTGTTCCATATACTGTGCAAGAAGCTCCGTGATAGGAATATCATAGATGTTAATCTTATTTTTAGTAATCAGCGTGAGAAGCAGGTCAAGCGGCCCCTGAAACTCTCCGATTGTATATTGCAAATTCTGTGTCGTCATCAGAGTTTTCCCAATAGGCTAAAAGGAGCAGCTGCCAAATTTAAAATTAAGCGAGTTAAGAAAGTCTGTGCAACGCCGAGAGGACCCGAAAAAGCACCTGTAATCATGAGAAAGAAAAGCGCCATCATAATCATGTTTTGGTAGCGTTGAAAAGAATACATTATGCGATTGGGCAAAAAAGCTGCCAAAATTTTTGAGCCGTCAAGAGGGGGAATGGGCAGCAGATTAAAGACAGCAAGTGAAATGTTGACAGAGATATAAAACCAAATAAAACTCATGACAAAGCTCATGATAGTGCCGTTTAAAATATTAGCCGGCATGAAAGCAAGTAATGCACAGTAAATAAGAGCGCCAACAAAACCAGCGATAACATTGGAAAGCGGACCTGCTAAAGCAGTTATCGCCATATCACGTTTTGGTTTTTTAAAATAGCGCGGATCAACTGGAACAGGTTTTGCCCAGCCAAATCCAAAGAACATAAGCCAAAAAGCACCCTGTATATCCAAACTGGCCAGAGGGTTCAGTGTGAGACGACCATCTAGCTTAGCTGTAGGGTCACCCAGTTTATAGGCTGTCCAGCCGTGCGCATACTCGTGCAGAGGAAGAATTAAAAAAATAATAAATAGAACAGAAAGAATATAAGCAATCAATTGAGAAATATCTACATGTCCGCCAGAAAAGACGGTTCTTAAAGCATTTATCAGCACATTTTCACACTCCTTTTGCTCAATATTATAATATACTTTAAAGAAAAAGACAATTAATTTAAAGTAAAAGAAATAACTTTGAAAAAAAACTTGCTTTTTCTGAATAGATTTGATATAATTTTGTCTGTTGTAATCGAGGAACTTTCAGAGTTAAGGAGGTGCAGATATGGCAAAATGTGATATTTGCGGTAAAGGTGTTTCTTTTGGAATACAGGTTTCTCACTCGCATAAACGCTCTAACAGAATGTGGAAGCCCAACATCAAACGTGTTAAGGCTGTGGTGGACGGTACCCCGAAGCGTGTATACGCCTGCACTCGCTGCTTGAGATCCGGTAAGGTGACAAGAGCGGTTTGATGAAATCGAATATTAATATTCAAGATTCAAGAATATAGGAGCCGTCAGGCTCTTTTTTCTTGCCCAAATTTAAGAATCTGCTCAAAAAACAGGTAGTAAACCTTTGATTTAAATCAATAGGGAAGAGATATTCTATTACTTTATGACAATTATAAGCCTTTTTTAAAGAAAATGAATGTTGTATTAGAAGAAAGTTTTGTAAATGGCGGGCTGCTTATAATGGCACCGGAAGAATAGGAATAATATAGAACAGCTCTCACGGTTAGGTGAGAGCTATTTAAATTAAGAAGCGTTGACAAGTCGTAGTTTGCGAAACTCACTGATACTTTCTAAATCTTTATACAATCCGTCATCGTCAATCTGTCCAATATGTAATAGAGCGGGGTTTAATGTTCCGCCGTCAAACTGCGAGGGAACAATATACAACTCAAGCCATCCATTTTTTGGTCCTTGTGCTAATTTTTTTTCTAACTCTTCTTTATCAATGACAATTTTCATTTTTAACATCCTTTCTATAATTTTTCCCCTCTTCAACAGTTTATCTGTATTGTACCAATAATCATTATTATTTTACAGCGAAATATGTCGAACTAAACTTGAAATGTGACTTATTTGGGAAAGCGAGTAACAAAAAAAGAGCCTCGTACAAAACGAGGCAGAAAACGTGAGAGGGTTATTGTTCTACATCAATACAGCCATCAGGAAATTCGGGAGAACAAACTGTTTCTTCAGTACTTTTAATCAGAGTTTCCTTTTCAAATTCTTTTGATTCCTCTGCATCTTTAAAATGACCATTCATCATGACAGTGCCTCCTAATTGAATTTTAATACTTGCTCCTGCAAAGATTAAGTATCAAAATTATAACACGAAAAACATGTAGAATTTAATAGAAAAAGGGACGAGATTTTAATAAAATAATAGGAGTTACAAATTTTTTATGGACAAAGAAAAAGTAGAAGAATATATCCTTATGATAACTCAGACTAAAAAAAGATATTATCAAAGCACAAAAAAGAAGCAAATAAAAACTGCTTAAGTTTAACACTTAAGCAGTTTTTATTTGGTGGGAGAGGACGGATTCGAACCATCGAAGCGAAACGCAACAGATTTACAGTCTGCCCCCTTTGGCCACTCGGGAACTCTCCCAAATATGAGCCTTGTAAAAACAAGGCTTTTTGGAGCTGGTGAACGGACTTGAACCCCTGACCTGCTGATTACAAATCAGCTGCTCTACCAACTGAGCTACACCAGCGTCTTAACGCTAGATTATTATATCGCAAGCAAAGCAAGATGTCAACAATTAAATTAAAAAAATAGAGAAAAAAGAGCGAATTAGTGATTTAACCAAAAACATTCAACATATCTTGTCAAATCATTCCAATAAAATACCGTCTGCAAAAGAACACAGACGGTTGTCTTGTTAAAATGAAGTTAAAAAGTCAGTCAGAGTATAATCCTTAAGGATAGACACCATTGAAATCTGTACACGTTCCATGACGTTATGTACTTGACAATAACCGGTTGCTTGTCGGCTGCAAAAGCCATCTGCTGCCAGACATCGATTGATACAAATATCACCCTCCATAATTCGAATGACATCATATAGAGTGATCTCTGAAGGATTTTTTTGGATTCGATAACCACCTTGTGGGCCACGTTCGGATTCTAAAATATTGGCAGATTTTAATTGACGAATAATTTTCATCGTATAAGGATAGGTGATGCCCGCATGCTCAGCTAATTCAGAAGCCTGCGTAAGCGCATTATTTTGTGCGGCTAAATAACATAAAATACGAATCGCATAATCAGTTGTAATTTGAAATTGTAACAGTTGTAACCGCTCCTTTTGCGTATTCAGTAATGAATTATAATTAGTAATATAGAGATTAATTATATCTTTATTTGTAAAAATTGTCAATTGCATTTTTAGTTGATAAAGTTTTAAAAGGATAGCAAATTAAAAGGAGAGATAGAATTCTATCCCTCCTTTTATAATAAAACATTGTATTGGCAAAGAAAATATTAATGTTCTGCTTTAAATCTTTTTAAGCGTAGTGCATTAGTGAGTACCGAAACAGAGCTCAAACTCATAGCAGCTGCAGCAAACATCGGGTTCAGCAAAGGACCGCCGAAGGCATAAAGGAGACCGGCAGCAATAGGAATTCCAACTGTATTGTAGCCGAATGCCCAAAATAGATTTTGTTTGATATTGCGAATCGTTTGATGGCTGAGTTTGATAGCGGTGACGACATCCATCAAATCAGATTTCATAAGAACGATGTCAGCTGATTCTATAGCCACATCTGTGCCAGAGCCAATTGCAATGCCGACATCGGCCTGCACAAGAGCGGGTGCATCATTTATGCCGTCACCAACCATGGCAACAACCATATCTTTGCCTTGCAGCTTTTTCACCTCATTAGCTTTATCTTCTGGCATTACTTCTGATAGAGTAGACGTTATACCGACTTGTCTGGCAATTGCTTCGGCTGTTTTTTTGTTGTCACCAGTAATCATTACCGTTTGAATGCCCATTTCATTTAGCGTGCGAATAGCTTTTTGACTGCTGGCTTTCACAACATCTGCCACGGCAATAATGCCAGCAAATTTTCCGTTAGAGGCAACATACATGGGGGTTTTACCTTCATTTGCTAAATGGTCAGACTTTTCCTGGTAATCTTCAATTGATACAGCAGATTCTTTCATAAGCTTGGCGTTTCCTATTAAAATAGTCTTGCCGTCGATGACGGTTTGAATACCAAGTCCGGTTAAAGCCTGAAATTCCTCTGTCGGAAGAATAGAAAGATTTTTGGATTCTGCATTTTCAACAATGGCTTTTCCGAGGGGATGTTCTGAGTTTTTTTCAGCCGAAGCTGTAATTTGAAGAAGTTCATCCTGACTCATACCGGTAGCAGTAATTATGTCGGTTACTTGTGGTTTACCTTCTGTGATTGTACCAGTTTTATCAAAAACAATAGTTTTAATTTTGTGAGCTGTTTCAAGGGCTTCGCCGCCTTTGATGAGTATCCCGTATTCAGCGCCTTTTCCGGTACCAACCATAATAGCAGTCGGTGTTGCTAAACCAAGAGCGCAAGGGCAAGCGATGACAAGAATAGAGATGAAAATCTTGAGAGTAAAAGTTATGTCACGAGTGACAGCAAACCAAATAACCGCAGCAACAATGGCAAGAATCACAACAATAGGAACAAAATATCCAGAAACGATATCAGCCATTTTGGCGATAGGAGCTTTCGAGCCTTGAGCTTGTTCGACAAGTTGAATGATTTGCGCCAAAGCAGTATCTTTTCCGATTTTAGTTGCTGTGAATTGAATAGAGCCATTTGCGTTAATAGAAGCAGCGTAAACGGCATCACCCACTGCTTTATCAACAGGCATGCTTTCACCAGTCAGCATAGACTCATCGATAGAAGTTTGACCGCTGAGAACTGTGCCGTCTACCGGAATTCTGGAACCTGGTTTCACGACAATGACATCGCCTACTTGAACTTCTGCAATAGGGACTTCAGATTCAATGCCGTTTTTTAGAACAATAGCAGTTTTAGGTGCTAGACCCATTAATTTTTGAATTGCTTCGCTTGTTTTACCTTTAGAACGTGCTTCAAGGTATTTGCCAAATAAGATTAGCGTGATAATGACACCGGCAGATTCAAAGTAAAATTCAGGCATAGCCATCGTATCACCATGTGCCATAGAAGGTTGGCTAAAAACAAATAACTCATAGATACTATAAATCATAGCGGCACTGGTACCAATAGCGATAAGCGAATCCATATTAGGACTTCGCTGCCAAAGTGTTTTAAAACCCACAGTATAAAACCGATACCCTACGGCAATAACAGGAATCACAAGTGCAAGTTGAACCCAGCCATATCGCAGGGGATGATGCATAGGAGAAAGAAAAGAAGGGACAGGTAAAAAAGGAATCATAGGAGCCATAGCAATGTATAGAAGCGGAATCGAAAAGATAGTAGCGATGATTAGTTTAGTGCGCATCACAAGCAGTTCTTTTTCCTTTTTTGCCTGTTTTGTTTCTGGTGCGCTGTCCTTAGCAGCAACGGGCTTATAACCTGCCTTTTTCACGGCGTCAAATAAATCTGCCTGTTTAATCTTTTGCGGGTCAAAATGAACCAATGCATTTTCGGCAGCCAAATTAACGGCTGCTGAGGTAACACCGTCAAGAGCCTGTAAGGCCTTTTCAACACGTTGTGAACAAGCGGCACATGTCATTCCTTCTACCGCAAAAAAAGCTTGGTTGTTAGCAGAAACAGGAGCGTCGTTGGATTCTTCTTCTAATTTATAGCCTAATTTATCTACCAGCTTTTGAATATCTTGGGGCTTGACTTCGTTTTCGTCGTATTCAAAATAAAGCTTTTCGCTGGCAAAGTTAACATTGGCAGATTTAATACCGTCTGCCTGTGAAACTGCCTTTTCAATGCGCTGTGCACAAGCAGAACAACTCATGCCGTCTATTAAAAAAGTTTGTTTTGTCATTATATTGTTTCCTCCTCAAAAAATAATATCAATTATTTAAATATGAATTTGACGAGAAGTGTTTTCTCTGCTATTATTATATTAAGTTCTATACAATTTTACAAGTATGCACAATAATGTAATATACTATACAAAAAGATAGTATAGCAGTTCGTTAGCTTATCTACAAAAAATAATAGTGATAGTTAGCAGCCTATAAGTTTAGTATGGCTAAGAAAGGAGAAAACATGAAACGGAAAATTGAAGAATTAGAGTGCCCGGTTGATGTAGGTTTAAAAATGATTGGAGGAAAATACAAGGCTCTCATTTTGTGGCACTTATTGTCTGGTACCATGCGAAACGGACAAATTCAAAAGTTTGTTCCACATGCAACTCCTAAAATGCTGACACAGCAGCTACGTGAGTTAGAAAGTGACGGTTTGGTTTGCAGAACGGTATATCCCGTAGTACCGCCTAAAGTAGAATACTCCTTAACTGCACTTGGTGAAAGCCTCAAGCCTGTCTTGATTGCTATCTATGATTGGGGCGCTACCTATATGCAAGACAATGAGATTGACATCTGCTGTTCTATGGAACGTTAAAACAAAAAAACAGAGATATGTGAGACACTTTTGTGGAAATTTATAAATTGAAAAAATATAGTAAAAAAGCTTGACAGTAATACCTAGTGCGTGATATACTCGTATCAACGAGTTAGCTAAGACTAATTAGCTGGAACTAACCAAGAGCTAACTTCCTTAAAATTGATTACATCGATCCTAAATATACATATTTTCATTTTCCTTGCCGAAAGGTCCCTGTGAGTTACACACAGGGATTTTTCATGTTTATTTATAAATTAGCTATAGCAATGTATTTTAGAAAGATTTCCAGCCAATGCCTAATTTTACTGCATAATTTTCCTGCTAATAATATAGAAAGAAAATTAAGCGGGAGAAAACAAAAGACAGGAGAAATACTGTCTCGAAATTTGATGTTTGGTGGAGATAAAATAGAAAGATACACAAAAAGCATTGACAATAAGCGTAGAATGAGCGAAAATATAACAACTAAGATAGTTTAACGAGAAAACAAATGCAGAGAGGGAAAATAAATGGAATATCTAATTGGTATTGATTTAGGAACAAGCGGAACAAAAACAGTTTTATTTGACCGTGAAGGTACGGTCATGGCTAACAGCACAATCGAATACCCTATGTATCAGGAAAAGAACGGTTGGGCAGAACAAGATCCTGACGATTGGTGGCGTGCGGCAGCAGATACGATTCAAGATGTTATTAAGCGTACAGGGATAGATGCCGGAGAGATTAAAGGAATTGGTATTTCTGGTCAAATGCATGGCCTTGTCATGCTGGATGCTAAGGGCAAGGTTCTTCGTAAGTCAATTATTTGGTGTGACCAAAGAACAGCAGCCGAGTGTGAAGAAATCACACAAAAAGTGGGCGCCGAGCGTTTGATTGAAATCACAGCAAACCCTGCTTTGACAGGATTTACAGCATCTAAAATTTTGTGGGTGCGCAATAACGAACCTCAGATTTACAGCCAATGCGCCCATATCTTACTGCCAAAAGACTATGTTCGCTATAAATTGACAGGAGATTTTGCTACAGAGGTTTCTGATGCTTCAGGCATGCAGCTTTTAGATGTGCCGAAGCGCCAATGGAGCCAAGAAGTGTTGGATAAATTGGATATTGATATAAACTTGCTGCCGAAAGTGTATGAATCACCCGAGGTAACAGGTGTTATTTCAGAAGAAGCTGCTAAACTGACTTCCCTTAAAGCGGGTACGCCTGTTGTTGGCGGTGCAGGCGACAATGCCGCAGCTGCAGTAGGTACTGGAGTTGTAACAGACGGCAAAGCTTTTACCACTATTGGTACTTCGGGGGTCGTATTTGCTCATACCAGTGATATTTCCATTGACCCCAAAGGCAGAGTACATACTTTCTGCTGTGCTGTACCGGGTGCATGGCACGTAATGGGTGTGACACAAGCAGCAGGTTTATCGCTAAAATGGTTTAGAGATAATTTCTGCACAGAAGAAATCCAAGCGGCAAAAGGTTTGGGCGTTGATCCCTATTACATTATGGATCGGCAGGCAGAACGTTCGCCGATTGGCTGTAATCGTCTGCTGTATCTTCCTTATTTAATGGGAGAAAGAACCCCTCACCTTGACCCTGATTGCCGTGGTGTGTTCTTTGGACTTTCCGCCATGCACAGCAAATATGATATGCTTCGCGCTGTCATGGAAGGCGTGTGTTATTCTCAGAGAGATAGCGTGGAGATTCTGAAAGGAATGGGCGTCACGCTGAATGAAATGTATGCCTGTGGCGGCGGTGGAACTTCTCCGCTCTGGCGTCAAATGCTGGCCGATACTTATAATTGTCCTGTAAAGACAGTAAAGTCAAAAGAGGGTCCCGCGTTAGGTGTGGCAATTTTAGCTGGTGTAGGAGCTGGCTTGTATCCATCTGTTGAAGCTGCTTGTGAAACCATGGTGCAGACGAATCCGGAACAGTTACCAATTGACGAAAATGTACCTCGATATGAAGCTTATTACGATGTATATCGTTCGATTTATCCGGCATTGAAAGACAACTTTAAAATGCTCTCTAAAATTTAATTTTAACTAACTGCCGTGGATACAAATTCACGGCAGTTTTACTGATTTCAAGGGAGGCTGATTACACAATGCAAAATCTAAAAATAGACTTTTTTTCGGGGCTAGAAAAAGAAATAGAAGCACAACTAGAGCAAAAAGAAACTGTAACCATTGCAATTGACGGGCGGTGTGGTTCAGGCAAAACTACCTTAGCTGGCTTGTTGGCTGCTAAATTTGATAGCAATGTCTTTCATATGGATGACTTCTTCTTGCCGCTTGAACTCAGAACAGCCGAACGCTTGCAAGAAATAGGCGGCAATTTTCATTATGAACGTTGGGAAAGGGAAATAGGCGAACATTTACGAGATAAAGCCCCATTTTCATATCAGATTTTTGACTGCTCTGTGATGAAAATAAACGCAGCTAAACTCGTTACTCCCAAACGATTGAATATTATTGAGGGAAGCTATTGTCTTCACCCTAAGCTGCAAAAATATTATGATATTATGGTTTTTGTAACGGTGAACCCGGAGATTCAAAAAGCAAGAATTCTGAAGCGGAACGGACAAGAGAAATGGAGTCGTTTTGAATCGGAATGGATACCAAAAGAAGAGATGTACTTCCAGACTTTTTCCATTCAAGAAAAAGCAGATTTCTGTTTTCTGACAGATTCTTGACTGGTAAATGAGAAAAAAATTAATAAAATTTAAAAGTGATTCATGACTTTTAAATCAAAGTCTGTTATACTATAACGTGGTTAATTATGAAATAGACAAGCTGAAAAGTGTAAAATATAAGCGAGGAACAATGAAAATAGGAAAGATTAAATTAAAAGGAAAGGCGATTTTGGCGCCTATGGCTGGCGTGACAGATTTTGCTTATCGTGAAATTTGTATGCAGATGGGTGCGGGCTATGCTGTGACAGAAATGGTGAGCGCAAAAGCCTTGGAATATGAAGACAAGAAGTCATTTCATATTGCTGAATTAGATGATAAAACAAGGCCGGTTGCAATTCAGATTTTTGGAGACGAACCTAAAACCATGGCTCTGGCAGCAAAAAAGTTGATGAAATATAGGCCCGATGCTATTGATATCAACATGGGGTGTCCTGTGCCAAAAATTGCGGGTAATCGCAGCGGTAGCGCTTTAATGAAACATCCCGAGTTATGCGGGGAGATTGTAGCGGCGATTCATAAGGCTGTAGATGTGCCTGTAACAGTAAAAATCCGTAAAGGTTGGGATGAAAACTTAATTAATGCACCTGCAGTGGCAAAGATTTGCGAGCAAGCCGGAGCGGCGGCCATTGCGGTTCATGGCAGAACGAAAATGCAGATGTATACGGGTCAAGCTGATTGGAATAGTATTAAAGCAGTAAAGCAGGCAGTTGAAATTCCTGTAATCGGAAACGGAGATGTCACAAGCGGAGAAAAAGCGGCGCAAATGCTGAAAGACACCGGTTGTGACTTTGTTATGGTTGGCAGAGCAGCTATGGGGAATCCGTGGATATTTGATGATATTAATCAATATCTAAAAGCAGGCACTCCTGCCGTAAAACCTACTTTAGATGAGCGAATAGCGGTTATAAAGAAACATATTGAAACGCTTTGCGGCAGAAACGGTGAAAATCGAGGAATGCGTGAAGCCAGAAAGCATGTAGCATGGTATTTCTTTGGTCTGAAAGGGGCAGCGGAATGCCGCCGCCGAGCGGGAGAGTTGAGCGTACTTGATGATTTATATCGGTTACTGGATGATGTTTATCGAATGAATCAAGAAGAATAAAATATGGGATTTAGGCTCTGCGAAAGGATGAAATAAGCATGAAATTATTGGTATTAGATGGAAACAGCATTGTGAACCGAGCATTTTATGGTGTGAAATTGTTGTCCACAAAAGACGGCACGTATACCAATGCCGTTCATGGCTTTTTTAGGATGTTTAAAAAGTTATTGGACGAAGCACAGCCTGATGCTACCGCAATTGCCTTTGATTTGCCGGCGCCTACCTTTCGTCATAAGCGTTTTGAAGGATATAAAGGAAAACGGAAAGGGATGCCGGAAGAATTGGCACAGCAAATGCCGATTATCAAAGAGCTGCTAACAGATATGGGGTATCAAATCGTTAGCTGCGAGGGCTGGGAAGCCGATGACATCTTAGGTACATTGGCGGCCGCCTGTGAGAAAGCCGGCAATTCTTGCATGATTGCAACGGGAGACAGGGATAGCTTGCAATTAGTTTCAGACAGCACCACAGTTCGATTGGCATCGACTAAATTTGGTCAGCCACAAGTTACTTTGTATGATGTAGCCAAAATTCAAGAAGAATACGGTGTAGAACCCAGACAACTAATTGATATCAAAGCGATTCAAGGAGACACATCCGACAATATTCCCGGTGTAGCAGGAATTGGGCAAAAAGGTGCTGCCGAGCTGATTCAAAAATTTGGAACATTGAAGGCAGTTTATGACAATATAGAGGATTCCTCTATTAAAGCCGGTATGAAAAAGAAGTTGGAAGAAGGAAAAGAAAGTGCCTTTTTGAGCTATGAGCTGGGTGAAATCAGAAAAGATGCACCTGTCGAAACAGACATTCAAGTGTATCAAAAGAGTGAGACTAATCATGCGAAGATTTATGCTGCGTTAGCCAAACTTGAATTATTCAAATTGATTGAAGAATGGAACATTGAAACGAACCAAACCACTCTGCAAGAAAGCGGAGGGGACTCTGTGGCCACTTCTGATAGCATTACCGTTCAAATACTGGCAGATGGAAGTGCTGTACTTGCCCGTTGTGCTGATGAAGGGAAAGCGGTTTTCTATACACAATATGACAAATCAGGAAAGATCGAAAAAATGATTTTTGCTATAGAAAAGGAGTTTTTTGAGTTTGCTCCGTCAGAATCATTTCTTCGAGCCTTTTTCACTAGCAGTATACCTAAATACACCAGTGATGTAAAACTGTTGCATAAAGCAGCACTTAAAATGGGTATCAATGGTGTCAAAAAAATTGCGTTAGATACTACTTTGGCATCCTATCTAATCAACCCTTCGTCAGGCAAGTATGAGATACCTCGTTTGGCGGCAGAGTATCAGGTTTCTATGGGTGGTCAGGAAGATGAAGGCATGCAGTCTGCTGTTGCACTGCCGGAGATTTGCAATCGATTGGAAGCAGAAATCAAAGAAAATGCACAAGAAAAGCTGTTGCAAGAGATTGAAATTCCACTGGCGTTGGTGCTTGCCAAAATGGAGATAGTTGGTTTTTATGTAGATAAACAAGGCATAGCTGAATATGGGCAGACTTTACAAGTGCAGATTGAAGATTTGCAGACGAATATCATTAGAGAAGCGGGAATGGATTTTAATATCAATTCGCCAAAACAGCTCGGAGAGATTTTGTTCAGTGAAGATAAATTAGCCTTGCCACATGGCAAGAAGACTAAAACGGGTTGGTCTACCAATGCAGAAGTGCTCGAAGAAATCAGGGGTTTGCACCCTATTGTAGATTATGTGCTGGAATACCGCACGTTGAGCAAGCTGAAATCCACTTATTGCGATGGACTAACTAAGCTGATTGATGAAGATGGTCGAATTCACTCCAGCTTTAATCAGACAGAAACGAGAACAGGACGTATTTCCTCTACTGAACCCAATTTACAGAATATCCCCGTCAGAACGGCAGTAGGTCGTGAGCTGCGCAAATTTTTTGCCGCAGAACATGGGATTTTGGCAGATGCCGACTATTCTCAGATTGAACTGCGTGTGTTGGCGCACGTTGCCGATGACGCTCAAATGCAAGAAGATTTTAGAGAAGAAAGAGACATTCACACGGCAACGGCGGGCAGAGTGTTTGGGCTTCCGCAAGAACTGGTCACCTCAGAGATGAGAAGCAAGGCAAAAGCCGTCAACTTTGGCATTGTGTATGGAATCGGCGCGTTCTCGCTTTCGAAAGATATTCATGTTTCGGTGGCAGAAGCAGGGGCATACATTAAAGAATATCTGAAAAACTATTCTGGTGTTGACAACTATATGAAAGCAGTTGTGGAAGAAGCAAAAGAAAAAGGCTATGTCGAAACTCTCTTTGGCAGAAGACGTTATCTGCCTGAAATCAAAAGCAGCAATTTTAATATGCGCTCGTTTGGCGAAAGAGTAGCACGTAATATGCCGATTCAAGGTGCGGCAGCTGACATCATTAAAATTGCGATGATTCGCGTTTCAGAGAGAATTGAAAAAGAAAATTTGCAAGCTCGCTTAATCTTGCAGGTTCACGATGAATTGATTGTGGAGTGTTCTGAAGATGAAAAGGAATCTGTGAAGAAAATTTTGGAAGAAGAAATGGAAAAAGCGGCGAATCTTGCTGTGCCGCTGAAAGTTGAAGCTAATTTTGGGGAAACATGGTATGATGCAAAAGCATAAAATGAAAAGCGCAGAACGGGAAAAAGAATATATGCCGCCGGCAAGTGTGGTAAAAGTGCTGTTCGTTTGCACAGGAAACACTTGCCGAAGCCCCATGGCAGAGGGGATTTTTCGTCGATTGATTGAAAATGGCGCAGAGCAGGAGCGAATCTTTTGCCAAAGTGCTGGGTTATCGGCGGTAGAGAATATGCCGGTTTCTGAAAATGCAGTGTTGGCGTGTGCCGATGTTGATATGGATATCAGTGCTCATAAAGCCAGACGTATCAAACCAATCGACACACAAATTTGGGATTTATACTTCACGATGTCGAGTACACACGGCTACATTTTAGAAAAGGCAGGTGTGCCGGGAAATAAAATATATATTCCGTCTTACATACCCGACCCTTTTGGTAAGGATTTGGATGAATATAGAAAATGCCGTGAGAAACTTGAAAAAGAAGTGAAAATATTCTATAATACTGTTGTTCAGAGAATGTTAATTTTAAAAGGTGGATCAGTTGGATCATCTTATATGGACTAATAGGGGTTAATTTGCATGAAAATCGAAAATAGTGAATTAGGGAACATGGAAATCGTAAAAATGACGAAAGATCATACAGAAGCACTGGCTGATCTTGAAAAGCTGTGCTTTTCAGAACCATGGAGTAAAAAGTCGCTTGATGACATGGTAGATCATGCTTCGGCTTATTTCGTCACAGCACTGCATGACGGGAATATACTAGGTTATGGCGGCATGCATTGTTCTATAGATGAGTTTTATATTGATAATATTGCTGTCTATCGTCGGCATAGAAATAAAGGAGTTGGATCTGCAATTATCAATAATTTGGCAGATGAAGCAAAGCGTAGGGGCGGAAAATTTATCTCTCTTGAAGTAAGACTTTCTAATAAAGCGGTCGATTTATATAAGCGTTTAGGTTTTGCCGAAGAAGGCAGACGCAAGAATTTCTACACGCAGCCAAGAGAAGATGCTTTGATTCTGACAAGACGATTTTAAAAACAGAAAGGCTTTCATATGTATATACTGGGCATAGAGACTTCCTGTGATGAAACGGCAGCTGCTGTTGTAAAAGACGGTAGGCAAGTGCTTTCTAATGTAGTTGCTTCACAGGTAGAAGAACATAAATTGTATGGGGGCGTTGTTCCCGAAATCGCTTCTCGCCGACATAGTGAAGTGATTTCACAGGTGGTTCAAAGTGCGCTTTCAGAAAGTGGAGTGGCACTTTCCGAAATTGATGCAATTGCCGTAACATATGCCCCCGGACTTATCGGGGCTTTGCTGGTGGGCGTGAATTTTGCCAAAGGTCTTGCCATGAGTGCAGAAAAACCGCTGATTCCGGTTCATCACCTGAGAGGGCATATTGCTTCCAATTATATCAGTCATCAAGAACTGAAGCCACCATTTTTATGTTTAGTGGTCTCGGGGGGACATAGTCATATCATACAAGTTGAAGATTATACAAAGCTGACAGTTATCGGAAAAACCAGAGATGATGCTGCCGGAGAAGCCTTTGACAAAGCAGCACGATGTATGGGGATGTCTTATCCGGGCGGCGTAGAAATGGATAAAATAGCGGAAGATGGAGATGAAAATGCATTTCGTTTTCCCCGACCCAAAGTGGATGGTGCTCCGCTTGATTTTAGTTTCTCCGGTCTTAAGACATCGGTTATTAATTTAATGCACAAAGCTAGTCAAAAAAACGAAAATTTGCCAATACCTGATTTAGCTGCTTCTTATCGTAAAGCGGTAGTTGAGTATCTCACTGACCATTTTATGCTAGCAGCTAAAATGACATCTAGCAGCAAGTTGGTTGTGGCAGGGGGAGTATCGGCAAACCGTCTGCTTAGACGAAATTTACAGGTGCTGACAGAACAAAGCGGCAAAAAATTATATGTACCAGAGTTAAAATACTGTGGAGACAACGCAGCGATGATTGCATCTCAAGGTTATTATGAATTTTTAGAGGGAAATATAGCCTCTATGAATTTAAATGCATGTGCGCAGCGCGATATCTCTTTATGATAGAATAAAACCTATTTCGATAAATTCGTTGAAAAATGAGTTTGTGATGTAATTTTGTCAAGGACGCTGCATGGTAGCAGGATACGCCACCTCACTGTGCTGAAAAGAAATATAAGATTGTGTTAGATTTTAGTACAGTATTCCTATCCTGTAATCATGGAGTGTTTTAGTATGTTTAAAAACTTAAAAACAGAAATTGATGCCATTATGGAGAGAGACCCGGCTGCTCGTTCTCGTGCAGAAGTCTTCTTCTTATATTCAGGCTTTAAAGCGGTGCGTTCTTATCGGCTGGCTAATTGGTTTTATCGTCATAATCATCGTTTTATAGCTAGATTGATTTCACAAAGATCTCGCAGAAAAACAGGTATTGAGATTCATCCAGGTGCTACAATTGGCAAAGGACTTTTTATTGACCACGGTATGGGCGTAGTCATTGGTGAAACAACAGAAATTGGTGACAATTGTACGCTGTATCAAAACGTGACTTTAGGGGGAACAGGAAAAGACTGCGGCAAACGTCATCCTACTCTGGGCAACAATGTGTTGATTGGTGCAGGTGCTAAGGTACTGGGTCCTTTTAAAGTGGGAGATAATGCTAGAGTGGCTGCGGGCGCGGTTGTATTGGAAGAAGTACCTGAAAACGCCACAGCGGTAGGTGTTCCTGCTAAAGTAGTGAGAGTGAATGGTGAAAAATTACAGACCAGTCTGTTAGACCAGATTCACATTACTGACCCAGTCTCGGTTGAATTGCAAGACTTGGGCGAAGAAGTTAAAAAACTGAGAAAACTGCATGAAGAATGTGAAGAGCGAAATCGAAATAAATAGATATTTATCTATAACTATAAATTCCTTTTGTTTTTGTCAATAAAGGAGAAATTAGATTTAAAATAGTGATAATGTATGTGCAATACTTTTGACATTAACAGAAGAAAGGACGTCATATTCCATGAAAATTTTCAATTCATTAACCAGACAAAAAGAAGAATTTGTTCCTTTAAAAGCAGGTGAAGCGACTATCTATGCCTGTGGTCCGACTGTTTATAATTTGATGCATGTGGGCAACGCCCGTCAAATTTGCGTGTTTGATACTTTGCGCCGCTATTTTGAGTTCAGGGGCATAAAAGTGACTTATGCGCAGAACTTTACTGATATTGACGACAAAATCATCAATCGTGCCAATGAAGAGGGAACAGATTATTTGGCAATTTCTCGCAAATACATTGAAGAATACTTTATAGATGCACATGGATTGAATATAAGAGATGCTGATATTCATCCTAAAGCGACAGAAAATATTCAAGAAATCATTGAGATTATTAGTGTACTAATTGAAAAAGGCTATGCTTATGCTACAGAGAGTGGCGATGTCTATTTCAGTACGGCTCACGATGAATATTATGGTAAGCTTTCTCATCAACCGTTAGAAGATCTAAAGGCTGGTGCCAGAATTACGGCAGGCGAAGAAAAGAGAGAACCTGTTGATTTTGCTGTCTGGAAATCAGCGAAACCGGGAGAACCTTATTGGGATTCACCATGGGGAAAAGGTAGACCGGGTTGGCATATTGAGTGTTCGGCAATGGTTCGTCATTATTTTGGCAAGACAATTGACATTCACGGCGGCGGCCAAGATTTAATTTTTCCGCACCATGAGAATGAAATTGCTCAGAGTGAATGCTGCAATGACGCTGAACTTGCAAACTATTGGGTGCATAACGGTCACGTAAACGTTGACAATAAAAAAATGAGCAAATCTCTCGGCAATTTCTTTACTGTGCGTGAGGTCGCAGATAAATATGGATATGAATCGATTCGTTACCTCATGATTTCTTCTCATTATCGTTCACCCATGAATTATAGTGTAGAAAGCATTGAACAAGCAGTTGCTTCGCTTGAAAGACTCTACAATTGCCGCGATAATCTATTGTTCTTGCTTGAAAAAGCAGAGTCAGGGTTAAAAGATGGCGAAAAAGAAATTGAAGCACAACTTCTTTCTTATCAAGATAAATTTATTGCAGCGATGGATGATGATTTGAACACAGCCGATGCGGTTTCTGCCATTTTTGAGTTGGCAAGAGAAATTAACACAAAACTAAATTTGAGCACGATGCCGTCTAAAGAGCTGTGCCAAAATGCACTTAATCTTTTCTTGAAATTAAATGATACGCTAGGTATTCTTTATAAAAGCGATGAATCAGAACTAGATAAAGAAATTGAAGCACTGATTCAAAAACGTAATGAGGCTCGCAAAAATAAGGATTGGGCAACAGCAGACGCAATCCGTGATGAGTTGACGCAGAGAAAAATTGTTTTAGAAGATACACCCAGCGGTATTAAATGGCGAATTCAATCTTAAAAAAATGACAAACAGCGATTTTGGCTGCTATAAATGCATATAGTATCAATAAGATATTCAATTTAATTTGAGGTGATAAAATGATCCCCGCAATCCTCGTGTTGTCAGTTTTGTTTCTCTTATTTGTCTTGGTTTCTTATTGCCTTTTCTATTTTGCTTGTGTGAGAGTATATACGCTTTCAGATGAACCGGCAGGCACTTGGAAAAAATATGCGGATCGTATTTATGACTGCCGAAAGTGGCTTAGAGATCACACAACAGAAAAAATAGAATGCACATCCTTCGATGGGTTGAAGCTGATCAGTTTGTTTGTTCCTGCTGAAAACCCAAAAGGCACAATTATCGTTATGCATGGTTATCGCTCTCGCTCGGATATGGATTTTGTGCCGGAAGTTGAGTTTCTGAATGGTTTAGGCTACAATTTATTGGTTGTCATGCAGCGAAGCCATGACGAAAGTGAGGGAAAGTACATCACTTTTGGTGTAAAAGAGCGTTTTGATTGTAAGATGTGGGCAGAGTATGTTGCAAAAAGATTTGGTAATGAACAAGATATCTTTTTGTCGGGGATTTCGATGGGGGCTGCGACTGTGCTAATGGCTTCTGGGTTAGATTTACCGTCTAATGTAAGAGGAATTATTGCTGATTGCGGGTTTACATCAGCATGGGAAATCGTAAAAAGAGTTGGCAAAAAAGATATGCACTTGCCGTGCTTTCCTTTCGTGTACGGCGTAAATTTCTTTGCCAAAAGACTTGCAAAATTTGATTTGAAAGAGTATTCTACTTTAGATGCCATGAAGTTGAATAGGCTGCCGATTTTGTTTATTCATGGAGATGCAGACGATTTTGTCCCAATTACTATGACGATGCAAAATTATAAGGCTTGTAAAGCACCAAAAGAACTCTTGGTTATTCGAGGTGCAGCACATGCTACATCTTATTTATCAGATACAGAACTTTGTCAGAAGGCCATTCTAGATTTTGTGAATCAATATGCGGTTAACAAGTGAAATTTTATAGATAGAAAAGGGAATGGAAGATGAAAAAAACGACGGTCGGTATGGTCAATTTGGGTTGTGCCAAAAATCAGGTAGACGGTGAAGCAATTTTAACTGCCTTGCGCAAAGATGGCTTTATCATTAAAGAAGATGCTGCGCTTGCTCAAGTCGCGATTGTCAATACTTGTGGTTTTATTGACGCTGCCAAGAAAGAAGCAGTTGACGAAATTTTAGAATTAGCTAGACTAAAAGAAGAGGGTAAAATTCATAAAATTGTGGTGACAGGCTGCTTAGCAGAGCGCTATCAAAAAGAGATTCATGAAGAAATCCCTGAAGTAGATGCTGTTGTGGGTATCGGTGCAAATGCTCGCATTGGCGGTGTAATTCGTGAGATGCTGTCAGACGGTTATGCAGAAGCTTTTCCAGAAAAAACAGAACTTCCCATTTGCGGTGAACGTGACTTTTCCTTGATGTCAACGCCCTCTTATTTCGCATACATAAAGATTTCAGAGGGTTGTAATAACCAGTGTGCATTCTGCGCTATTCCAGCGATTCGCGGCCCGTTCCGTAGCAGAACAATGGAAGATATTGAACAAGAAGCCAAAGAACTTGCGGCAAACGGAGCAAAAGAAATCATTTTGATTGGGCAAGATACGACACGTTATGGGCAAGATTTGTATGGAGAATATAGCCTTGCAAAGCTCCTGAAAAAACTGTGCAAAGTCGATGGTATTCGTTGGATACGTACACTTTATTGCTACCCCGAAGCAATCACAGACGAGCTTTTAGATGTAATGGCTTCGGAAGAAAAGATTGTTAAATACATTGATATTCCGTTGCAACATGCTTCTGGTGCGGTACTCAAGTCTATGCGCAGAGTAGGTGACAGAGCCTATTTAACAGCGTTGGTCGGCAAAATCAGAGAAAGAGTGCCAGGTATTGTGCTTAGAACAACCTTCTTGGTAGGTTTCCCCGGGGAAACGGAGGGGGATTTTGCTGAGCTTTCTGAATTTGTGAAAGAAATGCGTTTTGAGCGCATGGGCTGCTTCCCGTATTCTCAAGAAGAAGGAACGCCTGCAGCTGAAATGGACAACCAAATTGATGCCGAAATAAAAGAGCGCCGAGCAGAAATTCTAATGGAAAAGCAAATGAATATTTTGCAGGAAGATGGCGAGAAACTGATTGGTACTGAACTTGATGTTTTGGTAGAAGGTTTTGATCGATATGCTGAATGTTGGTTTGGCCGTTCTTTCCGCGACGCGCCCGAAATCGACGGCAAAATATTTTTCACGGTAGAAAATAAAAAGCCAGTACTAGGAAGTATTGCAAAAGTTCAAATTAATGAATGTATAGATGCTGATTTATTTGGCGAATTAATCCAGTGAAATAAAAAAGGAGTAGGGAGAAATCTTCCTAGCTCCTTTTTTTATTAATTTAAGAAAAATAAAATGAGAGCAAAGGCATTTCACTTGCTAATTTAAAATGGTTTCTGAACTAAACTGACAACTTTTTGTCTCTTTGAGGAATATTTTTTTGCGATAAGCTCATCGGCAATCCCTTGATATTTTTAGCTATACCGTGTATACTTGTTAAGGATTTGTTTGTAGAACTCCTCGCACTTTGTAAGTTTTACAAATAAAATTCAGCATATAAAGCCAGAAAGAGGGTTGCAGTATGCCATATATTGATGTGAATCTTAGCTCTGCTTTGTCAGTAGAAAAAGAAACTATTTTAAAAAAAGAAATCGGTCAGCTGATTGCACTGATTCCAGGCAAAACAGAAAGCAGTTTGATGATTCAATTTAAGGATTGCTGTCGTCTGTGGTATAATGGCAAAAATGAAGAACCAATTGCCTTTGTAAATGTTATGTTACTTGGAAAGGCGTCAAAAGATTCTTATGATGCATTGACTGGTGGGTTAATTCAGTTATTCCAACAAGAAATGGATGTGCCCGCAGCCAATACTTATGTTAAATTTGAGGAAGTTCCCGATTGGTGTTGGGGATGATATTGTGACGTGTATTTTCATACACGTTTTTTATTTTTTATATTTTGTAGCGAAACAGGAGGAAGATGAGATGAGTAAGAAAGTAGCAGTTATTATGGGAAGTGACAGTGATTTCCCGGTGGTTTCAGGTGCTGTTAAGCGTTTAAAAGGTTTGGATATTCCGGTAGAGGTACATGTCATGTCAGCACACCGTACACCTGATTTATCGGCCGAGTTTTCTAAGAACGCCAAGAAAAATGGATTTGGTGTGATTATTGCCGCCGCTGGTAAAGCCGCACATCTTGCCGGTGTTTTAGCCGCTCACACAACTCTTCCTGTAATTGGCATTCCCATCCAGTCTTCCACCTTAGATGGTTTGGATGCTCTTTTGGCAACGGTGCAGATGCCGGCTGGAATTCCTGTTGCAACAGTGGCAATTGGCGGGGCGGAAAACGCAGCCTTATTGGCCGCTCAAATGCTGGCACTTTCTGATGGAGAATTAGCAGAAAAATTGGACAGAATGAAAGAAGAAATGCAAAATGCTGTTATCGAAAAAGATAAAGCATTGCAAGCAAAAATTGCCGAATTATAAGGAAGCGTTTAAAATAGTATTAATTGAGGATTAAACCTTCCTATCGACGGAAAAGGGTGGTCATCATGATTAAAAAGATGGTATTAAAAAAATATGCACAGCTTATTGTTCGTTCGGGTGTGAATCTGCAAAAGGGGCAGGGGTGCTTAATTTATGCCCAGGTGGAGCAATATGAATTTGCTCGTGTTGTCGAAGAAGAGGCCTATAAAGCAGGTGCTGGCTGGGTGATGATGATGTGGCTGGATCAACCCTCCACAAAGTTGAAATACAAAAATGAAAGCTTAGATACACTTTCGAAGGTGCAAGATTGGGAAGAAGCTCGTCTACAATATTTTGTCGATCAACTTCCAGCACGAATTATTTTGGAATCTGCTGATCCCGACGGCTTAAAGGGTCTGGATATAGAAAAAATGCAAAAAGCCAACGCCTCTGTATCTAAGATTACAAAGCTTTATCGAGATCAAATGGAAAATGTTCATCAATGGACAATTGTAGCTGTTGCTTCTGAAAAGTGGGCGAAGAAAGTATTTCCCAATGATCGGGTTAGCACTGGTGTTGAAAAGTTGTGGGAAGCCATTTTGCAAAGTGTGCGTGTAAGCGAGGTTAATAATCCTATTGCTGAATGGAATGAGCACAATGCAAAGCTTAAAACTAAATATGAAAAGCTGAATTCGTATCAATTTGACTATTTGCACTATGAGTGTGAAAACGGCACTGATTTTAAATGCTGGTTGATTCCAGAAGCCAACTGGATGGGCGGCGGCGAAGAGCTTAAAAACGGCATTTTCTTCAATCCCAATATGCCGACAGAGGAAGTCTTTACTTCGCCCATGAAAGGCAAGTGTGAAGGAACGCTAGTGGCAACAGTACCGCTGTCTTATCAAGGAAATTTAATTGAGAATTTTTCGATTACCTTTGAAAATGGACGTGCTGTTTCATGCAAGGCTGAAAAAAATCAAGAGCTTTTAGAGAGAATGATTGCCATGGACGAGGGCTCTGCAATGATTGGCGAGCTTGCGTTGGTGCCCGATGATTCACCTATATCAAACAGCGGTATTCTTTTTTATAACACGTTGTTTGATGAGAATGCAGCGTGCCATGTGGCACTGGGCATGGGATTTGATAACGTCATGCAAGGATACGAAAACATGACCAAAGAAGAAATTAAGGCAAAAGGAATCAATGATTCAATTATTCATGTTGATTTCATGATAGGATCAGATAAACTGAATATCACCGGTTACACCAAAGACGGTGAAGCAGTTTCAATATTTAAAAATGGAAATTGGGCAATTTAAGATATTTTTGGAGGGCAGGAAATGAATAGTTTCAGCGACAGTTATAAGGCAGCAGGGGTAGATGTTACAGCGGGATATCAATCAGTAGAACTCATCAAAAAGCATATTGCTAGAACAAAAATTGATGGTGTGATGTCTGGTATCGGTGGATTCGGCGGTTTATTCCGTCCGAATCTTACCGGTATGAATGAACCTATTTTGGTTTCAGGTACAGACGGAGTGGGCACGAAGCTGAAAGTTGCTTTCCTAATGGACAAGCATGATACAGTGGGAATTGATTGTGTGGCGATGTGTGTAAATGACGTTGTTTGCAGTGGTGCAAGTCCTTTGTTTTTCTTAGACTACATTGCTTGCGGCAAAAACTTTCCTGAGAGAATTGAAAAAATTGTATCCGGTATTGCTGAAGGGTGTGTGCAGTCTGGCTGTGCTCTTGTTGGTGGTGAAACAGCAGAAATGCCTGGCTTTTATCCGGAAGATGAATATGATCTAGCCGGTTTCAGCGTGGGCATGGTAGACAAAGAGAAAATGTTGGAACCTGAAAAAATGCAAGCGGGCGATGTGCTCATCGGCATTCAATCTTCTGGCGTACATTCCAATGGTTTTTCTTTGGTGCGTAAAGTATTTGAGCTTTCTGAAAAGAATATCAATCTCCATATTGATGAGCTTGGCATGACTTTGGGTGAGGCACTCTTAACACCCACCAAAATCTACGTCAAATCAGCACTGGCTGCGATAGAATCTGCCAATGTAAAGGCAATTTCTCACATCACCGGCGGCGGCTTCTATGAAAATATTCCTCGTATGTTAAAACAAGGTTTATGTGCTAAAGTTGAGAAAACAGCTGTTCCTACTTTGCCAATCTTCAATATTATGCAAGTTAAGGGTGGAATATCGGAACACGATATGTTTAACACCTTTAACATGGGTGTGGGTATGTGTATGGCTGTCGACAAAAACGATGCACAAAAAGCAATGGATGCCATCAATGCGGCAGGTGAAACGGCGTTTGTTCTAGGAGAATTAGTCGAAGGCGAGGGGATTGAACTTTGCTAAAAATAGCAGTTTTAGTCTCTGGAGGCGGAACCAATTTACAAGCGCTGATTGATGCACGAGAAAGTGCACAAATTAAAAATGGTAACATCAACTTAGTGGTAGCAAGCCGCGCTGATGCGTATGCCCTAACGCGCGCGGAAAAGGCAAATATTCCTACTCGCGTTCTACTTCGCAAAAACTTTGATAGTGCAGAAGCGTATAGCGAAGGCTTAGCCGATTTATTGCAAGAAAATGAAATCGATTTAGTTGTGTTGGCTGGGTTTATGACGGTGATTTCAGATACCTTTGTGAAACAGTTTGAGAACCGTATTATCAATATTCATCCTTCATTAATACCTGCTTTCTGTGGCAAGGGCTTTTATGGACTGAAAGTCCATGAGGAAGCATTAGCACGCGGTGTAAAGCTGACAGGTGCAACAGCTCATTTTGTGAATGAAATTTGCGATGGGGGACCTATTATCTTACAAAAAGCTGTAACCGTACAAGAAAATGACACAGCAGAAACTTTGCAAAAACGTGTGATGCAAGAAGCAGAGTGGGAAATTCTTCCCAAAGCAGTGTCTTTATTCTGCGAAGGTAGACTATCTGTATCAGCAGGGAAAGTGAAAATAACGGAAAAAGGGGAACAGGCATGCAACCATTGAACATTGAAAAAGAACTTAGCGGAAACAGCTATCCGGGAAGAGGAATTTTAATTGGCAAAACGGCAGATGGAACGCATGCTGTTATCGCTTATTTCATTATGGGTCGAAGCGAAAATAGCCGCAACCGCATATTTGTGGAAGCAGAGGGTGGCATTCGCACAGAAGCTTTTGATCCCAGTAAATTAGAAGATCCATCTCTGATTATCTACGCTCCTGTAAGAGTGTTGGCAAATGAAGTCATTGTTACCAATGGTGATCAGACTGATACCATCTATAATTATCGTGAAAAGGGATTGAGCTTTACAGAGTCGCTACGAACACGTACCTTTGAACCTGATGAGCCTAACTACACACCCAGAATTTCAGGCATTTTAGATTTTGAGAAGAATGATTTCAGTTATAAAATGTCGATTCTAAAAAGTACAGATGGGAATGCTGATGCGGTTCAGCGGTTTTTCTATGAATATGTGCCGGTAAACGGTCTAGCTCATTTTATACATACGTATCAATGTGATGGTAATCCTCGTATACCGTCTTTTCAGGGAGAGCCTAAAGCAGTTACGCTTGCAGAGGATAGCATTGAAGTGTTTACTGAAAAATTATGGTCATCCTTAGATCAAGATAATAAGGTGTCTTTGTTTGTTCGCTATATCAATTTACAGTCAGGTAAAGAAGAAACCCGTATTATTAACAAAAATCAGTAACAACAAAAATAGATTGGATAATTCTGATAAGCACAATCTAAACGGATATACCTGCGCAAATGAAAGGGTGGTCACGAATTATGAACGAAATGCTCTTAAAATATGGTTGTAATCCCAATCAAAAACCTTCTAGAATTTTTATGGATAACGACACTGATTTGCCAATTCAGGTTTTAAATGGAAATCCCGGTTTCATTAATCTTTTAGATGCTTTTAATAGCTGGCAGCTTGTTAGCGAGCTTAAGATGGCAACAGGTCTTCCCGCTGCTGCTTCTTTTAAACATGTTAGCCCTGCAGGAGCAGCTGTGTATGTACCACTTTCAGATACATTAAAAAAGATTTATTTTGTAGATGACTTGGCACTAACACCTATCGCTTCTGCTTATGCTGCAGCCAGAGGTTCTGATAGAATGTCATCTTATGGAGATTGGGCAGCTTTATCTGAAATTTGTGATGAAGCAACAGCAAAGCTTCTTTCTCGTGAAGTTTCAGATGGCGTGATTGCACCCGGCTATACAGAAGAAGCATTGACCATTTTGCGTAAAAAACGTAAGGGAACTTATAATGTTGTGCAGATGGATACTAGTTATGTTCCCGCTGAAATTGAGAGGAAAACGGTATTTGGTATTACATTTGAACAAGGCAGAAATAACTTGAAAATTAATGAAAATCTTTTCAATGAGTTGCCGACTCAAAATAAAAAGCTGACACAGGATGAAAAAAGAGATTTAATTGTGTCTTTGATTACGCTTAAATATACACAGTCTAATTCAGTTTGCTATGTTAAAAATGGACAGGCTATCGGTGTAGGTGCCGGTCAGCAAAGCAGAATTCATTGCACCCGTTTAGCAGGAAATAAAGCAGACAACTGGTTTTTGCGCCAAGCACCTAAAGTGATGAATCTGCCATTTAAAAAAGATATTCGTCGTGCAGATCGTGATAACACAATTGATATTTATATCTCCGACGATTATATGGATGTGTTAGCAGACGAAGCTTGGACAGCGTTTTTTACAGAAAAGCCAGATGTTTTTACAAGAGAAGAAAGATGTGATTGGTTAAAAACTCAAACAGGGGTGGCTCTGGGAAGCGATGCGTTTTTCCCGTTTGGCGATAACATTGAGCGTGCATATAAGAGCGGTGTCAGCGTAATTGCGCAACCAGGTGGTTCTATACGTGATGACCATGTCATTGATACTTGTGATAAATATGGTATCGCCATGGCTTTTACCGGGATTCGTTTATTTCATCATTAAACAGTTAGGCAAGGAGGATAGGAAATGAAGATTTTGGTAGTGGGTAGCGGAGGACGTGAACACGCACTAATTCGTAAATTGAAAGAAAGCAGTAAAGTAGAAGAGCTTTATTGCGCGCCCGGTAATGGTGGTATTGCTGCTGACGCACAATGCTTGCCAATTCAAACAATGGATATTGATGGAATTGTAAAATTTTCTAAGGAAAATTCAATTGATCTAGTTATAGTTGCGCCTGACGATCCTCTTGTTGCTGGCATGGTAGACGCTTTACAGGCAGAGGGTATTAAAACATTTGGCCCTAATCAAAGAGCTGCTGAAATTGAAGGCAGCAAGGTTTTCTCCAAAGATTTAATGAAGAAATATCAGATTCCAACTGCGGGATATGAAATTTTTGCAGACTATGACAGTGCTTTGTCTTACATAAAAGAAAAAAATGAATATCCTGTCGTTATTAAAGCAGATGGACTTGCTTTAGGAAAAGGCGTCATCATCGCTCAAAATGAACAAGAAGCGGTTACCGGTCTACAGACTATTATGCAAGATAAAATTTTTGGTGCTTCAGGTAATCGTGTTGTCATCGAAGAATTTTTAACGGGACCTGAAGTATCCGTGTTAGCCTTTACAGATGGAACAACTGTCTGCCCGATGGTTTCCTCCAAAGATCATAAACGTGCCTATGATGACGATAAGGGCCCTAATACAGGGGGAATGGGCACCATCAGTCCTAATCCTTACTATACAGAAGAACTTGCCGATGAATGCATGAAAACAATTTTTATGCCGACGATAGAAGCAATGAATTCTGAAAATCGACCTTTTTCAGGTTGTTTATATTTTGGGTTAATGATTACGCCTAAAGGCCCAAAAGTAATTGAATATAATGCTAGATTTGGTGACCCTGAGGCTCAAGTGGTATTGCCAAGACTGAAAACTGACTTAGTTGACATTATGTTAGCCGTTTATGAGAAAAAGCTAAACACGCTGAAAATTGAATGGTCCGATGAAGCCTGCGCTTGTGTTATTATGGCCAGTGGCGGTTATCCTGGCAATTATCCAAAGGGTATCGAAATTAAAGGATTAAATGAGAAAGCGCAAGTGGACGGTGCGACGGTCTATCATGCTGGCACAAAAGCGGAAAATGGTAAAATTTTGACCAATGGTGGTCGAGTGTTAGGTGTGACAGCAAAGGCGAAAAACTTGTCAGAAGCATTGGATAAGGCATATCAAGCAGTAGAAAAAATTAGCTTCGAAGGTGCTATGTACCGTAAAGATATTGGAAAGATTAAATCAATATAACGCCACTGGCTAGGGGTTAGGTACTGTTTCATATTCCTATATATCTATGTAAAGTAAAAAACCTTTCGTGAATGAAATCACGAAAGGTTTTTCTGCTCTTAGCTTATTTCTATTAGAAACTAGCCTTTTATTCAATGTTTTTAATATTTAAAGCACGAGTAGCGTTTAATACAGCTAAAATCATGACACCTACATCGGCAAAAATGGCTTGCCCCATATTGGCAATTCCAATTGCTCCTAAAATTAAAGCAAGAAATTTGATGCCAATTGCAAAAATAATATTTTGTTTCACAATGCGGAGAGTCTTTCTGGAAATTTTAATGGCAGTAGCAACTTTAGCAGGATTATCGTCCATTAGAACAATATCGGCAGCTTCAATGGCTGCATCTGATCCTAGCGCTCCCATTGCGACACCAATATCGGAGCGAGAAAGAACCGGTGCATCATTAATGCCATCTCCCACAAATACTAATTTTTCTTTAGGGAGTTTCTGCGATAGCAGGCGATCGACTTCGTTAACTTTGTCATTAGGAAGTAACTCAGCAGAGACTTTATCAATACCAATTTGTTTAGCAATATTTTCAGCAACAGCTTTGCTGTCACCAGTCAACATAATAGTTTCACGTACTTTTTGTGCCTTTAATGCTGCTAGTGCCTGTTTGGCTTGTGGTTTTACCTCATCAGCAATGACAATATGTCCTTCATAAATGCCATCAATGGCTAAATGAACAACTGTGCCAACAAGGTGACATTCATGATAATCAGCGCCAATTTGCTTCATAAGTTTTCCGTTACCGGCATGAATTACTTTGCCGTCAACTACAGCTGAAACACCATGGCCCGAAATCTCAGTATAATCGCGAATGCGACTTTTATCAATTGGTTTGCCATATGCTTCTTGCAAAGAAAGTGAAATGGGATGATTGGAGTAACTTTCTGCCAAGGCGGCATAAGAAAGCAGTTCTGATTCGGAGATTTTTTCTGGGTGTAAAGCAGTTACTTTAAATGTACCTTGTGTAAGGGTTCCCGTTTTGTCAAATACAACGATACCTGCTTCTGAAAGAGCTTCGAGATAGTTAGAACCTTTGACAAGAATACCCATTTTAGAAGCGCCGCCAATTCCGCCAAAGAAGCTGAGAGGAATAGAAATAACAAGAGCACAGGGGCAAGAGATAACAAGGAAAATCAGAGCACGCTCAACCCATTCAGACCACACGCCTCCAAAGAAAAGCGGGGGAATTAAAGCAAGGAGAACAGCTGAAATCACGACGACAGGGGTGTAATAGCGAGAAAACTTAGTGATGAAATTCTCGGATTTTGCCTTTTTCTGCATGGAATTCTCGACTAAATCCAAGATTTTAGAAACTGTAGATTCACCGAATTCTTTGCTGACTTTTAGCGTAAGCAGTCCTGTTTGATTAATGCAGCCACTAATGACATCATCGCCAGGTTTTACATCACGTGGAAGCGATTCGCCTGTAAGTGCAGAAGTGTTAACAGCCGAGAAACCCTCCAAGACCACACTATCTAGCGGAATCTTTTCGCCGGGTTTTACAATAATCGTATCACCTACAGCAACTTCATCAGGATCAACCTGCACCAATTCACCATCTCTTTCAATGTTGGCATAATCAGGACGGATATCCATTAACGCTGTAATCGATTTTCTAGATTTTCCGACAGCATAGTTTTGAAATAATTCGCCAATTTGATAAAAGAGAAGAACCAAAACGCCTTCGGAGTAATCTCCAAGCACAAAAGCTCCTATTGTTGCAATGGCCATCAGAAAATTTTCATCAAAAACTTGCCCTTTAGAAATATTGCGGATGGCCTTCCATAGAACATCCCAACCAACAACAAGATAGGGGATTAAGAATATCAACAGTCGAATAACACCGTTAAGAGGAATTAAATTCGCAACAATGAGAAGAAGAATAGAAATAATTATGCGATATAGCCATTTTTTCTGTTTTTTAGTCACGGATAATCCCTCGCTTAATAATTGATTACACAATCAGGTTCAATTTTTTTGCATACCTTTACAATTTCTTTCATAACAGTATCAAACTTTGTTTCGTCTGCAGAAACTGTCATTTTTTGTAGCATGAAATTAACAGAAGCCTCTTCTACGCCGCTAATTTTTTGAATAGCATCCTGCATTTTTGCAGCACAATTGGCACAGTCGAGATCGGTAAGTTTAAATGTTTTTTTCATAATAAAACCCTCCTGATAGTGATTTCTCACTTATATATTAATATGGTTACTCAGAGATGTGTTCCATACCCTGGTCGATGATGGTACTCACATGGCTATCAGCCAGTGCGTAAAAAACGGTTTTTCCCTCACGGCGATATTTAACCAACTTGGCTTGTTTTAATAGGCGGAGCTGATGAGAGATAGCAGACTGTGTCATGTTTAATAGTTGTGCAATGTCACATACGCACATTTCAGATTCTAGTAGAGCATAAAGAATCTTAATTCTGGTTGAGTCGCAAAAAATCTTGAATAATTCAGCTAAATCATAAAGAATTTCTTCTTCTGGCATTTTTTCTCTGACAGATCGAATCACGTCCTCGTGCAAGTGTATATAATCGCAGTTATCAAGTACAGTTTTTACCTCGTTTTCTGCCATAGTATATCTTCCTTCCTCGTTATATAAAAATCAAGTAACTATTAAAACTTATTCAAATAAACATATGAGCAACTGTTCATGTGTTTATTATATGCTTGTGTAGCCAATATGTCAATATGTAGAGATAGAATTTAAAAAATAAATTTAAAAAGAAGAAAAAATACAAAAAGAGACATGATGTAATTTCATCATGTCTCAAAATAAGCAGTTAATAAACGTTATTCTTCTGCAGGACCCGCACTTACCACAAGTGTTATGGTTGAACCATACTTCAATTTGTCACCTGCATTAGCATCTTCATATCGAATGACATTGCCAAACTGAATATCTTCACTGGGTTCATCTTTACGTAAGACCTCAAACCCATTCTCAGTCAAATTGGTGTGTAGTTCGGTGAACGACATTCCTTGAATTTCAGGTAGCGTGCGTTCTTCTTTGCCTTTGCTGACGGTAATTACAATTTTGTCGCCTTCTGCAATCATTTCGCCAGGTTCAGGATTTTGCGTAATAATATGACCCTCTTCGACAGTGTCATTTAAAATGCGAGATTGAATATGCAATTTGAATTTCAAGTCTCCGTTATCAATGCGCGTTTGAATTTCTGCCGCATCACTGTTAATAATGTTAGGTGCCTCCATTTGCACAGCAGCAACACTAGAGGTATTTGTATCGTCACCACGACTGGGCGATTTTTTTATCCAAACCACGGCAATCAATACAATGGCAATAATGGTAAGAACCGTGCTCCCAATCAACCAGGCATAAGAAGGAATGCGATAGCTTTTTGGCAATTCACTGTCTTTCTCAGGCAAGCTGCGAATGGCAGCAGGAGAACTGGCCGTTACAATAGCAGTGGGGGCAGCAGAAAATTCTGCTTTTAAACGATCAAAACTGGCTGTGCGATCTTCTGGCTTTACTTGCAAGGCATTAGCAATCGCCGTTACAACGTAAGGTGGTAAATCTTTCAAATATTCTCTTGGAATTAATAGCTTGGGGTCTAATAATCTCTTAGGTGCTTCATTTGGCAGAGAACCAGTAATGGCATAAAGCAGAGAAGCCGTGAAGGCATAAACATCAGTAGTTTCACTGCAAGTAGTGTTTTCAGCATACTGTTCAATAGCGGAGCTGCCTTCAAAAATCTCTTTGGAAAGCTCATCATCCAAAGCGGTTCGAATGGCAGGAATGGCAAATCCGGTAATCAAGAGGTTTCGTTCGCCAGTGACTCGCAACGTTTCAGGTGAAATGCCTAAATGTGTTACGCCAAGTGAGTTAATCAAGCCTAAGGCTGTGAGAACAGGCAGGAACATATTATGAGCAGTGTTCCATGAAAAAACTCCATTTTTCTGCACATGTTTTTTAAGGGATAGGGAAGGGACAAATTCATAAACAGCATAAGCTGTATAGTTTTCTTCAAAAATATCTAGAATGGAATGAACAACCGTCACTTCTTTTAAACGGCTTATATTTTTAGAGAGTTCAATAAATTGATCAAGATATTCTTCAAAAAGAGATTCTTGTCCTTCAAAAGGGATAATGGTGTTATCTTCTGCATTGCGCTTTGAAATAGACAGAGGATAAAATTCTTTTATCTCCACCATTTTTTTCTTGAGCTTATCAAAAGCGGAATAGGTTAGTCCTTCACCGTTGATGGACTTAACTCGACCAACAACATAACGACCATTTAAAAAGGTTTGATATTTTAGACCGCACGAAATTTGCGGTCTGGAATTATCCCAACCGCATACATGACAGTGTGAATCCCCATCAGAAATGGGAGCAGCAAAACAGTTCATGCACAATATTTCTTGTCCGTTCATTCCGACCTCCCACTATGAACCTGATATCTATGCATTTAGATAATTAGTATATCACAATTTCCTTCTTTTTACAACATATCATTAAAAAAAGCAAAAAAGAAAAACCGCCTAACAAGATAGGCGGTTTTTTAGTTAGCAAAAACAAATCAATTAAGCTTTGTTAACAGAACCGAACAATTCCATTTTTTCTTTAACAGTTGCTTTAATAGCTTCAAAGCCGGGGTTCAAAAGTTTGCGAGGGTCAAAGCCTTTACCCTTCAAATCTTTGCCTTCTTCTACATACTTACGTGTAGCAGCAGCAAAGGAAAGCTGGCACTCGGTATTTACGTTAATTTTAGAAACGCCCAAAGAAATGGCTTTGGCAATCATATCTTCTGGGATTCCAGTGCCGCCGTGCAGAACAAGAGGCATTTTGCCGGTCAACTGCTGAATAGCATCCAAGGTATCAAAGCTAAGACCGGTCCAGTTTTCAGGATAAACACCGTGAATGTTACCAATACCAGCAGCTAACATATCAACGCCTAAATCAGCAATTTGTTTGCATTCGTTAGGGTCAGCTACTTCGCCGGCACCGATTACGCCGTCTTCTTCACCGCCGATGGAACCAACTTCAGCTTCAACAGAAAGACCTTGTGTAGCGCAAAGTGCTACAATTTCTTTTGTTTTTTCAATGTTTTCTTCAATGCCATAATGAGAACCGTCAAACATGATAGAAGAGAAACCATCAGCAATAGCTTGCTTAGCACCTTCATAGGTTCCGTGGTCAAGATGAAGAGCAACCGGAACAGTAATCTTTAAAGTATCAATCATACCTTTTACCATAGCGGTGACAGTGTTAAAACCACACATATATTTGGCAGCGCCTTCAGAAACGCCTAAAATAACAGGTGAATTATTTTCTTGAGCGGTTAGCAGAACAGCTTTTGTCCATTCAAGGTTATTGATATTGAATTGACCAACAGCATATTTGCCTTCCTTTGCTTTTGTTAACATTTCTTTTGCTGAAACTAACATAATATATCCTCCAAAATTTTAATTTTGACATAGCTTTATTTACATTATAATCGAATAATTAGAGAAAATCAACGGCTTTGTCAGATAGTTGACAATAAACTCTCTAAAATCCGTTTTTTATGGCGGTTTATAAAAGAAGTGAAATTCAAATAAAATGAAAATAAATATTATAAAAGTAGGATTGCATTATCAGAACACCAAGTATATAATAAGCAAAAAATAGATAATCTGAAGGAGCAAAAGCTTTTATGCAGGAACAAATTAAGGTAAGAAAAGCCTATAAATTTGAAGAAAATGAAGTCTATGAAGTAATACTTTTTGCACAGGAGTTTTTAAAGGAACAAGGGCTTCCGCAGTGGCAGAATGGTTCGGGCCCCAATTTGACAAAAATACGAGATGATCTCTCTAAAGGCGAAGGGTATGTTCTAACGCAGGCAGACAAAATTCATGGCTATACGGCACTTGTTAAAGGGCAAGATGAACATTACAACCATATTTCAGATGGAAACTGGGTAGGAAAATCGGACAATTACATTTCCGTTCACCGTGTAGCAATAGATCCTAACGTTCGGGGTAAAGGGTTTGCGGCTATACTAATGCAAGAGGTCATTAATGAAGCGTTTGAAGCTGGATACCAGGACATCCGCATTGATACCCATCCCAACAACAAAATTATGCAAAAAGTAATTTTGCGTGCCGGGTTTACCTATAGAGGCAAAATTGAATTGGGGATTCCCAACGGGGAACGGAACGCATATCAGCTTATCATAAAGTAAAGCTTGTTAGCTTTACTTGTCTTCGCTTCTTGTTTTCACATCCGATTCTCTCATCGTTAAAGAAATTCGTTTTTTCTCAGGTTCTACTGCCAAGACCCATACCTTTACAACATCGCCCACTTTGACAACTTCGGAGGGGTGTTTGATATAGCGGTCAGCAATGCGAGAAATGTGGACAAGTCCGTCTTGATGCACGCCGATATCAATGAAAGCGCCAAAATCAATGACATTGCGCACCGTGCCCATAAAATCCATACCTGGCAGTAAGTCTTCCATATTCAGCACGTCGTCACGGAGAATCGGTTTCGGTAAACTATCTCGTACATCACGGCCGGGTTTGAGCAGTTCAGCAATAATGTCCTGTAAAGTAGGAACGCCTACACCACATTCTTCGGCTGTTTTGGCAAGTCCATATTTTTGCACATTGTCAGGCAGCGAAGCAATGTCTCCGGCAGCAACATCCTTTTTGCTGTAGGAAAAAAGATCAAGTAGTTTTTGTGCTGCTTCGTAAGATTCAGGATGGACAGAAGTGTTATCGAGAATATTTTTGCCATCTCGAATTCTTAGAAACCCTGCGCACTGTTCAAAGGCTTTCGGCCCAAGTTTGGGTACTTTTTTAAACTGTGTTCTAGCGGTAAAAGCCCCGTTTTCTTCACGGTAAGCACATACATTTTTAGAAACTGCCATGGAAAGTCCTGAAATATAAGAAAGCAAAGAAGCCGAAGCGGTGTTCACGTCAATGCCGACAGCGTTCACACAGTCTTCTACTACACCGGTGAGCTGTTCGTCAAGTCTCGCCACAGGCATATCATGCTGATATTGTCCGACGCCAATTGCTTTTGGGTCGATTTTAACCAACTCGGCTAAGGGGTCTTGTAGTCTTCGGGCAATAGAAACGGCACTTCGCAGCGATACGTCATATTCCGGAAACTCTTCTGCCGCCAGTTTAGATGCAGAATAAACCGATGCGCCCGCCTCGTTGACCATAGCGTAGGAAACCGATTGTGGAATCTCTTTTAACAGCTCCGCTACAAAGATTTCGGATTCTTTCGAAGCTGTTCCGTTTCCGATGGCAAATACTTCAATATTGTGTTTATTGATGAGTGCTTTTAGTTTTTGCTTTGCTTCTTCAATCTTTTTATGAGGTGGGGTGGGGTAGACCACTGTAGTATCAAGCACTTTTCCCGTGGGGTCAACGACAGCGATTTTACAACCTGTACGATAAGCTGGGTCGAAACCGAGCACCACTTTTCCGTTGACGGGTGGCTGCAAAAGCAAAGGCTTTAAGTTTAGCCCAAACATTTTAATCGCTTGTTCAGATGCTTTTTCTGTCATTTCATTTCGGATTTCTCTTTCTAAGGACGGGAAAATCAATCGCTGCCATGAATCTTTGATAGCGTCGGCAACCAAAGAGGTAGTCAGGCTGTTCCCTTTTAGGGCAAAGCGTTCCATAGCACCAACGGCTTTTTCATTATTTGTTTCAATCGAAACCTTTAGCAAACCCTCTTTTTCACCACGATTAATAGCGAGAATACGGTGACTGGGCAGTTTGGCAATCGGTTCAGCAAAGTCATAATAGAGTCGATAAACGCTATCTTCTTCCGTGTTTGCTTTAGAGGTGAGCTGTGTGTTGGCAAGCTTTGCGGCACGCAAACGGCGGCGTAGTTCGGCATCGTCTGAGAGTTGTTCGGCGATAATATCCAATGCACCGGCAATGGCGGAGTCAGTGTCCAAGACTTCTTTCTCTTCATTTACAAAGGGACGAGCTAAATCCTCAATTGTGCCTGTTTTGATGTCTTGGGCAAAAATCAATTCTGCCAGCGGTTCAAGGCCTTTTTCACGGGCAATTGTGGCGCGCGTGCGGCGTTTTTGCTTATAAGGGCGATAGAGGTCCTCTACTTCAGCCAGTGTCGTAACATTTTGAAGAGACAAAAGAAGCTCGTCCGTCATTTTTCCTTGGTTGGTAATAGATTCTATGACATCTTCTTTTCGCTTTTCAAGGTTGCGCAGATAGTTTAGTCTGTCATAGATTTCTCGCAAAACCTGATCATCACAAGAGCCGGTCATCTCTTTGCGGTATCTAGCGATAAACGGAATGGTGTTACCTTCGTCAATGAGGGCGATAATATTGGTCATATGCAATTCGTTTTTGTTAAATTCTTGAGCCAGAAATTTTGTAAAATCCATCTTCATACCTCTTTTTTACTAATTTTTAAAATCTCTTATATTCTTTTTCATAATTGAATTTAGAAACTCAAAAAGCTGAAATATATCTATTATTATACTATAAGTTTAATACAGAATCATCTAAAATTTTAAGAAAAGAGAGAAAAGCAGCGTATAAATAAAAAAACTTTAGAAAGTGCTTTGCTTATAGAGGGATTTTTTGTTATAATATGGCTTACAATAATGAATATATCATAAATCCAAGCAGTTCTGAAAGTTTAGAGCCTATTAAAGGCAAACTTTAGACAGATTTTGGAGGTATCTTTGAAAGGGAATGATTAAATCATGGCGAAAATCAGAACCAGGTTCGCTCCCAGTCCAACCGGTTTTATGCACGTTGGTAACTTGAGAACGGCTCTGTTTGCCTATTTGGCAGCAAAATCACAACAAGGCACCTTTGTGCTGAGAATTGAGGATACAGACAGAGAACGTCTGGTAGAAGGGGCAGAACAGGTCATCTATCAAACGCTGAAAACAGTTGGGCTTACACATGATGAAGGTCCCGATATCGGCGGAGCTTACGCACCTTATGTGCAAAGTGAGCGAAAAGATAGCTATCTTCCTTATGCGGAGCAGCTTGTGAAAGAAGGCAAGGCTTATTACTGCTTTTGCTCGAAAGAGAGATTGGATTCTTTGCATGATGAACATGGTTTGGGTGGATATGACCGCCACTGCCGTGATTTGCCGCAAGAAGAAGTACAAAAGCTATTAGAAGCAGGAATGCCTTATGTTATCCGTCAAAAGATGCCGGTTGAGGGTTCTACCTCTTTTGATGATGCCGTGTTTGGGCATATCACCATTGAAAACAAAGAGATTGAAGATCAGATTTTGCTGAAAGCAGACGGCTATCCAACTTATAACTTTGCTAATGTTATTGATGACCACTTAATGGATATTAACTGTGTTATTCGTGGTAGCGAATATCTGACTTCGACGCCTAAATATAGCAGACTATATGAAGCCTTTGGTTGGGAAGTACCACAATATCTGCATTTGCCGCTGATCATGGGCAAAAATGAAGATGGCAGTGTATCAAAGCTTTCTAAGCGTCATGGCTCAACAAGCTTCGCCGGATTGCAAGCAGAGGGTTATCTTGCCGAGGCTATCACCAACTATATTGCTCTTTTAGGTTGGTCGCCAAAAGGCAACCAAGAGATTTTTTCACTAGCAGAATTAGTTGAAAACTTTTCTGTTGACGGTATCAGCAAATCACCGGCAACATTTGATTATGACAAGCTCACCTGGATGAACGGCGAATATATTAAGAATATGGATAATGAATCTTTCTTAAAACACGCAATGCCATATTATCAAGAAATTTTCGGAACTGAAACAAAAGATGGGGATGTACTGCAAAGTATTCTGCAAAAAAGAATTACAAAGTTTAGTGAAATTCCTGCCATTCTTTCTTTCTTTAAAACACTTCCTGACTATTCAGCAGAATTCTTTATTAATAAGAAAAGCAAGACGAATCTTGAAAACTCACCCGCAATGATTGAAGAAGCAATTGCGGTATTAGAGAATCTGCCGAATTGGGAACTGAATACGATTCATGACAGTTTGATTGCATTAGCAGAGAAATTAGTAGTGAAAAACGGAACTTTGCTTTGGCCGGTTAGAATTGCCGCCGCCGGAACTCTTGTCACACCGGGTGGTGCAATGGAAATTTTATTGCTTTTAGGTAAAGAAGAATCTTTAAATCGTCTGAAATTGGCACTTACCAAATTTTAAAGGAGCATGGAGTATGAGTGAGGAGTTAAAAGGACTTGAGGAAATCAAAACTACTTCCTTTATTGATGATATTATTGTAGAAGAATTAAAAGATGGCGGACGTTGTGAGGGAAAACAGGTTCATACTCGTTTTCCACCTGAACCGAATGGCTATCTGCATATCGGCCATGCCAAGGCAATTTATGTGGATTTCGGCACAGCAGAGCGTTTCGGCGGTATTTGCAATCTGCGTATGGACGACACCAACCCGACCAAAGAAGATGTCGAATATGTCGATGCCATTCAAGAAGATATCAAGTGGTTAGGTTACAATTGGGATGACCGATTCTACTATGCTTCTGACTATTTTGAAGCCATGTATGAGGGCGCTATCGAACTCATTGAAAAAGGCCTTGCTTATGTCTGTGAACTGACACCGGATCAGATGCGTGAAATGCGTGGCGATTTAAGCACACCGGCAACCAGCCCCTATCGTGACCGCCCCAAAGAAGAAAGCTTAAATTTGTTCAAAAGAATGCGTGATGGTGAGTTTGAAAACGGCAAAATGACGTTGAGAGCAAAAATTGATTTGGCTTCGGGCAACTTCAATATGCGTGACCCAGTTATTTATCGCATTAATCATATGAAGCACCACCGCACGGGTGACAAATGGTGTATTTACCCCATGTATGACTATGCACATCCGTTTGAAGATGCGATGGAAAAAATTACCCATTCTCTTTGTTCACTAGAGTTTGAAGATCATCGTCCTTTCTACGATTGGGTGATTCAGAATGTTACCCTGCCAGGCAAACCTCGTCAGATTGAATTTGCCAGATTGGGAATCAATAACACCGTCATGAGCAAGAGAAAACTTCGTGCATTGGTTGAAGATGGTCTAGTAAGCGGTTGGGATGACCCAAGAATGCCGACAATTTGTGGACTTCGCCGCCGTGGCTATACGCCAACCTCTATTCGAAATTTCAGCGAGAGAAACGGTGTGTCTAAGGTAAACAGTACCGTTGAGTATGCGTTTTTGGAATACTGCCTGCGTGAAGATTTGAATACCAATGCCTACCGTGTAATGGGCGTTTTAGATCCCATTAAGCTGATTATCACCAACTATCCCGAAGGGAAAACCGAGGAGTTTGAAGTAGAAAATAACCCGAACAAGCCAGAAGACGGCACCAGAACAGTTACATTCAGCCGCGAACTTTGGATTGAATCAGAAGATTTCATGGAAGAGCCAGTGAAAAAGTATTTTCGACTTTTCCCCGGCAATGAAGTTCGCTTGAAGACAACTTATATTGTAAAATGTACAGGTTGTAAAAAAGATGAAAGCGGCAAGGTTATAGAAGTCTATGCAGAGTACGATGAAAACTCTCGTGGAGGAAATGCCGCAGACGGACGCAAAGTGAAAAGCACGATTCACTGGGTTGATGCCAATAATGCACTGGATGCAACCATTCGTCTGTATGACAATTTATTTACAGTTGAGAACCCAGAAGAAGGCAATTTCCTTGATTATATTAATCATGATTCTTTGCAGGAACTTACAAATTGCAAGGTAGAAGCAGGCTTAAAAGAAGCCAAACAAGGTGAAAGCTTCCAGTTTATGCGCCAAGGTTATTTTTGTGTCGACAACAAAGACAGCAAGCCAGACCATTTGGTATTTAATCGCTCAGTGAAGCTAAAAGACGGCTTTAAACCAGGAACCTAATAGAATAAAAACTGCTGTATGAAAGTTGAAAAATTTTCATACAGCGGTTTTTTTATCAGTTGCTATGAATATATTGTAAAAATGCCACAGAGAAATTCACTCACATATAAATATTTGTTGAATATGATATTTTTGCAGGATTTAAAAATTAAACTTGCATTTGAAATTGAAATAGATTAAAATATAGGAAGTTTAAAACAGATAAATGAAGTGAATTTTGATTTTGTATTCATAATGTTAACGGGGGTAAATGGAATGAGGTTAGATGAAATGAATCCGGCTGAGCTAAAAAATATGTATGAGGAAGCTAAAACACAATATGATCATTATTGCACGCAGAAGCTTTCGCTAAATATGACTAGAGGCAAGCCTTGCCGTGATCAGCTCGACCTTGTCAGCGGTTTGTTAGAAACTCTTTCACCAGAAGATGAGTTTGAACTGGCAAACGGTGATGATATCCGTAACTATGGTGGCTGGAATGGCCTGCCTGAAATGCGCGCAATTTTTGGAGAATTAATGGGAATACCAGCCGGCAATATTGTGCTGGGCAATAATTCGAGCTTACAAATGATGTATGATGCCGTTTCACAAGGTTTTACACATGGCTATAGCGATTGCAAACCTTGGTCACAGCAAGAAAATATTAAGTTTCTTTGTCCAGCACCGGGGTATGACCGTCACTTTGCCGTAACAGAGTTTTTTGGATTTGAATTGATTCCGATTCAAATGCTTGAAACGGGACCTGATATGGATGAAATTGAGCGATTAGTGGAAGCGGATGAATCTATAAAAGGTTGTTGGTGTGTGCCCAAATATGGTAATCCGACAGGCCTTACTTTTTCAGATGAAACAGTAAGACGGTTTGCTAAACTAAAACCTGCGGCCAAAGATTTCAGACTTTTCTGGGATAACGCTTATTGTGTTCATCATCTTTCAGATACACCTGATATGCTTCTCAATCTGTATGATGAGTGTTTGCAAAACGGAACAGAGGATCAAGTTTTCTACTTTGCATCAACCTCTAAAATTTCTTTGCCTGGTGCCGGTGTTGCGGCCATGGGCATGAGTGATAATAATCTCAAAGAGATTCAAAAACGCTTAAGTTTTCAAACAATTGGTCCCGACAAAGTTAATCAGCTTCGCCATGTTAAATATTTTAAGAATGCTGATGGCATTTACAAAGTAATGGAGCAGCATAGAGAAATTTTAGCACCGAAATTTCAGCTTGTGCAGTGGAAGTTTGCGGAAGAACTTGGTGAGCTGGGTATTGCTCATTGGAATGAACCAAACGGTGGCTATTTCATTAATCTTGATGTAATGGAAGGCTGTGCCTCAAGAGTGGTAGAGCTATGCAAGAATGCAGGTGTTGTATTGACAGCCGCTGGTTCTGCATTTCCTTATGGCAAAGATGCTAAAGATACTAATATTAGAATTGCGCCAACATTCCCTCCAATGAATGAATTAAATCAGGCGGTTCAAGTGTTGTGTACAGCAATAAAAATGGCAGCAGCAGAAAAATTATTAGGATAAAACACATAGATTCTTTTATACTAACAGGTGAGCGAGAGTTTCGTTCACCTGTTATAGCTTTTTTATCGGAAATGAACAGTATCTTAATTAGAGGACAACATAATAAATATTCAGTGATTAAGCAACAAAAAGGGGAATGCAAAGCTGTTTAAATGTTTGAAAATACAGTGAATCCAACAAAAAATAATAAATAAATTTATAAAACATTCATAGTGTCTTCATCAATGTGTGATAATCTTAATTCATAGATTTTATATAAGAGGAAGGATCCGGCAAATGCTCAAATTAGAAAATATTATCAAGGAATATGAAGCGGGCAATACAAAAGTTGAAGCACTCAAGGGTATTACGCTTACGTTTAGAGAAAGTGAATTTGTTTCTGTTTTAGGTCAGTCTGGTTGCGGAAAAACAACACTGCTCAACATTATCGGCGGACTCGATCGCTATACAAGCGGAGATCTTTTTATTAGTGGTGTTTCAACAAAAGAGTATAAAGACAAAGATTGGGATAATTACCGTAACCATTCAATTGGCTTTGTTTTTCAGAACTACAACTTAATTCCTCATCAAACCGTTTTAGCAAATGTGGAATTGGCGTTGACACTAGGTGGTATCTCGAAAGATGAACGCCGGAAGAGAGCAACAGAAGTTCTGCAAAAAGTAGGCTTGGGTGATCAACTCCATAAAAAGCCAAATCAAATGTCTGGGGGACAAATGCAAAGGGTGGCAATCGCCCGTGCCCTTGTCAACAACCCTGAAATTCTTTTGGCAGATGAACCAACAGGAGCACTTGATTCAGAAACAAGTGTTCAAATTATGGAATTGCTCAAGGAAATTGCAAAAGATCATCTCGTTATCATGGTTACACACAACCCAGAGCTGGCAGAGCAATATTCCACCAGAATTATTCGCCTTTTAGACGGTAATCTTTTGGATGATTCCAATCCGTACACAGAAAATGTAAAAAAAGAAAATGCATCGAAGAAACAGCGTAAAAAAGTCTCAATGTCATTTTTTACGGCTCTTTCACTCAGTCTAAATAACTTGATGACCAAAAAAGGACGAACCTTTTTAACGAGTTTTGCAGGTAGCATCGGCATTATCGGAATAGCTTTAATTTTGTCGTTATCAAGTGGAATGCAAGCCTATATTTCAAGCATTGAATCGGATACATTGTCCTCTTATCCGATTTCAATTGAGAGTCAGGCAACTGATTTGTCTGGTCTTGAAACCATGTTTCAAGAGATGATGGGAGAAGAGGAAAGAACAGACGACGGTAAAATCTACGCCAATGATTCCATGACTAGCATGATGAAATCTATGACAGCACAAGTCACAAAGAATGATTTAAAGCAGTTTAAATCTTATTTTGAAAGTGAAGATGGACGTGAAATGAAAGAGCTCACATCTTCAGTAAAATATGGATATCCCATTGACCTTCAATTGTTTCGAGCTGATACTTCTGATGGACTTTTACAAGTGAATCCAAGTCAGGTATTAGAAGATATCGGCTTTGGCAATGCTAGTGCTAGTGCTGGTGCAGGTAGCGATATGCGTTCGCTTTTTGGCACCGAGTCATGGCAAGAACTGTTAGGGAATCAAGAACTGTTAGAATCTCAATATGACATACTGCAAGGCCAGTGGCCGACGAGCAAGAATGAAGTGGTATTCATGGTAGATGAGAACAATAAAGTTTCTGATATGCTTCTTTATTCTCTCGATTTGCTCGATTCTTCTGAATTAGAAGACATGATGGACAAATTGAAAAAAGGTGAAAAGATAGAAGAAAGTGATAAATCAGAGGTCTCTTCTTTTACCATGAACGAAATTCTTGATTTAGAATTTAAATTGATTCAAAATACCGACCGATACGAAAAAGTAAATGGAATGTGGATTGATCAAAGTGACAATACAATTCGAATGAAAGAAATAGTCGATAACGGGTTGCCGATTAAAATCAGTGGTATTATCAGACCAAAAGAAAATTCGAATTTGCCTCAAAATACAGGATTTATCGGTTATACCAATGAGCTGACTCAGTATATTATTGACGAAACTAACGAATCTGAAATTGTTAAAGAGCAAAAAGCGAATCCAGATACAGATGTGTTTACCGGCAAAGCTTTTCAAACAGAAGAAAAGCCTCTTACAATGGACGAAATTAATGCGTATATAGCCACTATGCCGCAAGAAGAACAGGCTCAAACTACACAAATGCTGCAGGGAATGGCAGAAGAAGAGATTATAGCGTTATTCACGCAGCAAATGAGTAATCAAAACAAGGCGACCTATGACGGTAACATGAAAATTCTTCAGGTTGCTGACCTCGAGAGTCCAAGTATGATTCAACTTTATCTAAAAGATTTTGAATCGAAAGAGTTGATGAAAACAGAGATTCAAGATTATAATACTAAGCAAAAAGAGGCCGGCCGAGAAGAATATATGATTGCTTATACCGATATTGTGGGTATGATGATGTCGTCGGTAAGCTCAATTATCAATATCATCACCTATGTTTTGATTGCATTTGTGGCAATCTCACTGGTTGTTTCTTCCATTATGATTGGAATTATCACCTATATTTCTGTTTTAGAGAGAACAAAAGAAATTGGTATTCTCCGTTCAATCGGTGCATCAAAACGAGATATTTCCCGTGTGTTTAATGCAGAAACATTAATTGTAGGTTTGGTTTCGGGATTGCTCGGTATTGGAACAACATTGCTGCTCAATATCCCCATTAATGCTATCATTCAGAATATTACAGGAATTGCAACGATTGCTTCACTACCGTTTTACGGAGGAGTGGGATTGATTCTGATTAGCATCTTTCTGACAGTATTAGCAGGGCTATTCCCCTCAAAAGTAGCAGCCAAAAAAGATCCGGTTATCGCGCTTAGAAGCGAATAAATTAAGATAGCTTTTATCACTGAAATAGAGTAAGAAGCGGTTGCAGACGAATTTTGCAATCGCTTTTTACTTTGTAACAGTTTAGCAATAAAAATCATTAGAATGTAGAATAGGCAAATACAAAAGCCTAAGAGCATTTCTATACGAATAAAAACAAGCATTTTGTTTTTTTGAATTATCTCTTTTAACTTGAATAAAAATCTGCTATAATAAAAATCAAAATGAAAAGAATTGAAAATGTAAAGCCTCTAGGGAGTATTGCCCTTGTTTTTGATTGCACACAAAAATTGTACAAGTACTCACGGTTGCTCTTGAGCTGAAAAAGAGCCAAACAGCTAGCTGTCATTTTAATTTATTTGTTTGGCAGATTGAAGAACGAAGATAGATTGAAAGCGGAAGGTAAAAGGAAGAAATGTTACAAAACGGAAAACTGGTTGTCATTGAAGGACTAGATGGCAGCGGTAAAGGTACGCAAACTGAAATGCTGGTTGAGAGTCTTTTGCAAGATAAAATAGCTGTCCGAAAGATTTCTTTTCCCAATTACAGCTCACCTAGCTCATCGTTGGTAAAAATGTATCTGGCCGGTGAGTTTGGTCAGTCAGCATCGAGTGTGAATCCATATGCGGCAAGTGCTTTTTATGCAGTTGATCGTTTTGCGAGCTTTCACACAGATTGGAAACAAAATTATGAATCAGATGCTTTGGTGATTGCTGATCGATATGTGACTTCTAATATGATTTATCAGTTAGGCAAGCTGCCTACAAACAAGTGGGACGAGTATATTGATTGGTTAGAGGATTTTGAATATAATAAAATGGAATTGCCAAAACCTGATATGGTCATTTTTTTGGATATGCCAATTTCGGTTTCACAAAAATTGATGTCAGGTCGATATCAGGGAGACGAATCTCGCAAGGATATTCATGAAAGAGACTTGAACTTTTTGGAGGAATCCGCAGTAAGTGCTCGCTATGCGGCTCAAAAATTAAATTGGCAGGTAATTCACTGTGCTGATGATAATGTGCCAAAGAGTATAGAATCCATTCACAAAGAAATTAAATCTAAAATCTTGACAATGTTTGAAAAGATAGGAGAATAGTATATGGTATATGTATTTTTAGCCAATGGCTTTGAAGAAATTGAAGCGCTGGCAGCCGTAGATGTTCTGCGCCGTGTCGGTATTCCTACACAAACAGTGGGGATTGGCAGCCGTGTGATTTACGGTTCACATGATATTCCGGTGACAACCGATATTGATGAAACTCAGGTTCATTTAAATGAAAGTATACAAGCCGTTATTTTGCCGGGTGGGATGCCGGGCACTAAAAATCTAGAGAATTCGCCAGTAGTGCAGTCTGCGATAGCCTATTGTGTCGAAAACCAAGTTTTATTGGCGGCTATCTGTGCAGCTCCTTCGATTTTAGGCCATCTAGGATTATTAAAAGGCAAGCAAGCAACAGCACATCCTGATTTTCAAAAAGACTTGAAGGGTGCTTTGCTGTCAGAGGAATCTGTTTGTCGCGACGGACAGATTATTACAGCAAAAGGTATGGGTGTTTCTCTTGACTTTGGACTAAAGATTCTAGAAGCACTCACAACATTAAAAACGGCAGATAGAATCAGGGAGAGCGTTCAATGTCCGTAAGTGAACAGAAGGTAGAACTGCGAAAAATTCTGCGGGCAAAGCGAAAAAACATAGAGTTTAAGCTTGAAAAAGATAGAGCTATCGCTAAAGCCTTTACAGAATTGCCTGCCTATCAAAATGCAGAGCAGATTTTTCTTTATATGAGTAAACAAGAAGAAGTAGACACAGAATGGATATGGAACTGCGCAATGAAAGACGGAAAAGAAGTCTTAAGCCCTTATTGTCCGCCCAATAGTGCTGAGATGCAGTTCTATTTGGTTACAGATAAATCTAAACTGGTGAAAAGCGAGTTTGGCGTTTTGGAACCGAACCCAGCACAAGCGGAACAAAAACCAGTAAAAGAGACATCTATTTGTATTGTGCCAGGTCTCTCTTTCACCGAAGAAGGTTTTCGATTGGGCTATGGCAAAGGATATTATGACCGCTTTTTAGCGTTACACAAGATTTTTTCAATTGGTTTTTGCTATGATGAGCTGTTATCAGATTCTCTGCCTGTTAATACATTTGATCAAAGAGTTAACATGGTTTTGACTGATAAAAAAGTGATGACTGTGAAAGGATTATAAATATGAATGAGAATCAGGGTAACACAGGTCCCAATTCGGGTAGATATCTAGAAAATGCACCCAAAAGACCGACAACTGAAAATTTCAAGTTAAATCTAACAGACGAGCAAATGGCGACCGGCCCTATGCGTGCAATTCACTCTTCAGACAATGGACCAATGCCCATACAGCAATCCTATGGTCGTCAACATTATTCTGAAGCAGAAAAGAAGCAAGAGAAAAAGGCACATAAAAAAAGAAATAAGATTAAAGCTGGTAAGAACAAAAGAGTATTTTCTTTTGTTTGGCTTATTATGGTCATTTTACTTTCCTTGAGTTTAGGAGGGTATTTATCTGACGGTGCCTATGATTTTTTAGCAAAAAACAGGCAGCAAGAAAATTTTGTGGATATTGAAATTCCTGAAAATGTTACTGTTGATCAGCTTGCTACTCTTTTACAAGAAAAAGGCGCTATCGATGAAGAAGAATTTTTCCAATTGTATTTTAAAATTACAGCATCAGATGATCTTGAGTATGTGCGAGCAGGCACGCATAAACTCAAAACAAATATGGATTATCAAGAAATTATTGATAATTTAATATCTGGTGAAGAAGCAGCCGTAGCGACTATTACTATTGTAGAAGGCAGCAATGTTACAGATATAGCAAATCTATTGGAAGAAAATAATGTCTGTTCAGCACAAGACTTTTTGGATGAAGTTAAGTTAGCAAAATATCAATCTGACACCTATCCTGAGATACGTAAAATTAACAATTTAGCAGATCGTTATTATTTGCTGGAAGGTTACTTGTATCCAGATACCTATTTCTTATACGAAAAATCCGATCCAAGTGATGTAGTGCAAAAACTTTTAGGAAATTATTCGGAAAAGATTAAATTTTTAAATTCTAAGATAGAAGAGTCTGGATATACGCTTGATGAAGTGATGAGATTAGCATCTATCATTCAACGTGAAGCGGCAAATGTCGATGATATGTATAAAGTATCTGCGGTTCTTCATAATCGATTGAATTTTGGTGCGGATTATGACATTTATACGTTAGATTGTGATTCGACAACTTTTTATCCTTACCATACAAAAGCAGATGCACCAGAGGGATATACAAGTAGTTATAACACCTATGAGGTTCAAGGCTTGCCGGCAGGACCAATTTGTAATCCGGGTACAGATGCAATAAAAGCAGCGCTGATGCCAAACGAAGAATATGGAAGTTATCTGTATTTCTGTCATAGTGCAGAAGGTGAAGCCTTCTATGCACAGACCGCTGAAGAGCATCAAGTCAATTTAGAGTTAGCAGGGTTGCTATAAGCGAAAAAACAAAAAGCACTCTTTGCGAGGCAGAGGGTGCTTTTGCAATAGAAAGGGAACAAGGAATGGACTTATTAAAGAGACCGGAGGTATTATCTCCGGTAGGGGACATGGAAAGACTTCATGCTGCAATTGCATATGGAGCAGACGCTGTTTATTTGGCAGGAAAAATGTTTGGTATGCGAGCAGCACCAACGAATTTTACAGAAGAAGAGTTGCATGAAGCGGTTAAAATTGCTCATGCCAATCATGTAAGAGTATATGTTACTTGTAATACAGTGCCGCATAATGATGAAATGCAGTTTTTGCCAGCCTATCTAGCAATGATAGAATCATCAGGTGCAGATGCAGTCATTGTTTCCGATTTAGGCGTCATGTCGATGGCTAAGAAATATGCGCCCAGCGTAGAAATTCATATTTCTACGCAAGCTGGTGTAACGAATTATCACACCGCACAGGTGCTATACGATATGGGTGCTAAGCGAGTGGTGTTAGCACGCGAAGTGCCTTTAAAAGAAATTGCAGATATTAGAAGACATGTGCCAGAGGATTTAGATATCGAAACCTTTGTACATGGAGCGATGTGTATGTCGTTCTCAGGAAGATGCTTAATTTCAAATTATTTGAATGGTCGCGATGCCAATCGGGGTGCTTGTTCTCAACCGTGCCGTTGGGAATATTATGTAACTGAAAAACAGCGTCCGAATCAGCATTTTACCCTGCAAGAAGACGAGCGGGGTACGTTTATGTTCAATTCAAAAGACATGTGTTTAATTGAACATATTCCCGAACTAATTGCCGCAGGAATTACAAGTCTGAAAATTGAAGGACGGGCTAAATCTGCTTACTATGTAGCTTCGGTTACTTCTGCTTATCGGCGTGCGGTAGATTTCTTTATGAAAAACCCAACAGGCAAATTGCCTGAAAATATCTTGTTAGAAACAGAAAAAATCAGCCATCGAGAGTATTCTAAGGGTTTTTATTTTAATGAAGAGCCCGGGCAAACAACAGAAAGCGGAGGCTATATTCGAGACTATGATGTAGTGGCTGTTTGTGAAGGAGAAGAAGATGGATTCATTAAACTCAAACAGCGTAATAAGTTCTTAAAAGGAGTTGAAGCTGATGTGTTACAGCCTCATACAGAACCTTTTACGGTGTTACTGGACGAGATTTATGATGAATGGAAAAATCCAATTGAGGCGGCACCTCATGCAGAGATGACGGTCTTTCTAAAGACAGAACAGCACATAGCAAAAGGGGCCTATTTGCGAATAAGACGTACCTCATAAATCGCCATTTGGCTATAAAATTTTTATTCTTATTGCCGCTTTTTTGTCGGATAAAAGGCGAAGTATTGGCTTAGTCAAGATTAAAACTTTATTTTTAGTTGAAATGTATATAGACTTATGGAATCATCAATACTATAATAAAATATAAGAATAATAAAATTCATCCAAGGAGGCTGTACTATGAAAAAACAGGCAATTCTACTCACACTGGTGACCCTCTTATTTTTAACTGGCTGCCGATCATCTGAAGAAAAAAGCTCCTCAGTTCCTCCCGTTTCGGATGTTTCTCAATCTTCAACTGCAGAAATAGTGGAGGAAAAAATAAAAATTGGGCAAGTTAAAAATACAGATGTAGGCTTGAACCTGCGCAAAGAAGCCTCAGCTGATGCAGAAGTTTTAGCAGTTGCTCCCGATGATACCTATTTCATCTTAGCTTCTGATGAAAAAGTAGAAGATTGGTATAAAGTAAAATACAAGGACACCAGTGCCTTTGTCTCTGCTGAATTTCTTGAAATAAAAGAAGTTACAGCGGCTGAAGCGGCCGTCTTAATTAGCGGAAAAGAAAAAGCTCCCGAGACAATTAGCGAAAGTCCGACACAAGAGCCTACCAGTTCAGAAATCACATCTTCTAAAGCAAATTCAGAAGAAAATCCGGAAACTTCTAATCTTGAATCTAAACCGAATGATGGAGAATGAACAGAATCATAGTAAGCTTACACACATCCTCATAGAAACATCAAAACTTATCCCTGCTTTCACAAGGGGATAAGTTTTATTGTCTAAGATAATATAAAAGTGGTTAGATGAATAATGAATGAATATATATGTAAAGTTATAAGATCAATAAAATAACATTGATTTCTATTATTATATAGTTTACTTTTAAATATTCATGTGATATAATAACTTAACAATAGAGGTAAAAGCAGAAATTTGAGCGTTTAATAAAATATTTATGCATGATTAAAACAAAATGATGTGTAAATATTTTCTTTAGTTTGTGCTGCAAAATATCTGCTCTTAGACAAATATACCGAAGCGGCTGATTTTATACAGACTAAAGGTATGCAATCAGAGATTATTTTAGATTGGTAGTGAATTGAACAAATGGAAAGTATGAGAAAAGAAAATTTCAGCAGAAAGAGGATGGCGATTTTAAAGCTTATCCAATCTACAGAATCACACCCCACAGCTGATTGGATTTATGCGAAATTGAAGCCTAAATATCCTGATTTGAGTTTAGGAACAGTATATCGCAACTTAAAAAAATTCTGTGAATGCGGCAAAATCAAGAGTATAGGGGTTATCAATGGTCAAGAACACTTTGATGCCAATATTTACAAGCATGCACACTTTATTTGTGAAGAATGCGGAATAGTGGAAGATATTGATAGTTCTTTTTTCTCAAAAGAAGATTTATCGGATGTATCAGATAAATATGGAATTGATATTAGGACGGCAGATATTGTTTTCAATGGCAGCTGTAAAAAATGTCTAGCAAAGGGAACACATTCTGACAAAACAGCCTAAGTTTTTTAGATTTGGATAGGTGCGGATATATTCTTTTTTAAAAAACAGGAAAATTATTGACAGTTTACGGCAATTATGATAGAATTTTTTAGATGTTAAATGTAGGAGTTTTGTTTTTAGATTCACAGCCTTCATGCGTACGTTATGGCTGTGAATTTCTGTGTTATCTATAAAAACACAAAACTCACTTGAGATGCGGATAAAATGGAGGAAAAAAGAAATGGAATTTTTGTGGGAAGGCGTAGCCGCCATAACAGCAAAACAAGTTGTTATGTATGTGATTGGAGGCTTGCTGATTTGGCTTGCCATTAAGAAGGATTATGAGCCTGCTTTACTTTTACCAATGGGCTTTGGTGCTATCTTAGTGAATTTGCCAATGTCTGGAGCGTTAAATCAGACTGTAACTGGTGTGGGAGAAGTAAAAGGTATTGTTCAGTGGCTTTTTGAAGTGGGTATTGAAGCTTCAGAAGCTATGCCGCTTTTACTCTTTATTGGCATTGGTGCGATGATTGACTTTGGACCTTTGCTTTCAAATCCTAAAATGTTCTTATTTGGTGCCGCAGCACAGTTTGGTATATTCGTAACGATTGTTTTAGCAACGTTGCTCGGCTTTGATTTAAGAGATGCCGCTTCAATTGGTATTATTGGTGCTGCAGATGGCCCAACCTCAATATTGGTTTCACAGGCTCTTAAATCTAGTTACATCGGCCCGATTGCGGTGGCAGCTTATTCGTATATGGCGCTTGTGCCTATCATACAACCGCTTGCTATTAAGTTGGTTACAACTAAGAAAGAAAGACAAATTCGCATGTCTTATCGTCCTGCTAGTGTGACAAAAACAACTAGAATTTTGTTCCCAATCATTGCAACAATGATTGCTGGTTTAATTGCACCTGCTTCTGTTTCTTTGGTTGGTTTCCTGATGTTCGGTAATTTAATCCGTGAATGCGGTGTATTGGCTCGTTTATCTGAAACTGCACAAAATACACTTGCCAATTTGATTACACTTCTTTTAGGACTTACCATTTCTTTCTCTATGATAGCAGAGAAATTTGTAAGCGTTGAAACTCTATTGATTATGGGTCTGGGCTTATTTGCGTTTGTATTTGACTCTATTGGTGGCGTTCTGTTTGCAAAATTGATGAACTTGTTCTTGAAAGAAAAAGTAAATCCAATGGTTGGTGCAGCGGGTATCTCCGCTTTCCCAATGTCTGCCAGAGTAATTGAAAAAATGGGTATTGCAGAAGACAATCAAAACCATCTTCTGATGCATGCTGTCGGCGCAAACGTTTCAGGTCAAGTTGCATCAGCACTTGCTGGTGGAATTGTACTGAGATTCTTCATGTAAAATAAGTTCTGAAAGGATGATTAAAATGCCGTTGAATCTTTTGTTTTTAGCGATTAATATGGAAAACTTGATGGCTGCTCTTGCTATAATGGGCAAGGGTATGCTAGGAATATTTGTAGTAATTGGGTTACTTGCTGTAATTGTTTATATTCTCACTAAATTTGGGAATCGCAAGAAGAAAGCTTGATTTTATGCAAAATAGGAGAGCAGTCGATTTGACTGCTCTCTTTTTCTATGGAATCTTGACAGTTTTAGGATAGTATGCTATATTTTTAATAAGAATAAATTGGCTGTAAGGATTTTTTTATTTGAAAGTGAGGCTCTTTTATGAGTGAACAGGATAGTGTAAAATTCGCAAAAGGATTTGGATATAAAACTTCTGATGTGGACAGTTGGATTGATAAACTCTTTGAAGAAAAAATGGATCTTGAATCACAGCTAGACAAGCTCAAAAAAGAACTTCGCACGTTGAAGGAACAAAAAGAAGAAGTTGAAAAGAAATATTCAGAGCTGCAAACTGAGCAGAATAAAATTAAATTATTAGAAACAAAAAGAGTAGATGATTTTGCTGAGCTTATGGATAATGGTAAAAAAATTGTCAATCAGATGATAGAAGAAGCGAAGCAAGAAGCGGCTGAAACGATATATGATTCTAAGAAAGTGCTAGACGAAGCAAAAGAAGAGGCGTCTCAGATTAAAAGCCGTTCTATTCACGATGTGAAAAGTATATCGGCTTTGCTTGCCGAAATAGCAAAAGCATCGGCAAAGTCAAAGGAGCAGGTAGTTTCTTTGTATAATCAAATCGATAACCACTACAATGGTTTTATTGAAGAAATGCAAAAAAAAGCAGCTGAAATTTTCCCCAAAGAAAATTAATTTATTGATGATTTTAGACTATTTAAGTTCTAAGAGCAAGAAAACAGTATAAAAAAAGGAGTTGCCGAATTGGTAGCTCCTTTTTTGTGACAAGCTAAGATTACTTCTCAAAAACTTGATTAGGAAAGAAAGCATCGACAATTCCTACGACAAGTGCGCCGATGAGGGCACCCCAAATGTTGACATGCATGTTTGGTACCACAAATTGTGCAAGGTAAAGTATAACTGCCGAAATTAAAAAGCCTTTAATTCCGTTGCCAAAGGGAGTAGCGTTTATGCCCATTAGCTTTTCAACAAGGTAGTCAAGAAGACTAATAATAACAGCAGCTAACAGATATGACCACAATCCGTTAATGGAAAAGCCAGGAGTAAGGAAAGAAACAATTGCTAAAATAATTGCTATAATAATCATTCTCCCAATCCAGCGAAGTAAGGAACCTCCGACAGATTGATTTTTATCGTTATTGTCATTCATAGAAAATCCGCCCTTCTGTTTTATAGAGTATAGGGTTTCCACTATTTTTTCAAATATACTCATTTTGCGCAAAAAAACAGCAGAATCCTTTTGAAAAGGAGACTGCTGTTTAGTATGGCTAATTTTAAGACAATTATACTGCTTTTTTTTCTTTTATAAATTGGATCAGCCAAAAGAAAATAAAAACAAGGATATTGGCAACAACGACGCTAGCCCCTGTAGGCGTTGCGTATAGATAAGAAGCTGTTATACCTACGCTGAAACAAAGAAGAGAAATGATAGCAGAAGAAATTGTGACAGATTTAAATGTCTTGCAAAGCCGCATGGATGTGAGTGCGGGAAAAATTATAAGACTGGAAATCAACAATGCGCCCATCATTCTCATGCCCAAGACAATAGTGATAGCAGTTAAAAAAGCAATCATCATGTTATAAATGGTAGTATGAGTGCCAGTTGCCCGTGCAAATGTTTCGTCAAAGGTTACAGCAAAAATTTTGTTGTAAAAGAAAATAAAAAGAATTAAAACCACAATTGAAAGAATGACAGAAAGAACTACATCGCTGTCGCTCATAGAGAGAATACTACCAAACATGTAATTATAAACATCTGTGTTCATGCCAGTCGTCAACGAAATAGAAATGACGCCAATGGCTAGAGAGGCAGTGGAAATAAGCGCAATGGCGGCATCTCCCTTGATTTTGCTGTTTTCACTAATCCTTAGCAGCAAAAAAGCGGCTAAGATAACAACTGGTAACGATACTGTCATGGGTGCTGCATTCAGAGCAGTTGCAACAGCCATAGCACCAAAGCCAACATGAGAAAGGCCGTCGCCAATCATTGAATATCGTTTAAGTACCAAGCTTACGCCGAGAAGAGAAGCGCATAAAGACACCAACAGGCCGACAATAATCGCTTTAGCCATAAAACCATAGGAGAACATTTCCATAAATTTTGCTATGAAATCACTCATCTAGAAACCTCCCAAAAGCGATTTACTTCATCAGACTGCTTGTAGTCGTCGGTAGTGCCAAAAAACAGTTGTTGCTTTTTTAATTGCAAGATATGACTTGAATATTTTAGAGAGCTCTCTATGTCATGAGAAACCATAATAATGGTTAAGCCGGTTTCTTTATTAATATGTTCAATCTGATTGTATAACTCAACGGTCACCATAGGGTCTAAACCAGCAGTAGGTTCATCTAGTAGAAGAAGCTTTTTGGTTGCACAAAGCGCTCGAGCAAGCAGTACACGTTGTTGCTGCCCACCTGAAAGTTCACGGTAGCAGCGGTTACGCAGATTATCAATGCCTAAAAGAGCAATGTTTTTTTCGACAATCTGCTTGTCCTCTTTTGTATAGAACGGGCGAATCCCCCTTGTGCTAAGTCTGCCCGAAATGACAATTTCATAGGCACTTGCAGGAAAATCTTTCTGTGCAGCTGTTTGTTGGGGAAGATAACCGATTTCATTGGATTTTAGATTTTCATCCATTGAGATTTTACCTTTACTAGGTGATTTTAACCCCAATAATCCTTTGATTAACGTGCTTTTGCCAGAACCATTTTCGCCGACGACGCAAAGATAATCTCCTGAATCAACTGAAAAATTCAACTCTTCTACAACGGTATTTCCTTCATAAGCGAAAGAAACGTCCCTACAGGTGATAAGCGGCATTTATTTAAGAGCCTCCTTTAAATTAAGAACATTTTGTTGCATTAAATCAAGATAAGTGACACCAGATTCAAATTCATCTTTTGTTAAATTGTGTACGGAGTGGAAAAGCTTTTTGGTGGCGCCGGTTTCGGCAGCAATGGTATTTGCCATCTTTTCATTGGAAAGTTCAATATAAAAGACTACCGGAATTTCTTCGGATTTTACCTTGTCAATTAAGAAGGCGATGGTTTGAGCATTGGCTTCTGTTTCGGTTGAACAGCCAGGAAATGCTGCAAAATAATCGAGCCCATATTCATCCACAAAATAGCGGAAGGGAAATCTGTCGCCGAAAATTAAGGTTTTTCGTTTGCCGTTTTTCACAACTTCACGGAAATCCTGGTCTAAGGCATCAAGCTTGGTAATGTAGTCAGTGGTATTCTTTTTGTAAGTTTCAGCATGAGCCTCATCAATTTTACTGAGCGTGTCTGATATGGCTTGTGTAATTATTTTTGCGTTGACAGGTGATGTCCAAACATGTTCATCATATTCATGCTCTTCATGAGAATGACCGTGTTCACTAAGGGCTTCTTCTACTTCTTCGGCAGAAGAAGCCGCTGGAAAATAAGTCGGTGACCAATTTTCAATGGAAGTCAGAGATTCAAAGCTATCATCACCATAACGGAAGTGAAAATGAGCTACCTGTTCGTGTTCTTCTTCTGTGTGATCATCATCATCGGCATGGTCATGTTCGTCAGGCCCAATATTGTGATCAGAAAATGCGATATATTTGGGAGAGGTATCAGCTGTTGTTTCAAAGCCATACCAAACTGAACTTCCATGATCGGTTTTAACGAGCTTATATCCCATATACTGATATTCTGCCTTACTGTCATCCAGTAAAACTGTGTTATCAGCAATAATTAAAGAAGTATAATCTGATTTCCATTTTTCAGCAATATCTGATTTTTGAGTTTCAGCGTCTGTTTCATTTTCTTCAGCTTCATGCTCAATATATTCATTTAAATCGCCGTTGGCAAGATTGGCTTCAACAGTAGTCCAGTTGCCGTTCCAATTGCTTAGTGGACGGTCTTCTATCTCATCAGGTTGAATTTCTTCAGAAGCATGCTCGTGTTCATCGGTCATGCCTTCTTTAACTTCTTCTTCCACTGTGTCAACTAAATTCATCATAGAGATAATAGTCATTTTAGAAGTGTCTAAGGACTCCAAAATACCAGTTACCCAAGTATCAGAATCACCGCCAACGTAAATGAAAACATCTGCATTTTGAATGTTGATAATATCTTGTGGAGTAGGCTCAAACGAATGACTTTCTGCTGCAGGTGGTAAGAGCATTCTTAAGTTTACATTATCACCGGCTATCTGGCGTACAAAGTCATAGGGAGGAAAAATTGTTGTAACAACAGAAACGGGGCTTTCTTTATCCGAAGTTGTTTCTTGAGAAAGCGAATTACTTTCTAATTTAGATGAGGTCATCGAGGATGGATTTGAATTGCTGCAAGCAGCCAAAGACATGGCTAGTACAGCAGATAGGCATAATGCCAATATTTTTTTTATCATAAAATGGAAGCCTCCATATTTTTAATTAGGATGAGAGAATATAAATGGTGAAAGTTAGATAGGCTTAATTGTCTAAACGATTTTTAAGAGATATAGGATTTGGCACTTGCAAAAGAAAAGAAAATAGAAGAATTATCTTTAATATACTAAAGATGAGAAAACAATTAACCGCAAGAGTAGAGGAAATAGAAACAGTTCTCTCTGTTTTGTGAAGTTGAGAGCACACCGTACAGTGTGTTAAATCTTCATGATGATGAAAGGCCGTAAGGAATGTAATTTCTGCAACTATAAAAACACAAAGAAAGCCAATGACAGCCGCTAAACGTTGCCATTTTTTATGCTTATACATTTTCATGGTTGGCAGCACAATCTTTACAGATGCCATAAAAAACTGTACTCATACTGTCAAATGCAAAACCGCTGCTCTGCATAAAAGTATCTTCTATTTGACTTAATATATCAGATTCAACGTGGAAAAGTTTCCCGCAGTCTTTGCACTTTAAGTGTAAATGATGATGACACGAATCCTGACAATCCACAAATTGATAACAAGAGCTTTGTGCGTTTTCAAAACTATATTTACGCACATTTCCGCTTTGAACCAACTTGTCCAAATGACGGTATACAGTGGCGCGTCCAATGCGGATTCCGGCAATTTCAAAATGTTGAATGATGTCCTCTGCAGTTACATGTTGTCCTTTAAGTGAAGACAGATACGACAAAAGCTGTTCACCTTGTTTGGTTTGATAACCATTAAATTGTCCCATATTCAAATACACCTCCTCAATTTGAAACTGTGTATCATTTTAACACATCTACTATAGAACGTCAATATGAAATTGAGATTCAGTTTTAATTTGTGCTTTTTCATAAAGTTTTTGTCAGATTTAAAAGCAGTTCCTATAAATTTGGACAGAAAAAAAACCGCCGCAAAGCGACGGTCTAAATCGGCAGCTTATTTATTATCGGTCAATAAAAAATTCTTTATACCAAATTAAGAAAGTATAGACAGTCCAAACCTTTCGGCTGTTGTCTACTTTGCCTTCTTTGTGAGCATCTAATAAAGCAACTAGCTTTTCAGTGTGAAAGAATTTCTGTGCATAATCACTGGTAAAGGTTTCTTTAACCGTGTTATAGTATTTTTCTTCCTTCAACCAAACTCTTGTTGGAACAGGGAAGCCAAGTTTCTTTTTGGTTGACCATTTTTCTGGCATTCTGCGAGCGGCAGCTTCGCGCAAGGCAAACTTAGTGTTTTTATCATTCACACGATATTTCAGTGGGATTCTGCCGGCAAGCTCCATAATATGTTTGTCCAGAAAAGGAACACGTAGTTCGAGAGAATTTGCCATGCTCATTTTGTCCGCTTTCAGCAAAATATCCCCAACCATCCACATATTGAGATCAACAAATTGCATTTTGGTAACAGAATCCTTGTCTCTCATAATATCGTAATAAGGCTTAACTAAAGCAGCTGGGGAAAGAGCACCTGTGTCGTATTTGAGCAAGGATTTTCGTTCTTTTTCGCTGAACATATAGGCGTTGCCAATAAAACGATCCTCTAGTTTTTTACCTCGGCGAACTAAGAAATTTAGGCCTCGCTTTGCCGGTAATTTAGAAGCAACGTTGCCGATAAATCTGCGAATAGGAAAAGGAATTTTATCATACCAAGGCATTTCAAGAGGTTCACGATAAATGTTGTAGCCACCAAAAATTTCATCGGCACCTTCACCGGATAAAACCACCTTCAGATCTTTTGCCGCAGTGTTACAGACGAAATAAAGAGCAACAGCAGACGGGTCGGCAAGAGGTTCGTCCATGTGATATTGAATTTTTGAAAAAGTTCCCCAAAACTCATCAGGTGTAATGACTTTACTAATGTTTTTAACAGGAATCATTTCGGAAAGCTCTTTTGCATAGCTGGTTTCGTTGTATTTTTCTCCGTTATCAAAGCCGACTGTATAGGTCTTGTCTACGTTTGCAGAGCAGGCGACATAGCTTGAATCAACACCGCTGGAAAGAAAAGAGCCAACTTCGACATCGCTGATTTTATGTGCTTCTACAGAGCCATCAAAAGTCTTTTCAATTTCATCAACCCAGTAAGAAAGTGGTTTGTCTTCTTCGGCGTTAAATTCAGGAATCCAATAACGAGTGGTTTCCATTTTACCGTCTTTATAAAGGAAATAATGGGCGGGAGGGAACTTATACACATTTTTGAAGAAAGTTTCTGGCCCAGGGGAATACTGAAAAGAAAGATAGCTTTCAAGCGCTTTTTCGTTCAGCTCTTTTTTAAAGTGGGGGTGATGTAAAAAGCTCTTAATTTCAGAGCCAAACATCAGCGTGTTACCCATTTTGCTGTAATAAAGCGGTTTGATTCCAAAGAAATCTCTTGCGCCGAACAACTCTTTTTTCTCTTTATCCCAAATCATAAAAGCAAACATGCCGCGAAGTTTGTTGAGAAGTTCAGTGCCGTATTCCTCATAACCGTGCAAGAGTACCTCTGAGTCTGTTTGGGTTTTAAAAATATGGCCTTTTTCAAGCAAATCTTCTCGAATTGTTTGATAGTTGTAAATCTCTCCATTAAACATCAACACCATGTTACCGTCTTCATTTAGAATAGGTTGTCGCCCACCCTCAAGGTCAATAATGCTTAAACGGCGAAATCCCAAAGAGATGGAACCGTCCATATAATAATCAGCGTCGTCAGGACCACGGTGACGTATTGCATCGGTCATAGAAGTCAGAACAGCAGCGTTAGTTTGCGTTTCCGCTCCATCAATAAATCCAACAAAACCACACATAGGAGTGCCTCCAAAGATAGAATGCTTACAAATATAGATATAATAGCACAAAAAAATCCATTTTGCAAAAATTGTAGCATAAAATTTGCTTTTTTTTTGAGTCAATATTATAATAGTATGAGCTCAATCAAAGTATTTCAAACGAAAGGAACTCTAAATGAAATCCTATACCATACACTTTATTCGTCATGCTCCTAGTGAGGGGAATCTTGAAGGGCGCTACATTGGGCGAACCGAGTCACCGCTTGCCATGCAGAGCATTCGAGAGCTGCTCGAACTTAAAAACAAATATCCTTATCCTGAAGCAGAAGCCTACTATGCAAGCCCATCAACCCGTTGCGTTGATACTCTGAAAATTTTATATCCCGAAGCAGATCCTGAGGTTATTTTAGAAATGGCAGAATGTAATTTTGGTGATTGGGAAAACAAAACAGCAGAAGAACTCAAAGATGACGAGAACTTCCAAAAATGGATGGCCGATGGAAGTCAAGCTGCGCCTCCAAATGGAGAAAGCGGTATTGTTTTTATGCAGAGAGTTTGTACTGGTTTTGAAATGCTTGTTAAAAATATGATGCATGAGGGAAAAACATCAGCTGTGCTTGTTACACACGGTGGTGTTATTATGTCTATTTTAGCTGCATATGGTTTGCCAAAAGCTAACTTTTATGAGTGGATGTCTGAACCTGGCCATGGTTATTCTGTGAGAATTACACCATCACTCTGGATGCGTTCTATGGTGATGGAAGTTTATGACACACTGCCGGCACGTTTAGAGAAATCAAATCGCGAATATACCATAACTGACGTAGCAAGAGAAGCAGCCCAAAGAGCATATGGGAACAAAAGCCAAGAATAAATTTCTTAAAAAGGCTTGACATTTTGAAAACGTATGAATATAATGAAGATAATATAGCAAAGACTGTGACGGGAACAAGATACTAATGTGTTTTTTCAGAGAGTCGGTGGGTGGTGTGAACCGATAGAAGGCATGGTATGGATAGCTCATCCCTGAGTTTTTCTTCCGATTTTATTAACTTAGGAGGAAACGTGTGGCTACGTTAGCGGCTGCGGCCTTGTTAGAGGCTCTAAAGGACATATGCGAAAGCATATGTTGAAACGGGTGGTACCGCGAAAAAGTATTTTTTGCCCCGAATGCAACTAAAGTTGTGTTCGGGGCTTTTTGTTTTTCAAATTACTGTTATAAGTCCTTGCTACTATAAAATTTGAAAAAATCAGATTCTGGAGGAACCAACATGAAAAAAAGTTTTGAAAAGTATATTCCGTTTAACCCGATTGCCTTGATGGACCGAACATGGCCGAACAAAGTGATACAGAAAGCTCCGATTTGGTGTAGTGTTGATTTGCGCGATGGCAATCAGGCATTGGTGAATCCGATGAATCTGGAAGAAAAAGTTCTATTCTTTAATACTTTAGTGGAAGTAGGAATTAAAGAAATTGAAGTTGGGTTTCCGTCAGCCTCAGAAACCGAATATGAGATTTTGAGAACACTCATTGACGAGAATTTAATTCCTGATGACGTTACAATTCAAGTTTTAGTGCAGGCCAGAGAACACTTAATTCGAAAAACATTTGATGCTGTTAAGGGGGCAAAAAATGTGATTGTACATTTTTACAATTCCACCTCTACCTTACAGCGAAAAGTTGTGTTTGATACGGATATGCAGGGAGTGATTGACATTGCTGTCAGTGCTGCTAAGTTGATTCGTGAGCTGACAGATGAAATGGTTGCTGAAACAGGCATGAATATTCGATATGAGTATTCACCGGAAAGCTTTTCAGGAACTGAAGTCGATAATGCTGTGGAAATTTGTGACCGTGTTGTAGAGGCATTGGGAGCCAGCCCGGAAAATAAAGTCATTTTAAATTTGCCGAATACTGTAGAAGTGTCAACCCCCAATACCTATGCCGACCAAATTGAGTATGTTTGCCGCCGCTTAAAACACAGAGATTCAGCCATCATTAGCATTCACCCGCATAATGATAGGGGCACAGCGACAGCTGCAACTGAGCTTGCTGTCATGGCAGGAGCAGAGAGAGTAGAGGGCACACTCTTTGGCAATGGAGAACGAACAGGAAATACAGATATTATGAATGTGGCCATGAATCTCTACTCACAAGGCGTTGACCCTGAACTCGACTTTTCTCAGATGAACAAAATCAAAGATGTTTATGAAAGATGCACCAATATGAAAGTGCATGAAAGACACCCCTATGCAGGAGAATTAGTCTTTACCGCTTTCTCGGGTTCACATCAGGATGCTATCAATAAAGGTACACAGTACATGAAAAACAGCGGAACACAGTATTGGGAAATTCCATATTTACCAATTGACCCAGCAGATGTCGGACGTGAATATGAACCCATTATTCGTATCAATAGCCAGTCCGGAAAAGGCGGTGCAGCTTTTATCATGCAACAAAACTTTGGTTATACGCTGCCTAAAGAAATGCATGCCGAATTTGGTGCTTATGTAAAAGCTGCCTGTGACAAAGCAGGTCGTGAAATTGCACCGCAAGAGGTTTATGACTTGTTTAAAGATGAATATATGGATGTTTATGAGCCTTATCATTTATTGAAATACAAGATATTTGAAGAAAGAGAAGACGACAACCATGTCGTGGTAGAGTTCAAGGGGATTCTTGAAAAACATGGTTTGATGAAAGAAATTGATGGGAAAGGAAATGGCCCTATTGATGCTTTCTTCAACGGACTGCGTACAGTCAATTTCGACGGCTATTCGTTCAAATCGTATAATGAGCATGCTATTTCAGATGGAGCAGATTCTCAAGCTGTTTCTTATATTCAGTTGATTCATAATGGCAAAAGCGTGTTTGGTGTAGGGGTTGACAGTAATATTAGTGTGGCTTCAATTAAAGGTATCTTATGTGCTATCAACCGTCAGGAATCAAATCGATAAATGTATATGAATCAATAGAATAAGCAAAAGCGGCTGTTATTTTTTGCTGGATAAAAGGAAGGTTTGTTATGAAAAAATATAAGATTGCAGTGCTAAAAGGCGACGGGATTGGACCTGAAATTGTAAGCGAAGCAACCAAGGTGTTATCTAAAACGGCTGAAGAATTTGGCTTTGATGTAGAATATCAGCAAGCTTTAATTGGCGGAGCTGCCATTGATGAAACAGGTTGTCCATTGCCGCAAGAAACAATTGATATTTGTAAAGGGGCTGATTCCGTTTTACTTGGTGCGGTTGGAGGATATAAATGGGATACTCTACCAGGGGCAGAAAGACCGGAAGTAGGACTGCTTGCCATTCGCAAAGCTTTGGGATTGTATGCTAATTTACGTCCTGCTGTGATTTTTGAACCGCTCAAGAGTGCTTCTCCTTTAAAAGAAGAAATTATAGGAGAGAGTCTTGATATTATGGTGGTGCGTGAACTGACAGGCGGCATTTATTTTGGAGAGCGTGGTACAAACGAAGAAGATGGAATTATTTCTGCTTATGATACAGAAAGATATTCTGTCCCTGAAATCGAGCGAATCGCTAAAACTGCTTTCGAGATGGCGCGGAAAAGGAATAAAAAGCTTTGCAGTGTAGATAAAGCAAATGTACTGGATTCTTCTAGGCTTTGGAGAAAAACAGTAGAAAGAATAGCAAAAGACTACCCCGAGGTTGAACTAAGCCATATGTATGTTGACAACTGCGCTATGCAGCTTGTGCGCAACCCCTCACAGTTTGATGTAATCGTGACCTCCAATATGTTTGGAGACATTCTTTCGGACGAAGCTTCTATGATTAGCGGCTCCATTGGTATGTTAGCTTCAGCAAGTTTAAACGAGAGCGGAAGCGGACTTTATGAACCAATTCATGGTTCTGCTCCTGATATTGCCGGTCAAAATTCTGCTAATCCCTTGGCTACTATTCTGTCTGTTGCTATGATGCTTCGCTACTCTCTTGGTGAGCCGAAAGCGGCAGAAAGAATTGAAAAAGCAGTGGTAACAGCTTTAAAGCAAGCAAGGACAGCTGACATTGCCACAAAAGAGACTAACATAAAGAAAGTGACTTGTTCTGAAATGGGAGATTTAGTAACCTCGCTTATTTAATATTCAATAAGCCGTTACCCATGCGATTTATAGGATATAATAATACGAGTGAAAAAGCAGGCAAACTTTTCAGAAGTCTACCTGCTTTTTATAGGATAATACTATTTTTGGATTTCAATCTCTAAAAATGGAGAGGAAAGTTCATTGATTAAATCACTGGGCAGCATCGCGTGTTGTGAAAGTTTGGCAGCCACTCGATCACCAGCCAGTCCATGAAGATAAACACCACACATAGCGGCTTCAGTAGGGCACATTCCCTGTGCTAAAAGAGAAGTAATCATGCCAGTCAGAACATCGCCGCTACCGCCTGTTGCCATACCGGGGTTTCCTGTTGTATTAAGAAGAGGAGGTTCTCCCGGAATAGCAATAACGGTTTCTTCTCCTTTTAAGACTACAATAACATTCCATTCCTCTGCAAAAGTTTGTGCTGTCTTTATGCGATTTGCTTGAATTTCTGCTATCGTTTTTCCGGTTAATCTGCTCATTTCTCCGGGGTGAGGAGTAATAATCATAGGTACGGAGATGGTTTTCAGTACTTCTAAATGTTTAGATAGAATGTTAATGCCGTCCGCATCTAAAACAATTGGAGATGTAGCCTGTGTCAGGCAGTCGAGAACAAGTTCTTCTGAACCACGAGAAAATCCCAATCCGCATCCGATTCCCACAGCAGAGGACAGTTGAAGTCTTGAGCGCAGCAATTCTGTGTTGTGAAGAGAAAAGTCACCCGTATCCGTTTCTGCCAACAAAGTAAAAATCGGTTCACACAGATGAGAAGCAGCAATAGGGTAGAGAGAATGAGGGAGTGCTAGTTCAGTTAAACCTGCTCCACAGCGGAGACAGGCACCAGCGGACAGCATAGCAGCCCCCATCATACCTTTGCTCCCACAAAACAAAAGAGCACGCCCAAATGTTCCTTTGTTAGCATCTGCAGGACGGGGAGAAAAGCAGTCTTGTACCTTCTCTTTTGTGATGAAAGAGAATGATTCTGCAGAATAAGGTTTTAGATAAGCTTTGTCAATTCCGATAGATACTATTTTTACTCGCCCATAAATCTCACAGGCAGCAGGAGATTCCAGCCCAGGTTTGGTCGCTGTGAAGGTAATGGTTAACTGTGCCTGCAAAGAATCAGAATCATAGTGACCTGAATCTGATTCTAATCCACTGGGAATGTCAATGGCGACAACCGGTGTGTGAATTTTATTGATTCTTTGAAAAAAGCGACGAAGACAGTCTGGTAAAGCACCATGAAAACCAATTCCATAAACGGCGTCGATAATTAGGGAAGCGTTCAAAATAGCAGTGGCAGTTAAATCAGGTTCGGCATCTAGCCTGATTATTTGGATATTGTCATTAGCGATACGCCTTAGCATTTCTTTTGCCTGTTCTGTACTAGGTTCACCTGCCATTAAAATGACAATTACATTAGCACCAGCTTGATAAAATTTGCGAGCAATTACAAAGCCATCACCGCCATTGTTGCCTTTTCCACATAATATGACGATTGATCTGCCGAAAATATCAAATTTGGATTGAATTTCTTCGGCAGCGGCAGTGCCCGCATTCTCCATTAGTTCTATCCAACTAATGCCGCCGTTTACGGCAGCTTGTTCGACTTCACGCATTTGATTACTAGTTAATTTCATGGTGAATCTCCTTATAAAATAGTCTGCAAAGTGATTTATAAAATAAAAATTAAATTTAGGTAGTTTGGTTGTATAATAGCTTTTTTCGATAATGAAGTCAAGGCTAAGAACAGTGCATAAGAATAATCGGTAGAAATAAGGAATAACTTGTTAGAAAGCTAGTTTTACCCTATTGCTTGACAAACAAAAATCCATATGGCATAATTACGTTTAAAGATAGCAATGGCGCTACAGTTAACACTGTTGCGCCATTTTTTATATTTAAGGAGTGATAACAAATGAAAAAAAAGATGAACAGACATTGCCCAAATGTATTTTACAAAGTTATGAGAACAGAAAAGTATTTGCGAATATGTGAATGAATCGATAAAAATCCAATTCAATTTATTTGGGAAAATTGAGTAATAACATAGTATGATTATTGAATACAGGATTACAATATTTATGATTTATTAAAATTTAATTACCAAGAATAAAACTGTCATAAAATAATATAAGATTAACAAGAATGTTTCAAATTAAGGCAAGGGTGTGAAGATATGTCAAAAAATAATTTGCCGCAAGAACAGGGGCTTTATAGTCCGCAAATGGAGCATGATGCATGCGGCATGGGTTTCGTCGTTAATATCAAGGGGAAAAAATCTCATGAAATAATTGCAGATGCTCTCACCGTATTAGAAAATCTAAACCATAGAGGTGCTAGCGGAGCAGAGGAAAATACAGGTGACGGCGCAGGTATTATTATTCAAATACCACACATCTTTTTTAAGAGAGAATGTGACGCACTTGGGTTTAATCTCCCTGGAGAGAAACAATATGGCGTAGGGATGATGTTTGCTCATAAATACAAAGAATTGCGCCAAAAGCAAATGGCGATTTTTGAAGAAATTGTAGCAGCAGAAGGATTAAAAGTCTTAGGCTGGCGTGAAGTGCCCATTGATAAAAGCAGTATTGGTGAAAGCGCTTTGGGTGTTATGCCAAGATTTCTACAGGTATTCATCGAAAAAGGGCCGGAGGTTCCTACCGGTATTGATTTTGAAAGAAAGCTGTATGTCATTCGCAAATTGGCTGAAAAGGCTATTATTCCGCTTAGTGAAGAAAACGGCGGCAGCTTTTATATTGCCAGTCTTTCTTCTGAAACAATTGTATATAAAGGAATGCTTACCGCAGAGCAGCTAAGAAATTTCTATCTTGATCTTTCTGACTTAGAATGTGTTTCAGCACTTGCTATGGTTCATTCCCGGTTTAGTACCAACACATTCCCCAGCTGGGAGCGTGCTCATCCGAATCGTTATGTTGTGCATAATGGAGAAATTAATACCATTCGCGGTAATGTGAACTGGATGAAAGCTAGACAAAAATGTATGGATTCTGATTTGTTTGACGATATTAGCAAGGTATATCCTGTTATCGATGATCAAGGAAGCGATTCATCCATGTTTGATAATAGCTTAGAATTCTTATATCTAACAGGTCGGTCATTGCCAGAAGCCATTATGATGATGATTCCTGAGCCATGGGAAAAGAATCCTCTTATGAGCAGTGAAAAGAAGGATTTTTATGCATTTCAGAACTTCTTGATGGAACCCTGGGACGGCCCTGCTGCCATGGCATTTACCAATGGACGGCTTGTAGGCGGTGTGTTAGATAGAAATGGTCTCCGCCCTTCACGATATTATGTGACACAAGATGACCGCGTGATTCTGGCTTCAGAAGTAGGGGTTGTAGACATTAAACCTGAAAATGTTCGCTATAAAGGCAGACTTGAGCCAGGCAAAATGCTGTTAATTGATACCGAAGCTGGAAGAATCATCTCTGATGAAGAAAACAAACATGAAATTGCAACACAATATCCGTATGCACAGTGGAATGAAAAACATATTTTCACGTTAGAAGATATGTCTGCAAAGAAAGCGGAAAATTGGGTCTTATCAGCTGAAGAGCGATTAGCTCTTCAAAAAGCATTTGGCTATACTTATGAGGATGTTACAAAGGTAATTGGTCCTATGGCAGAACAAGGACACGATCCTGTTGGGGCAATGGGCATGGATGCTCCGCTTGCCGTTCTGTCTGAAAAGCCACAGATGTTATATCTATACTTTAAGCAGCTATTTGCACAGGTGACAAATCCTCCCATTGATGGCATTCGTGAAGAAATTGTTACGTCTAGCAGTGTGATTTTAGGCAACGCGGGCAATTTGCTGAATCCTAATCAAGGCCATACAGCGGGCTTGTATTTAGAGCATCCTATTTTGACTAATGATGAGCTTGCATCCATCCAATCTTTGGATAACGAAAATTTCAAAAGTGTGACATTGTCACTATTATATTCTGTCACAGAAAATGAAAAAGGAATTGAAAAAGCGCTACAAAGAATCTTTAAAGAAGCCGACAATGCCATTGCGGAAGGTGCAAATATCTTGATTCTATCGGATAGAGGCGTGGATAAAGATAATGCGGCTATTCCTGCACTGCTGGTCTCATCTGGACTTCATCATTATCTGATTCGACAAGAAATTCGCACAAAGGTTGGTTTGGTACTTGAATCGGCAGAACCAAGAGAAGTACACCATTTTTGTACATTAATTGGTTATGGTGTAACAGCGGTCAATCCCTATCTTGCTTATGAAACCGTAGAAGATATGTATAACCATGGTGTCATTAAAGGCAATAGCGCAGAAGATTGTGTGCTGAATTATATTGATGCAGCTGTACATGGCATTTTAAAAGTGCTGACTAAAATGGGAATTTCAACAATTCACAGCTATCACGGCGCACAGATTTTTGAAGCTGTGGGTCTTAGAAAAGATTTAGTGGATAAATATTTCACGGCAACTCCTACAAGACTTGAGGGTATTGGTCTGAAAGAAATTGCCAAAGAAAATGCCATGCGTCATGAAAGTGCTTTTGATGAAAGCTATCCTTATACGGATACACTCGAGACAGGTGGTTTGTTCCAATGCAAAGATGACGGTGAAGAGCATCTTTATGACCCTGAAACTATCTATCTGTTGCAGCGTGCTTGTCGAGAAGGAGATTATACTCTTTTCAAGAATTTCTCTCATGAAATTAATCAGGGCAGATCAGTGACACTTCGAGGCTTGTTAGAATTTGATTGGGAAAAAGGACGCAATATTCCAATCGAAGAGGTGGAGTCTGTCGATTCTATTGTAAAAAGATTTAAAACTGGTGCGATGTCTTATGGATCAATCAGCAAAGAAGCCCATGAGTGTTTGGCAATTGCCATGAACCGTTTAGGCGGTAAAAGCAATACCGGTGAAGGTGGAGAAGACTCTAATCGTTTCCAAATAATGGAAAATGGCGATTCAAAGAAAAGTGCTATTAAGCAGGTGGCTTCAGGACGTTTTGGTGTTACCAGTAATTATCTTGTCAATGCACAAGAAATTCAAATTAAAATGGCGCAAGGAGCAAAACCGGGAGAGGGCGGACAGTTGCCCGGACGTAAGGTTTATCCTGAAATCGCCAAAGTACGTCATGCGACTCCTGGCGTAGAATTAATTTCACCGCCCCCTCATCATGACATATATTCTATCGAAGATTTGGCAGAGCTGATTTATGACTTAAAAAATGCTAACCAAGATGCTCGAATCAGCGTTAAGCTTGTTTCAGAGGTCGGTGTCGGTACCATTGCAGCTGGTGTAGCCAAAGGTAAAGCTGATGTTATTTTGGTCAGCGGTTACGATGGCGGTACGGGAGCAGCATCATGGACCAGCATTAAACACGCTGGACTTCCGTGGGAACTCGGTCTTGCTGAAACGCACCAGACTCTCATTTTGAATAAACTGCGTGATCGTGTCACGTTAGAAACAGACGGAAAACTGCTGACAGGACGTGATGTTGTAATTGCGGCTATGCTAGGTGCCGAAGAATATGGATTTGCCACCACACCGCTTATTGCACTTGGTTGCGTGATGATGCGTGTTTGCAACTTGAACACTTGTCCAGTCGGTATTGCTACACAAAACGAAGAACTGCGCAAGTGCTTTACAGGTAAGCCAGAGTATGTCGAGAATTTCATGCGTTTTATTGCCCAGGAAATGCGTGAAATCATGGCGAAGCTAGGATTCAGAACGATTAACGAATTAATTGGGCGAACAGATCGCCTCAAGATGAAAGATAACAGCTCTCACTGGAAAGCGTCGTCTTTAGATTTATCTAGACTGCTGCATCAGCCCTATGTAGAACCCAATGTAGGCATTTATGCTACGCAGAAGCAAAATCATATGCTTGAGAAGTCACTCGGCATCAAGAAATTATTGAGAATGTGCCAATCAGCACTGGATGACGGCAAACCCATTCAAGCTAAACTTGCCATTCATAATACTGACCGTGTGGTTGGCACATTGGTTGGCAGCGAAATATCTCGTCGCTATGGAGAAGCAGGGCTTCCCGAAGACACAATTCAACTGCATTTTGTAGGTTCAGGCGGACAAAGTTTTGGTGCCTTTGCGCCAAAAGGATTAACCCTCAAGCTTGAGGGCGATTCCAATGATTATATCGGAAAAGGTCTTTCCGGTGGTAAAATCATCGTCAAGCCAAACGTGGAATCAGAATTCAATCCACATGAAAATGTCATCATCGGCAACGTTGCTTTTTATGGTGCAACCTCTGGTGAGGCTTATATCAATGGCCGTGCGGGAGAACGTTTCTGCGTTCGTAACAGTGGCGCTGATACGGTAGTCGAAGGAGTAGGCGACCATGGCTGTGAATATATGACAGGCGGCCGTGCTGTTATCCTTGGCAAAACAGGTCGGAATTTTGCGGCTGGTATGTCAGGCGGCGTAGCCTATGTTCTAGATTTTGATGCAGACTACTGCAACCAATCGATTGTATTGTTAGAGAATGTAGAATCTGAGAGCGAAGAAAATGAACTGTTTGAGCTAATTGCCAGGCACGTAGGTTACACGGACAGTGCCTTTGGAAAAGAGATATTGAGCCATCGCAAAGCTTATGTAAAACGCTTTACTAAGATTATTCCAAAAGAATATAAAAGAATCCGTCAGAATATTGACAAAGCTTATCAAGACGGTTTAGTTGGTGACGAAGCATTAAAAGAAGCGTTTGTAAGAAGTATGGCAGAAAAGGGGGAATAAACCATGGGAAAAGCAACCGGTTTTTTAGATTATGAAAGAATAGATTATAAAAAAAGAGCAGTTGATGAAAGAATAAAAGACTGGGGTGAAATCCGCATCCCTCAAACAGAAGAAGAAATAAAAATACAGGCCGCTAGATGTATGAGCTGTGGAATCCCTTTTTGTCATGCAGGTACTCTTCTAGGAGGAGCAACCGCTGGGTGTCCTTTGCACAATCTAATTCCGGAATGGAATGATTTAGTGTATAAGGGTCAGTGGGAAGAAGCCTATCGTCGTCTATCCAGAACCAATCCATTCCCTGAATTTACAGGAAGAGTTTGCCCTGCTCCTTGTGAAGGCTCCTGTACAGAAGGCTATCATATGGAAGCGGTAACGATTAGTGCTATCGAATATGAAATCATAGAAAAAGCCTTTGCAGAAGGGTATGTGAAAATCAAAAAGGCTCCTGCAACCGGCAAAAAAGTGGCTATCATTGGTTCAGGCCCTGCTGGCCTTTCCTCTGCACACTATTTGAATATGCTAGGACATCAAGTAACTGTCTATGAACGGCATGATAGAGCCGGTGGACTTTTGATGTATGGAATTCCTAACATGAAGCTAGATAAAAGCATCATTGAAAGACGCTTGTCGCTGATGCAGCAATCCGGTATAGAGTTTGTTTTAAATACAGAAGTTGGTAAAGACATTTCTACAGCACAGCTTCTAGAAGAGTATGATGCGGTGCTGCTGTGTGCTGGGGCAACAAAAGCCAGAGGTTTGAATGTAGAAGGAAAAGAGCTGTCAGGTGTTCATTTTGCGGTAGACTTTCTTTCTGCCAATACCAAAAGTTTGTTAGATTCACAGCTGAAAGATAAGAAATTTATAGATGTAAAAGATAAAAATGTCATTATCATAGGCGGTGGTGATACAGGTACCGACTGTGCAGCAACATCACTGCGTCATGGATGCCAAAGTGTGTATCAATTTGAAATCATGCCAGAGATGCCCCAAACTCGGCAATCTGCCACCAATCCTTGGCCTGAGTGGCCTAAAAAGCTAAAAGTAGATTACGGCCAGCAAGAAGCAATTGCCGTTGCAGGCAGTGATCCGAGACAATATCTGATTTCAACCAAAAAGATTGTCGGTGATGCACAAGGAAACGTGAAAGAAGTGCATACAGTAAAAATTGGATGGGTAAAAGATGAGCAAGGACGGATGATACCCAAAAAGATTCCCGGCAGTGAAAAAGTGTGGAAAGCCGATATTGTACTTCTAGCGATGGGATTTCTTGGACCTGAAGATACGGTGCCAGTAGAATTATCTTTGGAGAGAGACGCAAGAAGTAACGTGAAAACGCCACTCAATCGTTTTCAAACTTCTGCAGACAAGGTATTTGCCGCAGGAGATATGAGACGTGGCCAAAGTCTAGTTGTGTGGGCCATTCAAGAAGGAAAACTAGCTGCGGCAGAGGTGCATGAGTTTTTGTTAGGTAAATTATGCACATTGTGAGGGCTATCTTGAAAGTTAAAATCTAGATTGCTTATATCACTTATACGATAAAAAAGAAAAGTGTCAATGCTCATTCATAAACGAGTATTGACACTTTTTATCTTTGAAAGAGAGCTGTACGAAACATTAGAAACTGGTTAACGCTATATCATGTAAGATTGAACATCTAAAATTTTAAATAAAAGAGGTTGACTTTACTATAGTAACATGATAAACTGTAGATACAGTAAACAATCTAGGAGAATTTTTATGAAAAAAACGACTAAGGCTCTTTCATTATTTTTTGCACTACTGATGGTTGTACTATCGTTTGCAGCCTGTTCTTCATCCAAAGAAGATTGGGAATACATAGAGAATCGTAAAAAAATGGTGATTGGCTATACCTTGTTTCAACCGATGAATTATAAAGACGATGACGGTAAACTAGTTGGTTTTGATACAGAATTTGCTGAAGCTGTATGTGCAGAACTTGCTATAACCCCTGAATTTGTACAAATCAATTGGGATACAAAAACAACTGAACTGAAGTCTAAAAAAATTGATGCAATTTGGAATGGATTTACCGTTACAGAAGAGCGTAAGAAAGAATTTGATTTTTCAGTTCCTTATGTTGTCAATAAACAGGTTGCTGTTGTTAAAAAAGAGCGTGCCGATGAGTTTAAAACCATAGAAAATTTGGCAACTGCCAAGTTGACAGCAGAAACAAAATCAGCAGGTGAGAGCGCCATACAAGGTGACGAAAAACTGAAAGATGCCGACTATATTTCTGTTGAATTCCAAACCGATGCACTTCTTGAGGTAAAGTCAGGAACATCAGACGTAGCTGTTATCGACTATACAATGGCAAAATCAATGCTATCAGAAGGCTCAGATTACAGTGATTTAATGATTGTAGAAGGATTAGAACTATCTCCTGAAGAATATGCGGTTGGCTTTAGAAAAGATAGCCCTGTTACCCTTGAAAAAGTAAATGCTGCGATTGAAACTCTAGCAGAAAGTGGAAAATTGGGCGAGATTGCTGCAAAATATAATTTAGGTGAAGAGCTAGCCGATAATTTGAAATAATCCATTTATGGAAATATTTAATCAATAAGGAAATTTATATGTCTTTTTGGAATGTAACGCTTTCTCTGTGGGAAGGCTTTCAAACAACAATATTTATATTTGTATTAACGATTCTTATGTCATTACCCCTAGGGCTTGTAGTAGCCTTTGGTTCAATGTCTAAATTTAAGCCTTTGTCTATATTGACAAGGGCTTTTGTCTGGATTATTCGCGGTACACCACTGATGCTTCAAATTATAATCGTGTTTTATATGCCAGGTATGCTTTTTAACATTCCTTCAGAATCCAGAATGGGCGCAGTAGTAGTAGCTTTTGTCATTAATTATTCAGCGTATTTTTCCGAAATTTACCGTGGCGGGATTGAGAGTATTTCTAAGGGACAATATGAGGCTGGTCAAGTATTAGGCATGACAAAATCGCAAGTTTTCTTTAAAGTTATTCTTATGCAAATTGTAAAACGTATTTTGCCTTCTATGAGCAATGAAGTAATCACTTTGGTAAAAGACACTTCTTTAGCTAGAATCATTGCAGTAGGAGAGCTTATTCGTCATGCACAAGATTTCGTTTCGGATGGATTAATCTGGCCTTTGTTTTATGCAGGCATATTCTACTTGTTATTTAGCGGAGTGCTAACGATTTTGTTTGGCTGGTTAGAAAAAAGATTAAATTACTATAAAGGATAAAATTAATCATGTCTTTACTAGAAATTAAGGGCTTAGAAAAAAGTTTTGCAAATATACCGATTTTAAAAGGAATAGACCTAACAGTAGAAAGAGGAGAAGTAGTTTCTATTATAGGTTCTTCTGGAAGTGGCAAAACCACACTACTGCGTTGTATCAACTTTTTAGAACAGGCAGATAAGGGCAAAATTTTTATGGATCAACAGCTTATTTTTGATGCTGAAAATGAGCTTTATAAAAACGCAGATGAGCGTAGAAAAAGTCAGTTGTTATTTGGCTTGGTTTTTCAATCGTTTAATCTGTTTCCTCAATACAATGTATTAGAAAATGTTATGCTTGCGAGCAAACTTCTGGCAAAATCTAAACCAGACTATAAGACAAACAAAAAAGAGATACTAAAAGAAATTGAAAGCACCGCTCGTTCTTTAATTGATCGCGTAGGCCTTTCAGATAAATTATTAAACTATCCGTGTGAGCTTTCAGGGGGACAGCAACAGCGTGTAGCGATTGCCCGCGCACTAGCATTGAACCCCGAAGTACTCTGTTTTGACGAGCCTACCAGTGCACTTGACCCTGAGCTGACAGGTGAAGTTCTTTCTGTCATCAAAGATTTAGCCAAAGAGAATATCACCATGATAATTGTAACCCATGAAATGCGATTTGCAAGAGATGTTTCTAGCCGAGTCATTTTTATGGATGATGGCATTATAGCGGAAGAAGGCACACCGGAAAGTTTGTTTTCCGAGCCTAAGACTGAACGTCTAAAAACCTTTTTAGGCGCTTCTTTTTATGAATAGTTGCAAAACACTTATAACCCCCACTTTTAGTCAAAATAAAAAGAACAATAAATAATAAAGCCGTACCTGATAAAGGTACGGCTTTATGTTCTATCTACTCTTAAGCTAATTCAAAATCGCTCTTGCTTACGCCGCAGACTGGGCAAATCCAATCTTCTGGAATATCCTCAAAAGCAGTTCCGGGAGCAATTCCGCTATCGGGATCGCCTTCTTCGGGATCATAAACATAGCCACAAATTGTGCATACATATTTGTCCATCATAATTCTCCTTTACAAATTTACAGGAAATAATTTTATAATTCCTGATTATTATAGAGATATTATACACGTAAATCCCAAAATTTGCAATAAGAAGAAACATTATTATTTTATTTAATAGATAGCCCAAATACAGATTATAAACCATTGATTTACCAAATTACCTATAAAATATTAAAATTAGATAGTAAAACTATCTGTATTTGTCCTTTGTGATTTGATATAATAGTCACTGTAAAGACAAGCGATAAAGGAGTGAGTTTAACGTGATAGCAGTAAACTGCAAGACTGAAGTGGAAAAATGGGGTGTGTTTGAAATTTCTTTACCTGGACCGCAAGCAGGAAATCCTTTTACAGAACAACACTGTTGTGGTAAGTTTATAGGAAAAAATGAAGTAGTTGAGACGGATGGCTTTTATGATGGCGTTGGTATCTATAAATTTCGTTTTATGCCCTCGTTTGAAGGAGAATATTCATTTGTATTGTCAGGTAGTTTTTTAGAGGGAGAAGTAGCTGGGAACTTTATTGTAAAGCCGGCGTCGACAGAAAACCACGGTCCAGTGCGAGTGAATGGATTTCATTTTGCGTATGAAGATGGTACACCTTACTTCTCGGTAGGTACAACCTGTTATGTATGGACACATCAGCCAGAAGCCATACAGAAAAAAACTTTAGAAGAGTTAGCCAAAGGCTATTTTAATAAAATTCGGTTTTGTGTTTTTCCAAAGCATTACATACATAATTTCAACGAACCGATTAGCTACCCGTATGAGGGTACACCTTGTGAAATCAATAAAGATATTTCTACAGAATATAGTGAATTGATGAAAATTCAACCGGGTAATAAATGGGACTTTGAACGATTTAACCCAAAGCATTTCTCTCACTTTGAAAACTGCATTGAAAAGCTTTGCCAGTTAGGTATTGAAGCAGATATTATTGTCATGCACCCCTATGATCGTTGGGGATTTTCGCAAATGAGTAAAGAACAAGATGACCTTTATTGGAGATACGTAATAGCGCGGTTTAGTGCTTATCGAAATGTATGGTGGTCACTTGCGAATGAATATGATATATTTCCTAAAAAGACGCTAGAGGATTGGGAAAGATACGCATCTATTCTCTGCGAAAAAGATAAATATAACCATCTTCGCTCTATTCATAACTGCATTCCTTTTTACGATTACGCTCGGCCTTGGATTACACACTGCAGCATACAAAGACAAGATGTTTATAAATGCGCTGAGTTAACAGATGAGTATCGGGAACGCTATCAAAAACCTGTCGTTTTAGATGAAATTGCTTATGAAGGTAATATTGATCAAGGCTGGGGGAATATCAGTGGAAAAGAACTGGTAAGAAGATTTTGGGAAGCGACCGTTCGAGGGGGATATGCGGGTCATGGCGAAACATATATCCACCCGCAAGACGTTCTTTGGTGGTCGCATGGCGGAGAATTGCATGGGGATAGTCCGACAAGGATTAAGTTTTTACATGATGAGGTCTTAGCAAAAATTCCGGGCTATGGGCTAAAACGTGTTCAGCGAAACTGGGATGAAAGTGCTGCTACAGTTGAAGGCATGAATGCCGGAAATTATTATTTAATATATTATGGCTTTATGCGTCCGTCGTTTAGGACACTTTATTTTGATGATATTTCTAGTTATCAAGTGGAATTGATTGATACATGGGACATGACGATTCAAGACTTAGGTGTTTTTAGTGGAAAATTTGATGTCAAAATGCCAGGTAAAGAGTATATGACTTTACGTATCACTAAAGTCTAAAGACGTAATAAAAAATGATAAGGGTTAGTTGTTGAAGATTAGCAAAGACTAGATGTTAAAGTAGATTGAAGAATACGGTATAAAGTATGATTATATGAGGTGGCTATAACAATGTTTTATAATAGTATGGAGACTTTACCAATATTATCAGGCGGGAGAAGCAGAGCAATTAACTGGGAAAATAAGCATGGCGAGAAGGGCAAAGGCGGAATGGCTGCCAGTGACTTAGGACCTAAGAGAAAAGGATCTCCCTGTATTCCAAATTTATTGGCGGGAGAAACCGTTACCTTGGCAGAAATAGAAGGACCTGGAGTCATCCAGCATATCTGGATGACTGTGACAGATCGTACTAGCGAAGGCAATCGTTATGTATTGAGAGATTTAGTATTACGTATGTATTGGGATGGAGAAGAAACGCCTTCAGTAGAGAGCCCTTTGGGAGATTTTTTTTGCTGTGGTTTTGGTGCTTCTTATTGTGTTAATTCTATGCCAATTGTTGTGAATCCGACTAGAGGGTTTAACTGCTACTTTTCTATGCCTTTTATGAAAAACGCAAAAATAACCATTGAGAATCAAAACGATGAAGATATTAAAGCCTTTTTTTATCAAGTAGACTATTGCCTGTACGATGAACTTCCTCAGAACATTGGCTATTTTCACGCTCAGTGGAGAAGACAGCGATTGACTGAAAAGGGTAGAGATTATGTCATTCTAGATGGTGTAAAAGGAAAAGGACAGTATGTAGGGACGTATATGGCACTAACAGCTTTGGAACGATATTGGTACGGTGAGGGCGAAGTTAAATTCTATTTAGATGGCGATGAAGAATATCCTACTATTTGTGGAACAGGAACAGAGGATTATTTTGGAGGAGCATGGAGTTTTGCCACACAAGAGAACGGTAAAACAAAAGAAAATACTTATTGCACACCGTTTATGGGTTATCCTTATTATTCTCGTCACGATAATTTTGTCCATAACGATTATCATAATGATGACCATTTGCCCCAGAGAAGTTTCTATCGTTGGCATGTGATGGACCCAATTCTTTTTGAAGAGGAGTTAAAAGTAACGATTCAGCAAATTGGAGTGTATTATGGTGGATTGTTTGAAAGAGAAGATGATGTAGCTACCGTAGCTTACTGGTATCAATCAGAACCGCACACTCCTTTTAATACTTTAATGGAACGTAAAGAACGTTGGCCACGTTAAAAGATAAGATGGGTAAGCTAGAAGCCAAAAGTGAAAGAATAGAAAGCATAAAAAAGGAAGGCAGAGGCAGCGATGAGCATAATGTTAGAAAAAGCGAGAAAATATGAAATAGAAGCCATGAAGCAGATTGAGGAAGGACAGAAACCATCCTTTCACGTGTGTGCACCAATTGGATGGATTAATGATCCCAACGGCTTTTCTGTGTACAAAGGGGAGTATCATTTATTTTACCAATACCACCCATATAGTACAGCGTGGGGCCCTATGCATTGGGGACATAGTAAGTCAAAAGACTTTATAAAATGGGAACAACTACCTTGCGCGATGGCTCCGGATAGAGAATATGACGGGCAAGGCTGCTTTTCGGGCAGTGCAGTGGAGCATGAAGGAACACACGTTTTGATGTATACAGGTGTATTGGACAAAGTGCAAGAAGATGGTACAAAACGGCTCGCACAAACACAATGTATTGCGATAGGTGATGGGGAAAATTACAAGAAACTGAATAATAATCCAATCATTACCAGTACTAGTTTGCCTAAAGGAAGTAGTAAAGAGGATTTTAGGGATCCGAAAATCTGGAAAGAAGGTGAGGTGTTTTACGTAATTTTAGGCAGCAGAAGGGAAGGTACAGGTGGTCAGGTACTGCTATTTAAATCTCAAGATGCACAAAAATGGGAATATGTAAGTATTGTAGAGGAAAGCGAAAACCAATATGGGAATATGTGGGAGTGCCCAGACTTCTTTTCCTTGGGTGGGAAACAGTTGTTATTAATTTCTCCTATGGCGATGTTGGCAAAAGGACTTGAGTTTCACAACGGAAATAACAGTATATATTTTATTGGAGAATACGATCGAGATAATTATAAGTTAAATCGGGAACATGTAGCATTAATTGATTACGGACTAGATTTCTATGCACCACAGACGCTAGAAACAGCAGACGGCAGAAGAATTATGATTGCTTGGATGCAAAGCTGGGATAATTATATTACTCCTCCTGATTTTAAGTGGTCTGGCCTTATGACGGTACCTAGAGAACTTCATCTAAAAGAAGGGGTATTATATCAGAATCCTGTCCAAGAAATAGAAGATTACTATCAAAATGAAGTACGGTATAATACGATTACAATATGTGATTCACAAGAACTTAGTGGTGTTCAAGGTAGACAGTTTGACCTGCTAGTAGAAATAGAAGAAGGGGAATATGAAGAGTTTTCTATCCGTTTTGCCGCAGATGCAGATAATGAATACTATTCAGAGTTACAATACAATGCTAAGATCAACACAATAACGTTTGACCGTACTTATTCGGGCATCCGAAAAGACATTCTGCATAAACGGGCTATGCATGTAAAGGGGCAGAAAGGCAAAGTCAAAATTCGCGTATTAATGGACAAATATTCGGTAGAAATATTCGTAAACGATGGAGAACAAGCTATGTCGTCTCTCATCTATACACCGATAGAAGCGAATCAAATTTACTTTTCCAGTATAGGTGGAGCTATATGTAACATTATTAAATATGATGTTGTTGTTCAGTAAAGATGAATCCCGTGAAGAGAGTTCATAAGGAGCTACATAATTTGCACCATATGAAAAAACTTTCCTCGAAACGGTTTCAATCCATATAAGAAAAAATACACCTTATTGACTTACTGAATAGATATAAGATAAAACTGGTTGAGATAGATGCAAACTGCATTTATTTCAACCAGTTAATTTTGTAGTATAGAGAAAATAGACTTTTAACTGTTTTTATGTAACCACCATGTTTCGTTTTGGACGGGATAAAATCCAATATTATAATAGAACTGCTGGGATGAAAGCACGTAAGCATGTTTTGCTCCAAGCTTGCCACATCTGTTTATACCTTCCAGAACAGCCGCTTTTCCTAATCCCATTTTTCGATATTCCGGCAAAGTGAACACTGGTTCGACATAAGCATATTCACTATTTGGCAGATACCACATTCCGCAATGAGCGGCATAATCGCCATTTGGAGCTACGACTAATATTCGCAAATCTGAGTTTAAATACGGAGCATCAAAGCCTTCTCTTTTTCTCATGGATTCCATTTCTATTTTATTACGTTGGCGCTGGTTGTCAAATCCTCTCCAAATTGCATTATAATATCGTTCAATATCAAAATCTTTATCGTTAAAGCTCATAATGCGATATCCATTTGGGAGGGTATAAGTATGCGCATTAATATCAATAATGGCTACGGAGGATTTTTGAGAAGTGGGTATAAACCCTTTCTGAATGGCGGCTTGCTGATATTCTAAATCACCATCCGGTAATGTGATTTTTATTTTTCCCTGTAAATTCAGATTTCGCAAAGCATATTCAATCAATTGCGCTTTCAGATAATTGTATTTTTCATCTAAACAGAAATAAGCTTCACCGAGATCGTTTTCATAAGTTGCCAATCCTACAATAATTCCGTTATCTTCAACAACACCAATATTTGATAAATGTTCCATGCTCATATAGGGGCCGAACTGCCATACCCACCGAGCCCACAAGTAATTAGGTGTAATGACTTTATCATGATTTATGCGAATTAAAAACTCACATATTCTTTTAAAATCATCCGAATACCCCGCTTCCTTAGTGTAACTTCTAATTTTAATGCTCATAATATTCCCCCGTTAATTATTATATACTTATTATATAGCAAATGGAATTATTATACAATGCGCCATATGGACGTTTTAATATTATTGTTGGAACCTGATTTTCCATCGTTGTTCCAGACAGAGTGCTTTTATTTATTGAGAATAAGATTTGACTCATCCGTAGTTAGCTCAGATAAATTCATAAAAGGTTCAATTTTTTCATTAGAATAATGATGTAATAGCATATTTGTAGGTCCTATATTAATATCATGAATTCGACCAGTTTCTCATACTAACTCAATTCCAGTGTAGCATAAAAAAATTAAGCTGAAACAGATATATTTCTACATCCACTTTAGCTTAAGTTTTTTGGCGGAAGCGGTGGGATTCGAACCCACGAGCCCTTGCGGACTACCGCATTTCGAGTGCGGCCCGTTATGACCACTTCGATACGCTTCCAAGTGTTTTGATTTAAATTCCTAAAATATTATTATATGAGATATAAAACGACTCAATTAATAACTAATATAGTTTATCTTGAATTTATTTAAAAGTCAAGTTGTTTATTATGTCTTGTTTGATAAATTGGAAAAACCAGCAGATAAAGTAAATTTTATGTTGAATTGTTTTTAGAAAGATTATATAATATACTCTTAAAGAGTCATAAAATTAAGTAGTGATGGAGGGGAAATTTATGAAGGTTCTCGTAACAGGTGGGGCAGGTTATATCGGAAGTCATACTTCAATTGTACTTCTTGAAAAAGGACACGAGGTAGTGATTTTAGATAATTTATCAAACAGCAAAAAGATTGCCATAGAGCGCATTGAAGAGATTTCTGGGAAAAAAGTGAAGTTTTACTGTGAAGATGTGTGTGACAAAGAGAAATTGGAATCTATTTTTCAGGCAGAAAATATAGATGCAGTGATTCATTTTGCCGCTTTCAAGGCCGTAGGGGAATCCGTAGAAAAGCCATTAGAATATTATCAAAATAATTTATTTTCTACATTAAACTTGCTCGAAGTAATGCAAAAAAATGACGTAACAAACTTTGTGTTTAGTTCTTCAGCCACAGTATATGGTGATCCGGCAAGTGTTCCTATTCGAGAAGATTTTCCACTATCTACTACAAATCCATATGGAACCACTAAGCTTTTTATAGAAAGAATCCTTACTGACTATGCATATGCGAGACCGGAATTTAATCCCATTATTCTTCGCTATTTTAATCCAATTGGTGCTCATAAAAGTGGCTTGATTGGTGAAGACCCTAATGGAATACCGAACAATTTAGTGCCTTATATTTCTCAGGTTGCCATTGGCAAATTAAAAGAATTAAGTGTTTTCGGTAATGATTACTCTACAATTGATGGTACTGGTGTAAGAGATTATATTCATGTTGTTGATTTGGCTGAAGGACATGTGGCTGCTTTGCAACTGTTTGAAAAAGGTAATTGTGGTTTAAAAGTGTACAATTTAGGTAGTGGCGAAGGACATTCTGTTTTAGAAATCCTAAACGCATTTTCAGAAGCTTCCGGTAAAACTATTCCTTATACGATTAAAGGTAAACGTCCAGGTGATATTGCTGAATGCTATGCTGATCCATCCAAGGCATACCAAGAGTTAGGCTGGAAAGTAAAACGTACATTAAAAGATATGTGTGAAGACACTTGGAGATGGCAGGAGAAAAACCCGAATGGACTGGAGTAAGCATACACTGGTTTTAGCGTCTTCTTCACCAAGTCGCAAACTGCTATTTGAGCAAGCAAAGATTCCGTTTAGTGTTAAAGTTTCTGGTGTGGATGAAACTGTTCCAATCACGTTCACACCTGAAGAGACTGTGAGAACACTGGCAAAACGCAAGGCAGATGCTATCGACAGGAAGGCTACTGATATTATTGTGGCAGCTGATTCGGTTGTTTCGATTGATAATTTGATCTTAGGTAAACCTCAGAGTTCTGAAGATGCAAAAAATATGCTTAAGAGGCTTTCTGGCAGAACACATAACATTTTTTCAGGTGTATGTATTCAATTTAAAGAGCAAGAAAATATTTTTGTGCAGGCAACAGAAGTGACTTTTTATTCTCTAACCGATGAAGAAATTGATGAGTATGTTCAGACAGGAGAACCAATGGGCAAAGCGGGTTCTTATGGTATTGAAAGTCAGGGAATAAGATTAATTCGATCGATTTGCGGAGATTATGCAAATATAGTCGGCATTCCCCTTGCAGAAACACTTAGACGGATAGAAAAACTAGTAACTAAATAGTAGTAGCAGTAGCAAAATCATCTCTTTTGCGTAGTATAGAAAGAGGTGATTTTATGCGTTACATATCTAAATCTAAACCGTTTTTTATGCCAAGATACCGCAAACCCAAATCTAAAAATTTTATTGCTAAGAGACTAATTTTACTTACAATTTCTTTTCTCCTTGTGGCGAGTGTCCTTTCTGAATGGGCGCTGCAATCTGTTTCAGATGAAATGGTCTATCAGGCAACAAAGAACTACATAGAGCAAACTATAAACGAAATTACAACCGAACAAATAATTGAAACGGAATACATCGATATAAATAACGATGATTCGGGTAAAATAATATCAGCAACTACAAATACAAGCAAAATAAATCAGTTAAAATCACAAATCACAGGATTACTTGATGAGAAGTTAAACGGTAGGGTAAATACTACCATTCCTTTTGGTAGTGCTACTCAAATGGGTATTTTAAACGGCAGAGGCTTTTCTGTGCCTCTAAGACTAAATATAGAAGGCAGTGTTAATGTGTCTTTTCAAACAGACTTTGTTTCTGCAGGTATCAATCAGACCTGCTATCGATTAATTATGAATGTGAATTATGCTGCTCATTCTCAATCTAAAAAATTTGCGACAGATGTGAGTGACAGCACAAGCTTTGTAATTAGTGAAACGATTATCGTTGGAGAAGTTCCGCAATTTATGACAGGAAAAGCCGCTTAAAGAAGTAAAGATAATGTATGAGGATATATATGGATATTAAAAAAGCTAGACAGCGAATTAAGATATTAAATAAAGAAATTAAGTATCATAATGACAAATATTATACCCAAGATTCGCCTGAAATTTCTGATATTGAATATGATTTGCTTTACCGAGAATTGGAGCAGTTAGAAGAAGAGTTTCCTCAACTCATTACACCTGATTCTGCCACACAACTTATTGGTGGCTCTATTTTTAATAATTTTTCTCCTGTTGTTCATACAGTGCCTTTAGAAAGCCTTCATGATGCATTTTCTGATGATGAATTGAGGGATTTTGATCGAAAGGTAAAAGAAATTGTTCAGCATCCTGAATATATAGTTGAACCCAAGTTTGATGGATTGTCCGTCGCTGTCGAATATATCGACGGACAATATACTCGGGGTTCAACTCGGGGAGATGGACAAGTTGGAGAAGATGTAACTGAAAATATTCGAACCATTCAAAGCTTGCCGAAAACTCTCTCTGAAAAAATCCCTTTTCTAGAGGTGCGAGGCGAGGTTTATATGTCTGCTCAAAGTTTTGAACAGCTATCTCAGAGACAAGAGATGTTGGAGGAAAAACCATTCAAAAACCCAAGAAATGCAGCGGCTGGTTCATTGCGGCAAAAAGATTCACGGGTTACTGCAAGTAGAGGTTTAGATATTTTTATTTTTAATGTACAGCAAGTAAATGGAGTAACGTTGACCGCACATGATGAATCTTTGGAAAAACTAAAAGAGCTTGGATTTACTGTTTCCCCTAATTATTATAAATCAAAAGACATAGAAGACATTATTCATTTTATTCATGAACTGGGTAACAAAAGGGGAGAATTGCCCTATCCTATTGACGGTGCCGTTGTAAAGGTAAATGACTTTTCGCAAAGAGATAGTCTTGGGAGCACTGCTAAATTTCCAAGGTGGGCAGAAGCCTATAAATATCCTCCAGAAGAAAAAGAAACGACACTTACTAATATTGAGATTAATGTTGGACGAACAGGCGTATTAACTCCGACAGGTGTTTTCTCACCAATATTATTGGCTGGTACAACGGTGAGCCGGGCAACACTTCATAATCAAGATTTTATATCAGAAAAAGACATTCGAATTGGTTCAAGAGTGATTTTGCGAAAAGCTGGTGAAATCATACCAGAAGTGGTTTCTGTTATTTCAAATCCAGAGCATAGCCAACCTTTTTTCTTGCCTCAAAATTGTCCTTCTTGTGGAGAAGAAGTTGTGCGGTTAGAGACAGAGGCAGCTACGCGTTGTGTGAATCCGGAATGCCCAGCACAAATCTTACGTAGTCTAATTCACTTTGCCTCTAGGGACGCTATGGATATTGACGGATTGGGGCCAGCTATTGTTGAGCAGATGGTGAAATCCAATTTGATCCATTCTTTGTCAGACTTATATAATCTCACAGCTGAAGTGCTTGTAACATTGGAACGCTTTGCGGAAAGAAGTGCATATAATTTAGTTGCAGCAATTGAAAAATCAAAATCAGCGGATTTATATCGTTTGATATTCGGACTGGGTATTCCTAATATTGGTGTAAAGGCTGCAAAGTTATTGTGTCAAAGGTTCTCTAATATTGAAGCGTTAATGACAGCAGACGTTAATTCAGTTTTAGAAATAGAAGGTTTTGGCACAATCATGGCGGAGCAAGTAGTAGCATTCTTTGATAAGCATAGCACTAAAGAGCTCATCCAAGCGCTTAAAAGTCACGGGCTAAATATGAAGGCACATGTTGTAGAGGGACAAACTCAAATATTGGCCGGAAAGATTTTTGTCCTTACAGGAACATTGCCAACCTTGAATCGAAAAGAGGCGGCAGACAGGATTGAAAAAGCGGGCGGAAAAGTCTCTTCTTCTGTTTCTAAAAAGACAAGTTATGTTGTGGCGGGTGATGAGGCCGGGAGTAAGCTTGACAAGGCGAAAACTCTTGGAATAGCAGTTCTTACAGAGGAAGAATTGCTTGATTTGTTAGAAGAATCTTGATATAATGACCTAACTTAATAGCAAATAAATAAGAATTTGGCTGCAATTTGATGAATTTACAGAGGTGAATGACGTGACAATAGATTTTAAGAAATTATATCAAAATGAAGCAGAAGAACAGCGTGTACGCTACAAAACGATTAAAGATGAATTTGCTAAGCAATTCGTGAATGCAGATGGGATAGAATTCTTCAGTGCTCCCGGTAGGACAGAAATTGGCGGAAACCACACAGATCATAACCATGGAAGAGTGCTGGCGGGTGCTGTGAATTTGGATATTGTAGCAGCTGCGAGAAAAACTGAAGACAGCAAGATTCTTTTAAAGTCTTATGAATACCCCGGTATGGATATTGCAGATCTCTCTGATTTGTCTTTAAGAGAGGAAGAGATAGGAACAGCCTCTGCATTAATAAAGGGAATCTGCTTTAAGTGCAAAGAGCTTGGCTATCATGTAGGCGGATTTGAGGCTTACACAATTTCTCGTGTTCTCAAAGGTTCAGGGCTTTCTAGCTCAGCCGCTTTTGAAGTAGTCATTGTTACTATTATTAGTGAACTCTACAATGAAGGAAAGATTGATCCCATTACGACAGCAATTATTGCACAATATGCGGAAAATGTTTATTTCGGAAAGCCTTCTGGTTTACTAGATCAAATGGCAAGTAGCGTTGGTGGTGTTACTGCTATAGATTTCAAAGATACAGCAAACCCAATTGTAGAGCATATTGATTTTGATTTACATAGTTATCAACACGCGCTTTGTATTGTGGATACGGGTGGCAACCATGCTGACTTAACAGATGAATATGCTTATATTCCGGCAGAGATGAAATCTGTTGCACAGTTCTTTGGGAAAGAAGTTTTGCGCGAAGTAAATCCAGAAGAGTTCTGGCAGAATATTGGTGAGGTACGCCAAAAAACAGGGGACAGAGCTGTTTTGCGTGCAATGCATTTTTTTGATGAAGATATTTTAGCAGCAGAGGAAGCACAAACTATTAAGGATGGTGATTTTGAGAGCTTCAAGGCTTTAATAAATCAATCTGGTGTATCTTCTGAGACTAGGCTACAGAATGTGTTTGCAACGCTAAATCCCTCTGAGCAGGGACTATCCTTGGCATTAGCTCTCTCAAAAAAGTTTTTGAAAGGCAGTGGGGCATGCCGTGTACATGGCGGAGGATTTGCCGGCACAATCCAAGCTTTTGTTCCATTTGATAGGTTGAATGATTATAGAGATATGATTGAAAAAGTTTTTGGAAAAGGCAGTTGCTATGTGCTTTCTATCCGTTTTGTGGGCGGTACAAAAGTGACGGTTGAAGGAGTATGATATGAAAAAAATAGCAAGTTTTTCAGTTAACCATGATTTACTGGAAAAAGGAGTTTATATTTCTAGAATTGATGGAGATGTTGTCACCTATGACATTCGTATGAAAATACCCAATGGTGGAGATTATCTTTCCAATGGAGCGATGCATACTTTTGAGCACTTATTTGCTACTTATGTTCGCAATACAGATTATTCCGATAGTATAATCTATGTGGGACCTATGGGATGTCGAACAGGATTTTATTTTCTTGTTCGGGATAATATTTCGCATGAAGAAGTAATTACTTTATTAGTAAATAGCTTTACGTTTATTGCTTCCTTTTCAGGAGAGATTCCGGGTTCCAAACGTGAAGAGTGTGGCAATTATTTAGAGCATGATTTAGTGGGCGCTAGGCAAACTGCTGAAGATATGCTTAATGTTTTAAAAGATTGGTCCCTCGAAAAAATGGAATATAAGTCGTAACCAAATGTAGAGCCTCTTGAGATGAAATGCAAGAGGCTCTTATCATATTATAAGCGATTTTTTCATATAGTTCTTAAGATGATAATAGGGGAGCTATCTATGAAAAAATCTGAATTTTATTTAGTGCGAAAAATCCTTCCTTTTTTACTACTATGCCTTACTTTATCTGCCTTTGTTTTTCACACGACTGGAGCAATAGCAGTAGTAAATTTTCATGCTGATTTTTTTGAAAAGCAAGAGAAATACCGAAATGAAATTATTGTTTTAGATGCAGGGCACGGCGGTGAAGATGGAGGCGCAATGGGAGTGAATGGTGCGCTCGAAAAGGACATTAATTTTACAATCACACAAATGGTAAAAGATAGGCTTGAAGAGCAAAGTATTCAAGTGATTCTCACGAGAGATAGCGATACACTAATTGGAGATAATACGTTGCCAAGTATCGCTGAAAGAAAGCGTTCTGACACTAAAAAAAGATTGGAAATTGTCAAAGAATATGATAACTGCACTTTTGTCAGTATTCATCAAAATCATTTTACCCAAGAAAAATATAAAGGAGCTCAAATTTTTTATTCCAGAAATAGAACAGAAAGTGCCCTTTTAGCAGAGAGTATTCGAAGTGAAATAGTAGAAAACACCCAACCTGAAAATTCTCGAGAAAGCAAAGCGGCTAGTAAAAACATTTATATTCTTTACTATAGTCAAATGCCTTCGGTTTTAGTGGAATGTGGTTTCATTTCTAATTATGAAGAAGCAAACAAGCTAATCCAAACAGAATATCAGGAAAAAATAGCGATTTCTATAACGGATGGTATTATTAATTACCTTGAAATGAAGAACCAAAGCCAACAAAATGAAAAAAGTACGTCTTCGACTTCTATTGAGTGAACATAAGTGCTATAATAAGAAGAAAATAGAGAATAAAGTACAGGAGAATTAAATGGCTTCTAAAAATAAGACAGTTTTTGTGTGCTCAGAATGTGGTGCAGAATCAATTAAATGGGCAGGTAAATGTCCAATATGTGGCTCATGGAATACAATGGAAGAAGAGATAAAAGAAACAGGTTTATCTAAAGCATATACCACAAGTAGCAGCTCTACAAGAAAAACAGCTGTAATGAAGATATCTGAAATTGACTCAAATGATGAAGAATATCGATATAAAACAGGACTTTCTGAGTTTGACCGTGTGTTAGGCGGAGGGATTGTAAAGGGGTCGTTGGTACTAATTTCAGGTGATCCTGGTATTGGAAAATCAACTATCCTATTACAGGTTTGTCAGCATTTAGGGGAGAACCATCAAATTTTATATATTTCTGGAGAAGAATCAGCTAGGCAAATTAAACTTAGAGCTTCCAGGTTAGGAGTAGACAGTCCAAATTTAATGATTTTAACAGAGACAGACGCACAGCATGCTGTTAATCAAATTCGTGAGGAATCACCAGACATTGTAATGGTTGATTCGATTCAAACGATGAATCATCCGGATTTGAATTCTTCACCCGGGAGCGTTACTCAGGTGAGAGAGTGCTCTAATTTATTGATGCGCTGCGCAAAGACACTGGATATTCCTATTGTTTTAGTAGGCCATGTTAATAAGGATGGTGCTATTGCGGGTCCTAAGGTATTAGAGCACATGGTTGATGCTGTGCTGTATTTTGAAGGCGATAGACAGATGACCTATAGAATTTTACGTGCAGTTAAAAATCGATTTGGTTCCACAAATGAAATTGGTGTTTTTGATATGGGAAAAGATGGGTTACACCAAGTAGAAAATCCGTCGCAGGCAATGTTGTCTGGAAGGCCGACTAATACACCGGGAACATGTGTGACAGCAGTTATGGAAGGCACACGTCCAATTTTAGCTGAGATTCAGGGACTGGCAACGAATTCAGGATTTGGAACGCCAAGACGTATGTCAACTGGATTTGATTATAATAGGATGTCGTTAATTTTAGCTGTGTTGGAAAAACGAGCTGGATTCTATTTTGGCAATTTAGATGCTTATATTAATGTCGTGGGAGGATTACGACTGGACGAGCCTTCAGTTGATTTAGCGGTGGCAATGTCGCTGGTTTCTAGCTTAAAAGATGTTGTGATTCGAGAAGATACGGTTGTGTTTGGTGAAATTGGACTTGCTGGTGAGTTACGAAATGTTAGTCAGGCAGATTTACGAATCAGCGAAGCTTCACGCCTTGGGTTCAATCGTTGTGTAATACCTTTTCATGGTCTGAAAAATATTAGCAAATCTTATAAGAACATGGAAATTGTAGGGGTAAGAGATATAAGAGATGCTTTTCGCGCATGTACAGAGTAGTATAATTATTTTCTTGACAACTGTTTAAAAATTGTATATAATTATACAAAATAAATATTTTGTATAATTCAGGGGATTGAAATTATTATGGCTAGTTTAGTCTTATCTGAAATGCCATTACTAGTGCGTCAATACGCATTATATCTAAGAAATATCAGAGGCTTATCTGTTAAAACTGTTGATGAATATTGCTTAGATTTAAGAACTTTTTTTAGGTTTTTACAAAAGCAGCGGCAGCAATTAAATGAACCTATAGAAGAAATTTTAATTGCACAAATTGATTTGGATTTTATTAAGAAAATCACTACCTACGAAGTTTTTGAATTTATGAACTACGTATCTGATGATCGCAATAATTTAAGCGCAACACGGCAACGTAAATCGTCATCTATAAAATCTTTTTTCAAATATTTAGTTGTGCATGAGAAATTATTGGAAGAAAATCCTGTAGAGAATCTTTCGGCGCCAAAAAAGAAAAAAGTTCTTCCCCATTTTCTTTCATTAGAACAAAGTATCGAACTATTGAATTCTGTAGAGGGTCCAGATAAAGAACGTGACTATTGCATGTTAGTTCTTTTCTTGAATTGTGGATTGCGCTTGTCTGAATTGGTTAGCATTAATTTATCGGATGTTTATCATCAAAATTCTACGATTAAAATTTTAGGTAAGGGAAATAAGGAGCGCATTATATACTTAAATGAGGCTTGCCTGCAAGCCGTTGATAGCTACATTAAAGTCCGCCCTAAAAATGCTGTTGTTGACAGAAATGCATTATTTCTTAGTAGCCGCAAGCAAAGAATTAGCCCCAAAACGGTTCAATTCATCGTTAAAAAGTATTTAAAGAAGATTGGACTTGGTGGAACTGGGTATTCTGTACATAAGCTTCGCCATACTGCTGCCACGTTAATGTATCGCTATGGCAATGTGGATATTAGAGTTCTACAAGATATCTTGGGACATGAAAATTTAGGCACAACGGAGATATATACACACACTTCTAGTACGCAAGTTGAGAGTGCGATGAATGCAAATCCGCTTGCCCAGATGACAACAAATAAGAAAAGTAAGTAAAAACTAGCAATCCGATTAATAAAATCGGATTGCTAGTTTTTACTTTATTAAAAGATATTTATAATCATGGCTGGCCTGTTCAGAAGCGGTTTTACGCAACTCTGCGATACAATCATAGTTAGCTTGTAACAAATGAAAAATACTGGAGGAAATCCCGTTGTGCTCAGCCATACCTGCTAAAATTTTCTCTGTTTGGTTACGATTCATCCCGACTCGATAAGGGCGGTCTTCTGTAATAGCAGTGAAAATATCTGCAACTGCCATAATTTGAGATCCAAGAGACAAAGAAGGTGCCGAGAGGTGAAATGGATAACCGCGGCCGTTTAATTTTTCATGATGATAAGCAGCCCATTCTGCGATTTCGTTAAAGCCCTGAATTGGCTGCAATAATCTATACGAGTAGTAAGTGTGACTGCGGATAACATCAAATTCTTCTGGAATCAATTTGTCGTTTTTTTCTAAGATTTCACGGGGTATTGCCAGTTTTCCTATATCATGTAGATTTCCCGCAATCCGCATTTTTTTACAATCATTTTCAGAGAAATTTGATAATTGAGCTAACTTTTCTGCTGTAGCGGCGACGCCAGCAGAGTGCATAGCGGTAAAAGGGCTACGTGAATCAATAATGCGTGAAAATATTTGGGTTAGCTCTACTACTTCATCTAACGTCAGCTGAATTGAATTTATAGGTAAATTATCACCAGCATAAACATGAATTTTCAAAGATTTTTGTGTTAGGTCAAGCCAAAAAGCTTCTTTTTCATATATCTGCAAAAATGAGTCTATGTATTGAGGTGGAAATATAGAGCCACTACCTGAAACAATAAAATCTCGAATTGTTTTAATCTGAGAAATTATGTTTTCAGTGTGGTCAATACTAACAGCGATTCGATCTGCTAAATGTATCAAGTGAGAAAGAATAGGGACAGACTCACCCATAAAAGAACTTCCCGCTCCGTCTTGCCAAGGAACATGATGAAATTTAATCATGTTAGCAGCATTTGAGAGTAAAGGAAATCCACCTAACAGTTTTGCACCGATAAAACTATGTTGATGAACATGATCTGGTAATTCGTCCATAAAATCTAGCTTATCCCACAAAGAAAGAGACCCTAAATCATGGACTAAAGAAGCTAAAACAACATCTTGTTTATCTTCTATGGATAGATTTAAGGTTTCAGAAAGTTCATACGCTATAAAAGCAACTTGTTGATGATGGTTTGCCGTTTCAGGACTAATCAAATCGACCGCTTTTGTAATGCAAATTAATAAGTCGTATAAATTTGAAAAATATTTTTTATTGTAGGACATCTTATATCACCATAGTCCTTTTCAAACTGGACGTTTGCTACTTCTATTTCTCCATTTTGACTCATACATTTTTCTATCTGCCATTTGAATTATTTCTTCAGCGGTATATGGTTTGTCATCCATGGTAACTAACCCCATAGAAATAGATATCTTGACATTTTGATCCTTTAATAAGATATGTTTTGACTCAAAATGGTTGTTAATTTGGTTTTGTATAAGAGTAGCTTGTTCTGCAGTAGTATCATTTAGACAAATAATGAATTCATCTCCCCCATAGCGAACTACCCAGTTTTTTTCATTGTGAACGCATTCTTCAAGAATAGAAGCGACATGTTTAAGAGCCTTATCTCCAGCAGAGTGTCCAAAATTATCATTTACGGTCTTCATATTGTCAATATCTATAAAAATAATGGAGAGAGATGAACCATTCAACGTAGCCTGTACAATATCAGTTGACAAACGATCATCCAAAAAACGACGATTATAGCATCCGGTTAAGTGATCTTTCATGGCGGTTTTATTTAAATCGGCAACCACATCATACATTAACTCGTTTTTTGCAAAATCTCCATATCCAAACATCATAGTATCTGTAACTTTTTTTAATAATTCTAAGACAACCGGATCGTTATCTGTTTCGATTGGTATCGCTATAGAGAGAAAAATATCTTTTGAAATATTTTCAAGCTTCATAAATGTCTTATTTTCTCGATAAGCCCTCATAGATATACAATTTTCGCACACTGCTCCCCTGTTCCAGTAATTATAGCAAGTAGTTCCTATATCTTGCGGATGCAAAAATTCACAATCCAACACTTCTTTGCGAGTGGGGTCTATTAGGCGCACGACATCATACATTTTACTAAAAAAGTTTAGATTTCCTTCTAATTCTCTTAAGGTTATTTTTCGGCTCATTCTATATCACCTCATGTGAATATTATACCACGTAAGGTTTTTGTTTTATAATGTAAAGTGAAAAAAGAATATTTATTTTCCATTTTTTATAGTAAATTTATGAATATTCTGAAAATATAAAGAAGATTACACAAATAGTTTAATCTTCTTTATATTTTTCTTCTTTTAACAAATTTACAAAAATATCTACAATTTCACTATCAAATTGCGTTTCAGCACAACGGTATAGTTCAGCTATTGCTTGATTTTGTGTGCGAGGCGATTGATAACTTCTTCCAGATATCATAACGTCATAAGCATCTACAATACTAATGATTCGACTTGGAAGAGGAATTTCTTTTCTTTTTAAGCCTTTGGGATACCCAGTTCCATCCCAACGCTCATGATGTGCCAATATATACTCAGACACTTGGCAAAGTTCAGGGATATTTTGAGTAATTTTATATCCGATTTCAGGGTGCTGTTCAATTTCTGCTCTTTCTTTAGGTGTAAGTTTTCCCGGTTTTTCTAAAATTGTATCTCGGATGCCAATTTTTCCAATATCATGTAACTTAGCTAAGAGTACAATATCACTCATCATTTCATCTGAGAGCTTTAGTTCTCTTCCTACTAAGAGGCAAAGATCAGCAACACGGTTAGAGTGTTCATGCGTTTCAGAGTTTTTTTCATCAAGTAAGGAGAGTAGAAGCTTAATAACGCCATTCCGTTGACTTCTTTGCTCCAGTAATTTTTTCTGACAAAGCCATTTTTCGGCTTCTCGAATTAATTCTTCTGGGCAGCGTTTTTCTTTCTCATTAGAGGCATAACCAAATGTAATGGTTGTATCTAAGCTTAATTTATTTAGAGCTTTTTGAAATCTAGATAGTACAACTCGAGTTTCACTACTGGATGTATTTGGGAGTAGCAGAAAAAAAGTATCCCCTCCCCATCTTGCTACTAAATCAACTGCTCTGCAATTTTTTTGAAGCAGTTGAGCTACTTTAACAAGAATTTCATCTCCACCTTGGTACCCTTTTTCATTATTTGTGTTTTTTAAGCCATTTATATCTCCTAGAACAACCGAAAGAGGCATTATATCTTGAGAAACATACATTTTTAATACATTCATAGCAAAATGTCTGTCATATAAACCCGTTAGAGAATCTTGAAAAAGAATCATACTGTCTTCTAGAGAGCTAGATTTTTCAGAGGAGAGCATGTTTCTCTGATTGCCAGATACTGAATCAAAAAGACAAGATGAAAGAACTTTCTTTTCAAGATTGTGTGAATCGCAATTTGGATTTACGCAAATATTTTCTGCCGTAATCTGAAATGGGTCGGAAAATTTGTGTGTTTTTTGATTGCGTTTATTTTGAAAGTCTTCAAAAATAGTGAAAATAATAGTGGGGTTAAGAAGAAACATAGTAATTTTATAAGGATGGTTGAAAATATTTATGTTAGTCGATACTTTTTGCTTTTTTCTAAAAATTAGCTGGTCCACAAGATTTTTAAGATAGAAAACAATCTCTGGCTCTACTCCATCATGCGATTTTGTAAAAAAAGTACCAATTAACTGTCCCCTGCTCTTTTGGACTAAATTCTCAAAATGGAAATTTAAATCAATTAATTTATAGTCAGATATAGTATTACTAGATGTATATTTAGCCTCGTAACACACACAACTTAATGGAAAATGATCTAAAAATTGCCGGATAAAAGCATTGGTATGCTCTTCATTTCCTTCTCTGCTCATATTACCCTCCCAAAATTTTGCGCAGTCATAATTTGAAACTCTTCAGCTACTCTGAAAAGTATATGACTCGATCACCTTCTCTAATCAGTTATAATTCTCTATCTTCACCTCCAGAAATTTAATCAAGATACAAGAAATATAGGTTTTATCTATATTTTATGAGTAAAATAGCAGCAAAACAGCTGAATTGCCCGCAAATAATTTGTCAAAAAATGACACTTTTTATATATTATACCACATTATAAATTAAAAATTCAATATAAAACAAAAAAGATATCGGCTTAAAATCCAATATCTTTTTTGTTTTATAACATTTTAGTTTTATGATCTTGATAAATTGTGATTAAAAGGTCATTGCTATATTCTAGCTTAGCCTGCAATTTCTCTTTTTCTCTTTCTTGTGTTAGCAATTGTTCTTTTAATTCCTTAATTCTTTTTTGTAAGGTTTCACGCTCTATTTCAAAGTTTTCTTTTTCAAAAGCAGAGTTTTCTATTTTATGTATAGGAGGTTGTTCCAAAATAGTTTCATTTGTGGAGTGATTACCCTTATCTTTAGGGTATTGAGCCGCAGTATTCTGTATCTCTAAAGATTTTGACGTACTAAATTCTAAAGGATTTGGCAAAGCAATAATTTTATGATTCGGAAGAATTTCATAGACCCCCTCAGACAAGATCGTGCCATCTTCTAACAAATCAGTTTTCTTATCCGAATCAGTAGTGTTATCTTCATCAACTGAAATACTAGTTATTTCTTTTTTCTCCAAAACTCTTTTCTGTAGCAATTTATTTTCATTTCTTAAAAAGGCAAGTTCATCTTCTAGATGCTGCGTCTTTTTATCGTTTTCATCTAAAATAGAATCAAGATAGTCTAAAACATCTTGTTTTTTGTAACCGCCGAACAAAGAATTCTTAAGAATAGTTTCTTGTATCAATTTTATCTTCTCTCCTTTATATGATTGTTTCTTTCTGCTTTTTTGGCTATAATAGAGTTAGTTTTTATTTATGGAGGTTACTATGCAACGACATTGGATTACAATTCTGGTCTCTTTTCTCAGTTTCCTTTTTGTGAGTGGCTGTGCAGCAAAAGAACCGCAGCCTCCGACATTAACAAAATGTCTAAATATAGGGAATTCACTAGAAGCACCAAAAGATCAGCCATGGGATGTTCCAATGGATAGTTCTTATTTTTCTACAATAAAGCAAGCTGGATTTCAAACTATAAGACTTCCTGTGCGGTTTTCTGATTATACCGCTTCATCTGATGAAGATTATAGGCTTGATGAAGCGTTTGTAAAGAAAATAGATATGTATATCAAAGAAGCACTAGGACAGGAATTAACGGTGATACTAGATTTCCATCATTTCATGGATATAATGGAAAATCCTGCTCTGCATAAAATGAAATTGATTTCTATCTGGCAGCAACTTTCCGAACGTTATAAAAATTATTCCGATGATTTAGTCTTTGAAATACTAAATGAGCCACAGAAGAATCTCGATAGTGAGTCTTGGAACAGCATCTTACAAGAAACTGTCACAGCTATTCGAAAAAATGACAAAAAGCATTTCCTGATCGTAGGAGGAGCAAACTATAATTCTATTGATGCTTTGCTTAATTTACGGTTACCTGAAGACGATCGCCTTATCGCCACATTCCACTATTATGAACCCAATGAAGTGACTTTTCAGGGAAATCCTTATCACTACGGTTATGAAAACCTAAGTGGTATTGGCTGGAATGCTACAGATGAAGAACTAAAATATCTACAGGAAAGATTCAATATGGCTAAAAATTGGGCTAATGAAAATAAGGTTTCTCTCTTTTTAGGAGAATTTGGAATCAGTAAGACCGCTCCGGAGCAAACTAGACTCAATTGGACTCGATCTGTAGCTAAGGAAGCCTCTTTACGTGATATTGACTATGGTTACTGGGAGTTTGCTTCTGGATTTGGTGTTTATGATCTGCAGACCAAAACTTGGAATCAAGAAATGGTAGATGCAATTCTTGACCCTCAAGGTAAGTAAAATTACATTCATTCCTTGTAAAATGGAAAGAATTCTTCTGTTAGATTTTGAGGTGTGTAACTTACAAAGATATAGTCAAATTCATAGTCTTTTATCACTTCTTCAATATTTCCAGAATAATAGCGAGGATCTATCATATACACTTTAGAACAGCCTAAACTGAAAAATGAAGCGACAGGTACCATCAATGAGTCTTTAATAAACAAAACTTTGGCTCCCTCGGGTTCGTTAAAATTATGAATTTCGACAAACCCAGGGTTTCCATTCATATAGGTAAAGTATTTGTCATTGGTCGCGTCATAGATATCACGCTCACCAGCCAACAATTCAGTGAAGGTTAATGAATTTTCAAATCGTCCATCTGTTTTGATATCCTCTGGGCCATTTTGAGCGTAAAAATAAAAATCAGTATCAAACTTGGGGTAGATAAATGTAAAGTCTTCTGCTTCTGAATAAAGCTTGCCCTCTTTGCGGCCCATAGAGCCAATGTAAGAGTTTTTATAAACGATTTGGTTATATTGATTTAAATTCAAATACTTGTCTTTATTGGGAAATGAAAAATCATATTTTGACTCAAGAACGTTTACAAATTTGGTAAACGCCCAAAAAGCAGTTTCAACTTTCCAATGATGATCTGTTTTATAAAAGCTACTTGCGGTGTATTCACCATCTTGTTGCATTAATTCTCTAAAATCTAAAGAATCAATGTTTTTCTCTTTTAAAACAGCCAAAAAATTGTCTGCCGTTTCATTTGCAAAATTATAAGGTATACCTTTTTCAAATTCAGTTTCGCCTCGAATATATTTATCAGGAGTCATCACATACATAACTTGAGTACCCGATTCAGCGGCGGTCTGTTTTAATCGTTCTATCCTCTCTGCCAATACATCAACTTCGTTAGGGCCATTAGTAAAATAGGTATAGTGCAAAGTGCCGTCCTTGGCTTTAACAACTTCAAAGTTATTAATTTCTTTTTTATTTAGTAATTCTTGCAAATACCCATAACTTTCGATATAAGCATATTTGTTATAAACTTGTTCTCGGATAATGGTGTCTGTTTCTGAAATAAAAGAAGGTAAAACTTCCTCTTTGTTTTCATTAGTAATCCATTTTTCTTCGATTTCTGCTTTTAAAGTAGGATAAGCTGTATTCCAATTTAAAAAAGACAGTACAAAAAGAACGCCTATAAATAAAACAGTGGTAACTGCTTTTTTTGCAAAAAAACGCTTCATCTCGTAGCCTCCTAAAATTGAAAATAAATAAAGGGATTATAGCTTCCTTTAACAATATAAGTAGTACAAACTAAAAATAAAAGTATCATGGCAATAGGATAAAGGAAAGTAATCAGTTTCGTAAAAGGAGCTTCTCCATATAGGACACGCTCTTGGTCAGGTTGACTTTTTGATACTTGCCTACGAAGCACAATTCCTTTTGCCATTAATTGATTGATTTTTCCCGCAATGGGCATACTGAAGAGAATAGCAAATAGGAAAAAAATTCCGTATTCCTTTATGAACATATAGGTATAATCACTTAAAAATCCGTTTTGAGGGAAATTAAACATAGAAACTAGGTAATTGCCTGCTTGCTGTAATGAATCCGATCTGAAAATTACCCATCCAATTATGATGACAAACATAGCGTAGGCGTGCTTAATAGCATTGGGCAATTTTGAATTCTCAAATTCAAAAATTCTTTCAGCAGCGATAAAAACAAAATTTAAAATTCCCCAAAAAAGAAACGTCCAGTTTGCGCCATGCCAAATACCGGTAGCCATCCAAACAACAGCCAAATTACGAATAATTAAATCCTTATTAAGAACTCTTGAGCCGCCTAAAGGAATGTACAGATAGTCTTTAAACCATCGGCCTAAAGACATATGCCATCTTCCCCAGAATTCTCTAATGGACTTGGAAATATAAGGGTAGTTAAAGTTTCGCTCTATTTTAAAACCAAACATGAGCCCTAAACCAATTGCCATATCAGAATAGCCAGAAAAATCAAAATAGATTTGAAAAGTATAAGCTAGAGCGCCTAGCCAAGCAAGACTTACAGGAATATTCCCCATTTTTTGTATTTCAAAGATTCGGTCAGTTACTACAGCCATATTATTAGCCAGCAATACCTTTTTTCCTAAACCAGTGATAAAAAGACAACTTCCGGAAGAAAACTTTTGCCATGTTTCTGTTCTATTTTCAATTTGGGGAGCAAAATCTTTATATTTTGTAATTGGCCCTTGGATGAGTTTTGGGAAAAAAGAAAGGTACAGCGCGAATTTAAGTATATTTTTCTGTGCCGCAACATCTTGCCGGTAAATATCGATAACATATGAAATGGCTTGAAAAGTAAAAAAAGAAATACCAATTGGTAAAGCAATGTTGATTATCTCTATTTTTCCTTGTGTGGCTATATTTAAATTTGAACTAATAAAAGTCAAATATTTAAAGACAAAGAGTATGCCAAGGTTAAAAATTAGTGATAAAACGACGATTGATAAAGCCAGTTTTTTCTTTGTTTTTAGTAAATCAATGCCCAGGCCGAATAAATAGTTAACGAGTATGGACAACATCAAGAGAAAAATATATTTTGGTTCACCCCACGTATAGAATATAAGACTAAAGATTAATAAAATAAAATTCTTTATGGGCAGAGAGAAAAAGAATATGTAATATAAGATGAACACAATGGGAAGAAAATAAAACATAAAAGGTACACTTGAAAAAGTCATATTTTATCCTCCTCGTGGTAATTATGATACAACTTTTTTTCAATGACTTTTTTATGCTTACTTGCATCATGAAGCCAAGTGTAAAATATAGCAAATAAAAAAACTAGTAATATAACGCCGAAAACACGAATTTTATTCACAGACTGATTTAATATAACATCTGTTTTAGAAACAATTTGAGATACATCGACTGGATTAGGAATATTCGCTTTGGTGCCTTCCAAACTAAATTTCTTAATCTTTATAGCTAATTTCCCAGAATTTAAACTGTGTTCTGTTCGAGCGTATAAATTGATTTCACTCGCAGTTGAATGGCTTTGTAGTTCTAATTGTCCGTCATCAGTTAAAACCAGACCTGCCGGTTGCTCTTGAAAATAAAAAATAGGGACGGCTTCTACTGGATTGCCCTCTAAGTCGATAATCTTTGCATGATAGGTTTGAATGACAGACCCAACATTTGGTTGTGCAATTTCATCGTCTCCAGAAAGGGTAATCAAATAGTAATTTTCTTTCATGGCAGGTACACTGCCAGAAAGGAAAGCAATATCACTAATAGCGTATTGCTTTTGATCCTCTTTATCAATAACGGTTGTAATACCAAAAGATTGAATTTGATGAATCAGCGGTTTCTCTTCTGCATTAGCAGTAGTTAATTGCGCAAAAGGGATATAAACGACACCGTCAAAATCTGCAGGTATGGGTAAAGTTCCATAACTTATCTTTACGGCATCTGGATTTTCTTGGCCTTCTGATTCTAACAAAGCAAAAGAATTATTTGTCATCGTTACATCTGTATCGTCGCTGATTTTTAGTGCTATATTGATAGCGAGAACCCCTTGGCTTAAGTTTTTTAGATGAAAGCGTATGCCGTCATAGTCATCAGCATCCCTTACCGTATAGTCGTATAGAAAAACAGAATAATAGTCTTCTGTAAGACCAATTGTATCAGCGGTGACAGTTACAGACTGAGTTTCTTCGTTAAATTCTTTAGTAACTTTAGCACCATTATCCCATTCTTCTAAATTTACAATAGGTATTTCTGTTGCAGATTCGCTTGTAATAGCAAAGGCGCTTTGCGGGGTGATAACCCATAAGCATAGTGCTAGAAAGAAGAAATTTAAAAAGTTTTGCAGTTTCACTCGAAATTTCATGCTTTCCCCCAAAATAGTTCTATCTTTAAATTTAGTACAAGACTCTTTTAATATCTTAATCACTGCAAATATTCCAGCTCGTCAAGGATTTCAGGAAGCTCTAACGTTTTACTGATTTTCTTGTGATAAGATTCATTTTCATCAATTTCTAGTTGATAATCATCCATCCAGCTTCTCAAAACATAGCGGAATTCAGAATTGGAAAGTAATTCATCTAAATTAACGATACGGTAAAAAATACCATGTGAAAAAGTTGGATCCTCTAACTGGCAGTGCAATTGAATAGAGTTTTCACAGAGAGTTAATTTGTCAGGAATGGCTTCGTTACTTCCCAATTGAACGGTAATATATTGATAATTAAAATCTTTAACTAAAACTCGCTTTCCGTCTTCTGTGTTAATAAAAGTATTTAGTTTTAATCGTGGCAACTTTCTACTAAAATAATTACGCTTAATTTTTGATCTTTGATGAATGTTGATCATGATATCATCTACTGTGCTAAGACCTTTTTCAATTTCCTTTGGCAGGGTCGGTTCTCTGTCATATACAATTTGAAGCATTCGCCTTTGATTTTCGTCTGTGATTTCAGTTACTTCAAAGCCATATCGCCATTTTTCGCCTATATTCATAACGTTGGCAACTTTTCCACACCAGCTTGTCCGATAACGTTCTGTTGTCAGCTCAATTTTCACCGAATCTTCAGAAGGAATCCATTCTGGAAAATCTAAAGTAACGGAAAGACCTTTTTCAGAAATATTCGTTGTTTTGGTACGAATTATCCGATTCCTATAAGAAATAGTGCAGTCGATTTCGGCGTCAAATCTTTCAAATTGTCGATGGGCTCTTCTACCATACATGAAAAACAGTGACATAATCAGGTTAAAAATGTTTACAGACAACCAGAACATAATTACGACATACATGAGTGTTCCTTGTAAGAAAGTATTTTGAATACAAAGAGTCATACCCAATATGCTAAAAAATAATAGAATAAGGATGGGCAAAGATTGTCTGAACTTGTACCAACCATCATTGGTTTTTAATTTTTCTTCCGCATCTTTTTTGGTAACTACAAAAGTTTTTTGAGAAATCCCCAATGTCTCTAAAATAACAGATGGCAGAAGACCAGGGAATAAAATGGTCTCATAAACATTTGTTAGTCGCGTGTTTCGAATATTGCCGGACAAGTGGCGCAAAGTTAAGTTGTTTAAAATGTACATTGGCAACCAAAATATTAAAATTTCAAGCAAGGTGCATTTTACCACCATGACGTTAAACACAGCATAAAGAATAGGGGATAAAATATAAAGTAGGCGTTTCAATGAGCCATACCAATATGAAATGGAAGTAATATAGCTAAGTTTTTGCCTGAAATTAAAGCCTTTTAAGAAAAGAATATGGATTTTTCTGCCGGTTTGAATACAACCTCTGGCCCACCTTTGTCGTTGCTTTAACAAGCTTTTCAAATCTTCTGGTGCCATTCCACTAGCGTAGGCTTCATCAATTGCATAGCATTGATAACCCTTGCTTTCAATCATCATTCCGGTTGCAAAGTCTTCTGTAATAACACCAGTGTAAAATCCACCAATTTCTTCTAACGCAGCTCTTGAGAGAATGGTATTGGTACCACCGTAAATAACAGTGTTACTAGCATTTCTCATCACTTGTACATCTCTATAAAAATAATCTTGTTCATTTGGGAATCGGTTTTCCGAGTATAAGTTGTATTGGAATAAATCTGGATTGTAAAAAGTTTGGGGTGTCTGAAGAAAACCAATCGTTTCCTCTCCCATAAAATAAGGAATGCAAGCTGTTAAAAAATCATGGCGTGGCATCATATCAGCATCAAAAGTGACAATATAAGGGGAATTTGATACGCTGAGTGCATAGTTTAGATTACCAGCCTTTGCGTGTTCATGCGTATCACGCACTAGGTGAATAACACCCATTTTTTTTGCCAATTCCCCCATTTCATCACGATGTCCATCATCGCATAAGTAGATATGTACTTTTGATAAATCGGGATACTCCATATGTAGACAGGCGTTAATAGTTTTATATAGTAATTCAGTTGGTTCATTATAGGTGGAAATAAAAACGTCAACGTCAGGGTATACTTTGCCTTCAATATTAGGACGTTTTGGCACAACAGGATTTGATAGCTGACTAAAATGAATTACCATTTCGAAAAAGCCAATAAATTCAGTAATGAAAAGAGCAAGTCCAAATAGCAGTGAGAACCATCCGTAGTGAAAAGGAATGGTAAAAAACATACGCCAAATGATATAAATAATAGAAGTCAAAACAGTAAAAAAGACTAATAATCTTCTGCCAAGTGATTCCATAATGCTCCCCTTCCTTACTTTATGTTGGTTCCAAATGATAGTGCTAGAGAACAGGCTCATAAAAAAGTGCTTACAAAGAAAAAAACGCAAAAAAATGCGCCATGGGGTTTAGAACTTATTCTAGATATAATTATTTTAGTAGTAAGCAGGAAATAAACAAAAATTATATTAATTCTCATTATACTAAAATTTATCCAAGAATTCAACAAAATACGATAAAAATCAAGGCAAGCTTCGTAAAATTAAATTAAATTTTATCTCATAAATTTATGCAACATGCGTCGTTTTGTTACTAAACAGAATATTTCAAGGTAATAGAAGTAGAAAATTGAAAAAATTTAAAGTTGGTCTATGACAGATAAAAAGAGCTACCATTCAGATAGCTCTTTAAAAATAAAAATTGTTAGCATATATTACAAATTGCAAGCGGTATGGTAAATGTGGGAATTCCAGTCACATATGGTGCAATGTCATATTGCTGAAAATAGACAACCAATTTGCCGTCTTCTATATAAAATTGAGAACAATTAAAAGTTTGGTCAACTAAATCTTCATAGTCCTCAAAAAAGTTTTCGCTTTGCTTAGCGATTTGAGATTTTACTTCTGATTTTATATCAGTGATGAGTTTTGGTAAATTGCATGAACAAAGTTCCGCTAAAGTAAGACGACAACCATTGGTTAAATTCCACGTTTCAGAGCTTCGGATAGTATTCCCGTGTGCTCCACCAGTAAACTGATAGCAGTCGTTATAAAGACTAATGATGGCTCCATTGTTTTCAGTAATTTTATACTCTGATACCAACTCATATGGCAAGATAGTATCATTGTTTTCTATGATGGTTTGAGAGTTTTTGATAGCGGAGGGAATCATAAAATTATGGATACGACACATCAGACGATCTGCTTGCTGTCTATAAAAGTTATTAATCGATCGTACGCTTGCAGGGCAGCGGGAAGAAGTAAACTCAGGATACTGAATGGTATAGGAAAGTACTAGATTCTCTGCACAAAACTTTTCTTTTGAAACGGTTACATTGGAGACGGTTATCCCATTAGATTTAGAAATCATACAAACACCCCTTTCCCACCATTCTATTATTTAAGAGAGAAAAACGTGAAAGGTAAAACAGCTAGAATTAAGACGGTATACCGTTTTAATTCTAGCTGTTTATAGTGTAAAAGCTAAAAAATTATTTTGTTCCAAAAATTCTATCGCCAGCATCACCAAGTCCTGGCAAGATATAGCCATCTTCATTCAATCTTTCATCTACTGCAGCGCAATATACAGTGACATCAGGGTGTGCTTGTGTTAATGCTTCAATTCCTTCAGGAGCAGCAATGATACACAGAAATTTAATGCTTTTGGGGTTGCTTCTCTTAACAATGGTGATAGCATCAACTGCCGAACCACCTGTAGCTAACATAGGATCAAGCACAATAACATCCCTTTGCTCGACATCTGCAGGCAGTTTATTATAATACTCAACAGGTTTTAAAGTCTCATGATCGCGATAAAGACCGATATGACCTACTTTAGCAGAAGGAACAAGTTGTAAAACACCGTCTACCATGCCTAATCCGGCACGTAAAATCGGAACAAAAGCCAGTTTTCGTCCAGCCAAAACCTGTGTGGTTGTTTTTTGCATAGGGGTTTGTGTAATGACATCCATCAAAGGTAAATCTCTAGTGGCTTCATAACACATTAAGGTTGCAATTTCGCTTACTGTTTCTCGGAAGCTCTTTGTTCCGGTAGAAACGTCGCGAATGAGTGTCAGCTTATGCTGAATGAGCGGATGGTCCATTACAAATACATTTTTGTGCATAGAAAATTCTCCTTATTCTTCGTTCTCAATTTGAGCGATTTGATCGACACGGCGCTGATGACGGCCACCTTCAAATTCTGTAGAAAGAAAAATATCAACTAATTCAGCTGCCTTTGATTCGTTAACTATTTTTCCTCCCATACAAAGGATATTTGCGTCATTGTGTCTTCTGGTCATTTCTGCTGAATATAAGTCTGAACACACAGCGGCGCGAATTCCTTTTACTTTGTTAGCAACCATACAAATTCCAAGGCCGGTAGAACAAATCAAAATACCACGTTCTGCTTGTTTAGAAGCTACCATCTTGGCAACTTGTGCTGCAATCGGCGCATAGTCTACCGATTCTTCACTAAAGCAGCCAAAATCTTTTATCTCTAAACCTTTTTGCTCTAAATAGTTACAAATAAACTCCTTTAAAGCAAAGCCGCCGTGATCACTACCAATTGCTATCATAATTTATTAACCTCTCATTCTGTTTTTTAATTCTCGTTCTGCTTGTGACAAGCGCAAATAAGCAGGGATTAGCGAAGTTCCATCTATCGTTTGTTTTTGTTCACTCATTTTTTCAGCAATCAGTGCTACTGCACCAGCTCGTTGAAAACGAACATTTTCGTGAGCTATTTCAGCACCCCAATTCCGAAATTCCTGGTAACAAAGCAAAGCCCCGTCTCCACAAAGAAGAATTCTTTTTCCGGATTTCTGACATTCATTTGAGAGCTCTTCCATTGACAAAGCCCTGTCCTCGCAAAGGCGAAGTAGTTCTCCATCTTGCCATATAAAGTTGGCGTTATAAACTTGTCCACAGCGTGCATCCATTACAGCACATAAGACATATCCTTCAACCGCAGCGCCAAATGCAATTGCTTCTAGTGTAGAAACAGCGCAGCAGGGTGTGTTATTAGTAAAAGCCAATCCCTTTACAGTAGATACGCCAATTCTTATGCCAGTAAAAGAACCCGGTCCTGATGAGACAGCAAATAAATCAATATCTTTTAAGGAGTACTTAGAAATCTCAAGAATATCTTCAATTATCGGCATTAATGTTTCACTGTGAGTTTGCTTAGTATGCACATAATTTTCAACAACGATCAGTCCATCTTGGCTAATGGCAACAGAAACAGGAATAGCAGAAGATTCTACCGCTAATGTAATCATTTTTATCCCTCCTGTCTCTCGATTGCTATAATTCTATGATTTTCTTCTTTACCAAAAGAAATATCAATTTTAATAACATTTTTCGGCAGAAAATCTGTAATGTTTTCACTCCACTCAATAATTAAAACAGAATGAAAATCATCTTGATAATCAAAAAAACCGGTAGAATATAAATCATCAAAACTTTGAATACGATACATATCAAAGTGCTTTACAGGAATTTTGCCAGCATATTCATTAATAATAGCAAAAGTAGGACTAGAGACAATGTCGCCACCGCCAAGTGCTTTAACTAACTCTCGTGTAAAGGCTGTCTTTCCGGCTCCCATAGAACCTGTAAAGGCAATGACCTCACCACCTTTAAGAGTTTTCGCTAGCTCAACTGCCACTTTTGCTGTTTCTTGTAGAGAGTGCACTTCATACTTCATCATTAAAACAAACCTGTTATCTTCCTATCTTCGTCAATATCAACTTGATTTGCAGCAGGTACTTTAGGTAATCCGGGCATAGTCATCACATCGCCTGCATAGGCAACGACAAATCCAGCACCATTTGAGATTTTTAAATCGCGAATAGTGATATCAAAGTTAGTTGGGCGACCTAAAAGCGCAGGATTATCCGATAAAGAATACTGTGTTTTAGCGATGCACACCGGTAATCTATCACCGTCTAAAGACTTGATATTTTTCAATGAGGTTATAGCTTTCTTTGTAAAGACTACTGACTTTGCACCATAGATTTCACTAGCTATTTTATTAATTTTTTCTTCAATTGAATCGTTATCGTGATATAGAAGTGAGAAATTCGATTTTTGTGTTTCGATTGTTTCACAAACCATTTCAGCTAAATCTATTCCACCTTTGCCACCTTGTGTAAAGATATCAGCAAGAGAGCAAGGTACATTTCTATCAGCACAAAAGTCAGTAATCACTTGAAGTTCTGCTTTTGTATCTGTATAAAACTGATTTATAGCAATGACAACTGGCACACCAAATTTTTGCATATTTTGAATATGCGCACCCAGATTGAGAATTCCTTTTTTGAGAGCTTCAATATTTTCTGTAGTAAGCTCAGCACGAGCAACTCCACCATTGTATTTTAGGGCTCTAACAGTGGCAACTAAAACAATGCAATCTGGCTTGAGACTACTTGCTCTGCATTTGATATCCATGAATTTTTCGGCGCCCAAATCAGACCCAAAACCCGCCTCTGTAATACAATAATCTCCTAATTTCAAGGCGAGTTTTGTTGCTCGAACAGAATTACATCCATGAGCAATATTAGCGAAAGGACCACCATGAATGATAACAGGTGTACCCTCAATGGTTTGCACCAAATTTGGTTGCAAAGCATCTTTTAATAATGTTGTCATTGCGCCAGCCGCTTGAATATCACGAGCAAAAACAGGCTTATTCTCATAAGAATAAGCTACTAACATATCTCCTAGGCGTTTCTTCAAATCTTGTAAATTTTCTGCTAAGCATAAAATAGCCATTACTTCAGAAGCTACTGTAATAATAAAGCCATCTTCACGAGGGATACCATTCAGCTTTCCGCCAAGTCCAATCACGATGTCGCGTAATGCCCGATCGTTCATATCTAAACACCGTCTGATTTGAATTGTTCGCGGATCAATGTTAAGTATATTTCCTTGCTGTATATGATTATCAAGTAAAGCGCAGCACAAATTATTAGCAGATGTAATGGCATGCATATCACCAGTAAAATGCAAATTAATGTCTTCCATTGGTAAAACTTGAGAATATCCCCCACCAGCAGCACCGCCTTTAACACCAAAAACCGGGCCTAAAGAAGGTTCTCTTAAAGCCAAAACAGCTTTTTTGCCTATCTGAGCCATAGCTTGTGCCAATCCGGTTGAAACAGTAGTTTTTCCTTCTCCGGCAGGTGTTGGATTAATTGCCGTTACTAAAACGAGCTTACCATCGGGTGTATTCTCAAGACGATTAAACGCATCGTCATTGACCTTGGCTTTGTATTTTCCGTAAAAATCCAATTCATTTTCTAAAAGGCCTGCTTTTTCTGCAATGAGACTAATTGGCTCTAAAATAGCTTGCTGTGCAATTTCGATATCGGTTAACATGATAAGAAAAAACCTACTTTCTCAGACAATATTTATTCGCAAAAAACATATAAATACTTGTCCTCAATTCTTTTTCGTTTTTTATTATAGTACAACTTAGTCTATTAGTAAAGGGTGAGAATGATTAAAATCACAATGATAGTAAATTGAAATCTGTGATAAACTATACCTACACGGCTTTAAACTATTGGTTATAGTATTTGCATAAATTTTAAATTTGACTTAAACAAACAAAATTTCTTTTATTTTTCTCTTTACATTTCTTTTTTTCTGTGTAATAATAGCGTATTAGTAAGGGCAAAACGGGAATCTTACAGCACGGTATCTTATACAATACCAGCAAGAGCAAGATTGTCAATCATTGTTCCAGGATACTAAAGATCCGCAGTGAGTTTCATCTTGTCGATAGTTTTGGGCAGGGTGTTTTTTTATGCCATCTTTAACTAATCTTTTTTGTGTTGTCAAGTTGTTGCTGTAGGATGAAAATCTTCTTTTACCGGACATGTTTTGTGATATGCGCCGGCTATTTTTATGCCTAGAATCATGGGTTCTTGTTTTGTTTTTCGTATTTTGACCGGCGTGCGGCCGGCATCCGGATAAATTCCGGGGATTATTGGAGGTTTTACTATGTCAAACAACCGAGTTCATGGTTATCTGCCTGACGAACGCCCCCCTATTTATGAACTGATTCCTTATGCGCTTCAACAAGTGGTCGTTATGTTTCCGGCTACAGTCCTTGTGGCATTGCTGACAGGGTTTCATGTTTCCACAACTATCTTTGCCAGTGGTCTTGCCACTCTTTGTTTTATTCTTGTTACCGGCCGTAAGATTCCGCTTTATTATGGATCGAGTTTTTCTTATATTGCGGCTATTTCTTCTATCATGAGTGCGGATACACTTGCTTCTGCTTCACTTGACACTCGAATTTCCATTGCCCAGTTTGGCATTGTGATGTCTGGTTTGGTTTCTATTGCGGCTGGTTTAATCATTCGCTCGATAGGACGTAAAGCAATTGACCGTGTACTCCCTCCTACTGTAACAGGTAGTATTGCGATTGTCATCGGTTTATCATTGGCAGCCAATGCTATGCAAAATGCTTCTGCGGTTCCTGCAGCAGTTGCAGAAGCTTCCGCTCCATTTGCCAGTAGTTTATCTTGGGTTATTGCATTGGTCACTATGATTTCTACCATTCTATATTCTGTTTATCTGCGTGGTAAATTAAGCCAACTTCCAATTTTATTAGGTCTGCTGACAGGTTATGTAACAGCTCTAATTATTGGCGGTGTGACTGGTATTCCTTTTGTAAGTTTTGATACGATTAAAGATGCCAGCATTATTGCACTTCCTCACTTTACTCTCCCCAAGCCGTCATTGGCTGCTGTTGTAGCAATTATGCCGATTGCAATCGCTACAATCCCAGAATCAACAGCACATATTTTCCAGCTAGATATCTATGTAAATGATTTAGCTAAGAAAAAAGGTTCTGACAAGAAATATAATCTTGGCGATAAATTAGGACTCAATTTAATTGGTGATGGTATCGGAGATATCGTTTCTGGTATGATTGGTGGACCGGCTGGAACAAACTACGGTGAGAATATCAGTGCGATGGTATTAAGTAAAAACTTCTCTGTTCCAGTACTTGTAGTGGCGGGTATAATCACGATGGTTATTTCTTGCTTTACCCCACTCATCAATGTGGTTTATTCGATTCCTACTTCTGTTATCGGTGGCCTTTCCATTTATCTGTTTGGTGTTATCGCAGCTCAGGGTATTGCGATTATGATGGAAAATAAAGTAGATTTGTTTTCTTCTAAAAATCTTGCCGTTATTGCTATTATTCTAATTATCGGACTTGGTGGTAGTTTTGGATTTGAAAACAGCATGATTCCTTTCTTTGGGATTGAATTACCTGCTATTGCTACAGCGGCTATCTTTGGTATAGCCCTCAACCTTATCTTGTCTATTGGTAAAAAAGAAGAAGCAATTGTTGATGCAAAAGAAGAAGTGCAGAACTAAGTTTTTGACAAGAATTTTCTTTCAAAAACAAAAAAGGTATTTTAAAAGCGATTATCCATAACCGGATAATCGCTTTTTGTATGAAGAGGAGTGCTACTTCTTATTGAGAATCTGAATTAATAGTTTTTCTGCTTCAACAGCAATGATAGGAAATAAAGAAAGCATTGTTACAATTCCCCACTGTACTAAATTTAACGATACGGTTTTAAAAATTACAGTTAAAGGCTGAATAGTGATGACGCTTGCCATTAAAATAGCGCAGACGATACAGGCAATCACAAGTTTTCGATTAGAGAAAACCCCAATTTTAAAAATAGATGAATCAGATCTCATATTAAAACTATGTGTCAATTGAGAAAAGCTTAAAACTGCAAAGGCCATTGTCCTACCAACAATAGGATCCATTGGATTTATATCAAACCAAAGTCTCCCCATGGTGTACGCTAACAGCGCTAAAACACCAATCAAACATCCTTCAGCAATTACAGAAAATCCTAACCCGTCAGAAAAAACACCCTCATTTTTCGAATGTGGTTTATCTTTCATAACCTCATTTTCAATAGGATCCGCCCCTAGTGCCAAAGCAGGAAGTGAATCGGTAACAAGGTTTACCCAAAGTAGTTGAATGGCAACAAGAGGCGTAGGAATTCTCATCATAAATGAGATGAAAATCAAGAAAATCTCACCGATATTGCATGAAATGAGGAAATGAATGGTTTTCCGAATGTTTTTGTATATTCCACGGCCTTCTTTAACGGCACTGACAATGGTGGAAAAATCATCGTCTGTTAAAATCATATCTGCGGCGGATTTGGCTACTTCTGTTCCATTTTGTCCCATTGCGCAACCAATATCTGCTACTTTTAGAGCAGGGGCGTCATTAACGCCATCACCTGTCATAGCGACAACCATGCCACGCTTTTGAAAGGCCTTCACAATTCTTACTTTGTGTTCCGGAGATACGCGAGCAAATATTTGATAATCAAATATTTTTGCGGCTAACTCAGAATCTCCTGTACTGTCGAGTTCCGTTCCGGTCATGATTCCGCTTTTTCCTGCGGCAATGCCTAATCTCTGCCCAATAGCAAGAGCTGTTACAGCATGATCGCCTGTAATCATTACGGGCAGAATACCGGCCTTTTTACAAACCTCCACTGCGTGTTTAACGCCTTTTCTAGGTGGATCTTCCATGCCAATTAGGCCCGAGAAAATCAAGGCTTTTTCTGTTTCAGTATCTTGGGAAGAAAGTGTGGAGACATCTTTATAAGATACTGCTAAAACACGTAAAGCTTTCATAGCCATGCGTTCATTTTGCTGCAATATTTTTGCTTTTATAGTAGAAGTGAGCGGAAGAATTTGACCTTGTTCTAAATAAAAGCTACATTTTCCAAGCAAGATGTCTGGCGCACCTTTTGAAATGATTCTATGCCCATTGTCTAATTTATGCGCAGTAGTCATCATTTTTCTTTGAGAAGTAAAAGGAATTTCTCCTACACGAGCAAATTCTTTTTCTAAATCTGTTTTTGTGGTTTGACAAGCGTGTAGAAATGCTGTTTCTGTAGGGTCACCAGTGATTTTTCCGTTTATAAGCTCAGAGTTATTGCATAATACAGCCAGTTGAAGTGCAAATTGTGCTTCTCTACTTTCAAGTTGCACTTCTCCTTTTGCTTGTGAAAATCGAGTAACTGTCATTTTGTTTTGAGTAAGAGTTCCGGTTTTATCAGAACAGATAACTTGCGTACTGCCTAATGTTTCGACCGCAGGCATGTGACGAATGATTGCTCTGCGTTGAGCCATGCGTTTGACACCAATTGCTAAAACAATGGTAACGACGGCAGGCAGTCCTTCTGGAATAGCAGCTACAGCCAAACTAATTGAAATCATAAACATTTCAAGAGCATCTATTTTTTGAAATAATCCTAATATAAAGATAATCGCACAAATTGCTAAAACGCCGATTCCCAAAAATTTGCCTACAGAAACTAGTTTTTCTTGTAAAGGGGTATCAGGTGCTTCTTCTTCATTCAACATTCCGGCTATATTTCCCATAGCGGTTTGCATTCCTGTAGTAGTAACAATACCTACTCCAGAACCTGAGGCGATGCCTGTTGCTGCAAAAATCATATTTTTTCGCTCTGCAAGCGAGGCATTATTGCTTTCTATGCTTTCGGCATCTTTGTTTGTAGGTACAGACTCTCCTGTTAAGGCAGATTCTTCTGCCTTAAGTTCAACACTTTTAATCAAACGAATGTCAGCAGGAACTAAATCACCAGTACGGATAACTACTAAATCACCTGGCACAAGCGTCGTACTCTCAACGGTTTCTTTTTTACCATCTCGAATAACGGTAGCATGTGGAGAAGACATCTTTTTGAGAGCTTCGATTGCTTTATCTGCTTTTACCTCTTGAACTGTGCCAATAATAGCATTAGCAACCACGATAAGTAAGATAATAATAGAATCTATGTACTCTGTGTTCTTCTGAACGACGGATAAGATGAATGAAATCGTTGCTGCTGTTAGAAGAATAATGATCATAAAATCTTGAAACTGGGCAAAAAACCGAGAGATAATACTTTGCTTTTTATGAGATGTAATTTCATTTTTTCCATATTTTTCTTGTCTTTTGATCACTTCGCTTCGGCTGAGCCCTTTTTTTATATCCGTATGCAAGGCTGCTACCGTTTCATGAGATGTCATACTATGAAAATCCATTGCCGTAATCCCCCTTTACAGCAATTAATATTCCAGAGTGGTACAAATTATGCTCGTCTAAAACGAAAAGCATTAGCAATCAAGCTAACACTTTCATAATATTATATTTGTTTTTCGAAAACATAGTCATCCATTACATAGCCGCCGCCAATATCAGAGACTGTACTTTTGATGACATGAAAGCCAAAATGTCTATAAACCTCCTGAGCATGAAGGTTTTCTTTATTCACTGTAAGCCAAATTTGCTTACAGTCATTTTCTAAAGCCAAGTTTTCAATAAAAGCAAAAGCACGGCGAATAATCCCTTTTCCTCTAGCATGAGAAGCAAGATAAATTTTACTTAAAAATAGTTTACCCACAGATTGATACTGTGAACGTACAGCAAAAAAACCGACAGTTTCATTTTGATAAACCAATAAGTAATAAAGGTGGTTTTCCTCATTAATTTGATGGAAAACAGCACTCTTAGATTGAAATTTATTCAGCATATAGTCTACTTGTCCTGCTGGTAACAAGCTATCATATGTACTATGCCAAATGATTGTAGCTAAGTCAGCCACTTGTTGAATAGCATGCTCACTTGTCACAGATGCAATTTGAATATCCATTCTTTTCCCCTATCCCTGAATCTCTTCATAATTTCCTAGAAAAGAGAATCTAGGAAGTTCGTCTGAAAGAGCACAGATTAAATTTTGCGTATTAAGGTCATGGAAGTTTGCTGTAAAATCTAGATAAAAGTCATATTCAAATTTTTTCTCTGGGATAGGTCTAGACTCGATTTTTGTTAAGTTTAAGCCTTGCATGGAAAATTGAGAAAGAATAGTAGAAAGACTGCCGGGTGTATGTGGTAAAGAAAAACACAAGCTAATTTTTTTTGCTCCTTTGGGCAAGTAAGGTTCATGCGAAATAACAATAAAACGAGTAGCGTTGTGTTCTGTGTTCTGAATTTCTTCCTGCAATATGGTTAGTCCGTATTTTTCTGCTGCTTCTTTTGAGCAGATAGCAGCGAGAGCAGAATCTTTTTGTTCCGCTACAAATTTGGCCGCTGTGGCTGTATTAGAAAAAGATTCCGCCTGTAAGCTATTTTTATCAATATAATTGGAGCACTGACTTAATGCTTGCGGATGGGAAATCACTCTTTTAATAGTTGATTCTGCTGTTTTTGCGGCTAAGCAATGTTTAATTTTAATCTCTGCTGCGCCTACAATGTAAAGGCGATATTTCATAATTAGGCTATAGACATCATTGACAGAACCTGCTGCAGAATTTTCTACAGGGACCACCGCGAAGTCAACACTTCTTTCTTCCACAGCAGTAAAAAGGTTTTCCCATGTGGAGGAAAAATGGATACAATCGTTGTTAAAGAAAAGTCTTGCTGCTTGATGGGCATAAGCGCCTTGTACGCCTTGACAAAGAACTTTTACATTTGATTTTGGGACGATAGCTGGTGCATTTTTACCCATATCACGAATGGACTGGCCGCTGGCAAGCATTAAGTTTTGTTTTGCTCTGCTGGAAGAAAAAATAGAGGCATAGACTGCTGAAACAAAATCTCCGTTTTCTCCCGTTCTTTCTTTTACCTTCTCTAAAATTGTTTTTTCGCGTGCCATATCGAAAACAGGCATGTGAAAGGTTCGTTTTGTCTCAGCAACTCTAGCTGATAAGGAAAATCGTTTTACTAGTATAGGAATTAACTCGCTGTCAATCTCATCAATCTCTTTTCGTACAGCGTTCATTTGTTTTTCATATTCAGTCATTTCTTATCGTTCTCCCTTATAATAAGCCTGAGCGAGACATGAGTTCAGCTATTGCAATAGCTGTTACAGATTCAATAACAGGAATTGCACGAGGTACAATACAGGGGTCGTGACGTCCAATTATCTTTAAAGTATCATCTGTTTTCGTCTGTAAGTTAACTGTTTTTTGCTCTTGTGAAATAGAAGCGGTAGGCTTCATAGCGACTTTAAACAATAAAGGCATTCCGTTTGTCATTCCACCTAGAACTCCTCCGGAATGATTTGTTTTTGCTTTGACAAGGTTGTTATCATAGAAAAAAGAATCGTTGTTTTCGCTGCCTTTCAAATCAGATGCATGAAAGCCTTCTCCAAATTCAATGCCTTTTACCGCAGGCACACCAAATATAATGGAAGAAAGTACGTTTTCTACACCACCGAACATATGGCGACCAAGCCCTACAGGCAATCCGATAACAGCGCATTCTATCACGCCTCCCACACTGTCACAGTTTAAGCGCGCTTTCTCAATTTCTTCATACATCTTTTCTTTGGCTTCAGAACTTTGTACTGCAAAATATTCAGAAGATAATTTTTGCAGTTTTTCCTGATTGATAGTGACAGGATTAAAAGCCTCGTCGATAACATGAGAAATAGAAAGTGCATGGGCACCAATGTAAATTCCTTTTTTCTCTAAAATTTGACGGCAAACAGCCCCGGCAAAAACCAAGGGAGCAGTTAAGCGACCCGAAAAATGTCCGCCTCCTCGAATGTCATTACAGCCATTGAATTTTACAGAAGCAGGAAAGTCTGCATGCCCTGGACGTGGTTTTATACGAAGCTCAGAGTAATCTTTAGAGCGTTGATTAGTATTATAAATGAGCGCACAGAGCGGATCACCGCTAATCACATGGTTCTCAGACAAGCCCGATATTACTTGTGGCACATCTGCTTCTTTTCGAGTGGTAGAAGCGAGGTCCCTTCCTGGGGCTCTGCGCGACATTTGTTCTAAAACAGCATCCATAGAGATGGCTTCGCCGGCCGGCAGTCCGTCAATCGTAACACCAATTGCTTCTGTGTGACTTCCGCCAAATACAGAAATTTTAATTTGTTCACCCCACATTGATGACATCTGCAATACCCCCTAAGGCAATATAATTATCGTAAAAATCTGGATATGATTTTTGAATGCTCCAAGCATCGGTTACCTCAACTTGCGTATTGCTGAATAAAGCTGTAGCTGAAAGTGCCATAAGGACGCGATGATCATTCATTCCCTCTGCTTTACCGCCTGTCAGCGTTTGTTTTCCCGAAATCGTTAATCCATCGTTATTGATTCGAACGCTGCCACCAAGGTTATTAATTGCATCGGCCATAGCTTGGAGTCGATCACATTCTTTTATCTTCAGCCGTTCTGCATTGTAAATTGTCGTTTCTCCTTTGCAGCCAGCGGCACAAACTGCCAATGCGGGAACTAAATCAGGAATTTGAGATGCATCAATTTGAGAGCAAGAGAGGCCGTGAAAAGAAGAACCTATCAACTTGTTCTCAGCACATAAGATATCATTTTCCCACCAAATTGAAAGACCAAATTTGCGGTATTCTTCTATACAAGCTCGGTCTCCTTGAATAGAATCTTTTCGCAAACCTGCAATAGAAATCCTCCCACCACTAAAAGAAGCTATAGAAAGAAAAAAAGCAGCGTGTGACCAATCTCCTTCGATTTCATAATCTCTCGCCCGATAGGACTGGTTTCCTTTAATTTGCCAACCATTTGGGAGAATGTCAATGTTTATTCCAAAATCTTTCATGATCTGTATTGTTAAATCAACATAGCTTTTAGATTCTAGAGGTGCAGATAATAAAATTTTACTATCTGCGTGTAAAAGAGGTAAGGCCAGCAGTAAGCCTGTGATAAATTGGGAGCTAATATTTCCCGGGAGGATAAAATCTCCGGGTACTAATTGGCCTGATACGGTTAGCGGTAGCCCCATCCCGCTGCCACTAGATTGCATGTTGACACCTTGTTTTGGCAAAAGGTTATGATAGATATCAAGCGGTCTTTCAGGTAATTTGCCACGGCCAGTAAATAAGGCTGTTGTACCAAGTGCTGCTGCGATTGGTATTAAAAACCGCAAAGAAGATCCTGATTCATGGCAATCAATTTCAGCATTATTTACGCCAAGCTTCTCAGCTGAAATGGATAATTGGTGTAAACTTATATCATAGTGAATGGTGGCTCCAAGCGCTTTTGCTGCTTCTATGGTTACAGAAATATCTTTACTTAAATCAACATTTTTGATTGTACAGGTTCCTTTTGAAAGCACAGCACACAAAATAGCACGGTGTGCCGCACTTTTACTGGGCGGAATTTTGACATTACCTGTAAGCGGTTTGCTTGCTTTTTGATAGATTACGCTTGCCATAATGCCTCCTCTATTCACATGATTTTTGATAGTTCTTCTCGTGTGGTTTGATAAATATTCGATTCACCAATTTGGTCAATCAAAATTAAATTCAGAGAATCCCCCAGACTCTTTTTATCTAACATAGTAGAATGGATTAGGTCTTCTTTTGAAAAAGAGCATTCTGTTGGAAGAGAATATTGCTTTAAAATACCGATGATTTCTTCCGTAGTACCTGATGCAGTGACTCCCAGCTTTTCACCGATTTGTGCAGCGATAACCATACCTATTCCTACGGCTTCTCCGTGAGCAATGCCCTCAAAATTATTTAATTTCTCAATACCGTGTCCAAAGGTGTGTCCGAAATTTAATATCATTCGTCTGCCGATATCTTTTGTGTCTTCTTCTACAACCTCTTTTTTGAGCTCAATACATCGAGCAATTACAGAGGTCATATCTGAGATATCAATTCCCTTTTTCAATTTAGCGAACAAATTTTTATCAGAAATGCAGCCATACTTAATTACTTCACCCATCCCATCATTAAAGTAATATTTGGGTAGTGTAGAAAGCGTTTTAGGGTCTGCAATTACAACTAATGGTTGATGAAATGCCCCCACAAGGTTTTTGCCAAAAGGTAAATCTACACCGGTTTTTCCGCCTACGCTAGAATCTACTTGAGCCAAAAGTGAGGTAGGAACTTGTACAAAGCCAATTCCCCGAAGAAAAGTAGCAGCAGCAAATCCACCCATATCTCCGGCAACACCGCCACCAAGCGTCAAAATAATGTCTTTTCGAGTGAAGTTATTTTCTGCCATCATCTCATAGATTTTATAGACAGTTTGTATTTTCTTTGAGGGTTCACCGGCGTCAAAAATAAAACGATATGTTTTAAAACCAGATTCTTTAAGTTCTCTATCTACAATAGCGCCATAAAGAGGAAAGACATGAGTATCGCTCACAATCAGCACTTTTGTACCGGGTTCTCTAACAGATGCAACAATAGAACCAACTCTTTGCAAGATATCGTTTTCAATGTAGACATCATATGCGGGCGCAGTTTCGATTCTTATTTTCAAATTTTGTCCCTCCTCTTTATCATAGCAGCTGTCTCCAATAAAGTATGCAGTTGGTTTTCTTCGCCTAATTCTATGCGGTTGCGAATTTTTTGTAGATGTTCTATCAAAATATCAAGTTCAGAAACCAATTCTTTTTGATTTTCTAGAAATAGATGAGTCCACAGTTCAGCGTTAATATCAGCAACACGGGATACATCGCGATAGCTTCCTGCAGAAAATCCTTTATGAGCGTCACAAGCAGGGCTCATAACATATGAACAAGCAATGACATGCGGTACTTGTGAAGTAAAAGCAATCATGCGATCATGATTTTCAGGAGTTGTGATTACAATTTTACCAAAGCCCATAGAAAGCGCCAAATTTGATACTTCCTCAATTGCTTCTCGAGAAGCTTCACCTGGCGTAATAATATAAGAAGCACCTATAAAAATACTGGAATCACTGGCTGAAAAACCGCTTGTTTCTTTTCCTGCCATAGGATGGGCACCAACAAAAATGAAGTCCCCTTTAATTTGTCTGACTTGTTCACAAATATGAGATTTTATCCCGCAAGTGTCCGTGATAATACAGCCCAACTTAAAATCATTTTTATAAGTATCAATGAAATGAATTGCTTCAGCAGGATAGGTGCAAAGATAGATGATATCAGCTTCCTGAATATGCTGAAAGTCAGCCTTCCCATCAATGACACCAAAAGAAACAGCGTCAAGCATGACCTCTTCTTGAATGTCTATGCCATAGATAACATGAGAAGTATTTCGTTTCAATGCTTTAGCAATAGAGCCGCCAATAAGCCCTAATCCTACTACCACAATCTTTTTCATCGTATGCTCCTCAACTAAAAATTATAAAGTTTTTACGGCACCATGAAGTTTGAAGAGCTTATTTGCGAGTTCATCAAACTGATTTGGTGTAATGGATTGTGCACCGTCAGATAGCGCATGAGCAGGATCATTATGCACTTCAATCATCAAACCGTCAGCACCGATAGCGGTCGATGCTACTGAAAGATGTTCTACAAGCCAACTCATACCTGATGCATGGCTCGGGTCAACAATGACAGGCAGATGAGAGAGTTTCTTAAGCACTGGTACAGCAGAAATATCTAATGTGTTTCGAGTAGCTGTTTCATAGGTACGAATACCTCTTTCACAGAGAATAACTTTTTCGTTACCACCAGCCATGATATACTCGGCACTCATCAGCATTTCTTCAATTGTATTGGCAAAGCCTCTTTTTAACAGAATTGGCTTATCCAATTCTCCTAATTTTTTGAGCATTTCAAAGTTCTGCATGTTTCTTGTGCCAACTTGGATGACATCAACATCCTTGTATAGATCAATGTAATCAGAACTCATAATTTCTGTCACGATAGGAAGCCCTGTTTTCTCTTTGGCTTTTAAAAGCAATTCTAGACCTTCAGCACGCATACCCTGAAAAGCATAAGGAGAAGTTCTAGGCTTAAATGCCCCACCTCTTAGCAGTTGTGCACCCGATGCTTTTACTTTCTCAGCAATTTCAATAATTTGCTCTTCGCTTTCTACCGAGCAAGGGCCTGCCATAATGGCTAAAGAGCCATCACCAATTTTGAAACCATTATCCAATGTGATAACTGTGTTGTCGGGATGAAATTTACGGTTTGCTTTTTTATAAGGTTCTTGTACTCTTTTCACGCTTTCAATGAAATCTTGAGCCTGCAAATATTCAATATCGATAACGGTAGTATCTCCAATTAGTCCTAATACAGTGCTATGATTTCCGACCCATGTATTTACAGTTACGCCAAATTTATCAGTTAGTTTCTCTACAAAATTTTGAATTTTTTCCTGCTTTTCACCTGGTTTTAAAACAATAATCATCTTAATTTACTCCTTTTTATTCGCTTTTTACCAAAAATAAAAAAGCGAAGCCAAATGGGCTCCGCTTAGGGTACAAAACAAATTCTTCATTTTAGATACGAAATTAAAATCTTACAAGAATTCGATAAACGCAGCCGACTATTACGATGTACAGCAAAATAAACCCACGTAAATAAATCGTGAGCTAAAATAGCTAATAAATCGTTTTGCGATTGCTGAATTCATGATAGACCTCCATTAAGTTAATGGGTACAAACTAATACTACTCCTAAATGCAGATGTTGTCAAGCAATTTTGGCGATTTAACGAAGTAATAACAAAAAGAGAAAAGCAGTAGAAGATATCCAGTATCATCCCCTGCTTTTCTAAAAGATTAAAATAGACTATTCATCATCCTGAGATTTAATATCACTTTTCTTAATTAAGCGTCCGTTTAAATAGACATATTCGTCGGATTGTTCTTCCTCTTCTGGCGTATCTTCTAGGTCTGAAAAAGAGTCTTGCTCCGTACCGGAAGAAGTTTCTTCCTCTTCTTTTCTATCGATCATCATCTTTTTAATCAGCGGATAGGTTGCAAAGTTAATTGTAAAGCTTACAAATGAAAATAGAAAGAGAAATACAATTACAAAAAGTACAAGAAGCATGATTTCTATATTCACAGGAATAAACAAAACCAACGCAATGATTGCACCAAAAAGCAAAGTTAAAAGAATATTGCGGCCCATCCCCAATGCACCAAAAATAAATGCATTTTTATAAGCCTGTTTAAAGTTAAGATTAAATGTCACAAATAGTATAGGCAAATAGTATTGCGCAAAAAGAAAAAGCAAGAGAGCAACTAATGAAAGGCCCAAAGGTAAATAGAAAAACCAACCTTGATATAGCATGTTGTAATAGTAAGTAATAGAAAATGATAATACAACATAGACCACATAACACAAAATGCCGTTTAAAGAAAAGTATTTCCAGTTATTTTTAATGGCTTTTATAAAATCAGACCAGATAAAAGCGTGTTCTTCTCGAGCAAAATTTCTAGTAACGATTGTAAGGCCGGCTACTAGAGGAGATAACAAAATTAGCGGAGAAGGTACAACATACATTAACCACCAATTGAACAAAGCAGGCGAATCAGGATTTGCAGAAGGCATCACAATAAAAGGATGTTCCACCACAAAGAACAACAAAACCATCAATCCCAAAACAAGTAAGAACGGTATTGAAACCAAGAGATTTGTCTGTATTAGTTTTGTGAACTTTCTACCATAAATCTCAAAATAGCGAACCGGGGCAGCTTTCGGCGGTTCATCTTTACTTACGCCCGGACCAGGCTTATTATAATTGCCAAATCCTAAAAAACCCAAAAAATCAACTCCATTTCCATATCCTTTGTCTTTTATTATTATCCCAATTTCGCTTTGGGATGACAATCATTATACACCTGTTTGACGTGCACGTCCATAAGTTGAACATAAATTTGTGTGGAAGAAATATCAGCATGTCCCATCATGGTTTGAATATCTTTGACAGAAGCACCGTTTTCTAATAAATGAAGGGCAAAAGAATGTCGCAATGTATGAGGCGTGATTTCCTTTGTAATACCAACGTTTTCTGCATACCCTTTAATAATCTTCCAAAAACCTTGCCTTGTTAATCGTCCTCCATTCAAATTGACAAAGAGAGCGTCACCACTTTCAGGTCCTGCAATTAAACTTCGCATCCGATAGATATAGTCAGAGACACTAACTATAGCCGCCGGATAAACCGGCAAAGCGCGAATACCTTTCGCTCCTTTGCAGTATAGAACACCAGAGCGCATATTAAAGTCAGAGAGGTTTAAGTTGATTAATTCCGAGGCCCTAATTCCTGTAGCATAAAGCAATTCTAACATCGCTTTGTCACGACAACCTTTTGGCTCTGTGATGTCGGGTTGAGCCAAAAGAAGTTCAATCTCTTCTCCCGTCAAAACTTGAGGGAGTTTTTTTTCTGCCTTTTCGAGTTTAATACCTTTTGCTGGGTTATAATCCATGTCGCCGGAAAAAATCAAAGATTTGTAGAAGCAACGAATTGAAGCAAGATTTCGAGAAATTGTTGTAAGGGAACGACCCTTATTATGCAAAAACCCCATGAAATTTTCTACTGTTTTTTTATCAGCTGCGATGGGTGAAAATTGTAAACAGTCGAGATAAGATAAATAAGAGACAACATCTCTTAAATAAGATTCTCTGGTATTGATTGAATTAGGCTTTTGTTTTTCTAAGTATTCACTAAATAACGTACAGTAATTTTTCATTTTGTTTACAACCTCCTAAACAAATATCAAAGGGTATAGCATAGTAAAACCTGCTCCTATAAAACAAGCGATGACAGAAAAAAATAGAAACAGAAAAAAGTTTTTTAGATACTCAGTAAAATCAGGAATCTCAACTTTTCCTGCCGAAAAAAAAGACTTTGAAAAAGATGTTGAAAAAAGAAGCGCTTGAAGCGCGAAGAGAACGACAATCAAAGAGATAAAGGCCATAGCAGGCATGTAAACAAAAGAAGATTCAATTAATCCGTGAGACCCGTTGGCAAGAAAGGAGACGGCGGCCACTCCAATGGATAGCCCTTTAAACAGCACAATGACCGGAATTGCCAAGAAACCAAAAGCGGTAGTTCCTGCTAAAAAAAGAAGGATTAAATGAATGATTGTATTCAGTAAAAGAGTAGAGAAAGAAGAAAAAAAGCTGCTGCCAATGGTAGGAATACCGGAAAAGAAGAGAGGAATAAAGATTTTACCATCCTCGGTTTTCATGCTGCTAGCAGCTATTGAGCCAACCAATAAACCTGCTATTAAAAAAATTGACAGCAATAAAAAGTGAAACTTCATTTTAGAAGAAAAAACAAGAAGACTGTTGTCCAAAAACAAGTTATGGCTTCCTTGACTTTTTTTTTCATATTTTTCCATATTACCCACATCCTTAAATTAGTTGTAATAATAAATATGAAAAAAATTTCCTAATATGACCAGTTTTCAAATATTCTTAGTATAATATTTATTTTCAATAAGCAACCAAGGTTTACTTAAAGCAACAATATGCAAACGCAAATAAAACCGCGACAATACAAATGTATATCTCCAAGAGAATAAAATTCTATATACATACTATAATATAAACTTCACTTCATTTCAATAGGTAAAATGAATATTTTTGCAAACTTCAAAGAAAGTAAAGATGTTATGTAAATTAAATTATGTAAATTAATGCATTTTTATCTCTTACATGCAGATGGATAATTATACAATTGGATATAGCTTGTGATTAAAAGAGAAACTGAAACTATATTTTGTATTTGGTCTCTTGTAATTATTTGCAGAGATGAATAAAGAACTCACTTGGAAGTTTCCTCTAAGTGAGTTCTTATAGTGTAAAAAACAATATTAACTTTTTCTAGACTGACTACATTGAATTACAAGATAAATATCTCTAATTCTGTGGAACCGTAGGAACATGTTCTGAAGGCGTGCTCGGTTCTGAAGGTGGTGTAGTCGGTTCTGGAATGGGAGTAGTAGGTTCCGGTGGTGAAGTTGGATCTGGAGTTGGAGTAGATTCTGGAGGTGGGGTTGGATCTGGAGTTGGAGTAGATTCTGGAGGTGGAGTTATAGTAGGTACAGGTGTTGCAGTCGGTGTAGGCGTTTGGGTAGGTGTTGCGGTAGGTGTGGGAGTAGGTGTTGGCGTTGCAAGATTATTGCCTGTCACATGATCAGAGCCACCATTACAGGTATTTGGAATATTATGGATGGAATACCATCCATATGCAGTGTCCGTACATTTAGAACCTGCAATTAATCCGCTGTCCTTACAATATACTTTTTCAACTACATCAGAGCTGAGTGAATAACCAGAGGAGCCGTCATCGGGTAAAACAGAAGTGAGATATTCTGCCATCGTTCTCCACATCAACATAGGAATACTGGTTTGATCTATAGAAACATCACGATCCGCATAACCATTCCAAATAGCAGAAACAAATTTAGAAGTACCACCAGCAAACCAAATGTTGTATTCGTTTTCAGCAGTACCAGTTTTACCCCAGGAATCAACGGAGAGTGACCGTAACGAACGTGCTGTACCTTCTGGGTTTTGAACGGGTTCATGTAAGAGATGATTCATAATGGTAGCCGCTTCAGGAGAGAGAGCTCTTTCCCCTTCAACGTTCCGATTATCAAGAATAACGTTTCCATCTTTATCTTCTACATACAAATAGGTGTAAGGTTTGTGGTAGATGCCTTGGTTGCCAAAAATTTGGAAAGCAGCTGTCATCTCCTTAGCAGTTGCACCGTGCGTTAAACCACCAAGTGCAAGCGGCGAACGACTAATATCATCGGTAGACAAATGCTTAAAATGAAGTTGATTTGTCAAGAAGTTGTAAGAATTTTCCCAGCCAACCATATCTAAAGCACGAACAGCAGTTGTGTTTCGAGACATTGCAAGCGCTCTACTTAAGGTCATTGGTCCTTTATCTTCTCTATCAAAGTTATTAGGTCCGGGCGATCCATCATCAAAGTAATTATCAATTTTTTTGTCATTCAGTATGCTACTATAGTTTAGTATTCCTTGCTCTATTGCCGGTGCATATACTGCTATTGGTTTGATAGAAGAACCCACCTGCTTTGCACCGTCTGTGGCAATGTTGAAAACCCGGTCGCCACTCTTTTCTCCCCTGCCGCCAACAACGGCAAGAACTTTTCCGTTAAAATCCATTGCATATATGGAGAAATTCACTTCAGGGTCATCAGGCAGTATTTCTTCATTTTTGAATAAGGCTTCTATATCTTTTTGGATTTGGGTATTTTTAGCACTATAAATGGTAAGGCCGCCAGTTTTAAAATATTGTTCCGCTAAATCCCAAGAATAGTTTTTTGCTTCCATCAAGTCTTGTACAACATCATCATACATGGCTTCGTCATACCAATCGAGACTGACTCCACCTGAAGAAGTTTCTTCATCCGTATCTTGATTAAAAACCATATTTTCAGAATCGATTTTAGCTTGCTCATATTCTTGCTTTGTAATCAATCCTTGGTCATACATCTCTTTTATAACTACGTTTCTACGCTCTTTATTATTTTCTGGATGAATTAGTGGATTATATTTGTAAGGGTATTGGGTGATACCTGCAATACAGGCTGATTCTGCAATGTTGCATTCGCTAATGCTTTTACCAAAATAAGCCTGTGCAGCGGCTTCAACACCTTGATAATTAGCACCAAAGTTAACGGTATTCAAATAACTAGTGATAATTTCGTCTTTAGAATATTTTTTTTCTAAATTAATCGCAGAAAAAATTTCTTTTACCTTACGCATAATACTGTTTTCATCATTACCAGTAACATTCTTAATCAACTGCTGCGTAATAGTGGAGCCACCGCCGCCTCCGCCAGTCACAAGCTTTAAAACAGCATTGACAGTGGTTTGAAGATCGACACCGTTATGTTGTCTAAAACGTTTGTCTTCAATGGCAATCATGGCATTAATCATATGTTCTGGTATGTCTTTATGTTCGACAATCACACGTTGAGCTTCTGCATCATGCAACTGCAAGATGGTTTCCCATTCTCCGTATTCGTTCTGTACTTTTACCTCTGAATTCAGAGCCAACTGTACAGCCGAAAGATCGGTTTCAATATCTTTAAAACTCATAATATATGAAAAGACATGAATTAAAACCAAGATACCGGCAAACATTAAAACAAAGAAAATGGTTTTGATTGTTTTTAATATGATTCCGAAGAGCGTTTTTGTTGTGGAACCAGCAGTCTGAGATAATTCCCCTTCGGTTCGTCTTTGCGACGGTGTGATTTGTGAAGTTGAGTATTGATTTAAATCTTCTTTACCTCGCACATTATCCTCCTAAATACTAAAAATATAAGTAATGGCATAAACATGGAAAATTTTTCCCACAATAGAGTTGAGGTGATTTTTTATGAACAGTCAATATCCATATAAACCCTATACAGCATCACGAAGACAAAATAAATCATATTATCGACGCTACACATCTTATGCAATTCTTATCACTTTATTAGCAGTTGTAATCACTATTATTAGTTTATCTCTAAAAAAAGAGCTGGGACATCAAACTACACGTGAACCAACTCCAAATTATATGGACAATTATAACGCAAAGAATCAGGCAAGTCAAGAAGATGAAATCCTGGAGAAAGCAGTAATTGCTTCTGAAACAGAAAATGAGTCTTACAAAATTACAATTTATGATGAGAAGATAGCGGTATTTAAAAATGATGAGAACGAACCGTTTTTAATGACAAATATTCTTATTAATCATTTACCCCAAGAAGATATAAGAATGCTTGAAGAAGGCATATTTTTCGACAGCTATAATCATGTGAGACAGTTTCTAGAAGATTTTGAGTAAGATTATTCAAAAACCGCCACCTACAAATCAGATGGCGGTTTTTTTGCATAATTTTTTGTTAGCCCAATTCAGTCTTAATTTTATTTAGTGCGCCTTTTTCAAGTCGAGAGACTTGTGCTTGCGAGATTCCGATTTCTCCTGCCACTTCCATCTGGGTTTTTCCTTGCATGAAGCGAAGGGATAAAATATTCTTTTCGCGATTGTTCAAATTCTTGATGGCCTGCTTAATGGCAATTTCTTCAAGCCAGCTATTTTCGTTTTTATCTCCTACCTGATCCATAATATAAATGGTGTCTCCCCCGTCTGAAAAAACAGGTTCAAATAAAGAGACAGGTTCTACAATTGCCTCAAGCGCAATCACAATATCTTCTTTTTTCATTTCAACAGCATCGGCAATTTCGTCTATTGTGGGTTCTCTGCCCTTTTCATTGGTTAGCATTTCTTTTTGTCGAATGGCTTTATACGCAATATCGCGCATAGAGCGGCTAACACGAACTGAATTATTATCACGCAAAAAGCGCCGAACTTCTCCGATAATCATAGGAACCCCATATGTCGAAAACTGGACTCCCTGCGTAATGTCAAAATTATCAATTGCTTTCATTAAACCGATACAACCCACTTGAAATAAATCGTCAGGATTCTCTCCACGGTTACTAAAACGATGAATTACGCTTAATACTAAGCGTAAGTTACCTGAAATCAATTTTTCTCGAGCCTCTTTGTCGCCATTCTGACTCTTTATTAAAAGTGCTTTCGTTTCATCGCTCTTCAAAACTTTGAGGCTCGATGTGTTCACACCGCAAATTTCAACCTTACCTTGCATGAGAAATACCTCCATAAAGTTTTTCTTATGAAGGTATTATCTGCTGTTTTTATTCAATTTAGTCAGTCTTATTCATCTCGGCCGCAGCATTTTTTATATTTTTTACCGCTGCCACAAGGACAAGGCTCATTTCTACCAATCTTTCTGTCTTTCACCACGGTTTTAGAAGATTTTTGCTCTTTGTACAATTCTTTTCTTCTTTCGGGTGTGAGATGTTTGTCCCATTCAGACAGATTGTAGAGCCAATCAGCTCCGGCATCGACCATATTTTTATACAATAGTTCTTTCTCAAAATTGAGGTTGACTTCTGTATCTTCTGTCATATCTTCAATAGCATTTTTGTCTTTTAAGCTATCATTAATGCCATCTAAAAAAGCAACCATAGTCATGATATCTACATCAAATTTTTCAGCATAGCCTCTAACAGTATTCTTTCTAGGCTTTGTCGTTAAAATCTTTGCATAGATTTCTTTTTCTGTTTTAAAATAATTGTTCCAAAATTCAGCAGCATTTTCTTGATTTTGCATTTTTTCAGCATATTCATGCCAGTCTTGCAGCAGCGCCAAAGCGACCACTCCTTTTCCTAAAATCTAAAAGTAACCTTAACATCAATCGTCGAATTTGTCAATTAAAATCATACTTTGAGCTTGAAAAATACTTTTTATCATGCTATCGTAAATGAAAATATGTGAAGAAGGTGCTATGTTGAAAATTCCAATTCCCGATTTTGTAGAACAAGCAATGGCTATGTTAGAAAAGCAAAATTATACCGTTTTTTGTGTTGGTGGTTCGGTACGAGATAGCTTGCTTGGACAAAAAGCTTCTGATTGGGATTTAACAACATCTGCCTTACCACAACAGATCTGTAAGGTTTTTAATGGCTTCAAAATGCTTATGCATGGGATAAAGTATGGCACTGTAACCGTGTTTATTAAGGGGTCTCCCATTGAAATTACAACTATGCGAGAAGACGGAAAATATAGGAATCATCGCATTCCTAGTGAAGTATCTTTTACAGATAAAATTGAAAAAGATCTTGCACGTCGTGATTTTACAATAAATGCAATGGCGTATCATCCTCAAACAGGGTTAATTGACCCTTATAATGGATTTAAGCATCTAAAAGATAAAACTATTTGTTGCGTTGGCAATCCTGGTACACGTTTTCAAGAGGACGCTTTGCGAATTCTTCGCTGTCTTCGCTTTGCAGCTGTGCTAGGCTATAATATTGAAGAAGCTACATCGAAAGCACTTATCAACGAAAAAGACAGTCTTCGATGGATTGCTTGTGAAAGAGTTCGAGACGAATTTTTGAAGTTGCTATGCAGTGATTTTGCGAGCATAGTTATTTTGCAGTATGCAGAAATATTTTCTGTGTTTATACCTAAATTTGTTTTTGATGATTATACCATTATTTCTTTAATAACTCTTGCTCCTGCACAAGAAACTATTCGATTAGCACTTTTACTGTTTCCTATGCCACAAGAACAAGCGAAGCAGACACTCTCTGCACTAAGACTGCCAAAAAAACAAATAGATTCAATCTTTACGATATTGGGACATCTAAGTGAGACGGTACCTAGTGATAAATTAGCGATAAAAAGAAAGCTAATTGAAATGGGAATAGACAATTTCAGACAATGGCTTACCCTAAAAGAGATACTAGAACCGTCCTTGCCTATCTGTAAAGTGAAAGAGCTTTCAGAGGGTTGCATAAATCATGGATGTTTGAAGATAAAAGACTTAAAAATTGATGGGAATGATTTAAAAAGAATTGGCTTTTTAGCCGGCAAAGAGCTAGGAAGTACGCTTTCTTATCTTTTAGAAGAAGTTATTAATGAGAAACTTCCCAATGACAAGAAAACCTTGCTCTCGGCGGCTAAAAAGCGGAAAATTAATCTACGATAACAACTTTATGAAAGACCTTCTTTCCTTTTTTAAGAATTAATTCTTTATTAACAAATTGTTCCTTCTGAATAAACAGATAAACATCTGAAACCTTTTCATCATTAATAGAAATGCCGCCTTGTTCTACTACTCTACGCGCCTCTTTTTTAGAGGGGCAAAGTCCAGTTTTGACGAGCAAATCTAAAATACCGATTTTATCATCTGTAAAGTCTTCAGCCTTTAGCTCTGTTGTTGGCATATTTTCTGTATTTCCCCCGGAAATAAATAATGCCTTTGCACCTTCTTGCGCTTTTGATGCTTCTTCTTCTCCATGAACAAGGCTAGTCAATTCAAAAGCAAGAATTTCTTTTGCTCTGTTAAGTTCACTACCTTGCCATGTCTCCATTTCTTGAATCTTTTCGAGAGGTAAGAAAGTAAGCATTTTTAAGCATTTAATTACATCATTATCGTCGACATTTCGCCAATATTGGTAGAAATCAAACGGAGAAGTTTTTTCGGGATCTAACCAGACTGCACCAGACTGCGTTTTCCCCATTTTATTGCCTTCTGAATTCAGAAGCAAGGTAATCGTCATAGCGTGGGCATCTTTGCCGAGCTTGCGGCGGATAAGTTCTGTTCCCCCAAGCATATTGCTCCATTGATCATCGCCGCCGAACTGCATATTGCAGCCGTATTTTTGGAACAAGACATAAAAATCAAAGCTTTGCATAATCATATAGTTGAACTCTAAGAAACTAAGACCTTTTTCCATTCGTTGCTTATAGCACTCTGCCGAAAGCATACGATTCACACTGAAATGAGGGCCAACCTCCCGTAAAAATTCAATATAGTTTTGGGTAGTTAGCCAATCAGCGTTATTGACCATAAGTGCTTTATCTTCCCCAAACTCAATAAAACGGCTCATTTGCTTTTTAAAACAGTCGCAATTGTGCTGAATGATTTCAGGTGTCATCATAGTACGCATATCACTGCGCCCAGAAGGATCGCCAACCATGGCAGTACCACCACCAATTAGAGCAATAGGTTTATTGCCGGCCATTTGCAGTCGCTTCATTAGACAAAGTGCCATAAAATGTCCAACATGCAAACTGTCTGCAGTTGGGTCAAATCCAATATAGAAAACAGCCTTTCCCTCATTTACCATCTTGCTGATTTCTTCTTCGTTTGTTACCTGAGCTAAAAGACCTCTTGCTTTCAGTTCTTCGTAGATTTTCATTCCATATTTCTCCCTTCAATAATTTTTGGCATATTGTCCGTTAAAAACTAAAAGCCCTCTGCGCACAAAATATGCACAGAGGGCGAATTTATCGCGGTACCACCTCAGTTTATTTTATCTTTTAGGATAAAATCTCTACAAGCACTAAATATGCCCTTGCAATATAACGTTTGCAACACGGCTCGTTCTTACTTGCTTTCGCGTTCTGAACGGCAGTTCAGGAAGGTAACTTCAATTTTGTCCGGTATCTGCTCGCACCAAACGCAGATTCTCTGAAACGCTAAAACAAAATTTACTTTTTTTCCGTCATCACTATTATTTATTAGTATATCTAACCTATTTTCATTTGTCAAGTACTTTGTCTAGCATTTCTTTGGCCATTTTTCTTTTTAATTCAGTAATTTCATTCCCGCCTATAATGCGAGCTAACTCATCAATTCGTTTATTTTCATCTAAAATGGTGACTTCTGTAAAGGTTCTGCCCTCACGTTCATTTTTTGCAATAAAAAGATGATTATCAGCAAAAGAGGCCATTTGCGCTAAATGCGTAATGCAAATTACTTGTCGATTTAGTGAAACATGTCGCAGCTTTTCCCCTACTTTATTGGCGGCTTCTCCACTAATACCTGTATCAATTTCATCGAAAATAAGAGTGTCTATATTATCTTTCCCAGAAAGCACAGTTTTAATGGAAAGCATAATTCTTGAAAGTTCGCCGCCTGATGCAATCTTCGACATTGGTTTAGGCGGCTCTCCTTTATTGGCGGAGACAAGAAATTGAACCTTATCACAACCTTTGTTATTAAGAGGAACCCTACTAACTTCTACTAAGAACTCAAAACCAAGCATATTTAAAAATTGCAGTTCTTCTTTTACTTGCTTTGCAAACCTCTCGGCAGCCTTTTTTCGACTTCCTGAAAGTTGTTTCGCAAGTAGAATTGCTTTTTCTTTTTCTTTTTCATACTCAGTTTCTAGTTTTTCACGTTCTTCATCGGCAAATTCAATGTCATGAAGTTTTTGCTCACAAGTGATAAGATAGGAAAGAATTTGCTCTTCATCTGTGCCATATTTTAAATGTAGTTTATGCAGTAGGTCCAATCGATTTTCAATAATGTCCAAGGACGTGGTATCAAAATCTACATTGATTTCTCGAATAATTTCGTCGGCATCTTCTAAAAGATATTGTGCCTCTCTTAGCTTTTGAGACGCTTTTTCCGCATCAGCCAGCCACTCAGAAAGGCTTTCCATTTCCTCTGCAGCCATCGTGATGTCAGATAAAATGCCATTTCGTTCTTCATCACCAACTAGCAGATTCTGTGTTTTTTCAACACTCGAAGAAATTTTTTCATGGTTACGAATAGAATTGCGTTCAGTAATTAATTCATCTTGCTCGCCAACATGAATATCAGCAGATGAAATTTCCTCAATTTGATAGCGAAGCAAATCAATTTGCCTAGCTTTTTCACCTTCATCAGAATTAAAACTATCTAGTCTTTTTTGAATTTCTTTGAGTTTATGATAGCTATTTTGGTAACTTGTCAGCAATGAAGCAAGTTCCCCAAAACTATCAATGTATTGAATCGGCAAGTGTTCTGATAATAGCTCATAACTCTCATGTTGCCCATGAATACTCACCAAAAGTTGCCCAATTTCTTTTAGCATTGCAACCGTGACAGGAGCACCGTTAATTTTGCATGCCGATTTTCCTTCTGTGCGAATTTCACGGTAAATCAATAAGGAGGCGTCATCTTCTACAGGTACACCAAAAGATTCAGCCAAGGAAAGAATATCATCTGGCAAGTCACTAAAAACAGCAGAAACACTGGCCATTTTTTCTCCCGTACGAATTAAATCTTTTGATGCTCTTTCCCCCAAAAGTACGTGGATAGCATCTATAATAATTGATTTTCCGGCGCCTGTTTCTCCGGTCAACACAGTAAAACCTCTCTCAAAATCGATAGAGGCTTTATCAATAACCGCAATTTTATTGATAAATAGCTGTGATAACATAATGTCACCCGTTTATAATTAGTTTTCTGAATTCTTCTTGTGTTTCTAAAGCAGCTGATTCGTTGCGGCAAACAACGAAGATAGTGTCATCACCGGCCAGAGTCCCTATAAAATTTTGCCACGGCATGGAGTCCATGGCAGCACATACGGCTTGTGCCATACCGGTCAGTGTTTTAATGACTACCATATTTTGCGCTGATTCTACAGAATTGACAGAATCAGCAAATAATGTATAAAATTTAGAAGAAATATCGCCTACTGATTCGTTTCCTGTGGAGTAACGATATTTCCCACTTCGAGATAAGGTTTTGACTAATCTAAGTTCTTTAATATCTCTCGAAACAGTTGCTTGCGTAATATCAAAACCAGCATCTCTAAGATATTTAAGAAGTTCTTCTTGTGTGTCAACATCCATTTCTTTAATGATTTCAAGTATTTTTGCATGTCGTCGTGTTTTCATAGCACTCTCCCTAATCTTATTGAACTGAACGGATAATCTTCTCATTTAAAGTATCATAAAAACTGCGCTGATTCAAGCGAATTAATTCAACGGTCATGTCAGAAATACCAAATGTCAGTTGAACGTCAGGCTCGATAAAAATAGCTTCCTCTCCATCTACGGTTAAATGGACTTTCTCAGCATTTTCTTTAACAGAAAGTTGTAATTGCGTGTGAGCATCAAAAATGACACTGCGATTTAAAAGCGAGTGAGGACAAATAGGCGTATAGATCATAGCTTTCATCGTTGGCTCAACCACAGGGCCTCCAGCAGACAACGAATAGGCTGTAGAACCGGTAGGGGTAGAAATAATAACTCCGTCTGCTCGATATCGATAGCTTTTAGTTTCACTAATAGCCATACTATAGTCCATAATCCTTGACACTTCTCCGGATAAAACGGCATCATTAAAAGCAATTTTGTCAACTACTGACTCGTTTTTCTGAATTCTAACTGCCAGCATACTTCTTTTTTCAATTTGATAGTTTTGGGTAACCAAATTTTGAAGCAAAGAAAGTTCGTTTGCTTCAAGTCCTGCCGTAAAACCCAATCTACCGGCGTTAATCCCTAAAATAGGTTTTTGGTTACGGGCTGCCACTTTTGCCGTGTGAATAATGGTACCGTCACCGCCAACAGCAACTACGACATCGCTGTTTTTAATTTCGCATTCATAGGTGCAAGGAGATTCTTGATAGACATATTCGTGCATTGTGACAGATGCTCCTAGCTCTTTGAGAATAGCAAACACCGAGTTTGTACAGCTTTTTGCATCGCCTTTTGAGAAATTTGTAACCACTGCTATTTTCATTTTGCTGCTCCGTCTAATTCTTGATGTGAAGCTTTTACTACTGTTTTTACATCGAGGACATCAGGCCATATTTGGACGGCTTCCTCTTTTTGAAGTTGTATTAAATACTCTATATTTCCTTCAGGGCCTTTAACAGGAGAGAAAGTAAGCGCCCGAATAGAAAAACCAGCAGACAGTGCAAAATCAATTATCTTTTTAATGACTTCTTCATGCACGTCTTTATCTCGTACAACTCCTTTTTTTCCGACTTTATCTCTTCCTGCTTCAAATTGAGGCTTAATAAGGCAAACAGCATACCCTTTATCTTGCAAAAGATCATGTATGGCAGGTAAGATTTTGGTAAGAGAAATAAAAGAAACATCGACCGAAGTCAGAAAAATTTTATCTGGAATCTCTTTGTTTGATAAATAACGTGCGTTCGTTCTTTCAAGGTTAATGACTCTTGCATCTGTCCTCAGGCTCCATGCTAATTGCCCATAACCTACATCCACCGCATATACTTTAGCGGCGCCATTTTGCAGCATACAATCTGTAAATCCGCCTGTAGAGGCTCCAACATCCATACAAATTTGTTGCTCAATATTTACGGGAAAAATTTGCATTGCTTTTTCAAGCTTTAGACCGCCCCGGCTTACATAGCGAAGACCTTTTCCCCTTACTTCAATCTGAGAGTCTTCATCTACAGTTTCACCGGGTTTGTCATATTTTTGATTTTTAATATATACCAAACCAGACATAATAATTGATTTTGCTTTTTCGCGGCTTTCCGCAAGTCCTTTTTCAAAAACAAGCAAATCAAGCCTCTTTTTCAATTTTATTCCCTACTTTCATCTCTTTATATTCTTGAAATATAGTTTCCTCTATAGAAGAAGCAGAAAGCCCCAGAGCTTCTAAAGCATAAAACATAGGTGCATGTTCCACAAAGGGATCTTCAATAGCTTTTATACGATATTTGCCAATAAACGCTTCTTTTTGCAGCAAATAGCTGAAATGTTCCCCAATACCGCCTTGCAAAATGGCTTCTTCGTAAAAAAATACGGTGCGGCACTTTGCAGCTTCTTTTACAGCTTGCTTATCAATGGGAATAATACGATTTAATTTAACGATTTTGAGAGCAATACCTTTTTGCTTTAGTGAATGGTAAGCTGTTGCGGCAAATGAGAATAGACGACCATACGTCACAATAGCAAATTCCGCATCCGGTTCACCGTACACTTGATAAGAGTCAGCAGTTGGAATGAAATCTTTGGGTTTAAATAATTCAATTCCACGTGGATAACGAATAGCACAAAGCTTTTCCCCTTCTTCTACAAGGTAAGTCAGTTGAGCTTCTAATTCGTTAAAATAGCTAGGAGAATAGAGTGTAACATTTGGTATCGTCTGCAAATAAGCCGTATCAAAAAGACCTTGATGGGTTTTTCCATCTTCGCCAACAATGCCAGCACGGTCGATTGCTAAAATCATCTTTGTATTTTGCAGCGCAACATCATGAATCATTTGATCATAGGCACGCTGCAAAAAAGTTGAGTAAACCGCAAATACCGGCAGTGCACCTCTAGCGGCCATACCACCTGCAAAAGTAACCGCGTGCTCTTCTGCAATGCCCACATCAAAAAAACGGTTTTTATACTGTTCTCTAAACATGGAGAGACCTGTGCCGTCTTGCATAGCAGCTGTGATGGCACAAATTTTATCATTTTTAGCAGCTAAATCGCATAGCACTTTCCCAAAAATATCAGAGAAGCTTTTACTACTACTACTTCTTTCTCCCGTCAAGACATCAAAGCCGGAAATGCCATGGTATTCAGATGGGGATTTTTCGGCATATTTATACCCTTTGCCTTTATTTGTAACGACATGCACTAAAACAGGTTTTTTAACTAGCTTTACACTTTCGAGAATTCTAGTTAAGTCTTTGATTGAATGACCATCGAATGGGCCATAGTAGGTGAATCCCATGTCTTCAAATAGAGTTGATTTGTAAAAAAACTTTTTAACTGCTACTTTAAAGCCTTTTAAAATTCTCACAAGATATTTACCGAGTAGAGGAATTTTCATTACCGCATTTTCTAAGTTTTTCTTGATACGGATATAGCTGGGTCTTGTACGAATATAAGTAAGATGCCTCGCAACAGAACCGACATTTTTGGAAATTGACATGGTGTTGTCATTTAATACAACAATTAGATTTCGCTTAGCACGTCCAGCGTTATTCATGCCTTCATAAGCGAGTCCTCCGGTAAGCGCTCCATCACCAATGACGGCGACACTAAAATCATCTTTACCTTGTACAAAATTTGCTTCAGCAATACCGAGTGCAGCTGAAACAGAAGTGCTAGCATGACCAGAAGTGAGGATATCATAAGCGCTTTCTTCACGAGAAGGAAAGCCAGAAAGACCACCCTGAGTGCGCGTAGTTGCAAACTGATCATAACGCCCTGTCAATAATTTATGTGGGTAGGATTGATGTCCTACATCCCAAACAATACTGTCATCAGGCAAATGAAAAACAAGATGCAAGGAAAGGGCAAGCTCTACCACTCCTAAATTGGATGCCAAATGTCCTCCGTTAGAAGAGACAGTGTCAATAATTGTGTTTCTAATTTCTTCACACAATTGTGAAAGTTCATTTTCACTCAGATTTCTTAAATCCGCAGGAGAATGAATCTTTTCTAATAATTTAGACATAACAACCTCAGAATAACTTTCTTTGATTTTGCATTTTTGCTGCAGTTATTGTGTTTTTCAATAACATAGTAATGGTCATAGGTCCTACACCGCCTGGAACAGGTGTGATATAAGAAGCAATTTTTTCTACAGCTTCAAAATCCACGTCTCCGCAAAGTTTGCCGTTTTCATCATGATTCATTCCTACATCAATTACAATAGCACCTTCTTGAATCATATCGGCAGTAACAAATTTAGGCTTTCCTATAGCTGAGACCAAGATATCGGCTTTTTTGCAAATTTCTGTCATGTTTTTTGTCTGGCTGTGACAAATCGTAACGGTTCCATTTTCATGGAGTAAAAGCATGGACATAGGTTTACCTACAATGTTACTTCTACCAAGAACTACACAATTTTTTCCTGCAATAGATATGCCAGTAGAATGAATTAATTCAATCACACCAGCAGGTGTGCAAGGTAAAAAAGCAAAATTGCCAATCATAATTTTACCCACATTTTGTTCGTGAAATGCATCAACATCTTTTTCCGGTAAAATCGTGTGAACCACAATTGCTTCATCTAAACCAGCAGGTAGTGGCGACTGAACCAATATTCCATTAATTTGTGGATCTTGATTTAAAACTTCTATCAGGTCAATTAATTCAGATTGTGTCGTGTTTGCCGGTAAAGAAAATTCAGCAGAAAATAGACCAATTTCTTCGCAGGCTAATTTCTTATTTCTCACATAGATTTTAGAAGCCGGGTCTTCTCCTACAATAATAACAGCAAGTCCGGGTGTGATATCGAGAGACTTCAGTTCAGCAACTTCTTCCGATAATTGCTGTCTAATTCTCTTTGAAATTTCTTTTCCGTTTATGATATTTGCCATCTTATCTCCCTAATCCTCTTCTTTTTGAATGTCATCAACAGAATTATTTTCATCGACAGAAACGTCTTCCAACTTTTCATCTGTAAAAATGGTACTATATTCATTATCTCCAACTACTACAGCTTGCATAACCTCTTTGCTGCCCACACCTGTTAATGAAGTACGATGACGGAAGATAAAGAGAAGAACTACAGCAGCAGCGACAAAAAGAGCGGAGACTAGCATAGATACTTTTAATGCTGAGTTGCCAACAATTAAGCTATCGGTACGCGTCATTTCAATGAAGAAGCGAGAGATTCCATACCAAACCAGATAGAGTAAGAATGTTTGACCATCATACCTACGCAACTTAGTTGTAAAAAAGTGCAAAAGAACAAAACCTAAAGCACATAGCAATGATTCATATAAAAAACACGGATGCACAGGTGTTTCAGAAAATAATCTTGTATTGTCGCTTTGCATACCCCAAGGTAAATCGGTAGGTCCGCCAAAAGCTTCTTGGTTTGTAAAATTGCCCCAACGACCAAAGCTCTGCCCAATTAAGAAACCCAAGGCAACCAAATCGAATAGAGCAGGAATATTCATTTTCTTAATTTTGGCAACAATTAAAGCACAGAGAAGGCCGCCGATAAACCCGCCATAAAAGCCCAATCCACCATCGCGAATTTGGAATATTTCCATCGGGTTATTAATATATTTGTCACCCGGATAAAAAATAACATAGTATAGTCTTGCACCGACAATACCGCCAATTACGCCAAAAATAATAACATCCAAAAGCTTATCATCGTTGACATTCATTTTTTTAGCCATTTTCATAGCATACAAAATAGCAAGAAAAAAGCCGATTCCTATGAGTAGACCGTACCATTTAATTTCAAAATTGCCTATGGTAAAAACAGTTTCATTCACCGTCATTTCAATCCCAAGCTTGGGAAATTCAACTAAATGTTGCATAACATACCCCTTTCTGGGTCCATTTTTTCCGTTCAGTTAATTGATAAACCGAAGAAAATAGATAGAGTTTCAATTTTAATTTATTTACGCCATAAATTCTTTTTCATTATTTTCTAATGGAAGGATAACAGATAAAGCGCTTTGTTCTGGAACAAAGATTTGCTTTAATTTTTGCTCAACATCTTCTTTTAATAGGTTTGGAAAGGCATCTACATAAGCAAATAATTCTCTATCTTTAAAAGCAAGACTAACCATGATATTAGAGATAGCGGAGGTACTGTTAAGAGCACTGACGATTTCCCCATAACAAGCTTTTTTGGCTCGTTGAAAACTTTTTTCGTCAATTCCTGTTTCTTGCAAGTGGTGAACTTCATCCATAATAATTTCAGATACTCTTTTAGGATCCTTAGATTCACCACTAAAAAATACAGAAGCATACCCTGCCCCCTCAAAATATTCATGAGAGAAACTTGATTCGCTGACTAAACCGGCATCTAAGAGTTTACGAAATAAAGGAGAAGAATCAGAGGCTAAAATCTCAAGCAGTACTTCGACTGCTGCCAAATCTTTTTCAGAAATATGGCCTTGGTCTCTCAAAATTTCTTTAAATCCAAACTGAAAAACCGGGATGGCTACGGAGAGCCTGTCTTCCACATAATGAGTGACAACAGACTGCGGTTCTGCAGGGAAAACTCTTTCTATCTTAATTGGTTCTGCTTTTTTTAACATTTTATCACAAATGTCAAGTACGCCATCTATATCCACATCTCCTGTAATACACAAAGCCATATTATTGAGATTGTAAAATGTGTGGTAACAACGATAGAGATATTCAGGAGTGATCTCTGCAATGCTTTCAACAGTACCGGCGATATCGTCCTTAACAGGATGATGATGATACAATGCTCTTAAATGATTGACAACTACACGCCAATTAGGGTCATCATCGTACATTTTGATTTCTTGTCCGATAATACCTTGTTCTTTGGCTACAGTTTCTTTTGTAAAATAGGGTGATTGGACAAAATCCAACAAAATTTCTAAGGATTCATAAAAACGATCGGTACAAGAAAAAAGATAACAAGTTGAATCAAAAGAAGTAAATGCATTTGCACTGGCACCAGTTTTGGCATAGCGCTCAAAAGCATCTCCTTCTTCACTTTCAAAAAGTTTATGCTCCAAATAGTGGGCTATCCCCTCTGGAACTGTTTCGGCTGATAATTCATCGCTTCTTTTAAAACAGTTGTCAATCGAACCATATCGGGTACCAAACAGTGCGTAAGTAGTGGTACTGTTTTCTTTTGGATAAATCAGAATCTCAAGTCCTGAGGGATGTTTAATTTGGTAATAACTATCATTTATATACTGTCCTGTTACTTTCTTTTTTTCCATATATTCCTCCCATAACAATATTGTTATGCATTGCCTTTTAATACGTAAACTGTATTTAAAGTAAGATGATTTGCAGCTGAGACAATCTCCTCTTTTGCTATTTTTTCGATAGAAGTGACAGCTTCTTCAGGAGATTTAACGGAAGGACGGAAGACTTGTGATAAATACCAGTTTTCCATTGCTTCTAAAGAGTCATTGACAGAACGATAGGAGTTACTAATAGCCAATTTGGCCGATTGTATTTCTTCTTCTGTTATATTGCTTGTTTTCACATGCTCAAGTTGTTCTAAGATTGCTTTGCGTGCTTTTTCTATATTTTCAGTTTCTACACCGCTTTGTACAAACATAGTATTTGTATTGGCATCAAAAGCGGATGAGCAATAATAGCAAAGACTCATTTTTTCTCTCACATTGGCAAAAAGTTTTGAACTGGGGGTACCACCATAAACAGCAGCCATGAGCTTGAAAGCATCACTTTCCCCAAATTCAGCATCAGCGGTAAATCCCATAACTAGTTTTGATTGTGATAAAGGCATATCATCTGTTACATCTTTTATCACTAGCGTATCAATCTTTTCAGGCTGGTAAGATTGATGCTGGCCAAGAGAAGCAAAAGTCCTGTTAAAAACCTTTTGATCGAATTTACAATCTCCTAAAATAAAAACTTCAAATTTAGCTGTTCTTAATAATTTGTCCCAAGCAGACGAGACGTCTTCTAAAGTTAAATTCTCTACTTGTTCTCTCGTCCCATAACGATTAAGACCTTCGGGTTTGCCGTCAAATAGAATTTCCTGCGCTTTTTTTTGGGCATAATATATTTTATCATTAAATTCAGAGTCGAAGACTTCTAGAACTTGCCTCTTTTCTTGTAAAAAATTATCTTTAATTAGAAGGCCATCCTTGTCTTTTAGAGGATTTTCAATAATACTGAAAAGCAAACTGCAAAGTTCACTTACCATGTCTTCCTGATCAAATGCATAACGATTTGAAATTCCTTCTACAAAAATAGAAATTCCTTGATAGCCACCAAGCTTATAAACGTGGCAATCAAGTGTAGCTCCATATAAGTCAGCCAGTTTTTGTGTAAGCTGTGTATAATCGGGGTAGTGTTCAGTAGCACGTGTGACGATTCGTGGCAATATACCATAAGCCGAAGCAGTGTCATTTTCCATTGGCACCAACATATTAACTGAAATACGGATTGTTTTGAATCGTCTATCAGATAGAACGTTCAAATTAACCGCATCGCTGATGTGATGCACACTCATTTTAGACATTGTTTTCCTCCACTTTTAGTGTTTGTATAATTATGCTTATTGATAGAATAGTATACCACAATCTTACAGTAAATAAAAGGTTATAGAAACTTTTTCTCTATTCTTATCTGAAAAAAGAAAGGCTAAAATCAAACTTTTTAACGAAAAGCGCCTAATATTTTGTGGATATAAGATTACTGTTCTTACAGAATTCTAGAATAAAAATAGATCCATAGAGTTTTATGCACAAAGAAGTACCTTTGCTATGGAAAGGTACTTCTTTGTGTTAGTTCTATTTAGCAAAGAAAAATCACTCTGCACTGATAATGATTGTCACATCTCTATGAAGTTGTAAGACAGAGGCAGGCACTTCTGGCGTAATTTTTCCATAGATTGCTTTCTCAACGATTTCTCTTTTATCACTACCCGCAATTAAAAGAATTTTTTTCGCTTTAATAATGGTACCAATTCCCATGGTAATTGCTTTCCTAGGTACATCATTTGGGTCATCAAATAAACGTGAATTGGCATCTATTGTACTTTGCGCCAAATCAACAATATGCGTTTCAGAAGGAAAACTTTCACTGGGTTCGTTGAATCCGATATGCCCATTGTGTCCAATGCCTAAAATTTGCAGATCAATACCACCTAAATCTGCTACCAATTTTTCATAGCGGAGACACTCTTGCTCTGGGTCTTCAGCATTACCCATAGGGACAAAGGTGTTTTTCAAATCAATATTAACATGATTAAATAGAGTATGATTCATAAAATAGCGATATCCATGCTCAGAATTTTGCGTTAAACCACAATATTCATCTAGATTTACCGTTCTTACAGCTGAAAAGTTCAAAACGCCTTCTTCATACTGCGTAATAAGGTGTTTATAAGTGCCAATCGGAGAACTTCCGGTGGCTAATCCTAACACAGAATCAGGTTTAAGTAGAATTTGCCCCCCAATCATCTGTGCCGCAATTCGACTCAACTGATCATAATTTTTGGTTTCAATTACTTTCATTTCCAATACTCCCTTTTATCTATATATTCATTCATTTACCGTCACATAGGGTTCAATAGAAGCAAACTTTTTTTCTCCTATCCCACTTATATTTAGAAGTTCGCTTGACTCTGAAAAGGGTCCGTTTTCTTCTCGATATTGAATGATTTTCTTAGCTGTACTTTCCCCTATGCCTTCAAGCTCCATAAGCTCCAAAAGCGTAGCTGTATTAATATTAATTAACCTAAAATTTTCTTCTAAAAAGCTAGTTTCTGCTAAAGAAGAAACACTTGAATTCCATGTTGTATCATCAAAACCGGATTGAGTGGTAGCAGGTGAATTGGTCACGGCATATAGTTGAATGGGCTGAGCATAAAAGGTGGCATATCCTAAAATAAGCATGCAAAAAAAAAGACCTACACCGATCAAAAGCGTCACTTGCTTATCTTCCCTCATAAAATCACCTATCAGCGCTCTTTCAGTTTTGATAAAAACTTTAGAAAATATTCCGGGAGCGGAGCATCAAACGTCAATTGCTCGCCTGTTCGTGGGTGCACAAATCCGATATGTCCAGCGTGCAAACATTGTCCATTCAAAGAAGTGATTACTTTTTTAGGCCCATATACAGGATCACCAGCAACAGGATGCCCAATATAAGCCATGTGAACACGAATTTGATGTGTTCTACCGGTTTCTAATGTTAATTTCACATAGGTAAAACCATCATATCTTTTTACAACGTCAAAATGAGTGGCAGCATGTCTCGCTTTTGATGAAGAAGTAATCACTGCCATTTTTTTTCTGTCTACAGGGTGTCTGCCGATTGGCGCAGAAATTGTACCTGCATCTTCTTTTACGTTACCATAAACGATGGCTTGATATTGTCTACTAAAGCTGTGTTTTTGTATTTGAGTAGCCAAACCGACATGAGCCAAATCATTTTTAGCTACAATTAGAAGCCCGCTGGTGTCTTTATCAATGCGATGGACAATGCCTGGACGCAATACACCATTAATGCCAGACAGTGAACTTTGACAATGAAACATCAAAGCATTTACCAGAGTACCCGTTGCGTGTCCAGGTGCAGGATGGACAACCATATCTTTTGGTTTATTCACCACTAATAAATCGTTATCTTCATACACAACATCGAGAGGAATGTTTTCTGGTAAAATGTCGACTTCTTGAGCTTGCGGTATACAAACATAAATAAGTTCACCTGGTAAAACCTTAGCACTCTTAGCAAGTGTTTTACCAGCACGATTTGTGACATAACCACCTTCAATTAATTGTTGAACAGCTGAACGGGATAAATTGTCAATTTTGTCTGTCAGCAATTTGTCTAAGCGCTTTTCGGAATCTGAGGTTATTTCTAACCGACTGCATAGGTTCTCATTCTGATTTTTCATCTTCTATCACTTTTTCATTCTGTTTCTTTTCAAACATGATTACAGCAACTGCAAATAGAATAGCTCCGACAGTAACACAACAATCGGCAATGTTAAACCGATAAGGGAAAAAATGAAAATAGAGAAAATCAATAACATAGCCACGAAGTATCCGATCAATTAAATTGCCAATTCCACCTGCAAAAATCAAGCAGATGGAGGTATATGTCCAAAAATTATGCTGTTTGTATTTAAAAAGAAATACAAGCATAGCAACACAAATAAGAGCAGTTAATACAATAAAAATCCAACGTTTATCTTGCAAAATCCCGAGTGCAGCACCTCTGTTTTCAAGATAGTCAAGACTGAAAAAATTCTTAATTACCTCAAAATTGCCAATAGGTTTTAAGTGTAAATCAATTAGATATTTTGTTATTTGATCAACAGCAATTAGTAGCAATGATATAGCAAATACAATAAAAGGCATCTTATCCTCCAAAATGTCGTTATCTGGTGGTGACATCGACACCTTCACCAAACTCAAGATTTGTGTAGCCTGTCTTTTTTTCATTTAGAAGAGATTCTGGAATACTATTAAAAGTCATTGTGTTAATTCCAATATCAGTTAAATCATCCGAAGCATAGGTTAAATCTGGTATATTAGGAGCTGGGGCACGACGTTTACCCTGTGCATAGTTTACTTTTTGCATCATCGGATTTGTAGAATGCTGTGGAACAGCTGTTCTTTCCACTTGTATAGGTTTTGTAGATTGAGAGAGGGGTTGTTGTTTAGGCAGCACCTGCGTTTGCGGCTCTTCTCGATACGGAATATTAGATGGAATGGACTCTTGGGAAACGAAATCGCTAGATTCACTTACGGGCTGCTGTTCAGCAATGATTGGCTCAGCCTGCAGAGGAGATTCTTCCGAAATAATCGCCTGCTGTGGTAGTTGCATTTCTGCAGTTATCACGGGTTGTTCTTGCTCAGTTATTTCTTGTGTAGACACAGATTCATTTATGTTATTGTCTTTATGTCTGAAAGAGGGAATATGATTAATGCAGTCTAAATGCTTTTTATACATTTCAAGAAGAGAAGATCTAAAAGCAGTAACTTGCTTTTTAACTTCTTCTAACTCTTTTTTCTTCTCTTCTATTTGTCCGGCATAAAGTCTTGCCATTTGGGCAGCTTCTTCTCTTGCATCTTCTACAAGATGGTTACGTTCTTTTTCTGCTTCAGAAAGCATGCTTTTCGCCTGATGATCAGCATTGGCCAGAATGATTTCAGCCTTTTTATCAGCATCTTTCACCGTTCCGCGAGCAGAAACTTGAGCAGCAATAAGAGCATCCTTAATACCATCTTCATCTTTACGATAAGATTCTATTTTTTCAGCTAGAATCGAAAGCTTGTTTTGTAATTCAGAATTTCTAGATGTTAATTCTGCTACCTTTCTAGATGAGGTTTCTTTTTCGGCTTCCATTTGTGTGAAAGATTCTACAACAGAATCGATAAAATTATCTACATCTTCAGGTTTATATCCTGAGAACCCTGCTTTTCCAAAACTAATTTCATTAATTTCTCTTATTGTTAACATATTACGACTCCCCCTTATTTGTACTTTCGGCAGCGAATTTTCATACGTCCTTTTGATGTATTAGGACCCAATTGATCAATTAAGAAACGACCGCTTTTACGAATAGAAACGACGTCACCCTCTTGTACTGTTTTAGCGCCTGCTGAAATTTCTCTATGATTAACGGAAACGTATCCTGATTTGACAAAATTTGCGGATTTTTCCCGACTTTGACGAATTAAAAATGCAATAATACAGTCTAGCCTTGCCGATGAAACTACACCGGTGATTTCTTCAAAATGGTCTACAATTGGCAAATCTCCAGAAAAGCCAGAGTTCATTTGTACAGAAACTTTGCCGACCTTTTGAATATTGGATTGAAAGTATGGAGAAATTTCTTCTCTTAGAAAAGCAACGCACCGCCCATCTTCAATTAAAATATCGCCGATGGTATCTCTTTCAACGCCTGAAGCCATAAAACTTCCTAAAAAATCACTGTGTGTAAGCGGATACAACTTAGAAAAAGTAAAAGTAATGGGTTGAATCGGAAAATTTTCTTCACTTGGTTCTGTGAAAAATGGAAATAATCCTAAAAATTTTCGCTTAGCCTGTTCGTGGCCACCCCAAAACATAATCTGTATCTCTTCATTTGTGTTATATTTTAATTCCAACTCCGCCTCAGCAATCTCAGCTTCTGTTAAAAAGCCAATAAAATGCGGCCGTTTTTCTGCAATAGTAAGACTATCTCTGATTTGCGCAGACAAAATGTTATTTTTCATTAAAAATAGTTTCCATTTTCAATTTCTTCGACCACACTATCGCCTTTTAAGTCTACATTATATGGAATTATAATGAATGTTCCTGAGGCAATTCTTTTAATGCTGCCGCCATACGCATAAGCCACACCGCTTAAAAAATCAATGATTCGACGAGAGGTTTCACGCTCTGTTGCCTCAAGATTTACAATAACAGTGTGTTTTTGAATCAATTCATCAGCAATAACTCTAGTTTCTTCTCCAAAACTGACTGGTTTAAATAAAGCCACTTTTACCTTGGTTTTTCCACTAATATTGACAACGTTATTGACTTCGCTTTCATTTCTTTGCGTGTGGCTGCTCGTGTCATTATGGCGAGAATTGCCGCTAAAGAAAGATAATCTTCTAGAAGTTTCTTCTTGTTCTGGAATCTCTTCTTCCAGTTCCTCTTCTAACTCATCTTCCGGCACACTCCAAAAATTTTGGAATTTATCTTTAAGCGACATTTTATGCCTCCCTACTTCAAAGACTGTAATTGTTATTTTCGACCACCAAATAAAAGCGATCCTATTCGCACAATAGTAGCCCCTTGTTCAATGGCTAGTTCAAAATCACCAGACATCCCCATTGACAAGTGTTGCATGCATACATTATCTAATTTTTTGTCTCGGATGTCAACATAATATTGATTCATCTGTGAAAAAAATGGCGTCAAATCGTTTGAATCTTCACAAATTGGAGGAATTGCCATGAGACCATTTACCGTTATGTGGGGATATTGACGAGCTTCATCAACAAAATCCAAAAGATTTTCTGGCATAATGCCACCTTTGTTTGCTTCACGACCGATGTTAACTTCAATTAAAATATTGGTCGTGACATCCATCTGAGCAGACAGGCGTGAAATTTCTTTGACTAGTTTTAGGCTATCTACAGATTCGATACAACTAACTTTTCCAATCAAATATTTTACCTTATTTGTTTGTAATTGCCCAATAAAATGTTTATCACAATAAGAATCCAACCGATCATATTTTTCTTGAAATTCCTGCACACGATTCTCACCGATACAAGAAATTCCTGACCGGATGGCATGATTAATGATTTCGACAGGAACAGTTTTTGTGGCCGCCAAAAGTGTAATATCTTCTGACTTTCTACCTGATTTTTTAGCCGCCAATGCAATTTTTTCTTTTATAGTTTTATAATTTTCATCAAAAATTTGTTGGCTTTTAGAGAATAAGTTTTCCGTCATATAAATCTGTACCTCCCATGATGACTTCGTCGTACAGCCTTATTGTTGAACCAGTTACAAGTAGATTTTCTTCTTCCTCTGAAAGAGTTGTTTTACAAATGGCATACCCATTCATCGTTTTATCTGAAAAAATCTGCACAAATTTCACTTTAGCACCGTTCTTAATATAAACACCCTTCACTTTTTCGTGCATAATACTTTCAGTAGTGTCGGTTTCTTTATTATAACGTTTTTCTTCATAATCTTCAAATAGAATAGAACGTTCATTAACGAGAAGGCCTTGATAAGTTGCCAAGGTAATTTTAATAGTTTCATTTCGGATTTTCGCAATTTCAGGACTCATGTTATCGCAGGCAAAAACGAAAGCTGTTTCTCCAGTGGCAGAGTTCTTTGTTTTATATACAATTTCTGCTGGAATCTTTTCTGTAGTAGAAAACGGAATTTGGATGTCTACATTTTGCAATCCTTGCATTTTCAAAGTTTCTTCTTTTGAAAGAACAGCAACAAAGTACCAATTGAAACCGGTAATAACTTTGCCAACTGTATTTTCAGAAACAGATTTTTTTTCTTTTTCCATTAAGGCTTTTATCTCTTCGACAGACAAAGATTTAATTTCTTCAAGCGATGGTTGATTTTGAAACCCATCGAACTCATTAGAAAAATAGCCTGCTACAGGTGATGTGATTTCATTTGTTTTATTTTCTGCTGTAGCCGAAAGCGTTTCTCTTTCGGACTTAAGCGTATCTAAGCGGGTAGAATAGTCTTCTGTTTTTTCAAAGCCCGCAATAATATTTTTTCGACTTAAAGCAAGATGAAAAGTATCACGTTTTGTGGATAGATTAGAAAAATCACCAGATGGAACAACCTGACAAAGTTCATCTAGTGCCGTATAAATCTGAGTACCAATTAACCCAGGATTAGATATATAATTGTCACCCGGAGAAAGCAGTTTTTCTAATACTGAAATTTCACTATCTAATCGAGATAATTGCGTTTGTGCAGCAGCACCAGCTTCATTGGGATAAGTTTGCGCGATAACACTATCTTTACTTACATTCGTGCCATCGGCTACAACATAACTTAATAACCCAGTGCCACTGCCTTCAATTACAGTTTCTTCACGCAAGGCCAAAGCCTTTACCTGAATGGAATCTTCTACAGAAGCATAAGTGACAGTTTCGGTCTCCATACCCTTTTTTGTTGCCATATGAAATTGATAGGCCACATAAATCAAGAGCAAAACACCAATAAAAGTTGCCGAGATTTTTCTGATTTTTTGGCTGTCCATATGATCACTTCGCTTTCCAAATCCCTTTTTCTTCTAGGAGCAAAACTGCTTCTTCAATCGCTTGCTCCATGCCGATTTCATCTAAATATAAATAGGTGATATTTTTTTCTCGTTTAAACCATGTAAGCTGACGTTTTGCATAATGTCTAGTTTCTTGTTTAATTTTATTAGCAGCTTCATCAAGAGTAACTTTCCCTTCAAAATAAGGAAACAGTTCTTTATATCCAATGGCTTGTACAACTGTTGGTAAAATAGCGCCAGCTTTTACTTTGCCGTAAAGGTATTTTGCCTCCTCTAACAAGCCATTCTCAATCATAGCTTCTACTCTTTGGTTAATTCTCTTATATAAATTTTCACGATCTTGAAAAGCTAAGCAAAACATAAGATAATTATATTTTGGTGTAGCTGGTTTTGAATTTTCGATTTGTTCCGAAAAAAGCCGGCCCGTAACCTGACAAAATTCTAGTGCGCGAATCACTCTTTTCGTATTGTTTGGGTGAATTTTGTTAGCAGCAGCTAAATCTATGGCTTTTAATTGTTCATAGAGCATTTGTCCGCCGCCTGTTTCTGCTTGAGAAGTTAACTGTTGCCGAATGTTATCGTCGCGACAGTCCTCTTCAAAAGAAAGGCCAGAAAGAAGCGAGCGTGCATATAGGCCAGTTCCACCAACAATTAGGGGGAGCTTTTGCCTGTTCCAGACGTCCTTCATTACAGTTTCTGCAGTCAAAACATAATCGGATACACTAAACGGTTTTTCTATGTCTAAAAAATCAATTAGATGATGTTTGACTTCAAAAAGTTCTTTCATCGAGGGTTTTGCTGTACCAACAGCCAAGCCTTTGTAAATTTGCATAGAATCACAAGATATAATTTCACCGTTCAAGCGTTTTGCTAGTTGAATAGCAAAAGCTGTTTTTCCTGAAGCGGTAGGACCTACCACTGCTGCTGCCGATATCAAGTGCTCACCTCATCTGCCAAATTGTTTTTCTATATCATATCTCTTAATCAACATGGAAATTGGTCTGCCATGCGGGCAATATTTTATTTCGGGATTTTCTTCAAGTTGTTTAACCAGAGCAATTAGTTCTTCATTTGTACTTTTATTTCCACCTTTTATAGCAGCACGACAAGAAATGTTAGCATAGAGCCAGTCTAAATGCTCAGTTGTCAAATCATTTTTATGAGACGTTAGATACCCTGCAATTTCATCCAAGGCAGAACCCACATCTGTCCCATCTAAAAAAAGAGGAGCCGAACGTACAAGAATCAATCCTGGTCCAAAATCTTCTATTCCAAAACCTACCTGTTGCAAGGTGTCTGTATGGGATAACACTTGTGTATAAGCTTCTTTATCAAGCGTTACGGTAACAGGCTGTAATAAAAGCTGTTCAGCACTTTCACCAGATTGCTTTTTAAGTTTTTCATATAGAATTCTCTCATGCGCTGCGTGTTTATCTATCAACATAATCGAGCTTGGTCCATATTGCAAGATAATGTAAGTGTCAAAGACTTCACCGATATAGCGCGTTACCACTTCTGGTTTTCTCATTTCCTCGAACTGCCGAACGTTTTCTTGCACAAAATTCTGATTTATGATTTCTTCTTGTGGTTGTGGCACATTTATTACTTCATTGTGCTTCTTTTCATCGGAAGAATCTAGCAACAAATCCAAAGATCTTGGAATAGGTGGTTTCTCAAAATTCCCGTTGTTTCCACTGTCATGTAAAGATGAAATAGAAGGGTTGAAAAAAGAAGGCTCTCTTGTTGTGAAGTTGTCTGACTTTACAGCGCTAGGGATTGAAAAAGTTTCTGTATGTAATACGGTTTGTTCTGCTTTTTCAACAGGAGCATCCGGCAATGGCAGTGGTTTCTTAAATTCCATTATTTTTTTAGAATCATCTTTTGCTAAAGCTGATTTCACAGCATGATAAACGGAATCAAAAACAGGACGTTCATTTACAAAACGCACTTCAAGCTTTGCCGGATGAACGTTGACGTCTACGGCTTCAAAAGACATTTCTAGATTAAGAATACAGGCTGCAAACTTTCCAATCATGATAGAACCTTTACAGGCTTCATCTAAGGCAGCAGCAGCGGTTCTGCTTTTAATAAAACGGCCATTAATAAAAAAGTTCTGCATGCTTCGGTTTGGTCTACTGGTTGTTGGAGTAGAAATAAAGCCATTTACCTTTACGCTTTGCAGTTCATATTGCACAGGTAAAAGGTGTGATGAAAATTCTTTCCCAAAAACTGCATAAATAGCAGAGAAAAGCTTGCTATCTCCAGGCGTATGAAGCTGTTCTTTCCCATCACGAATAAAACGAAAAGATATTTCTGGATGAGAAAGCGCAATTTTATCTAAAATTCCCGAAATAGCGTTGCCTTCGGTTACATCTTTTTTTAAAAATTTCATTCTCGCTGGTGTATTAAAGAAGAGATCTCTAATAATGATGGTAGTACCGTCAGGACAACCTGCATCTTCTAAAGTGGCATATTCTCCCCCACTCACAGTATATCTTACACCTATAGACTGTTCTTTTGGTTTTGTAAGGAGTTCTACCTTTGCAACAGCAGAGATAGATGCCAACGCTTCGCCTCTGAATCCGAGTGTTGCAATGGCCGACAAGTCATTTTCGTCTATTACTTTACTGGTTGCATGGCGCAAAAATGCCGTTGGTACATCTTCTTTCGAAATACCTACTCCATTATCGGTTACACGCATAAAAGAGTTTCCGCCACCGCGGATTTCAACAGTGATAACAGTGGAGTTGGCATCAATTGCATTTTCTACTAATTCCTTAATGACTGATGAAGGTCGCTCAACAACTTCACCGGCGGCAATTAGTTCAGCAACATGTTTATCTAAGAGTCTGATCTTTGGCATTTAGCACCTCACTTTACTTTAACATACTGACAAGTTCAAATAATTGATTCATACACTCAATGGGAGTAAGTGAATTCACATCGATTGATTGTAATTTTTGCAAGACTTCACCGTCAGCTGTTTCCATTGTCAGCTGAACAGGTTCATCGCTAAATCGATTTTCGTGACTGCGATGAGAAAGAGACATTTCACCATTTTCAAGTTCAGAGAGAACCTCTTTGGCTCGTTTAATCACCTTTTCGGGTACACCTGCTAGTTTTGCTACTTCAATTCCATAGCTGTCATCAGCAGGGCCACGAATAATTCTGCGCAAAAAGGTGATATCGTCACCGCGTTTTTTGACAGCAATATTAAAATTCTTTACACCTGAAAGTTGACTTTCCATATCTGTTAATTCATGATAATGGGTAGCAAAAAGTGTCTTCGCTCCCACATTTTTCTTGTGATGAACATATTCTAGTACCGATTTGGCAATACTCATTCCATCAAAAGTCGACGTACCACGGCCAATCTCATCAAATATTAATAAGCTGTTTGCCGTGGCATTTTTCAGAATATCAGCTACCTCTGACATTTCAATCATAAAAGTAGATTGACCTGCTGAAAGATCATCAGAGGCACCCACACGAGTAAAAATCTTGTCGATGATTCCAATTTCTGCAACAGTTGCCGGAACAAAGCAACCTATCTGTGCCATAATTGTTATGATAGCTACCTGGCGCATAAATGTAGATTTGCCCGCCATATTGGGTCCGGTGATAATCGCCACTCGATTTTCATTCATATCCATATTAACATCATTTGGTACAAAAGGCTCGTCCTTTAAGAGCCTTTCGACAACAGGGTGTCGGCTGTCTTTCAAATATAATTTACCGCTCATGTTAATTACAGGGCGAGTATAATCATATCTCATCGAAATAAAAGCAAAGGAAGCGAGCACATCTAATACACCAATTGCTTTAGCCGTTGCCTGCACTCTGTTTAACTCGCCGGCAATCGTCTGCCGAACAGTTTCAAACAACTCACTTTCTATTTTTACAGAGCGATCCTGAGCACCTAGGATACGATTCTCAATATCCTTAAGTTCCTGTGTAATATAACGTTCTCCAGAAGAAATGGTTTGCTTGCGAATATAATGCTCTGGTACTAAGTTTTTATAAGAATTGGATACTTCTATGTAATAACCAAATACACGATTATAGCCAATTTTCAGCTTTGGTATGCCGGTTTTGGCCTTCTCATTTGCTTCAATGCCGGCAATTAAATCATGTCCGCCATTCATATCTGCCCGCACAAGATCCAGTTCAGCGTTGTAGCCAGTTTTAATAATGCCGCCTTCTCGAATGGTAAAAGGTGGCTCTTCTACAATGGCGCTTTCGATTAAGCCACAGATATCCACCAAAGAATCCATTTGATTGTTTAGGTTCTTCAGCAATGTAGAGTCACAGTTGCCGATTATCTTTTTTAGTGCAGGTACTTTTGAGGCAGTTGCGGCCAAAGAACGCAGTTCTCTCCCGTTAGCAGAACCATAGACAATTCGAGTCATAATTCGTTCTAAATCAAAAACACCTGTTAACGTTTCTCTGATTTGATCTAGCAAAGGCATGTTTTTATAGAGTTCTTCTACTGCATTTTGGCGCAGTGTAATTTTAGCAGGGCTAAGCAGAGGAGCTTCTACCCATGTTTTTATAAGCCTTTTTCCCATAGCAGTTTGTGTTTTATCAAGTACCCATAGAAGTGAACCGCGCTTTTCTTTATTGCGCATGGTTTCTGTCAGTTCAAGGTTTCGTCTGGCATTAATATCAAGAGACATGACAATCTGATTGGCGTAATGCAAATCTTGCAAACTCTCGGTACCACTGATTTGAGTGCGCTTTAAATAGGTAATAAGCGCACTCAAAGACAGCAAAATCATGGGCTTATCTGCCAAGGCGAGTTCATCCGTTGTTTTATGAAAATGTGTTTGTATGGCTATGTCTGCAGTAGATAAATTATATTCTTCAAAATCCATACACTCAACTGAAGCATCTAGACGCTCTCTAATAAAATCTGACAGTCCTGTTAAATCAGTGGTTTGTGGATTAAATAAAATCTCACTTGGTCTATAACGAGACATTTCATTGATAATTTGGTATTCAAGCTCTGCTTTATTTTTTGCAAAAAGTTGGTTAACCTGAAGCTCACCGGTCGAAACATCCGCAAAACAAATCCCTACCTGCATTTTCTCAAAATAAAGGGAGCAAATATAGTTATTTTTGTTTTCATCAAGCATACTATTTTCTAAAATGGTACCGGGGGTTATGACACGAATAACATCACGTTGTACAAGTCCTTTAGCTTTTTTTGGGTCTTCAACTTGTTCGCAAATTGCTACCTTATAGCCTTTGGCAACCAGTTTGGCAATATAGCCCTCTGCGCTGTGATAAGGTACACCACACATCGGCGCCCGCTCATTTTGACCGCAATCTTTGCCGGTCAGTGTTATTTCAAGTTCTTTAGAAACCGTTTTGGCATCGTTGAAAAACATCTCATAAAAGTCACCCAAACGAAAAAACAGAATCGTATTTGGATGCTTTTCTTTCATTTCAAGATATTGCCGCATCATCGGGGAATAGTCAGCCATATCTTCACTCCCTATATTCAAATTCGATTTTTAGCGGCATCCACTGCAACCTGCACATCCGCCTGAGCTACAAGAGCCACAGGTGGAATTCTCGTAATCATCATCATATCCATCCGGATCATTTCCATCGGCACAGCCGGAGATAATACCGTTCATGTATTTAACCATTTTATCAAATTCATCTTTTGTAGCATTGTATTCTTTCATTTTTTCGTTTGCAAGCAACGCATCCAAAATTTTCTGATGTTCTTCTGTCAATGCTACAATTTTGTCTTCGTCACGCTCTTCTTTTTGTGCCTCATTGTGTACGGCCAGTCTTTTTAAATTCAATTCGCCCAGTAAATTTTGAATTTCTTCGTCCTCTTCACAGGCACGCTCTAACATCTGTAATTTAATATACAATTCATCGTTCTGAATGTTTTTTCCAAGTTCTTTTGTACTTTCAATAATATTCATAATAGCTCCTTTCAGGGATACTCCCTTGTCAATCTGAAAGCTTCCCTTTCAGCACATAATTTTTGGCTTCTGTTATAGTCACTTCGGCAAAATTGCCGATTAACTCGTCTTCACCGGGGAAATCAACAATCATATTTCCTGCGGTTCTACCAGATAAAAGGCCTGTTTTCTCTACTTTGTTTTCTACCAATACCATCTCTTTTTTTCCAACCATATCCCCACATCGTGCAGCAGAGATACTTTCCTGCAAATCTAAAAGTTCTTGAAACCAAACTGTTTTCTCTTTATAGGAAACGGGATCTGGCATTTTGGCAGCAGGAGTACCATCGCGGCTTGAGAAAATAAACGTAAAGAGCGATGTATAGCCCACTTCTTCAATCAAAGTTAGCGTATCTTTAAACTCTTCATAGGTTTCCCCAGGAAAACCCACAATGACATCTGATGTGAAACTGATATCTGGCATCACTTTTCGGGCATATTGAACGAGAGAAAGATATTTTTCTCTGTTATAATGGCGGTTCATAGCCTTGAGAACTCTGTCATTACCAGATTGAAACGGAAGATGGATATAATGAGGAATATGACGGCTTTTTGCAATCACGTCATATAACTCTGGTGTAGCATCTTTTGGGTGAGAGGTCATGAAACGAATGCGATAATCACCATCAATACTGTCTAAGCGTTCCAGTAGTTTTGCAAAATTGATTTCTTCTTCCAGCCCTTTACCATAGGAGTTTACATTTTGTCCTAACAAGGTGATTTCTTTATACCCTGCCTCTACCAGTTCCTTAAATTCACGATAAATATCATCTGATTTACGGCTTTTCTCACGTCCACGTACATGCGGAACAATGCAGTATGTGCAAAAATTATCACAACCATACATCAATGTAACCCAAGCTTTGAACTTGCCGTCTCGGCGAACCGGCAAACCTTCATAGATTTCTTTCTGTTCATGGCCTCGCATAAACACACGCTTCGATTCTGTTACCGTTTTATAAAGCATTTCCGGCAATTGGTGCAAAACGTGGGTTCCAAAAACAATGCTGACAAAAGGAAATGACTTTTTCATCTTTTCAGCTATCTTTTCTTGCTCCATCATACAACCGCAAACAGCAATCAAAACAGATGGATTTCGGGCTTTGATATGTTTAAGAGCGCCTACGTTACCAAAAATTCTGTCTTCAGCATGTTCTCGGATTGCACATGTATTAAAAAGAATAAAATCTGCTTCTTCTTGATTCTCTGTGAAAGAAAATCCCATTTCAAAAAGCATGCCTTTGATTTTTTCTCCATCAGCTACATTTTGCTGACAGCCATATGTTCGTACAAATGCAAGAGGAGTCTCCCCTCTTTTACGGATATTCATAATTTCTGCCACGTCAGCCGAAAAAGCTGCTTGCCGTGAAAGCTCGGCTACCGCCGTTGTTTCTGTCAAAATGTCAACTCCTTTATTATGTATAAGAACAAATATCGTGTTTGTTTATTGTTAAAAAAAGACTTCAATTGCGAATCACTGGGCGGTATAGATTTTGATTAAGTTCGAACAGTTCTTTGTGTCAACGATAGCTCAATCTTCCTTAGCTAATTTGAATTTTAAGCTTCTTGTTGAACGTCATCATTATACCATACCTACCTGTTTTTTTCAAGAAAAGCAGTCGGTAATAGTTTGCGTTACAAAAAGTAGAGCGTTAATAAATGTACCGTAAACTTGTAATCTCTCGTATCGGTATTATAAGCTATCGGAGTGATTCTCTTTCAAAAAACGAACCAGGCCAGTATATCGTTTTGTTCTCTTGTTATTCTGAACCATTCTAGCAATGGTTTCATATTGTCCCACTAAAATGACTAGATTTTTTGCACGGGTAATAGCGGTATAAAGCAGATTTCGATAGGAAAGATTTGACACTGTCCCAAGCACAGGAATAATAACAGCTGAAAACTCATTTCCTTGACTTTTATGTACCGTTACTGCGTAAGCTAGCTCCAGTTCTGAACCGGCGTGTTCAAAATCATAAGTAACAAATTTATCATCTATTAATACTTTGAGGGTTGCAGCTGGTTTATCAATCTCTACAATAATACCCATATCTCCGTTGAATACACCTTCGCCTTGTGTGCCATCTTCACGCGCCCAAGGCAGTTGGTAATTATTGCGTACTTGCATAACTTTGTCACCTAGGCGATAGAGTTCTCCCCCAATTTTTATTTCATTTTTCTCCTTGGCTTTTGGATTTACAGCTTCTCTTAGTGTTTTGTTGAGTTCGTATGTGCCAAGTTCCCCTTTACGCCCTGGACATAGGACCTGTATATCTGTCACAGGAGAATAATGATAACTCTTGGGAAGCCGGTTTGCGCATAAAGATACGATAACATCTGCCGCTGCCAATTTGTCTTCATACGGCATAAAGAAAAAATCATTGTCTCTCGCTCGTAGAACAGGCATTTCACCTTCTACAATTCGATGCGCGTTAGTCACAATTAAACTCTGCATAGATTGACGGAAAATTTCTTTTAGCTGTACGGTGGCAAAAAGAGCGGAATCAATTAAATCTTTTAATATATTGCCTTCTCCAACAGAGGGAAGCTGGTCACTGTCACCAACAAAAATAACACGACAAGAAAGTGGCAAGGCTCGCAATACACTTTCAAATACATAAGAATCTACCATAGAAAGCTCATCGATAACCAAACAATCACATTCTAAGGGGTCTCTTTCGCTTTTCTTGAATACAGGACGATCTTTTTCATCCCATTCCACCTGTAATAAACGGTGGATAGTCTTCGCTTCTTCTCCTGTTAATTCACTCATTCGTTTTGCAGCTCTTCCTGTAGGGGCAGCTAGCAAGACGGTTTCACCTTTTTCTTTTAGAATTTGAATAATAGCATTTAGCGTGGTTGTCTTTCCTGTGCCAGGGCCTCCCGTCAAAATCAAAACGCCTTTTTCCATAGCAAGGCGAATAGCTTGTCTCTGTGTTTCGGCATATTCAATACGGTTATCTTCTTCAATGTGCGCAATTTCTTCGTCTATATCAAGAATTGCCTGTGCGGGATATTTCAGCATTAATTTCATACGCTCTGCAATATAAGTTTCGCATTGATGCTGTTTGGGTAAAAAAAGATAATCTATTCCTTCAAAATTTTCATTAATAAGTTGGAATTCTTCGCAAAGTATGTAGATAGCATCTTGTACTTGCGAAAGCTCAACACCCAGCATATGTTGAGCGGTTAAACACAATTTATCGGCAGGTAAACAGGTATGGCCATTATTCAAATTGTGTCGCAGTACATATTGTACGCCTGCTTTCACTCTATCCATATTATCAGCCGAGCGTTCCATTTCTTCTGCAATGGAGTCTGCGATATTAAAACTGATTGCTAACTCTTCAGAACACATGCAATAGGGGTCTTCTCGAATACAATTTAATGAGTCGTCACCAAACATTTTCCATATAGCAATCGTTTGTTCCGGCTTGACGCCGTAGGTACCAAGGTAAGTCATTAGTTCCCTGATTCCATATACTTGTTTCATCTCTTCGCTGATTTGAAGGGCCTTTTTCTTAGTAATGCCTCGAACCTGTGTAAGACGCTCGGGTTCATTTTCAATGACGTCCAAAGCCTGATTGCCAAAAAGTTCTATAATGCGATTAGCCGTTGTGCTTCCAATACCCTTTATTGCACCTGATGACAAGTATTTAAGCATTGCTTCTGTAGTAGCAGGGCGTGCATGTTCAAATGCTGTGGCTTTGAATTGCTCACCATAACTTAGATGATTCGTCCATGTTCCATATACATGGAGTTCTTCTCCCTCGCTGGCATAAGGAAGAGAGCCGACAACTGTAATCAGCTCTTCTCCCGTATTCATCTCTAACACGGTATATTGATTTTTATCATTTCGGTATACTACCCGTTCAACTGAACCGGTTAATTCAAAAAGCTTTTCTTCTGCCATTTTTTCTCCTGCCTAAAATTTAAAAGACCTTTTTATATACATAATTTAAGAAATGAATGCGAACGCTTGTGTTAACAAGAAGTTTGTCTGAATTGCTCATTTTACATGAAACAATTTATTTAATGCTATTATACCTTAAATTCTCTAAATTTGAAACGGTCAAAAAAGGAAATTCAACAGAAAGATAGTTACAAAGCACGTTAATTTCTTCATCATCGTTTTCATTAATACAAATAAGTTTACAGGGTTTTCGTAAACGCATCCACTTCATTCGACTAGCCGCACTGCGAATGAGATATTCACAGTCGTCGATTCTCTTAGGATGAACCATTAGCACAAAATCTCCCGTGTCGTCTGGTTCTAATACCCAAAAAATAAGACGGCGAAATACTTCTATAAACCCTAAGAGCAGTAAAATAAGTATAACAAGAGTAAGACCAGTTTCCATATTTTTCACCTCTATGTTTTTTTCTATTCTATGAAAACACATGGTGTGGTGATAGTTTATTTCTCAGATAAATAGAAAACTGTCATGTGAAGGGATATCACTTGACAGTTTTCTTTATTTATTCGCCAAACATTTCTTTGATTTTGGTAAAGAATTTCTTCTTTTTTTGATAATTTTTATCGTCACTTGTGTTATCAAATTCTTGCAAAATTTCTTGTTGGCGCTTAGAAAGGTTTTTAGGAATTTCAACCGTTACTTTTACATATTGATCGCCACGTAACCGTCCATGTACACTTTGAATGCCTCTACCTTTAAGTTTAAAAGTATCGCCTGGTTGCGCACCAGAATGAATTGTATACTTCACCTTGCCATCTAGGGTGGGCACAGTTACTTCACAGCCTAAAGCTGCTTGTGTAAAGGTGATTGGCATGTCGCACCAAACGTCGTTTCCTCGACGCTCAAAAATAGCATGAGGTCTGACAGAAATTGCAACCAGTAAATCTCCAGAAGGGCCACCGTTAGAACCGGCATTTCCCTTTCCGCTCACTCTCAGCATCTGATCGTCATCGATACCGGCAGGGATAGAAACCTTAAGAGGTTTTTTCGAACGAATTTTACCTGTACCATTGCAAGTAGAACAAGGTGTTTCAATCGTTTTACCTTTACCTTGACAACTAGAACAAGTCTGACTAGACTGCACAACGCCAAAAGGTGTTCTTTGGTTGATTCTTACTTGGCCTGTTCCATTACAAGCCGAACAAGGCTTGGGAGAAGTTCCAGCCGCTGCACCACTACCGTGACAATCATGACAATTTTCAATTTGCTGATAGTTAATCTCTTTCTCACAGCCTTTAGCAGCTTCTTCAAAAGAAATAGCAATTCTGCTTTGAACATCACTGCCTCTTCGTGGTGCGTTTGGATTAGAACGTCTTCCGCCACCACCGAAAAAGCCTTCAAAAATATCACTGAAGTCAAATCCCATGCCACCAAATGGATCACCGCCACCTGCGCCGCCACCAAAATTGGGATCTACGCCGGCATGACCAAATTGGTCATATCTTGATTTTTTATCAGCATCAGAAAGAACTTCATAAGCCTCGTTTGCTTCTTTAAATTTTGTTTCTGCTTCCTTGTTGTCAGGATTTAGATCTGGGTGATATTGCTTTGCCAGCTTTCGATAAGCTTTTTTAATTTCATCGTCTGAGGCACCTTTTGATACACCAAGTACCTCATAAAAATCTCTCTTTTCAGCCATTGCTTCACTCCTAAAAGTGCAAGGACAGTGTTCTGCCCCTGCACTTTGATTCGATTTTTATGCCAACACTATCTTATTCAACGTCCTTGAAATCTGCGTCATAAACTTCGCCCTCAGCTGGAGGAACCTGACCGCCTGCCTGAGATGGGTCAACGCCGGGCTGTCCTTCAGGAGCACTTGCTTTGTAAAGCTTTTCGCTGACAGCATAAACAGATTTTTGCAATTCTTCCATAGAAGTTTTAATGGCTTCTACATCTGTTCCACTGATTTTTTCTTTCAAGGCAGCAACTTTGCTATTAATCTCAGTTTTATCGGCTTCATCAATCTTGTCACCGCTATCTGTGATTAGTTTTTCAGCTGTATAGCAAAGATTTTCTGCGTTATTCTTCGTATCAACCTCTTCACGACGCTTTTTATCTTCTTCAGCAAACTGCTCGGCAGCTTTGATAGCAGCATCAATATCATCTTTGTTCATGTTAGTGCTAGAAGTGATTGTGACATGCTGTTCTTTGCCTGTTCCCAAATCTTTAGCAGAAACATTAACGATACCGTTTGCGTCGATATCAAAAGTAACTTCAATCTGCGGAATGCCTCTAGGAGCAGGAGCAATGCCGTCTAATTTGAATAAACCAAGCTGCTTATTATCTCTTGCAAATTCACGTTCACCCTGCAGTACGTTAACTTCTACCTGTGTTTGACCATCAGCAGCAGTGGAGAAAATTTGGCTTTTCTTGCTTGGGATAGTAGTGTTTCTCTCAATAATTTTAGTCATGACACCACCCATGGTTTCAACACCAAGGGACAATGGTGTAACGTCAAGAAGAAGAAGTCCTTGTACTTCGCCACCCAAAACACCGGCCTGAATAGCTGCGCCAATAGCGACACATTCATCAGGGTTAATGCCTTTGAAGGGTTCTTTGCCGATAAAGTTCTTAACAGCATCCTGAACGGCTGGAATACGAGAAGAACCACCAACAAGCAACACTTTATTAATCTCATTAATGCTTAAACCAGAGTCTTTCAATGCTTGGCGAACAGGAGCCATGGTGCCTTCAACTAAATCAGCAGTTAGTTCATTGAATTTAGCTCTTGTAAGGCTCATTTCAAGGTGTTTAGGTCCAGTAGCATCAGCTGTAATAAAAGGAAGATTGATATCAGCTGTAGTCATGCCTGAAAGGTCAATCTTAGCTTTTTCTGCAGCTTCTTTAATACGCTGCATAGCCATTTTATCAGCACTTAAATCGACACCTTGTGTCATTTTAAAAGTGGAAACGATGTGGTCCATTACACGTTTGTCAAAGTCGTCGCCGCCCAAACGGTTGTTACCGGCTGTTGCCAAAACTTCTTGCACACCGTCACCCATTTCAATAATGGAAACGTCGAATGTACCGCCGCCTAAATCGTAGACCATCACTTTTTGCTCAGCATCTTTGTCAACACCATAAGAGAGCGCGGCAGCAGTAGGCTCATTGATAATTCTTTTAACATCTAAACCAGCAATTTTACCAGCATCTTTAGTAGCTTGACGCTGTGCATCTGTGAAATAAGCAGGAACTGTAATAACAGCACTGGTAACAGCTTCGCCTAAATAAGCTTCGGCATCTGCTTTTAGCTTTTGCAGAATCATGGCAGAAATTTCTTGAGGAGTATAGGTGGTATCATCTACTGTAACTTTAAAAGCAGTACCCATTTCTCTTTTAATAGAAGAAATTGTCTTTTCAGGATTTGTAATTGCCTGACGTTTTGCAATATGCCCAACCATTCTTTCGCTATTCTTTCCAAATGCTACAACAGAAGGGGTTGTTCTTGCACCTTCAGCGTTGGCTACAACGACAGGCTCGCCGCCTTCGATAACTGCAACGCACGAATTTGTAGTACCTAAGTCAATTCCAATTGTTTTTGCCATAAAAATCATTCCTTTTCTATTTCTATAAAATTAAAAATACTATTTCTAAAATAGGATTATTGATCCCTTTTATACATATTATTTACTTTAGTTTGCCACTTGAACCATAGCATGGCGGATAATTTTATCTTCATTTAAAATGTAACCCTTTTGTAGAATTTCAGCGATTACATTTTCACCCAACTCGTCATTTTCAATATGAGAAACTGCATTATGCAATTCTGGATCAAATGATTCTCCCTTTTCTCCAATTGGCTTTACACCCAATGATTCAAAAGATGACTTAAATTGATTAGCAATCATTTCAAGTCCTTTGAGTAGGCTTTCTGCTGTAGCTTGTTCTTGCGCTAAAGCTCTGTCTACATTGTCGTAGACCGGCAAAATGGCACTGACAGTATCAGCCAAAGCATTGTTGTATGCTTGCAATTTTTCTGTTTGACTACGTTTTCTAAAATTATCGTATTCTGCACAAACTCTTAACAGCTTATCGTTTAGTACTTCATAATCTGCCTGTAGTTTTTCAAGCTCTACTTTTTCAGGAGATTTCTTCTCTTTCTTTTTCTTTCCTTTTTCTTTTGAATGTTCAGATATCGTTTCAGCTTCTTGATTGTTTTCAAGTGTAACCTCAGTTTCTTCAACTGATTGTACTTCCTTTTCTTGCTCCAAGATTCTGACCCCTTTCCTTCTATTTTATCACTTATTCTGTGTAGGTTAGCATTGTCAAGATTTCGCCGACCTGTGCAGAAGTGTATTCAACTGCTGCTATTAATTTGGGATAATTCATTCTTAAAGGGCCTAGCACGGCTATGGCACCTGTATCATGACCTCCTACAGCATATCGTGATACCACCAAGGATGTTTCGGTAAGTGCACTTTGCTGTAGTTCATGCCCAATGCTGACACTAGCTCGTTCTGACTCGTTTTGCAGAAGTGGAGCTAACTTTTCTTCATGTTGAAGATAGTCTACAATGACTCTAATTTCTCCCTGTTCAAAATCAGGATAAAATAAAAGATTCATCTGTCCATCTACAAAAATTTCTGCTTTTGCTGTCTTTTGAGCAGCATTCAGTAAAGCCACCATAGCAGCTCCTGTTAATATTGAAAGTTCTTTCATGGATGCTGCCAATGTTTGAATAAAAGGCATCGTAATGCTGATGATTGGAACACCAGACAGCTTTTCGTTAAAGGCACGGAATAAAACTCTTGTGATGTCTGCTGTTAAATCAAAATCGCAATGAAAAATTTCACTCTTGACCGTTCCGGCAGAACTCATCAAAATTAGCATGGCGCTTCGTCTTGCAATTTGAACAAACTGAACTGCTCGGATTTTTGCGGACCGCCCTCCTGAAGTGGAGACAATCGAAATACTTTTTGAGAAAACAGAAAGCACTCGTGCAGCACCTTTTAAAAGCCTTTCCATGTCATATGCTTCATTTAAAAGAGCTGAATCAAGAAATTTTTTATCTTTTTCAGAAAGGACATAGGGCTCTGTCAAGTGATTTACATATTCACGATAACCTGTCTGAGAGGGAATTCTGCCTGCTGAAGTATGCGGTTGACTAAGCAGACCCATTTCAATCAGCTCTGCCATTTCGTTGCGAACTGTTGCCGATGAAACACCGATTTCTTCAGCTATTACCTTAGAACCAACAGGTTCTCCTCCAGAAACAAACTCAGAAACAATGCAGGAAAGAATCTTTCTCTTACGATCTGTCAACTGCATATCCTTCACCTCTGTTTCGGTTTTAGCACTCTAAGAGTTCGAGTGCTAAAACCTTGCTATAAATGTACCACTTTGGTCAGAATAAGTCAATATATATTTTGTAAATTGTTTATGAATCGTATTTTTTTATTTTTTATGATTATATTCGTATTACTGGGTAAAATAACTTTGAACATATCGGAAATAGGCAAAATATGCAATTACATTTTTTGTTCTTTTTCTTCTTGTTATCCTTATTATTAGCAATATTTTTGAAATATAAAAAGGAGTCTTAATGCAATGAAAAAAATCCTATCATTATTGATATGCGGTTTGATGGTTACCGCTTTACTCTCAAGTTGTAAAAGAACGCTACCGGGAGAAAGTAGCAGTTCGATGCCACCTGAAGTTGCTCCTATATCGGAAGCGCCTATTGAACAAGAACCCGAAGTACCAAAAGAAATTGTGCCTGAATCTTCTGCGCCTATTATCATTGAACCAACGCCTGAAACTCCTAGCTCTCCTCCACCAGAAGAAATTCCTGAAGAAGTGCCTAGCGAAGAACCTATTGAATCTTCAGATGAATCAAATCAATTGATTCTAGAACAAGTTGTAAGCTTTTCTAAAGAAAATAAAAGCTATACTTCATCAGTAGAAAGCCTTAAAAAGTTAGGGATTGAAATGAGTGTTCTTGCTCGAGATGGTTATCTGGTTTTTTCTTATTTTTTGCCCTCCATTGCGTTAGATGACAATGTTAGCGAAATTTTTAAAGAGACGGCTCGAAAAACTGCAGAATCACAAATTGATTCCAAAGAAGCCTTTTTTGATAAATTCTTAGACCAGATGAGTACTTTAGGAATTGAAAACCCTACTATTTTGTGTGAGTTTTTAGACAAAAACAATAATGTGTTTTTTGAAAAGGAAATCACTTAATAAATTATCACAAGAAAAGAACCCTCTAATTTAGAGGGTTCTTTTCTTGTGATAATTTAAATAAAATAGAACTATAATGATGACATACAGATGTTTCTAATTCGTCTAGTCACGGCATCTGTGCCGGCATCTACTTTCTGCATCATTAAAATGAAAGAAAGGTTGTCTTTGGGACTATTGCAGTGATAAGTGCCAAGCCAACCGTCCCAACCGTATTCCCCTACACTGCCATTCAACACAGCTTGTCCAGGGTCAACCATAACCCTCATGAAATTCCCATAGCTATATCCGGCTAGTCCCTGCCAATCTTCAAGAGCTTTAAACTGACGTGGTGATAGTTGTGGAGATGTAAAATATTCAACGGTTTTTTTCGATAAGATAGAGCAGCCGTTATGAGTAAGGCCATGATTTAATAACATATTAGCAAACTTCATATAATCATCGATAGTAGAAAGTAAGCCTGCCCCTCCGGATTCGAACAAAGGAGGTGAAAAAGGTTTATTGTTAATATCTAGATGGTTATCCGTATAAAGTTTAGTGGTGCCGTCTTGACATCGATATATTTGAGAGAGCCTATCTGCTTTTTCGGTGGGAATCCAAAATCCAGTATCTTGCATATTTAGTGGTTCAAAGATTTCTTTCTGGAGGAATTCCGAGAATTTCATGCCAGAAACAACTTCAATAACTGCCCCCATAATATCACTTGATGTGCCATAGGCAAAAGAAGAACCTGGCTCAAACAGTATGCCGCACTTTGCAATTTGGTCGGCAAACTGCAAAGTAGTGAGAGACGAGTCATCAAAAACTTCTCCTACTCTTTTTAAGACAGGATGGCTAGAACTGGTGTCACCATAAGGCAGACCTGATACCATACCTAAAAGGTTTTTAAGCGTGATCTCATTTTTAGGGGTAACAAAGTTTTCCCCGTTCCAAATTTTCGTATCTTTAAATGAGGGAATATAGTTTGAGACTGGATCCAGTAAATCAATTAGACCTCTCTCTAATAGAATCATAGCGGCAGCGCTTGTTATCGGTTTTGTCATGGAGTACAGATGAAAAATAGAGTTACGTTCAATTGGTTTTTGTTTCTCTATGTCGGCAAAACCGCTCTCACAGTAATATTGCTCTTTTCCATCCTGAAAAATCAGTATATTGGCTCCGGCTATCAATGATTTCGACACAGCGTCATCTAATACTTTTTTTATCGTATTTAACTTAGTAGAATTCATGTGTATCCACTCCTCATCACCAAATAATTTTTTATGTTTCTAAACAAACAAAGCTGATTTCCATGTTTTACACTTCGACATTTCCCATTTTTTGAATAGAATCTTTCACCACATCAACTAGTTTAAAAATTTCTTGATAAGCTAGGGCTGATTTTTGAGAAACGTTTCCAATTTCTTCTGCTACAACAGAGAAACCCACTCCAGCTACACCTGCATGGGCGGCTTCAACAGAAGCATTTAGAGCCAGAATTTTTTCCATAGTAGCTACTTGCTGCAAATCTTTGGTCATTGCTTGAATTTTTTCAATATTTTCAAGTGAAATTTTTAGTTCAGAATCAAAAATATCTATTTTTTTAGTATTCAACTTTTTAATATAAGCTAAATTAACAAATTGATTTATAGTAGTTTTCAACGTATCCGTCGCAGCACGAATTACTTTTTCAGAACATACAGGAATCTTATTCAGTAACTTTATGTAATCTTCTTCGTTTACACCTATATCTCTGGCCATTGCTCTAAATTTATCTTCATTTGGTTTTTCCGTGAACACTTGCCCTGCTATTATTGTCCCCACTTTTTCATCTTCAACAACAATATCGACAGATACACGCATTAAACCAGTGTGTGAGAAATAGGCATTTATCTCTTTCATGTCTGATTTCATAGAGTGTTTTGAAACGTTGCTATCTTCAGGGGTATATTTCATGCAAAACTCAGTAAAATTACTACCTTTTGTCAGATAGTTACCTTCAGTATCTACGGCAACGGCGGCAAGTCCAGTAGCAGTAGAAAAATCGTTCTGAATTTCTTGTAAAACAGCTACATCCACAAAATTTCTAATGTTCATTTAAATTCTCCTTTATGTCATCATAAATAGAAATGATTCAGCACGATATGACAAAATATTTATCCTGATTTTACCACATCTATTTATTTTTTGCACTAGTTTTATTTTAAATTTAGCATATTTATTTAAGCAAATTAACAAATATTATTTCTTTATTATAAATTAGCAGAGGAAACTGGCATTTTGTTCAGTAAAAACAAAAATTCTTTTTTAAAAAATATTGTATTTCTGGTTTGGTATTTGAGTTTCGTGAATTTCGTTGATTACTATCTTGCCCATTGCAATGATGTTGTGTATAATTAATTCAATAAATGAATTTACTAAATCGTTTTCGTTAATTATTTTGTTTTTAAACAAATAAATAAAAAGGAGACCTAAATCATGAAATACGGCTTTTTTGATGATCAGCGACAAGAATATGTGATTACAACCCCTAAAACACCTTTGCCTTGGATTAACTATCTTGGTTGCAACGACTTTTTTAGCTTGATTTCCAACACAGGTGGTGGCTATTCCTTTTATAAAGACGCGAAACTGCTCCGCTTAACTCGCTATCGCTACAACGATATTCCAGCCGATGTCAACGGAAAATACTTCTACATAAAAGACAATGATACTGTTTGGAACACAGCATGGCAGCCGACAAAAACAGAATTAGATTCTTATGAGTGCCGCCATGGTATTGGCTATAGTATTTTTAAAAGTAGCAAAAACGGACTTCAAGCAGAACAACTGAATTTTATTCCTATGAATGACACTTGCGAAGTTATCAAATTAACGCTAACAAACACGTCAGATATCAAAAAGTCTTTTCAGCTTTTTTCCTATGTAGAGTGGTGTCTTTGGAATGCTGACGATGATATGAAGAATTTTCAGCGTAATCTTAGCATTGGTGAAGTTGAAATTGACGGCTCTGCCATTATTCATAAAACTGAATACAGAGAGCGGCGCAATCACTATGCTGTCTTTGGTGTTAATACCTCCATTAACGGTTTTGATACTAGTCGGGATGCTTTTTTAGGTGCCTATCGAGGCAATGATAATCCTGAGGTCATCGAGAATGGGGCTTGTACGAATTCTGTGGCAAGTGGTTGGTCACCTGTGGCGGTGCACCAATTAAATGTTGACTTGGCCCCTGATGAAAGTCGTAGTTTCATTTTTGTTTTAGGCTATTTAGAGAATGCGAATGAAGAAAAGTGGGAATCACACGGCATTGTAAACAAAACAAAATCTCGTGAAATGCTTGCCCGATACCATACTGATGAAGATGTTCAAAAAGCATTTGAAGAGCTTCAGCTTTACTGGAAGAATCTGCTTGGAAAATTGCAGGTTGAATCTAACGACGAAAAAGTCAACCGTATGGTTAATATTTGGAACCAATATCAGTGTATGGTTACTTTTAATATGTCACGTTCAGCTTCTTATTATGAATCCGGTATTGGACGAGGTATGGGTTTTCGAGATTCATGCCAAGACTTGTTAGGCTTCGTCCATTTGATTCCGGAACGTGCAAGAGAACGTATTATTGATATTGCTTCAACTCAATTTGAAGATGGCAGTGCGTATCATCAGTATCAGCCCCTTACCAAAAAAGGGAATTCTGATATTGGAAGCGGTTTTAATGATGATCCCCTATGGCTAATTGCCAGCACAAGTGCTTATATCCGTGAAACGGGTGATTGGTCAATCTTAGATGAAAGCGTTCCTTTTGATAGTGATGTATCTACTGCAAAACCTTTAATGGAACATCTCAAACGATCTTTTGATTATACTGTCACACACAAAGGACCTCATAGTTTGCCTTTAATTGGGCGTGCTGACTGGAACGACTGTCTAAACTTAAACTGTTTTTCTGAACATCCCGGCGAATCATTCCAAACCTTTGGACCAAGTGAAGGGCCTGTAGCGGAATCTGTTTTCATCGCTGGTATGTTTATTAAGTATGGTGAAGAATACGCCGAGCTTTGTGATTTAACGGGTAATCAGGAAGAAGCCGTTTATGTACGCAAAGAAGTTGCTGAAATGAACAAAGCTGTATTAGAAAGTGGTTGGGACGGTGACTGGTTCCTTAGAGCTTATGATGCATTTGGTGAAAAAGTGGGTTCTAAAGAAAATGAAGAAGGCCAGATTTATATTGAGCCACAGGGTTTCTGTGTGCTTGCCGGAATCGGTGTAGAAGAAGGTCTTGCCGAAAAAGCACTTGACTCTGTTAAGAAACACCTTGATACAGAATATGGATTGATGATTTTGCAACCAGCCTATACGAAATATCACGTGGAGCTGGGTGAAATTTCTTCCTATCCCCCGGGCTATAAAGAAAATGCAGGTATTTTCTGTCACAATAACCCTTGGGTATCAATCGCCGAAACCGTTCTCGGCCGTGGTGACCGTGCTTTTGAAATTTATCGAAAGACCTGCCCTGCTTATGTGGAAGGTATCAGCGAAATTCACCGTACTGAACCCTATGTCTACTCTCAAATGGTGGCTGGACACGATGCTAAATATCATGGTGAAGCAAAAAATAGCTGGTTAACTGGTACAGCAGCATGGACATTTGCGAATATTTCTCAATATATTTTAGGCCTCTACCCCACTCACAAAGGCTTGCAGATAAATCCCTGTGTACCAAGTGATTTTGGTGATTTTAAGATGACTCGTGAATATCGCGGTGTCGTTTATCATATTGAAGTATTAAATCCTAACAATGTGCAAAAAGGGGTTGCTTCTATGCTTGTTGACGGACAAAAAGTTGACAGCAATATTATCCCCTATTCTGCCGACAAAAAGGATGTAAAGGTTATTGTAACCTTAGGTTAAATTTAATTACAAGCCTCTGCCAAAATTATGGTTCCCTTCATAATTTTGGCAAACTCCTAAAAGCTATCCATAGAAACACAAAGTCAGCTTTCTCCTTGAAAGCTGGCTTTGTGTTTCTATATCAGTTTCTACAATCATTTTTTGTTAATAAAAGATAGATTGAACTGGAAAATAGAATGTGTTACAATGAATTGCAAAGTATTTCTTATGACAGGTAACAGAAACAAAATTAAGCAAATTTAAAAGCTGTTTTGACCTCTTTATAGCGTACATTACTTATTTTAAACTAAGATGAGGATTTAAATGAAGACAAAAAAAATTGGCAGTACAATCTTTTCTTATATACGCAGAAGTGATATTTTATTGTGGATCAATATTTTAGTAATTTCGGTGTATAGTTTAGCCCTACTTAAAAGTGTTTCTCGATCTCCCTATGCATCAACTGATTACACCAGAACGCAGTTTTTAGCCATCATTTTAGGCTTGATTGGTGCGGTTATTATCTCGCTAATTGACTATGAAAATTTGGCGAATTTGTGGGCGGTCATCTCTATCTTTTCTTTTGCTATTATGCTTTATACCATTTTATTTGGTATATCGGTAGAAGGTAGCAATGGCGTAAATGCAAGGGCTTGGATTCAAATTGCAGGCCGTTCTTTTCAGCCCTCTGAATTGGTAAAAGTACTTTTTATTATCACATTCGCCAAACATCTTGATGCTTTAAAGAAAAAAGGGATGATAAACGAACCTATTCAAGTAATTCTTCTGTTTGCACATGCCGCTGTCCCTATGCTGCTTTGTGTTGTGCAGGGTGATGCTGGTGCCGGTGTGGTTTTCTTCTTTATTTTTTTAACGATGAGTTTTTCGGCGGGTATTCAACTGCGCTATTTTGTGATTTTATTCGCTCTTTTTGTTGTCAGTATTCCAATTCTATGGAACTTTGTCATGGATGATTATCAAAAAATGCGATTTGATGCTCTTAATAATTTGGATGATCCTGAAATACAAAATAATATTGGCTATCAGCAATACCATGGACGAACTTCAATTGCCAGCGGTGGTTTTTCAGGTTTTGGTTTAAATCAAGGTAAACGTGTGGCGGCCAACAGTGTTATTTATCAGGAAAGTGATTTCATACTCAGCGTTGTCGGTGAAGAACTCGGTTTTATCGGCATTATGAGTGTTTTCTTTTTGCTTCTATTTTTAATGTTTAAAACACTTCGCACGGCAAGTCAGGCGCGCGATGAATTGGGTCGTTATATGTGTTTTGGCTTTTTCGGAATGATTGCTATTCAAACCATTATTAATGTTGGTATGGTTTTGGCTCTTTTGCCGGTTATGGGTGTTACGTTGCCGTTCTTTAGCTCAGGTGGTTCTTCTGCCATGTGTTTGTATTTTGGTTTTGGGCTGGTTGAAAATGTATATATGCGGCGAGGTGAAAATGATGGTTCACGCCTAGTTCGAAAACAGCCTCTGCGCTACCCTATTTCAAGATGAATTAAATACTGACTACATGATGAGGTGAAAATATCGCAATTCTTTTGTTTAATTTTATTTGCGGCCAAACAAATTTTTTATAAATAGAAAGAAGGTGACTCTATGTTTCAACTCAACAAGGACAATATGAAAAAGATTCTATTTATTATTTCGTTTGGCTTAATTCTCTTTTGGGTACTAAGTCATACGTCTGTCGTAGTAAGCGTCATTACGAATCTGCTCACGATACTACAGCCTTTTTTGTTAGGTCTTAGCCTTGCTTTCATTTTAAATGTTTTGCTGCGTCCTATTGAAAAACTATGGGATTGGATAGCGAGCAAGTTTGTAAAGTCGCATAAAAAAAAGAAGCCTCTAGTATCTTCAAAACAAATGACTGCTACTCAGCAAACCAAAGCAGTGTCACAATCGCTCGCAAAAAAAGAATCTTCAGTGGCATGGCACCAAAAAATAAAAAGACCTGTATGCTTGCTTTTAAGTACAACGATTATCGTCGGTGGCATTTTTGTCATTATATTTATGATATTGCCAGAAATTCAGCATACCGCTGCCAATATTGTACAAATGTTTCCTCAGTATATGGAGCGAATTGAAATTTGGTGGAAACAGTTGTCTGAATTTTTAGCACCCCATGCTATTGTTTTACCTGAACCAGAATCTTTACTCAATGAACTTCGCACAACCTTAACTAATCTTCTGTCTGAAAGTGGGCAAGGCTTTTTTAATAAGACAATTAATATCACGGCTTCTATTTTTTCAGGCGCATTCAGTGTAGTTTTAGGTTTTGTGCTAGCATTTTATATTTTATTGCAAAAGGAAACACTTGGACGCCAAATCAGAAAAGTTTTATCAGCCTTTTTACCATCCGAAAAAGTAAACCGTATTATTGGTTTTTCTGACCTAACTAGTCGAACTTTCACAAATTTTGTGACAGGTCAGCTCGTGGAGGCTATCATTATTGGATTGCTTTGTTTTATTGGTATGAGTGTGTTTTCTATGCCCTATGCGCCTGCTATCTCTGTTTTGGTGGGATTCACCGCGCTAATTCCCGTCTTCGGAGCCTTTTTTGGCACGATAATTGGTGCCTTTCTAATTCTCATGGTTGATCCTATTAAAGCGTTGGCGTTCATTATCTTTATCGTAGTTCTTCAGCAATTAGAGGGAGATTTTATTTATCCTAAAGTAGTGGGAAAATCGGTCGGCTTGCCCGGTCTTTGGGTGTTAACAGCGGTTACAATTGGTAGCAGGGCATTTGGCTTTTTAGGAATGCTAGTAAGTGTACCTGTCTGTTCTGTCTTATATACAATGTTAAAATATACTGTCAATCATCATTCAAAGCAAAAGCAAGAAAATGAGCTTGAAGTATAATTTCTAATCACAAGTTGAGACGTTTTGCTAATTAATGTTCTTCCGAACTTAACTCTTACTCGTAAAAAAACAGCCTGTTAGTGGGTTTGTTTACTTGAATGCTGCATTTTATCGCTTCATTCTGTAGGCAAAATCCATAGGGCTGTTTTTTAGTATGCTATTTGAAGGGGAAATTCTAAGAAGTCCAATACTGTTCTTTTTGCTCTTCACTTAAAGAATGAGCAAAGGTATATTTTAGAAGTAAAAAATGCTCTAATTCATCGAAGATTTGAAGAAGAATAGCCCGTGCCTCAAACTCTTCTCGTGTTTGCGGCAATTGACTCGATCGGAAAATATCTCGAATTTTATCTGCCGAAGCAAGCAAACATTCTGCGTTATTTGACTCGCCAAAAGTAGACACAATTTTTCGCAGAAAAGTAGCGATTTGTTCAGCTTGCTCAGGTATAGTTTCTAAACGTATCAAGTCGCTTTGTATACGTTTAAGCAATAAGTATTGATTTCGGCGCATATCAATATATTCACCATAATACCGCAAATCTAGGGTTAGGGCGTTTCCCGAAGCTCTATCTACTTCTTCTTTAGCCGCTTTCAAACGCTGTGCCAACCAATTCATTTCTTCAATCTCAATAAGCTGTTTAATCGATAATCCATTAGCCATAGATATCAAAATTGTTTTAATAACTTCGTCGATTTCTTTTTGGTTTCGGCGTATTTGATCTACACGTACTGACAGAAATATATTCATTAAAATTCCTACTCCCGCCCCAATGAGCAGAAGTAATAATTCATTTCCAAACATTCTAAAGTCCATAACTTTTTCTGCCCAAAAGTGAGTAATTAAGACAGAACACATTGCAAGAGCATTTTCTACAGAAAAAAAGTAACAAAATGCTGCAAAAAACAATAAATAGACAACAAACCCCAAAAGATTATATCCCAAAAGGGAAAATGCAATTTTTGCAAGGGCAACTGCCGTTAAAAAGGCAATTAATCGTTGTAGTGCTGTACGCAAGGTCTCTTTTTTTGTTTCTTGTAAACTGAGCAAAGTGATAATGCCCGCAGATGGAGCATAGATAAGCCCTAACAGCTGTGCGATAAAAATGGCAATACAGGCTCCAAAAGTCGCCTTGGCAATTTTTTTGAATTTACTCGATATAGATTTCATTCTTCCCTCCTTCACTTTTTATCCAATTTATTAGGCATCCTTAGGTAGGTTGATTGCCCAAGAAAAGCTGTCAATTTGCCTATTGATTTATTTCTTCGATAAATTTGATACTTTTAGCGGTCATCTGTACCCATGCTGGTTTAAATCCACTTCTAAGCGCATTTTTTACTGATTTTAAGTTTGACCATGCACAGCAATAAAAAGGAACAATGTCTCTATTAATAACCTCTATTGCTAATTGACTGGTGAGTGCGGAAGCAATTCCTTGGTTGCGATATTCTGGCAATACATCTATCCCAATTTGCCACATGGTTTCGCAATCTGCAGAACAACCGGCAAGACCAATTAGTTCTCCCTCTTTAAATGCACCAACAGCCAATACATCTAATTCTTTTCGCTTTTCGCAAAGAGCATTACTCCATGCGGGCAAATACAGACAGGCAAAGTCTTTAGGCCCTAATACTTTTGTCTCATACGCACAAGAGATAGAATGCAGCTCATTTATGTCCGGAAGAAAGTATTCTGCCATAAAACAGATAGCCATGCCACGTTTTCTTAATTCTTCGTTTAGCACATGCAGATTAGGTGTTTCAAAGCAATGCTCTACAGGGTATTTGTTTATGTATTGTTCTGTGAAATCAGCACATTCTTCGGATACTGAAGCTACAATATTTTTACCATAAGAGGTTAGATCACAATAAAAAGGCAAATCTAAATATTTTCTTGCTTTCTTATTCTTTTGCGAGAGTACAACTTTATTCTGCATAATTGTAAAATCTTCACTCTGACAATTGCTATCAATAGCGGATTGCTGCATTGCAGTTAGAAGAATTTCTTTGTTAGTCATAGATTTCCCTCATTTTCTTGACACAAGATTATTAACTTACGGATTAATTAATAATTATAGTATAGCAAACTGTTTATTTGAATACAATTTATATTTTAATATCGAGCAAACAAAAACAGATTATCATCAGCTTGGATTTTGTTTACAGAAACTTATAAAGCAACTTCAAAATCATTAATTTATCAGTTTGACAATTTGCTTGCTTTAGTGTACGATATTTACACTTTATCATGCGTCTGAAAGCTACTTTATAGGACACACGCCTTATTAGCATACAGCTAATTCATTAAAATTGCTCCCCTTAATGTGAATAAACTCATCGTTTTCTTTTATTCTAATCGCACGCTAATTTTGGTTAATATAAGGTTGATTTTTCTTCTATATTATTTGCCTTATTTCAATATAAACATATTAATTTAAAGGAGTGTATCTATGGCGGAGCTTAACTTTTTAAACAAAGAACCTATTCTCAAGGGATGGTCAGAGGATAAAAAATATTGTGTAACGCTAGAAAATCATAAAAAAGCTCTTTTGCGAGTTTCTCCCATTGAACGCTTTGAACAAAGAAAAAAGCTTTTCTCTTTGCTTACAAAGGTGTCAGAGCTTAATGTTCCTATGTGTGAACCAATATCATTTGAATGTCGTGAAGATGGTGTATACACCCTTTTGAGTTGGATAGAAGGAAGAGACGCAGAAGAACTGATACCGTTATTACCTGAAACTGAGCAGTATGTTTTAGGTATTACTGCCGGAAAGATTCTTAAAGAAATTCATAGTATTCCTGCGCCGCATGAGCAAGAAGACTGGTATACCCGGTTTAATAAGAAAACAAACACTAAAATGCAAAAATACAAAGAATGCCCATTGTCTTTTGACGGCGACGACAGAATGATAGAATACATAGAAAAGAACAGGAATTTGCTAAAGGACAGGCCTCAAACTTTCCAACACGGAGATTATCATATTGGGAACATGATGATTGAAAATGGTGAGCTTGTTATTATTGATTTTGACCGCTATGATTTCGGCGATCCTTGGGAGGAATTTAACCGAATTGTTTGGTGTGCACAAGTTAGCCCTCACTTTGCGACAGGAATGGTAAACGGCTATTTTAATGGCAACCCCCCTCTTGTGTTCTGGAAGCTGCTTGCGTTTTATATTGCCAGCAATACGCTTTCTTCTATTTATTGGTCTATTCCCTTTGGCCAAGAAGAAGTGGACGTCATGATGAAGCAATCACAAGAAGTGCTAGCTTGGTTTGACGATATGAGAAACCCCATACCCACCTGGTATTTATCAGACTTTTTTGTTCAATATATTGATGGTATTCCCTGCAAACTAAAATCACCATTTGATTTTTCTTTTCTTAGCAAATATGGCCAGGTCTTCAAAATCTATGATGATCAAGATTCCGGCAATATTTGCTTTGGCGTATCTAAAGATTCTAGACGCTATTTTGTGAAATTTGCAGGTGCTCCCACAGAAAGAACCACTATTTCTGCCGAAAAAGCGATTGCAAACCTAAAACAGACTGTTCCGATTTATCAGGATTTAATGCACGCGAATTTGATTCAACTGATTAGAGCGGAGGAAATCGGCGGCGGTTTTGCGATGGTTTTCGATTGGGTAGAAAGTCTTTGCATGGGAAGGATGTATCCCCTATCCAGACAAAAATTTATGCAGTTGGATATTCCAACTAAACTACGCATTTTCAATGAAGTTTTGTGCTTTCATTCATTTGTAGCAGAAAAGAATTATGTTGCGATTGATTTTTATGACGGTAGTATCTTATACGATTTAGAAAACGATAAAGCCGTTATCTGCGATATTGATTTTTATGCAAAACAACCCTATATCAATCGTATGGGACAAATGTGGGGCAGCGCTCGTTTTATGTCACCCGAGGAATCTACATTAGGTGAGTCTATCAATGAAGTTACCAATGTCTACACCATGGGCAGAGTAGCATTGGCTTTATTTGGCGATGAAACAAGTCAGGATTTTGAAGTGTGGACTCTCAATAAAAAACAATATGACATTGCAATAAAAGCGACTAACCCGTTACGCACCCAGCGGCAGCAATCAATCAAAGAATTTTATAAGGAATGGAATGCTGCTGAACTATAAATTTCTATAGGACAACCCTGTTTTGTAATTAATAATTCATGTTTATCTTTGCGGATTTCTGCCATGAAAAGACCTTTGTTATTCTAACGGAGGTCTTTTTCTTCTCTTATTAATAAAACGGTTGAACACGAAATAGCATAAGATTATGCAAATAAATTTCTAAGCTTGATTGGTTTTTAAAAGCCTAATATTTATTAAGAAAGGATTTTTATCTTGAATTTTGAATTAACTTCTTTTCACCATATTCTTAATTTGGCAATGTCAATTTGAAAGAAGATAGTGATAACTAACTCTCAACAAAATACCGATAAAAAAATATCGTTATCTTATTGACAAGTACTCTTTCATTGTGCTACCATGGACTTGTCCAAAATAAACAAATTTACCAGTTATGGGAGGATAAGTTTTCTATGAAAGGTTATGCAATGCTCAAAATCGGGGAATCCGGTTGGATTGAAAAAGAAGTTCCAAAATGTGGACCAATGGATGCTATTTGTAAGCCTTTGGCTGTTGCCATTTGTACCTCTGACGTGCATACATTATGGGAAGGCGCCGTTGGCGAAAGACATAATTTAATTTTAGGACATGAATGCTGTGCAGAAATTACTGAAGTTGGTTCTTTGGTAAAAGATTTCAAGGTTGGTGACCGTGTTCTAGTACCGGCCATTACTCCTGATTGGAATTCCTTAGCAGCACAAGCTGGCTATTCAATGCATTCCGGCGGCATGTTGGGTGGTTGGAAATTCTCTAACTTTAAAGATGGTGTTTTCTCTGAATTCTTCCATGTTAATGATGCTGACGGCAACTTGGCTTTGCTGCCTGCAAACATTGATGTTGTAAATGCTTGTATGCTTTCTGACATGGTTCCTACTGGTTTCCATGGCGTAGAACTTGCAGATGTTCAGTTTGGTGATTCTGTGTTGGTAGTGGGTATCGGCCCGGTTGGACTTATGTCTGTAGCTGCTGCTTCTATGCGCGGTGCTTCTCGCATTTTGGCTGTAGGTACTCGTCCTAACTGTATTGCTGCTGCTAAAAAGTATGGTGCTGATGAATTTATTAGCTATAAAAACGGCACAATTGAAGATCAGGTACTTGCCTTAACAAACGGCCAAGGCGTTGATAAAATCATCCTTGCTGGTGGTGGCAACGAAACCTTTGAATCTGCTGTTAAGTGCTTGAAGCCAGGCGGCAAAATTGGTAACGTAAACTACTTGGGTTCTGGTGATTATGTGCAAATTCCTCGTGCAGAATGGGGCGTTGGCATGGGTCATAAGATGATCAATGGTGGATTAATGCCCGGCGGACGTTTGCGCATGGAGAAACTAGGCTCATTAGTATCTTCTGGCAGACTAGATGTTTCTCCTCTTACTACTCATGTATTTGATGGTTGGGATCACTTAGAAGAAGCTCTATTCTTAATGCGTGATAAGCCTGCTGACCTCATTAAACCTGTCGTTAAGCTAGCTGACTAATATTGGCAAAAATTCAGCAGCTGGTATCTTGAATTTTCAAGTGCCGGCTGCTTTTCTTTTTAAGAGGAAGGAATCGTCTTAACCATGAAAATATTAGTTGTTTCCGGCTTTTTAGGAGCGGGTAAAACTACATTTATTAAAATGTTAACACAAAAAACCGGAAAAAAATTTATTGTTCTAGAAAATGATTATGCACAAGCTGATATCGATAGCGCTTTGCTTCGCGCAAGTACAGATCTCAATATTTATGAGCTGACTGAGGGATGTGTTTGCTGCAGTATGAAACAAGACTTTGCCAGTTCGATTCTTACTATTTCTAACACACTTGATCCTGAATATTTAGTTGTAGAACCTACTGGGGTGGCAAAGCTCAGCAATATTATCAATAATATTCGGCGTATTCAATATGAACAAATTATATTATTGAAGCCGGTTACCATGTTAGATGGGAAGACCTTTACAGAAGGCATTCACACCTATGGGGACATCTTCACAGATCAATTGGTAGCAGCTGACAAGATAATTGTCACTAAAATGGAACAGTCCTATGCTGAAGAGTTGCAAAAGTTAGAGGAGAATGTACGCTATTATAATACAGATGCAAAGATGTTGATGTCTCATTACTCAGAACAACCCACTGAATGGTGGAATTCTTTGTTTTCTGACTATCTTGATGAGGATTTTGCTCCTACACCAGAAAGCGAAACCGAAGAAAAGACAGATGTTGAAACGCTTTCGCTTACTTCCCCTTCGCTTGCTTCTCCTATCCAATTGATTAAAATATTAGAAGGTGTCGTCTCGGGTGTGTTCGGATCTGTTATACGTGCAAAGGGATTTTTGACTTGTGGGCAGACGTGGTTGTCGTTTGATGTAGTAGATAAGCTTTACTCTATTACAGGAATTGAACCCACAGATGAACAACAAGCTCGTTGTGTTTTTATAGGCAAAGATATCAACCACAAATGGCTGCATGAACTTCTTCAGCCGTCACACAAACCAATTCGTATTCGCCCTAAGCGCATGAAGTAATTTTATTTAAAAGAATAAGCAGCCTAATTAGATGAGTTTTACTAACTCATCTAATTAGGCTGCTTTTTTTATTTCTTAGATTTTTCTCTTGTCTGAAATTCTAAGATATCACAGATGTGTTCTATAATAAATTCTTGCATCGATGACGGATAAAGATTGACAGAATATTTTGCCTTCTCTCTCTCACGCTTCTCTTGCGAAATGCCAAACCGCAACCCCTTTTCACTAGGGATTTTTGTACGCTTCCCCTCCTGTTCGGAGATTTTCAGGTATCCCTGCGACATCAGCCATTCAGATATCTTTATAGGAGAGACAGTGCTACATTCATGTTCTGCCATAACAAGATTAATTGCCTGTGCTATGAAAGTAATTTGTGACGGCTTTTCTACTATCTCAATCTTTTTTAAAACATCTTCTGAGGGTAAAATCAATGATTTTAGATTGTCTTTCCTGCTTTTTTGCCCCACAGATTTAGACATTATGGGTTCTGTCTTGATTGATTTTTCCTTTTTATACTCTTTAATAATCTGTAGAAAACGCTCGCCGTATTTAGCAAGTTTGGCATCCCCTACTCCCGAAATATCTAGGAATTGCTTTTCGCTTTCAGGCAGTTGTACACACATTTCAATAAGTGCCTTGTCGTAGAAAATTACAAATGGCGGCACACCTTGCACATCTGCAATTTGCTTGCGCAATATTTTTAGGCTGTTAAAGAGTTCTTCTCTATCTGGCGGCAATATAGCAGTTCCACTCTTTCGTGTTTTTGCATTTTCTTTTACTTTCGATTTCACTTCTTTCGGAAGTTTCATTTCAAGAGAAACCTTCCCTTTTAATACATTTTGCGACTTTGAAGAAAAAGATAGAATAGCATACTGTCCGTCGTCTCTATGTAAATAATCTTGCTGAACAAGAAATTCAATCATACTGTGCAAAGTATGAACATCTTCTTGACTAATATTATAAGTCGAAAGCTTGTCAAATTCCAGCTCTTTGATCCTTTTACTCTGACTGCCCTTGAGCACATCGATAATGACTCCTGCTCCAAAACGTTCTCCTGTGCGTGCAATGCAAGATAATATTTTTTGTGATTCCTTTGTAATATCTATGGTCTCAAATTTTGTGCCACAATTGCTGCAATTCCCGCAGTGGGGTTTTGGACTTTCACCAAAATACCGGAGAATATAGCCACGCAGACAATCGGTGGTACGGGCATAAAAGGTCATGTCGCGCAATCTTCTATAGTCACGTTCTTTCAGCTTGGTTGCCGTTTCTTCATCTACAGAAAGAGTATCTTTTGCATTCTCTATTAGCCACTTGTTCATGACAACATCTTTTCCGCTATATAGCATTAAACAAGTTGCTTCACTGCCATCACGACCTGCACGCCCGGCTTCTTGATAATAGCTTTCAATGTCCTTAGGCATATTGTAATGCACCACAAAGCCAACATTTGATTTATCTATTCCCATTCCAAATGCGTTAGTAGCTACCATAATTTGAACTTTGTCGAATAAAAAATCCTCTTGGTTTTGATGACGCTCCCTATCTCCCAGCCCAGCATGATAACGTAAAGCAGAGTGACCTTGATGGTTAATTTCTTCGCAAACTTCTTCTACTGTTTTTCGTGTGAAACAATAGACAATGCCACTTTTATCACGATTTTCGTGTAAAAAATCAAATAAAGCCTGCATTTTATTGGATGGTTCTTGTACTTCAAAATACAAATTTTCTCGATTGAATCCCGTAACCAAAACAGTTGGATTTTGTAACTTCAATAACGAAAGAATATCTTCTCTTACACGTTTGGTTGCCGTTGCTGTAAAAGCCGAAACAATGGGTCTCTCCTCCAGCTGATTGATAAATTCGGGTATTTCGGCATAGCTTGGGCGAAAATCTTGTCCCCACTGAGAAATGCAGTGTGCTTCATCAACCGTTAGCATGGAAATTTTAACACTTCGGGCAAAGGTAAGAAAATCTGGAGTGAGAAGTCTTTCAGGAGCTACATAAATCAACTTGTATTTCCCGTTTTTAGCATTATACAGTGCGGCTTCTACTTGACGATAAGTAAGAGATGAATTGATATAAGCGGCTGGAATCCCCGATTGAATCAGTGCTCTTACTTGGTCTTGCATTAAGGAAATCAGTGGTGATACTACAAGCGTAATACCCTCAAGCATGATGGCAGGCAACTGAAAACAAATAGATTTTCCAGCTCCTGTAGGCATAATGCCTAACACATCTTTACCTGATAAAATGGATGAAGTTAGTTCCTCTTGTCCCCCGCGAAAGCTGTCATACCCAAAATATTTTTTTAATGTTTCCTTTGTTGTCATATGTCCTTCTCCTGAAAGTGGAATTATCGCATAAATTTGCGCTCAAATCTAGTCTCAATGCCTATTTACTATAAGTTGCTAACAATTGAGGGTTCGAATCCCCCACGGTGCTCCATAACAATTTAATGTCAATTTGCTAATAAGTTACTAACAGTATGTCCAAAGGTCCTTATTTCAATAATCTATATTTTGATAGACCACATTTTATAAAGATATTATCCCATACTCAGCCTAGAAAGACAAGTTTTCGATAATTAAAATAATAAGGCACAAAAAAGAGAGCGTATTTTAAGTAATACACCCTCTTAAGAGCAAAGATTATTTTATATAAGCTCTAAAACAGATTTCTACTAAGCAGACTTTGTTTTATGAACCCAGTAAAGGATGGAAACAAAAAACCTTACGATTATCATTGATTAAAGTCATCTCTGGTTTTTTGTTACGACATTCATCTGTGGCATATGGACAACGGGGAGCGAATTTGCAATAAGAAATAGAATACTCTTTTTCTTCCGTGTCAGGCAAAATCAACTCTTCACTCCATTTGTCACCCACACGGGGCACCGCATTCATTAAGAGTTCTGTATACGGATGCGCCGGATTATCCATGATATCCATAGCTTCGCCATATTCAATTAAACAGCCACGATAGAGAGTGGCGATATAATCTGAAACATAATAAGCCGTAGATAAATCGTGGGTAATGTAAATAAAAGAAACATTGTATTTATCTTTCAATTCTTTAAAGAGATTCACAATGTTCATTTTCATGGATGCGTCAATAGCAGCAACCGGTTCATCTGCGATAATAAGCTTAGGACGGGTAATCAAGGCGCGGGCAATGGAAATACGCTGTAGCTCACCGCCTGAAAATTGCGCAGGATATTTTCCTTTTACTACCGCTAATGACATACCAACGCTCTGCAGGGTTTCTTCTATCAGCTTTTCAGCTTCGTCACGTGTTTTTGCTATACCAAGACGTAAGGCGGTATTAAAGAGATAAGTATCTACTGGCTTACGAGCTGAAAAGGCCTCATAAGGGTTTTGAAAGATGGGCTGAACATCAAGGCGAAATTGCATGGGATCATATTTTTTCTTGTTCGCATAAGAATTGCCCGACAAACAAATTTCTCCTTCATCAGCTTGATACAAACGTAAAATCATTTTGCAGAGCGTACTTTTTCCGCAACCTGATTCTCCTACCACCGATAAGATAACCGGTTTTTCTCCATCAACTTCTAAAGAAATGCCATCTACCGCTGTCAGCTTTTTGCCACTTAGCATACCGCCAATTCGGAAGATTTTGCTGACATTTTTTATTTCTAAGAGTTTTTCCGCCATTTCAGTCCACCTCCTCCTTTAAGTTATGACAAGCTGCAAAACGCCCTGGTTTTATTTCACGGAACGTCGGCACTTCTTGTCGGCATAGTTCGGTAGCATTGGGGCAGCGAGGAGCGAAGCGACATCCGGGTGGTGGATTTGTGAGTGCCGGTGGCCGACCGGGAATACCAACTTTTTGACTTTTATCACCAACACGAGGCAAAGCGCCAACTAGCATTTTTGTATAGGGATGAATGGGTGTTTCAAAAATATCTTCTGTCTTCCCCATTTCGACAAAACTGCCTGAATACATGATTCCCATGCGGTTTGTTACCTGATAGTGAACGCCCATATCATGGCTGACCAATACAAGAGTATTCTTGAACTGCTTTTGCAATTTCATAAGCAACATAAGAATTCCTCTTTGCACCACAACATCAAGAGCAGTTGTGGGCTCATCTGCTAGTACAACATTAGGAGACATAAAGGTAGCAAGAGCTATAATAACACGTTGCCGCATACCGCCCGAAAGCTGAAACGGGAAAGCCTCCAAAATGTCTGGAGATAGGCTTAGTTCTTCTAAATATTTCTTGACTCGTTCTAGAACCTGTTCTTCTGTCTCACCTTTGGATTCATTCTTTGGAATTGAATCTAAAAACTGATGCTTAATACGTGTGATTGGATTCAATACACTTTGAGCAGCTTGTGGAACATAAGAAATATGGTTCCACCATGTGTTGGGAATTTCTCCGGATTCGTAAGAGAAAGCCTTACCGTTTTTTTCTCCGCTCAAAATCACTTTTCCAGAATCAATTTGCAGCGGAAATTGCACAATGTCATAGAGCGTTTTGAGAAGAGTTGTTTTTCCACAGCCTGATTCTCCGGCGATTCCAAAAATCTCGTTATCATAGATTTCAAAGTTCATGTCATTGATTGTTTTTACATTTCCATCCATGGTCTTATAGGAGGTTGACAGATGTTCAATTGTAAGCATAATCTATTTACCTCTCTTCATTGATAAGTAGTCATTATATCCCGTAATTAAGAGGAACAGACCGATAAATAGCAAAACTGTAGCGATAATGGGAGAACCAATCCAGAACCATTGTCCAGCAAAAATTGCATTACGTTCTCTTGCCCATTGAATCATATTGCCAAGTGAAATTAAATTGGCCGGTGACAAACCTAATACGGCAAGACTTGATTCAGAAGCGATGGCAGACAGTGTCGCATTCATGAAATTTGACAATGACCAAGTCAGTGCATAAGGAAGAATTTCTGTCACAACGACTTGAACAGTACCCTCGCCTGAAAACCATGCAGTATGGATAAAATCTCTTTCTTTCATGGTGAGTGCCATCGAACGAATCTGTCTGCTAGGCCACGCCCAAGCGAACATAGCGAGCACCAATGCCATTAAAACAACAGTAGACGAACCTTTCATCAAAGACGTCATCAAAATTAGAATGGGCAAAGATGGAATAACCACAAAAGTATCGGTGACAATGGTTAACACCCTGTCAACTGCTCCTCCTGAAAACCCAGCTAATAATCCAACAAAAACACCTACAACGGTACCAATGGTTGCTACGATTAAACCAATTAGCAACGAGTTGTGAATTGACTCTATAAGCAGCCACATGATGTCTTGTCCCATGCTGGTCGTTCCTAACCAATGCTGTGAATTAGGTAATAGTTTTTCAGGATATGTATTATAGGTAAATGGGTTTATATGAGGGATATAATATATGACAAATCCAATAAAAAAGAATATAAATGTCATAATCATGCCAACTTTTAATCGGCTGTTTGCATTTCTCCAAAATTTCTTCATCTATTTCACCCCTTCCTCAACTATATCTGATGCGTGGATCAATAAAGGGATAGATTAAATCCACAATCAGCGTAGCGGTAGAAATGGCGACAATAGAAATAGTGATGCAGCCCAAAATCATGTTATAATCTGACTGCAAGATTGCTTTTTGAATTAATGTCCCCACACCCGGATAACCAAAAATAATTTCTGTCATGATAGATCCACTAAATACACCACCCAAACTCATTGCCAAAGCTGTAATCTGTGTAAGGATAGAGTTTCTGAATACATAGCTCTTTCCAATTTCAGGCTCAGGCACACCCCTATAGCGAGCAAATGTTACGAAGTCTTCTTCTGCGGTGGTTCCAGAAAGCGACTTCATAGAAATAATCCACCAACCCACTCCAATTAGTAACAAGGAAATTGCCGGTAAAATAGATGCTTTCAGCAAAGATGACAGAAATGCACCTGCTCCGCCAAGAGAATTAATGGTAGACTGCAACGGGAACCATCCCAATAAGTAAGCAAAGATAATTTGAAGAAGCAACGCAATAATAAAGTAAGGTACAGGATAAATGCAAATGGCGATACCTTCCATTATTTTTGACGAGCGCTTATTCTTGCGAAACCCGGCCTGCAAACCAATTAAATTTCCCACTATCCAAGCAATAATGGTTGTAGTGAGAGACAGACTTAATGTAAAAGGCAAGTAAGTCGAAATAATTTCTCCGGCAGCCGTTGGATAACTCATTAGAGAAGGGCCAAAGTCAAAATGAAGTAATCCGCGCCAAAGAAAAGTAGCATACTGTTCTAGAAGCGACCCTTCTAGCCCAAACTGCAAACGCAGAGATTGACGTAAAGTTTCCATTTGCACAGGATCCATCTGTCCAGAACGAGATTGAATTTGACCAATCATATTTTCTACAGGATCAGAAGGAAACATTCGAGGAATAAAAAAGATAAAAGTCACACCAATCCAAATCGTTAGTGCCCAAGTTAAAAGACGCAATCCTAAATATTTACGAAATTTCAATGATTTCACCTCTTTTTTACGGGTAGATGGCTAAATGAATCAATACCCTTTATTGGCCGATCTATTAAATATGACCAATTGGGTTTGATTTTTTCAAGCCACTTCAAAACAAAAATAAAAAATACGCACGTCGCTATTTCGGCGACGTGCGCCTTGTGGTTCAGTAAAAATTATTCTTTTTTACTGTCACCCATAGATTATTCTGATACTGGTGAAATTTCTGCGGTGATATATTTAAAGCAACTCCACCACCACCATGGACCATTATATGGATTTTCTGAATTAGGATAATTGTTCCAATAAGTGCTGTTTGTAGGAACGAATTTAACGCCAGAATGGAAACCGATAAAAGGCATATCCTCAATCGCAATTTTCATGAAATCCATTGCCAAATCATATGATTTTTCGTCATCTGGAGACAGTTTTGCCATCTCTTGAATGATTTTAGTTGCTTCTGCATTATCCCAACGGCTGCCTTGACCGGATCCTCTTTCACCCACTGGAACAATCAGATCAGCATCCCAACCGTTAATCTGAGAATAGATATCTTTCGTGATACCGCCAGTTGGCCAATATCCGCCGATTTCATAGTTACCTGTTGTGCCGTTGGTATCCCAAGTTGCACTACTTTCACTAGAAATGTTACAATTTAATCCAAATTTGGTTAGCTGGTCGTAAGCAGCTGTTACACCACGGCCGGCTTGTGCTTCTGTGTCAGCTAGATAAGTCATGTTAATTGTAAATGGCTTGCCTTCAAAATACCAACCATCCGATTTTTTCTCTAGACCAGCTTTAATCAGTAATTTTTCAGCAGATTCAGGATCATATTTCCAACATCCGATTCCAAACATATCAATGAGAGCATCTTCATCGGTTGGAATGTCATAACCTTTTTCTGTAAGTGTTTTTGCCATTCTTTCAGCATAACCTGAATCGAAAGGTTTCACGGTTGTACCGTCGCCCAAATCTAATTCAAATTCTTCTACCCAAGATTTTAAAGGTAAGTAATAGAGTTCTTGCATAGCATTGGTAGCTGTCAGAATTGGGAATGGACTGGCTCTGCCAACACCACTGAAAATACTGTTTGAAATTTCATCAAAATTCATTGCCATAGCAATTGCCCAACGGAAATCAGGATTGTTATAAGGGGCTTTCGACATTTGGAATGAAAGACCTTTTGAGCAAGGATCATCACTGGTTGCGTAAGGGAAATCATCATACCAGCAAGCAATGTTTTCATTCTCTTTTGTCATGACCTCTAGCATTTCAGGAGTCACTTCGCACAGAATATCAACTTCATTATTGATTAAGCTCATTTGACGGGTTGTGTCATCACCAAGTACCTTAAACCACACATATTTTGCCTGCGGCATTTTACCTGTTACGACGCCCACTGTACTATCTTTCCAATCTTCACGGCGCTCATAGAGAATCCATTTTCCTAGCTTATCAAAAGCTTTTACCGTGTAAGGTCCTGCTACGACAGGTTCACTGTCTTTAAATGTTGTTACATCATCTTGTTTAGAGTAGATATGTTCCGGTACAATTCTCAAATCGTTGCCCCAAATGGTAACACCAAATTTAAGTGCCAAACGAGGGAATGATTCTTTTGTAACGAGTTTGACCGTATAGTCGTCCACTGCTTCAACAGATTCAAATACGGTATTGTAGTAATCAGACTGGCTGATTCCAGAATTGGACATAATCATGTTAAAGGTAAATGCGACGTCTTCTGCATTGAGATCTTCGCCATCAGACCATTTAATCCCTTTGCGGATTTTAACGGTGTGTTCAGTAAAATCTGCATTTGATTCGGGCATGCCTTCTGCGACTTCACCGAACTGCTCGCCTTTTACTGTATCCATTTCCCACATCATTGCTGACATTAGCTGATGAATACCGAACCCCATTGTTGTACCTTGCATGTACGAGTTAAATTGCCCGGGTACATCTGTTGGACTTTGTGCTTCTACGATAAGTGTTTCTTTACGGGGAGTGCCTACCTCGGTAGTGTCGCCTGAAGCATTCTCACCGGTATCACAACCGATAAAGCTAACAGACATCAGAACCGCTGCCATTACGAGGGAAAGCAGCTTGAAAAACCTTTTTCTTCGCATAGAAAAGCCTCCTAAAATTATTAAATACCCTATCGACAACCTCAAACTTACCACTTGCCTTCATGTTGAGGTTAAATCCATCGTGAAAGACCTATCGCGCTCTTAAATTCCTGCTATTTTATGTATCGGTATCGTGCATAATATATGCTCCTGTTCCTAAAAAAATTTTGACTTTCGTAAAAACTAATGACATCTTAATATATTTTTATAGTTCAGTCAATAATTTTTATGCACTATTTCTATTATAAATTTGAACAAATTGTGTCTAAATAAAATGAATTTTATTTAATTTTGACTTAATTGCACGAATTAAGTCAAAATGTATCGAATAAACGTAGTGTAATTCAAAAATCAATTCCTATACTTTAATTATTAAAAGACAAATACTATTTCAAAGTTGTCATATATCATGAATAATTTATAGATATAGAAACAAGCTAATAATCGCCTTGTATATCACTAATGCTTATGTTACAATATCTGGTATATTCATATGAATAATGAATATAAAGCATATCTATTTAAATTTTGGATTAGTATCCTTTATTTTGATTGGTTATAGTATTCGATTTATTACTCATTTAGGAGGTATTAACATGAAATTTTCCGAGCTGCCCTATGAAAGAATCAATTTTAGCAAAGTTAAACAGCAGGCAGAAGAGCTTGTACAAAACCTCAGTGATGCAAAAGATTTTTTGACGGCTGAAAGAGTTTTTTTGGAGTGGGATAAGCTTAGCTCGCTCATTAGCACAGCGTCTAGTTTAGCAAATGTTCGCCATACCATAAACACAGAAGATGTTTTTTATGCCGAGGAGAAAGATTACTATGATGAGATTTCTCCGCAATATCAAGAACTAAGCCAAAACTTTATCAAAGTGATGCTAGAGACCCCCTTTCGCAAAGATTTTGAAACCAAATATGGTGACCTTTATTTCAAGAACGCAGAAATTGAGATGCGCACTTTTACACCTTCTATGATAGCTGATCTTCAACAAGAAAATCGTTTGGTTTCTGAATACGTTAAATTAATTGCCTCTGCCCAAGTAGAATTTGAAGGAGAAACACTAACACTAGCCCAGATGACTCCTCATATGCAATCGACCAACACAGAAAAACGGATTGCTGCTTGGAATGCCTATGGCAGCTTTTTCATGAATCATGCCGAACAGTTTGATTCTATTTTTGACCAACTTGTAACGATTCGTACGAAACTCAGTCAAACTCTTGGGCATAAGAATTTTATTGCTCTAGGGTATGATAGAATGACGCGCAATAGTTACAATGAGAAAGATGTCGAAAAATTCAGAGAAGCCGTTCAAAAGCATTTGGTTCCGGTTGTCACACGTTTAAAACAAGAACAAGCTAAACGAAATGGGGTTGCCTTCCCCATGAAATATCCGGATGCCGAAATCAAATTCCCCTCAGGTAATGCTAAACCAACAGGAACTCCCGATGAGATTTTAGCTTACGGTCAAAAATTGTATCGTGAATTATCGCCTGAAACGGCAGAATTTATTGATTTTATGATGGAAAATGAGCTGTTTGATGTCGTTTCTCGCAAAGGCAAAGCCAGTGGAGGGTATTGCACCGAATTTTCTGAATATAAAAGTCCGTTTGTTTTTGCCAATTTCAATGGCACTGCAGGCGATATTGAGGTAATTACTCATGAAGCGGGTCACGCTTTTGCCGCTTATCAAGCTCGAAATATTGTGCCGCTTGAAAATCGTCAGCCTACCATGGAATCAGCAGAGGTCCATTCTATGTCTATGGAATTTTTTGCATGGCCATGGTGTGAAGGCTTTTTTGGTAACCAGACGCAAAAATTCTATTATCAGCATTTAGAAGGTGCTCTTACCTTTATTCCTTATGGCACTATGGTTGACCATTTCCAGCACGAAATTTATAAAAACCCTGAGATGACACCAACAGAACGTCATCAATTGTGGTCGGAATTAGAAAAAAAATACCGCCCATGGTATCAGGACACCGAAACTCCTTTCTACAAAGACGGACGCTTTTGGCAACGGCAAATTCACATCTATGAGATGCCTTTTTATTATATCGATTATTGCTTGGCACAAACTGTCGCTTTACAGTTTTGGGCAACTATGCAAGAAAATCGTGAGGATGCCTGGAAGCGTTATATGAAATTTGTTTCTAAAGCAGGGATGCTTACTTTTGATGGCCTTGTAAAGACTGCTGACATGACTTCTCCGTTTAATGACAGTGCTTTAAAAGATGTCGCAGATGCTGCTACTAAATGGCTGAATCAATTTGATCAATCGACCTTAATGTAATCGTATTTTTTTGCTATAAGTAGGACCCCAACAGTTAGCCACCCCTTGATATGGGAAGTTAACTGTTGGGGCCTTTTTTTGAATGGAATGCATTTAGCTTATTACAAAAAATAATTTGTTACTTTACAAAAGCGTCTTTAGGGCGTGCCGATGTCAACGGCGCATGGTGCAACATGCATTGGAAAATTTACCCCATCCAATGTAATTCGAAGGATGGGATGCATTCCTCTGATTTTATACCGGTTAGAGGCGTATGCAAGATAAGCAGCCAAAGGGTCCGCCCTTAAAAGAATCCCTTTGTTTTCTAGACTTTGATCTATCCATGCCTTTACGATTTCGGTAATATCAACCTCTGTATAACTCTTCTCTATTTGATCTTTATATTCAATTGACAAATTGTCTACCACTTGCGGCGTTTCATAACAATGTCCGTAAACACTAAAAAAATCCAGAAAAGGATAAACAGTATACCTGTTGTTTCTTGTATCCAAACAGATTGGCTCTTGCAAGGGAATTTTAAAGAGAATTAATCTTGCGCTTTTTATTTGATTTAAAAATATAAATAAGGGCAGCTCAAAAAAAAGACAAATTTGAGAGTTGCACCCAAGATATAATTTATCATTTTGGTAGACGGTGTATTGACTCTTTGGAATTTGACTAATTGATTCTGTGCATTTTATATCTATCATTGCCATTTCTTTCCCCCTTATCTTTATATGTGCGAATTGATAGACATGTGCAATTTCTTTATTACGCACAGATATCTTGTCCTTGAATATAATAAGTTTGAGAGCTTGTAATTCTTAAAATTAATGAAAGGAAGATTTTATGACAGATATAGCCGTTACTGTTGCAAGTGGCACCCCGTTTAATACAGATGATAGTAATGCCGTATTATCGATTACTGTAACAAATACAGCACTTGTACCATCTGCAGCTAGCACAAATGCCTATTATTATATTAGCTTAACTGATGGCACAACTACGGAAACTTATACTTTTTCTGTAGCTGTCACCGGTTCTATTACTGCTGGGCATGAAGAGAATTTTGTAGTCGAAAATACGACCTTACAAGCGATTACAGATTCTTCTGGAGCCATCTATTATACAGCAGCATAGCAAATTTATTAACGATTATCTAGTATTATGAAAAAGCCCTCCTTTTTACTACTGTAAGGCAGTAAAAGTGAGGGTTTTTCATAATAAAATTATCTTTCCTGTTGTGTGGAAGCTGCAGTGTTGCCCAAAATCCAATTATCCTCTATAATGAATTTATATCAAATATAAATTTCCTAATCAACAAGGAGGCAACTGTGACACAATACGAACATTTTTATGATAGAAATCCGATTAGCGCAATGGAATTTGAAGAAGTCTTTTCGCTTATGAAACAAGCTTTTCCAAAAACAGAAATGCGTAGCTATCAGGCTCAGAAAGATTTGCTGCAAAACCCACTTTATCATTTGCTTGTTCGCAAAGACGAGGGTGCTATTACCGCTTTTTTTGCGTATTGGGAAACGCCCACCCTTTGCTTTGGTGAACATTTTGCTGTCAGTGATTCTCTGCGCGGACAAGGAATTGGGGGTCTAATGCTAGATAAACTCACGCAAAACTGTCAAGTTCCATTTGTGTTAGAAGTAGAGCTACCAGAAACAGAGCTCGCCAAACGGCGTATTGCATTTTATAGACGTCACGGATTTTATCTCAATGAATACACCTATTTTCAACCTGCGTTACAAGAGAATTGTGAAAAAATTCCTTTATATTTAATGAGCCACAGATTATCTTTAGATGAAGAAGCGTTTATCTCTATTCGTGACCAACTTTATCAAGAAGTATATCACGTTATTTTTAATGATTCACTAAAATAATATAACGATTATCATTAAATTTTATTGACATACTATAAAACTCTTGCTATACTCTTGTCAAAGAATATTGGCAGGAGTATTTTTTGATTGCGACTATAAAACTTGCTTCTGCTAGAGTAGAAAGAGGTTTTACTAATGCTTCAGAAGCTTGTTCGTAATGACAAATTTGCCCAAAGATTATGCCATGGATTGCAAGGCCTAATATTTTTATTTTTAATTTTATTTGCAGGAATTACCGTAATTTCTCTTTTGGGCAGAATTTCCATTAATTTTCATGGGCTGAATCCCAAAACTAACACAGGTTATGACAATCCTATTTTGCTGACAGATTTTCTTGACAACACGTCAAGCCATGTATGGTATATCAATTATTCTCAAAAACTGCACCTTTTTTTATCTGGTTCATCAGTTGCCTTTTTAACACAGTTGCTAATTCGTTTAATTCCTATTTGCAGCGTTCTACCAACATCAATGGCTTTACTGTTTACGTACCCTTTTCTCCAGAATATTGCCAATAAGAATGTTTTTGTAACGGAAAATGCTTCCTATCTTTTTAAAGCCGGTTTAGCACTTTTAATTGGTTCGCCCGTAGTCACAATTACGACATCTATATTTTTCCCTTTTCTTATTCAAAGCTTTACAGACAATTCCCTCTCTCTATCTGTTCAGATTAATCCTTTTAGTTCTGACATTCTCTTTGGCGCTATTTTACTCCTAATTGCATATATTTTTGATTACGGCATTTATTTGCAGAACGAGGTTGATTCTACATTATGATTATTATACGACTCGACCGTATGCTTGCTGATCGAAAAATGCGCTTAAATGAATTAGCTGAGAGAGTGGGCATTTCTCAAGTGAATCTTTCTTATCTTAAAACAGGAAAGGTGAAGGCAATTCGTTTTTCGACTTTAAATGAAATTTGCCGAGTTCTGAAATGTCAGCCTGGTGATATTTTAGAATATAGCGAAGATAAATTAGAAGATGAGGCTTAATTCACTCATTTCAATAGGTTTTACATTGCTTATTTTCAGAATATCTTGTATAATAATAATTTGAGTGCGATAAAGGAGAATAATAAAATATTATGATAACTGTAGATAATGTCAGCCTACATTTTGGAGCAAGCAAGCTATTTGCCAATGTTAATCTTGTCTTTACTCCTGGAAACTGTTATGGGGTAATTGGTGCGAATGGTGCCGGAAAATCAACTTTTCTTAAAATTCTATCGGGTGAATTAGAACCTACAAATGGTCAAGTTTCTATGCCTGATAAAATTCGTATGTCGGTCTTGAAACAGAACCATGATCAATATGATCAAAATATTGTTATGCAGACAGTGTTAATGGGCAATCCCCGCCTTTATGAAATCATGGAGCAAAAAGAAGCTCTTTATGCCAAGCCTGATTTCAGCGAAGAAGACGGCGTGTTAGCCTCTGAATTAGAAGAAGAATTTGCTGAATTAGATGGTTGGGAAGCCGAATCCAATGCTGCCAAAATTTTGCAAGGACTTGGTATACCAGCTTCTTTACAAGAGAGCAAGATGGTCGAGCTAGAGGGTCGCCAAAAAGTTAAAGTGTTGCTTGCACAAGCTTTATTTGGTAAACCTGATGTAATTTTACTTGATGAACCAACAAATAACCTAGACTATAAATCAATTGAATGGCTAGAAGATTTTCTTCTGGAATTTGATGGCACAGTCATTATGGTTTCTCATGACAGACATTTTCTCAACTCTGTTTGTACACATATTGTTGACATTGATTATGCAAAAATCAATCTATATGTGGGAAATTATGACTTCTGGTATGAATCTAGCCGATTAATGCAGCAAATACTTCGCGACCAAAATCGCAAAGCAGAAGAAAAAGCCAAGGAATTGCAAGACTTTATTGCCCGATTTTCTGCCAATAAATCTAAAGCAAAACAGGCAACTTCACGTAAAAAACTGTTAGACAATTTAACGGTCAATGAACTCCCGGCTTCGTCACGACGTTATCCTTGGGTAAGCTTTAAACCTGATCGCGAAGCAGGAAAAGACATCCTTTTTGTAGAAGACCTGACTAAGACAGTCGATGGTGTCCTTGTACTAGATCATGTTTCATTTGTTGCGGCTAAAGGCGACAAAATTGCACTTGTTGGCAATCATGAACAGGCAAACACAACTTTAATGAAAATTTTATCTGGTGAATTAGAACCTGATAGTGGCAGCTTTAAGTGGGGTGTCAGCACTTCACAAACATATTTTCCGCGTGATAATACTGCTTTTTTTGCCGGACATGAAGAATCGATAATTGATTGGCTTGCAGAGTATTCTGAAGATCCACACGAAAGCTATTTACGTCAGTTTTTAGGACGCATGCTTTTTTCTGGTGAAGATGTTTACAAACCTGTTAATGTGCTTTCTGGTGGAGAAAGAGTTCGCTGTATGCTTTCTCGTATGATGCTATCAGGAGCCAATGTTCTGCTACTTGATCAACCTACTAACCACCTTGACCTTGAATCTATCACGGCACTTAACAATGCTCTTACTGATTTTTCCGGAAATTTGATTTTTTCTTCTCACGATCATCAATTTATTGAAACAATTGCAACCCGTATTATTGAGCTTGCACCCACTGGTGTTGTTGATTATACTGGAACATTTGACGAGTATTTAAGCCGACAATAATCTTATGTTTCCATTCTATAACAAATGTGTTAATGCTAATGATAAGTTGTATGTTTAGAAATAATAGCAACAACAAAAAGCCACCTGATTTTAAAATCAGGTGGCTTTTATATGCGAAATAATTATTCTTCAGTAGAATTTGTATCTTCCGCGGCTTTTTCTTCTGCTGGTTTTTCTTCGGTTTTAGGTTGCTCTTGAGGTGCTGCTTCTGCGACATCTTTTGTATCAAGTTTTGTGCCGCAAACACTACAGAATGAAACTCCAACCGGGCTCATTTTGCCACAGCTTGGGCAAGAAGTTTTATTTTGCTTATCCAATAATTCTTTTTGAATGGAAGAAGCTTGCTCTTTTAGCACGTCAATTCTTGCCATTTTTGCAGCCATTTCTACGTCATCAGAGTGGAAAACACGAGCATTTTCGTACACATATCTGCCTAATGCTTCAAATTCCTCTTTGATATCAGCATTTACTTCTGCCGAATTAATTTTCAATTTAGAAACATCCACAATCTTACCAGCTGTTTTACCCACAATTTCTGCTGCGGATTTTGCGTTTACTACTACATCATCAATGAATCCCATTTTAAATCCTCCTTCAAGGTTAGGTTCAAAGTATTAATACTGTTGTTGTATTTAGTATAGCAACATTTCAAAGCTTTGTAAACAGCCTTTCATGTCTAAAACGTTAATTTTTCCTTAACGCAATCCGACAATTCTTTTCATTTTTCTGACGAACCAATGAATTCTCTGAGCATGGAATGTTCGGGCACCAAAGTTTCATCAATTGGCTCAAAACGCATGAGATGTGATTCCAAATCTCTGGCTTTACGGTAGTAAGGGCTGTCTTGCGGAATTTCTCTCAGCAGAGAAATTGCTTGCTTGCGCATAACACAAGGTTCATAAATATGAATGGTATTAATCGTGTAGTCAGCTGTAATTCGATAAGGGCGAATATATTTGTCTTCTCCTGCTATGACAGAAGTCCACATTTGGAGTGTGGTTTCAGCAGAGGTTCCACGTGTACGTACATCTCGAATAATGCGGCGTGTTAAACGCAAATCAAGAGGCGTAGCTACTTCCCCATTTGCATCTTTGATTGGTTGTTTTACACTGACATAAAGTTTGATTAATTTCTCTTCAGGCAATTCTTTTGTAAAATTAGGATTCAGCGCATGAATTCCTTCAATAATAACAATATCTTTATCTGTAACAGTATATTCAGTTTCTTTTTCTTCTGGCCTACCTAACGCAAAATTGTATTCGGGTACTGAAAACTTACCTGTTGTCACAAGAGAGTTTAAACATTCTTTAAGCTTATCAACACGTAGTGCTTCGATTGACTCATAATCTCTTGTTCCATCGGGCAAAAGAGGGGCAGCATCACGTCCACGATAAAAGTTATCCAAAGAAATAATGACAGAACGTATACCAAATTGTTCTAAATACCCTTGCAGAATATGTGCCGTTGTTGTCTTTCCACTGCTGCTTGGGCCGGATAACATTGCAATTTTAGCATATTTATGCTCTTCTGCAATGTTTCTAGCTACATTGCGTATATGTTCTTGGTAAGAATTTTCTATTTCCCGAATCATGCGCTCAGGAGTTTTGAGAGCACCTTCATTAATTTGCTCTAGGTGATTGATATATTTAATATATCCGCTTGCGAAATTGCTCATAAAACGCTGCCACACCATCCTTCCTTTTTAGTATTTCCTCATTCCGATTAATATATTCTGTCGGATACTTGAAGTTAAAAATTCGTTCTAAACGATTGCTATAAGGGTCTTTTATCTTAGAAACTGCTCCAGCACCACATGCCAAAACAGTCATTGATTCATCCATTGTGTAAATATTGTAGGCACACAAGTCATTCTTTTTCGCCCAACCAGTATTTTCAAGATTACCGGCTATTCGAGATTGCCTATATAGGTAATAGGGCAGAAAATCATCCTGTTCTAAGCGAGTGATGGATTCATCTACCATTTGATTCACAAGTTCTGTCTGCTTGTGCAAGGCAATATCTTGACTCAATTCATCTAACGAGGCAGCTCTTTTCAGTGCTAAGCAATGTACGGTTACATTGGTAGCGCCTAAATTCAATACACTATCTAAGGTATGGCGAAATGATTCTATAGTATCCTTGGGTAGTCCTGCAATTAAATCAGAATTAATCAAAGTAATCCCCGCTTTTTTAGCCGCCTCAAAAGCTTTCGTAACATCTTCTGCCTGATGGCTTCTTCCAATTGCTTCGAGAACTTCGTTTGACATTGACTGTGGATTAATACTAATTCTGCCCACGCCTGCTTCTTTCAGGGCCGCTAACTTTTCTTCTGTTATTGTATCGGGCCTTCCCGCCTCCACCGTAAATTCTGTGCACCGCGACATATCAAAATTCTGTTGCACCGTTTCACATAACAGATTCAATTGTGAAGCACTTAGCGTAGTGGGTGTTCCACCTCCGACATATACCGAACGTAATCGAAGCCCAAGATTCTGAGAAACCTCTGCAGTTTTTTCTATTTCTTTTAGAAGAAGTGCAAAGTATGGATCAATTAGTTTTTTGCTTTTCTCAATGCTCTGTGCTACAAAAGAACAGTAGGAACATCTGGTGGGACAAAAAGGAATGCCAACATATAAGCTAAAATCATTTTCGCCTATGTTATCTACAATTTCTGCCTGTACCTGCAATGTTTTTTTTGCTAACAAAATCTTCTTTTCGCTGACAAAAAACTGATGGCGGAAGACGTTTTGAGCCTGTATAAGGTCATTTTCTTGTGCGTAGCTATGCAACAATTTTACAGGATGTATTCCTGTTAGCATTCCCCATGGAGGAGTATAACCAGTGAATTCTACCATTAAAGCAAAAAGCAAACGGGTCAGCTGATACTCATCTTTTTGTGGAAATACATTTTCACTTGACAGCTTTTTCCCATTTTCAGACAAAGTGATTGTATATGTATATCCATTTTCTGTTTCCGTTATGACGGCTGAACAAAATAAACTTTCAGTTTCTAATGGCAATTCTATTTTTTGAATTGGACTATAAGGGAAAAACAGACGACAAATATTTTCACATTCAAACTGAAATGAATGTCCAGATAAATAAAGTTGCATCTTCAGCTCCTGTCAATCGTAATAACACCAGAAATTCTTCCTAGCTTTTCTATAGTTGCTTCTAGCTGAGGTAAACCACTGATAGAAACTGTTGCTGAAATGATGGCTCGATCAGAATTTCGCTCTTCTCTAGAATTTAGCGCATGAATAAAAATATGCATATTTGATAGTGCCTGCGTAATATCGGCCAAAAGGCCACCACGATCACTGCAGATAATATGCAAGGTGGATTTAAAGTCTTCTTTTACATCTCCTGCCCAATGTGCGTTTACCCAGCGATCTGGCTCTGAAGAAAGTCCTAAATCCTGCGGTACATTGGAACAACTCCGTTTATGAATAGAAACACCATACCCTCTGGTGATAAAGCCGATAATATCATCACCTGGCAACGGATTACAACATTTCGAAAACTTAATTAAGCAGTTATCCAAACCGGCAACAATGACACCTCCAGCCGATTTTGCTGATACGCTGGAATCAACTAGCGGAATGTCAGGAATATTGTTTTCTTCAGGTTTTGTGATACGGATATGCTCTTCCTTTATGCGAGGCATGACTTTCCAGAGCTGGATACCGCCATAGCCGATCGCCGCATAAAAATCTTCTGCCGTATTACAACTGTGTCGTTTGCCAATGTGGGCAATCATGAATTCCATTAATTCATCGCTCATCACGATACTATTTCTTTTGAATTCATGTTCAAGTGCTGATTTGCCTTCTATAATATTGTCATCACGCTTTTCTTTTTTAAACCAAGTTCTAATTTTATTGCGTGCTTCGCTTGTGCGAACAATGGATAGCCAATCTCGATTAGGGCCTTTCCCCTCTTTCACCGTCATGACTTCAATAATTTCGCCAGTTTTTACACGATAATCAATCGGAACAATTCTGCCATCTACCTTAGCACCAATCATGCGATTGCCAACCTCACTGTGAATCGCATAAGCAAAATCAATCACAGTAGAGCCAAGAGGAAGATTGATGACATCACCTTTAGGCGTAAAGACAAAGACCTCTTCCGGCATCAAATCACTCTTAATAGAGTGCACAATGTCAGTGACATCTTCACTTTCTTTTTGATTATCAAGCATTTGGCGAATCCAAGCTAGGCGATTATCTAGATTTTCACTTTCAGATTCTTTCGCAGACATCCCCATTTTATATTTCCAGTGTGCGGCGATGCCATATTCAGCTGTTTGATGCATTTCTCTAGTGCGTATTTGAATCTCAAATTTAATGCCATCTTTATTGATAACAGTTGTATGCAAAGACTGATACATATTAGGTTTTGGCATAGAGATATAGTCTTTAAATCGGTTTGGAAGGGGCTGGAACATATCATGCACAATGCCTAATACATTATAACAATCTTCAATTGTATCGACTATGACGCGAATTGCAAAAATGTCATAGATATCATCAATCGATTTTCCTTGCACAAACATTTTACGGTAGATACCATAAATACTTTTGACTCGCCCGCCAATATGCACATTGGGAATAGATATTTGCACTCGATTTTTGATAAACGACATGGTTGATTCTATAAACTGGTTTCGGCTTGTGCTCTGTGATTCTAATTTTGCTTCAATTTCATGATAGGCTACCGGGTCAAGATATTTCAAAGAAATATCTTCCATATATTCTTTAACAGCACGAATACCAAGTCTATGTGCAATTGGTGCATAAACCTCTACACATTCAAGCGCTTTATCTCGTTGTTTTTGAGGAGAAACATATTCAAGCGTGCTGAGATTATGCATACGGTCGGCAAATTTAATAATAATAACCCGAATATCCTCTGCCATAGCCATAAGCATTTTTCGGATATTTTCTGCCTGTTGCTCTTCTCGTGAGGAGAATGGGATTTTACCAAGTTTTGTAACCCCGTCTACTAATAGCGAAACTTCTTTGCCAAATTCTTCTGTGAGTTCTTCTTCTGTGCAAGAGGTGTCTTCTACCACATCATGCAACAGTCCGGCCATAACAGATTTAGAATCCATACCAAGTGCAACCAGTATAGCCGCCACAGAAAGCGGATGAATGATATAAGGTTCACCTGAACGACGTTTTTGATCTTTATGATTTTCATCTGCCAGCACATAAGCTTTTCGAATCAAATCAACGTCATATTCTCTTTTACTTTCTTTTATAATCGCTTCCAACTCAGAAAAAGTTGAAATGTTTTTTATAATTTCTCTGCTCATCATTCTCCCCCTTTCGAAATTTATTCTATCAAGTCTTTGATTTTACTGAAAACAGCAGAATCATATATGTTTATTTTATTTCCACTAGTCGGCAGAAGTGACAATTGCACTTGTTCGTTTAAAAGCTGACACTCAGCCAACTTTCTTTCATTTAAAACAGTAAGGCAAATTAAGAGCTTTCCCAATGTCATGGTTGGTTTTGCAAAACCGGCAGTAAGTGATAAAAGTCCTACCGTCAAACCATTTTTGGCTGTAATTTTACGGTAAACATCACCCAACTCTTCACGACTTGGTGTAATCATTTGGGCTTCTTCAGCAGAAAGCTTCTCTTCTCTTGTAAATCTCTCATACATACGATAGCTCTGAATATTTGTATCTAAATCTAAATGAGAAGGTTTAATGTCCTTGACAATAATGGTCAACTGCATTTGCCCTTTATATTCTTTTGCGTCAAGAGACACAGCCAAATCCACTATATCGCCAACTTCGTATAAAAAGGCTGTTTCTGTTGTAGAAAAACACATACAGGTTATCGCACTGCCATTTCGAGTGCATTGTAAACGAAGATGCGCTCCACCGCCCACAGGGATAATTTTCTCTATTTCCATTTTATAAAAACCAAAAACTGGTTCAGCATTTGCTGCACCAAAAGGTTCTAATTGTTTAAGCTGTTCTGGCATGCCGGCAGAAACAAAAGCAGGATTAAGCTTACAATCGAGATGAACCTTTTGTGAAGGCATGATATGGTAAGCATTTTGTGCATATGTATTGATTTTTATACGCAAAGCTTCAATATTCTCTGTTTTTAGCGTGATTCCGACCGCCATGGGATGACCACCAAATTTCTCAAACAATTCTGCACAAGAAGTGATGGCCTCAAACAAAGAAAATCCTTCTACGCTTCGTCCGCTACCTTTGGCAATTTCGCCTTGCTTCGTAATTACAATACAAGGCTTACCGAAATGGTCGGTGATTTTAGAGGCAACAATGCCAATAATACCTGCATGCCAATTTTCTCCAGAGACCACAAGAACTCTATCTGTCACCAAATCGGCATTTGATTCAATCTCTGCCATAGCAGCTTTTGCAATATCAGCTTCAATGCTTCTGCGTGAGGTGTTTTCTTCGCAAATATCAGAAGCTAATATTTCGGCTTCTTCCTCATAATCACAGGTCAACAATTTAACTGCTTTTTCAGAAGAACTCATTCGCCCCGTTGCATTTAGCCTAGGAATAATCGTAAAAGCCAACATTTTAGCGGTTAACTCACGATCAGAGCTTCCGCTTTGACGAATTAGAGCTTCTAAACCGGGTTTACCTCCGTTTTGAAGTACTTCTAACCCAGCCTTGACAATCACACGATTTTCTCCTGTTAACGGCATAACGTCGGCTATCGTTCCCAATGCTGCCAAATCAGCATATTCTGCGAGAATCATATCTTCATCGCCGCCCTCTAGCGCCATGAGCAGTTTTAGAGCAAGGCCAGCACCACACAAATCTTTAAAAGGAACATCGCAATCATGGCGGTGCAAATCAACGACAGCTACTGCATTCGGCAGAACAGCATGTTGACGATGATGGTCGGTGATTACAACGTCCATACCCAATTCGTTTGCCAAATCAACTTCTTCAATGCTGGCAATCCCGTTATCCACTGTCACAATCAAATTCACGCCCGATTCATGGAGAAATCGAACGGCATCTTTGTTCATGCCATATCCTTCAGATTCACGTTGAGGAATATAATACATTACATTTGCGCCAACAGTGTCTAGATAAGTAAAAAGAATGGCAGTGGCTGTTACACCGTCTGTATCATAATCGCCGTAGACCGCAATTTTTTCAAAAGAATCGATGGCGGCCTGAATTCGTTTTACTGCTTTATCCATATCTTTAATCAGAAAAGGATCGGAAAGATAGTATTCAGACGAAAAGATATCTTCAATTGCTTCATCTGTGGTAAAACCCCGAATGTCCAACATCATAGCAAGAAAATCAGGAATAGCAAACCGTTCGGCAATTTCAGCGGCACGCTGTTTGTTTAAAGAAGCCACTTTCCATTGTTTCAGATTCAATACCATATCCCCCAGTCCCTATTTAATCTATAATAATATAGTATACCGCAAAATTCGCTTATTTTCAAGCTAAACCTAAACGACACGCCTCATAGAGTGTTTTACCTTAACACGTTTCAATTAGCCAAGTAAATTTGGTTCAATTCCTGAATTCGTGATAGATTAAAGAAAGATATCGCCTGAAAAATACAAAGCGTATTTTGCCAGACGATATCTATATTGAGGATAAAAGATTTTAGGACCAATCCTTTAGATGTTGTTTTAGTTCACGCTATAAAGAAGTTCGCCATAAGTTGGAAGTGTCCAATATTTTTTAGAGACAAGTGTTTCTAATTCATCGGCTATAGTTCTTGCGTCTGACATGCTTGCAAACACTGCATTTTGATAATATTGAGCCAATTCCAAAGTATCGGTTATTGTTCCTGCCTGCACCATTTTTTCTTCTAATTTACCAAGCTTTTGATAGAGCAGAACGGTAAGCTCTGAAATCTTCTTGGTCAAGCTTTCTTCTACTGTGGAATCTAATCCGCATTCATTTTTCTTCTGCAAGAGAGAAACTAGTTCGCTTTGATAGCCAAGAGTTGCCGGTAACACTTCTTTTTTCAATAGGTCTACCATGGTCAATGACTCAATGCGAATAATCTTAGCATAATTCTCAAGCATAATTTCATATCTGGAATGCAGTTCTGTCTCTGTAAAAACCTGATGTTTTGCAAAGACTTCTTCATTTTTAGAAGCAATAAAGGAAGGAAGAGCATCTACTGTTGTTTTGAGGTTCAATAGTCCTCTAGATTCAGCTTCTTTTACCCATTCATCTGAATAGTTGTTACCATTAAAGATAATCTTTTTGTGTTTTTGAATGGTGCTCTTAATCAAATTAGCCAAGTCTGCTTTAAAGTCAGCTGATTTTTCCAAGATATCTGCAAATTGGCTTAATTCTTCAGCTACAATCGTGTTGAGGATGATATTGGGGCCAGCAATAGAGAAAGCAGAACCCAACATACGGAATTCAAACTTATTGCCTGTAAAAGCAAAGGGAGATGTGCGGTTTCTGTCTGTCGTGTCTTTTGGGAAATGCGGCAAAACAGTAGCGCCAATTTCCATTTCTATTTTTTCTTTTCCATGATAAGCTTTGCCCTCATCAATGGTTTCCAAAATTTCTGTCAATTCATCGCCCAAGAACATGGATACGATAGCAGGAGGAGCCTCATTGGCACCCAGTCTATGATCGTTTCCGGCACTGGCAACAGAAACACGCAGAAGATCTTGATACTCATCAACAGCTTTAATAACCGCTACGAGGAACAGTAAGAATTGTGCGTTTTCAAATGGCGTGTCGCCAGGCTCTAGTAGATTCAAACCAGTATCAGTTGAAATTGACCAGTTGTTATGTTTGCCGCTACCGTTGACACCTGCAAATGGCTTTTCGTGCAACAGACAAACCATATCATGTCTGTCAGCTATCACTTTCATCAGTTCCATTGTCAGTTGGTTATGGTCAAGTGCCAAATTGGTGGTGCTGAAAATAGGTGCCAATTCATGCTGGGCCGGAGCTACTTCGTTGTGCTTTGTTTTTGCGAGTATTCCCAGCTTCCAAAGTTCTTCATCTAGCTCTTTCATGAAGGCAGATACTCTTGGTTTTAAAACACCGAAGTAATGATCTTCCATTTCCTGTCCTTTAGGAGGAGGAGAACCCAATACTGTTCTGCCGGTGTAGATGAGATCAGGTCTTTTCAAATACATTTTTTTGTCAATGAGAAAATATTCTTGTTCAGGACCTACGGTTGTCAACACTCGTTTTGCTGATTTATTGCCAAACAAACGCAGAACACGCATAGCCTGTTTATCAATAGCCTGCATAGAGCGAAGCAACGGTGTTTTTTTATCTAATGCTTCACCACTGTAAGAGCAGAAAGCAGTAGGAATGCATAGTGTTCCATCTTTGATAAAGGCAAATGAAGTGGTATCCCAAACAGTATATCCTCTTGCTTCAAAAGTGGCTCTCAAACCGCCGGAAGGAAAGCTGGAAGCATCGGGTTCACCACGAACCAATTCTTTGCCGGAAAATTCCATAATAATTTTTCCGTCGGCTGTAGGAGAGATAAAGCTGTCATGCTTTTCAGCGGTAATACCTGTCATTGGTTGGAACCAGTGTGTGAAATGGGTAGCCCCTTTTTCGACTGCCCAGTCTTTCATGGCATTTGCCACTACATTGGCGACATCTAGTTCTAAATGCGTGCCTTGTGCAATGGTTTTTTTGAGTGCTTTATAAGTATCTTTTGGCAGTCTTGCCTTCATCACTGAGTCATCAAAAACCATGCTCGAAAATAATCTTGTAATATCTTTCATAAAATAAATGACCTCCTTAAATCCTTCTACAGCAAATTCAGTATCAACAGCAATCCGTATAGATTTTCTGTTTGTTTCTGAAAAAACAGAAAAAGACGCTACGGAATTATCCGCAGCGCCTTTGCTGTTTACGTGTTTTAGTATGTCACAAAAAGTTTTTCTTGTCAAGCTGTCTTTATAAAAAAATCAAAATTTTTTGTTGACAAATTTATGCTGTTCCTGTATAACAGGTTTATAGCAATATTATATTCTCTCATGAACAAAGGCGTTCATCAGGTCATGCAAAATAGGCAATTTCAATTACTCTTTTATCTGAAATTGCACGATAGCATGGTTTGATAACGCCTTTTTTAGAAATATACTAAAACCCGATAAAACAGTCATACTAAATTATTATTAGGTTGCTAGAATTCATGACTTTATTACCAAGAAGATTAAAGCAAACATTTTTCAAATTTTTTCGTTAAATTTCAAATATCTTTAGTATCTTTTATTTTTTCCATATCATATTATTATATTTTTTATTAAAATTTAGTCTTAAAAAATCGCATAAAATGATGCGATCATTAAGGAGGTATTTTATCATGACACATACCGCCAACGAAGTTTTAGAATTTGTAAGAGAGAACGATGTCAAATTCATTAAGCTTGGTTTTTGTGATCTCTTTGGCAACCAAAAGAACATCTCAATTATGCCTGACGAATTGCAGTCGGCTTTTGAAAATGGCATTTCGTTTGATTCATCTGCTATCGAAGGTTTCACTGAGGTAACTCATTCCGATTTATTGCTTTTTCCTGATCCCACAACTTTAACAATTTTGCCTTGGCGCCCAGGCCCCGGAAGAGTGGTGCGTTTTTATTGTAACCTGCGAAACCCTGACGGTTCTGTTTATAGCCATGATAGCCGACATATTTTAGAAAAAGTCATCGAACGCTGTTCTCAAATGGGGTACGCTTGCAAACTTGGTGCAGAATGCGAGTTTTATCTCTTTAAAACAGATGAAAATGGGAACCCAACGCAAACCACAATTGATTACGGAGGTTATCTTGATATTCCTCCGCTAGATAAAGGCGAAAATATTCGACGTGAAATTTGCCTTTGCTTGGATGAAATGGGCTTAAAACCTGAAAAATCACATCATAAACAGGGTCCTGGACAAAACGAGATTGATTTTAAGTTCTCTGATCCTCTAACTTGTGCAGACAACTTACTAACTTTTAAGTCTGTTGTAAAGGCTATTTCAGAAAGAAATGGTTTTTATAGTTCTTTTATGCCCAAACCTTTAATGGACCAATGCGGCAGCGGATTGCATGTGAATCTTTCCCTTTCTAAAAATGGGTTAAATATTTTTAAAAACCAAAATGGAGAGCATTCAAAGGTTGCCGAAAGCTTTATTGCTGGTATTTTGCAAAAAGCAGCTGAAATTACATTGTTCTTAAATCCTACTATCAATTCTTATGAAAGATTGGGTAATTTTAACGCACCTAAATATGTGTCTTGGTCACATCAAAACAGCTCTCAATTGGTTAGAATCCCTGCTTCGAACGTAGAAAAAGTTCGCATGGAATTACGCTCTCCTGACCCATCTATTAACCCATATCTTGCTTTTGCACTGATTATGAGTGCTGGTCTGGATGGAATTGATGAAAACTTAATTTTACCCCCAGCGCTTAACGAAAATTTATACAATGCGCCTGAATCTATTACAGCAAATTTAACTGCTTTGCCAGAAAGTTTGGAAGAAGCAGTTGCTCTGGCAGAAAAATCTGTTTTTATTAAAAAGATTATTGGTGAAGAGTTAACAGCAAAATATATTCATATCAAGAAAGCAGAAATAAACTCTTTTACATTGGGCAGAGATAAAGAAGAATTTTACAGAGAAAGATATTTCAAATATATCTGATTAGGCAAAGTTATTTTAAGCGAAAGGTGGCTGATATATGGAAAGCGTTTTAATTGTTTCTCCAACTGACAAAAGTATTGCCTCTTTCCGTGATATTTTAAGTCCTTCTTTCTGTCAAACCCTTGTCTCAACGAAATCTTGTTCGGAAACAAGACAGCTTTTGCAGCAACGAAGTTTTGACTTAGTGATTATTAATGCGCCGCTTCGTGATGAGTCAGGAGAAGATCTTTCCAGTTACATTGCCTCCAACGATATCAGCCAAGTTATTTTAGTAGTGAACAGCGAACATTATGATGAAATTTCAGCTAAGACAGAAGACTTTGGCGTAATTACCGTTTCTAAACCAATCAGCAAATCTATTTTTTGGTCGGCTCTGAAAATGGCTAAAGCTTCTCATAATCGCTTAAAAGCTCTACAAAACGAGAATCACAAACTCATGAAAAAAATCGAGGATATTCGAATTGTTGATCGGGCAAAGTGTATGTTAATATCTTGTTTAAATATGAGCGAAAACGAAGCTCATCGATATATAGAGAAGAAAGCGATGGACGACAGAAGTACCAAAAGAAAAGTGGCAGAAGAAATCTTAGAAACATATGACGGCAAAAGTTAAACACTTTGAAAACTGCTTTTATATTATCACAATAATTTTAAATAATGCCCTCTATCCCCTATCTAAGGAGTGAAATTATGAAAATTCCTTTTACAAAAATGCAAGGCTGTGGAAACGATTATATTTATATAAATGGATTTGAAGTCGAGATTAAGTCTCCCGAACAACTGTCTATCCCATTATCAGACCGTCATTTTGGAATTGGTGGAGACGGATTGGTTTTGATTCTGCCATCAGCAGTTGCCGATGCCAAAATGCGTATGTTTAACATTGACGGCAGCGAAGGGAAAATGTGCGGTAATGCTATTCGCTGTGTGGCAAAATATTTATATGAGCATGGGATTGTTGTCAAAAATCAGATGACAATTGAAACGTTGAGCGGAATTAAAACGCTGGATTTAACGGTTACAAGTGGTATTGTTATCTCTGTTCAAGTTGATATGGGAAAACCCATTTTAGAGCCAAAATTAATTCCTACAAGATTAGAAGGCGAAATAATTGTTAATCAATTGCTGGATGCAGATGGTGTTGCTTACCCTGTTACTTGTGTTTCCATGGGCAATCCTCATGCTGTTATTTTCACATCTGGCATTGAATCTTTAAATTTGCCTGAAATCGGCCCAAAATTTGAAAATCACCCTGTTTTCCCTGAACAGGTGAATACAGAGTTTATAGAAGTTATTGATAAAAATATGCTAAAAATGCGTGTGTGGGAACGCGGAAGCGGTGAAACACTGGCGTGCGGAACAGGCGCCTGTGCTTCTGTGGTAGCGGCTGTTTTAAATGGTTACTGCAATAAAAATGAAGATATCACGGTTCAGCTTTTAGGCGGAGAACTTCTTATTCGTTATACGGGAGATACCGTGTTTATGACAGGCGGCTGTGAAGTTGCCTTTGAAGGTACTGTGGAAATATAAGAAAGTAAAATTGAATTTTTATACATTTGAAATTCGTTCTATCTGTTCTTTTTAGGAGGTTATCATGCAAATTAATCAAAATTATTTAGCTCTGCAAGACAGCTATCTTTTCTCCACCATTGCCAAGAAAGTATCGGCCTATAAAGCTGAATATCCGGATAAAAAGGTAATTAGCCTTGGTATTGGCGATGTTACTTTGCCGCTTGTCCCTGCTGTAACAAGTGCTATGCAAAAAGCGGTTGCAGAAATGGGTCAAGCAGAAACATTCCGTGGCTACGGTGAAGAACAAGGTTACCTTTTCTTGAGAGAAGCTATTCAAAAATATTATGCTGGCAAAAATATATCGTTAGAACTGCAAGAAATTTTTATCAGTGACGGTGCTAAAAGTGATTTAGGCAACATTTTAGATATTTTTTCTACCGATAACACTGTGTTAATTCCCGATCCAGTATATCCTGTTTATGTGGATACTAACATCATGGCAGGACGCAAGATTGTCTACATAAACGGCAACAGTGAAAATGGATTTTTACCTATGCCAGATTTTTCTGTACACAGCGATATTATTTATATTTGCTCTCCCAATAATCCAACAGGAGCAGTTTATAATGCTGAGCAACTCAAAGTTTGGGTTGATTACGCCTTGGAGCACAAAGCTGTCATTCTGTTTGATAGTGCTTATGAGATTTTTATTCAAGATAGCTCTCTTCCCACTTCTATTTATGAAATTGAAGGCGCAAAAAAGTGCGTAATTGAATTCTGCTCTCTCTCTAAAACAGCTGGCTTTACAGGCACCAGATGCGGATATACGATTGTTCCTTTGGAATTAATGCATGAGAATATTTCTTTAAATCGTTTGTGGCTTCGCAGACAAACGACTAAATTTAATGGTGTTCCTTATATTATTCAGCGAGGTGCAGAAGCAGTATTTTCTGATGAAGGACTTGTGCAAATCAAAAGTAACATTGCCTACTATCAAGAAAATGCGCGTATTCTTGCTGCTACCCTTGATGAATTGGGGATTTGGTTTACTGGTGGTACAAACTCCCCTTATCTATGGCTGAAATGCCCGAATAATTTGTCCTCTTGGGAATTTTTTGATAAGTTATTGCACGAACATAACCTTTCTGGAACACCCGGAGTTGGCTTTGGAACAAACGGTGAAGGATTTTTCCGTTTAACTGCCTTTGGAAGCAGAGAAAATATTATTGAAGCGACCAACCGATTAAAAGAATTGAAATAATATTATATCTGTTTTACAAGCATTTATGCTGTTTTACGTTCATTCTACTAAATACGAGATTAAAAAATCCAATTGCAGAGAGTTGCAATTGGATTTTTTTAATTTTGTTTTTGGCATAATCAACAAAATTCAGATTTTCTCTTTTTCACTTCTAAAAGTATTTACAAGTGTTTGCAGATAGCTTATAATAAAAACAAATTTGTACGGACATTTTGGGATAAAGATTTTGGTATTGGATTAGGAGGATATTATATGAAAAACATAGCACAAGTTATTGAAAAAGGAAAAGCATCACTGGGCATTGAATTTGGCTCAACAAGGATAAAAGCTATATTAATTGATGAGGAAAACACGCCTATTGCATCGGGCGCTCATGATTGGGACAATCAACTGGAAGACGGCATTTGGACTTATAGTTTGGATTCAGTTTGGAAAGGTGTGCAAGATTGTTACCAGAACCTTTTGATAAATGTAAGAGAAAAATATAATGTTTCGATTGTTTCTTTGGCTTCAATTGGTATTTCTGGTATGATGCACGGCTATATGCCGTTTGACAAAGACAATAATCTTCTAGTTCCTTTTAGAACATGGCGTAATACTATGACAGAGTCAGCCTCTGAACAATTGACCGAGCTTTTTCAATATCCTATTCCTCAGCGTTGGAGTATTGCTCATCTCTATCAGGCTATCTTAAACAATGAGTCTCATGTATCTGCCATTGATTTTCTTACGACGTTGGCTGGATATGTTCATTGGCAACTTACGGACGAGAAAGTTGCCGGAATTGGAGAAGCTGCCGGCATGTTTCCTGTAGATTTTGAACATCGCCGATTTGACAAAGATAAAATTGAACAGTTTGATGAATTGCTTCGTAACAAGAATTACGCTTGGAAACTAAATGACATTCTTCCTAAAGTGCTTGTGGCTGGTGATTTCGCCGGAAAATTGACCGATAAAGGTGCAAAACTGCTTGATGTATCGGGCAATTTAAAAGAAGGCGCTCTCTTATGTGCACCGGAAGGTGATGCCGGTACAGGAATGGTCGCTACAAACAGCGTTCGTGTACGTACGGGCAATGTGTCAGCTGGTACCTCTGTGTTTGCCATGGTCGTTCTCGAAAAGGAGCTGTCTAGCGTTTACTCGGAAATCGATCTTGTCACAACACCCTCAGGGGATCCAGTGGCTATGGTACACTGTAATAATTGTACCTCTGATTTAAACGCGTGGGTTCATTTGTTTAAAGAATTTGCTGATCTTTCAGGGGCAAATGTTAAGTTGTATCAAGTTTTCGATTTCTTCTATGAAGAAGCTTTGAAAAACGGAAATTCTGATTGTGGCGGATTACTTGCTTATAATTATCTTTCTGGGGAGCATATCACAAAAATGGAAGAAGGTCGACCTCTCTTTGTTAGAAGACCTGACAGCCAATTCACTCTTGCCAATTTTATGCGTGTTCATCTTTACACCGCATTGGGAGCGCTCAAAATGGGCATGGATATTTTAACCAAACAAGAAAAGGTGGCTCTTGATAAGCTTTTAGGGCACGGCGGACTTTTCAAAACACCGATTGTCGGGCAAAAAATAATGGCTTCTGCTATGAACACTCCTGTATCTGTCATGGAAACAGCCAGTGAAGGCGGTGCTTGGGGAATCGCTTTGCTCTCGTCTTATTTAGTGCATAAAGCTGAAAATGAAACGCTAGATCAATTTTTAGACAATAAGGTCTTTGCTTCACAAAAAGAGCAGACTATTCAGCCTGATCCTGAAATTAACCAAGGTTTCGAACGTTTTATGAAAGATTATGTAGAAGGTCTTGCTATTGAAAGAGCAGCTATTGATTCTTTAAAGATATAACTAATACTGTTAAAAAAAGACCGGTCTGTTAGAATCTCATCTCATGAGAATCAAACAGGCCGGATTTTTTACTGATTAAAAAAGTTTATCCAGCTGCAAAAGTAGCGCAATGCGTATCACATTTTGCAGAGACGTTAGGATGGCAATTAGCCACCTTTACATTGCTAGCTGTACATTTACAGCTGCTGTTGTAAGTGCAATTTTCTGCCTTACAATCAATGCCAGTTTGGGGCTTGGCATCATGAGGAACACCAACTGCATTTTGTCCTGAACTCATTTTTTCGGAAAATGACATACAGCAGGTTTCTTCTTTGTCGTGCGCTGCAGGACCTTCAACCATAATTTTGTTCAGCGTACAAAGATTTTTGTCAAAATGCATACAGGTTGACACTTCACACTCAAGATGATTCATGAAAACACCTCCGAAAGATTTACTGAGCATAGCCGCTCACTTTCGTAGCTTTTCCAAAAAAACTTATCTTATACTGTCCGTTCTTATCCGATCTCAACCTTTTACTGTATCGTTTAGTATCTTTTTGCCAGCAAATTTTAATAATAAGAATGCTGCTACGGCTGTAATGATCATTTCTGGTACAATATACATGGCATTATATACCGCAGAATAGAGAAGCGAAAGTGAAAAACCGCTAAACCTTTCTAGCACCCATGCGCCAAAGGTAAAACCTTCTTGTGAAAAATACCATTCAGCATATTCAGAATAGCACATAATCCCAGAAATAATATGGCATATGTAGCGCAGAATGATAACAAAAATGGTTCCACAGGCAAAAGATATTGGCGGCGACAATTTTGTTTTTTTGAAGACACCTGCGAAACCTAACAACGAGAAAGCAACTAGGTAATCAAATAAAATCGAACCGATAACAGCTGTACCGGTCAGTGCTCTGATACTGCTAAGTCCAAAAAGAAGCTGTGTAACACCGTAAACAAAAGCTGCTCCTACTCCCCACTTTGCACCATATCGATAGCCATAAAAGGCAACCGGAAGCATCGAACAAAGTGTGATTGATCCACCATAGGGCATTTCAAATACCTTAACAAAAGAAAGAACCACCGATAAGGCAACCATGATGCCTCCCAAGACGATTCTAAATGTTTTATCTGATTTGGTCATTTTTATTTTCTCCTTTTTTTCTTCTTTTATAACTTGTAGAATGAAACTGCGCAGTAAAAATAAAAAAAGCCTTATCGATAACTCGACAAGGTTTCAATACAAATCCATCACTTTTACATACAAATTTCTAAGGTATAAAAGTTAAAAGGTTTGAAATACTTCCTACGTCGGTATTATCCGCATCAGGTTCGTGCCAAAGCACAGGGTTTAAGCAATAAGCTAATCTCAGCCGTAAAACAGCTCCCCTTATTTCATTTTCTTATTAAGAGTATCTCTTTTTTTAATATTTGTCAATAGTCTATTCATAAAAACAAGCAGTAGAATATTTCTACTGCTTGTTTTCGATTGATTAGTTATCTTTATTTGATTGATAATTTATAAAGCTTAGCTCCGTGCATAGGAATGTTTGCTTTGATTTCTGAGTCAGCATTTCCTATCGTAGCTTTATCCCACAGGTCATAAATAGCAGCTGTTCCAGTGAGGCCAGCTTCTTCAAATGAAACTGCTATTTCGCTGTCACTATCAGACAAATTAAAGAGAGCAATATAAACGCTTCCGTCTTTATCAAAACTCTTCCAAGCGGCTGTCTCTTCATTTCTGAAAATCTGTTCCGCACCATAAGATTCTTTGTTCATACGGTACACTTCTGCATTTTGAAGAAGTGCAAGTGTCCAATCATCATTGTCACGCAGTTCTCCTCCTAAAATCAGCGGAGAACGGAAAATTGACCACAGTGTCATCATAGTGATTTGCTCGTCTTTTGTAAAGCGTGTGTAGTGACCTTTTCCATCTCTAGCAACACGAATTTTTCCAAGCGGCAGCATATCACAGTCTGGCCAGCAACCTTCAGAAACTTGTCTTTGCCAAACTTCACAGCGCTCAAACATTTCTTTCAGCAAATGCCATTCATCCCAAAAATCATCGGTGATACGCCACATATTGGCATTTTTTCTCAAGTGCCATGCTTTTTCAATAATAGCTGGACCTGGCGACAAACTTAAAACCATTTGACGTCCACTGTTATCAATGGCTTTGCGAATCATTTCAATTTCTTTTTCAGCTGAATATGGTGCATGAGGGTAAGCGTTTGTGTTACAAATGTCATCCACTTTTACATAGTCTACTTCCCACTCTGCGTAGAGTGCAAAAATGGAGTTGTAATAGGCCTGAGCTCCTTCTTTTTGCCAATTGACACCATACATATCTGAGTTCCAGCGACACACTGAGTCTGAAGATGCAATTCGATCGCAAGTTGTGTTTGTTCCAAGAACAGGAAGTTGTTTATGAACGGCTAATCTAGGAACACCACGCATAATGTGAATTCCAAATTTTAGACCCATTCCATGAATTTTATCTGCTATTGGCTTAAAGCCTTTTCCATCGGCAGCAGAAGGAAAGCGATTGACAGCTGGTATTTGTCTGCCATATTGATCTAAATCTAGATGAGCAAAAGGTCGATAAGCCCAGCCTTCTTTGCCGGCAGTTGGTTCAGACCATTGAATGTCACAGACAACATACCCCCAGCCATAATCTTTAAGATTATCCGCTATGTACTTTGCGTTACCTAATAGTTGTTCTTCATTTACAGAGGGGCCATAGCAATCCCAACTATTCCAACCCATTGGAGGGGTCATTGCCACTTCATTTTTTTTCATACTTAATCCTCCCAAAAGAAATTTTGCCTATAAAGAAAGTTTGATTTTCTTTATTTTTTCTTATATTACTACTTAATATCATCAATTGGAATGTCTTTTTGTTATATTTTGCTTATTTGTACAGACAAATTTAATGATTTGCATCCATTTTGGTAAGTCAAAAGTAAACTTAGCTTAGGATTGAAATTATGCGGATTTAGTAGTAAAATAATACTATAATCTTTAAGAAAGTAGGTCACCTATAGATGATTACTATTGTTGCAAAAAACATTGTAAAACCTGAATGTAAAGCAGATTTTCTTGCTGCTGTTCAACCTCTTATCGAAGCAAGCCGCGCAGAAGAAGGCAATATTTCTTATGACTTGTTTGAAGACCTTTCAAATGCTAATATCTTAACTTTTATTGAACGTTGGAAAGACCAAGAAGCTATTAACACCCACAATACTTCTTCACATTTTACCAGTATATTACCAACATTGGGAGCATATACGACTGGCGGAATCGATGTTAGCCTTTATAAACCATGTGAGGAATAATGAAAACTTGCTAAAAAGTAGAGAAAACGACGATACAGTGAAAAACTGTATCGTCGTTTTTAATCTATAAAGAGGTGTGCCGGTGTCTCTAATTTTTTGATTTATTTATGAATAAAAACTTCCGTTTCTTTTTCCACATAAAAATACCCGTGATTCCTGCACTACTTATTATAAGCAGTGCAATCCACAACTTCATGTTGTTTGTATCACCTGTTTGCGGAAAAATATTTTCATTAATGGTAATCTGAATTGCATATTCGGTGTTATCCACAAGATATGTCATCGTTGTTTTACCTACTTTTTTGGCTGTAAATAGATAGTTCCCGTCATCTTGTTTCATAATAAGATAAGTGTCATCATAACGCCAAGTTCCACCAGTAGGTTGAGGAGAGAAGCTTACCGTTCCATCTTTATTTAGCGTATGACTTTCCGGCAAACCTGTAATAGGAGCTGTAGAAGTCTTAAAGGTAATAGCATCAGATATTGTGCTGTTTCCGTTATCGTCTGTTACAATGACACGCACTGTATATTCTTGGTTGCCAGAGAGTCCGCTATAATCAAAAACAGCTGTTGTTGCTCCTGGAATATCAATCCACGAGCCTTGTACCTGCCATTGATAACTAAGGGGTGTCTCTGCTGCTGCAACAACTTCCAGCCTTGCCGCATTTACAGAAGGTATTGCCTTTATCGAGTAAATCATAGGCTCTGTTTTGTCCAGATTTATCTGAACTTGAATGGTTGCCTTCTCATAATTGTCATCCATAGCCGTAAAAACAACTGGATATTTAGCTGAACCTTGAATTACGGTTTGAGGATTCTGCCACGCAAAACTACCAGAAAGAGGTTTGTTATCAATTCCGTAAGCTTCTAAATCAGAGAGCGAAAGACTTGCAAGCGTTTTGCCTATGTAGGCATTATCTACGCTAAGATTTTTTTGAAAAGTAGGTCTGGCTTTAGTTACGGTTAAAGTAATTGTCGTGCTAGTTGCGTTATAGATACTGTCAGCTGCCTTTACCGCTTGAATGACCACCGTACCTGTTTTCTCAATGGTCACAGTATCACCGATGACCGAAACGGCGTCACCACTCTGCACGGAATAAGTCACAGAACCATTACCGTTACCGCCTGTGATGCTCAAATCGAAGCTGTCGTCACCGTAGGTAATGGTCTCGGGACTGCCTATGATGTTCAGTTCAGCTTGCGGTCTCTTTTGCACGTCATATCTTGAAATGCTGTCGGTTGCGCTTGTATAGTTGCTGTCTCCGACGTAATTTGCTGTCAAGTTGTGCGTGCCGAAAGGCACATTTTCCCAAGTAAAGGAAGCTTTACCGTTTGTAAGAGCTGTTGTTTCCAAAACTGTGTCGCCATTCTTGAACACAACATTGCCAGTGGGATAATCATTAGCATTGACACCTGCCATCACTGCTGTCAGAATAACTTCATCATCAGCCAAGCCACTGTTTGTGGGTGAAGCGGTTAGAGTAATCGATGGTGTTGCTTTTTCAACAGTAAGGGTGATGGTTGTGCTAGTTTCGTTATAGATACTGTCAGCTGCCTTTACCGCTTGAATAACTGCTGTGCCAGCTTTCTCAATGGTCACTATGTTGTCGTTGATTGAAACGGCGTCACCACTCTGCACGGAATAAGTCACAGAACCATTACCGTTACCGCCTATGGTGCTCAGCGTGAAGCTATCATCACCATAGACAATAGTCTCAGGATTGCCTATAATGGTCAGTTCAGCTTGATTTTTCTTTTGCACGTCATAGCTTAAAATGCTGTCGCTTACAATTCTATAGTTGCTGTCGCCGATATATTCTGCTGTTAAGTTGTGCGTACCAAAAGGCACATTCTGCCAGGTAAAGGAGGCTTCACCGTCTGTAAGAGCGATTGTTCCCAATTCTTCATTGCCGTTCTTAAAGACAACATTGCCAGTGGGATGATCTTCTTCATCGACACCTGCCATCACTGCTGTCAGAATAACTTCATCATCAGCCAAGCTGCCGCTTGTCGGTGAAGCAGTGAAAGCAATCGATGGCGTTGCTTTTTCAACTGTCAGAGTAATTGTTGTGCTAGTTTCGTTATAGATGTTATCGGTTGCTTTCACCGCTTTAATGACCGCTGTACCTGCTTTTTCAATGGTCACTATGTTGTCGTTGATTGAAACGGCGTCACCACTCTGCACGGAATAAGTCACAGCACCGTTTCCGTTGCCGCCTGTGATGCTTAAATCGAAGCTGTCGTCACCGTAGGTAATGGTCTCGGGACTGCCTATGATGTTCAGTTCAGCTTGCGGTCTCTTTTGAACGTTATACCTTAAAAGAGTGTCGCTTACAATTTTATAGTTGCTGTCGCCGACATAATTTGCTGTCAAGTTGTGTCGGCCGAAAGGCACATTTTGCCAGGGAAAGGAAGCCTTACCCTCAACAAGAGAGATTGTTCCCAAAACTGTCTCACCATTTTGGAACACGATATCCCCAGTTGGGTAATCGTTTGCATTGACACCTGTCATCACTGCCGTTAGGGTCACTTCATCATCAGCTAAAGTATCGCTTGTCGGTGAAGCGGTTAGCTCAATAGAAGGCGTTGCTCTGAGAATACTGAAGTTTGCTGTGGCTGAGTTTGCGTTATAGATATCTGTAGCGGCAACAGAAGCACGAACCGTATAATTTCCTGTGTTTGTAGGAACAGTTTCTGTGTATTTATTATTCGGTGCAGCCTGCTCTTTATATGTATAGGTTACGGTACCGCCGCCGACATTACCGCTTAATTGGGGATTTGGCGACTCTCCATAGATGATATTATTACACGAGAGTGACAACATTAAATCAAGCTTATTCACCATAAGCTGTACGGTATTGCCGCTATAACCTGTGCCTGCTGCATTGGTTGCATAATAGCGCAGATATTGGTTGTTATGAGCATAAGTCATGACGGTGGCAGGGTTAAATGCTGTCCAATCTGTGCTGCCGTCTGCGCTGATTTCCCAGCCTTGTGCAGTGATTTCTATGTTAGGTATATAACTATAAATATGCGGAATTGTAAGAGACAAAGTTTCGTTCGCATTGACAGCCGGTACAGAAATAATGAAAACTGTGGGCTTACCAAAAACCACTACCTTAACAACATTGCTCTTCATGGTTGCTGTCTGCGTTCCACTGACACTTGCATTTGTGTTGGTCACAATGCAAAAATAATATTGCTCGCTTTGTTCCCCAGTATTGAATGCATAGCTTGCATTTGTTGCGCCGGATATTGGCGCTGTATTTGTTTGGCTGTTATCATCACAGCTATACCACTGATAGCTAAGATTGCCTTCGTCTGACATGTTTGCTGACACGGTAAGGTTCTCTGTAGAACCTATCGGATAGGTTCCGCCTTGTGGTTGGCCTGTGATGATAGGGGCTTTGGCATCATCTCTTATAAAAGTCGCCGTCACAGTAGAGTCAGCGGTCACATTTGGCAAGGTAAAAGTAAAATTCCTTTTATTTGCAACTGCCCGAGGCGTATCACCAACTGTTACCGTGTCGATTAAATAACCCATATCGGCTGTGACAGTGAACGCTGCATTTGCACCGTTTATAACAGAAACAGCACCGCTTGGAGAGATGCTTCCACCTGTGCCTGCCGAAGTTGTTATCGTGTGAGCCACGACGTTTGTTTCTGGTATGTATTGGGGGTTTTTTGTGCCGACTTCGTGAGAACCTAGGCCGCCTCTGCCAATACCTGCACCGTTTCTGCCGTTCACACCCTGACCACCTGCTGCTATGTATGCTCCTGTCGTGTTGATAATGATAGAATCAACAGAACCTGAGGTACTAGTTATTCCACGGAACTCGTTAGTGCTTCCTCCTGAACCGATGCCTGAACCTCCGCCAGCATTTTGACTATTCCCTCCGAGGGCAATCACATTGGCACTGCCCGTTATGGTGATGTTTCCCGAGGGTGGCGAGTTTCCGATCACACCAGCACCACCGCCGCCAATGCCTGCACCACCGCCATAGGAATCATCGTGAGCGTCACCGCCTTTTGCATTGATATCACCGCCTGTTATGATGATATTGCCGCCATTGTCGTAGTAGCCGCCGCCGATGCCTGCACCGCCGAGATTACCCGTGGCGATGACTGTGCCGCCTGTGATGGTGATGTTGCCGCTGTCGGTGCCGTCGTAGAAGCTGCTGCCGATTCCTGCACTAAAGGTACCGCCCGTGGCAGATAAAGTACCCGTGCCGTGAAGAAGCAGCGTAGCACCTGTTGGTACTTCCAGACCTGCTCTAAAAGCACCGCTTTTGAGCGTATTGCTGCCTTCAAGTGTCAGGTTGACCGTTGCAGTGGTCATATCAAACGCACAGATATAATACTCTGACACTTGAATATCGGCGTCGTTTAGCGTGATATTCACGCTTGCACCGCTTGCCACTTTGATGCGGTTTGTGGTGGTTGTGCCTGTGATGGTCACATCCCCTGTGACAGTGAACACACCGTCTGCATATGTCCAGCCGTCACCCGAGGGGGTTGCGCTGTCGCTGACGTCAATGATGTTGGTTGTGCTGGTCATAGGTACTATGGCTGAAAGGGGCATGATGGTTGCCGTAACATACACTTCTCGTGTGGCTGTGAAAACCTCTTGGCTCACAGGATGTTCTGCCGCATAGGTGATGACATAGGGGGCAGAATCCTCTTTTGGCACAGGATTCTCCAAATCAAGTTCGCCCATATTCTGAACAGTCACCTCAATCGATTCGCCGTTTTCATCTTCTGCTGTGACACCGGTAAGTAAATCATCGTTTGTTATGGCTTGCCCCTCATTTAGATGAAGCGGTTCGTTAGAATCCGTGACAATGGAAACAATGGCTTCTTTTTTGTCCACCTGCGTGTCTGTTTTCTCCTGCACGGTAGTGATGGAAATTGCCGGCAAAATAATACCCTTTGCAAGCGTATAACCCTCGCCCAACACGGGCGTAAAAACATATTGATTCGGTGTTTCCGGTATGTATTCCGGTTCTGACGACCATGTGACAGACACTACTTGCTGTGAACTATTCTCAACGTCATTATCCACATTTTCTGCTTGTGGTAAAGATTCCGCCGTCTTTACTGTAGCTATTAGTGTATTTGGTAACGTTAGTTCCTCCCACAGAATGCCAAGTGATATGGTTTGGTTTTGGACGCTCTCTACTAGCGGCTCAAAGCCAGTAATTTCGCCACTTATGGCTGCTGTGAGAGAAGCATCTTCACCCTCAGCAAGTACCGTTTGTGGAAACATCGTTATTGCTAAAAGAACCGTCAATGCAAAAGATAATATTCTCTTTACTGCCTTTTTTCTGTACATAAAACTCCTCCTCAAATGATGGTTGGCCAAAGTTGTCACAACCAGTGAGTTTATTTTCCAACCATAACACACCGATCAATTTCTATAAAGCTATTGTTCGCTTTTAACGTTCTTTATAGAAATAAGCAAAGTAAGTACACTGTATATTATTTTATATAAGAATACGAATAAATAGCAAGGTCAGTTGCAAAACTGGTAAGAAAACGAACAAAATTGGCAGTATTTTTGCGATTACATTTAAACAGAGAAAAAATCGGAAGAAAAGTTCTTCCGATTTAATATACTTACTGAGGTAACCCAACAATCACTTCGTAATCTCTTTTACGGCCACCTCGATAGAATAGAAGCTTTCTGTATAGTCAATATCCAGCAAACCATCATGTTTCTCTACAATTTTGCGAATAACTTTTAAGCCATAACCATGCCCCATCTTGTCTTGTTTAGAAGAAATATATCCCCCTTCACTTTCTTCAATAGAGTTTGATTTTGGGTTTTTGCAGAAAATGTATAGATACGGATTCTTTGTGCGAATATTTAGTTCCAGCCATTTTTCCACATCATCTCCCATTCTGGCAAGAGCCTCTGAGGCGTTGTCTAAAATGTTCATGACAAGGCTGCTTAAATCGTCAGCGGGAATGTTTAACTCCTTTGCAACAGAAATATCAGCCGATATTTTAACACCGCTCTCTCTGAGCTTGAACAAATACACGTTAAGTATAGCATTCAGCAAATAGTGTTCACAATATTGTACCTGTGGTACCTGTTCTTGTTGTCTTGACAGCTGTAAAAGATACTCTGTAGTTTCTTTATATTCGTCGTTTTCCATGAGAATCTGCATAGCAGCGATATGATTTTTCATTTCATGGCGGATAGCAGCCACTTCATCTAGATGTTTTGTGGTATTCTGATAACTTTGCAAAATAAGTTTGTTTTGCGTACGCAATTCCAATATTGCATGTTGTTCTTGCGCTCTAATACGCAAATATTCTTGGACATTGTAGAGCCATACCACCAAAATTAATGTAAAAATAGCCATTTCGTACAGTGTTTCATCTTGCTTGACACGGGTTGTGTAAAATGATATTAAGCTCTGCATAGAAATTAAGAATACGAGTGTTAACCACGGGATAGTGAAGCGTATAAACCGTCCGCCTTTTTTTATCTGTGCAAAGCCCAATATAATCAGATAAATCGAAGAAAGTATGTAGAGAGGATTGTACACACTGAGTAATTCAGGAAAATCCAAAACACCCAGTATCTGCAGACTAAATGCTGTAGCAGAAAACACCGACATCAGAACGACTGCCGGTAAAAAAGCTTTGCGAAAATGTCTAAACTGAGAATAAAAATATAGCATCAATGGTATAGGATATAAATAATATAAACCAATACTAACTTGCGAAACCAAAACAGGCGACAACAGTTGATAGGCAACTGCATCACCGCTGGGAAAATAGAAACCAAACAAGACAGAGAAAACACCAAAGCTAAAGTTGCCCCACCAATCCGGATTATGTCTTCTTCCAACTATAGCAAGCCCCATCATAAAAGCGCCTGCTGCCAGGCAGCACACCATTAGGAGTTTGTGCGGTAAAGAGCGGCTAAACCATCCATACGCTTCTAGCGAAGGAATATCTCCAAGATAAACACTGTAAGGCGCGCCGGAATAGGCTGCATATGGCGATGTTATTTCAATACGCAGTAATTTTTCTAAGTAGTTTTCCGGCAACAGAATAAAATGCAAACCCATGCCAGGGTTTTTTACATTGGGGTCATAGGGACTTTCAAAAATCAAATGATCGTCTAAATAGACCCGTAAGCGTTGATGATTGCTTTTTAGCATCAATGCAGCGTTTTGAAAAGATTCTTTTAATGGGCGAGTCACTGTCAAGGTTTCATTTGCAGGAACATCTACTTGTTGAAGCACTGACATCTTCTGCTTTGAACCTTGTGAGCCAATATAATATTGCCAGTTATCTGAAATATCAGCCATATTCTTATTCATATATGGATGTGAGTATGAGGTAAAATAGAAAACAGCGAATGTCAGCAGTAGCAATCCGCAAAGAATTGCCGCTAAAAGACTCCACGAAAAAGCTTTTTTGCATTCTCTTCTCCAACCACTGGTCTGACTTCTCATTCTTTTGCCTCCGCATTTATATCTACTCACAAATAGGCTTATTGTTCTCGCATCTTCTGTAAAAATGCTTGTTTTACTTGTTTAAAAAATGTGCGGCTGACCGGTATCTGCTGTTCGTTAAAAGTAATGGCATCTTGTCGGGTAAGCTCGCGAATATTTGAAATATTGACAGCATATGACTGGTGACAGCGTATAAATATATCATGAGGCAGCTCGGTTAAAAAATCAGTTAGTGTGCCATAGAAATAAGCAGTCTGATTCTGCATAAGTGTAATTTTCACTCTTCGTCCAATTGTTTCAGCGCAGACAATCTCTTTTAAGGCTACTCTCATTTTTCCTAAATCTGATTCCAACACTAAATAATCCATTTTGAACCGGTTATTGTAATCTTCTTCTATTATCTGGGTAAGGATATCTTCATTTAAAGGTTTCATTAGATAATGAAGAGCCTTAACGTCATATCCTTGTAGAGCGTACTCGCTGCTTGACGTAATAAAAATAATGGCAGCTGAGGTATCTTTCTTTCGTATCTCTTTGGCAAGAGTTATACCATTTACATCATCCATTATTATATCGAGTAACAATAAATCATATCTCATGCCTTGGTCAAAAAAGGCATGAAGAAAATCAGTGCTACTAGAGAATATAGCAATTTGATAGTCTATATTTAGTTTTTCAAGAATATTTCTACAAGTTTTTTCTTGGGCCTGTAAAAATATTTCTTCATCCTCACATAAAACAACTCGGTACATGCCTTGCTCCAATTCTACTGAATTATAGGGAATCTATTTAAAAACACGCTATTATTATAGCAGATATTGTCGCCTTTGTGTAGCAAAAGAATATCGAAACACATATTTATCTACTTGGTAAGAAGTGATTTTTATCCACAAAGACAAATAAAAAATGAAAAAGCAGAAAATTCATGAGCAAAAAGCACACATGAAAATCCTACTTTTTTATTGGCTAATTATGCTTAGCCTTACCAAAAAATCTATAACGATGTCACTATTTCATTTTTGAAAAGCAAGCTCAAATGCCTGATCTAAATCAGCAATTAAATCTTCTGCGTTTTCTAACCCAATAGAGAGACGAATCGTTTCAGGAACGATATCAGCTAATCTTTGCTGTTCTTCATCTAGTTCAGTGTGAGTGGTTCGGGACGGATTGATAATCAGCGAACGGGCATCTCCTATATTTGCCTGATAGCTAAAAACTTTTACGCCTTCTATAAAATTTCTTCGCTGTTCTGCTGTTCCAGAAAGTCCAAACGAAAAAATGCCACCACTACCTTTGGGTAGATATTTCTTTGCTAAATCACGATACGGGTTCTCTTTTGCTTCAGGATGTTTTATCCAAAGCACTTCTCTTCGATTTTCTAAAAAGCGAATTACTTTTTTAGAGTTAGAAACTTGCTTTTCTATTCTTTCAGAAAGTGTTTCTAGACCAATCAGCACTAAATACGCATTAAAAGGAGACAGAGCTGCACCTAAATAATTTAAATAAAGTGCACGGATTCTGCCCGTAAATGGAATCTTTGAAAAAACCTCTAGCACAGAACGCTGTCTATCATCAATATCTCGCAGCGAATAGAGCTTTTCTTCAAACTGAGGGAATTTCCCATTGGCCCAGTTGAATTGATTGTTTTCGACTACTAAGCCTGCAATGGCATTGCCATGACCTGTCAATGCTTTCGTGGCCGAGTACACAATAATATCTGCCCCATAATCAAATGGATTCAGTAAGTAGGGTGTGGCTACTGTGTTATCCACAAGCAGCGGAATGTTATATTTATGGGCAAGATCTGCAACTGGCTCCAAGTCAGTCACAGTAGCATTAGGATTCGTTATGCTTTCCACAAAAATTGCTTTTGTATCAGCTCGAATGGCTTTTTCAAAAGAATCTACACTGTCTGAATCTTCTACCAAATCAACCTCAATACCGAATTCTTTATATACCTGCCCAAAACTGTCTATCGTACCACCATAAAGGCGCGGCGTGGTTAAAATTCGTCCACTCCCCCCCACCACGTTTAAAAGTGCATAAGAGACTGCTGCCATACCTGAAGCTAATGCAATCGCACCTGTAGCTCCATGCAGCTCTGCAATGCGTTTTTCTAAAATGGTAATGGTAGGGTTAGATAGTCTTGTATATACAGAATCTTCTGAATTGAAAGAAAACAAATCATCTGAACGGGCAACACTACCTAGTTCATAGGCAGCCGTTTGATAGATTGGAACAGACACTGCATAATTGTGGTCTGCCGGATTATATCCTGCATGAATTTTCAGTGTATCAAAATGATAAGTTGGCTCTGCCATTTATCTCACCTCTTATTGCAAATTTTCACGCCATGTGGCAGGCTTAAAATCTTCGATGATTGGCACTAAACGTTGGTCTACATCCACTTTTAAAACTGAATTAAAATTATTGGTGGCAATCATTTGACCGGCAAACCCAACCAAAACGACAATTTCTTGATCTGTGAAGTTTTCTTTTAATCTTACAAAAAGTTCATCGCTGACATTAGAAGGATCTTTTACAATCTGCTGTCCAAGTTGTGAAAGCAGTTCTTCTTTTTCATTGAGTTCAAAAGAATTTGGGTCTTCACCCAATGCTTTTAAATCACTGATGAAAAATAAAGAGCAAAGCAGGCAGTTGTTTGTTGTGGAAATTGCATGGGCAAAGATGACCGCTGCACGGTTACCAACGATTTCGTTTACTCTGCTATAGAGCGGATACCAAGTTAGGTACGAATCATAAACATCAATGTCGTTGAGAAGTGCTTTCTTCATGTTAGTTACACTTCCGCTTTTTGCAATTTGAGCGTCAAACGCCTCTTTAATTTTTCCCTCTGTCTCTTCATATTGCACTAAATTTACTCTTGCCATTTCAAATCACCTATTCTTTCTCTTAATTTATTTACTATTTAGATTGAATTTACAATGTCATCGACATATTCAATTGCTTTGTCAAGCCTTGTTATAATTTCGTTCAACTGCTCTTCTGTTGTAATTAGTGGAGGTGCAAACAGAATTGTAGAACCTTGCCCAAATGTGAGCAAGCCATATTCTCTCAAGACCAACAGCATTTGCTGCAAGAAAGGCCGGCCTTCTTTGTCTGTGCTGATTTTGGCATGTGTTTCACGGTTTTGTGAAAACTCAATTGCACCAAATAAGCCGGTAGAGCGTACATCACCGATTGAGATATGTTTCTCTTTCAACCAGTTTAATTGTTCTGTCAAGATAGGTGCAAGCTGATTGACGTGTGTCTTAATATCTAAACGCTGGTACTCCCTGATACAAGCAATAGCAGCGGCTACACCAAGTGGATGCGCATTATAGGTTAAGCCTGTTGCAAAAGGATTGTTGTCAAAGTACTCTGAAATTTCTTTGCTGATGAGCACCCCGCCAAGCGGCGCATAACTGCTGTTCACACCTTTGGCAAAAGTGATGATGTCAGGTTCTATGCCTTCTTTTTGGCACGCAAACCATTCTCCGCAACGGAGAAATCCTGACATAACCTCGTCGCAAACCATCAAAATTCCGTATTTGGTGCACAACTCTCTAACCCCTTTTAGGTAGCCTTTGGGGTATAAATACACTCCATTACTTCCTGTCACAGACTCTATAAAAAAAGCGGCTATTTTATCTGGACCCTCCATCTCGAACTGATATTGAAGCCTTTTGAGAAAATGCGCTGTCGCTTCTTCTTCTGTGGCAAACTCAATATCATAATGATAGAGATGGGGCGCCTGATATTTTATAAATCCTGGTATAGTTGGAAAAAGAGAAGCTCTGTCAGGTTCTCCGGTCAAGCTTCCTGCTCCATAGGTTGCACCGTGATAAGACTCATACTTCGAAAATATTTTGTCACGTCCAGTGACAGTCTTGGCAATACGGATGGCAAACTCATTGGCATCTGAGCCGCCCAATGTGAAAAATGCTTTCTGCATATTTTTCGGAGCGATTTCTTCAATTAGAATCTCACCCAATTCTCCACGTTGTTCATAGGAGTGCTTTGGGGCAACGTAGGCAAGGGTTTCCACTTGGTGTTGAATAGCTTTGATAATATTTTGATTGCCAAAGCCGATGTTGACATTAACTAATTGTGAGCCAAGGTCAATGTATTCTTTTCCGTTTTCGTCCCATACATAAATGTTGTCTGCTTTTTCAATATATATCGGTCTATATTCTTTTTGCGGCACACCTGTAAAAGAAAACAGGGTATAATTTTTAGCTGCTGTATATTCTTTTCGTTCCATGTTCAAACCCTTTCTTATTGTTCTTTTATTTTAAGTTTAGTACTTAAAAGGACTTACTAGCCTAGCACTATCCAAAAGACCAAATCCGAGCAGCACTTTTTTCATTTTATCTGTCTCATTGGTTTAGGAATTGATAGACATCTAATTTTGTTCATCTCCTTTGTCAGAGTGTTCTTGTTCATCCAAAAATATTCTTGCTGAAATATCGCTCGCCTCTATCTGCAAAAACAACAACGATATTTCCAACTGCATCTTTCTGCAGAATTCGCACTGCTGCTAAGGCTGCCCCTGAAGATAAACCAGCAATGATCCCCTCCTTTTTCGCCAACAAGCGAACTTCTTCATATGCCTGTGCATCATTCACTTTAATTACACGATCAACCAGATTCATATCCATGGTTTCAGCAATGAAATCATTTCCTATTCCTTCGATGTCGTAGTTTGCGTGCTCACCGCCACCCATGGTGGAACCTACCGGATCAGCTAACACACCTTTTATGGCAGGATTTTTTTCTTTTAAATATTGCATGATTCCTGAAAAAGTTCCTCCACTGCCTGCGCCTGCCACAACAAAATCAATGTTACCATTTAAATCGTCATAAATCTCAGGGCCTGTTGTTTCGTAATGTGCCAGGGGGTTGCTGGCATTCTTAAATTGCTCCAACGTTATCGAATTTGGATTTTCGTTTCTTAGTGCCTCAGCTTTCTTAGCCGCCCCTAGCATACCTTCTTCCAAAGGTGTATTTATAATTTCAGCTCCCAAAGCTTTCATCAGCGTTTGCTTTTCTTGAGAAAATTTTGTAGGCACAACGAAAAGCAACTGATATCCTTTGTTAAGAGCTGCAAAGGCAATACCAAGACCTGTGTTTCCTGCGGTAGCTTCAATAATTGTGCTGCCTGGTTTAAGCAATCCCTTTTTTTCTGCATCGGCAATCATGTATTGACCGATTCTATCTTTTACACTTCCGGCAGGATTATAGAATTCTAACTTTGCATAGACTTTCAACTGACTTGAAAATCCGCAATGTGACAGAGTCACCATGGGAGTATTACCGACCAAATCTTGCATAGAAGCGTATAAACTCATTTTTTTGACCCCTCAATCGCTGAATGTAAATCATGAATTAAGTCGTCAATATGTTCAATACCCACTGAGAGTCGAATTAAATTCTCGGTGATGCCCACTCGTTCTCGAATTTCTTTGGGAATAGAAGCATGTGTCATAGAAGAAGGATGACAAACCAGCGATTCTACTCCCCCAAGACTTTCAGCTAGTGCCACTAATTTTAGCTTTTCAAAGAATTTTTTGATATCATACTCAGCTGTTAACTCAAAAGAAATCATTGCTCCTGCATTTTTGGCTTGCTTTCTATTGATTTCATATCCTTGGGCAGTTGGTAAACCAGGGTAGTACACGGAAGCAACAGCCTCATTTTTATTTAGCCAATCGGCTATAATCTCTGCATTCTCCACATGCCTTTGCATTCGAACGCCTAGTGACTTAATGCTGCGGATTAAAAGGAATGAATCAAATGGCTGCAAAATTCCACCTGTGGCATTTTGAATGAAATGCAACTTTTCTGCCAGTTTCTGTGTTTTAACAATCACCAATCCAGCAATTAAATCGCTGTGTCCACCTAAATATTTGGTGGCTGAATGTAGAACAATGTCTGCTCCCAATTCTAATGGGCGCTGAAGATAGGGAGTCATAAAGGTATTATCTACCACCAGCAAAATATTTTTTTCTCTTGTCAAAAATGAAACTGCTTCAATATCAGTAACCGTTAACAGTGGATTGGCAGGACTCTCGATTAAAAGCATTTTTACATCTGCTGTAAGCGCGTGACTTAGTTCCTCTAAATTGCTCGTATCGGCAATGGTATAATTGATACCAAATGATTGGAATATTTTATCCAATACCCGGAAGGTTCCACCATACACATTACTGGAAATCACAACCCTATCACCTGTTTTCAGTAAAGTTAGTACGGCTGTAATTGCCGCCATTCCAGAAGCAAAAGCAAATCCAGCTTCTCCCTTTTCAAGCTCTGCTATGAGAGATTCCAGAGATTCTCTTGTTGGGTTTCCTGTGCGAGAATATTCATACCCCCGCATTTTACCCAAACCGTCTTGCTGATAAGTCGAAGTTTGATAAATGGGAATGTTAACAGCGCCTGTGCGCTCATCGCCATAAATCCCACCATGAATTAGAGAAGATTCTATCTTTTGATAATGTTTCATCTATAAAACCCCTTGCTATATCTTAGAATTATTTTTGTTTCTTACTCACAAAGGAATAAAGCGCGGAAAAAGTTAGTTCAAAATTGTTGTGATAAAATAAAAAAGCAGTCGGGATAATCATCTCCCAACTGCTTTTTAGCATGTAAAAGATATGTTCATCCGCTTTGAATATTAAATTTGGGTATAGAACAACAGAGCATACAACAGTTGCCCATCGCCATCATTATTTTATTTGCGTTGATATTGTTTCTCATTGTTGTTCTCCTTTCTATACTTAATCATATTAATCTTACGGTTATTATATGATTTGAATTTTAAAATGTCAATTCAATTTAAGGCGAAAAAAATACTTTGGGATATATTCTGAAATATGAATTCTTAATGTAGTATACTTCTCCCTTTTTTATAAGCATGCCTTATATGTTTAGTATGTTTTATCTTTAAAATTACTATAAAAAGCAACAAAAACAATATTACTTTTACTGCTTAAAATTGAAAATAAATTTTATGGGGCATGGTGGCATTAAAAAGATTCCTCTTTTTTATCTGCTTGGCTTAGTAGGTTTTCTAAAGTGATTTGTCGCAATATCGAATGAATGTTATCATCAAGATAATCAAAAACATATTTTTGCATAACGCTTTCAATATTTCCTGCTGTTTGAGAAACAGTTTCTTCTGTGGGACCAAACATGCTGTTTTCTGCTGCAAAAAGAATCTCAAACACGGTTAATTGAGAAGGAGGATACGCTAAGCGATAGCCTCCCCCTGCCCCTTTGACCGCTAAAACCACATTTTCTCTTCTTAAAAGAGAAAAAACATGCTCCATATAAATTTTAGACAACCCGAGTTCATCTGCTATACTCGTTAGCGTTATATATTTTTGGCCGTCATAATGCCTCGCCATTATAATAGCGGAAGCTAATGCGTATCTTCCTTTTGTAGATATCTTCATTTTTTCTCCCCTGAACACGCAAATTCACAAAATATTTTATTGGCTATTTCCACTTACTACCCTGCTTTTTATAAATGTTCTCTTTCTTGTAGTAGATACATGCATTTCCCACCCTATGGGCATATAAGTATCCGTGTTTTAAAAAAAGATAGTCTGCTTTTTCGATGTCATCTATTGAACCATTCAAAATATTATTTGCTGCAGTTTGAAGCTGGTGTACTAGTTCTGGGGTAAAGGGATTTTTTAAATGGGAAGCATAAATTTGCTTGTTATTTTTTGCAAACTTCTCAAAATGATTTAGGGTTTCTAAGAAAGCTTCTATTGTGTTGAATTCATCATCTTCGTCAAACCAATGAATATCTGCAATACCGTCTCCGGTAAAAGCAAAGCGTCCGTCTTGTGACACAAAAGCAATTGACCCTTTCGTATGCCCTGATATTTCAACTGTCTTTAAAATTACACCACCTAAATCAAAGTGGTCTCCTTCCTTCACCGAAAGATAGCGTAGATTTGGATTAGGCTGTATTTTATTGGCGGCTGCATCAAGCAAAGCAGCATCATTTGTTAGCCTTAGCAGGATTTCTTGTTTAACCGGTGTCAGCTCAGTGGCCTCCTCTTGCGAATAAACATATTCTTGTGGATGCAGATAGAGTTCTGAAAACCACCTATCCCCTCCCACATGGTCCAAGTGTCCGTGAGTATGCAATACGATAATTGGCAGTTGTGTGATTTTTTCCACTTCTTCTTTAATGCTGCCAATTCCGATACCTGTATCTATCAAGGCTGCCCTCTCTTTGCCTATCACAAGAAACACTTGAATCGGAAATAGTTCTTCTGACAGTATATCAACAATTTTATACAAATCTTTTTCTAGTTTTTCTGTTTTGTAAAATGACATGCCGTTTCCTCCTTGTGCTGTGATAACTACGAAAGTTTTGGTATGGAACTTAGCAGTGCTTGCGTATATTCATGTTCGGGAGAATAGTAGATGTTCTGCGCCTCTCCGCATTCCACAATCTCTCCAGAAGACATGACTGCTATTCGGTCGCAGAGCCAATAAACCACATTGAGATTATGTGAAATAAAAAGCATCGAAGTATTCAGTCTTTCATTAAGTTCTTTGAAAAGATTTAAGATTTGTGCACCCACCGACACATCCAATGCGCTGGTCGCCTCATCAGCAATGAGCAAATCTGGTTCTAGCATAAGGGCAATACCGATGCAGATTCTTTGCTTTTGTCCACCGCTGAGTTCATTTATTCTTCTTTTTTTATAAGTTGTATCTAACCCAATCAGCTCCAGCATTTCATCCACACGGCGAATTCGTTCCGATACGCTTCCTCTTTTATGAACACGCAGCGGTTCTTCTAAAAGCCAGCCCACCTTTTTTGCAGGATTCAAAGAAGCCGTCGGGTCTTGAAATACGGCTTGCACTTGCTTTGACAACTCTCGTCTATTATAATCTTTTCTGTTTTTACCGCCAATCAATATTTCTCCGTTATAGTCGATAATACCTAAAACAGCATTCGCTAAGGTGGATTTTCCACTTCCACTTTCGCCCACTAACCCAAAGATTTCTCCCTTGTGAATCTTAAAATTTATATCTTTTAAAACCTTCTTTTCAAGCTTGCCTTTATAACTATTTGATACCTGTTTTACCTCTAATACCGTTTCATATTTGGACATATTCCACCTCACGGTCTGCCTCTACTAAAGCACAGTTCACACTATGATTTTCACCCAATGCAATTTCAGAAGGAAACGCAGACAGGCAAATATCCTGAACCTTTGGGCAACGAAGAGCAAAAGGACACCCTAATCGCTTTTCTCCAACTGCCGGCACTTTTCCCGGAATATTCGATAGTGGAAGACCTTTCTTTTCCGGAACAGCAATCGCACCAAACAAACCCTTTGTGTATTCGTGCAGAGGGTGATAAAAAATGTTGCCGACACTTCCCTGTTCCACTATCTTTCCGGCGTACATGACCATAACCTTGTCGCATATTGCGCGAATTACACCTAGATCGTGGGAGATGAACAAAATTGACAAACCCATGGTTTGATTTAGTTTTTTCAGTAGCTGCAAGATTTGTGCTTGCACTGTCACGTCTAAGGCAGTCGTGGCTTCATCGGCAATTAAAAGCTTAGGACGGCATATTACTGCTGCCGCAATCATCACCCTCTGACGCATACCACCAGATAGCTGGTGCGGATAGGCCTGCATAAGCCTTTCCGGTTCCGATAATTCCACTTCATGCAGAATCTCTATTACTTTATCATGAATCATTTTGCGATCTGTTATGCCGTGTAGTCGAAGCGGTTCTGCTAATTGTTCACCGATTTTCATCAAGGGATTTAATGCTGTCATTGGCTCTTGAAAAACCATAGCAATTTCATAACCCATCAGTCTTTGTTTTTCTTGGCGGCTAATTGCTTGTAAATCAACGGTTTTAAACAATAATTCTCCCTCTGCAATTTTGGCATGAGCGCCTAAAAGACCCATAATTGATAAGGCCGTGAGGGTTTTACCACATCCCGATTCTCCGACAATCCCAATAATTTCTCCTTGTTTAATATCAAAATTAATATGGTCAACGACCGTTATCCATTTCTTTCCCTTACGAACAGCTACTGTCAAATTTTGTGCTTTAAGCAGAGGCTTCATGTGATAATCCACCTCCTATCAATTGAAAGCTAACAATCGTTAATACGATGACAATTCCTGGTGCCAAGGCGCACCACGGTGCATTCAAAAGAAATGTCTGCGATTCAGACAGCATTCTGCCCCAGCTTGGCAGAGGCGGCTGTATGCCCAAACCAAGATAGCTCAAACTGGCTTCAGATAAAATGGCATTGGAAAATCCAATGACGACCGCTGAAAACAGCGATGGAATTAAGTTAGGAAAAATGTGCACCAAAATAATTCTAAAGCTTGACACGCCTTGCAACTGTGCAATTTTTACATAGTCCCGTGACTTCTGCTGCAATGTCCCGCTGCGGATAATACGGGTGAAAAATGGTACAAAAAGAATAGACAGTGCCAGAATAACTGTGAATTGACCATTTTTCAGCAAAGCAACCATCATCAGTGAAAGCAGAATTCCCGGAAAAGAATTGAGCGCATCCATAACACGCATAACAATTTCGCTGACGATGCCGCCGAAATATCCTGCTGTTAGTCCCAATAGTGCCCCAAGAGTTACGCCGATAAACACAGATGCAAATGCCACCGACAAGGTATATTTTGCACCTGCAATCACGCGACTAAAAATATCTCTTCCAAAATTATCAGTACCAAACCAATGGGTGAAGCTAGGTGGTAAAAACCTCTCCTGCGTATTCATTTCGTTGATATCATAAGGCAAGTAAAATACACTGATAATTGACAGCAAAATAATGACAGAAGCAATTATAATGCCGATTCTTAAATCTTTCTTTTTTACCATAAACTCACCTCACTTTATTCGAATACGTGGATCAATAATCTGTATAACAATATCCACCAAACTGTTGGCTATAACTACGATCCCTGCGATATAAACCACCAAAGTTTGCACAAGAGGCAAATCGCGGGAAGTAATAGAAGAAATCAATAGTTGCCCAACTCCCGGAATGGTAAAAACCTTTTCAATGATGATACTTCCTGAAAAAACAGAACCCACGATAATTCCGAGCATGGTAACAGCCGGAAGCATGGCGTTTTTCAGTGCATGCCGTGTTAAAACCCAGCCTTTACTTGCTCCTCTGCTGTAAGCGGTGCGTACATAGTCTGCTTGTAGCTCTTGTATGAGCGAGGAACGCAGAAAATGAGTGACCATGGCACTGGCAGGAATTGCAATTGCCAATGCAGGAAAAATTAGGTATTGAACAAATTCACCGATATTTTCTTGATAGCCAATATATTTGCCCGGTGTAAACCATTTAAGAACAAGTCCGAAAAGCCATATAAAAACAATACCTGTAAAAAAATCTGGCGTTGACATCCCCAAAATATTGCCTGCTGAAACCACTTTATCAATGATTCCATTTTCTTTTCTGGCTGCCAGTAAGGCTAGTGGAAAAGAAATGATCAAGACTAAAATAATTGCTAGCACAGACAATGTAAAGGTGATGGGAAGCCTATCTGCTATCAACGCTGTAATAGGAGTATGATAACGGATAGAGTTTCCAAGTTGACCGGTAAACAAGCCACTAATCCAGCTAAAATATTGTTGCCATAGCGGACGATTCACACCCAACTCTTCTCTCAATGCCTCCAATTGCTCCGGTGTACCCTCCGTGCCAAGAATCAAACTGGCAGGGTCACCGGGCAAAATATGGAATGCGGTAAAAGCAAGCAAAGAAACAAGAAGAAGGGTTAAAACAGTAATTCCTATTCTCTTTAAAATTGCTTTCATTTTTGGTTACCTAATTCTTTGTAATGGTGGAGAAATCGAACACATAAAGTGGATAATCAACCGCTCCTGAAAAGTCCTTGCGCAATACGTTAAAGCTGTTGATATCTTGAATGTATACGCTGGCTGCGTTGTCAGACAAAATCTGTTGCGCCTTGTTATAGGCTTCAATTCTTTCGCTTTCTTCTAATGTGGCGGAACCGATATCAAATTGTGTGTCGAACTCTGCATTGCTGAAGTTGATGAAGTTATTCTTAGCATCTGAGCGATATCTGCTGAGAAAACTGGAAGGAGCGAGGTTTCCGTCGATAGATATAATGGTAGACTGATACTGACGACCTGAATAAACCTGCTCTAGCCAAGTTGCCCAATCGACCTGCGCTATAGTTGCATTGACACCAATTTTTGCGAGCTGATTGATGATGACCTGTGCGGTATCAAGGTGCATGGTATAGTTAGAAGAAACCGTAATTTCCAAATCAAATCCATCACCATAGCCGGCTTCAGTCAGCAATTGTTTGGCTTTGTCAATATCAGCTTGATAAGCATCGGTCACTTCACTGTTAAAATAGGTTTTCAGACCCGGAATAATCGGTGTGCCTGACGGTGTACCAAAGCCATAAAAAGCGGTGTCAATAATCTCCGTTTTATCAACAGCATAGGAGATTGCCTGACGAACCTTTACATCTGCAAGCGGACCATAGCTGTTATTCAATGCAAGAAGTTGCACAGAGGCTGACTGGCTTTCAATATAGGAATATTCATTGGCATCAAGCTGTTGCAACTGTGAATAGTCAATAATACTGGCTCCATCAATATTTCCGCCTTGAACCGCTGTCAAAAGAGCGTTTGTATCGCTGACAAATTGAATTGTCACCTTGTCAAGCTTTGGAAGCTCGGTATTCCAATAGTCCTTATTTTTAACGAGTACAATGTTTTGTTGAGGGGTATAGCTTTCAAGCGAAAAGGGTCCTGTGCCAATCGGCTTATTCTCTCGGTCGGTATAGTCTTTTGGCACGACTCCCACCGTTAGAAATGGTAAAAAATAAGTATCTGGCGCAGTTAAAGTAATCACAACTGTATTGCCATCTGCGATAATCGTATCAATCTGATCTAGTCCGGTGAAACCCTGCTCTTTCGCTATCTCCAACGAATAGACAACGTCTTCTGCTGTTAAGGTAGCTCCATTATGAAATTTGACACCAGTGCGAATCGGAAAAGTATATTTGAGTCCACCTTCTTCCACCTGATAACTTTCTGCTAAAGCGGGCTGTAGATTTCCGTCTGTGTCAGGTTTGACAAGTCCTTCAAAAACGTTGAATAAGATACTTCTGCCATCTGCTGAATTCCCTGCATTCAGTGGGTCAAGTGTAACTGGCTCTGTTGTAGAGCCCCATCTTAGCTCTTTTACTTCTTCGGTAGTTGTGTCGGACGATACCGTCTCCGCTTGAGAAGACGGTTTCTCACTTTCAGGCGTTGAGGCTTTCGATTCTTGAGCTGATGGCGAGCAAGCTGTTAAAACAAGGGTAAATAGAGTGGCAAAAACTAGAATAAAAGATAATTTTTTCATGGTATTAACCTCTTTCAGTAGGAAGATTATTTTTTAATAAATAGTTTAATAATTCTGTCAATGAACCTAAAATAGTAGCATCTCGTACTTCTGAAATTCCCTCACCTTGAAATGAATCTAACAAAATACACTGCCAACCAAGTTTTGTACTGCCTCTATAATCATCATAATAGTTATCCCCGATGTATAAACATGCGTTTGATTGTGCACCTGATTGCTGCTGTGCTAACTCAAAAATCTTTCTATTTGGTTTTTCAACACCGACCTCGGATGAAATGAGAATTTCATCAAAATATTTGGTAAGTTCGTTTTGCTTCAGCACATCTCGTGCAGAAGCATCCCAATTTGAAATGATGCCAAGATGATAGTCTTTTTGTAATTCTTTTAAAACGGGAACTGTGTCTTGAAAAGCAAACCATTTTCTTGTTTGTTTTGTGGATAAAGAAGAAAATGCTTGCCAAATTCTTATATCATTTTCTATCTCCAAAAATGAGCATAGACATCGAAAATATTTCAGCATATCTTTTTCTGTTGGATGAGAAAGCACACCCGGACACATTCGAAAAAAATATTTGTCGCTTAGGTAAAAGCTTTTTTTAACATCTTGTAGACTACGCTGGATTTGAAATTCGTGCAGCACTTCTTGAAATAAGTTTTCTCGCTGCGTATGAACAAGCGTATATCCAAGATCAAACCATAACCATAATTCCAAATTATACCTCCTAAAAAAACAAGCAAAAAGCAGTCCGTAAATCTTACGGACTGCTTTTTGCTTGCATAATATGCGTCACAACTTCACAGACAATAAAATTCACAATAATCATCAGGGGGCGGAGTACAGATTTCTAGACATGCAAAAATACACATCGGACATGAAACCGATGCGTTACAATTAGCCATACACATATTTAGAAAATTCTTCATAAATATCGCTCTCCCTATTGATTCATATTAAATCTATCGTTATAATATGAATACTATCATAAACAATTTCGAGTGTCAACTAAAATTTGTAAATAGGCCACATTTTATTTTCTATTTGCATGACGTGATACCACACAAACCGCAGGAGGTTTTTATGACAAGCAATAACAGCTGGGAAGAAATTAAAATAACCGATATCGACGGAGTTAGAATTGGAAATGCACAAGATTACGAAGGGATGACGGGCGTAACCGTTGTTATCTTTGATAAACCCTGCTCTGGTGGAATTGATATCAGCGGTGGCGGACCTGCCTCTCGTGAAACGCATCTACTTTCTCCATTGGCAAATGAATCCGATATGCTGAATGCTATTGTGCTGTCAGGCGGCTCTGCCTATGGTCTGGCCGCTTCAACCGGTGTTATGCAATATTTGCAAGAACATAAAATGGGCTATTACACCTCAGGTAGCTTTGTTCCTCTTGTTTGTCAATCTTGCATTTTTGATCTTTCGATTGGAAAACCTGCTATTTTTCCTAGTGCTGAAATGGGTTATAAAGCCTGCCAAGATTCTGAAAAGAACAACCCTATATCAGGCATAATTGGTGCTGGAACAGGTGCGGTCGTGGGGAAAGTGGGTGATATTTCACAGGGAGAAAAATCTGGCATTGGTTATTATGCTGTGCAAATTGGAGATTTAAAAATGGCTGCCATCGCAGTTGTCAACGCACTCGGTGATATACATGACTATAAGACAGGTCAAAAAGTAGCAGGAATGATGAACAAAGAGCGCACCCACTATATCAGTGCTGAAAGCGAAGTGTATACTTCTCCTCTTTCTTTGAACACAAGACAAAATACCACATTAGGCATCATCATCACAAATGCTGATTTTTCACAAGCAGATATGAGTAAAGTTGCTTCTATGGCGAGAGCCGCCTTTGGGCGTTGTATCTATCCTGTCGGTACGATGGCAGATGGCGACACCATTTATGCTGTATCTATCGGGAAAGACCTAAAAGCCGATATCAGTATGGTGGGTGCACTTGCCGCTTCGGTACTTTCAGAAGCCATCTGCGATGCTGTGCGTTGTTCACATATGTCAGAACAAGAATTTCTATCTAAAGTGAAGAACAGAAATAATTAGTATAAATAATAACTAAAAAACTTCGACGTAATCCATAGAGGATATAATGTCGAAGTTTTTAGCTAGCAATATTTTATAAAAAAAGTTTGCCTTGATTTAATACAATATTACTATTTATTAGCCAAGGACAAGAGAGCTTCTGAAATTATTTCCAATTTATAAGTATCTGTAATGATATCAGGGAAATATACTTTTCCTGGTTCAACAACGATCACATTTCCATTTTGCACTGCAGGAATAGACTGCCAAATGGCATTATCATCTAACTGCTTAATAAGCTCAACATCACTCTGATTCATAAGGATATAATCTCCGCAAAGCTCTGGAACCACTTCATAAGAAACATTCGAAATGCTTGAGTCTGATGATTCTTTTAGTCTTTTTACCGATTCAGGCATTTTCATGTCGAATAAACCATATACGACTTCGCCACCCCAGCCTATTTCGCCGCCTAGTTCTAACCCATCTTCTACAAGACCATCGTTTCGAAAAACAGTAATAGTCTTGTCTAATATACCTGTTTCTTTTAGTTGTTTCCTATAATTTTCAATTTTTTGATTGTATTCGTTTACTAGAGCCTCTCCGTCAGCTGCCTCAAGCCCTAATGCCTGTGCCATCAGTGGAAGACGTGTCTCAGGTTCGTCGTCCCAATCAAAGGCAACAGTAGGCGCAATTTTGCTAAGTTCTTCGTAGTCATCAGCTTTGCCACCAAATGCTCCTGTTATAATTAAATCAGGTTCTAGTGCCATGATATGTTCGGGCTCCCATTTCTCCAATACTGTAATATTTTTTGCCTGATCAGACCACGGACTTGTATTCACATAAAAATCTTGAATACCGATAGGCTCTTTTCCAAATGCTAAAATATCGCCTACCCAAAATCCACTGGCAACAATTCTTTGTGGATTCGTTGGTACCTCTACTTCACCCATTATGGTGTTAATTGTTCTTGTACTTTCTTCTACAGACGTGTTTTCCTCATTTTCTGTCATTTGGCTGCTCACAGCTGAAGCCCGTGCAGAACTCGCTTCACTTGTATTAGCCGGTACTGTACCACAAGCTGAAAGCAGCATAACCACGGACAAAGCCGCTGCCATTACTGTCTTATTCTTCATTTGATTGAACATATAAGTTGCTCCTTTTCCTTTGAGTTTGTCTGTGCTAACTCGACCTTCCTCATTATAGGGAAAAGGTATCAATTTTTCTATGGACGAATTTCCCATTTGGTATGTACAAATGTCCCTGTACTCTGTTGTACTCATTCGCACATGCTTTTTAAACATACGCATTAAACTGAGCTCATCTGAAAAACCGGATTTTACAGCAATTTCTCGAAGCGTGCAATTTGTCTCTGCTAAATATCGTTTAGCAGCAGAAAGCCTTTTAGCTATGAGATATTCTTGAGGACTCTGCCCTGTTCGCGCTGTAAACAATCGATGAAAATGAGAATTACTGATACCCAACTGTTCACGCATTTCTTGAATAGATACTGCCGTGCTATAATGCTTGTCTATATATTGTTGAGCTATTGCAATCATATCTGGTTCTAATATTTGTACGCTACCTTTATCCAATTCTTCATAAATTTCATAGATTAACTGATAAAAAGCAGCTTTTCCATAAAACAAATTTAATTGTGTCGGCCCTTTCCATTTTTCATACATCTTTCGGAGCTGTTCGGCAAAAAACAACGGGTTAGTAGGCGTAAAACCATATTCCTGCCGAAATGGATTTACTTGCTCCAGCCGTTTTATCTCTTCTCGCTTATAAAAGGGTGATTCCTCTGCTTTATATAGTACCATATAATATTCCAGCCAATCACATCGAGGGTAAATCGACAGTTCTGTTCCTTTTCCTGCATGAAATAAACCAAATCGGTCAACCTGATGAGGCTTATCGCCCAAGAGCACCTCTGCTCTACCATTGCTTGTATATAGAAATGCACTAGTTGGTAAGCGATACTCTCGCAAAGCTTCTTCAGATGAAATTAGATTATGACGGATATCTAACAGGGAAACTGACGCACTGTTCCAAATTCGGATAGCGCTGGCAATATTTTCTTGAGAGAGCTTTTCATCTCTTTCATAAAGGTTGTTCATTCGCAACTCCTTTTATAGCAGTCCTGTTTTTAATTAGATATAACTAACCAAAGTTAAGTATAGCATACACTGCACTGTTTATACAAGATATAGCTCTTTTACTTCACTTTATTCTCTCCCTACACAAGGGTCATCTATTTAACCCCCTTCCACTTTTCTCATTACTTCATCTTGCCTAATCTGAAGATCATTGGAAAGCTTGGAAAAAATTACAGCTTGATAAAAATTACAAAAGTATTACAATGAGTAGCTAGGAGGTGACAATATGAGAAAATCCAATAAAAAGCCACACGTCATATCTGTCATAGTTTTAACACTACTTATCCCCGGCATTATGGTGATTGCATCCGCCTGCAGCTCTTCACCCAATGCTTTACCCGAGGAAAATCAGACTTTATCAAGCACTGAAAACAACCTAAGCAGTGCTTCTAACAGTTCTTCCTCTCCTGTAAAAGATGAAGCTGATACCTCATCTAAAACAGGTGATGTCAGCACAAATCCAACCACAAAGGATAACGCTCAAAACAGCACACTACCTTCTTCTGCTAGTAGCAGTGAATCTAGTATTGCTGCTAATGAAAACAGCACCATTCCAAGTGCAGTAGAAACAAATACTGACACAAAAGAAGAAAGCAGTACAGCTTCTCAAGCTGAAAAACCATCTGCTGATATTAAGGATTGTAACACAGGTGAGCAACTGCAAAATGTACCTGAATGCAATGTAGAAGGAAAAGCTTGTACAAACAACTCTCCGGAATGCACTGAATACCTAAAAAGATTTGGTGTTTGCCTACCAGGCTGTGAAAATACAACTTCTTCTTGCCCAACAAACAGCACACCTACTCCTACACCCGATAATAGCACACCTGCTACGCCAGAACCTGTAGAGAGCAGCACTCCCTCTATTCCAGACAATCAAAATGTAGATAATTTGAGCTTTGAAGAGCAAGTAGTTGTCTTAGTTAATGAACAACGTGCAGCTAACGGACTTTCCCCCTTAACTTTGAATCAAGATGTTTCTAATGTTGCGAGAGCAAAATCTCAGGATATGCACGACAATAACTATTTTGCTCATACCAGCCCTACCTACGGCTCACCATTTGATATGCTGACTTCTTTTGGCATTAGTTATCGTGCTGCCGGAGAAAACATTGCTATGGGCTATTCAACCCCTGAAGCTGTTATGGAAGGCTGGATGAATTCTTCTGGACACCGCGCCAATATTTTGAACGCTTCTTTCACGCAAATTGGTGTAGGATATGTTGCTGACGGCAACTACTGGACACAACAATTCATTGGCTAATTTTATTCAGACCTTTATTTTTTAGATTTGATTCATACCTATTAAATATGAAAAGCTTACTACCTAATGGATAATAGGTAGTAAGCTTTTGTTGTATCACTAGTTAAATCCAAATAACATTTATTACGTTATTTATGTCACGACTATTGCAATAACACAAACAACCCAAAACGTATGCTTTTTCTTCTATAAACGGTTAGATAGGCAAGTTTCATTAGCGACTTCCGCCGCCACCGCCACCAGAGAATCCACCACCAGCTGATATACTGGATGAACCTCCTGTTCCACCCATATCAGGTGCGGCAGAGCTTGAAAAATGATTTATCATATTCATCATATAAATCATTTGATACGGATTGCAACCGTAATATCCTGAGAAAGTATCAAAATAAGCAGGATCTAACGCTTTAAAGGCTTTTAATGTTTTTTCACCTATGCCAAACAAAATTGCAAAAATGAGATAGTCACCCCAAAGCTCTCTAGGTACATTTCTATCTTCAGTGGGATTACGTATTTCTTTTAGATATTTCTGGAAGCCTAGCAATCTAACCGCCTGATCGAATCCAGAAGCTGTAAATAGTAGCTTGCCTTTTTCGTTTTTCACAGCAATATTACGATGAATCAACTCATCCTCGCCCAGCTGACCGACTTCTTCTGTCCACTTTTCAAGCTTTTTATAGAGTTTTTCAGCAAACTTCTCAATGGCAGATGACCAAAGAATTCCATCGGCATTTGCTTTCTTTTTCAATATGGTATAGAGAGACTGTTCTATAGGTTGGATTGGCTCTTTGTGTGCTATAAAAATGATAGCATCTTCTTTTTTTATCTTTCCCGAACCAGAGACTTTTTCGCTTTCTTCCATTTTTATATAGCCTTCTTTTTGCCAGCGAATTAGATAGGCACTCATACTGTTTTGGAGAGAAATGTCCCTGCGCAGCATTTTCATTAAAGCGAAGACAACGGGAATGTTTCCGCCAAACGGAACGATACTATTTGATTCGATTTTCTTTTCAGAAGGAATGCGTACTACCGTTCCGTCTGAAAGCTTATGTCGAGAAGTAAAGAAAGCCATTAATCCTACAAAAATAGAAAAACCGCCCACAAGTGCGCTGATAAGAATAATAGCAGGCAAGTCAGAATTTTCATCTTCTGCTTGATCGTGCAGCTCTTCAAAACTTATATCTGCCCGCATAGCTGTGGGAAATAAGTTCTTATCAAAACGGCAAAGCAAATTTAGAGCCTCCACTTCACCATTAGAAAAGGCAATTAATGTACCATTATTCCCAATTTTAACTTCTCCCTCATAGCCATAACCCCAAATTCTGGCGTTACCCGCTGACAATACCGTATTTTCCATTTGAAGTTGAACACTACCTGATTCTGGTGTACTGGAAAGGTCAGAGATAAACTGGTGATAAAAACCGGCATAATCACCATAATTCTTTACTAAGCCGTCAATAGTATATTGAATGGTATATTGACGATTACCGTAATCTCCGATACCCCAGCATAATTCATATCCCTTTTTTGTTTTTAGAATGCCACTTTTACCCTGCTTTTCTTCTCGAGTAAGCTTGGTGTTCCAGTTTGCCAGGTTTTGATATTCTATTCCAGATTCATCCCACACTCGCAGAGAATGTACCTGCATAGTTTCGGTATTTTCTATTGCTTTATAATATTCTGTTCCATCATAAACATTGTGAATATCCCATATCTCCGTTATGACCGCCGAACCATCACTATTAAGATTGACATCAACCTTAATAGATGGGATACCATCTTCCTCGGCAAAAGCCGGAACTGCACTCATCACAAATAACATGATGAATAGTGTAACAAAAAACGCCTTCTTCATTTTCTTATATTTCATTGATGCTCTTTTGCTCCTCTTTCTCACGCTTGAACTAAATTTAACGGTACTGTGTACTAATTATTATTCTCTGTCTGGAAATTTATGAAAGTCTTGTTTTAAAATCTTCATAGGAAAAGGAGCGGATTAACTGCTGGGTTTTATCTTGTCTGCGATATACAATGCTTGGAAGATTCATCCCATTAAAGGTATTCGTTTTTACCATGGTATATAGCGCCATGTCTTCAAATACAAGTGTATCGCCGATTTTAAGCGGTCCATCAAAAGAGTAATCACCAATTACGTCTCCTGTTAAACAGGTCGGTCCTGCTAGACGAAAGGTGAAAGCCTTCTCGTCTACTTTCCCTGCTTTTTGCAGCGGCGGCAGATAAGGCATTTCCAATACATCTGGCATATGACAAGCCGCTGATGTATCTAAGATTGCAATATCTATGCCGTTATGCACGACATCCAGCACTTTTGTCACCAAAAATCCAGCATTTAAAACCACTGCTTCTCCCGGCTCTAAATAGACTTGCAACTGATAGGTTTTCTGCAAATGCTGAATGATACCGATTAATCTTTCTAAGTTATACCCAGCTTTTGTAATGTGATGTCCACCACCCAAATTGAGCCATTTCATCCCATGAAGATATTTCCCAAACCTTTCTTCAACCGCGGTGACTGTAACTTCGAGTGCATCCGAATCCTGTTCGCAAAGTGTGTGAAAATGCAACCCATCTAGTAAAGGCAGAATACTTTCATCGAATTGCGCAAGTGTTGTCCCCAAGCGTGAACCAAATGCACAAGGGTCATAAATATCATGTCCCTCTTGCGTAGAACACTCCGGATTTAAACGAAGGCCAACCGACTTACCTAGTTCTCTGGCTCTCTGCGCAAATTGCTTAACTTGAGATGGTGAGTTGAACGAAAAGTGGTCTGCGTATTGTAACAATTCTTCAAACTCATCTTCTCGATAGGCCGGTGAAAATACATGGGTTTCTTTGCCAAACTCTTCTGCCCCCAACTTTGCTTCATGCAAGCCACTTGCCGTTGTGCCGTCTAAATACTGCGCCAAAAGTGGGTAAGTGGCATACATTGAAAAAGCTTTTTGCGCTAATAAAATTTTGCATCCTGTCACATCTGACACTGACTTCAAAATCTTTAAGTTTCTTACAAGAAGTTCTTCTTCCACTAAAAAATAAGGTGTACGAAAATCATTTGTCATGGCCTTACTCCACCAAGGTAGGTGCATGGTCCACTTCCCAAGGTAGTCCCCACTCGTTCAGTGCGTCCATATAAGGGTCCGGATCAAACTCTTCAACTGTATAAACACCGGCTTTATCCCATTGTTTAGTCAGCAGCATCATAGCGCCAATCATTGCCGGCACACCGGTAGTATAAGAAATCGCCTGTGAACCAACCTCACGATAGCATTCCTGATGGTCGCAAATATTATAGATGTATTCTGTTTTTTCTTTACCATCTTTCTTACCTGTAAAAATACACCCAATGTTGGTTTTGCCTACTGTTCTGGGTCCTAAAGAAGCTGGATCTGGTAATAAATCTTTCAGAAATTGTATCGGAACAATTTGATTTCCCTCAAAATTAATTGGTTCAGTAGAGAGCATTCCTACATTTTCTAGGCAGTTCATGTGTGTAAGATAGCTTTGACCAAATGTCATAAAAAAGCGAATTCGCTTTACACCCGGAATATTTTCCGCCAACGATTCAATTTCTTCGTGGTGCAATACATACATGTCCTTTTGCCCAACTTGCTTGAAATCGTATTCTCTCTTTATGCTCATAGGTTCAACTTCCACCCATTTTCCGTTTTCCCAATAGGAGCCGGCTGCTGAGACTTCTCGCAAATTAATTTCAGGGTTAAAGTTAGTGGCAAATGGATAGCCATGGTCGCCGCCGTTGCAGTCTAAAATATCAATAGTATCAATGCTGTCAAATAAATGTTTTTGTGCGTAGGCACAATAAGCTTGTGTAACACCAGGATCAAACCCACTGCCAAGCAGTGCCGTTAATCCTGCATCTTCAAACTTCTTTTTATAGGCCCACTGCCAAGAATAATCAAAGTAGGCCGAAAAGCCTTTTACTTTACAGCGTTCTTCATATTGTGCACGCCAATCAGGATCAGTTAAATCTTCCGGCTCATAGTTGGCAGTATCCATATAATTTACTTTGCAGGCCAAACAGGCATCCATAATTGTTAAATCCTGATAAGGCAAAGCAATGTTCATTACTAAGTCTGGTTTAACTTTCTCAATCAATGCCACTAATTCGTCAAAACTATCAGCATTGACCTGTTCTGTTGTAATTTTAGTTGCTGTCTTACCAGCAAGTTTTTCTTTTAAATCATCACATTTTGAAACGGTACGACTAGCAATACAGATTTCTGTAAAAACTTCGCTATTCTGGCAACATTTCTGAATCGCTACTGAAGCAACACCGCCACAACCTATTACTAATACTTTACTCATTTTGTCCTCCTTTTACGCTCTTAGCGCCAATAACATTTCTCGAATAATTTTGCATGCCACAATGGCTGATACACCGCTTTGATCATAATGTGGGCTAAGCTCGTTTACATCACAGCCTACTATATTTGCCTGCTGACAGACAAGCGTGACTGCTTTTCGCAGTTCTTCAAACGAAACCCCACCCGGTTCAGGTGTTCCTGTCCCCGGAAATATAGAAGGGTCAAGTATATCTAAATCTACCGTAAAGTAGATTGGCTTGTCTTTTAATCTTTCCAATGTTTCTTCTAGTGTATCTAAGTTAAATCGATTGGTAGAAACATGCTCTTTTCCCCACAAAAATTCTTCTTTATCACCCGAACGAATACCAAACTGGAAGATTCGATTATCTCCTGTAAACTCCCAGCAGCGACGCAACACACAAGCGTGAGAAAGCTTTACGCCTAAATAATCTTCTCGCAAATCCGCATGAGCATCAAAATGAACAATATGAACTTCAGGATATTGTTCGTGTATGGCACGAAACGCTCCTAACGTTACCAAGTGCTCTCCGCCAATCATAAAAGGCCGTTTGCCGTCTGCAAGAATTTGTGCTGTGCGGTCTTCGATTTGTTTTAATACTTTTTGTGTGTCACCGATACAAAGCTCAATATCGCCGCTATCCATCACCGCTATATCTTCCAAATCTAAATCTTGATAGGGGCTGTATGTTTCTATTCCATAAGATTGGGCACGAATGGTACTTGGACCAAAACGTGTGCCGGGTCGATAGGACGTGGTAGAGTCAAAAGGTGTTCCAAACAAGACTGTTGTTGCTTCGTCATACTCCTTATCACACGCCATGAATGTTTCGATATTCTTATTCAACATCTTTGAGCATCTCCTCTACATAGGCAGGAATATAAAATGCACCTTTGTGCAAGGTTGTGGTGTAATAGCGGCAGGAAAGCCCTCTGCCTTGCCACCTTGTTTCATCTAAATCTTTCAGCGGATGATATTTTTTTGAGGCGAATCCAAACAGCCAATGACCAGACGGATAGGTGGGAATATGTGCTTGATAAACACGACTGATAGGAAACGACTGCACAATGTTCTTATGGGCACGCTGACAAGCTGCTGCATCTTCATCATAAAAAGGGCTCTCGTGCTGATTAATCAAAATGCCGTCGTCTTTCAATGCTTTATAGCAGTTTCCGTAAAACTCCTTGGTAAAAAGTCCCTCTCCGGGACCAAAAGGGTCGGTGGAATCTACAATAATCAAGTCATATTGGTTTTCGCAAGAGCGCACAAAACGCAGACCATCAGCATAGTGAATGGTAAGTCTAGGGTCATCTAAGCTGCATGATGTCAGAGGAAGATATTCCTTGCAAACAGCGACAACTTGAGGGTCAATTTCAACCATGTCGATTTTCTCGATTTCAGGGTATTGCACCAATTCTCGAATCACACCGCCGTCACCTGCACCAATCACCAATACTTTCTTGACATGAGGATGAACCGCCATTGGTACATGAGTAATCATTTCATGATAGATAAATTCATCTTTTTCCGTCAACATCATAAAACCGTCTAAAGTTAAAAATCGGCCAAAATCAGGGGATTCAAATACGTCGATTCGCTGAAATTCACTTTGCCCACTATAAATCTGTTTGTCAACACGGATAGAAAACTTTACATTCTTTGTATGATTTTCTGAGAACCAAAATTCCATTCTAGGCTTCTCCTTTCAAAACGTTTAATTTTTCAATGTTTGCATCTTCAGGGCCTGTTAAGCTACATCCCTTTCTTTTTGCATAGTCAATATACTCAAGTATTTTAGTCGTAATTCGCTCTCCCGGCGTTAGAACCGGAATGCCCGGTGGATAACACATCACAAATTCGGCGCATACATATCCATTCGTTTGCTCAATTGGGAGCAGTTCTTTCTCGGCATAAAAAGCTTTCTGCGGAGATGTGACGACTTCGGGTTCTATATATTCTTGGCGCATCATGCTGGCCTTCTGTTGCCCAAAACGGCGTTTGATTTCTGCCAGTGCACTGACAAGTCTCTCAATATCACGCAAACGGTCTCCAATGGAAAGATAGGCTAATATATTCCCCAAATCACCGAACTCGATTTGGATGTCATATTCATCACGGAGTAAGTCATAGACCTCAATGCCTGCCAAACCGATTTCCAATGTATTGACAGATAACTTTGTCACGTCTACATCATAAATACTGTCGCCATTTATCAATTCTTGGGAAAAAGCGTAATAACCGCCTATTGCATTGATTTCTTCACGAGCATAATCTGCCATCTTTATCACTTCTGCAAAAGCTTCTTTTCCACGTAATGCCAGATTCCGTCTAGAAATATCCAAGCTAGAAAGCAGAAGATAGGAAGCGCTAGTGGTTTGTGTCAAATTGATGAACTGCCTAACGTATCCTTCAGATACAGCTGAACCAATCAACATAATGGAGCTTTGTGTTAAACTGCCGCCTGATTTATGCATAGACACTGCAGCCATATCAGCTCCCGCTGCCATAGCAGAAACAGGCAATCCCTCTGCAAAATAAAAGTGTGTTCCATGAGCCTCATCAGCCAGACATAACATTCCGTTGTCATGGGCAAGCTTAACAATCGCACGCAAATCAGAGCAAATTCCATAATAAGTAGGATTATTGACTAAAACCGCTTTAGCTTCGGGATGCATTTGAATCGCTTGCTCGACATCTTTAACACGCATTCCTAGAGGAATTCCCAAGCGCTCATCACAGGCAGGATCAACATAAACAGGAATGGCACCGCATAAAACCAGTGCTCCCATGACACTACGATGTACGTTACGGGGTAAAATAATCTTTTCTCCTTGCTTGACAGAAGAAAGTACCATCGCTTGCACAGCAGATGTCGTGCCTCCAACCATCAGAAAAGCGTGTGCCGCACCAAATGCTTCGGCTGCAAGCTCTTCTGCTTCACGAATAACCGACACAGGATGGCAAAGATTGTCTAGTGGTTTCATTGAATTGACGTCCATCTGCACGCAGTTTTCGCCCAAAAGCATTGCCAGCTCGGGATTCCCTCTGCCGCGCTTATGTCCCGGTACATCAAAGGGGACGACTCTTTTCTTTCCGAATGCCTGTAACGCTTCATAAATAGGCGCACGTTCTTGTGATAACGACATGAACTTCTCCCCTTTTAATAGATATTTCTTCCGCTGAAAATTTCTATCATTTCTTTGCGCAAGTTACTCATAATTTCTAACCTTGATTGCGGCGGAAGTTCATAGACATCCGTTTTAAATAAGTAATTTCGCAGTTCAATTTCTTTTAGCATCATTTTAGTATGGAACAAATTGGCACCATATACATTGATATCAACCGCATCATACTTTTGTAAAGTTTCTGCGGCAATGTACTCCTGAATGGATGCTACTTCATGATCCATAAACAATTTTTTGCCGTTTACGTCTCGGGTAAACCCTCTCACGCGGTAATCCATCGTGATAATATCGGAGTCGAACGAGCCGATTAGATAGTCTAACGTAGAAAGTGGTGTGATTTCTCCGCAGGTTGCCACATCAATATCTACACGAAAAGTTGCTAAACAGGTTTCAGGGTGATATTCCGGATAAGTGTGAACGGTCACATGACTCTTGTCTAAATGTCCAACTTGTGTTTCGCCGGCAGGGCGCATAGAACCCTCAGCAATTAAAAGCGTAACCGAGGCTCCTTGGGGGTCATAATCCTGTCTGGCAATATTGAGGACAGTGGCTCCAATCATATCTGTCAGCGTAGTCAGAATATTCGTCAATCTTTCTGAATTATATTGTTCATCAATATAATCGATATAGTCTTGCAACTCTCTGGCCGTTTTGGCATAACAAACATCATATATATTGAAACTCAGTGATTTTGTTAGATTATTAAACCCATATAGCTTTAATTTTTCCCCCATACAACAAATCTCCTCATATTCTGAAAATAAAAAAACGAGCGTTGCGCAAAAGCACATCGCTCGTAAAAGGTTTCAGAATACTCATTTTGTAGTTGTCATCCTGTCAACTTCCCAAATTTCAGAAGTAGATAGAGTTATAGAGAAATGAGTTTTGATGAGAGTCTATATAGCAAATACTTACTTTTACCACTCTTATTGACCGTTTTACAAGTTATGCACGCAAATGCACATCGGTTATAAAGTAACCAACTTATAAAATTGAGCTTTTAACTCAATCAATAATGGCAGCAATATGCCGCCAATCGGCAGTTGACCCGGCTGTCCGTATGGCCTCGACCCTGTAAAGGGTGGTCAGATAAAATATTTGCATGAGATACTCTGCGAACTCATATCACATGACACAACGTATTATAGCGAAATCTAAAATAACTGTCAAGCTATTTTAAAAATTTCATTTCAGGAAAGCAAGCAAGTCTGGATATAATATATCCTTTTCTTCAAGATAAGTCTCATGCTCATGACCCTTCATAATTAAAAGCTCTCCGTTTGGAAGTGCATGAGCAAGTTTCTCAAACATAACCGGTTTAAAAACATCGTGCTCACCAGCCACCACTAGGGTGGGAATATCCACATTTTTCACTTCTTCAAGTTCAATGTTTGGTTGCTCAAGCATGAGTTTTAGGAGCGGTTCTTTTGATTTTTCGTACATTTCCCGCAATTCTTGATAGATTTCTTCTATAAAATCAGTTGGTTTCAAATTCACACCCAACAGTGCCATTTTGTGGATTAGACCCGGATGCTTTATTGCCAATAGCAACGCTAGAATAGCTCCATCACTAAAGCCGACAACCGCTATATTTTTTAGTTGCAAGCTTTCAATCATGGCCGCGATATCTTCTGCCATAGTTTCATAGCCATATTCTTCTGTTTTACTGCTTTCTCCATGATTTCGACTGTCTACGGCATAAACAGTAAATTCATTCTGCAGTTTTAAGGCAAGTGTGTCAAATATATGATGGTCGCCCCCATTGCCATGTAAAAGAAGTATTGGCGTCCCTTGACCGGATTTTTCATATGCCAGTTGAATACTATTTACTTCTATTTTCATTACGATTTCTCCTATTATTGCAAAGATTATTCTTACATTTTATCCGAAAAACGAAGCTTTGTCCAGTTCACTTTTCTTTTTGTAGAAATAAATCCTTGAATTGAACAGCAAAATTGAAAAAAATTGTGTAAACTAGCCATTCATAAAACCAATAGTTATCAATACATAAAACCTATATGATTTATATGAAAATAAGATTGACAAACAAGTCACCCAGAACTATAATAAATATCAATCTATTCATAGATTAACGAGATAAATTTCTTTTCAATTTACTCTTTCCTTGTCTAAAACTGACTTTACTAACCCTCACATTTAGTATATACTAAATAGGTTATGTAAAAAAGGAGGGAATTTTGTGACTTCACAACCCATTATCGAAATTAAAGAACTTGAGAAGACCTTTCAGACAAAAAATGGTTCTGTAAGTGCCTTGAAAAATATTAATTTGCAAATTCAGCAAGGAGATATTTTTGGAATAATCGGCATGAGTGGAGCCGGAAAAAGCACCTTGGTACGGTGTATGAATCTTTTAGAGCGCCCTACTTCGGGACAGGTCTTTCTTGAAGGACAGGACATTGCACGGTTGAACAATAAGCAACTGCAAAAAGTTCGCCGATCTATGGGGATGATTTTTCAACAATTTAACCTTTTAATGCAGCGTACGGCTGAAAGTAATATTTGTTTTCCTCTTGAAATTAGTGGTATAAGCAAAAAAGCCGCCAAAGAACGGGCAAAAGAGCTATTGGAACTCGTTGGCCTTTCAGATCGGGCAAAATCTTATCCCAGTCAACTATCTGGTGGGCAAAAACAGAGAATTGCCATTGCAAGGGCACTAGCTTCTAACCCCAAAGTCTTGCTTTGTGACGAAGCCACCAGTGCTTTAGATCCTACCACAACCGCTTCAATCCTTGCTCTATTAAAAGATATCAATCAACGTCTTGGCATTACCGTCGTCATTATTACCCATGAGATGAGTGTTATCGAGCAAATTTGCAATCGGGTTGCTATTATTGACCAAAGCCAAATTGCAGAGGTCGGTTTTGTAGAGGACATCTTCTCCCGTCCGCAAACACTAGCTGCTCAAAAATTGGTTTTCCCTGAAGGACATCAGCGTGAGGTGTTTTCTTCTCACGGCGACTTTAGCTATTATCGAATTGTCTTTGATGGAAATTCATCTTTTGAACCCGTGGTTGCCAATATGGTTTTGGAGTTCAAAACACCGGTTAACATTATGTTTGCCGACACAAAAAACATTGACGGCAAGGCTTTTGGACAAATCGTCATTCAAGTTCCTCAAAGCAAAACTTTGCAAGAAAACATGCTACGGTATCTTCGTTCACGAGAGTTAACTGTTGAGGAGGTGACTGACTATGTGGGATAATCCAATGACTAAAGTCTTGCTTATTGGAATCTGGGAAAGCTTCTACATGACCATCTTATCTACCATATTTGCCTATATTTTTGGTACACCCTTAGGGATTATCTTAGTGATGAGCGGTAAAGACGGCATTCGTCCACAGCCTGTTCTTTTCAAAATCTTGGATATCATCGTCAACATTACTCGCTCTATTCCCTTTTTAATTTTGATGATTTCGGTTACGCCGCTCACTCGTCTTATTATGGGCACACAGCTAGGTTCAAAAGCTACGATTGTTCCATTAGTTTTAGCAGCCACACCTTTTGTTGCTCGCATGGTTGAATCCTCTTTGTTAGAAATTGACCGAGGTATTATTGAAGCCGCACATTCTATGGGGGCTTCGAACTTTGAGATTATTTTCAAAGTCATGCTGCCAGAAGCTGTCCCTTCCCTGATTAACGGAGCGACCATAGCTGTCACGACTATCTTAGGCTATTCGGCTTCTGCTGGTGTCATGGGTGGCGGCGGACTTGGTACTATCGCTATTAATTATGGCTACAATCGTAACCAAGGAGATATCATGCTAATTACTATTATCCTGCTAATTATTCTTGTTCAGATTTTCCAAGAAATCGGTATGCGCATAGCAGGTGTTAGTGACAAGCGTAAATCTTAAATATATATTACATTCATGGAGGTTAATTATGAAAAAACTATTTTCCACTCTCTTAGTCGCCGTTCTTGCTGCCGGTATTTTGGCTGGCTGCTCAAGCGACAACAAGGCAGACAAATCCAGTTCCACAGCTGAGAGCAAAGCTACTTCTTCTACCGCTGCCAACACTGACAGCTCTGCTTCTGAAAATGCAACAGAACTCAAAAAACTTAAAATTGGTGCTTCTGTTACCCCACATGCCGAAATTTTAGCCAAAGCCAATGAGTTGCTAAAAGAAAAAGGCTATGAGCTTGAAATCGTCGAATTCACCGACTATATTCAGCCAAACCTTGCTCTCGAAAGCAAAGACTTGGATGCTAACTATTTCCAACACATCACCTATCTAAACAACTTTAATGAAGAGCATGGCACGCACCTTGCTTCTGCCGCTGAAATTCATTATGAACCATTCGGCCTTTTTGCCGGCAAAACCTCATCTTTAGATGATTTGCAAGATGGTGCTACCATTGCGGTTCCTAATGACACAACCAATGAAGCTCGTGCTCTTCTTCTTCTGCAAGATTTAGGTTTGATTAAGTTGAAGGAAGACGCCGGCATTACCGCAACACAAATTGATATTGTCGAGAATCCTAAGAACTTGGTTATTCAAGAAGTAGAGGCTGTTCAAACTGCTCGTACTTTGCAAGATGTTGACATGGCCGTTATTAACGGCAACTACGCCCTTTCTAACAACCTGAAAATTGAAGATGCTATCGCCACAGAATCCAGTGATTCTCTTGCGGCCACTGCTTATGTGAACGTAATTGCCGTGCGTGAAGGTGATGAAAATCGCGAGGACATCAAAGCATTAGTTGACGTTCTCAAGAGTGATGAAATCAGCCAGTTCATCGCAGACACTTATAAAGGTGCTGTTGTTGCTACTAAATAACAACTATATCTAACTATAGAAAAGCTAGGTGCAAAATAATGTGCACCTAGCTTTTTTGTTTTTATACTGTTAGTAATCAACTTTAAAATGTTACAGCGTGATAATGAATCCTTATATAGGTTAGTTTTGTCATTTTATCTTTTATAAAGCAATTCACTGTTGGAATGCAACACCCAAAATCCCCCTTTTGAAGCTGGAGAAATAATTTCGAAACTGTTTTTTGTTGTATAAATTTCCGCTGAAATAGAATTTTTGACTAATTCACGGTTAAAAAATCCATGTTCATCATAGCAAGCATGGAGTTGATAATAAATCTTTCTCATTTCCCACTTGAGGTTTTCATCTTGAGGTAAATCAGGGCAACTCTCTTCTCTGTCGCAAAAGAATACATATCCCCAAAGCTCGGGATAATGCATATTCACAAGACCCATAGGAGACCAAACCCAGTTATCTTCAGGCAAAGGTTTTCCGTTTTCATCCATTCTTTTTTGATATTTTCCGTCAACAACATCAACTGCCCAGTGCACTCTAGAAAAATTAAATCTCCAGAAATCACCTACTTTTGGTCGCTTTTGCTCTTTTCCATTACACTCTATAATAGAGGTAAGTGGAATCACTACTTCAACTGACCACTTCTTGTTTTCAGCGTTGGGGTTATTCACATCCCCCACAACTTTAACTGCGGACTTTAAACCTTTCATATCAAAGCTATTGATAGGCAAACCACCATCACGATAAGAACGTGTCAAGAGCAAATCCCATGTTGTATTCAATGCGTTTACTTCAAATTCACAGTAGTTATGTGTGTCATTATCAGGGTCGATAAAAATTTCAAAATCATTATCCATAAAGATAACATCATCATGCTTAGTTACAGTTGCCCAAATCTCGTCACCCAAAAGCTCTGCGCCGAAATAAAGTGCATCGTCATCCCAAAGTATTTTTGCTCTGGTCTGAAAACGCGGTTTAGGGCCAATGCTCCCTCTAATATCTACAAATTCATTTGTAAACGGGGCATTTGCCCAAAAACTCTTATCTAAATTTCCGTCTAGAATATGCTTTTCCTTTACACGATAGCAAGGATAGCGTTCTGGCAAAAATTCTTCCACTTGCGGAATGGGAATGCGGTAATTCATAGAATGCTCCTTATTTAACTTGTTTATTGATATATCATATCACACTTTTTCACTTTTTTCTTTAAAAAAGCTTATTAACTATATTTTTATTTTACAATGCTTGACACAGCTCTCGTTCTCAAAGGTTACCCTTCTTTATCCTCCGTCTTATGCTAGGTATCAATTTAGTAGCACAAAATGAACATATTCTGTTTTTGCTAAGTTACAATCCATATTACTCAAAAAAATAAAACCAACTATCTAGTTGATTAGATGGCTGGTTTTTCATTATAATTTTATATGCTATGGCAATAATGTTACGCTACTTCGTGCTGGCGTTTTCGGTTCTTCCAGTAAGGAGTTTTCTTTTTCTCGCCATAATTTTTTCTTTTTGCGGGCTTATCTGTTTTAGCCGCTGATGCTGATTTTTCTTGTCCAGCCGGTCTGCTTTGCTTTCCTGTCTTGTTACGTGCGGCAAATGGTTTTGCACCATTAGTATTATTCCGTCTTGCTGCCGGTCTTTTGTGAGCTGCGGCTGGAGCAGTTGCTACAACACCCTCAACATGACGCTGGTTAATGATAGCCTTGGTTTCACGCATAATCATTTGCAATTGTCTGCGTTCTTTGATATACAAAAGTGTATAGGCAGTTCCTGAATGATTTGCTCTGCCGGTTCTACCAATGCGATGCACATAATCGTCACTAGTTGCAGGAATATCAAAGTTGATAACTGCGCCCATATCGTTGACATCAATGCCTCTCGCCGCTACATCTGTTGCAATCAGTACACGAGTCATACCTTGACGAAAACGTCGCATAACACGGTCACGCTGTGTTTGCTTTAACCCACCGTGAAGAGCTTCTGCATGAAGTCCAGAATCCACCAATGTTTCAGAAAGTTTATCCGCCATTGATTTTGTTCCTACAAAAACCAATACCTGATTTTCACTTTGTTCTTTTAAGAAAGTCTCTAAAACAGGCACTTTGCCGCCAATGGGTACTTCTGTATAGAACTGCTTGATCAAATCCACTTTGCGGAAATCAGGTTTAATTTTGATAACTTGTGCCTCGGTTTGATAGGACTCTGCAATTTGGCAAATTTCAGTTGACAGCGTTGCAGAAAACAGCACCGTTTGTCTTTGAGATGGTACTTGGTCTAGAATAGCCTTCATATCATCACGAAATCCCATATCTAACATACGGTCTGCTTCATCTAAAACGACAACCTCAGTCTGGTCTAGCTTTACGGTACGACGCTGAATATGATCAATTAAACGTCCTGGTGTTGCCACAATAATTTGAGGTTGTTTGCGCAAAGCGGAAATCTGTTTTCCGATTTGTTCGCCGCCGTATAGTGTGATGATTCTCACATTGTGTTTATACGTCGAGAGGTTATGCAATACCGTAGTGGTCTGCAAAGCAAGTTCGCGAGTAGGGCATAAAATAACAGCCTGCACATTTCTGTTTTTTGGGTTAATTGCCTCTATAACAGGAATGCCAAAAGCCGCTGTTTTTCCGCTGCCTGTCGGTGATTGAACCAATAAATCGTGCTTCTCAAGCATAGGCAAAATCGTTTCTGCCTGCACGGGTGTAGGTTCTGCAAATTTCATTTTTTCTAAACTACGCAGCATTTCTGCCGATAAATCATATTGATTAAAATCCAAAGTTCTTTCAATCTCCTATTCTACTATATCTCTCTATTAAGGATGTTCTCTCCAGAGCATAAAAATACTATTTTATTCTCAAGATAGCCTAAAAGTTCACAAAACAAAAATCCGCAGAGCCTTATTAGCCCTGCGGATTTAGGATAATTATGCTCGATTAACGTTTATAGCACGAAGTTTTCTGCTATCCTTAGGGTCTTGCTCTGTGTCGAAAGTAACTTTTTGACCTTCGTCTAAAGTTTTAAATCCTTCGCTAACGATTGCTGAGAAATGTACAAAAACATCTCCGCTGTTATCGTCGTTAGAAATAAAGCCGAAACCTTTGTCTGCATTAAACCATTTTACTGTACCAGTATTCATTATTGGTACCTCCTAAATTATGTTGTAATGCCTAAACACACAAAAAAACACATGTTTTTGTAAATCATAAAAACGAGTTAATGACTTACAAAAACATGTGAGACACAAGCGCATTTAAGAATATACCAATATAATACTCTTTTCTTTTCACTTTGTCAACCTATAAAATAAAATTATTTAATTTATTAAAGAAGAAGCAATTGTCGTTTTGTTGAAATCACTTCTTCTTCGTTTTATCCTTATTCTAAAACTACAATCTTTTCTATATCTGGCTCATGGGGTTGTTTGGACGTATTGGCATATCCCAGCAGAACAGAACAGCCTAGCACATATCCTTCTGGAAATTTCAAGCGCGCAGCCCATTCTTTTGCTCGTTCTTCTTTCGCAAATGCTGTTCTCAAAAGTCCGCAAATCACACTGCCCACGCCCAGAGATTCTGCTGCCAAAACAATATTCTGGCAAACAATTCCGCAGTCTAGCATTGCACTTGCATATTCTGCCGAATCAATTGGCACAACAATCATGCTAGGTGCACCATAAAATAATTTGCCGCCTCGCTCCATAATTCGATTATAGGCAGACTTATCTTCCATATCAGAAAGCGTTTTGAGCCCTTCTTGTTCTATCTCTTGCATTAATTCTTGATCCTTAACTACCACAATCCGCCAAGGTTGACGATTCATAGCGCTGGGAGCTTGCACAGCCGCTTTGGCAATCGCTTGCAATACTTCCTCAGAGAGCATTTCTGGTTTAAAATCTCGGCAAGAATAACGGTTTTCAATTGCTTTTAATGTTTCGTTCACAGTACACGCTCCTTATTTCAGCTTTATATAAAGCTATTTTAATACATTAACGATGACTTGTATAGTGATTTCTCTATTTCTTCAAATTTAAATGCTTTTCTAAAATTTCTATCACATCCATTGTCGTTTTTAAGATTTATCTCTAGGGTTGTCTTTTTAGCAGAGCTAATATATAATTACATATAGAATAGCTTTTATAGAAACACTTACCGCTATTACTTACTTATTCATGTGATAATATAAAATTATTTTAGATTTGAGGAATGATAATGAGTTATTTTGATGTTCAGTTTGCTGAAAATTGCAAACAAATTTTGTCTTCTGGCGCATGGGACACCAACCAAGAAGTTCGTCCGAAATGGCTTGACGGTGAATCGGCTCACACCATAAAATCTTTTGCCGTAATTAATCGTTATGATTTGCAAAAAGAATTTCCAACTTCTACTCTGCGAAAAGTTAATTTTCGAGCTGCTATTGATGAAATGCTTTGGATTTGGCAAAAAAAATCAAACAAAATTGCTGACTTAAATAGCCATATTTGGGATTCTTGGGCTGGTGAAGACGGCACAATTGGAAAAGCATATGGCTATCAACTTTCTGTCAAACACAAATATAAAGAAGGTATGTTTGATCAAGTAGATCGACTGCTATATGATTTGAAGAATAATCCAGCCTCTCGCAGAATGATGACCAATATTTATGTGCACCAAGATTTGTCTGAAATGAACCTCTACCCCTGTGCTTATAGCTTAACCTTAAACGTCAGCGGCAACCGACTTTGTGCCATATTGAATCAACGCTCTCAAGATATGCTGGTTGCAAACGCTTGGAACGTTACACAATACGCTGTGCTGGTTCATATGTTGGCACAGGTAAGCGGTCTAATCCCCGGAGAATTTGTCCATGTAATTGCCGATGCTCATATTTATGATCGTCATATCCCGATTGTTGAGAAACTGCTCACTTTACCTCCTCTGCCCGCGGCCACATTCCGCATGAATCCAGATGTTAAAGATTTTTACGCTTTCACTGTGGATGACTTCCAACTTGAAAACTATGAATATCATCCTTTTAAAGAAAAAATCCCTGTCGCTATATAAGGAGAGTTTTTATGAACTGTATTTTATCTGTCAGTGAAAATTGGGGAATTGGCAAAGACAACAAATTGCTGTTTCATCTTCCCTCTGATATGGCTTTTTTTAAAGCAAAAACGATGGGAAATGTCGTTGTTATGGGACATAGTACCTTAAAATCCTTACCCGGTTCTAAACCTTTACCAAATCGAATGAATATTGTTCTTTCTCGTCATTTGGATTCTGCCCCCGAAGGCACTCTCCTTTACCATAGTATGGAAGAACTTTTGCCCGATCTTGCTACCGGCTATGATTCTGACTCGGTTTATATCATCGGCGGAGAATCCATCTACAAACAGTTTTTGCCTTATTGCCACCAAGCCTTTATCACCAAAGTACAAAAAGATGTTCCAGCAGACCGCTTTTTTCCTAATTTAGATAACGATCCAAACTGGGTTTTAGCCGACAGCACAGAGCCAATAACAGAAAAAGAGATCACATTTACCATCTGTACTTACGAAAACAAAAACCCTTTATCGATTTAAATTTATTATGAGTATACAGAAGAGAGTACCTACCTATTAAATGGTAGATACTCTCTTTTTAAAAGTATAAATTCTTACTTTTTAAAGATATTGAAATCAAACGGCAATAGTTCTGACTTTTGATCCAACACTGGTTTCCAATTGCCTTCAACAGAAAGCTTTTGTTTTTGATCGGTATGGTTCATGACAAAGAGGTAATCTGCATTTTCAGTAGAACGTTCTGCAAATTCCACGCCCTTTTCTGCATAGCCTAAGCGATTCAAGCTCAGCTCTTGCACTATAAATTCTGATAGGTGTTGCATCAGAGCTTCGTCAGGTTCAGTTCCAACATAATAAGCCTTACCTGCTCCGAATTGATTCACTGTGATGGCAGACATTCCTTTATAATATTCAGAACCATATGTCGCTAATGTTTCTGCAGTAGAAGGTTCAATCATATCGCTCCATTTTCTACCCTCAAAGCACTTTTCTCCCCAGCAAATCGAAACATTAACATCAGTGAGACAGTCGTAATCCGCAATTTTTATTCCTAACAAATCAGAGAGTTTTCCCGGCAAATCATCCTCACTCATACAGACATTGTTTTTGTTTTTTACACCTGTACGCATGGTTAAAATTAATCTGCCACCGTTTTTTACATAAGCTTTATATTTTTCTTCCAGCTCGGGTGTCATAATATACTGCAAAGGTGCTACTACTAATTGATACTGACTAAAATCTGCGGTATCAGGCACAAAATCAACACCTATATTTTGATGGTAAAACGCTTCATAATATCGATTAACTTGGTCGACATATTGTAATTCACGATGATGAGGCTGAATTTTGAAAGCATATTTTTGATCATACGAATAGACAATTGCCACTTCATTTTTAGGCATAGCTCCTTGTATATCTTTCATAATTGGAGCCATTTTAGCAATGAAATCCTTCAATTCATAATATCGTCTGCTTGGCTTTCCACTATGCGGCAAAATGCCATGCCAATATTGCTCTGTGCCCACCGTGCAAGTTCTCCAACGGAAAAACACCACAGTATCTGCTCCGTGTGCAATGCTTTGAAAAGCCCACATGGCTAGTTGACCTGGTTTTGGGGCTCGCCCCATAATTTGCCAACCCGTAACGCCTGCCTGCTGCTCCATGATCCAGAAACTCTGATTTTTGGTTCCCCGCATTAAATCTAATGTAGATGCCAATCTTTCTTCTTTTTCTTGTGCATCTTCTCTGAAAAAGCCACCTGGATATTGATCGTGAGAAATAAAATCAAGATTTCTACCTAAATCAAAATAGTTTACTTTGTCGGCAAACCCCATAAAATTGTGTGTGATGAAGTGATTTGAACATTTTTCTCTGATAATGTCAATTTGAACTTGCTGAAAGTCAACAATTAAATCAGAGCAAAATCTTTTCCAATCTAGCATAGCAGAGGGGTTCTCCCCCGCTGCCGTAAGTTTTGGCGCAGGAATTTGCTCAAACTTATCATAATCCTGACTCCAAAAACAGGTGCCCCACTCACGATTTAGATTCTCGATAGTTTGATACTTTTCTTTGAGCCAGCTCTGAAAATGAGCTTGGCATGATTCACACATACAAAAATCTTCATGGCTGTTACCGAACTCATTATCAATCTGCCAACCAATAACATTGGCATTATCCTTAAAATGCTCTGCCATCGCTGTCACAAAGCGTTTAATATGCATACGATAAGTCTCATTGGATTGACAATCATGATGGCGACCGCCAAACCCACGTCGAATGCTGTGTGAGTCAACCGGAAATATCTCAGGATTTTTTTCTATAATCCAAGCTGGCGGTGTCGCTGTTGGTGTTCCCAATACCGTTTTAACGCCATGTTTACCTAACAGTTCAATCGCTTTATCTAACCACTCAAAATGGAATTCTCCTAGTCTAGGTTCCATTTTTGTCCACGAAAACTCTGCCATTCTCACGACGTTTAAACCCATTTCCTCCATGAGTTCAGCATCCGTTTCCCATCTTTCTTCTGGCCAATGTTCGGGGTAATAATCTGCTCCGAAAAAGATTTGCATTTTCTTTCCTCACTTTTGCTATAAAATATGGGCGCCAAGCTAAAATTATTCTTATTCAAACGGAAATTGATATTGTGAAAGTTTTAGTTCATCTCGTATTTGAATCATTTCTTTTTGTACTGCTTCATTAATAGGTACACCACTCTCTTTTCTCTCTTGCCAGACCAAATATTCCTTTTCACCTGCTGTAAAAATATGACTGCTGCCAGGTGCTTTTTGAGAGGCTCTCAGCTCACGCAAAATGTCTCCACAGGTTTTCTTGAAAGATTCTAATCCACAGAAAGCTTCTGTATCAATGGCAATAAAGAAATGTCCTAGATGATAGGGAAGCTTTTCGCCTTTTTCACCGATACCCGTGAGAGATAGTAAGAAATTGCCTTGCTGCAAAGCGGCTGAAAGAATCTCTACCACAGTCGCATAACCATAGCCCTTATAGCCACCCAATTCTTCTCCGGCTCCCCCTAATGGCAACAGAGCCGCATCTCCTTTGTTCAAAGCTGATAATATCTCGTCAGAATCTGTTTTTGAAGTACCATCGCGCCCAATAACCAATCCTGCCGGAGTTGGTTTGTGGTTACGTGCATAATACTCCACACGTCCTCTTTGTGTAATGGAAGTTGCGCAATCAAGAACAAAAGGGAAATCCTCATCTGTTGGCATACCAAATGTCAACGGATTGGTCCCCAGCATATTTTCGACGCCAAAGGTCGGTGCAATGGACGGTCTTGCATTCGTTCCTGTAATACCAATGCAGCCTGCTTTGGTTGCCATCGTGGCATAATAACCCGCAATGCCGTAATGGGTAGAATTTCGAACGGCAACCATGCCCATGCCGTATTTTTTTGCCTTATCAATCGCCATTTGCATAGAACGCTTGCCAATCACTTGCCCCATACCGTCATGCCCATCGACAACCGCTGTTGTAGCTGTTTCTCTCACAACTTCAAAGTTCGTAACCGGATGTTGAATCCCTGCTTTAATTCGGTCAAGATAAATTGGTTTGAATCGGTTCACACCGTGGGATTCGATTCCCCGTTTATCGGATTCCAGCAGTACATCTGCACAGATTTCTGCATCTGCTCTTGGGATTCCGTATCCCACAAAAGCATCTGTTACAAAGTTGGTAATGGTTTCCCAATCTACGATATTTGATTTCACTGTCATTGCACTCTCCCCTTTATTTTTATTGTATAGACTATTTCGAAATTAAACCGTTGTCACTTTAATAACAACAGGCAAATCGCTCTTTACTGTGCTGGTTGTGATGTGCAAACCATCATCATCTCTTAGCACGTCAGGCTTCTCATCAAAGCCCAATATTTCTACATTTTTAATCAATCCATAAAAAGAAGACGAATTATGCTTTTCTGAATTAGCCATGGAATGAATGAGAACTTTCCCATCTTCCGGATATTTCATGACAAAGGCATAAATACTATCACCTGAGGTTGTAAAACGCATATCTTCTGCTGTATAAGGTACATCTTCGCCGTCAGCAAGTTCTCCTTTTGCCTGCTCTGTGGCTGTTCCCTCCGAGGGTATGCGCCATGGCTTGCTGTCATAAATTGCTTCTGCATTTTGCTTCATCCATGTACCAATATCTTGTAAAATCTGCTTATCTTCAGGTGCAATTGAACCATCGCCCTTAGGCCCTACATTCAAAAGCAGATTGCCATTTTTGCTGATGATATCAATAAAATTGCAAATAATTTGATAGCTGCTTTTGTACAGCAATGAATCAGTATAGCACCACGAATTTTTTGCGATTGCGGTATCTGTCTGCCAAACAAAAGGTTTTACTTCTGACATCTTACTTCTTTCTACATCCACAATGCCACTGCCAAACATCATCGCATCAAATTTATAGCATATGGAAACATCTTTGCCCCATTCTTTTCCTCGATTATAATAATAAGCAGCCAATTTTTTTAGCGGTTCTTTAAATGCTTCATGCTGAATCCACCAATCAAAATAAAGTAGCGAGGGCTGATAACGATCGATAATCTCACAAGTTCGCAAAAGCCAATCTGTTACATATTCTTCTGTTGGGTATGGTTCACTGCGCAGTGCGTGATCATCTGGTGATTCTGCCATCGACGGCCAATAAAAATCACCTTTTTTAAGAGGTTCTTTCACATCGCTGTCAAATTCTTTGCCGTGCCCTAAAAAGAACCAATGCTCGGCACGATGTGAGGACGTGCAGAACTCAATCCCTTGCTTTTCAAAGGACACTTTCATTTCACCTAAAAGATCACGTTTAGGACCCATTTCATAGGCGTTAAATTTTGAGATTTCACTGCGGTACATTTGAAATCCATCATGATGTTCTGCCACAGGGAAAACGTATTGGGCACCCGATTCCTTTATCAGCTCTGCCCACTCGTCAGGATTAAATTTCTCCGCTTGAAAAAGGGGAATAAAATCTTTATAACCAAACTCTTTGTGATCGCCATATGTATTTCTGTGATAGTTCCATTCTTCCGTATCTTTTCGATACATATTGCGTGGATACCACTCGTTGGCATGAGCAATAACGCTGTAAATTCCCCAATGAATGAAAATGCCAAATTTAGCTTTGGGAAACCATTTTGGTACCTGCATATTACTTAAAGACTGCCAATCTGCATGGTAAGGTCCTTTTTCAATTACTCTGTCAATTTCTTGCAAGTATAATTTTTCTTGTTCTAAGTTCATAAAAGTATTCCTCTCTGTAAACCATTTGTTTTCTAATTATAACAAATTCTAACAGTCCAACTCCTTCCTCATTCTATCTCACAAATTGTGGTTTTGCAATTCTTTTCACAAAAATAATAAAATTTGTAGTATATACCTCAAAAGACTAGTAAAAAATAAAGTTCTTTACCAAGTCATACTTTCTTAATTTAAGAACAAGATGAAAACAAATGATAATAAAGTTGCAGAATTTGCATAAATTAGGTAGACTATAGAAGGTAAGAATAAAAATTGTTAGAATTTTTTATTTTTATCACTATAGAACCTATCACAACCAATAATTAAAGGAGCATCGTTAAAAATGCTGGAATTTAGAAATGTATTATTAGAAGATAAAAAATGGATAGACCCGCTTTATAAAATCAACCAATTTAGAAGCTGCGAATTCTCATTCGCCAATCTTTATATATGGCACGAGCAATATCACACGCAAATTGCAAATGTTGATGGTTTTTTTGTAGCAAAATCGGCTCATTCTCATAGCTTTTCTTTTCCTATTGGAGATGGAACCCCCAAGCCTATCATTGAAAAATTAATGAAATATGCTGACGAAGAGGGTTTTCCTTTTAGACTTAGAGGACTTTGTGAAGGCGCACCTGCTGCATTAGAAGAAATGTTCCCTGGGAAATTTGAATTTTCGGCTGATAGAGCCTACTCCGATTACATTTATAGTGCTGAAAGCCTAAGCAACCTTACCGGAAAAAAACTGAGTGCCAAGAGAAATCATATAAACAATTTCCTAGCTAATCACCCTGTATGGCAATTTGAACCTATTACGGAAGATAACATCAAAGAATGTCAAGAGATGACCGTGAAATGGTGTCAAATGAACAATTGCAAGGACGACCCAGAAAAACAGAAAGAACTAAAAGCGGTTCAACTTGCCCTCAATAACATGGATACGCTGAATCTAAAAGGTGGACTTATCCGTCTTGAAAAAGATGTAATTGCTTTTTCAATCGGCGAGCCGCTGACCGACGATACTTTTGTTGTCCACATTGAAAAAACGTTTAGTGATATTCAGGGCGCCTATCCCATTATTAACCGTGAATTTGTACGCTATTATGCCAAAGATTATACCTATGTAAACAGAGAGGAGGATTTGGGAGTTCCCGGACTTCGAAAAGCTAAACTATCTTATCGCCCGGTGATTCTTCTGGATAAATATGAAGCCGTTCTCAAAAATTAAAACGGAAGAGATTCGATTCTCTCGTCCTGAAGATATTCCTGCACTTAAAAAAATGTGGAAAGTTTGTTTTGAAGATATGGATGAGGCAATTGATGCCTTTTTTAATGGTATTCATGGACAAGATTCCACGCTCATCTTATTGAATCAGGGCGAAGCTGCGGCTATGCTTACTATGATTCCCGCAAGGCTACACTCTCCTTTTGGTAGCTATTCAGGGTATTATATCTATGCCGTTGCCACTTTGCCCGCCTATCGAGGTAAAGGTTATATGCGCTCTTTAGAGCAAGAATGCAGTCGTATTACAAAAGAACGGCACAAGCAATTTTGTCTGCTTGTGCCGGCAACTCAACCTCTTTTTGCCATGTACGCTAAGCTTGGCTATACCTGTTTTTCTTCTGCTTCTACCACAAAATTAATAGTGGATGACCGTACTGTCATGGAAGAACCGGCTATGAAAGATTGCCCTTTTTCTGAATTCTATCGAATGCGCACCAAATATCTCTCTGGGTTTTACCAATCTGTGCGATTTGATAAAGCCTATGAACAGTATGCTTATACAGAATATCTTCGCAGCGGGGGGCTCATTCTTCAAGCGTTGGGAGGATATTTATGTTGTTATTCGTCTGATTCTATCTTGCAAATAACAGAAAGTTCACTTTCCAAGAATCAGCTAGAGTCTCTCTTGCCTCTGCTTCTTCCTCATACAACATGTACAGAAGCTTTTCTTCGCACTTCAGGAACAGAGCCATTCTCTATGATAAAATGGCTTGAGAATGAAAAAACCATCCCCTTCCTGCAAAAAAACTCTGATTGGGCAAAGAATTATTTCGGATTTGCTCTAGAATAAAATACTGAAAAAAGTTAGCAACTATACCTGAACATTGGCGGAAGACCGTATCTATAAAAGCATGCAATTACTGGGGCAAATATGTCTTGATTTCAAAACTTTCTCTTACTGCATGGCGCGCTTCTGCAAGGGTGCTATATTCTTGTGCGGCAATCATCTGACAAATCAGATTGCCGATAACCGTTCCTTCGGTAGGTCCTGCATGAATAGGTAACCCTGTGCAATTTGCAGTCAGTTGATTGAGGTAAGTATCTTTACTACCGCCCCCTACAATATGTATATCTGTGTAAATTTTGTTTGTTATGACAGAAAGTCCTTTAACCGCTTTGGCATAACACTGAGCAAGACTTTGATAGACACACTGAACCAATTGCCCAATGTTTTCAGGAACCGCTTGACCACTTTCGTGACAGGCCAGCTTAACTTCTTCAATCATATTTTCAGGGTTCAAGAACCGGTTATCATTGGCATCTATGATACTTGCAAAATCAGCCTCTTGACGAGCAAATATTTCAAGTTCTGCAAAGCTGTATTTTTTGTCAAAGCTTCTGCGTATACTTTGGATAAGCCATAACCCCATGATATTTTGTAAGAAACGATAGCGATAGTTAAATCCACCCTCGTTGCTGAAATTTGCTTTTAGAGCTTCTTCTGACAAAATTGGTTCTTCTATTTCAGTACCTAAGAGACTCCATGTGCCGCTTGACAGATAAGCGGCACTTTCATTATTGGCCGGAACTGAGAGATAAGCGCTAGCAGTGTCATGGCTGGCCGCTAACATAACCGAACAGTCAAATCCTACTTCTTTCTGCACTTCATCTAGCAAGTTTCCTACGAGGGTGCCAGGCTGATAAAGCTTCCCAAAAATTGTTTCTGGAAATCCCAGTGCTTTCAGTAACGAAGAATCCCACGTTTTTGTTTTCGCATTGACAAGCGAAGTAGTTGTTGCATGCGTATACTCATTTTTACATTCACCTGTCAGTAAATAGTTGAAATAAGCTGGCAACATCAATATCTGCTTTGCCTTCAGCAACATTTCGGGGCGCTTCAGTTTCTCTGCCATAAGTTGATAGACTGTGTTAAATGCATTATTCTGAATGCCAGCTATTTGATATAGTGAAGTAAAGGGCAAGATATCCTCAACCTGTTTGATACCCTCCTTTGTGCGTTTGTCACGATAACACACAGCTTCTGACAATGCCTCACCCTTTTCATCTAGCAGCACATAGTCAACGCCCCATGTGTCAATAGCAACTGTCTCTGGTACTTTACCCTGTTCTTTACATTGCTTCATTCCATTTAAAATATGTTTAAAAAGTGCTTTTGTATCCCAAACCAAATACCCATTCTGCTGAAAATTTACATTGTCAAAACGGTATACCTCCTTAATTTTAATCTTGCCGTTTTCAACCCAACCTAAAATATGTCTCCCACTAGATGCTCCAATATCTATCGCAAGATAATATCGCATTAAAACCACTCCTTTACTAATCCCCTTTTTACTTGCTACAATAAAATTAAATATATTATAGTATATTTATATGGCAAAATCTATTGAAATTACATATTTTAAATAAAAAACTTGGCACCATTCATAAATGAGTGGTGCCAAGTTTTAACTTTACTATTCTACTTCTAAAATTTCTTTATCATTCATATACAACAATCTCTATTGATTGAATAACAACAGGCTCAATGGGAACATCTGACTCACCTGTTGGTACATTAGAGATTTCAGTAACAACATCCATTCCCTCAAAGACTTGCGCAAACACTGTGTGGCCTATGGCGTCAGTGGTATATCCTCCATCTAAAGTGGGGTTACCGCCATTTGTATTATAAAGCTCTTTATAGTCATCACCTGCATTTTTCATATCCAGCCAACCTTTTCGGCCTGTATACTGCATAAACGTATTCGGGTCAGACTCTAGAAGATCATAATACTGCTGGTACATATCCCAATTGATATCTCCGCTAGTCTGCGTATTATTAATGAAAAACTGACTGCCGTTCGTGTTTTGTCCGCTATTTGCCATGGAGATTGAACCGTTAATATTGATTAAATTCTTGCTGAATTCATCTTCAAAGCTACCATCCCACACACTGGTTCCACCTGTTCCATTACCATTAGGGTCTCCGCCCTGAATCATAAAATTTGAAATAACACGGTGAAAAGTGAGTCCATTATAGTAGCCATCAATTGCATGCTTTTTAAAATTATAGACAGTCTTAGGGGCTTCATTTGGGAAAAATCGAATCTTAAAGGACTTTCCGTTTTCTAGTGTAACAACAGCAATTTCTTCTCCTTTTTCAGGGTCTTCCAACTGGTATCCTACTTTTTTATCTGTTTTAGCAGGAACTAAGTCTTTTGCTTCCACTAGCTGATCGGCCGTTTCAAGCACGTTCCCAGCTTTATTATCTCCCGATTTTTGTGACGCGCCACAGCCGGCAAATGTTGCCGTCATAAGCATTGCCAAGGCCAAGCTCAATATTTTTTTCAAATCATTACGTCCTTTCATTTTCAAAATTAAGTTTAATTGTATAACAAAATTGAAGATTATTCAATAGAAGAAGTGAGTTCTTTTCTGTATCTTTTGTTCATATATTTGGGATATAAAAAGGTCTAGCCAAAATCAATTTTTGGGATAATAACAAGGAGGTAGAAAAATGAACTTCTATCCGGAAGGAAGACTAATCGACACCCCTGAAAACCAAAACGCTTTCATTTCTGAGGCAAACCTTGCCGATGCTTGTCAGTCTGGTAAAATCTTAGAAGCTCGTGCGGTTATGTGTGACAGCAAACACAATTTAGTGGTGGATTTATTGTGCATGAAAGGTATTATTCCCCGAGAAGAGGGCGCATTAGGGATTAAAGAAGGTACCATGAGGGATATTGCTATTTTATCTCGTGTAAACCATCCAGTATGCTTTGTCATTAAGGAATTTATACGTACAGAAAAAGGCGAAGCAATGGCCATTCTCTCTCGCCGTGAAGTACAGCAGAAATGCAAAGATGAATACATCTCTCAACTTGCACTGGGTGATGTCATTGATGCAAAAGTAACTCATTTAGAAGCTTTTGGTGTATTTGCCGACATTGGCTGCGGCATTGTTGCTCTTTTGCCCATTGATTCCATCTCTGTGTCTCGCATTGAACATCCAAGCGAGCGTTTTTTACCCGGAATGTATTTTAAAGCTATTGTAAAATCTTCTGAAAAAGGAAGAATTACTCTTTCCCATAAAGAACTGCTTGGCACATGGAAAGAAAACGCGGAACATTTCTCAGCAGGAGAAACCGTCTCTGGTATCGTAAGAAGTGTCGAAAGCTATGGCATTTTTGTAGAATTGACCCCTAACCTAGCTGGGTTAGCTGAACTTAAAGCAGGTGTAGTACCTGGTCAAAGAGCTACTGTTTTTATTAAAAGTATTTTACCCTCTAAAATGAAAATTAAATTGATTATCATTGAAACGCTTGAAGCGGAGACACAAAAACCTCATATGCCTCAATATTTTTTCCTTGACCAGCATATTGACAAATTTACATACTCTCCTCCTGAATGCGAAAAAGAAATTTTTACTGATTTCACAGAATCATTTGCAAAAATTTAGTAATGAGTTTAAAATCAGAACAAGCGCTTAAGATACAAAAGCCTTTGTTCTGGTTTTTATTCTTTATAAAAAAGTGTTATTGCTTTTCTGCTGTTTAAGCGTATATTTTTCACTAAAAAGGCAATTATATAGTATGTTTTCAGATGTTTGCACAAAATACCTCTTTTTTCTTCCACAATATTTTTACCAAAAAATCAAAAAAAGGACTTGCCAAAAAAGGTTTTTTTTGCTATACTGTGTAAGTCGCTTAAACGAGTGACAAAATATGGTGGATGTAGCTTAGTCGGTTAAAGCGCCAGTTTGTGGCACTGGAGATCGTGGGTTCGAATCCCATCTTCCACCCCACTTTTAAAAAAAGCACGAGGTCTTTGCTTCGTGCTTAAATAATGGGCCGTAGCCAAGCGGTAAGGCAATGGACTTTGACTCCATCACGCGTGTGTTCGAATCCCACCGGCCCAGCCAATATTTAGAAGCCCTGATGAACATTGTGTTTATCAGGGCTTTTTCTATCTGCAGATATAATTTCTGATAACATAATAGAATATTCTCACCTTTTTAATGACTACAGCATAAACTACACTTGCTCAATGCAACCACGGAGGCTCTTGATGAAACCTAATTACCAAAAAACAATATACGCCTGTTTTACAGGTTATATTGTGCAAGCAATTGTTAACAACTTTGCTCCTCTCCTTTTCTTAACCTTCCAAAAGACTTATGATATTCCTCTGACTAAAATCACCATGCTAATTACCCTTAATTTTGGTTTACAACTTGTTGTAGATTTCATTTCTGCTGGATTCATTGATAAAATCGGGTATCGTCCTGCCCTTGTAATGGCTCATATCTTATCTGCCATAGGTCTAATCTCTTTAACTTTTTTACCGGAATTATTTGCCGATCCATTTGTAGGTCTATTAGTTGCTGTTATGGTCTATGCTGCAGGTGGAGGCTTATTGGAAGTACTGATTAGCCCTACGGTAGAGGCCTGCCCAAGTGACAACAAAGAAAAAACCATGAGCCTACTGCATTCTTTTTATTGCTGGGGACAAGTTGGCGTCGTTTTGATTTCAACGATTTATTTCTCGCTATTTGGTATTGTTAACTGGAAAATACTGGCACTATTATGGGCATCAATTCCCATTATCAATACTTTTATCTTTACTAAAGTACCTATTGCTTCTTTGGTAGATGAAAACGAAGCTACTTTCACTATTAAAGCTCTTATCCAAAATAAAATTTTCTGGATATTAATGCTTTTAATGGTTTGCGCCGGCGCGAGCGAACAGGCTGTTAGCCAATGGGCCTCTACCTTTGCAGAACAAGGATTGCAAGTTACTAAAACTGTGGGCGATTTAGCTGGACCTATGTTTTTTGCGGTTATGATGGGTTTAGCTAGGCTCATTTATGGCAAATACGGGGAAAAAATCAATCTAGAGAAATTCATGGTTTACAGTTCTATTCTCTGTGTGTTTTCTTATTTAGTCATTTCCTTATCCCCTCTACCTATTCTAGGCCTTATCGGATGTGGAATTTGCGGTTTGTCTGTGGGTATTTTATGGCCCGGTTCTTTCAGTATTGCCTCCGCCTCTATAAAAGGTGGCGGAACTGCAATGTTTGCTTTTCTTGCACTGGCGGGTGATTTAGGTTGTTCGGTAGGCCCTACTCTTGTTGGTTTTGTTTCAAGCGCTGCAAACAACAACCTTAAAACCGGGATTTTGTCAGGTATCCTATTCCCTGTTCTTCTCATTTTTGGCATATTGCTTATGAAGAAAACGCCAAAAATCAAAGCTTGATCCACTAATCTCATAATGTCTTTAACTATAAAAAAGCCGATATATCTTCCTTGATTAAAGAAGACATATCGGCTTTTTTAAATTTCTCAAATCATTTATTCTTCAAGCCACTGCTTAATAGATTCTTTTTCTTGTTCAGAAATGAAATCACCCAAAAAATTTCGCTCAATGGTTTTAATTTTCTCATAATCTTCCCGCATTTGAATCGTTGCGCTATCAATTTCTGCTTTTAGGCCACGGGCAGAGAGCAATTCACATCCTGCTCCTCTTGTAATAATTTGCTGTAACCCATCAGACGTTGCCACTGTGATGTGGTAATCTTTTTGATGGTCGTAGGCAAATTTTTCAATATACTGGTCGGCTGTTTGAGCCTCTTTGGTATATACCACCACTACACCTGCGTGTTTAAAAGATTCTTCTTGATGATTTTGTACTCTATAGGCGTCGAAGACCAATATAATTGTTTGCTGTGAGATAGATTGGTAATTTCCCAGTATATCCAACAACTTCATGCGTGCTCCTTCCATGTTTCCACTTTCCAGCAATTCATAGAGTTCCGGCCAAGCATGAATAATATTGTAGCCATCAACTAATAAATATTTTTTCTTCTTTATCTTAGGCGTTTTTGCACCTTGAAATCGAGGATATTCTTGAACCTGTGATGAATTATTTTTCCACACGGATTTCTTGCCCTTATTGGCATAGACGCTTTTCTGCAATATTGCTTGAATCTCTTCAGGACTTATCCATTTTTCAGAATCATTGCTAATATCGGTTTCTATTTGGCTTTCTGCCGCCTTTTCTATCGCCAAACTGCTTGCAAGGTGCATATGTTCCTGTACATGATTCCATTCCACAAAATAACCGGCGCCATGGGCACAAAAAATTGAGCCTGTAGGATTCTCCAAATCTCGTTCAGAGTCATATCCTATTTCGCCAACGACTTCTTGCTCATTATGGCAAGGCTCATACCCTGACAAATTGCAAAACAATCTCCCTTGTCCTCTTGTATAAGCGATTACCTCTTGATTATAGTTGCGCATAGTGGAAACAGGCGCTTTTCCGGTAATAACAACTCTATTATCGCGGGTATGCGATATTTCAAAAGTGCCATGAAGCTTTTCAATATCACTGATTGCTCTGCCTAGATTGTTCTCGGGAATATCTAATTCAAACGCATAATACGGCTCTAGCAGCACAGATTTTGCCGACTTTAAGCCTTGACGAACGGCACGATAGGTTGCCTCTCGAAAGTCACCGCCCTCGGTATGTTTATTATGAGCTCTACCACTTGCCAATATAATTTTCATGTCAGTAATCGGAAATCCTGCTAAAACACCCTTATGGCTCTTTTCTTTTAAATGTGTCATCACTAGCCTTTGCCAGTTTTTTGCCAATAAATCTTCACTGCATTGACTTTCAAATAGCAGGCCACTGCCTTGCACAGCGGGTTCTATAATCAAATGCACCTCTGCATAATGGCGCAACGGCTCAAAGTGTCCTACTCCTTCAACTTTATTTTGAATCGTTTCTTTATAAACGATGTTTCCCTCCCCAAAAGATACCACTACGCCAAATCGCTCTAAAATCAAGCTCTTTAAAATCTCCGTTTGCACTTCTCCCATCAGCTGCGCTTGAATCTCATGAAGCTGCTCGTCCCAAATGAGGTGAAGCGCTGGTTCTTCTTCTTCAAGCTGACGAAGTTTTGGCATGATAACAGCGGGATCACAGTTTTCAGGCAGAAAAATTCGATAAGAAAGGACCGGTTCTAGCACAGGTGCCGGAAATAGCACACTTTTTTCTTTGCCAATTCCTATGCCGGCCTGACTTTCTGTCAAACCTGTCACAGCGCATATGGTGCCAGCGCTAACCTCGCCGACTGTTTCATATCTTTGCCCCGAATAAATGCGAATTTGATTCACCTTTTCAGACAGCGAATCAAAAGTTAAACTGTCTTTAACTTTCAGAATTCCTCCGGTAATTTTCATATGCGTTAGACGATTTCCTTGTTCATCCCGTGTGATTTTAAACACTTTGGCCCCAAAATCGTTTGGATAGGCGGTCACGTGCGTGTAGCGAGAAAGAGCTTCCATAAACTCTTGTATACCAGTTAACTTTAATGCAGAACCAAAAAAGCAAGGAAAAACTTTACGTTTTTGAATCGACTTCGCAATGCTTTTTTCCGTGATATTCCCGCTGGTTAGGTACAGTTTTAATAATTCTTCGTCACAAAGTGCTAGTTGTTCAAAAAAATTGTCATTGTTTTCTACTGTAAAATCCACTATATTTTCAGATAATTTCTGTATCATTTCTTTAAAAACAAGCTCTTTTGAAACACCCGCTTGATCCATTTTATTGACAAATAAAAACACAGGAACACCATGAGATTTCAAAAGTCGCCAAACGGTTCTAGTATGTTCTTGTACGCCATCTGCTGCGCTAATCACAAGCACAGCATAGTCAAGGACACTAAGTGTACGCTCCATTTCGGCTGAAAAGTCGATATGACCGGGAGTATCCAGCAAAGTGACTTGCTTGTCTTTCCATTCAAAGACAGCCTGTTTAGAAAAAATTGTGATTCCTCGTTGTTTTTCAAGCTGTTCCGTATCCAAATAAGCATTTTGATTATCTACACGCCCTGGTTTCCCAATTTTTCCACTTGTATAAAGCAACGCCTCTGACAGAGTTGTCTTGCCTGCATCAACATGTGCCAGAATACCTATTGTCAGTTTATGCTCCATTTTACCCAGTTCCTCTTCTTTAGATGCAGTATTCTTTTTATTTTATCATATTTTTTAACCGCTGTCGATTTGATAAAACAAAATTTTTAAGGGGCTAATATCTGCAAACACACAGACATTAGCCCCTTAAATTAATCTCCCCCATTTTATTGCACACATATTCTTGTTTGTTATTCCTTCTAAATAAACAAATCAAAAATATATCCAAATTTCCAACAATGCTAATCATTGCTGAACTATTATCTACTCTATTTAACCGTCAAATAACGATCCACAACCTGCTGCCTATATTCTTTAGAAAGAGAAGCAAAAAATGCTGAATACCCTGTTACACGCACAACTAAATCAGGTTCTGATTCTGGATCTTTATGCGCTCTAAGGAGTCTTTCTTTTGACAAACAGTTCAAGTTAATGAGTGTGCCACCCATTTGTTCATGCGCATGGATTAATGCACAAAGAATTTCGACTCCTTGCTCGCCTGAAAGCATTTTTGTGTCAATATCCAAATGCAGAGGTGCTGAGTTGCCATAACCGGGCTGAACTTCTGCAACTGCGGTTGCTTTCAGTGTCGGTGAAAAACTAGTAATTCCACTGGCAAACCCGGGGTCTGGTTCAGATGAATGAGAGATTGCTTCGCCTGCTTTTCTGCCATTTGGTGTTGCGGGCAAATCCTCTCCGTGTCTATAAATATCCCCATGAGAGAACAATCCCGGAATAACTTTTAAATGATGTTTCGGCGTTGGTGAAGAAATCACTAAATCTGTATAGGCCGCACTAATTTTCTCTGCCCAATCCTTTGAAAGCGAATCAGGGCTACCAAATCGAGGAATATTCTTGAGCATAAGCCTAATGTTTTCTTCTCCCTCAAAGTCATTGTCAAGCGCTTCAAAAAGCTCTTTCCAACTTAACTTCTCTTCTTGAACCACTCTTTGATGGATAGCCGCAAAAGAGTCTGCCACTGTTGCTAAAGCTACGCCGTCTATATTTAGATTTAATATATCCACTCCGCCTTGTGCTGCATTTAGTCCACGCTCAATTGGTCCATGACAAAATAAGTTCAGAACTATCTCCGGTGTATATTGAGAAACATTTTCGTAATGTACGTCATAGCCTTCTTTAATGCAATCAATCATATTTTTTAGATGATAGACAAAGCGCTCCCATAGCAAGTCTAGGCTTGGGCTTTCTTCCTTTTGCACATCTTGCATAGCAATTACAAACGCCCATGCCATATTTACTCTTGTGACATCTTGCAGGGGATATTCAATTCCAGGCAAAGCAACCCAATTGCATCCCACTTTCGCACGCATTCTGGCAAGTTCAGCTGGGTGTCCTTGCTTGATGAACCCCTCCTCAATACCTTTTGAAAGTGAATAGCAAGGACCACTACCACATTCTAAGATATACGACAATGATTTTCTCATCAGACTTTCGTCCATGCCCTCATAAACACGGACTGCTAGATTATAAGGAATCGCCAACAAATGCGCCGCTTCAAGAATTAAAAATGAAACTCTGCTTGTCAAGTCGCGGCTTCCATCTGGCAGTCTTCCCCCGATTTGAGAATAGTGCGTGTCATTATAAAATAGACTTGCTAAAATCCAAACTGCTTCTTCATCTGTGAGCAATCCATTTGCTATATCTCTTTCATAATAAGGCCGTAAAATTTCATCTAACTGGCCTAATGCTCCTCCTAAAAAATAAGTTCTGTCTACACTTTGAAAAAGTGCAATAAACTGGCAGGCTTCACGAAAAGTCTGTGGTTTTTCACAAATTAGCTTCTGACAAATCTCGCTGAGCGTATTATAGTTTTCTTTATAGTAAGGATTTTTTTCTTGCTGACTAAGTCTTGTAGCTTCTTGTACAAGATTCTGCATATAATCTATCATGCCCTGCACGACAGCTTCCTCACCATCATAGAAGTCTGTATTTTCAGGATTATTAAAGGCTCGATAATATCTGATTTTCTCCATTAGTCCTGAAAGTCCTAGCTGAAGCCCGACATTGATATCCGGGCCCATATGATTCATGCCACCAATTCCATTTGCCCACATATGATACCTTCTTTGGGTATCACGAATTTTTTCAGGGACTACCTCTTGGGGCATTTCAATCTTAGCAAAATGCTGAAAACGCCCATACCAACCCCCAGCTAATGCGCTATCTTTATAGATATAAGCTGGCATTTCTTTTAGAAATCGCCCCAGATTTTCTCCTATGTTCTTACTGCCGCAGAGATAGTCTTTATTTTCTGGGTATTGTGGAACAAACTTGAATGATTCGTCATAGATAAAACCGTGGTCGTCCGTATCATACGAACCGCCAAAGGCCTTTAATTTTATCTTGTTTTGTGCCAGCTTTTCATCATGCATGGACTGGATTTTTTGTCTATATTCTTCTGACATATTGGTATTTCTGCTCATATCATTCATTTCTCATTTGCCATTGAAATCTGCTGTTACTGATTCCAATGTTTCCTCCCTTTATCTAAATTATGATTTATCCGGTGGTTGTTACGCTTAACTACTCCTGATATTCTATCGGAATGCCAAGGTACAAAAATTTTTGCTTGAGCGCAATCATTTCCTCTTTCGTTGGCGTAGAAAAAGTTACCTTTTCTTGCGATAGCGCTGCCGATTTTGCTTCTCCCATGCGATGATATGCTAGCAGTTCTACTTTCTTTACCGAAATGTTTTCTAACAGCTTAGCAATTTTTTCAATCTCATGTAAGTTGGCGCCACCTATGCAAGGAACCCTTACAATAATTTCTTTTTTTAAGTCACTGAGCTTTTTTAAGTTCTCAAAAACAGGCTCGTTTCCCAAACCTGTCAGTTCTTTATGTAACTGCGTGCTGGCTGCTTTAAGATCATATAAAAACAGATCTGTATAAGAAGTAATTTCTTCAAAATAAGAATAAGGCACACAGCCTGCTGTATCTACTGCGGTATGAATGTTCTCGTTCTTACATCTTATCAATATTTCCTTTAAAAAATCTTTTTGCAAAAGAGGCTCTCCTCCTGAGAAGGTAACACCCCCACCGCTGTTTTGGTAGTACTTTTCTTCTGCCTTGATTCTTTTAAAAACTTCGTCTACTGTCATTTTAATCCCGGAAATCTTCAGTGCTCCTGCATAACAAACATCTGTACATGCACCGCACAAATTGCAAAGTTTTCTATCAATCTCGTGACCATCCGTTGTTACGACATGAGCATTTTGAGGACAAACTTCAAAACATTTCATGCAGTTGATGCACTTTTCTTGATAAAATAAAAGCTGCCGATCTTTTTTCCATGATTCGGGATTATGACACCACTTACATCTTAGATTACATCCTTTTAGAAATACCGTGGTGCGAATTCCGGGTCCATCATAGACTGAAAATGGCTGAATATCAAAAATGGTTGCCGTTAACATCATTTCTCTTTCCCTTATACCCAGATTACTTTTTCTTGTTGTTTAGTTGAGAATCTCGTAAATCATACTAAGATAATTACCTCTCCACCTCCTGTAACACTTCATTTTTTCTACGCCTATTCTAAGCTTATCGTATCGGATTCTCGCTTGCTTTTCTATCAACTATTTAGAGAATATTCATGCATTATTTTTATTGATTTATGCCCAATTTTAGTACTAAATGCAGAAACCTCCAAGTGCAGTTTATTCCTGCATTTAGAGGTTTCATCGTCATTTAATTTAAGTTTTCGTGTAGCTTGTTAAAATTAGAATACAAAATCGTCTCTGGTACCAAGCTGCTCTGTCATCCAGTCTAATAGTTCTGGCAAAGCTCCGCCATTACCCGTTCTAAGATATTCTTGATAGTCTTCAAGAATTTTTCTGGCTTCTTCTTCTGTTTCGGCAAAATAAGCACGTTCGGTATAGTCTTTTTCAGTGGTGCCTTCCCATGCAATTTCGCTTACTTCTGTATAGCGTTCGAAGTTTGGCACTATGCCATCGATGCTATATCCATCAATCTGCTCGACTGGTTTTACTTCTTTATATTCTTTCACAAATTCATTTTCTGCTTCTGCCTGGAAAGCGTCTTTTTCGCCCCACCAAGACATTCTCTTATCAGCACAAAGTACACGACCCAACATATAGCCGACACCAAATTCTCTTAGCTCTTCTTTTGTCTTTTCGTTATCTTCTGCAAACTTTGCTGTCCATTCAGCGTTCATTCTCGGTTGATTTTGGTCATTCAGTTCATAGGTAACACCCTCAATGCCATATTGGCAAAGTTTGGCACCTTCTTCACTATTCACATAGTTTAGATAGGTTAAGGCTGCATCAATATTGGAGCAAGTTGTTGGGAACACAATGGCAGGAGAACCGTTTCGGCCTTCTGAACGTAACTGTGTGGCAGCTTCTCCGCCTTCAAAACTTAACGGGCCTACCCAAGTATATCTCATCTCGGGATTTGAGTTGTAAAGACCTGTTAACTGTGTAGATTTTATAACTGTTCCATATTGAGCAGAAGCAAACAAAGCTGTTCCGTTACCGACTTTTTCATCTGCTTGAGCATCAGAATGTTTGAAACTTTCTTTATCTAAGATATTTTCATTGACCAATTTCCAGAGGAAAAGATGTTTGTCAACAAAGTTTTCTGTTAATGGAAGATAATCTACTTTCTTATCTTCATTTAAGAAATAGCCATTATCACCCGTTAAAGTGTGTGGCTTGAAATTCTGGTAGTAACCGGAGTTATCCCAGCCTTCATGATAAGTAGTAGCAACGATACAGTCATTTCCGTTTACATCTTTAAAGCCATAATCTCTTGCTTTCACTAAGAAATCATAAAGTTGTTCAGTGGTCTTAATCTGTTTTTCATCAATGCCAAGAGCTTCAGGAACATCTCCGCGCACAAAAACACCATAAGCCCAGTTTGTTTCATTTTCTACCCCTGCTCCTACCTCTTGGGGTAAAATGTAAGTAGCGCCATTAAAATCGGGATAATTGATATCATTTTCATAATATTTGCTTCCAATGGTTCCAATTTCATAAGCTGCTTTCAAATTTTCGTAATTTGCAAGCATATCTTTGATATCAATCAAGCGTCCTTCAGCACCCGCTTTTTTAATAACAGCTGTTTCGCCTTTTGTTCCTCCCCAATAGGGAGCATTGATGATATCAGGCATATCTCCTGAAGCAAACATCAGGTTCAGCTTTTCTGTTTCGCTCATCATGATGCCTTCGTATTCTACCGTCACACCAGTTTCTTCGCGAATTTTTTCAGCTACGTCATTGTTGTATTGATCACTTGCTGTTGGGAAACCGCCGTTCCAGCATACAAGCATCTTCAAACGTACATCATCAAATTTGCCGTCTGACGTACTGCTTGTTTCTACGTCTGAAACATTCGCAGCTGGTTTTTCACCGCTTTCCGCTTGAGAGCTTCCCGGTGTATCTGTGCCACAACCGGATAATGCTGATACCGCTAAAATAGTACAAAGGCTCATAGACAGTAATTTCTTTAACATATTCTCCTCCAAAATAAAATTTTATATGAATGATCATCCCTTAACAGAACCGATCATCATTCCCTTAACATAGTATTTTTGTAAAAATGGATAAACTGCGACAATTGGCATTGTTAGAATCATTACAAAAGCCATCTGCAAAGATTGAGATGTATAGCTTGTCATCGAACCCAAAGTGGTTTCTTGCCCAAGTTTTACGGTTTGGTTTGCTGTCGCCTCTGACAAAAGTTGTTGTAAAACAGTAGAAGCCGGTTTTAGTTGCTGCACGCTCTGATAATAGGCACCTGTGAACCAGTCATTCCAATGCCCAACACCAATAAGTAATGCAAGTGTAGCTAAAATAGGTTTTGATAACGGTAAATAAATCTGGAATAAAACTCTAACATCTCCTGCTCCATCAAGGTGTGCCGACTCTCTCAGTTCTTCTGGGATACTATTAAAATTACTTCTCATCAAAACCAAGTTGAAAAAGCTATAGACAGCAGGCCAGATATAGAGCCAAAAACTATTGGTAAGCCCCAAGGTACGAAGCTGCATATAATACGGAATCATACCGCCGCTAAAAAGTGTTGTGAAAAAGAAGAAAAAAGTTATCCCCGTGCGTCCCGGTAAAGTCTTAATGGAAAGTGCATAGGCAAGAAGCGCTACTGCCAGCAGACTAATCACTGTTCCCAAAAGAGTTTTTGAAACCGAAATGCCTAATGAAGTAAAAATTCTTTCATCTTGAAAGGCCATTTGATAATTTTGAAGAGTAAATTCACGAGGTAAAAAGTACACACCACCCTTTGCAAAATCTCTTCCTGTATTTAATGAAGCAACCAGTACATACCAAAACGGATAAAATGTAATAAATCCAAATACACCTAAAAGCAAATAATTAAACCCTGTGAAAATCTTTTGTCCCCGCGTTCTTTTTTTCATATCGATACCTTCCTAGAAATTTCTGAAGTGCTCATTTATGTAAAACTAAGTTCTAAACTAGCTATATTCTCAAATTATTTTAGTTTAGCAACCATCGTGCATTTACCATAAGCTGACTTCCATGGTTTTTTTGCAAACTAAATTGGCAATAAACATAAGTGAAATCGAAAACAAGGACTTAAAAAGACCAATTGCTGTTGCATATTCAAATCGACCATAGTTTAAACCGGTATTCAAAATATAAGTATCTAATATCTCTGAAATCTGAACATTGGCCGGTTGTTTCAATAATAAGATTTGATCATAGCCCGCATTTAAGATATTGCCAACAGCAAACAAGAACATGATTCCAATGGTTTCTTTTATGCCAGGGAGTGTGATATACCAGGTTGATTTCAATCGTCCTGCCCCATCAATTTCAGCAGCTTCATATAACTCAACGCTGATGCTGGTTAATGCAGAAAGATAAATAATCGAATTCCAACCTGCATTTTTCCAGATATCTGACAAAATTACAATGGGATAGAAGCTTTCTTTCGTACCCATCACAAATTGACTTTCCAGTCCCATCATATTGCGCAAATTATTGTAGACGCCGCCATAAGGGGAAAAAATGACTGTCAATATTTGAACCACGACAACCCATGATACGAAATTTGGCAAATAGCTCATGGTCTGTATCACTCGTTTGAATTTTGCTGCGCGAACTTCATTTAATAACAGAGCCAATAGAATTGGTGCTGGAAAAGAAATTGCTAATTTCATCAAACTTATAATGAGTGTATTTTTGATTACAATCCAAAACTCTGGAGAATTGATGAACTTTTCAAAATGCTTGAACCCAACCCAAGGACTTCCCATTATACCGAGATTGTATTTAAAATCCTTAAAAGCCAGCGTTGCCCCATACATTGGCTGATAACAAAATATAAGCAGCCACACGATGAGCGGTAAAATAAAGAGATATAGCACCTTATGTTCCCATATTCTTTTTCTCAAACTCTTATTCACATAGTCATATTCCTTCTTTTTTGATATTGCTGCTGACGGATTCCTTACCAAATTTATGACCTCCTTTTATCTCTTGTTAAAATTATAGATGTAATTTCACCCTAAAACAATGTATTTTTTTAATATAATTTGTGCATTATTTTATTTACTTTAAAAATTATTCTAGTGACAAAAAATTGAGCCAGAAATTATCTTCTGACTCAATTTGCACTTTTTAATTTTAGACACTCGCTTAGGACACAATTGCAGTTTTGTTCTTTTCAAACCTAGCACGATATTGAGATGGCGTTATCGCATATGTATTCTTAAATAATCGCATGAAGTAGCTTAAATTATTAAACCCGCAGGTCTCTGCAATCTCACTGACCGAAAAGGTTGTTTCTTTTAGCAATTTAGTCGCATACTCCATTCTTTTAAAAATAATATATTTAGAAATCGTAATTCCATGTTCTTTTTTGTAAGAAGCAGAAAGATAACCCAGCGAAATAGAAAATTCTTTGGAAAGCTTATTGGTCCCCAATTCATTATCCATAAAAGAAGCGTCAATATATTGGCGGATTCTAACCATAATCTCTCCGGCACTCTCACTCTCAGGTGAAGCATTTTCTATATTATTCGCAATAATATTATGGAGGTTTTTAAAAACTCCCTCTACATCCTCAAATGTGTTAAGAATAGAGCCACTGATACTTTCAGAACCCAATCTTGTCAAAATACTATTTCCATTTTTATAGCAAGCAACCGATATCGCATTAATGATAGACGCGTAGGAATGCCTAATGCCAAACTCTGATATTTCTTTGTATTTCAACATCATACTTTTTATTAAATCTTTCGCTCTGCTAATGTCGTTTGTATTCAGGAATTTTCTTAACGTCTGTAAGTCCTCCGCATGAGAAGAAAACGGTAAATTTTTATATTCTTTAAACTGCAAGATTTCATTTTTAGCTTTTATTGGTAAAGAAAATCGCAAATCTTGTGCCAATGCAGCTTCTGTATATAGCCCTACTGACAAAGTCTTATGTGTGTCGCTAGTGCTCACCGATAGAGTAAACGGATAGATATTTTCTATTTTTTGACGTATTTTTACTATTAATCCTTGCAGTTCTTTTTCTGCTTGACTTTGTGACTCTTTATCAGAAATAAAAATCCCCACTAACACATTTTCATGTTCTATGCTTTGGGTGACCAACCCTCTCTTTCGCTCCTCCATCCCCAACAATTCATCAATCATATGATGTATACTATTCATTAACTCTGTTTTTCCCAGACCATTTGAAGAATATTTTAGTCCTTCTACCGGCAAACGAAAAATTGCCATCTGATACCAACACCCGACTGGCGATAGATATTCTTCTAACGCTTCAAAACTCCCCTGCTGTTCTCCCCCAATAATAAGCATATTAACTGCTTCTTGAATCTGATGATCACGAAGTGTTCTGCGAAAAGCATAATTATCTTTACTTATGTTTTGCCGCTCTCTAAGTGCACTCACCTCATAAGTCGCTTTAAGTAAAACATCTTTAATTTCTTCTTTCTTTACTGGTTTTAACAAATAACCGCATGCACCTAGCGCCAACGCTTCCTGTGCAAAAGAAAAATCGGGATAACCACAGATGATTGCGGTCACTAAATCTGGGTGAAGCGAGGTAGCCTCCCGAATTAAATCCAATCCCGTTTTTTCCCCCATCTTAATATCGGTGAGAAGGATATCTGGGGGCGTTGTCTCTATGATTTTTAATGCTTCTTCTGCACTTTGCGCTTCCATAATCCAGTGAAAGGGAATTCCGCTGGCTCCTACGTGATAGGAAATTCCCTCAAGTGCCAACTGTTCATCATCAACAATTAATATTGTGTACACCGTTATCCTCCTTTAAATTCTTCATAGATTAGTTGCAATTTGACACAGGTATATTTTTCTTCTACGCAGCTAATTTCTAAACCGCATTTTTCTTTATACAGCAATTTTATTCGCTTATTTACATTGTTAATGCCTAGTTCTGTTGTGTTTTGACCCTCACTTTGCAAGGGTTTTTCTCCTTTTAAAATTGTATTTACTCGTCTTCGATTTTCTTCATCCATACCTTTCCCGTTGTCCATAATATATATTTTCAGAAATTCATTTTCATGGATTGCCGAAATAATAATCTCATTTTGCTTTTCCATAGTAGCAGGATTATCACTGAAACCATGCTTAAAACAATTTTCTACAATGGGCTGCAAAATTAATTTAGGAACTTTGGCATTCATCAGCTCTTCTTCAATAGACATCCGAAAAATAAAATTGTGATTATAACGTATTTCTTGAATATAAAGATAGTCTTTCACATTTTTCAGCTCATCCGATAATTTCACCTGCCCCTTTGACATATCAGCGGAATATCGAAACAAATCACTCAAAGCTAAAATCATTTCTCTAGAGTCTTGTGCACCCTCCATAGTAGCCGTCACAGCAATAGAGTTTAACGTATTATAAAGGAAATGCGGATTGATATTGGCTGATAGTGCCTCATACTGGGCAGAAACATTTTGAATCTTAATTTTATACTCCTCTTCAATCAATGTTTTAATTCTATTCTGCATTTTCACCGCATGTTGTTTGATTTTTCCGATTTCATCGTTTCTATTCTTGTTGTCATAATTTTTTAGAGGCTCATCTTCATCAAAGTTGTCCAACAGTTTAATAACAGAATTAATTCTTCTCCTAAAATTAAAATAAAAAACCAAGAGCATGCAAAGCGCAAATAAAAACACGACCATTAAAATTAAGATGGTGAGGACTAACCCATTTCCCACAAAGAAATTTGGCCACGGATTTTCAGGAAATATAATAACCAAAGAAGCATTCATTTCTGCTATTTCCTCTATTCTAAAAGAAGCTTGGCTATTTGTTTGCTTTGAGCGTTTTTCTTCAGCTTTATCGGCCGATAGGTAGGTTTGATAGACTGTTTCTGCATACTCTTGATACTGTTTATTCGAAGTATAAACGGCACCGCTGTCCTTATCGGTATATTCATAAAACAAATAGGGATAGGCCCTTACATCCTTATCCTGTGATTCATTTTCCGCAAAAAAGGCATTTACATCTATCCAAAGCGCTTCATAACACTTCGATGTACCTGTACTTACTCCTGTTTTATATGTATTAAAATCGTTAATGGTTCGCAGCATAAAAAACTTATATTTTGAGTTCACATTGTCAAATACAAACGTGTGAAATTCAGATTGCTGCTGATCTATAAAATCTTGATACCAAGGCTGCAACTGCATTTCATTTTGTGATACAAAATATCTTCCATCCGTTGGTAATCCGCCATAAAAGACGTACCGATCTATATATTCTTGATCTGCCAACAAATAGGTGGTGGCATTAATAACCGGTATAAGTTCTGAACTCAGTTCGACCATTTCAGAGGGCATCACATCATTTCTAAAAATATTTTGACGTATGGTCGGATTAAGAGCAGCAACCTGCATAGTCGTTGAATAACGGTTAATTTGCCTCTTCACTTCTTTTACGTAACTCTCTTTTTTCAGGTCATAACTTGTGTCAATATACCCATCTAATGTTTTTGATGTGTTAATTAGAAGCGTGATAATAATTGTGCAGGCAATCATAATTAAAAGAAAAATAATAATTGTCAGTGTTTTAAAAGAATCTAATTTTCTCATCAATTTTAACAAAATTTATCCCCTTTTCCTTAATTTATTATTTTAGGATATCACGGTTTTTTACCTATTTCAACCTTTCAATAAAAAATATTTATATCTTTTAGCCTAAAAAACGTAAAATAATTCACTAATTATATAAAAATAAATGATACAAATCATTATACTTTTCACTGTATAATGATGCCAACAATTTGTTTTGAATAAAGGAGGCACTAAAATGCTTAAAGTTGGAATGATTAGCAAATGGCATGTTCATGCAGAGGGATATGCTGATACGGTGTTAAAAACTGGGTTGGCCACAATTACCGCTGTTTGGGATGACAATCGTGAACGAGGAGAAAAATGGGCTGAAGAACTAAAGTGTTCTTACTACAGTGACTTGGATGATTTTCTTTCAGACACAAATGTAGAAGCTGTTGTATGTGACGCTCCTACCACGCAGCATTTTGAGATTCTAAAAAAAGCTGCTTTAGCCGGCAAGCATATTTTCACAGAAAAAGCAATGGCACCTACGGTTAAAGAATGTGAAGAACTAGCCGACATTATTGAAAAAGCCGGCATTACTTTTACAATCTCTTTGCCACAACGTACTTCTCAAGTTGCTCGTCTTGCAAAAAAAATGATAGACGACGGCAAATTTGGAAAAATCTCGCTCGTCCGCATTCGTAACGGCCACGACGGTGTCAGCTCCCATTGGCTGCCTGAATATTGGTTTGAAGAAAAAGATACTGCTGGAGGAGCTTTAATGGATTTGGGCTGCCACCCAATGTATATGGCGACTTGGCTGTTGGGCAAACCCACACGCATATCCGCTTTGCTAACTCAACCTCTCGGCTCTAAAGTTGACGAATCTGCTACAGCCTCTATCGAGTTTGAGAATGGAGCTGTTTGCACGGGCGAAACCAGTTTTGTTACGTTCCATACCCCAGGTGCTGTGGAAGTTTATGGTACAGATGCTACTTTAGTTGCTGTAGGTAATGATGTAAAAGTGTATGCCAAAGACCTTTCTGATTATGTTGGTTCATCTGGTGTTACACCAAATCTTCCTGAAGAAATGCCAATTCCTCTTGTATTATTCGTTAAAGCATGCGTTGAAGGCACGGGAACACCTAAAGATTTTTCTGCTCGTGAAGGAGTAGAACTCACAAGATTACTTGAAAATGCTTACATTGCAAACAGAGAAAACAGAATTGTTACATTATAAAGGAGACAAATCATGTCTATCTCAATTATTCCTGAAGAAAAAGATGAAGTCTTAAGAGATGTACATATTGGTATTATTGGTTGCGGAGGAATTGCTAATGGAAAACACCTCCCCTCACTTTCAAAATTGCCAAATGTAAAAATTACAGCCTTCTGTGATTTAATTCCTGAAAGAGCTGAAAAAGCAAAAAAGGAATTTGGTACGGATGATGCTGTTGTCTATACCGATTATCAGTTACTGCTAAAACAAGAAGATTTAGAAGTCATTCACGTTTTAACCCCTAACGTTTCTCACTGCGAATTAGCAGTTGCCGCTCTTGAAAGCGGGCACCATGTTATGTGCGAAAAGCCAATGGCTACTACTTATGTCGAAGCACAAAGAATGGTAGAGGCTTCAAAAAAAGCAGGTAAGTTCCTTACCGTTGGTTACCAAACACGCTCTCAAACTTCTCATCAATATGTTCGCAAAATGATCGAACGTGGCGATTTGGGCGAGATTTACTATATCAAGGCACCTTCTATCCGCAAAAGAGGTGTTCCGCTTTGGGGTGTATTCTTAGATAAAGAACAGCAAGGCGGCGGTCCTATGATTGACATTGGTACTCATTCAATTGATGCTGCTCTATCGCTGATTCAGAACTATGATGTTGCCAGTGTAACCGGTTCTGTTTATCGAAAACTTGCCGATACAGCTTATCTCTCTAATGAGTGGGGGATTTGGGATCCTGAAAAATTGGATTTCAGTGTTGAGGACTCGGCCATGTCTTATGTGCGGTTTAAAAATGGTGCCACACTAGTTATTGAAGCAGCATGGCTTTTAAACTATGCAGGCGATTCTCATATGACTCTATGCGGCACAAAGGGTGGCGTAGAATTTTTAGATGGCGGCGTGGTACGTTTCTGCGGAGACGAAGACGGTTCTTTTTACACAAAAGATGTAAAGCCTAATAATACCGCCAGAACTCTATTTAAAGGGCAAAACTTGACTGGTGAAGAATACGAAGCTAAGCAGTGGATTTATAGTGTTATTCATAACATTCCACCTGTAACAAAACCGGAAGAGGCGGCTGTTGTCACACAAATTATCGAAGCTACTTATCGTTCTGCTCAAGAAGGAAAAACAATTTACTTTTAAGCTTTTTCCATAAATAAAAAGAGGTACAGCTTAGCTAGCAAGCTGCACCTCTTTTTTTGTTTTTTAACAGGAAACATTACCCCTATTCGCATGAATCTGTCACGTCGAATTGCGCTCGATTAGTGTTGTGGGAAGAATCAATTTTCTCGGTAGTAAATCATCTCCGCTCATACGGTTTAACAAGACGTCAACCGCCAACATTCCCACTTCTTTCATTGGAATTTCCAATGTTGTTAACGGCGGATTTGAATATCTTGCCATTTCGATATTCGATAATCCTATGACCGCCATTTCTTTCGGAACACTAACGCCATTAGCATATAAGCTACTAAGAGCCGCTATAGCCATTAGATCACTGGCAACAAATAGCGCTGTCGGTTTCTCTTTTAACAAACACAATTCAGCAATCTTTTCCATACACAGAACTTCATCCCATTGGCAATTAATGACCCACTCGTCATGAACAGGAAGACCCGCTGCGTGCATGGTAGCATAATATCCCTTATAACGCAAACTATCTTTTATACTGTTTTTTACTCCATTTCCACCGACAAAGCCAATGCGTGTGTGGCCTTTTTCAATCAAATATTGCACAGCGTTGGTTGCCACTTCATAATGGTCATATCCCACATTATCAATTTCGGGGCGGCGTGTGTCTATGCCCACAATACACGGCACTTGTTTGCGAATATACTCATATGTTTTGGCTTCTAAAGACTCCATCAATATCAGTCCAGCTACTTGTTCTTGAAACACACTATGAAGAATGGCCGTATCTTCTAACTCTGCACTTGAGCGCACAAAAGCCAATTGATACCCTTTGCTTTGCAGTCGGGCTTCTACTCCCGATAAAATTGACATGAAATAAGGGTCGTTATATTTATCTTTTGTAACACTGATGACACACCCAATTTTAACATTGGTTTTTATGGCGGTGGGAGACACCGAATTTGCACGGGAATTCATTTTATAATTTAACGCACGGACAGCTTCCCAAACTCTATTTTTAGTTGCTTCTGTCATCTTGTAAGTAGAATCATTGTTAATGACTCGTGACACAGTAGCAGTCGAAACTTGTGCTAATTTTGCAACATCACGAATGGTACTCATATCTTTATTCATCTCCTTTTGTAGATATTCATCTAACTAGTTACGTAATTTTTATATTTTGTCACGTTATCGTAATCATGCCAACAGAAATTCATTTTATTTTTATAGCATAGATTTTCTGCCTATAAGTTTACAAATATAAATTCTAAATTATAATTTTTTAAGAGCTTTAAGCTCTCTTTGTTTACTAAATATTATAACTATAATATTTTAATGATAAGCTTGTTATACAGGAATATCGTTAATTTGTCAATCTAATTTTTTAATTTTTTTCGTTGAGATAGCTTGACAAGAAAAAGATTTTGTGACATACTGAAACGCATAAAACAGCAAAGGTGCTGCGGGATTATTCCGTAGCACCTTTGCTGTTTTATTTAGAAAATTAGCGTATATTTTTAAGCTCCTGTCAAGATTTCGTAATTCCATACATATCTATGCATATATAATAAATTTTCTAATGTTTTTTTATATTTTCTATTTACAACGCAAATTTTTGGTGCTATACTAAGCAAAAAGTTTACTAAATATTACGTAACATAAGTAAACGAATTGATTATGGGCGGTGTGTAACATGCTAAAGTTGATTTTGATAGGTGCCGGTCAGCGAGGAACAATCTATGCAGACTATGCCTATTACAATCGAAAAGCTGAAATTAAAGCTATCGTAGAGCCTAATCTCGAACGGCGTAGCATAGCGCAAAACAAATATGAGGTATCGCCAGAGTTTGTTTTCGATAATTTTCAGCTTTTCCTAGATAAGGGAAAAATAGGAGATGCGGTGATTCTCTCCTCTATGGACAAAAACCACTATGAGCAGGCTATGAGCTTGTTAGATTTGGGTTATGACTTATTGTTGGAGAAACCAATTTCACCCGAACCGCAGGAATGTATTAAAATTCGTGATAAAGCTAACGCGTTAGGGCGAAAAGTAATTGTATGTCATGTCTTGCGCTACACTTCTTTTTTCAGCACGATAAAAGAAATCATCGATTCCAATCAACTTGGAAAGATTGTTTCTATCCAGCATAACGAGAACATCGGGAATTTTCATATGGCTCATTCCTTTGTTCGTGGCAATTGGAGAAAATCTTCCGAAACCTCTCCTCTAGTGATGCAGAAATCCTGTCATGACATGGATATTTTATCTTGGTTGATTGGCAGTGAAGCAAAGAGTATCTCTTCTTTCGGTGACTTGCAGTATTTTAAAGCGTCAAATGCTCCTGCAAACAGTACAAATCGTTGTCTGCATTGCCCAGCCGCTGAAAATTGCCGATTTGATGCCCGCAAAATGTATTTGCCAATTCGTGGTGACTGGCCAGCCACCGTTGTCAGTCCGGATCAATCCGAAGAAGGTCTCCTAAAAGCGTTGGAAACAAGCCCTTATGGACGCTGTGTTTACCGTTGTGACAACGATGTCTGTGACAATCAAGTTTCCATTATCCAGTTTAAAAATGGAGTCAATGTCTCCTTTACACTAAGTGCTTTCACAAACAAAATGTCTCGAACTTTAAAAATCATGTGTGAAAACGGAGAAATTCGCGGAGATGACAGCCTAAATCGAATTGAAGTGATTCCTTTCGCTTCTAATCAATCGGATTCTCAAACAGCACAGCTGATTACACCAAAAATCGTGTCTGGTTTTCACGGTGGCGGTGACACAGGATTGATGCAAGATTTTTTCAACATTATGGAGTCTGAGTCAAACGAAAATGAAAGCCGCTCTTCTATTGACCGCTCAGTTGAAAGTCATATTATGGCCTATGCAGCGGAGCTTTCACGAGTGAGCAGAAAATCAATTGACATTGATGAATTAAAACACTCCTTGTCAGAAGAAACTGCCCGATGAAGACTATTCATTGTTCCGCTTGTCGATGCGTTGTTACTAATAACGAAGTGGCTCTCAACATCAAATTGTTGGGGAAACAAATTGCCACGGTTCGATGTTATGCCTGCCTTGCCAAGGCTTTAGATTGCACAGTAGAAGACTTACATGAAAAAGTTGCATTTTATCAATCTATGGGTTGCAGCGTATTCAAGGAAATTTACACAACGGAACAACATACATCATAAACCTTCAAGGGAAAAGGAGTGAACACGCTATGGAAAATCTCATTACTGTTTATCCCACTATCAGCCATGAACTTCTCACAAACCCCGGTATCGGTTTTATTGCCGCACCTCCTCTTACGGAAGAAAACATTCATCTTTTGCAAGATGACGAAAAACTAGCTGAAAAATATAAATTTACACCTGACAGCCTTACCTACAATCATCCTGACAGTAAAATTATGTTTTGCAGTGCTCGGTGGAATGAAATTGAAACCGAAAAAGGTGTTTATCACTGGAATTGTTTAGAAGACAGGTTGCAAAAAGCTTATGAGTTGGGGTGTACCGCCGTTGTACGTTGTTCCCCCTATGCACTGGGTGATAATGATGATATTCCCTCATGGTTTCGAGCAGAGTGCCCAGAAGAACCCGATTTTCCTTTTTGGCGTATTGACCCTATAGATTCTCCTTACTTCTCTTACTGGTCAGCTTTTATTCGTGCTTTTGCAGCGCATTTTGACGGAAATCCGTTGATTCATTCCGTTGATATGGCATTGGTTGGTGCATGGGGCGAGGGCGGCGGCACTGAATTTTTGAGTGAAGAAGCAATTGCAATCCTATCCAATGCTTATCTGGACTGCTTCAAACGAACGCCACTGCTAGCTTTGCTGCATGATCCAAAATCCTTGAAAGTAATTCGAGCTCGAAAAGTACCTGTTGGCTTTCGTGTAGATTGTCTAGGCGACATGGGCGGATTTCACGGTACAGAATGGTCACATATGCAAGATTTTTATCCGCAGAATATTCAAAATTTCGGCATGGCCAATGCTTGGGAAAAGTCACCTGTTGTTTTTGAAGCTTGCTGGGATATGAACGATTGGTATAGGCAGGGTTGGAATATTGACTATATCATTGATGAATCCCTCAAATGGCACATTTCGTCTTATAACGGAAAAGCCGCTCCTGTTCCCCTTGCATGGAAAGCACCGGTAGAACGATGGCTAAAAAAGATGGGATACCGCTTTGAATTACATAAATTCACTTTTCCAAGACAAGTAATATCAGGAGAATCTCTAATAATATCTTCTCTAATAGAAAATGTAGGAGTAGCACCTATTTATATGAATTATCCATTGGTTCTGCGGCTGCGAAATGATACCGCAATATATTGTTTTACAAGCAAAACTGATTTGCGGTCATGGCTGCCGGAGATGGATATACTTTGGGAAGAAAGCTTCTTGATTTCTGATGAAGTGAAAACTGGAGAATACACTTTGGAAATCGGTATAGAAACAGGTTTGCGAGAGATTGGCAATATTAAACTGGCTATTCATGGCGAAATCAATGGCTACTATCCAATGGGACAAATAAACATTTTATAAATGACTGAAACGGAGGTTTATCATAGTGAAAACAAAAGAAACATATGAAAATCTTTCAGAATATTGTGGTTTTCAAAATCTACCGGAAGGATTGCCAGAACTTTATATTGATTATAAAGCTGATGAGCAAACTGTTTTAATCAATCGCACTTTCTTAAACAAAATATTCAATCAATATGAATTATCTGAAGAGAAGCGTCAGGCTTTTTTGCAGGCACTTGAGTCGATTGAGCAAAACAGTAAATTATTTCAATTTACTCGCTTTTTAGTGTCGGATATGTGCTCGGCACGCAACCGATGCGATGTTGATAATTATACAAACCTTACACCTGCTCAAGGCATGCAACACCCTGAATTCTATTCACTACTCCTACTTTTGGCTTGCGTTGAACCCGCCATGAAAAAACTAGCACGGCGCGGCGTACCAAAAGAATATTATGAAGAAATTCCGTTCAGGCCTATGAAAGCACAATTTCAGAAATATATTGAAAAAAATGACGTCACCGTTTCTGATTTCCCTTGGGATATGAATTTTTATACCTGTTCCATCTTTCTATTTGACCGCTTTCTCTTTATCCCCTATAAATTTGGAGATGCCTTTTCGATGTATCGCCATGCTAAAAACGGCAAAGTTGTGGCACTAAGTCACAAAGGAATCTGTTTCCGCCGCGATGGACAATATGACGGAATCAACGATGTGTATGATAAAAAGGGTGCTTTTCAGTCTATATGGGAAGAAAACGACGAGTCTATTACCGCTAATCGCATAAATCCAATGGGTTTCGCAGAAAAACAACCGATTACTCTTTTAAAAAGCGAATGGCAGCTTGCGCTTTCAGAGGGCGACCTTTTACTGGCTCTTCATATTCCATCTGGTCCTGGATACACCCCTGACAAACTAAAATCTTCCATGCGCTTAGCTCTTGATTTTTATGAACAGTATTATCCTGAACTGCCGATTAAAGGTTTTTGGAGCGAAAGCTGGTTATATGACAGCCATCTGTCACTGGTATTGGACAATGATAAAAGTAATATTGTACGAGTGCAACGACAATTCTACAATTATCCCATTCAAGAAGGCGACAATATGCTGCGTTATGAATTATTTGGCGATTGGAAAGCTGACCCCCAAAAAGTGGAGCTAAAGACTTCTCTACAAAAATCAGCAGCTACCTATATGGCATCGGGCGCACGTTTTAACACGACCAGTATGATTGTACTCAAAGACGAAGCCGACAAAATGGGGCAAGAACCTTATATCACAGAGGAAGATATCAAACATTTTCATCAAATAGTCGACAGCCATTTAAAAGGATAGGAGTGAAACATGGGACAATATGCTTTAGAATACTACGAAAAATATAAAACGCATAAAATTCGCCCTGTGATTTCCTCTCGTCACCCTGACAATTGGGGTTGCAAGCAGTTTACTCCCCTACACGTTTCTTGGCAAGCTATTGAATTGAAACCTGGGTTATTTGATATATCTTCTGTTGAAAAAATCTTACTTGACGTTAAAAACCCTTTGCTGATTCTTGATTTATCGCCTCCCCCTTGGGCGCAAGAGCCTTTAGCCGATTTACATAAAAGTTTTATCTTGAAACTAGGAAGTATGTTTGACAAGGGACAGTTTATCGGTGTATGGTTAGCACCGCATCAATTTTCTGCGATGATAGCAGATACATTTCAATCTGCTTTTAAAAATACACCTATTATCATTGACTTGACCGACACTCAAGCGCAGAACTATTTCAAGTATAGAAATCAACCGTTTGGTATTCAGGTTTCTTGTCTGCCGGAGGAGTTTCTTTCTTATCGTGAACTTTTTGCCCGACAAAACTTACAGCATATCTGGAAATCTTCTCCTGTAATCTTACAAATGCCCAAAACAGCTTATACATCTGAAACTTATACACAAGCGCAAAAATGGCATGTTTCTTTTTCAAATGTGCTTATGGATACTGGATATCGACTGGAACTGCGAAAACTAGCTTATCCTAAAGAAGTTTCTTCGAGAGGTGCGTTACCTCTGCGTTTTTGGTTTGTGAATACAGGTACTGCTCCTTGTTATCAAACCATTCGGTTGAAAGTACGCTTATCCTGTGACAGCAACGTATATGATATCTCGCTAAAAACAGAAAACATGTCTTGGTCTATCGGCGATATCATCTATAATGAAATTGTTCCTCTACCAGAGATAACAGTAGGAGAATACACGCTATCTCTCGGCTTATGGATAGAAGAACACGCTTTACAGATTGCCAATCAACTGGAATTTCACCATGATTTCTATATGCTTGGAAAGATATTGGTTGACGAACAAAACCGAGATGATTTATTCCATATTTGGGATACCTATTACCCCGAAGGGTACTATCCTTTAGAAGATCCGCAAGCACCAAATGAATCCGAGCAAAATCAAACCTTTGGAGGTGATGCCGAATGAAGAGAAAAGCAAAAGAAGAACGACGAAATGATTTCATGAGAGAATGGCAAGAACACAAAATTTTATACCTCATGTGCGTTCCCGGCCTTATTTTGTTGTTAATGTTTTGTTATGTGCCTTTTACCGGCATTTGGATGGCTTTTACCGACTTTAACGTTGTTGACGGAATTTTTGGGAGTCCGTTTGTAGCACTGAAAAATTTCGAATATTTCTTCACGGGCGGTGTCGGGCCAAAAATTATTTATAACACTCTTTACATTAATATTTTTGGTCTTATATTAGGTTTGATTTTCCCAGTTTCGCTTGCAATTTGCCTAAATGAAATCAAGGGAAAAGCTTTCAAAAAATTCACACAGAGTATGATGTTTTTTCCTTATTTTTTATCTTGGGTGGTCATCGGTGCTATTATTTATGGATTTTTCTCCACGGATATCGGTGTTGTCAATCATGTTTTAAAGTCTTTAGGAATTGACGCGGTACAATGGTATTCTGAACCAAAATATTGGAAAGCCATTTTGATTTTCGCCAACGTGTGGAAATGGAGTGGTTATAATTCAATCATTTACCTCGCGGCTATGTCCAATTTTGACGCTTCTTTATATGAAGCTGCTGAAGTTGACGGAGCGAACCGATTCCAACAAATCACGCGCATCACTCTTCCTTTATTAAAACCAACCGCTATTGTTTTGACGCTTATGAGCATTGGACGCATTTTCTACGGCGATTTCGGTATGGTATACGGTATTGTGGGCAATAATCCAGTGTTAAGTGATGCTGTCAGCGTTATCGATACTTACGTTTACTCTGCTATGAGAACACTTGGTTTCTCCTATTCTACCGCAGTTGGTCTCATGCAGTCTATTATGGGACTAATTTTGGTAACGCTGTCTAATAAATTTGCAAAGAAAATCAATGAAGGAGAGGGCTTGTTTTAAATGAAACGGAGTTTTAGTGACCGAGCCGTCAATGCAGCTGCCTATATTTTTATCGGGCTTTTTGCTCTGATTTGTTTTTATCCTCTGCTGTTGACAGTTAGTGTTTCGCTTTCAAGTGAATCTGAAATTATTCAGAATGGGTATTCCGTTCTTCCTCAAAAATTCACTTTTGACACCTATCAATATATCTTTGCTCACAGCGGAGATAGAATTCTGCGTTCGTATGGTGTTACTATCTTTGTGACAGTAGTAGGAACCGTTGCTTCTCTATTTGTCACCAGCATGATGTCTTATGCTTTATCCATACGTCGATTAAAATACCGAAATGCGATTGCCTTTATTTGCAACTTCACCATTATTTTTTCGGCAGGACTTATCCCCTGGTATATTGTTTGTGTCAATTACTATGGTTTAAAAGATTCTATCTGGAGCTTGATTCTGCCCTCTATGTTTAGTGTCTGGAATATGTTCCTCATGCGCACCTATTTTGACGGGATTCCTATTTCTTTATATGAGGCCGCGAGAATTGACGGAGCCAATTATTTCCGCATTTTTTGGCAGATTGCTATCCCGCTTTCTAAAACAGCATTGCTAACAGTGGGCTTAATGTATGCTTTGCAATATTGGAACGATTGGTGGAACGCTCTAATTTTTATCAAAGAGAAAGACAATTTTCCGCTTCAATATTATCTGTATACTATTCTATCTAACATCAACGCTATCCGCTCTGGTCGAGTTCCGGCGGGTGCTACTGGTGTAAAACTGCCAGCTGAAACCGTTAAAATGGCTGTCACTGTTATCACCATTGGTCCTATTATTTTCTTATATCCTTTCGCGCAGAAATATTTTGTCAGCGGCATTATGACCGGAGCTGTCAAAGGTTAATCTTTATTTATTAATTCGGCTGTGGAATACAGCCTTAGATATTAAGGAGGACATTATGAAAAAATTCAAAAAGATTGCTTGTTTAATGTTATCACTGCTGATGTCTGCCAGTATTTTAAGCGGATGTGGTGAAAACGCAGACAACGCAACCGAAAACTCGGTGAAATCTCTGAGCATTCTCTACCCCGGTGATGAAACCGACCGTATGACAGAATTTTTAGACAATGAATTTGCACAAGCTATGAAAGATGACCTCAATATGGAAGTAAAAGTGACTTTTATTCCCTGGGATCAGTATTGGGAGCAAAAAGACATCATGCTAGCGGCACAAGAAGACATTGATCTTTATTGGGACGGTCTTCCTGATTTGTCCACCATGGTCAATAAAAAACAAACTCTTCCTTTAGATGACTTGATTGCAGAATATGGGCAAGATATGCTAAAAGTTTTGCCCGAGGAACATATTCAAGGTGGTCAAATCGACGGCGTTACCTATGGCATTCCAACTGCTTATGCCCCATCCTCTGGTATGTTTCAGCTTGTCTGTGTAAGACAAGACATCTTGGAAGCCGTCGGCATGACTGAAATTAAAACCCCTGAAGACTTAGAAAAATTTGCTGTGAAAGCCAAAGAAAAATTCCCAGAAATGAAAGGCGGCGGTGATCCACTCTTTAAGCCCCTGACCCGCTATTATGCGGATGAACAATATCATTGGATTGCCTCACAAGATTTGGTCGTGTTCGGTGAAGAATCGCACAAAGCTTATAGTTATTACGAAACCGAAGCTTTCCAAGAGCTGTCTAAATTTAATCGCAAGCTCAACGACCAAGGACTTTATAACGACGACGTAACGATTAAATATAATGAACGTGATTCTAGAATGCAAACCGGTCTGTATTTATGGGTTGAAGGATCTCTCGGTAAAGAAAACGAAATCATTTCTGCTGTCCGTCAAAATGCTCCTGAAGCAGTTTTAAAATCTTATCTGCTTGCCCCTGAAAAGCCAAAATACATAAATGCTGCCGGCGGCGAAGTCATTTGCGTTCCCAATTCTGCAAAGAACCCAGAAGGTGCTATTCAATTCTTGAACTGGTTATATTCTTCACAAGATCACTATAATTTGGCTCTATATGGCGTAAAAGACGTCGATTATACCATTGAAAACGATAGAATTACCCGTATCAATGGAGATGAATTTTTCTACGAGTGGATGTTTAGAAATAAAAACTATCAGCTGTTTGACCCTGAAACAGACCAGACTTTTATCGACGAATATACACATTGGGATGATGACGCTACACAATCAGCTTCTTTCGGTTTTGCTTTCAACAACGAGAATGTAAAAGATATCGAAACTCGTTTAAATGAGGCTGCTAAGAACTTTGCAGCTATTCGTAGTGGATTTGTAGACTTTGAAACAGAATATCCAAAAGCAGTGGCACTGATGAAAGAAAGCGGCATTGACGAATATGTTACAGAAGTGCAGCGACAACTAGATGAATTTTTAGCTTCTAAAAAGTAAGATTTCTAAATTCACCAAATATATTTTTAGAAAACAGTGCCGGAACAATCGTGACAACTGATTGTTCCGGCTGCTGTTAGCCATTACAAAGCATCATTTAATTTGGAAAAACAGGAGTGAATATAATGGAAACAAAGCCAGTATTAGTAGTCATGGCAGCTGGAATGGGTTCTCGATATGGAGGCCTAAAACAAATTGATCCTGTCGGCGAAAACGGTGAATTAATTATTGACTATTCCATTTTCGATGCCCTCAAAGCAGGATTTAAAGAAATTATTTTTGTTATCAAGCGAGAAATCGAAGCAGATTTTAAAGAAATCATTGGCAACCGCATCGAAAAAAAAATGACTGTGCATTATGCTTATCAAGAACTGGACGACCTCCCTGCCGGATACACCTTGCCCGAAGGCCGAACCAAGCCATGGGGTACTTGTCATGCCGTACTCAGTGCCAGAAATTTGATTCGCGGCCCATTTGCTGTGATTAATGCTGATGATTACTATGGTGCAGAGGGTTTTAAACTTGTTTTTAACTTTTTGAAGCAGACACCTAAAGAGTCCCCAAAATATCCGTTTGTGTTGATTGGCTATTCGATTGAAAATACCTTGACCGAAAACGGTCATGTAGCACGAGGTGTCTGTGAAGTGAATGAACAAGGACAGCTCTTGGATATTACGGAACACACTCATATTGAAAAACAAGATGATGGCGCTGTTTATACAGAAGATGATGGAACTACTTGGACAAAACTGCCAAAAGGAACTCCTGTCTCCATGAATCTTTGGGGATTCACGAAAGAGTTTATTGATGAATCAGAAAACCGATTTGTGCAATTTTTAGATGATGCTCTTCAAGACAATCCATTAAAAGGTGAATACTTTCTGCCCAGTGTTGTCAGTCAACTTTTATCTGAAAACAAAGCAGACGTTAAGGTGCTGACAAGTTCAGACAAATGGTATGGCGTTACCTATAAAGAAGATAAACCTGTGGTCATGGCGGCTATTGAAGACAAGCATAAAAATGGTTTATATCCAAAACCTTTATGGAGGATGGAATGATGAAAAAAAATCAAACTCTACAGATAGACGAAGCTCTGCAAGCTTTTGATTTTGGCGGAGAGGTAGCCGGGGCAGTTCGTTATGGCTCAGGACACGTCAACGACACATTTGCTGTATATGTGCAAAAAGAAGACGGTAGCCCCCTACGATTCATTCTGCAAAGAATTAACACCAGTGTATTCAAAAACCCGCACGCATTAATGGAAAACATTGTCGGTGTTACAGAATACCTGAAAAAAATCAAACTGGAGGATTCCAAAACCAATCCTCAGAAAATCCTCTATGTCTTAAAAACAAAGCAAGGAGAACCGTTCTATCAGGATATTGACGGTCAAGCATGGCGTGTTTATAATTTCATTGAGGATACAATTTGCTTGCAGTCGGTAGAAAAACCGGAGCAATTCTATAACGCGGCACAAAGCTTTGGTCTATTTTTGAGAGAACTTGAGGGTTATCCTGCCGAAACATTGCACGAAACCATTCCTCATTTTCACGACACGCGAAATCGCTTTATAAATTTTAAAGAAGCTTTAGTAGCTGACACCTTATCACGAGCAAAAAACATTCAGTCAGAAATTGATTTTGTTCTGCAAAGAGAGTCAGATTGCAGCTACTTAATGAAGCTTTTAGATGCTGGTAAACTTCCTCTGCGAGTCACTCATAATGACACAAAGCTCAATAATATCCTGCTTAATCCTCAAACGGGAAAAGGCGAATGTATCATCGATTTAGACACAATCATGCCCGGATTAGCTTTAAACGACTTTGGAGATTCGATTCGCTTTGGTGCCAATACAGCCGCTGAAGATGAGACTAATTTAAGCAAGGTTTCTTTGAGTTTAGAATTATTCGAAGCTTATACGCGCGGCTATTTATCGGCGGCAGGCAACGTGCTGACTCCTATGGAAATACAGTGTCTCCCTTGGGGTGCAAAACTGATGACTTTAGAATGCGGCATGCGCTTTCTCACAGATTATCTGGAAGGCGATACTTACTTTAAAATCCACCGAGAACATCATAATCTTGACCGTTGCCGTACGCAGTTTAAACTCGTGACAGAAATAGAAAAGCATTTTACAGAAATGCAGGAAATTATCGCTAAGTACAATAAATTTTAAGCTATGAAAAAACCGGTTGTAGTATGTATTATCAATACTGCAATCGGTTTTTTGTGGCAATAACTTAATCTAAGTTTAATATGCTTAGGCTTAGTTTGGCTAGTTATTTCCTAACTTTATTCCTATCCGTATCAAGCAAACAACTTGTTTTTGCCTTACGAGCCACATCCTGTACACACAGAACATACCGTTTCATCGTCTTTCATTTCTGTTCCAAACACTTGCTGAAATAAATTCTTGCCGGTTGGTGTTGTTGCCAAACCTCCTTCGGCAGTTTCTTTTAGTGATGACGACATCTGATCCCCTACATTTTTCATCGCAACAATCACTTCATCTGCCGGAATAGCACTCCTTACGCCTGACAAGGCAAGTTCTGCTGCCATGAAAGCAGTGGCTGTTCCTGAAGCATTTCGCTTGATGCATGGAATTTCCACCAAACCAGCTACCGGATCACAGACGAGCCCCAGAACATTTTTCAGCACAATGGCAACCGCATCGGCGGCCATTTCTGCTGTTCCTCCTGCTAACTCGACTATCGCTGCTGCAGCCATAGCGGATGCCGAACCGCATTCTGCCTGACAGCCCCCTTGTGCACCCGACACACCGGCTTTGCCCGCAATGACCATTCCTACACCGGCAGCCGTAAACAGTGACATCACACATTTCTCTTCTGATAGTTCATATTCTTCCTGCATAGTGATAACAGAAGCAGGGAGAATACCACAGCTCCCTGCTGTTGGAGTTGCTACAATTTTACCCATCGCAGCGTTCAGCTCTGAAACCGCCAAGGCACGATACATAGCGCCTGAAAAGAGCGAACCTACCAAACTATGCCCAGACTGATGCCGCTGCATTACTTTATAGGAATCTCCTCCTGTCAAACCACTCACACTGCGCAAATCAGGGTCACTCCCCAAACGCACCGATTCTTTCATGACCTGATATCGTTCTTTCATCTTCTCAAAAAGAACTTCACAGCTACATTCCAATTGCTCTGCTTGCTGCTTTAAAATCAATTCTGATAGTAATATTTCTCTTCTGACAGCTTCTTTCACGATGTCTGCTACAGAACTATAATCAAAGTTAAACTCCATATTTACCCCATTTATACTGCCAGCAATGTGCTAGAAATCACATTGGGCAACGCATTAATCTTATCATTTAGATTCTGATTCACGGTTCCATCTACTTCAATAGTCATCACTGATTCTCCGCCTTTTTTCTGCCGAGACAAATAAAAGCTGGCAATATTAGCTCCCTCTTCTGCCAAAAAATCAGCGACCTGCGCAATTACACCAGGCTTGTCCTGATGCAAAACAATCAATGTTGTTTGCTCTCCTGTTAAAAAAACAGGCATATAGTTCACTTCTGTCACTTCAATACTTCCTCCGCCGATACTGCTGCCCAAAAGCTCAACCGAAGTACCGTCCTCCGCCACCAAGCAAATTCTTGCGGTATTTGGGTGTAGTGCCGCATTTTCTGATACATCCAGTGTAACCGATAGTCCATTTTGTTTGGCAAGTTCTATGGCATGACGTATATTGACATCATCTGTCTCCATGCCCATTATACCCGCAGTTAAAGCCTTATCTGTTCCATGCCCTTTATAAGTCTTAGCAAAGGAACCATAAAGTGTTATTTTAGCTTCTATTGCCTTCTTCCCCAAAAGGCAGTGGGTAATCAAACCAAGGCGAACTGCTCCTGCTGTATGAGAGCTAGAAGGTCCTATCATGACAGGACCAATGATATCAAAAACATTCACGTTTATTTCTCCTCTTCATCTATCGAATCAAACTTGGTCTTTCCTAAAATGAGAATGAAGTAGTTCTCATTAATAATTATCGGCACTTTCGGCCGTATTCATGCTCAATTTTTTTGTATTGTTTCAGATACTGGATCCAACTTTCGGATACTTACAGTTTATAACTAATATAAAGTATTACCACGGCCTATTTTTCTCTGTCCATCCTTTATCTTTCCAATAGTTCATATCCGCTTGATTCCAACCTTTTTTCATAACCATTCTCATGATATTAAAGAATGCTTTGGTTTTGAGCCCTGGAGCAACATGCCCCTCTTTCGATTTTATTTTATCTGCCAAAGAAGATGTTTTCTTCTCTATTTTCTGCTTTATTTTATCAGGTACCCCTTTATAATCAATCGCTTGAACCCCGACTCCATATTGATATATTTTGCCAACCCCCCAAAAAAACATACTGTCTGCCATATCCTTGTTGGTAGATTTCATTCCTGCACCTGCAGCAGTTGATATGCACACCGCTTGCTTGTTAAACATGGGGGCATGAGGACGATGTACCATCCACCGATAACCATAATGATCCAGAAAAGCTTTCATTGAACCCGTCGCGTGATACACATAAACAGGACTGGCAAATATAAGAACATCTGCGCTATCAATCGCCTCTGTAAGAGGCGTTAACTTTGTATAATGAGGGCACATCGATTCCCCCTTCATAAAGCAATTGCTGCAGCCAATACAAAATTTATCAAAATCCCTAGGAAGAAAAAACTCGGTTATTTTTCCTCCAATTTTCTTAGCAAGCAATTCTGCTATGTGATAAGTGGAACCTTTGTGACTTTGCCCATGTATAATTGTTATTTTCAAAATTTGCCTCCACAATAGTATTATGTATAAAAACAATATCCGAACCACTTATCAAAAGACCATCCATTAGCTATATTTTATCATTTGTTTAGATTTGTTTCATTAGGTTTGTATTTCAATCCCGCAAAAAATTCTTAGCAAATCCTATCACGAGTTTCTTAAAATAATTCATCTAGAAGAATGTAATATTTTATCTTTTCCCAATCGGGCATGATTCCTAATTCATCAAACAGTCTATCAGGGTCAGCATCAGGATATTGTTTGCCACCGTATTTTCCGCTGAAATTATGTTTAAGGCTTCTATAACACAAGGCAATATCCTGATATTGATCAGCGATACCACTCCCGCCTAAATCAATAAACCCACTTATTTCACCGCCCTGAAGAAAAATGTTTGGTAAACAATAGTCACCATGTGTAAAGGTAACATTTTCAACAGGTCTGTTTCTTTTTAGCCAACTTAACAAATCCTTCGGAGAACGAAATCCATTTGAACCATACGTTTCCGGTTCAGCATCTTCTGTATTACACAGATTATTTAGCACACGATATTCAGCAAATTTCAGCTTACTATCAAGCGGATTGTCATACGGACAATCCACTATACTTACACTCCATAGCATTTTTAGACCCTTTGCAAGAGATTCTATTAAAGCCCGAGGCTTTTTCATAAAATCTTCGTCACAAGACATCTTTCCATCTATCATACTCATCAATAAATAGCTTATGCCATTTTCTGTTTTAGAGTAGAGTACCCGAGGCACCGGCAGTTTATCAGCCAGCCACATCATCATATCCTGCTCTTGATTTGATTCTTCGCTCTCTGTTTCAATTTTAAGCACCATATCTTCAAAGCAAAGTACCTTAGAACCAGACAATCCTGTCGTATTGATAGTAAAAGGAAGCCTACCGATTATTTTTTCTAATTCACTGGGAAAATACAAGAAACCACCTCTTATCTTGAATTATGAAAGATTTATTAAATCCATTTGTTTAGGCTAACATAAAGCCATAAATTCATATTTTATCTCCTCAATAGATTTAGTATACCATTACCGAAATAGCAGATACAAGATGCTTGCCGCTATTCCTATAAATAAATATATTAGCCTGTAAAAATATAATTGGTATATTTGAAGAATCGTGTAAGAATCGTAGATAGATAAAATAAGAGTCGCTTAAACCTAGCGTTTAAGCGACTCTTATTTCGTTTTGGTGGAGAATAGCGGGATCGAACCGCTGACCTCTACACTGCCAGTGTAGCGCTCTCCCAGCTGAGCTAATCCCCCACATAATACTAAAACAGCTAAAAATCGACTGCTTGAGTATTATAGCATAGTCTTTTTCAAAATGCAATATAAAAATTATATTTTATTCTGTCGGCTTCACAAAAATAGTTTTATAATTAACATAATTGACCATACCTGGCTTTGCTCCTTGTGGTTTTGTAACATGGCGAATCTCTGTATAGTCAACCGCAACCTGCACTAAATCTTTTGCTCGACTATATTTTGCTGCTAATGCCGCCGCTTGTTTGATTTCATCCTCGCTAGGGTTTTTCCCTTCCGTCAATAAAACCGTGTGTGAACCCGGAAAGCCCTTTACATGAAACCAAATATCTTGTTTTCTAGCCGTTTTCATAGTTAGTTTATCATTTTGGCGGTTATTCCTGCCTACTAAAACTTCAAGTCCGCTTTCTAAGGTGAATTTTAAAGGAGCACTAACACCCGCTTCTTTTTCTTTTTTGTTTCGGGATTTTTTAATATACCCCTCTCCAGTCAATTCGGCACGTATTTCTCCTAAGTCTTGCTCTGATTTTGCCAAAGCCAGCGACTCAAATACAGAATCAATGTATAGCAGTTCTTCCTTCGCAGCTATAATTTGAGTTTGCAGAATATTTTCTGCTGTTTTCGCCTTTCGATAATCTTTATAATATTTTTGTGCGTTCTGAGAAGCGCTTAATGCCGGATTAAGCTTGACCTCAATATCCGCTAAATTCTCATCATAAAAATTCTGTAATTTGACAACCGTTGCGCCTGGCGCAATCGCATATGAATTGCTGCTTAATAAATCACCGGCAATTCTCAGGTCATCTTTATATGCACATTCTGCCAATTCGGCCTGCTGGTGCTCTATCTTTCGAGAAAGACGCTCTGATAAATTTGTCAGTAATTTCAGCAAATCTTGCTGTTTCACTCTCATACGGTCTCCGCTATCTCGTTCTTCAAAGAAAGCATTTAAAAGTTCTGAAAATGTCTCTTTTTGAATGACAACAGCCGAAGTACCGTATTGATGTATCTCAAGAAAAGAGAAATCAATGGGTCTTTTAGAACGTTCTACGACGATAAAGGGTGTTCCTGAATGATTGGTAACCGCTTCTCGAAGCTTCTCATAATAGAATTTCAATCGAAACAGTTGTTCTTCATCCAGTTCTTTTATATTTAGAAATTCTCCTCTGCCCACCTGATGCTGAATCTCACGGCAAACAACAGGAGAAATACCTTGCAAAGTTTTGAGCAGTGCTTTAGAAAGCTCCATATCCGCAGGTATTTCTGCGAGCTTTTGCAGCAAAGCATTCCCGTCTGTCGTTAATATGTTTAATTTTTCTTGTGGCGGCGGCAATTGATAGCGAAGTCCCGGCAAAACCAAACGTTGCGAGGACATTTCAGCATCCACTCGTTTTAGAGAATCAATAATCAAACCTTCATGATTCACTACGATAATATTGCTGTATTTCCCCATAATTTCCATTGTTAAAGTAATGGTAACTCTATCGCCCAACTCATTGACAGTATCAAAATCAAAATGCAAAACTCTCTCTAGGTCTGGCTGGCGAATCTCAACGAGCCTAGCCCCTTGTAGTTTTTTGCGCAACAACATACACAGCATGGGCGGCTGCTTTGGATTTTCAGGTGTCTGATTGATAATGCCGACTCTTGCACTGTTGGCACGGGCAGAAAAAAGCACTTTGAGTGCCTCTTGTCTCGTTCTAAATGCAATGATTATTTCTTCACGATTGGGTTGATAAATTTTATCGGCACGAGCACCAATTAATTTTTCTTCCAACTCTGTTTTGATATGACGCAGAAATGCACCGTCTAATGCCATATTTCCCTCACAATACTTCGAACGCCGCTTTCTCACATACTGATGTGCTAAAACGAACATCTTTGACTTCATCTTCTAAATAAGCCAGAAGTTCTTTTGCAAAAACAACTTCTGTTTCAAAATGACCCGCCGTCACAATGGTTAATCCTAGGCGAGCAGCTTCTAGTTCCTCATGGTGCTTCATTTCTCCTGTTAAAAAGGCATCCGCTCCGCACTTTTGTGCCAAAAGCATTTCATCTGCCCCAGCACCTGAACAAAAGGCAATCTTTTTAACTCGATTTTTTCCCTCACAGAAATGTACTCTTTTTGATTGTAACGACTCTTTCACTAATGTTGCAAACTCCTTTGGTGAAAGAGCCATTGGTAATTCCCCTGTAAAAAGGATATGCCCTTCACCAATTTCATTTTGGAGTTGAATATCCTCTAATTTTAGTGCTTTTCCAAGAGCAACATTCACACCGCAGACCGGTGATAAATCTAAATTGGTATGGCAGCCTATTGCCGCTATCCTATGCGCAATGAGATGATAGGCAATATCTTTCTCTGTCACAGATTTGAGCGGACTGAAAATTACAGGATGATGGCTGATGATTAAATCTACGTTCTTTCCAGCAGCTTCTTTTACGATTTCAGGGGTAATGTCCAATACAATCATGGCAGACTTCACTTCCGCTTGGCTGTCGCCCACCAAGATTCCTACATTATCAAAAGACAACGCTGACGAAAAAGGTGCTACCTTATCGATTGCATGGTAGATGTCCATCACAGTTGCCATTTCAGTCACCTCAAATCATTACTATTTTAAATATTGCTCTTCAATCTCCGTAATTGCCGCCTCAAGTGCTTCCTTCTCTACATTTTGGTCATCTACTGTAAAACCAAGGAGCTTCTTTTTTAAGGAAGAAACCACCTTTTGAGCGTATAAATTGCTATAAAGTTCGGATGGCAGTATTTGTCCCATATATTCTTCTAAAACGCAGATTACACGCTTTTGTCCGCAAAATTGTACAGACATCACACTATAAATTTTCTTATCTTCTAAAACGGCCTGCTCTTTCAAGATTTTAAATCCATTTTCCGCAAGTCCTTTTCTCAAGACATTGGCTTTGGTCATTGGCTGCAAAACCAACGCCTTGTCTGTAGAAAAAAGCCACGGTGTTTCTAAGATAATGCGAAGAATGAGCTCGCCGCCCATACCGGCTATAACAATATCGTCTACTTCTTCTTTGTTAATTTCAGCAAGACCGTTAGAAAGCCGCAAAGAAAGCTTATCTAAGACTGAAAAACGTGCAGCATTTGCTTTGGCAGAATCAAGCGGACCTTTATTAATATCACTTGCTACCGCAAAAGACACGCGATTCGTTTGCAGCAAATAAACAGGAAGATAGGCATGGTCTGTTCCCACATCTGCCACTTTTTTGCCTGTTCGTACGAAATCGGCGCAAGTTTGCAATCTAGGTTTTAATTTAATTAAATCACTCATATCGTATTCATGGCAAACAAAATGCCGCCCGGCAAAAGTCGAGCGGCATTAGGCGACTTTTATTTATCTGTCATGTGTTCATTTAAAGCGTCAACGAGCTCTTCCCACTCTACACCATGAACCATGCATGCCTGCTCAACTGTTTCGCCGCGAGATGCGGGACAACCCAGACAATGCATACCCATCTGTAAAAAGAAAGGCGCTGTTGTGCCGTCCATGTCCAAAATATCGCCAATAATGGTATCTTTTGTAATAACAGCCATGTCAAACTCCTTTATTTTTATTTTAATTATAGACTAACTTCAATTTGAAGATAATCTTATTTATATTATAATCCCCCGAGGCTGTTTTTGCAATACATAAAAACAAACATATCATGAACTTTATTTTGCTATTGTATTTAATTTTCTCCGCTTTTTTAAATATGGTATTGTCATTTTGCACAGTAATCTCTCTTAATTATTTCTACATCAAACGATTAGTTTTCTAATTTTACCTCTCGTTTTTTATCCAAATATATGTATAATAGTATTAAAGGTATGTACAACTTTAGAAAGGAAGATAGAATCATGGAAAATATGAAAAACTACAAATTTTGGTTTTTAACAGGAAGCCAGTTTTTGTATGGCCCTGAAACATTGGAACAAGTAGAAAAAAACAGCCGCAGAATTGTGGAGGAACTGAACAACTCTGAAAGCCTCCCCTGCGAAGTTGTTTTTAAAGGAGTCATGAAAACACCTGATGAAATTTCACAGGTTGTCAAAGAAGTGAATTATGCGGACGAATGTGCTGGTATCATTACCTTTATGCATACGTTTAGCCCTAGCAAAATGTGGATTAATGGTTTCAATGCTCTGCAAAAACCATATCTACATCTGCACACACAATTCAATCGTCAAATCCCGAACGAGGGAATTGATATGGACTACATGAACCTTCACCAAAGTGCTCATGGTGACAGAGAGCACGGCTTCATCGCTGCTAGACTGCGCATGGCTCGCAAAATTGTTGTCGGTTATTGGGAAGACAAAGAAGTTCAAGAAAAAGTGGGCAACTGGATGCGTTCTGCTGTTGGTGCTGCTGTCAGCAAATCTCTCAAGGTGGTTCGTTTTGGCGATAACATGCGTGAAGTGGCCGTCACTGAGGGCGACAAAGTAGAAGTGCAGAAAAAGCTAGGCTGGCAAGTGAATACTTGGCCGGTTGGCAACCTTGTAGAATACATTGAAGCTGTCACAGAAGAAGAAATTGATGCGTTACTGAAAGAGTATAACGAAAAATATGTTATGGTCACGAATAACCTTGAATCTGTGCGTTATCAAGCTAAAGTTGAAATTGCTATGGAGCGTTTCCTAAAAGAGAAAGGAGCTTCCGCTTATACCAATACTTTTGAAGATTTATATGGTATGGAGCAGCTCCCTGGTCTTGCCAGCCAAAGACTTATGGAAAAAGGTTATGGCTACGGCGGCGAGGGCGATTGGAAAGTCAGCGCATTGACCCACGTGATGAAAGCAATGGCAGAAGGCAAAACTGGCGGCACGGCCTTCATGGAGGATTACACTTATGACTTAACTTCAGGCAATGAATTGAGCCTAGGTGCCCATATGCTGGAAGTCTGCCCTTCTCTTGCCGCTGATAAACCTAAAATCGAAGTACACCCACTTGGTATCGGCAACCGTAAAGACCCTGCCCGTCTCGTTTTTGAAGGCCATGAGGGTGACGGTATTGTTGCCAGCCTCGTCGATATGGGCGGCAGACTACGCTTGATTGTGCAAGATATCCACTGTGTTGTACCAACCCTAGAAATGCCTAATCTACCTGTTGCACGTATTATGTGGAAACCTATGCCAGACCTTAAAACAGGTGCAGAAGCTTGGATTTTGGCCGGCGGCGCACACCACACTGTTCTCAGCTATGACTTAAACGCAGAAGAAATGCGTGATTGGGCAAGAATTATGGATATTGAATTTGTCCATATTAATAAAGATACAACGCCTGAACGATTTGAGCAAGATCTTTTATTAGCCGATTTAATCTGGAAATTAAAATAAGCTCTAAAAATACACAAAACAGTATCCACCTGTGCGATATTCTCGCGTTGGTGGATACTGTTTTGTGTCTCTATTTTTCTATATTTAAAATATTACACTTTTTGATTTAATACTGGAATACCATAAATAGGTTGTTATACTATAATATAATATAATAAAAAAGTTAGTCAACCAGTTTTGCTCTGAGTTTTTCAATCTCTTGGTTTGTCACCCCAATCGAGGCTAAATAGTTTTCGGCTGTTCCGTATTCTTCATGAAAAAGCGCAAGAAAACCCTGCATATATTCTGGATCGGAACGCAACACATAGGCCGGGAAATTAGGATCTTCCTTTTGAAAAATAGTTAAAAATCTTGCTAGATATGGGTAGGACATAACGTAGTCTGCAACAATATCTAAGTCAGATACACCGGCCAATAACAGCAGAATAGCGGCTACTGTCCCCGTTCTATCTTTTCCAGCTGTGCAATGAAATAAACAGCCACCCGACATTTCTGCCTGAATTTTGAAAATTTTTGGCATGGCCTCACTCTGCAACATTTTCATATAAGCAGCTGAAATGGCTTCTGGCCCATTGCGCATATAATGACTTCCTCGAATAGGTAAACTGTAATATATAAAATCAGCTTTATCGGCAAAGTAAGACGGCACACGTTCAATTTCATCTTCTACTCGGAAGTCAATAATCGTGTTAATTCCCATTTGCTTTAACATTTTGCTGTCTGCTTTGCTTAAATTCACTGGAACTGCACTACGGAGAAACACACCATACTTTGTTATCTTAGCTTCGTCAGTGGGATATCCGCCTAAATCTCTCGTGTTTTCTGTGTTATCCAGTATAATTCTTCGTTTACTCAAAATATCACTCCTCCATAAAAATTAGTCGTCTTTCAAACTTTGAAGTTATGCTATGAAGATTAATCCACCAGTTTTGTTTTCAATTTTTTAATCTCTCTGCTTGTTAGCCCAATCAGCGATAGATACCTTTCTGCTGTTCCATATTTTCTATGAAAAAGTGAAAGAAAGCCTTGCATATATTCTGGCTCTGAATGAATTACATAGGCTGGAAAATCCGGATTCTGCTCTTGAATGATTTCTAACCGCTTTGCCAAATACGGATAGGTCATTACATAATCAGCTATGATATCCGAATCTTCTACCCCTGCCAATAAAAGAAGAAGTGCTGCTATCACGCCTGTTCTATCTTTTCCTGCTCTACAGTGAAACAAGCATCCAGAGAGCAGCGCAGCCTGTATTTTAAAAATCTTCGCCATACCAGGACTTGAGAGCATAGAAAAATACTCTAGCGGCTTTCCCCTGGTGCGATTGGCATAAATAGGTAAATGATAATAACTAAAGTCTTTTCTATTGACAAAACAGCTAGGCATACGTTTTAACTCATCCGCCGCTCTTAAATCAATGACCGTTATTATTCTCATCCGTTTGAGCATTTCTATATTGTCTTTTGACAGATTTTTCGGAACTCCGCTTCGCCAAAACACACTATATTTTGTCATACCGAACTTGCCGATTGGATATCCACCCAAATCTCTCGTATTGTCTGTATCGCCCAGTATAATTCTTCGCTGGCTCAAAAAATCACTTCCTCGCCAAAATTAACTATTTCATAAGAAAGCGCATTTAGATACTTGTTTCATTAAATTATTGAGATAGTGACTGCAAGGAATAAAAAGTAAATCTTTATTTTGTATATAAACTTGTTTGCCTTTATTGTATCATAATATAGTACAAAAAACAAACTTATTCACATCAAGCAGACTATATCTTGGGCTTTTTTTGTCTTTATCTGTGTAGAATATGAACGTTTTATTAATCTTTCGATTTCCTCTTGCAAAAATGAATAACCTATGCTAAACTGTAACTAAATTGTAACACTTATAAAAATTATGTAACGAATATAATCAACTTTTTGATGAAATAAGGCGGTTGAGATGTATAAAAGATTTATAAAAAGTGCTTCGAGATTTGTCTTAGTACTTTCGTTGACTGTCATTGCTATAATAGGTTTTAGCAGGTTATCAATACAATTGATGACTTCAGCAGAAACCAGTTCTGCCAACACTTCTTACATAGAATCGAATGACACAAACACACAACAAAGTCAAGAAATTCGTGCTGTTGTTACAAAACAAACCAATATTCTTCCTTCTGTTCTTGCCTTTTTACTTTTGGCTATCATACCAGTTCTCTATGTTCTGTTTGTATGGAAAAAAAGGAAAACAGATCCTAACTATTTCAGATCTAATGCGCAAAGGTATAGTCCAAAACAAGAAATCACCTTTAGCAACAATACTTTTGATTCAGAGTATAATCGATCTAGAATGTAATTTGCGTACAAGGGCTTTTAGTCTTTTTCATATTTTACCTCGAAAACAGAGCTGGTCTTCCAGCTTTGTTTTTCTTTATATATCAATTTAAAAAAACCAGTCTTGGTATTATCCAAAACTGGTTTTTTATTTTTATCGAGTGTCTCGAAGGTTAGAAAAGAATTCTTTTAGAAGGGTCTGGCACTCTTCCTGCATAAAATTACGAAACAGTTGTGTGCTCTGCCAACCTGAATTGCCCCAAACCTCTAATGCAGAGTGGTTAAGTTTTTCATCATCTGCGCCAAAAACCACCCTGTCAATTCGAGCGTTCAAGATAGCCCCTGCACACATGGGACAAGGTACCAGTGTCACATACATACAACAGTCAGAAAGACGCCATGAACCTAGATTTTGGCAAGCTTCATGGATGGCTTCTATTTCGGCATGGCAAAGAGCATTTTGCTTTTCCTCCCGCCGATTTCTGCCTGTTCCAACAATTACACCATTCTTTTCAATAACTGCTCCAACGGGAACATCCCCCATTTTTCCGGCTTGTTCTGCCAGTTGAAGAGCCTTTTCCATATATTGTTTTTGAGGAATAAATTCCAATTTTTTTATCTGAGACATGAACAACATTTCCTCTAAAGCATAAGATTGGTTGCAACAAAATTAAACGCTACATAGACAATTAATATCCATACCGGCACTGACGTAAACCATGTCGCTACTATCTGAGAAAATTTCACAGGAGCTTCCCAATACATAGGAGCAACATTAGACGGATAGAGCATTCCCGGCTGTGACGGATAACTTACTGCTTTCAACTTTTGAGTATCACTTTTTCTTTTATCAAACATTTTGCTGCGATAGACAGTGAATAGAACAATCAATGCCACAACACTCAATAAAATCGGAATCACCGTCAACAAGTTAGAAATCAGCAATGCTGTTTCTTCCTCAACGAAGAGATAACTATAAGAAGAAATTGTGGCTGTTAAATTATAGAGCGCATGAATCACTACTGTTACCCAAAGGTTGCGCGTTTTGATATAGATGAGTCCAAACAACATCCCCGCAATAGACGCCACGACCATAGAGGCAATATCACCATGCATAAGTCCGAAAAGTAAACCTGATGTCGTAATCGCAAAAAGCTGGCCATGTTTTTCAAGTGCCGATAAAATGACCCCACGACATACAAATTCTTCTACCAAGGGTGCTATAATAACCAGTTGCAGCAAGTATGGCAATAACAAGTCTGCCGTCATTTCGGAGGGAACGGGAGCTTCTGCTGTTCTAAAGCCAAGATACTCTACTAGCTTGCTCACCAACTGCCCTGGGATATTGGATAGGAAAGCAGCACCCACCCCCAAGAAAATGAAACATAATTTATAGAGAAAGTCTCCTTTTTCAAACTTTAAAGCTGAACCCAAAGAAAACTTAGATGTTTTTATGAAAATGAGTGTGGGGATTAAAAAACTGACTGCCGATAAAGAAGACTGGAACCAATAAAGGGTTTGTTCATAACTTGCAAAGAAATCAAATTTTCCGGCTTGTGCAAGAAATTGGACTACTGCTCCAAAAATAGCACTCAATATTAGCATGGCCATCATGGTTCCTATTAAAATAAATCCTGCACTATTTACGGAAGAACGCATTAGTTTTCTTTTTGCTTTCATTGGGTCCCAAAAAGAGTATGGCATGGCCGGCACAGCCTGAGGAGCATATCCATACATAGGTTGTGTAGCATACGGCGGTGCATACCCCGGGTTTCGGGGCAGTTCTGCTGTTGACTGCACAGATTCATCGGTAGGTGCTTTTGCTGTTTCAGCTTCAGCCCCATTATTATCATCTACGGCTTTTATCCCATCTGGAAGAGGGAGTTCCTCTTTTGGAGTTTCAACATCTTTCCCATCCGTTTTACCTGCAAAATCAGTTTCGTTCGGATAATTCATAGCAACACCTTTCCAGCATTTTGTTACATCAAAGAGCAAATTTTCGATGCAAAGTCTACTGCATCTTCAATCGGCAAACCTTCAATCAAAAGTGCCTCATTATAAAGAATCTCTGTATAGAGTTTGAGCTTTTCATCATCTTTTTCATACAAAGCCTGCAATGCTTCGAAAACAGGATGTGCCGCATTAATCTCTAGAACACGCTCGGCTTTGATTTTTTCTCCTGTTGGCATAGCATTCAATACTTTTTCCATTTCGGTGGTAATCTCACCATCAGTTGAAATGCAGACAGGGTGCTTTTTCAAACGCTTAGACAACCGCACGGCTTTTACTTTATCTTGCAGAGAATCTCTCATGAAATTAAAGAGACCTTCATTATCTTGTGCCAATTTCTCGGCTTGCTCTTTTTCTTCATCAGACTGCAAATCTAAGTCTGCAGATGAAATATTTTTAAATTCTTTTTCTTCGTAAGTGCGCAACATTTTAAGAGCAAATTCATCGATATTGTCTTTCAGGCAGAGAATCTCATAGCCTTTTTCAGAAACAGCATCAGCTTGCGGCAGCTGCAAAACCTTTTCATAGCTTTCGCCTGCACCATAATAAATATACTGCTGGTCTTCTTTCATACGCGAAACATATTCAGCGAGCGTCACTAATTTCTTCTCTGTAGAAGAATAGAAAAGAACTAAATCTTTGAGCTCATCTTTATGCATACCATATTGATCATACATACCAAATTTGAGCTGCAAGCCAAAACTCTCAAAGAATTTGTCATATTTCTCTCTATCGTTTTGCAACATTGATTTAAGGTCAGACGCAATTTTCTTTTCAATACGTCCCGCAATAATTTTCAGTTGACGGTCATGCTGCAGCATTTCTCTGGAAATGTTCAGTGATAAATCTTGTGAATCAACGAGTCCTTTCACAAAGCTGAAATGGTCTGGTAGCAAATCTGCACATTTTTCCATAATCATGACGCCACTGGCATAAAGTTGCAGTCCTTTTTCGAACTCCTTGCTGTAATAATCCATTGCCGGTTTTTCGGGAATAAAGAGCAGGGCTTCATAAGTAGCAGCCCCCTCCGTAGAGGTGCGAATGACATGGAGAGGATTTTGCCAATCCATGAATTTTTCTTTATAGAAATTATTATAATCTTCTTCGCTAACTTCGCTTTTAGATTTCTTCCAAATCGGAACCATACTGTTGAGTGTTTCCACTTCAGTATAGCTTTCATATTCAGCTTCTTTTTCTTCTGTGCCTGTGCCCTCTTTCAAGCGGCTTTTCTGCATTTCCATTTTAATTGGGTAACGGATATAGTCAGAATATTTTTTGATTAAGGAAGAAATACGATAAGCCTGCAAAAACTCATCATAATTTTCGTCTTCTGAAGATTCTTTCAGATAGAGCGTGATACTCGTGCCGTGCGTTTCTTTCTCACAAGCTTCCACTTCATAGCCGTCAGCACCTGAAGATGTCCAGCGGTAAGCTTCATCGCTGCCAAATGCTTTTGATTCAACTGTAACCGTGTCACTTACCATGAAGGCAGAATAGAAACCTACACCAAACTGTCCGATAATGTCAATTTCATCTTTTTTGTCGTTTTCATTTTTAAATTTCAAAGAACCACTGTTAGCGATGACGCCTAGATTATTTTCCAAATCTTCTTTTGTCATGCCGATACCATTATCAGAGATAGTAAGTGTACGATTTTCTGCGTCTAAATCAATTTGAATATAAAAATCGTTTCGGTCAAGACCTGTACTGCCATCATTCAAAGCTTTGTAATAAAGCTTGTCAATCGCATCGCTGGCATTCGAAACCAATTCTCGAATAAATATCTCTTTGTGTGTGTAAATAGAATGAATCATCAAATCTAAAATTCTTTTTGATTCTGTTTTAAACTGCTTGACTGCCAATTTCAATTCCCTCTTTCTTTAACTATTATCACTATTCTAATATAAAACAAAGGGGAATTCAACCAATTCCCCTTTTTAAAACTGTAAATTTTCTATGACAACTATTTGAGTTCAACAATTGTTACACCGCTTTCGCCCTCTCCATATGTGCCAAGGCGAAAACTCTTTACAATAGAACAGGTCTTTAAATGTTGTTGCACCGCATTTCGCAGCACACCTGTTCCCTTGCCGTGAATAATGGTGATAAGCGCAATACCCATGAGTGCAGCGTGGTCTAAAATGTTATCCACTTCCATCAGTGATTCTTCTACATTCATGCCTCGCAAATCAAGCTCTGTCGTTGCTTTTTCAGATACTGCCTTTGTCACCGTACGATGTTTTGGCACATTCTTCTGCGGCTTATTCGCCTGATTTTGCAGTAACCGCAGATTCTTTAGATTCACTCTTGTTTTGATAATACCGGCTTGCACCAAAACAACTTCACCCTTTGGCTCTTCGAGTACAACGGCTTTTTTATCAATATCAAAGATTAGAACATTGTCTCCCGCTTTGAGTTTTCGAGGCAACACATAATCGCCATCACTTTTTCTCTCCCTCACTGGGTTTGCCACACTATCAAGCTCTTTGATACCAGCACGCATTCTCGCCTTTTGGTCAGCCGATATTTCTTTGTTCTTTTGGCGGCGCAGCTCTTCCATTTCATGAATCAGACCTTCTGCTTTGGCTCTTGTCATGGCAACAATTTGCTCTGCATCTTGTCGAGCCTTATCAATCTCTTTTTGTGCTTTTTGCTCTGCTTCTGTATGAAATTTATTGGTCTCTTCTAATTTTTGCTGTATTTCTCGTTTCTGCTGACGACTTTCAAAAAGCTCTTTTTCTAATTTTTTGCGGCTCTTTTCCAACTGACCAATGACCTTTTCAAAACTATGGCTTTCATCTGAAACCAATTCACTGGCTCTTTCCACAATTATCTGCGGCATACCCAATCGTCTTGAAATAGCAAAAGCATTGGATTTACCCGGCACACCAATGAGCAAACGATAAGTTGGGCGCAATGTAGCTACATCAAATTCACAGCAACCATTTTCCACACCCTCGGTTTGCAAAGCATAGGCTTTCAGCTCGGCATAGTGTGTTGTACAAGCAAGGCGCACCGATTTTCTCCGAAGCTCTTCAATGATTGAAGTCGCCAAAGCCGCTCCTTCAATTGGGTCTGTACCAGCACCCAATTCATCCATCAACACCAAACTTTTTTCGTTTGCCTGCGCTAAAATTTTAATAATATTCGTCATATGCGATGAAAATGTGGATAGAGATTGTTCTATGCTCTGCTCGTCCCCAATGTCTACCAAAATGTTATCAAAAATGGCAATTTCGCTGTGGTCACCTGCCGGAATCATTAACCCACACATTGTCATCAAGGTTAAAAGGCCTATTGTCTTTAAAGCCACCGTCTTACCACCTGTATTTGGGCCTGTAATAATAAGGGTGTCAAAAGAGTTTCCCAAAGAAATATTGGTAGGCACTACCTGATGTGGGTCAATCAGCGGGTGTCTAGCTTCATGAATTAGAACCTTGCCGTCGTTATTGATTTTAGGCATAACCGCTTTCATCTTATAAGCAAGATTTGCCTTAGCAAAAATCAAATCTAGTGTCAAAGCGTGTTCGTAGCTGCGAATCACTTCACTAGCGTCTGCTCCTACTGCTGTAGAAAGTTCTTGCAAAATGCGGTCCATCTCTTCTTGTTCTTTAGCTTGTAAAACACGAATTTCGTTGTTCGCTTCTACCACGGCCATCGGCTCTACAAACACCGTTGCACCGCTGGATGAAGAATCATGTACAAGACCCGGCACTTCTGCTCTATACTCTGCTTTAACAGGCACCACAAAACGACCCGACCGCATGGTAACAATCGCATCTTGCAAATGTTTCTGATGTGTCTGTGAGCGAATCAGCTTGTCTAATTTATCTCGCACACTCACCGACATATTTTTGATTTTTCGCCGAATAGAGGCTAGCGTTACGGACGCATTATCTGACATTTCTTCTTCACTGAGTATAGCTGTGAAAATTCGATCTTCTGTCTGTTTATTGGTATAAATAACTTGAAAGTATCCATCAATTTTCGTTTTTGTACCTTCACTCTTTTGTCTCCACTGGCTAAGAGAGCGAAGCGCACGCATAGTTGAGGCTACTCGCAAAAGCTCGCCCATATTAAGGCTGCCACCTGCTTCTGCACGGCGAAGTGCATTGCTCACATTTACCATGCCATAAAAAGACGGTGAACCAAATTTAGCCGAAAGTATATACGCAGCATCCGTTTCTTCTAATTTATCTTTTACACTATTTATATCGTGCGTAGGTTCAACTGCTAAAGCCAATTCAGCAGCATCGGTGGTTGATGTTTCATTGGCAAGCATTTGCAAAATTTTATCTAGTTCCAGTGTTTTTTCATTTTTATTCATATAGCTTCCTTTCTAAAGGAATCATAACATTTCTTTTATATCTGTAAGAAAAATACATTCTGCTCGTTGTAAATGCAAATTACTCATTGGCAGACATTACTCTCATGCTAAAAACAAATGCTGCTAGTTTGCTATCATATGATAGAAGTCTAACGTTTTGGGTTTTCTGTCTAATATACTTAGCAAATAAGCTTCAGAAGCGGCGGCAAGCTCTGTTTGAGAGCTCTCCGTCAACTGAAACGCAAACATTTTCTCTGTGTCACTGTATAAAATATGACGCATCGCTTTCAACACAGCCGGATTCATGGGAGCAGAGCGCTCAGGTCCTGGTTTAAAGCAATTATCACACAGAATATTGGCCTCATTAATCATAAAATGCATATGGGGGGATTCATAAGCATTGCAAGAAGCACAGCCAACAATGTCAGGCATATAACCGGCATAGGTCAAAAGGCGCATTTCTATAATCGATTTTAGCAACAACTCTGGTTTGCTGCCCTTGCACAAAAAGTGGAGCGCATTGAGTGCTAAACGCAAATATTCAGCAGAATCCACTCCTTCAGGAGAGAACTCTGCAATAATTTCACAAAAATATTGCGCCAACGAGAGCCTACTAATATCCTTGCGCAAATCGAAGAAGACTTCAATGGGAATGGCTTCGTTAATTATGTATTTATCCCGCCCTTTGTAGAGATTTAGACGGGAATAGCATAGAATTTGTGTCGCTGAATTCTTACTGTCTTTTATATTTTTAGCCCGTCTGGCAAATGCCCGCAAAACGCCTTCATCAGCCGTCAACACCGTTACCAAACGGTCGCTCTCGCCCACCGTCTGCTCCCTGATAATCAAGCCCTGCGTTTGGATTTGCATGCTGATCCTCCTGAATAATTCCACTTCTCATCTGATGGTTTTTCATCTGTGAATATTTAATATAATCCTCTGCTTTACCTGTTTTGCAAAAGTTTTCCCAAGCGTTTTTTTCGTCCACAAATACGTCCCCCTTTCAAAGACATGAAGTTCTTATAAACAGTATTTGCACGAATTTAGATAGTTATGAATGGAAAATTATTGTTTGTTCGACAGATTGCGATAGGTTTTTCACATTTTTTATGCTTATGCTTCTTAAATTTTAAAGTCTTTTTCCGAAAATCCCAGTGATTGCAAGGTTCCCGGGCGTTGTCTCCAGTCTTCTTTTACCTTCACCCAAAGCTGCAAATTCACTTTGCAGTCAAAGAAATTTTCCATATCTTGTCTGGCTTTGGTTCCAATACTTTTCAGCATGGCTCCACCTTTACCAATGATGATTCCTTTATGGGTTGCACGTTCACAAAAAATGGTGATGTCAATGTCCAGTATCCCGTCACGTTCTTGCATTTTTTCTGTCACCGTTGCAGTTCCATGAGGAATTTCTTTGTCCAAAAGACGCAGAATTTTTTCACGCACAATTTCAGCAGCAATTACTCGTTCCGGTTGGTCGGTCAGTGTATCATCAGGGAAAAAGTGACCACCCTCCATAGCTAATTTCTTTAATTCTGCGAGCAAGGAGTCAAGACCGTCACCTTTTTTGGCTGAAACAGGCACTAACGCCGTAAAATCATATAGTGCTGCATATTTTTCAATTTGCAGCATGATGGCTGTTTTATCTTTGAGCAAATCTACTTTATTAATTGCCAGCACAACGGGAATTTTATTGCTTTGAAAACGTTTAATCAAATCCATATCCGCTTTTGAAATATCGGTTCCGGCTTCAATAACCAGCAAGCAAGCATCAACCCCTGAAACAGAAGTTGTAACGGCTTTCAGCATATAATCACCCAGCGTATTACGTGGTTTTACAAGCCCCGGGGTGTCAATAAAGACGATTTGGTCTTCTCCTTCGGTCAAAACACCCATAATACGAGTACGAGTTGTTTGTGGTTTTTTCGAAACGATAGCAATTTTCTGGCCAATCAGGCTGTTCAAAATGGAGGATTTTCCTACATTTGGTTTGCCCACAATGGCGATAAACGCCGATTTCATTTTATCCATATTTGTGTTTTCTATCATAAATTTTATGCCCTCTCTTGGCTTTATGCCTGAAAAGACACAAAACCGCTGTCAATCGGCAGCGCCGGTAATTTTATCATATGTTATTATAATTTTTCTGTCTATCTCTTAAAATCAGGCGGAGAGATTTCCCCGCCTGTTCTCATTTTATAAGTATTCACTATCTCTTCTTAAATATTTGACTGATTTTGTCGCCAATCTTAAGCGGTCCCCAAAAAATAAAAAACCATGCGATAACAAGACTGACAAGAAGTAAAATTCCTTTAACTGGATATTGTACAAATGACCACAAAAATACCCACAGAGATTCTCTCCACAAAATCATCACACCAACAAACACCGCTGTAATCGCTGTCATCAATACAGCACCTGCCGCTATATCTTTGACATCACGAATAGGGCCACAATAGTTTTTTTGGTTGAAATCGCAATGCTTTTCAATGGCTGTATTGAGCATTTCAGCAGAAATTACCACACCAATTGTCATCATCAGCACTGCTATTTCCATTCTTGTCAGCTTTAATGAAAAAGCTGCAAAAAGCACATAAGATGCTGACGTTAAGTGAATTCTCATGTTACGCTCTGACTTCACAGTGCACCAAATCCCCCGAAAGGCATCTTTAAAACTGCGAAGAACAGACCGTTTTACCAATGATTGCTTATCCATTCGTATAGCTTGCACTAGCCGGTAATCCCAATTCTTGCATGACAAGCTCTTCTTTTTCACGCATGCGAACTCTCTCAAGGCCGCCTTGTTCATGGTCATATCCTAAAAGATGCAACATGGAATGTGCTGTGAGATAAGCAACTTCTCGGCTAAAGCTGTGCCCATAATTCTGTGCTTGCTCAACTGCTTTTGGAACAGAGATTACAATATCACCGAGAATTTTTGCTCCACTCTCGTGATTTATGTCGTACTCACCGTTTTCTCCCATAGGAAAAGACAAGACATCTGTTGCGCTGTCACGATCACGATATTGCTTATTCATTTCGTGAATTTGCTCATTATCCACAAATGTCACGCTAACTTCAGCAGAATCCTCAAACTCCTCTAACTGAAGAACAGCATTGCAGCAGCGGCGTACCAACATACGGATACCTGTTGGAATCTTCACTTCTTTTTGCCTATTGGAAATAACTACTTTAATTTTATTCATATCGAATGTCCCCCTGCTCTATTTTCTACTGTTGTTCGTGGTTACTTTGCATCTCTCTCATACGCTCTTATAATATCCATAACCAATTTATGGCGCACCACATCTTTCTCTGTGAAACGGAAAATCGAAATATCTTCCACATTTTTTAGGATTCGCAAAGCTTCTTTTAATCCGGATTTTTTACCGCCTGGTAAATCAATCTGCGTTACATCGCCTGTGATAATCATTTTGGAGCCAAAACCAAGCCTTGTCAAAAACATCTTCATCTGTTCGGGAGTTGTATTCTGGGCCTCATCCAAAATAATAAAGCTGTCATCCAGTGTGCGACCTCTCATATAAGCCAGTGGCGCCACTTCAATGCTGCCACGCTCTAAATGGCGCTGATATGCCTCATTTCCCAGCATATCAAATAAAGCATCATATAGAGGGCGCAGATAAGGGTCTACCTTCTGCTGCAAATCACCCGGCAGAAACCCCAGCTTCTCACCCGCCTCTACAGCTGGTCGAGTTAAGATGATTCTGCTGACTTCTTGACGACGAAAAGCACTCACCGCCATGGCAACCGCAAGATAGGTTTTACCTGTTCCCGCCGGTCCAACCCCAATGGTAACCGTATTTTGAGCAATAGCATCACAATATTGTCTTTGCCCCACAGTTTTGGGTTTTACGGGTTTCCCTTTACTGGTCAGGCAGACATAGTCTCCTGCCATCTGCACAAAATGATTTTCACTATCTTCGTTCACCATACGAATACAGTACCGTACACTTTGATCGGTTAGTGTTTCGCCTTTATCCACAAGCGTAATTAAACTTTTAATGGCTCGAACTGCTTTAGCAACATCTTCTTCTCGACCACTGACTTTGAGTTCAGAGCCGCGGCTGACAATACTCACACTATATTCTTTTTCAATCAGACGTGTATTGCCATCAAAGCTGCCAAAAATTTCTTCCGCTTGCTTTAAGCTATCTAAAAGAATTTTTTCTTCCAAACGTCTTCCCCTTTATCTTTCCCACATAATTTTTATTGTATCATAATGGTTCCATAACCAAGAGTAATAGCAACGTTCATGCCAAGCACGATATCTAATGAATTGCTTTTCATTTAATCTATATAAACAGTAAAGCGCAAATCCTCTAAAAATAATGTCCCATCAAATTTAGTTTTAGTCGTGTTAGAATATCTCTTTAAAATAGGGTCTAAAAACAATTTCAAAAAGTTATTTATCTTTTATCAAAGCGTTCTGCATCTCACAAAATTGAATGATATTTACTAGTAGCATATGACTATAAAAAAGTAACTGTAAAGAAAAATTACAATTTCTTTACAGTTATTATACCATACTATTTTGCGATTCATCAATACAAAAGTCTATGAATTATTGATAAAAAACACCATCACTATCTGTTATATTCCACAAAACCTCTTCCTGTATTCCAATTTCCTCTTGTAATCGACAAATTGTTTTAAGTCTACATCCGGTTTCTGTCATTTCATATTCAAAGCTTTCTTCCATTATTTTGGCAGATTCATCTAATTCTCTTTTTTGTCTTGCACGTAATTGGTAAAGAGCCGCTTTTTTCATTTCTTCTTCTGTCAACTCTTTCTGCTCTTTTTCAACAAAAACATAATTTTCTTTTCGAATGCCAATTGGAATTTCTTTGCCAAGTAAATGAAGCATATTAACCTCTTCATAGACTCTGGTATTGTCTTCTACCGTTGTAAGAAATCCGAGCGGAATTTTTATACCAAAAAACAATAAATAAGAGTTCGTCTTTTCTCCTGTTTCTACTTCTATTTCTTTTATTCTAGGGACTTCAACCTCATAGTTTCTTACTGTCTCGGCAATTACACTTCCTCTGGCTTTGAGAACATAACTCTTAACCGGTGCTTTTTTTTGGATATAAGGCGACAAGTTTTCTGAGTAAATGCCTGTGATTAACAGCTGGCCTTTCTCGACAACATCGCCAATATCTACTTTTTTCATGCCCGTCTGTGCTTCTATATGAACAATTACGCCTTCTTTTTCGGCAATGATATTCGACGGTGTATCGCCCAGCTCCATTTCGGGCTTTTCTTCTGCTTCTTTTATCTCAATCTGCACTGTGCAGCCGTCTGTATTAAAAGATACCCAACTGATTTCAGGAATCTTTACTTTCATTTCGACAGCAGCGGCAGCAGCATTGAAATTTTTTTGGGAAGCTCCTTCATACACACCAATCTGTTTTGCTGCCTCTCTAACTTGCGCCTGTGTCAAGCTTTCAAGTCCGTTCACTTCTACATTCCAAATAAATCCACTTAGAAAAAAATAGAGGACGATGCCCATAACAGTCCCCAAAAAAAGCCCTTTCCGCCGGCTAAAGCGGTAGGTATAAAAAGGAAGTCCCCTCTTATAGCGACATCTCAATTTTGTAGAACATCGTTTGCTAATAGCGCGCAGTTTTTTATACTGATTTGCTCGTATGTATCCCACTGATTTTTCATTTTTTCTTCTTATATTCCACATTTGCAAGTTACTTTTTACAGCAACATTTAAAAACCTTGCCGTTTGGCCCTCTATTTCGAAACAGGCATATCCCGTCAACCAATGAAAAATTTTGCTAACCATTTTCCCTCCGCTTTATGTATATTCCACTGCATGAATATACCCGTCTATAATAGCTGTGTTTTCTGTCAACACTCTCAAACGCATAGAATGACCCGTAATATTGGCCGTAATTCTCCCTAAACGAACAGCTACTTTATTTTCATCATAGTCAATAATGCCGTCGCACCCATCTATAATCACAGAGCGGTTGCCAACCAATTCAATCCTTGGTCCGCGCATTGATTTCTCTTCCATAATATCCCCCTTTACCTATCTTCTAATCATATGCGCTTGCTTGTGCAATGATTCATTTTACGCTCAAAACATGAATGAATTGCCTTTATTTTTCATAGATATGAACAATATTTGTACACCTATTCAGAAAGGATTTCTTATGGACACTTTTCTCGTCATTTTGCCCCGAAAACTCAAGCTATTTTTACCTGTTTTTGCTGTTCTCTGCTTTGGAGCGGGATTGTTGTTATTCCCTGAACCGATAAAAATTGCGGTGAGTAACAGCTTACTTTATTGCCTAAAAGTGCTTGTCCCCACTCTTTTCCCTTTTGTTGCTCTTAGTTCTTATGCTGTTCATTCAGGAGCAGCTTCTTCTTTTGGAAAGGTGCTAGGGCTTGGAACAAAATATCTGTTTAGACTTCCTAAAATAGCCACTTCTACCTTGATTTTGGGTTTCATCGGTGGATATCCCTCCGGCGCTGCAGGTATTTCATCGCTACTAAAATCAGGATATATCACGAAAAAGCAAGCAGGGAGAATGCTTTTATTCTGTATTAACCCAGGCGTTGCTTTTGTTGTCAGCTTTTTAGGTGCAGGACTGCTTAAAAACGGTCAAGTAGGCTTATTTCTTTTTATCGCAGTCACAGTTTCAGGTATTCTGCTTGGTATGGTTACGGCTTTCTTTGATAAGATTCCTCAGGATATCGACACAACCACAAAACAACACGCTAAAAGTAACAACGGGAACGCTATCGTATTGGCGGCCTCTGACGCTGCCAAATCTATGGTGAAAATGTGTGCCGCTATTCTTCTTTTTTCAGCATTTTACAGCTTTTTAGAAGGTATCGGTGTCATCAGAATGTTTTCATTATGGCTAAGCCAGCTCTTACACACCTCCTATTATCACTCTTCCGGCTTACTCTCCATGCTGTTTGAAATTGCGGCAGGTGTCTCAAAGGCTGTCACCTACGCTTCACCATCTTTGTTTTATGCTTTTGCCCTTGCATTCGCTGGTTTTTGTGTCCATTTTCAGGTTTTTTCATTCTTTGAAGAATTCCCTCTTTCTAAGCTAAAATTTATACTTTTCCGTTTTATACACGGTTTTATTTCAGCATTTCTTTTTTCCGTTTTACAGAGAATATTTCCGCAGACATCTTCTGTTTTTCAAAATACGGGGCAGGCCGTGCAATCGGGTGGTATAACTATGTCAGCCGCATCAGGATTCTTTTTACTGCTCATGTGTATTGCTTTTCTGCTGATTTCCTCTAAAACCCAATTGCAGAAGAAAGAATAAGATGATATAATGGAATTCAATTTTGTTGGATTCATGGCAAAAACGGTAACTAAGATTTTACATAAGGATGGTTTACATGTCATTATTTAGACGGAAGAAAAAATTATTTGGTAATTATATCGAGCCCTCTTGTGATTACTGTTCTCATAATGCTGGTAAAAAAGAAAATATTCATTGCAGCTTGCAGTTGGTTTTTAGTGATAAGGGTTGCAAAAAATTCGAATACAATCCTTTGAAAAGAATTCCTAAAGTCCAGCCTGTTTTAAAAAAAGACGGCTATACTGCTGATGACTTTTCTCTATAACTTTTGTCGCTTAAACCATTACATATAATTTTATTTCTTGTTTTTCTCTTATTTCTATATCAACTTTCAAAATCTACTAATAAAATAAAAAAGCCATAAAACGAATGAAAGTTGCTTCGTTTTATGGCTTTTTTGCTGTATTTTTAAAAACTAATCTTATCTAAAAACTCAGAAATGACACTATGTTTCTTATATTCTCTTGGCTCTTCATATTCTACCAAAACAGCATCGCTTCCTATCAAGGTAATCTGCGACCATGGGATAACAACATCATCTTCACGCCCCAAAAGGCCGAGCCAACGCAGACGACCATAAATGATAATAGCACTAAGCCGAGCTGTCTTTGTATCAATTTCTATATCAGAAATATACCCAATTTTTATACCGTCTTTCACATTGACTACTTCTTTATTTCGCAACTCGCCCATTCTGCAATTCATGATAAGCCTCCCGCACTCGTAATCATTTATATATACGCGCGGCAGTCTTGGCTATATAACCAAAGTAATAAAATGTTTGCAACGAACAGAAAAATGATTTACTAAAATAAAATTCATTTTTCATCATTCATAGGGATGATAGTCGGACCGCTGTGCAGAATATTCTGGTAGAAGTTTTCCATTTGCGGTTTAGAATCAATCGGAATCCCATGTTCAATCACTTGTTCTTGAATTAATTTTGGCAGCTTAGCGAAATAGGCAACACCACTATTTTCATAACTCTTCAAATCCATTTTATAACCTCCTTACCAATGATAACACTAGTATTGGTCATTTTTGGGTAATTATCAGTTATAGACGGATTAATTTCTACTTTTTTTCTTAGCTATTTTCCAATTTTTTTGTTTCTCCTATTGAATTGTCTACCATTTTGGTATACAATAGGAAATGCATTTTGAGTATGTATAATCTTATAGATATCATAGGATATCTAGGAAAATGAAATCACTACACTGATGATGGAGGAATCACATATGAAAAGCGGATTATTAAACATATCCGATTTGAAAGTTTCTGTTGAAGGAAACAATATTTTGAAGGGTTTAAACCTCACCATTAACAAGGGCGAAACCCATGTCATCCTCGGCCCTAACGGAGCAGGAAAATCGACTTTGGCTTACTCGGTTTTAGGACATCCTGATTATCAGGTTGACGGCGGCAAAATTGTTTTTGAAGGCGAAGATATCACCGATGAAAGCACCGACAAGAGAGCTAAAAAAGGTATTTTTCTTTCGTTTCAAAACCCGGAAGAAATCAATGGAATTACTATGGTTAACTTTTTGAAAACTGCCAAAAAAGCGGTTTCAGATAAACCTTTGCCTGTCTTAAAATTCCATAAAGAAATGAATCAAAAAATGGATGCCTTGTCGATTAACCCAGACTATGCCGAACGTTATATTAATGTTGGCTTCTCTGGTGGTGAAAAAAAGAAAGCTGAAATTTTGCAAATGCTGATGCTCAACCCTAAACTTGCTATTCTAGATGAAACTGATTCTGGTCTTGATGTTGACGCTGTAAAAATTGTTTCTTTGGGCGTGAAAGAATACAAGAACGAAGAAAATGCTCTGCTGATTATCACCCATAACGCGCGTATTTTGGATGAACTCGATGTTGATTATGTGCACATTCTTGAAAATGGCAAAATCGTACGTACAGCGGGACGTGAACTGGTTGATTTTATCAGCAAAAACGGCTTTACTGCTTTAGAAAATCAAGAATAGTTCTTTCTCAATTCCTTGTAATGAGAAACAAGGATTTTATTCTGTTTAGAATGCTATGGAGTACCGCTCACAGAAAAAGCTGTCACATTGAATTCACGCAGAAAGTCATTGAGAATTTTCAGAAAGGAATCACTGCAGATTATGAGAAGTTTTGAAGAAGAAAAAACTGACATTGCGGAAATTGACCGCAGTGTTTATGATATAAAAGATAAAGTAGATGCCGGTTACACTGTGCAGAATGGTTTGACACGAGAAATTGTCGAAGAAATTTCTCGCACAAAAAACGATCCTGAATGGATGAGAGAGTTCCGTTTAAAGGCACTTGAAATTTATAACGGTTTAGACGTACCTACTTGGGGGCCTGACCTTTCCGGTTTAAACATGGAGGATATCACTACGTATATCCGTCCAAAAACCGATATGCAAATGGACTGGGACGATGTACCTGACTACATCAAAAACACCTTTGACCGTCTAGGTATTCCCGAAGCAGAAAAAAGCTCGCTTGCCGGTGTCGGCGCACAATACGACTCCGAAGTGGTCTATCACAATGTTCGAGAAGAAGTTGCTGCACAGGGTGTTGTCTATACAGATATGGAGAGCGCTTTAACCGGTGAATATGCCGACATGGTAAAAGAGCATTTTATGAAGCTTTTGAAACCGGGCGACCACAAATTCAACGCCTTGCATGGAGCTGTTTGGTCAGGTGGTTCTTTTGTGTATGTGCCGCCGGGCGTACATGTAGATATTCCTCTGCAGTCTTATTTTCGTTTAAACGCACCTGGTGCCGGACAATTTGAACACACACTGATTATTGTAGATAAAGGCGCTTATCTGCACTTTATTGAAGGTTGTTCTGCTCCGAAATATAATGTTGCGAACCTGCATGCAGGTTGTGTAGAACTTTATGTACAAGAGGGTGCCAGACTTCGCTATTCTACCATTGAAAATTGGTCTAAAAATATGTACAATCTCAACAGCAAACGTGCCATGGTGCAGAAAGATGGTATCATGGAATGGGTTTCCGGTTCTTTTGGCTCTCACACCTCTTACCTCTACCCCATGAGTATTTTAAAAGGTGAGAATTCCCGCATGGAATTCACCGGAATCACTTTTGCCGGCAATGGTCAAAATTTGGATACAGGCGCTAAAGTGGTGCACGCTGCTCCTAATACAAAATCACATATCTCCACAAAATCAATTTCTCGTGACGGCGGCGTTTCCACCTTCCGCAGTTCGGTTTCGATTCTGCCGCAGGCGAAAGGCAGCAAGACAGCCACATCATGTGAATCTCTCATGCTTGACAGCCGTTCACGTTCTGACACCATACCTGTTATGGATATTCAGACCGACGACGCTGATGTCGGACACGAAGCAAAAATCGGCAGAATCAGCAATGAAGCTATCTTCTACCTGATGAGCCGTGGCCTTAGTGAAGAAGATGCCAAAGCCATGATTGTTGGCGGTTTTGCCGAGCCAATTGCTAAGGAACTGCCTATGGAATATGCCGTTGAGATGAATAACCTGATTCACCTTGAGATGATTGGCAGTATTGGGTAACGGGAGAGGGAGTGAAAATATGAATATAGAGAATGTAAACCGTCTCCCTGCCATTACTTGGAGACATCTGAAAATAAACGATACCATTATCGAAAATCTTCCCGAAAGTATTGAAAAAAACAACTTTTCTACTTTTAGCTCTGTCAGCGGCATTACTTGCACAGATCAAGTGAACACTCTTTCTGCCATTGAAACAGGCATGGGCAAAGCGGCTGAGGATTATGTGACGGCCAACGCAAATGTGGTAAATCATTTCCAAATCACACAAAGTACAAAAGATCCGGTTTTTCTTTCTTATTCTATGAGCAACAAACTTTCTGCTGTAGTTAGTTCTCAAGAAATTGTGACGGAAGCTGGTACAGAGGTTAGTTTTCTGTTTGATTATAACAGCTGTGATGATTCTTCTGTTTTCCATGCAGGTACCACTAAAATTCATGCTAAATCTGGCTCTTTGGTCAAATTGATTTATGTGCAGACGCTGAATGATATTTCTCTCTCATGGGAAAATCTGGGCATTCAGCTTGATGATGATGCGAGAGTAGAAGTAACTCAAATTCTTTTGGGCAGCAAGCGAGCTTTGTCTGGTATTAAAGCAAAACTTGCCGGCAATAAAAGCAATTTCAAGTTAAACTGTGTCTATTTTGGTACGGAAGAACAAAACATTGACCTCAATTTTGTTTCAGACCATTTTGGCTGCGATACCAACACTGATATTGTGGTAGAAGGTGCACTTGCCGGTTCTGCCGTGAAAACACTTCGTTCTACTGTTGATTTTAAGTCGGGTGCAAAACGCAGTGTCGGACGTGAAAGCGAAGACGTTTTGCTGTTTAGTCCTACGGTTCGCAATCGTACCGTTCCTCTTATTCTTTGTGCTGAAGAAGATGTTGAGGGTCAGCACGCTGCCAGTGTAGGCAAAATCGATCATGACAAGCTGTTTTATCTTCAATCAAGAGGACTTTCTGAACTTGATGCTAAAAAGCTGCTGTTAGAGGCCAAATTCTCGTCAGCTGTTGAACAAATCCCTAATGAAGACATTCAAAATCGGGTTCGTGCTTATCTGGAGAGGAGTGTCGACGCTAATGCTGACAATTTCTGACCAGTTCCCCCTTTTTAAAGAATACAGTGCTGACAAAGTGCTAACCTATTTAGACAGTGCTGCTACAGCACAAAAACCACTTTCTGTGATTCAGGCGGAAGAGCAATATTACCGTCAAAGCAACGCAAACCCCAACCGTGGTATTTATGAGCTAGATTTGCGAGCTACCGAAATTCATGAAACAGCTCGGCAAAAGGTCGCCAATTTTATCGGAGCTGAGTTTCCCGAAGAAATTATTTTTACACAAAACACGACAGAAGCTTTTAACCTTTTGGCCTACAGCTATGGCATGCCCTTTCTAAAAGAAGGCAACACCATTTTGATTACTGTTATGGAACACCACAGCAATCTAATCCCATGGCAAAGAGTAGCAAAAGCTACGGGAGCAAAGCTTGTCTACCTATATCCAGATGAAAATGGTCACTTTTCCGATGAAGAGTTGCAGTCTAAAATCTGTGATGGCGTGAAATTGGTTTCTGTTCACCATGTATCCAATGTTATGGGAACCCTCTCCCCCATTGCTAAAATCACCGAGCTTGCTCATCAAATCGGAGCTGTTGTGGCACTCGACTCTGCGCAAAGCATTCCGCACATGCCGATTAACGTAAAAGAACTAGATGTAGATTTTATCGCTTTTTCAGGGCATAAAATGTATGGTCCTATGGGCATTGGCGTTCTCTATGGTAAAAAGGAATTGCTTGAAAAAATGCCGCCGTTTATGAGCGGCGGTGACATGATTGACTTTGTTTCTGAACAGGAAAGCACCTATGCTCCTCTGCCTAGAAAGTTTGAATCCGGCACAAGAAATGTCGGTGCAGCTGCAGGACTTTCTGCTGCTATTGATTATATGCAAGATTTAGGTTATGATAAAATCACAGCACACGAAGAAGAACTGATGGTTTATGCCATGAATCGTTTGACAAAGTTACCTTTTATTACGATTTATGGTACTAAAAATCCTAAAGAACGTTTTGGGGTAATTTCTTTCAATGTAAACGAAGTTCACCCCCACGACACAGCTACTATATTAGGAAACGATGAGGTAGCCATTCGAGCTGGCCACCACTGTGCGCAGCCTCTTATGCGTTTTCTCCATTTGACGGCTTGCTGTCGTTTAAGCTTCGGTGTGTATAATACAACCAAAGACATTGATACTTTGGTTGAAAGCTTAAAAACTGTCAGGAGGATTATGGGTTTTGAATCTTAATAACATTTATACCGAAATTATCACAGAACATAGCCGTTCAAAACACAACCGTCACCATATTGAAAACCCCACTGAGGTCACTAACGGAATAAATCCGAGTTGTGGTGACGAATTAACCTTGGAAATTCGTGTGAAAGATGATATAATAGAAGACGCTTCCTTTGTAGGTGATGGTTGTGCCATTTCGATGGCCTCAGCTTCTATTATGATTGACCTAATTAAAGGGAAACCCGTAGAAGAAGCCCGTGAACTTGCCAAACTTTTTATGGACATGATTCATGGCAAAGTGACTGACGATGAAGCGCTGGAACCTCTTGAAGATGCCATTGCGCTTAAAGACATTTCACATATGCCCGCAAGAGTTAAATGTGCTGTGCTCTCTTGGCACACCTTGGAAGAAACTCAAAAAAAACAGTTAATCCCCGGGTAACCGGATAAATATTGGAGGAAATACAATGGGAAAAATCACAAAGCTCGTCTTGATTCGTCATGGCGAAAGCGTATGGAACAAAGAAAATCTTTTTACAGGCTGGACAGACGTTGATTTGTCTGATACCGGACGTGAAGAAGCAGCTCAAGCTGGTAAAACCTTAAAGGCAGAAGGCTATGATTTTGATGTTTGCTATACTTCCTATCTGAAACGCGCTATTCATACCTTGAATTATACCCTTGAGGGTCTTGACCGTGAATGGCTGCCTGTCACTAAAACTTGGAAACTCAACGAGCGTCATTATGGGGCTTTGCAGGGTTTGAATAAAGCTGAAACAGCTGCTAAATATGGCGACGAGCAAGTAGTTGTATGGCGTCGTTCTTTCGACATCGCTCCTCCTGTTTTGGAAGAAGCTGACAAACGCAGCCCCCGTGGACAAGAACAATATCGCGAAGTTGCCAAAGAAGATCTGCCTTTGACAGAGAGCCTCAAAGACACCATCGCCAGAGTTATCCCCTACTATGAAGAGAACATTAAACCAAACATGGAAGCCGGCAAACGTGTTTTGATTGCTGCTCATGGTAACTCACTTCGTGCTTTGGTACAATACCTTGAGAATCTATCTCCTGAAGAAATCTTAAAAGTCAATATTCCGACTGCTGTTCCGCTAGTCTACGAATTTGATGAAGATTTCAAGGTTGTTAAAAAATACTATCTTGGCGATCAAGATGCAATTAACGCTAAAATTCAGGGCGTTGCTAACCAAGGCAAAGCTAAATAAGTTAAATTTACACCATTTATTTATTAAAACCAAGGAAACCCTTTTGCTTTCCTTGGTTTTCTTGTTAGCATTTAGCATAGAGATTTTTCTTTCTCATATATCTATATTATAAAGAGCCTTAAACTCAAGGCATGCATCGGATTCATGCCATTTAAACAATCTATTTAGAGAGGGTGTCACTATGAAGACCACTAAAAAACTTGTTTTAGTTCTTTCTTTAACTATTGTACTGACCGTTCTATTAACAGGATGTATGCCCGGTGACGGTGCTAATTCTTCTGAAAAACTGGCAGGATTTTTCACTGGCATATGGCATGGCTGGATTGCCCCCTTTTCCTTGATTGGTTCTTTTTTTAAACCAAACCTTAGTATTTATGAAGTTCACAACACAGGTTTTGCCTATGACTTTGGTTTTTACATGGCCATTATCAGCGGCTTTGGAGGACTTTCATTGTTTCGCAAGAAACATAGAGAGAATAATTCAAATAACTAAACTAAGAAATTTTGTTTTATTTTCTGGTTGACAACGCCTGGCAAAGATGATATTCTAACTGTGAAGTTTGTTTTCTTAAAAATTAAAAAGTTTGGAGTTGTTTAAATGTATAAATTTTCTTGCTAATGATTTTAATCATTGTGTGCACAAAGGTTTATTTTTGTGCGCCTTGCAAGAAAATTGTAGATTCTAAACAGCTCGATATTGATACCGTTATGTTTTGCATAACAGGTTTCTTCTATTTTGTGCTGCAAGAATAATTTTCTTGCAGCTATTTTCTATTTAGGAGGCCTTTTATGTCTTTAATTCAAATTTCGAACCTGACTTTTGCTTACGACGGTAGTTATGATACTATTTTTGAAAATATTTCTTTACAAATTGATACCAACTGGAAATTGGGCTTTGTAGGGCGAAATGGACGAGGAAAAACTACTTTTCTGAATCTTTTGCTAGGCAAACTTGCTTATCAAGGATCAATTTCTCATACCGCTTCCTTTGACTATTTTCCCTTCCCTGTTGCTGATACATCACTTGATACAATGGTTGTGATTGAACAAATCTGCTATGACTACGAATTGTGGAAACTGCAACGTGAACTTTCTTTGCTAGAAGTCAGCGAGGATGCTTTATATCGCCCTTTCAAAACACTCAGTGGCGGTGAACAAGTAAAGGTTTTGTTGGCTGCTCTGTTTTTAAAACAAAATAACTTTCTTTTAATAGATGAACCTACAAATCACTTAGACACAAAAGCAAGAGAGATTGTCAGCCGATACCTTCGCTCCAAATCAAGCTTTATTTTAGTATCGCATGACAGGGAATTTCTTGACCAATGTGTGGACCATATCCTTGCAATTAATAAAACCAACATTGAATTGCAAAGTGGTAATTTTTCTTCTTGGTGGCAAAACAAGTTGGCACAAGATGATTTTGAGCTTGCAGAGCATGCTAAATTACAAAAAGAGATTAAAAAACTTTCGGCAGCTGCCAAACGTACTTCGCTATGGTCCGATAAAGTTGAAAAATCAAAAAACCAGCGCACTTCAGCCGGACTGCGCCCTGATAGAGGCTTTGTCAGCCACAAGGCCGCCAAAATGATGAAGCGTTCTAAATCACTCGAGAAAAGACAGGAGAGCACGCTGTCTGAGAAATCGAAATTGTTGAAGAATATTGAATCAGCGGAAGATTTAAAAATTCACCCACTTTCTTATCACAGCCATCAGCTTGCTAACTTTCGCAATCTCTCTCTGTTTTATGGTGAAAAACAAGTTTGCGATAATATTAATTTTACTATTGATAATGGAGACAGGATTGCCATTTGTGGAGCAAATGGCAGCGGAAAATCTACCTTGCTTCATTTTATTGCTCAAAATTCTATTGCATGCAAGGGTGAAAAGCATCTTGGTAAAGACCTCAAAATTTCTTTTGTTTCGCAAGATACTTCCTTTTTACAGGGCAGTTTGCGTGAGTTTACAGATGACTATCTTTTAGACGAAAGCTTATTCAAAGCTATTCTGCGCAAGCTTGATTTTTCTCGCGAACAATTTGACAAGAACATCTCTCACTTCAGCAGCGGACAAAAGAAAAAATTATTGATTGCCAAAAGTCTTTGTGAACAAGCTCACCTGTATGTTTGGGATGAACCCTTAAATTATATCGATATCTTCTCTCGTATTCAAATTCAAAACTTAATTTTGGAGTACAAACCTACCATTCTTTTTGTAGAACATGATAGCGCTTTTATCAAAGAGACCGCTACCAAAACAGTAAACTTGTAAAAATCTATCTTTAAGTATGAAAAAGAGATATTCTCCCTTTTGGAAGAATATCTCTTTCTAGTTGCAGAAACTCTAAATTTTCTGACAGAAAAAATAGTTTATTGCATATAGCCGCCATCCATTGGCGAAACTGCGTGCTCTGAAAAAAGCTTTAACACACCCGAAGTATATCTAGGTTTGGGTTCATGCCAATTTAGCTTGCGTTTTTTTAGTTCTTCAGCTACTTCCTCTGCGGAAGCTTTCTTCCCTTTTATGCCGACAATTTCTAATTTTCTAGCCGGAATATCAATCTCAATCAGGTCATTTTCTTCTAACAGCGCAATCGGTCCACCTACTGCGGCTTCGGGTGAAACATGACCAATGGCTGGCCCTCTTGAAGCACCCGAGAAACGTCCGTCTGTAATGAGAGCAATACTGCTAGAGAGCTTTTCATCAGATGAAATGGCTTCTGTGGTATAGAACATTTCAGGCATACCACTGCCTTTAGGACCCTCATAGCGGATAATGACGGCGTCACCCGGATTGATTTTCTTATCAAAAATAGCACTAATTGCTTCTTCCTCGCTATCAAACGGTCTTGCATTTAAAACGGCTTGGTGCATTTCTTTCGGCACAGCTGAATGCTTAACAACGGCTCCCTGTGGTGCCAAATTCCCTTTTAAAATAGCAATGGCACCATTTTTACCGATTGCTTTATCAAACGGGCGAATGACATCTTCACGAGATAGACCTACTTTTTTCAGGTTTTCCTCACATCTTTCATAAAAGCCATCTTGCTTGAGTTTTTCAAGATTTTCTCCCACTGTATGCCCTGTTACCGTCGGTAAATCAAGATGGAGCATATGCTTGATTTCTTCCATAATTCTTGGCACTCCCCCGGCATAATAAAAATACTGAGCCGGCCATTTTCCTGATGGACGAATATCTAGCAGATAATGTGCATTTCTATGTAATCTATCAAAGGTTTCTGCGGTTACATCAATTCCAAACTCGTGTGCAATCGCTGGAATATGCAAAAGAGAGTTACTGGAACCTGAAATAGCAGCATGAACCATAATTGCATTTTCAAATGACTCAAGTGTTACAATGTCGTGCGCTTTGATTCCTTGTTTTGCTAGCCAAACCGCCTGCTCGCCTGCCTCTTTTGCAATCTTTTGGAGGTCTTGACTGGTAGCAGGTAACAAAGCACTTCCCGGCAGCATGAGTCCCAATGCTTCTGCCATGATTTGCATTGTTGACGCTGTTCCCATAAAAGAACAAGCCCCGCAAGAAGGACAAGCACTCAGCTTATATTCAGTCAACTCTTCTTCTGTAATCTCGCCCCGTTGATACATAGCGCTATAGGTGCCGATTTGTTCTAAAGTCAGCAGATTAGGTCCTGCATTCATGACACCGCCCGTTACAACAATAGACGGAATATTTAATCTGCCGATTGCCATCAAATGAGCAGGCATGCCTTTATCACAGCTGGCGATAAATACACCAGCATCAAAAGTAGTCGCATTAGCGTGAATTTCAATCATATTAGCAATCATGTCGCGTGATACCAACGAATAATTAATGCCGTCATGCCCTTGCGACATTCCATCACAAATGTCAGTGGTAAAGTATCTGGCACCCTTACCCCCTTTTTCGGCGATACCTTTCACGGCGTTTTGCACTAGTTCAAACAGATGAGCGCTGCCCGGATGACTATCTCCAAATGTACTTTCTACTAAAAGCTGCGGTTTAGACAGATCTTCCCTCTTCCAACCCATGCCCATTCTCAGCGGATCCATTTCAGGTGCTACAGCTCTAATTTTTTGACTGGGTAACATATTCAATTTTCTCCCCTTTATCGCTCTACTAGCGATTTTTCTTTTATTATAGTGCTAGCAAAAGCATGAAGTCAAGCTTATAACAAGAAAACTTCACTTTCTCACTATTTATTTTGCTTGTTTTTCAATAAAAAAAGCACCGCAATGCGATGCTTTTTAGCGCGACCAAACCTATAAGCCGAGTTCTGTCTTGAACAACCATCTATCTAGGCTGAACGTTGCCGTCACAGCTCATGCCACCTTCTCGAAGCGTGCCGGGCAGGCACAAAAGCTTCTCTGCGGTGTTGCTCCGAATAGGGTTTACATGGCCGCACAGTCTCCTGTGCGCCGGTGAGCTCTTACCTCACCTTTCCATCCTTACCAAAAAATTGGCGGTATATCTCTGTTGCACTATCCCTAGGGTCGCCCCCGGCGGCCGTTAGCCGCTATTCTTGCCCTTTGGAGCTCGGACTTTCCTCAGACACCTGCTTTCGCCGAGTGTCCGCAGTTGCTCAGCTTGCTCGCATTATTATTGTAATATAAAAGCTTTCTAAAGTCAATATGACTGTTCAGAGAGCAGTCTGTGTTTCTCTTCCCACAAAGGACGAGACAAATCAACATAAAAGTTGTGCGGATTCTCGAAACGCTTCACTTCATCCCAAAGAGTATCTAACTGTGCCGCACAATAGGAACGAATCGCATTCAACGCTCTTGGTGTATAGACGCATTCCCCTTTTTCGAAAATAGGGGTTAAAAGTTCAACTGCTCTAAAATTCTCTAAGGTTTTCTTTTTCCATGTATGCTCGGGGTCAAAAATAGTATAAGGCTGGGTATCGTCAATTACTTCGTCATGCAGTGTGATAACATCAGCAATAGCTTGCTCGCTTTCTTTATCAAAAAGACGCCATACTGACTTAAATCCTGGTGTTGTAATTTTAGTGACGTTCTCGCTGATTTTAATGCGAGACTCAATTTGCCCCTCTTCATCTTCAACAGCAACCAATTTATATACACCGCCAAATACAGGCTCTGAAGAAGAGGTAATCAATCTCTCTCCTACACCAAAAAGGTCAACCTTGGCCCCTTGTGTAATCATGTCGCGAATAATGTATTCGTCCAACGAGTTTGACGCACAAATTTTGCAATCTTCAAATCCAGCTTCATCAAGCATTCTTCTAGCCTTTTTAGAAATATAGGTGATATCACCGCTGTCAATGCGAATACCGGCAGGACGGAATCCGTTTGGCACAACTACTTCGTTAAAAACCTTGATTGCATTTGGTACGCCAGATTTTAACACATTGTATGTGTCAACCAGCAACATACAATTAGACGGATATTCTTCTGCATAAGCCTTAAATGCTTCATATTCCGTATCAAAAAGTTGAACCCAGCTGTGAGCCATTGTACCTGAAGCAGGCACGCCAAACAACTGCTCTGCCAATGTACAAGCTGTGCCTGCACATCCGCCAATATAAGCTGCTCTAGCACCAAAAACAGCTCCGTCAAATCCTTGTGCTCGGCGCGAACCAAATTCTAAAACAGGACGGCCTTGCGCCGCACGAATGATACGATTTGTTTTAGTAGCAATCAGACTCTGATGATTGATGCACAGCAAAACCATCGTTTCGACCAATTGAGCTTGCATAATTGGTCCTCTGACCGTTACAATAGGTTCACCCGGAAAAATAGGTGTTCCCTCTGGCACACTCCAAACATCGCACTCAAATTTAAAATGGAGGAGATAATCTAAAAATTCTTCTCGAAAAATACCCTTTTTTCTTAAGAATGCTACATCGTCTTCATTGAACTTTAAATTTTGCAAGTATTCAACCAATTGCTCCACGCCTGCCATGATGGCAAAGCCGCCTTTATCCGGAACTTTTCTGAAAAACATATCGAAGTAACAAATTTTATCTTTGAAGCCTCTCATGAGATATCCGTTAGACATGGTTAGCTCATAGAAGTCAGTTAGCATCGTTAAGTTGTGCTTATTATTGTAAAAGATGTTGTGCATGATTTTCAATTCCTCTCTATTAGCAAAAAATCCCTAATTTAATTATTCAGAATAAAAACCAGAATTGTGTTCATTACTATAATTGTATTAGGAATTAAGTTTTCATGATAAATTGTTATTATTGTTTTTGATTTTATTATATCAATTTTTGAGCAAAAACTCAATTATTTTTGCAGATTTGTAACATCCCACCATTGAGGATAAAAAACAATTACCTGTTACGTCAAATTAATACAATATAACCTATTATTTTTCATTTAAATAATTTTTCTTTAAATATTTTCTTAAAAGAATAATATTTCGACAATTAATTTCCAAAATATTCAAAGAAAGTTTTAATTCTAATATTGCTTTTTGTTTGCTGATTCACTATAATTAAATTGTTCCAATTGGAAATGATTATTATTTTTTTTAGGAGTTGTTATGCGTTTACGAATTCAACCTTTGGGTGAAAAAAACTTAATTGGTGCTAGGATTGAAGCCATTAGAAAGCAACGAGGTATGAAACAAAAGGACCTCTTGGCTCAGCTACAGGTTAGGGGTGTGGATTTAAATGCTTCTGGTCTTTCGAAATTAGAAGGACAAATCCGCATGGTCTCAGATTATGAACTGTTAGCTCTGTCTGAAATTCTTGGTGTTTCTATTTACTGGCTTTTGACAGGAAAAGAAAAAGATTGATGACTTCAGAGAAAAAATCTCCTTTAGGGGGATTTTTTTTTATCTCTGGCAAAGACTATCCTTATCCTAACAGAAAGGATAGTCTTCTATGTTTAACACCGTTAAAACCAAATCTTTGCTCCCCATACTTATCTTTGCGCTGGTTTATACTGTTCTATTCCTACTTTTCAGGCAAAGCTTTTTTTATATCTCTCCTTTTTTATTCGCTTTTATTATTGCTTTCTTCGCTCGAAAACCAATTGCTCTTTTCAAGAAAACTTGTCACCTTAAAAACACGGTTGCTTCGGCCTTTATTACAGGGCTAATTATCCTAATTATTTTCTCTCTTTTTACTTTTTTAATTTATCTGGGTATTCGAGAAGCTATTTCTTTTTTGGGTTGGATCTCAAGCGACAATTTCGCTAAACCAGTAGAACTATTTTCTTTATTCACACAGAAAATCAATTCATTTTTTAATCGAGAAATCTTGAAGACCAACATGGAGGAGCTTATCACTCCGTTTATAACCGGTGCTTCTTTTTTGGTTTCTGCTTTAAACGTCATCATGGAAACTGTTAGCTCTATCCCAACTATTTTAACATGGCTCATGACAGCTATTTTTGCCTCTTTTGTTTTCAGCAGACACCTGTCCGACATTCTGTCATTCGTCTGCAGTATCTTTAGCGAAAACGCTTTGGGTCATTTAAAGTTTGCTGTAAAATCCAGCGAAACCTCTGGTAAAAAATCTTTTTTTTCTTATGCTTTTCTTTATTTTATTGCTTTTTGTGAAAGCTTAATTGTAACTACCATTCTTGGTATTGATTACCCCGTTTTGATTAGTTTTATCATCTGCATCGCTGATATTCTTCCTATTCTTGGCCCGGGGCTAATCTATGTACCGCTAGCCGCTTATTATTTTCTTTTGGGTCATTATGGCATTGCCATTGGTTTAATGATTGGCTTTATCTTGGTTTCAGTAACACGAGAAATCATTGAACCTAAATTAGTTGCAGAGAGCACTAAAATTCCTGCTCTAGCAATGATAGCGGCCGTGTATTTTTCTTTACTTGCCAAAGATATTTGGGTTATGTTCTATGTGATGGGGCTATTTATGTTCTACTCTCTCTTTCGAGAAAGCGGAGCACTCCCACCTTTATCTGAAAAGAAAAAACAGCCCTCTGAAAATGCAGAAGGCTGAGTTCTCTGTTTAAAAGTTTATAGCAATTTAAAAACAACGTCCATTTTTTTGTTTCTTACAATTTTCTGTTACCTTTTTTTCAATGCAATGGTAACAAACCTCATTTGTTAGTGCATCCCCTTCAAAAAACTCGTCTAAATTTTTCAAAGTAGTTTGTGCAATATTTACAAGAGCTTCTTCTGTTAAAAAAGCCTGATGAGAAGTTAAAATAACATTTGGCCGCGACACTAACAGTGACAAAACATCATCATGAATAATTGTGCCTGAAAAGTCTTCAAAGAAAAAGTCAGCTTCTTCTTCATACACATCCAAACCGGCACCACGCACTGTTTCGTTATTCAATGCTTCTAGCAGTGCGGCGCTATCAATCAGCGCTCCCCTTGACGTATTTAAAATATATACGCCTTTTTTCATTTTAGCAAAAGCAGCTTCATTCAAAATATGTTGTGTCTGCTCTGTCAAAGGACAATGCAGAGAAATCACGTCACTTTCTTCAAAAAGCTTGTCCAACTCAGTGTATTCAACATCTAAATTTGGATTCGGATATAAATCATATGCTAAGACACGCATGCCAAAACCCCGGCAAATAGTAATGAAAACTTGACCTATTTTTCCTGTTCCAATAACACCAACTGTTTTTCCGTGCAAATCAAGTCCCGTTAACCCCACAAGACTGAAATTAAAATCTCTGGTCCGATTATAAGCCTTGTGAATTCTACGGTTTAAACTTAAAAGCAAAGCCATGGTGTGTTCTGCTACTGCATAAGGAGAATATGCCGGCACACGCACAACATTGATTTTTTCATAAGCGGCTTTAAAATCAACATTACTATAACCAGCACATCGCATCGCTAGCACTCGCGCGCCGCCGTCATAAAGAGTATTGATAACCTTCTTATCGATGGTATCATTTACAAAGGCACACACACCATCAAATCCATTTGCCAATTGTGCTGTCTGGGGTGACAATTTATTTTCAAAGTAAACAATCTCATATTTTGTATTTAAAGAGTCAAACCATTGTCTATCGTACGGTTTTGTATCAAAAAAAGCAATTTTTTTCATAACTTATCCCCTTTCTGGTTGTACTTATTCTATCCATAAGCATTTCTTATATTGCTTTTATTATACCAATTTTTTTCGTTTTTTGCAATAGTTAGTAATGATTCTTACTTTTATTTAAATTTATACAAACAAAAACAGCCGCCTAAAAGACAGCTGTTTTTATATTTTATATTATGGCAATACTCTATTTCTTATGCTTTTGTATAGCGAAAGCATGCTTTGCCTGGATATTTTGCAGCACAACCAAGCTCTTCTTCAATTCTCAGCAAGCGATTATATTTAGCAACTCTTTCACTTCTGCTGGGTGCACCGGTCTTGATTTGTCCTGCATTGAGGGCAACTGCCAAATCGGCAATCGTGGTATCTTCTGTTTCACCTGAACGGTGAGAAACAATAGCAGTATAACCTGCGTTTTGTGCCATCTTAATAGCATCCATTGTTTCAGTCAAAGAACCAATCTGGTTCAATTTAATCAAAATTGAATTGGCGCTGTTTAGCTCAATACCTTTCTTCAAACGCTCTGTATTTGTTACAAAGAAGTCATCACCAACAAGCTGCACTTTATCGCCCAGTTCTTCTGTAATCTTCTTCCAACCATTCCAGTCCTCTTCGTCCAAAGCATCTTCAATGGAGCAAATCGGATATTTTTCAATCAATTGTTTCCAATGTGCAATCAACTCATCTGTTGTGAAATGCTTCTTAGACTTTGGCTGGAAATAACCGCCGTTTTTGTCTTTCCATTCACTAGATGCAGCGTCCATTGCCAAAACAAAATCTTTGCCAGGTGTATAACCAGATTTCTCAATTGCTTTCAAGATATATTCAATGGCTTCATCATCACTATCAAGGTTAGGGGCATAACCGCCTTCATCACCAACAGCTGTTGAATGACCTTCTGCTTTTAAGATAGCAGCTAAGTTATGGAATACTTCTGTACACCAGCGCAAACCTTCTTTAAAAGAAGAAGCGCCAACAGGCATAACCATAAATTCTTGCACATCAATGCTATTAGCAGCATGAGCGCCACCGTTTAGAATGTTCATCATCGGTACAGGAAGCGTATCAGCGTTTACACCGCCTAGAAAACGGTAAAGAGGAATATCTTGTCCGTTGGCTGCGGCATGAGCGGCTGCCAAAGATACTGCCAAAATGGCATTCGCACCTAGGTTTGATTTATCGCCTGTTCCGTCTAGCTCTAGCATTTTAGCATCAATTTGAGCTGTTTTGCTTGCATCAGCATACTCAAGTGCATCCAAAATTTTTGTATTGATATTTTCAACTGCCTTTGTTACGCCTTTGCCACCAAAACGTTTGGCATCGCCGTCACGTAGTTCAAGTGCTTCAAATTGACCTGTAGAAGCACCACTAGGAACAGCGGCTGTACCGGTTGTTCCGCATTCTAATGTAACAGTAGCCTCTACTGTAGGATTTCCTCTGGAATCAATAATCTCTCTGCCAACAATTTTCTCAATTAAGTTTTGCATAATTTATCCTTTCCGGCTTAAAGCCTGCGAGTTAGCTTTTTCTAACTTATTCTACTTTAAATTGTATAGCCTTACCTTTTCTTTGTCAATATGCTGTTCATAATTTTACTTCTTGTTCATAAGTTCAGCTTAATTTAACCTTTAAAATAGCAAAAATCATAAAGAGATAGAATGACACCCTAAAAGCGAAATGCCTTAACTACTCTTTATCGCGAGAGAAAAAGGGGATAAAAACTTGCATCTATGACTTACTGGTTTTTTGCAAACAATGCACATTTCCTACTTTACAGTATGGTAAAATAAATCGGTTTCATACCAAAACTCAGGGCTTCTTTTTAATCCAAAATCGTAGACCGTAAAGAATCAGTGCACAGGAGATAATAATGGCACTTGCTGCTGTTGCAATCGCAGTTACCTGCATATCAATTGGCCCGGCTATCATGCTAATTAAAATCAAACCACCTGCCAAAATCAGCAGAAAAATAAAAGTTCTCTTTTCTACACCGTTCATGCCTCTCCTCCTTCAAACAAAAAATTACTGAGCGCCGCAAAATTTTCTATTGTCAATTTTTCTGCACGAATATTGATAGGAAGTTCTATCGTTAAAAGAGCCTCTTCTACCGCTTTTTTGGTAATAGGAAGTAGCGAAGAAATGGAATTAGCTGCTGTTTTTCTACGCTGCGAAAATGACGCCCGCACCAATTGAAAAAAGAATTTTTTATTTCTTACTTCTACCGGCGGTGTCTGCAAAAGATTTAGACGTATGACAGCTGAATCCACCTTAGGCGGTGGCATAAAGCAACCTCTAGACACATGAAACAAGATCTCGGGTTCACAATGATAATGTACACTAGCACTGACAGCCCCGCATTCTTTCGTACCCGGTTTAGCACAAATTCGTTCCGCTGCTTCTTTTTGCACCATAACGGTAACAGAGCGAATTGGCAACCCACTTTCAAGCAAATGCATAATGAGCGGAGAAGTGATATAATACGGCAGATTCGCGCATACGCTCACAGGGCCACCCTCAAATTTATCATCTATCAATGCCTGCAAATCAATTTTTAGGGCATCTCCTTGTATGATTTCAATGTTCTCAAATTCAGCTAGTGTTTCTTCTAATACCGGAAAAAGTCGCTTGTCCAATTCGATGGCACATACTTTTTCTGCTTGCAAAGCCACTTCTTTTGTCAAAACACCGATACCCGGACCAATTTCAATTACACCTTTTACTTCATCTGCCCCACACATTTCTGCCATACGCGGGCAGACACTGTCATCAATTAAGAAATTCTGTCCTAACGCTTTAGAAAAATGAAACCCGTGTTTCTCTAATATCTGTTTAATTTCTGTTGGATTGGAAAGCTTCGCCATTCATACTCCTTTAAATCTATGTTAATGAACTTTATATTAAAATAATTTAACTGGTTTAAAGCTATTATAACTTTAAACCAGTTTTTCTGCAATCTTTTCTTGTCATTTTTTGTCACCAGAGTCACACAAAAACAGAAACCATAAATCTTTTTTTGATTTACAGTTTCTACTCATTTAGCTTAATAGCATTTTATCACTGGCAAATTCGCCTGAAGAAGCCACCTCGAATTTTTGAAGCAAATCAGACGTATGAAGCTGCTTCTTCTCTTCGCCTTCAACATCATAAATAATTTTTCCGTTATACATCATAATCAAGCGATTACCAATGCGAATAGCATCTTTCATATTATGAGTAATCATTAATGTAGTTAGCTGGTCTTGGTTCACAATCTCTTGGGTTAACTCAAGCACTTTTGCCGCTGTTTTAGGGTCAAGTGCGGCTGTATGCTCATCAAGCAAAAGGAGCTTGGGTTTGCGCAATGTCGCCATTAACAGCGTCAAAGCTTGGCGCTGTCCACCTGAAAGCAAACCCGCTTTACTGCTCATACGGTTTTCCAGTCCTAAATCCAGCAGCTTTAACTTTTCAGCAAAAAACTCTCTCTCTTGCTGGTTAATGCTCCAACCAAGAAGCGGTACTTCTCCTCGATGATTGGCCATCGCAAGATTCTCTTCAATCATCATATCTGCCGCCGTGCCCATCATGGGGTCTTGAAAGACACGTCCCAAAAATTTAGCACGTCGATGCTCAGGCAATTTGGTGATGTCTTGTCCGTCAAGAATAATCTTACCACTTTCAATCGCATGAACGCCCGCAATAATATTTAATGTGGTTGATTTACCTGAACCATTTCCGCCAATCACTGTTGTAAAGTCACCTGGCTTGAGCTTTAAATTAAGATTGATTAAAGCATCTTTTTGATTGACTGTACCAATATTAAAGGATTTACAGGCATTGATAATCTCAAGCATTCTGTTCACCCTCCTCACCAATTTTTTGGCTCACCTTTTTATCTGTAAGGTATTTGACTACGCGCTGCATTCCCAGTGCCAAAGCAACCAATGAAGCGGTTAGCAATTTGAGATCGTTGGTCTGCAAACCGAGCTGCAAAACAACGGCAACAATAATTCTGTACACAATCGAACCCACGACAACAGAAATCAGTTTGACCGCAAAAGACTTGTCTTTTCCGAAAAACACTTCGCCAATAATAACAGAAGCTAACCCAATTACGATTGCACCGACACCACTATTAATATCGCCATAAGATTGACTTTGTGCTACCAAAGAACCCGAAAGAGCTACAAAGCCGTTTGCAAGCAACAATCCAATGATTTTAATGACGTCTGTATTAATGCCCATGGCACGCACCATGTTTTCGTTATTGCCCGTTGCACGAATTGCTGTTCCTAACTTGGTGCCAAAAAACCAATATAGCAGAGCAATACTGATGGCAGCTGCAATCACGCCAATCACCATATTTTGCTGCATACGAGACAAATTAAATTTATCTCCTATCGCGTTAAATACAGTTACTTCATTGCTCATTGAAAGATTCGGCTGGCCAAGAATTCGCTGATTAATGGAATAAAGCGCCAGCATTGTTAAGATACCTGCCAGAATCGGTGGAATTTTTAGTAGCGTATGAAGGAGACCTGTTACCGCCCCGGCCACGCAACCGGCGAAAAATGCGATAAAAAGTGCAAAAAACGGATTCAACCCTTGATAGGCGATTGCCCACGCTGAAACACAACCTCCCAGTGCGAAGCTGCCGTCTACTGTCATATCAGCATAATCTAATATTTTGAAAGATATGTAAAGGCCTATTGCCATCACACTCCATAATAATCCCTGTCCGGCAGCATCTTGTGCTGATGCCAGCAAAGCACTCAGGTCCATTTTTGCTCTCCCCTATCTTTTCTCTAAAAATAAAGCCGGCAGACCAGCACATGACGTGTACCTGGCCGCCTGCTTTTCTCTGTGTTGTAATTTGTGTTATTATTGTTTAGGTGCTACATCTGTCGCTTTTTCTAAGAAGTCAGCACTCAATTTATCTGTAAAGCCCAGGTCTTCTGCTATTTTAGAATTGTAGCAGTAGGTATAGCTCTCGATATAGCCAACCGGAACTTCACCGGGGTTCTTTCCATCTACCAATACATCTAAAGCCAATTCAGCTGTCTTTACACCTAAGTCATAGTAGTTTAGACCAATTGTGGCCAATCCGCCTTTGCTGACCATGCCTTCTTCTCCGGCAATAATCGGGAGATTATATTCTCCGGCAATAGCTGAAACTGTTGGCATAGCGTTGGCAATTGTATTATCAGTCGGCGCATAAATAGCTTGCACTTTTCCTGCCAGAACATTCTGCACAACAGACTGTACTTCATTTGCATTTGAAACAGATGCCGGGACGGCTTTTAGACCAAGCTTTTCAGCCGCAGCTTGTGCCATTTCGAGCTGCACTTTTGAATTGGATTCATTGGAAGCGTATAAAACACCGATAGACTCCAAATCAGGAATTAACTGTTTTGCTAGTTCAAGCTGGCCCTCAACAGGAGTTAAATCAGATGTACCGGTTACATTGCCACCAGGAGCCTGAATATCAGCAACGAGTTTTGCATCAACCGGATCAGTAACTGCCGTGAAAAGCACTGGAATGTTAGCTTCTTTAGCAGCATTGGCTGCAGATTGCGCCGCAGGAGTAGCAATCGCAAAAATCAAATCCACTTTGTCATTGACAAACTTACTGGCAATTGTATTTGCATTGGATTGATCATTCTGTGCGTTTTGGCGGTCAAATTCAAAGGTAATACCGTTTTGCTCGCCATATTGTGTCAAAGAGTCTATAAACCCATTAGCCGCTTTGTCTAGGGCTTCGTGTTCCACAATCTGAACAACACCAATTTTAAAGGTTTTTTTATCGTCAGTCGTTTCTTTGGCGCCATTTGGTTCGCTTAATTCTTCATTTGATTCACTAGCGGCTGAACTGCCTGTGCTTGCTGTGCTCTCAGATGACTTCTTACTGTCATTGCCTTTACAGCCTGCTAACAAAGCAGTGAGCAGCAAGCAAACCAACGAAAGGGATAGTATCTTTTTCATAATTTTACGCTCCTTCAGAATTTATCGATTCAACGCTTTAACGCTAAACATTGATGAAATGAATAACCAAAAGTATACACTTTTTTTGCTCTCACGTCAAGATATTGAACCAAAATGAATCCGTTAAATTCACTGTATTTTAAGCCCTGCTTGTCCATCATAAATGATTTTCAAACCTTCAATTAAAAAGGTCTCACTATAAGGAATTTTTCTCCTGCAATTATGGACAACTTCTCTGGCGTGTCCACCTGTCGCAATCACATCACATTTTTCACCCAATTCTTCTTCAATTCGCTCACACATTCCGTCAAGCATAGCAGCTGAACCATGGATAATACCCGATTGAATGCAGTGAGTGGTATTTGTCCCCATTACTTGTCGCGGTGCTTTGGCCGCAACAGAAGAAAGCAGTGCAGCGTTGCTGACTAGCGCATCCAATGAAACACCTAAACCGGGCGCAATGACAGCTCCGCAAAAACGTCCTTGCTTGTCCAACACAAGCATTTTGGTCGCAGTACCCATATCAATGATAATACAAGGCCATGTGCAGAATTTTTTTCCGGCTATACAATCTGCCAGTAAATCCGCTCCTGTTTCTTGCGGCATATCTGTCACAATTTCAAGGTCATGTACCGTATCAGTCCCTACAATCACACAGTCAATTCCAAATAGCTTTTGCACTGCTGCGGGAATATCGTGAGATAATTTAGGAACAACCGAGCTCAAAATTGCTCCGTCAATATCTTCACATTTTACTTGATGCAATTCAAGTATTAGACGAATTTCAACGGCGTATTGGTCTTCCATTCTTTTATTGTCTGTCGCAATTCTGGACACAAACAAGAGCTTGTTTTCTTGGTATACGCCCAAAGTAATATTGGTATTGCCTACATCAATTGCCAATAACATAATTTTCCCTCCCAATTATTGAGAATGTTATTATTCTATCACTTTTTTTGCAATACGAAAAGACTTAGAGAAATTTAACTGTAAAAACAGCAAAAATAAAGGTCGCCAAGTCCCCCAAAAGTGCTACTGGCACCGTATAATATAACTTTTTATAATGAGTGGCACCAAAATAAACGGCAATCGCATAAAAAGTGGTTTCGGTTGCCGCAGACATAACCGATGCTATTTTACCCGTTTCACTGTCCGCTCCAAATTGATTGAGCAAGGAAATGGTATAAGCTGACGAACCGCTTCCTGAAACAGGACGCAACAGTGCCAGCGGAATTAAATCTGCTGAAATGCCCATGCGTTCTGAAAACGGTTTGACAGCCATCGCAAACGCTTCTAAAAGACCTGATTCTCGGAGCATCGTGACCGCCATCATCAAACCTATCAGTGTGGGAAGAATTCTAATCGTATTCTGTAACCCTTCTTTTGCACCATCCAGAAAAATATCAAAGACATCTATTCCCTTTATAAAGCCATAGGATAAAATAACAGCAATTAAAATTGGCAAGGCTGCCATACTTAGTGTTTCCATAACGATGACCTTTCACACATTTTTGCCGCGGTAATACAAATAAGGAGAGCTGACAGGGAGGTAATCCAAATATGCGGCAAGACTGAAAAAGGAGCTGCGCTGCCAGCACTGCTACGAATGGCAGCCATATTAATCGGCAAAATCTGTAAAGAAGCTGTATTGATAATGACAAATAACATCATCCCTTTTGTGGGGCGGTTTGTTCTATTCTCTGCTTGCATGGCAGTCATAGCCGCCAGTCCAAGCGGGGTGGCAGCATTGCCTATCCCCAACAAATTAGCCGAAAGATTCATGCAAATTTTCCCTTTAATTTCGTAATTATCGCGATATTCAGGGAACAATCGGTTAATGATAGGAGATAAAACTTTAGCAATCAGCAATGTTAACCCACTTTTTTCTGCTATCTTTAAAAAACCCAACCATGCACACATACTTCCTAATAAAAAAATAGAAAGCTCAACTGCTTTACTCGCTCCATCCATGACGGCTACTGACAAAGCTTCGATATTTCCCGAGAAAACCGCATAAAAAACACTGGCTAATATCATAAAGAACCAAACATAATTTAACATTTTTACCTCCTTTTAACGTTTTACTCGTTGACTTTTTTCCTTTAAAAGGGTATCGTATAGCTATAGAAACTTCATTTACAGAAAGGATTTCCCCTATGTTATTTGGTGATAAAATTTTAAACTACTGGGATGATATCTTAGCTGATCTCTCATCCTTAATTGCAATTCCATCCGTTTCCGTCAAAGGTGACTCTGTTCATCCTTTTGGAGATGAATGTGCCAAAGCCATTGATTGTGTAATGGACATGAGCCAAAAATATGGCTTAAAAGCGAAAAACGTTGATTATTACGCTATGCATGCCGAATATGGTGAAGGCGAAGAAAATGCCGTTGTCATGGCTCACGTTGATGTTGTGCCTGTCACTCCCGGTTGGGACACCAACCCTTTTGAGGCTGTTATAAAAGATGGCAAGTTATTCGGCCGTGGCGCTATTGATGATAAATCTGGAGCAGTTATTGCTTTACACTGCCTGCGTGCCTTAAAAGACGAAGGCGTTCAGGGTAAACGTAAATTGCGTGTTGTGCTTGGTTCTAGCGAAGAAACCGGTATGGCTGACATGGATTATTACTTTGACAAAGAACAAATTCCTACTATGGGCTTTACCCCCGATGGAGAATACGGCATTTGTCATTGCGAAAAAGGAAACTTAGATTTCAATTTCTCGTTTAAAAATGATTCAGAAGTGATTAAAATCTTTGAAGCCGGAACGGTGCTAAATGCTGTTCCTAATTCAGCCAAATGCGTTATTAGTTGCACAGAAGCTGAAAAAGAAAAGCTAAAGGCTTTAGTCGCAGAATATGACGGTGCTTTTACTCTATCAGGCGACGCAGAGGAACTGACTATTCTTTCTCACGGTGTTGCAGCTCACGCTTCACTTCCCGAGCTTGGTAAGAATGCTATTAGCCTTTTAGTTGATTTGTTATATTTGGTTTTTGGCAGCCGCATTGGCACACTCTTCAGTTTTGTGCATCAATATATCGGCATGACCTGCGATGGGTCTCAAATTGGTGTTGCTATGCAAGACGAACCCAGTGGCGCTCTTACTTTTAACTTGGCAATTGCCAAAGCCGACTCAACCCACTCTGAAGTCGGAATTGATATTCGCTTTCCCGCTACTAAGACGATTGAAGATGTACGCAGTATCTTGGCAGAAAAAGCAGAAGCAGCAGGCATAACCTTTACAGTCCTCAAAACTGCTGAACCACTTTATTTACCCAAAGACAGTAAAATTGTAAACATCTTATCTTCTACCTATGAAGATGTCATGCAAAGCCCTTGTACAATATATTCAATGGGCGGCGGCACTTATGCCAAGAAAATGCATAATGCAGGTGTTGCTTTTGGCCCTGTTTTTGAAGAAAAGCCAAATGAGAGTGCTCATATGATTAACGAATATGCTGATCTTGAAGAATTAAAGAAGCATGCTCGCATTTGTTTAGAAGCAATGTATAGGATGTTGGTGACTGAATGAGTGACAAGTACAAGTTGATTACGCCTGATGATATCTATAAAAACGAAGCAGTTCACGCTTATATTAAAGCAGGCAATCAAAACCTTGGTGCTATCGGACTCACCGAACACGGCTTTGCTCATGCAAAACGCAGCAGCAATTACGCCAGAGATATTCTAAAAGAGCTTGATTATCCGCAAAGAACCTGCGAGCTCGCGGCCATTGCAGGTTATATGCATGACATAGGCAATGTTATTAACCGCAGCGACCATGCGCACAGCGGTGCTATGATGGCTTTTCAGGTTCTTAACAATCTGCAAATGCCCCCTGATGAAATTGCCATTATTTGTGCAGCCATTGGTCATCATGATGAAAAAACAGCTTATCCTGTCAACGAAGTCGCTGCCGCTTTAATTCTTTCTGACAAAACCGATGTACGCCGTACACGAGTTAGACATGATGCTGTGATCGACGTTGATATTCATGACCGTGTCAACTACGCCGTTGAAAAAGCTTCTTTTGACATTGATGCCAAGCAGAAAATCTGCATTTTTGACATTACCATTGCCACAGACATTTGCCCTGTCATGGAATATTTCGAGATTTTTCTTGAAAGAATGGTTCTTTGTCGAAAAGCAGCACAGTATTTTGATTTGCAATTTGAGCTAGTCATCAATCATACACGCTTACTGTAGTCTACAAATATCTTAAAAAAAGCCAAGAGCCTTTACACAATCATGTGTTTAGGCTCTTGGCTTTACTTTTTCTTATCTCAATTTCTCAATTTTCATTCAATATATGCTCACCAGTTGACATTCCATTTTTCAAGATAACCTTCTCCATTGTCAGATACTTTACAGCTTCCCTGCTTATTCATTGATTCAAATTTACTCTCGAGAAGCTTGTAATAATCATCTGAAGGAACCGGTAAAGTCTGCGAGCCGTTTTGCCAAGCTGAATAATACGCTGCGTTTAGCATTTCTACTGAGATAACACCTTCTTCACCAGGAGAAATCAGCTTTTCTCCCCATCGAATGGCATTTGCAAAATTTTGAATAATCGCCATATGCCCTTCTTTTTCTCCTGCAACGTCAATAGAAATTATATCAAAGTCACTTTTTTCTGCATTTGACTTATAAAAAACCAATGTATTATTCTCAGCAACCAGTTTACCTCCGGTTCCTGTAATTTCAAGTCGATTGGTTCCCGGATAATCCCCAGTTGTGGCGATAAACACGGCACTTCTTCCGTCATCGTATTCTGCAAACAAAGAGGCCTCATCTTCCACTTCAATATCGTGGAACTTTCCAAATCCACAAAAAGCGGTCATCTTTTGCGGTGCTCCAAATATCCACTGCCATAAATCAAGATTGTGCACAGCCTGATTAATTAGTACACCACCGCCCTCTCCTCTCCAAGTAGCACGCCAAGAGGAGGATTCATAATACTCCTGCGTGCGATACCAATTTGTAATCAGCCAGTTCAGACGAGTTGGAATCCCAACCTCTCCATTCTGAATCATTTGTCGCATGGTCGAAAAAATTGGACTAGTGCGCTGATTGAACATAACCGAAAACACAACCCCTGCTTTGTTCGTTTCTTTATTCATCTCTTTTACTTGAGCAGCATATACACCTGCAGGCTTTTCACTTAAAACATGAATATTCCGTTTAAATGCTTCCATTGCCATTGGCGGGTGTAAATAATGCGGTGTGGCGATAATAACCGCATCAATACCGCTTTCAAGCATTTTTTCATAGCTCGCAAACCGCTTTACTGTAGGCATTTCTTCCTCTGCCCATGCAAGTCTTTCCGGTGAGCTGTCACAGACTGCGACAAGCTGCATACAGTCAATTTTATTGTTAAATATACTTTTTGCATGAACTGAACCAATATTGCCTAGTCCTACAACAGCTGCTTGAACAGTATTAATGTTAATATATATCATCCTCTTTCACAAAAGTGATTCAAACTCAAAGTCTCTTGCATTACAGTAACTATACCCCCGAATAAGCCGAAAAACCTCCGTCAACCGGAATCACTGTGCCTGTTACAAACCCTGATTGTTTGGCATTGGTTAACCACATAAGCGTACCCAACAGTTCTTCTGGTTCTCCAAAGCGTTTCATTGGTGTTGCAGCAAGAATCTTTTCAGTTCTAGCGGTGGGCTCGCCATGCTTGTTAAAGAGCAGTTCTCTATTTTGATTAGTGACAAAAAATCCTGGTGCAATAGCATTCACACGAATCCTTTGTTCTGCAAAATGCACAGCCAACCACTGAGTGAAATTTGAAACCGCAGCTTTAGCGGCACTGTATGCCGGAATTTTAGTTAGTGGCGTGAATGCATTCATAGATGATATGTTGATTATACAGCAATCATCACGTCCTAGCATATCAGCCGTAAAAACTTGCGTAGGAAGAAGCGTTCCTAACATATTTAAACTGAAAACAAAATCAAATCCAGCTTTGTCTATATTGAAAAAGGATAATAACTGGTCGTCATCAATGTCCCCGGTTTCATAGGTTTCCTTTGTTGTTGTGGCTTTTGAATTATTTCCGCCCGCCCCATTTATCAATATATCACATTTGCCAAATGTTTCATTGACGATTGCATGAGCGGCAGACAAGCTTTCACGAGAAAGTACATCTGCCTTGATTCCAATTGCTTCGCCACCTGCTTTTCGAATGCTTTCAGCTGCTTCTTTCACCGCCGTTTCGTTTAAATCCAGCAAGGCTACACGGCATCCCGCCAAGGAAAGTGATTTGGTAAAGGCAGAGCATAGCACCCCGCCTGCGCCCGTAATTACTGCTGTTTTATTAATATAAAAACCCAATACAACCATCCCTTCCTTTTGTCATTTGCTTTATTGAATCAAATCCATCTTTCAGATATTTTATAGCTATCCAGAAACACACTCTACATTATTTACCTCTGATGAATTCATTCATAAATTGAAATATCTTGCAGCATTCTCATAGCATATTCCTTGAACCAAATTTGATAAAATCTCGTTGTCGTTTGTAAGCTCACCCTTCTCCACTTCTCCTCCAATCCAATTGCAGAGAATGCGACGAAAATACTCATGGCGAGTATAGCTTAAAAAGCTGCGACTATCGGTAAGAAATCCAATAAATTCTCCTATAGGGAGCATACTGGCATAGGTGGTAAGCTGTTCTCTCATACCGTTTATACTGTCATTAAACCACCATGCACTTCCTTGCTGAACCAAATTGCCGAATGCTCCACAAAGAGTACATAAAGGCGCATTGTCTCTGGGATTGACCGAGAATAGCAACGTTCTTGGCAAGATATCATCCTGATATAGTCTATCTAAAAACCGTGTTAGTGCCGGTATATTTTCTCCTGTACCCATATTGTCAAAGCCTCTATCAGGACCTAATCGCTCATACATTTTGCTATTGGTATTTCTCAGAACACCAAAATGAATCTCCATCACCCAACTTCTTTGGGAATATTCTTTCGCAAGATGGTAGAGCAACGCAGCACGAAATTCATCTTCCTCTTTAGCTGTGAGTATTATACCTGACAATCTCTTCTGCATTGCCGCATCAGCTTTTATCTCGTCTGGTTTCTCATCAGGAATACGTGTCATGCCGTGATCAGAGGCCCTACACCCCAGTGCTTCAAACACATCCATGCGATGAGAGAGTGCCTTTTTAAGCTCAGCAAAGGTACGAATATCTATCTTTGCTGATTTGGAGAGCATTTCAACATATTCCGTGAAATCAGGCTTTTCAATAGCAAGTGCTCTGTCAGGGCGATACGCTGGCAGCACCTTGATAGCAAAGGTTTTATCCATCGCTATCTCTTTGTGCCATTGCAATGAATCGGCCGGATCATCTGTGGTGCAAATGGCCTGCACTCCTGACATTTCCATTATTTTTCTGCGTGGAAGCTTTTTCAGGCGCTCATTTGCTTTTTCCCATATCATCGCTGCCGTTTTATCCGTCAACGGCTCATCAATCTCAAAATAGGTAGACAATTCAAGGTGTGTCCAGTGATAAAGGGGATTACCTATAAGCTTTGGCATACAAGATGCATAGGCAAAAAACTTATCCTCATCGCTCCTGTCTCCTGTAATCAATTCTTCAGAGATTCCGCAAGCACGCATCGCGCGCCATTTATAATGGTCTCCATATAACCATGCTTGGGTAATATTATCAAAACATTGATTCTCCCTTATTTCTTGTGGACTGATATGACAATGATAATCAATGATTGGCTGTTGTTTTGCTACTTCATGAAACAATTGTATAGCAGTTTTATTATGCAATAAGAAGTCTTTGTCCATGCTGTTCCCTCCCAAAGTGAATTAATTGCTTAAAAAGAATTGCTCATATCGGATGCGATAGAACCGGATACCACTTTTTTAACTTTGGAGTTGTCTATATGCTTTTTGAGCTCGGAATAAAACAATTCCTCGTCAATAGGTAGTGTGACAGTAGAATTTGTCCACGCTGAAAGATGAATGGCATTGGCAATCGTCAATCCGCTGATTCCTTCACTTCCATCGGCGACTAACGGCTCACCGCGAAGTATAGCTCCTGCAAATGCATTTAAAACACCCACGTGCTGCAAACTTTCTCCGTCTGTTTCAATTTCTCTGTATTCTACTTTTGGTTTGCCGAATGATTCGCTGCTAGTTTGGGTGAATTCTGATTCAAAAACTTCATTTTTCCAAAGTAGTAGCTTACCGTTCTCTGCGACCAGTTTACCCCCGTCAAGGGTGATTTCAAACCGGTTTGTACCTGGGGTATCGCCTGTAGTTGTGACAAAAACACCGGTTGCCTTATTCTCATATTCCACAAAGCAAGTGACATCGTCTTCTACCTCAATATCGTGCCACTTCCCAAAATACATTTTTGCGGTAATTGTCTTTGGCATACCACAAATCCATTGCCACAAGTCTAAATTGTGAGGACATTGATTTAGGAGAACCCCGCCGCCTTCTCCTGCCCATGTTGCCCGCCAACCACCAGAATTATAATAATTTTGAGTGCGATACCAATCGGTTATAATCCAGTTGGTGCGTTTTATCTCTCCTAGCTCGCCACTTTTGACAATCTCACGCATTTTGCGGTAGATGTAATCCGTTCTTTGATTAAACATCATCCCAAAAACCACATCAGATTTTTTAGCGGCTTCATTCATTTCTCGCACACTTTTGGTAAAGACCCCCGCCGGCTTTTCGACCATCACATGAATGCCTCGCTCAAAACAAGCATGGGCATAGGTGGGGTGGTCGTAGTGCGGTACACTGACAAGAGCCGCATCGATAAGACCGCTGTCCAGCATTTTTTCTGCATTTTCAAATATAGCAACACTAGGAAGAACAGATTTCGCCCATTCCAATCTTTCGGGATTCACATCTGCCACAGCGGTCACTTCAATTTCAGGACACTTTCCGCTTATGATATTAGTGATGTGGGCCGTTCCCATGTTTCCTACCCCAATTACACCAAGACGAACTTTTTTCATATTCAAAACCATCCTATCTGTTTATTGGTTGAAACTCATTCCAGTCCTTTGGATTTAAGGAACTCGAAGCTACGTTTTAAGCAATCAAAAGGGTCTTCTCCGTTACAATCATCTTGTTCTACCAAAACATATTTTGTGCCGGCATATTCACAAGCTTTTATAATTTCGTCCCAGCAGAGATTACCTTCTCCTACCGGAGCCATCAGCTGTTTTTGCCCCACAATCTGCATGTCTTTAAAATGCACGCAGTTTACCTGTCCCGCAAGCTTTCGAATCCAGTTTGCGGGATTTCCACCCGAATATTGCACCCAGTATGTATCAAGGATAAATTCGAAAGCGTCCTTTGGAAAATCAGAAAACATTCTCTCTAAAAGCGTAACACCATCAAATTTTTGAAATTCAACATGGTGGTTGTGATACCCAAATTTCACACCCACTTTATTCATTTCGTTGGCAGCTGAAATAAAATCCGCACAGAAATTTTTGTAGTCTTCCATTCCATTTTGAAAGCCACCCGGTGCCATACCCAATCCCACTATTCCGCAGTCAAAAACTTGATGATTTTGGGCTACTTCTAATGGACTCGACTTAATCAAATCACCATTCGTGTGAGTTACCGGACAAACCAAACCGTTTTTCTTGAGCTGTTTGGCAAGCCATTGTGGTTCATAAGCGCAAGTAGCCGAAACCTGCACTGCTTTATACCCGATATCCGAAACCCGTTTCAGCGTTTTTGCAAAATCATCTAAGTTGGTTGTGAATTCTCGAACTGTAAATAATTGCGCACCTATCATCATCATTTTCACCCTCCGCCAATCCTAATTTTAATACAATTTCGAAATCACTTCTTTGAGAGCCGAAACTGCGGCATCAAAGGCAGCCCTTTGTGACGGATAGGAGAACGATACCTCCGTTTTATTTTCACTCTCAAGCTCACTTAATCCCACAAAATTTGACAAATGCGGTTCCAACGTCAAAACGTTTCCGCCATCCTGCCTATATCTTGTAAGAATCTCTGGAATACAGCCAATACCCTTACCGGCTGGTACCACAGTACCGTCTGCCAAGGCATCTTTAATATGGAGATAATCCACATAGGGATGGAGAATCTCCCAAGCATCTAGAACATTTTGCCCTGCTTGAATAAAATTTGCCGGATCGAAAACAGCTTTAATACTTGAAAACTTCTCATGTATTTTCAGACATTCAGGCGCCTTTTCACCCCAAATATCTTTCTCGTTTTCATGGCACAGCACAAGAGGAAAATCTTTTGCCGTATCACAAATTTTGTTCAGCCTTTCAAACACTTCATCGCGTGCTGCATTACTATTATCTGCGCCATAAAAGCTGAACAGGCGAAATCTTGACGCTCCCAAGATTTCTGCAAGCTCACACATATGTTTAAATTCATCTAAATGGGCAGAAAAATCATCTGTCAGCTTTATCTTGCCTGTGGGCGAGCCCATTGACCATACTTTTATTCCCGCCAAATCCAGTTGCGCTCTCACACTCTTAGCCTTTTCCTTGGAAATAGCCGCAATATTTTCTCCGTCAACTCCTCGTATCTCTAAAAATTTAATTTTGTTGTCTGTAAGTGCTTGTATCTGCCCTGAAATTGCTGAATCTGCTTCATCGGCAAACGCACAAAATGAAAAATTCATAGCATAACCGCGCCTTTCCATAATAAATCTATTAACTTTAGCCAACATTTACCTTTGAGACAAAGTATAACTCTTGCTTATTAACAATACAATTGCAAAAATCAGAAATAGATATTGTAAATATCGTGTATGTCGTTTAATATTAAGTTATCACTCTATAGGGGGATTAAAAATGTCTTATTTTCATTTTGAATGTTCTGATACTTATGTCCACCATACGCTTGACGAAATTCCGGACAAATCTTCCTTCCCTATGCATGTACATGAACACAACGAGCTCTATCTTTTTTTAAAAGGGCGTTGCTCCTTCTTTGTTGAAGGACGCAGATATCCCTTGGTTCCGGGAAGCCTTATTCTTTTAAGAGCTGGAGAAACTCATCGCATTCAGATTCTTGAAGACACGCCTTATGAACGTATGGCTATCCATTTCTCTGACCGACTAATCTCTGAAGTTGATCCTCAAATGAGAATTTTAAACACTCTCTTCCACGGTGAACTTGGTAAAAATAATCTATATGACCCAAAACAATTTAATACTCATCTTATTCACAATGCACTTCTATCTATTTCTAAATCCGGAAGAAATAAAGAACTAGATGAATACGAGGGCAAAATGCTTATTCGATGCAATTTACTACCTGTCCTTTATGAACTGTGTAAAAATACAAATCAACATAAAGCTGAACCTATAAAATCCTATGCCGATTCTGCTGTTACCAAGGCAATTTCTTATATTAATGCCAATCTAACTAAGGAGCTTAGCCTATCACAGATTGCAGAACTCTGTTTTTCAGAGAAATCTTATTTGAATAACCAGTTTAAGAAATTCACCGGTTCAACCATATGGGATTACATTATTATTAAGCGACTTATGTTAGCACGACAGCTAATTAAAGATGGTGTATCTGCCTCGGCAGCAGCGTATTCTTCCGGATGGAAAGATTATTCTTCCTTTTATCGTCAATATAAGGCAAAGTTTGGTGTTCATCCCAGCTGCAAAGAGAAAAATATTTACATTCGATGAATCTTAAATTTTTATTTATCTTTTCGACTGTTTTATCGCTTATTTTTCTATTTATTCCTTTTTGTTACATTTATTTACATATTTATATTGTATATATAGAAAATCTTTATTATAATAGTTTATAATAAAGATTTTTAATTTAGACTAGATTTATTAATTTGACGGACAGTTATCTCATAGTTTCTAGATTAGTTTTAGTCTTCTTAAAATCCAGCAAAAACTTTCTGCGCAAACGGTAAAAAAGATATAAAGAAGCGACTTATAAAAACTGGAGGAATTAAAAATGGACAAAGAAAAACAAAAGAAAAAGCTTTTTCAAAAAAAAATTTTGAAAGAAAGTATCATGAAAAAATCAATTAAGAAAAAGCTTCTAATCGGCATTATTAGCCTCTCCATTACTATTACTATAATTTTAGGGACTGCAAGTGGTTTTTTACTATATCGAGAAACACAAAACAATATAGAAACAAGGCTAACCGAAAATGCAAAAGCTTACAGCCAAGCAGTGCAAAATGCTATTCAGGTCTATAAAACTGAAATTGAATCGGTAGCTGCAAAATCTGATATCACTGATAAAAGCAAGACCTTAGATGAAAGAAGAGATATTCTGGCTAAAATGGCAGAGCAATATGGCTTTTTAGAAATAGAGCTGGTGGATGAGAAAGGGCTTACCACCAATAATGCAGATATCAGCGAGCGCGAATATTTTCAACAAGCTATGGCGGGTAATACTTACATCTCGAGTCCATTTCTTAGCAAAGTTAGAAATACCATGATATTAAATATTGCCACCAAAATTAATAATGGCAACGGTGACGGTGTAGTTTTTGCTTCTCTCGACAGCACTACTTTTAGTAATATGATTCGTGACGTTGCTGTTGGTGACTCCGGTTATGGATTTATAGTAGATAAATACGGAAAAATAGTGGCACATGATGATCAAGCCACAGTTGACGCTGAAACCAATTACATCGAGATGGCTGAAACAGATGCCAGCTATGCGGGTGTAGCGCAGCTTGTTCAAGACATGACCGCATTAAACTCAAACGTGGAAACTGTCAACTTTAACGGCAAACATGTTAGCATCGGCTACACCTCGATACCCAACACAGACGGGTGGTCTATTGGCATTTGCGCTACACAGTCCGAACTAATGGTAAATTTTTATTGGGCTATTGGCATTACACTTGGCTTAAGTATCCTATTTATTTTATTATCTATCATGATGGCTTTACGCATAGCAACTCCCATTGTCAAACCGGTTACAAATTTAGTGAATCGCATTGTGGCCTTATCGGAAGGCAATCTGCACTCTGAGGTTCCTGAGGTACATACAGGCGATGAAATTGAAGTTTTGTCTCAATCCTTTACTGTAACAGTGCAAGCGCTAAACAGCTATATTGAAGAAATTTCTTTTATTCTTGGACAACTAGATCAGGGAGACTGCACAGTTGAAACAAAGCAAGAATATAAAGGTGATTTTGTTCAAATAAAAGATTCCCTTAAAAAAATAATTACGAACCTAAACACAACTTTCACAGCTATTCAGGATTCTGCCAGTCAGGTGGCGTCTGGTTCAGATCAAGTTTCTTCTGCTGCGCAGGCGTTGTCTTCAGGTGCAACAGAACAGGCTGCTACCGTAGAGGAATTAGGCGCATCCGTTGCAAGTGTCGCGCAACAGGCTGAATACAACACAAGCAGCGTTAGTAATGCTACCAATTATGTAGAGCAAGCTAGTAACGGATTGGCTGAAAGTATTCAGCGCATGGAAAAACTGAGTGCCGCTATGAATGAAATCAGCGAATCCTCGCAAGAAATTTCTAAAATCACCAAACTTGTAGAAGATATTGCTTTTCAAACCAATATTCTTGCCTTGAATGCTGCCGTGGAAGCAGCACGTGCCGGCAGTGCTGGAAAGGGATTTGCCGTAGTGGCTGATGAAGTCAGAAACCTAGCTGCTAAGTCAGCGGAAGCAGCTAAACAAACTGCCGCATTGATTCAAAAATCAGTTGTGTCTGTTTCTGAAGGAGAGCAACTATCTATAGATGCTCTCAAGCTTTTGGATGTTGTTTCTGAAAAGTCCGGATTAGTAGATCGCTCTATTCGAGAAATTGAGTCATCTTCTATCGAGCAGGCATCTGCCATTGAACAGATTAACCAAGGCCTTTCTCAAGTATCTGCCGTCGTGCAAAACAATGCGGCTACTGCGGAAGAAAGCTCTGCTTCTAGCGAAGAGTTAGCAGCACAAGCGCAAATACTGCAAACAGAAGTCAGCAAATTTAAACTTGTTGCAGCAGAAAAACGTTCCGGTAGTTTTTTAGATGAAAGCAGTCTTGCATCTCAAACTAATCCTACTGAAAACACCCTTAATGATGTTTTTTCAGATAGCACGGGCAAATACTAATTTATAATGCTTGTTTCAATTATATTAGCGCTAAAAATTCGAGAATTATAAAAACAAATGAATTGATTACCGTTATTTTGCCCTTTTATTCAATCTAAATTAATTTAAAAAAAGCCTTTCACCGTAGCTTATTTTTCTACGATGAAAAGCTTTTTGCGAACACGGCTTGTCTTTTATATAATCTTCACTGCATAATTCATTCAGGCTGAATCTTGTTTTGATATAAATGCACTCTGTTTCGGCCTTCATGTTTTGCCACATAGGCGGCCTCATCAGCACGACCAATCAAATCTTCATAATTTTTTATTTGCTCCCTGCCACAATAAGCCACACCAATACTTACAGTGATGTGTCGCCCTGCTACATCTGTGCTCTGTACAGCAATACGCAAGCTTTCAGCTATAGATAATAGTTCTTTTTCGCTATATCCATAAGCAAATGCAAAGAATTCTTCTCCACCATAGCGATAGAAGTGCAAGCGAAAATTTTGCGAAAACTTTGTCAGTATTTCTCCAAAACAGTTGAGACATTTATCACCAGCGGCATGACCATAGCTATCATTAAAAGTCTTAAAATTATCAATATCCAGAAAAAAAGCTCCTGATGGTTTTTCATAGTTTTCTGTTTCTAAACACGCTACCGTTTCAAATAATTTACGCCGATTATATACACTCGTTAATACATCTGTCTCTTTTTCTATAACTAGCAGACGCTTGGCTTCGAAGTTTTCCAAGCGAACTAACACTAGCGTTTCACCAAGATAGCAACCCAGAACTGCTGCACAAAGGCAATTGATGGCATCATCCAACACGTATTCTGGTTTAAGGTAAAATGCTAGTGCTGTATGTATTAGCAGCCAGAAAACCAAAAATAGTTTTATTTTGTAGGGATGCTCAATAAGACTAAGCGGCATAATGACAAAACCACCCAATAAAATGGTCGCACGCATATTGGGCGAATGAATAACACTAAGATAGATTCCTAACAAAAATAAAATAGAAAAAGCAGCATACATACCCACAAGTGTATGCTTTTTTATCGCTGGAATTTTGAACAAAAGAAACAATGTGAAAAAGGCTATGAAAGTCAAAATATAAGCATTAATCGCCCTTGCTTTTGTATTGCTGAAAGGTACAGATATCAGCGGCAGTAGAATCAGTACCCATCCTAAGAGCAACAGTGTTGACAACGTCTGTTTATTATACTCATCAATAGCTTTTCGGTTGGCAGAGGCAAGTTGTTGATAGACATTTTCTTGTTTGCCAAATGAACTCAACCCTTTTTTCATACTATCTCACTCCACTCAGGTTTACAACGGACATGGTAAACCGTATATCTGCCCCCCATTATATGCTAATCTGTACTGAATTTCAACCATCGTATTTTTATCTGTAGTTGTCCCTCCCAAAAGACCTCCAAAATAAGACTAGTCTTTCTTTGAGGATTTACTCCATTAGCTTTTCAATATACACTCGGTTTATCTATTAAATGTCAAAAGCATTATGGTACAATGAATTTATCATTGCCATAATGCTTTTCATTTTGATATAAACGAAAAAATTTGCTTAAGACTCAAATGCTAAAGATTACATGGAGATTTTAGCATATCTTTCTTTTAAAATACTGACAACCTCTGCATATTTATCTCTGCTTAGCATAATTTCTCCGGCATAGTTTTCAAATAGCAAAGAATAGTTTTTGGTCTCAGCATTTGCCTTGATAAAGGATACTTTCGATAAGTTCACAATAAAAGATTGGTAGCAGCGATAAAACCCGCTTGTACCCAACATTTTTTCAATTTCATCCATCGTATAACCCGCTAAAATAATTTCATTGCCATCGACCGTGACCAGTCTATTTTTACGATTGCTGCGCTCCACAAATAAAATATCATTGATTTTCTTTAGCTGATAACCCGTTTTTGTTTTTATCATCACACTACGGTTTACCGATTCATTTTTATATTGCAGTAAGCTGTGCTGATAAACCAAACGATTCACTACTCTCTGCATAACTAGGCTATCAAACGGCAGGGCAAAATATTCTAGGCAGCCATGTTTAAAAGCGTGGTAAGCATACTCTTTTGTGTCAGCATAGGTCACTACCATAAGATCAGGATATTGCTGTGTGAGATACACAGACAAATAAAAACCGTCTCCACTTGTTTTAGCACTGCCTAAACGTACATTGGTAAAAACTGCGTCAATTTGGTTCAAATCTGTAAATTGGATGATATCCTCTAATTTTGTAAATTCGGCTACAATGTCAAAAACATTATAAAAAAGCAATAGGTCTTTTAATTCAAAACGAATCTGGTCATTTTCTTCTACCAAAACTAGCTTAATTTTCATTTTATTTCCTTCTTATGCTTTATGAAGAGTGTCCAAATTCCTTAAAAGCCTCATTTAATTTGTTCACATCGCCATTATACCCGTTTAGAATATTCAAAGCAAATGGTCCATTCAAAACAGGCGAAATAATGTTGCCTGAACCCCATAAATCAATGAAACCCTCTTCTTTTAAACTCAGATAAGCTTTATATTCGTCACTACCAGTGTCTAAGTTCTCTAAATCCCACCAATACAGTTCCACTCCACTGTAATTGAAGGCGGCAGAAGTATAACCTTCAGAAGTAACTTCTGCTTTTTTTGTTTTGTCCATTAAATTTTCTGCTGTCAAATACTCTTCCAAATCTTCTAAGCTTTTATTCCATACTTCACTCTTATCACTGTCTGTTTTTTCAGAAACATAGTCATATAACAAAGAGGTTAATTTCTTGATATCCCCCTCATAGCGACTTGCATTAACAGCAAAAGGACCATATACTTCTACCTGCATGATATTACCTGAACTCCACAAGTCAATGTTACCATTTTCCACTGCTTCTGTATAGGCTTTATATTCAGCTGTACCTTCTGCAAGATTCTCGATATCCCACCAATATAGTTCAATGTTATCATATAATCTTGCTTCCGTTCCCACTCCGTCACTTAATAAGCCATAATTTTTTGCATCTTGAATCATATCATTGTCTGCCAAATACTGCGCAAGGTCATCCATCTTTTTATTCCAAATAGGATTGTCCGCTGAAATATCACCTTGTTCTTGCAAGGATTTTGGCTCTACAAAATCCTCACTTACTGCAACATAGATAACCATGCCGGTAAACACAAGAAAAAAACAGATTGAAATTATAATGGTTAACTTCTTCACCTACTGCTTCACCCCTTTTTTCATTTGCGTTTGAATATAGCCTTGATAAGTTTCACTACACTGGAGCAAATCTTCATGATTACCAATCGCTTCAATCGAACCTTGCTTCAAAACAATAATCTGATCAGCATGCCTAATTTCGTCCATGGTATGGGCAATCACCACAATGGTTTTTCCCTGCATATATTCCTGAACCGCCTGATAAATACGAGTATCAGAGTTATGATCTAAGCTTGCACCCGCTTCATCCAGCAGCAAATATTCCGGATTCATCATCAATACTCTGGCAATGGCAATTCTTTGCCTCTGCCCTCCTGATAATCGATTTCCGCTTTCACCAATATCTGTTTCATAGCCTTCTGGCAAAGAAACAATAAACTGATGAGCATCTGCGCGCATAGCTGCTTGCATCACTTCTTCATCTGTGACTTCACGTTTTAATCCATACACAATATTTTCGCGGATAGTACCGCCAAATAAAGGATTGTGCTGCAACACATAGCCAAACTGCTGCCTAATTTCAGAAAGCCTTGTATCCAGTAAATTGTTCTGCTCTCCTATATAAATACTCCCGCTATCCGGCAAATAAAAGCCTTGCATTAATTTTAAGATTGTAGATTTACCGCTACCGTTATCCCCCACTAATGCTGTTGTTTTACCATAAGGAATACGGAAGGAAACAGCATCCAACACCTTGTTCTCTGCTGCATAGCCAAAAGAAACATTTTCAAATACAATGTCTTTACAGGTTACTTCTGGCTGAAAAGCTTTACCTACATCTTGCTCTTCTTTTAACTGCAATACTTCATTCACATTATACAGAGCACCTTGAGCACCCTTAATTCCTTGGTATTGCGATAACATTTCTGCTAAATATTGGTTCACTTTTTGCATGTATCCGTCAAAAGTGTTAATCCCTGTAGATTCCATCTGATTATTTCGAATCAAAGATGAACCTCCTACTGCGATAACAACCGTGCACAACTTTGTATAAATTGCGTTTAACACCGTTTGCATTGTACCCATTATGGCTGCATAAATATCAGCTTTGTATTGTTTATTAATAGCACATATGCCTTCATCGACTTCTTGTTCTTGCATGCCTTGTGCTTTAATGTGCTTAGCCGAAGATATGTGCTCAGCAAAAAAGCTAGTCATCTCATTGAGAGCCCCATACTGCTTTTTATACATCTTAAATTGCCATTTCCCTACGATTACAAACACGGCAATGGCTAAAGGCAAAAGCAACAATAAGTACAAAGACAAAGTAGCATTAAATTGATAGAGAATAAAACAAGCTCTAAAAAAGCCATAAACAGAAGAAAAACACAAAATGAGCATAGTGACCGTGGTGCTAGCTTGCGTAACCTCATTCACTACAGTAGAAATCAAAGAAGACGGTTGGCGCCTTTCTACTTCTTTCATCGGCAAATGCAATATCTTTCTCCACACCAATAATCGCGCACGAATGGTGATTTTTTGCGATCCATAAGCCGTTAATATATTTTGCAACATGGCAAGCACTGCATTCAAAACATTTAATAACACATAGCTAATAATAACCGAATTATACAGCTCACCTTTATTAATTTGAATCAAGTAAGACGCAATTCGCAATGCTACTTCCGCTTGAAGCAATCCGCTCGCCAAGGAGAGTAAAAATAACCACCACGGAATATGAAATTTAGTATAAAGGGTTAGAAAAGATTTCCAGATTCTTGCTTTTTGCTTTTTCATTCTCTTCCCCTCTCATTCAGAATTTCTTGGTAATAAGAACTTGTGTCTTTCATTTGCTGCTGCGTTCCGCAATCTAGCACTTTCCCTTCTGCCATTATTACAATATAATCAGCTTGTCGAACAGTTTGCTGGTCATGGGCAACGAAAACTACTGTTTTTTCTTTCATATTTTCGCGGATACTATCCCAAATTCCCTCTTTGGTGGTGATATCCATCGCAGCAGTCGCTTCGTCCATTAATAGATAGTTTGCTTTTTTAAGGAATGCTCTGGCAAGAGATAAGCGCTGTTTTTGCCCACCCGACAAAGTAGAACCATTTTCACCAATTTTAGTATCATATTTTTGGGGTAAAGATAGAATAAAATCGTGGATAAAAGCAGCTTTACAGGCAGATTCTAGCTCTTCTTGTGTGACAGAACGGTGTATCCCATACAATAAATTATCTTTAATTGTTCCAGAAAGCAAAACACTTTCTTGTGTGACATACGCAATTGAATCACGATAGCTTTTTAAAGAGTATGATTGAATATCCTTCTCTCCAATTGTGATTTGTCCTTCCTTCCACGGATAAAAACGCTCAATCAAATTTAACAGGGTGGTTTTTCCACTGCCAGAAGGGCCTATAATGGCTGTTGTTTTGCCTTTGGGTAATCTTGCTGAAAAATGATCGAGTACCAATTTTTCTCCGTAGTAAAAGACGATATTGTCTATACTTATATCTCCCTTTAAATTCTCAGCCGCCTCTCCTTTATGTAAAGGCTCGTCTAATTTTTGCATAATATGAGAAATGCGGTTGGTAGCTCCTTGAGAGCTTTTCAAGGTTGTCCAATAGCCGCAATAAGATGTCAGCACATTCACAATAGCGGTGGCAAACCCGAAATAGGCAATCCACTCTTGCAGGCTTAAAGAGCCATCTGCATAAAAGCCTCTTCCTACCAATACAATAACAATAAACTGCATCATACCGGCTAACACATACATTGGCGAGGTCAGGGAGGAAACCCAACTATTCGCAATAGAAGCTGTGTATAGCTCTTTCATTTTGGTTTTTCCGTTTTGGTATTCTTTATCTTCATTGGTAAAAGATTTAATTAGCATGGCGTTATTCGTGCGTTCTGCAATACTTTGTGTCAGCTCTGCATTTTTTCGGTTCACTTTATCACTAATACCGAATTGAATTTTACCGACGAAAAATGCAATTAATATATTAAAAGGTAAGATAACAATAAGAGAGAGCATTAATTTGTTATCATAAGATCCTATTCTTTGCAAGGTAACAAAAACACTGTACAAAGACGTGATAATCGCAACAAACACTTGCATAATCAGTCTACTAATGACTGTTACATCTGTCGTAATTCGTGAAATCAACTCTTTCGGTTCATTGGTTTCATAAAAACTCATCGGAAGCTTCACGATTTTTTGCCAAATCATGCTTCTAAAGTTGCGATTGATACGCGCGGAACAAAGGTCTGATACTATACCACTAATTGAACCAATTACTAATGAGAGCAATTGATAAAAAAGAAAAGGGAGAATCACCGCTGTAAAATTAACATCTCCGGCAAAAAGCTTTGATGTATATTCAGTAACATCTAAGCCAATGTTGGTTAAAAGTGCTGAAATTGCAATATAGCAGGCAATCCATACATATGGAATTTTGGCTTTTCGCAGCATATATATAAAGCGCCTTGCAATTCCCTTATCCTGCACAAAAAGCGATGGTTCTTTCCTCATAACATTTCTCCCAACCATTCATTTTATCTCATTTTATTCGTTCCCAACAATATATACAAATATGAAATTTCCTCACTTTAAATCGATAAAGTGAGGAATTCCCTTAAATCGCGTAGAATAAACCGCGCTTTTTTCTGAATTTTATTCTGCTAGTGACTGAAAATCTTTCAGCACAGCATCTTTATTGGCATAATCTTCTGCAAAAGCAATGGCAAAAGAACCGTTTTGAGCTTCTGTTTGCAGCATAGCTGCTCCACCGCCCAGCAAGATTACTCCCGAATTGACTTTCATGTCATTATAGACTTGGATAAAATCTGTAGGTTCGTCTTGATTCCACCAAAAAATCCAAATTCCATCATAATCAACTGCAGCATCTGCTACGGCAGTATCTGTAAATTCACCATTTGTATTATCTTGCAGATATCCAGCTGTTTTATTAATGTCAACTGGCTGTGCATCTTCTGCAATATACTTTTTACTTTTTAGGTAGCTCACCATATCTTCCACAGAAGAAGTTTTTGTATTAATCTTGACTTCTTCGGCTTTTTGACCGCAACTCACCAACATAATCGACAAAATACTTACGATACAGAATAAGGCTACTCTTCTAACAAATTTATTTTTACTCATAAACACCCTCCTTTTATTATAAATAATATATCATATCCATCCTTTCACACAATACAAATCGATTATTTTGTCTTGTTTCATGTTTAAACTGTCTGCTTTATCAGGATACAAAAATGAATATCAATGTCCAATCATTTTGCAATCATCAAACATCAATATTCAAATTAGCTTTTTAGCTTGCTTCAATTACAAAAAAGAGGGTTTTCAGCAAATTAAATGCTATGAGTTTGGCTGAACATTCCTTTTGCTTTTTCTACTGTTTCTTTGCAACCAAAGGTACAGTAATTTTGCGTGTGAAGAAGATTTTTCATTTTTTCAGCTTGTTTTTGAATCTGTTCAGAGGTCACAGCACAAATTTCTTTTCTAATGTTTGCTCGCATTTCTTCTGTTTCGGCTGTAAAATATTGTCTGTCCAAACGATTGGCAATAGCGCGCGGCTTTAACACAGTATCATATTGAGCCATCGTTCCAATGATATACTGGGTCATTTCTTCTTCTGTAAAAGTGGACTGAACCAGATAGTCTGTGATTTTTTGATAGACATCGAATGTTTCTTTCACATTGGGATCTCGGTAAGAATAAAGTGTGACTGCGCCGCTTCTAGCCAACTGCATTCCCGCACCATAAGCACCGCCCTTAATTCTAATTTCTTTCCAAAGATAGTCAAAACTCAAAATACGAGATAGCACCAAATTCACACCACTATACTCTGACTGATAACCCAAAATATTGTAGGATACTTTACCGGGAATGATGAAAGCCTCTTGATTCACACTATTGACAGAATCTTGGTACGCTTTTTCTTGAATGTCTCTATCTGCAAATGAGCACATCTGTGCTTGCGAAAAAGAATCAGAATAGGCGGCAAACTCATCTTTTTTCCCTGAGAAACTTACTGTTAATGGACTTAATCTGAAAATTTTCTTCTGCAAATCCTTTAACTTATCTAAAACAAATTCAAACTCAGCTTCATCCTTTTGGTCTAGATTTTTAAGGAATTCATAGTAAGAATAGCCTTGGGTTCTTTCTTGCAGCATTCCCTCTAAAGTGTGATAAGATGACATTCTGATAGAGCCGTAATAGTTACCGCTTGTTACAAAACTGCGCTCCATATTCAATTTTGTCTGTTGAATCGCTTTATGAATTTCTTCTTTTTGCTGAAATAGGGTCTCTAAAATCATTTCTTCTGGCAAGGAAACCATATAAGATAAATTGCTATTTAACGCACTGACACCCATCACAAATTTTACATTCACTTCTTTTGTGACACAATGTGTGAACACATCCAGATATGCATTCCAATCTCCCAGCCAAGTAGAAAGCAAAATATTCAATTGATTGGCAGTATGTTTTGAGGTATCCAAATTGGCAAACAAAGAAGTCATCAGTTGGATATACGGCATATCTTCTGCCGCTACGGTACCCAAATCAAAATACCATTTTGCATAGCTAATCGCATTGTTCTGAACTGAATTATAAAGCATTTTGATATTTTTTAGCTGAGTTTTGTCCGTTTCAATGTGCTTTTCTTTTTGCTTTAAGTCCTCAATCGTAAGTGGATTTAGCAGCTCTAATTTTTCAGCCACCAATGGCTCTTTGGCTTCTTGCACTGTTTTTTCCTGTTCAGGGAATAAAGACACAGCTGTTTGGTACTCATTTTTCAGGATTAATTTTTCCAGTAATTCTTCAAAATAGCGACCTTCTAGCCTTTGTCGCAGCTCCTGATATCTTTGATTGTATGCTAATGCATCAAACGGATTTTGTCCATGAATCCAAAATGCTGTTGCATCAATGCCACTGATAATTCCATTCGGGAGATTCCCTCCCTTTTCATTCATCATAAATTCAGATGAATTAATAGCCGCTATCAGCAGCTCTTTGTCGATTCCTTTTTCACACAGCTCTTTTACTTTGCGATTCACCAGGTTTTTAAATTCCTTTTCGCCTGTTTCATCGGTATTTTTTAAGACAAAAAACACATACGGCTGTAAAACATCGTCCATAATACCGACAGATACATCTGCCCCGATATGGGCTTCTAACACGGCTTTTTTGAGTGGGGCCTCATTGTTACCCATTAAGGCATTAGCAAGAATATAGGTTGCCAGCACCTTGTCTTGCTCCTCTATTGTGCCGATATGATAAGCTAAAGCAGCTTGCACGTCTTTCCCTGTCAGTTGCTCTAAAGGATAAAAGCTCTTACTTGTTTTTTCTGTTGGAGCTGACTGCATGGGAATGTCATAATTATAGTTTCTGGGAGACATTTGAGATAAATATTCGCGATCGATAAAAGCTAGTTTTTCATCAATATTCATCTGTCCGTATAAAATCATGTAGCAATTGTCACTGCTATAATACTTTTTATGCGTAGCTAAAAACTTTTCGTACGTCAATTCTGGTATCACGTCCGGATTCCCCCCAGAAACATAACCATAGGTATTGTCTGGGAACATAGCCTTGTTAATTTCATAAGTCAAACGGCTGTCTACAGAAGAGAAAACGCCTTTCATCTCATTGTAAACAACACCATTAATGTGAGGCTCAGTTTGTCCTTCTGCAAAATCATAATGCCAGCCTTCTTGTTCAAAAATCTCTTTTTTGTGATAAATGTTAGGATAAAATACAGCATTTAAATAAACATCCATCAAATTCAGATAATCTTTTTCGCTGACCGTTGCAAATGGATAGATGGTCTTATCCGGAAAAGTCATGGCATTGAGATAGTTTTTCATCGAGCATTTCAGCAGCTCTACAAAGGTCTCTTTAACCGGATATTTTTGAGAACCATTCAACACAGAATGTTCTAAAATATGAAACACGCCGGTGCTATCTTCTGGCAGTGTTTTGAAGCCGACACAGAAAACTTTATTTTCATCTTGATTATCCACAACTAAAATCTTCGCACCACTTTTTTCGTGGTGCAACTCATAAGCTTCGCCTTGCAGTTCTTCTATATATTGCTTTTGTTTCACTTCAAAGCCATAAATTTTCTCATTTATATTCATTCTTTATCCATTATCCTCTTTTCTATTTTTTTATAGTAAACTTACTTTCCGAGCATAATTTTCATAATAACAGAATCTGTTTCACTCATTCCTTGCTTAGCTAAACGCCCAACATTTTTAATTGTTTTCTCTACACCCTTTGTAACGATACCTTCTCCGTCGTAAAACTGCTGACCGCTTCGATACATTTCAAAGCCCAAAATGCCAGCTTCTACCGCCATAGAAATCTTGGCTGCACAAGAAGATTTTGCACCGTCGCAAATGGTACCGGAAAGTATCGCCACAGAATTCACGATGGTATGGGCAATCTCCTCATAGCCACCTCCATGCAGATAGGCAATGCCTGCGCCACACCCGCTGCCGGCTGTAATAACCCCGCAATAAGCTGAAAGTCTGCCGATACCTGTTTTCTGATGAATGGTGACGAGGTTAGAAATCACTAACGCTCGCAGAAGCTTTTCGTGGCTCACCTTCAGCTCTTCTGCATACACAATCACCGGCACAGACGCTGTAATCCCTTGATTCCCACTTCCTGATACAATACAAACCGGTAATTCACAGCCATTCATTCTTGCATCTGAACCCGCAGCTGCAAAGGCTCTTGCTCGCCTGCAAACATCATTTTCGCTACCTTTAAAAAGCATTTGCCCTATACAAGCACCGTAGGGATTTTTTAGTCCTTCTTCTGCAATTCTACTATTATAAGCAATTTGCTGTTCAATTGGCTTTTGGATATCTTCTAGTTTCACAGTATTGGCAAATTCAATAATATCTTTGACATTTAAAAAAGTTTTATCCTCTTCTAATGCTGTGCCAATCTCTTGAAGCTCTTTTTCTATTATTTTTTGTCTATTTTTTTCTAATAATACAACGTTGGTATGAAAATCTACAATCCTTACACAAGCCGTATTCTCCCCTGCCAAGGCTTCTACTTGAATATCAAAAATTCGTCCATTCTCTGCCGTGCAAATCTCTATTTGGCATTTCTGCAAAAACAAATCAATTTCTTGCCGAGCATCATCGCCTAAATCGCATAATACTTCAAGCTTTTTCTCTGGGCAGCCTGCTATTACACCGGCCGCTATGGCAGCCTCAATGCCTTTTGCGCCGCCTGTACCTGGCACCACTACACTCTTAACATTTTTAATAATATTACCGCTTAAACTTACCTTCATCTTTTGGGGCTGCACACCTAACTCTTTTTTTACAATGGCAGCAGAATAGGCAATAGCAATGGGTTCTGTACAACCCATTGCTAATAATAATTCTTGCTTTAAAATATCGCAGTATGACCTATATGCTTTTTCGTTTAACATGCCTAATCACATCCTATCAATTTAGGCGTACATATACTGAGCCACCACTTCTTTAACCTGTGCTGCCGTCATCACGCCAACTCTGGTTTCTTTCAATTCTCCTTCTTTATAGAACTGAATCGTTGGCACGGCCTGCACACCATACTTTTCTCCTACTTCGGGATAATCTGTTGTATTCAATTTCACAATATCTAAAAAAGGAATTTCAGCCTCAATGTCCTCAAGAATTCTCGAAAACATTTTGCAGGGCCCACAAGTTGTCGAGAAGAAATCAACAATCACAAATCCTTCTGAAATAACCTGATCTAAATTTTCTGCTGTTGCATATTGTATTGCCATCATTAAGCCTCCACATAAATTCTTTCTTCTACATATTTTTTTACTTTTTGATAATAACAGCCAGCGTAAGAAGTAACCACAAATAATTCATAAGATTGGCTTTCTCTTGCCTGCTCTTCGGTAACCCGCCAAGCTGCGATATATTCTTCGATAAACTGTTCATATTCTGCTTCACTAACCACATAACCTTCTTGATCCGCATAATATTTACCAATTAAATAATGAATCAAAGTGTCCCACGCATTATCCTGTACCAATGTTACTAGCTCAAAGTAAGAGGCTACTGGTATTTTACCATCAAAATCCTCTTTTGTCATCTGTTCTAGCACCAAATCCATTTGCTTAGACAGATTACGGTATTTGGCAAGCTCTAATTCGGCCATTTTTTTCCAATCTGCCTGTTTTAAAATCAAATCACTATTGCAATCTACCTCGCTCATAATGTATTTAATTGCATGATAAGCGTCGTTTCCTACCATTTTCTGTTTTTGCTCAGAAATTAAATACGATTGATATTCTTCTATTGTACTGACCGTTTCAAGATTTAAGGCCTGCACCATTTCATTGGTTAAGTTTGGTACCACACGATTTTGAATCTCTTTCACCAAAATTTGTACTTCGCCTTCTTCTAATACAACCGTTTTCTTTTCATTTTTATGCATGCCAATAAGCACATGCTCTAGCGATTTATGGAACATACCACTGTCTACAATCACTTTTATATTTTCTTTTTGAAATTTGTCAACAGAGGACATCAAGCTGCAAACTACCATGTCACCGCTATGTACTTCTTCTCCGACTTCCCATGTTAAATATCGATTAAGCAAGCGATTGATTTCATATTGAATTGCCTCTTCATCTACCTGAAATACCTTTTGGAATTTTCCAATATCAACTTTTTCATAAGGATATAGTGAAAGTAATCGTGAATTAAAATTCTCCATTTCATTTTCCTTCTTCTTATTATTTTTTGCTTTCTGTACATTTCGTTTTTTATTGCACTCTCTCTTATAATAAAATTATTATAGCTTATCAAACTAATAAAGCACAATCTAGTTTGTTTATTCTGTCTTTGTATGGATGTATTTTGACCTAATTCTGACCACTTAGAAAAGACAAATTTAGTTTTTAAGCTTCCCTTAATCTCATATTGTTTCTTTCTGTAGACGTTAGTATAGCACACATAAAATATGTTTCTATTGAAAACGTATTACATGTATGCTATACTAACAATATAAACAATAAATGACTTATTTACTTGCTAGTATAAAAGGAGAGGTTCACCCATGTCTGAAATTAAAAATAGTCCAAGCCGTTACTATCAAATTATTCGCAACTATCAAGAAGCTCATCTGCTATTTGCAGCCATACGTTTAGACGTCTTTTCTTTTCTTGATACCCCACAAACAGCAGCCGCAATCGCTGAATCCACTAATTGCAACCAAACACAAATAGAATTCATGCTTTTAGCGTTAACCTCTTGTGGATTAATTCATAAGCAGGGAGATTTTTACTTTAATACGCCTGAATCAACTTCTTTCTTATCTCGCAACAGCCATGTTTTTTTAGGCGACACTCTTTTATTCCGTGAAAATATGACATCTTTGGCAAATCTGCAAGAAAAGGTACAAACTCCCCCTGCTAGCAATAATTCGGTCTATGATTTTGCAAAACTAGCTCGCTTAACAATACCAGAAATGTATGCAGGACGCGTGCAAGCATTTATGCAGCAAGTAAGTCTGTTATATCCGGATTGCAGCAACGCTCTCCATATGCTAGATTTAGGCGGAGGAGCTGGTATTCTAGATATAGAATTTGTAAAACAATACCCAAACAGTAAAGCGACCATATTAGAAACGCCTACTGTTGCAGAAGTAACAAAAGAAATCGTTCAGCAATATCAAGTCCAGAAAAACATTGACGTGGTATCAGGTGATTTTAATTCTGACTCTTTGGGTGGACCTTATGATTTTATTATTGCCTCTGGAATCTTGAATTTTGTTCATGGCGATTTATCCGCCTTCTTCAAAAAATTGTCTGATTCTTTAAAAGAAGGAGGCCATTTGCTCCTGATTGGTCACTTTAAAGATGATAAAAACAATGTTCCTGCTAATATGTTAGGGTGGCTATCGGGATGTTTGGACGGTATTCCTTTGCCTCCCAACGAAAAAGAGATAGAGTTTGCGCTACAAAAATCAAGCTTCACCATAGCAGAACAAATCAAAATATCTCTGTTTGACGGGCGCTTATATCAAAAAAACACAGCTACTCGTACAGCACCTTCCAATGAAGTAATAGACGCTTTTATCACGCTCACAGAAAAAATTGCAAACAGCAAAACAAACGTATTGAATTTTGGCAGCGAGGATATGACTTTTTACCGTGGAGAAATCCATATGATCAAAACAATTGGAGATTACCCCGGTATACACAGTGCTGAACTGGCTAGAAAATATGGAATCACCAGACCTGTCGTTCATAAAACCTTACAGAAACTGAGTGAACGCGGTTTGATTGTTAAGCAAGATGATCCTGACGATAAAAAACGCTACTTGCTCTATTTAACTGAAAAGGGAAAGGTTGCTTACCAAGCTCACAAACAGTATCACGAACAATATGATAAGTCCTTATTTGATTTTCTAGCTGATACATCTGGTGATAAGTTGGCCGCTATGAAAGACTTTTTGGACTACGCCAATGGTTTAATTGAAAACCATTCATAACTTTTAAACCTTTATTAAAGTCCTAACACAGTTGTGCATCGAATATTGAGAATCATAAGAAAATAAATCTTAGAATAATGGAGAATTAAAATGAATACAACAGGAAAAATCATAATTATAGGAGGACATGGCAAAGTCGGGCAATACATTACTAGAGAACTCAAGCAGTACAATTTAATTTTAGTTGGACGAAGCAGAGACAAAATTAAAAATTTCCTGGATAATGAGAAAATCCAAGCTGAAATTTGCATAATGGATATTGATAACCTTGACTTTACAAAATTAAATGGTGTGCGTTGGGTTATTGTCTGCGTAGATCAAGAAAATACTAAATTAGTAGAATTTTGTGACAGCCATGATATTGATTATATGGATGTCACTGCCAATTCTGAGTATATTGAAAAAATACAGCAGTTGAAACTCCGTGGAAAAAGTAAAATATTACTAGGGATTGGGCTTGCCCCTGGACTAACAAACCTTTTGGCTGAAAAATTTGTGAAATTGTATCCGTCAGCAGAAAAGATAAGCATAGAAATCATTTTGGGCTTGGGAGAAAAACACGGCGACGCTGCAATCCAGTGGACTCTTGACAATTTCTTAAAAAGTTATAGCCATTTGGCTTTGGGTCTTGTGAGGCCATTCACACAAAAAAGCAGTATTGATACCGAGCAAGCTGGCGAAAAAAATCTAAAAACTTACAACTTCAATTTTGTAGATCAACACATGCTTAACCTAAAATATACAGACAAAATTTTTACAACGTATTTGGGTTTCGACCAACCATTTGCAACAGGTCTAATTTATGGCGCAAACAAATTAAAATTATTGGGGCTACTGAAATACAAGCCGTTTTATCGTATGGCGCAATCCGCACTGAAAAGTCCTAAATTTGGAACCGACATTTTTATGGTAGCAGTAAAATCAGGCAATAAAATACTTTATGCTCGGGGACATGATGAGGGTAGATTTACCGGCTTGATGGCTGCGAAAGCAGCTAGACAGATGGAAACACTTAATTTGCAAAATGGCCTACTTGACATTTCAGATGTTATTGATATAGAAGAAGTAAAAAACAATGAATCCTTTGGTTTAACTTTGTCACTGTAATAGTAAAAAAGTCTTTCATTCAATAATTAAAAGAAGCCTTTACACTTATTTCTTAATCTAACAATCAAACAAGCCACACAATCCAGTTGTTGTACCGGTTGTGTGGCTTATCTTATAAAAAATAGGCGCATCATTATTACTAATGACACACCTACTAAAATCTATTTCGCAATTCAAATGCTTATTAATTTTAACAACAATTTACAAAGGAGCTTATTTGTTGTTAAGGGCAGCTTGTGCAGCAGCCAAACGAGCAATCGGTACACGGAACGGTGAGCAAGAAACATAGTTGAGGCCAATCTTATGGCAGAACTCAACGCTGCTTGGGTCGCCGCCGTGCTCGCCACAGATACCAACCTTCAGGTCAGATCTTGCGCTACGACCAAGTTTAGTAGCCATTTCTACCAATTTGCCAACGCCATGCTGATCCAATCTAGCAAAAGGATCGGACTCGTAAATTTTGTTTTCATAGTAAGAATCCAAGAATTTACCTGCGTCATCACGGCTAAAGCCGAATGTCATCTGAGTCAAGTCATTGGTACCAAAGCTGAAGAAGTCAGCTTCTGTTGCGATTTCGTCAGCTGTCAAAGCAGCACGAGGAATCTCAATCATTGTACCAACATGGTATTCCATTTCAATGCCAGCATCAGCAATTAGCTTGTTAGCAGTGGAAGTAACGATGTCTTTAACAAATTTGAGCTCTTTGATTTCGCCAACCAGCGGAATCATGATTTCCGGAATAATGTTGTATTCAGGATGCTCTTTATTCACTGTAAGAGCTGCATTGATAACAGCAGTTGTCTGCATAGCAGCGATTTCAGGATAGGTAACAGCCAAACGGCAGCCACGATGACCCATCATCGGGTTAAACTCATGCAAGCCAGCGATAACATTTTTCAGCTCTGTAACTGTAATTTTCAGTTCATCAGCCAATTCTTTGATGTCTTCCTCTTTTGTAGGAACAAATTCATGAAGAGGCGGATCGAGGAAACGAATGGTCATAGGTCTGCCTTCGAGTACACGATACATTTCTTCAAAGTCACCCTGCTGATAAGGAAGAATCTTAGCAAGAGCAGTAGCTCTGCCTTCTGCTGTCTTAGAAACAATCATTTCACGGATAGCTTTAATTCTTTCGCCTTCAAAGAACATATGCTCTGTACGGCAAAGACCGATGCCTTCTGCGCCGTATTTAACAGCCTGTGCAGCATCTTTAGGGTTATCTGCGTTGGTTCTGACTTTCAATGTACGATAGGAGTCAGCCCAACCCATAAAGCGGTCAAAGTTACCGCTGATAGCAGCTTCTACAGTAGGAACAGCTTCGCCATAAATAGCACCTGTTGTACCATCAAGAGAAATATAATCGCCTTCGTGGAAATTCTGTCCGCCGAGTTCGAAGTGTTTCTCTTCTTCGTTAATGGTAATTTCGCCGCAGCCAGATACACAGCAAGTACCCATACCACGAGCAACAACAGCAGCGTGAGAAGTCATACCGCCACGAACTGTCAAGATACCCTGAGCAACAGCCATACCTTCGATATCTTCAGGAGAAGTCTCAAGACGAACAAGTACAACTTTTTCGCCCTTGTCATGCCACTCTTTAGCAGCTTCTGCTGTAAAGACAACTTTACCGCAAGCAGCACCAGGAGAAGCAGCCAAAGCTTTACCGATTGGTTTAGCGGCTTTTAATGCTTTTGCATCAAACTGTGGGTGCAAAAGAGCATCAAGCTGTTTTGGGTCAACACGCAGAACAGCTTCTTCTTCTGTAATCATGCCTTCATCAACGAGGTCAACAGCAATTTGAAGAGCAGCAGCTGCTGTTCTCTTACCATTTCTGGTCTGAAGCATATAAAGTTTACCATTTTCAATGGTGAATTCCATGTCTTGCATATCTTTATAGTGGTTCTCAAGTCTTGTTGCGATTGCAGCAAACTCGTCGTAGACAGCAGGCATTTGGTCATGCAAATGAGAAATTTGGCTTGGTGTACGGATACCAGCAACAACGTCTTCACCCTGTGCATTAATCAGATATTCACCAAACAGTTTCTTTTCGCCGGTAGCCGGGTCACGAGTAAAGGCAACGCCTGTACCAGAGTTATCACCGGAGTTACCGAATACCATTGCTTGAACGTTAACAGCGGTACCCCAGCTGTAAGGAATGTCGTTCATGCGGCGATATACGTTTGCACGTGGGTTATCCCAAGAACGGAAAACAGCTTTAACAGCGCCCATCAACTGATCAAATGGCTCTGTTGGGAAGTCTGAACCCATTTTTCCTTTGTAGAGAGCTTTGAACTGTCCGACAAGCTCTTTCAAGTCATCAGCGTCAAGCTCTGTATCCATTTTAACGCCTTTTTTCTCTTTCATGGCGTCGATGAGTTTTTCAAATTCGCTCTTAGACATTTCCATAACAACGTCAGAATACATCTGAACGAAACGGCGATAAGAGTCATAAGCAAAACGAGCATTACCTGTGAATGCAGCAAGACCTTCAACCACAACGTCATTTAGACCAAGGTTAAGGATTGTATCCATCATACCAGGCATAGAAGCTCTGGAACCTGAACGAACAGAAACCAATAGCGGGTTTTTCGGATCACCGAATTTTTTACCGCAGATTTCTTCCATTTTGGCAAGATATTCTTTGATTTCATTTTCAATCTCAGGGACGATGACCTTACCGTCATCATAATATTTTGTGCAAGCTTCCGTAGAAACAGTGAATCCCTGAGGAACAGGCATTCCAGCAAGAGTCATTTCAGCAAGGTTAGCACCTTTACCGCCGAGAAGCTCACGCATGTCCTTGTTTCCTTCAGAAAAAAGGTAAACGTATTTGTGGCTCATTGTTTACAACCTCCTAAAAATTTTGCAATCGGATAATTCCGTATTGACAGCAGTTTAAACCGATTCACAAACATATTTATGCCTATGCCTAAAACCGGTTAATAGTGAAATTATAACAGACATTCTCTTAAAATGCTATAGTTTGAAGAAAGAATTTTTATTTTTTATCACTTAGTAGGATTTTTTAGCACGATTTTGCCTAGTTTTTTTATTTCGCTATTCTTCTCAACCATCATCAATTAATATAGAAAAAGATATCTCCTGCATTTTATATCTTTCATGAATTCTTCACGGGATATGTGTAACTCCCTTTTGTTTTATCTCGGTATTAGCTTACCGAGCTGTGATAAATTTCCATCGCCATTAAAAAGAGCTTGAAAAAAAGCCCTTTCAGTGCGATAATAGCTTATTATACTTGTTAGAATGTTCTGAAAAAATCAGGCGGCATTTCTTTTTATGCCGTCTGTATGGCGTGTTCGGAAAATCTCAGTTATTCCAGTTAGGAGAAGTTATGTTTTCGTTTACTAAAGACAAAATAAAATCAACGGGAATTGATTATATGATTGTTGGGCTAGGCAACCCCGGCAAAGAATATGAAAACACTCGTCACAATGCCGGTTTTATCGCCATTGACGAAATAGCCGCTCAACATAGCGCAACTATCTCTAGAATCAAATTTAAAGGTCTCTGCGGCGAATGTCGTATGGCAGATAAAAGAGTGTTGCTGCTCAAACCTTCTACCTTTATGAATCTTAGCGGACAATCTGTTATAGAGGCCATGAATTTTTATAAATTGCCGCCTGAAAACGTACTGATTCTGTTTGATGATATTTCGCTTGAACCGGGCAAAATAAGAATTCGCCGAAAAGGAAGCGACGGCGGGCATAACGGCATCAAAAATATCATTTATTTAAGTGGAAAAGATAATTTTCCCCGCATTAAAATCGGAGTGGGCGCCAAACCGCACCCTGAATATGATTTGGCCGCTTGGGTACTTTCTCGTTTTACGACTGCGGAACGCAAAGAGATGGAATCAGCCGCCAAGAACACGGTTAAAGCCGCAGAACTTATGGTAAACGGTGACATAGATCAAGCCATGTCTGTTTATAATCAGAAATAATGAGGATACTATGAGATTTATCAAACACACACTCAATCAACTAACTGAATATAAAGAACTGCTTTCGGCTTTTGGGCAAAATAAAACGCCGGCTGTTGTGACGAACGTTTCTGGCATTCACAAATGTGCCTTTGTCGCTGCACTCGCTCAAGACACAAGCCAAACTGCTCTGCTGATTGCGGCTGACGAGGCAGAATCTTACCGTTTCAACGAAGACTTGACGGCTATGGGACTTCGCTCGGTCGTCTTCCCTTTGCGTGATTTTTGCCTGCGTGACACGACAGGTACTTCGCACGAATATGAGCGTGAGCGGCTCAAGGTTCTCACGCTGTTGCAAAAAGGTGAGTGCGATTGCGTTATTACTTGCATTGACGCAGCTTTACAGTATACAATTCCACCCAAAGAGCTTGAAAAACGCATGATTCTCATTGAATCCGGACAGGAAACCAAGCCGGAAATCATCGTTAATGCGCTGGTGCAATGTGGTTACACGCGTGAAGATAAAATTGAGGGGTTCGGACAATTCAGCCATCGTGGCGGTATCATTGATTTTTATTCCCCGGGAAGTGAAGCGCCTGTTCGTATTGAATTTTGGGGCGATGAAATTGACTCCCTCGCCTATTTTGACTTAGATTCGCAGCGAAGAACCGAGCATTTAAAAAGCTTTACCATTTCACCCTGTGTAGAGGTTATTTCTGAAAATCCGTCTGTCACTGCCAAAAAGATCGAAACCTTATCGGCTTCTTTGCGAGGGAAAGCCGCTGTTAAAGCAAAAGAAATCTTGCAAAGTGAAGCACAGAAATTGAGAGATGGCGTTTATCTTGGTTCTACCGACAAATTCATTTCTCTCATTTATCCGGAAATTGCAACACTTTTTGATTATTTTGCCAACTCCTCTTTCATTGTTTTCTCGGAAGGAAGCCGCTTAAAAGAACGGATGCGCAACACACTGCTTCAATGGGGCGAAGATATTAAAAGCTACCTGTCAGACGGTGTACTCTGCAAAAACTTAGATACTTATACCGAAACTTGGGATTATGCCCTACAAATGGCAGAGCGTATTCCCAGCATTTTCATGGACACTTTTGCGCGAGGCACCTACGAAGTCCCCACCAGAACGCTTGTTAACGTGACAGCTCGCCAGCTTTCTCCTTGGAGCGGCGGTATGCAAATTTTAGAGGAAGATTTGCAAGCACTTCTGCACCAAAAACGTGCCTGTTTGGTACTGGCGGGAACAGAAAAAGCCGCTAAAACGGTGGCCGATGATTTAAAAAAAGCAGGACTACCTGCTTCTTATATTGAAAACCCCACAACCACTGCTAAAGGTACTGTCACCGTGACAGCGGGTTCCCTTTCTGCCGGATTTGAATTTCCTACCTGCGACTTTGCTTTAATTACGCACGGGAGAATTTCTACCGGTAAAGTGAAAAAAACTACGGCGAAAAAGAAAGATAAAAACACCAAAGAAATTGCAGGGTTATCTGATTTAACACCTGGTGATTATGTCGTGCACACCTCACACGGTATTGGTATTTTTGACGGCATCAATAAAATTGAAATGAACGGCATTGTAAAAGATTATATTAAAGTGCGTTATGCTAAAAGCGACACACTCTATGTTCCTGTTACGCAACTCGACTTGGTTTCAAAATATATTGGTCCCCGAGAGGATTCTGGCATTAAACTAAGTCGGTTAGGCGGTACAGAATGGCAGAAAACCAAAACCCGTGTGCGTGCTGCTGTTAAAGACATCGCTAAAGAATTAATTGAACTTTATGCCCAACGCATGAAGCTGAAAGGATTTGCTTTTCCAGAAGACACAGAATGGCAGCGAGATTTTGAAGCCCGCTTTGAATTTAACGAAACCGATGATCAGCTGCGCTGTATCAATGAAATTAAAGACGATATGGAACGCAGAACGCCTATGGATCGTCTACTTTGCGGCGACGTCGGATTCGGCAAAACCGAAGTGGCGCTGAGGGCCGCCTTCAAATGTGTTACAGCAGGCAAACAGTGTGCTCTGCTTGTACCAACTACTATTTTGGCATGGCAGCATTATCAAACTCTACTCAAGCGTTTTGAAGGATTCCCTATTGATATTGAACTGCTGTCACGCTTTCGCACGCCAAAACAACAAACTGAAATCTTAAAGAAAGTTCACAGCGGTTCTGCTGACATTGTTGTTGGCACACATCGCCTAGTCTCTAAAGATGTGCTTTTTAATGATTTAGGATTGGTTATCATTGATGAAGAACAGCGTTTTGGTGTCGCGCAGAAAGAAAAGCTAAAATCTGTCAGCAAATCTGCCGATATTCTTACTTTGTCAGCTACCCCTATCCCCCGCACGCTCAACATGGCTTTATCCGGTATTCGTGATATGTCTGTCATTGAAGAAGCTCCGCACGACCGCCACCCTGTACAAACCTATGTCATGGAGCATGATGACGGTGTGATTTATGATGCCATTCGCCGTGAACTGCGTAGAGGCGGTCAAGTTTATTTTTTGCATAACGATGTCGCTTCCATCCAAAGAACTGCTGCCAGAATCCAAAGTGCTGTTCCTGATGCACGCATTGGAGTCGGCCACGGTAAAATGAACGAAGAAGACTTAAGTGAAGTCTGGCGCAAGCTGTTAGAACACGAAATTGATGTTCTCGTTTGCACCACCATTATTGAAACAGGCGTCGATGTCTCTAATGCCAACACGCTAATTATCGAAAATGCCGACCACATGGGGCTTTCACAGCTTCACCAAATTCGTGGGCGTGTGGGCAGAAGTAACCGCCGTGCCTATGCCTATTTGACCTATACCAAAAATAAGGCTTTAACCGAAATTTCACAGAAACGTCTTTCGGCCATCCGTGAATTCACCGAATTTGGCTCCGGTTTTAAAATTGCCATGCGTGACCTTGAAATTCGAGGAGCCGGCAACGTGCTGGGCGGCGAACAACACGGACACATGGAAACCGTCGGTTATGATATGTATATCAAGCTACTTAATGAAGCCATCAGCATCATGAAGGGCGAGGAACCTACCCCAATTGAAGAGGATTGTATTGTCGATATGCAGGTACAAGCGCATATTCCTGAAAAGTATATTGACAGCACGAATTTGAGACTTGATATTTACCGAAAAATTGCCAATGTTAAAAATGAAGAAGATGCTCTTGATGTTACTGACGAGCTAATCGACCGCTTTGGCGAGCCGCCTGCTTCTGTACAAGGCTTGATTGATGTTGCCCTTTTGCGCAACACTGCTTCACAGCTTGGCATTGATGAAATCAAGCAGCAAGGCCCTGTTCTGCTGCTTTATAAAAAGAAAATAGATATGAAACAAATGTCGGACTTGGTCAGCACAATGAAAGGCCGCGTGCTTCTCAGTGCCGGCAGCCGTCCTTATATCAGCATTAAACTTGGTTCTGATTCACCACTTGATGCGCTATCGGCAGCACTGAAAATCATGAAAGAGAGTACGGCCCATTCCGCTTAAACCCATATTTTGACCATATTTAGGAAAATATTCGTGATATTTTGGGTGTATCGGTGGACAAATTCATCTTCATTCGGTATAATAGGACAAGTCTTATGGTTTAGAAAAACCGATAAACTTAAGGCAACTATTCTATAAATATAACATTCATCAAAGATTTTTGAATCGAAAGGCTTGATAAAAAATGAGAAGTTTCATGAGAAAGTTCACTGCCCCAGTTGCCCTTTTATTTGTTCTTTTTTCGCTTGCAGGTTGCTACAGCGAGAAAAATTTGTGGGCAGCCAAGAAAGGTGATTTAACACTTCCTACAGGCGGTTACATTTACTATTTGAATTCAGCAGCGAGCACAGCACGCACGAAAGTTTCTTCTGACCAAGAAGTCTTAAAAAGCGAAATTGACGGCGTTAAAGCGGAAACTTGGATTCGCAATACCGCTGAAGAGAGTGTTCGTTCGTTCTTCTATATTAATGACAAATTCAGCGAAATGGGACTTTCTCTAAATGAAGAAGATGTTACCCAAATGGAATCCTACACTGAATCTATGTGGAGCTACTATAGTACAAGCATGGAGAGTTTCGGTATTTCAAAAGAATCCTTCCAGCTGGCTTATACTGACTTTTCTTTGAAACAATCGGCTGTCTTTAACGCTTTGTATGGCGCAGGCGGCGAAAAAGCTGTCTCAGACCAAGAACTTTCTGATTATTATACCGACAACTATTACAGTTATGAATATTTCACTGTCACCATTCCAACCAAAGCAAAAGAAAGCACAGACGAATCTTCTACAAGTACAGCCACAGAAATTGATGAAGACGCTAAGAGCGAACTTAAAACTCAGCTTGATGACTATGCAGAGCAAATTAAAGCTGGCAAAATGACCGTCACCGAAGCTGCAGAAAAATACCAAAAAGCAAATGATATTGAGAACAGCACCTATAATACCTCCACCAGTAAAATATCCGCTAGTGCCAGCGGCACTGTTCCAGAAACAGTTCTCACACTCTCTGATAATGAAGTAAGTGTTATCGAAAGTACCACCAGCACCTTTGTTTTAGCAAAAAGAATCCCGATTGCTGAAAAAGTCAACGAAATGTTGACAACAGAAAGTACTCGCAGCAATACTCTCTCTGATATGAAATGGGAGGAATTTGCTGCTAGTGTCAAAGAAGAATCTGCAAAACTTGAGGGCATTGAAATGAATGACTCTGCCGTAAACTCACAATCTCTCACCAAGTTCTTCCCCTCTGATGGCAAAAACGGAACATCAGCAGTAGAATCTTCTACTGAAAGCAGCAGTTCTTCTGAATCATAAAATCAATTAATAACAAGATTGAAAGGGAGCACGTCTAATATAGACTGTGCTCCCTTTTTAATATGTGCTAATACATATTTTTGACAATATAGTGTTGAGGCATTTGTCATATATCACACTTGTTTATAGACTTAATTTGGCTCTTTATGCTTTGCTTTTCTCTCGCTTAATTTCATATACTGTATAAAAACTAATAAAAAGATTAGAGCTGAAGCGTCACACTTCTGTCTCTAATCTTTTTTGTTACTGTTTCTTTGCGATAGACACAATCTACCTGTACCAAATTTAAACTTAAAAGCCAAGTTAGCCGTTACGAAGAAAGGCCATAGAGCTTTATATTTCCTGAAATCGTGCTAAAGGCAAAACTCGCAGAACCCCCACCCACAATAAATTGGCTTTCTTCTTCATATCGACCTGAAAAATCACTGTTAAATCGTCCTGATACACTTTCATAACTTGCTGTGAATGCTGAGTTTTTCGGAATAGCCAATGATATAGCACCCGATACCGTTTCTAAGTCACTTTCTTCAGGACAGAGCTCAGATTCTATTCGAATTTCTCCTGAAATCGTGCTAGCATTTATGTTTTTTATTTTCCCCTGAAGATGAACAAGAGAAGAAACTCCTTCTGCATTTAAATGAGTAACGGAAATATCTTCTGCTGAAATTTTGCCGGAAGTGGCTGAAAGTTCTACTTCTTCTGCTCTTAACCCCTCTGCGTGAACTTCACCTGAAACCGAAGAAAGCATAATTCTATTGCTTTCTATTTGATGGATATTGAGATTTCCGGAAACAGTTTCTGCCTTTAGCTTATCAGGAGAGATATCGTATATTAATATTTTGCCAGAAACATTTTCACAATTAATTTCGTTCATACTATTATAAACATAACGAGGAATTTCAACTTGGATATTTTTTTGGGTGAAATCAAAGCCTAAATCAAAATTTAAAAAGGGAAGTAATTTCTTCTTTTGTTTCCAGCTGATTTCTAAACCTCCATTTTGGAGAGTTGCCTGTACCTGTTCTTCTTCTGAGAGTTTACGGTTCGATTTCTCAAAAATATGCACTGAAAAATCAGGAGGAGATTCCTCGTCACTTTGCGCTGGCTCAGGTACATCTACCGGAATAAGTTCTATGCTTCCACTTCTCCAGTCTACATTCAAAAAATCTAATGAGTTGGTTTTGAGTTCATATTCATACGTAAAATTCATATCTTCACTCTCCTCATTTTTAAAGATAGCCTCGACGTTGTTTTTAAATAAAATGATACCTAATACTATAGCGGCTATTACAGATAATACTATCGCTAATATCTTAAAAAAGACTGCTCTTTTCATTCATTACTTCCTCTTTTTTATATTCTTATGTTAGATTTTACTGTAGCTTTCTTTACAAAACCACCACATAATATTTAAAAATATCTTACAATTTTTGTTCAGCAACTAATTTTTTTTTAATTTAAAATTTGATTTTATGAGGATAATAAGTTTGTAACCTTTTAAAAAATATGCTATAATAACTTTACTTGACTACAAAATGAATTTTTTTGTGCATAAATTCTAATAAACAGTAAATTATTCTACGTAATCTACTAAAAACGAAGAGCTTTTTATTTTCTTTGTTATTATTTTGTGTTTTTAATATACTTTATACAAACTTTCGAATAGGAGATTATCCTCATGATACCTCTCAGTATTATTTTTTTAGTGAACACTTTATTTTTTGTTTTTCTTCTGGATGAGAAATTCAATTTAGGTGTTACTCTGTTGAGCGCTTTTCTCTGTTTTATACTTTCTTTTATACCCTATGCGATTCTTGCTCGATTTGCAGATTATGCTTTGCTTTCTGCCCATTTTTCTGTTCTTTCAAATATCTTGATTTTACTGGCTGCTTCTTTTATCCTTTCACCCAACAATGTTCTGCAGAAACTCTTTTTAGGCGTATTATGTATGAGCAACTATTTTTTTGCCAATTTTACGGCAGAGTTTTTGCTAGGCACTCTCTCGCCCTCTTTTTCAGCCTTGGGCTTGCTATTTCCTGTTGGCTTTTATCTTTTGTTTTCTCTTGTCATCGGACTTTCTTTTCATCAGTATTTTCATTATTTTAGTGGCCGAAATGCTTCGCCCTTCTGTATAGGCATTATTTTATTACAAATACTGCCTATCATCTTTGTGCAGGGGTATTTAGACTTTATTTTTCGCGCCCATATTTGGTCAGGACGCTTGCTTTTTGCTTGCCTCTTCTATTTGTTCACTATTTTTATTGTTCGTTCAGTTTGTTATGCTGCCAAATTTAAAGAGCACAGCGAAGAGGATGAAGCCTATTACACGCTGCTAGACACAGAATCTCGACGAATTGCTTCTTCTATGACTTCAATTCATGAGCTAGAGCAGATAAAAAAAGCTTATAACTATTTATTTCATACCATTTCGGATATGATTGTTAATCAAGATACTAAAAGTGTGCCTGATTTTATTGCTTCTCAAAGAAAAAATTTGGAATATACCGTGCTTTTAAATCACTACGATGAAAATCCATATCTTAATGCTGTCATTGCTTCAAACGCTTCTTTAGCTGAGCAAGGTGGAATTCTGTTTGAAAGTCAATCTGTACTTTCTTCTGCCTGTAAAATGAGCATTGCCGAAATTTGTCTCATGACAGATGAAATTTTACACGTTTCGTGCCAACAGGCTGCTGCTTATCAAGGCGACAAAAAAGTTTCTTTTACTCTTTCTTCTACTAAAGAACATGTTATTTTAGAAACTGTTTTTTCTAGCAGTATACCCGTTTCTAATAATACGAAAGAGAATAAAAGCAAGTTGTTTTCAAAGCCGTTCGATATAACACAAATCAAAAAGATTCCGCATTCTCTACAAGAGATTTATTTGAATACTATAAAAGGGAAAAAGATTTCTGAAGTCACTGCCTTATTGATGAAAGACAAACCAGAAAATGAGTATTTGCTTTCGCTCAGTAATACCGATACGATTATTAGCCGCTACAGCGGTAAATATACTATAAGTTCAGCCAATGACGTTATGATTATTCGTGCTGTCATTGATTGCTAAAGGAGAAAACCATATGAATTCAACCGCTCTTGTTACACCTGATGTACTTTCTGCTTTTAATCTACCCCATGACTGTGAGATTTCTGTTTTGTCAGGCGGTCATATTAACTATACTTTTTTGGCAAGGCACCATGAAAAGTCCATCATTCTTCAAAGAATTAATTCATTTGTCTTTCCAAACCCCGCTCATATTATGGAGAATATCTGCTCCGTTACTTCTTTTTTGAGAGAAAAAATCATTTCTCGAGGTGGCAATCCTGAACGAGAATGTTTAACGGTTTTACCTACCACAGACGGAAACATGCTCTATGTAGACAAAGAAAATCAGACTTGGCGCTGTGTTCTCTTTATTCAAGACACTGCTGCCCATGAATCTGCTTCCAATTTGGATATGCTAAAGGAAGCTGGTTTTGCATTTGGAGATTTTCAGAATTTACTGCGAGATTTTCAAGCAGATTCTCTGCATGAAATCATCAAAGATTTTCACAATACCCCTGCTCGCTATAGTCAGCTGATGGAGGCTGTTCAAAATAATCCTGTTGACCGTTTGAAAACCGTGACTGCTGAGCTTGATTTTTGTAATAGCCGAAAAGAGGATTGCTCCTGGCTTTACAATCAACTTTCCGCCAATCAATTGCCGTTGAGAGTTACTCACAATGACACAAAAATGAGCAATGTTCTCATGGATAATGTCACAAACAAAGCGACTTGCGTTATCGATTTAGACACTGTTATGCCAGGGCTTACCGCCTATGATTTTGGAGACTCTATCCGTGCAGGAGCTTCTACTGCTGCAGAAGATGAAGTTGATTTAAGTAAAGTTAATTTCAGCCTGCCACATTATGATGCTTATACAGAAGGTTTTCTTAAAGCATGCGGAAAATCCTTAACTGATTTAGAGCTAAAATCTTTACCTTACGGTGCTAAGTTAATGACTCTTGAAGTTGGCATGCGTTTCTTAGCCGATTATCTAAACGGTGATGTTTATTTCAGAACTTCTTATCCTCAGCATAATTTGGACCGTGCTAGAAATCAGTTTAAGTTAGTGGCTGATATGGAAAAACATTATGATGAAATGCAAGAAATTGTATATCGTTATTGCTAATTTCAAGTACAAAATAACCAATTTTGATTTTTATTCTTCAACAGATTGACTGATTGAGATTAAAAAGATATAATATTAGCATCATTACATAAAGGAGTGGAACAATGGACAGCAACCCTCGAAGTCGCTTGTGTGACTTCTATCCTCATCGTGAAACTATAAACCGGTTGGTTAATCCTTTTTGCGAGCAGTTATCCATTGGCCACTTGTGCTAATGGGTTGATTTTGCTTGTATAAATGTGTGCTGCCTTTCGGGGCAGCTTTTTTGTTGCCTTTTTTCACCGAGGAACTTTAACTCAGAAAGGACTGATTTCGGTGAAATTTGCAAAAAAAATAATTCAAAGCAAAACAATCCAGGTAAACAAAAGTAATACGGAGGCAAAACTACGCAATTTTGCTCTTATGTCAACAAACGATATTTCGCTACAAAAAGGGCTCACAAGCCAAGAAGCAGAAAACAAACAAGAAGAATTTGGAAAAAACACAATTACTGCCGGTCAAAAAAATACAACCCTTCATAGATTAAGAGAAGCAGTTGTTAACCCTTTTAACATTATCTTAATTTTAATTGCAGTTATTACCTATTTTACTGATGTAGTAGCAACCTCACGCCCCGACTATCTTACTGTCATTATCATCTTGTCGCTGGTGTTTTTGTCCAGTTTAGTTGCTTTTGTGCAAAGTCAACGCTCTAATGCTTCGGCAGAACAACTATCCAAAATGATTTCCAATCAAGCTGACGTTTGGCGTGATGGACAGTTAACTGAAATTGCTATCGATGAAATTGTGCCCGGAGATGTTGTACGTCTTTCGGCAGGCGATATGATTCCGGCAGATGTACGCTTTTTAACCGCAAAAGACACCTTTGTGGCTCAATCTGCCCTTACAGGAGAATCGAATCCGGTAGAAAAATTCGGCGAAATGAAAAACAAACAGTCCGATGCACTGACAGATTTGCAGACCATCGGATTTATGGGTTCTAATGTTGTCAGCGGCAGTGCCACTGCTTTGGTCCTTGCCACCGGAAACGATACCTATTTAGGCTCTATGGCAAAAACACTTTCTGGTGACCGAGCAAAAACAAGCTTTGAAAGAGGTGTCGGCTCTGTCAGCAAGCTTCTCGTTCGCATGATGCTGATTATGGTGCCTATTGTTTTCTTGATTAATGGACTCGCCAAAAATGATTGGGCAAGTGCCTTGCTTTTTTCAATCAGTATTGCTGTTGGTCTAACACCTGAAATGCTGCCTGTAATTATGACTTCCACATTGGCAAAAGGTGCTGTTTCTATGTCAAAGCATAAAGTTATTGTGCGTACACTTGGCGCTATACAGACTTTTGGAGAAATGGACATTCTTTGCACCGATAAAACCGGTACACTAACAGAAGATAAGATTGTGCTTGAAAAATATATGAATTTGCATGGTGAAGAAGATTCTCGCATTTTGCGCTATGCCTATCTGAATAGCAGTTTCCAAACTGGGCTGAAGAATTTGATTGACCTTGCCATTATCAATCGTGCTGTTCAGAATAATCTGCAGGACCGATTGAATGAATACACTTGTGTAGATGAAATTCCATTTGACTTCTCTCGCCGCAGAATGAGCGTCGTTTTAATGAATAAATCTGGCAAACGACAGCTCGTTACAAAAGGTGCCGTAGAAGAAATGATTAACATCTCCTCTTTCATTGAAATGGACGGGCAAATTTTGCCTATGGATGAAAAAACTAAGCAAGCCGCATTAGCAATCTATGAAAAGCACAATGCTGAAGGCTTGCGAATGATTGCTGTAGCAAAAAAAGATGAAGTACCCACAAAAGAAGTTTTTGGTGTCACTCATGAAAGCGATATGATTCTCATTGGTTTTGTGGGATTTCTTGATCCGCCAAAGGAAAGTGCCAAGACCGCTATCACGGCTCTTCGAGAGCATGGCGTGAGAACCGTTGTACTCACCGGAGACAGCGAAGGTGTAGCGGTAAAAGTTTGCAACAAGGTAGGCGTCAATACTTCGCATTTGCTCACCGGCAGTGATGTAGAAAAAATGGATGAAGCTTCCCTCCTAAACGCTGTAAAAACCTGCGATTTATTTGCCAAGCTCTCTCCCTCACAAAAAGAACGTGTCGTAAAAACATTTCAGCTGGCAGGACATACCGTTGGTTATATGGGTGATGGTATCAACGACGCCCCTGCCCTGCGTCAATCTGATGTAGGCATTTCAGTAGACAGTGCTGTAGATATTTCCAAGGAAACAGCTGATATTATCTTATTGGAAAAAGACCTGATGGTGCTTGAACAAGGCGTTATTGAAGGCCGCCGGACTTTTGGCAATATTGTGAAATATATTAAAATGGCTGCCAGCGGAAATTTCGGCAACATGATTTCTGTCATTGTCGCCAGTATCTTTCTTCCCTTTTTGCCTATGATTCCCGTTCAACTTCTCACACAAAATTTGCTGTGTGACTTCGCACAAATGGGAATGCCTTTTGACAATGTAGACAACGAATACGTTAAAAAGCCTCGCAAATGGGAAACGAAGTCCATTCAGTCTTTTATGTCTTACATGGGTCCTCTAAGCTCGGTATTTGACATTCTATGCTTTGCCATTATGTGGTGGGCAATCGGCGCTAACAAACCAGAACTGGCTTCACTTTTCCAATGTGGATGGTTTGTGTTTGGCACTGTATCGCAAGTATTGGTCATTCATATGATTCGGACAGAAAAACTGCCGTTTTTGCAGAGCAGACCCTCTTTGCCTCTTTTGCTGTCTACCCTAGCTGTTGCCGTCATTGCTATTGGTGTGGCCTTTACCCATTTAGCAGTAGGTATTGACATGATCCCGCTTCCCACTTCTTTTGCTCCTTGGCTACTGCTCATTTTAGTGGGATACTTCTTATTTGCTCAATTGATTAAAAAAATCTATATTAAGCATTATGGCGAATGGCTTTGAGCTAAGAGTTTGTGAAGCTCTAGCAAAGCTGTCTGCGTAAGCTAATGTTATCGTTAAATAAAATTTAAAAATATCCGTAGTTTTTGTTCTCCCTTGCTATTGTGGGGAGAACAATCTCTATTTCAGCAACTATAACAGGAAAATCAATATTGGGTTGTAAAATAAAAGGCTTGGCTTTATAATAAATTAAAGAGGAGTGCGCTTTTATGAAAAAGAAATTAATTATTAATACAGTTTCCTTTGTAGCTTTGTTAGGTCTCTATAATCTAGCTGAATGGATATTGGCTATTAATAATCTGGCTTTCAGAAATATTGTTTCTGCTCCCTTTGTCATTATCTTATTGGTTCTTTTTTCCTTATCTGCTTTTCAATTGATCCGCCTGCTCTACAACAATTTAGATAACAAAAAAATCAAAGCTCCTTTACGTGTTTTATCGGCACTTGGTACTGGCATTCTCTCTATTGTACTAATCATAATCTTGTGTCTTGCCTTTTTCATTTTTGAATTTTTACATGAACCAGAACAAGTTGTCCTAAAAGACGGAAAAAAGATGGTTGCCTGTGTAAATAGTTTTTTGCAGCCAGATGTTTCTTACTATAATTATGTCAATCCTTTTGTAAGAGAAAAAGATGCAGCACTCACCAAAGAAGGCAGCTATGTTGAATCAGATGAAAAAACATATATAGAAGGTTCTTATGATTATTACAGCGATACATCACAGTAGGAATGCTGACTTCAAACAGCTTCCCAAATTTGTAACATTCAAAATTCTTGAAAAGTCTTTTTGCTTCCACAGTTATCTGGATTTTGCTAAATCTTTGACAGCGATTTCATAATAGGAGGTCAAACCAATGACCGAAGATTTTAAGAACATAACTCTTGAAAATATTGACAACGAACATCTTTGCTGTGCTATTTCTGACAAGAAACACCAAAAAGGTGTCGAGGTCAAAAAACAATGGCTTAAAAAACAGTTGCCGCAAGGACACGTTTTTAGAAAGCTTGATGAAAGAGGAAAAGTTTTTATAGAATACGCGCCACTAGAAACTGCTTGGGTTCCTATCATTGGCGATAACTACCTTTATATTCATTGCCTTTGGGTATCAGGCTCTTTTAAAGGAAAAGGTTATGCGAAAGAACTGCTTACCTATTGCATAGAAGATGCTAAAACGCAAAATAAAGCAGGTATTTGCGTCTTGAGTGCAAAAAAGAAGAAGCCTTTCTTAACGGAAAAGAAATTTATGCAGAAATTTGGATTTGAAGTTGTGGATACGATTGGCGAATATGAACTTCTTGCTTTACGTTTTAATGAAAATAAACCTGCCTTTTCAGAATCAGCAAAAAAACAATCCATAGAAAATAAGGAACTAACGATATATTACGGATTGCAGTGCCCTTGCATTCCAAATTGTATTGAACAAATTGAAACCTACTGTCAGAATAATCAAATCCCGCTGCACTTAATTGCTGTTGATTGTCTTGAAAAAGCTAAGAATTTGCCTTGTGTTTTTAATAACTGGGCTGTGTTTTTTGATGGCCAGTTCCAAACTGTGCACCTCCTCAATGAGTCATATCTTAAAAAAATGTTTGCTCTATAATTTTCTTGGAGGGCTATTAATAACTTAATCTCAATGCCTTTCACATCTGTCCTACTCAGTAAGCCTTTCACTTTTATGTTAAAATAAAAAGAGGTGTCCTCATGCAATTTGCAACAAAAGACTTGTTAGCTAAAGTAGCACAAGAAAAAGCCTTGTTACCTTTTCATGGTTTTCTAGCAGATAAAGAGTCTAACCTCCAGCCCATCCTGTCTCTTTTCCCAAAATGGAACATAATTGATGCAGACGGCATGTGGTGCGCCGCCTTTGTTTATTATTGTTGTATTACAGCAGGGTTTCAAATCCCATATAGCCCCGATGAGTGTGTTTCATGCAGTTTAGCTGGGTGTGGCGGGTGGGAAGATTTTGCGTTAGGTGATAGTCGAATAGCGTATTATTTGCCTCAGGACCCTCTCTTTGTACCCGCGAAAGGAGATATTATTTTATACGATCGTGTTTTTTTAGACAGCGAACATGACCATATGGGAATTATTATAGAAAACAAGCCGCTAACCCTTGTTGTCGCCGAAGGCAATACCTTGAACGGCAATATTTCTGGCATTTTGGAACGTAACAAAGATGACCATATTCGCGCTTACATCAGACTTCCTGAATTCTTTTCTTACTATGCACAATAAAACTTTTACTCATTTTAAATTAATCTCAACGATAGCTTATTACCATTAAAAATAGAAGGTTGCTATTTCAGTTACCTTTTTATAAGGAGAACCCTATGGAAACAAACAAAAAGATCGGTTCAGGGGCTCAAGCCGAAGTATTTCTCTCTGAAAACTGTGCCGTTAAACTCTTTAAGCAAGGATATGATAAATCAGCCGTTTTCTATGAGGCGGCTGTTACGGCATTAGTTGAAAAAACAGGTTTGCCCATTGCTAAGGTTCAAGAAGTAATTCAGTACAATGACCGTTTAGCCCTCAAAATGGATTATGTTTCTGGAAAATCTTTGCATGAAAACTTGTTGGAAAACGAAACTAAATTTTTATATTATTTAGAATTAATGGTTGAGATTCAACTTAACATCTTTTCCAAAAAGCTAGATTTACCTTTTTCATTAAAAGAAAGGCTAGAAACTAAAATTACAGTCAATTCAGATATTGAAGAATCCACTAAAAAAGCTTTGTTCTTGAGATTATCTACCTTGCCTGAAGGTGACCAACTTTGCCACGGTGATTTGCACGGCTATAACATTTTGATTCAAGATGACAAGCCATTTATCATTGATTGGGTAGATGCCGTAAAAGGATATCCCGATGGAGATGTCTGCCGTACCTATATGTTATACAGCTTTCATCACGTTGATTTTGCCGAAGCGTATATGGACTGCTATTGCAAAAAAGCAAAAAAGAATAAATCTGATGTCATGCAGTGGCTACCAGTCGTTGCCGCGGCGCGTCTTATTGATAACAATGCACACGAGAAGGAAAAAATAATGTACTGGATTGACAACATGCTATAAATTTATATTACGACAATAATAGCACATTGATTTTTATGTGATGCTACCTTCAAAGCTATTTTTAATATTGATTAAACAAGAAATAAGGAGAAAATATGAAGATAGAGACCACCGATTTAATTATTCGCAATTTTGAATTAGAGGATGAAAAAGATTTATGTGAGTATATGCTGCAAAGAGTACATGCTCAATTCGAAAGATACCCTGATTTCACCTGCCAAAAATCTCATGAGGAAATTGTTTCTCGTGCACAAAGTGATGAGTTCTTTGCTATTGAACTCAAGAAAGAGCATAAAGTCATTGGCAATATTTACTTAGGAAAACGAAATTTTAACAGCAGAGAGTTAGGCTATGTTCTCAACGAAAATTATCACAAAAAGGGGTATGGCAGTGAAGCCAGCAAAGCAATGGTAGCGTTTGCATTTGCACAAGGTGTGCACCGAATCTATGCGGAATGTGCTCCTCAGAATATAGCTTCCTGGAAATTGATGGAGAAAATCGGTTTAGAGCGAGAAGCTTTCTTTAAAAAGAATGTTTCCTTTCGCAGTGATGAAGAAAACAACCCAATTTATTGGGATACCTATGTATATGCCGCCTTAAATCCAAATGAAAATACAGAAATAATAGACCCAAGACTATCCGATGGTTAACCCATTCAGATATTTTTTGGCTCATTACAAAATAATCGCAAGTAAAATCAAGCAGCATTTTCTCTATTCTTTTATAATCAATATAGGGCAGTTGAAATGAGGTTGAGAAAAAATGTATGAATGGCAAAAGCAAATTCAAGTCATTATGGATGAGATTGATGAGTGCATAAAAAATTATAATGACGAGGCTTTGACGCTAAATATTCTCTCTTGCAAACTAGGTTATTCAGAATTTCATACCACAAGAAAATTTAAAGAAATATCGGGTATGTCATTTAGGGACTATCTGCGGCACCGAAAGCTGGCGTTTGCACTGAAAGAAATCCGAGATAGCGAAAAAAGCCTTTTAGACATCGCTTTTGATTATGGTTTTTCTTCTCATGAAGCGTTTACCAGAGCTTTTAAAAAAACATATGGAATAACGCCGAGTGAATACCGCAAAAAGCCAGAACCCGTTCTTCTTCGTACAAAAATCAATCCCTTTGACCGCTACTTTTTTGGATTTGGAGAGATTGGCATGATTAAGTCTACTGATGATATTAAAATCTATTTTGTAACTATCCCTGCACACAAATTTCTGCATATTAAAAATTATGAGAGCAATGGCTACTGGGACTTTTGGCAAAAACAAAGTCTTATCCCCGAACAGGACTGTGAAACCATCTGTGGGCTGTTAGACAGTATCAAAGATAAACTAGATGATGACGGCGGAAGTGAAGCCAATAGCGGCAGTGGTCAAATCATGGCTTATATTAATGATTCAAACGGAAGACTTTGCGATTGGGGATTTCTTCGCACAGAGTGCTATGGGGTACGTCTTCCTGCCGATTATCAAGGTGAAATCCCTCCACAAATGTTGTTAATCGATGTTCCCGAGGCAGAATATATTGTCTTTGAGCACGGACCCTTTGATTATGAACAGGAAAATCGCAGTGTAGAAGGACAAATTGAAACCGCTATGTCCACTTTTAATTTTGCGGACACAGGTTATTGTTTTGATACTTCTCCCGGTCGAATCATCTATATGTACCACGACCCCGAACGATTTTTTAAGTATGTTAGGCCGATTCGAAAATCATAAGTCAGCATTGCTCTACCCATAACTTAAAATGAAGCCTCTTTTACTTGGTGATTGACTAAGCGAAAGGGGCTTTTTTATTTTGAAAAGCCGACTATACCTTCTTTCTAAAATATTTCATTGGTCATTTTTTATGATTATTTCGTTACAGTTCATCATTTTTGTAAATATGTTAAATTTTTATCATTAACAAGATTTATTATGCAGAAGAACTATTATTTTTGGAAAATATGTGATATTATTTATATAGTCTTAAATACTTAATTAAATGGTTTTAAATAAAAAGGAGAATTAAAATGAAAAACATTGTTATTGCCGGCGGCGGCGTTTTAGGAAGTCAAATTGCCTTTCAGGCAGCATACTGCGGATTTGATGTTACTATTTGGCTTCGCAGCCCTGAAAGTATTACTCGTACACAGCCCAAAATAGACCATCTTAAAGAAGTTTATGAAAGCACCATTCATCTAATGGCTACACCAGAAGGCAAAACTCCTATCAACTGGGCAAGAGGTATTGCTGAGTTCGGTGATTTTGATGAAGAAAAATGTCTTAAAGCGGTTGAGAGAGCTTATAACACATTAAAACTCGAAGTTGATATGCAAAAAGCCGTTGCCGATGCTGATTTGATTGTTGAGAGTATGGCTGAAAATGTTGCTGATAAAATTGCTTTTTATGAGAAATTAGCACCGCTTATGCCAGAAAAAACTATACTTGTTACCAACTCTTCCACACTTCTTCCCTCTCAGTTTGCAGAACACACAGGTCGCCCTGAAAAATATTTGTCTCTGCATTTTGCCAATACCATTTGGAGAAACAACGTGGCTGAAGTCATGGCTCAGGATAAAACCGACAAACACTATTTTGACCAAGTAATGGAATTTGCAAAAAACATTCGCATGATTCCGCTCCCTGTTCATAAAGAAAAAGCCGGATATCTTCTTAACTCTATGCTTGTACCGCTTATTTTCTCTGGATTAGATTTATTCGTGAACGGTGTTTCAGATCCTGAAAGTATTGATAAAGCTTGGCAGTTGGGTACAGGTGCTCCTAAGGGCCCATTCGGCATTCTCGATATTGTCGGTTTAACTACTGCTTATAACATTGTGCTTTTGTATGCTAATATTCCTGCTGCCGCTTCCTTATATAACTTCAAAGGCATGAAAGAAACTCTAGAAAAATATATTGGTGAAGGCAAGCTTGGTACAGCTTCAGGCGAAGGCTTCTATAAATATAACTAAGTAAAATATCCCTTTAAATCTATAATGTAAAGAAAGCAAACAGAGAATTTCTGTTTGCTTTCTTTTTTTATTAAGGCGCTAAGAGCAGAAAAGGACAATTAATTACGGAAGATAGGTCATTTTTAGCAATTTATAACTTCTAATGCAACAATATATACAAATAGTGAGCACAAAATTTAGCACACCAAATGTTATATTCGCTTGTTTGAAATACCCGTAGATGGTATGATTTTATATAAAGATATTAAATGACTTCATTGCTTGCATACATAATCAGTTTGCACCCATTTGAATTTTCTTAAGAAAACATAGCTTCTGGAGAAAAAGCATAAAATTTAGAGAGGTATTTAGTTTAACCATAACAGTAGATTTGCATGATTATAATACAAGCGGAGTCGTAACTGGAGGTACAATGAAAACAACTCGTGTATTGAAAGAAACCTTTTTATCCACCATCCCACTTGCTGTAGTCATTATCATTGTTTGCGGGTTTGTAGCCCCTATGGAAAGCACGCTTGACTACTTCAAACTTATCATAGGTTATGTTAGTGTTGTCATTGGGCAAACACTTTTTTTGGTAGGCCTAGATGCCAGTATCCTCCCTATTGGCAAGCTAGTAGGAAAATCTCTTATTAAGTTAAAAAAGGCGGTGTTTATCATCTTCTTTGGCTTTTTATTTGGTTTTCTAGCCACAGCTGCTGAACCTGCTTTAGCTGTGCTGGCAAGACAGGCAAAAATGGTTATGCCTATTATTCACCATACTTTATTTATTTGGATTCTCTCTGCCGGTATTGGTGTTTTTGTCGGCTTTGCACTCTTTCGAATTATGAAAGACATTAGTATTAAAATTGTTTTTGCTGCGCTATACATCATTTTGTTTGCCACCATCATCTTTGTTCCTACAGAGTTTGTTGCTTTGGCGTTTGATGGCAGTGGAGCGACCACGGGCGATGTATCTGTACCATTTATCTTAGCTCTTGGTATGGGCGTTTCTGCTACCATGTCAAAACACAAAACAAATGATGACACTTTTGGCATTATTGGTATGGCATCCGTCGGCCCTATTTTAGCTGTATTTTTTTACGGTATCATTTTAAAGGCTCTTAATGGAGGCCATTTACCGGCTGCCAGTGTATATGACCCTGGCACAACGCAAGGCTTTGCTGCTATTCTTATTTCTAATCTAGGTGAAGTCGCTTTGGCACTGATTCCGGTGCTAATTGTTTTTCTACCTTTTCAATTTTTCTTCATCAAGCTACCAAAAAAAGAATTTATCAAAATTTTGCTGGGTGCTATAACAGTTTATGCCGGTTTACTTATTTTTCTTTCCGGTATCGATTTCGGCTTTGCTTTTGCCGGCAAATATATCGGCGAAGTATTTCTTGACCCAACCCGTTCTGCCTGGTTTAAGTGGTTGCTGCTGATTGTCGGGTTTGTTTTAGGTGTTGCTATTACGCTATCTGAACCGGGCGTTACGGTGCTTGGCGACCAGCTTGAAGAAATTACCAACGGCCATATTAAAAAGATGACTATTCGTCTTACATTGGCGCTTGGCATTGGAGTAGCGTCACTCTTATCGATTGTAAAAATCTTGACACAAATCAATATTCTTTGGTTCTTAGTTCCACTCTATGCTATCGCCCTCATTATGATGAAATTTACATCTCCCCTATTTGTCGGTTTGGCCTTTGATTCAGGCGGGGTTTCTGGCGGGGCACTCACTTCTGCTTTTTTGACCCCGCTTACACTAGGTGTGGCGCAAGGCGTTGCAGCAACCGCAGGTGGCGCTGCGCAGTCGATTTTAACAAATGGTTTTGGCATTATCGCGTTCATCTCTGTTACACCTTTAATTGCCGTGCAAGCGCTAGGGATTGTTTATGACTTCGGTCAGAAAAAACATCAAAAATTGGTGGATGAAGATGAATTTGTGGGACTTCAGCCACTGCTTCCACAGCCAGCCAACTTCTCTACTAACTTAGTAGAAGAAAATGCTGCTTTCGATACCTGTGCCGAATGTAATGGCGTTGACTTTTGGGTCATTATTGCCAGTCGTAAGCAAAAAGATACTTTGCTATGCTCACTCTTAGAGATGGGTGCCCATCTGACCAATACTATCTATGGCAGAGGCACTGTTGAAGCCAGTTACTTGCAAAATGTGCTTGGCCTTGTACCAGACGAGCACAAAATGATGGTTATGTGCATTTTACCTGACAGCAAAACGGATGAAATAACCAAAATGCTGTCAAAAAAATTCCACTTCGACCAGCCTAATACAGGCATTGCATTCACTATTCCCATTGACCAATTATCGATGTAATGAGAGAGGAAAATTATGATGAAAAATAGCGATAATATGAAAGCTCTTTTTGTTATTATAAATGCTGGGCATGCTGATGAAGTCGTAGATTTACTGCGTGAGGCTGGTGCCCGTGGCGCAACCATTTTGAATTCTCGTGGAGAAGGTCTGCATCATGAATCTTTTATGGGAATAACTATGGATTCGGAAAAAGAAATGCTTGTCTGCGTGGCAGAAAAGTCTATTGCACAAGCGGCAATGAAGCTATTAAAAGAAAGAATGAGCATGCAGTCGCCCATTCATAGCATTTGTTTCACCATGCCCGTTGACTCTGTCGTGGGCATTAATATTCCTTTTCCAGATGAAAAAGTTGAATAAAGTATAAAATCAGATTACTAAAAGAGGTATAATTCATGGATGGCAAAGAACAAGAACAAAAACATAAAAGGCGTGTTCGTTATCAAGGAACACACCCTAAGAATTTCAAAGAAAAATACAAGGAGCTTAATCCGGAAAAACACGCCGATACTATTGCCAAAATTTTAGAAAAAGGAAAAACTCCCGCTGGCATGCATATTCCCATCTGCGTGCAAGAGATACTAGACTTTTTGCAAATTAAGCCGGGACAAATTGGTTTAGATGCGACTTTGGGTTACGGTGGTCACACATCAGCGATGCTCAAATGTTTAGAACAGGAAGGTCATCTCTATGCACTTGACGTAGACCCCATTGAATCAAAAAAGACAAAAGAACGTTTAAAAAATTTGGGATATGATTCTGATATTTTAACCATTTATAATTTGAACTTTTGCAAAATAGATAAACTTGGCAAGCAAGGCATCTTGTTCGATTTCGTCTTGGCTGACTTGGGCGTTTCTTCTATGCAAATTGATAACCCCGACCGAGGTTTCTCTTTTAAAAAAGAAGGTCCACTTGACTTGCGCTTGAATCCTGAAAAGGGAATTACAGCAGCAGAGCTTCTGCAAACGATTAGCAAAAAAGAATTAGAGGCTTTGCTAATCGAAAATTCAGATGAACCTTATGCCGCTGAAATTGCAAGAACAATTGTATCTCAAAGAAAGCGTGGCAAAACGATTTCTACCACCACTGAGCTTCGCCAAATTGTCGGAGAAGCTCTTGTAATTGTGCCCTTGTCACAACGCAAAGAAGCTGTTAAAAAATCTTGCCAAAGGACTTTTCAAGCTCTGCGAATTGAAGTGAATCATGAATTTGATGTCTTAACAGAATTTTTAGAAAAACTCCCCCACTTGCTTAACAAAGGCGGTCGAGTTGCTATTCTAACTTTCCATTCTGGAGAAGACAGGCTCGTCAAACAATCTTTTAAAGACTTGCTGCGTGAGGGCGTCTATTCTGAGGTTGCCAGAAGAGTTATCCGGCCATCTATAGAAGAATGTAACCGAAACAGTCGTGCTAGTTCTGCAAAGTTGAGGTGGGCTATCAAAAGCTCAGGTGAATTAAATGAGTGAAACCATCTATTTTGCCGGAGGATGTCTCTGGGGTGTGCAAGCCTTTATTAAAACGCTACAAGGTGTTATTCATACAGAAGCAGGACGTGCAAACGGTCTTTCAAATACGCTAGAATATAAATATGATGGTTATGCAGAATGCGTAAAAACTGAATTTGACCCCGCAGTCGTAACTGTTTTTCAGCTCATGGATTATTTCTTTGAAATTATAGACCCATATAGTCTAAATAAACAAGGCAATGATGTAGGAGAAAAATACCGCACAGGTGTTTATAGTAAACTCCCTCACCATTTGGACGATGCTAAAAATTATATTGCGCAAAGAACAGATAGCCATAAAATTGTTGTAGAAGTTCTGCCTCTTACTAATTACGTAAAAAGTGCGGACGAGCATCAAGATCGACTAGACAGGTTTCCTAATGACTATTGCCATATTCCGAAGCATTTACTACACAAGTACCGCTGACCAATTTTTTATCTTTGTTATTCTCTAAATAAAACATATTGCGGCTCTTTTATTGGAAGAAATACCTGTAAAACACAGCGTTTTCTATACAAAAAAAGGGCCGTAACTTTTATGTTACGACCCAATTTATGTGTTCTCTTACTGAAGTTAATTCTTACTCTCTTATTTTAACTATCTCATTAATCCATAACACGAATTGTGTGATACGCTTCATGTACAGCATCAATAATTTTACGAGAGGCAATGGCATCTCCAACAACTGTCAGTGAGTTTACTTTGTCTTCTAGTTGGCTTGCCAGTGTGTTTTCAGGGCGATAACCAGCTGCAATAATAATTGTATCACAGAGGATTTCCTTATCTTCACCATTTTGCTTGTAAAGAACACGGTCAGGCAAGATTTCGTAGACGGCAGAAGAAGTGCATATGTTAATTTCACGTTCTTTCAGCATATCACGCAGAGACAAATCATTGTTTTTGCTATGCACAACAGTTTTTAAAATGTCATCCAGCATTTCAATAATGGTAACTTCAGAGGCTGTTTCTTTCATGAACGCTGCCGTTTCACAGCCCACTAATCCGCCGCCAATTACAACCACGCGGTCTCCACATTTTTGCTTTCCTGTTAAGAAACTATCCGCAGTATGCGCATTCTCTATTCCCTTAATAGGCGGAACAATGCTATTTGAGCCTGTTGCCAAAACCACTTTATCATAATTTCCTGCTATAATTTCATCAGCAGTAGCTTGCTTCATAAAACGCACGGTTACATTGTATTTGCGAACTTGTTTCTCTAAATATTCAATCAGTTTCAAAACGTCATGTTTGAAGGTAGGATTGCCAGCTGCATGCAGATTGCCGCCTAACTTATCTGTTTTTTCCCACAATTCTACATCAAAACCACGTTTGGCTGCCGTAATAGCTGCTTCCATACCGCCAGGGCCTCCGCCGATAACCAATACAGAACGTTTCTCTTCAGCCGGAGTGAGTTGATAATCCTTTTCAGCGTAGCAAAGCGGATTTACTGCACAATAATAATGTTTACCACTAAAACCGCCCAACAGACATTCATTACAACCAATACAAGGAATAATATCATCTAAAGCGCCTTGCTTCACTTTTTTTGCCCAATGAGGATCAGCCAGCATTTGGTGTCCTAATCCGATAAAATCTGCTTTCTCATCGGCTAATGCTTGCTCGGCAATGTAAGGGTCTGTCAACTTACCTTGACCGATTACTGGAATAGAAACAGCTTTTTTCACAGCAGCTGCAATATCAATTTGGTGGGCAGGTTTTTCATAAACAGTAGAAATAGCTTTATACCATACTTCATAGCAGCCAACATCTACGTGCAGGGCATCGACCTTTGCTTTTTCAAAGATTTTTGCCATTTCAATACCTTCGTCTAATTCATGCCCGCCTTCAATGCCGTGATAAGCGGTATATTTCATGATAACAGGGAAAGTATCGCCGCAATATTTGCGAACAGACTCAATGCACTCTAAAGAAAAACGAAGTCTATTCTCTAAAGAACCACCGTACTCGTCTGTTCTCTGATTCCAAATAGAAGAGTGGAACTGATCCATCAAGTAGCCACCATAGCCATGCATTTCTACTGCATCTGCGCCAGCCGCTTTTGCAAGACTTGCAGAATAGCCCATACGGTCAACTAAATAATGAATATCTTCTTTGGTAAGAGCACGGCACTTTAAGTTTGGAAACCAAAAAGAATGAGCATGGTCACTGGCTGAATAAGGCGCATTGTAAGGATCAGTGTAAACCATTCTTCCAAGTCCAGGGGTAAGCTGTACGCAAACCTTTGCTCCACGATGATGACAACGCTCAATTAATACAGCCAGCTTTTCTACATGGTGAAAGTTAGAAAGCTCATTTTCAGGACGTTCTTCAAATTTTGTAGAAACAATATTAGCACCGGTGATAATTAGCCCAGTTTCACCTTTGGCACGCTCCTCAAAATAATTGATGGCATTATAACTATAGCTGCCGTCGGCCTCCGGTTTTGTGCCCATCGGCGCCATAACAACTCTATTTTTAAGCTGCATCGTGCCGATATTTCCTCTTTCAAATAATTTCATTTTCCTGCCTCCCAATTGAATATTCCTTATAATAATATGTTAATAATATAACGATTATTACTTGAGTAAAGTTTATCATAACTAAAGTAAAGTGTCAATTCTTTATTTAATGGTTTACAAAACTTGACTTTTTTATTCATTAAGCTTTATACTCATAGATAAGATTATAAGGAGTTTATTGCATGGATAAATTGTCAACTAGAGAACGAATTATCTCCGCAGCGTACAGTCTTTTTAAACAAAAGGGCTATGATGCCGTATCTATACAAGAAATATGCCAAATATGTAATTTAACAAAGACAGCTTTTTACTATCACTTCCCTTCTAAAGAAAGTTTGCTTATCCACTTTTATGATGGTGTAATTGAAAAAATCAGCAAAAAAAGTGTGGAATTCATTAAAGCAAAGAACTATTGGGAGCAAATTGTCTTGTGTTTTGAAGAGCTCTCTCAAGCCAGCATTGAATTAGGGGTCGATTTAACCAGTCATCTCTATATTATGAACCTTAGGCAAGATAAAAATACTTTTGATTTCAATCCTGTATTAACTGAAATCTGTGTAGCATTAATTGAACAAGCGCAAGCTACCTGCCAAGTGCGCAGCACCAAAAATGCCACAGAATTATATCAAGCAGCCGCTTTTATGTTTACCGGTTACGAAGTCATGTGGTGTATTAAACAAGGAAACTTTAACCGCAAAAAGCTGATACGGCAATCTCTTGAAACCATTTTAGATGTTGCTCCTGCATTCTGCCTTTCACAGAGAATTTCATCAAATGAGGTTTTTAATTTCAGTGACAGCGAAAGAGAATCAGATTAAACAAGATTTTAGGTCTTTGTGTCAAGTTTAGATACGCAAATTAACGAGATATCCATCTGGTATCTCGCTTTCTTGTTTTAATACTATAAAATCGGCAAAGGTAGACGAATCTATGATAAAGAAGTTTTCCCGTATCTATATCGAAATTACAAATATATGTAATTTATCGTGCAGTTTTTGCATTGGCAATGTGCGTACGCCACGGTTTGTGACTGTTGACGAGTTCTCTTATATTATTCAGCAAGCAAAGCCTTATACCAACCATATTTATTTGCATGTATTAGGTGAACCTTTGCTGCATCCCCAATTGAAAGAGCTGCTAGCGGTAGCACATCACTTTGATATGCAGGTAAACATAACTACAAATGGTACCTTGCTGGCAAAAACACAGGAAATACTTCTAAACGCACCCGCCTTGCGAAAAATCAGTATATCTTTGCACAGCATGGAGCCTAACAGCCCTTATCAAAAAGAGGAATATCTGGCGGGCGTCGCTTCATTTGTTACTCAAGCCGCTACTAAAGGCATCTTTTGTGATTTAAGACTGTGGAATTTAGGGGCAGATGACGTGGATAACGAGGCTATTTTCATTTCTCTGTGCCGTCTCTTAGGCTTGGATTATACTGCACAAGAAACGGCACGACTGAAGATAAACGAAAGTGGCAACACCACGTTAATGCCAAGGATTTTCCTTGGAAAAGCTGCTCGTTTTACATGGCCAAGCATGGCTGAACCTCGCACAGAGCAACCCATATTTTGTCACGGATTGCGCAGCCAAGTCGCCGTACTGAGTGATGGCACTATCGTGCCTTGCTGTTTGGATAGCCAAGGAGATATTGCACTTGGCAATATTTTTCAGCTGCCACTTACTCAAATTCTGTCAAGTGAACGCGCACAAGCACTTTATAATGGGTTTTCTGCGCGCCAACCAAGCGAAGAGCTTTGCCGTCGCTGTGGCTATGCAACCCGTTTCTAAACGAACAGGTTGGTAGGACAGCGGGGATGACAAACTCTAGGTAAACAGAAACTAAATTTTAGTCCAAAAACATAGTTATAACCGCTAGATTATTTTTCTTGCAGGTGATATAATTTTACATAAATTAGCTTAAAGATAGGAACCAGTCTTTAAGCATGTCAATTCAAAAATAGTTGATACAAAAAATCACAGAACGTTGATTCACCGTTGACTTTGTAGCAGTTGCTTGCGCTTTCTGGTTTCAATACAACATAATAAGCTTACGCTGTGTGGCTTATGTCGTATAAAATATTAGATTACTTGTAGGAGGATTAAAATGAGCAAATTCGAAGATGCAATGAACATCATGTCCGAACGGTTCAATAATAAAGATAATCTTATTGCGGTAGCAACAACAGACGGTGAACGCTTATATAACCGTATGGTAGATGCTTACTATGAAAACGGTTCCTTTTACATCAGCACCAATGCACTATCAAGTAAAATGACACAAATCCATTTTGATTCCCACGTTGCAATTTGTGCTGTTGATTGGTTTAGCGGACACGGCGACGGTCGAAATCTCGGCTGGGTATTAGACCCGAAAAACGCTGAGATTCGCTCAAAATTGCACAAAACTTTCGAGTGGTATGACGACGCAAACTGCGAACAAGACCCAAACTGCTGTATACTTGAGATTCGCCTCACCGACGGTATGCTGATAAAGGACCACCACGCAATACGCTATCAAATTGATTTCACAAACCAATCGGCCCTATTGAGTGAGTTCTGGGGAGCTTTTATTTAAAACCGCTTTATGATCCGCTCTCTAGGCCATGACAGTATAATCGAATAGGAGTTTTATGAAAACTAGAACATTAAAAAAATCATGTATACTGCCATCAACCCAAGAAAACATCTTCAACAAACTGCAATCAATAAAAACATTACAATACATAGCTTTTCCCTACGCCACATTTAGTCCAGTAGATGTACCTGATAATCTAGAATGGAAAGCCGGACAAGTTTTTACTTTTCAATTAAAAATGATGGGGCTTGTTCCCTTTGGTTTACATGAAATTAGAGTCAGTTTATTTGATGAAAATTCATATGAGATTTACACGAATGAGAACAACCCCCATGTGCCGATATGGAATCATCGTATCTCTTTAGAGGCTATAGCGGATAATCTCGTTCGATATACGGATGAAGTGGAAATTAATGCCGGGTGGAAGACAATTTTTGTCTATTTATGGGCGAAATGCTTTTATGCACACAGACAACGAAAGTGGAAAAAACTACTAAACCGATAGGCAATTTTTTCTCTTGTTATATTTATTATTCTATTAAAGGAACTTATAATGGAAATTTTATTTACAGATGGCAGTGATAAACGTTTTGCCGATTTATGCAACGAATTAGATGATTATTTGAATCTCCTGGCTGGTGAAAAAAATCTGAGAGAAAAATATAATCAATACAACACCTTAAAAAATATTTATGATGTCGTTTTGGTTCTTGAAGATGGCAAAGCAGTTGCCTGCGGCAGTTTTAAAGAATATGCGCCCGGTGTTGCAGAAATCAAACGGGTATTCACAAAAGAACCTTTTCGCAATCGCGGCTATAGCAAAACCATCTTATCTGCTCTTGAAAAAAGAGCGCTTGATAAAGGGTATAAAAAACTGATATTGGAAACTGGCATCTTATTAAAAGATGCTCACAACCTGTATCTTTCTTTCGGGTTTCATATTATAGAAAACTACCCTCCCTACACTGATATGCTAGAATCTATTTGCATGGAAAAGAATTTGCCTTTTTAATGAATTAGTCCTTCTTCTATCTTCTTCCTTTAGTTATGATTTATTAATTGATATTATGAAAGAGAGAGAACTTATGAAAAACTATACGCAGGTCTATGTAAAAAACAGTTTTGAAGCAGCCCAACTATATTGCAAAGCCTTTGGAGCAGAAATAACATTTGAAATCAAGAATGACACAGAAACAGCTTATGAGCACTGCGAATTATCTGTAAACGGTGAAGGCTTTTTGGCATTGTCTGAAGCCTCAAATCCTTGCGACATAACCTTCGTCCACAAAATGAAGTGGGAAACGATGACTTTTAATGTCTTTGAGATGGGAAGCGAAAAAGCTGTCGATAACGCCTTTAATGTCTTGTGTGTAGGCGGTATTGTTATTAACCCCATTCAAGAGCTCCCATGGAATAAATATTGTGCAACTGTTATCGATAAATTTGGTGTGTGTTGGTGGATAGCGATTTAATAGCCTATAAGCCCCATTAATTTGTAAATTATGGAGGGATTAGAATGTTAGATATTACATTTGAAAAGGCAACAGTTGATGATGTGAAAACCATTATTGGTGTTAAAAATGCCAGTTTCTATGAGGACTATATCAAACACGGAGAAAGCCGTGGGTATAATAATCCTATAGAAGGCATCACAAGAACAGTTCAAAATAATATTGTTTATAAGATACAGTCACACGGAAATATGATTGGCTATATCAGTGTTACTCAAAAAAGCGATAGTGACTTTTATCTGAATTGTTTATGCGTTGTCCCTGCATATGAAAATCAAGGTATTGGGCAAATGGCCATGACTTTTTTAGAAAAGCAATTTTCGCAAGCAAAACACTGGTCGTTAGAAGCATTGGCTGATAAAAAACGAAATATCTATTTTTACCAAAAACATGGTTATCAAATAACAAAAGAATACATGGATGGCAACGTGAAAATTGTATTGTTTGAAAAATGGAGCAACATTCCTGTATGAGCAAGCTGCTATGTTCCATGAAGATAAACGATCTCTCTCGTTATAAAAAAGATGTGCTTAACTTTTTAATATAGGAGGCAACTATATATGGAACGTTTTTATAAGATGGTGGAGGCATCAAACAAGAGATTCCCTGAAGGGGTCGAACCATATCAAATGGCAACTCGGTTACTAGAAGAATGTGGCGAGGTAGCGGCAGAAATTAATCTTTGGGAAGACTCGGGTATAAAACGCAAAAAACATGGAGAGCCAAAAAAAGAGAACATAGCAAATGAAATCAGACAAGCCATTGTAGAATTGTTTAAAATAGCAAAATATTATGGTGTAGAGAAAGAACCGGAACAATCTATTGAAACCTCAATAAATATTTCTCGAGAAGAAGGTCTGATTGATTAACACCTATTTCTAACAAGTAAAATTTATTTGAATTTGGGCATTTCATTGCCTTGCGCCTAACAAGCCAAGCATAAATTTTTGCTGATAATAAAGCCATCTTGTCATCAGCATCCTTATGACTATCGCAAGAAATACATCGACAAAAAATACTTTTGATAAAATATCCCCGGGGGTAAATTTTGAAACAAGATAATAAAAGTTTTTGGAATCGCTATGCAAAAATATATGATTTTGAGATAAACAAGTTTAATCATTCGGCTTACGCAGAAATGTACCGGATGATGTCAAAAACACTTACGGCTGACATGAATGTTCTTGAAATTGCAACAGGCACCGGCTTAATTGCCGTTAATATCGCTGATTCTGTTCAATCAATTACTGCTACCGATTTTTCGCCTAAGATGATAGAGACTGCAAAGAAAAAAAGATCACCTGCCAACGTGCATTTTTCAGTAGAAGACGCAACTGCTCTTTCCTTTCCAGATCAGACTTTTGACGCTGTTATTATCTCGAATGCTCTCCACATCATGCCAGACCCCGCGTTGGTACTAAAAAATATTCGACGAGTGCTAAAACCAAACGGCATACTAATAGCACCTACTTTCTCACACGGTCACTTGAAGGCTTCGACATGGAGTCTTAATACCTTTTTGCTAAAGTTAATTGGGTTTGAAACGTATTCTAAGTGGCAACCGGAAGAGTATCTTGACTTTATCCATCAAAATGGTTTCTCCGTGCAAAATTGGAAAATCCTCAAAGCTGCTTTTCCCCTTGTTTATTTAGAAGCAAAAATACAGTAAATCGTGACAGCAAGCAAATATTCGAATTGTGGTTTTGTTTGGTCTCTCTGTACCAAAGACAAATGAAAATTGCAGCATATACTGATTTAGAAATCTTAAACTTTTCCCTAGTGCTTATGTGTACTACCTTTGAATTTGACAGTATCTTTTACGCTTAGCTCATCAATTTTTATCCGGAGGCCATCTCATGCCACATACATACCTTACCGCAAATGTCTATTGTCGTCGTCTATTCGGCCACAAGGTCTATAAGTTAGCCCTCTCCGCCTCCACTGACTGCCCCAATCGCGATGGAACAGTTGGCGTAGGCGGTTGTGTGTTCTGTTCGACAGGTGGCTCTGGAGATTTTGCTGCGTCATCTGCCTTTTCTGTCTCTCGACAGATTAACGATGCCAAACGGATACTCGGTGCTAAAGGCGAAGGTCTCCCCTATATTGCATATTTTCAGAGTTATACCGGCACCTACGGTGACCTCGCACGTCTTGAGCAAATCTACACCGAAGCTGTGGAACACCCTGACATCGTTGGGTTATCGATTGCCACCAGGCCAGACTGCCTTGGAAAAGACGAGTTGGCAATGCTAGGTCGCCTAGCAAAAAAGAAGCCCCTCTGGGTAGAACTGGGTTTGCAGACATCAAACAAGGATACAGCCGCATACATAAACCGCTGTTATCCCCTCTCAGTTTATGAAAAGGCAATGACAGACTTGAAAGCGCTGAATGTTCACCGAATTACCCATATCATTCTAGGGCTACCAAACGAAAATCGAGCAGATATGCTGGCAACTGTTAAATATGTCGGACAGTTTACAGATGGAATCAAGCTCCAGCTGCTTCATGTTCTTGAGGGAACCGCATTGGCGGATAGCTACCGCCAGGGTGAGTTCCAAACATTAGAACCAGCTGAATATTACGAATTAGTTGCCGATGCTTTAGAACTGCTACCAGAAAACGTGGTTATCCATCGTCTCACCGGTGATGGTGCCAAACGAGATTTGATTGCACCAAAATGGAGTGGTGATAAAAAACGTGTGCTTGCCGATTTGAATCGCATGCTACGCGCAAGAGAAATCCAACCGGCCACCGAATGACGTGAATTATAAAACGTTTTATCAGACAATTAATCTTTCTTAACAAATGTTGGTAGACTGCACGCTAAACTCATAAAAATATTTTTATTCTCAACTCGACTATAAGCCAAGTGTCTTTTTACTTTCACCAAATTTGTTAGATATAAAGAATAATATTGCAGATGAATTATAGCTTAGTGGAGGCAGATGAATGACTATTAAAATACGCAAGTTGACGCCAGCCCTTGCAGAAGATTATGTACATTTTTTTGACACCACACCACACGATGATACTGTGGATGAGCATAAATGTTATTGTGTGTGCTGGTGTAACGATGATTGGGAAGGAAAAGATTTTTCAACAGCAGCAAGTAGAAGAAAATACGCCTTACAGTATGTTAAAAACAATAACATTCAAGGCTATCTTGCTTATAGCGGTGATACGATTATTGGATGGTGCAATACCAATACAAAATCAGATTGTTTGAAATGTGCTAGTTGGCAGAGATTTATGGATTACGTGCCCTTAGAGGAATCTGACACCGAGGTAAAGGTAAAATCTATATTCTGTTTCGTCATTGCGCCGGAAATGAAAAGAAAAGGTATTGCCACGTTGTTAGTAGAGCGTGTTTGTAAGGATGCAATCCAAGATGGATTCGACTTTGTAGAAGCATACCCGTACAAAGAATCAAGCTATCAATCCTCCGATTTTGGTGGTCATTATGATATGTATAAAAAAATCGGCTTTTATATTTCTTCCGAGAGTGAAAAAGGGCTTGTTATGAGAAAGCCGTTAAAGTAGTGCTGTTCAAAATGCTTGCAAAAGCAAAACTGGCTAATGTCATTTAACTTTATACTGTGTTTAAAATATACTCAGTTTATAACAAACATCCTGTAAAAAACGAAGGGAGAGCAAAAAATGAAAACCTATGAAAAGGCAAGAGCATTTATCTATCGCAATGCCAGACCACTTGATTTAGCAAGGTGGCAATATCACTTTGAAAACGGCAGCCAAAAAGCGGTTTTGGCTGCTCTATCGTATTATCAAAATGAAGACGGCGGCTTTGGTTATGCGTTAGAAGCAGATTCCTGGAATCCAAATTCTGCGCCAATTCAAACTTGGGCGGCAACTGAAATTCTACAGGAGATAAACTTCACAAAAAGCGATCACCCTATTATTCAAGGTATATTGCAGTATCTTACCAGTGGACAAGATTTTAATGGGCATTTTTGGTACAATACAGTAGAAAGTAACAACCATTATCCTCATGCCCCGTGGTGGCACACCGAAAGCATCAGCACCAGCCATAACAACTACAACCCTACCGCCTGCTTAGCGGGCTTTATATTACGCTTTGCCGACAAAGACAGCGAATTATATGAACTTGGGATACGTATTGCTAAAGAAGCCTTTCATACCTATTTATCACAAGATTTATTTGGTGATATGCACACAGCAGGTTGCTATATTCGCTTGCTGCAATATCTTGAAGAAACAAACATTACTACTGTAATTGATTTAGAAGCTTTGCGTGAACGTTTAAACATGCAAGTCCAACACAATATCACCGCCAACACTGATGAATGGGCCAGTGGTTATATCTGTAAGCCCTCACAATTTTTCAATGACTGTGATAGTTTTTTCTATCCTCACAACAAAGTGATGGCAGATTTCGAATGCGACTTTATCATTCAAAAACAACTCGATGATGGCTCTTGGAATATTCCTTGGAGTTGGGATAATTATCCAGAAGAATGGGCAATCAGTAAGAACTGGTGGAAAAGTAACGGAGTGATATTGAATATGCTTTTCCTTAAAGGTATGCGTAAGTTATAGTAGCATTGGTTTGTTTAGTTTGTAATAGTTGCGATAAACAATTGAATGGCAGCCATAATTAGATCATCTTATTTATATAATCAGAAAACAAATATATCGCTATGGAGGCATCGGACAATGGTTATCAAGAAGATAGATTGTAATTTTTCTGTATGTCAATTAAAAGATATATCCGCAGTAGACATGAATAATAGTGAATTTTTCTTTCTCGGAAAGACAGATGAGGAGTTATCTCTGGTGTGTTCTACAGCGAGTGTACCCACTAGTGTAATTAAAAGAGAAGATGGTTGGAAGGCTTTTAGAATCGAGGGCACATTGGATTTCTCGCTTATCGGTATATTATCAAAGATTGCAAGTCTATTAGCGGATAATAATATCAGTATTTTTGCCATTTCAACGTTTAATACTGATTATGTCCTAACAAGGACAGACAATTATGCAAGGGCATTGGATTTGCTTGAAAGAGCAGGGTATCAAATTATATAGCAACATCTAATGAGGATAAATATCAACCTCTTCTAATGTTAATATTACACATTAAAACTAAATAGCTGTAAAAAGAAGTGGGGTTTTAATCTCTGCTTCTTTTCTTTTGAGAACTGACGTGAATCGGTTCTCTTTTTTATACCTATTTCTAATACGGAGGGAAAGAAAAATAGCCTATTACAATAGCCTTTCAGCTTTACTATCTTATTCTCCACGAACAGCTACCTTGTTAAGATTCTTGATGAAAAAGTAAACAATCACACGCACTCTAGCTTTTTGAGAATCTCCGAACTCTTAGAATTGCTTGATAATAACAATATTGCTTTCTTATCAGCCTATACCTTATCCTTTATTAATAATGAATCTTTGCAGCAGGCTATTTATAAAGCTGTAAAGATTTATGGTTTCAAGCTTGATATGAAAAAGGCCAATCAACTAAGACAGGAATTTGAATCAGGTAATTTAACTGAAAGTATGGTTGACCTCATTTTATCCGGCAATTTAGAAAAGAAAGAATCAAAGCCTAAAACGATTAAGATAAAACCTGAGCTTACTCAGAAATACTTTTCTGACAAAAGTAAGACAGAAATTGATGATATTATCGAACAAGCTCTAGTCTTATATTTTGGAGGCAAAGAATGAAAATTAGAAATGTCAAGATTTGTTTGAGTGAAGATATTGATTCTCCTATAAAGGCCACTGCGGATATTTATATCAAAGACGGTTTTAGGGTTCGTAATATGAGGATAATAGAGAATCTCGACCATACTCTCGGTCTTGAATTTGAGTCACCTATTATTAAACATACAACCTTTGAGCCTTGGACTCCCGAAGCCAAAAGAATGATTGAAAGAATTGTGATTGGTGCTTATTGGAAGAAAGTCCATACCCCACATAATGCGATTGAATCTGACCATGAAGCATGCTATAATACTGATACGGAATGAGGAGCTGATTATTTTGTTGACTAAAGAAGATTTACAATTATTGCAGGATATGATGAAAACAGTAGTGTTAGAATCAGAGGAAAGAACTAAAAACGAATTAACTGCCGCAATTCAAGAATCAGAAGAACGAACAAAACGAGAGCTTAAAGCTTACATTGAAAATACTTCTGAAAAGAATATAAAAATTATTTCTGAAGGTCATATGGACATTCGCAGAGATATGAAAGAATTACATAAGCTTGATCAAGAAGTTTCTGATTTGAAAGACCGTGTCTTTGCTTTAGAATTGAAAGCTAAGCAAGGTTAATATTTGAATTTATTTATACTCCTCTGTTTTTTGCAGGGGAGTCTTTTATATTAATAGGTTAAATGCTGAAAACTAACAAATTATTTATTATAATAGCAGGGTAGGAAATGTTTTTTGGATACAGAAATGTATACTTAATTTACCGTACGGAGGGAGGAACACTATGCAGCCGTCAGAAATTATTGAAAGTTCGCTTAACTATATTGAGCTTAATCTTAAAACCGATATTACAGCAGAAGAACTGGCAAGAAAGGCCGGATATTCAACTTATCACTATTATAGATTGTTTTCTTCTACAATGGGTTCCTCAATTGCAGGTTATATTTTAAAACGCAGGCTTGACCATGCGCTTTTAGAAATTGCAAAAGGCAGAAAATCTATTGATGTTGTTTTAGAATATGGCTTCAACACCTATGCCGGATTTTATAAGGCATTTCGAAAAATATACGGTTGCTCTCCTAAAAAATATATTAGTATTTATGGGCTTCATAAACCCCAACAACCGGAGGTATCTATTGTGTATTCAAAATCAACTTTGAAGAAGATATTACAAAACTGGGACATCCCCCATACCATGCCTATTAAAGAAATCCACACTACACCTAATGAAAAGGAGTCAACAAATGTCTGGTTAATCGGAGAAGAATTCATTTTGAAGACTGGTGAACGAGCAAAGCTCTTTCAAAATCTTCTGGTGACGAAAGCCTTACATAAAGAAGGATTTGTTTCATCATTGCCCATTCAAACTAAATCAGGTGAAAATTTTTTAGAGGGCAATGAGATATTTGTTTTAACTAAGGCCGAGCAAAACATGGAAGACATTAAAAAACTGATTGCACGCTCACACACGCAAAATGACAGCTTCATGCATTGTGCCGTTTACATTGAAATCATTGCCGACAGCCTCAATGATTTGCTTACCAGGCAAACCAACATCAGGTTACTGCTCAATCATCACAAAATACTGGTAGACAAGCTGATGATGCAGCAAAAGATTGGATTCGCCTCTATTATGCCCAACGGTCACAACCAGTTTGGTACACAGTTTGAACGTGCTTTACCTGTCAGCTCCATTGCTAACCTATTCCCTCTCTCCTATTCAGGCAAAACAGATCCGAAAGGCTGTTATTTAGGCAGAGATAAAAACGGATCTAACATTATTGCTGATTTGGATATGAGAACCCTGGACAGAACTAACGGACATATTCTTGTACTGGGAAACTCTGGTGAAGGCAAGTCTTATTTGCTGAAGCTTTTGGTCATTAACCTCATCATCACCGGTAAAAAAATCTTTATCCTTGATCCGGAAGATGAGTTTAAAGACCTTGTACGCAAGCTGGGCGGAACTTATTTGGATATGACGGCTGCTCAATACTGCATCAATCCATTAGAGCCAAGACTTTGGACAAACCATGATTTAGATCATGAGGAAACGGAAGAAGACCCTGAACTTCCCACTCCTGAAGCTTTTAAGCAATCCACTATTCTCAGTCAGCACATTGCCTGGCTTCGTGATTTCTTCCGTATTTACCGTCAGTTCACTGAAAACGAACTGGATGTCATTGAAATCATGCTGGAGGAAACCTACAAGAGAGCGCATATCACAGACAGCACTGATTTCGGTCAGCTTAGACCACAAGACTACCCCATTCTTTCCGATTTGCATCAAGTCGTGACAGACAAACTCAGCACCTTTGATGAAGATTTTGAGGAATCCAAGAAAATGAAACATCCCATTCTTTACACACAAGAGCTGCTGCAAACGGTTGGTTTAGGGCTTCGCAGTATTTGCATTGGTTCTTCCAGTCGCTACTTTAACAACTTTACCAACGTGCCAAACGCAGACTTCATTGACTTCTCTGTTAAGGGGGTTCTCAATACCAATGAAAACCTTAAAAATGCCATGTTCCTGAACATCTTCTCCTACATGAGCCATAAATTCCTCACGGTGGGCGATTGTGCTTTGGTCGTTGACGAGCTGCATGAATTTGTTAAGAACAAACTCGCCATTCAGTATATCAACAGCTTCATGAAGCGTGGCCGCAAAAGAAATTCCAACGTTTTACTTGCCTCACAGAACCCTGAAGACTTACTCAAATCAGAAGTCATCAGCTACACAGCTCCCCTACTGTCTATCCCCACACACAGCTTTTTATTTCATCCGGGCGGCAACTGCAATCCGAAAGAATATCAATCTGCTCTCAATGTACAGCCCTACGAGTTCAGCCTCATTGAAAAGCCGAAACAGGGACACTGCTTATACAAATGCGGTAATGAGCGTTATCACCTGCACGTTATTGCACCGCCATATAAACGCGCTTTAATTGGTAATTCAGGCGGCAAAGGGGCGGCATAATGGAGCTTAAAATCGCTGCTAAGATTGCCATGCTGCTGAAAGATGAACAGTTCCGCAAAAAACTAGTTACTATTGTAGCCGTTGTTATTATCTTATTGACCGGACTTTTCAGTGCTGTTAACGTAAAAGGATTGGAGTTCGGCGGCGAAACAGCGGCCAATGTTCTCTCTGTTTTAATTGCCGAGAAGAAAGCGCAGCTCGACAGCTCACAAGAAATGGACACACCTCTTTTGTATGCTATCTATTCCTATTTGCTGGACGGACAGGAAAAAGTATATGGTTCTCCGGAATCAGTGGCTAATCGTTTAGTGGATGCCGTATTCCCTTTTTGGGGAACACCGGCTTCCACTTCTGATGAAATCTTTAGTGCGATAGAAACAGAATTCAAAGTGAACTTCAACTCTCATGAACGGCAAACGCTTATCAAGCTTGCAGAGCGTATGCCGCAAAATGATGTCAGCGACCGTGATTTTTTAACCTACAATTTATCGGCAGAAGACGGCAAAACAAATATCGGTCTTACTAATTTTGCCTACAATGTCGCTAACGAAGGCTGCGGTTATGTGTGGGGTGCTTTTGGTCATGATGTCACCATGAGCTTTCTTCGCCGGCAGCAAACGACTTACAGCGGCAATTCCTCTGCCAATTTGACAGCAGAACAAGTGGATTATATCTTTCAGAATTTTGGAGGTAAACCTGGCTTCGACTGCATTGGACTTATCAAAGCCTATGAATGGCTGGACGAAAACTCTGGGAATATTACCTACCAATCCAATGACTTTAAAGACGTAGGTGCCAATCGTATGTATCAAACAGCCTACATAAAAGGGAACATTTCCACCATAGCCGAAATACCGGGATTAGCCGTTTGGATGGACGGACACATCGGTGTTTATGTTGGACAAGGCAATGTCATTGAAGCCAAGAGCAACCAAGACGGCGTTATTCTGACAAAGCTTGCCGATCGTCCCTGGACACACTGGCTGCAGCTGCCTGGCATTCAATATGTCACTTCCGGAGAAGTTCAAATTGACAAATGGAAAGTCACCATAGAATCTGGTCGGGCTGTCAAATGGGAAGAAAATCGAATCATTGGCAAAGATGGTTTTGCCTGGCCGTTGCCCTCTGATTATGGGTTAGATTGGATTACCAGCACCTTTGGCGGCCGTCAAAATCCTGTCACGGGTGTTTGGGAAAACGCTCATGGTGCTATCGACATCGGCGCACCGGGCGGCACACAAATCATGGCTGCTGCAGATGGCACTGTTACTATCTCCAGGTGGTCAGATTCATACGGCAACTGGGTAACTATTCAGCATGATGATACCTATTGAACTGTTTATGCCCACTCATCAAAATTACTTGTGAGTGAGGGACAGAAAGTCAAACAAGGTGATGTAATTGCGCTAGTCGGCACAACAGGGCGCAGCACCGGTAATCACCTTCACTTTGAAATCCGGGAGAATGATGTTCGTATTGACCCTATGGATTTCTTTTGATTTTCTTTTTTCTTGCCTTACTTTTCCCATTTTATTTTCATTTTTCACTCAAAAACAAACTAAGAGGAGGGAGTATGATTGACAACAAGCAACGCTATATTGAACTAAGAAAAACTCTCTTAAAGGACTATCATATATCCAATTACATTGTCACGGTCGTTCGCAGCATGGGACGAAATCAGAAGTTTTTCATGGGAGAATATCCTTTTTGTGAACAGCCCTATGCGGTATGGGAAGGACAGCATTTTTTAGATTTCCGATATGCCAAGTTCTTTGAAACCATGACAGAAGCACTTGAAGATTTAGACAAAAGAATGGAAGTTCCACGCAAAAGGTATCTGCAAAAAACCACTCGTACCTTAGAAGAAAATGACAGGTTAAACATTCAAATCATTTCTTCTGAAGACCCTTATGAATAGTGAAAATCTTGTTTTAATTGATAAGTTTTGTTGTCCTTTTTATTCGCAAAAACAATTGACATACGTGTTTATACGTGTTATAATAAATCAGAAAGTGAGGGAAGTCTACATGAAGCAAAGCGAACTGCTAAAATTATTTAGCAAAAATAATATTGTCTTTGTTCAGCACGGTAAAAGACACGACTTATATTTTAGTCCTATCACTGGCAAGAAATTCCCTGTTCCAAGGCACGCAAAAGAGATTGCAATTGGTACACTTAAGAGTATTAAAAAGGACGCAGGGCTTGAATAAAGCCCTTGTTCCTCTCTATATATTTAAAATATTTGCAAATATTACTCAATTGAAAGGAGTTTTACTACATGGCAAAATATATTTATCCAGCTGTTTTCACAAAAGAAAACAAACTTTATTTTGTCCAGTTCCCCGACTTTGAAAGCTGCTACACGCAGGGAGAAAGTCTACAGGATGCCTTTGATATGGCTGAAGATGTGCTTGCTCTTACCCTTTATGAAATGGAAGAAGCACGCACAGAAATTCCAAATTCCAGCGAAATCAAGACAGTTAAAACAGAAGAAAATGAATTTGTTTCACTTGTCTCCTGTGATACAATAGCGTACAGAAAGCTCTACGACAACAAGGCTGTCAAAAAAACCTTAACCATTCCCTCATGGCTCAATGCTATGGCGGAAAAACAAAGCATTAACTTTTCTGCTGTATTGCAAAATGCTTTGAAGGAACATTTAGATATTTCCGATCGATAGTCAAGCTTTCCTCACAAATTCATACTACCACATTAAGCACGCTGATTTTTTCAGCGTGCTTTCTCTTTTTTCTTTTCCTTACTAATCCCGCCCTGCAGGGGCGGCCGCTTGCGAGGGCAAATTTTAGACCTCATTTCTTATGCCCAACAAATACAATCATCAAATTTTAAGGAGCATTTTATCATGGCAAATATTCAAAAATCAACCGTAAAAATTTCGCTGAACAAAGAAAAGTTGACCGCAGTTCAAACTTTTCTAGAGCGAAAAAATTTAAAAATTGAAGAAGAATTTGAGCAGTTTTTTGATACACTTTTTAAGAAATACGTTCCAAAGGACGTGCAGATTTATATTGAAAGTATGAGTCAGCCCCTGCAAAATCCAAAGGAAAAAGAGTAGAATCTCAAATCAAAATCCGAGGAAACAAACTCTAATCCAGAGCAAAATGTAGAGCAGATTTCTTCAAAAAACAGCTCTGAAACCCCTCTGCCCTACAACCGTTTTGAACAGTTCAAGGACTAAAAGAAGATGAAACCTAGAAAAAATCAATTTTTTCTAGGTTTCATGCGGTTTTTGAGCGTTTTTACAGCTTGTTTTCTACCTATGAAAAAAAGTTGTAACGATGATGCAGGATAAAGGGTTAACGTTATTTCATAACGCAAACCCAGCACAAAGGCAGGTAAGACCTGCCTTTCCATATCTGTAAAAATAGCGTTAAAATATTGACCTTAGCGTTAAATATAGATTTTTTGTATGTGTAACCCAATTAAAAACGTTGATACGGCTGAATTTTATGCAACGTTAGAATTCACGTTACTATTTTACAGCAAAGTAAGGAGGATTAATAATTTTGGAAAGTAATCAAAAAAACAAGCGTGTATCTTTATATTTAACTGAAGATAAGTACAGAATGCTTTTAGGTATTCAAAATGAAAGAGATAGTTTAAATAAAAATGCTGTTATACTTGAAGCCCTCGAGTTCTATTACGGTTATCTCACTGGCAGTATCTCTCAAGACTATCTATGCGGCACACTTGGCACAAAACTAGAAGCTGTTCAGAATCGCAGCAATGATCAGCTGGCAAGACTTTTATACAGACAATCTGTTGAGATTAATATGCTCGTCAGACTTCTTGCTTCTGACAAAAAGATGAGCAAGGATGAGTATGAAAAAGTTTGCAGAAAGGCTGTTCAAGATGTAAACTCTACTCGAGGGATTATTAACTTGTATGAAGCTGGGTTAGATGATGGAAACAGAAAGGAATAGTTCAAATGAAAAAAGATAAAGATTCAATAATTGCGTGTATTGCTTTTTGCATTCTCTGCTGTTTATTTCTGTTTCCCCTGTTCATTATACATATCACAGATACCCGACCGACTGTAAAAATAGTTACCGGGATATTTGTACTTCTTTTAACTATTCTGATGACGATCCAAATTGTTAACTGTAGAAACACAAATTTAAAAACACAAATTTGTGTTCTAGAAGAGCAACTATCTGAAAAACATCACACACAATTGGCTCTATATGAAATTCAGCAGCAGCTTCGAGAAATTGACAACAATGTTAACAAGCTTTACAATCCACTTTCTGTCGCTGGTTTTTCTGAAAGAGTGGAGGAAGAAACAAAAGCACAAAGAAAAAAAAGAGAAATTTTACTCACAACTTCTTAGTGATAAAATCCGATTGTCTGAGGTTCCATTTGAAATCCGAATATCATACCCTACAGTGTATACGCTGGCTTGTCGAATAAGCAGGAATATCTCCAGGCAAAGATATGATGAAGATTTAGATATTCTGCGAGATGATATAAAGTGTCTTAATCAAAGTTCCGAACATATTCGTGAACTAGACATTTTAGAAGATCGGCTTAGAAGTTTTCTTGATAATTTACATAATATTGTATTTCCAGAAGATAGATAGAATTTATATCTTTTATATATTAGTAAGTCTTTCTCTCCCCAGAAGCAGAATGATATCCAACACCTGGTATTTTGCTCCTAATTTAAAATACTTAAATTAATGAAAGGTCGTTTTCATATGTTGCTAATTTTAATACTGTTAGTTATAATTATTCTAATTGAAACAATTCTAATTAAGATTCTCCTTAACATATTAAATAAAAAACTAATATCAATTGAACTCTTAACACAGTTGATAGAAAGCAGGTTTACAGAATGAGTCAGGATTCACCGATATTAATTGCCGGCACATCTCGTGAATGCGAATTAGCTTTTGAGAAAATTGTTCCTTCACTTAGTCAGTTAAAAAAAGTTACCGTTTTCTTCGAAAACTATAATTTTTTGATAACAAATTATGATGTGCTTTCAAATGGAGTGCATATGATTCTTGAATTTTTAGATGGCCAACAAGTACAGATTGAAGGAACCAATTGTGGTTATAGTGGCACAGGACCGAATACAACTGTTCGTGTTCTCGAGATGGTTGGACTCTCTCGCTCAATTACTGAACCATTAATATTTTACAACGATGCCATCCGTTTCGATGTTGATAAAAATAACGAGATTCTTTATTCAACCATTGATACATCTGATTTGTTTTATCCTCAGATAAGAGAAACAGGAAAAACAAAAGATTTAAACCGAATTAGAAAAGATTCTAACTATGATATCGATTTGGTCAATAAAAAAGTTACAGTGTATAATCCTCATAGAAACAGTTGGAAAGGTTTTGTGGCTCTTACCAGCTATATGAAAATTTATGAAATGGAGTATTATATTGGAGAAAACAGTCCTTTAGAAGGTTATTATAAATTCAATCTTGGAAAAGAAGGCTTAATATATGAAATACGGCAAAATTATATTGGGATAAAACATGTAAATTTAATTCTAAAAGGCAATCACTTTAATATTGTGTGCCTTATAAATCGAAAGGAAGAAATTGAGATAATTAACACTCTGCATCTTTCTTTAACTGGGACTGCCCTGCCTTGGATTAAAAAATATCATATTACTAATTCTGCAAAACGAAGTTTTGGGCTTCTATTTGAAGTTTTAAAAGATTTCTTTAAAAATCAACCTGATGAAATCCATGAGAGGATTGATATAACAGAGCAAAATGAAGAGACAGCGAGGCTTCGGAAATATGGACGTTAAAGCTGACAATATATCGCAAATTAATATACTGATTCTTACTGCAGTTCTTACTTTTATTACTTCTGTATTAGGCATCTTGATCACACAATGGGTTGTAAATCATTATAAGAAATCCGATCAACTCCTCTCAGCCCCTAAACTGTTAATTATCCCTTTAAAAGATACTAAAGCATTAATGACTAACCTAGATAAAATTACCTCCTACAATAAAATTTTTCAAATTCACTTTCACATAATCAAAAGTCTTGATAATGAACAAAATGATATATCTTCCTCTATAGAATTTATTCCCATAAACAAAGAGACCATATTACAGGAATTCCCCATAGCAAATTCTGTTTTTTTAGGAGTTAAATGTGATAACAAAGGTGAAGAGGGATTATCTTTATACAGAATCATCGATAAAAACAAAAAGACTTATGATATTGACAGCAGCATTGTGTTAAGAACTTTAGAATCCGGCGATAGTTTTGGTTTTATCTGCAATGAAAAAGATGCGCCTTCTGGCATAGAAGGCAGCTTTTGGGAACAATCCGGAAGGTATGATATTAAACATTTCTTGGGTTCTAGTCTCCACTTTAAAAAATATGCAATTTCAAAGAATAATTAAAATGTCCTTTCTAACAACAAAATAATTATGTAATCTTTGCTGCTCTTTCTCAAATAAGTTAGAGTGGCTTTCTTTTTTCCCTTACTTCTCACCGAAAGGAGCTGCTGCCATGCCCGGAGCCAAAATGATATTCAATGCCCGATATTTTCACATCGCTAAACCTGGCGAGAGTCTCAGCAAAAATACCCTCAACAAAAACGCTGCAGCCGGACTTGTCAACTACATTGCCACTCGTGAATCGGTGGTGCATAATTTCACCCCTGAATATGAATTTATGAATGCAACGGATCTGCAGCGTGCCAAGATTCATGAGTTCGTTTTTGATGAACCCGAAGTAAAGCAGCTGAAAGAGTTTGAACAATATCGTGAAAATCCAACGGCTGCCAATGCTACTCGATTTCTCACCAGAGCCTCCAACGTTATCGCCGGCATTGATACCGGTGAAGAAGTTCCTATCGATAATTCTTCTACTGAAAAGCAAAGAGAACGCATAGAAGATTTTCTTGCTGCTGTTCCCGAACTGAAGGAAACGATGGAGTATAAAGACTATCTTCAGTCCCCTACGTTTACTAATGCTTCTGAGTTTCTCTCCAATGCTTTTGACAATTCGTTGGGGTCAGTAGTCGATCCGGAAACCTTACAGACCATGGTGAACTACATGGCAACTCGTCCCGGTGTTGTCAAAGACGGTGACCATGGACTTTTTTCTTCCGATGAAATAACAGATTTAGAAGCTTACAAAAAAGAAGTCAGTGAACATACGGGGAATATTTACAGCACCGTTGTTTCTCTCAGACGTGAAGATGCAGATGCGCTAGGCTTTGACAGTCAAGAAAACTGGAAGAATACCGTCAGAGCCAAGCTTGATGTCGTGGCTAGAAACTCCGGCATTTCTTTACAGGATTTGCGGTGGTGTGCTGCCATGCACAACACAGGACATCATCCCCATATTCACTTCATGTACTGGTCAAAGAATCCAAACACGCAGAATTATTTATCCAAGCAGGGCATTGAGAAAATTAAGTCTGCTTTTGCCCATGAAATCTTTCGGGGAGAATTTGAACAAATCTATGAAGTACAAAAGAATCTCACTCACGACCTGAAAGAAGAAAGCTCTGCTCTACTGCAAAAGCTTAATGAACATGCAGCTGACTATGCAAATAACTATGAGCTGATTCAGAAGTTTAGTGAGCTATCCACAGATTTATCTGAACTGCAAGGTAAGCACCAATATAAATACTTGCCTAAGCGTATAAAATTACAAGTCAACGAACTGGTCGACAAGATAGGTGAAATTCCCGAAATCAAACGTCTGCATGAATTGTATGAAGAAAACAACAACAAGATGCTCTCCATTTACAAAGAGAGTGACAACATTCCCCGGAGGAAGCTTTCAGAAGCGAAATCCGGGGATAATTTATATTTCCTCAAAAACATGGTGATTAAATCTGCTGAAGCACTTCCTCTCACACAGGAAAATCTTCCTGAATATGAAGCCACCCCTGAAGCCCAGGACGTTGAATCTTCTCCCAGTTATGACATGGAATCCATTCTTCTTGTTCGTCAGCTTGAAGATTTGTCGGCATCCGGTGACAAAGAAGCGGCTCTACTGCTTGGTGATATTTACAGCGAGGGAATTTCCGGTGTAGAAGCTGACACGGATAAAGCCATCATGTGGTATGGCATTGCTGCCAATGATTACGGCGGTGAACCTCTCCCCTTGGCTGCCTACAAGCTGTCAGAAATCATGCTAAATTCTGCCGGCAGTGACATAAACCTGGCACATGAATTTGCTTACCGTTCCATGAAAGGATTTATGAAAGAGTTGGAGAATTCTCCGAATACTAAGCTCATTCAAGACTTGTCTGCAGGAAAATATTTGTACCATGATTTAGAGAGCTATCACAGACAGCAATTTAAAAAACTAAAAGAAATACTGCCGCATACAGAATATGAGCCGCCCACCGTCTATCAGGAATCTCCTGAAAACGCTGAGCGGCTTTTTTATTTGGGCAAGTTATTGGCTGAAAATCACACTTTTCAGCCTGACTTTGATTCTTCTATCACCGCAGGAACTCCGAAAGATACTGATAAAGCCAAAAGCTTCTATCAGTTCGCTTTTGATGCCGGTCATATCCCTGCTGCTTATGAACTAGGTCTCCTTGAAGAAAACCTGGAACAATCTCTAGCCTACTTTTTAAAAGGAGCGGATGCCGGTGACTTATCCTGCACACTAGAAGCCGCCAAACGTCTGGAAACCGGACAAAATGGGATAACAGACATGGAGCTTGCCGGGGTTCTCTACCAAAAAGCTGAAAATTTAGCTGTAGAAAATCCTCCGGATAACAGAGTTGCACCGAACACGGCAGAATCCATTCTTCATGAGCCAGTCTTCTCCCCAGAGAAGACTTACGGAAAAACCGGTAGCCGGCAAAAAGATGACAATTCCTCTCAGCTGAAGCAAGCCCTCACCTATTACAAAAAAGGCACGGAACTGGCAGCCGATAAAGAGAGTCGCTCACAGGCCTTTGACTATTTCAAGAAGTCGGCTGACCTAGGGTACTCCTGGGGGCAGTACAAAACAGCACAGTATATTTACAAGGGACTTACAGACCTTGACCGTTCTGAAGCTCACCCTTACTTTCAATTGGCCAGAGAAAGTTTCCTGCAAGAAGAACAATCCGGTAAGGAAAATGATTGGAGAGATTATGTTACCGCCGGTATGTATGAAAAAGGGTTGGGAACCGAAAGCAGTTCTGAGCTGGCCAATAGGTATTATGCCAAGGCTCTTGCCAGCTTTATCAAAGAAGAGGGAGAACATCCCAAAGCTTGGAAAGAATCCGTCATTGCAAAAATGTATGAAAAAGGATTGGGTACTGTACCCGATCCTGAAAAGGCTTTTACCTATCATAAAAAAGCTGCTGACAACGGACACACTCCCTCTGCTTACAAAGTCGGAGAAGCTTATCGAAATGGTAAAGGTGTGCCGGTGAATGAACTGCTCTCTCAGCGATATTTTAAGAAAGCTTTTGATGGATTCATGAAACAGGAGCAGGAAAACCCGAATGCTTACACCGAATATCAGCTTGGCAGGATGTTTCACAAAGGTTTTGGCGTAGAAAAGAATCTTGAGCAAGCCAAAGAGTGGTATCAGAAGTCGGCTGACAAAGGCAATGAGTATGCAAAAGAGGCTTTAGACAGATTAAACAATCAACAGAATTCCCAAGAACAACATTCTTCTCCTGATATATCCTCTGTTTTGCAGTCCCTCATTCGCACGGCGGCGGCTCAGATGCACCAGGAGAATTTACAGTCACAGAAACATCACCCCAGTGTTGACCGCAAAGAGCGCAGAAAAATCAGAGAGAAAAAACACGAAATGGGTTTGAAAGAAGACTGGGAACAAAGTTTAGAATAACAGGAGGTCACATATGGCAAGACGATATATTACGCTATCTGATGAACAAATCAACCGAGCGCAGCACGCTGACATTGCCGAATACTTAAGACAGCATGGCGAAACGGTTATCCGTGAGGGAAAATGTTTTGTTTGGAAAAAACATGATTCTGTTCGCATACAGGGCTACAAATGGTATCAGAACAGCACACAGAAAGGCGGTGCTGCTGTTTCATTCCTTCAGCATTTCTTCTCTATGCATTTTGTGGATGCTGTCGCAGCTCTTACCGGGGAGAATATCCCCTCTCTGCCGGAGAGAAAAGGCTCTCCGGCCAGCCAATCTGCCAAACCAAAAACGAACACTGCTTCAGCTCAAAATTTTGTATTGCCGGAAAAGGCAGACACGTACAAACATGTTTATGCCTATCTCAGCAAAACCCGTGATTTGGATGATGACATTCTCAGCATTTTCTTTGAGAACGGTTCTCTCTATGAAGATATTCGAAAGAATGCTGTCTTTGTTGGCTTTGATGAAAAGAAAATCCCTCGAAGTGCACACAAGAAAGGAACCAATACCTTTGCCCCACCGTACAAACGGTGCGTGACAGGTTCAAATTTAAACTATCCATTTGGCTATTTCGGAGGAGGTGAAACATGCTATGTTTTTGAAGCAGCTATTGACTTGATGAGCTTCATGTGTTTAAATCGAAACCAAGAACTTCTCAAACAGAATTACATTGCCATTGGCGGCCTACATATCAACCCTGTCTATCAGGTTTTAGAATCCCACGTTAATATTAAACAGGTTGTTTTCTGCACAGACAACGATATAGATGGAAAACTACCGGATGGCACACCGCACAACCACGGCCAAGAGTTTGCCAAAAAGCATGCTCACAACCTACAAACCATGAACTATGAAACCAAAATATTAACCCCGTCTACAAAAGACTGGAATGAAGATTTGAAAAAAGAAAGGATGAATTTATTATGAGTACACTGGAACCCACCGCCTATGAGCTGGAGAACTGCACAGATTTAAAACCCATCACACACCCGGCTTTCTTTATGGGAGAAAAAGAGTTATACTTGTTCTTTAAAGATGAACAGGACGAACTCTATTTTCTAAAACGCTCTGAAAATGAGCCTGACGATTTATTTGACATCGGCGCCGTCATCGATGCCGATGAAGCCATTCCGGTGCAGGCTGATTCCAGAGCGGAAGAGTTGGCTATTAAGTTTTTGGAGTGATTGATAGTGATTGAAAAAATTAAAAACTTAGGTTCCAAAAAAAGAATTCTCTTAAATATCGCCGTTCTGGCAATTTTGCTGCTTATCTATCATCTCACAACATTCATATTGGATATGAACAATTTAGTTTTCCGGCACACCGTTTTTATCCCTTTTGTTGTCATCACAGTTATTTTAGCTTTTTTACTGACACTACAAATTATAAATTTTTCTTTTCACTTGGCTGCCGACAAAAATATCAAATGGCTCTTACGCATTTTATCTGGAATAGGCACTTTTATTCTTTCCGTCTTTTTAATACTATCTCTACTATTCGGATTTTTTGTTTCTGTTTTTGCCTATAACCCTGAACATGTGGTTGAAAAAGACGGAAAAACAATGGTAGCTTACGTAAATAGTTTTTTACAAGTCTACGTCGAGTATTATGATTACGTAAATCCTCTTGTTAGAGGAAAGCAAGTAAAAATTATGGTAGACGGGGGAAATGGAGGATACGACCCTTATAAAGATGGCGGTGAACCTTCTGTAAAACGGTATATCTACTATGATGATAACGGAAATATTATTGCTTCAACTTGGTAACTATCTAATAATTTTAACACAATATTGCTATTCCCAAAGAACTCCCGTAAAAAGGAGTTTTTTCTTTTGCTTACTTTTAAAAACAGAAAGGAAATTGATTATGAATCCCACAGAAAAACAAATAGAAAAATCTTTAGAAGAAGAAAAGAATGTTTCGACTTCTTTCATTCAACCAGATTCCACCGGTTCCGAACCCAAAAAGATTGAAATGGCGAACGCTGACAAGAGATACCTCAAGGCCAAAGATATGCTAAAAGAACATGGCGAAATCCGAAAGGAAATCAAAGAACAGTTCACGGTCAAAAAAGCATTGGAAAAGTCCAGTGAAATATTGACCTCATATGAGAAGAATCCGCAGAAGATTGCGGATTTTTTGCATTTCAGGTCAAAGCACAATTTTTATAACTATTCTCTGCGCAACACCATGCTCATGGAAAACCAGAATCCCGGCACCACCTTTGCCGGCAGCTATCAGAAATGGAAAGAACTTGGCTGCCATGTGTTGAAAGGACAAAAGGGTATGAAAGTACTTGTGCCGGCACAGCTGACTTTATTTAAGCCCGTTGGTTCGGAAAAATACAAGAAGCTGTCACAGGCTAACCCACAAGAAAAACAGGCCATTCAATCCGGTCAGATTCAAACTGTCAAGAAAAACACCTATGTCATTGGCCATGTTTTTGACATTGCACAAACCAACTTCCCCAAAGAACGATACCCTGAACTCATCACCATGGGAATCTCCTCACAAAAACATGAACAGGCTTACCATGCTATGAAAGGCTATCTGCAGGAAAAACAAATTGATGTGCAAGAAGCTGACTTTGCCTCTGCCACTCTGCGTGGACGGTATCTTCCCGAAATCAGTCGGATTGAAATCAATCATTTGCTTAATGATACCGAAAAACTCTCTACCCTCTGTCACGAAGCCGGACACGCTCTTTTACAGCATGACAAGATGTACCATCTTCCTGCTTCTGTCCATGAATGTCAGGCTGATGCTTTTGCAATTTGTCTGCAATCCTACTTAGGTTTGGATTTAACTGAAACACGCATGGATCACTTCAAAGACCACTTTGAAGCTTGCAAAGATGTGAAAGGCTTTACGGCCGACAGCTTACTGAAAGAAGTCAGCCAAAGATTCAACGACTATCTGCCCGAACTGGAACAGCATTTACAGCCGGTTATGGAAAATCAGCAACACATGAGTGCTGATTTTAGCATGACACAACAAATGCATTAGGAGGACATTATGCCAAGCTATGAACTTTTACCTCGATTTTTGCCCTTACTTCTGATGGGGCTGGCTCTGCTTGCTTTCGTTTTCTACATGGAATACACCAAAAGCTACAACATTAATAAAATCAAGAAAAAAACAGTTGGGGACGGGCAGCATGGAGCTGCCCGTCTTGCCACCAAACTGGAAATCCAAAAGTCACACCGATGTGTCAGATTCGAGCCTAAAAAGTGGCGAAACGGAAAGAATCTCCCCATTCACGAGGGATTCATTTATTCTATGCCCTCTCCCGGTAAAGCTTTGATCAACAGTGCCGATCATCACATTCTGATTGTAGCTGGCCCGGGTGGAGGTAAAACCACCGGCATTCTCTGCCCCAACATCGAATACACATTGGCTTCAGGGAATTCCTTTGTTACGACGGACAGCAAGGGGGATTTACTGCAGTGGTATGGCCGTATTGCTGCTGAAGATTACGGCTACACCATCTTTGTCATTGACTTTCGGAATCCCCTTGAATCACAGTCTAACAATATGCTGCACCTGGTCAACACCTACTTTGACCAATACAAGAAAAACAAGGATTTGCGCTCCCTTGCCTTAGCAGAGAAACACGCTAAAATCATTGCTTCTGCTGTCATTCATTCCGGAGGATTCAAAGAAGGTGGTCAGAATGCCTTCTTCTATGATGCTGCTGAAGGTCTGATTGCTGCTGTTTGTTTACTTGTCGCTGAATTTTGTCAGCCAAAGGAACGGCATATTGTGACGGTCTTTAAGATGATTCTGGAAATGCTCGCCCCTGCAGAAGGCAGCACGGAGAAGAAAAAGAAAACCGCTGCCCAGGACATCATGGAACATCTTCCTGCAGAACACAAAGCCAGGTGGCTCTCCGGTTCTGCTCTGAATTCCGGCGGAGCTTCTGCGGCCAGTGTTATCACCACCGCCATGAGCCGTCTACTCTCCCTCATCGACAGCGAATCAGAACAAATTCTTTGCTTTGACCCTGCTGTAACCATTAATCAGCTTTGCAGTGAAAAGGTCGCTATCTTCCTTGTTTTTCCGGAAGAAGACAAAACCAAGCACGTACTTGTTTCCCTAATGATTCAGCAGATGTACAATGCCGTCATTGCTTATGCAGACGAATACACCACCAATCATTTTCTTGACCGAAGATTGTACTTCTTTGAAGATGAATTTGGTATCTTTCCCAAACAGGAGAACTTTCAGGATATGACGGCTGCCGGCAGAAGCCGCAATATGTTTTTAGTACCGATTGTACAGTCTGTCTTCCAGCTGCATGATACCTACGGACAAAACGGAGCCAAGAGTGTGATGAGCTGCTGCAAGTCTGTTATTTTCGGAGGCTTCGCTCCCCTATCGGACGATGCTGAATTCTTTTCCAAACATTTAGGCAATCAAACCGTATCAGGGGGCAGCGTGTCCAATTCTTCCAATGCCAAAAGCTCCGGCAGCTCTAAAAACATCAGCATGATTTCACGGCCGCTCATGACTGCTGACGAACTCAAGCAGTTGCCGCAGTTCAGCTGGGTAGTTCAACACGGCTCTTCTCATCCTTTCATTTCCAAAATGCCACACTGGACAAAATGGAAACTACGCTACGACAAGCCTTTTACCATGAGCCGACATGATCCGAAAGAAATCCATTATGGCAACTGCAAAAGCTTAAAGACTGCTATCATAGACAAATACGGAGTCGACTTTATTGCACCGGATGAACTCTACGAGGAAGATGACGGCAGAGCTGCTTCCATTGAAATGATGGAAGTGCCTGAACCTGATATGGCGGCTTATTGAATCTATTCCATAAAAGAAAGTACAGACTTACCTACATAAAGAAGAAACAGCGGTTTAGAGAATATTTCTCTTTACTGCTGCTTCTATCTTTATCACACTTTCTGTTTATATGGTAAATCTGACAAATATCTCCTAAAAGTTAAGTATATAGTATGGATGTATTTTGATTTTCATACTGAAAAAACAGCATTTCTGCCTATATTTGACATACGTCTTTACTGAAAGAGTGAGTAAAGTGTATATGAAAATATGTATTGCACGGCTTCAAAAAAATGGGTTTTATATAAAAAATTTAACCATTTATTAATGATTTATTTCAACGATAACATTCTTAAAAATAATCTATATAATTTATGATTTTGCTCGTCTGTCGTAGATGTGTAATAGTTAAGCATTTTTTGTAACACAACTGTACGAGTTAATTTGACTCATATTTTACCTTAAAAGGCATCGATAGGCATTGAATGAGTGAAATCAAATTTGGTTGTACCAACCATAGAGAAATTCTGAAACAGCATTATTTAATTTTTCTTCTTGCAGTTACTTATGAATATGCAAGCATGACCTTAGGACAAAGATATATAAAGGTTTTATTGGAAACAAGAACGATGCTCTTCCGCTTAAGACAAAATATAATAATTTTTTGTTAGGACTGCTCCGGAATTTATAACCTCAATGAACATTATGTCATAGGATAGACTGTACCCTCAGGTGCATTTTAAATTCCCAGAATGGAGATCTTATTATGAATATATACCATCGCGGAGATGGTGGGATAAACGGTTCAAATTGTCGTCCACCACAATCCCCCTGCCCCTGCTCTTACCCAATACTCATTCCAGGACCAACCGGTTCTACTGGACCAACTGGTTCTACTGGGGCTACTGGACAACTTTCTCCGGGTGCCTTTTTGTTTGACGTCGTCGGTACCACAGGAACTGCACAACTTGGATATGGCGAAGGCTTGTATTTTAATTCTAACACACTTGATATTATCGTCACGCAGGGTTCTGCAATTGTAAGCATTGAAGCTCCAAACATTAGCGGTGCAACCGGTCCTACTGGCTCTACCGGAGCAGATGGAGCTACTGGTCCTACTGGAGTTACCGGCCCTGCCGGAGCAGACGGTGCAACTGGACCACAAGGCACTACAGGCCCTACTGGAGCAGATGGAGCTACCGGTCCTACAGGGCCTACCGGAGCAGACGGTGCTACCGGTCCTACTGGAGCAGACGGAGCTACAGGTCCTACTGGAGCAGACGGTGCTACAGGTCCTACCGGAGTTACCGGCCCTGCCGGAACGGACGGCTCAACTGGACCACAAGGTGCTACAGGTCCTGCCGGAACGGACGGTTCAACTGGACCACAAGGTGCTACAGGTCCTGCCGGAACGGACGGTTCAACTGGACCACAAGGTGCTACAGGTCCTGCCGGAACAGACGGCTCAACTGGACCACAAGGTGCTACAGGTCCTGCTAATGGAGTTAATGGATTTGCCACAATGTATAATGAAATCAACAATACCCTAGACTTAAGCGACGGATTACCTGTTCAGATTCCTTTTAGCGCCACTGGTCCTTCCAATAATGTCACTTTTACACCTGCAAATAGCATGACGGTGGCAGAAGCGGGAACGTATCAAATTAATTATTTTGCCAGTGGAACAATTTCTGCCAGCGGTTCATTAGCTTATGCTGTACGTCTTAACAGTGGCACTGGAATTATTAGTACTATGATGAATATTGAGGTTAGTGCGAATCAGCAAAGCAACTATATAGGAAGCAGCATCGCCACTCTTGCAGCAGGAGACGTGCTAGATATGACAGTTTTTTCCACATCTACAACTTCTTATTCGCTGATTGCCGGAACCAGTGCTAGTCTCTCGGTTATTAAGTTAGATTAGTTTAATATTGAATACCGGAAATTGTAGCAATCGAAAATTTCTATTAAGAACAGTAAAGAGTAGCGCACGAAAATAAAAACTATTTTTCGTGCACTCTCTGCTATTTAGTTGAATCATATCGGCTCTTTTATAAAAAATTAAGATTTGACTCATTAGAATTAAAAAATCGACAGGATCAATTTTAAATACAGAAGTATTACTAATATTAAGAACTATAAAAAAGTGCATTCCGCAAGAAATATTTATCCCTCAAAACTGCTAAAACTATGAAAATACTAGCACATAAAACTATATCCTTATGACGTACGAATACCGTAATAGGTAAGATAAAGTATAAAGATTCCATAATATTTATACTGCACATCAAAACTAAATACCACTAAAAAGGAGCAATGATTTAATCTCTGCTTCTTTTCTTTTGAGAACCGATTCACTTCGGTTCTCTTTTTTTATGCCTATGATCAATCAAGGAGGAAAAAAGAAATGACCTATCACAATACTTCTACCGCTGTGCTGCAGTGTTCTCCAAGAGCAGCCACCTTGCTAAAATTCCTGATGGAAAAAGCAAACAACCTTACGCACTCCAGCTTCTGGAGAATCCCCAAAATTATAGCTCAATGTGGCTTTAGCCGATCGACTTATCATCGAGCCATTAGAGAACTGGTCAAGGCCGGTTTTGTCACCGTCAAAGAACGTGCTGAACGCTGCGGCCGACAAATGAGTAATGAGTACATCATCCATCTTCCTAAAGAAACTACTCCTTTAGATAAAACACATCACCAAGGGACAGCTACGCCTAAAATTAAGGTTTCAGGTCATGTCAAGCTTAGCGGTATGGCTTACAAGATTTATCTCTATTTACAGGCAAAGTGTGGCCATAAAGGTTATTGTGTGAGTCGTAGGGAGATTGCCGCTGCTTGTAATATTAGCCTATCAACTGTCAGCCGTTACATACGCAAACTTCAATCAATGGGATACATCGCCTGTAGACCTGATTTTAAGGAGAATAACGGTCAAGGCTATCATTTCCTATCCGTTAAACTGCCGGCTAAAATCAAGTTGCTGCACATGGCTGCTTTCATTCAAGTTTTTTCTTATTTCTTTGACACCCTCCCCCTTATCACAGCTGACACACCTAGAACTATCTCCAAGTTTAAACTTATTAACAGTAAGGTAAAAAGAAAGTTTAGCTATCTAGTAACTAAGAATGTCTCTGCCTATAAACACAAAATAATTTTGCTTCGACGTAAGATTCATCACAGAATTTGCCGTTATCTGAATTGATTCGCTCTGCCGATTCGCTTCTTTCTCTTACTCTTAGAATTCAACGCTAAGCTTATTGCTACTGCCTTAAGCTTACTTTACTCTTGTTGCATTATGTCGCTTTTTGTTGAAATAGAAATTATTAATTGATAAACTAGAGTTATGTAAAATATATTCACTCGTAAGGAGTTGCACACTATGATTATCCTACAGAATTATAGAGTCATTTCCTGTACTGACGGATTTCTGCGTATACAAAGCAAAGAGCATTCTTCCTGCTCCAGCTGCGGTGGGAAACTACGTGTTCGTGATAGCAGACACAGGCGAGTAATTAACGCTGCAGGAGAAGTCACCTTCTACCGCCTTAGAAGATTTAAGTGCCAAAGTTGTGCCAGAATTCACACAGAGCTGCCGGATTGCATTGTGCCTTACAAGCATTATGCCGCTGATGTAATTGAATCTGAGCTAATCCATTAATGTGAGGATTGTCCTGCTGATAATACCACCACCTGGCGATGGAAAACCTTTTTTGCTTGGATCCTAACCTTGACAGAGAGATACAGCCTTTTCAGCCCCGATTCTCACTGGATTTCCCATGTTCTCCAGATTGTAGAGAAAATAATTCACTTTACACACCCACTTTGCCTTTCCTTTCCAAATATTCAGTGTTATAATTCCGCTTAGAAAATAAATAACAAAGGAATGGTGAAATTGAAGATGAATCAAACCGCAGTCAGCCTAGAGAAAAAAGAAAAAATTGCGTTACCAGAAATTTTTGTAATTAACACAAAAAAAGAATATACTATTGGCGAATGGATGCCAATTTGGTTTCAAATTTACTCTCATGTCGATTTAAAAGATAGCACTATATTAATCTATAAAGATGCCTATAGACGACTTTTAGTGGAATACCCAGAAGTTAATAATATCCTTTTATCGGACTTTTCCCCTATTACATTTCAGATGATTCTCAATTCTTTGGGAGAGAAATATGCCAAATCCACGGTGCGACATATCAAATTATTATTCAATAAATGCTATCGCTGCGCTATAGAAAATAAACTATGCCAAGAAAATCCAATAAAATCTTCTATTGTACCAAAAAACGCATCAGAGAAAATTATTGAAGGTCTTTCAAGCCAAGAACAGAAAAAATTAGAAGATATTCTTCTTGAATTACCTGCTATCGACGATTTTATTCTTAGATTTTTACTTTATACAGGACTGAGGCGAAGTGAATTTTTAACGCTGACTTGGAGTGATTGGGACAATAAAAATGGTGTTTTAAATATTAGGGAAAGCAAAACAAAAAATGGAATTCGTGAAGTTCCTCTTATTCCGGAAACAAGTGCTATCCTCACTTTTCTTAAATTTCAAAGGGAGCAGGCAAAAACACATTCGAGTTATATTTTCACAAAAGATGATGAGCCAATCAGTAAATATCATTTGCGTCATATTTGCTCTAAAGCCTCCAAAATGGCAGGTATTCGCCATGTATCTCCACATATGCTCAGGCACACCTGTGCTACTCGTCTAATTGAAAGTGGTGCTGATGCTAAAACAGTTTCCGACATTCTTGGTCATAAAAGTGTATCTTTTACCTTAAAAACCTATGTAAATATTGATAGAGAACATAAGATAAATCAAATGCAATTACTATCAAAAGGTAAATTTTAAATGAAAGATTAGCCTATTCATATTTTTTCGACTTGCTTTAACCATAAAAGCCAAACAAAAAAAAGACCCAAACTTGGGTCTTTTTGATTCTTTACTTGACAAACTATAGACAAGGTGTTATATTTTCTATATTATAACTTTCGAGGTAATAATAAATAGAAACCTCAACAGCCGATATAAGTCTAGGAAACTCATATCGGCTTGCGCCCTTACAACAGATGTCGAACCATCTATCATAAAGACTTGTTGAAGCGTTCTTGGTGTGGATTATATCACACTTTGAATAAATACTCAAGGACTTTTAGATGGAAACATCTAGGAGTCCTTACTTCTTTGTTTTCAACGCTCTTACGAAGCGTTTGAAATAAATCCGATAATTGGAAGCGACAACTTTCAATTATCGTGCAGTCAAGAGGTCTGACAATTGGTCAAGCTTCTTTTCTGCTGGTGTTCCTTGAAAACTAAATCCCCTGGTGAGTATGATACCTAACAATCGGCTTTGCGATGACAGAGATTCTCGAGCAAACCAAAAAGATTGTTGGGAAATACGCAGAGAATCGAAATGACTGTAGGAACGGTGCCACGAAAGGGAACTAGCATAACTTAAAACTTCGAGGAGCTGAGTTTATCTTGGCTCCTTATTAATTTTAAAGTTGCGGAGGGGAAACAGAATCAACTGCTTCCCCTCCAGAACTCTAAACATTTGGAGGCGCCACCCAGATTTGAACTGGGGATCAGGGTTTTGCAGACCCATGCCTTACCACTTGGCTATAGCGCCATTTTGAAGAAAAGACGACTTCAAAATATTTCTTCTCGAAGACGTCTTTTTACTTCTGGAGCGGGCGACGAGGCTCGAACTCGCTACCTCCACCTTGGCAAGGTGGCGCTCTACCAGATGAGCTACGCCCGCTTAATTGGTGCCTCCGGTCGGAATCGAACCAACGACACAAGGATTTTCAGTCCTTTGCTCTACCGACTGAGCTACAGAGGCAAATTTGGCGACCCGGAACGGGATCGAACCGTCGACCTCTAGCGTGACAGGCTAGCGTTCTAACCAGCTGAACTACCGGGCCAAATTTGTTTTTTATTTCTATTCTTTTTTTATTCCACTTTCAAGAAAGAAATTGGTGGGGACAATAGGACTCGAACCTATGACCCCCTGCTTGTAAGGCAGGTGCTCTAACCAGCTGAGCTATGCCCCCGTAAGTTTCTGTCCATCAGCGACGTTTAATATCATACCTGATTTGCTATAAAATGTCAAGCTTTTTTCAAAAGTTTTTTATTTTTTCTTTAAAACTCTTTCTTCTGCCTCTAAAGCCAGTGCTTCTAGCTCCTCTTTTGTGAAGTGGTACTTCTTATTGCAGTACTCACAAATGGCTTCTGCTCTACCGTCAGCCACTAAAGGCAGGTCACGAATGTCATCACTGCCAATTGTCAAAAGCATTTCAGAGAATTTCTCCTTACTGCAGTTACAAACATAATTCACAGCAAATTCATCTAACTTTTCAACTTCAAAACCCTCTAATGCTGCTTTGCACATTGCAAAGGCATCAAAACCTTTAGCAAGCATTGTAGTCACAGGCTCAAGCTTCGCTATATTTTCTTCAAGCTTTTGAATTTCGCTGTCATACGCCCCTGGAAGCACTTGTATAAGCAGTCCTCCGGCTAAGATAACCTTATCATCTTCCTTGTCGGTTAATACTCCTACAGCGCACACAGAGGGCACTTGCTCGCTATATGCATAATAAGCTGTGATATCTTCACCAATTTCGCCGCTAACCAGCTCCACTTGCCCTACATAAGGCTCTCCTGAACCCTGATCACGCAAAACAGCTAAACGTCCATTTTTACCAACAGCAGCGCCGACATCTATCTTACCGTCAGATTCTCGAATCGGAAAATCCACCTCTGGGTGATCAACAAAACCGCGCACATTACCGTGTGAATCTGCTTTAACCAGCATTGTACCAATTGGGCCGCCCCCATCTATTTTAACCGTGAGAGACGCTTTATCGTTTTTCAACAATGTTCCCATCATAGAAGATGCGCTTAATAATCTGCCAAAAGCAGCCGCTGTTGTTTTATTAAGGTTATGCAAATTCTGCGCTGTATATACTAAATCACTTGCATCAATTCCAATTGCCATAAAGGCACCATCAGAAGTAATGCAACGAATTACCTTATCCATTTCTTATTCCTCCGTTTTTTGACACACAAAAACAAGCCTTTGGCTATTATCTCTTGGTTCTTCAAAAGATAACTCATCATAGACTGCTATGTTTTTAAATCCTGCCTCTTGCAGCATATCTTTTATCTCTTGCACTTCGTAGGTCTGCTCAAAAAAGTGTTCGCTGCTACGTATATAGCTTGTCCCCTGCTTTTCAAAAAAATCCAGACTTATCTCAACTGAATCATCTTGTTTTAAGAAATTTTGCCAAACACAATACACAGACGGTACATCATATACAAACGTATTGTTTGCCAAGATATTCCTATGCTTGTACGGTGTGTTTACATCAAAAACAAAACATCCGTCCTTATTTAAAAACAAATGAACCCTAGAAAACGTCTTTTTTACCTGCTCGCTATTTTTAAGATGATTAATACTATCAAGCGCACAAATTACCGTATCCACTGTGCCATACAAATCCAAGTTCTGCATAGGTTGCTGCAAAAATAAAATGTCTTTACCCACATCATACGCTTTGTCTTTTGCTTGCATCAACATTTCTGGCGAGATATCGACACCAAATACATCTACATTCAGTACTGCAAGCGCAAGGGTCAAACTACCTGTTCCACATGCCAAATCAAGCGTCAACCCAGGTTCATGCCCCACTTTTTCTAAAAGATTTAGAAAGTAGCGAGCACGCGCAGGGTAGTCCACATTTTGGGTCAAATCATCATAGTAAAATGCAAATTGAGAATAACTCATGACTGGTCATCTTCTTTGCTTTTTAAGCGGTCAATGACAAGGCTATAGCCTTCACTGCCATAATTTAAGGAACGATTCACACGGCTGATGGTTGCCGTAGAAGCCCCTGTTTTACTTACAATTTCACTGTAAACGCTCTTTTCGTTCAACATTTTAGCTACTGCTAAACGTTGAGAAATCGCTTTTAGTTCAGGAATAGTACAAATATCATCAAAAAAGCGATAACATTCCTCTACATCTTTTAATGACAGAACGGCCTCAAATAGCAAAGCAATATTCTCATCATCATGTTTCAAATTCATATTCATTCTCCTTAGCGAGTATTATAAATCTCTTGCCATGATGTCTTCATACGTTTCTCTGCGCACTGCGAGCCTTGATTCTCCATTGGTGACTACCACAACAGCCGGACGAGGATTACGATTGTAGTTGGATGCCATCGCAAAATTATAAGCACCCGTTGATAATGAAGCTAAAATCTCTCCATTGTGCGGTTTTTGAATCTTAGTATGTTCCTGAAGCAAATCCGTTTCACAACACTTTCCAGCAATAGAAGCTATATAGTCAGCCGATTCGCCTGCACGATTTGCTACAACAAAAGTGTATTCAGCTTTATAGAGTGAATATCTTGGGTTTTCGAACATACCGCCATCGATAGCAACATAATTACGAACCTCAGGAATTTCCTTCACATCGCCAACGGTGTAAAGCGTTATACCAGCTTCGCCCACAACAGAACGCCCCGGTTCAATCATGATTTTAGGAATCACTAGACTATGTTGTTCACATTTGGCATGAACCGCCTTAGAGACAGCTTTCATATAATCTTCGTATGGAATGGTATTATCGTCTTGCGTATATTTTATGCCAAATCCGCCGCCCAAATTCAATGTTTTTAACGTGACATCTAATTTTTGATAGATATCCGCATAAAAATCCAACATGACTTTTGCAGCCAATACAAACGGCTCAATTTCATGAATCTGTGAGCCAATGTGGCAATGCAACCCTGTTAAAGTTACATGAGAAAGATTGGTGATTTTTTCGACCATACTGAAAGCATCACCATTTTCAAGTGCTACTCCAAATTTAGAATCAATCTGACCGGTACGAATTAAGTCGTGCGTATGGGCATCAATTCCTGGCTTTACACGAATGGAAACCGAGGTAACAACATCTCTATCCTTAGAAATCTCCTGGACTCTGGCAAGCTCAGAAAGATTATCAATCACGATATCGGCCACTTTGTTGTCAATTGCCATTTCAATCTCTTGATAAGATTTATTATTTCCCTGAAAATGAATGTGTGCTGGTGAAACACCTGCCTGTAGCGCCGTGTAAAGCTCTCCACCAGACACAACTTCTACATCTAAACCTTCATCAACAACGATTTTATAAATCTCTTTACAACTGAACGCCTTACTGGCGTAAATGGGAAGTCCATTACCTTGGTAATTCACTTTAAAAGAGTCTACGTATCTGCGGCAGACCTCCCGAACTTTATCTTCGCTCATGACGTAAAGCGGTGTGCCATATTCCTTAGCAAGCTCAACTGTATCACAACCGCTGATATATAAATGGCCGTTCTCCCCTACTGATAAAGAATCAATAAACATCCTGTTTCCCCCTTCATTTCTTACATTGTATCACGCATGAATTGCTTTTTCAATCACTTCTCTTAACTCTTCTACCCCAATGGCTTTGGTGGCAGAAAATGGATAAAAAGAAATTTCATGTTCAGTAAAAAGCTCTTCAAACATTTTCTTCTGCGCCTCTGTTTGTGATTTATTCAACTTATCTGCCTTTGTGCAAGCCACAATAAAGGGCAAATCAGTTTGAATCAAAAAGTTAATCATATCAATATCATCTGCTGTTGGCTTATGCCGCATATCAAGCAATTGAATCACCAGATGAATATTACGCTTTTGGGCAAAATAACCTTCTACCAGTTTGGCCCATTTTTGTTTTTCTGACTGTGATACTTTGGCATAACCATAACCCGGCAAGTCAATCAAACGACAATCTTGTAACAGGTATGAGTTAATGGTCGCTGTCTTGCCTGGTGTTGTACTTACTCTTGCCAAAGCTTTGCGGTTGATTAGTTTATTAATCAACGAAGATTTACCCACATTGGATTTACCTGAAAAAACAATTTCCGGCATATCTGATGTTGGCAGCTGTGCGGTCATACCTGCTGCAAATTCAAACGATACTTCTTGAAAATTCATTTTTCTCTCATTCCTCCCTTAAATCAAAACTACTTGACTGCGTTATAAAATTGTATGAGTTTCGACTTTATGAAAGGTTACGTGTCATAAACCAAGAGGTCACTAAAAATGTAATTTATAGAAAAATCTCACTGAAAACCAAGTGTTACAGTAAGCTGAACTTAAATGTGCTCCACTTTACACTCTTGGTTCTCAGCGAATTCTTCTTTATTCTCATTTTCAGTTTTACCCTAAAAGTGCAAAACTATTATAAACTCATTTCTTACTGCAGCATTTCTGAGGGTTTCTCTGTTCTCAACCTAGACTTGTCTATTGGCTTATCAAGGAGAACTTTCCCTTTCTTTTCTTTCTTGAAAGCAGATTTTTCTAAAGCTAGCTCCAATACCGTGTCAATCATTTTAACCGGTACAAACTCAACATTTTCTTTAACTACTGCATCTATCTCCGCTAAATCAGGTTGGTTGTCCCAGGGAATAATAACCGTTTTAATGCCGTTTTTATAAGCTGCCATCGATTTTTCTTTCAATCCGCCAATCGGCAGTACTCGACCTTGTAAAGTAATTTCCCCTGTCATCGCCATTGTATGTTTAACCGGAATATTCAATAGTGCTGAGGTAATAGATGTTGCCATCGCAATACCGGCAGATGGGCCATCCTTTGGCACAGCCCCTTCCGGTGCGTGCAAGTGAATGTCATATTTCTCATGGAAGTCGGCTTGAATCCCCAATTTATCAGCTCTTGTACGAATACATGTAATAGCAGCACTGGCAGATTCTTTCATGACATTTCCAAGTGAGCCTGTCAATTGAATCTTACCTTTACCCTTCATAACAGCCACTTCAATCGGCAACATTTCTCCGCCAACACTCGTCCATGCAAGACCATTCACTAGTCCTACTGTATTTGTATCAAACGAATTATCTTTGCAAAATCTTTTAGGACCCAGCAATTCTTCCAAATTGTCAGAGGTGACTGTAAAGCTCTTGACATGCGTGTCCATAACGATTTTTTTAGCAACTTTGCGACAAATGGACGCAATATTTCTTTCTAGGCTACGAACACCGGCTTCTCTGGTATACCCATCTATCAAATCATAAACAGCTTGTTTTTGAAACTTAAGCTGAGTTGCTTTCAACCCATGATTTTTCAGCTGCTTTCTGATAAGATGTTTGGTTGCAATATTGAATTTCTCATCTAACGTATAGCTTGTAAGTGGAATAACATCCATTCTGTCATAGAGCGGTCCGGGAATCGACGAAGCGTCATTCGCTGTCGTAATAAACAACACATTCTGCAAATTAAACGGAATCTCCATATAGCGATCTGTAAACTCCCGATTCTGCTCTGGATCAAGCACTTCTAAAAGAGCAGAAGCAGGGTCACCTCTAAAATGCGTCCCCAATTTATCAATTTCATCTAATAAAATCAGAGGATTATTTGTTTTTGCTTGCTTCAAAGCATTGATGATACGTCCCGGCATAGAACCAACATAGGTCTTGCGGTGTCCCATAATCTCTGCCTCGTCGCTTACACCACCAAGCGAAACACGAACATATTGACGTCCCAGCGCCTGTGCTACTGATTTGGCAATGGAAGTTTTTCCCACACCCGGAGGGCCAACCAGACAAATGATTTGTGCGTTTTGTTCTGGTGCCAGTTTGCGAACCGCCAAAATTTCCAAAAAGCGCTCTTTGACTTTTGTCATTCCATAGTGGTCACGATCTAATATTTTCTGCGCTCTTGGCAAATCAATTTTCTCTTTTGATGACTTATTCCAAGGCAGCGCCAGACAAGTATCCAAATAGACACGAATTACACTGGCTTCTTGTGAGGCATAGGACATTCTCTCCAGTTTTTCGCATTCTTTAATAAGCTTTTCTTGATGTACTGGTTCTAATCCTAGTGCTTCAATCTGCTTTTTCAGCAGTTCTGCCTCTTGCAAAGGATTATCATCCTCACCTAGTTCATATTGAATGGCACGCATCTGTTCTTTTAAATAGTAATCACGTTGATTTTCATCGATTTGGGTCTGTGTTCTTTTGTGGATATCACTTTCGATTTTTAAAATTTCAATTTCAGCAGATAGTAATTTAATCAACTTTTCCAATCGCTTGACAGGATGCACTTCATCTAAAATAAATTGTTTCTTATCAAAAGAAACGCCTATATTCATTGTAATATAATCAGCAAGTTTACCGCAATCTGTTTCTTGCACAACACCTAGAAAAACATCTGGTGACAGGCGCTTGAACAGACGTACATATTCTTCGAATTTCTCATAGATAATTCGATTCATCGCTTCTGTTTTTCGGCTTTTACGATAAGCCGCCGTGGGAATTTCAAGCACATTTGCATGGATAAAAGGCTCTTCTGTCAAAATAGAAATCATCTCTGCCCTAGCAATGCCTTCTACATGAAGCTTGATACCTTCGGGCTGATTCCTGACTACTTGATGAATTTTAGCAATAACACCCATGCTATAGATATCTTTTGACTGCGGTTCATCGTCTGAAAGGTCTGTCTGTGCTGCCAAAAAAATCAAACGCTCTCCGTCTGCTGCTGCATTCACGGCCTCAATTGATTTGGTTCTGGCTACATCAAACTGCAACATCATTCCGGGAAAAAAGACAAGACCTCTCATAGCCAGAACCGGCATGGCTTGTTCAATATTTTGTAGTTTTATGTCGTCTTTTAACATTATGTACTCCTAAAATCAGAGCAAGACTGTGTTAGATGAACCAACAACAGTCTTGTGTCTGTACTTATTCAATCAAGAAACAGAGTCGTTATGGGCTCGTCGTTTCGGCTGCGTAATTTTTATCTTAACCGGTTTGCGATCATGATTATATTCAATCTGCGCTTCTCCGATACTCTTTACCATATCCTCTGTTACTCTAATTTTTTCAATGGCATAATTGCTTGGCACTTCATACATCAAAGGCATGAGCAATTCTTCTAAAACAGAGCGCAATCCTCTTGCTCCTGTCTTGCGTTCTAACGTCTTCTGCGAAATAGCAGTTAGTGCTTCTGGATCAAATTCCAAATCAACTTTATCTAATGAGAACAAATGCTTGTATTGGCTAATAAGCGAATTCTTAGGCTCAGTTAAAATCTGAGTCAAAGCACTTTCATCCAAATTAGAAAGAGAAGTGATAATCGGAATACGTCCGATTAATTCAGGAATCAAACCATATTTGACTAAATCGTGAGGCGTAACATCTTTCATCCAGTCGATTTTATCAATCTCATGTTTGCTTTTAATGTCTGCGCCAAATCCCAATGTACTTGAGTTCAATCTAGTTTGAACCATTTTCTCTAATCCATCAAAGGCACCGCCGCAGATGAAAAGAATATTCGTGGTATCAATTGGAATTGAATCCTGTTGAGGATGCTTACGTCCACCTTTTGGGGGGACATTTGCAATCGTCCCTTCCAAAATCTTTAGTAAAGCCTGTTGCACGCCTTCACCACTGACATCACGAGTAATCGATTGATTCTCCGATTTTCTCGTAATCTTGTCGATTTCATCAATATAAATGATGCCGCGTTCAGCACGCTCGATATCATAGTCGGCCGCTTGAATCAAGCGAAGAAGAATGTTCTCTACATCTTCACCGACATAGCCAGCCTCTGTCAGTGTGGTGGCGTCTGCAATGGCAAACGGCACATTTAGCAGCTTTGCCAAGGTCTGTGCCAAATACGTTTTTCCTACACCAGTTGGACCCAAAAGCAAAACGTTGCTTTTTGAAAGTTCTATTTCATCATTCTCAAAATAGATACGCTTATAGTGGTTATAAACTGCAACCGAAAGCGCAATTTTTGCTTTATCCTGTCCAATGACATAATCGTCTAATCGTTTTTTTAGCTCATGAGGTTTGGGCAAAAGCATGCCAACATCTTTTTGATCAGAATTTTTTGTTTCTTTTGCCAATGCGGTTTCATCTTCAATAATTGACATACAGAGTTTGACGCAAGCGTCACAAATGTAAACTCCATCACCCGCAATCAGCCGATTGGCCATTGAATGTGGTTTTCCGCAAAAAGAACAGGACATTTCATTCTCTCCGTGCATGACTCACTCTCCCCTTTCATGAGTTCTCTTTCTTACAGAATTTTGTCAATTAACCCGTAATCAAGCGCTTCTTGTGCCGTCATAAAATTATCACGGTCTGTGTCGCGTTCAATCACATCAATCGGTTGACCGGTTTTCTCAGAAAGAATCTCATTCAATTTCTGTTTTGTTCTCAAAATGTGCTTAGCGTGAATGCTGATATCGCTAGCCTGGCCTCTTGCACCACCGCTCGGCTGATGAATCATAATTTCAGAGTTTGGCAATGCATAACGCTTGCCTTTTGCTCCAGCTGTAAGCAAGAAAGAACCCATGCTGGCAGCCATACCCAAGCAAATAGTAGAAACATCGCAAGAGATGTGATTCATCGTGTCATAAATAGCCATTCCGTCTGTAATGACACCACCAGGGCTGTTGATATAAAGAGAAATATCTTTATCAGGATCTTGACCCCAAAGATATAGGAGCTGTGCTACGATAACACCGGCTGAAGCATTGTTTACTTCTTCGTTCAAAATGATAATACGGTCATTTAATAGCCGTGAAAATATATCATAAGAACGCTCGCCGCGGTTTGTTTGTTCAATTACGTAAGGTACTAAACTCATATTCATTTTACTTCACCCTTTCGAAAATCTTCGTATCTTTATAGATACGATTCAATCTCGTAAATTATCAGCAAAATTGAACGCATAAAGAAATTATGGTTGTTCTGGCAGCATTTTAAACACACTGCCGAAAATATTTATCAAAATTATTCTTCTTTAGCTTTTTCTTTCTTGCTGGTTTTTTTTGCTGTTTTAATATCAGCATTTTCTTTGACAAAGTCAATTGTCTTCTTGTTCACAACATCTTTGGCTAAATCTTCCGGACGAATCATCCCTTTAACCTGAGCAGCTTCCATGTTATAGTTCTTGGCAAGCTCAGCAAATTCTTTTTCGATTTCTTCGTCAGAAGCAGTAATGCCTTCAATAGAAGCGATTTTCTCCAGAGCCAAACGAATTTTAACCTGATTCTCAGCCTGAGCACGGTAGGTTTTGCGCATTTCTTCCATGGTCATGCCGGTATACTGCATGTAGGTTTCCATGTTAAGGCCCTGTGACTGCAAACGATAAGCAAAAGAGTTGATAATCTCATCTACTTCGTTTTCATACATTTCATCAGGAATTTCGCCTTTTACCTTTGCAATGATTGCATCAACAAGTTGATTTTCAGCATCGCTGTCGGCATGCTCTTGTTTGTGCTCTTTCAAATGAGCTTTCAAGTCAGCACGATAATCTTTTACCGTATCAAATTCGCTGACATCTTTTACGAACTCATCATCTACTTCAGGCAGTTCTTTTGCCTTGATTTCATGTAGTTTTACTTTAAAGACAACTGCTTTGCCTTTTAAATCTTCAGCTTGATAATCTTCTGGGAAAGATACATTTACATCAAATTCATCACCGATAACATGTCCCACTACTTGCTCTTCAAAGCCAGGGATAAATTGTCCTGAACCAAGAGTTAATTCGTGATTCTCGCCTTTTCCGCCGTCAAAAGGTTTGTCCTCCAAAAAGCCTTCAAAGTCGATTACCGCAATATCGCCATCTTTTGTAGCTCTATCTGTGACTTCAATCGTCCTTGCATTTCTTTCTCTGATTTTTTCAACTTCAGCATCAACCTCTTTTTCTGTAACAGAAACAGTATCTTTGGTTACTTCAATGCCTTTGTAGTCTTTAATCTCAATTTCAGGTTTGATGACAACGGTAAGCTTACATTTTACACCGTCTTTTTTGCTCATTTCTTCGATATTGAAAGCAGAAACAGCCACAACATCTAATTCAGACTGCTCAATTGCTGTTGTTACGATGTCACGATATAGTTTGTCAATGGCACCTTCAAAGAAAACATTCTCGCCATAATATTTTTCAATAAAAGCAAGTGGTGCTTTGCCTTTTCTAAAGCCATCAATCGCTATTTTTTTGCCCTCAACTTTATAAACTTGCTGAATCGCTTCGTTAAACTTTTCTGCCGAAACGGAAAAATCCAATTCAAATTTGTTTGTCTCAGTGCTATTTTTTGCTGTTAAATTCATGATTCTATCCCTCTCAATTATCATACTAAAAGATTTATCAGGTTATTATATCATACACCTGTTAATAATTCCAGTTTTTCATGTGAATATTTTGTTAATGAACGCTTCTTCTGCTGTTTTCAATTTAGCGAACCAAAACTGGACAAAAATCGACATAATCGCAAGCAATTAAATGCATGCGAATTCCTTTATATTCCCCTGTAGGTGCTTTTTTGGCTGCATATTTGCCATGGATATGTCCAAAATAGCAATCTTTTATACCATATTCAAGTAAAATATCTAAGATTGCCTTACTCTCCATGGAATCATACAGAGGCGGATAGTGCAAGAATACGACGGGTTGCAAATTAAATTTCTTAGCTTCATTTAAGGACAGCAAAAGTCTGCCAACTTCCCGATTCAAAATCTTGACATCCTCGGGTGTTTCTGCATTATAAAGCCAGCCTCTCGTACCGCACACCACTTTATCTTCTACTGCAAAAGCATTGTTTTGCAGCACTTCAATATCGTCCATGCCGTTCTCAGCCAAGAATTTAGCAATTTTACTTTTAGTTGACCACCAATAATCATGGTTGCCTTTAAGCAAAATCTTTTTACCGGGCAAAGAATGAATATACTGAAAGTCAGCTAATGTTTCTTCCAGTTTCATGCCCCACGAAATATCACCTGCAATCACCACGGTGTCGTTCTCCGACACTACGGCCCGCCAGTTCTTTTCTAATCTTTCGGTGTAATCAGACCAGCCAGGAAACACATCCATGGGCTTGTCCACACCAAAAGAAAGATGTAGGTCTGCAATTACATACAAGCTCATACAGTACCTTTTTTTGCCGTGACTGTTTCACAAACAAAGTCAGGCATATTTTCTTTGTCAATTACCGTATTAAAACGTTCTGACAGCTTTTCTAACTCTTTAATTTGGGTCGGAGCTGCCACACCCGAAATTTCTTCTAACTTCTTAATCTTAGCAAATTCGTCCATATTTTCTTGATTGCCCAGTGCCGGCAAAACGCTTTCAGAAAATTTATAAGGGCTGGCAGTTGACGCAATAATAACAGGTGTAGAATCTCCTGTTTCCTCAGCATAACGATCATAGACACCAATTGCAACTGCTGTGTGAGTATCTGCTAAATAATCCTTGGTTTCAAAGGTATTTTTAATGATTGATGCCGTTTCTTCATCCGTACAGAAACCGCCATAAAATTTAGAAGATACCTCTTTGAAAGTATGCCCATCCACTGTATAATTCCCTGCTGTACGCAGCGCATCCATCCATTCTGTCAGTTTTTCGCTGTTTTCACCGGAAAGCGAATACAGTAAACGTTCTAGATTACTGGAAACCAAAATGTCCATAGAGGGGGAAGTTGTTGTGTAAAAATCTCTGTTTCGATTATAAACTCCTGTGCTGATAAAATCAGTTAACACATTGTTGGCATTAGAAGCACAAATAAACTTTTTAACCGGTAGCCCCATCTGATTCGCATAAAAAGCCGCCAAAATATTGCCAAAATTGCCTGTCGGCACTGCAATATTAACCTCTTGATTCATATCAGAAATAGCGCCTTTGCGATAAAGTTCAAAATAAGTATAGAAATAATACACCACCTGCGGTAGCAGTCTACCCCAGTTAATTGAGTTTGCACTAGAAAAGAAGCAATTTTTCTTCTCCAAGAAATCCTTCATTTCAGGGTTATTAAAAATGAGTTTAACCCCAGTTTGCGTGTCATCAAAGTTGCCTTTCACTGCACAAACTGTAACGTTTTCACCCTCTTGCGTTGCCATTTGCTTTTTCTGCACTTGGCTCACGCCGCCGTCCGGATAAAACACAACTATGGAAGTACTAGAAACATCTTTAAATCCCTCTAACGCTGCTTTTCCTGTATCACCAGAAGTTGCTACCAAGATAACGGCTTCTTTGTCGTCTCCGCTCTTAGATTGTGCCACCGTTAAAAATCTTGGCAAAATCTGTAAGGCCATATCTTTAAAGGCACAGGTCGGGCCATGCCACAACTCTAATATCCATTTATGGTCATCTTTTGAACCCAAAGGTACAATTTTCACAGGGGTTTTACCACCAAATTTCTCTGCAGTATACGCCTGACTGACGCAATCATGTATTTCTGCTTGCGTGAAATCATCCAAAAAAATCCCAAATATTTCTTCTGCCAATTCCTGATAACTCAAATTAACCCAATCTGCAAAATTTGCTTTGACATTCGGCAGATTCATGGGTACAAATAAGCCACCCTCGTCAGACAATCCTTGCGCAATGGCTTCAGATGCTTTCAAGCGTAAAGCAGGATTTCTGGTACTTTTATAAAACATCGCATTTCCTCCATGAAACAAAATCACATATACTAGTATTTTACACGCAGCAACTGCATATGTCAAAGTAAATTATTGCGAATAAAGAAGCTTTCTGCATTTTCAAAGAATATTTTTCTTACCAAAGATTCTTTATAGTTTTTTTGCAGGAACAAGTTATATAATTCACCAACTGATTCGATACCTTTTATCCCTTTTGGCATATCCGCGCCGTCAAAGTCGCTGCCCATTGCCACAACATCTTCTCCACCCAGTGAGAGAAAATGCTCTGCATGACGCAAAATATCTTCCATATCAGCTTCATCTGCTTCGCTTCGTAAAAACTCTTTATAAAAGTTCAGTCCTACTAAGCCTTTTTTGCGGCAAATTACTTCGAACTGCTCATCTGTCAGATTGCGCCGATGCTGGAAAACTTTTCGAGAATTTGAATGGGAGGCCACAATGGGTTTCTGTGAAAGGGCCGCTACATCTTCAAATAAATAATCACTGGCATGTGAAATATCCGCTACAATGCCCAATCGTTCCATTTTTTTGAGTGCCAATATACCAAAAGGAGTAATTCCTTTTTTAGTATCAGTAGCCGCTCCTGTTCCAATTTTATTGTCACCATTCCAAGTGAGGGTTATCATTTTAACGCCCAGCTTCGCCATGCGGTCAAGATTCTCTAAATTGCCCGACAGTGCTGAACCGTTTTCGATTGTCAAAACAGCTCCCATTTTACCTGATTTTCTTGCTTTCGCTAAATCTCCGGCTTCATGGCAGAGCCTTATATTTTTCTTGTTTTTTTTGCATTCCTGCCGAAGCAATAGAGCCTTTTGTTCAAAGAAAAGAAAAGCCTCTTCTTCCGGAATCGTATCCTGTATAAACACAGCAAAGCACTGGACATATTGTTCCAGTGTTTTCCCTCTCTCTATGTCAATATGCAAATCATTTGCGCGGAGACCTTTTTGCTGTTTTGCACACTCTACAATGGTATCACAATGTAAATCAAAATACTTCATCACAATCCTCCTATGCCATAAATGCATTTTCCAGATGTGTCACACTTTCTACTTTTCCCTTTTCCGTTATGACTGCAATGGCATCAAAACGTGGCTGAAGATTAGACGGATTGTTTTGCAAATAATCTTGCGCTGCCAAAATAATCTTCTTTTGTTTTGCTGATGTAATAGCCTCAAACGGGTGTGAAAGAGAGCCGGTTTCTCGTGTTTTCACCTCTACAAATATAATATATAGGCTGTCTTTAACGATTATGTCAATTTCTCCAAAACGGGTATGATAATTACGACAAAGTATTTCAAAACCATGTGCCTGCAATTCTTTTGCCGCAACCAATTCTCCTACAACGCCGCTACTGTTATTCGGTACTTTTCCTTTTCGCATAATATTTCCTTAAAAAGGTTTTGCGGTAACCTTCTATTTCACCAAATTCGTCCAAAGCACGATAATGGGCTGCCGTTGGATATCCTTTATGAGCTGCAAATCCATATTGCGGATATTCTCTGTCCAATTCAACCATCAGCCTATCACGGCTGACTTTGGCGATAATGGAAGCAGCTGCAATACTGGGAGACTTGCCGTCACCTTTTACAATGGCTTCACCCTGAATACCTAATTGGGACGGAAATTTGTTACCATCAACCAAAGCAAAATCAGCTTTCTGCGGCAAACTTTCACAAGCTCTTTTCATCGCCAAAAAAGTTGCCTGTAATATATTAATTTCATCAATTTCTTCTGAGGAAGCAAAACCGATTCCTACGGCTAAAGCACGTTCCATAATGATATCAAAAAGTATTTCTCTCTTTTTTTCAGTCAACTTTTTAGAATCATTCAACCCTTTAATTTCATCTTCAGGGTTCAAAATAACCGCCGCTGCACATACAGGCCCAATCAGCGGGCCTCTGCCTACTTCGTCTATACCGCAAACAGCCTGATAACCTTTTGCATAAGCAGCCTGTTCAAATTCAAAATTCATCAGCTCGCTCCAAGGTGATTTTTCCTAATTTTCCAGCTCTAAACTCATCTACAACCATAATAGATGCTCGTTCCAAATCGATTTCGCCGCCCGAAATAAGCATTCCTCTTTTGCGGCCAATCTGCTCCAAAATTTCATGCCCAGCTGATTTCTCGTTCACAGTATCATCCAATTTATATCTGGTTCGCACAGCTGACGGATAATGCTGCATGAGATTTTCCAATAAACGATATGCCAGAAGTTCAATATCCATGACCTGATCTTTTACTGCTCCTGTAAAAGCCAGTTTTTCTCCCACCGTCTGATCTTCGAATTTCGGCCACAATACGCCAGGTGTATCTAAAAGCTCAAGCCCTTTTTCTACGGTAAACCAACGGTTTTGTCTAGTAACACCTGGTTTATCTTGCACTTCGGCCTTACCTTTGGCTCCTTTAATCAGCTTGTTAATCAGCGATGATTTACCGACATTAGGAATGCCTAACACCATAATACGAATCGGTCGCCCAATCATACCTTTGCTATCCCAAACAGCAATTTGATCTTTTAAAGCTTCTCGAATAGCCGCTTTAAATTGAGGCAAGCCTCTACCTGTTTTACAATCAATGGGAATCGCAATTTCTGATTTCTCTTTATATTTATTAATCCATTTCTGCGTTTCTTTGCTGTCAGCCACATCACTTTTATTAAGTAAAATGATTTTCGGCTTATTTTTCACAATATTTCGCAGCACAGGGTTGGCACTACTGTAGGGAATTCTTGCGTCTACAATTTCTGCTACAACATCTACTAGTTTTAAATCCTCTGTGATTTTTCGGCGCGTCTTTGCCATGTGCCCGGGAAACCACTGAATAGACTGCATTTCTGCCAATTTCTTCACTCCTTATTTTGCTGCGCCAAATGTTTTGAACGGGTATATATTTACAAGCGCTTTTCCTAGAATTTTTCTTTTGTCAATCATACCGATTTCGGCAAAACGGCTATCTTTAGAAAAAATCCTATTGTCACCTAACACAAATACATAGCCTTTTGGCACAACCTGCGGAAAATTCAACATCTCATAGTTCTGCCATATCACTTCGGTAATGCCGCTTTCAACACCGAACTGACTATCATCTATCTGCACGCCATCTACCACAACACTTTTAGTCACTGTGTCAAAATCTACTGTTTGTCCTTCTGTTGCAATCACTCTTTTGATTATCGGACCCGCTTCTAGCACATCTGTAATAATCACAACATCTCCCAGTTTGGGTGATGTTGTCCAACTGCTGACAAGGACCTTCCCTCCATCCACATAGTTAGGTGTCATTGAGGGGCCATCGACCGTGATAACACGGAACAAGAAAGTAAAGACAATGGCGACAATTACGATAGAACTAACAAGAACATCCGCCACATCAAAGAAGAAAAGACTCACCTTTTTTCGCTTATTCCCTTTACTGGCGTATTTCATCTCATCACCTGCTCAAACGAATTTACATAGCAAAAAAGGGACTGTAATGTCCCTTTTAAATAATCTCTTATCTAATCTTTTCTTTAACCTTAGCAGCTTTACCCACTCTATCACGAAGATAATAAAGTTTTGCTCTGCGAACACGGCCGTGACGAATCACATCAACACCCTTAATATTCGGTGAGTGAATTGGGAAAACTCTTTCCACACCTACGCCATAAGAAACGCGACGTACTGTGAATGTTTCGCTAACACCGCTGCCTTTGCGAGCAATGACAGTGCCTTCAAAAAGCTGAACTCTTTCTCTTTCGCCTTCGCGAATATTTACGCTGACTCTTACTGTGTCTCCTACAGAAAAAGTAGGCAACTCTGATTTTAAAGAGTCTTGTGAAATTAATTTCATAGCATCCATTTGATAAATCCTCCAAAATTTTAATCAGACATTCTTGCCATTTGGCAGTGGACTGTCCGCTTCTCGGTGCTGAAAAGCACTTTGACTCCCACAGGCAGCATGCGAGAAACCTGCGGACTTCAAATACTTTACAATACTATCATAACTCGCTTTGTTTTGCAAGTATTTTTTCTGCATTTGTCAACGATTTGCCAGATAATCTACATATTCTTCTAAGCACATGCCTGAAGTATGAATAAATTTAGCATTTTCTTGTCCTACATAGCGAATGACCGTGTTATCCGCTGTTAAACCGGTATGCGTTGTATGGTTTTCTCTGCTATTATCGGGAAAGCGAAAGATAAAACCGTATTCATGCATATGTTTTTCAAGCCATTCATAGGTCTGTGAATCGGCAAAAGTTTCTATATCTGCCTTTAGTTTCACACATAAGCCAGTTTGAAAATCACTCTGCCCTGCTAAAGGTACTGACTTCTTTGCGTTAGTTTTGGCCATGACCAAAGACTGCCCTTCTTGCTCCATCAGTTCACTCACCTTGGCGTCATACCGTTCTTGCTGCATTTCATAAGACACATAACCATCAGAAAGTTCAATTAGGTAGCCTGCATTTTTGGCTGCCTCTAGCATGGTTTTAAGGGCTGTCGCCATGTCGGCATCTACTTCCACACCGCTAACTTTCTGTACTTTGGGTTTAAATCTTTCATCAGAAGGGTTCTCCCAATTGATTAGACGAAGATTGATTTCATTGCTTAAAATCGGCAATCCCATATTATCATAAGATGCTTGCGGTTCAAAAGACACAACCGATTGGGCGTCCGAAACAGTTTCTTCAGGTGTGTTCGAAACTTTTGACTGCAAATAGGGAATCAAGAACACGAAAATAAAAACAAAAACAGCAATTAAAACAAGCACAAAGCCTATTCCAATAAGCGTTCGTAGAATCACTTCAGCACGTCTCATTTTTCTTTCACTAAGCTTAGAGCCTTTAATGAAAAGTCTTTTCTTGCTGATAAAATGTCCTAATTCTTTATTTTTTAAAATAACTGCCGATTTTTTTCTTCTCAATCCTGTTCACCGCCATGATGTGTTGTGACTATTATACCTCTTTTTATGCAAAAAATAAAGAGAAATTGCCTATCATTCCATAATTTTTGCTTTTTTTAAGGCAAGTACAATCACCGGCACTAAAATAACCTGTGAAATTATGGCTGGCACCGCTCCTATGAAAGCACCTGAAAGAAAAGCTGCCCAAGTAAATTGCCCTGCACCGCTGAGTCCCAATAGAAGCAGCATGGCAATACCCCAAATGATTCTGCCAAACAGCATCGCCAAAATCAAGCTTGCAAAAATTCTGACAAAGTCCTTGTGCTTTTTAAAGATGACATAATAGAAAAGGCCACTCAAGATACCATAACCAGCTAATTCAAATGCCATAGAAATGGCCATAGGAAAAAGTGGAGGTGCTCCTGTTAAGACACTATTTAAAAGCGGTGCCAGCACCCCCACAACGCCTCCCAAAATTGGTCCTGCCAAAAAGCCGCATAGCAATACCGGCAAATGCATCGGTGAAAGTGCACGGCCGATACTCGGAATTCTACCAATGAACATAGGCAGAATCATGGCCAAAGCTAAACAAACGGCCGCCAAAACTAATTTGTAAGTAAAAGTTTTTTGCTTCATGTATTTACCCCTTTTAACATTTATGTTGCACTACCCTTTAGAAAAGACATTAATTGTGCTAGATAAAGAAAGCCGACCAACACTGCCGGCTTCTTTATCCTTTTACAGAGCATTTCGAATTGCATCTATCTTATCGGTCTTTTCCCAATTTACATCTAAATCTTCACGCCCCATATGTCCATAAGCTGCCAACTGGCGGTAGATCGGACGGCGCAAGTCCAATTCCTTAATAATGGCAGTGGGTCGCAAATCAAAGGCTTTCGTCACGGCCTCTGACAAAACTTCATCTGACACGGTTCCTGTTCCAAAAGTATCGACCATAATAGAAACTGGGGTCGCTACTCCAATTGCATAAGCAAGCTCAACTTCACACTTCTTGGCGAGTTTTGCCGCTACAATATTTTTGGCTACTTTTCTGGCTGCATAAGCTGCAGAACGGTCTACCTTGGTTGGGTCTTTTCCGGAGAAAGCACCGCCGCCATGACGTCCGTATCCACCGTAGGTGTCCACAATGATTTTACGTCCTGTCAAACCACTGTCTCCCACTGGTCCGCCGATAACAAATCGTCCTGTTGGATTGATATAAATCTTCGTATTTTCATCAATGTAATGTGCAGGAACAATTGGCTCGATAACATGATGGATTAAATCTTCGCGCAAATCAGCTAGCTTGATGTCTTCATCATGCTGGCTTGAAATAACAATCGCTTCCACTCGCTTGATTTCATCACCGTCATACTCCACAGTAATCTGTGTTTTGCCATCGGGACGTAAATAGGAAAGCGTACCATTTTTGCGCACTTCTGTCAGTCTTTTAGCCAATTTGTGAGACAGTGAAATGGCAAGGGGCATTAACTCCGGTGTTTCATCACAAGCATAGCCGAACATCATTCCCTGGTCACCAGCACCAATCAAACTGTTTTCATCTGTCTCACCGTTTTTGGCTTCAAACGATTGATTCACACCCATCGCAATATCAGGCGATTGATTATCAATTGAAGTTAAAACAGCGCAAGAATTGCCGTCAAAGCCATATTCAGGTTTATTATAGCCAATATCTTTTACGACTTCACGTACCACTGCAGGAATATCCACATAACAATTGGTGGATATTTCGCCCATGATATGAACTAAACCTGTTGTTGTGGTGGTTTCACAAGCTACATGGGCATTCGGGTCCTGTATTAAAATCGCATCTAAAATGGCATCAGAAATTTGGTCACAAAGCTTATCTGGATGTCCTTCAGTGACAGACTCAGATGTAAAAAATTTCATTTTGTACCTCCATCAATCATTATTCTTTTTAAAACAGATTGGTTAAACAAGAGTCGAACTTAGAGATATTTAAAAATCCCTCTCATAAAGAGAGGGATTTCACTTGCCTCATCTTTCGGATTAACCGCAGGATTTGGCACCTTATAATAAATATAGGTTGCCGGGCATCACAGGGCCTGTCCCTCCGCCACTCTTGATAAGGAATATTCTGTTTTAAATTACGTATTTTATTATATTCTGTGCTCATCCGCTTGTCAATGATTTTTACGAAATTTAGTGAGCTTTATCGAATCAGACAAAAACCTGACTTTTTCAGTCAGGTTTTCTGTTTGCCTTTTGCTTATCTTTTTTGCGTGACTTCGTGCGCAATGCGGTGCAAGTCTTCTTCTGAGTGAATCTCATCTTTTCGTTCTTCAATAGCAGCTCTTACTTCATCTGACATTCCTCGATTGTTGAAGAAATCACTATCTGCAAAAGCAAACGGCACTAGTGGTGTCAGAGAACTATTATTTAAAGCTCCACCTAAAAAATACGGAAACATTTAAAATCACCCCCAAATTTATCTTCTGCAATTTGAGGGTGATTAATCAGCCAATTTTTTGTAATTTTTCAAGATAAACATAATTTTTACAAAAGCACGACACCTGCTTTTTCACAGACAGCCAACGTATCTTCATCCCAAATAGACGTCTGTACTTCGCCGACATGAGCTTTTTTCAGCAGTAGCATACAGGCGCGAGATTGACCGATACCGCCTCCCATTGTGAGAGGCAATTCACCCGCCAACAGCATTTTATGAAACAGCAATTCTCGTCTGTCATCACAGCCGGCTTTAGTCAACTGTGAATCTAGTGATTCAGGGCTAACACGAATACCCATAGAAGAGAGCTCAATCGCTCTGCCAAGCACGTCGCTCCAAAGCAAAATATCACCGTTCATCGACCAGTCATCATAGTCGGGAGCTCGTCCATCATGCTTTTGGCCAGATTTCATGACGTCGCCAATTCCCAAAATAAACACGGTTTTATATTTTTCTGTGATTTTGTTCTCACGCTCTTTACTGGTAGCTTCTGGATACAAATCCTCTAGCTCTTGTGCTGTCACAAAAGTCACCTTTCGCTTAAAATCAGCTACCAATTTCGGAAACAATGTTTGCAGTTCTTCTGCTGTGTCACAAAATGCATTGATAATGGACTGCACGGTTTCTTTTAAGTACGCCACATTACGCTTACCTTGCGGCAGCACTTTTTCCCAATCCCACTGGTCAACATAAATAGAATGAAGATTAGACATTTCTTCGTCACGGCGAATTGCATTCATATCTGTATACAAGCCTTCTCCCTCAGAAAACTTGTAGCGATACAGTGCCATTCGCTTCCACTTTGCCAAAGAATGTACAACTTGTGCATTTGTGCCGGTTTCTTTAATATCAAAACTAACAGCACGCTCAATGCCGTTTAAATCATCGTTGAGTCCTGTCAACGGATCAACAAAAAGTGGCGCAGACACACGTTTTAGATTCAAATTTTTGGACAATTTCTTTTGAAAGTGATTCCGCAGACAACCAATTGCCACCTGTGTTTCATACAAATTCAAAACCGACTTATAGCCCTCTGGTATTAGGGTATTGCTCATTACTGTTCCCCCTCAAATATTTTCCCATTCTTTTAGCTATTTACAGAAGTAACACCGACATCAAATGAAGCTTAGTCTTATAACAACAAACTTTATTAGAAATCGGCATCACTAAATTTATTCGTGGTAAACCGCTACAATTTCTAAATTCTCGTCTAACATAACCAAATCAGCTTTTTTGCCAACTGAAAGGCTGCCAATCTCGTTATCTAACCCTATCGCTTTGGCAGGGATTAGCGTTGCCGCTTTAATGGCCTGTTCTAATGGAATGCCAAATTTGACAAGATTTCGAATTTCTTCATGCAAGTTGGTAACAGAACCGGCAATTGTTCCGTCATCTAACGTAGCCAGTCCATTTCGGACCGTAACGCCTTGTCCGCCCAAATCATATTTTTCGCCTTCAGGCAGTCCAGCTGCACGCATAGAATCACTCACTACAAGTGCCCTGTCGCCAAGAATGCGGAAAGTCGTTCGCAGTACTGACGGATGAATGTGATGACCGTCGCAAATAACCTCTGCACGAACTCTCTCATCTTCAAAAACTGCCCCTACCACACCGGGTTCACGGTGCGAAAAGCCTGCCATTGCATTGTATAAATGCGTAATGTGGCTGACTCCATAATCAATTGCTTGCTTTGTGAGTGCATAGTCTGCTGTAGTATGTGCCAGTGAAACGGTGCACAGCTCTTTTGCCTGACGAATGAACTCGCCGTCTTTATCTTCCTCAGGTGCTACATCCACCAGTTTAATGACACCTTCAAATTGGTCGTATACGTCTTTAAAGAAAGCAAAATCAGGACGAATAATATAATCTGCTTTCTGAGCACCTTTACGCTTTTCGGCAATAAACGGGCCTTCCATATTTACACCGACAACCGCTGCTCCTTCGCAGGGGTTCACCATGCAGTCATTTACATTTTTAACCGCTGTGATGATTTCTTCTTTGCTTGCTGTCATCGTTGTCGGACAAAAAGAAGTAACTCCTTTTGTGATAAGATATTTTGCCATGTTCTGCAAAGATTCACGGGTAGCATCCATCGTGTCTGTTCCGGCACAGCCATGGATATGTACATCTACAAAACCAGGTACAATACGATAGCCTGTGCAATCAATTACGGTTTCCTCAGGAGCGAATGATATCTTTTCACTAATCTGTTTAATTCTTCCGCCGTCAATTTCAATATCTGCTTTAGAAAACACAAAGTTTTCATTCAAAAGATGAGCATTGATTAATTTCATAATTCCCCTCCATTTTTACTTCTTTTTATAATACGATATTCATCATCAGCATCGTAATGACACCCGGAATACCTAGAATGGCTGCTACAAGTAAGCTCAATTTGCTGACCACCAGTTCTACTCCCGTATACACGCTGACTAGATTGACTAACAGTAAGGCTGTTAACCCAAATATAGCGGACAAAATCAAATTTTTCATATGCTCCTCCTCATCAAAGCAGGCATACCTTTTTCTGCTTTGATTATACATATGAAGCTTTGTCCTTTGTTATTCTTGATTCGGCGTAAAGTCTACACGTCCTGATGCAACATCACTGGAGGCGACGACAATAGCCAGCTCTTCTCCAACAGTCAATGCTTTGCCTGTTGTTCGATTAACGTGAGAGATTGCTCCGTCAAAATCATAATCGCCATCAAATAGTTCCATACTGACAAATCCTTCTGCACCGTTTTTGAGACGAACGAACAAGCCTCTGGCGGTCGCACCACTAATAATACCAACATGCTTTTCGCCAATATGCGCTTTCATATATTCTGCCACATAGCAATCTTCAGCAGCTCGCTCGCCCATAACAGCACGAATCTCATTTCTGGTAGAATTTGAGGCCGATTCTTCCGCAAACTTCGTATAACGTTTTTGGATCTTTGCCACCGGCATACCGGAAAGATAAGCCGACAAAATACGATGAATCGAAAGGTCAGGATAACGGCGAATCGGAGAAGTAAAGTGGCTGTAATCTTTCAGCGCCAAACCAAAGTGACCTAGCTCCTCTGCTGCATACTTTGCCTTTTCCATCGTACGCAAAACACGCTGAGAAACTAGTTCTTCTTTTGTGCTGCCCTTAACTCTCTCCAAAATCTTGGCAAAATCGCCTGTTTGCGGTTTATTGGTCTTGATTTCAGCACAAGGAACCAAGAGCCTGTCCAAAATTTCAATCAAGCTATTCAGCTTTTCCAACTGTGGTTTTTCGTGGATTCGATATAAGAACGGCAACTCATGCTTTTGTGCAAACTTAGCTGCTGCCATATTGGCAGACACCATGAGCTGTTCAATCATTTGCTCTGCTTCGCCTGTTTTGCGTGGCAGAATATCGACACAAACACCGTTTTCATCTAACTTAAATTTAAGCTCGCTGCTCACAATTTCCATTGTTCCACGGCGTTTCTCGTTCTCGATGAGAATATCAGAAAGCTCTTTTGCGTTGCGTAAAGATTCTTCTGCCGGCTTATATTTTTCGAGAAGCTCTGCCGTGGCATTCCCAGCAAAAATATCGTTTACTTCGCTGTATACGCCTCGAACCTTCGAGTTAATAATTGTTTTCTTGAAATCATAATCAACCAGCTCGCCATGCTTGTCAAAAGACATAATGGCCGAGAAAGTCAGCTTGTCCGTGTGTGCATTCAGAGAACAAATGCCGTTAGAAATATCAACGGGCAACATGGGAATGACCCTGTCTGCAAAATAGACAGAAGTTCCTCTGGTAAAAGCTTCCTCATCTAATGCTGTGTGTTCTTTGATATAATGGGAAACATCTGCGATATGCACGCCTAGTTCAAAGCCTATCTCCGTTTTCTTTACAGAAATAGCATCGTCTAAATCTTTGGCATCTGCCCCATCAATGGTAAGAATCATTTCGTCGCGCAAGTCTAGTCGTTTTTCGATATCATCTGCCGTGATTTCTCTGGCAGCCGCAATTTTTGCTTCGCTTAACACTTCATCAGGAAAGACATTAGGAATACCTTGCTGAATAATAATGGCATCGGAACAAATTTTGGCACTGTCACCACTACCCAAAACAGAATCAACTTTTGCCGTTCTCCAGTCTCCACGGTAATCTTGAACGGGTTTAAACACTACTTTGTCGCCATGCTTTGCATTTTGCACGTCGTGAGCATTCACTTCCAAATCAAAACGCACTGAAGCATCGGGTGCAATAAAAGTACCGTCTTCCGTTATTTTTAACGTACCTGTCATGGGCACATCACGATGTTCTACAACCGCTTTTACTTTGCCGTCGGGTCCCCGTTCCTGCATAGCAACATCTGTCAGCAAAATTTTATCGCCCGGAAAAGCACCTTTGAGTGCGCTGCCCGGAATAAATATATCCGCACCGCCGTCATCAGGTTTTGCAAAACCAAATTTAGCAGAGAGCGAAACCAATTCAGCACTAACGCCCTTGCCAAACGGCAGATATTTCACCTTATGCTTGGTGTCGACTTCCAGTTTTCCCTTATTTTGCAATTGACGAAGCGTTTCGTAAAAAACAGCCTTATCTTTCATGCCCGTTTCTCTAAGAAGGCTACGAGAGGCAATTTCCTTATCTCCATGTTTTTTCAGGCAATCGACTATTCTTTTTTCGTCACGAGAAAGTTTCTCTGCGCTATTAAATGGTTTCGGTTTTCTTTTTTTTGCATAAGAGGAGTTTCTCTTGCCCGCTTCTGTTCTTGGGTTCTTTTTCTTGTTATTCAAATGTATAGTTGTCCTTTCGTCTCACGCTTCCCTGTTTACGCTTTTGTGAGTTTAAACGCAATCATTCATTTCATTTCATTAACCAGCTGTTTAAAGTGGCGGCCTCTTGCTTCAAAATCAGTATATAAATCGAAGCCTGCCGAAGCTGGTGAAAGCGATACAATATCGCCTTTTTCTGCTCTGTTACTGGCAATTAAAAGTGCTTCTGCCATATTTTGCACTCTGACAATTTCCAATCCATTTTCATCATAATTCGGCGCTGCTTTAACAGAATCTTCTATCTTCTGTGCTGTCGCTCCCATCAAAATTAGTGTTTTCACTTTTTCGCAGATGACAGGACCAAGTGAATCATACGGAATATTCTTATCATACCCACCACTGAGCAAAATTATTTTTTTATCGTAGAGTGACAAGGTACCTGAAATTGTACGGCTAGGACTTGTGGCGATGGAATCGTTATAATATTTCACGCCGTCTACTTCTCGTACAAATTCAATGCGGTGTTCAACCCCCGTGAAATTTTTTGCCACTTTAATGATATTTTCCGTGCTAACATCGCCCCATACAGCACAAATAGCCGCCATATAATTTTCGATGTTGTGGACACCTGGCAGAAAAATATCACTGACTTCCATTACTCTTTGATTGGTTGTTTTAGGAATACCACTGGTGAAAATAAAGCCACCCTGACAAAATGCACCATGTTCAACGGCTTTCTCTCTGCTAAACATGAGACACTGTCCCCGAACATCTTTTGCCAAAGCTGCCGTCAATTCATTATCTGCATTGATAACCGTTCTGGAAAAAGCATTTTGGTGTATGAACACATTTTTCTTGGCTTCAATGTATTCTTCCATATCCTTGTGCCAATCCAAATGATTGGGAGAAAGATTGGTAATCACTGCTACATCAGGCGATTTGCGCATAGAAATTAGCTGAAAACTGGAAAGCTCGACTACAGCAACGTGGTCTTTTTCAATAATTTCAATTTCGGGTAAAAGCGGTTTGCCGATATTGCCCCCAAGGTGGACTGTTTTCCCCTCTGAACGCAGAAATTCTGCCATAACAGAGGTCGTGGTGGTTTTGCCGTCACTGCCTGTTACCGCATAAATTTTGCAAGGACAAAGGTCAAAAAAGACCTCTAATTCACTCGTTACAACTTGCCCATTCTCTCTTGCCTCTTGCAGTTCAGAAAGAGAAAACTTCATGCCGGGCGTGCGAAAAATAATATCTTCATCTAAATCTGCCAGATAATCTTTTCCGAGTATCAATTTAACACCCAATTTTTTAAGTGTTTCACCATTGCTGCCAAGTTGCTCAAACTCTCTCTTATCACGTACCGAAACCAAAGCACCCTTGCGAGTGAACAAATCTGCCAGCGGCATATGACTTCTCCCTACACCGCAAAGCGCAATTCGCTTTCCTTTAATCTGTTCAAAAAAAGTTTCCTTGTCCATATAGCCTCCTGCTATTTATCCTCACTATAACTATTATAAAGCTGATAGTATATACCTTTTTTTGCTATCAGTTCTTCATGCGTGCCTTGTTCTTCAATGCCCTTATCCGTCAAAACCAAAATCATGGTTGCATTTTTGATTGTCGTTAGCCGGTGTGCAATCGTGAAAGTAGTTCTTCCCTTTGATAAATCTTCAAGCGATTTCTGCACGATTTTTTCACTTTCATTATCTAGCGCACTGGTCGCTTCATCTAAAATCATAATGGGAGGGTTCTTCAAAAAGGCTCTGGCAATGCTGATTCGCTGTTTCTGTCCACCTGAAAGCTTTACTCCTCGTTCACCAACATACGTGTCATAGCCGCTTAAAAGTCCCATAATAAACTCATGAGCACCGGCTTTTTCAGCCGCTTCTATGACTTCTTCTCGACTGGCACCAGGTTTACCATATTGAATATTTTCAAAAACTGAACCCGAAAATAGGTATACATCCTGCTGAACAAAACCTATTTGCTCTCTCAGCGATTTTAACTGTACATTATGGATGTTTTGTCCATCAATTAAAACACGACCACCGCTGACATCATAAAATCTTGGAATCAAGTTACAAAGAGTCGTTTTGCCGCCGCCGGAAGGACCCACCAACGCAACGTTTTCTCCTGCATTCACCTTTAGATTGATATCAGAAAGGATTTGCCTTCCGCCTTCAGAATAACTGAAGCTGACATTTTCAAATGAAATTTCACCTTTTTTTAGCTTTAAGAGCTTGGCATCAGGCTCATCGAAAATATCCACGTCAGCATCCATGATTTGGAAGAATCTCTCGATACCTGTTGTTCCTCTTTGAAACTGCTCTGTAAACTGCACAAGCTGACGAATAGAACTAATCAAGGTGCCTATATACATAATATAAGCCACTAAATCGGCTGGTCTGATTTGACCGCGAATCATGAAAATAGAACCAACAACCAACACGAGAAGATTCATTAAACCATCAAAAATACGGTTGGAAGCATCAAAGCCTCCCATATAAAAGTAGCTTTTCTTTTTAATCTCATAAAATGCATTATTACCTTTGGCAAACTTCTCTTCTTCAATGTGCTCATTAGCAAATGATTTGACAACACGCACCCCTAGAAGACTGTCTTCAACCTGTGAATTAATTTCGCCGATTTGAGCTCTCTGATCTCTGAATTGCTTGCGCATTTTTTTGTTAAATATGTAAGCTGCCAAAAACATAAATGGCACGACAGAGAATACGATCAAAGTCAGCGGCACGTTGACCGAGCACAAAATGATGAAAGAACCGACCATCTTAATGGATGAAATAAAAATTTCTTCCGGGCCATGATGGGCAAATTCTGTCACATCAAATAAATCCGAAGTGATTCTCGCCATAATTTTGCCGACCTTGGCATTGTCATAATAAGAAAAAGATAGCTTTTGCAAGTGAGCAAAAAGCTCTGTTCTCATAGTTGTTTCCATTTTAGCGCCCATAATATGACCAATGGAAGCCATAAAGAAGTTAGCACCCGCATCCACAATACGCAAAAATAAATACAGCGCTCCTACTTTAAGGACGATTTCAATCGTCAGCGCTGCCAAGTCATTAATCGCTGTATTGGTAATATATCGCACAAGCATTGGCAACACAAGCTCACAAACCGTTGTCAGTGCCGCACAAAATAAATCAAAAAAAAGAATACCCTTATATTGGTTATAATAAGGTAGAAATCTTCTCAAAGAACCTTTCTGCTTTTTGCTCTTCATTTCTTCTCTCCCATCTCCTTCACAAATACAACCCTCATTGTTTTGTTATCTGAATTTACGATATTTCTATTTTTTTAATTATCTCACAAATTTACCCAAGAATCAATACCACTTACCTTCTCTGCTGCTTTTTTCCGCACAAAATGAAAGAGACCGGATATACCGGTCCCTTTCATTCTTTTGGGGAGGAGTTGTATTGAAAACTGCGGTAAACGCTTACCGCGGTGACTTATAATCTTTTAACAATTAAATTATATCGTGCCACCTATGTTCTGTCAACTTATTTTGATTAAATCTTTTGTTTTGCCTATTCCATAATGCATTTCATCTTTAGTTTTATTATTTTTGCACAAATTAGGTGAATTACTATTTTGCATTGATTGTTTTTTTTATCATCTAATGCTACAATACTATTAAATACAAGTCAATACTATAACTCTGAAACATGGTGAACTATGAACCTTAAAAAAAATGACATTATCCCACTCTCTATCACCGGCATGACAGCTGATGGTTTGGGAGTAGGACGCTATGATAACTTCCCAATTTTCGTTCCACTTTCAGCGATAAATGATTCTTTAATGGTTAGAATTGTAAAAGTCACAAAAAGATTCGCTTTTGGAAGAATCGAAGAAATTCTTAACTCTTCTTCTGACCGTATTACTTCTGATTGTCCTTACTTTACCTCTTGCGGCGGCTGCACTTACCGGCATATTTCCTATAAATCAGAACTTGCGATTAAACAGCAGAAGGTTACAGATGCTTTATCACGAATTGGAGCTTTTAAAGACCTTCCTATTCAAGCGATTTTGGGAGATTGCCGGCAATCGACTGATGGTTATCGAAACAAAGCTTTAATTCCACTCGGCAAAGATAAAGACGGAAAGTTGCAAATGGGTTTTTATGCTGTAAATTCCCATCGTATAGTAGATGCTCTCACTTGTCGCTTACAACCTGCAGAATTTAATCTTGCTATGAAAATATTTCGTGAATGGCATAGAAAATATCCTTGCAGTATTTATGATGAATTTTCTCACAGCGGTCTTCTTCGAAAACTTTATCTTCGTAAAGGAGAAAAGACGGGCGAAGTCATGGTTGGGCTTATTTCTACCAAGCCAAAAATCCCGCAAGTCGACGAACTATTAGCTGCCCTTCAAGAATCTCTGCCTACTATGGTCAGTTTTGTTGTGAACATAAATCCAGATAAAACCAACGTTGCCCTTGGAAACCGCAATATTACCCTTTGGGGAAAAGATACGATTGAAGATGAATTATGCGGGCTTACATTTGACATATCTCCCCTCTCTTTTTATCAAGTTAATCGTAACCAAGCCGAAATCCTCTACCGCAAAGCGGCCGAATATGCCGGTTTGACCGGAAATGAAATCTTGCTTGATTTTTACTGCGGTATTGGTACGATTGGTCTTTCTATGGCACACCAAGCAAAAAAAGTAATTGGTGTGGAAATTATCCCCGATGCAATTGTAAATGCCAAAGAAAATGCCAAGCGCAATCGCATTACAAATGCTGAATTCATCTGTGGTGATGCAGCACAAGCGGCGCTAGAGCTAAGGTCACAAAATGAAATTCCTGATGTAATTATTGTAGATCCCCCTCGAAAAGGATGCGACCTTTCTTTGATTGAAACAATCGTTAATCTTTCGCCCAAACGCGTCGTTTATGTTTCTTGTGACCCCGCTACCCTAGCAAGAGATCTCCGTATCTTCGCTGAAAAAGGATATCACGTTACAGAAGTCACTCCAGTAGATATGTTCCCACGTACGGCACATGTGGAGAGTGTTGTTTTATTGTCCAAACTAAAATCTACTGATGCAATAGAAGTAAATATTGACCTCGATGAGATAGATTTAACCAAATCGGAAAGCAAAGCGACTTATGATGAAATCAAGCAATATGTGCTTGATAACGCAGGACTTAAAGTTTCTCCCCTATATATTGCACAGGTCAAGAGAAAATACGGCATCATTGAAAGAGATAATTATAATCTTGGTGATAGTAAAGCTAGAGTTCCTCAAGTGCCACTTGAAAAAAAAAAGGCTATTACAGATGCGTTACGGCATTTTAGAATGATTGATAATTGACTTATAAAAAGATGCAGGTGAGAATTAAATCTCACCTGCATCTTTTTATTTAAGGTTCATTCTTCATTATGTTCATAATATTCATGGTGATAAAATCATGCATCCCCTTATTACTTAACCGACAATTTTATTGGTCATGAAAATAACACACTAAAAATTCTGAGAGAAGTAAAAAGTTTTCTAACACACTAACTTTGAATTTAGTTCGACACAAATCGACAAATTGCATAAAAATATACTCGCTAAACACTTTGTATGAGTCGTTTAATACATATAATTGTTGAGAAACGGAAAAATATATGCTATCATAATCCTAATTGCTTTATAACGTTAAGAATTACTGATTATAGCAATAATAGGAAGTTGAGCAACTGAGAAGAACTTACACATATAGTACTTGAACTTGTACTGGTTTACTAATAAGAATTTTTCTTTGCATTGGCATAATAACGAAATGAATGGAGAATTTTCTATGAAGAAATTTGATTTACATGTGCATACAGTTCCAACGATTAGTGACTCTCAATTTGATTTTCATTTTGAGACATTAAAAGAATATGTGACTTTACTTCATATAGATTGTATAGCAATTACCAATCATAACATATTTGACCTTTCACAATTCCGCTATATATCAGAAAATTTGGACATTTTGGTATTACCTGGTATAGAAATAAATCTAGAGGGGGGGCATTTGCTGTTAATAGCCAATAGCGATGAGCTTATTGATTTTAATTTAAAATGCAATGAAATAAGTAAATTAATACAATCAGCTGACGATTGTATTACCGTTTCTCAGCTTAAACAGATATTTGTAAATATGTCAAATTATTTATTAATTCCGCATTATGAGAAAAAGCCAATATTGAAGGCTACTACAATTCAGGCACTCAGACAATATATTAATGCTGGTGAAGTTAATAGTGTTAAGAAATTCCAATACTGTTTAAAAGATAATACTTGCTTAACACCAGTTTATTTTAGTGATATACGTATAAAGGATGGCTTATTAAATTTCCCTACAAGACAAACATATATGGATGTGGATGAAATTACTTTGCCCGCTATAAAAATTTGCTTGCAAGACAAGTTAAAAGTATCTCTTTCAAAAGAAGATGGGAATAAGTTATTTCAAGTATTACCAAACGGTTTACAGATTTCCACAGGATTAACAGTAATACTCGGTAACAGGTCTTCCGGTAAAACTCATACTCTTAATGAAATAAGCCGAGAAATTGAAAATGTGAAATACGTAAAGCAATTTCAACTTCTGGAAACTGACCAAGATAAAGATAAGCGCAATTTCGAGGCATTATTAAGTAAAAAACAAAGTTCAGTATCAGAGGATTTTTTGAAAGAATTCAAAGATGTTGTTGATGATGTAAAAGAAATTGATCTGTCTAAATATAAGAAGGATATTGATAGTTATCTTGTTTCATTATTGAAAAATGCATCTGAAGTTGAAAAAGCGGACATTTTTTCAAAGACATGTCTATTTAATGAGAGTTTATTTCTATTGGCTGATTTGGAAAATTTAAAAAAACTAGTTGATAGTGTTATTAATCTAATTGAAAATACTATGTATAGAGATATTATCAACAAGTACGTTTCTGTTGAAGAATTAAAACAATTAGCAGTTGAGCTCATGAAAAAATATATATCAGAAAAAGAGAGGAATTTAAAAAAAACATGGATGAACAATATAATTACTAATATAAAAGATTCTCTAAAAATGAGGACTGCTGCGACAATAATCCCTGATATTGACTTATATAAAATTATGTTTGATAAGGCTAAAATACTATCTTTTTTTAAAGTCACTCGCTTAATTCAGTCTGATAGAAAAATACATGAAAAGAATATGTTTTCATTTAAGATTGAAGCGCACGCAAAAAAATTTGGAGGAGCAGGTGAATTAAAAAGTTATAGTGGAAAAAAGATTGCCTTTTCAGATGCGTTTCTAAAATATGAAAACCCTTATTACTATTTACAGGAGTTAAAGCTAATAGACTTAATTGCACCAACTGAGTACTATAAATATTTTGTTAAAATAGATTACGCTATAATGAATGAACACAATTTCCCAGTATCAGGCGGTGAACGTTCAGAGTTTAATTTGTTAAATGCGATTAATGATGCTATGCAATATGATATGCTTTTATTGGATGAGCCAGAATCCTCTTTTGATAATTTATTTTTACAAAATAGCGTTAACGAAATGATAAAGCACATTTCTAAAACGATACCTGTTGTTATTATTACTCACAATAACACTGTTGGTGCGTCAATAAAACCAGACTATATAGTCTATACTAAGAAAAATGTCACATCAGGTAATGTGGTATATCAGATATTTTCAGGCTATCCAACGAATAAACAACTGAAAAGTTTAGACGGTGAAACAATAAGTAATTATCAAATAATACTCAATTGCTTAGAAGCAGGAACATCAGCTTATAAAGAGAGGGAAAATTCTTATGAGATACTTAAAAATTGATAATGGTACAGGCAAATACAGTATTGATGGAGCAACTTGGGTTAGTATAGATAAGATAAATAGAGACGATTTGTATAAGCTACTCGAGCTTGCCATAAGTAGTGATGATTTTGAAATGGATGTCTATGATAAAGATATGATGGCAAATCCCTCACACCAAATCATATACAGCAATATTTATAAGAAATTTGAAGATCTTACTGCAAATAGACGCAGATTCGTTGATGAGAGTGAACTACTATACAAATCAGCTATCGAAAAATATAGTCTCATTAATCACACTGAAGAATAAGCAAAATATTATATTAAGGAATAAGTTTACTACTAAGCAAGTGCGAATCGCAATACAGTAAAATCGGGTATCTGTTAACTGAACACATGTTAGAGGTGATATCTGCTCACTACCTAGCATAAACAAATTTTCAAACCTGTTTTAAAGAGCGTGGATATACTCGATAATTTTGAGAGCTCAAAAATTATCGTCGGTGATATATGTAAAGGTGTTATTATTGGAGTTAAGGCATATGGTGTTTTTGTTAAAATAAATAAAGGCGTATCTGGATTGCAATATCTCAAACAAATACATCTCCTGTATCTTTGGAAGTAAGTGTCGGAGAAGTGCTCTCAAACTTAAACGTTATTCAGTATAAGTGACGACGAAAAATATTTTTTTACAGAACAATAAAGATACCTTTTAAGTTGCGCATCATTTTTATAATGGACAAGCTAATCACGGCAAATTAAGGGAAACTCGATAAATCAGGATTTGTTTTTTATTGGATAAATAGATGATGATAAGAACAATCTACTAGGCTTTAGTTCTTCCCCACCAACCTATCTAACAGCTTACCATGACTATGAAACACGAATGTTAATATACGTTGCTTGCGGCAACGGACGGTACTTCATACAATTGTGGTAACAACTGAAAGGTGGTTATCTTTAATGTTAAATGAAAACATAAAAGCAATTAGAAAAGCAAAAGGACTTTCGCAAGAAGAACTTGCTATCAAGCTGAATGTGGTTCGGCAAACCATTTCCAAATGGGAGCAAGGATTATCTGTCCCCGATTCTGATATGCTGATTTCCCTATCAGAATCACTTGAAACACCGGTAAATACTCTGCTTGGAGAAACTGTGATAGAGTGGAAAGTAAATGACTTAAAAGCGATTTCTGAAAAATTGGAGATTATCAATTTACAACTTGCGCAAAGAAAAACTGCAAGAAGGAAAATGCTTCATTGGCTATTTATCTCATTGTGTACAGTTATAGTAATTATTTCTGCGTTCTTAATAGTATTAAATAGTTCTTACTTAGGTTGGAATTATCATGACCCTGAAACCGCCATTGCCGGAGCAGCGTTTCACGCATTTGAATGGCTATTTGTCAGATTTGCACCGATTATTCTGATTGGAGCAATTATTGGAATTTGTTTAACACGGAAGAAAGAATAAACTGCTCTGCTTTTTTGATGATAGTTCAGATTTCAAAATTCCTGTCTATCTAGCTGCATAGTTTGTTTATAACAAGAAAATCTTTATAAGATTCTTAACGAGATTAATACCCTGAAAGCCACAATAAAAAGAAGTAAGTGAGAATAAATCTCATTTACTTCTTTTTTACATATACTTCAAAACCTCATTAATCTCTTTGAGTTCATCCATACGCTCTTTTATTTCACGTTCAAGTTTTACTTTTTCATCATAGAGAAGTTCTTCAGGAACATTGAATAATCCAAGTTGCCTTTTCGTATATCCAGTTATTCGCATAATTTCTTCTTCCTCAGATTGAGAATTACATTCCGCACTAAACATAGGAAGGACACATTTAGGAATTCTCCATGTATCATTGAGCTTATGCGTTTTTCGTTCCTGTTGAGCATAGAGTTTCTTTTTTACGGCCTCATCTGCAAGGAATTTAAGAATATCGGCTTTCTCATATTTTTGAGAGCTAGTGCCTTTACCGTTAACACCGATAACTTTTAAATAAGTACAGTTATCCCAAGTATCAAGCTGCAATACATTTTTAGCATAGATATTCATATATTTTAAAACTGTTTTTCTTTCAAGTAAATGCTTGCCTACATGGTTTTTAGGAATTTCTTTCAACCAAGCCATGCTTTCTTCATCCTGCCCATAATCGTATTCTTGGTCAATCAAGTCTAGTATTTCACTCATTCCGATATATTCCACTTTATACCCTCCCCTATGTGTTCCTAAGCTATTAGCACTCTTATATCTTTATATTTTAGCTGTTATAATTTATTAGGAACGAAAAGTTATTTCCAATAAATTATAACAGCTAATGCTTACCACTGTCAAGCATACAAGAAAGGGGTGGGGCTAGATGGATGACAATATCAATGATGACATGGATAGATTGGCTGACCTTTTCGCTTATCTCATAGAAAAGTATGCAGACAAAATAGACCTAGATAACCTACCAGACCCACCCAGACCAGCAAACAAATAGTTTGCTGGTCTTTTTTATTTACGCATATATCATCAAATAGAAAGCTGTCGAAACGAATGTGTGTTCAAAAATAACAGCAAGAAAAGCTTTTCAAACAGACTGAAAAAGTACGTTTATATATTTTTTAAACAAAGACCGAACCGTTTGTTTGACGCAAATGACAGTCTCTAAACTTTCAGAATGCAAAAAGCCAAAGGGCGGCATTTTACATTCTGACGTGCGAGCCTAATTAAATACACGACACTGAAAAAAAACTGCTTTCAAACAAACGGTCAAAAAGATATTTGGTCAATTAACAGACAAAACACGACCAAATAGCGGTCAATTTCAATATCATATTTTGCAATAAATTGACCAACATGATTTCAATGTCCAAAAACGGTAACATATAAGACCAAAATATAACCCTAAAAAACACACAAAAACAGGACGGTCAAACAACGGTCATTTGACGGTCAAATTTGAAACAAAAAAGGACAATAATATCCAAATATTGACCAAAGAAAGACCGTTCAAACAGCCGAAAAAACAAATGATTTGACATTTCATTTCGACAAAATCCGAAACGGAATTACAATTCGAACACATAAAAAAATGTCATTCCAAACCAGTTCAAAAAATCGAATAAACATTCTTTTAAGATGACAAATAGGTGTTTTGAACAAATCAATATTTATTTCATAATCGAATAAAAATGTTTCAAAAACGATACGAAAATACGATTCAAACACGGATAAAAATCATAAAAAATACTCCTCGAAAAGAGCCTAAAAAACAGAAGTGCAACAAATGCAACAGTGTGCCAAAGGGGGCTACAAAGATGCAACAAAAATAGCTCGCAAACCCTTGGTACCACTGAGCGTTGTTGCAACTGTTGCAACTTGCAACAAAAAAATCACGCAATTTTGATGAAATTGCAACAGCGTTTGCAACACTAAAAAGAGCCGAAAAACCGCACCAGTCCTCGCTTACGCTCACACGATGTGCGAAGAGAAAACCCGTTTTAGCCAATTATTGAAAAAACATGGCAAAAACGAAAAAGGGCATAAGGGGTCGTGGCACACACCGCTTCGCTCTGTGTGGTCGGCATAGCCGACACAACTGTCTGCTTACGCAGCCACTTTGTCCGTGCTAACGCACTGCCAAAGCCCTTACTGCGGAGCTAACGCTCCTTGCTTTTCAGATGTCCACCGGACACCTGAAAAGTTTGCCCTAATCGTGGCAAGCCACTCAAAGAGAAGAAGCACATTTTGAAACAAAATGTTGAATAGACAAGTACATCAAATGCGTTAGCGCATTTGCGAGAGAAACAGAAGAATATTTCTGTAAATGATCGCAGAAATGATTGAATCAAATTCAAAACAGAAAGGAGCAGCCTATCATGAACAATGCAAATGATACTGTAATGTTAAAGTACGCTGGAAAAGAATATGCAATACCCCTTACAAAGATAAATGAATTCAGAGTACATCTTTCTAAAATACCGGCATTCAAACCGGTAAATGTTGATGTCCACATCAGTTTTATGTACAGCGAAAATCAGCTTGCCCTTAAAGAGTTTTTCGACTGGTATCGTTTTAACCCTTAAAACGCATGATGCTATCCCCTCTTCACAAATTATATGATAAAAAATTACAGGAACTAAAGAATGCTTTGTATGGCAGAAAATAATAAGAAAACTGTAATTTAAAACAAAAGTTACTATCATGGCATTATGATATTTTTACAGAAGTACTTTAAATCCAAACAAATGCAATCATACATCATAAAAAGGCAGGGAAGAACGGAGTTTTCTCCAATCTTCCCTGCTTTTTATTCGTCAAGATATAATTCGATTCAGCCATTGATTTTATTTAGGATATTTTACTTTACCCAAAATATTCACACCATAAATGATTTTCCCCTTTTTAATAACTTCATAATCCTGAATATAACCGATGTGCTTGTAGTAGTCTAAAATCTTTGTCACACTGCGATGTACGCTATGCCTCTTATGCTTCCATGAATCGTCTGACTTAAAATCGGAGCGATAGATGCCAATATCAGATAACAAACCGGCAATGCCTCCACCGGCGTTTTTTGAAGCCCGCTCATAAACGATAAGTCTGTATTTGTTTTCAGAATCTATGTATCCTACACGCTCTATTTCCTCATCCGTATCTTGCTTTGCCAAATTCCGAAGAGGTTCCAGCCGCCGAATTAAGAATCGCTTGATTTGAATGTTTTCAAGCGTATTCGATAGGCGAAATTCTGGGGAAAGTGTTGTGTCATAGAGCAATTGTTGTGGAAAAGAGTTGAATTGGTGCAATCGCTCAGCATAGCCATAAAGAGGCATGAATAAGTCGGCATATTCCTCCTTTTTTGATGAATTTGAATCGGGTGAATTTGCGCGTATAGCATATCGAGGAGCAGGGCTTACCTTTTCAGCCACAAGAAAAGGTGCACGTTCAATGTATCTAAGGGGAATCTCTCTTTTATCCATTTCCGCTTCGCAGCCAATCTCAATCTCTGTTTTTCTCAGCCACTCAATAGAGTCAATAATGTGTTGTTGGTTATATCCCTTGACGATAGTCTGTTTCTCGTCACCGGACAATACACGCAAAACTTGACCCGGTGTAAAGGTTGTATCGTGATTCTTATAAATCGTATAAACCGCATCGGCAACATCACAATCAAAGTTGCTCAAATTATTTGAAATACGAAATTCTGTAAGAATCTTTTCTCCAAAGTTTTTTCCCACAATCGCACGATGCACTCGATTATCGGCATAATCGTCATACCGTCTGAGAAGCTTTAGGATTTTTGTGCTGTTGCAGTAATAAGTCTTTATGTTCATCGAGTAGTCCCTTTTTCGGCATTATTGAAATTCTGCTCGGCAGGAGATATTTTCTCAGGAGCAGAAGATTTCTTCTTAGAGATATCTTCCGTAAAATAATCATATTTTGCATAGTAATGCATTTTAACACTGGAGCTTGCTCCGCTGCTGCCATATCGCTGCTTGAGGGCTGTCAGTTCGACTTCGCGGGGGGTCTTTCCTTTCTCAGTACTGAGAGAAAATTTAGATTTCAGCGTTGAAAATTCAGGAGCCTTACTAAAGGACAAGCCAAGCACTACATCGGCTGAATATTCAATTCCACCTGTTTCTTTAAAAGATTCAATCTTTACTTTTTGATTATAGGCGGCACGGTTCAAAGAGCTAATCACAACCACGGGAATGTCAAAATCTTTGGCAAGCCTTGTCATCCACTTCACCGTGCGGTCAACATTTTGCTTTTCGCTGCCCATGGAGTTAGGAGTGTCCGGGGCTATAATTTGCAGGTAATCGACAATCACCACAGGTTGTTTCTCTTTTACTTTGATATAGTCAGAAACCATCGTATATATTTTCTCGGCAGTCAGTTCTTCACCGCTTTCCTGAAACTGAGAATCCTCTACCATCAGGTTTTGACTGTTTTTCTCCACCTGATTTCTCGCTTTCTCAATTTGCTTCCAGGTATCCGTCTTAAAAAAGCCATCCTTTTGTGAGGAGGTCAATTCATTCGCAGTCAATGCAAGTGTTTCCTGTTGATGTACGTTACAGAAAAGCTGGCGGCTAATCGCCTTAGCGGCAATCATCAAACTTGGCATTTCAAGCGAAAAGTAGATGACCGGTGTATCATTCGAGGAAATATACTCCGCTATTTGCAGCAATAGTGTCGATTTTCCAAGCCCTGTGATAGCACCAAGGACAGTTAAACCGGGAAACAAACCACCGCCGAGTATCGTATCTAACTTCTTAAATCCTGTTGCAATCTTTGGCTTTGCCAAGGTCTTTATTTTATCTTTTGTAAACCGGCTCACTTGGCCGCTTAGAATTTTGAGTTCAAATGGATTACTCGGAATCTGTTGTTTAGATGAATCGCTCATGCCTTTTATTCTCCCCAAAATATTAATAGGTTTATTATACCATAATCGTCATAATATGAAAAGTGATTCCGAAAAACGCTCTTGCATGAGGGTTTTTTCAAAGAAAACAGGTTCCGCAGTTATATAATATAAATTTTAAAGTCACTGATATATACTGACATATTCTAAGAAATATATATTATTCTGTCATCCTATAAGTATCAAATATTATATAACAAGACAGTAATTCATAGAGAATTGCACCGTCTTAAAAATGAAAGGCTTGTATCTGGTTGCACCAGTTAGGTGGAAGAAAAACCTCATCTGCGATGAAAAAAGAGATAAAACAAAGTTTGGCGAAAATTAAGAGAAATGGGTTCTTTTCTGAAATTTAGATTTTGCTGAGAAAGCAACACAAGTGTTGCCGGGGGATAAAGTGAAGAAAATTTTGAGAATTAAAAAGGAGTTATCTATGAGTACAAACAAAATATCGTTGGAAGTGAGGCTTTCACGCTTGAAAAAAGGCTGTATGAGCGACCCTTCTTGTCTTTACGATATCATCAAGCAACTGGGAAATACACCCATTCGCCAGTATTTCTATGGGTATGAGAAAGAATGCGATTTACTTTTAAAGCTGCTTGATATTTCGAAAGCACAGTCTGAAAGTCTGACCTACAGCCACGTTGCCGCAAAAATAGCGAAACACTCCGATGGCACGATTCGCTCTCGCAGCACGCAGCTTTTAGAAGTCCCGCTCTACTACGATTATAAAGAAAGGTGTATGTAAATGGAAAAAATATCTTTACAGAAACGATTGGAAATGACTGTGATAGAAAAGACAGCCAACTTCAAAGCGTTTGAGCTAAATTTGGACACGTATTTCGTCACTTTATCCGAGATGAGTCAGAACAATCATTTCCGGCAGAAATACAATCAGATTGTTCTAAAATATCCGGAATGCGCAGGGAAGTCGTTGTCGCAGATTGTATATGACACGGACACCGAGGTTGCGGAAACGCTTGAGATGACCGAACAAGAACGTGATGCACTGCTCTATGACATTCTCATCGAACCATTTGTGCTGCTGCAAAAAAACAGAATCAAAAAGGAGAGTTATTTATGAATATGCCCGCCATTATCAAAGAAAACAGCACTGGATTTCTCAAAACAACCTTGCAGGATGAGTTGTTTCTAACAAGAGAAATGCAGTGCTTTGAAGAAATTACCGCCGAAAGTGTGAATGCACTGATTTTACAGCTGCAATATCTTTCCAGACAAAATTCTAAAAAAGAAATCACCCTGTACATCAACAGTCCCGGCGGTTCGGTTTCCTCGGGGCTGGCTCTTTACGATATGATGAAAGCCATTCCCAATCCGATTCGGACAGTTTGTGTCGGCACAGCAGCCAGCATGGCCGCCGTCATTTTCCTGTCCGGCGACAGGCGGGAGATGCTAAAACATTCGCAAGTCATGCTCCATGACCCTCTGATTTCCGAGGGCGTGGGCGGCAGTGCGCTCAAAATCAACAGTATCAGCCATAATCTCATGAAAACCAGAGAAATCATAGCAGAAATCATTGCCGAACACACAGGAAAAACGCTTGATGAAATCTATAAAGTCACAGCGAATGACACCTTTTTCAACGCAAAAGACGCCATCGCCTTTGGCTTGGCAGACAATATGATAAAAGAAATGGGAGGATATTAAAATGGAAAATGTTCGTATTCTATCAAAAGACGTGTGTGTTAACAACGATACTTGGGCAACAGGACTCAACAACAATGACATGATTATCGGCGGCAGCGGGGCAGGAAAAACTCGTGGGTACGTCCTGCCAAACATTTTGCAGGGTAATGAAAGCATGATTATTGCCGACACCAAAGGCAGTGTGCAAGGGCAGGTAGAACAAGCTCTTCTTGCAAATGGATACAAGATTATGAACATCGACTTCCGTGATTTAAAGCAGTCTTATGGTTACAATCCGCTGGACTATGTTCGCTATGACAAGGAAAAAGACCAATATAGCGAACAGGATATCATGACCATTGCCAGCTGTCTTGTTCCCATTGAGGCGGTTAACGATCCCTTTTGGGAACTTTCCGCTCGTATCTATATCGAAAGCATGATTGCCTATGTATTTGAGTGTTTACCGGAGAACGAACATAATCTTGTCAGTGTGGTTCAGCTCTTTCACGAAATGAATACAGGGCGATTCAATTCGCTCTTTGAAGAGCTGAAACAGCAGGCACCGCAAAGCTTTGCGCTCAACCGTTACAATATGTATCAGGGCACACAGAAATCAGAAAAAACCTACGAAAGTGTCCGTGCTTTTGTCGGCAAGAATCTTTCGGTCATGTGTCTGGAAAGCACACAGGCAATCTTCAAAAATCCACAGAAAATTCGTTTTGAAGACCTCGGCAAAGAAAAGACAGCTGTCTTTCTCTCCGTCAGCGACACAGACCGCAGTATGGATAAACTGGCAAATTTGTTCTATACCCAAGCCTTGCACGCACTCTGCGGCAGTGCAGACAGAGATTATACCGATTTCCGATTGCCTATTCCTGTTCGGTTTATTCTGGACGATTTTGCCGCCAACGTGTTCATTCCCGACTTTGACAAGATTATTTCCATCATTCGCTCAAGAGAAATCTCTGTCAGTGTGATTTTACAAAGCATTTCTCAGCTTGAGGGAATGTACGGTCATGCGGGTGCCATGACGATTCTCAACAACTGTGACCACTGCCTGTATCTTGGCGGACAAGATGTTGAAACCGCACGATATATCAGCGTAAAGGCAAACAAATCGGCAACCAGTATTCTCAATATGCCGCTGAATGACGCTTGGCTATTCACCAGAGGCAGTGAGCCAAAACAGGTCGCAAAATATGTGCTAACAGCATGATTTCCCCAGAAGAGAATAGAAAACTTACCTGAATCAGCAAACAGCCTCTTTTGACTGTCTGCTGATTTTTGCTTAGGTTAGGATAGTTCCTTCTACCTTTAGAGCCAAGAACACTTCGTGTTCCGAGAAAAAAATTGAAAAAGCTTGTCATAACATAAAACTTTTTTAAAGCCTACCTTGTCTACATTATAAAGGCAACCACATTCCTCCACTTAAAATACAGAAAGGAAACTAAAACCTATGAATGAATTACTTAAAAAGACCTATGAAGCTGTCATCTGCTATGAAAAAGATACCATTGAAATGAGCAGTCGTGTTGATGCTGAAATCCATACGCTCATGAAAACTTACATAGAACAGTCCGGTGACAAAGAAAGCGAACAAATCAAAACCCTCCTGTATCAAACGGCGTTGACCGCTGAACAAGAGGGCTTTGAGCTGGGCATAAAATACACAATGAAAACGTTACTTCACCTTTTATCCGATTAAAGAATATCAATCATTTTCAAAACTTTCATTTTCTTATCGATATCGCAATATTTCAACTTATCCATAATTTTGTCATCCAATGTCTTTTCCTGCTCCTTGTTAATTGCAAAGGTATATTCCCCACCGATGAAAAAATCCACACTGCATTTTAAGATATCAGCTATTTTGACAAGGAGCGTTAAGGACGGATTCGCACGACCGCATTCGATATTGCTGACGTGACTAGGATTCACGTTCAGCTGATTGGCAATCGCTTCTTGTGTAACCGCAAGAGCTTGTCTGCGTTCTTTGATTTTCTGTCCGATTGTCACGAAATCTAAATCATTCATGGCTTTGCTCCTCATCTTTACTGCTTTTATTTATTTTAATGCAGTAATTGCGAGGAAATAATAGGCTAATTTAAAATATCATTAGTAATAACTAAATATATTGTGCTATAATGTCGATATAGACTTCAATATGGGAATTTATAGAAAACAATAGGAGGGTTGTTTGTATGAAAAAAAACAGGAAAGGGTGATTTTCTTTTATTCTAAAATCCAAAATCAAGAGAACACTTCGTGTTCCGAGAAAAAAATTGAAAAAGTTTATCAAAATATAAAACTTTTTTGAATCTTTGCTTGTCTTAGTAGTATCAAGTCAAAATTAAAGGAGAAAATCATGAAATTAAAAAGACTTATTGCCACGGCTTTATGCCTACTCATCAGTGTCACAAGCCTATCCGCATGTGCAGAGCAAGAAACAGAAGAATCTTCTTCCAAACCTGTATCCAGTTCTGCAAGCTCTAAGAAAGAAAGCTCAAAAGCTTCTTCCAAAAAAGAAGAAGTTAAATCCGAAAGCTGGGATTCCAAAAAGCTTGAAAAGATTCCCGAAGTTATCTCCGGAATCAAAGACATGACCGCTGAAAAGACTGCCAAGAAAGACGAAAAGCTTGATATCATGTCTTTGGTCAAGTATGACGAAAAAATCGTAAAATCCGTCACAGTAGACGACTCCAAGGTCGATTACTCCAAAGCCGGTACTTACGAGGTGACATACACCATTGAGTTTCAAAAGAAAGAGCTGCAAGAATATCTCGATAAGAACAAAGTTGAAGATATTATCGTTCCCAAGACCGATACACAGACTATCACGGTGACAATCACAGTAATGATTGACGTTCTTGAGCCAAAAGAAATTGAAAAGCTCAAAGAAGAAGCCAAGAAAGACCCCGAGAAAAAGACCGAAGTATTAAGTTCCAAAACAACCGGCACACAGGCTGAAAGCAAGAATGAAAGTAAATACGTCAAACAGCCTGAATCTAAATTCACAACACCGGAAAGCAAATCCGAGGATAAGCCTGTTACGATTCTGCCTGTAAATCCTACAGCTCCAAATAAGCCCAGTACGCCTGAAACAAAGCCGACGACACCTAGCAAACCTACAGAAACTGCTAAACCTGTCACACCGCCTACTAAGCCGTCCGAGCCAAGCAAGCCGGTAACACCAAGTAAGCCTGACCCAACTCCGGCACCTACCGTTAAGCCGACTCCTGTTCCGACACAAAAACCGACACCTGTACCCACGCCGGAGCCTGTTAAACACAGCTGGCTCGAAATCGGTCATAACAACAGAGTGAAGAGTAAAGAGCCGATTTACGAATACATCGACGTTTACGAAACACACAGGATTTCCAACGTAGACGGTTCTGACTTGACAGAAGAGTACAATAATCATGGTGGCGGTCGTCCGTGGGCAGAATTCGAAACTTCCAATGATAGCAGAAAAGCCGCACGTTCAGACTGGCGTGAAGAACAGGTGAAAGTAGACACGAACCTAGAAATCGTTGGCTGGACTGAAGAAGTTTGGGAGTTTATCGTAGAGGGTTATCACTGTCAAATCACAGGCGAATGGAGCGACACAAGACCTACTGACGGTTTCCCGATTCAGGCTTCGCCTGATAGACGCTCATAAGTAAAAACAAAAAAGGCTGTAACGAGAGAACCGTTACAGCCTGAATTTTAGAAAAGGAGTGAATCATTATGACGAGCGTAATAATAGCAATCCTAGCCATCATCGGTATTGCACTGACATTTATCGGAAGCGGTATCTACGTACTCATATCCATCATCAACTATCAGTTCCCACCGCAATTCTATCTCGAATGGGGGCTATTCTTCCTGTGCATACTTGCCGTTTGCATCATTCGCAGAATTAGAATCAAAAAAGCAATGAACCAGAATCAGAAACCAATCGTAAAAAACGACAATATCATTGACGTAAAAGTCTGTGAATCAAAAAGAAGAAAAAGAAGATAGGAGCTAAAAATAATGGTTACAACAGGTTGGCTGGGAGCAGTAATAGCTTCTACAGCGAAAACGAGACAGTGCTACGCATTGTCGGGTGTAGGATTGAAAGATAGGCGAAAAGCCTGTATAATTAAAATTATAAAAAAATCAAAGAAAGTGAGTTGAGAGTAATGTACACAATGAACAGAACATCCCCATTCGGAAGAAGAAATTTCGTTGACACAACATGTACACATGATAGGCAAACACAAGATATTCTCAGCACACACGGTATGTTTGCTGAATGCATGTACGGCGACATGGAAGAAGTAGCCGTAGAGCTGAATTACTTCATGGCATGGATGACACGCTATTTCCCTAAGACATTCAAACTTATCGAACAGTCGCAGTCGCAGACACCATATGGCTGCTGTGTGATTGCCAGTTATGTGTGTTAAAAATAGCCTTAGCCGGCTATCGGTGGTAGAATTGAGAACATAGAAAAACCCGAACTCAAGTATAGAGTAGAGTTTATGCATAAGCTCAAAAGCAGTGACAATTCGTCACTGCTTTTTTTTACCCAAATATAAGAATTTGCATAGAACAAATCAAGAGTTCAAAGCAAATAGGCTTTAAATCGATTTAAACATACCAAATTTTGATTTTAAAGCTTAATCAATATAATATCATGCCTAATATAAAAACTAAAATTAACGGCATTTAAACGCAAAATAAGAGTATACACAAAAAAGGAGAAAAATAATGATTGAGATTAAAAGTATTCGAAACTGCAAGACAGAAGAGTATGACGAAGTATGGGCAATTGTCAGAAGCTTGAAAAGCAAATCGAACAAAATTAGGCAAGTAAAAGAGTTATCGCCCACTTCGGACTTATTTTTCAAATACCTGAAGTGGAAGAAAGACGGTGTATGGAACGAAACAAAGTTTAAAGAAGAATATGTTCCTCAGTTTTTACAAAACTTGAAGTACGGTCAAGAGAAAGGATACGAAAAATTAAACGAGCTGTACCAAAAAGACAAAGACGGTAAAAAAATAGCCTTGCTATGTTTTTGTACAGACGAAAAGATGTGCCACAGAAGCATTATTGCAGGACTGCTGCAAGGCGTAAATTGCAGTATACAAACAGAGACACAAAACGACTACAGCTTTTACTTCGAAAAATACAAGAATTTGAAGTAAAATAAAGCTTGTACCCAATGTACCCGTTTCAAAGCCACTTTATATATAGTACACAACACATGGGTGTGTGTAAATACGACGTATAATTAACGTATATATTATATGTATATATAAAATTTCCTATATATTATTATTTTAATTTTGGGTACAATGGGTACAAAGGTACTCAAACCTATGGTATTGCTGAAAAAAACCTGTACCCATTTCAAAAAAGCACTTGGGTACAATGGGTACAAGACAAATTTCAAAACCTGTAAACCCTTGGTATTACTGAATTCTTATTTTTAGGCTTGTACCCATTTCAAATCTCAAATTAAGAGACAAACTCAACTTTCATCAACTTTTTTCAAAATCAAGAACATTTCTCATTTTTAAAAGTGGTCTTTCAAAGGACAAAAAAGTCTTTTTTGAAACCAATGAAAGACCATCTCTGATTTTGGTTCTAAAATAGAATATTTGTTGATAATTCATAAATCATATATACTTACATTAACTTGTTTATGCAAACCAAATAAATAGTTACAAATCTGTCACACATTTTGTACCCAAGTGAAAAAGCAAATGGGTACAAGCTTTATTTTAGAAAGAAACACAGGAAACAAGCGGTCTAAGACCCTGTTTTCAGCTAAAAATGGGCGTTATTATAACAAAACCTGTACCCAAGTGAAAAAGCAAATGGGTACAAGATAGTCGAAAATTAGTTCGAGTTTTTAATGGAAAAGAACTTAATCGGTTATAAAAATATATCAAAATTTAAAAGATTCTAGCGAATTGATGTTAAAGCTCTGAATAGCCTAAACGGCTATCGGGAAAAATATTGAATCGAATAAAAACCCGAACACTGAGATGCGTGACCTAAAAAAAGAAGTGGGCAATTCAGTTTACTCACTCCTTTTTTATCTTGAGGATTATGACAAACTACTGTAATGAATGACAAGGTACTTCCCCAAGACATTCAAACTTATCGAGCAATCGCAGTGACAGGCACCATCAGACTGCTGTGTAATTGCCAGTTACATTTGTTAAAATAGCCTAAAACGGCTATCCGTGGTAGGCAGGACTGAAAAACATAATAGAAACCCAAACTCAAGTTATAGTGGAATTTATGAATAATCTCAAAGGCAACCCTGTTATCTCCACTTTTGATAACATCCACACAGAAGGACTTATTTTGGACGAAGAAGTTATTGATTAAATGGTATGGAATAAGTAGTACCACAAAAGGGAGTGGCGCGGTAATTGACGCGTCACTCCCTTTTGTGGTAGAATAAGTAGTCCTTCATAATTGAAGAAGTTCTGATAATTGAATATTGCCAATGTTTTTTAGTTCATTTGAAAAATTAAGTTCGCCTATATAATTGATTATTTTATAGTAGTCACTTTTAAATGAACTTATTCCTTTTATTATGTTAAGTTCAGACCAAGATGTGTAAGCTAGGCTCAGAAAGTCATCATTAGCATTGTTCAAAATATCATGAATATCTACTTTTAAGCAGCTTAGTGTCGCTAATGTCTGTGGCAACTCCACATTTCGGTATTTCCATTTGCCACCAGCACTGAAAAAGTCACGAAAAGAGCTACTATAATAAAAATAATTTTCTATTATGTATTCATGTGCTCTTGAATAGTTGGCTCTTTTTGACGTAATCAAATCTTGAGGATACAATACTAAAATTTCTGCTTTGATTTTGGTTTTAATATCTGAGGGTAATTCATTTAAAGATGTAGGTTTGATAGAATCAGTATCTTGTGGAACAAACCACTTTACACCTGTTGTATTTTCTTTTAGGTAATTTTGCAGAAAGGATACTTTTTCTTTCTCAGACAGATTTCTAAGTTGGTAATATTCGCTTGCACTAGAAAACACACTGGTGTCTGCGTTCATGTTAATTTTAAAACGAGGACTATGCGTCACGTTAATTGCAGCTGTAGCTGTCCAATAGGGAGCAAATTTAATGAGTATATGGTCTTTTTGAGGTTCTTTACTACCAAAAAGAATATATATCTCTTCATATTCTTCATCGCTAATACTTTCAAAAACAGAATTCCCGTTGGTATCCCATGACCCATTATTTCTACTTTTTAGTTCCAGACCGTACCTCTTACCATTTAAAATAATATCCATATCTGGGAAGTGATGGCCATAGTGAGTTATGAACTCTAAGGACTCACTGGTCTCTTTTTTTATGTCATCTGCAATTAATGGGACTAACTTCTCAAAACCATTATCATTGCCCCTACTGACAAGATATTCTTTAGATATTGGATCCATCTCTTCAATTTTATTTTTAAATAGAGTAAGAACGTCAATTATGTTCAACAAAAACGACCTCCAATTTGAAAGGAAAATTTTATGTATAAGACATACCATAATAATAATTATAACACAGTTAATACACTTTGCACCAGCATTCCTACCAATGTTAAGAAACTAAATGTCGCAAGTTTATTTTCTGGTGCTGGCGGTATGGATTTAGGCGTTTTGGGTGGCTTTGAATATTTGGGAAAAATGTACGAGTCCAATCCATTTAATATAGTCTTTGCTAATGACATTTTTGAACAAGCAGCAGACATATATGAAGCTAATTTTCATCATAAGGTAGAGCGAAGAAGTATAGTAGACCTTGACGTGAATAGGGATTTACCAAACGTAGAAGTAGATATAGTTCTTGGTGGTTTCCCTTGTCAAACATTTTCATACGCAGGAAAACGAAATGGTCTTGCAGATGAAAGAGGGCTATTATATCTTCAAATGATTAGAGTAATCGACCATTATCTGCCGAAAATGTTTATCGCTGAAAATGTAGATGGAATAAGAAATTCAAGAAAAAACTTAAAAGGGGAAAATGTTAATGAATCTGCACTTAGCGTTATTTTGTCTGATTTCGAAAAACACGGTTATAATGTTCAATATCAGGTTTTGACCGCAGCAGATTTTGGTGTTCCTCAAATGCGTAGACGTGTCATAATAATGGGTATTAGAAAGGATTTAGGTACAATAAATAATCAGTATTACCCAAAACAATTATTTGACGAAACAGGGATACATACAGGGCGAAGATGGCTAAATGCAAAAGATGCAATAGATGATTTATGGGACAAATTAAATGATTCCAGCATACCCAACCACACAGTAAAAGATATATCTAAAGCTAAGTTTTACCCCGGAAAAAAGACACAAGGTAATAACAGGATTTCAGAAAATAAGCCAGCACCCACAATAAGAGCAGAACATCATGGGAATATTGAAGCACATTATCGTACTACTGGAAGTAATGAAAGCGATATGTCTACATGGCGCAGATTAAGTGTTCGTGAGTGTGCAAGATTGCAATCATTTCCAGATACGTTCAATTTTGTTACAAGTGCCTCATCCGCCTATAAAGCTGTCGGTAATGCAGTGCCCCCGGTTATGGCATGGCATATTGCACGTGCTGTTTTTTACACTCTTGATAAATTGGGATTAGTAAAAAAAAATAGATTATCTTCTGAATGCCAAGAAATTGAGTGTTGATAACTTTTTAGATACCTACAAGGCAGATTTTACGGAGTATTTGAACAAAGCAAGTCCGCCGCCGTTCTGAAAAACGATACACAGAGCTGACGGAATAGCTTTATGATAAGCACCGAAAGTCAAAGCGGTTGTTTATCAGAGAAACCTTGTGAACTGTCCGAACAGGAGTATTCTGCTTTGGTTAAAGCACTGCTTTTAAATAACGAGCTTGCAAGTCTGGAGCTTGAACAGGTCGATGTGCGAACTGCGTGGGGTATCTGAAAAGATGAATACGCTCTGATAAAGACGGCATTGGCGAGAAGCTAATGCCGTCTTTACATACATATAGAAAATAATACGATTATGGTGTATACTGATAGAAACTTTTCAGGAGGTAGCTTATGGTTAATAATAGGTTTATTCAGTGTAATGCCTGTGGAATGAAGATAAATCTTCGCATCCAAATGGGAAGATTTGATATTCCTTTTCATATTCACTGCCCCGATTGTCATTCAACAATTCATGGAAAAGTTCATATGGAAGAAAATAATATTGATATAGAAAGTGCTCATAGTATTGATTGTAATGACGAGGAATTTTATTCAGTTGAATTATCAGCAGAATTTCCTACTAGAAAACCACTATACAAGAAAATCAGTAAAATTGAATTTTCTCCATATATGCGAAACATTCAATTTTACGGCGATGGAGAAAAGGCGATAAAACTAACACAAGAAACCACATATTTTGCTGATTTTATCAAGTTTGGTTTGGGAGAAATAAAACAAAATTTCGAGCTATTTTGGAATAACCAAAACAAAACACTACTTACAAGACTCGAAAAGACAATTAGCAAATACCCACACATCTTACTTTCAAAGATAAACAATAACTTTGATTCCGTAATGGCTTTACATCAGCTTTTATTAACTACAACGGGTATCTCATATGTTATTAATAAAAACAGTCTTTGTGAATATTCACAAATAGGTAATTTAGTTGTTGGAAAACCAGTTTATTCCACTCAAATTATTGATTTTATCAATACTGACAAAATTGATTTTAATAGCATTGAAAAAAAAGGAATTAAATTGGTCGAATTATTTGCTAAAGTATATGAACAACTAATTCCCGTGGTTGCACTTAAAAATGGAGGTTGCTTTGAAAATGTAGATAAAGAAAAATATGGCATTATGACGGCGAACTTTGATGAACTAACTGATTTTTATGCCAAAAGCTATGAATGGATATTAGATAACATTTCAGTAGTTTTGGGACTTAACAATATATATGTCCGAAACGATTCCTCACAGTGCATCAACGGAAAAGCATATAAAGATTTTATTAAAGAATCAAATGGGAATCGGATAAAAAACGGATATATCGGCGAAGAAGAACCGTTTAGCAAACCAATTAGTAGTTTGAATAATCGAATTAGAAATGCCATTCAACACTTTGATAGTGATATTGATTATGGGACACAATTGATTACTTTTAAAGATAGAGCCAAAAAAGTCGAATTGTATTTGATGGATTTTACCGATTTGTGTATAGAAAATTTTGGCATTGTATTTTACATATTAGAGTTAGTATATAACTTGAGAAAATTAACACTAATGCAAGAAGGCATCTTTCCTAGCATTTCAGTAAAAGATTCAAAAATCGCAGATATGCGACATAAGAATAAAATTGGTAGAAACGAACCCTGCCCTTGCGGTAGTGGGAAGAAATATAAGCGTTGTTGCGGGATTTGATTAGTTTTTCTACACATTATGTGAATAAATAGGAGGTGAAAACATGAACACAATTTATTGGAATGGCAAAATGGATATGGGGCTTGAAGATTTGGCTGATTACATTTCAAATACTGCAAAGACTTACTGCTCACAAGCATTATTATGTGCCGAACAGTCTTTAAATAGCGAGAGCTGTAAATATATTACTAATGAAAGCATGAAGAGATTTTTAGCTATTATGCAGACTCTGACTACCGACATTCCTGATATTTTCTATCATCAGCATGAAGATTTATTTGAAACTACCGATGAATCATCATTTAGTCTAAAAATGAAATCATATATAATGTTAGGTTCAGTCGTTGAAAGCACAATGCAAATTTTTATGTCTGTTTATTTACATGATTACACTAATTCAAACTGGAATGTATGGGTAGATTTTGAAGAGAAGAAGGTTCAAACTACAATTTTGCCTGTCATTGAGTCACTTATTGAAGCTGACACAATAGAAAGAAATCAAGGACTTTCCCTCGAAAAAGCAGTTAAGGACAAGATAAAAAAACACAGAAAACTAACATCTATTGACAAAGTCATGCTTGATGAACTAATTTTGTTTTTTAAACAGAACTCTATCTGTGATATTGAGGATATTTCTCATCTGCGAAGCATACAACGAAGTAGAAACTGTATTCATTCATATATGGACCGTAGTATTGGTTCATGGGCAGACTTAACATACTCAATAAGGTTTTTGGGCTACTTTATGGAGATGCTAATGGGGCGATTCCCAGACCTAAGTTATTTGGAGAACTACTAAAAATTGAGGATAAAAACTAAATAATTGTTACATAGCCGAAAGGTTTTTTTAACGGAAAATCACTCGGCTATTTCTATATTATGGAGGCAATGAAATACGTAAACAAGCAAGAAGTATAGCCTATACGGCTATCGAGAAAAATATTGAATCGAATAAAAACCCGAACACAAATATGTGTGACCTAAAAAAGAAGTGAAAATTTTTTCTCACTACTTTATCTTTTGAATCGAAAAGCACAAGATAAAAAGTGATTTATCTTGATTTTCTTGTGCTTTTTAAATACTGTAAATATAGATAAATAAAAAATTTGAGGTGACTATTAGTGCAAGAAAGTGATTATATTATTTGGTGGGAGACAGAAAAAGAAACTGGATTACAAGATATTAAAACAACGTTCGTTAATCTTTTTTCTAAAACCGCTTTTTTTCCACCAATTTATCATCCGATTCTATATAAGTATTTAAAAAATTCTCAACTGAAATACTGGGAAAAAGAAATATTTTTATTTACACAAGATAAAATAAGAAAACTTGAGGATAAGTTAAGTAAGGAAGTTATGATTTCCTTCTTATTATCAAAATTTCACCTTTTATCCAATACCTATCAGAGCTTATTGAATTTAGAAGAAAGAATCATGTTAATGAATAGATTCAAAGGAAATGAAGAACTTAAAGCAAAGATTTTTAGTATCAATATTTATAACGATTTATTAAATACAGCGTTCAGCAACATACTAGAATTATTTATTGAATTTGAAAGTGTTATAGACGGGAAAAATTTATTTCAAAAAAATCTTAAATCAAAAATTGACTGCTTAGCAAGCTCAAAAAGAGGATATAAGAAAATCACTGATTTAGCAGATGCTAATATTCGCAATGCAATATCTCATGGTAGTGTCAAAATAATTGGCTCTGAAATGACATTTTCTTATAGAATAGGCGCAGAACACTTACAACAGGAATTAACCGTATATGAATTCAAAGACTCCATTCTTCAATTATATGATGGAGTAAGTGCTATTGTACTTGCTTGGGTTGGCTACCTATGCGAAGCAAACATTTCTTATAATGAAATATATAAAAATGAGGCTCTCCATGAAGATACTTTGTTGTTCTTTGAGAGACTATCTATGTCAACATTACTTACAACATGCGATAGGGTATTTCAGATTGAAGTTAATAACCAAAATCGCATAAGTGTTGAACTGATTGGTGTCGACTTAGATATTGACTCAAGGATTTTTCTTGGTTTACATACTGCTGAAAGGATTTTTAAATTAAGAGAGTTGTCAGCAAAAGATACCATTATGGTTTCGTTTCACTCTCCTAAAGTTCTCAACTCTTTTTTTACTGTAAGTTGTGAAGTTATCAGTAATTTATCAAATGGAGTCATTAATTTAGCAGAAGCATGGGAAAGTGTTTTAGCTTGTGAAAATGCTTTAATGTTTCCAATTAATGATGAAGATAGAAATGAGTTTGAAGACTCTTTTCGCTACTATCCAGACATTGAAGGCGACGGTTTCCGTATTACTGAAATTGAAGATATTAGCACAGATAAACAAAAAAGGTTTAAAGCTGTGGCTTATCTTGACAAAGCTACACGACCCAATCATGTTAAGGGCAAAGTTGAAGAAATTATATCTATCATAAAAGGCATAGAGAACTACGGTTTCACTTCAAATAAAGTTAAGCACGGAAAGATGAGTGCAGACATAATTTATTTAGTTCTTTACAAAAAGGAAGTTCGCAGAGGGAACGATAGAGGTCTGTACGCTAGTAACAACAATTTTATCGCACAAATTCAATATGACGCTGATATGAGCTTTCCAATACATAATAGATTTATAGACCGGTACTTAAAGAAACGTCGTGAAAAAACGGTAGAATATAATTGGAATCCCAATTTCGTGTGATATGGAATTTAACCATCGCTACATCCATGAAAATTGGCTGTGGTAATGAGAAATTTAAGATTACCAGCGTTGAGAATGTGTGTGGTAAAAATATATAAATTGAGATGTTGGAGAAAAAATGTCCCCGACATAGAGAAACAAAGCTTTCAGAAAAATGCAAGCTCTGTTTCTCTATTAATGGTTATTAATAAAGAACTTATTCAAATTTTAGCTATATTATTTTGTCTTTATTCCCTCTGAAAATATTTTTTCTTGACAATTAATTAGCATCGTGACATAATGACGTTATAGGTACATGTCATCATGTAGGAGGTCTATAAATGAATCCCAATATTATTCAAGGCAGTTTAGAATTAGGTGAAAAAATAAAACAAAGGAGAAATGAATTAGGGCTTACCATCGAACAAGCCGCATCAATTGCTGGTATCGGTACAAAAACATGGAGCCGTTATGAATCAGGCGAGTCAATTCGTAACGATAAAGTAAAAGGGATTTGTAAAGCGTTAAGGTGGTTAAATTTTTCAAAATGTACCAATACGAATGATTCTGAAGACGATGCTATCAATCTTGACAAGTATATCAATCATGAAGCATGGTCTTCCTATCTTGCAAACACTTTTGGAAAATACGCTGCTGCGTCTTTTGCAATCGGAAGCGATATAGTTTTAGACCATTTAAATGAAGATATTCAGGCGTTATCGTCATTACCTCGTGGCTCGCATATGAGAGAATTAGATTTTTCCTTCCTTCAAGACGATTTACCCGCTCAGTTCCTAATGAACTATGACTATGATTTTTTATATCATCTGCGCTCTGTTATTACTGATTTTAGACTTCAAGCAGGTCATGGAACTGAAATCGTGGCACATAGCGTACTAGATGAATTAGCTTTATATCTAATATTAGAAAACTCCCGTTCCTTGATGGAGCTTGCTGAACCAGAAACATTAGAAGATGACAACGATGAAAATTTTGAATACTGGGATGATTGGATATATGATCTTTTTGGTGATTCCGATTTAATTTATTTTTTGTATTCAGACCGATATATAAATTCCGATTGGAATTATCATTTTGATCATTGGTTAGAGCAACAATTCTGGTGTGATTAGATATTACTTTGGTAGTGATTTCTTTAACTTCACTTTTACTTATGAAATTATAATTTCTTAATGCTTTATTTCTATCAGAAAAACATACATGGATGTACAAGGGTAAGCCTATGGCAACCTACCAGATATCTGATATCAACGTGAAATATTGAGCCATTTTTGACTCCATTTCCAAATCACAAATCATCCAAAGCAACGTTTTTTTAAGTTACTCTTAATCTACTTTATCTTCAGCCGGATCAACTTCATACCAATGTTCTGTATTACGTTTGCATTCTAATGCCGGGATCCTTTTGGTTACTTCTCTCTTTAAACTACCATCGTTTCTGAAAATTTCTCTCCATTCGATAGGTTTATTATAATACTTCATTTTTCCGCCACACTGAAGGCACTTGTCAATATGTATTTTTTCTAAAGTAAGTTTTTCACCTTTTCCATTAATGGCAAAATTTATAAATAAGGGATACCTTGTTTGAGTTTTTGTGATTCTTCTTAGACTAAATATAATAAAACATAGGACAAGCACTACCAATAATACAATTAAGTATGTCATAATTTCGCTTTTTAATAGTACCTTAGCATTACCGTTAAAAAATTCTAATATACTTTTTATTATTTTACCCAAAGGTAACAATCCTACAATACTAATAGCAAAACCAACCCATGTTAAAATCGCCATAGTAATTGAACTCCGCCATATCGGCTCTGGAGTGTACTTTGCTTCTTGATAAGATTTTACAGCGGGGATATTATTGATTATATCTCCTGCTGCAATTTGTGCCGTATCATTAAAATTCATGATACCATTAAAACTATTTTTATTTTGATTCTTATTGTGTCTGTGCATATATATTTTCTCTTTTCTTAATCAATTTCATAGAACTATAATTCTCATTTTCGGCTTAAAATTATCATTTGTTATTTCAACATTACTCTTACGAGTTTTTCAAGCTACACTGGTTGCTCCTTTCTTAATATATGTCTCTATTGCCCCTAGAAAATTTTCTCAACAGAGGACAATTTTATATCTTTCGTCTTCATATAATTAAGAACTGAAGCTTCCAACAACAACAACAACAACAACAACCTGTCACTAAGAGAATTTCGACTCCATTCACAACCTTTAAATAAAATCTCTTATATAGAAGCACCTCATTCTCTTGCAGATACTGTATTTCATTTTTGCTCTATCAAATAGTTCATTTACTGTCGGCACAATTATGTCTCCCAGTTGAGATAACCATATAGACAATGTTATTATTTTGATCGTATAACTTTTCCTACCAATTTACAACACCAAATCGCCTATTTGCACATATATTTACAAAATATTTAATTTTATTTTTCTTAGTCACAACAATGCGTCATCAGAATGATACATTTAACATTAAGTTCAAAGACCACATTATCTGCTATGATGTTTTCAATGAATATCCTGTAAAGCTAAATATGTTGCAGGATTAAGGCAAATAGCCTAAACGGCTATCGGGAAAAATATTGAAGTCGAATAAAAACCCGAACACAAATATGTGTCTCCTAGGAAAGTGAGCAAATTTGCTCACTTTTTCTTTTAGATTTACGATTGAAGTTAAGCACAAACTATCCACACCCTCTCCCCTATTTCAACCTTGCTTTATGTCCATTTTCTTAGTATAATTAAACATGATAATATTGTCCAAACTTTTGAAAGGAGGCTAACAATGGCGAACAAAAAAATTAAAGTATATCTCTATACGAGAGTATCAACCGTTATGCAGATAGACGGCTTTTCTCTCGATGCTCAAAAAGAAAGAGTCCGAAGGTATGCCGAAGCCTTTAACTATGAAATTGCGGGCGAATATGAAGATGCCGGAAAATCAGGTAAATCCATCGAGGGCAGAGCAGAATTTAAGAAAATGCTGGAGGATATTCAGTCTAACAAAGACGGAGTTTCTTATGTTCTGGTCTTTAAGTTGTCACGTTTTGGACGAAATGCAGCAGATATATTGACCAGTCTACAAATTATGCAGGACAGCAACGTCAATCTAATTTGTGTAGAAGACGGTATCGACAGTTCCAAAGATTCGGGTAAACTTGTCATTACTATCCTTTCAGCCGTTTCCGAAATTGAGCGTGAGAATATTTTAGTCCAAACCATGGAAGGTAGAAGACAGAAAGCCCGAGAAGGAAAATGGAATGGTGGATTTGCCCCCTATGGCTTTTCTTTGATTAGCGGAAAGTTGGAAATTGAAGAAAGTGAAGCCGAAGCAATTCGCCTGATTTTTGATAAATATGTGAACACAGACATGGGTGCAAATGGTATCGCCAAATATCTGCAACAGCAAGGCATTCATAAAAAAGAAAAGCAGAATGGAAAAAATCCTTTCTTCTCTGCTGGTCTGATTCGTCAGATATTGGACAATCCTGTTTACAACGGTAAAATATCATATGGTCGCAGAAAAAATGAAAAGATAGCCGGTACAAGAGGTAAATATCATATTGTTAAGCAAGATGACTTTATGGTATCTGAGGGAATCCATGAAGCTATTATCGATGAAGATACATGGGAGAAAGCTCAGAAAAAGCGCAAAGTACAAGCGAACAAATATGAACACGTATATAAAAGTAAAGACGAAAAGATACATCTTCTGTCCGGTATTCTATGCTGTCCCCTCTGCGGTTCTGGTATGTACGGAAACAAGTCTACCAAGAAGAAAAACGGAAAGCATTACAAAGATTATTTTTACTATGGATGCAAGCACAGAACTTTATTAAACGGTCATGCTTGTACATTCAACAAGCAACTGCAAGAGGAAAAATTGAATGATGCTGTTACAGAGGTCATCAGCAGTTTAGTGAAGAACCCAAATTTCGCTGATGTTATGCAGAAGAAAATTAACATCAAAACCGACACTGCCGAGATAGAAAAAGAAATAGCCAATTTCCAAAAACAGTTAGGTCAGTATATTGGCACAAAGCGAAGTCTTGAAAAACAGATAGACAACCTTGCTTATGAGGACAGACATTACGATAGAAAGCTATCCGATTTACAGGACAGACTAGATACAATGTATGATAACATCGATGATATTGAGCAGAGCTTGAAAGAATGCAGAGACAGAAAGCAAGCCATTGAAGCCGAAAAGCTGACCGGCGATAACATCTACAAAACTCTGATTTATTTTGATAAGCTATACGATGTAATGGACGATGCTGACAAGCGTTCGTTGCTATCAGCGTTGATAAAACGAATTGATGTATATGAAGAAGCGAAGCCCAACGGGCAGTGGCTAAAGTCTATTCTTTTTAAGCTTCCTATCATTGAAGAGAACTTAGAAATCGGTTTGGACAATGATGTGTATGTTGAGACATGCGTCCTTTTAGGTAGGGAAAATATCGATGATGTTAAATACGCTTACGTGGACTATGAGCCAACAGATGCAGAATACCTAAACGGCATATCTGGAAGTGCTACGTATAGAGAAATTCGTGAGTGGGTAAAGAAAGAGTATAACCTGAATGTTACAAGCCTGAATATCGCTCAGGTGAAAGAAGAATGTGGCTTTGAGAAACGTCCGAATTACAATACAGGCTCCCAAACCAACCGAGTGCCAAACTGTCCGACTGATAAGGAAAAAGCGATTGTGAAGGCATTTAAGCACTTTGGAATGCGGTAGAATTGAAAAAGATATTTATATTCTTAATAACAGCAAGATGCAGGCGGATTTTTTTCCGTCTGCATCTTTTTTTGTTTAAATTTTTTACTGCTTAACCAACAACTTTGATTCGTGATTGGAAAATTTTTAACCTAATAAAAACATTCTCTATTATACCATTGCGAATCCAATTCGACATAAGTCGACAATTTGAACAAAAATATATTTATTAGACATTCTATAAGAGTCATTTATTATATAAAATTGTTGAGAATAAGAAAATTATATGTTATTATTATCATCGTATTAATTGATTTATAATTTGAAGAATTGATGATTATAGCAATTAGGGAAAATATGGTTAAGCTTATATTATATTGAAAAATTGAAATTGTAGAGGATTGAATATGATAATACAGGAACTTAAAGAAGAAATTATACGTAAATTTCAAATTGTAAGCGAAAATAACTTTGAAATCTTACAGAAAATGAGTGGGGGTTTTTCTGGTGCAGAAGTCTATCAAATAGCTCTAAAAAATGATTCGCACTGGAAAGGTAATTTTTTTCTAAAAATTGATGCATCCGCAGATGAATTTTCTTTAGACCAAAAAGAAATCAAATTCCCTTCAATGGCTAAGCAGCTTGCAAAAAAGAAAATAGGTAATTATTATGTCTTGCTTATGGAGATTGCAGGTAAAAGTAACAATGATTTTACAGATTTTTATGGACTGGAGTCTCCTCAACGCAGAGAAGAAATGGTAACTTACGTATTTGAAAATTTATTAAATGCTCATGATATTAAAACATCTTCTGCTATTGAAAACAATGTTGAATTTGCAACGTTATGCAAAAATTTACTTGGGGATAAGCTAAATGAAGATAGTGTGTTATCTAAATATCTGCATAACTCAATTTCGAATGCTTCCAAAGCTTATAATATTCAATTCAAAGATATGGTATTACCAAACCCGTATTTGTATGGCACCGATCAAAATCTTCTGAATAACTATAAATGTACAAAATTCACTGTTCCACAGCATGGCGATTTTCACGGCAACAATCTTTTTATTTCCCAATCAAGATATTCATATGATTATTCGATAATTGATTTTGATTCATATCGGAAAGATGGGCTTCTATTTTTTGATTCTTCCTACTTTGCCTTAAGCTTATTGTTAAAGAGGCTAGAAAATACTTCTTTAATGAAATTTGTAAGTACGATTCAGAAAATAACGAATGAAGAATGGCAAGATTTAGACTTCAAGGATAAAAATGTGTTAAAAAATATTTTTGAAGGAGAAAAAAAATATATTATAGATAGTTATGATACAGAATTTTCCTATCGTGACAAATTGGTTGAAACCCAATTAATATCAAAAATTATTGCTGGACTAAATTATGCCGGCAAAAAAAAAGTATCCCCTGAAGTTAGAGATAGGGCATTTATTTTTGCATCTGTATATTTAAAAAAACTATTTGAGTTAACTCATTTTGATGGATGGAAGGATGTTGCGGTTCAACAATGGCAGCCTAAGAAGGTCATTGCATCTAACAGCTATAATAAAATAAACTCGTTGATGGACAAATACAATTATCTTTCATCAAATCAAAGGACTATTTTAATTATTGGAGAAAATTTTACATGTAGCACGTATGTTGCAGAAGGGCTACCTAGAGTACAGTGGTCTGGAGTGATATCTTTTTGCAACAACACAGCCGATAATGAATTAAAAAAGCATATAGCGGACACCCGATTATTGAAGCAAATAACTTCTAACGATATAGATGACGCACTTGATGCTATTACCGGAAACACTATATGGTGGTTAAATGCTAATGGGATTACTAGCATTCCCGAAACACTTTCAGACAGCTTTGCGTCATGGCGTATCAAAAATTTCTCTTTCTTACAAAAAGTTATATTACAGATTAACAACTCGTATGCACCTGAAGATATAACTTTTATCATTGACTCTGAAAGTTTTAATGTTTGTAATGAACACCTCATTAGGGTTCTTGAACAGTTTGATTTATGTGACAATGTTGCAATGAGCGCAGCCGTTTTGGGAGATATGTCCTCTGTTTTAATAAAAGAAAATTTTTTAAATATAAGCTATTTACAGTACTCTTTTTCTCTTGAAGAGCTTTCACTTTATTTTATTGATAATTTTCCAAGTAAACGGTTATCTAGAAGTTATCTACCTCATATAACTGATAAGTTAGGGGTACAATTAGACAGTGAAGATGAAAAGTTTATTGGTCAATACGTAGTTTTAGTTAACGACGCTTTGCTCGAAAAGGAACCAAAGGATTCCTCTGACAAGAAAAATGATTTCTATTATGGAGATACTATCTCATGGACTGCAATCTCAGAAAAAAGTTATATCGATAGAGAAGAATTTCAGAAGCATTTAAATACTATCACCAATTTGCTACTTGTTGGTAAACCAAATGATCAGGATGTTTATCGCATTCCACACTTACCTGGAGCGGGTGCTACTGTCATGTGCAAGAAAATCTGTTGGGATTTGAGAAAAACATATCCCGTAATCGAAATTTCAAATATCAATGATAATTTGTACGAATGTTGCAAAAGAATTAATTCTATATCCAGCAAACATATTATTATAGCGCTAGATGATGGGTTTTCACAAAATGAGGTACTTATGCTTTTGGGGAAGTTAAAAAGCTTAAATATCAAGTGCTTAATTATTAATATGGCTAGACAATATAGAAAGATTACAGATGAAAATCAGAACCTAGCAGTCCAAGAAGAACTTGGTATATTATCCGTTGATGATTCTAGAAATTTTAAAATTCGCTATATTGAACAATTGAAAAATTTTAGTGACTTACAAGCACATTTGTTAAAAATGAGAGAAGACGGATTAGAAAAACTAACTAGCAACCTGAATTATACTCGCTTTCGTCTGCCATTTTTCTATGGCATGTATGCTTTTGAAAATGATTTTAAAGGAATTAACGAGTATGTTGATTCTATTGTTGAGAAAATCAAAACTGATTCCAAGTTTACTACGGTTATTAATTATGCTGCACTAATTACATATTTTTCAGAAGGGGACGGATTATTTGTAGCTCTGGCAAAAAAGCTGATTACTGAAAAATTTAAATCCTTGAATGAGTTAATCAGAGGTATTAATGCCGAATTTTCAAATCTAGTATATTGTGAAGAAACTACACTCAAGATATGTCACCCTATTATTGCATATGAATTACTCAAGCGGCAATCACTGTTAGAAATAGCACCGCTAACCCAATTATGTAAAAATTTTATAGTTGACCATAAAAAAATCTCTTCTTCCAACATTACATTTGATAGGCTTAAGAAACTTTTAACTAATATGTTTGTTACTCGAAATACCGAATTGGATGTTAGTGACGATGCAGGTGTATCTAAAAATAATTTTTCACAAATTATTTTAGATATTAATAACCACGCCTCTCAGGAAGAAGTGTTTAAGTGCTTAGTAGATTGTTATCCAGAAGAAGCAAGTTTCTACCAACATTACGGGAGATTAATAATTTCAAATAATCCCTCAGATATTGATAATGCTGCTCAACAATTAACTAAGGCTATAAATCTTGAACCTTCTAATAATACTAATTATCACACAAGAGGCATTTGCTATAAGAGACATATATGGGATATGCTTACAAAAATGGGTAAAGAGATTGATTCCAACACTATATTTAATAAAATAGGACAATTAGTGGAGATGGCAATTAAAGATTTTCAAAAAAGCATAGAACTAGGCGAAAGTTATGGAAATGAATCATTACTTGTATACCCTTATACTTCAATTATTCAAATATCAACATATGTAGTTACTTGCCTGATAAAGCATTCGGGAATGCAAGGGAATCCAAGTGAATTTTTTAATATACATAATTCTATGACGCAATGGTGTGAATCAGTATTAGCCACCGCCCAAAGCTACAATTCGGATACAGAATTTCGCTATTCCAGCATTAGAGAAGATAAAGCATTTTCAAAAGCAACACAATTTTTCAATTATATATCACTCAATCAAAGCGAACTTAAAAGCAAAATAATAAGCACTCCTAATAACAATGACCTAAAGAAAATATATTTAAGTAATATTCAATTGAGAGGTGAAATATGGGATAATATGCCACTGATGAATATTAAAGAAGCAAGCGGATATTGTGAAGATTTAATAATATTGAATCAAGCAAGGAGCGGTATTGTATGGAAATGGTTTAACTTATATACACGCCTTCCAGACTTTGAATATACTCATTTGTTTTCAATCCTTGAATCAATGCCATCCATCGAAACTAATTTATTAGTAAATTTTTTATTGTATGTTTCATATTTTTGTAAATATCTTTCAAATATTAATGATGTCAATGCTGCTCAAAAATGTTTAGACTACCTGGACAGAACTAAAACGTTAGGGAAACATGATAATAAATTTACAATGACTCAATTATATTATTCTGGGAATGGTCAATTACCAATCGCATCAAAAAATGGAGATTATCTGCGGTTTTCATGTACAGTAATTAACGAAATCAAAACACCTCAAAGCGGACACCTATCATTAGATTTAAATCCAAAATTTAAAGCATTTTTTGTTCCAGCAAAAACAGGACTTAAAGTTGGACAATCCTTTGAAAAAGCGGTTGATGCTATTATTGGTTTCAGCTATGATGGTTTACGAGCTTGGGATATAAAAGAGATTGACTAATACTAAGATTATATCCAAATTATGCCTTTCAAAATTGATAGTTATTGTATCCTTCATATTATCCCATTTTATAAAGGATACAAACTAACTATAACGTCCCTCAACATATTAGGCAATAACACAATAGCCCTGTGAGATTATCCTTTAATTCATGGATGCTAATTGCCCTAATGTTTCTAGTTGCTATTCCTGCAATATGTACAGATATCAAAACCTTTAATAGTTGTATTTATTGCAATCTTCACTACTGTTTGCAATACTCTCATTCAAGTCCAATGATAAAACATATCTACCCTTTTCTTTTATGTTGGCACTACTGTTTTTCGTGTTGTTTGTTATGGGAGATAAATCAGAATTTTAAGGAACACTGATATTTAAAGAAGGTCTATGGCAAAGATTAAATTTGATATTTATGTATCTGCCACTGGGATATATTTCAGTAAGAAATATTTTTGGCTGAATTTAAACCGAGAAATTTAGTTTACTTTACCCCAAAAAGATGACACTATAAAACTTTCATTTTGCAGGTAAGTTACTCTCTACAATGAGCAAATTTGAGGTTTTGAAAGTTAAATCCTAAACTTCCCATTATGTTTATGATGGACAAGTAGATTATGGCAAAATAATTACAATAATCAAATCAGAAAACAGGTGGATAAGTGACGAAAAAGAAAATTGATAAAACAAAAAAGATAAATTTTTCTACACCTAAGTCAACGATTCAAGAATTGCAGGATTCAAGAACAGGAGGGCAAATTGCACTAACAGGATTTACGTATCAATTTTTATATTCTTGCTATTTGATATTATCTGAAATAGATGAAAATACGGTTTTTTATTTAGAGGGAATTGAAGATATAGATAAGATTAGTCTTAAAGATTCAGATGATTGTATTAGCCATATACAATTAAAATATTCTACACAAAAACAAGATGCCAGTTTTCTAAAAGATGTTCTAAAAAATTATTTGGAAGCCTATCTTATAAATAAAAATCGAAATTTTAAATTGATTTATGATTTTCAGGTTGCTTCGAAAAATTTGAGTAAACTTTTTGATTGCAGTTTAGATACTACTTCCAACAATTATTGGGCAAAGATAATTGAGAAAATTAAAGAAGAAAATCCATTTTGGAATTGGAATAACTTCTCATACGATAGCTTTATCTCCAAGCTTTCTTTTGAAAAAAAAGAAAAAAGCACTTTGTCTCGAGAAATTGAAAAGCTGCTGATAGACACTTACGATATTGTAACAGACAATATTTCTATATTTGCAAACGGTCTTAAAATTTGTTGTTTAGAAAAAATGGAACACAGAAATAGCATTAATAAAAATGAGCTTGATACAGTAATTCTCAATATTAAAGATGACATTAGCAAGGGTGTACATAACCCTGCACACAGTTGGATAAAAAAAGTTGTTTTTGAGTCTGGTGAAAACACCCAAACAGACTATAGCTATTATGAAGGAAAAAAACCTTCTTATCAGGATATCGCACGGCACTTACCAGTTAAAAGAACTTTATTGGAAAAAGAAGTTGCTATATCTGTCGAAGAAAATAGAGTGACTGTGATTAAAGCATCGAGCGGTCAAGGGAAAACAACCTTGGCTCTTAAAGTTGCATATGACTTGCAAGAGCAATATACAATTTATCAGCTTTTATGGTGTAATGACCATAAAGAGTTGAGCAATATAGTTTCTTATTTTGCCACAAGAGTAAAAATGGGAGAAAAGCCACTAATTATTATTGATAATCTAGATTCTCAACTTAGTGAGTGGAATAAATTAGCCCAACTTCTACAAGATGACGTAACATATCATTACAGATTAGTTATAACGACCAGAGAAGACGATTGGTATAATTATAGCGGAGATTTAAGCAATGTTAGATCCTTACAAGTAGTTAAATTGTTTCTTAGTGAAGAAGAAGCGCAGAGTATTTTTAAAGTGCTTAGTCAAACAGGTAAATTGCACCCATCAATTACAGATTGGCGAAAATCGTTTAGGATTGTTGAAAAAAAGAAATTACTGATTGAATATATTTATTTACTTACCCATGGCGAAATGCTATCTGAGCGAATCAATAATCAAATTATTCAAATTAGTGGTACTAATTCCGGTAAAATTAAGTGCGAAATTCTTCGCAAGATCTGTTTCGCAGACATATGCGGTATTAAACTTTCAGCAAATAAACTCATTGGTAGTTTAACAGAAACAACCTCTCAAGATTATGGAGAACTCCTAAAGAGCATTGAAAATGAATTTTTAATTCGCATTGATAGTACGAAAAAACATATAGAAGGATTACATCCAGTTCGATCACAGCACATTGTTGATAAGTTGCATGAATTTATTGAATTAGAAACTACTGCATTGCAAGTTATAAATATTGCAGATTCTACTTATTACGCCAAGCTATTTTCTTGTCTCCCAAAGTTAATAAGTAATAAAGAAAATTTCTATTTACAATTAGTTGAAGTGATATGGGATAAAAACAATTTGACCCCATATGTAGATGCTTTGCGTGGTATATTTTCTGGTAGCGTTATGAAATATTACCTTGCCAATCAGAGTATTTATGATGATGCAAACGAACATGGTGGTTTATTCCTTTTAGATATGGAGTTAAATCCATTTACTAAATTTGAGGAGATAGACACCTCCCTAAACACTTTAGATGATATACAAAAAATAGTGCCTGCTAACAAAAATATAGAATATCTAGGCAACCTTAGAAATACTACACCTAAAATAGATTTATCAAAAACAGACATCTACTTTCTGTGTAAATCTCTGCATGAACGCTTTAAAAATGATGAAGCCTTTAATATTACATCGGATATTACTTCATATGCTACAATTATTTATTGGCTCATCAACATTGACCATTCTTTTAATTTATCAAATAACATTTCCCTAAAATTGCTTTGGGAACGCTGTAACAGTTATTCCATAGATACTATATCGACTATTATGTACACTTGTTTTTGTGGAAACAGAGAAAGCTACATGGCGTATGTTTATGAAAATTTAGATTGTATTTTAGCATATTTAAGGAATGAAACTGAATCACTACAAGTATATGTTAACGAAAAAAGAGATGAAATCCATGTGAATTACATTCTCTTTGCAAGCGAAATCAATAAAGGCAATGACGAGAGTGTGGCAAGATTAAAAACCATATGCAAAATGCTTCCCATTTTTGATACTTATTGTGCTGATGCTATTAAACCAGTGATAGATGTACTGTCTGGATATGAAATCCCTAATGATGCACATAAGACTATGCCAATTAGAAATATTGTAATTATGTTCCATCAAGAATTCACATCCCTATGGAGCAAAACAATTCTCAGCAATTATGAATGCGATAGCGTTTATGAATGGCTAGAGCATTGGTTTTTTATTAGAACTAATATTGTAAATTTGACCAACAAAATTGTCGTGTGCATTCATAGACTGCTAGAGCAAAAACAATTAAGTAAACTTACAGACGAAATAGATGAACTTAGGGAAAAATTAAATAAAAAGCTGATTAGAGAGTATAAATATCCTTATGAGGATAGACCATTTGACGAAAAAGCAAATCTTCCAGAAGGGCTAAGTAAAATCAAAAACGACTTTTTTCAAAGCATACAAAATTTCTATAATCAAATAGTTGGATTTTTGAGTAGAGATAAGGAGAAATCTCGGTTAGCATTAATAAATTTACGACAGACATTGTCGACTCTAAAGAAAATGCAAACATACTTTAACGACATATGTACAGAACAAAAGATACTAATGGAAAACCATCAAGAGCTATGTAAAAATGAAGATGACGCATATCAAAGCTTGATGAGTTCATGTTTGTATTATAATGAACACAAACCTAGTAAATATTTTAATAAATATCAAATTACCGCATGGTATGAGAACAATTACAAAGATAAGCTCATAAAAACCAGAGAGGTTCTAAGTGATTTATCAGCTATATATTCCATTGTTTTCCCTACACGTTATTTCTGTGATGGAATACTAAAGAACTATCCACTTATTGCAAATAACTTTGATATAGCAGATGGTGATAAACTTTTTCATTTCTTGTACCTATGCACCCCTTTTGCCGAATTAGAATATGATTATTTGATTCTTTTATGTTGTAACAAATCTAATATCTTAATTCGTCATGGGTTAAAGATTCCAAAGAGATTTTTTGAGACACTAAAACAAGCTGTCGAAAATGAGGATGAGACTTTGATAAATGAATTCACTCCTGCTTTTCCTGTAGAAGTTACATCACAAATGGTGGAGTGTTTTTCCAATGGGTATGATATTGAAAAACCTGCTATTACAGGATATGAAAATGTCGACCGTGTTGGCGAACTTTTGTGGGCATTCTCAAAATCTCGGCAAGTGTTAATCGACAATCAAGATGCAAAGTATTTTAATATTATTGAAAAAAAGTATAAAGATGAAATTTTTAAAATTCTTGGAGATATTAGCAGCAAAATTCCAGAGAGGCATTTTACTGAAATCTCCAATATTTGCAAATCTGTATTTGAAGGCGAGGAATTTTTGGATGTGGAACTAAATGCGTTTTATAATAATCTAGTTAATGTATATTTAAGTTAATCATTTATTTCTATTTTGATGCTACCCAAAACTAATACCATTACACTGGTAAGCATACAAGAAAAGGATGGGCTGATATGGAGATTGGCTAACCTACTAGCTTATCTCATAGAAAAGTATGCAGACAAAATTGACCTAGAAAACTTATCAGACCCACCCAGACCAGCAAACAATTAGTTTGCTGGTTTTTTATTTTAGATTAGTGATAAAATACCACACGAAAACAACTCCTAAATATTACTGGCACAAACACACTCTAAAATGTGCAACGATTTAACACTGGAAAACCATGGGACAGCCAGAGCAGTTTCAGCATATCGCAAGAGATTGTACTCCGAAAGAATACGGAAAGCTAAAGGCTATGGCCATTCGGCTCTGCATCACGGATTGCAGTGGTGAGGTGTATTTTGTGGATATCATGCTGCAAGCTGGCTCTGTTGCTATTGGCTGGGTTGGTCATGTTTGTGAGATTCAATGGGTAGATAGATGAAAGTTTGGTGAAAACTATGCTGTTTTAATGGATTTATTCATAAAAAAGTGGTATGATTATTGCTAAGAAATTTACGAAATAGCAAAGATAAATTTGAATTTGAAAGGATTTAGATTGACTTGAATACAGAAAAGCAACACTCAAAAATGAATAAGAAAGCAAGGAAGAAGAAAGTGCTTATAGCATTTTTTGCTTTTGTTGGTGTAGTAGGAATACTTATACTCGGGCTATCATTATATGGTAAATATCAGCTGAGCAAAGTGCCTGCATTGTCTTTTGAGAAAGCACTTGAATATACCACAAAAAATAATGATGACGCCGTTATTACAGTCGGAATTATTCGTGATGGTCATATTTCTTATACTGTATATGGAGAAAACGGGAAAGAGCTTCCGCAAAAATTACATACATATGAAATCGGCTCTCTCACAAAAACATTCACTGCCGCCTTGATAAACATGGCAATCAGCGAAGGTAAGATTGATATAGATAGTACGATAGATACCTATTTGCCCCTCTCTGATCGTAACGAATACCCAACAATAAGGGAGCTTTTAACACATACTTCGGGATATAAAGGATACTATTTTGAATACCCGATGATTTCAAACTTCTTTGGTGGAAGAAACGATTTTTTCGGTATCACAAAGGAAATGGTACTTAACAAACTAAGTGATTTGAGTATGGATAAAGAAAGCTATGGTTTTACTTATTCAAATTTCGGATATGCGGTTTTAGGACTTTTGCTTGAAGCGGTATATGATGCCGATTATACAACTCTGGTAAACGAGTTCGCAGTGAGTAAATTGGGCTTGACCAGCACGAAGATTTCCGATAAAAGCGGAAATCTCGGTAACTATTGGGATTGGAAAGATAATGATGCTTATTTGTCCGCAGGAGCTATTACATCGAATATATCGGATATGCTTTTCTATACACAAATGCAGCTTGAAGAAAATTCGTACTTTGCTGAGTGTCATAACAGCCTTGAAACCATAAACGCTACAACCGAGGATTATAAGGCTATGGATATCCGTATGGATGAGATTGGAATGTCTTGGATTATTGATAGCGAGAACGGTATCATCTGGCACAATGGTGGCACAGGGAATTATAATAGCTATCTTGGATTTAATCCCGAGACTGGAACGGCAGTTGTAATATTGTCAAACCTCTCGCCCAACTACAGAATACCAGCGACAGTGTTAGGAGCAAAACTGTTAATGGAATTAGAGAATTAGCATACAGCGACAAATTTCAGTTTGTCTAAAACACAATATGCAAATTTTAAAGATCACTTCGGTGGTCTTTTTTCATGCCTGTCAAAAACAGGCATTCGCTACAGTGCAATTCGCCCTCGCCATTCCATGCAAACTTTCGCTTACTTGTTTGCAACGTATAAGACAAAATTGACTCGGAAAACTTACCTGACCCACCCAGACCAACAAACAATTAGTTTGTTGGTCTTTTCTATTCTCAAGCAAATTTTCCCAAGTAGTAATATCATATCTAAAAGTAAGCATTTCAAACTCTAAAAGCATCAATACTTTAATATCAAAATCAAAGAATATGATTTAAATCCCATGTATGAATTCAGAATAATTATACGTTTTGAGCATCTCGTTTTGACTGTTTTACAGTCATCGGGATGCTCTTTTTTTATAGAAACTGATTGAAAACAGTTCATTAAATCCAATCAGATTTTACAGCCAAATCGAAATATATTGATTTAAAACCAATGCGAAAATACGCAAAATAAAGGCTCAAAAAATGTATGCAGCGTGCATACAAAATGCCCTGAAAAACAGAAATGCAACAAACGCAATCGTGTGCCAAAGGGGGTCAAAAAAACGCAATAAAAATCGCCCCTAAACCCTTGGTATTACTGAAGACGATTGCAAAGATTGCAAATTGCAATCCAAAACAGGCGCAATTTTAAGAAAATTGCAATCATATTTGCAACAGTAAAACAAACCTGAAAAACAAAAACTCAACAAACTCAATCGTGTGCCACAGGGGGTCAAAAATCCTCAACAAAATAAGCTCGCAAAGCCATGGTACAGCTAGAGCTGTTGAGATTGTTGAGAATCTCAACTCAAAAAACATGAGAATTTCAGAAATCCTCAACAGTGTTTGCAACACTAAAAAGAGCCGAAAAACCGCACCAGTCCTCGCTTACGCTCGCACGATGTGCGAAGAGAAAACCCGTTTTAGCCAATTATTGAAAAAACATGGCTAAAAGCGAAAAGGGCATAAGGAATCGTGGCTCCGTCGCTTCTCTCCGTTCGGTCGGCATAGCCGACACGATTGTCTGCTTACGCAGCCACTTTGTCCGTGCTGATGCACTACCAAAGTCCTTACTGCGGAGCTTACGCTCCTTGCTTTTCAGATGTCCACCGGACACCTGAAAAGTCTGCCCTAATCGTGGCAAGCCACTCAAAGAGGAAAAACGTATTTTGTTGCAAAATACTGAAAGTAAAATACATCAAATGCGTAATCGCATTTGCGAGAGAAAGGACAGGGATTTTATTCTAAAAAAAGGAGAGGTGAAAAAATGAAACGAGTTCTTCCGTTTAACACAGAACAAATTACAGATGGCATCGGGCTCATTCTAGCAAAACATGAATCGGAGCAATTTTTTCAGCAATTCAAAAAAGTTCGTTTGCCCCATATGACACAAAAGGATGAACTTTACTTTGATAAAACACAGAGAGGTGAAGATTTCACTTTTATTGAATCCACCAATGTCGTACGAATGATACGGCTCAGCAAGCATACAAACACAATTTTATTGAAGAATCAAAAGGATGAATCTTTCTTTTTAACTGTTAGTGATGAAATGTTGGTCTGTGCTGATAAACCGACTGATTCTATGTCTTTATTGAAAAATCAATCCTACATCTTCATTAGAGAACTCATAAATGAATATCGCTGTAAACTGCATGCTTTTTTACCCGAGGATTTCGACTATCAAAATCATATTTATCAGTTTTCCTATTACGAAGATATTTTTGATAAACCAAAATAATTTTAATAAGGAGTAATTTATTATGAACAAATCAAACGAAACTGTAATGCTAAACTATGCAGGCAAAGAACACAAAATCCCTCTTGATAAAATACAAGAGTTCAGAGTGCATCTTTCCAAAATACCTGCATTTAAACCTGTGAACATTGATTTACATATCAGCTTTATGTACAGCGGAAATCAGCTTGCTATCAAAGAATTTCTCGACTGGTACAAATCAAATTCGTTTTAAAACACACAAATTATTAAGTAAAGAGTTTTGGACAGCCAAAAATAAATTTCAAATTCCATAAAACTTTTTTGAAGCTTTTCCTGTCTTAGTTATAAACACATAAAATTCTTCCACTTAAAATACAGAAAGGAAATTAAACCCTATGAATGAATTACTTAAAAAAACGTATGAAGCTGTCATCTGTTATGAAAAAGATACAATTGAAATGAGCAGCCGTGTTGATGCTGAAATCAATACACTCCTCAAAACGTATGCCAAACAATCGACAGACAAAGAAACCGAACAAATCAAAAGCCTCCTGTACCAAACCGCATTAACCGCTGAACAAGAAGGATTCCAGTTGGGCATAAAATACACCCTAAAAACGTTGCTCGACATTTTATCCGATTAAAGGATGTCAAGCATCTTTAAGATTTTCAATTTTTTGTCAATGTCATAGTATTTCAGCTTATCCATAATTTTGTCATCCAGCGTCTTTTCCTTCTCCTTGTCGACCCCAAAGGTGTATTCCCCACCGATGAAAAAATCTACACTGCATTCCAGTATATTGGCAATCTTGATAAGGAGGGTTAAAGACGGATTTGCACGACCACATTCAATATTGCTGACGTGGCTTGGATTCACATTCAGTTGATTCGCAATCGCTTCTTGCGTAACGGCGAGAGCTTGTCTGCGTTCTTTGATTCTCTGTCCGATTGTCACGAAATCTAAGTCATTCATGGCTTTGCTCCTCATCTTTACTGCTTTTATTTATTTTAATGCAGTAACAGCAAGGAAATAATAGGCTAATTTAAAATAACATTAGTAATAACTAAATATATTGTGCTATAATGTCCATATGGATTTTATTTTGGTAATTTATAGAAAAGTGTAGGAGAGTGATTTTTGATGACAGAAAAGACAGACAGATAAAGTTTTCAATAATTCCAAAACACAAGATTCACAAATCAAATTGGCAAGACCCGCATTACGCTGTATTTTAAAAACTAACTGGATGCAGCAAAAAACCATTCTATGAACAGCTAAATTCATGATTTACCAGAATGAAGTCAGCTCGTTTAGCAAACGAAAATAGGATATAAAACGAAAGGAATAAGCGAATGAATAAACCCAAGTTTAAAAGTTCAAAAAAGGTTATGGCAGTTCTGCTAAGTGCTGTTCTAGCTATAAGCTCATTTGGACTAACCGCATTGGCAGCAAATGTTTCTGAACCTGAAAATCCATCTGCTGTATCCGAAGAAAGCAAACCCGAAGTTAGTGAAGAGTCCTCTGTAAGTGAGCCTGAAAGCAGCGAAGAATCTTCTGCAAGCGAGCCTGAAAGCAGTGAAGAATCTTCTGCTATATCCGAAGAAAGCAAACCTGAAACTAGTGAAGAGTCTTCTGCTGTTCCTGAGGAAAGCACCCCCGAGAGTAGTGAAGAATCTTCTGCTGTTTCTGAAGAAAGCAAACCCGAGAGCAGTGAAGAAAAAACTCTGGTTAGCGGAGATTTCAATTATAGACTGCTTGAAGACGGCACTGTTGAAATCGCTTATTATACTGGTAGCAATAAAGATGTGTCAATTCCAAGTGAAATTGATGGAAAAGCTGTAACCAGTATTGGAGACTCTGCTTTCTATAATCAGCAACTTACAAATGTAACAATACCAAACTCAGTAACAGTTATTAAAGCATTTGCCTTTTCTAATAATCAACTTACAAGTGTGATTATTCCAAATTCGGTAACGAAAATTGGCGGCGCTGCATTTCACAGAAACCAGCTCACAAATGTGACAATTTCAAATTCTGTGATAAAAATAGGAGAATTGGCATTTGCAGGCAATGAACTTATCGATGTGGCAATTCCAGATTCTGTGACAAGCATAGACTCATTTGCATTTGGCTCCAACAAACTGATGAGTGTGAAAATCCCTGAATCTGTGCAAACCATAGGGAGGTATGCTTTTGGTTTTGACGCAAAATATGCGGCAGATCCAGATGTAGGTGTTTCCCCCATCGATGGCTTCACCATCACAGGCACACCGAACTCTGCGGCACATACATACGCCACAGAAAACGAGTTTACCTTTATTGATGTAAACAATCAGCCGACGAATCCTACTCCTGCACCTACTACAACACCTTCTCCCACTCCAGTTGTCCCTACACCTGCTCCCACCACTGTTCCGACACCAAATCCTGACCATAAACAGCAGGATTTCAGTGACAATGAAACAGGCATTAAGCTAAACGGACATTTTGCTGATGGTGTAAACTTGGCAGTAGTGAAGAATCCAGCGTTTGCCACTGAGGGAACGAATGCTGCTCATGATGATATTCGCAAGCTGCAAAAGGAAAACAAGCTGTTATTCTGGTTTGATATTTCTGTTACAGGCGACTATTCAGGCGAATTTGAGCTGACTTTCCCTGTTGGTGCAGATTACAACGGACAATCACTCTCCATTCTGCACTATAAAGCTGACGGAACAATTGAAAAGCAAACTTCTAAAGTAGCGAACGGCGAAATTAAGGGCAAATTCACAAGCTTCTCTCCGTTTGCGATTGTAAAGGCGGATGAAGCAGCTGTTCAGCCAACTCCGGCAGCAACCACTGCTCCTACTGCTGATACAATAAGCAAATTGCCGCAAACAGGAGATTCTTCTTCTGTTGTTCTTTACTTATTAGTTGCAATGGTAGCTTTGGCAGCCATGGCAGTGCTGATTTATAAAGGCCGATATCAAAAACGTCATTCTTGAGCTAAAGTTATCACAAATAACAAAAACAAGTATGAGCTGAATTCCGGCAAATCGAATAACAAAAGTTTGTAGAAATCAGCAATTCTGTATCCAGTTAGTTTTTAAAGTACAGCTAAATTTGATTATACATTTTTGTTTTGAATAACTAGTTTTACATATTGTGCATTTGGTTTATGGATAACTAATTTCTATTCCCTAAAAAGATAAAACACTTCGTGTTCCGAGAGAAAAACTGGCGAAATCAAAAAAACTAAAAAAGTTTGTAAATCATAAAACTTTTTGCAAACTTCACTTGTCTTAGTAGTATCAATTCAAAATCAAAGGAGAAAGTATCATGGTTAAAAAACTAATTGCTCTTGCACTTTGCGTGGTTTCTGTCTTTTCTGTCGCTGCCTGTGCAGCGGAAGAAGAAACCTCTAGTTCTTCCAAACCTGAAAAAACGCATAGCCTAGAACACGCACATGTTCTTTCAGGGATTGTGAAGTGTCCCCTATGCGGTGCTTCCATGTATGGAAGTGTTAACCGCAAAAAGAAAAAAGGTGCTGAGGGTTACTACACAGATATGTGGTATTATATTTGCAAAAACAGAAAAAATCCATCAGGAAAGCCATGTTCTTTTAAAACACATATAAGGCAAGATATTATTAACACCGAGGTTGAAGCTGTTATAAAGTGGGTTCTGTCAGATTCGGATTTTAATGAGATAATTTTAAAGCGTGTAGGTTCAAACAATCATCTTTCGGAGCTTTTGCAAGAACAGGAGAGACTGCAAACAGAGAAGCAAAAATTAGAGACAAGGAAGAAAAAACTTTTATCCAAAATGGGAGCTTTGAATCCAGAAGATGATTTGTATGATGAACTATATGATGAAATACAGGGTGTTTTGAGGATGCAGCTTGAACAGATAAAAGTGATTGATGAGAATCTAGTTACGAATTCTTTATCTCTGGACAATGCCAGAAATGACACTTTTTCTGCAAGTAAATACAATGAAATATTAAGTATGCTGATTGAAGAAATGGATAAGATGCCAGATGAAGACGAAAAATTAATCATGCAGAGTATTCTTGAGAAAATAGAAATCTATCCCGAAAGACAGGCTGATGGACGCTGGGTTCGTAGGATACAATTTAAAATTCCACTAAACATCAATAATCAGCTGTATGATACAATTGATATCGAAGACAAAATCTCCCTACCTTTAGACGAACAGGATGAGACGTGCGTACTTTTATCCCACAAAAACCCACAAACATCTCCACCGTCTTTATAAACAGGAAAATTGAATAAAATAGACTTCAAAGGCAATTCAGCCTTGTCACATGGGAAAATCTCTATTTCTTTGATTAACGAAGAAATCAGAGATTTTTTCTCTTCCTCGCTGATTTTATCATATACCTTATCAAAGTTTTCCAGTAGGGTGTAGATGTTTTCCAGTGTGATGGCATCTTGCTCCACGGCTTTGCGGCGCAGCTTTACATCTTCAATTTTTTCTTCAAGCTCTACGATGGTGTCATACAGCCCATCAAGACGGAGGGTCATATCGTGGAGCTTGCGTTCTCTAAAACGGGTATCTTCCGGCAGACTGTCAATTTCATTTTCAAGACGAGTTTTATTGAGTTCCACTTCTCTAAGCTTATTTTCATAGTTTTTGAGTTCTCTATTTAAAGTGGAAGTATCAATTTCCTTGCCTATCCTTGATTTGATTTCTGTCGCAAAATCCTGATTTTTAATCAGTTCTCTGATTGCCTCAATGACAAGCGGCTCAATATCGGTTTTTTTGAGCATGGCTTTATAATCACAGCTTTTTCCCCGTGCAGTGCGAGCCTTGCTGCATACATAATAGTAAATTTCTTTATATGTACCGTCTTTGTTTGTCCAAGCGTGTTTATTGGTGTACATCGGGCCGCCACATTTGGGGCATTTTAAAATACCACTTAATAAGTGCGCCCTGTCCCGACCAATTTTGGACGGGGATTTAATGCCTGTTAATTCACGTTTTTCATGCGCTTCATTCCATAGTTCCTCATCTATGATAGCCTCGTGCTGACCGTCTGCAATAATATATTCATCTTGGTGTACTTGGCGGTATTCGTTTTTTGTACCTTTGACCTTTTCTCTTGTTCGTCTGCCAAAAGCAATTTTTCCAGTGTACACAGGATTGTCGATTATCATTCTGACAAAATGCGTACTCCATTGTGAAAGAGTACCGTTGGCACGTTTGATTTTTGGGATACCCTGCAAATTTAGATAGTTTGCAATTTTATAAAATCCCATATTGCCATTTACATATTTATCAAAGATAATTCGTATCGCTTCTGCTTCATTTTCTTGGATATAGAGCTGCTTATCTTTGAGGTAGTAACCATAGGGAGCAAACCCACCATTCCAGCCACCTTGACGGGCTTTTTCTTTTCTTCCGTTCATTGTCTGCTCTATGATATTTTCACGTTCTATTTCAGCAACAGCAGACAACACAGAGATTAGAAGTTTTCCGCTTGTCTGCGAGGAATCAATTCCTTCCTCAATGCAAATTAAGTTTACGCCAAAGGATTGAACGTGTTCCAAAGAATTTAAAATATCGGCTGCATTTCTGCCAAAGCGGGAGAGCTTATAGACTAAGATATATTCAATTTCCAAGCCATTTTCAATATCATACAGCATTTGTTTAAAAGCGGGTCTGCCTTCTATGGATTTGCCGGATTTACCAGCATCTTCGTAAATGTCTACGATCTCCATTTCTTCTCTGTCTGCAAAACGCCTTAAGCTGTTTTTCTGCCCGTCCAAGCTGAACCCATCAACCTGCATTTCGGTACTTACACGAGGGTAAAGTACACATTTTTTCCACTCCGATTCATAATAGTTGACCTCCAATCAATGATTGGAAAACATCAATCCATAAGCACTGCTCGTTTAGACAACACGATTGATTTCATCTAAGACCTCTGCACCATGTTTTTCTATAATCTGAGAAAGTACATTGATAAAATCCTGATATGCTTTGGTTTTCTCATAAGAATTAGGTGGTGTAACAGCAGTAGCAGTAGGAACAGGTGCATTTTTGATATTTTCCATTCGCAATCACCTCCAAGTGTCTTGCTTATATAAAGTATAAGCGTATCGACGATTTATGAAAAGTTTGTCGCTGTATCATTTATAGTAAAACCAAGCACACCGCAAATTTGCTTAAAACAAAAGTGCGGTGCGGTTAGTTTTATCAGTTTGCCGTATTTGCCACGCACCCCGGCAAGGGGATATTTTGAGCTGCCATTAGCTTGGCATCATAGTCCCAAGGTACCGTATATGCTTGTCCCAAAAGCTACGCATACCGCAGGAACTCCCCCTCAAGTCTGTGGGAGGTCGTGAGAAAGTATCATTATCCCTTATGTGTGTTATTGCGGCGAATGTGCCACCGTTCGGTCTAATGGCTGCATTTATCGCTCCAACTGCTGTAATACCCCTACTCCTAAAGGCTCTCATCAATTATTTGGTTTCCTTTTTTGGCAGGGGTGTTACAACGGTCATCATGGCGCTGCCCATTATATCGCTTTGCTTTTCAGCCACATAAGTTTCGTACTCAAAATACCGTATATTCAATTGTCAAGGAACTGGGGGAAGATTTTACCTCCCTCTATATACCCTGACTTTTTTCCGTAGGAAACGGAACATGATTTAGGAGAAATTTTTAAAATATTTTTCTATGGTATGTAAACCTCTTTCGATACCAATGCGGACAGCTTTTTCACTTACACCTTCTGCTTTGGCAATAGCTGTCTTGCTCATGCCCATAAAATAATGAGCATATATACGCTTTGCCTGCTTGTCCGGCAGAGAAGCAATGGCAGCGTGGAGCTGCTGACTTGTGAGCTTACGTTCGTAAATCTCATCGGGTGAGAGAGGAACAAACAAGATGTCATGCTCAATTCCATCCCCACGATCAAGAGAATAGTGAGCTTTGTAGCGGTATTTCTTTCTCTCATATGTTGCCTCAGCTCTTGCAGATTCCTCAAAAATAGCGAACAGCTCGTCAGATACTTCTACATAGGTGTCTTGCGTGTAGTAGAGGTAATAATCTTTTAAATTAATTATTTTCATGGTCTTACCATCCCTTCGTTTTTTTGTTTGCTGAAATCGAAAGGATGGTGGTGGAGAACGGCAGTGAGGCTCTATAAACGCAAAAATGCCCGACTGAACAAAGCTCAATCGGGCATGAAAATATTTATGTATTATTTTGCATAAGTGTCTTATATCTATTAAACTGTAATAGATTTGAGCAGGTAGATTACTTTTTTTAACTGCTTACCATATACCAATATTGTAAAACCAAATAAAAACATAGCGATACCTCCTTAGATACCGCCATATCCTCAAAAAAAGGTGTACTAATTACACCTCCATAATTTTATTTAGTTATGGCGGCTTTGATTTTAGTTCAAAACCGCCATTTGCTTTTAAACACAATAAGACAATTTTACAATGCGGTTTTAATATTATAATTCAGCAAAGTATTTAATTGTTCTAACCATTTGGCTTGTATACGAATTTTCATTATCGTACCATGCCACAACTTTAACTAAAGACTTCCCGTCAGGAAGTGAAGTAACCTTTGTCTGCGTAGCATCAAATAATGAACCATATGTTATACCGATTATGTCAGAGGATACCAACTGTTCTTCTGTATATCCAAATGAATCAGAAGATGCCGCTTTCATAGCAGTATTTATGTCATCTTTCTTTAACGTCTCATTGACTACTGCGACTAACTCTGTCACCGAACCAGCCGGTACTGGCACACGTTGAGATACACCGTCTAATTTCCCCTCTAATTTTGGAATTACCAGTCCTATTGCTTTGGCAGCACCAGAAGAAGTTGGTACGATATTTAAGGCGGCTGCGCGTGCTCTTCGCAAATCGCCCTTTGCATGAGGGCCGTCAAGAGTCATTTGGTCACCTGTATAAGCGTGAATCGTTGTCATAAATCCTTTTTCAATTGGAGCCAATTTATCAAGTACATCAACCATCAGAGCCAAACAATTTGTTGTGCAAGAAGCCGCTGAAATAACCGTATCATTTTTGTTCAAAACATTTTCGTTTACTCCATAAACAATTGTGGGCAGATCATTTCCAGCCGGAGCGGAGATAACGACCTTTTTAGCTCCTGCTTCAATATGGGCTGATGCTTTTTGTTTTGATGTAAAAAATCCTGTACATTCTAAAACCACATCTACGTCAAGCTTACTCCAAGGAAGATTTTTAGGATCCTTTTGAGCGTAAATTTCGATTTCTTTTCCTGCTACCACAATAGAACTTTCTTTTGCTTCCACCTTATCAGCTAAAGAATATCGACCCTGTGCAGAATCGTACTTTAATAAATGAGCCAACATCTGTGGACTGGTTAAGTCATTAATTGCCACTACCTCATATCCCTCTGCGGAGAACATTTGTCTGAAAGCAAGTCGACCAATGCGTCCAAAGCCGTTAATTGCAACCTTTACTGCCATAATTTATTTTCCTCCTTGTTAATTGAAAAATCATTTTAGCATAACTTTACATAGTAAAAAGTTGGCTAATATGTTGATATTATATCCTTTTGTTACATTAATATTTTATAGCTTGCGCTTCTGTGGTACAATGTAATAAACGAAGATTTTAACTATACTATCTGTAAGGAGAGAATTATGCCACAAATAGACAGATATAAAAACAGGACTGTTAATATAGATTTTTTTGCCATAGAAGATTTTAAAGAGCTGCCATATCAGAATCGGTTTACTATAGTATTTGTCACCAGTGGGAGCATAAAAGGAACGTTGAATAATCGTCCTATTGCAATTTCTGCACCTGGAGTACTTTGTTTGTCACAAACTGATGAAATACAAGTCTTTGAAAGAGAGAAAGTATCTGCTCAATCGTTCAGCTTTGACCCGGATTTTCTTAATACGATACCAATTTCAAGAACCGAAGATTATTTTATGCCTAATTTAAAAATACACACAGGGTTATCTTTATTTCAAAGAGATAGTACGCATACAGGAGTGCCCGCTATTCACACAAAAGCATATTCAAAATTATTAGATTGGTTTTTTATTATAGGAACAGAAGTATTTGCTCAAAGCGATTCACTTTGGGTTTGCAGAATCAAAAAAAATCTTATTCAAATGTTAGGTTTGATTGAAAGCTTAAATTCGGAAAATGGACAATCACCTGTTGATTTGGTTTTAGAATATATACACACTAACTATGCTAATAAAATTACTTTAGACGATTTAACACAATGTGCTCACCTCAACCGCGTTTCTCTCAATGAAATGTTTCATAAACGGTGTAATTGTACAGCAATGTCATATCTATTATCATATCGATTAAAAGTTGCAGAAGAGTTGCTCACCCATACTGGAATGAGTTTAAATGAAATTGCACGTTCGACAGGATTTGAGTACGATACCTATTTCATTAAGCAATTTACTACTAAACAGGGAATGACCCCTACTTCATTCCGAAATGCTTCTCGTAAACTTGCTAGTAACTTATAAAACTTTATTAAACCAATATTCCTTTCTTACTGTACTGGCAAGCAGGGCAAGGTGGTACACACCTTGCGATTTTGCTCAAAATTCCCTGACGGGATTTTTGGCAAATCTGCTTGTTGGGGAGTATCCCCAATCCCCATTTGAACACTACCTTGTGGTAGTGGCTACGCCTCCTGCGGAGGCTATAAAACACAGGTCAGCTCATCGCTGTTCCTGTGTTTTTTCTTTCTCTTTCAAGGAGTCATCATATCCTAAAAGGCGGTCAACGTTTGCCTTTGCGGTCTGGACTTCCTGCATGGATTTTTTAACAGTCAGATACTCAGCATACGCTTTTTTCTTAGTGGAGAGCAGCTCTGCATATTCCGCTTGGAGGGTCTTGACGGTGGGGAGTTTTTTCGTCTGCAATTTATCAAAAGCTGCCTTTGACGCCTTGTGTAAAAGCAAATCGGCAGTGTATTCCTCATAAAACCTTTTTGAATATCCTGCTTTACGGTAGGCGGTATAAGTATCACGAGTTTTTGCGTAATTAATGATGTGGGTTTTCAGTACAGCAATCTCGCCCATACGCTTTTCAGCAGCTTTGATTTTGGCAGAAAGCTCATTAAATGCAGAGGTTGTGGTTTGAGCTTTTTGCTCCAAATCCTTATAGGCAAGGAGATTGTTTTCTGATAAAAAGTTGATAGTCTGTGCCATCTGCTTGAGGTTAAAAACCTTTGCCCATCGTTCGTAGCTTGCCCCTTTTCCTGCCTGTAATTTTGCCTGTATATCCACAAGCAGATTAATACGCTGCACAGGTTTTTGTGTTGGTTTTCTTTTGGAGGTAAGCGGCTTAATTCCTTTGATAGTGGCTCTGATTTCGTCCTCAGAATACCCCTCGCCAAGAGAGCGAAAACGGATAGGCTTTTTCTGGTCTTTACCTAAAAAAGATATGTGTTTTCCCTGCTTAATTTCATATCCTGCGGCTTGCATTTCAAGCAGAAAAGTATTGAAATCGGCAGGCTTTTTCGTAAGAACCGCATCAATAGCTTCTCTAATTTTATCGGAGAAAGAGGGAGCTTTTTTATTGCCAAGCCACTTGCCATAATTGGTTTTCCCACGCTTTGGATTTTCGATAATGGACAGTCCATATTCAAGGCAAAGGCGGTCACTAATTTTTCCGACAGCTCTGCCGGAGCCTAAAAAATCTCTGAACTTTTTAGTGCAGTTCAGAGAGGTGGAATTATAAATAATGTGGTTGTGAATGTGAGCCTTGTCAACATGGGTTGCAACGATAAAAGCGTACTTTCCTTTTGTCCATTTCAATCCAAGCTCATAGCCGATTTGATTAGCAAGCTCTGGTGTGATTTCCCCCGGCTTAAAGGATTGGCGTATCTGATAGGCAATCACATCATTGGTTTGCTCTCGACCAGTTATTTGGTGGTACTGCCGCTTAGAAAGCATAAATTCTCCCTGCACCGTGCGAGGGTCACATTCATAGGAGCTGATGAGTTCGCCATCATTGGTTTTATCGGGATTTTGAGCGTAATCAGTACGGTCAGAAATACACTGTGCTATGCTCTTGCCTTTGTTCTGGTGCATGGAAATTAGACGAGTGGTAGCCATAGGCAGTGCCCCCTTTCAGGCAAGAAAAAAGAGCTGCCAGCCGACAACTCTTGAAAACATATGTTATAATAAATTGGATTTTAGATTTCTTTGTACAAGCTCAAATCTTTTTGAATTTTCCTCTTTTCATTAGCTATATTTCTTATAGAATTGGATTTGTAATACTCCTTCAGAAGTAAGTTGATTATTACAGATAAAAAAGCAATGACAGTTAAGGTGTTGTTTATGGTATCGGTTGCGTTAATTCGCATTGTTAATATTACTAGCAAGGCGGCAAGACCCAAAACAGCAGTGAGTGAGGCTAGAAAATGATATATTAATTCCTTTTTTTCTTGATTGTTACGCAGTGGAGTGACATCTATTTTTTCATCATTTTCCGCTATTATTTCTTTAATATCCGAAGTATCACAGTCAAGGAAACTTGTGACAAACTCCGTTAGTTCTTGGTTGGAATATGCTTCAATTTCTCTTAAGATGTTTTCTTTTTCTTTTACTGAAATGTTCCCCTCAAAAAAGTCCACAAGTTTATCTTCATTTTCTTCAAATATCTGCATAAGTAAATCAACCATCTTTTGTGATTTTTCAGCATATTTAGTTTGAATCTTAGGATAATCCACGGTGTATAGGAAAATGCTGTCCACCTGTAAAACTGCATAGGTGCAATCTCTGCATCCAAACCAAAATAGAATATGGCGATAAGCGGCATAAAGATAGAAGCTAACAACATCAGCCAAATAAATTTTCTTCTGCGAAGCTTCAAAAACTCCGTTTGAATCAGACTAAGCAATGCCTTCTCCTCCTGTGACTTTCTTGAAGTAGTCCTCCAGCGTGTCATTGCAAAGCTGTGAGCTTATGACTGAAATGTTCTCCAGCATTAAAGTTTTATTTACTTCTGCCATGTCAAGAGTTGTATCATAAAGTCGCAGCGTATGGTCATCCTGAATCGAGTATTCTTCTACACAAAATTTACGCTCCAGTATCAAAGCTGCTTTTGCTGTGTCAGAAACTTGCAGCAGAATATACTTACCGTTTTTCTTTTGAAGCTCTGCCAAGCTATTTTCTTCTAACAAAACTCCGTCATGAATGATTCCGATATCATCGGCTAGCAAGGCAATTTCAGAAAGAATATGACTGGAAATCAAAATGGTTTTGCCTCGTTCTACGCATAAATCTTTGATAAATTTTCTAACCTCGGCAATACCGATAGGGTCAAGTCCGTTCGTCGGCTCATCAAGTATCAGAAGTTCCGGGTCATGCAAAATGGCATTAGCTATGCCAAGACGCTGTTTCATACCCAATGAATATTTACTGAAAATCTTTTTGTCTTTATACGGCAAGCCAACCACCTCAAGTGCCTCTTTAACAGCGTTTGGCTTTGTAGTTCCTCTCAGCTTGGCAAAGATTTCAAGATTTTCTGTCCCCGTTAGATTGGGATAGAAACCAGGTGTTTCGATAATCGCCCCAATGCGAGGATAGATTCGCTTTTCATTTCCCTTGACATTTTTCCCAAAAACAAAAGCTTCCCCAGAATGAATAGAAGTAAGACCCAGCATCATTTTCATAATGGTGGTTTTTCCTGCTCCATTGCGCCCAAGCAAACCATAAATGCGGCCTTTTTTTACATGCATATTCACTTTATTGACAGCAGTTTGCTCTCCATATACTTTGGTCAACTGCCGAGTTTCTATCATTAAATTATCCATTTCTTTTTTCCTCTCTTAATTCTTTTTGAAAACAACATGACGGTATGCTTACCATTACTGTTATATTCAATCAAAACTTCTCTTTTCTACAACAAAAAATAATTTTCATCATTCAAATATCTTGCTTCTTCAGAGCTATAATGGAAGCTGTGCTGAAGATAACGCCAACAATACCCATATTCAATAAGCATACCTTATAATTAGGGATTGCCTCTGCAACCCGCAGCAAACCATACACCATATCTGCTGCTGTAGGTGATGAAAAGCTATAAATGCACAAGGCATTAACCAACGGATGTATACCCATAAAAGGAGCGGGCAAAAGAATGACCGGCAGTAAATACAGAAGAGTTGCTCCGATTGGCAGCAAATAGCTTTTCCCTAGAACAGCTAAAAAAACAATTGGCAGCATAGACAGAGGAACAAGGGCACTTCCTTCTGCAAATAAAGTGAAAGCCTGTAAAATTGTTTGCTTATTTAGGTCAGGAAATCCTCCTGCCAAAAAGCCGCCTGCTACTGTAAATAGAAAGGTATACAGGCACAGCACCAAAGACAGCAAAAATAAAGTGATGACCTTAGAAAAATAAAGCCGACTTCTAGAAATAGGAATAATCAGCAGTTCTTTGATGGTATCATTCTTGTGTTCATCAAAAAACAAAGAAGTCGCAAACATACCGAGTACAATCGGAAGAAAAACAGTTACCAGATTTTTAAATGTCATGGTATATAAGTCGCCAAAACTGTCCATATAGCGACTGCTCCTGGAAATACTAAATGCTCGTTCTATCGCAAAAACCACAAGCAGGGTTATCAAAATAAAAATACCCGTCATCATTTTTTTGCGTTTCAGTTTTAATAGTTCTGTTTGAATCATCGTCCACATGGCTCTTCTCCTTTCTTGTTTTCAGTATAGCACCCCAACCTTGCCATAACCTTGCCGAAATCTTATTTCTTTCTTGTTTTAGCAATAGAAAAACCCTGTGATGTCACAGGGTTTTCGGCAATGAAATCATAAATTTGGTTCCGGTGGTGGGAGTGCTGGTGGCCGTAATTGTTCCTTTGTGAGCACTGACTAGCTCCTGAACAATAGATAACCCAAGGCCGTTTCCTTTTGAGCCGCGAGATTCATCCCCTTGATACAACCGTTCAAAAATATGGGGTAAATCTTTTGCAGAAATCCCTTTGCCATTGTCCCACACTATTATTGTTGCTTGTTCTTCATTTTCTGAAATCCGAATAGATATTTGGTTTCCCTCGCCGTGTACAAAGATATTTTGAAACAAATTATTGAGGATTCGCCTATAAGCATTGCTGTCTATGGTTATGTTGTATTCGACTTCAGGAATATGAATTTCATACGCAAATTGTTTATCCTCTAGCATTGGAATCCAATCTGTCAGAATATTGCGAGAAAGTTCGTTTAAATCGCAGATTTCAAATTGAAAAACCTGTTCTTTAGCATCTAGCTTGACCCACTCAAACAGAGACTCCACAAAATCTTTCAGATAATGAGCTTTATCCAAAGCTACATTGATATATTCATCTTTTTCTTCGCCCGTCACCATCTTTTTCTGAACAGCCTCCAAATATCCGACCAAAGAAGTTAAAGGCGTTTTGACATCATGCGAAAGACTTGTCATAAGACGTTTATAGGCCTGCTCCGATTGTCTCAGACGTATAACCTGCGCTTGATCATTTATTGCTATTTCATTAATGCTATAGCAAATCTCTTTTGTCATATCATTTTTCCGTGTCAAAACACGACGATTTAAGTTTCCTTTTTTTATATCTTCTAATCCCTCTTTAATGAAAAAAAGCTGTTCCTTGACACGGCAAAGCCTTGTTGCAAGATAGACTATCAAACAAAGACATAAAAAAGTAGTGAAAAAGAAAAACAGTGTCCAATTCATCTTCACACCTCTTTATTAAAACGATAGCCAACACCATGTACGGTCAAAATATAAAATGGGTGTTCCGCATCAGGCTCAATTTTTTTTCGCAATTTACTGATAAATGACATAATATTGTTATCATCAAACGCATATTCGTCATCCCAAACCTGCGTATAAATCTGTTTTTTTGTAAAAACACGCCCTTTGTTAGAAGCAAGAAAGACCAGCAAATCAAATTCTTTGCCTGTGAGGTCAACTGTTTTTTCATTTATGCAAACCGTACGGGTTTCCTTGTCAATCGACATATTTTTTACATTGAGAATATCCGACGAAACAGCTTGATTGAATGTGGTGTAGCGCCGTACAAGAGAACCAATGCGAGCCATCAGCTCATTTATGCTGAATGGCTTTGTTAAATAATCATCCGCACCAAGGCGCAAACCCGTCACTTTATCAACTTCATCCCCTTTTGCTGTAAGCATAAGCACAGGAACCATACTGCTTTTTCTTAATTCGGATAATACCTGAAACCCATTTATGCCAGGCAGCATAACATCTAAAATCACAAGGCAATATATATTGTTTTGTTCTTCTATTTTTTTTAAGCCTGCATTCCCTGTATAGGCAATATCAGCTTCTAATTCTTGCTTTGTAACACACTTTTCTATCAATGCACAAAGCTCTATATCATCGTCTATAATTAAAACTTTATTAGTCATTTCTCTCTCCCACTATTTTATTACCCAGTCAAGCAGTATCCCATCTAACTATATTATCTGAATTTCTTCATCTAAACTAAAAATCAAGGTTAGCGTTTTTAACAAAGTGTAACATCGAATCTCTGACACTGTCAAGCTTATAAGAAATAGGTAGGGTGATATGCACGATTATAAATAATGATATAGCTAAATCTTGTTCTGCTTTTTATGAATTTTACTTTTAAAGAAAGGAAACACTATTGTGAAATAAAAAATTCACCTATAAAATATTTTTTCTTTATAAAATATTTAAAGTTTTCTTTTATAGTAAGAATCAGATAAACAAAAGGAAGGTATTTATGGATACTTATATTCTAAAAACAAAAGATCTTTGTCGTGACTTCAAGCGGCAGCATGCTGTTAGTGATATTTCACTTTCTATTACCAAAAATTCGGTTTACGGTTTGCTTGGGCCAAACGGTGCTGGAAAATCTACCACTTTGAAAATGATTACTGGAATGCTGCATCCAACCTCTGGTGAGATTTTTTTTGAAAATCATCCATGGAGCCGCAATGACCTAACAAAAATAGGCGCGCTAATTGAGTCTCCCCCACTGTATGAAAATCTTACGGCTAAAGAAAACTTAAAAGTTCGTACTCTCCTTCTGGGATTACCTGATTCTCGCATCCAGGAGGTCTTAGAAATTGTCAGTTTGACAGACACTGGGAAAAAGCACGCAGGACAGTTTTCAATGGGAATGAAACAGCGCCTTGGCATTGCAATCGCTTTATTAAATTATCCGAAATTGCTTATTTTAGACGAGCCAACAAATGGCCTTGATCCCATCGGTATTCAGGATTTACGTAACCTAATTCGATCCTTTCCTGAACAAGGCATCACTGTCATCTTGTCAAGCCATATCTTGTCTGAAGTAGAATTGATTGCAGATCACATTGGTATTATTGCGGGAGGCAGTCTAGGTTATGAAGGCAAAATTAATCCCGGTGAAGATTTGGAATCTTTATTCATGCAAGTTGTAAAGAACAGCAAAAAGGCAGGTGCCTAACATGGGTCTCTACTTCAAAGCAGAAAACTTGAAACTGAAGCGGACTTTTGTGCGAAAACTTGTGCTGCTTGCACCAGTAGCCACCTTGTTATTAGCATTGGTTTTGGCTTCTGAATGGCTGCAAATAAATGCATTTAACTGGTGGTATATTCTAATACTCCCCGGATATATCGCCTTGCTTTGCACGCTCTCTGATCAAAAAGAATCTCAAAAATTGAAATACCGTGCCATTCTTTCATTGCCAATTTCTCTAAAAAAGAATTGGATTGGAAAGAACCTAACCTTGATATTTTATATGGCATTGTCCCACTTGGTTTTATTAATTGGCATTTTACTTGGTGGTTCTATAGTACCAAATCCGTTGCTGATTAAATCCATCTTTATTGGGATAGCTCTCATTTTTATAACATCCCTATGGCAAATCCCACTTTGCTTGTTTTTGTCTAGGAAAATTGGTATGGTGGGAACTATACTTTTTCAAGTTGGTGTTGGTGATATGCTTGGTATTCTGTTTGCCAGTAAATCGTTGTGGTGGCTTTGTCCATACAACTGGACAGCACGAATGATTCCACCCATACTTGGGATTCTCCCTAATGGGACGTTGGCGCAAAGCGGTGACCCCATGCTAAATGCGGCCAGTATTCCAATTGCCATCATACTATCCTTATTATTGTTTGCCCTTCTTCTGCTTGCTACAGCCATATGGTACCCAAGACAGGAGGTGAAATAGATGCTCGGTCGTTGTATGTGCTCAGATTTTTACAAAATAAAACGTACTCCTGTTCTGTGGCTTCATGTCGCTATTCCTCTCCTAGGTACTTTTGCATTCTTAGGATATTATCATATTGTGCCAGATAACCACCAATTCAGTCGTATCAGCGGTTTTTTAGAAGTACTATGCATTGTCTTTCCAGCGCTAATTGGATTATTTTGTGGCCTGATGGCCGCACAGGAAGAACAGGCTGGCGGTTATCAATTTATGCTTACTGGAACAAAATCCAGAGCAACTGCCTACTTGAGTAAACTTTTTTTATTATTGCTTCTATCTGCTTTTTCTATTGCACTGGCTATTGGCGTTTTTGCAATAGGATACACCACTATATCCATACCATTTTATCTTCGTGCTACTTTTGCAATTTGGGGTGGAACTGTATTTTTATATGTTCTGCATCTATTTGTCAGTTTTCGTTTCGGTCGAGGGGCATCTATTGGATTAGGCATATTTGGCTGTCTAATTTCAGCTTTAATGTTAACTGGTTTGGGCGACAGTATTTGGCAATGGGTTCCATGGAGCTGGAATGCGCGCTTCTGCGATAACATGATATTAGCTATGCAAACTCCCTCTGCTGCTGCATTGGCAACAGCCAATATTCAGACAGGTGCCATTATATGCACAGCAGCTTCCATTTTATCTATTGCCGCAAGTCTGCTGTGGTTCAGATGTTGGAACGGTGCCAAGTCTAATGAATAGTCACTTATTGAACAAAGGAATAAATATGAAAAAGAATACATTCACTTTAATTTTATCTGCTATATTGCTTATGGTTTTCTTCTCTGGTTGTTCCAGTTTAAATCAAAAAATTGAGGAATACTCGAAAGACAAAGAACAGGCTTACCTGAATTCAGATGTCGCCACACAATTTATTTATAAGGAAACAAACTATACTATTCTAAACGACACAGTAGCAGAAGAAAATCTCGGAAACTGGGTCGGCTATATTCGAAAATTTGCTGTAATAGATAAAGATGGAAAAATGTTACTACAACAAGATATAAAAGAGACTACCTTTGAGACATTAGATGACATCGCTGATGATTATCCAGAAGCATCTTCTATTCTTTCATTCTTAAATATTTATGAAGCAAAAGAAAGTATTGAAACACAGCTTGTTGTTAATGTCAACGACAAGTTTTATAAAGCAATTCAAACAAATCTAAAAAATGATTCTGATCAGATTTTTGACTATCGCCAAAATCCGGACAAAGGTTCTAGCGAAAGTTTTACCGTGAATTCTGAAAACTCTACACAGTTAATTAGCGGAGAAAACATATATCAGATTACCGACCAGATGATTCCTGAAGAAGATATTGGAGAATATCTCGATGTTATCGCACAATCGATTGTCTTTGATGGCGAAACGAAGCTGAAAATTTCAAAGGAGGATTTATCCAAGCTTGATTGGGATGGAAAAAATTCTGAAGCAAAGAAACGTGAAAATTGGTTTTATGGTGAAGTTCATGCCGTTCAAGATACCGATGTATCAGAATCGATTGCGGTTGAGATAAATTTCGAATATCGGCTTGCAACCCGCTTATAATACAGACAAAATTCAATCCTTGTGGTATGATAACAGACGGAAAGGAAGTGGACGTGTGGCAACCATACTTGCTATAGATGATGATGCCGATATTTTGTCCTTGCTTAGCAGGACACTTCAAAAAGATGGTCATCTGGTAACAACTGCGTTATCACCAGATACGATTGAAACGGAAACCTTGAATCGTTTTGACTTAATCTTGCTTGATGTTATGATGCCTGGAACAGATGGATTTGCCTTTTGCCGAAAGATAAGAGATATGGTTGACTGTCCGATTCTATTTCTCACTGCAAAAACGTTAGAATCTGATGTAACAATAGGTTTTGCCTTAGGCGCAGATGACTACATTAAAAAGCCGTTTGGTACCAGTGAACTTCGAGCGCGAGTAAACGCACATCTGCGTCGAGAATCACGCGAAAAGCGACATGTACTGCATATTTCGGGATTGGATTTCAATCTTATGGCAAAGGAAGTCACCATCGATAAACAAAGAATTCCACTAACCAAAATTGAATATGGCATTTGTGAATATCTTGCTCAAAATCATGGCCAAGTATTTACGAAAGAGCAAATTTATGATGCGGTTTTTGGATATGATGCAGAAGGTGACAGTTTCACTGTGGCTGTGCATATCAAAAACATCCGGGCTAAATTTGCTACTTATCAAACGATTCCAATTTCGACAATTTGGGGGATTGGATACAAATGGGATTAAACAAAAATAAAAAACTCCGTATTTTCTTTGTCCAATACTTATTTGCTCTTTTGGCTGGATTTTTGATAATTATTATGACTGTGACTGCGTTATTCTTTATATCACTAAAAACAGGCTTTACTATTTCCGTCAGTGATGTTGAAAGCAGTATCGAAAGTCGAAAAGATATAATAGCATCAGCTGAAAGCGTAACACCTGACTTAATTCCAAACCTATGCAAATACGCTGTTGTAGACTATAATGGCAACTTCATTTCAGGTAATTTAACAGAAATACAGACCGATGAAGCATGGAATAGCATAAAAGAAGGACGCTTCTTTTCAAAAGAAGCTACAAATCCTTTTCCTATAAGTTTAGAATTTTCCTGTTACTTTCCCATTGAACGAACAGGAGAGTGGTGTATTCTTGAGTATTCTTCCCTAACCCAGTTTTCTCCCATGCTGTTACGCGAACACCTTCCTGCTCCGGAAATCACAGCAGCTTGGACGATTGCAGTCGCATTTATATTCGAAATTTTCTTGCTTTCTAGATTCTATGGAAAAAAAATCAGCCTCAAACTGCTTCCTCTAAGAAATGCTACAGAAAAAATACGCGCAAAAGACCTTAATTTTGAGATTCAATACAGTGGCATCGAAGAAATCGATTCCGCTCTGAAATCACTCAATAGCCTGAAGGTAGATTTGAAACGTTCTTTGGAAACACAATGGGAAATCGAACAATCTCGAAAAACACAAATGTCCTTTTTGGCTCACGATTTAAAGACTCCTCTTACTGTCATTCGTGGCAATGCCGAAATGCTTGACGACACAGAACAAACAGAAGAACAAAAAGAATGTACCCTTTACATTCGAAAAAACACAGACCAGATAGAGCAGTATATTCAAATGTTAATTGACCTTTCAAAAGTAGAGGGTGGATTTCCACTAAGACTAAAATCTATTGCAACAAAAGCTTTTCTGAACAGTTTATATACGCAGATTCACGCCCTGCTCTCTGTCAAACATATTCATTTAGAAACAAATGAAACTGACTTGCCAGATACTCTTTGCTTAGATATTTCTCAAATGTCCAGGGCTATTCTCAATATCGTTTCCAATGCGGTTGATTATTGCCCCGAGCAGGGCAAAATTATATTCTCAACATTTTATGACAAAAAGACAATTCACTTTCAAATTTCTGATACCGGAAAAGGGTTTTCTCCAATGGATTTGAAGAAGGCGAGAAATCAATTTTATCAGGCAGATTCTAGTAGGAATTCGAAGTTTCATTATGGTATGGGGTTGTTTATTGCAGATTCTATTGTGAAGCAGCATGGTGGCGTACTTTCTCTTGGCAACGTATCTGCTGCAGGTGGAGCAAAAGTTGTCATCGGCCTTCCGGTATAATGAATAAAAACTAAAATGTATTTGTGGAAAACCAATCTTCCTCACACACAATTTGTTCTATTACACCATTCAAAAACATATTTGAAGTCTAAGTTCTCTTCCCCATGTTGTAATGAGCAATATCCAATTTTTTTCTTGCCTCGTAATCAGGCAACTTCTATTTGCATTACTCTAAATAATACTAATGGTTCTGTAAGCCATATCACTGACTATGCACTAAGTCAAAATGGAGAACGAAACAAAAAAATCCAGAAAAGTAGATTACCTACCTTTCTGGACTTTTTATTGATTTATGCTCTGACAACCGTCACATTACTAGCCCAAAGAGACTAGTTCTCCTGTTTCTGAAGCTAGTTTAATAGCCATCAAGGTTTCTAATGTTTTCACATTATCTTCTGGTGTCACAATCGGTTCTTCTTTTTTAAGGATGACTTGAATAAAATGTTTGAGCTGCATTTTATGTGGTAATTGTGGGTCTACTGGTTTAATATCCATTTGCAAAGGTTTATGCCATGAAGGCTCTCCGTCATAAGAGAAATGCTGGAGACGAGGTAAGGATAGTGAACCTCTTGTACCGCCAATAAAATAAGCATCTGCATCAAACGGACGATATTGTGCATCTTCACGGGCAGTAGCTTCCCAATTCCAAGGAGAGGCTGTAGTATCTGAAAGTGTCATGGAAGCTAAAGCACCCGATTTAAAATGAACATTCACTACTGCTGAATCTTCTGTTTCAAAGCCACGTGCTGCAGAGGAACTTAATGCTTGTACAGCATCTACTTCACCGATTAGATAGCGCAGTAAATCAACATCATGTACAAGATTTACAAGAATTGGGCCAGCGCCTTTTTTTCTGCGCCACTCTACATCAAAATAGGCATCTTCTTTGTAAATCATGTAGTGGAAAGAAGCCACTGTTAATTTACCTAATTCGCCACTGTCAATCGTCTGTTTCGCTGCATTGACAAAAGGATTGTAACGACGATGTTGTCCAACCAACACGGGAACCTTCGCTTCTTTGCATTCCTCAGCAAATTTTTTAGCGTCTTCTAAATCATCAGAAATTGGTTTTTCAACCAATACAGGAATACCTCTTTTAATAGCCTCACGAGCTATTGGAAGATGTAAGTGATTGGGTGTAACAACGATGATACCATCCAGTTCCACTTCATCCATCATTTTTGTTGGGTCTTGATAAAAAGGAACGCCTGCTTTATCGGCAATTGCTTTTGCGCCTTCATAGGCATCAGCAATCGCAGCTAGTTCTGATCCAATTTCTTCTTGAATAAAACGAATGTGATTCTGTCCCATTGCACCCGCACCGATTACTGCTAATTTAACTGCCTTATCCGTCATGTATTTATCCTTCTTTCTATTAAAATCAACGCTCTTTATTTATGTTTGAGGGCATATTCTCTGCGGCCACCGGGTTTTGCAATCTGATCTCCCATCATAATGCCTAAGCCACCCTCTACCGTCAGTTCCCCGCCATTCGTGTATTCTGAGCGGTCACTCGCTAGGTAAAGAACCGCATTTGCAATATCATCCAGCGTACCAATACGCTTACTTGCAGTAACTCTTTCTCTTTCTTTTAAGACTTCTGGGTCAGCATAAAAATCTTTGGATAATGGAGTTTGAACCAAAGAGGGAAGAATACAATTACTGCGAATACCATATTGTCCCCATTCTGCTGCCATTTGCTTTGATAACATATTCACGCCGGCCTTAGAGACACTATAAGCACCACTATAGGTCTCAGGAAATTTAGATAGCATTGTTGAAATATGAATGAGTGTTCCTTTGCCTTGTTTAATCATCACACGGCCAAAATGCTGAGACATCAGGAAATAGCCTGTCAAATTTATATCTAGTGTCTTTTTCCAATCGGCAAGAGACAAATCTTCAAACAGTGAAGAGCGAAGAATTGCCGCTGTGTTTATCAGAATATCCACTCTGTCAAACTTGTCAACAACAGTCTGTACTGCCGATTTTACATTGTCTTCGTTTGCAGTATCACAAGAAACAGCTATTGTTTCAACCGGATATTTCTCGCTTATTTCTTTCGCATAAGACTCCGTTCTATCCATTTGAATGTCAACCAACGCGACATTTACACCTTGCTTTGCAAGTTCTTCCGTAATTTTCTGTCCCATGCCGCCAACAGCGCCTGTGACAACGGCAACTTTCCCTTTTAGGTCTAACCATGAATCTTCTGCTATCATATTAGTATTCCTCTCTATGAATAACCAAAAAATTGTTATTTATTAAACGATCTATATAAAACAGTTTAATAAACATTTCACACATCGTCCAATATTATTTTTCACTTATACATAGATATGTTCTATAAGTTGAAAGCTTCTACTGATAACTTATAGAACATGATTGGTTACTGGTTAAAATCCCCATATGGTTTTACCAACTTACAAAAAGCTTTGATTTTTTTTGAATCTTTATTTTTAGTCAAATAAGTAAGATAAACCGTATGAAATATTTTTTCCTCATCTAGTGGGATAAAAGGTAAGTCAAATTGCTTTAACAAAGAAGTTTTGGCAACAACCGCAACACTTAGATTAACAGATACAAAACCGCCAATAGTGGTTTCATCATCAAATTCCTCCACAATAGTCGGCTGCTTGGTGTAGGTTTCAATTAACTCGCGCGCACTTTTTCCGACGGGAAGATTTTGACGGTATGTGACCAAAGGCATTTCAAACCAGTTTTCTTGTATATTCGGATACTTCTCATAAAGAGTTTTATTGATAAGCAGAATGAAGGGCTGCTTCTTTATTGGAATAAAAGTCAGACTTGCTTCTTCTTGCTTGGCGCATAACCCGATATCATAGATGCCTTGTTTCAACTTTTTTAGAATATCCGGAGTATGCCCATGAAAAATCTGGATATTATCCAATGCTAATTGATCGTTTCTTTCCTTATAAAGAATTTGAGGTAAGAAATTACTTGCTAACGTTGGAACAATGCCCACATGAACGGGATCATTTTCATTTTTGTACTGCTTTCGAATACTCTCTATTGTCTGTGTAAGCGTACCTAATGCTATTTCAGTTGTTTGTGCTAATTGCTTGCCATAAAGAGTCAAGGAAACGTTGCGTCCCTTTTTTTCAAACAAAGGAACTTCTAAATCAGACTCTAGCTTTTTTATGGCATAACTTAAAGAAGGCTGACTAATCATTAATTGATGAGCCGCTTCGGTGTAATTTTCAGTCTCTGCAAGAATGCTAAAATAAAGAAGATGGTTTAAATTCATAGTAAGCTTTCCCCCGTTTTTTGTCTTTTCACTACTTAGTATAACAAAATATATAGATTAATTCTATAGATTATCCAAAAATAGTATTGGTTTTTTATAAATAAATTTTATATGATGTATGTGAAAAAATAAACAATATAAGGAGGGCTATTATGGGTAATGTAGAAAAAAGTGGAATGGATAAAAGAAAAATTGTTTTTGCGGCTGCCTTTTTCGTGATTTTTGTATGCTCTGCATCTGCAGCATTCTCGGTATTTTCAATACCGCTTCAGAACGCAACCGGCGGAACTGCTTCTGAAGTTGTACTAACGTTAACGATTTATCAATTTTTCATGTCATTATTCGGTATTATATCCGGTCGCATCGTGGATAAATCCGGACCCAAAAAATTGATGTATATTGGAGGGTTGGTCTTTGGGCTGGGTTGGTTCAGTACAGCCTTTGTGACCAGTATTCCGTTATTATACTTAACTTGTGGGGTAATTGCAGGTGCAGGAAACGGCTTGTTATACAATCCATCTCTGAACGTGGCCTTAAGATGGTATCCTGAAAAACGCGGAACTATATCTGGTGCTTTATTATGTGCTGCCTCTATCGGCCCATTAATCACAGCTAAAGCAGGAGCCATTTTGTGTGATCGATTTGGTATTCATGGATTGACCTACCTAGGAATTGCTTACTTCATTATCATCTGGTTAGTTGGATGGAAAATGAAAGTCCCTGAAAACGGTTGGGTTCCAGACGGTTTCTCAAAAACAAATCAAAATATGACAAATGCTCAGGTCGCTTATTCCCCGAAAGAAATGTTGTCCACTAAGACATTTTGGTTATTACTTTTGCTTTTCTCAATTGCTTGCACAGCAGGTATTATGATGATTGGCTCTTTGTCTTCTATCGGCCAAGTACAATTAAAGATGACTCCTATTGCAGCAGCAAATCTTGTTGCCGTAAATCTGCTATCTAACTTGTGCGGTCGCTTAATAATTGGTAAACTATGTGATAAATTAGGTGAGTTAGAAACCTTAGCCATTATTTTTCTTCTAACCATTATAGCGTTAATAGGATTAAGCTTCTCCTATACATTGCCGATTTTTATTTTCTTCTTAATTATTTTAGGAGCATCTTTTGGCGGTGTGCTAGTTGTATTCCCACCTTTAACGAGTAAAACTTTTGGTATGAAACACTCCGGTATCAATTATGGAATTATGTTTTTTGGCTATTCCATTGGTGCTTTTCTGGGACCCCAGATTGCTGCACGCTTTGTAAATACCGCAAATGGTGTTCAAGCCTATCACCTTCCTTTTTTGATTGCAACCATCGTCGCAGTTCTAGGGTTGGCTTTGACCATTGTTATGCGTAAAATCATTAAAAAGCCATCCTTATAATATCGCTATTTTCAAAAATTAATAGAACCACTAAAAATGTCAGGGTGACCATTCAAAATGGTTTCCTGGCATTTTTTCAAATTATTTGTTTTTATAGATATCTCTGTGAAATATCGAATATCAAAGCATTTTCCATTCGCTAGATTCATTTTACTATTTCTCATTCATTTTTGTTCTCATGTTTTTTGTTTATTATTTCTATTTTTTTATAAAAAGAGGATGATTGTTTTACTTGCAAAAAAGAAAAAGAATAGTATAATATCAATTGTGGATGTTACTTATCCATAATAGATAACAGCTATCTATAAAAGGGTTACTATTTACCTGTTTTTGAAACAATCCATTTAGGAGGTGAACATCTTGAAGCTTACAAAAGGATTTGAACAGGCTGCATGCATTATCATTTTGCTTGCAACCCAAGAGCCAAATATCCCGTTATCATCACATGAAATTAACAAAAGATTGCGATGCTCCCCTACTTACTTAAAAAAAATTATGCGTAAACTGGTCGTGTCAAAAATAATCGACTCCGTTTCGGGGAATAACGGTGGATTCACGCTGGCCGCAAGTCCGGATCAAATTAACTTATTGCAGGTGGTAGAAGCTGTTGAAGGACCGACAGAAACATTTGCTGATACAGGACTTATTGTTGAAGTATTTAAGGAATTTCCTTATTTTACAGACCATGGTACTGCAATTTTAAAAAATGCATTTGCGCAAGCCGATCAATTATGGAGAGATTTCCTAAAGAAAAAAACAGTTCATCAGCTGATGATTGAAGCAGTGGGAGAAGAAAAAATATCTCTCTATGATTGGAATCAATCAGCAGAAAAGAAAGAGTTATTCATAAAAAAGGTGATGAATTCAATCCATGGAAATGATTAAAAAAGAATGGCATGCAGTCTTTAAAAACAAAATATTGTTGATTTCTTTTATCGTTATTTTGTTTATTCCTATTTTATACGCGTCGTTTTTTCTAAAGTCTGTTTGGGACCCATACGGAAAATCAGGGAATTTACCGGTAGCCGTAGTAAACGACGACAAGAGTGTAGAATATAGCGGAAAGACTTTAAACGTTGGTCAAGAAGTAGTAGACCAGTTAAAAGAGGACGATAATTTAGACTGGCATTTTTTATCCTCTGAAGAGGCAAAAAAGGGGTTAGAAAACAATGATTATTATATGATAGTGACATTTCCGGAAGACTTTTCTTCTAATGCCGCTACCGTCATGGATAACAATCCCCAAAAAATGAACATTGAGTATGCAACCAACGGTGGACTAAACTATTTGGGTGAGGTCGTTAGCGAAACGGCTATCAACCAACTTAAAAGTCAGGTTTCTCAAAAAGTAACAGAAGTGTATGCCAAAGCAATTTTTGATCAACTATCAGAAGTGAGAACTGGGTTTTCGGACGCAGCTGATGGTGCGGGCAAACTGGATGATGGTGTACAAAAATTAGCAGACGGTGGGCAAGCCTTGGCAGAAAATCTTGAAGTTTTGTCAAAAAGCACTATAACCTTTAGTGACGGTGAAGAATCGTTCACTTCTGCTTTGGGTAAGTATTTGCAAGGAACGGTAAAAATTGATGACGGGCTGACTACTTTAAGTACCGGTGTAAATGCATTGGGAGAAAAAGTTCCTGCCTTAGTTGATGGAGTAGGGCAACTGAAAGATGGTTCTGACAAATTGTCAGATGGAATCCAGTCTTATACAGGCGGAGTTTCTACACTGGCAAACGGAACAGAAACGTTAGCGCAAAATGGAGACACTCTAACCGCTGGAATAGACACACTTTCCGGCAGCTTATCTGAGGGAACCACGCGCTTACAAAATGGTGCTGCTCAGATATCCTCCGGCTTAACGCAGATGTCAAATCAGTTAGGCAGCCAAATTGATGGAAGTCAAGAGCAATTGAAACAGCTTGATGCCGGGCTGACTCAAATTAATGACGGTTTACAGCAACTAAATACCGCATTAAACAGTGGCACTGACACATCATTTGATTCGCAAGCCCTTGGCGAAGACTTAACTGAAATTGGCTCTCAGGCACAAACAATTGGTGATGCGACACAAGCAATTGGATCAGATGCACAAACGCTAAGCAACAGCTTAACGAATCTGCCAAGCAACTTGATGGGAACAGTTTCCACCCGTTTGGCAGACAGCTCGCTTGACGATGGCCAAAAGAGTGAAGTGCTTGCATTATTGCAAGCAACGCTAGAAAACAATACAGACTTGCAAGATATCGGGGGTAGTACCGCTGACATAGCTTCACAGGCAGGTACTATTGGTGAAAGCACAAAAACGATTGCTGCTAATACGCGTGCTTTGGCAACAGCACTTTCTACCTTGTCAGACACCTTAGATTCTGCCAAAAAACTTTCAGCATCTGTACAACAGCTTTCTGAAGGCTCAACTGTGGCAATTCCCGGCGCACAACAAGCCCTCAGCAAGCTTTCCAATGGACTTGTAACGGTGAAAACCGCACTAGATGGACAGCTAATACCTGGCATACAGCAGTTAGAGACAGGTCTAAAGAATTTGAAAGATGGCGAAAATACTGGTTTCTCTCAATTGAGCAATGGATTTAATCAGTATACGGACGGTGTAGATCAGATTAACAAAGGCGCACAGACTTTAAATCGTAATTCTGACACCTTAAACACAGGTGCAAAGACATTGCGGGGAGGACTTGGCGATTTAAATACCAACGTACCGGCTCTTCAAGATGGCGCACAAAAATTAATGGATGGAACTACGCAAATAAAAGCAGGCAGTTCTGAATTGGTTAGCAATAATGTTGAATTAATGAACGGAGAAAACAAGCTGTTAGAAGCTTCTCAACAGTTGAAAACCGGTACAGGAAAACTAGCTGATGGCGGAAATACTTTATTAGCAGGTTTAAATACCTTAAAAAATGGAAGCGGAGAATTATCTTCTGCTTTAGATGAAGGCTCCGAAAAAGTAAACACCGTACACACTACGGATAAGACTGCTGAAATGATAGCAGAACCAAATGAAGTTACACAAGAAAAATATAGCGAGGTGCCCAACTATGGCCACGCACTTGCTCCCTATGTGTTATCTCTAGCTCTCTATGTAGGATGCTTAGTCTTTAACTTCATCTACCCTATCAGAAAAATCTCCATAAAAGAAAAATCAGCTTTTCAGTGGTGGTTAAGTAAAGTGTCTGTTGGCTTCATTGCCGCTACAGCAATGGCTCTGATTGAAACAGGTGCTATGCTTATGCTGGGATTAAATCCACAGAATGTCATAGAGTATCTTGTGGTAGGGCTCGCTTCTGCTTATGCCTATATGTTTATCATCATGTTCCTTGCTATGGCGTTTGATAACCCCGGGCGATTCGTTGCCATGGTGTTGTTGATATTACAGCTAGCTGGTTCAGGAGGCACCTTCCCTATGCCGCTAACGGATAAGTTCTTCAGAATTATTCACCAATATCTACCTATGACGCATTCTATTTATGGGTTCCGAGAAGCAATCAGTTCTGGGTTAAAATCAGGAACATTTGCAAGCAATGCTGCTCTTTTGTTTGGCATAGCCGCTGTATCTCTTGTTTTGTTACTGGGCGCTATGTTAATCCTTAAAAAACACCATAAAGATGGCTTTTCGCAGTTAGATGACAATCAAAAACTATTAGACGATCATTACGAATATACTAATAGTTAAGAAGTATAAAATTTAAAGAAAGAGAGTTGCAGCACCGTTGGTTTTATCAACGTTCTCCAACTCTCTTTCTTATTAATAGTTTTTATAAAATTCTGGTAGATAGTCCTGTCATATTACCTACTCATCTACAGAACAGCTTTAACCAAAAACCAGACCTATTCTTTAGTAGAGGTCTGGTTTTTCTATTCATTATTATACTCTGCTTTTATTTAAGTTGCTATTCAAGCTTTTGATTATATTATTCATGCCTTGCTCAATCCGTTCTATACCTGATTATAGGCAATCGTTAAGACCCCTGAAAGAAGCCGGGTTGTTTTATTCTCTGTTGGAATTTTTGGGAAACCACCCTTTTTGAACGCGTTTTTCCTGTTCAAATAGCTCTTTTACACTCCAAAAACAAGAGAAGCCTGTAACACCTAAGAGCGAAGATATAAATTGATTTTCTGTAAAAAAAGCTATCAACAAACACACAATGCCTGCGACAATAAATAGCGGATAAATGCGTTTGGAAAAATAAAACTCTGCTTTTATGACAATAGGATGAAAAAGTCCAATAAGTAAACCGTACATCCAAACCCCCTCAAAAGAATATAATGCAGCATTTTTATTTATGATATTTGCCAGTACATTCCAAAACCTCAATTTCAATAACCGCAGTACCTTTTATCATATTCTCGGGGAGATCTTTGCCTATAAATTGCGGGGTATATTTTTCCACCAGTTTATTCAGCACCTCGCGTTTGTAGTCTATTTCTGTCAAAATTTGTGCTGTTCCCGTTATTACGACACTATTATAAACCGCTTCCGTGTCACAGGCAACCTTTTCGCCAGGCTGTAAACCAAGAAGCTCATCTACCTCAAAACATACTTTAGAATTATTGTTGACATTATCAATCTTTTGGCCTTTCGGTAAGCCGTGCATATAAATCTTACCTTTATAATAGACGAAGTGCATGGCAATCACATAAGGATAACCATCCTCTCGGATGGAACCAAACCTACCAGATTCTGCCCTTTGCAGCAATTCATCTATTTCCTCTGGCGTTAATTGGAATCGTTTCATTCGGTACTGCATTTATAATTCCTCCTGATTGTTTTTCTTATTTGCAAAAGCATTTCTTATCGCTTGTAATTTAAACTAGTTCATTATATAATAAAAGTGAACCTATTAAAAGATACAGTTTTATATAAAATATAGGGTACACTTTTTAAAGGAAAACTTATGATTTACATTGATGAAAATTCTAATACAGCTTTATATGAACAAATTTATTCACAAATAAAAAGCGAAATCACTTGCGGCAGTATTCCAAAAGGCCGTCGGTTACCGGGCATACGAACTCTCTCTAAAACGCTTGGCGTTGCCCGAAACACGGTAGACAAGGCCTATACCCAATTGGCTGTAGAAGGGTATATTACAGCTCATAAAGGCTCTGGATTTTTAGTAGAAGGTGTTGTAGATGGTTCTTTTGGAAAAGCAGAAAATTCATTTTTATCGAATGCGAACACGCGAGATGACTTCTCTCAGGAAAATCCCAAAAAGATAATATATGATTTTCAGTATGGAAATTTCGAAGACAAATGCTTTCCCCACACTTTATGGAAGAAACATACCACTGCTGTGTTAAACAACGTAGATTCTTCTTGCCTCACACAATATAGTGACAAGCAGGGGATTTTCCCTCTGCGGCAAGAGCTACGAACATATTTGCATTATGCTCGAGGTGTGTGTTGTACAGAAGAACAAATTGTAATTGGCTGCGGCCTGCATTATTCTTTAGATATCATATGCAAACTGCTAGACCGTCACAAAAAAATTGCCGTCGAAAACCCCGGTTATTATGGAGCAGGAGAGGTTTTCATGAATAATGGATTTTCATTTCACACTCTTGCCGCCGACAAAAACGGATTAGATTTAACCTCTTTGAAATCAGCAAATGTTTGTGCGGCTTATGTCACACCGTCCCATCAGTTTCCCTACGGATCGGTCCTTTCTATCTACAAGCGCAAAAAACTATTAAAATGGGCAGAAGAAAGCCATTCTTTCCTTATTGAGGATGATTATGACAGCGAGTATCGATATGATGCCAACCCAGTGCCTTCGCTTCAATCCCTTGATACTAATGACCGGGTTATCTATATTGGTACTTTTTCAAAATCCCTATCCCCCGCTTTGCGTGTTAATTATATGGTTCTTCCAAAATGCTTGCTTGCAGCTTATCAAAAAATGTTTTCTTCTTATTCCAGCCCAGTGTCTTGGTTAACACAAGAAGTACTTTCAAGATATATGGCTTCTGGTGAATATGCACAGCACGTCCGTAAAATGTGCTCTGCCTATCGCAAGCGTCATGACGTATTTGTACATGAATGTTTGAAACAATTTGGAGATAAACTCATACTTCACGGGCGAGGCGCAGGCTTACATTTTCTGTTAGAGTTTCCGGTTGGAACAGATACGGACGAACTGATGTGTAAAGCAGAAAATGCCGGAGTTCGGGTATATTCTGTCCGCCCATTTTGGAATCACCCAGATAGATACCAAGATAATCTAATTTTCATGGGCTACAGTCTACTAGATGAGAGCGAAATACGCGAAGGTATTCAGATTTTACGACGTGTTTGGTTGGATGAAAATTGAATAGTGCAAAATCGGAAGACAGACAAAGAAAAACCATGTATATTAAAAGCAGTTCAATAGAAAGATTTGCGCTGCTCTAGGAGGAAATCTTATGAATGCTATGCAAAATGTAATGATACGTATGATTGAATATGATAAAGCTGACCCTAAGAGAATACAGCATTTCCTAAAAGTGTATCAGTTTGCAAAATTAATAGGTGAAATGGAGCAAGTTGAAGACCAAATGCAGAACATTATTGAAATAGCTGCTCTCGTTCACGACATTGGTATTAAAATAAGCGAAGAAAAATATGGCAGCAGTGCCGGTAAATATCAAGAATTAGAAGGTCCCCCTATTGCAAAGGCTCTCCTAAAAGATTTGGGGTATGAACCATCTGTTATAAATCGTGTCTGTTGGCTGGTAGGCCATCACCACACCTATCATAATATTCAGGAGCTAGATCATCAAATTCTGGTTGAAGCAGATTTTCTCGTCAACGCTTATGAAGACAACTTAACTGTTGATGCTATTGTTAGCGTACTCACTAAGATTTTTCGAACAGATTCAGGCAAACTTTTATTGAAAACTATCTATTTAGATGAAAATCAGATGTAATAATCGGGTTTTTAACCATTAGAAAGTAAAGGAGGCAAAACTCATGAAATATACAACCTATTTCCAGAGTTCACTAGGCATGATTGGGATAACGGAATCAGATGGCTTTATTACTAAGGTGTTTTTTGACACAGACATGCACAAAACACCTAGCGAACAAAAAACACCTTTATTAAAAGAAGCTGAAAAGCAGCTTACAGAATATCTTTCAGGCAATCGCAAAAATTTTAATCTTCCCCTTGCCGCTGAAGGAACTGAATTCCAGCAAACAGTGTGGGATGCCTTACGTAAGATTCCATATGGACAAACATATAGCTATAAACAAATTGCAGAGATGATTGGAAAACCGAGTGCTTCTCGTGCTGTAGGAATGGCTAACAACAAGAACCCCATTCTAATTTTGACACCATGTCACCGTGTTGTAGGAGCGGATGGAAAACTAGTAGGTTATGCCGCCGGTCTAGCTGTTAAGAACAAACTATTAGAACTGGAACAAAACCATACCAACGATTGAAACAACATTTTTTTAGCGACCGCCATAAAAAACCAAATGCCTTTCTTCGATAGACCCATTATCAGGTATTGCAATAAATAATTTAAATGTGCTGTTGCTGCGGTATTATTCTATTAGCTTTCTTGCTTTCTAACGCTGCCCCACTGTTGACAAAAAACCATTGGAAAGTTCTTAGAGTAGCTATATCTATATCGACGGAGAATTGAAATGCAAAAAAAAATCAAGCAAGAGCTCGAAGCGTTAGCAGAAGAAAAATACCGTAGTTTTTCTTCTGCCCTACTGCCTGGCACTAAGCATATTTTAGGTGTTCGCCTTCCTCTTCTTCGAAAGCTATCCAAAAAACTTGCACAATCAGATTGGCAAGCGTATTTGCTAACGGCACAAAACGATTCTTTTGAAGAAATAATGCTGCAGGGTATGGTCATCGGCTGTATAAATTGTTCAGTAGAAGAACGACTTCTACTTGTCCAAAAATTTATACCTAAAATTGATAATTGGTCGGTGTGTGACAGCTTTTGTGCAGGACTGAAATTCACAAAGAAATCACAAGCACAGGTATGGGATTTTTTGAAACCATATCTAAAGTCTGATCAAGAGTTTCAGATCCGATTTGCAGTTGTCATGCTGTTGTTTTATTATATCGATAAACCCCATATTCATGCTGTACTAACGCATTTTGACGAAATACACCATGAGGGTTATTATGCAAAAATGGCAGTGGCATGGGCCATTTCTATCTGCTATATTCAATTTCCCGAGTATACCTTGGACTATTTAAAACATAATAGACTTGATGATTTCACCTATAATAAAGCACTGCAGAAAATCACTGAATCTTTAAAAATAGACTATGAAACGAAAAAGAAAATTCGTGCAATGAAGAGAAAGCTATGAAGGGAGCGATAAAAATGACAGAAGAAGAAAAATGGAAAGCCTCGCTTTCCTGTGATGCCACTTATGACGGCAAATTTTTCTATGGCGTAAAAACTACCGGAATTTTCTGCCGCCCTTCTTGTAAATCAAAGAGCCCAAAACGTGAAAACATCGTTTTTTTTGATACAGCAGAGGAGGCACGCCAATTTGGTCTTCGCCCATGCAAACGATGCCGCCCTGATTTATTGGAATTTCAGCCACAAAAAGAAGCTGCTGAAAACATCAAGTCAACTTATGATCAGTTTTTTGCCGATCATATTCGTTTAAAAGAAGAGCTGAAAAAACTAGGACTAAACAGAAACAGAGTTGCCCAATTATTCCAGCTTCAATATGATAAGGTCCCAACAGAATACCTAAATGAGCTACGTATATCTCGCGCTAAAGAGTTGCTCATGAGCACAAAAGATAACGTCTTGCAGATTGCACTGCAAAGTGGTTTTGAGAGCTTATCTACTTTTTATAACCATTTTAAAAAAACTGCGGGTGTCTCACCTAAAGAATATCGTACCGCTATTCTGTCTGGAGAAAAAAGCCATGATTATTAGTGCAAGCCGCCGCACAGATATTCCGGCCTTCTATTCTGAATGGCTACTCAATCGTCTCAAAGAAGGCTATGCGGTAATTCCCAACCCCCGAAACCCACTGCGCTTTACCCATGTAGAGCTAAATCCTCAAACGGTGGACTGCTTTGTATTTTGGACCAAAAACCCTAAGCCGATGTTTTCAAGACTCGATGAAATAACAGCACAGGGATATCCTTTTTATTTTCAGTTTACACTGACACCATATGGACGAAATATAGAACAAAATCTGCCAGACAAAAAAACTCTGATTCATACATTTCAAACATTGAGCAGCATTTTGGGGCCAGAACGTGTGATATGGCGGTATGACCCTATCATACTGACAGAACAAATGAATATAACCTATCATTTACACTGCTTTAAAGAAATGGCTTCCATTTTGAACGGTTATACCCACCAGTGCATTTTCAGTTTTTTAAACTTCTATCCCAAATTGCGCAGACCGCTACAAAGCATTAAAGCACTTGAACTAGAAAAAACGGATATTGAGCGAATTGCAGAAGGATTTTCTCAAATTGCGCAAAAAAACAATATACGCCTTTCTACCTGTTGCGAACCAGTAGATTTAAGCTTGTATGGTATCTCTCATGCCTCTTGCATTGATAGAAACTTAATAGAAAAACTTCTTGATTGTTCCGTTCTTTCTCGCAAAGATATGAATCAGCGCAACATGTGCGGTTGTATAGAAAGCGTGGAAATTGGTACTTATGACTGCTGCACGCACGGATGTAAATATTGCTATGCTACCTCTTCTGAAAATACTGCGCGAGCAAATGTATTGCGCCACAATCCGGAATCCCCAATTCTTTTTGGGAATTTGCCAAAAAACGCGATTATCACTGAAAAGAAAATGTCTTCCGTAAAAGATGAACAAATGAGGTTGTTTTGAGCTCTATAAAATAGCAGTAAGAAGAATATCTTTCCAAGATAATTCATCTTACTGCTATTTCATTTTTTAACAATTCTATTTATATTCTCATTTCACGGCAAACTGGATAATACTGCAAGCAGGAATAGAAAAACAAATTTTGTTTTCTTGTATAATAAAATCTGTAAAGGGTTGTTCCTCCACCGTTTCAGGCTTATCAAATGTATTATAAGCATGAGGTTCTTCCGTGAGAATAGAGGCTGTGATTTCAGAGATATTTGTTTCAACAAGAATACTTTGAACCTCAAAAGATTCTGTCGCCGAAAGATTGCAAATAGATAAATTTAGAATGCCTTCTTCTGAAACAGAAACTGATTCATGGAGATTTGGTATTTCGATACTATCCATGCCGATTGGCTTGGTTTCAATAAAGCTGTCTACTACTGTGCTGTCTTGATGCGGACTAAACATACGAAAGACATGATAGGTCGGTGTTTTTACCATTTTATCCCCTTCGGTCAGGATAACAGACTGCAGCACATTGACAATCTGCGCCAAATTCGCCATATGAACACGATCTGCATGCTTATGAAAAATATTCAGTGTGAGCGCAGCCACCAAGGCATCACGCATTGTGTTTTGCTGATAAAGAAAGCTTGGGTTGGTTCCTGGTTCCACTTCATACCAAGTTCCCCATTCGTCCACTACCAATCCAATCTCTTTGTTTGGGTCATAACGATCCATCACATGAGTATGGCGACGAAGTAATTCATCCATAAATAGCGCGCGCGATAAAAGTGAATAATATTCTTTATCTGTAAATTCGGTAGCAGAGCCTTTATAATCCCATCCCCCTGTAGTGGTATAATAATGAACCGAAACTCCTTCTACCAGCTTTGTACCAAAGGGTGCAGGAACACTCAGCACTTTCATTAGATTTTCTGTCCAGTTATAATCAGCTCCGTCTGCGCCGCAAGCAACTCGATATAATTTTTTGCCGAGCGTGTGATGGCGGCAGTAGGCAGAATATTTACGATATTCATAGGCATATTGCTCAGGGATCATATGCCCCCCGCAACCCCAATTTTCGTTGCCGATTGCCCAGTAAGCTACATCCCAAGGTTTCTCTTGTCCGTTTTCACATCGCTCTTGTGTCAGGGGCGATTCATTGCCAGAAGTAAGATATTCTACCCAATCACTCATTTCTTGAACTGTTCCACTGCCAACATTGCCATTAATGTAGGCGTCGCAGCCTAGAAGTGTGCAAAGTTCCATAAATTCATGGGTGCCAAAGGTATTATCTTCAACAACGCCACCCCAGTTGGTGTTCACGATTTTCTTCCTCTGTTCTTTAGGGCCAATCCCATCTCTCCAGTGGTATTGGTCGGCAAAACAGCCGCCAGGCCAGCGCAAAACAGGAATTCTCATTTCTTTTAGCGCTTCGACAACATCTTTGCGAATACCGTTTACATTCGGCACAGAAGATTCTGTCCCTACATAAATACCTTGGTAAATACATCTTCCTAAATGTTCTGAAAAGTGGCCGTAAACAGCCTTATTGATTTTTGCTTTCTTACAAAGCGGATTAATAATCCATCGGTTCATTTTCATTCTCCTTTTAAATAATCTCTGCAAATCTTATAAAGAAATACTTTTTATTCTTTTATATGATTTCATTTGTGCATTGCATTTTATCCCAGAAAAATCTATAATTAATATTAGATACCCTCTATCACCCTCCCATGTATAGGAAGTGAAGAATGTGGCAAACCAATCAACAAACGAAAGACCCCCTGAATATGACCAACCGATAGAAGGGGGCTTGTCAGAGTTAACCGGCACTAAAGAGCTAGTCGGCTATCTCCCCGGCACATCTGTGCGTATCTGGTATACTCATCTGGAAGAGAGCTTTTCAACTCACTGGCATAATGCACTTGAAATCTTGGTGGGTGAAAATGGATATTATGAGTCTATTATTAACGACATAACTTACCATGTGCGGGCAGGTGAAATTTTATTGATTCCGCCAGGCATGACTCATACGCTAACGCCCAAAGACAACTGTAACGGATTTGTCTATCTTTTAAATCTTGATATTTTAGAGGCAATTCAAAGTTCTGCCTCAGTTATGCCAATTCTGACACAGCCCATTTATATCACAGAGACAAACAACCCGAAACTTCATGCGCTTGCTCATACCTTACTCCGACAAATGAGAGAAAAATATTTTAGTGATGACGAAATGCTTGAATTGCTTTTTTACTCATATTTTTTAAATCTTGTTGCTGAAATCGGTAGATATTATTCGGCTTCTGTTCAAAGTGATTTACACCTGCGTTTGGACAAAAGAAAAGAATATGTCAATAAATTCAATGAAATCATCAACTACATCAACAAAAACTATACAGAAGACCTTACTTTAGAAGGTGTTTCAAAAGAATTTGGCTTTTCAAAGTATCATTTTTCACGACTCTTTAAGCAATACACCCAATTTACTTTTTGCGATTACTTAATGTACCAGCGAGTAAAATCTGCAGAATACAATCTTGCTCAAGCAAATATGTCTATTACTGAAATAGCCTTTCAATCCGGTTTCTCCAGCTTATCTACTTTTAGCCGCGTTTTCCGAAATCAAAAAAACTGTACGCCCTCAGAATATCGAGAGCTGTACTCTAACAAACATAAGAGAGCTCATAAATCTAGCCAGTGAAACAAAGCTTTGCATAAAAAGCAAAATTTCTCTTTATCAAACTCTTATTGATACCATCTATACATACTCTTGGCTATCTTACCGGTAGCCAATCTAGACTCAGCTGTTTACTGGTAGTTTTTTAAAAAAGCTACCAGTAAACAGCTGTTTTTTATAGCCACTACTCGCTTTCAACTTTTTTATTCTTTTGGGTTGTAGTGAAATGAGCTAAACTCAGCATATCCCCCTGCCTGCTGGGTTGAAAACACAGAAAGCGCAAAGCGACAGCCAGTGAAATGATCTAATTTGAAAAACAGCTCAAACGGTTGTCCAAATGGTACCCAGTGCTCTCTATCGTGATAATAGAAGCGTGCAAAATCTCGAGTTTCGCCAAAATCAGCTGTGATTTTCATGCTGACATTTGGTGTGTCAATTTCTATACGCTCCGTCACAACACCAGGCTGATTCTTTGTTTTATTTCCCCAAATGCTTTTGTCTTGCGGCGGATTCGTCAGCAAAGTCAAGAAGAATTTTTCTTCTTGTTTTTCTATAGCAAGCATTCCATAGCATCCTTGCAACGCTGCGAATCCAGCAAAATCCCCATTTTTCAAGCCACTTCCATCTACATGAACCGTTGCCGTACATTGTGGAAACAACATACGCTGCGTTAAGGTATTGATTGCTTGGGTCATATTGGTGCAAAGCTTACCGGTACAAATGCGCAGTGCATTTGGTTTTTCGGTAATACTCCATAAATCGTGGTTCGGGTTGTGATTCCATTGCCAACCTTGTTTTAAACAAATTTCTTTACTCCCTAGCGGAGGGTAAACAAAATCATCACTATTGTACAAAGGTGCATAAGCATGGTCGGGATGAGTACTCTCGCATACCACCTGTGATGGTACAAACCCATAATCACCAAAAACAGGAAATCCATTCTTCCACTGTACTGGACAAAGCACAGGAATTCTGCCGGCTGCTCCCACATCTTGAAACAACATCGAGTACCACTGACCTTCGGGCGTATCTACTAATCCCCCTTGTGCTACTCCATAATTACGAAAGCCGCGGTTGTCGCTAATGACAATTCCCCCTGAAAACGGTTCTGAAAGAGAATCTGACACAAAGCAAGACTGCACCTTTCTTGCCTCATTTACGACTGGCATATGACATACCATGGCCACATATTTCCCGTTGATTTTATACAGATGACTTCCTTCATATCCCAAAGGAACCTTTTCGGCATCGGATAAAATACATTGATGAAAGCCGCCTTCTTTGGGTGCCGTTAAATCGCTGTTAAGCTCGGTTATATATACATCTTTATTGCCGTACATGATATAAACTTTTCGGTCATCATCAAACAGAATGGAATTATCATGATAGAAACCTTCAATATATTGTTTTCTCCATGGCCCAGTGATATCTTTTGCTGTGTATAAATATGTTTTATGGGTATCGTTTGCTACAAAGCACACATAAAATGTATCTTTATGGTATCGTAGAGAGGCAGCCCACATTCCTTGCCCATAAATATTTTGCTCTCCGTCTAACATTTGTGCCGGTGTATCATCTAATGTTTCATAAACATAACAAGCATGTTCCCAATTCACCAAGTCATATGATCGAAAAATCTCACAACCGGGCATAAAATACATGGTTGTCGTTACCATATAATAAGTGTCTTCTACACGAATTACATCTGGATCGGGATAGTCTGCAAATGTTATAAATTGATTTTCCACATCATTTCTCCTTACCTTAATCTAATTCTCAAGCAGGTCTTTGCTATAGCGACCTTATTATGTATTGTAATCTCTTTTTCTATGGGAGACTAATCAAACCTTGCATTTAATTTTTATATTTTGCTAGTTTATGATAAAAAGCCATCCCTCATATTTCGAATGATTTCATTCAAAATATGGATGGTTTTTTCACACTCTTTTTTTTCGGTATTCAGTAGGGCTGATGCCCATTTCCTGTGTAAACTTTGCAATAAAATAATTGCTATCTGAAAAACCGACCATACCTGCAATTTCATAAACGCGTTTGTCCGTTTGGCTCAAAATTTGCTTTGCTTCAGCAAACCGCAAGTCTTTAACATACTGTTTAAAGCCTACCCCCGTGGTCTTTTGAAACATTCGTCCCAGATAAGCGGCATTGACGAAAAATCGATCTGCTACTTCTTTTATCGTGATAGGTTCACGATAGTGTCTGCGGACATAATCTAGGATTTCATCATACTGTCCAAATCCGTTCATTTTTTTGCTCTGCATGATAAAAGAACCAGCCTGTTTGATGGTTTGTTTTTGTATTTGCGCCCATGTTAATAAAGAGAAAAAATAAGTGCTGTTTTGCCAGTCATACTTTTGGACAAGGTATTCTTGGCCTCCTTCTTGCTGCACTTGTTGTACAGCATTAGACAAAGCATAAAAAATCTTATGGCTGATATCCAAAATTTCAGGCAGAGTGGGATGGAGTTTAGCTATGGTCTCGCAAAAGTGATCAAAGGCACTTAATGCGCCCTCAAGATTTGCTTCATTCAAATGATTACCAAGCTCGGTCAAAAAAGCTTCGCTATATTTTGATTTCCAACTGCTTTTCTCTTTCGGGATTCTTTCATAGTCATGACAGCTTTGTGCCCCATAAAACAGGGGAGTCAAAATACCATTTTTATGTATGTTGAAGTTTTGATAAAAAGGCCCTTCTTCCTGCAAAATCTGAGTATCGGCAATCACTGCACAAGTGAGCCCCTCTTTTAAAATAGCGTAATATGCCTGCTGAGCCAGTCTTTGAGGCGAAAAATTCTTTTCTTTCAAATAATCTGCCGGCAAATAGTAGCTGTAATAATAACCTGAAACGGTATAAAGAAAATCATAGCCTGAAAAAACCTTTGGCATAGTAGTCTGCAATATTTGATACGGAGTGGATTCGTCATCATCTGTTTCTATTGGCAGCACAACACAGTGCAGAAAAGCATCTTCAGAAAAACCCGCTGGTGATTTACCGGCTACGAACATTTCAGACAACTTATGCTTTTTTCGATCTGCCATTTCCTGCATATTTTTCTTCTTCTGCAGTTCGAGCGATTGTGCAATTTCTTCTAAAAGAGATTCCGTTTCTTCTTCGTCAACAGGTTTGGTTAGATAGGCTTTTACATTGTATTTTACAGCTTGTTTGGCATAATCAAAATCACTGTGTCCAGAAAGAATAATGACCGGGATGTCCCCATAGCCTTCTTTATTCATTGCTTCAATTAACCCTAATCCGTCTAGTGTGGGCATGCAAATATCAACCATTATTAAATTCGGTCTTTGACTGCGTATTAAGGTAAGTGCTTCAGCACCATTTTTTGCTGTGGCACAAACTCGAAACCCATATTTTTCAAACCGAATTACCTTTGGCAAATTTTCTCGGATGGCTAGCTCATCGTCTACAACAATAACCGTATACACATATCCACCTCCTTTATTTCAACGCACCTCCCATAGGAATTTGCATAATACACAGAGTTCCTTCACCCGGAATACTTTCAATTTTAAAATGAAATGCTGCGCCATAATACAGCTTTAGCCTCTGATATACATTGCTGAGTCCCACACTTTTGTATGTTTTTGAACCATCACGAAACATATTGTTCAGCTCATCTAATTTCTTTTGCGAAATTCCACCACCATTATCTCCTACACGAATATCAAGCATCTGTCCCTGTATGGTCACTTCTAAGGTAACTTGCCGATGGTCAGCAACAGATTCTACACCATGTACACAAGCATTTTCGACCAAAGGCTGTATCAGCATTTTTGGCAGATAGACCTGTTCAGCACCTTCATCTACATGGATTTTATAGGTAAACTCATCTTCAAATCGATATTTTTGGATAGCCAAAAACTCGTCTAGAAATTTCAAATCCTCACAAAGGGGGACTACTTCGTCAGTCCAATCAATAATATAGCGGAACATTCTCGACATGTATTTTATCATGGTAGCCGTCTCTAGCTCTTGTCGTACCTGCGCTTTTAAGCGAATGCTTTCCAGCGTATTAAATAAAAAGTGAGGATTCACCTGACTTTGCAGTGCTTGCAGTTTAGCTTGATTGGTTTCGCTTTCTAATTGGGTTTGGGTAAGCTCTGCTTTATATTCTCGATCAATATACTCCTGAAGTTGTATGCTAAGATGATTGATGCTGTTTTCCACTCTTCCAATTTCATCTTTTGAATACTGGGCACTTTCCGACACTACAAAATTTCCTTTGGCAATCTCCATGGCTTGCCATTCTATTTTTCGTGTGCGGTCAGTGATGTTTTTGCCTACAAAACAAATGCAGATACCCGCAATGGCCAAGCCAATTACAAAAACAGAAATGGCATCAAAACGCCCTTGTCTAAACTGGTCAGAAACCAAACGGGTATCATATTTGCCATAGATATACAATGGATAATCTGCGACTTTTTTCTTAAGTCCTACAAATCCTTCCGGCAACAAATCTTCATCATAGGTCTCATATTCGCCTGTCTGGTTATTAAGCTTTGTGCTGTAAATGATTTTGTTATCTGTTGTGACCACATAAAAGGCATCAAATAGTTCTGTGTCTGATAAAAGATGTTCCCATGACCTGCTAGTCAGGTTGATTTTTAGCACTTTTCCATTTTTCCCATACCTAGAATAACGGTTTAATTTTCGCAAAATACTTATTTCTCGTTCGCCTTGATTGCTAGACACTACCGTACGCATCAGCAAATCTCCGTCCTCGCGATCAATCCATGCATCATAGCAATATTCAAAAGATTCGCCAAAAGAGAAATCGGTAGCATCTTCTACCTTGCTCACCATATTTCCGTTAAAAATGGTTGCGTTATCTGTATAGAACTGAATACTCTTAATTTGTTGGTGATAGGGTAGTTCTTCTTTTATTTCTTGCGACTGCTGCTGATACGATAACAAATACTCATAGTCTGTAAGATAGTCTTTATCCAGCCACTGATAAATTCGCTCATTATTATAGTATCGCAGCGTTAAACTGACCGTATCACCCATATCCTGCTGAATTTGTTTGGCCCTATCTGCCAGTGCATTCTCCATTCGCTGCGTAATCTCGTTTTGCAGCCGCTGCTCTGTCATTGCCAAATTATAAAAAGCCTGCATAAACAAGGGAATTAGAGCGCTGCCCAAAAATATAATGATAATTTTTTGGCTGATTGATATTTTACTGAGCAGCCTGTCTATTTTTTTTAGCATACTAGATTTTCTCCTCTACTGGTTCTCTTGCGCATCGGTAATCTGTTTCTGCTATAAAAGATGAACATTTCCTCTCCCCCATCATAACTGCAATTATAAACTCTGCTTACTATTAAAACATTTGATATTGTCCGCCCAACATAAGCAGGCTGAAAAAATAGAGACAATTATCATAATATCTGCGAACACCTTTTCGCAAAGGTGTGTTCCAAAAATCTTCTACCCATTGCAAGCGATATGCACCGTCTGCCGCCAACGCTCCTGCCGCATTGGTGGCAATAATGGCAATACTGTGCATCGCTTCTTCTAAGATAGGCGTCCCATCAATAAGATAACCGTGATAGTCTCCCAGTTTTGTGTTTTCACTAAAATAAGCTTGCAAGTGATTGGCAATTTCTGCATATCCGTCCTGTTTTCCGTTCCAAGCAGTATCCAGTCCTATATTCATAATAACGCGATAAGAATCAGAATAATACTGTCCTTTTTTACCGAACAACATTCTGGGCGTTCCATCAAACTCTGCATATTCCGACGCCATACCGGTTACTGGGTGACAAGACTTCAAAATATACTTTCGGCTTTCTTGTGCTGCTTTTTTCCAAAAATCACGGTCGGCCTCATCAGCACGCTGAGCAAAAATTTCATAAAAATGCGGTAAGTGGTAAGAAGGATCTGAAAAAGGGGTCTCCGGTACAAATTTGATAAGATAATTTTCGGGATCCCACATAGGATGTCCTTCTTCTACTAGTTCGTGCTGGTGCACGCAGTGGCGCAAAATATCTTTCGCCTGATTTTCATAGTCAAACGGTGCCTGTTTATCTCCCCAACGTTTGCTGGCAAAAAACAATGCCGCTGCATAATACTCTTCTCCATCTGGAGCAGGTCCTTCAGCATTTTTTTCACCTGAAGTAGAAACCGACCAGGCAAAATACCCTTGATATTTCCCATCCTTTTGGTACATATATGTTTTAGAAAACAGCCATAGGCGGTCAAATATATCTTGTCTATCCATTTGCACTGCCATCATCATACCATAACTCATGCCTTCTGTGCGAGCATCAACATTGCCGGTATCCATCATATAGGCCATATCTTCGCCGTATTCAAAATAAATTTTCTCTTGGTCATCAAAAAACATAGTGTTAAAATCAGCCTCGATACGCTGCCTAATTTGCTCTTGACTTTTGCCAATTTCTGAAAATAGATTAGGATAAGATTTCATTATTTTCTCCTGCTTTCGCTATTTTTCTCATTCACATTTGTTTTCCAAACAAAGCCAATACCGCATTAAAACCATAATTGGTCTCAGTGCGGCATTATCTATCTTTATCTTAGCCTTTCACTGCGCCCAGTGTCACGCCTTTTACAAAATATTTTTGCAAGAAAGGATAGACAACCAAAATGGGAACAGATGCTACAACGGTAACTGCCGCACGCATAGAGGTAGGTGTTACGGTATTTGCCATTGTATTAGATGAATCTGAAAGTGACTGCTGCTTCCCTTGATTCATTGCTGAAGAAAGCAATTTCATCATTTCATACTGCAACGTTGTGAGCTCGTCTTTACTCGAGTTATACAAGAACGTATCAAACCAAGCATTCCATGCACCTACTGCACACCATAGGGCAATAGTGGCTAACACCGGCTTACTGCACGGAATAATAATTTGGACAAACGTGCGAAAATGTCCGGCGCCATCTACAATAGCGGCCTCAGAAAGACTCTCTGGCAGCGCCTGCATAAAAGATTTTATTACAATCACGTTATACACGCTAATTAGATTCGGAAGAATATATACCCAGAAATTATTCAGCAACTTCAAATCTTTCATTAAGAAATATGTAGGAATCAATCCTGCTGAAACATACATGGTAACGAGAAAGTAAACGGTGATAAACTTTCTGCCGACCAACTCTTTTCTGGATAGCACATAGGCAATTAATGCGCTGACAAACACACCTAGCACGGTGGCCAGCACAGTACGCAAAACCGAGTTAACGGTAGCTGTAACCATAAGTCTGCTAGTTAATATTTGCTGATAGCTATACGTAGAGAAAACACGAGGAGAGAGGGTAATTCCTCCTCGCAACGAATCTTGTGCATCATTAAAAGAAACCGCGATGGTGTTCCAGAAGGGATAAATCATTACAATCGCTATGATTATCATAATGATTGTGTTTACAACATCAAACACACCTATATTAAGGCCACGTCTTTTCTTGTGACCTGCCAAATCTTTTACCATATTTTCCCCTCCTCATACCAAACTATTTTCACCGAACTTGTTGGCAATCCAATTTGCGCCAAACACAAGAACAATGGAAATTACTGATTTAAAAACACCGGCTGCCGTTGCCAATGAGTAGTTGCGAATATTCATGCCATATTTCAGCACAAAAATATCGATAGTTTGGGAAACATCTACCAGCATACCGTTATTTCCCAGTAAATACTGTACTTCGAAACCAGCATTTAAAATCCAACCTAGGTTCATAATCAACATTACGACTATGGTTGAACGAATACCTGACAAAGTAACGTGCCACATTTTTTGAAAACGATTTGCGCCGTCTAAAGCAGCCACCTCATACAGAGAGGGGTCAATGCCTGAAATAGCAGCTATGTAAATGATAGAGTTCCAACCCATTTCTTTCCATATATTAGCGATGACTACAACCCACCAAAAATATTTTGGTTCACCTAAAAACAAAATAGGTTTATCAATCAATCCTATGCTCAACAAAATGTTATTGATAGGGCCATCGTTTGTAGACAACATGTTAGAAATCAATGAACACACAATAACCCAACTTAAAAAGTGCGGTAAATAGGAAACTGTTTGAGTAATCTTTTTTACACCTTTATTGCGGATTTCATTGAGTAGAAGAGCAAAGACAATGGCAAAGAAAAAGCCAAATACCAAATTGAGCAAGGACATACCTAATGTATTGCGCAAAGAATTCCAAAATTCAGGTTCCTTAAACAAAAACTCAAATTGCTTGAGTCCCACAAACTCCTGATCGAAATAACCCATATTAGCTCTGGGCTTGTAGTTTTGAAACGCCATAATCCATCCGCCTAAAGGCAGATAGCAAAAAATGAAGGTGATAATCATGCAAGGAATAATCATGATATATAGTTCTTTTTGCGCCAAAATCTTCTTCCATATACTCGCGTTTTTACGCATCCCTCTACACCCTTTCCAAGATATTATTCCCAAGTAGAAGAGATAGGAAGAGAGAACTGACCCGCCTCTACGCTGTGCCAAAACATCATAAAGGTGTCTTTTCGCTCTTCCCCAACTTCTATCTCTGGCTATTTATTTCATTTTTGCTTGAATTTCGGCATCATTGGTCATTTTAACGTCGATTTGGCGATCAACCTCGGATTGATATGCATTCAGATCAATAGCATTAAACGCTTCAACAAATTCATTCCAGGTTGCTTCATAAGCCGCATCATCTGTAGCCAAAATTAATTGAGGGAAATACTTTACAGTGACATCAGTGATTTTTGTGGCGCTAACTGCTGCCGCACTACCATCTTCAATTGTCATAGCCCATATTGGATAATAAGCCGGGCGTAAAATAGGAGCAGATAACATTTCAGCAGGGTATTCAAAATCGTATGCTTTCAAGAATTCTTGATCATATTCAGAGAGAGAGGCCAATTTCTCTGCAATAGACTTATCTGAACCAGTAGCCATACCGTCATCTTTATAAACACCTACCCATTTTGGTGTATAATTGCGCAGCGTATGACCGGTCAAATCACGTTTTTTAGCTGTGTCATTTTCAATTGCACGACGCTCGGCTGTAAATTCTTTTCCTGTTTTATCTTCGTTATATACCCAGTCTGTACCTTCTTCGCCCCATGCAAGATAATCTTGCACTTCGCGCTGAAGCAGCCAGTCATAATAAGCCAAAATACGGTCCTTATTTTGGCTATTCACTGTAATACCAACGCCGTTAACTGTTGAAGGAATACCGCTTTCTGCGTCTACATAACCGTCGCCGGTGCCATCTGCTGTAATTGGTACAGCAATGTATGTACGATTATACTTACCATCATTTTTCAAGACGTTTACGCCGGCATCAGAGTTCCATGTTTGGTCGTAGAAACCTAAGACCGCACCAGAAGTAAGCTTTGCAATGTATTGGTCATAGTTTTGCGTTAAGCTTTCCGGTTCAATCAAGCCATCTTGATAAGCTTGGTTCAGTTGTTTATAGTAGGTTTTTGCTAAATCACTTGTCTGATAAAAAGAGCTTTTCAGCGTATCCGGATCAACATACAGTGCACCATCGTTGCTGGCGCCCATTAGATTTTGTACAGGGTTTACCAGTGACCAGTTTCTCCAACCGTCTGCTAGCATTTCAAATCCCACTGTTTTTACGCCGTCAATTTCCGGATTTTTTTCCTTATAATTTTTAATCAATTCAAAGTACTCTTCTATCGTTTTGGGTGTGGGATATCCGGCATCTTCCAGTACAGCCTTTTGGATAAAGAAACCGATTCCGCTCTCAAATGTAGGAGCAGCCTCTACCACATCACTGGAAATATGGGAATAGATATCTAAAGTATAAATATGTCCGTCTTCAGACTTCATGTATTCGCTCATTTTGCCGTATAGGGCATTGAGGTTTTCGTATTTTGTAATCTCATCTTCAAGAGGGATAAATGCACCTGCTTCAATCAAACTCGAAGCCTGATCTCCCGCAAAGATTGTGTCGGGATATTCTCCGCCGGCAATCATTACACCCAATTTTTGATTTAGATCGCCTACCAAAAATTCATATTTCATGGTAACGCCAGTCATCTCTTCTATCTTCTGAATTACTGGGTTACTGTCTGCAGGAACCTCTCCATTGTCTCGAATGAATACAGTAATTTCAAATGGGTCATCGTAACCTGCCAGTTTCTCAACACCTGCCAAAGGACCCTCGGTGTCTGCTGTTCCTTCTACGCTTGTGTCACTGCTGCTTTCTGCTGCAGAGCTTTTAGACTCAACCGAACTCTTGTCCGTGTCACCGCCGCATGCTGCCAGTGACAAAACCATTAGCATAGCCGTCATTAGTGCAATAAACTTCTTCATACTCATCATTACCTCCATATTATTTTTTCACACGATAGAATATTTTCCCTGTATCGTATTTGTTTACCTATAGTTTACTTGATTTTATGTACATCGTCACTCAAATAACTATACTTTATTCTTTGATTTTTATACTTTTTTGTTTATAACACATATATTTTTTTCACACTTTAATTTTATTTCGACATTTTATCACAACAACAATTTTTCACCAGCTTTTAACATAACTTCATGCTTTTGTCCTTTTGCATATACTGTTGCGTGATAATTCTTCTCCGCTTTTAATTGAGCCGAGCATAACACACCATTTTCCCACGCTAAGTCAACTGTCAGCCCACCTTTTGCGCGCAGTCCCGCAATCTTACCCGTCTGCCATTTGCAGGGTAATGCAGGAAGCAAATATACTTCGTGGGGTGTGCTTTGCAGCAACATATTAGCCACACCAGCAGTGCCACCAAAATTGCCGTCAATCTGAAAAGGAGGGTGATTATCGAATAAGTTTGGCAAAGTAGAATTCATTAATAAGCTATCGATATTCTTGCTTGCCTGTTCTCCCTCACCAAGACGAGCCCAAAAATTCACAATCCATGCTCGACTCCATCCAGTGTGGCCACCGCCGCCTGCTAAGCGACGTTCTAAGGTTTTCTTGGCTGCCTTGGCCAAATCCGGTGTTTTTTCAGGATGAATGCTATTCCCCGGGAATAATGCAAACAAATGAGAGATATGCCTATGCCCCAGTTCTACTTCTTCATAGTCTTGTGGCCACTCTTGAATAGTGCCATTTTTACTGATTTTATTCTTCGGAAGTTTCTTACGCAAAGCAGCTATTTCCTGTGCAAATTCTACATCTCTCTCCATTACCTCGGCTGCTGCTTCATACGCCGAAAACAGTTCTTCTAATATTTGGCTGTCCATGGAACAGCCCTCGCACAATTGAGCTTCTTTTCCATCCTCACGCCGATAGGTATTCTCAGGTGATACTGTAGGAAAAACAACCAGTTCACCCTCGTTATTTTCTGTGAGGTAATCCACAAAAAACAAGCAGGCATCCTGCAGCAAATCGTAATTTTCACGCAAGAATTTCTTATCCAGTGTGTAGGTATAATGCTCCCATATATGCAGGCACAGCCAGGCTGCGCCCATTACCCAATAAGTTGCTGGAATATAAGTATCCTGTGGAGCGGTATCTCCCCAAATATCTGTATTATGATGTGCTACAAAGCCGCGTGCGTTATACATCGATTGCGCCGTTTTAAGACCATTAGGGTGCATACGTCTGATTAAATCAAACAGTGGCTGATGAAGCTCAGACAAATTACAACTTTCAGCCAACCAATAATTCATTTCAGTGTTAATGTTAATGGTATATTTACTGTCCCACGCCGCCAGAAAATCTTTGCACCAAATTCCTTGTAAGTTAGCGGGAAGAGACCCCGGACGGCTGCTTGCAATCAATAGATACCGTCCAAATCGAAAATACAAGGCAACGAGACCTAAATCATCTTGATTTTCTTGAAACAAGCGCAAACGTACATCGGTAGGAGTCGTTTCTGTTATCTCTTCCAAAGAATTCTCTAATTGAAAACTCATACGATTTTCATACTGTTGATAGTCTGCCACATGAGCTTGGCGCAAACTGGCATACTCTTTTCCCATTACCGATTTCAGCAACTCAACACAATACTGTTTGGGCAATTTTTCTCGAAAGGTAGTTGCGGCCGTAATGCAAATGCAAGCCTCTTTTATCCCGGTAAATACCAAATATTCACCCATTACCTCAACTGTTCCCTCTTGTATATTCGCCCCCATTGCACCACAGTATCCTATGCCGTTTTCGCCATCTGTTTTTCCCTCAATACCTACCATGTGATTTCCCAACTGACTGGCAAAATCACACAGGCGGTTACGCACTAACCTTGCATCAAAACTCATCCCTTGCGGACAGTTCGTAGAAAGCTGTATAATGATTGCATTTTCGGGTGCTGAAACTAAAATTTCTCTTTTATATGTATATCCCTCAACATCAAATTGCACGGTCGATATTGCCTCTTCAAGTGACAGACTTCTAACATAGTTATCTGCCTTTTCCGGCAATCCCTGAAAGTTCATCTCCAATTCACCCAAAGTCTGATAACCACGTTGAAACTCCGGTGTACCGGAGAGCGAATAGCGAGTCAAGTCTTGCGCTTTCTGTATCTCTCCCTGACTCATATATTCCCGAATTTTAGGCAAATATTTTTGTGTATCAGGATTATTCCTATCGCGAAATCCCCCTGACCACAACGAATCTTCGTTTAGTTGTATGCGTTCATGGGCAACTCCACCGAATACCATAGAACCCAGTTTTCCATTTCCAAGAGGAAGTGCCTCCTCCCACACCTGCGCCGACTGTTGATACCACAATCTGTTTTCTTGCTTCATATTGTCCTCCGAAATTATCCTTCATTTATTATGGGAAAATATACTGTATACGCTTCATAACCAATATCATACAAGGGAATAAAGCGAAAGTTGTTTGCCTGATTTACAGTTTGGAAGGTTTCTTTCCAGCTTCCCCACTCCCTTTCATTGTCATGTGTCAGCAATTCTTCGGCAGACAGCCCCTGTGCATCTAACCTAGGCTCATTTTCACATAACCCTGCTAGCAACACAGGTCCATATAAAAAGGCTTGTGTATTGGGTTTGTCAGGCAGCGGCCATGTAGAAATTCCTCTGGGCAGTGTGATTCTAATATTGTCACCTTTTTTCCATATTCTTGAGATGGGATAAAAGACTGTTTTCTCTGTAACAGAGATTTCTTCTTTGCCGTTAATGCTGATTTTTGCCGCCCCTTTTACCCACCAAGGAACGCGTACATGTAAAGTGAACTCTACCTCATTTTCTGTTTGAATCTCTACTACCTGTGTAATACAATCAGGCTGACGCGGATATTTCGCCGTATTTTCATGAATATTTTGTTTGCCTGCAGAGTCGCTGGACAGGTGAAAACTACCCGTAAGGGTATCTTTGTTTAACAGGAATCTAACTGTTTCGCCTTCCACTTCAAAAGTAGCATCCACATCAAAATATTGGCATAGATAAACATCTCTACGCTCCTGAAAAAATATGCCCTGTTCCCATGCGGCATTTGCTTGTACCAATGTACCATGACAGCAGAAAAAATCTTGTGTTTCACTTCCCCACCCTTTTTTGGCACCAGCCCGCAGCGGCAGAAAATAACTAAGCAGCCCTTCTTGCGGCTTATCATAGGCTATACCGTTGGTTCCGTTATGCTTCCAATAAGCTTGCGCCATTAGTCCATTATAAATGCCCATTTCTCGATAGTCTGCATAGCTGGCATCTTTTGTCCAGCGAAAAAGAAAATCGGCCAAACGAAGCATATTATAAACCACGCAGTGCTCCTGATTTTTGTCCCCCAACCGAGCTGCCAGTTCTTGCTTGGGCGTCCAAATTTCTCCGCTGGTCTGCCCTCCTGTGGCATATTGCCCTCGTGTTGTAACTGCCTGTCTCCAATAGGCCTCCACAATATCTCTCCACTTTTGTTCACCTGTGACTTCATAAGCGCGAGCACAACCCAGTACCTCTGGAATAGTGGTGTTGGCGTGCATATTGGTTAATACATCTTTGCCTGCCAGTAAAGTGTCAAAGAGTCTAGCACGATAATATCGCTCCATTAAAATCTTATATTTACTCTCCTTGGTGAGCTGATAAAGTTGTACCCAAACCTCCAAAATACCGCCAGTTTCTACATCAAGAATATCATCAAATTGCTGACGGCTGAAACCGGCTGACCATTCTAAAAACCAATCTGCAAATCTTGAAACCACCAAAAGAGCTTCTTGATTGGCCGTAAGCTCATACATATCAGCAAGACCCATAAGCGTTTTGTGTAACGTATATTGAGGTGCCCAAACTTCTTTTCCTTTTGCAATCCAGTCTAAATATTTTTCTGGAATAGATCCTACCCATTTGCCCCCGTTTTCTTCTTGACAAAGAGCCAACTCATGAACAATAACATCTGCTTTTGCCTTGATTTCTTGATCTCCTGTCGAAACAAAATGCATGGCCGCTGCAGAAAGCCAATGGCCCAAAAAATGCCCTCTTAACTGACAGGTTTGTGCCTCCCACCCACCGTGAATTCCATTGGGATGAAAGGGTGCGGTATAACGTCCGGCTTCCAAATTATAATTCAGCAAAAGATTTTCTGATTTCAGACTCATCATATATTCTCTATTTCTGTTTTGTCTACGCAGAAGTTCAGAATCCTTGAGAATAATCTTAGTCCCTCCTATATTTTCTAACATGGTTGACCCTCCTTGGTGTTGACATACTCTTTCTTTGCCATTTCATTTTTATGGATTATTTTGAAAAACGTAAAGAATCCCACACACGAAAGTACACATCCCATGTGGAATTCCTCACTTTATTTTATTTTGTTATCTTTCTTTATTTATTCGGCGCTAGAAACTGCTTCTGCACGTGCATCCACAACTTTTTGATAACTGGTTTTGTCAAATTCAACAAGCTGTTTCCATCCAAGGCCATCCAACTGTGTCTTCATCTCATCCCACATTTGTTTAAATTCTTCTTCACTGCTTGCAAAAATCATTCTCCACGAGGTATCGCAAATGATATTGGCACACTGGCTGCGAATAAGCCCAATGTCTGTTGTATCACTTGGCAATATTAAATTCACACTAGGAACGATATCCAACTGGCCGCTCTTTGTCATTAAATCAACCGGATCTTCTGCATTATAAAGTGCACTCCATTCGGTAGACATTTTGGTCTGATTGGCTTCAATATAAGAAGACCAAAGCTCGACCATATAAGGCTCTCCCGTCAAGGGATTGATTGTGCAGTTGCCATATAAAGATTGATTAATTTTATTTAATCCGTCATTATATCCGCCGCCACCAAATTCGGCAGGAACTTCGCGGTTTTCCATTAAAGCATACATGCCATCTTCTGTTTGCGTAAAGGTTCCGTCTTCGTTTACAGTATAGTTAAAACCTTCTAATCCATCATGATGAAGTGTGTTGGCTTCTGGACTTGCAAACCAATCTAAGAATTCAATAACACGTGCTCGTTTCTCTTCATCTAAATTGGCACCAACTGCAAAAGCACGACCATCTCCATAATAATTGTCGGAGGGCTGGTAGAAGTCCATATCTGCTACAGGTGCATAAATATAGGCATTGCCTTCGTTGGCACGGTCAGTTGTATTCCAGAAACCACGCTGCCAGTTATACCAGTGCAAAAGAACTTGTTTGTTTTTCATCTTGTCACAAGCCGTTTCCCAATCTTGTGTGCCTGAGTCTGGATCTAGCAAACCTCTTTGATTGGCATCAAAGAAAAACTTTAGCATTTTGTAGTAGGCACCGCTATCATCTGTTACCTCAGTCATTTCGCCTTTATTGCTGAGTAGGATAGCACCACGAACTTCTTGACCATACATTTTTGTCAGCTGTGTTGCTGTTTCGATTGTAATCTGTGTACCGCCTTTATCCCAGTCATTCCATAGTGATAACGCATAGTTGGGATCGCCCAATTCATTGGTGGGATGAGCCGTTTGGATTTGCTCTAAAACATCCAACAAATCCTCTAAATCTTTCATTTCCGGATTGCCTATCTCAGAATAATAGTCCCAAGGAAGCCATGGGCTGATGTAAACAAATGGTTCTGAATAAGTAGTCGGTGAAGTGTCATTAATCCCACAAGGAAGACCAAAAATTTTGCCCGCTTCAACACCTTCAAACTGACCGTTATATACATCGTATTGCTCCATAAGCTCTTTCAGATAGGTTGAATTCTTGACATCATCTGTAATTTCCTGTACAAGACCTGCCGTAATGCAGTCTTGCAAATCTGCATTGTCGAGAAGAACGATGTCACCAAGATAGCCAGAGGCTGTACGCGTTTGGTATAAAGCATCTCCATCGCCTGCAACCTGAGGTGCAATAATGTTCATCTCAATATTGAACTTGTCTTTCAAAATTTTTCCGAACCATCCACTTTGAACACCATGATAGTTCGCCGCTACGTTATACATCTCAATGGTGAGGAGTTCTTTGCTATCTGTACTTGTGTTTTCTGCTGCTGCACCTGTGCTGGAAGAATTTACGGCTTTAGAAGCATCTGACTCTGTAGATACTTTTTCATCATCGGAGCATCCCCCCATGGCAAATGAAAACAACAGCATGAAGGCCAATAAAAGCGAAACAACCTTTCTTTTTTTCATAAATATACCTCCGTTAATAATTTATGCACAAATTCGTCCAGCCTATCCTTTCACCGCACCAATCATTATTCCTTTCACAAAATAACGCTGAAAAAATGGATAAACTAACAGAATTGGAGCAACTACAATAATGGTAACGGTCATTCGGATTGATGTTGTTGTCTGCGCTGTTGCTAAAGTCTGCATAGCTGCTGAACCGTTGCTGCTTGCATTCATCAGCATTTTCAAAGAATTTGCTTGATTGAGATATTGATATAACACAAACTGCAAGCTATATAATTTTGAGTCTGTCATAAGCAGTAGCGTGTCTTGAAAAGCATTCCATTGGCCAACCGCTGCAAAAATTGCGATAGTCGTCATGATTGGTGTGATAACAGGAAAGATAATTCTGGTGAAAACTTTCATGGTACCCGCACCGTCAATCTCGGCCGCCTGTTGCAGTTCTTTGGGAATGGATTCAATAAATGTTTTTGTCAAAATGATGTAGAAAGGAGAAACTACACTCGGTAACACATATCCCCAGAAATTATTTGTCAACTTCAAATTTTGCATAGTTAAGAACCATGGAATTATACCTGCATTAAAATACATGGTGATAATGACAAAACGATACCAAAACTTTCTTCGCCACAAGGTTTCACGCGTAAACATATATCCCATAAAGGCTGCAGCAATGACAGTGAGCAGTGTTCCAATTACTGTTCTTCCAATAGAAATCATCGCAGCATTGCCTAAATCAGGAATTTTTAGTGCTTCTATGTAGTTCTTAAAATGTATGTTTTGAGGAAAAAAAAGAATTTTGCCTCGTGCACTCAAATCGTTGGCACTGATGGTATTGATAAAAATGTAGTAAAAGGGGTATACGCAAATCAGTGCAAATAGCGAAAAGAAGGCATAGGTCAGAACAGTAATCAGAATGTCTCCTACTGTCTTTTGTTCTTTAATCTTTCTTATTTTTATTTTTTCCACCATGCGAACCCCCTCTCAAAAAATACTCTCTCCACGTACCAGTTTTGAAGTGCCGTTTGCAAAGCAAAGCAACACAACACTAATTAAACTTTTTAGCATACTCAACGCCGTAGAAACCGAATAACTTCCGCTTCCCATGGCCAAATTGTACACATATAAATCTAACACTTGAATGGATTCTTTATTAAAAGCATTTTGGAACACATAATATTGCTCCATTCCATTTGAAAGGAAGTTTGCGATATTTAACATGAGAAGTACAAAATATGTAGGCAGTATGCAAGGAATCGTGATATGCCAAATCATCTTCATCCTTGAGGCTCCGTCAACTCTGGCTGCTTCATATAATTCTTCATCAATACCGGTAATTGCCGCAATGTACATGATGGCGGCCCATCCTAAATTTTTCCAAGTTAGCCACAGCCACATTGTTAGCCAAACATTTTTAGATGACTGCAAAAATAAAATTGGCGCATCTGTTACACCAATGCTCATCAAAACCTGATTGACAACACCTGTATTACTCATGAGATTAAAAGCGACAGAGTAGACAAGTACCCAGCTGATAAAATTTGGTATGGTTGTAACGGTCTGCACGATTTTTCGAAACCGCATACACTTAATCTCATTCAGAAATACCGCAAAAATCATAGGTAGCCAGGAGGTAAGTAACGTAATCCCACTCATTGCAAAGGTGTTTTTAAGCACCTGCAAAATTTGATTGGTCTTTACAGGATTCTCCACTAAAGAAAGAAACCACTTAAACCCTACAAAATTATCCATTGAGAGTCCGGCAGGCGGGCGGTAGTCAAAAAAAGAATAGACCCAGCCATACAGCGGATAATAGGAGAATACAGCTACCAAAATGAGAAAAGGTAGTATATATAGAAACTCCTTATAAGACCGCAATTTTTTTTTGCTCTTAAAAAAATGCATCTCGTTTACTCCTTTATATGTATTATGTAATCAAGCATAATTTCTGAAGTTCTTTATTGGGAATCTACCTTTTTCAACTTTATACAGGTAAAAAGATACATTATTCAAAACTATCTATCCGAGCAATATTTGCATTCAAAATTTCTTTATTTTTACAAACCCAGTCTGTAATTTACAGTTTAAATATACAAAATTTATATAATCAATCATTTGCATATATCTATTTTAGTAACATTATACACTTTGCTCTTGATGTTGCATTCTCACTTATTGCTCATAATTTTTATTTATTGCTATTTTAGTGTCAGAGTGAAATGCTGCTTTCTTGCTTCCTATTTCCTTGCTCTATTCAAATATCCTTTAGCTGCTTTCCAATCATTACAAATAATAATCTACGGGCTTTTCGATATTGATGTATTATCCTTTCTATGGTATACTTTCGGTTAGCTATTTCTAACCAGTTGTTTTCCATAGAGGTGCCCTATGTATACAAATAATAATCCATCTATTTTTACACAAAAAGAAATTTCTACTGCTCTTCAAATATGGAGCCGAGCATCCATTTCTTTTTTAGATATCCGTCATAACCTCATTTCGCCCGAAGAAACCTTGCGCGGTTATCGGTTGCCTGCCAACACTTTTCTTTATACCAGCGGAAAAGTTGATGTGGCTCTAAACCATACGCTTTACCCTATTAATCGCTTTGGTGTGTTTCATGGCGGCAAAGGAACAGAATTGACGAACCCCTCACTGCGATTGGCTAGAATACTATATGGTGCTGTATAAGCCCTCCGAGCCGCCACTGCATAAAAGCGAATACCTTCATTTAATGGAACAGACTAACCCTTTCCGTCAGCAGTATGGCTTTGCTCCCAGTAACCCTGTCTTTTTTTCAGAAGAACTGAGAAAATTGTATGAGAAATGGAAAAGTCCTACACCATTAAACCTATTTTATGGTAAAACAGCATTTTATCGCTTCGTCTATGAGATATACAAAGAACTTGAGCAAGGTCAAATTCGTATTTTTGAGCCAGATGTAGTTACTATGGCACAGCAATATTTAAATGAACATTACAGAGAGGCCATTTCCATTCAAGATATGTGCCATATATTGGGGATTAGCTACAGTCATTTTCATAGACGCTTTAAGCAACAAACGGGTAAAAGTCCACAAGATTATTTAATACATACTCGTCTATCCGCCGCAAAGAAATTGCTGAATGGCAACGAGGTCACTGTTCGAGAAGTAGGCGAATACTGTGGTTTTCAAGATGAGCGAAACTTTCAAAGACTGTTTTTAAAGCATACCGGACTGTCGCCTAATGCCTATAGAGAGAATACACCGCTACATATGAGAGGTGAAACCGTGGGCAGCCTTATTCCTTTTCCGTATAATAAGCAAGGTCAAGTTAGTTTAGACCAACCCAGTGGAAAAGGAGCTACCTATATGTTTAAACAAATGAGAAACAAAACAATTATTGCAGCAGCATTGTCACTCATGTTGCTGATGTCTGCCTGCGACACAGCACCCCCAGCTAGCAGTGAAGCAAGTTCTTTACCAACTTCGGCAGTGACTAGTCAAACCTCACAAACAGAGGAAACAAGAATTGTCAAGACAGATTCCGGAGATGTAATCGTACCTGCAAAGCCTCAAAAAGTGGTAGGGATAAATTGCTATAATATCTTGAAAAGCTTAGATGAGAATGCCGTGAACATGGATGAACGCGAAGAACTCTCTTACTTTACCGATAGCTACGATTGGGAAGGTCTTATGGCACTAGAACCAGATTTGATTATTGCTTCCTATTTTCAAGGCTCTGAAGAATACATAAAACAGTGTGAGCAAATAGCAGCTACCGTAACCTTTGATGACAATGCCACAATCGAGGAAAAGCAGCTATTTATTGGACAAGCCCTCGGAAAGCAAGAAGAAGCTGAAGTGCAAATCGCAGATTATCAAAATTTTCTGGAAGATAGTATTCAGCAGCTAAAAAATGCCGGTATCTATGGCAGCAAAGTTGCCATTCTTCAATATACCTCTTCTGGTGCTATGTATGCCTACGGAGACAAATTGGGTCGCGGCGGTGACATTTTATTCCATCTTTTAGGATTTAAAGCTACTGATATTGTGCAGACACAGATTATAGACGGCGACGACCCTTATCTGGAATTATCGATGGAAACACTGGCAGATTATGCCGATGTAGACTATATTATTCTCATGCAGCGTGATGAAAGCGTAGAAAAGCTCTATGAAAATGGCGTTTGGAAGAGCCTAAAGCCGGTTCAAGAAGGACATTATTTCTCCATAACCACTGAAGAGTATAATTCACTTTTTAATTCACCCAGTATTGTAGAGGTTCAAAAATCCATTGAACTTTATTTAGAGCGTTTTCAGGAAACTTCTAAATAATTATAGAAATCGTCCCCACCAAAAAGACGCCATTCAGTTCCATAATTAGAGCTGAATGGCGTCTTTTTGGTATATTGCTTACTAGGAATATTTTTTCAAGCCTTTTAGATATATCATAATCTTTGCAGTTTAGGCTGCGTTTCTATTCCAAGAAGAATTCTTGCAGCAGCATAATTATGTGTTCATGCCTAAAATTTATAGATTGAGATGACCATGAAAATACAATAGCAATCTTGCAACCGCCGTATATAAGTATTGACAAACACCTATTCAATGTGGCATACTATTTAGACAATTTAAAACACTCGTGAGGGAGTAGTTTGCGCAGGAATTTGCGTGTCAAGTCAACACACTGACCATGTAACGGTCTGGCTTGTCTTAATGAACGAGACTCATGTATAGCTTTGCTATACATGGTCTTTTTTTTGACTCGTGTATAGTATTACTATGCACGAGTTTTTTATTTTGTAAAAAAACGGCATGTATATGGAGGAAATTTGGATGAATGAGTTCCAAGAAGAAAAACAAGACCTGATCTGTCGATTAAAAACCGATGAGGTCGCCGGACTTTCTAGTGCTCAAATTGAAAGCAACCGCAGCAAGTATGGGAATAATATGCTTACACGAGAAAAACCAGAATCACTTTTTAAGCGTATTATAGCGGCTGCCAGCGAACCGATGATTTTAATGCTGATTATGGCAGGTGTCATTGCGCTGGTGGTCAATATTATTCGTGCTTCTACTGGTTCTGAAGCAGACTTTTTGGAATGCGTGGGTATCTTTGCCGCAATTTCCCTCTCAGTTCTAATCACCGTGGTCATGGAAGGAAAAAGTGCCAAAGCATTTGAAGCTTTATCTAAGATTAGTGACGATACGGTTATCAAAGTATTGCGCAATGGTGACACACAGATGTTAAGCCAGAGAGAGCTTGTTGTAGGCGACATTATTCTGCTCTCAGCAGGTGATAAGGTACCTGCAGATGGCAGACTTTTACAAAGTTCTGGCTTGACGGCAGATGAATCAGCCTTAACGGGAGAAAGTGTTCCCGCCAAAAAAGAGGCAGAATATAGTATTGATGATGCAAAAACGCCGCTTGCTGAACGAGCCAATATGCTGTATTCAGGTAACTTCATAACCAGCGGAAACTGCAAAATGATGGTAACTGCCGTTGGTGACAACACCGAATTTGGAAAAATTGCCAAAGAGCTTACCTCGACAGAGCGCAGCAGTACACCCCTACAAGAAAAGCTTGCCCGTCTAGGCAAGACAATTACCATCTTGGGCGTCATTGCCGCCGCTGTTGTTTTTATTTCTGAATTAATCTCTTTTGCAATGTCAGGCGGGCTTCATCTGGAAGAAGTCCTTGAAGCCTTTGTCACCAGCATTGTCTTGATTGTTGCCGCTGTACCGGAGGGCTTGCCAACAATTGTTGCGGTGTCATTATCTATCAATATCATAAAGCTTTCTCAGCAAAATGCTTTGGTTAAAAAAATGATTGCCTCCGAAACAGTGGGATGCATCAATGTAATCTGTTCTGATAAAACAGGAACTTTAACTGAAAACAAAATGACTGTTTCGGCTTATTATGACGGAAGATGGCATGAACATGCTGATGAACTGACCTCAGATTGGCTGATTCATAACGTCTGCCTAAACACAACAGCAGATATTTCTCAAGATGGAACTTTTATTGGCAACCCTACTGAATGTGCCATGCTAAATTTTTATGAAAACTCATCAGCACGCAAGAACAGTGGTAAATCTTATAAAGACGAACGTTCTGATCATGATGTTCTACACGCATTCCCGTTCTCATCAGAATTAAAACATATGACCACCATTAGCAAAGTGGACGGAAAGATTATCTCTTATGTGAAAGGCAGCCCAGAATGCGTTTTTTCTATGTGTTCTCTTTCTGACAATGAGAAGAGCAATGCCGAGCATTTTATCACAAAATCACAAGAAAAATCTATGCGTGTAATTGCATTTGCCCATAAAGAACTTGACCAAATGAAAGATTACGAAGATGAACACCACCATGCCGCCATGGAAACAGATATGATTTTTGACGGCTTTGTTGCAATTTCTGACCCATTACGTGCCGATGTATATGAAGCCGTGAAAAACTGTCGTATGGCAGGCATCGATTTAAAAATTCTTACCGGCGATAATATTGTTACAGCAAAAGCGATTGCAGATGAACTACATATATTAAGCGATGAGCGAATTGCAGTTGAAGCACGAGAAGTCGCAGAACTTAGCGATGAAGAACTACTTAAACTACTGCCCAAAATCAGTGTAATTGCTCGCAGTACCCCCACCATTAAGATGCGTGTTGTCAAACTGTTAAAATCCCAGGGAAATGTGGTTGCCGTTACCGGTGATGGAATCAATGATGCACCTGCACTGAAAAATGCAGATGTCGGGATTGCTATGGGTATATCGGGAACAGAGGTCTCTAAACAGGCAAGTGATATCGTTCTTCTCGATGATTCTTTTTCTACCATTGTCAAAGCAATTGCTTGGGGACGTGGCATTTATGAGAACTTTAAGCGGTTTATTCAATTTCAGTTAACGGTCAATGTTTCCTCTGTTATCGTTGTGTTTACTTCCATTTTACTCGGGCTAAAAGCTCCTTTTACCGCTCTACAGCTATTGTGGATTAACATTATCATGGATGGCCCCCCGGCACTCACCTTGGGACTAGAACCAATTTATGATGACTTAATGGCCCGTAAGCCAACAAAAAGGAGTGACAATATCCTTTCTCGAACCATGTTGACCCGAATCGGTCTAACGGGCGTATATATCTCGGTCGTTTTTCTATGCCAGTATGTATTCAATTTTTTGGGAGCAGCCGAAGAAGAAACCACAACTGTGCTATTCACTTTATTTGCTTTATTCCAGCTGTTTAATGCCTTTAACTGCCGAGAACTTCACACCACCAGCATTTTCAAACATTTGCTAAAAAACAGAATTATGCTAATTGTAATTTCCATCACGTTTATTCTGCAAATACTAATCATACAATTTGCCGGTGCGTTTTTTGGTACCGTTCCATTGGAGCTAGCCATGTGGGTTAAACTTCTTGCGCTAAGCTTTAGTGCCATTATTCTATCTGAAATCGTAAAACTAGTCTTGAGAAAAAAGCAATCTTGAGACAGACCGTTTTCTAATTAATAACCCAAAAGATGCCTCTTCCTTACTTGGAAGAAGCATCTTTTTCTTATAAAAAACCTTAACATCTTTAGCTTTAAAATGTCTATTGCTTTTTCTTTTTGTCGTGTTAAATAGAATTTTATCCTTACTCTTTCATATGTGCATAATAATAAAACCCGATTGTATCCAGTGCTTGTGACATCGCTTCTCCTACATAGAGAGGAGATTGAACATGCTTTGCCAGCTGTCCTAAAAGCGCAGCAGAAGCCCATCCTCGTTTCCTTTCTAAGGTTGCTATCATCGAATTTTGCTGCAAATACAGCCTCACATGTTCAGGGTTTAAGTAATTCAAACGCTCTTTTCCAAAAGGAAATGCCAATGAAACAAAGGACTGAATATTGACGAGATTCAGTGCATTTGAAAGATAAAATAAAATCATACCACCCGGTTTAATTTTATTGCATAGTTCAGTAAGCAGTTTTTTCCAATTGTTATAATCTTCCAGCGGTCTGCCCAAATAGATATAATCATATTTCTTGTCTTGAAAAGCTTCTGTCAACAACCCTAGAATATTTTCTTCGCTCTTAGCACTGCAAAAAGATTGGCTAAGCATTCTTAAATCTCTTGTATATTGTAATTCTGATGTTATGCTATCAATATTTGTCTCGATTTCTTTCTTTCGCAGAATATTTCCTATCTGCAAAAGAGTATCACCAAATCCAGCATCTATCCCCAAAATATCTGCCTGTTTAGTCGCCGGCAAATCCATCGCCTGTAATCTTGTGCAAAGCTGATAATCATAGTAGGCTCCATTATTCCATGGGTCTGCTTGGTGCTTTGCTATAAAAAGCTCACGCCCTTTTTGCAGTGTATTTTCTTTAATTTGTGCTTCTCTGCCTGTTACACTGCCATAATGATGACAAAAAACATTTCGGCACAACACCTGACGATAGCCCGCCCGACGAGCTCGCAAAGACAAATCATCATCCCAAAATTCCATTGTACGAAAGTAGCGGTCTCCAAACCCAATTGCATTTAATTTTTCTAAATCATACAAAGCGATTACCGGCAGAATGCGAGAACGCTGTTCCCATTGTGTCGGATCATCTTGGTTATGTTTTGCTGCAAACTGTGCCATTTCTTCTAGGTTTGCGTAGGATTCTGCCGTAGACTGAAAATTGGACACATTGGGTGTTGTAGGCGTGGCACTAATAAAATTGGGGTTAGCCTGAAGGCAGCGATATAATAGCGTGAGCCAGTCTTTGGTAACCACAGTATCATTGCTGACGAAAGCCATGTAGCGGCCCTCACACACCCTCATAGCCGAAGTAAACGCCATCATACGCACATTTTGTTTGAAGCAAAGAATTTTTGCCTCTGGAATGGATTCAAAATAGTCTTGCGTATTATCTTGACTTCCATGATTGATTAAAATTAATTCATAAGCAATTTCTGCTTGTTTGGTTTCTCTGCGTATACTTTCTACACAGCGCTTGGTATATTCCAACTTATCTTTTGCCGGAACGAAAATAGATACTTCATACTTGCTTTTTTGAAAGTCTACTGCTGTATTCTGATGATGCTCAGCAAACTCATTCTTGTAGTAGTAATTCCATCTTTCTGGAAAAGGGTGAACGTATGCCCAAAAATATAATTCTTCGCGCAGCTCTTGTAAAAAGCAAGGCAGCTGCCAACGTACCCAATTCGGAACCTCACTCTGCTCGAAAGATTCCTTTATTTTATCCAAGGTAAAGCGTATATTTTTTATTTGCTCGGCAAAAAAGCTTTCTTTTAATGCAGATAGATTTCCCCCGGACTCCTCTATCCACAACAATTCTTCTGCAAGAATCTCCACAAATCCGTTGGCCTGATTTGGCCACTGCGCTGCCATTTGTTCTGCTGTATCCAGCATTCTTGCAAAGCATTCTATTATTTGTTGTGCATTTTCATCCGCAGCAAAATGGTAGTCTGTTCTCATCCCAGAACCTCCTCTGGCAACACTTGTGCTTTCTCACACTCCTTTAACGTAAAAAACTTTTGGTCTCTTGGTGACAACTGCACCTCATCAACTAAATGCAGTGGCCACTTTATATCGATATCTGTATCATTCCAAATAATTCCGGTATCAGATTCTGCCAGATACCTGCCGTGACATTGATAGCTGACACGTGCTGTCGGTGATAATACTAAATATCCATGCGCAAATCCTGCTGGAATATACAATGACTGATTTTCTACATTATCCAGATAAAAGCCTTCCCATTCTCCAAATGTTTTTGAATGACGCCGCAAATCAAGTGCTACATCAAAAATGCGCCCCTCTAAACAAGAAATCAACTTTGCTTGAGGTTCTTTAGATTGAAAGTGCATTCCTCGCAATACCCCTTTGTGCGACTGACTTTCAAAGCATTCTTGAATTTGAATATCGATTCCCTTTGATTTAAAAATGTCTTTCTCGAATCGCTTAATAAAAAAGCCCCTATCATCTTGATTATAAAATGGGGAAATAAGCCGTAAACCTTTCAATCGAGTTTCCTGAATCGTCAATTCTCTCATGAAGTATCTCCTTCTCCTTAATTAATTTTCGCGGATCTATTACCGCCTATTTTCCTCTTTGGGCTACTCTTTTTCTTATTCCATACTTTCTTGAATCCACTTCATTGTTCGTTCTACGCCTTCACGAAAGCTGATTTCAGGTATAAATCCGGTATCTGTATGAAGAGGAGTTGTATCAAACGCATTAGCAGACAAAGAGCCTCCCTCAAAAGAAACTTTCCCAAAAACAGGTGTTTTGTGAGGGGCTACCGTCAGACAAAGCTCTTGGATAAAATCTCTCAAAGGGCGCACTTTCCCGCTTCCAATGGTATAGGCTGAAAATGGAACACCTCGCTCACCCAACAAACGCATTGCTCTTACCGCATCGTCTATATGGAGAAAATCGTAGTTTTGCGTAGCGGCGGTAAAATTCAGTTCTTCGTCCCGAATAATTTTGCGCAGGGTACTGTTTAGCAGGCGAGGTGAGTATTCCCCTTCTCCATACACATTGGTAATTACCGCCCATATATGTTCAATTTCCAATTCTGCCGCTGCGCAGCGACTCATCTGATGAGCAGCTAATTTCGCAGCCGAATAAATATATCCCTTACCGGGCCTTATCTGCGGTTCGGCCGATGCCGCAAGCATCTCTTGCTCCATGATACTGCCTGCACCAATAAATCGGCTGCACCCAAGTAATTTTGCTACCTGCACGGCTTCTACTGTAGCTTCCACATTAAAAAGTTGTCTGTTCACGTCTTTTCGTCCTTCACCAGACGTTCCTGACCAAGCTAGGTGGTAAAATACATCCCACCGTTCTTCTGTCAGCTCCGGCAGCCTTGATAACTCTGCCAAGTCAAGCGTAACCGGTATTAAGTTCGGACTCTCTTCTGTGTCATTATGTATTCTTGTGACCGCCAACACCCGAACACCTTGCTGCAATAGTTCTTTGGTCAGCGCACGTCCTATGAATCCATTTGCGCCTGTTACTACTGCACTCTTCATATAGCCATCCCCTGCTTTTTAATAGCCAAGATTATTTCATCTGCCATTTTATCTAATTGCTTATTGGTCATCCCAGGGTAAACTCCTACCCAGAATGTATCGTACAAAGTGCGGTCTGTATTGACAAGTGGAGTTGCTACTCTATAGTCCACGCCATCTTCCAGTCCTTCAAAACACGGGTGACGAAGAATATTGCCGGCAAACAACATTCTTGTTTGAATCCCTCTATCTTCTAAATGAGCAATAAGAGTATTGCGGCTGACACCATTTTTACAGGTGACTAAAAAACCAAACCAGCTAGGCAACGAATTAGGACAAGGTTCTGGCAGCATCAGAAAATCTTCATAGGCTTGTAATCTTTCTTTTAAATAGTCAAAATTATCTCGACGGCGAAGAACAAACTTTGGTAATTTTTCGAGCTGCGCAACACCGATTGCCGCCTGCATATCAGTTGCTTTCAGATTATACCCGAAATGAGAATATACATATTTGTGATCATACCCCATTGGCAATTTCCCATATTGCTTACTAAAGCGATGTCCGCAGCGGTTATCTTGGCCAGAATTACAAATGCAGTCTCTGCCCCAATCTCGCAATGAGCGAATAATTTTATGTAGTAACGGATTTTTTGTGTAGACAGCCCCGCCCTCTCCCATTGTGATATGATGTGGCGGATAAAAACTAGATGTCCCTATATCACCGACGCTTCCTGTCTTGCGCCAGATCTTATCTAAATAATACTCTGAACCTAGCGCATCACAGTTATCTTCAATCAGCCAAAGATTATTTTTGTCGCAAAAATCTTTTACTGCTCCCAAATCAAACGGATTACCCAATGTATGCGCTATCATTACCGCTTTTGTTTTATTGGTCAAAGCTTGCTCCAACTGAGAAATGTTGATGTTATATTCTGGGATGGTAATATCGATAAACACAGGGATGGCCCCATATTGAATGACAGGGGCTAATGTTGTGGGAAAACAAGCAGCCACTGTGATAATCTCGTCTCCCGGCAACACTCGCCTAGCTTTTAGCAAGGGAGAAGTGAGCGCCATAAAAGCCAAAAGGTTGGCAGAAGAACCCGAGTTAACTACGCTGCAAAAAGATACTCCGATATACTCTGCCAAACCGCTCTCAAATTGCTCCGTATACTCGCCGGCAGTCAGCCAAAAATCCAACGCACTGTCCACCAGATTTTTCATCTCCGCACTGTCATATACCCGACCTGAATACGGAATTCGTTCTGGTTCTTCTGTATCCTTTGCCTGATGAAATTGACTCCAGTATTCTTCCACCAATTGTAAAACTGCTTCTTTTGCTTCTGATTGACTCATCTGCTCAAACACTGACATTCCCTCCTGCTCTATACTCATCCATTTGCTTTTTCATCAATTGCCTAACATCTTCACCGTTGTGATATCCTTTTGTCCATTCCACCGTTTTTTCGACCGCTTGTTTAACGTTCCAATGTGGTTTCCAGTCAAATGTACCAGCCATTTTTGAACAATCTAACTGGAGCAGGTTGGCCTCTGGAAAAAACTCCGCATTTGAAGATATTTTCCAGCTCATATCCTCACCCCAGCTTTCACAAAATAGCCGCACCAATTCTAAATTATTAATGCAATCTTCTTTTGCTGGCCCAACATTGTAGCTGCCTGACATTTTTGGATTGCAATACTGCTGCTCTGCCACTAACAAATAAGCGAATAAAGGCTCTAATACATGCTGATAAGGTCTTGTTGCAGATGGATTGCGCAAAAATACTGGTTGCTTTTCTAAAGCAGCGCGAATACAATCAGGAATAATTCGATTGGCCGCAAAATCGCCACCGCCAATTACATTTCCTGCTCGCATAGATGAAATACCGGTATGAGATTGTGAAAAAAAAGAGTCTTGATAGCATTGGGTAACCAATTCTGAACAAGATTTACTGCTTGAATATGGATCGTGTCCTCCCAGTGCATCTGTTTCTCGATAACCCCAAACCCACTCTTCATTTCGGTATACTTTGTCTGTTGTGATATTTACAACCGAGCCTACAGAGTCGTTATGTCGCACGCAGTCTAGCAAATGAACGGTTCCCATCACATTGGTGTCATAGGTCAAAACCGGGTCAAGGAATCCCTGTTGCACCAACGGTTGCGCTGCCAAATGAAAAACCACATCTGGGCGTGCCTGATGAAAAGCATCTTGTAACGATGAAATATCTCGAATATCCGCAATCGTTGACCGAACTGAATCGCCTAACCTGCTCAACTGATATAAACTATTTTTTTCAGGGTCTAACGCGTAGCCATATACTTCTGCGCCCAACTCCAATAATATTTGACACAACCAAGATCCCTTAAATCCAGTATGGCCTGTTACAAAGACACGCTTATTTCGGTAAAAATCTACTTGTTCCAGATTTTCCAAGGTGCATCTCCTTTTTCCCATAATTTTTCTAGCAGCATTCTATCTCGTTGCGTATCCATACACTGCCAATAATCTATATGCCGAAATGCACTTAATTTATGATTTTGAGCCAGTTTTTCTAACGGGCTTTGTTCAAATACGGTATTATCACCCTCAATATAATCAAATACTTCAGGTTCTAGCACCATAAACCCACCATTAATCCACCCCACATCTAACCCAGATTTCTCACGGAAAGATGTGATATGGTTATCCTCAATATCTGCTACGCCGAAACGACCTTCTGGCTGCACAACGGTGATGGTCGCTGCTGTACCGCAAGTTTGGTGAAACTGCAACAGCTTATTTAAATCGACGTTAGATACACCATCTCCATACGTCAGCATAAACGGGTTATTCCCGATATAAGGCTGAATGCGTTTAATTCGTCCACCTGTCATGGTATTTAACCCGGTATCCACTACGGTTACTTGCCAAGGTTCTGCCGCATTATGGTGAATCTCGATTGTATTGCCGTTGCGATAATCAAACGTCATATCGCTGTGATAAAGGAAATAATCAGCGAAATATCGCTTAATTACCTCACTGCGATAGCCACAACAAATAATGAACTCATTAAACCCCTGTGCCGCATAGTTTTTCATAATATGCCATAAGATTGGTCTACCCCCAATCTCAATCATTGGTTTTGGTTTCAAATGAGAATCTGCAGCAATTCGAGTTCCTAAACCACCGGCCAGCAAAACTACTTTCATGTATTACGCACCTCCATATTAACTATAGAAACCTACTTGCTTTATCCTATTCATCGTCTATGCTTATTGTGAAGAAAATAAAGCGCAGTGCTGCCATAAATATCCACATACTCTTAGAAGATAAAAACAGACAAAATCTCTTTGAAAATAGCGAAGGCACCGAAAACTTATTTTTAAAGTCTTCAGTGCCTTCGCTATTCATCGCTACAACATCAGTATGCGTAAATCTTCTTTTCCATTACGATTTTCAAATTATTCGACAAGAGCGTTTACCCTATCATTAGCTCTATGAACCTCTTCGTCGCTGTAGAGAGTGGCATGTCTTTTTTGATGACGACATGTAAACTGCGATTAGGTATCACCTCTTGCACGTTGAGCATGAATAAATCACCTTTCTTCAACTCTTCTTGCACATGTTCTTTCATGACACAACCAATGCCCAGCCCTTTAATCGCAAATTCTACGATTAAATCTAAATTGCTTAATTCAATTTGTGGGCTGATTGTAATACCATGAGATAAAAAATAGTCCTCCATAAAAAATCGAGTGCTACCACCTTTTTGCAGCATAATTAAGGGGTAGTTGTCTACCAACGAATGAATCGAAATCGTATTTTGACATAAATGTTTGTATTGTTGGCCAACAACAAAGTAATCTTGCATTTTTAGTGTTTTAACTACAACAAAATCATCACTTTGAATATGATGTGGATTGATGATCCCTATGTCGATTTCTCCTTTTTCCAATAGCTGAGAAATCTTGGTGCTTGACTCATCTTGTATTGACAAATGAATGGCAGGATATCTGCGGTTATATTCTGTAATATCATCTAACAAGTCATATTTACAGACAGAACTACAAACTGCTAGTCTTAACTCACCAGATGTCATCTCTTTTAATTGAAAAAATCTGTTTTCTCCTGCTTTTATCAAGCTATAGCCTTGTTCAATATATTGATACAGAACTTTTCCCTCTGCCGTTAAAGAAACACCTCTTGCGTTTCTTTGAAACAAAAGTCCTCCTAACTGGTTTTCAAGTTGCTTAATGGCCTGACTAATTGCAGGTTGCGATGTATAAAGCTGTTTTGCAGCTTTAGAAAAACTTCCCAGTGTTGCGGTAGTATAAAAAACTTTATATAACTCAAAATTAATACTCATATAATTTTTCAATATATCTCCTATATCAATATGCTATTTTACTTATATGTTTTATTTTATTATAATAGTAAGGAACTAATCTCGTCAACAGAAGTTTCAATACATTTTTTTTGAAATAACCTCTATCTATCCATTTTTTACTATTAAGGAGAAAAATAATGAATCGTATATGTGTCTATTCAGGATCAAACTTTGGTAATAATCCAGAATATAAAAAAACCGCCTTGCAACTTGGTGAAATATTAGCACAAAACGAAATTGAGCTTGTTTATGGCGGGTCTAAAGTGGGTTTAATGGGAGAATTATCTAACCAAGTGCTTAAACATAATGGAAAAGCCATTGGTGTAATGCCCAAAGGACTTTTCCCAAAAAACATTGTAAATGAAAACCTCACGCAGTTTATTGAAGTAGCAGACATGCACGAAAGAAAGAAAAAGATGGCCGATTTGTCAGATGGCTTCATCGCATTGCCCGGAGGCGTAGGAACCTATGAGGAGTTATTAGAAACGCTGAGTTGGTCGCAATTAAAAATCCATAGCAAACCAATTGGTATTTTAAACATTGCTCATTTTTTTGACCCTCTCCTTGACATGATACAAAAGGCAATTCAAGAAGGTTTTATGAATGAATCTAATGCTAAGCTACTTTTGGTTGACAGCAGCCCTTCTGCTTTATTAAAGCAAATGGAAGCATATTCTCCCCCTCATCTTGAATTTAAATGGAAAGAATTACAGGAGCACTAATTGTTTCTGCCAACTTGTTTCGACGATATCTTTTTTAGCGATCTCGCAGCTAAATTGTTATTTAATTCTCTGTATTACATTTATATCCTCCAAAATAAAAAGTTGAGTTTCCGTCAAGATTAATGACTAGAAACTCAGCTTTTTTATTCTTTTACTGTTATACGGTTTTTTAGTTCATTTTCAATGGGAGCTATCGTCTGCTCATATCGTTCAATTTTCATGTTTAGGCGCTCAAGCGTTTTCTGCATTTCTTCTATTCTTACTATCAACGCATTACGTTGCTCAATTAAGAGAACTTTACGTGTGCCAAACGTTTCTTCTCCCTGCTGAAATAAATGTACATATTCAATCAGTATTTCTACGGGGAGCCCCGCTAAGCGCATGCATTTAATAAACTCAATCCACTGGCAATCGTCCTCCTGATAGTTTCGTATGCCTCCCGATGTACGTCCTACCCTTGGGATAAGTCCAATTCGTTCATAATAGCGCAGTGTGTCAGGGGTCAAGTTAAATTTTGTTGCCACTTCAGTTATTGTCATTCTTTATTACCTCCTACTGCTTTGTATAATCCACTTTCTTTGTTTTATCATACACGCTGGAGTTGGCTCTAAGTCAAGTGTATTTTTACTAATTGAAAAAATTTAATCAATTTTTTTCAATTTCGTCTTGACTTGGAGTTAACTCTATCTGTTATATTGATTATATCAAATTTAAAAGCCAGTTGAAAAGTGAAAAATATAGAAAATGAACAAAAAATTGAGAGGAGATGAAACAAAGATTTTTAGTGACTTCTGTTTTATTGAGCAATACGAATCTTATAGTAATCTATTATGAAAAAAGGAGAAAACCAAATGTATAATTTTGTTTTTCAAAACACTACCAAGATATATTTTGGTGAAAATCAGTTAAATCACTTAGGAGAAGAGCTAAAACAATATGGTTCGCGTGTGCTATTAACCTATGGCGGCGGTTCTATCAAAAAAATTGGACTTTATGACAAAATAGTAGAACAATTAAAAGCAGCTGGGCTAACAATTTTTGAATTATCCGGCATTGAACCCAACCCACGTCATACCACTGTTAACAAAGGTGCCGAAATTTGTAAAAAAGAAAAGATTGATGTACTGCTTGCCGTAGGTGGCGGTTCAACGATTGATTGTACAAAAGCCATTGCGGCGGCGGCATTTTATGACGGTGACAGTTGGGATTTGGTAACCTATAAAGCTCCGGTAACCCATGCACTTCCTCTGCTCTCCGTGTTAACGTTATCTGCCACTGGCTCAGAAATGGATGCTGGCGGTGTTATCAGCAATATGGACACCAATGAAAAGTATGGTTTGATGCATCCACTGCTTCAACCAAAAGTATCTTTTCTTGATCCTACTGTTACTTATTCGGTCAATGCCTTTCAAACAGCTAGCGGCAGTGCCGATATTTTGTCTCATATATTTGATCTTTTCTATTTCACCGCTTCACCAAAAATGGATATGATTGATCGTATCATGGAAGACGTAATCAAAACTGTCGTTCACTATGCTCCCATTGCGATAAAAGAACCCGAAAACTATGAGGCACGCGCCAACCTTATGTGGGCTTCTTCTTGGGCACTAAATGATTTTTTAAGTACCGGTAGTTTTCAAGCTGCCACGTGCCATGCTATGGAGCATGAGCTGTCTGCTTTCTATGACATCACTCATGGACTTGGACTTGCAATTCTCACACCTCGCTGGATGGAATATATCTTAGATGAATCGACTGCTCCCCAATTTAAAAAATTTGGAGTCAACATATTTGATGTCGATTCTTCGCTTTCAAACATAGACGGAGCCAAACAAGCTATCTCTTGCCTCAGTAATTTCTTCTTCAAAACGCTGGGTTTAAGTAGCACCCTCACTGAAATTGGTATTGATGATACAAATTTTAAGGTCATGGCCGAAAAAGCTTGCGGTGGTGGCTCACTAGAGGGCTTTACAACACTAACGCCGAAAGATGTCGAAAATATCTTTCATATGTGCCTGTAAAGACACGTTTTAAATTTATCCTTCTCTCATTTCTTGCTAAATCATAATCAAAATTACACTATAATCTTAACCATGAATAAATTTATACTTAAGGAGTAATAAAATGGAATATTCAAAACTTGGCAATACTAATATCGAGGTTTCTTGCCTCTGCGTTGGATGTATGAGCTTTGGTGACCCCGCCAGCAATATGCACGCATGGACATTAGACCAATATCAAAGCGAGTCTCTTGTTGAGCGTGCTCTTGATTTAGGGATTAACTTTTTTGACACAGCAAATATCTATTCAGCCGGCACCAGCGAAGAATATCTTGGCCGTGCTCTTCGCAATCATGTATCCCGTGATAAAGTTGTTATTGCCACCAAGGTACATTTTAATGAAGGCAAGCTTTCTAAGAAAGCCATTCTGCATGAAATTGATGGTTCATTGCAGCGGTTAGGCACAGATTATGTTGATCTTTATATCATTCACCGCTTTGACTATGATACTCCCATCGAAGAAACAATGGAGGCTTTAGACAGTCTTGTAAAAGCAGGAAAAGTTCGAGCTCTAGGGGCTTCAGCCATGTATGGATACCAATTCCACAATATGCAAATTGCCGCAGAGAAAAACGGATGGACACCTTTTGTCTCCATGCAGAATCATTATAATTTGCTTTACCGAGAAGATGAACGAGAAATGATTCCCCTCTGTAAACAGCAAAATGTTTCTCTAACCCCCTATAGTCCTCTTGCCGCAGGCAGACTTGCCCGCCTTGAATGGACAGCAGATACAAAGCGCAGTCAAACTGACAAAACAGCTATCAGTAAGTATGACAGCACCCAAGAACTTGATTACGGTATAGTCCTCCGTGTAAAGGAACTTGCAGAGAAATACAACGCCAGTATGACACAAATTTCTCTTGCTTGGCAGTTTGCAAAGGGTGTGACCTCCCCCATTATCGGTGCAACCAAAGCTAACTATTTTGATGATGCTGCCGGCGCTTTTGATGTAAAGCTGACAGAGGCAGATATTTCTTATCTTGAAGAACTATATGCTCCTCATAAAATTGTTGGTGCTCTTTAGTCATTTGAAAATAATTGATTAGCGCATGCGAAAAACAACGAAATTCTGCCAATTAAATAGAAAAACAGCGTTACAATTGTATCTATAAGGAGGGATTGCAATGATAATCATCTTGGCTCATTTAGGTATATTGGTTTTGTTATCCGTTGTTCTCTGGCAATCTAGAAAAAATTACAATCAGAAAAGAACCGCCAATTTAGTGCTTATGTTTTGTCTATCTGCAGGCATAGCGGGTATATTTACAGGGTGCTCTCATGAGGAAAACCTTTTACCAAGTAAAACTGAATCTGTATCAAAAATAAATCCAGTATCTGCTGAAAATTCACAGTCAGATGTCGCTCAGCCTGATACAAAAGATGTTCTGTTAGAAATAGGCGAAACTGAACAAAAAGGTGATTGGTCGCAAACATTTGTATACCCTAGCAATATTGATGATACCTTTGTCATTGACATCTGTCTGCCCGACACCTATGACAAAAACACAACCTACCCTATCGTCTATCTGACAGATTGTTATTGGCGCCGAGAAGACTATGCTGCCATAAAAAGTCTTTATCAATCCAATGAAACCAAAGAATTTATCTTAGTCGGCATTGGCTATCCCGATGATTATAATTTTGATTTGATTCGAGAGCGTGATTTAATCAATGAACCCCATCGTTTTCTTGAGATGATTATAAATGGTGTGATTCCTTACGTAGAAGGTACCTATAAGATTGATGAACAGGACAGAACCTTTTGCGGTGCTTCTTACGGTGGATTTTTCATGCTTTACAGTCTATTTCAAAGCGATGAGTTGACCAAAGATGTATTCAAAAATTATATCCTTGCAAGTCCAACGCTTTTAATTCGCACAGGTGGACTTTCAATACCTGACTATGAAGAAGCATATTGGCAGAAAACAGATACGCTAAAAGCAAACGTTTACTTGACCGTTGGGGAATATGAAGGCAATGCAGAATTTCAAACCCCAATCCAAAATTTCCTGACAACCGTTCAAAACAGAAATTATAAAGACCTACATTTAACCGATAAAATCTATGAAGGCAAAGATCATTATTCCGTATGGGTTCCCTCTTTGCTCGATGGTCTTAACATGTATCTCGCAAAAGAATCATAACACTAAAACGACCTTGCAGGGGCTGAAACCTGCAAGGTCGTTTTGGATATAGGTGATTCTCTATTCTATTTTTTATTGCTTTCTTCTTGCTCGAGTGCTGTGTTTAGCCATAAATCTACTAAATGCACTGCTCCTCTAAACCCCACAAAAGGCGCTCCGTACGGATTTACCCTCCAACGGGAATCCGGATTGGCAATTTGCAAATCTTTGCTCTTGTGAGCCCAAGCAAGAACTTCGCCGCTTGCCATTAAAAGTCCATCCTTCTCTTTGACCGTTTCGCTCCACTCTTTTTCAGAGTAATACGGAATTTCTTCACTGCTCATCGTGCTACAATCGCACCAAAAATCACCGGCCGGTAGATGAAATTCTCCACAACCAAAAGCGCGGATACCACTGACAACATCAGCGTGACCGCCTGCCGACAAAGCAATCTCATCACTGTGTGAATGAATCATATGGCGAAACATCATAAGAGTAGGGTCAATCTGTCTTGTTGCTTCAGCAATTTCTGTTTTTATAAATGCTTGGGACGGAACTACATTTAATATTTCGCCAATTGCCTCTAAAAATTTGGTTGTGCCCTCTACCCCATAAGGTCTGCCCACATAGTAAGGTGTAGCAAAATCTTTTTGCAATCGTTTGGCCGCCTTTTCTCCCTCTCGGCGAATGACCAAATTAATATGCGCACCACTCATATCTTCAATTTGCCCAACAGTGGTATTCGAAGTGAGCGTACAGAGAACTTCCATATCAAAAGCACCTTTCATCAGGCGTACAATTTCTGCAGAATCCTCCTGAAAACGGAATAAATCTGCACATGAGCCGATGATATTAAAGGTTGGCTTCTCCGTTTTTTCTCGCTTTTGGGGGAGTTTTTGAACCAGTAAGTGCAATGCTTCTTGCACACCCCTGTTGCCTTCTATATCAAATCCACCATAACCAAATGGCAGAATCGGTATAGTCGGATAACTGTCTTGCATTTCATAGGCAATGGCTTGCAAATCGGTTCCGATAATGGTTGGAACTGAGGACGGCAGTAAGAAAATGGCACGCGGGTTTTCTTTTTGTACCACTTCTGCAACGACGCGTTCTAATCTTGCTGTACTGCCCAGTGAAATATCAGTTTCATCAATATGGGTTGAATAAAGCTGGCAACCATCTGTCACACCGGCCTGTGTTAAAAATACTCTGCCGTACATCATATGGCCCATACAGCCATACTCCACCAAAACTGCATCTTTTATGGAGGCAAGCGTATATAAAGTTCCCATCCTACCAGACATCGGTGGTTTAAAGCGATACATTCCCATTTTGTGCTTCCTTTCTATCCAAACTTTTCAGCCGTGCCTGTAGAATTCTTGTCAGCAAGTCTGCACTTCTCTCATACCCAAGCTGTCCATATAATTCATACAAATGTGAGAGCTCTGCTACTTCTCCGCTGCTGTCTTTCATTTCTCCAAAACATAAATCAGGCGAAAGTTTTTCAATCAGTTTGGTATCTTCTTTATCGTTCACCATATGACACAACAGGGGGTTCATATTCTTTTCAATCAGCTTTTTTGCCCATCTCCTATCATCGGGATAAAATTCTTCTATATGTAAAAGACAAGCTGTCATACCAAATTGTTCTAAATAGAAAGCAAGTGGCAATGGCGGTAAAAAGCTGCGCGGTGTGTTGGTATAAACCACCTGATTCAAAATTTGCTTCGCTTGTGCTTCACCTTGTTGGAGTTTTTCTCTCTCCACAGCAAAAGCATCTCCCCAATCAATGTCTAGATATTCTGCAAGCTGCTGCAGTATGTGGTCTATATCGCTCACGGAGTAGCAATCATGTAGGCTAAAAAGAGGAATATCAAGTTCTTTTTTCATGCGTTCTGCCAGCGGATTCATATAAGGAGACACTACTAAATTAACGGTAGCATCTGAAGCCGCAAGAAAATCTTCCATACTTGATTTCGGCCCTAGCATACGTAAAGTAAATCCTTGTTTTATAAGCTGCACCAGTATACTTGGCATTGGAATATGTTTTTCTTCAGGACTGCGCCCTAAAACATTAATGGTTTTGGGTGATTGATGCGTGGGTGTCATCAACGCCCCTAACGCTTCTAATGTTTTCCAGAACCCTGACGGGTGACTATTGCATTTAAAGTGCCCCATGGTAACAAAGCAAAGCTTAGCTTTGACTTCAGGTTGAATTTCATAGACAATCCCTTCAATATCTTCTCCAATCACCTCAGGCACACAAGTCAAAATTAACATGATAGCCTTGGCGCCTTCTTCATCCATTTGTCGTATTGTTTCTATTACTCCTTGTCGGCAGCCAAAAACAACTTCGTTTGAATCTAATATATATGTCCAGTGCAAGCCACTGTCTTTATAGGCCGATTTTTCTACCACTCGACGGCTGTAAATACCGCATTCAGCTGTTCCCACGACCAACGTAGACATACCTTTTATATTTGAACTTAGTGATAAAGAAGTGTGCATAGGACAATGATTGCCCGGAAAAGCGGCTGGTGTCAGAAACTTAACTCCTGCGTTACTTTTTACGACAGAAAGTTTTTTGAGATGAGCAACTTCTTTCATGTTTCCTCCTGCGTGTCTAGTAGCATATCAGCAAGCTGATGATAATACTGTGCCATATCTGATTCTGGAAAAGCCTCTACTACTGTTTTTCCTAAAGCTTCGGCAGCTTGCACATCAGGGTGCCTCGGTAAACGATATAAAACCGACACATTCATTTCTTCTGCCGCTTTGTCAACTAACTCATTTTCATCAGCAATATTTTTGCTGTTTAAAATCAAACCTTTTACAGAGGCATATCCACGCTTACCAAAGCTTTCAACCGCATGAACGATGTTAGAAGCAGCATAGAGCGACATCATTTCCCCCGAGGTCACAATGCAAACTTCATCAGCATATCCCCCACGAATCGGCATGGCAAATCCACCGCAGACAACATCGCCCAACACATCATAAAGTACCACATCAGGCTGATATATCTCATAAGCCTCCAGCTCTTCGAGCTTTTCAAATGCCGTAATAATACCACGCCCAGCGCAGCCAACACCAGGAACCGGTCCTCCCGATTCTACACACAGCACACCGGTGGTACTTTTGACGACCAAATCTTCTAATGAAGCATCACCGTTTTCACGCAGTGTATCTAAAACGGTTCGGATGTTCTTTCCGCCCGTCAAGTTTCGGGTAGAATCTGCTTTAGGGTCACAGCCTATTTGAAGAACCGTGAGCTCTTTTGCAGCCATTGCTGCCGCCACATTAGAAACTGTGGTGGATTTCCCAATACCACCTTTCCCGTAGATCGCAATTTTTTTCATATTCAATTCTCCTTGCTTTTCATTTTCTATGTAAAATCATTCTGTATCAATTATACAGCTTGCCTCTTGGCTTAGTTTTTTATATTTAATTTGCTTGCCCGCAAAAAATAATTGCTATCGGCTATTTTAGCGCCATTTCATCTGCTCTTGGCAAGCAGATAAAGAAAATAAGGTGCTCCGATAACTGCAATCATAATACCTGTCGGTAATTCTGCCGGCTGTAAAATGATTCTGCCCAATGTATCAGCGGCAGAGACCAAGACAGCACCCGTCATTGCAGAAGCTGGCAGTAAAATAGAGTGCCTTGGCCCAACCAAGCGTTTGGAGAGATGGGGTGCAATCAGCCCCACAAATCCAATGCCACCGCTGACAGACACACATGAAGCTGCCAAAGCGACTGAAAGCATTAACAAAATCCCTCTTTCTCTTTCAACTGAAACACCTAGACCTTTGGCAACATCCTCTCCCAAATTAAGGACGTCTAGCACCTTCCCTTTATAAAAAACGATTGGCAGCAAAATTATCATCCATGGTAAAAGTGAGAGTACAAAATTCCAATTGCTGCCCCAAATGCTACCTGCTTGCCAATTGGCAACAAAATCAAACTGCTTTTCATCTAGGCGAATTACCAATACCGTGGTGAGCGCTGAAATACCTGCCTGCACAGCAACACCTGTTAAAATTAATCGCAGCGGAGCGATTCCCTGACCTCTTTTATAGGCTAGCATATAAATGACAAATGCTGCGCCGGCCGCCCCTAACAGTGCCAAAAAAGGCAGTGAAAACACACTTGTCCCAACAGAACCGCCTGACGAGATGACAAATAGAATGACAGCCAAACCAGCCCCCGCATTAATTCCCAGTAAACCCGGCTCGGCAAGCTGATTGCCAGAAACACTTTGAATTACGCAGCCTGCTACAGCAAGCCCTGCTCCTACAAGCATAGAAATTACTATTCTGGGCAGGCGAAATTTGAATAAAACCAAGTTTTCTTTTTCTGTTCCACCGCCAAACAGGGTACGAAGTGTGTCACTGGGAGAAAGCTGGGAATATCCGGTATTCATACTGATGATGAAGGATACACAAAGCAGTACGGCACAAATGACCAATACCATTCTTTTTTTGAATTCCATCTGCTTTTTTTCTTTCTCAATTTTTTGAAGTATTTCTTTCATATTGCCCTCCTCTGTCTGCGGGCAAGAATGAGAAAGAATGGCACACCCACCAAGGCAATGAGCGCGCCAAGCGGCGTTTCAAAAGGTGGATTCAGCATGCGTGTTCCCAAATCTGCCAATACCAATAACAAAGCACCGAGTACAGCAGAGCAGGGAATAATCAAGCGGTAATCTACCCCTACCAAAAAACGAGTGAGGTGAGGAATCAAAAGTCCCACAAAGCCAACTGCGCCCACAACCGACACTGCTGTTCCGGCCAAAACCAGTACCACGAGTGAACACAGCAGTTGAATGATTGCCGTATTCAATCCCAATCCCTTTGCAACATCCTCCCCCAAACTCATCAAAGAAATAGAGCGTGAAAGGACAATGGCTCCCATAAGAGCTGATACAATCCACGGTATCATGATTCTGACTTGCTGCCAGTCCACTCCGGCTACTCCGCCCACTGTCCAAAACATAATATTTTGTGCTACACCAAAATAGAGCGCAATTCCTTGGCTGAGTGCAGTGAGCAGTGCACTCACAGCGGCACCTGCCAGTACCAATTTCATTGGTTTAGCTTCCCTAGCCGAAAAAGAGGAGATACCGTTGACCAAAACAGTGCCTAAAGCAGCCCCTAAAAATGATGCCACTATTACTTGGTGGTATCCTACCCCCGGAAAAAAAGCAAAGCATATGGAAAGCGCAAACCCAGCTCCCGAATTCAGTCCTAATAGTCCTGAATCTGCCATAGGGTTACGAGTGGTTCCCTGCATAACAGCACCGGCAACGGCCAACGCTGAACCTACCATAGCGCTAGCAATAACACGAGGCATACGCACATCTTTTATAATCAAATGATGGGTATTGCCTGAATCAAAATTAAATAGAGCATCCCAGACAGTTTGCAAAGAAATCGGTGCCGACCCTTTCGTTACAGAAAAAGTCATGAGTAATACAAGTGCAATCAAGCCGCCTACTATAACGCACCAAGCTGCCCATGCACGTCCTTTTTGAAGTTTTCCTTTTCCCTGTTCTTCCATTCCAACTGCAACCTTTCTAAACCGAAATTTATATAGGCAAAATCAAACAGGTGCAGCGGTTACCACTTCTGCACCTGCTTGATTTTATATGGCTTTCACCAGTTTATTTCGTGTATATCTCCACAATTTTATCAGCACCCAAGTTCATGGAAAGCGGACCATAACTATTCATGTTTTCATCAAAATAGTAAACTTGTCCGTTTTTCACAGCATCCAGCGCCTGCCAAACTGAGTTTGATTCCATGCTGTCTACAAAAGCTTTAGCAACTTCATAATTGTGCTGGAAGACAATATAATCAGGATTCATTTCTGCAACAGTTTCGAGTGACAAACTATCAGCTTTGTCTGTAAAGCCCTCCGGCTTTGTAATTCCAAAAGCCGTATAGAATTGTGACATTCCCTGGGCAATAAAGCTCTTTCCGTCTGTGCGGAACAATGCAAAAGTCTTGTCTGCATAAGGAGCTAAGGTTGTTTTGGTCTCTTCTATCTTCTTTTCGGTATCGGCAATAAGAGTTTCTGCTTTTTCCTCAAGACCCAGAACCTGTGCGCAGACTCTTAGTTGGTCTTGCCATGTGTCTGTATAGCTAATTTGAATCACGGGTGCAATCTCTGCCAATTGTTCATATTGGTCAAAACCTGCTGGATTATAGAACGTGACAATGACATCTGGCTGGGATTCTAAAACAGCTTCTACACTTAGATTTTTGGAATTACCCAGCATAGCAATTTCGGTGTCCTTTAAATAAGGTGACAAAAGCTCGGATTGCTCAAGAGCCTCAACGTCGCCCTGTGCGTTGCCAAGCGCTGCTGCGGTTGGGGGTGCTCCTAATGCAAGAAGATGTTCTAAATAAACAATATGTACCAAGCTTACTCTTTCAGGCTTTTTCTCTAAGACCACTTCATTGCCAGCGGCATCCAAAATAGTGCGAGGCCATACGCTTTCTTCCTCCGTTGAAACTGATTCTACTGAAGAAGTTTTAGATTCTTCTGATGCTACTGATTCCTGTTGTGAGACCGTAGAAGATAAGCTGCTAGAAGCCTCTCCCGCATTTGTGCAAGCTGACAGTGCACCTGTCAGCATAATCATTGAAAGAACTGTTGCTATCCATTTTTTCATAATTTACCTCCCAAGGTATTAGATTAGTTTTAGCTAACCACAAACTGGGAGTTAGTATACCATAAGTTTCTTTTCCAGTGAATAGAATAAATCGGAAAAGATATGGATTATTCCTGAATTCTTCGCATTTCACTAGGTGAAACCCCAAATTTTTGACGGAACACACGACTAAAATAAAGCGCATCTACATACCCAACCGCAGCCGCAACCTCTCTAACAGGCATTTCAGTTGTTTTCAACAACTGTTTGGCTCGGTCAAGGCGATAACCCGAGAGATATTGCCCCACACTCATACCCACCTGCTTTTGAAATACATAATAAAGCTGATTTTCACTTATGCCGTACTGCCTAGCAAGCTCTTTAACGGAAATTTCATTTGCATGATTTGATTGAATGTGCTCACTTATTCTTTCGAATAGACCTTTACCGCTGCTTTCATTTTGACTTTTCGCACAACGAAAAGCTTCTTCTAAAATGCAGTGAAAAAGGGTCTCTTGCTGAAAAGCAGAAACTACCCCCGGCTTTGCTGAAACCTGTATTAATCGGTGCAATAGTTCTGAAAGCTGAACACTTTGCCCTATTTTTAACTCAGTATGTAGATGAGAGAGCGAAATGTCGCTGTTTTCTTGCCCAAAAACACGATATAATACACAAACATATTCCCACTCTTTACCGTCCAAAACCTGCTTGTCCAGCTGCATATCAGCTCCCCCCATAATCACACTACCCGGTTTGGCTACATATGGTGTGGCATTAAAATGATAGCGAGCCTTGCCTCTAACGGGAAAAATAAATCCCGGAAAAGGCGCTGTGTTTTCTCTTCCAGACATTTCAGGTTTTATGGTATAGTGATATACTCCCTCTAGTTTAAAAGGAATTTCTGCAAAATGCTTTATTAATCGATCAAGTGCAATCTCCATTTGATATCCTTCCTCTATATAAAAGCCGCCGCTAGTTAGCATTAACTAATCTCGTAGTAAATCTTCGTCGTTATCGTTTTCATTATATCATAAACTCTGTTAAAACTCAAAGTCATTCTCTAATCAATCCAATATGGAATATGCTTCCATATTGCAGAATAAATCAGCGAATAAAATAAAAAAGAAGTAAGACAACGGCTCACTTCTCCTCGTTAAACACACTATTTCAAATCTTGAAATTTACTGTTCTGTCTGTTCTTCCTCCAAAACTTTTTCTAAGGCTTTGGCAAGTTGTGCGGGACAAGACGTGTTTCGGGGGCCGCAAGTAATATCTTTGCAGCGCTCAATATAATCAGATGCTTTCATGCCTATTGCCAAAGCAGAAATCCCCTGACTATTCCCATTACATCCGCCGTTAAACTTCACTGCTTTGATAATCCCATCTTCCACTTCTATTTCAATTGTTCTGGCACAAACACCAGATGGTTTATATACTGTTTTCATTTTCTTTTCCCAACTTTCTATTTGCTAAGCGAACATATTCATTTTCAGGTGTCAGAAAACTGCCTATCGCATGCTTTCTGCCTCCATAGCTGCCATGAAAATCAGTTCCGCCGGTCATGATTTTATCATAATGCCTACAAAGATTTTGTATTATGGCTTTATCTTCTTCTGTGTTTTTAGGGTGATAGCACTCTGCTCCTACCAACAAATTTTTTTCCAGCAATTCTTCCAGTAATTCCAAGCTCTTGTATTCTCCCGGATGTGCCATAACTGCCAAACCGCCTGCTTCTTGAATCTTCTCGAGCACGGTCAAGACATCTGGATATTCCACTTTCGTTCGGGCTATGCCATCTGAACCAAAAAGATATCGAAAAACATCACCAAACATGCTATCTGCATAGCCAGCATCCATCAGCGCATGCATAACATGCTGTTTATAAATTGTTTCAGATTCGCCTCTGCGTGCCCAAATCATTTCTTCTGGAATGCGATAAGCCTTGCCAATTTGCGGTAAAACCGCGAGCATAGCTTTCATTCTGTTCTGCGTCGTTTTTCTGAGAATTTCTTCCAATACTAAGGGCTTTTGGGGATAATAGCAAAGAATATGCACTTTGCGTTTTCTTGTATAGTCAAGGGTCGAAATTTCTGTGCCTGGCACAATCGTGATTCCTTTTGCCGCTGCTAATCTTTGCGCTTGCTTTGCTCCTGAAAAAGTGTCATGATCTGTGACCGCTAAAACGTCAAGTCCTCTGCAAACCGCCATATCAAGTATCTCAGATACGTTAACAGAGCCATCTGACAATGTGCTGTGACAATGCAAATCAATTTTCATCTTACTTCTCACTTTTTTGTATTGGAAAGTTCAAATTCTTTCAAAAGCTGTTCTTCTGGTGTAAAACGCCGCCAAGCAAGATTAAACAAAACTATGTCTGCCACAAACAGCAGCAATGTAATTGCTAAAAGAAGTTGTAGTGAAATAACATATACCCCTGCCATTTGCAATATATAGAAGATGGCGATTATGAGAATAAAATAGCCCATAGTCTTGAGAGATTCTTTTACGGAATGAATTTTTGTGAGTTTTAGCGTGACAAAAATCACACATAAAACTGACAAAGCAGGCATAATGCCCAACACAAGAAGCAACCAGTTCGGCGTAAAGAAAAAGGGAGTCCACAACAAAACGTTACCAATAGAAGCCGTCACAGAAAAAATCACAAAAGATATTAATGAAATCACTATCGAAATCAGCACACTGCCTGAAACCTTGGCATTAAAAATTTCTCTAGGTGAGGCAGAAGACAACATCAAAGTCTCCAATGTTCCATTTTCTGCATCTGTCACAAATGTGCTTGAAGCTGCTGCAATAGACGCTATGATAGGAATAGAAAGATAGAATATCGGACAAATGAGTGTCACAAAAGCATGTGACATTGTCTGACGATAATCTAAATCTACCGAGCTAGAAAGCAAAGCTTTCAGCGTACTTGGCACAGTTGCCTGTGTATTGACATCTGACAGCATAATAATAAGAAAAAAAGCTACCGGAATCAACGCAGCCATGACAATCGGCAAAAATATTAGCATAAAACGCATACCTTTACTATTCCAAATGTGCGCGAAATCATTACGCATAACCTTGCTTTCTGCTGATGACAAAACATTAAGTTTAGAGGCAAACGTGGCTTTTTTTTCTGATTTCTCACTCAATACTGTCGTCTCCTGCTTGCTCAAGCTCTTGCTGCGGGTTGGTTTCTGCTTCTGAGAAAGATTCTTCCCACTGCTCTGCCTCGTCAAATTCGCTGAATTCTTCATGTAACTCACCTACCTTTGCTTCCAAGTATTTTCCTGAAATAAATGATTCGCTGATTTGCTTCAGCGAAGGCCTTTTTACTTTTGCTTCATATATTTTACACCCATGTGCAATCGCATCCGCAATAATTTGAGGCATATCGTCCTCTTTTTCAATCGCTTTTCGCCAAATACCGTCATGGTGTTCAAATCCTATCGGCAAAAGAGAATCCATGGTAATGCGCATTTCAGCTTCATATTGAAGCCCGCTGGAGAAGCGCAGTTCTTCAAAATCTCCCTTTGCAATTAATCTTGCCTCTTTCATAATACCGAGCTGCGTACAAATCATTTCAGCGTGTTCAGGATATCTCGTACAAATAAGTGAGGTCACACCTTCTTGCGTTCTCATATGCTCCATCATATATTGTACAGATTCTGTCGTCTCTCTGTCCATCTCCATGGTTGGTTCATCCAATAGCAAAACTTTTGGGCTATGCACCAACGCTCTTGCTATATGCGCTCTTTGCATAGCATTGGTTGGGATGAGCTCCACCTTTGTGTCTCGATATTGCCAGATATCCAAATTATGCAGCAAAAAAGAAATTCGGTCAATCGCATCATCCGCGTCAATTTCATTTAAGTTGGCGAAAAAACGCAAATTTTCGTCCACTGTCATATGGTTGTAAAGTTTGGCTGTTTCTGTTACAACGCCCGTCATTTTGTGTAATTTTGCAATATCCATTTTGGGCGACAACCCTAAAATGGAACACTCCCCTTCTGTTTGCATACTAAGTCCGGCTAAAATGCGCAGAAACGCCGTTTTGCCACTATTGGCTGGTCCTAAAAGTCCAAAGGTTTCACCCTCTGGGATTTGGATGGTAAAATCAGAAAGTATTTTTTTATCGCCATAAACTTTTGATAGTTGATATGCAGAAATCACTGCCATATTGATATTCCTTTCATCTCTGCTGCAAGCCAAACAGAAAAGTTTTTATCTTGCTTGTGAAGTTCCTTTTTCCACTAAATAGGTAGCTTCTAAATCTGCTAAATGCATTTTCGCTGCCAAAGGATATTGATAGAAGGCATTTCCCATAGCAAAACTTCCACCCCGCACTGAATCATCAAAGCCGCCCATATGCCATCGAATTGCCATGGCTTCAGCCGGTTTTAGACGGATAAATCTCTCAATCAAGAACACCGATTTTTCTCCGTGCCCATAAGGGAAAGCATCATCTACCGTATAAAAAGGCTTCTTTTCCCATTGGCCTGTTTCTTCATTTTTCACATTTCTGGTTGATATTTTATAAAATTGAGCCTTGCATACGTCATGTAACAATCCACACAGCGCAAAACTTTCTTCGCTGTCGTTCTCTTCAAAATATTTTTCACGCAAAACTTTATAAACATTTAAACTGTGCATGACTAAACCATGCTCACAGGCACAATGAAATTTTGTGCTGGCAGGAGCCGTGAAAAAATCTGTATTCTGCAACCAGGCCAAAAATTTTTCGGCACCTTCGCGCTTCACGCAAGTTTCAAAAATCTGACAAAATTCTTGTTTTGCTGAGACATCTGCCATCAGGTTCCCCCTCCTTTAGATAAAAATCTTTTTCCTATTAATATCTATCATTCTTTATCGAATTTTCTCGTCTATGTTTTTTTAATAGTATCATGAATCGATGTTTTTTTCAAATCGAATTCATGAAATGTAAGAAAGAAAAAAGAAAAATTTTAAATCAAGATAGAACCTCAATAATTTTAACCAGCTTTTCTTATTTCATCCGAATTCGACACCATATAAGCATTCGGTTGTTTATCCGCTAATAGTATGGTACAATAGAAACTAATCAGCTGGATTCTATTGTCAGCGCAATTTATGATATCATATATAAAAGTATGCTGGCTACTATCCAGCAATCAAATAAAAAATGACAGGTGAATTTATGCAACTGGACACTTCATTATCCAAGCACAAACTTTCTGTTCTAATCCCAGAAGTTATGGCGGCCTTTTTTATTTTGCAACCTATTTTGGAGATTATTTCTTTTTGCAGCAATAATGACTTATTTCCTTTTAGAGTCATTTTGCTTGTGCTCATCAGTGCTTTTGGCTTTTTGATTGCCGATAATAAAAAGCCTTATTTCTTGCTTTATTCTGTTGTTACTGTCTTTTGGTTTCTACATAGTTTAAACTCTTTTCGTTTAGGATATCAGTACCAAATGACAGATTTTGCAGAATATCTAAAACTTCTTCAATTTCCACTTTTGACTTTTTCTTTCATTACTTTTTTCCAGCAAACAAAAGGACTTTCTTCTGCTTTATATGGCGTGTTAACTGCTAACTTTGTTATTACGCTTGTGAGCACAGTCTTGGCCAGCATTACAAGAACATCGGGCTATACGCATACTGACCTCTCTTTGGGAACAATTGGTTGGTCGGCTTCGGGTCATATGCAAAGTATTATTTTGTCTGTTCTGAGTATGGCTGTTTTGCTTTGGGTTTTGAAATTAGACCATCTGCCCTTATTTTTTCTTTCTGTCTTTCTCACTTTTGGTATGCTCTATTTAACAGGCACTCGAGCAGCTTTTTATGCAGCTATTTTGATTGCTCTCTTCTTTGCCGGCCTCATCGCTTGGCAGCATTTGCACTATGTTTATATCGCTCCCCTCCTATTGGCAATCATTTTACTTTTTGCTCTGCGAGCTGTTTCGCCGCTGCAAAAGATTCAAGTTCAAAAAGAAGAGGTCTTTTCAGCCTATCAGGAAAAGACAGCTGCTGCTTTAAGCGATGTCAATTCTTCTGAACTAAAGAAGCCAAAGAAAATGACCGAAGAAACCAAATCAAAAATCATAACTGTTTATAACAATTATTATGCTGACAACACTCTTTTAGGCAGCCTTATTCAAAAATATGGCGCAGAAAAAGTGGCAGAAGCCTATCAGTACACCACAGACGCAAAGAAACTATTAGATGAAAGCCTCAAAAAATCCATATCGATTCAACTGGCACGTCGTGAATATGATTTCTTTTCTAAGCTTCTCGGAACTGGCTATGAAGAGAATGAGGTGACCTTACAAACTATTCCCGCTAAGAATGATTTTTCTTCTCTGTTTTACCATTACGGCTATCTCGGAGGCATTGCTTACACGGCCTTCCTCCTCTATTTTGTATGGCTGTCGATAAGGCAAGTGGCTGAACTTTTCCCTAAATCACCAAGTGCTGCCTTTCTTGCGGCCTTTGGGATATTTGCCCTTTTATTGCTGTTGTCTCTATTTTCAGGGGGCGTATTCAACAGAATGAACGCTAGTGTTTATCTCTCTTTCGCCTGTGCAACAATTTATTGTCATTGCTTCTTTCAATCGTCACAAACAAGCCGAAATTTTAAATACACCAAAAAATCAGTCGTTACCATCAAAAGATTATAAAGATTCTTAAAGTTTTCTTGCTTTTTTATCTTCTAGGGTATACTATGGTATTTATAAATTTATAAACATCACTTGGATGTTTATCCTTAGGAGGAAAATGAATCGTGAAAGCGAAAGATCTTGCCCACAAACTCAATGTATCTCCTGCCACGATTTCGCTTGTACTCAACAACAAACCTGGAATCAGTGACACCCTGCGCAGTTCTTTAATTGAAAAAATCAAAGATTTAGGCTGTGAGGACATGCTCGTTTCTTCAGATATTCCTACGATTAAACCGGCCACGATACCTTCCAGCAGTCGCCGCCCTGGCATTGCCTATCTTATCTATACAGCCAGCGAAGAAAACAGCGACCGTTTCGCTTTTTATCCGGCTGTTTTAGAAGGTGCTGAAATGGAAGCCCGAGATATTGGCTGTAATCTTTTGGTGTTGCATGTCAGCTGTGACGGCAACCCCCATTTATCCACTCTGCTGAAAGATGCCGGTGCTATCGGTGTTATTATTCAAGCAGATCATATTTCTGAAGCTGTCTTGCAAGATTTATCCATGTTTCAGCTTCCCTATGTTTTTATTGATGCTTATCGCCCAGATGAAAGAGTCAGCAGTGTTTGCATTAATAACGAACAAGGTATTTATTGTGCTGTTCGTTACCTAAAAGATATGGGGCACCATAACTTAGGCTACATATCTAGCGGGAAAGAAAGTGACAGCTCTATCGAACGACGCAGAAGCTTTCACCAGGCGCTGCGTGAATATGGATTGGATGACAATCGCTCTAACTACTATTTTGCTGATGGCGAACATTCCGGTGCTGTTGAAAATCTCAGACGGCAATGGAAGTCGAAAAGTCACCTACCCTCTGCCTTTATTACAGAGAATGATATGGTTGCTTGGCGTGCAATGACAGCCCTCACCAAATGTGGATATCGAGTGCCTGATGATGTCTCTATTATCGGTTTTGACGACCGTGCCATTTGCACGATGACAGAGCCTAAACTGACTTCTATCCGAAATTTCAGACACTTAATGGGGCGACAAGCCGTGACGATGATTCAAAACAAACTAGAGCTTGCTCAAAAGCTTAATATTCTGGATGCCCCCATTAAACTTGAAATGCCAACTGAGCTTATTACTCGTGAGAGCGTAAAAAAAATAAAAGCGTAAAATAAAATAGAAACAGCTGTCTGCAAGAGATTCCTTACAGACAGCTGTTTTTTTACCTTTAATTAATGGCGACGCTTGCTAAGATTCTCCGCCAACTCTTTGAGGTAATTTGCTTTTTCACCGGCAAAATTCAGTGCATGAATAGCTTGCTCCGTGTAGCTTTTTACCAACGCTTTGGCTTGCTCTAATCCCAACAACGAAACATAATTTTTCTTCTGATTGGCTTGGTCTGCTCCCACAGACTTTCCTAGCTCTTCTTTGCTGCCAATTACATCCAAAATATCGTCTTGAATTTGAAAAGCCATTCCAATACCCTCTGCATACGCCAAGGCCGCTTTCTGAACGGTTTCATCAGCGCCCGCAGCAACGCAGCCCATTTGACAAGCCGCTGAAATCAAGGCAACTGTTTTGCCCATATCCATTTGCTTCAGTGTCTCCATGGTTAATTCTTGCTGAGAAGACTGCAAGTCAATACACTGACCGCCAATCATACCGGCAGCTCCCGAAAATCTGGCCAAAATCTCGGCAGCAGCCACTCTCTTTTCTGCAGAAAGATTGGCCGACATCACTAGCTCAAATGCTTTTGTCAGTAAAGCATCTCCAGCGAGAAGCGCAATTGCTTCACCATATACAATATGATTGCACGCCTTGCCACGGCGAAGCACATCATTGTCCATACAAGGTAGGTCATCATGAATTAACGAATAGGTATGCACCATTTCGATTGCACAAGCAAAATCAACAGCACTTTGTGCATCTCCATCACACAGTTCGCAAAACGCAAGTGTAAGAATAGGGCGAATCCGTTTACCGCTGTTTAAAAGGCTATATCGCATAGAAGTTATCAAAGCCTGACGAGGGTCGGTTTCCTGTGCGCGAGGCAAATGCTTGGCAATAGCCTCTTCGATATACATCATGAATTCTTCTGTCTTATTCATTCTCTTCTCCATTGAGAAACTCCTTTGAAAACTCAGTTACCTTCTGCTGTGCTTGATTCAGCTTTTCATAGCACGCTGCAGACAGTTTGGCACCCTCTTCATATAATGAAAGCGAGCTGTCAAGCGTTTCTTCTCCGCTTTCCAGTTTTTGGATAATCTCTTCCAAACGCTTTATGTTCTCTTCAAAGCTTACTTGTTTTTTGGCAGCCATTTAGTTCTCCTTTCCCAATTGCATTTCTTCTACTTTAGTTCGAATCATTCCATCTGATAATCGAACAGCTAGTGTGTCTCCCACAACAACTTGATTGACACTTCTAACAATTTCTCCCGGTTTCTTTTGCGCCACAGCATATCCTCTTAGCAACACCTTAAGCGGACTTAGTGAATCTAATTTTGCTATTTGATATTCCACTTGTCTGGCATTTTCTGTTATTTTATTCTTTACCAAATTTTGTAACTTATCCGTCATCTCAGCAAGCTTTTGCTTAGATGGCATTAAAACTCTATCTGCTTCTTTCAGCACTGATTTTTCCAATAAAAAATCTAGGCTCTGTTTGCCATATTCTACCCTGCGTTGTGCTTGCACACAGAAATAGTTATGATAAGAGGCTATTTCTGCTAGAATTTTTTGTCCATCCGGTGTGCAAAGCTCGGCGGCGGCACTGGGCGTAGGCGCTCTCAAATCGGAGGCAAAATCGGCAATGGTAAAATCAGTTTCGTGGCCGACTGCCGAAATAACAGGAGTGTGACAGGCGAAAATAGTTCGAGCGAGCTGTTCGTCATTAAATGCCTGCAAATCCTCATAAGAACCGCCGCCTCTGCCGATGATTATCACATCACAGTTTACCGTATCCATGTCACGCAAAGCCTGTGTCAATTGGGCAGGAGCTGTTTCACCTTGCACTTGAACGGGATGAAAAACCACTTCACCCAACGGCCAACGGCGACCTAAAATCTGCAATATATCCTGCACAGCTGCCCCTGTCGGAGAAGTAATCACTCCGATTTTTTTAGGGTAAGGCGGCAACGGTTTCTTGTTTTCTTCCGCAAAAATGCCCTCTGCTCCTAGCTTTTCTTTTAGCTGTTCAAAGGCCATGGCCAGTGCGCCGATTCCCTCTGGCTGCATACTCTGCACCACCATTTGATATTGACCACTCGGCTCATAAACGGAAATCCTGCCTCTGACAATTACTTTCATGCCACTGGTGGGGTGAAATTTCAAGCGAGAGGCCGCCGAAGAAAACATGACCACTTTTATTACAGACTTTTCATCCTTCAAGGAAAAATACAGGTGACCTGAACGGTAATGATCCGTAAAGTTTGAGATTTCTCCCGTTAGAAAGAAATCATTCAGCCGTCCATCACCTTCAATCAGCGACTTAATAAATGTATTCGCCTGCGAAACCGTCAATACTGATGAAATCATCTCTTCCTCCCTTGATAATGGGCTAAAACAGCAATGCCGGCAGCGTTATCTGCCGAAAAAACGGGTTCTGCAAATAATGCACCAAATTTTTCTGTCAAACTCTTGCGAATGATAGAATTGGAACATACTCCGCCTGAAAAAAGAATCGGCAGACTTTGATATTCTTTTTGGAGGGCAAGTGCCATTTTTTCAAGCGTTGCCCGCACTGCTTCTAACACATAAGCCGCAATCTTCTCTTTTGGCTCTTGTCTAGCAAACATAGCTTCACATTGATTTTGCACGCCTGACAACGAAGAATCAGCCCCTTTCATGGAGGGGCGAAACGAAAGCTTATCTTCCCAAAGCAAGGCAAGTTGTTCAAGCTTTGGACCGCACGGGAAATCAAGGCCCAACATGACACCGATTCTATCAATAAGCTGACCGGCTTTTAAATCTAACGACTGCGCCACGATTTTTGCCTGAGGTAAGTTATTTTCATCAGGATTTACCAAAACAGCCTCTGTTGTGCCACCTGACACATGAAAAGCCAGAAAAGTTTGACTAAGCAAATCCAATCGCTCGGCCGAAAAGAGCGCCGCCGCAATATGCCCTTGCTGATGAGAAAAGCGATATACTGGGACGTGTAAAGCTTGTCCTAACACTTCAGCTATACTAACACCCACCATAAAGCAAGGCATATAAGAATCGGCAAGACTTCTCGGTCTGTCAGAAACACCAATGGCTTCAACAATTATATTTTGCTCCCACAATGGTGCCATGACCTCTTCTATCTGCTTTACATGAGAGAAAACCGCATCACTTTGCCGCAAACCTTTTTCACCTTTGGCAACAGGCAGCAGCCTTTTACTTTGCTGAATAACTTCACCATCATACATAGCCGCTGATGTTGTATAGTTGCTGGTATCAATTCCCAAAAAATTATTCGTGTTCTTCATCTTGCCCATCTTCACTTTTTTCGGCTGTTTCTGATGCTTCTTGTATTTCTTCTTTTTCTGTTCCTTCTATTTGTTCTGTTTCTGCTGTTTCTTTTGCCTCTTCAGCGTCTTCTATCGCTGCTGTTTCTTTTTGGCTTTCTTTGTTTTTGGCAATACTTGAAAGCACGCCGTTTACATAGGCAGCATCTTTTTCTCCCGCATAAACTTTAGCCAATTCAACAGCTTCATTGATAGCAACACTCAAAGGAGTATCACTTTCAAAATAAATTTCATAGGCTGATAAGCGCAAAACCGCCAAAGTAACTTTAGAGATTCTTCTCATATTCCAGCCTTTTAGGTTTTCTTCAATTAAACGGTCTAATTCTTCTAAATGCGCTTCAGCACCAAAAGCGAGTTTCTTGGTAAACGTGTTAATCTGCAAATCTCTGGCATCAGCAGCATCTTCTAAAATTTCTTGTGTGCTTTTATTTTGAATAACCTGCTCAAACAGAATAAAAAATGCTTGTTCTCTAGCTTCTTTCCTTGTCAAAATATCACCTCTTTCAAAATATCGGTGGACAAAAATGCTTTGTAAATATAAAAAAGCCCGCCACACGGCGAGCTAAAAAAATCCATTGGTACAATATCCGCATTTTTCAAGCTTCACCACGGTTATTATACCAATGTTTTTCGGTTTAAACAACTACTTTGTGCCAATAATATTGATTTTATCTGCAGAAAGTCCTGTTTGTGTCATTACAACTTCTTGAATGACGATTGTGTCGGTTTCTGTAATCTCTGTACTGACCACAACATTGCACTCACCATTGTTTATGTAAGCGATACAATCTGTATACCCTTTGGCAATCAGTAAGCTTTCAACATTGGTTTCTTCCATTATGTTTTGTGCAATTGCAGAAGCCTGCACAGTAGCTGTTTCTTTGGCCTCTCCGTCAGCGTCAGCATCCACTAGCACCTTGTCGATGATTTCCATAGCTGAATCACGTGAATTCTCTCTGGAGACCCTTGCCTGTGCAATGGTTGTGCTGGCAGTTGCTGTTTGCGGCTGTGTTAAATCGTCGCTCACTGTTTCTTGATAGACATTGTTCACAAGCTGTGCTGCGCCCAGTCTGCTAGTTGTGTCGTCTGCTTTGCCGTCTACCGGCAAAATGTTATCGCCCCCAAGCTGCCATGTCAGATAGACCGCGGCGCCGAGTGCCAACACCATAGATGCCAATACGAGCTGTTTTCTTTTGAATTTCATGAAAAATCCCTCCGTAGTTTATTTTGCGTTTACCACGCAGATTTTGGATGAAGAAACATTCATCGCTGTTTTTGCTGCCCCTATAATTTTTTCTTGCATAAAAACATCATTTGCATATTTGCTTACAATCACCACTCCCTTTATTTTGGGTTGAATTTCACTGACTTTAATGGCTTGCTGATTGCCTTGTGCATCTTTTGTAATCACATAGACGCTTTCTTTCTCTTCTTTTGATTCTGTTTGCGTTCTTTGCCCTCCATCATATTGCTCTGTTTCATCCAGTTTATGCTTTTCATCCACCGCATAGACTGCCTCTCCCATTGTTTCTAGGGTTATCATAACTGTGGGATTTTCTTCTCCGGTAATGGCAGAAACAATACGAAGTAGTTTCGCTTCTAGCTTTTGTTCATATTCCTCGGCTGTAAATACGACTTCTGTATCTGTTTTCTTTTCCTTATCCACCTTTTTGTCCGATGAAAGCAGAGTGGATAGGTAAATGAGAACAATCCCCAAAAGTCCCATGACAATGATAGCGCCCCGAAGCTTATCTTTTTTCAGCAGCTCTGTCAACTTGCCCATTTGCTTTTTAACTTCCATTCGCTGTTACCTCCACCTCAAATTCGTTTCCGACGGTGTTTTGCAGCAAGGCTCGTGCACGTTCTTTGTCACTTGCATAACGGGTTGTCACACTTACCTTTTCTATTAATATGCTGCCGTCTGCCGTTATATCTGTAAAAATCTCAATTTTTTCTGATTCAATTTGAATTGTTTGCAAAAGACCTGTTATATACTGTGAAATTTCTTGCTGTGCAGCAGATTCATATTGCCCATTGACGTATTCTTCCAGCTCTTCATTTTGAGAATAGTCTTCTGCCAATGTCGCTAGTTCAAAATCTTTTCCTGCCCATGTGCTAACCACTGAAATTAAAATTACGGTGACCATCAATGAGCGCACAAAACCCATCATCTTATTTTGCGGCACAATCTTGCTGATTAATTCTGTAGCTACCAACATTACACAAACCGTTAGAATCGTTCCCTTTATCTCATTCATGTGCCCACCGCTTTCACTGAAATCACAATTGAAGCACTGACGATGCACACGGCGCACACGCTGACGAGAACGGCTATCATCATTTTAATCACTGAACCGCAAGAAGCCAAAAACCGACTGATTTCTTTGGCTTCAAATAAATCGGCTGTAATTTCTCCAATACCGGCTACAAAAGACCACAGTATAATTTCTATTAGCAGCGGTAAAAAAATCATGAGGGATGTTAAAATACCGAATGCACCCACGCCTGACTTCACCATACTGACACTGGACAAAAGCACCGAGACCGAATCACCAATAGCTCCTCCCACCACCGGAATAGCCGATGAAACCAACAACTTTGCTGCCTTGCCTGACATACCATCTAAATGAGAACCAATCACTGTCTGCAAAGAAAGTGCCCCTGTAAAAAGTGTAACGGCCACCACCAAAGCCCATTTAGTAAATTTATATAAACTCTCTCCCATTTTATGAAACTTTATTTCTGACACAGACGAAACAATGGCCAATGCCAAAAATATATTGAGCAGAGGAATAATAACTGCTGATGATAGAACCGGAATTGCGTTGCCTGCCGCTAATGTTACCGCTGTATATGACGCTCCTGTTTTTACATTGCCCGAAGCCATCAGCAACCCTGCATACACCGGTACACTGGTCAACAAAAATACTGAAGCTGTATCCACCACAGTTTTAAGTGAAGAAATCAAGCGAATAATCGGCACAATAATGATTCCTGCTGCTGTGACAGCGCTAAGCATTGAAACAGTCTGACTAACACCATCATTTTCAAAGCTTTCTGCTAAACGACAAATCATCACTACCACTAAAATGGCTAAAATTGCTTTTATGGGCGCAGACATATTTTCTTGCAGCATTTTTGAAACTGCTTGCAGCAGCCTCTCAAAGCTCATGTCTTCTCCTACACTAGAAGAATGAATACCCGCTGCTCCTAAGTTTTCTTTTACATCTTCTTCCAAACTGTCATACATCTCAGCAGCACCGCTTTTTTCAATTAGATTCTCCTGTACCTCTTCCCCCTTTATTTCTTCAGCATATACAGTTTGACAAGAACAAAAAAACAGAATCAGTATTACGAAAATCCCAGCCACTTTTTTCTTCATGTTGATGACCATCCTTTTGCCGCAACAATTTTGCATTTTAGCAATCCTTTTAAATCTTGTGTGTTACACGGACAGAATCTGATGAATATAGGACAAAATAGCCGTTATAATTGGCAGGCAAAGAATCAAAATGGATATACGCCCTGCCAATTCAACTGAATACGATAAAGCTTTTTGCCCGCTGTCTTTGCAGATATTGGATGTCACCTGTGTCAAAATAGTGATTCCCACACTCTTCAGCAAAACAGGTATATACTCTACTCCAAATAGATCAGCATCGGCCAGCCTTTGAATTTCTTCTATTAATGGCATGGTTTTTTCTAAAACAAGCATTAAAATCATAATAACGGTTATAAGGGAAAGTAAGGTGGCATACTCCGTGCTATTTTTTTTTAAAAGTGCTGCCATCACCACTGCACAAATGGTAACAGCCGCCACGGCAAAAATGTCCATAGGGCTTATAGATTAAAGATAGACTTAATGGCTTTGAATAAAGCGTCTATCTCATTGATAATCATCATCAGCACCACAATTAATCCGGCCAGCGTTGTCATCAGCCCTTGCTCTTCGCGGCCTGAACGAATCAGCAACTGATTGAGTACCGCCACAATAATACCGATGGCCGCTATTTTAAAAATTAAATCAATTTCCATTTTTATACCATCCTTTTCCGAAGAAGTGCTTTCCTCCGGTGTTCTCTTACTCCGTTATGAGATTCATTTCTATGGCTCTACCGTCTATGTAATCCGCTAAATCACCAACATACAGATTGTCACCGCACTAAACCCGCCCAGCGCCATATATAGCCGAGATTTTTGCAGTACTTCTGTTTTAGCTTCTTGCAAGTTGGCATTTACCAGTCCGGTATATAATTCAATATGCTCTAATTGTCCCTCTGTGTGAGAAACACCGAGCTCTGCTGTAAAGTCACGATATAAACTTTGATCTTTTGACGAAGTTAAAATTTCTTCTCCGGCTTTTTTCATAGCCAAGGTTGGATTCATCAAAAACTCTGGCTTTAAAGCTGCCAATCGGCAGAAAGAGTATTCCTGACAAGCACCAATGAGTTCGCTCATATTTCTTGCTGAAAAGTTGATTTCGGTTTTAAATCTCAGCAGCATTTTTTGCCATTCAAGCAAAGCAGCTTCTCTTTCTCTAAGCTTTGCCGCTTTCATAATTCCAATAATCAAACCGCTGAGTAGAATCATCATCACGCCCAGAATTTTCAAACCATTCACGCACACTTTCTATCTTCAAAATTTCGGTAGGCTGCTCTCTTCCTCTTAAAAATACTAATGTTTCAAAACCGCCGCTTCTCAAAATCTCTTTTAGTGCTTTTCGCCCGTATAAATCTTTTTCGCTGCCATGAAGCGTGGCTATTACAGGCACCCCCGAAAATAGCGCTTGATGAACAGATTCTACTTCTTTATCTGATATTTCATCGCAGATAATCATTTCAGGAGAAAGAGCACGCAGCGCCATAATCAATCCGTCTGCTTTAGGATAGCCTTTTAAAATATCGGCACATGGTCCCAAATCAAAACGCCCGCTAATTTCAGAGCGTTCGTCCAAAACGGCTATTCTCTTCGAACGAGTATGTAATCCATAAGAAAGAGAAACACAGGCATCACGCAAAAATGTTGTTTTTCCGCTAGAGGGTTCGCCTACAATAAGAATACCGGCTGAAAAATCAATGCCAGATTGAAATAATTTGTCGGCGCAGCCTTTCTTTTCTCTGGGAATTCGGAACACTAACGACGAGACATCTTTGATATTTTTAATACTCCCTTTTTCCAGTACAGCTGTCCCACACAAGCCCACACGATAGCCATTGCCGGCAGTAACAAATCCCTCTTTAATCTCATTTTCATGGCTGAACACAGAATGAGAGCAAACCTGAAAAAACACTTCCTTTATATCTTCTTGCCTGCAAATCAGCGTATCTTGTCCAATTTTATGAGATACACCGCCTTTATCATTGACAAAAAGAGTACCTCTTTTGCCTGTCAGCATCAGCGGTTGTCCGCTTTTCAAACGAATGTCATAGGTTTCTGATTTTATCGCGTCCGGCACAAAATATAAAGTTCGCTCAAAGCTCTTGATTAATCTTGCCACTTTGTCAAATTCTTCATTTTCCATTCCTACCAAACCTTTCTTCTTACTGCTTTTCTACTGCGATATATTTATATCTATGCTTGGACATCTATTTTAGAACAAAAACAGTAACAAAAATGAGCTTGTCTGCCTGAAACTAACACGACATACGCTTACTTACCCATAGTGGGTAAGTAATGTTTATTCACTCGGCTTGTCAATTATATCGATTGCCATAAAATTTTTTTGTGGAATGTTTTTACTTTAGAATTCTTATATTTACAGGCAATCCCATTCGTTTTATTTACTTTCACACCTAATTTTGCTATACTTAATGATAAATATAGAACACTAGTAAACACGAAATTTATTCGCTTCTGCCCTTACTTCGCAGAAACATTCGAAAAATAAAGCCGTGCGATCTGAATATAAGATTTAGAAACTTGTAAGATTGCGAAAGGAAAAAATAAAATGGCAAAAGTGGCGATTTTAGTTCCCTACCCTGATATGCGGGATATGATTCACCCGCTTATCACACAATATCAGCATATTTCTGTCATGTGTGTGGAATATGTAAAAACAGAAGATATTGGCGAGAGAGCGTATCAATTAAAACAGCAAGGCTGTGAGCTGATTGTGGCACGTGGCTTTCAAGCGATGATTGTCAAACGCTGTGTTGACTTACCCTTAGAAGAAATTCGCATAACAGCTCAAGAACTGGGCTGTTTAATTCTTGAGCTTAGAAAAGAAATTCCACAAGAAGTCCCCAAAATTGCTTTGATCGGTTTTACAAATCTGTTCAGTGATACTTCTCAATTTAACGAGCTTTTCCATATCGACTTATCTCTTTATCTGGTAAACAACAATGAAGAAATGTTGTCCGCTGTGGAGCAGGCCGCTCAAGATGGTATGAACGCTGTTATTGGAGGCCGCATTGTCTGTGAAAAAGCAAGTGTTATGGGTATTAAATCCAAATTCTTATCTTCGGGAGAAGAAAGCTTACGCAATGCTTTAGGTGCCGCTGAGCGAGCCTGCTATGCCATTGACCTTGTCAAGCGCAACAGTGCCGAGATGGATGCGATGTTGAAATATACCTTCAGCGGCATTATGCAGGTCAATAGAACCGGTACTATTTTGCGTGTTAACCGTGCTATGTTTAATTTATTGGAGCATCCGCCCTCAGAAATCTTGGGCAAAGATATTATGGAAATCATTCCGAAACTTGACCGCAAATTATTGGATGCCGCTTTATATGAAAGCAAAGAGGCCTATGCCTTTTTATTGGACATTCATCACAAAACAGTCATTGTCAATATTGCTCCCATTGAGGTGAACGAGGCTGCTGAAGGTGCTATTTTAACCTTTCAAGAAGGCAAACGTATTATTGAAATGGACAGTGAGCTGCGGCGCGAATTATATCAGCGAGGATTCGTGGCGAAAAGCTTTTTTGACACCATCATTTGTGAATCCAAAGAGACATTAGCCTCGGTCAATTTAGCGAAAAGAATCTCTAAATATTCAGCGCCTGTTTTGCTTTTGGGTGAGATGGGCTGCGGCAAAGATATTATGGCACAATGTATTCACAACGAAAGCATGGTCAAGAACAATGCTTTTATTGCCTTAGATTGCAGTGCTTGGACGACCGAAACACTAGACACCATGCTATTCGGAAACTATTATTCTACTAAAAAAGATATGCCCCCCAGCATGGCTGAACTTGCCCAAGACGGCACACTTTATCTTAGCCATGTAGAAGCTCTTTCTCTAGAAATGCAATACAAGCTCTTTTGCTTGATTCAAGGCAAATTCATGCACAACGCTTCAAACCGACCCAGTCTTGCTAATGTGCGTATCATCGTTTCTACCAACTTTAATTTGGTTGTAAAAGTTGAAAAAGGTGAATTTCGCAGTGATTTATACTATGCCCTCAGCGTGCTCAATTTAGAACTATTACCCTTGCGCCGCAGAAGAGAAGACATTTTGGGGTGGACCGATTTTTATCTCAATCAGTGGCAGCAGCAGTACAATCGTTATGTGCACTTGACACAAGGCGCGCGCCATTTTATGGAATCTTACGATTGGCCCGGAAATTTGAGCCAGATAAACAGCCTCTGTGAGCGTATTGTTTTACTGGCGGAGAAACGTAATGTTGATGAAGTGTTTGTGCGCAAACATTTAGAACAAGTTACGCCAAAAGTATTGCAAGGAACAGAAAAAGTGGTTCTTTTCCAAGATAAAAAAGCGGTGCAAATTACCGAACTGCTTCGAAAACACGGTGGCAACCGCGCAAAGGTTGCCGAAGAGCTTGGTGTCAGCAAAACCACACTTTGGCGTTATATTAAAAAATATGACATTTTGTCGGACTATTCTTACTAACAAATCGTGCACACAAAAAACCACCTTGAGGTTTTAAAATTCTCAAAGTGGTTTTTATTTTTATTATTTTTGTCAGACTTTATTCTGCCATCTGGTTTCTATTTCGGCGGCGTGGAGCAACCCTTTCATATGACCGGTAGGATAGGCACAAGCACCAAGCATTCCACCCATTTCAGGATATCCTTTGAAAGCGTGATCGATGGACATATATCCCTGATAACCGCAAGCCACAAATTGTTTCATAATTTCATACATATTGGCGTACCCATCTTCGCTAAGTGTTTCTTCAAAATATGGCAAGGTTGATGAAACATTGCGAAAATGCACCACTAGAACTTTATCCTGCTCACAAAATGTTCGAATATCTTGCATCAGATTTCCGAATTGATTACCGCCCTCTAGCCAGCAGCCTACACAAAGCTTCATGCCTAGTGCAGGACTTTCTTTTGCCAGAGCAAATGCTTTGCGATAGGTTTCTGTGTTATAAATCAAGCTGGCCACACCGCCGAGAGATTTTACGGGAGGGTCATTCGGGTGCAATGCCAAGCGCACTCCATTTTCTTCACAGACAGGAATTACTTTTTCTAAAAAATAGTGAAAATTTCCCCAAATTTCTTCCATGCCATATTCCCTGTCATTGCTGACAGGACGTGCCTCAATTTCTTTTAAATCGGCATAGGCAGACCTGCCGCCGCGGGTATGCGGTCTGGCGGCAACACCAGTACGAAAAATTCCGTTTGGCTGCCAAGCGACCGAAACAATCGGAACTTTCACTTTTGCTGCCAACTCGATGAAATCAATAAACTTATCAATTTCAACATCACGGTTTGGTTTCCCTAAAATAATAGAAGCATTTTTTTGAAGCGGCGGACACGCTAAATCTGAAACAGCAATATCATACTTGGCATATCGTTCCATGACCGCCATTACGTTCTCATAAGTCGCTTCATCAGGCATCACATTTAAATTAGAAAAAGAAACACCCATCTCACGGATGAACGCCAACTCTTCATCGGTGTGCTTTGTTCCCATCGGCAATTGAATTTTAATAGACATTATTTTCTCCTTCCAAGAAAATCCAAGACATTTATTGATTTCTTTAGGTGATTGGAGCCGGATTGAAGAAACACATATCATTGTAGAAACCGTACTGGTCACTGTAAGGTTTCTTTATGCCGCTTGCAACATCCAAAATCATATGAAAGATTTCTGTTCCCACTTCAGCAACAGTTTTCTCACCTGTAGCAATGTCACCCGCAGAGATATCAATCATATCAAACCAATGCTCTTTCATGGAATTATTACTGCAAACTTTAATAACAGGCGAAACTTCTAAACCATAAGGAGTACCTCTTCCTGTCATAAACACCTGCAAGCCAATGCCGCTCGCCACCTGACTGGGGCCGCACACAATATCACTCGCTGGAGTGGCTGCATAAATCAGCCCTTTTTTTGTTGGCTTTTGCGCCGGACTTAGCACTTCGATAATGGGGCTTGTGCCTGATTTCGCAATAGAGCCCATCGCTTTTTCTACGATATTGGCCAAACCGCCCTTTTTATTTCCCGGGGTTGGATTCGCATCACGGTCCACTCCCCCTGCTTCTAGATAGTCATCATACCACTGCATTTCTTCGGCAAGGCGGTCACGGGTTTCTTTGTCAATGCATCGAGCTGCCAACATTTGCACGCCATCACGCACCTCGGTAACTTCACTGAACATCACAGTTGCACCACCGGACACCAACATATCTGAAGCATATCCGGCACTAGGATTGGCCGTAATCCCACTAAAAGCATCACTTCCGCCGCACTGCATGCCAATCAAAAGCTCACTCAAAGGTAATTCTTCGCGGCGACGCTGATTCAATTTTAGCAATTTTTTCTCTGCCATGTCAAGAATGGCCTGCATCATAATATCTTGTCCTGCATAATCTTGGAGCGTTAAAACATTCGCAGGAATAATATCTGCTGCAGAGAGTATGCGGTCATAGGTTAGCTTTTCACAGCCTAATCCCACCACCATAATTTCTCCCCCAAAATTTGGGTGATTAACAATATTAGTGATAGCACGAATCGGAATATTTGCCATGGGAGCGTTGATTGCCACACCACAACCGTAGGGATGTGTCACTGCCACAACGCCGTCTACATGAGGATATTTAGGGAGTAATTCTCTCTTGATTTTTTCCACAGCCACTTTCAGCACACCTGCAGCACATTGTACCGTGGTGACAATGCCTAACATATTACGTGTGCCAGCAGGGCCATCTGCATTTCGATATCCCTGCCATGTTATCCGTGGCGGAATAGGCAAATCTTCTTTTTTAATAATATTGGTGGCATAAGGCATGTCACTAAGCGAAGGACTTTCCGGTAAATTCAGCATATGCTCGTTAATCCAATCGCCCGCTAAAATCTTTTCTTTGGCATATCCAATTACAACACCATATCGGATAATTTCTCCTGCCGCTTCTATATCTACCAAAGCTACTTTATGCGCCTGCGGGATAAAATCACGTGTCAAAAGTCCTGATAAAATCTCTGTTCCAACGGACAAATCTGATACCGCAACAGCCACATTATCGGCTTCTCTCAGCTTAATAACCATTCTGGATAATTCTTTCATATTGTTGTCTCCTGTAGTTGTATCCCTCGATTTTATTGCTTGAAATAATGAAAAAAGTAAAAGAGAGTACGGCAAGATTTCTTTTGCTGCACCTCTTTCACTTTGCTATTCATGTAACTTTATTTTTCTATGTCTCTACTGCTCTTAATTCTTTGGAGGATATACCTCTGGGTAATAGGACATAACTGCTTCAGCACGATTTCTTAAGATGTCTCCCCATGCATAATCAGCAATAAAAGGAGTGTAATCTGTGCGGTCTTCTGGGATATTAGGCATTACATTACCCTGGTTCAAGTGACTTGGCAGCATGATATCCACTGGGATATTAGCATTTTCAAAAGATTCACGGATGAATCGGTGAGCCAATTCTTGTGGCTGATTGTATTCTGCCAGCAAATCAGGGCGCATTAGAGGAGCTCCCAAACCGCCATGCATAGCACATTTATAAACTACGCCAGTTTCATCATCTGTATCTTCAAAGAAGAAAGAAGTTGAACCCGGTGTATGACCAGCACAAAGCTTTGTATGAATTTTGAAGCGACCTAAATCAATCGTCTTACTGTTATCATAGAAACAATCTACTTCATATTCCACTGTGCTCATCGGTTCGGTAGCATCCTTAAAGGCTTGATGCTCTTTTTCATCTTCTTTTGAAATCCAAATTTTTGCGCCTGACATTTCTTTTAAATAACGTGCACCATTCACATGGTCCCAATGCCAATGGCTCAGCAGGATATGTTTAATGTCTTTGGGGTCGAAGCCAGCACGCCAAATATTGTCCATAAGAAGGTAGAAAGAGCCTTGATAACCGGTATCCAGCAAAATGATACCCTCACCTGTATCTAAGAGATATACACAAACGTCATCTTGACCGCCAACCTGCCATACATGCGGAGCGGCACGATAGAACGGCACCGTATATTTCCACGGATGGTCCATATCAAATCCATATCTCATTTTAGGAACAGCAGCAAAAAAAATCTTTTTTTCCATTCTGAAACCCTTCTTTCATTTGCAATAAATTATGTACTTGAGTCTTATTAAATAGCAATCATTTATCCGTAAATGGGATATAACAAGTTAGCTGAGATGGCACTGGATAAAATCGCTAACAACATATACGGTACTGTAAATTTCAACACCTTAAATGGGTTATAACCACCAGCTGCATAAGCAACTGCAGCTTCACCTGAACCAGACGGGAACGCAATATCAAACATATTTGCAATACCGCAAATCAAGATAATTCCGCGCGGATCCCATCCAGCTGCTAATGCGATAGAGGCCGCAATTGGCACAAAAACAGCCTGTGTTGCCATGTTCGACAAGAAATTTGTTGTAATAACAGTAACAGCAGCAAAAATAAGCATAACTGTAAAAGAACTGGGATTCTCGCCAATAGCAGAAAGCAAGAAGTTACCAATCAATTCGCCTGCTCCTGATTTACCCAAAGCATCTGCAACAATCAAAACACCGGCAATCATCCAAATCATATCTATGGTCATGCTCTTAACAGCTTCTTGCGTTTTTAACACGCCGGTAAAAATAAGAACCAAAACACCAACAGCAGGAGCTAAATACATAAGGTCGCCAGTGAACTTATTCAGAATCATGCAAAGTGTAACCGCAATGAAAACAACATAAATAATGATTTCTTGTTTACGTGAATAAACTGCTACCGCATCTTTTCTTTCTTCTATTGCCTGTGTATTGACAACACCATCTTTAGGCATTAAACGCCAAGCAAAAAGACAATAGGCTGCCAACACTACCATTGGGATAATTGAGAAAAGGAAGGGGTCTATCATTGTTAACGCATACTTGCCATCCGGCATAATTCCTTCATACATGGCGTTGATAGTAGCAAAGTTTGTAGCACCATTGCCAATCGGTATTCTGAATTTGAACGCTGATGATATTCCCAACAAAGGAAGAATCAAACGATTTGGGGTGATTTCGCCACTGGCGCCCAGTGTAGACATAAAGACCACCATAATAGCGATACTGGCCGTTGCAGGAATAAATTGTCCAAAAATAGCTGCAACCAAGAAAATAGAAATGACAAGAACCATACCATGTTTGCCTTTAGCGACATTCATAAGTCTGCTGATTTTAGTCACAACACTTGTTTTTGACAGCACCGTACTAAGCGCCATAAACGGCGCCAAAAGAACAACAATCTTGTTGCCAAACCCGCTAAAAGCAGTCGGGATATCCATAATACCAGTGAGAACCAGCAGAACACAACAAGTCATGGTTGTAACACCAAACGGAACTTTGTGCCACACGAACATAATAATCATAAATAGCGTGATCCCAAGAACAATGTACAATTCCATTACGTTTCCTCCAATGGAGTAATTGATTTCTACAATTACTCGATTCGTTAAGTAATTACCTAACAAGCAATATTTTATGAACTTTTTAAGAACCTGCCGAAAAATGATTCGTTTTCTTGTAGGCTGCAATTACAAGGAAAAAGGCATTCTTCAGACCTTTTTATGATAGTTTAAAGTTTATCAATTGCAATGCGGTGTTTCAATCGGCAAAATAAATCAAAAATGTTTGCAAATTTTATAATCTATCACCTTTTTTTACTATTTGAAACTTTATAATGAAATAATTTAAATTATTGTTTCAATTGTTTCATTATCTTTTATTCTTAATTTTTGCTTCGTTTGTAGGTGAATTGATTCATGAAACATTTGAAATATTTTCTAAACGTTTTTGAAATGAATGTTTAATATTTTAGAAACTTTGCATTTCTACTGATTTCATAAAGTAGAATTCATCAATATGACTATTGTATCATATAAATTTTTTCTGCTACAATATAAAAGAACTTTTTAAGAATCGTATCGTTTTATGCATGATTTGTCCGCTTTTTTATGGAAAGGAAGGAATTACTATGAAAATTGGCTTAATCGGTCTTGGAATTATGGGTAAGCCCATGGCAAAAAACATATTGAAGGCAGGCTATTCTTCTTTATTTGTCAGTGACTTAAACAAAAGTAATGTAGATGAACTTGTGGCTGCAGGCGCAACATCTGCTACAAATAAAGAAATTGGCGAAAACTGTGACGTGGTTATGACCATGCTGCCCAATAGCCCTCAGGTTAAAGAAGTTATGCTCGGCGAAACGGGTGTTGCTTCTTATATGAAATCTGGTTCTGTATTTATCGACATGAGTTCTATCAACCCTGTTGCCAGCAAAGAGATTGCGGCTATCTTGGCTGAAAAGAACATTGAAATGCTGGATGCTCCTGTTTCAGGCGGCGAACCAAAAGCCATTGACGGCACTCTAAGTTTTATGGTTGGCGGCAAGCAAGATGTATTCAACACCTATAAAGCTTTATTAGAAACCATGGGTGCATCTGTGGTACGCTGCGGTGAAGTTGGAGCCGGAAACACAACAAAACTAGCTAACCAAATTATTGTTGCTTGTAACATTAGAGCCGTTGCAGAAGCTTTCACACTGGCTCAAAAAGCAGGCGTCGACCCTCAACTTGTATTTGAAGCCATTCGAGGCGGATTAGCAGGTAGCACCGTTATGGATGCAAAAGGTCCTATGATGATTGCTGGAAATGCACAGCCTGGCTTTAAGATCGACTTGCACATCAAAGATTTGAATAACGCTTTGGATTGTGCTCACACAGTAGGTGCTCCGGTTCCTATGACATCTTCTGTCCAAGAAATTCTGCAATGGTTGCACAATAACGACTGCGGTCAAAATGACCATAGTGCAATTGCAAAATACTACGAGAAACTTTCTGGCATTGAGATTGGCAGATAAGTTAAGAGAGGAAACTTACAAACATGTATAAACCATATGGCGTCATTCCGCCAATCGTTACTCCGTTTAATGAAGACGGTACCATTGATAAGCAAGCTATGGTTTCCATCTCTAAGCATCTAGTTGATAACGGAGCACATGGACTGTTCCCTTTCGGAACAACCGGAGAATTCTACGGCGTAAGTGATGATGAATTTATTCAGACCCTGATTGCCGTTCAGCTTGCTGTTGTTGACCGCAAAGATCGATATGGCAACCCTATTCAATTGATTGCAGGATGTAACCACATCACCACACGTGGTGTCATTCGGCTTATCCGCTTGGTAGAACAAGTAGGTGGCTACGACGCAATCAGCGTGCTCACTCCTATGTTTATTTCTCCTTCACAAGAGGAATTATACAATTTCTTTAAAACGATTGCCGACAGCACTTCTTTGCCTATCATTATGTATAACAATCCACCAAAAACCAATGTAACAATTGCACCTAGCACAGCATTGCGTTTAGCCCGTGATTGTGAAAATATTATTGGCATTAAAGATTCTACTGGTGATATGACCAACTGCGAAGAATATCTTCGTCTGACCATGGACTTACGAGATAAATTCAACGTCATGATGGGACGTGACACCATGATTTACGCTGGCCTGCACTATGGTTGTTCTGGTGCTGTGGCAAGCTGTGCAAATGTTGCTCCTCGCTTGGCAGCCGACATTTATGACAAATTTATGGATGGCGACATGAAAGGTGCTTTAGAAGCACAATATCAACTAGCTCCTTTGAGAATAGCAACCGCCATGGGCACTTTTCCTGAGGTCATTAAAGAGGGGCTTGCCATGCAAGGCATTCCAGTTGGCAAATGTTTAGAGCCTATTTCTGAACTTAATCCAGAACAGAAAGAAAAGCTGCGTGACATTCTGGCTCAAATGAATTTGATTTAAGGGAAAGGTTATACTCTTATGAAACCAACTATTGTATCTATGGAAGTTTTCCCGGTAGCCGGGCTTGATAGCATGGAACTGAATCTTTCTGGTGCACATGCTCCCTATTTCACACGCAATGTGGTTGTTCTGACGGACTCTGACGGGCGCACCGGTTTGGGTGAAGTACCGGGCGGCCAAAAAATCACTGACACTTTAGAAAAAGTTTCTGACTTTGTTGTCGGTACGTCTGTAGCTGATTATCGAGGTACTTTGCTTGTCATCAAAGAACACTTAGAAGCTAACGGCGAGAAAGATGTAAGAGGCGCACAGACATTTGATCTTCGTACTGGCGTTCACGTATTAACCGCTATTGAATCTCCTTTGTTAGACCTTTTAGGCCAATATTTGGAACTCCCTGTTGCCTCTTTGCTTGGTGACGGACAGCAACGTGAAACCGTTCGTATGCTGAGTTACTTATTCTTTGTCGGAGACAGGAAAAAGACTGATCTCCCTTATGACTTAGCCGAATCAGATTCTTGTGATTGGTATCGTCTGCGCAACGAAGAAGCTCTGACTGCTGATGAAATTGTAGCTCTTGCCAAAGCCACACAAGAGAAATACGGCTTTCAGGATTTCAAGTTAAAAGGCGGCGTTTTGGAAGGCAAAACCGAGATAGAATGTATCAAAGCGCTTAAAACAGCTTTTCCTGAAGCTAGAATTACATTAGACCCTAACGGTGGTTGGCTGTTAAGTGAAGCCATTGAACTGTGTAAAGATATGCATGGTATTCTCACTTACTGCGAAGATCCCTGTGGTGCTGAAGATGGTTTTTCCGGTCGTGAAATCATGGCTGAATTCCGCCGTGCCACCGGTTTGCCTACGGCCACCAATATGATTGCCACTGATTGGCGCCAGATGACACATAGTTTTGCGCTGAACAGCGTTGACATTCCACTGGCAGACCCTCATTTTTGGACGATGACAGGCAGTGTTCGTGTTGGCCAGTTATGCAACGACTTCGGTTTGACATGGGGCTGCCACTCCAACAACCATTTTGATATTTCACTGGCTATGGTTGCTCATACAGCAGCCGCTGTGCCTGGCAAACTGAATGCCATTGATACCCACTGGATTTGGCAAGAGGGACGTGAGCGTCTTTGCATAGAAAGTCCTCAAATTGTTGACGGCTGTATCGCCGTTCCTCGTGATAAATTTGGTTTGGGCGTAGCCTTGGATCGTGTACAGCTTGAAAAAGCTCACAAACTATACCTTGAAAAATGTTTGGGTGCACGTGACGATTCAATTGGTATGCAATATCTAATTCCTGATTGGAAATTTGACCCCAAATCGCCTTGTATGGTACGATAATAATTGATTTTAACAGTCTAAAAGAAGGTTGGCGGACAAAACATATTGTTTGCCAGCCTCTCATTCTATTAGACTGCCTTTATCAACCTACTATTTGATAAAAAGCTCATAATTTGCTATGATTTACAATAGAGATAGGAGTGTCTATATGGCTTTTGATTCCCCCATTATTACAAAAATGCAAGTTGTCCCTGTCGCAGGCTATGACAGCATGCTTATGACTTTGAGTGGTGCGCATGCACCTTATTTTACGAGAAATCTTGTTATTCTTCATGACAATGCCGGCCATACCGGTATCGGTGAAATTCATGGAGGCGAGCATACCAACAATAGTTTAAATAGTATGAGGACACTGGTAGAAGGACAACCCATTGCCTGCTACAAACAAATTCTTCAAAATATTCACCGACAGATGCGGCCTGCCGCCCAAGATGACGGCGAGGGCATTCAAACTCTCGACATTGCTAAGCTACAATTTGTTGTTAAAAGTGAATGGGCCGTTGAATGTGCTTTGTTAGATTTACTGGGACAATATCTAAATGTACCTATGTGCCAATTGTTGGGAGAAGGCAAGCAACGTGACGAAGTTGAAATGCTTGGCTATTTGTTTTATGTTTCTGATAAAAACAAGTGTCCAGCGGGAGAATTCCCTTATTTGGACGAAAGCAATAGCAGTGACCCATGGTTCCGCCTTCGTCGAGAAGAAATTTTAACCCCAGAACGTATTACAGAAGAAGCCTCTGCCTTACATCAAAAATACGGTTTTGAGAATTTCAAGCTAAAAGCTGGTGTTCTAGATGGAGAAGTGGAAATGGAAACCTTGATTCAAATCAAGAAGCAGTTTCCTAACGCACGAATTAACATTGACCCTAACGGAGCCTGGAGCCTTAACGAAGCAATCAGGCTTTGTAAAGATATGCACGACGTCATTACCTATGTAGAAGATCCTTGCGGCCCTGAATCCGGATATTCTAGCCGCGAGATTATGCGTGAATTTAAATCAGCCACACAATTTCCTGTGGCAACCAATATGATTGCCACAGATTGGCGACAATTTTATCACACCGCCAGCCAAAGTGCCTGTGATATTATTCTAGCCGACCCTCACTTTTGGGGATTTGACGGCAGTATTTCTTTGTCTCATATCCTAAAAGAATGGAATTTGACTTGGGGTATCCATTCCAATAATCATTTTGATATTACGCTGGCCGCTTATGCTCATACAGGTGCTGCTGCTCTTGGAAATCCAGCTCCGCTTGACACCCACTGGATTTGGCAGGATGGGCAAAATCTTTTAGAAGATACTCCTCAAATTGTTGGCGGTAAGATTCAAGTTCCGCAAGGCGCAGGATTGGGTGTTCACCTAAACATGGCACGAGTGGAAGAAGCCAACAAATTATACGAACGTTTACCTACTCATGACAGAAATGATGCTATGGCTATGCAGTATTTAATGCCCGGCTGGATATTCGACCACAAAAAACCCTGTTTAGTGCGATAAAAGGGAGATACTGAAATGAAAAAAGTAATTTTGATACCCGACTCTTTTAAAGGCACAATGTCTTCTGACACAGTCTGCCATATTATGGAACAAGAAATCAAAGCCGTCTATCCAAATGCTCAAATTGTGAGTATCCCTGTCGCTGACGGCGGTGAAGGTAGTGTTGATTGTTTCCTATCTGCAGTAGGCGGCACAAAGAAAACCGTTTCTGTCAAAGGTGTGTTTGGCGAAGAAATGCAAGCCTTCTATGGTTTACTCGCAGACAGTGAAACTGCTGTCATCGAGATGGCTTGCTGTGCCGGTTTACCGCTGGCAGAAGGCAGACTCAATCCGCTGACAGCCACCACTTATGGAGTAGGTCAGCTATTATTAGCGGCTGTGAAAAACGGCGCTAAGCATATTATTTTAGGGTTAGGAGGCAGCGCTACCAATGACGGAGCCTGCGGCATGGCAGCTGCTTGCGGGGTCCGTTTTACCGACAAAAACGGCAAAGATTTTATTCCTACCGGCGGCACTCTAAAAGACATTGATCATATTGATGTTTCGGGTATTGAGCCTAGTCTGCATGATGTGAAGATTACCGCCATGTGCGATATTGACAACCCCATGTTCGGCGAAAATGGGGCGGCTTATATTTTTGCCCCTCAAAAGGGTGCTGATGAAGTCATGGTTAAAGAATTAGACGATGGTCTCCGCCATTTAAACGAAATTTGTCAAAAAGATTTAGGCAAAGACCTTTCTACTTTATCTGGAGGCGGTGCTGCTGGTGCAATGGGCGCAGGGGTTTACGCCTTTTTGGGTGCAAAACTGCAAATGGGTATTCAAACCGTTTTGGACTGTGTTAAATTTGATGAACAATTGGCTGACACAGATTTGATATTCACAGGCGAAGGAAAAATAGATGGTCAAAGTCTGCGCGGCAAAGTAGTAATTGGGGTGGCACAACAAGCCGTAAAGCAGAATGTACCTGTTATTGCCATTGTCGGTGATATTGCCCCCGGCAGTGAAAGAGCTTATGAAAAAGGAGTCACTGCCATTTTCAGCATTAACGCTGTCGCAATGGATTTCCCCAAAATCAAACCCTATTCTAAAGAGTACCTTGCTACTACAATGAAAAATATTATGCGCTTTTCGTCTATATTTTAAAATTAAATGAAGTATTGCAAAAACCTCAGATTTTATCTGGGGTTTTTGTTGTTTATAGTCTATTTTCTCTATCCAAACCAGCCTTTCATTTTATTTTTTACTCTAACATTTTCGGTGAATCCTAGCTTTTTCACACTTAAAATAATTGATAAAATTTAATGCAAAAAAATTATTAAACATGGCCAAATATCCATAATTTACTATTCTGTGCTTTATTTTCCATAATCCCCTTTTCTTTATCTTCTTCTCTGCTATAATTTACAAACTAAACCCAGTAGGTTTAGTTTTAATAAGAGGGGTTTTGCAGAGTTACAACAACAATTTATGGTTGCTGGCAGATTGGGTTTAACTCCCCATTCCCTAATCATATTTTTGCATAATGCAAGGAGGTATTTTTATGAACGCACTAAAGAAGTATTTATCAGAATTTATTGGCACTTTTGTTCTTGTTCTGTTTGCCTGTGGAACAGCGGCGGTGGTCGGTGTATCTGCTGACAAAGGAACTGGCTATTTGCTGACAGCGCTGGCCTTTGGTTTGGTTATTGTCGCTATGGCCTATTCTATCGGTAACGTATCCGGTTGTCACATTAATCCCGCTGTTTCAATCGGTATGCTTGTAAGCGGCCGCATGAGCGTGCAAGACTTTATTGGGTATGTGATTGCTCAATTTTTGGGAGCCATCGGTGGCGCAGCTACCCTAATGGCTCTTGTGGGAAAAGAAAGTGGTCTTGGCGCCAACGGACTTTACCAAGGCAATATCTTGTCTTCTCTCATCATTGAAATTATTTTGACTTTTGTATTTGTGCTTGCCGTATTAGGCGTGACAGCAAAAGAGAGCAACAGCTCCGTTGCCGGTTTGGTGATTGGACTTTCTCTCACTCTTGTTCATATCTTAGGCATTTCGTTCACCGGCACTTCCGTTAACCCTGCTCGTAGCTTTGGCCCGGCACTATTGGTAGGCGGCGATGCGCTCTCCTCTGTTTGGGTCTTTATTGTAGCTCCTTTGGTCGGCGGTGTGTTAGCAGCGCTGGTCTATCGCTTTATCAGCAGTACCAAAAAGGCTTAAAACAAGAATCAACTATTTTTGCCAACTACACTAAAGGCAGCCAAACCCAAAAGTTTGGCTGCCTTTTTATAGAACAAGTAACATGCTGTTCTAGTAAAATTCTATTTCTTTAGAAGATATCATAAAATTATCAAACTATCCTCTATTTTTTTCTTGCTAATATTAGAATGAAAATCGGTTTGGCACCTACCTATCTGAAGGGAAAATTTCAACCTAGATAGTCCATAAATTTTCTTAGAATTTTTCTGCTATTCTCGTGGGTAATTCTCGAAAGAGCCTCTTCTAACGGAAACCAGCCTAGTGCCGTCACTTCTTCTTCTTGAATTTTTTCTTTACCCGAAACTACCTGCGCTGCAAAATAGACAACATCTTTCCAAACATCTCCCGGCAGTGTATATCCTATTGTCGTGCGAAATTGATCTTCAACCGCGATATGCAGTCCTGTTTCTTCCAAAACTTCACGTTTTGCTGTTTCAATTTCCGTTTCATCGGCTTCAACATGACCTTTAGGAAAGCTCCAGTGTCCTCCTTTTTTATGGCAGATTAGCAATATTTCAACAATTTCTTGTTTTTTGCGGTAAATAATAGCGCCGCATGACTTTTCTTTTTTCATTTTTATGATCATACCTTCCTTAAGAATCCACCCTTTCTACAAAGCCAAAATAGTGATTAGGTGATAAAATCAGAATACCCTTACAATAAACTTTTTTCCGTCTCTGTATAGATGAAAAAGGCAGAGATTTTCTCTCCGCCTTTTGTCTTTATCGAACTGAGAATTGGTAGACTGTTTCAGAAACAAATTTTTCTCCAGGTTTAAGGGTACTAAATGGAAAATCTTTCTGATTAGGCGAATCGGGATAATATTGTGTTTCCAAGCAGAATGCACAATGAGGCTTCATCGGGCTGCCATCTTTGTTCTTGCCATCTGCTGTATTGGCGGTGTAAAGCTGAATGCCCGGCATATCCGAAAAAACCTGCAACACTCTTCCGCTCGCCGGATGATAGGCCACTGCCGCTTCACGCAATCCGCTTCCCTCTACACACAAGTTATGATCAAATCCGCCGCACATCTTCAGTTCTTCTGCAGCAATATCTTGCCCAATTAACTTTGCTTCTCTAAAATCAAGCGCTGTACTCTCAACCAGTACCAATTCACCAGTTGGAATCAAACCTGCTGATACAGGCGTTGTCTTCTCGGCATGAATTTGCATTTCTGTATCCAAAACATCTTGCTCATGATTGCCCGAAAGATTAAAATAAGCATGCTGTGTGGGGTTAAATATTGTTTCTTTATCCGTTTCAGCCTCATAGCGAATCTTCCACTCATTATCGGCTGTCAGCTGATACGTAACCTTTACTGTCAGTTTTCCAGGAAAACCTTCATGACCATCTTCACTGACAAGGCCAAATGTAATTGAGGGTGTTTCAGAATCATCCATTCTAATCATATCAAAAAACTGATGAGCAAAACCTGTTGGACCACCATGCAATGAATTTTCACCGTCATTTTTCTCAAGAGCATAGGTCTTTCCATTAATTGCAAAGGCTGCCCCACCGATACGGTTGGCATAACGCCCTACAAAGGTACCCTGAAAATCTTTTTTGTATTCTTCTAAAGTAGCATGCCCTAAAATGACGTCAGCAAGCTTTCCAGTTTTATCTGGAACCATCAACTTGGTTACACGGCATCCATAAGGAATTACCTCTAAAGTCATACCTGAAGCATTGGTCAAAACATAACTGTCTATCTCGCCATTAGTAGAAAGAGCACTGCCAAATGTTTTTTTCTGAATGGACATAAAATACCCCCAAACTGAATTTGTTTACATTAAATTTAGTCTACGCACACGCGTAATGATTCAACTCACACTTTCACACCTAACATAGCCGCACCAATCACACCAGCATCATTGCCTAGCTCAGCTTTACAAATCACTGTCTTTTTAGCTGAATTCATTGCATATTGCTCTTTGGCAACAAACTCACGCAAAGGAGCCAGCAAAGTTTCACCTTCGTTGCAAATACCGCCGCCAATGCAAACAACATCAGGCTGGAATATATTAATCATGTTAGTCAGACCGACACCAAGGAAATAAATATATTCATCTACTACGGCTTGACCAATGGCATCGCCGGCACGCATAGCATCAAAAGCAGTTCTGCCGTTCACTTTGTTAATATCGCCGTCGATGAGTGTCCAAAGGGCAGAGTCCTTAGGTGCATCTTTCATATGTTCTTTGGTGATTTTAATCAATCCTGTTGCAGAGGAATAACTCTCCCAACAGCCGTCACGTCCACAGGTGCAAGGTTTTCCGCCTGCCACGATGACAGTATGTCCCAATTCTGCGCCGGCAAAGTTGCTGCCTGAATAGAGCTCATGGTTGATAATAATGCCGCCGCCAAGACCTGTTCCCAATGTGATTGCCATCGCATTGTCAGAACCTTTTAGTGCACCGGCAATATATTCGCCATATGCTGCCGCATTGGCATCGTTTTCTAAAAGAATCTCTTTGCCGCCTAATCTTTCTTGCATTAATTTGCGCAGCTCTACATTTTTGAAGTAAAGATTGTTAGCAAATTCAATAACACCTGTTACAGGATTGATGGTTCCAGGACAGCCAAGTCCCACCCACGGTACATCATTCAGTGTCAGGTTCGCTTCTTTCAGCACACCATTTACCGTTTTGACCAAATCATCAGCAAACTCTTCTGGTTCACTGGGGACTTTCGTTTTTGCTCTGAATTTTGCGATAATTTTGTAGTTTTCATCTACAATGCCAGCCACCAAATTTGTGCCGCCAATGTCAATTCCAAGATAGTGCATACATACTCCTCCAAATTGTAAATACAGATTATTGTTAAATTATAGTATACTAAATTAACTATCTATTGTAAACGGCTATTGAAAAAATTTTTATCTATTGCTTATTCGATTTTCATCCATTAAAATTAAATAAACATTTCCTTTTCTGCCATTCGATTTACAAATTTTTTGCGTCTATTTTTATTCTTTTAATTTGCATTTCTAATCATCTACCAAAGTAGAAATGCTCTGCCATTTTCAACCTTTCTTTCTCTTATATTTTAAAATTTCAAGGAGGCTAAGTCGATGACACACAAAAATTACCAACTTTATATTGCATCAGGCGCAGATAACGGCGGCATCTATCATTATCGTTTTAACGAAAGTGGCGAAAGCCATTTAGAGAATTTTTATCCAATCGGAAAAACGATGTATCTTGCTGAAGAAAATAACTGCCTCTATGCCCTCGCTGCTATTTCAAAAGAAAACGATGGCGGCCTGACTTCTTTTTTAATCGAAAAAGACGGCACACTTTCTAATCAGACTGATTTTATCCCGACAAAAGGAAAGGAAGTCTGCCACTTACTCGTTGACCAAGGAACTGTATACTGTGCCAACTATGATTCTGGCAGTTTGATTTGCTTACCTGACCATTTGATTCAACATAGCGGTCATAGCGTTGACCCCGAGCGGCAAAGTTCAGCACATACTCATTTTGTCGGTGAGACCCCAGACAAACTTTACCTTTGTGTTGTCGATTTAGGACTTGATAAAATTATACTATATGATAAAAACTTACAGTTTGTTTCAGAGGTAAGTGCGCCTATCGGCCACGGCCCTCGTCACGTTGTTTTTTCAAAAGATGGTAAAACCATGTTTTGCGCTAATGAGCTGAAATCGACCATTTCTGTTTTTTCTTATGAAAAAGGGAAGCTTCATCTACTTCATACGATTTCGTGTCTGCCTGAAGATTACACCGGCGAGAGCTTTGCAGCAGCTATACGACTTTCAGAAGACGGGCAATATCTGTTTGTTTCCAATCGAGGTCATAATTCGATTGGCTGTTTTAAGGTCAACGGGGAATCTTTAACCGCCGTTAGCTTCACTGATTGCGGTGGCAACTGGCCCAGGGATTTTATTCTCCACGATAATTTACTTTTCTGTACTAATGAGTATTCTCATCAAGTAACTATTTTTGAAAGAGACCGTGCAACACTTTCTAAACTAAACCTTGAGATTTCTGTACCCTCTCCTCTGTCTATCTTGGCATTTGAAGAAAAATAATTATTTTGGAATCTTGCTTTTATAATCACAAATTTTAATTGGGGCATACTATATATTTTATAGGTACATTTTCTTACCAGTTAATCTTGTTTTGCTTGCCTACACTTCGTGAAAATCATATGATTCACTTCACATCAAACAGTTAGCTTTGTGCCATTCTCCAAAAATTTAATTTATTCATAGTTTATTCATATATCTACATGCTTTCTATGGTATTTCTATTAATAACAAAATTGCGAGAGATTCGCATTTTTAGATGCCACATGAAAAGGAGACATCAATTATGTTTGAACAAATTCATGCTAATCATGTTTATCGGTGTTTGGTCAATGGTCAATGGAAAGAAACCTCTGCCCACTCTCCTATAGAAATATTCGGTCCGGCCGATCACACCCAAGTCGGTTTCATTCAGTCTTTTTCAAAAGACGATGTAGACGAAGCCTTTCAAGCTGCTAAAGCTGCACAAAAGAAATGGGCTGAAACACCCATTAGTGTTAGAGCGCAAATTCTTCACCGTTGCGCTGATTTAATGGAAGAATATGAAGATGAAATCGCCGCTATTTTGTCCGTTGAAATTTCAAAAGACATTGCTTCTGCGAAATCTGAAGTACACCGTACCGCTGATTTTATTCACTTTACAGCAGATGAAGGCAAACACATTGAAGGCGAAATGGTTGGAGCGGATCACTTCCCCGGTTTTAACAAAAGACGTTTTTCTATTGTCACCCGTGTGCCCCTTGGCGTTGTGCTGGCCATCTCTCCCTTCAACTATCCAGTCAACCTGTCGGCTTCCAAAGTTGCTCCGGCGCTCATGGCCGGCAACAGCGTTGTCTTGAAGCCGCCGACTTCAGGTTCAATCAGCGCCCTTTATATGTCTGAAATCTTCCGTGCTGGCGGTATTCCTGACGGCGTGCTAAATACTGTTACGGGCTTAGGTTCTGAAATTGGCGATTATCTCGTCAAACACCCTCTTGTTGATTTTGTGAGCTTTACCGGCAGCACTTCTGTCGGCAAACACATTGCCAAACAGGTCGGTATGATTCCCCTACTGATGGAACTCGGCGGAAAAGATGCTGCCATCGTGTTAGAAGATGCTGACTTAGACGAAACAGCCAGAGATATTGTTTCAGGAGCTTATAGCTATTCCGGTCAACGCTGTACCGCTGTCAAGCGTGTTCTTGTTATTGACAGCGTAGCTGATGAACTGATTGCTAAATTGAAAGAAAAAGTAGAAGCTTTAAAAGTGGGCATGCCGCATGAAGATGTACAGGTAACTCCCCTTATCAATACAAAAGCCGCTGACTTTGTGCAAGAACTCATTGACGATGCCCTCACAAAAGGCGCTGAGCTGCTTTGCGGCAACAAGCGAGAAGGCAACCTAATTTACCCCACTCTTTTTGATAAGGTGACAACAGATATGCGCCTTGCATGGGAAGAACCTTTCGGCCCTGTTTTGCCAGTGATTCGCATTAAAAATGCGGAAGAGGGTATTGACATTGCCAACCGTTCTGAATATGGACTGCAATCCTCCGTCTTTACCAAGAACATCGATTCCGCTTTCAACATTGCCAATCAGTTAGATGTAGGTACTGTTCACCTCAATAACAAAACCGAACGTGGCCCTGATCACTTCCCCTTCTTGGGAGTTAAATCTTCCGGTATGGGAACACAAGGCATTCGCTACAGTATTGAGGCAATGAGCCGCCCAAAAGTCATTGTCGTAAACTTAGAAAAGTAAAAGTCACATCCCTTTTATAGACATAAAGCATATAAAATGTTAAAACCTCCGATATAACAGTCGGAGGTTTTTTTACTTTTCCATTCGCTTTGCACACTCATCTGTTTCAGTTCCAAAGCTATGTGCCGTTTTCTGCATTTATATGTTAATCATCTTACCAAAATCATATATCTCAATTTTTCAATTCTTTTGCGTGAATTTTTGCAATAGCTTTTGGTAGCAGTCCCAAATCTCACAATTTTCCAACAGGAAAGATGATGGTGCTGTTTTAATTTCTTCCCAAGGAATATCTCGCAAAGTTGGAATGAGGATTTCCTCTTTCTGCATTTCATACAGAATGGCTCTCATACGAAATTGCAGTTTGTAAGCAAGATTTTCGCTGATTCCACCAAATTCTTCTGCCGCAGAATGAATCATGCGCTTGCCTTGTTCCATCTCTTTGTAATGTGTCCATTTCTCGCGCAATTTTTGTGCCAGCTGCATCCAAGGCGTATCCGACTTTGGATAAACCATGCCCATAAAGGCAGCATCTTTATAGGTCCAAATTGCCCAGTTGATTTCATGTTTTTCAAAAATTGCGATGGTATCTTCGAGCAAATCCATGCAGAAATCCATGTCATCAGGGTGCAAATCATAACCGGCTTCTCCACAGATAACAGGACGCTTGAACTGTTCCCGAATCGAAGCTAATCGCAGCAGTCCGCTTTCAAATTCTTCCCATCGCTTTTCTCGGGGCATATCCTTGTCCAGCAGTTTGTCGTTCCACACGGTTGGATAATAGTGAAAGCTCAAAACAATATTGGAGTCATCAAAATGGTTCAAGCCGCTAAAATCCATGGCAAACATATCGCCCTCGAGCACAATCGCATGATTGGTATCGTAGCGGCGAATTTCAGTAATTGTCTCCTCATAAAAGCTATTCATGGCTTCCCAAGAAGCCATACTGGGCTCATTGAGCAAGTCATATCCCAGCAAATATTCATAGGACGAAAAACGCTTGGCAATTTCGCCCCATAGCTTTGTCATCTGATGGCGCAAAGCCGCAAACTCCCAAAACTGCGGTATACCCGAACGGTTATCACTATGCCAATCTGGATTTTGCCCCCCTGGTGTCGTATGTAAATCAGGCATGACAAAGATTTTATATTCCTCGCAAAAATCCAATAATCTTTTCATCATAGCAAAGCCATATTCTAAATATTCACCTGTCTGCTCATTTAAAAAGATTCGATGATTAAACGGTACTCTAATGAAATTAATGCCGGTATCTTTTAAAACTTGAAAATCTTCCGCTTGCAAAAAGCTTTTGAAAAAATCATCAAAGAAATTTTCTGCATTCTCTTCCCCATAAACTTCTGTAAATGATTGACGAATCATACTGTCAGGTGTAGGAATTCCCAACATAAAATGCTCCATATTTAGCCAACTGCCGACCCCTAACCCTCTCAAAAACAAGGGCTTTTCTCCAAAATAGAGTCGAGTATCTTTTGCCTTAACGAACTGTTTCATACATTTCTCCTATTCATACCCTACGATTTTAAAACCGCAATGCTAACTGAACTTTATCCATTTTACAAGATACTATAAAACTACTCCTAGGTAAAGGGTTATTTTTTCTAATCAAGCGTTATTCTGTCACGCTTTTTCGTCCCCTAGGTGCTTCATGTTATGCAAATATTCAAAAACATTCATGCTGTTGAGTAGTTCAAGCACTTCAACAATATTGGACATCTCAAATTTTTTCAGAATATTATGAATTTGTGTTTTGACCGTTGACATCTCTACATAGCGAACCTCACAAATCTGCTTGCGCGTATAGCCTTTATTCAGCAAATCTAAAATATCGACCTCTGTTTGTGTTAGCTGGGTAATCAGGTGCAGACAATACAATAAGCTTTTTTCAGCTTTATAAATCCGCTGAAACTCCGAGCGAATTTTCTCTGCAATCACAGGTCGAATCGGCGAACGGTTATAATAAGCATCTTTGATACAAGTTATAATTTCTTCGGGATTCGAATTTTTCAGGATATAATCACACACGCCCATTTGAAACGCATTAAAAATGGTTTCATCATCCTCATATACCGTTAAAATCACAATTTTAGTATCAGGGAAATGATGCAAGATTTCTCTGGTAGCATCAAGCCCTGATGTTCGGGTTTCCATTTCAATATCCATCAAAATGACATCCGGCCGATGTATACCCACCAGTAGCACAGCCTCATAACCACTTTGTACAGCTGCCACTACTTCAATATCTGCTGCTTTTTCTAATATTTTTGTATACCGCTTCATAATCGGCAAAATGTCTTCTGCCACCAATACTTTAATTTTATTGTTTTCCAATTTATCCCTCTCCATTAAATTTAGGCTGTTTTATTTTTGCTTTTTTAGTTCGTCTTCTAGAGAAAAATTGATCCATACTTAGATATGCCTTTTGCGCATTGGCTGGTAAAAGCAAGTCAAAAGTAGTGCCTTTGCCCACTTCACTGCTTACATCAATTCTTCCATTAAAAGCTGAAATCACACTGTGGGTTAAAGTTAACCCTACACCCCAATTTTGTGTCATCGGTTTGGTAGAAAAAAGAGGTGTGAAGATATTGGCTAAATCTTTTTTTTCAATCCCTTTGCCGGTATCTGCTATGCGAACAGTAACCCAGCGAAGACTGTAATGCACCGAAATATGCAACTCTTTTTTTTCACAGGTATCCATCGCGTCAGAAGCGTTATAAATCATTTCGATGAGTGCCTGTTCAAAGTAAATCGGATCTACAAACAGGTAAGGCGATGGTTTTTGACAGTTGACCTCTACTGTAATTCCCTTTAACGGTTTTGATTTTTCTACATAGGCAAGTGCAGATTGAATCACTTCATCTGCCGATACCCGTTTAATATGCATCGAATTTTCTCTTATGCTCTTATGAATGCCGTCTAGCTTCTGATAAATTGTTTCGCATCTGCTGAGAAGCCCTTCAACAGATTCACGGTTTTCTTCATTGACCGGAATCGTTTCGACCTCTGCTGAAATTGCCAGAATCTCATTTTTGATGTAGTGGCAAAAAAGCCTGGAAGAAACATTGGCGGCCTGTATACTTCGACTGACCTCCATATGGGTAATATCCATGTTTCTTTTTGTTACAGAAAGAGAAAAATAAGCAACAGCAAATAGCAGTAAAAGCGACAAGACAATATAAGGAAAATAGCGAAAATAATTCATGCTAGTGGTATTCATAATCGGCCTAAATGTAATTAAATCAGCCACCTTGGAATATTTAATAATGGTGCCGGGGATACGATAAAAAAACAACATATAAGTAAAGAGCAACAACGCATATACCAGTGTAACCAACAATAAATTCATTCTGAGCAATTTGATTTTTAAATAGGCTATCAGTTCTACGCCTACCAACACAATACAAATTAGCTGTATCACCAGATAAATCACATTTGAAAAATCACCAATCGCCAAAAATATATTTTCTATGGTCTTTGCATGAAAAAATCGGGGATATAACCATCGATAGACAGCAATATAAAATTGCGGATCAAACACAATTGCTAACAGAATGCAAAAAACGCCACAGCCTGTTAAAATAATTTTTTCGGCTTTCTTGCTTGTTTTCTCATAAAAAGAAGAAGCAAATAAGACGTTACACATTAAAAAGAACAATGAGCATAGGTTTAAAATTCTAAGCAAAGCCATTTTTGATATTTTAAGCGAATAAAGCCAAAGTACAATTTTTCTGGGAAACGGAAAATAATCTAGAAATACGCCAAGATGTAAGGAATCTTTGCAAACATACAGCAAATAGAAACACATCGATAAAATATAACTGATTGTCACAAGAGAAAACAAAACAGTCAGTTTGGTTTTGTTTTTTTGGAACAGACTTAAAAAAACAAGCAATGCCGCAAAAATAATTAATACTATGTAGACCATTTGCTCTCCCCTTTCTTCTTACAAAGTCATCTTGATAGGCTTGCAAAAAACATCTTTCACTCTCAAAATAGAAACAAAATAAATCTTACTCTCCTATCATATCGTATAAAGTCAACAAAAACAAACAAATTTCTCTTTTTATTTATCTCTCTTGACGAATTTCATTTTTTTATGCTATCCTGATATTATATAGGTACCTATTTAATAGTAGCTTTTTTATGGAGATAAAGAAAGATGAAAAAATCTAAACTGCTTTGTCTATTGCTTGTTACCATTCTTCTTTTGTCTATGCCTTCTTGTGCGGTATCAGAAAGCGTAAATTCAGAGTCCCCTTTAGCAGATAATCAAAAAGTGAAAATTACTCTTTTTGATTCCAGCGACAATGTTGGTTTGACGGATAAGATTGTTCATGCTTTTAATGAGACTTCTACCACTAGTTATGTGTCAGTCTATTATATCAACAACAACCTTTATGACAATGAGATTCTTGAGCGTCTGCAAAGCGGCGATGATTCTATTGATTGTCTTTACATTCGTCAGCCTTGCCAAACCAATCAACTTGGTACACGTCGTTTGACTTTGGATTTGAAGGAATATATTTCTCATTCTGATTTAGATATTTCTAATTTTGGCTCTACTGCTGAAATCGTCACCATGGATAACCGTGTATATGGACTGCCTCGTATTAAATCAGCATGGCTGCTTTTCTATAATAAAGCAATTTTTGACGACGCCGGCTTACCTTATCCCACTCAAATGACATGGGATGAATACGCAGATTTATCTCTACAGCTTACAAAAGTAAATGCTTCCGGTAAAAAATCTGTTTGGGGCGGTTTTATTCCCTTTTGGACAGTGAACTTGGGAGCTGCCACTGCCGGAGAATATTTGACAGACGACGAATTACCTATTACGCAGAAATATATCCGCTTCTTGAATCGGGTTTATAACATTGACCACTCTAATCCAGATTCTCTGACTATGGCAGACCCCACTAGCTTTTATTCTGACGACATCATTACTTTTTTTGAAGACAACAAAGTTGCTATGATGATTAACGGCGATTGGGCTACCATGCAAATCCATAACGATGAAAAAGCTCGTGATTTCTCTTTGGATTGGGATATTGCACCGCTTCCTGTTTTTGAAGATGTTCCTGCGGGTTCAACTGCCGGCGGCTGTTCTTATCTTGGCATTTCTTATTACTCTAATCACCCCAGCGAAGCGTTTAAATTTGCTTCGTTCTACTGCGGTGAAGGTGGAGCAGACATCATCGCCCAATATGCTGCCTGCCCTGCCTATTTCACTGATAATTCTGCAAAAATTTACCTTCAAAATGCAAATGTGCCTGGTGCAAAATACTTCTTCCAATCCTCCATCTCAAATGAAGAGGGGGCTCACATCTACTACCGAGAATTGAACCAGCTCTTCAAGGACGAAATTAGGTTTTATTTGAATGGAGAAGTTGACTTTGATACTGCCTTTGACTCCTATTTTCAAAAGAGAAGCGATATTTTGAACCAGGAGTAGCAAAAGATATGCTGCTGTTTTTTGAGAGCTTCTTTGTCTTTCTAACCAATCCTCAATAGCAACCTATTTATGTTTGCAATAGAATTAGGGTGGATAAAATATCCACCCTAATTCTATTGCAGTCGGACTAAATTTGCCAAAAAAGATGATTTTAGCCTTTAAACGGGTCGATCCTATCTGTTTAAAAACATTATTGTAACTTTTATCGCCTGTTTCATGATTGAGCGTTCACAGAATTTCCCTCTTGTTGATATTTACTATTAAATATACAATAATTATATTGAATTCGTGGATTACAACAATATACACAACTATATTTCTTGTTTAAAAACGTCCTGTCTGTTTTCAAATGAGAGTAATCCACAGCAATAAAATAATAAAGGTGGTAAAGCTATGAAAAGATTGTTAACTCTATTATTGTCAGCAACTATGATTTTCTCACTCGCCTCTTGTGGGTCTGATCAGGGAACATCTTCTGCTGAACCTAGCAAAGAATCTTCTGCCGCTGAAAGTGTCAGTAGCAAAGAAGAATCCAAAGAAGAAGGCAGCAAAACTAACTCCGATGATATTATTATTAATTTCCATGAGCATTCTGACAGTGAAGGTCTTGTCGACAATTTGATTGACGAGTATAATGCCATGGATAACGGCGTCACCATTGTTAAACATATCATTCCTAATGATGATTATGATGACAAACTAAAGGTTTTAACAGCTGGTGCGTCTGGCGAACTTGATGTGTTTTGGGTTCGTTCACCTAGCCAGGTAAAACAGTATATGGCAAACGATGCACTGCTTGATCTCACAGATTATGCAAAACAAAGTGGCCTTGATCTTTCTCCCATTGAGAACACTACTTTGGTTGGAGCCAAAAATGCTGATGGCAATTTCTTTGGTATGCCCACCACAGGATCTTGCTGGATGTTATTTTACAACAAAGATCTTTTTGATGCCAAGGGTTTAGAGTACCCAATCGATTTGACCTGGGATGAATATGCCACACTCTCTAAACAATTAACTGCCGAAGAAAATGGAACAAAATATTGGGGCGGTATCATCCCTAACTGGACACTTAACTTAGGCGCAACTTCAGTTGGAGAATATTTAACTGCTGAAGCACCGATGGAGAATACCAGAAAATACATGGAAGTCTTACATAAACTCTATGTAGAAGATAAGAGTAACCCCGGAATTGCTGAGATGAGTGCTGGTACATTCGACATTAACTCCTATTTTGGCGCAGGCAACATTTATATGATGGTCAACGGCGACTGGGAATTCAACTTGTTAGACGTACCTTTCGAATACGGTGCCGCTCCTCTGCCAGTGTTTGAAGGTGCTGAAAAAGGATCTACCGTTGGTCAATCTTCTTACCTGTGTGTTTCTGCCAATTCAAAACACCCACAAGAAGCTTATGATTTCATTGAATTTGCTACCACATCTGATGCCGGTACTTCTATCTATGCAAAAACTAAGAACGTGCCCAGTTACAGCACAGATGCCGCTCTAAGTGTTTACAAAGATCTTGTCAAGGTAGACGGTGTTGATTATCGCTTCTCTGCTAAAATTAATGATGAGCAAGGCACAGAAGCCAATTATCATGACTTGAACGAAGCTTTTAAACAAGAAATGGAACTCTATCTGCTAGATGAGCAATCTGTTGACGAAGCTTTTGAGAACTATTTCTCATTGCGAGATGAATCCATAGCCAACTCTGCTGAATAAGTTGATTTCAGCAGCCGAATAGCTGATAAAACGCGCCGGCGCTAAAGAGTCCCTCTCCGAGATTCATCTCCAGAGATTCCTCTTCGGCGTCGGCTGTTTTTAGCAAAACTCATTGAAGGAGATTCATTATGACAACTGCAATAGAAAAGAAAAAAAAGAAAATGGGTTCTGCCGCAAAAAAAGAAGCTTTAACCGGTTATCTTTACTTGCTGCCTAATTTCATCGGGTTTCTTATCTTCATCGCACTTCCTATCGTTGCCGGTTTTTTTATTAGTTTTACAAATTATACTGGATTCAAAGCTCCAAGCTTTGTTGGCTTCAGCAATTATGCAAAAATGTTTAACGATTCACAGTTTAAAGCCGCTTTGGTGAATAACCTCGTTTACTCTTTAACAAGTGTACCGCTCACGATTTTGGCAGGCCTATTATTGGCTCTTCTACTGAATAAAAAATTACCTGGACAAAGTTTTTTCAAAACAGTTTATTTTTTCCCAAATTTGACTTCTATGGTTGCCATTGGTTGTGTTTCTATGCTTTTATTTGAACCAACACAAGGACCTATTAATAATTTACTTCAGTTTTTAGGAATGTCTGCCGATCACTTACCAAAGTGGTTCTTTTCAACTAAAACAGCCCTATTGACGGTCGTTTTAGTTGTAGTCTGGAAGCAGGCCGGTTATTATATGATTCTCTTTATAGGTGGCTTGAAAAATATTCCTCCTCACCTTTATGAAGCTGCTAAAATTGACGGTGCCAACTCTTGGCAAACTTTTAAAAACGTAACTTGGCCGATGCTGTCTCCCACCACTTTTATGTGTACCATTTTGTGCATTATCGGTTCTTTCCAGATCTTTGACATCATCAACGTTACGACCGAAGGGGGCCCCGGCAGGGCAACTACGGTGCTTGTCTTCCGCATTTATAAAGAGGCTTTTACCAACACAAAAATGGGATATGCCTCTGCCATCGCTTATTTCCTTTTTTTGATTATACTGGTTGTCACCTTAATTCAGTGGCACGGGCAAAAAAATTGGGTAAACGAGTAATTTGCCACTATCAAGAGAAAGGATGATTATACGATGATGACCAAACAAAAAACTTCTGCTCACTACAAAAGGAATCAGAAAGCCTTCACTGTAACTCGTTTTATCTTGTCTTTGCTGGTTGCTTTTATTATGATTGTTCCATTTGTATGGATGGTGAGCGCTTCTTTCAAGCTAAACACAGAAATATTTGAATATCCCGTCAAATGGATTCCTGAAGTATTCAGACCTGACAACTATGATAAAGTTTGGAATAAAATTAACTTTCCTACTTATTTTCTTAACACTCTAAAACTGGCTGTTATTATTACCGTCACACAGCTGTTTACCTGTTCTCTTGCTGCTTATTCCTTCACAAAGCTGCGTTTTCCGGGACGCGACAAGCTATTTTTAGGCTACCTTGCCACCATGATGGTCCCGTGGCACGCAATTATGATTCCGCAGTTTATTGTAGTCAAAACTTTGAATCTCTATAACACCCACACCTCTTTAATTCTGATTCATGCCTTCAGTGCTTTTGGCGTATTTTTGCTTCGACAAAATATGCTTAGTATTCCTGACAGTCTGCATGAAGCTGCCAAAATTGATGGCTGCGGCTATTTTAGAACGTACTGGAGTATTATTCTTCCCCTAACAAAGACTGGTCTTGCCACGCTCATGGTTCTCACTTTCAATAATATTTGGAATGATTACATGGGACCCATGATTTATTTAGACAGTGATAAGCTCAAAACCATTCAGCTCGGTCTTGCTCTCTTTAAAGAAGAATTCAGTGCAGACTACGGTGCTATTATGGCGGGCACGGTCTGTTCAATTATTCCGATTGTTATTGTTTATGCAGCAGCACAGAAATATATTGTAGAAGGCATTGCTTTTGCCGGTGTAAAGGGATAAGGCGGAAGTAAGAAAACAAATTTATCTTCTTATGTATATCAATAAAAAAACAAAAAGGCTTAATTTCTGTCTTATACAGAGATTAAGCCTTTTTATATGCTATTCAGTTTTCAATCATAATTAAATTAAGAATCAGTCGGTTCGCCCAAAGCGTTTTGGCTAAGTGCCTTTAAATAAGCATTGATAAAGCCATCAAGATCACCGTCCATAACACCATTGACATTTCCGCTTTCAAAGCTGGTACGATGGTCTTTTACAAGTGTGTACGGCATAAAAACATAAGAACGAATTTGGCTGCCCCATGTAATCTCTTTCTGCTCGCCCTTAATATCTGAGATTTTTTCTAAATTCTCTCGAATCTTAATCTCAACCAATTTAGAAACCAGCATTTTCATAGCTACTTCACGGTTTTGATATTGGCTGCGCTCTACCTGACAAGCAACCGTTATACCCGTAGGAATATGAATTAATCGCACCGCTGACGACGTTTTATTAACCTTCTGACCGCCGGCACCACTGGCACGGTAAACTTCCATTCGAATATCATCAGGGCTGATTTCAACACTGTTATCTTCCTCAATTTCAGGCATAACCTCGAGAGAAGAAAATGAAGTGTGGCGCCGCCCTGCTGAATCAAAAGGTGACACGCGCACCAAGCGGTGTACGCCTGCCTCTGACTTTAAGAAACCATATGCGTTCTCACCCTCAACCAAAATAGAGGCACTCTTCAGTCCCGCTTCATCGCCGTCAAGATAATCAAGTGTTGAGACTTTATAGCCGTGACGCTCACCCCAGCGATTATACATACGGAAAAGCATTTCTGCCCAATCCTGCGCTTCTGTACCGCCTGAACCAGCATGAAAGGTTAAAATCGCATTTTTTGCATCATACTGCCCTGTTAAAAGGGTAGAAAGGCGCATGGTTTCAACTTTATTCTGAATTTCATCAAGCTCGGGACGTATCTCGTCAATTAAAGATAAATCTTCGGCTTCATCACCCATTTCAATCAAGGTCATGGCGTCTTCTGCTTTAGATTTAAGTTTTAAATAGGTTTCATCTTTTTGTTTCAAAGCCGCTGTTTTTTGCAGTATTTTTTGTGCTGCTTCCATGTTATCCCAAAAGCCGGGTTCAGCCGCCTTGTGTTCAAGCATTTCGACTTCTTCTCGAAGCTTTTCAAGTCCCAAAGCATCGCCTAGCTGTTCAATTGCATCTTGCTTTTCTAACAGTTCTCTTTTCAGTTCTTCAAATTGAAGCATTTTCTCACCTGTCAACTTTACTTAATTTCTGTTCGTTGACATCTATGGAGATTTCAATCCACACTCCCGTGTGGGGAGCGATACTCTTAAATTGAGATAATGTATCGTTTAATTCCGGATTTCAATCCACGCTCCTGCAAGAGGAGCAACATGATGTCATATCGGCACATATGCGCCGCCGTTTTGGTATTTCAATCCGCACTGCTGCAAACGCAGAATTTTTCCTGAATAGTACTTTGCAAAACTCAGCATACTAAACATTATTTCACCGGAAAACTCAGAATTTATACCACTTTAAAATTTTTCTACATTTATTATACTGGACATCGGCAAAAATGTAAACTGAAAATCTTGCAAAATTTTGACTTGTCGCCTATTCAAGTCTGAATTCTGACAGAATTGTTAACAGTATGAAAATTAACTTCTGATTGATTGCGAAAAAGCTGAAAATGTTGTAAAATAAAGAAAATTAAAGAGTTTGCATGTTGGCAAACTAATTTTTACGGAGGTTTATATGCTGGACTATACTGGAATTAAATGTCCTTGCTGTGATATTGCTTTTCGCAAAGAAGATGATATCGTGGTTTGTCCCCATTGTGGCGCACCCTATCATCGGCATTGTTATGATAAAGCCGGCAACTGCATTTTTGCCGATGAACATGATTCGGGAAAAGAATGGAAAGCTCCTGAAGCCCCACAGGCACCTAACCCGGATACCGAAATAAAAGATAAAGAATGCGCAGTTTGCGGTACACTGAATTCTACCAGTGCGCTCTTTTGCAATCGTTGCGGTTCCCCTTTAATCGGTCAGCCTGAGCTACACCAAAATAGGCAAGAAAAAAACACTCGTGAAGAATCTGCCGCTGAATCACCCGAGGCTTCTTCACCAAATGGATACCCGTTTGTCGGGATGCCCGGCGTATTGCCTTTTGATTTGATGGGTGGCGTCAACCCTACCGAAACAATTGAAGACGATATCACATTTGGTGATATTTCTAAATTGGTTAAACAAAATACCCCTTATTATATGCCCCGCTTTCGTTATATAAAATTAACCAATCGCAATAAATTTAACCTATCCGCCTTTCTATTCGGTGGTTCATGGATGCTTTATCGCAAGATGTATAAGAGGGGTACTCTTTTTTCTATTTTGCAATTTGGTCTTTACTTGGCTTACATTTTTGTTTCTATGTTTATTTCTGCTCCTGCCTTGGCTCAAGCTTTGGAACATGTCGGTGTTGATTATTCGGGAGGATTGTCTCTCACTTCTGTTCAGTGGCTTGCTGTGTCAGATTATCTTATGCAAAACCCCGATATTTATTTTAGGATTTCTTTACAGCTGATTATTTTGGCCGTTCTATTTATCACCTTGCTTTATTGTGGCTTTACAGCCAACAAAGCTTATATGAAACATTGTATTTCGACGATTCGGCAGATTAAAAGCGAAGACGCCGGCCGTGGTGATACCAGTCTTTTACTAGAAGAAAAAGGCGGCGTTAATCTAGGAATTGCCATTTGTATGCTGTTCTGTTATATGATTATCACCAACTTACCCACCTTTATTTAGAAGAAAATCCTATTTGTATAGGAATAAAAGTAATTTGGAGGATGCTATGCAAAAAGTTAGAAAGGCAGTTATTCCTGCCGCAGGTCTTGGGACAAGAGTTCTCCCTGCTACCAAAGCTATGCCAAAAGAAATGCTGCCGATTGTAGATAAACCAGCTATTCAATACATTGTAGAAGAGGCTGCTGCCTCGGGCATTGAAGAAATTCTCATCATTACCAACCGCGGGAAAAGTATTATTGAAGACCATTTCGACTATGCTCCTGAATTGGAAATGAACTTACAGGCAAACACCGCTAAACATGACCTACTCGCCGAATCTGTAAAGACTGCCAAGCTCGCCAACATCTATTTTATTCGGCAAAAAGAAACAAAAGGGTTGGGACATGCTATTCACTGCGCAAAAGAGTTTATTGGCAATGAGCCGTTTGCTGTTTTATACGGTGATGATGTCATTATGGGAGAAAATCCCGTATGTGCTCAGCTTATTCATGCTTATGAAACCTTTGGCAAAGGTGCTGTCGGGGTAAAAGAAGTTTCGAGAGAAGCAATTCGGCAATATTCTTCTTTAAAATTGTCGCCGTTAGAGCAAAATTATTACCACTGCACCGATATGATTGAAAAGCCCGCCCCCGGCGAAGAATTTTCTCTATTTTCTATTTTAGGACGCTGTGTTTTACCTCCTGAAATCTTCGCTATCTTGGCTGAAACCAAACCCGGTGCCGGTGGAGAAATTCAGTTGACTGATGCTATGAGGGAGCTTGCTCGCACAACTGGTATGACAGCAGTTGACTTTGATGGCATTCGCTATGACATGGGCAACAAGCTGGGCATCATGCAAGCCAATGTGGAAACGGCACTGAAACATCCACAGATTGGCGCTGACTTTAGAGAATATTTGAAAAACATTGCAAAAACGCTTTAATTTTCATTTTTAGGGACAAGTTTTCGCTTTAGATTGCTTGACTTAGCTTATATTTGTGATATAATATTATTTGTGATTTTTCGTTTATGACGATATCATCCTTGCTCCGAATTGACTTTCGGGGCCAAATGACCAGAAGGAGGTGCAATACAATGCCAGAAGGAATCAATCAATATGAAACCGTTATCATTCTTTCCGCAAAATTAGGCGAAGAAGGTAACAACACGTTGGTGGAGAAATTCAAAGAGCGCATTGCCGAGCACGGTACTGTTGAAAGTGTTGACAATTGGGGAAAAAGAAGACTTGCTTATCCGATTAATAAGGAATCAGAAGGCTTCTATACTTTAATCAATTTTTCCAGCACACCAGATTTCACAGCCGAGCTTGACAGAAGGTATCAAATTACCGAGGGCGTTCTTCGTACTCTTATCATCAAAAAAGATCCGAAAAAAGCCACTGCTAACAAAGCCCGCAAAGCCAAAACAGACAACAAAAACGTTGATGTTGAAGCCATTGCTGTCGAAGCAACTAACGTTGTAAAGGCTGACGCACAGGCCGAGTAAGTTCACCGAAGAAAGAGGTGCTTTTATGCTGAATGTTGCCGTTATTATGGGTAGATTGGTCGCTGACCCCGAGCTTAGACACACACCGAACGATGTTGCTGTGACTACTTTCACTTTGGCTGTTGACCGTTCTTTTTCCAAAGCGGGTACTGAAAGACAAGCCGACTTCATTGATGTTGTTGCTTGGAGAAATACAGCAGAGTTTGTCTGCAAGTATTTTCAAAAAGGCCGCATGATGGCTGTAAATGGTTCGATTCAAACTCGTACCTATACAGATAAAGACGGAAACAAGCGCAAAGCATTTGAAATCGTTGCCAGTGATGTCAATTTTGCTGACTCCAAACGTGATTCAGCAGGCGGTAGTGATTTTGCGCCGAAAACGACACCGGCATTTAGTGAGCCAGCTTCTGCCTACTCAAGCGGGAGCAATGAAGATTTTGAAGAAATCCAAGGCGACGATGATTTGCCGTTCTAATTTCTTCGTAAAAAAGTAATAGAAGGAGGCTTTTTGGCTATGGCAGATAGAGATAGACCTGATAGAGAATACCGTAGAGGCGGTCCTCGCAAAGGTCGTAGAAAAGTTTGTAATTTCTGCGTAGATAAAGCAGATTATATCGATTATAAAGATATCGCTAAACTGCGCCGTTTTATCTCTGAAAGAGGAAAGATTCTTCCTAGAAGAGTAACCGGTACCTGCGCTTATCATCAGCGTGCTCTTACAATTGCAATCAAACGTGCTCGTCACGTTGCTTTGCTTCCGTACACGAGTGACTGATTCATTTGCATAGAGATGAGATACTTGCTTCACGGCAAGTATCTTTTTTTATAGATTTTCATGAGACAATCCCAACTTGTCAATATTTTTTTCTTTTTATACCATACAATTTGCATACAAAACGAACTTATCTGAGTAGGCATACACTAAAAAACCGCCTTAAATATTTTAGATGAATAAAATATTTAAGGCGGTTTTTTACATCCCTTGATTTAAAGAACTATATAAAAGAAAATGGCAATAGCGCTGAATATACTCACTCTTATCTTATTGTTATTTTAAAGTATTCTATTAACAAAACATCTATTTTTTTAATGAATTTGCATAAGAAAACGGTTGACATTTTAATCAGCAACGAATATACTACTTTTATTGTTATCTGAAAAAGATGAATATAAAATGTATACTTTAGAGCGAGGACAAGCATTACTATGAGCAGCAAAATAATCAAAGCAGAAAAAAAATTTCTACTTATCCCCATTGCTAATGCAGAATATTGGTTTATGCCTGCAGAAAAAATACAATATCTCGGAATTTATCATGAAGGCGTCTTGCTAGAAGAACATGAAGTTATTTTAAGCCGCTCACCACGCTGTTGGAGCGGTCTTTCATTAGCTCCTTACCAAAATCAAGAATTGGAAATCCGCTTAGAACATGGTGATGAATCACTGATTGACTTACTCGAAATATCCGATTCACTGAAAGACGAAGATACTCTTTATCAAGAAATCACTCGGCCATTGGTACACTTTACACCTAAACATGGATTTATGAATGATCCAAATGGATTGTTCTTTTATGAAGGAAAGTACCATCTCTTTGCTCAACTGAACCCTTATGGTTTTGGCGTAGCCAATACACATTGGTTGCACGCTGTCAGCACTGACCTTATGCACTGGGTGCAACTACCTCACGCGTTAATTCCTGATGAAAGCGGAAGAATGTATTCGGGCGGCGGTGTTGTCGATTGGGAAAATACCTCTGGCATGCAAAAAAGTGACCATCCCCCCATTTTTTTATTTTATACCGCAGCAGGCAGCAAATCTCGTTGGAGTCAATCTCGATACTTTGAAATTGCTGTTGCGATTAGCACCGATGGAGGCATAAGCTTTCATAAATACGAAAAAAATCCCATCCTTCCCCATATTTCATTTATGAATCGAGACCCCAAGGTGGTTCGTCACCCAGACGGAAATCGTTGGATTATGGTGATTTTTCTGGACAACAATCGCTATCAATTCCTTTATTCTAGTAATCTCCTAGACTGGGAACCCGGACAAATTATTCAAATTCACCACAGTGCAGAATGCCCCGATCTTTTTTGTTTGCCATTAGACGGTGACACCAATAACATCAAATGGATTCTTTGGGCTTCTACTGATAACTACATCATAGGGCATTTTGAAGGAAAACATTTTATTGCTGAAACCGATACCATTTGCGGTCCTTCCCATCAATCTATCTCTGCCTATAATCTTTCGAATCCTTCCACATCTGCCTACGCTGCTCAGACTTTCTCTGATGCACCCAGTGGAAGAGTGATTCAAATGTCGTGGATTAGAACTCGCGTACTGCATGGACCATTTACCAGCTGTATCAGTCTCCCCCATGAATTAAGTTTGCTTTCTACTGAAAATGGACCTAGACTTTCTGTGCTGCCGGCTAAGGAGATTGAGCATATGTATGAAAAAAACTTTTCCTTTGTTCACAGAGGACTTGAAGAAATAGAACGTGTTCCTACTAAATATTTGAGTGAAGCGATGGACATGACCATTCGATTCAGCACCAAAAAAGATAAACTAATCGCCTTTTCTGTTCGAGGCGTCCTCATTGTATATGATCCTCAAAAACAAATTCTCATTTTACCAAATGGTGCTTTTACTCTGGAAAACGACCATGATTTCCTTGAACTTCGTATCATAACTGATCGATGCTCAGTTGAAATTTATGCAAACAACGGGCTATTCAATATGACATTGGGCACTGTGCTTGATCCGGCCAATGTCAGTATTCAACCTGTCTTGCTAGACCCTGCTGTCACAGTTGATTTTGAACTCCATACCCTCAAAAGCTCTTGGGAAAAAATATAACTACTTCCCTTACAAAATATAAAATACTGAAAGGAATATCGAAATGAATTTATCTGAAAAATACTACCCCTCTGCCGGCATTAACAGTGCTATTGCGGAAACATCTGTCAGCTTTGAGCCTCAGCTTCCTCTAGGAAAACCCGCGGGCACAGCACTTCATGTTGAAAAAGACTCTTTGATTCCGCCAGGCATTATGATGCTGGATGAAGGAAGAATGCGGTTAAACTTTGCTGCCGGTGACGTAAGTTCTGTCGAGGCCGTTGTCCACAACGAAAGGATTTCTCTTGTTAAAGATGAAAATGGTATTTGGTCTGCCGAAGTTGACGGTAAAGACGGAGGCTTTTGCCCCATCGTTTTTTATGTAGATGGTGCTCAAGTTTTAAACCCTATGGTTCCTATTGGATTCGGCGGTTCTCATCCGATTAACTATGCTGATATTCCACAAAAAGGGAATGATTTTTTCCTGTATAAAGACGTCCCCCACGGTGCTGTGGTACAAGAATATTATAATTCAAAAGCAACAGGTTGCACCAAAAGCTGTCTTGTTTATACACCGCCGGGATATATGAAAGGCACATCTGACTACCCCGTTCTATATCTTCAACACGGCCACGGCGAAAACGAGCAATGCTGGGTACATCAAGGAAAAGCAAATTTTATTATGGACAACTTGATTGCTGAAGGAAAAATTAAACCCTGCCTTGTTGTCATGAATAATGGTATGGTTCAAAAGGAAGAGGATGGCCTTCGCAAGCTAGACATTACAAAGATTGAAAATATGTTACTGGAAGACTGCATTCCCTTTATTGAAGAACATTACCGCGTGCGCACTGATAAATGGAGCCGCGCCATGGCAGGACTTTCTATGGGTTCTATGCAAACCAGTATGGTTACAATGAAACATCCAGACATTTTTGGATATGTCGGTGTATTTAGTGGATTTGTATCTCCACTTGAGGGATTATTATCTGATAGCTCTTACTTAAAAGAGCTAGACAACAAAGAAAAATTCGAAGAAGACTACAAAATATTTTTCCGTGCTGTTGGCAAGACTGACTTCCTGGCTTTGGAAAAATTCCATATGGACAGCAAACTGTTTGCAGAAAAAGGCTTGTCCCCTGAAAACAGCAATACACATGTAGAAAAATTTTATACCGGAGAGCATGAGTGGAATGTATGGCGCATGTGCCTACGTGATTTTGCACAATATTTGTTCTGATACGCTCTTAATAAAAAAGAAACCTACTGCTTTTCAGCGGTAGGTTTCTTTTCTTATATATTTCTTAGGTAATCTAAATCTTCTTGAACAGAAGTAAATACATCGCCGGTATAGGCGTATTCACGTTCTACGATATAGGCCTCTGTTCCCTGCGCGTCTGCTATTGGCTTAAGATGAGGAATATTAATTAGGCCTTCTCCTAATTTGCAGTTAAATGTCAAAAATTCATTAATTTTTGCTTTGATTTCGGGAGTAAGAATAGGATTTCCTTTTTCGTCTTTCTCTGCATTTTCCATGAATTTATGAGCGGATTCATCTGGCTTCAGCATTCGGTTTGTTTCTTTTACGTGAATCAACGGCACACGTCCGGCATATTTTTGAACTAGGTCAGCGGCATTGTATCCGGCACGCCATATCCAACCCACGTCAAACTCAAAGCCAACAAGCGTTGGGTCAGTGTGACTCAAAAAAGTTTCTAAAACGGTTTCTCCCTCAAACTTGTCAAAATCATTATTGTGGTTGTGATAACCATATTTTAAACCAAATGTTTTTGCTTTTTCTCCATATTTATTCATTTTTTCGGCAATCGCTAAAGCCTCTTCATGGCTGTGCACACTCACCCCCGGACAAATCATATATTTAGCGCCTAAATCTGCTAAATATTCCATTTGACCATCCATTTCATCCATGCTCACATGAGCGCCTATTACCTTTAGGTCAAAATCTTTTAATACTTTCTTTAATTCTTGTGCGGGTTGATCTCCATATAGGTTACCAAAAAATTCAACACCTGTGTATCCCATTTTGGCTGTTCGTTCTAAATACTCATTAAAAATGGCAGTAGAATATTTTTCACGAAATAGCCACGAGTAAGTGGCTGTTTGAATATAAACCTCTTCCATTATTTTTCCTCCTCCTGTTTGTAAATCGACTACGTTTATCTTATCGCAACATTCTAAAATAAGCAAACGTTTTCTCTTATTATTTATTAAAATTTTGCGAAATATCTACACTAATTTTAAATATCATCAATTTAAGCATAATAACTGTGCAAACGCTTACCTAAGATTGTAAATTATTTGACAAATACATTCCAGTGTGTTATGTTTTGATAATGAAAATACAGTGGATGAGGTTTGCACTAAAGTAATATATTCAGTTAAAAGACTCGATAACCTCCCTGCTTTTTATATTGACGAAGGAAGGACGGTCATTCATGGCAACCCTAAAGGATGTAGCCGCCAAAGTTGGTGTTTCGATTACCACTGTTTCAAGAGTACTCAACAACAGAGGTTCAATTAGCCAAGAAACTAAAGATAAAGTTTTTAAAGTAATGAAAGAAATGAACTATTTTCCCAATGAGATGGCAAGATCTCTCTCTAATAAAAACAGCCATTTGATTGGGCTCATTGTACCTTATATCGACCACACCTTTTTTGGGGTACTGACAGCTGCCATTGAAGAAGCCTGCTACAAGCTTGGTTATAAGCTATTTCTCTGCACATCAGGCGGGCACTCTGACCGCGAAAAAGAACTATTTTCTATGCTGCAAGCCAATAATGTGGCTGGCGTATTAGTCTGTAGCCGTGTAGTAGAATCTTCTGCCTATAAGGAGAGTGCCATCCCTCTTGTTAGTATTGAACGCACCATCGATGATATTCCTTCTATCTCGTGTGATAACTACAAGGGTGGTGTATTAGCAGCTCAAGAACTGATCGCAAGCGGCTGTGAACACCTTCTTTTGATTGGCAACCGTATTGTTTCTGAACATCTTCCGGCTTATTTGCGTTACAAAGGATTTAGAGATGAATGCCAGCGAACAGGGAAAGCATACAGTGAGCACTATATTGACTCCGAAGATATCTTTGGCAAAAACTTGGATAAAAATGTAAAAGATATTATCAAACGCTACCCTCTTACTGACGGCATTTTTGCTACAAGTGACGTGTTGGCCGCTCACTTATTTAACAGTTTGGGAAATTCTCAAGAATTCCCCAAACGATATAAATTAGTCGGATTTGATGGACTGGATATCTCTGAATATTGTGGCATCAGCACTATCGCACAACCAATCCGACAAATGGGAGAGCTAGCTGTAGACGTACTAATTAAGCGCATTAACGAATCTCTTGTGGCAGAACGGTATATCTTACCTGTTTCGCTCATTCGACGTAAGACCTCTTGTCCTCAGACTTCAAACAAAATAAAATAAATCTTTCATTTAATAAATAATAAACGGTCGTGGCTTTTCACGACCGTTTATTATTTATTAAAAAGGTAACACTAGTAACGATTTTAAAATATGGTTAGTAAATTTGCCTAATTTTAATTCACATCAAATTTTTTTATTAATTTTTCGTTGAAAACACCAAAAAAGCTAGATTTAATCAGCTTTTTAAGGAAAACGATTGTCTTATCCCTCCGTCATATTTGGTCTATTTTTCTTTGATTCTTATTTATATCGACAAAATAATATAAAATATTCACTTTATTTTTATATTTTTATTGACATTGTTCTTAAATTAGGTTATTATCTCAATATCAACTTTAGGTTAACGTTTGCGCAAAACGAGCAAACTAACCATATTTTATTCTTGGAGGTAAAATCATGTCAACAAAAAAACTATTTGCTGCTCTTCTTGCCCTGATGATGGTTGTCACATCTTTGGCAGGCTGTGCAAATAACAAAGGTACTTCTTCTACAGAATCTAGTACTCCTGCAACATCAGAAACCTCTTCTAAAAAAGAAGTTTCTTCTGAAGCCGGCACAGATGAAGAGTATCCCACTATTTCTACTATGGTAATTTGCGGTTCTATCCCTGCTGACGCAGACAAAGTTGCTGAAGAACTCAGCAAAATCACTAGAGAAAAAATTGGTGTCAACGTCGAGTTCGTTATGATTGAAGTTGCCAACGTAGCAACTCAGCTTAACCTACTGCTTTCAGGCGGTGATGATACACTGGATGTTTACATGGCTGGTGTGAGCGTACCTTACAGCACTGTTGTGAACAATGGTCAAGCACTTGCTTTAGACGATTTGATGAAACCTTATGAAGCAGACATGAAAGCTGCTCTTGGTGAAAATGTCTATGAAGCCGGCCGCGTTGATGGCAATCTTTACGGCATTGGCCACTTGCTCGATCAAGCTTCTACAGCTGCTTACAACCTCCGTGCTGACATTGCAACTGAGTTTGGATATAAAAACGGCGATAAAGTTGATCTTGCTGAACTAACTGAACTATTCAGCAAAATTAAAGCAAAATATCCTGACACCCCCCTCATCGGACCGATGAACGGCGGACCCAATATCGGCGACTCACGTATTGATCAATTAGGTAACAAATTAGGCGTTCTCGAAGATTACGGCCAGACAACAACCGTAACCAATTACTATGAGAGCGAAGGCTATAAAGAATTGGTTGGCTACTTTAAACAATGGTCTGAAATGGGCGCTTATATGCCTGACTTGCTCAACGTAGCAGATGCTCCTGTTGATTTCATTCCTTCTGGAAAAGCCTTTGGTAACTTTGCAGGACACTTTAGTGCTGAAATGAACGGCATTTGGTCTTCACAAAACTTTGGTACAGAAATCGCTTCTCTCCAAATTTATGATGATGCTGTTGCTGTTACACCTTGGGGTTATGATTGTATCAACCCAGCTTCTAAGAATCCTGAAAAAGCTGCTGCCTATATCAACTTGATGGCTACTGATTCTGATGCTGTTAATCTAATTATTAACGGTATTCAAAATGAGCACTATACTTTGAAAGATGATAATACTGCCACTTATGTAGAAGGCAAAAATGTTTCTACAACAGGTTGGGCAATGGGTTATTCTTGGACAGCTCTGAACTCCACACTATCTTATCCTTTTGAATACCCAACTGATTATTATCAGCAATTAAAAGATGCCAACAAAAATGCTCATCAATCTAAAGCTTTTGGATGCCAATTTGATTTGACCAGCGTTTCTGATGCTGTTTCAGCTTGTACAAACGTTGTTAATCAGTATGAAAATGCACTAGCATCTGGTTCTGTTACAGATTTTGAAGGAACCCTTGCTCAGTTCCAACAGGGACTAAAGGATGCTGGTATTGATACAATTATCGCTGCCAAACAACAACAGCTCGATGCATTCCTTGCAAGTAAATAATCTTAAAATTTAAATGACTGTTTGTAATGTGGGCAGATAAGTATCTTATCTGCCTTCATTCAAATATTAGGTAAGTCTGTGTTTGACTAAAAAATTTTTGCGAGGGAGGACGTTGTCCCCATGGAAAAAACCATACAGCCCAAATCTCAAAAACCAAAAAAAGTAAATCGTTTTACGAAAGATCTTCCGCTTTACGCATTGATGATTCCGGGCTTACTCTATTTGCTTCTGAATAACTATCTTCCTATGTTTGGCCTAAGCTTTGCCTTTAAAAAAATAAATTATTCGGTAGGTATTTTTAAGAGCCCTTGGGTCGGCTTTGATAACTTTAAATACCTGTTTCAAACTAAAGATGCTTTTATTATTTTCCGTAACACTTTGCTCTACAATCTAGCTTTTATCGTTCTCGGAACTGTTTTAGCTATTGTCGTTGCCATCTTATTAAGCCAAGTACGTGCCAAATCTTTAAGAGTTTATCAAACTAGCATTTTGCTGCCGTTTTTATTGTCATCTGCTGTTATCAGCTATTTAGCATTTGCCTTTCTTAGTGTAGACAATGGGTTTATCAATAATTCAATTCTCGAACCACTTGGTATGAAAGACATCAGCTGGTATTCTTCTCCACAGTATTGGCCTGTTATTCTTACCGTCATTTACCTATGGAAATCATTCGGCTATTCTTCCATTTTATATTATGCAACCTTGGTCGGAATAGACGATTCATATTATGAAGCTGCTGTTATTGATGGTGCCTCTACCTGGCAGCAAATCAAACACATCACACTCCCCTGCTTAAAGACAACCATTATCACTTTGGTGGTGATTCATTTGGGCAGAATGTTCTACTCTGATTTCGGTCTCTTCTATCAGGTACCCATGAACAACGGCCTTCTCTACAACACCACAAACACCATCGACACCTATGTCTATCGTGGCCTTTTACAGCTAAACGATATCGGTCGTTCATCAGCTGCCGGTTTTATGCAATCCATTCTAGGTTTTATCCTTGTAATGGGCGCAAATATCATTACAAGAAAAGTCGACAAAGACAGTGCTCTGTTTTAATTTGTCCATAGAAAGGAATGAATCAATTGCATGATTACCAATACTAAGCTTTCAAAAATTGTGCCTCACGTTTGTTTGGCTATTTTAACTTTGACCTGTATTTTGCCTTTGTTACTTTTGGCTTTGGCTTCTTTTACTGATGAGCAAACCCTCTTGTTAAATGGCTATTCGTTCTTCCCTGCAAAATTCAGCATGGCTGCTTATCAATATATCTTCAAAGCAGGCAACGCTATTTTACGTGCCTATAGCATTACTATTTTTATCACCATTATCGGTACTATTTGCAATATGGCTATGACTGTTTTACTAGCCTACCCGCTGGCTCGTCCGGGCTTAAAAGGAAGAAATCTAATCGCTTTTATTGTTTTCTTCACCATGTTGTTCAACGGCGGTCTTGTTCCCACCTATATTATGTATTCACAAATGTTCCACATTCGTGATACCATTTTTGCTCTGTTAATTCCGTCTTTTTTGATGAGTCCTTTCAATGTCATTCTCGTCCGAAACTATTTTAAAACCAATATTCCCGATGCCATTATTGAAGCTGCTAAGCTAGACGGTGCCAGTGAAATCAACACTCTCGTTCGTGTTGTTCTGCCAATGTCGACGCCGATTATTGGTACAATCGGTCTAATGTCCGGTCTAGCTTACTGGAACGACTGGACCAACGGTCTTTATTACCTTGTCAAACGTACTGATTTGTATACGATTCAAAATGTTCTGACCAATATGCTGAATAATGCTCAGTTCTTAAAGACTGCTTCACAGCTGCAAGGCGTTAATGTTGAAATGGGCACGCTCCCCAGCGTAGGAATTCGTATGGCTATTGCAGTGGTCGCACTGCTCCCCGTCGTTATCGTTTATCCTTTTATCCAGAAATCTTTCGTTAAAGGCATTGTGGTTGGCGGCGTTAAAGGATAAGGAGGAATCTTTATGTCAAACTGGAAAAAACATATGCAAATCAGTGATGAGTTTGCTTCTTCTATCAAAACCCAAGCTCACAAAGTTTATGACATAAATCCTTATGTTCTAGTCTTTGAAAATGAAGAAAATTCGCATATTCATCATCTTTACTTTGATGCCCATAGCAAAGGTGCAGCCGTTTGGATGCACCTCATTGAGGGCAAAGATCGTGCTCTCTTGATTGACACCGGCTTTGGCATTGGCAACTTAAAAGGATTGGTCGAAACCTTAACCGATAAGCCATTCGATGTAGTCAACACTCATTTTCACGGCGATCACAGTGCGGGAAACAGTCAATTTGAGCGTATATTCTGCCATAAATATGATGTTCCATATCTGCAAGATACTTTCAAACACGCTGATCACCGCATGTTGCCTCCCGCTGAATTTTTTAAACCGGAAGATGTTGTGCCAATAGAGCCTTATGAAATCGTCAGTATAGAAGATGGTCATCAGTTTGTTTTGGGAGAAAATCATGCGGTAGAAGTCATTCACATGCCCGGACACGCTGCCGGTGGCTGTATATTGCTTGATCACCAAAGCGGTATGCTATTCAGCGGTGATGCCATTCTATCGACCCCTACATTGATTATTGGTCGATTCCCTAATCCTTATTACCCTGAATGTCTAACTGTCACGGCTTTTCGTGATACTCTATCTACCGTAATGCCTCGCTTGCAATCTGTCAAAAAACTATATCCCAGTCACAGTAGATTAGGGTTATCCCCTATTTATTTGCAGGACATGTTAGATTGCTGTAACGCTATTATCAGTCATCCTGATGAATATGAAGTTTATGACTATGTTCCTGACCCCGACCAGAAACAAATTAAATGTATCGGGAATGCTATGATTGTCTATTCTAATTCTAGAATATAAATACTTTTATCTCCTTCTACAGAGAAAGGACAACCCAATCTATGAAAAAATTATCGAATCAAATCATGCTGATTACCTACAGTGATTCTATGGGCCATAACTTGGAAGAATTGCATCATATCTTGAAACAGCATGTAGGCAGTGCCATTGGCGGTGTTCATCTTTTACCATTTTTCCCTTCTTCAGGGGATAGAGGGTTTGCCCCTATGACTTATCGTGAGGTTGATAAGTCTTTTGGTGACTGGACAAACATCACCAATTTATCTGAAGATTATTATCTTATGGCTGACTATATGATTAATCATATTTCGGCACAAAGTGAATACTACAAAGATTTTTTGCAAAAAAAGGACAACTCCGAATACAAGGACCTCTTTATTCGCTATAAGGATTTTTGGGAGAACGGTGAACCCACACAAGAACAGGTTGATATTATTTATAAACGCAAACCTAAAGCACCGTATATTGATGCTCAATTTGCAGATGGCACTACCGAAAAAATATGGTGTACCTTTGGCGAAGAACAAATTGATATTAACTGCCCTTCTGAAACAGCAAAGAAATTTTTGCGTGAGAATTTAGAGGGATTGGCTAAATATGGTATTGCCATCATTCGTCTTGACGCCTTTGCTTATGCCACCAAAAGAGCGGATACTACCTGCTTTTTTGTTGAGCCCGAGGTTTGGGATCTCTTAAATGAAACGGCTGAAATTGTGAAGCCCTATGGCGCTACGATTCTTCCCGAAATTCATGAACACTACACGATGCAGCAGAAAATTGCTGACAAAGATTATTATGTATATGACTTTGCCCTCCCCATGCTTCTGATTAATGCACTTTATTATGGTCAATCTCCCTATTTAAAGCATTGGCTAGAAATCTGCCCTAGAAAACAATTCACGACTTTGGATACCCATGATGGTATTGGTGTTGTCGATGTAAAAGATTTGCTGCCTGATGAAGAGATTGAAAAAACAAAAGAAGATATTTTCCGTTTTGGTGCCAATGTCAAAAAAATATACAACACCGCTACCTATAACAATCTTGATATCTATCAAGTGAACTGCACTTACTATTCTGCTTTAGGTGAAGATGACAGTGCTTATTTGATTGCCCGTGCTGTGCAATTTTTTGCCCCTGGTATTCCCCAGGTATACTATGTTGGTATGCTAGCTGGCCGAAATGATATTGAATTGTTAGAAGCCACTAAAGAAGGACGCAACATCAACCGACACTACTACACTGAACAAGAAGTGGAAGAAGAAGTTAAACGCCCTGTCGTTCGCAAGCTGTTAGATTTGATGAAATTCAGAAATAAATGTAAAGCATTTGATGGCTCTTTTATTTTGCTCCCCTCTTCAGAAGAAGAACTGTGGATTCGCAGAGAAAACGGTGATGAAATTGCCGAACTGAGAGTAAACTTTAAAAAGAAAACCTATACCATTACTGCGGGAACAGCTGATTTCATGAAAACAATTGATACAAACGAAAATAAGGAGTAAACTAATATGGCACAGATTCATTGCAATTTCTTTTCTTATTCTCTCTGTCACGGCGTAGATATAGCCGTGACACTGCCGTCCTTTACTTCTTGTAATATGGACGAAGAACACACACACCAATTACCCGAAAAATTTCCGGTTGTTTACCTTCTTCATGGTCATGGCAATGATTATATGGTATGGCATCGTTATACCAATGTTGACCGTTATGCAGAAGAAAAACGCATTGCCATCGTTACTTTTTCAGTTGGCAATAAAGCATATATGAACGCTGGCTCAGGTGATAACTATTATGATTTCCTAGAGCATGAGCTACCAAATTTTGTAGAATCCTATTTCCCTGTTTCTAGCAAACCTGAAGAACGCTATATTGCCGGTCTTTCTATGGGCGGCTACGGCGCGTTATTGCACGGACTAGAAAATCCAGAACGTTATAGTGCCATTGGTGCTTTTTCCCCTGCCGTTTTTGCCGGAAAAGATTTACTTACACTTCAAAAAGAAAAACCAGATATGCCTCCTTTCGTAGATATAATTGAAACTACTAAAAATGCATTGGCCAGTGGTAAAAAACTTCCTGACTTGTTTTTATGCATTGGTGACAAAGATTTCTTATATGAAAAAGTCACTGCCTACAATCAATTCTTGCAAGAAAATTGGCAAGGTGCGAGATATCGCTATGATGATCTGCCGAATTATGAACACGAGTTTTCAATTTGGGATCTCGAGGTTTCCGCTTTCTTAGAGTGGATTGACAGAAAAGATGTTTATAAAAAAATGGGACCCAACAAAGTATAAGTGAAACCATGTCGCAGTGCAGGATAAACCTTGCTACTGCGGCTGTTAGTTTTTAAGCCAAATAAAATTTTCGTGCTTATCTACGTAAGCAGAAAGGAATTGATCATGAAAATTTCAGAAGTAATTGCGAAGTTAGAAGCTCACCATAGTCCCCTTGACCCAAGCAGAAGAACTTGTGATGGTGTACAATACGGTAATCCTGACCAAGAATGCACCGGTGTTGTTGTCACTTGTTGCCCCACAGCTGCTGTTATACAGAAAGCAGCTGAGATGGGATACAATTTCATCCTTGGACATGAACCGGCTTTCTTTGACGGTTGGGATGAAACCGATTGGCTACAAGACAATGCTGTCTATCAGGCAAAAAAACAATTGCTTGATGAAACAGGGATTGTTCTATATCGAGATCATGATCGTGTACACAATGAAAAGCCTGATGTTGTCTTTTCTGGATTAGCCAAACAATTGGGTTGGACAGATTATGCGGTAGATACGGACGGACATCTTGGTTTTCAATATATCATTCCCAAATCTACTGTAAAAGATGTTGCGGCTCATGTAGCCAAAGTCATGAACATTGACGGAATTCGTTTTTTAGGTAATCCTGATATGGAAGTGACCAAAGTTTGCATTGCTGCCCATTTCTTGGGTTCTGATTGGGATAAGGGACAAATTAAATTTATTGACTCAACTGATTGTGAACTTATTATTCCCGGAGAAATCATTGACTGGACACTAGGACAGTACATTCAAGATTCCAACGCCTTGGGTATTAAGAAAGCTGTTCTCAACGTGGGACATTTTAACCTTGAAGAGCCTGGTATGAAAAGCATGGTAGAGTGGTTGCCTGATGTATTCGGCCCCGATGTACCCGTAGAATTTGTTCAATCTGGCAATAGCTTTAGCTGGCTAGACTATAAAAAATAATTCATAAACTGAGTTTTGCAAGACACTAACTAAATTAATAAAAAAGATATCCTATGATTTTAATGAATCATAGGATATCTTTTTCTGCGAGATTGAGAAAGATTTGGTCTGCTTTTCGCTTCACCCTTTATATTACTTTATTCTCTTCAGCTTGCCCCCGCATTTGCAGCGATACAAATTAGGTTTAGCAATCACTTTTGTAAGTTTCTCTCTGCCAATTTTTTGTCCGCAGTTTTGGCATTGCAGCAGATATGTATATTCTTTTGGGGTTTCATTTTCTTCATTTTGATATTTGACGGTTCGACTGATGTTATAACCTGTCTGCTGGTTGACAATATTGGCATAGTACTTCCATAGTCTGCCATGATTCGAGCAGCCCTGGCAGGTATGCAAGAGTTCGTGCAAAAGAGTTTGCTGGGGTAAGTCAGGATAAATCTGCACAAATTCAGGCTTAAAACAGGTTGCTGATAACTCAATCGTAAAAACGTCTTGTTTTTTGATACAACAACCTAATCTTGATTTTGTACGCCAATTCAGCTTGACTTGCGGCACTATCTTTTCTGAAATGGGAATGGCTAACTGCTTTAAAAAAGCAATTTGCTTATACAGCATTTCATCAAGTTCTGTTTGCAAGAGGGTTACTCTGTCCTCTGACATTCTGCCTCCCTTTGTGCTTTAGAGTAGATACATCCGCAGTAGTCTTGTCGATAGAGATTGTAATCTCTTGACAATTGAATTGACCGCTTATAGCCCTCTTTCTTCTTAAAATCCGATGGTAAATGCGCAATGCCAAACTCTTCTCCCAAACGTTCACCAATCTCATTTAGTACTGCCGAATTCTTCATGGGACTAATCGAAAGTGTTGTGGTAAAGTAGTCACAACCTAGTTCTTTTGCTTTCTGTGCTGCCTCGCGCATGCGCAATTCATAACATTTATGGCAGCGCTCTCCCCCTTCTCGAAGGGTTTCTAGCCCCTTTGCCAGCTCCTCGAATTTCTCATTTTCATATTCGCAAGATATAATGTTGACACTCTCAGACAAATTCATTTCACCGACCAAACGCACAAATTCTTTTTTACGTTTCATAAATTCATCGTAGGGGGCAATATTGGGGTTATAAAAGAGTGCATAAATTGCAAAATGAGAAGCAATGCTCTCTAACACCGCACTGGAACAAGGACCACAGCACACATGCAAGAGCAATTTCGGTTTTGTATCCGCATCAAATTTCTGAATGAGTGCATCCATCTCTTTTGCGTAATTTCTTTTTATATTCGACATAAGTTCACCTAAGATTTTTGTTATTGTCTAACGGAAATCCCCTGATTCTGCAAATAGATTTTTAAATCAGGAATACTGATTTCTTTAAAATGGAATAGAGAAGCCGCTAATACAGCATCCGCCTTCCCCTCTGTGATGACTTCTGAAAAATGAGAGAGTTGCCCTGCACCGCCAGAGGCAATGACAGGCAATGATACTGATTCTGAAATGGCTCTTGTTAGTTCCAAGTCATAGCCAGCCTTTGTGCCATCGCAGTCCATACTGGTTAGCAGAATTTCACCTGCTCCCAATTTTTCGACCTCTCTCGCCCATTCAACCGCATCTCTGCCGGTATCAATTCGCCCACCATTCAGATAGAGCGTCCATTTTCCGTCTGCTGTGCGTTTGGCATCCATCGCCACCACAACACATTGACTGCCAAATTTATAGGCAGCATCTTGAATTAATGTAGGATTTTTCAGTGCCGACGAATTGACCGACACCTTGTCTGCTCCAGCACGCAGAATCTCTGTGAAGTCTTCAATTGTGCGAATACCACCGCCCACTGTAAACGGAATGAAAATATTCTGTGCCACTTTTTCAACAATATCAGTCATAATACCACGGCTGTCTGATGAAGCTGTGATATCTAGAAGCACCAGTTCGTCGGCACTTTGCCTGTTATATTCTATAGCCGCTTCAACAGGATCGCCCGCATCACGAAGCCCCACAAAATTAGTTCCTTTTACCACTCGTCCATCCTTTAAATCCAAACAAGGAATGATTCTTTTTGCGTACATGATTAGCCCTCCCTATTCATGGCAGCACTGAAATTTTTGAGCATGGCAATACCTGTTTCTCCACTCTTTTCAGGGTGAAATTGGCATGCCCAGAGGTTGCCTTTCTGCACGGCTGCATCAAACGGAATCCCATAATCGGCTCGTGCCGATACAATCGGTTCTTCTGCTTGCAAATAATAGGAGTGCACAAAATAAACATATGGGTTTTCAGGCAGACCGTCAAAAATCCCACTGTCATTTTTGACGTCCAAAGAATTCCAACCGATATGCGGTACTTTAACCCCTAAATTGGCAGGAAACTTCTTAAACTTGCCTTTCAAAATTCCCAACCCTTCTATTCCTGGAGACTCTTCACTGCTTTCAAACAAGACTTGCATGCCAAGACAAATGCCCAAAAAAGGCTTATCGGCTGCCGTCCATTCCTGAATAGCCGTAGCAAATCCTCTTTTTTTCAGATTCGCCATGGCATCTCCAAATGAACCAACCCCCGGCAAAAGAACAGCCTTACTGTTTTTTAATGCTTTGGGGTCATCTGCCAGCACCGCTTCACAACCGATAAAACGCAATGCATTCATCACGCTTTGAATATTTCCCGCTCCATAATCAATTACTGTTACCAAAAAATCACCCTATTCCACCCAATTTTGACTTCTCTCCACCGCTTTATGCCAGCGCTGAATCCTATAGTTCCTTCTTTCTTCTGGCATATCCGGTAAAAATTCAGTTCCTAGCTGCCAGATAGACGACAATTCCTCTTGATTTTCCCATACGCCAACCGCCAGTCCTGCCAGCATTGCTGCACCAAGAGCTGTTGTTTCTAAACAAGACGGTTTCTCTACTTTTGTCTTTAGAATATCTGCCTGAAACTGCATCAAAAACCAACTTTTAGATGCTCCGCCGTCAACTCGAAATCCACAAAGTTTTTCTCCTGTCTCTTCTTCAAAAAGACGCAGCAAATCTGCACTTTCATGTGCAATGCTTTCTAAAACGGCACGGCAGATATGTGCTTTTGATGTTCCTCTGGTTATCCCCAGCAAAGCACCTCGTGCATACATATCCCAATACGGTGCGCCCAATCCTGTAAAAGCAGGAACAAACCACACATCTCCGGTGTCCTCTACAGTTTCGGCAAGCTGATCACATTCTGCTGCCGACTGGATAATTCCCAGTTCATCTCTCAGCCATTTAATTGCCGAACCAGCATGAAACGCACTGCCCTCCAGTGCGTAAACAACTTGGTCGCCAATCTTCCAACCAATTGTCGTTAATAATCCGTTTTCAGAATCTATCGGTTTTGTTCCCGTATTCATCAACGCAAAACAACCTGTTCCATAGGTATTCTTAATCATCCCTTTTTCAAAACAGCACTGACCAAATAGCGCAGCATGTTGATCCCCTGCAATACCTGCAATTGGAATGGCTTCTCCTAAAACAGCAGCTTCACAATACCCGATCACGCCACTTGAATCTACCACTTTTGGCAAAGCCTGACGAGGAATTTCTAAATAATTCAACAATTTATCGTCCCAGCAAAGTTTGCGAATGTCAAAAAGCATGGTGCGAGAAGCATTTGAAACATCTGTCACATAGGTTTTTCTGTCAGTCAAGGCATAAATTAGCCATGTATCAATCGTACCAAAGCAAAGCCGATTTTCTTCTGCTAACTTTTTGGCCGTCGGTATATTTTCCATTATCCAATTCATTTTTGTGCCGGAAAAATAAGGATCAACCAAAAGGCCTGTTGTTTTTTTAATATAGCCAACCCATTCCGTTTTTTTGAGCTCTTCACATTTAGCAGCTGTTCGTCGGCACTGCCAAACAATGGCATTACAAATCGGCAATCCGGTGTGAGCATCCCATGCTACCGTCGTTTCACGTTGATTGGTTATTCCAATCGCCGCAATATCTCTGGCTGAAATTCCAGATTGAGCTACCGCCTGCCGCATGGCAAACAAAACGCTTTCTAAAATTTCAACAGCATCATGCTCAACATAACCTGGTTGTGGATAAATTTGAGTAAATTCCTTTTGCCCAACACCCACAATACTGCCCCATGCATCAAACAGAATCGCTCGCGAACTAGTTGTTCCTTGATCGAGTGACAAGATGTATTGACCAACTTTCATAGGGATTCCCCTTTCTAAAAATCCTTATTTACCTTGGTTGCCTCTACTGTTTTATTTTCTGAACTTATTCCAAAATCGTTCCCATTTTTCGCTTACCGACGGTTTCGAATGATAAATTGTATAACTTTTAAGCCATTCCGGATTGATTTTTTCCAATATAACTTGCGGGAATTCGTATTTAGAGGGGTCTTTTTGTATTTTTAATTCTGTTAGAATCTTTTGATATTGTTTAATGCTCATTTCTTCATAATCTACTTTTAAAGCTCGGTAATTGCCCGGTTTAGTGTATTTATACGTATACAAAAAATCAGCCCATACCCCAAACTCTGTCAATTTCACAAATTTATCTGGTACATCTAAAGTCATTTTAACAGTAGCAGAAACTTTTCCGCTTGTATTTTGTCTTCTGCCTTTTATTACGCCAAAAATAGGACATTCACATTTCAACTCTAATAGTTCAATTAGTGCCCCATATTCTCCTCGAAACGAAATACTGGGCTTTGCTCGGTAAATTTCGCCGCGCTTCAATATTTTAAGAACAGCTTGAGATTGATAGGTCTGCACAATCATCTGTATTCTCCTCTTGTTATGTGGTTTTTGTTGCCCAATCAAACAAATAAGTATCAAACTGCCCGTTTTGACTTGGCTTTATTAAATATCGTTTTAAAATTTCAATCTCATCAAAACCGGTTTTACCGTAAAAAGCGTCTGCTATACTTCCTGCAATGCACCCAACCGTATCTGTGTCGCAAGGCACACTCAGGGCATTTCTCATGCAGCTTTCCCAGTCATCACTCTCAAAGAAACACCGGATGACCAGCGGCATTGTGCCCATCGCACTCGTATCAAACTTAGAAAATGGGCGGTATAAAAACAGTGGCTTACAGGTCTGATAACCATAGCTTTTCACATAGCGTAAAAGCTCTTTTTTGCTCTCTCCCTGCCGCGCCAGATAAATCATCCCTGCTGTTACTACAGCTGCTTTAACACCCTCAGGATGATTATGTGTACACATAGAACTGACCTCTGCCTCACGCTCAACCAGTTCAAGCGTAGAGAAATGCTCCCCAATAAAGCTAACGCGCATAGCAGAGCCGTTCCCATAGCTGTTATAGCCTTTAGAAGAACTTCTCATGACCCAATTTCTAAACATATTGCCATAACCGGCATTCGGATAGCGTTTTGCAAAACTGGAATACGCTCTGGCATACGGACATCCGGTTAAAACCGCATATTTTGTGGCAATGCTTAGAACACTATCATCTGTATAGCGGCTGAGGCTATCAAAAAGTTTAACTGTCTTGTGATTGAATCCTTTAGGGCGACTGAATTCATACAGTGACCCGGCAATATCACCCAAAATGGCTCCATACATAATGGCAATTCCTCCAACTAGTGTTGGGTTTTAGTATAACATTTTTGGATAAAAATTTCTAGTAAGAAGTTCGCTTGCGTTGATTTGTTTGCTTTTATTTTTCTTTTTACTACAGGTTAGGCAAATAGAAACCACTTTCAAGCGTTCATATTGTCTTTCCAATTTGTAGAAAAGTAAAAAATAAAAATGATAATCTTTTCTTTAAAACGACCCTCTTTACTTTTTCCCAAGAAATGCTATAATAATAAATGCCATATTAGGGCAAGAAAATGAAATGAAAATATGAAAGGGTGTACCATTATGAAAAAATTCTATCGTTGCAGTGTATGCGGAAACATCGTTGGTTTAATCAATGAAGGAGGCGGCGAGCTTGTTTGCTGTCATCAACCCATGAAGCTTCTCACAGCCAACACTACTGACGCAGCTACTGAGAAACATGTACCTGTTTTCTCTGTGAACGGCAACCAGCTACATGTGAACGTAGGCGATGTTGACCACCCCATGACTGCTGAGCATTATATTCAGTGGATTATGGTTTCTCAAGCAGGACACACCCAGAGAGTTGAACTTACCCCCGAAGACAAACCTGCTGCCGATTTTGTTATCAAAGAAAATGAGCCATTTGTTGTCTATGAATACTGCAACCTACATGGTCTGTGGAAAGCAGAAAGCAAATAATTTTACATTTCACAAAACCTCCTGCTCTTATATGGGCCGGAGGTTCTTTCTATTTCTATGCTTTTATTGCAAATAACTGTCACTATTTATGATTTTTGGCAACAATCATAAAACGATGTGCAGTAGATTCTATCTTTCCTTCTTGCTCGCACAATTCATGGAGTTTTAAGAGTTTTTCCTGTGCCGCATTGACTGAAAACTCAGGGAATTCCCAAGGAATTTGTTTGGCATAATAGCAAAGTGCTCCTACCTCCGTAAAAACTGTTTTTTGGTAGCTCTGATTTTGATACATTAGTCTAAATCCTGCATCAGCAAAGCGCTTTGACTCATTTTCAAGATTATGCGTGAAACTCGTCGGCATGAAATCAGGACACAAATAAGACGAAAGCTCTCGATTATTGCTACTACCTACCTGTTGCGTAATGAAAAAGCCATTTGGCTTTAATATCCTTTTGAGTTCTTTAATGTCATAAGAGCCATGACGATTGATAACCACGTCAAACGAACTCTCCTCAAAGGGAAGTTTCGCTGTTCCCTCCACGGCGGCAACGGTTATACCAAGTGGGGTCAGTCTCTTTTGGCACAGTTCAACATTAGGAGGATAGCTCTCGGTTACACTCGTTAAAGCATAAGGGTGGCGCAGAGAAAGTAAAAATTCACCTGCTCCCGTGTCCATATCCAATAGTCTTGTCTGTGGTTTTAAGAACGCTTTTACTTTTTCCCGATAATCCCAAGGCGGCTTACCTTCAGCATATCTCCCCTCCAGATGAGAAAAATCCCAACCTGCAAAAGCGGCTTGTTCTTCCCTTTTCCAATAGGTAATCAAGTCATCGCTCATGAGTTTTTATCCACCTGATGAAATTGTTTGAGATTGCCTGCCTTTTCACTTCTCTTGCTTAGTTCGGCCTGCACCGCTTCATAAGAAATGCCTTCATTTGCCATCAGCACCACCAAATGATACAGTAAATCGCTGATTTCAAGCACGGTTTCTTCATTATCCCCATTTTTAGCGGCGATAATAACTTCACTGCACTCTTCCCCACATTTTTTTAGAATCTTGTCTATTCCTTTTTCAAATAGATAGCAGGTATAAGAACCCTCTACTTGATTTTCTTTTCGAGATAAAACGGTTTGATATAGTTCCTCTAAAACATCTGTCATGGTTAATTCCTCCTTTTAGGAAAAGAAAGTCCTTTTTCAAAAGCAAATTCTCGCATTTTGAAAAATAGACTTCTAAATAGATTTATTATCTTCTTACATTGGCACTCAGAATAAACCGATTTCTTTAAAGAAACAGCTTGTTTTGCCTGTGTGGCAAGCAGGGCCTTTTGGTTTGACCTGAATCAACAAAGTATCATCGTCGCAGTCTGCCGTCACGCTGATAATTTGCTGTGTATTACCTGAAGTTTCGCCCTTATGCCAGAGTTGATTACGACTTCTGCTATAGAACCATGTCTGCCCTGTTTTCATAGATTTCTCAAAGGATTCACGGTTCATATAAGCCATCATCAGCACCTGCTTTGTATCTACATCCTGTATAATAGCCGGAATTAATTCAGATTTAGTAAAATAGCGGTCTAAGTTGTCTTCCACTTCAGTGCGATTTTTGGGGTGCTTTAATGTAATTCGCTGTGCCAAAACAATGGCAGAAGATAAATCCATGGTCTTTGAATAAACCGATTTGCCGACAATCGCACCATATAGTCCTAAGTCATGCAAACTGATAATATCCATAATCGTACTGACACCGCCGCTTGCGATGATATTCGTCTTAACTGAATTGTTGATTTTATCAAGCATCGCCAAGTTCGGGCCATTTAACGTGCCGTCTTTGCTAATATCTGTGAAGATAATATAGCTGGCTCCCATGCGGTCAATTTTTTTGGCAAGTTCGAGATAGTCTACTTCACTCTTGTCAAGCCAACCGTCTGCCGCCACCTTGCCGCCCAGTGCATCAATCCCGACTGCAATTTTTTTGCCGTGCTTATCAATGGCACGTTGCACAAAATCAGGGTCATGCAAGGCTGCTGACCCAAGAATAACACGGTCGATGCCGCCATCAAGATAAAACTCAACGGTATCCATATCACGGATACCCCCGCCAATCTCAATCTGCATATCTGTATTTTTTCTGACGTCAAAAATCACTTCATGGTTACAAGGACGTCTGCTTTTGGCACCGTCTAAATCAACCATATGCAGCCATCTGGCGCCTTGTCTCTCAAAAGCTTTTGCTGTCTGCACAGGATCATTCGCCACCACTTCAGCTGTGGCATAATCTCCTTGAAATAGTCGGACACACTGCCCATCTTTTAAATCAATTGCCGGTAAAATAATCATGTATAAATGCCCGTTCCTTTCTTCCGCCAAATTGCGGTTTATGTACTGTTTCTCTTTTTCAACAGTTTTTTCTTCTATCTTCCATCATTCAAACAGCACAAATTTCATTTCAAAGTATATTTTCTCTCATTTTATTCTACAATACTCCTTTTGAAGAAAGAATATTGTCATCTCCTGTCAAGCTCACTGCTTCTTTCAGTGCATGACCTGTGGCCTTAAATAATGCTTCAATCATATGATGAGAATTCTTACCATATTTGCACCCCAAATGCAAGGTTATCCCTGCATTGAAAGCAAAGGCTCGAAAAAACTCTTCTGTCATACAGGTATCAAAATCGCCCACTTTTTCTTGTGGAAATTCTGCTTGAAACACCAAAAAAGGACGCCCGCTGATATCTAAACTGGCAAAGCCCAAAGCTTCATCCATTGGGACAAAAAATGAACCATAGCGTGCAATGCCGCCTTTATCTGCTAAAGCTTGCCCCAAAGCCTGCCCCAGTACAATGCCGGTATCCTCTACTGTATGGTGGCAGTCTACATGCCAATCTCCCACTGTTTTGACAATCAGCCCAAAGCCGCCGTGTACTGCAAACGCTGTCAGCATATGGTCAAAAAATCCCACACCTGTCGAAACCTCAATTTCGCCGCCGTCTAAGCAAAGGTCAATATACACTTGCGTTTCTTTGGTTTCACGCTCAATTTGCGCCTGCCGATTCATCTTATCCCCTCTTTCTGCCCATCACTGCTGATAATATTCTCGAATTGCCGATACAACCGCTTCATTTTCTGCCGGATTCCCACATGTAATTCTCACAAGTCCTGCTGTCAAACGCACAGCAATCTCTTTTTTGGCAATGAAATCTGTCAGCTCTTGTGGGTTCTGTGTCACGAGTGATACAAAGTTCGTACAACTCTCTAGCACTTCAAACGAGGCACCCTGTTTTTGAACAGCCAGTAATTCCTCATAAAGACTTTCTTTTGAAGCCACAATCGTTTGAATTGCGTTGTTAAGCTTGTTTTGATGACTTAATACAACAGAGGCTAATTTTTGCGTCATGGCGTTCACATTATATGGCGATTTAGCCGCTTTTAAAATAGAAGTAATCTCTTTTGATGCCACGGCAAAACCAAGACGAAGTCCTGCCAAAGCAAACGCTTTAGAGCAAGTTCTCAAGATGATGAGATTGTCATAGCCTTCATATTCCCCTAACAGGCTTTGATCCCAAAAATCCATATAGGCTTCATCCAACACGACAAGCGCTTTTACGCTTTGAATTAGCCGCCTGACCTCTTCTTTGGAAATGCCCAAAGAGGTGGGGTTACAGGGGTTGCTGAAAATCAAAAGCTTAACATCCCTATTGTTACAGGTTTCAATCACGCTGTCAATATCCAATTGGAAGTTTTTATCTTTCAAAATTCTTACTTCTTCTGCTTGCGCCAGCTGCCCATAAAAAGAATACATTGAAAAATCGGGTGCAAGGGTTGCAAAGCGGTCGCCTTTTTCCAAAAAAATAGAAAAGATTACAGAAATCAGCTCGTCAGAACCATTTCCTGCCGTCACATCTTGCAAGCGAATTCCATAGTATTCGGCAAATGTGCGGCATACTTCCGCTGCCATAGGGTCAGGGTAGCGATTCAAAGGAATTTTTTGTATCTTTCTGGCCATTTCATCCACAATTTCCTGAGGAAGCTTGAGAAATGACTCATTTGCATTTAAATAAATTTCGCAAGGTTGTGTATTAGGATTATATGGCTCAAGTGCGCCAATTTTGCTGTTCCATTCCATTTTACTCTTCCTTTCATTTGCCTCATTCCAAACGACTTTTCCGCTTAGTTCATTTCTTTACGTATCGCAATCGCATTCGCATGTGCCGTAAGTTCTTCTATCTCTGCCAGACAAATAATATCATCTGCCGCTTTCAGCAGTTCATTTTTGGGGTAATAAATAAAGCTTTCTTTTTTCAGGAAGGTGTCCACCGATAGCGGAGAAAAGAACCTTGCTGTTCCGCTCGTCGGTAAAACATGGTTTGCTCCGGCATAATAATCACCCAGTGGTTCAGGTGAGTAATTCCCCAAGAAAAGAGAACCGGCATTATCAAGCTTACCAATATATTCGAACGGGTTTTCACAACATACCTCTAAATGCTCAGGGGCCAACTCGTTAGCAAACTCTATCATCTGCTCCTTGTTCTCGCAAACTAAAATTGCACCAAAATCTTGTATCGATTTTTCAATAATCTCTTTTCGGCTAAGATTCTGCATCTGTTTTTCGATTTCTTCTGCTGTTTCTTTTGCAACTTTTTCAGAAGTAGTGAGTAAAATGGCAGATGCCATCACGTCATGTTCTGCTTGGCTCATTAAATCTGCCGCTAAATAATTTGGTTTTGCCGTTTTGTCAGCCATCACAAGAATTTCACTCGGTCCGGCAATCATGTCAATATCTACGGTGCCATAGAGTTGTTTTTTCGCCGTGGCAACAAAAATATTGCCAGGGCCAACGATTTTATCCACCCGAGGGATACTTTCTGTGCCAAAAGCTAGTCCGGCAACTGCCTGTGCGCCGCCAATTAAGAAAATTCTGTCTGCACCAGCAATGACAGCAGCTGCCATAATATTAGGGTCAGGCGCACCATTTCGTCCCGGTGGTGTCACCATGACGATTTCTCCCACTTCCGCAACTTTTGCCGGAATTGTGTTCATCAACACCGACGACGGATACGCTGCTGTACCACCCGGCACATACACACCCACACGCTTCAATCCCCTGACACGCTGCCCCATTATGATTCCTTCAGGAGTTGTGTCAATTCGGCTCTGTTGTTTTTGCCGCATATGAAAATTACGAATATTTTCAGCTGCCCTTTCTAGCGCTGCCAAGAATTTCGGATTACATTCTTTCATCATCTCTTTGGCTTCTTCAATCGAAAGCTCTAACGATTCAGGACACCAGCCATCAAATTTCTCGGCATACTGCCGGATTGCAGTGTCGCCATTTTGACGGACATTTTCGATGATTTCAGCGACAGCTGAATCGGCTCTTCTATCATTTTCGTGGACACGTTCCTTGAGTTCTTTCACAAACTGTGCGCAAACTGCCTGATTTCCCTTTACAATCCGAATCATAACTGCCTCTTTCCCGAACTTGTGTCCGTTTCAATCTTCTTGTTCAATAACCGCTTTTAATTGTGACGCCAGCGTTTCAATCTCGTCTTTTCGAAGCTTCATGCTCGCCGTGTTGACAATTAGCCTTGCCGAAATCTGTGCAATTTCTTCCACAACTTCTAATCCATTTTCTCTTAACGTTTCCCCTGTCTCCACAATATCAACAATCGCATCAGAAAGACCCAAAAGGGGTGCTAATTCAACCGAACCCTCAATTTTCACAACATTGATATCCATTGATTTGCTTTCGAAAAATCGCTTTGTCACATTGGGATATTTAGAGGCAATCCGCTTGGCGCTATAACCGCTGTAAAAATTGCTGTTTTTTGGAGCAGCAACAGCAAAGCAGCATCTACCAAAACCTAAATCTAAAATCTCGAAAAAGCGGCTGCCGTTTTCCATAATGGTATCTTTGCCGACAACGCCAACATCACACACACCGTGCTCGACATACGTAATTACATCTGCTGCTTTTGCCAGCACAATCTCCATTTTGCCGTCTGCCAGAGGGAGAATCAGCTTTCTGCCTTTTTCTTTCACAGCGGTACAATCAAACCCTGCTTTTTCAAGCAGTTTAACTGTATTTTTCTCCAATCGACCTTTTGTCAGTGTAATTCTGAGCGGTTTCATGCTTGTGCCTCCCCTATGTCGATTTCTTCTGTTACATTCCCTACCACAACCACTTTGGTCGCTCCTCTACTTTTTGCGTAGAGTAAGGTTTCTTCTCGTTTTTCACACACAGAACTTTCACAGGTTACACCTTGATTGTTATAAAAATCAACCTTTTTTTGCCCTTCAATTTCAAACCCTTTTTCACTGTGCACGATGATTAAATCATTTATTTCCTCTGCCATATCCCCGTTTTTCGGCAGAATCTTAGCAAGTACAGCTGTGTCAATACAAAAACCAATAGCCGGCATGGGATGGTCAAATTTTTCAAGTAAGGTGTCATAGCGACCGCCCACAAGCACAGCATCACCTGATTCTTCTACATAGGCGCTGAATACCGCTCCCGTATAGTAATCGTTGCTCTGCACAAGGCCTAAATCGACGATGATACGCTCGCCTAGCCCAAAATCAGCCAACGCAGTATAAAGTTTCTTCATTTCCATAAGCATTTGTCTAGTTTCTTCATCGCTGCAATATTCTTCTGCCGCTTGCAAGGCTTCTGCTCCACCAAACAAAGAAGGGAGCTTTTTAATCGCTTCTAGTTCTGTACTTGGTTCGAGTTGACTTAAAATTTCGTTTAGAGCTCCATAATTTTTTGATTCAATTTGACCTCGAATATTCTCCTTGATTTCTTCAGAAACAGGAAGCTTATCGGCAAAATAGCTGAATAATTTAGCATGCCCGATTTCAATTCGGAACTGTTTGGAACAGCTGGCAAGTGCTTGAACAGCCACCGAGATGACTTCTAAATCGGCGCGAAGCCCCTTTGCCCCTAACAGTTCAATGCCCATTTGGGGCAGTTCGGTGTTTCTTCCAGACAAATCAGGGCAGTTACGATAAACGGATTGGTTATAGAATAAGCGAATTGGGTATGCGGAGTTTTGCAGTCTAGAAGCTGTCATTCTAGCAATTGGCAAGGTAGAATCAGGTCGCAGAACCATTAATCTGCCATTGTTATCTGTCATTTTATACATATCACTCTGCGCCAAAGCCGCACCGGGCAATGTGAATAAATCAAAAAATTCAATACCGGGAGTAAGCACCTCATGGTAGCCACGGCGCAAAAAGACAGAGGCCAAGCGGCGCTCTGTCTCTCTTCTGGCTTTGCATTCTTCAAAAAGTATATCTTTTGTCCCCTCGGGGGTGATTCGGCTAAAATTTTTCATCGATAACACTTGCCTTTCTTTTCATTTTGGCAATCACTCTTTATGTAAAAGCAATACGCTTTATCTCGCTAATGTGTTATCATAATACTACAATAAATGAATCTTGTCAAGTCTTTCTCAAATCCTATTTTGTTTAGCTACAAAGCTCTTTTACCTTAAAAGAAAGAAACTTGACTGCTCTCTGACATACCCTTGAGCGCACCCACTTCGCGCAAGGCTTCAATAACAGCGCTCGAAACTTTTGCTCGGCTCTGCAAATCATCAATCGCAATAAATTCTCCGCCTGTCTTGGAGGACTCCATTAAACCAACAGCAGCTGCTTCTCCCACACCGGAAAGCGAGGAAAAGGGCAGGCGAATTTTGCCGTCCTCGACCACAAATTTATTGGCGTGCGATTTATAAATATCAACAGGCAGAAGTTCAATACCCCTTGCCAGCATTTCATTGATAATCTGCAAGGTCGCATATTCACCCTCTTCTTTGGCAGTGGCCTCACGGTTCTTGATTTTGTTGTCAATCATCTTCATGCGGGCAAAAACAGCTGATTTGCCTTTAATTGCCGTTGCACCGTCAAAATCATCACTACGCACTGTGAAATAAGCCGCATAATACTCTACTTTGCGGTGGACTTTATACCAACCCAACCGCAGGGTAGCAATCATATAGGCAGCCGCATGCGCTTTAGGGAACATATACTTGATTTTAAAGCAAGAATCGATATACCACTGCGGTACATCATGGTCTTTCATGGCTTGAATATGTTCTTCTGTCAGTAGTTTTGTCGCCAATCCTTTTCGAGTAATCTCCATGATTTTAAAAGCCATTTTGGGCGGCAAACCTTTTAACATAAGGTACGTCATAATACTATCACGTGTACCGATAACCTCTGAAATTTGACAAGTGCCGTCTTTGATGAGTTCCTGCGCATTGCCAATCCATACGTCAGTTCCGTGAGAAAGGCCTGAAATTTGCAGTAAGTCAGAAAAAGTTTTCGGCTGGGCATCCATAAGCATTTGACGCACAAAACTAGTACCCACTTCAGGCAAAGAAAATGTACCTGTTTTGGAATCAATGTCCTCTGGGGCAACGCCCAATGCTTTTGTCGATGTGAATAACGACATAACGTCCGGGTCACTCATCGAAACCTCCATCACGTCGATTCCGGTATAGTCTTTGAGGTAGCGATAAATGGTCGGCACGTCGTGTCCCAACTCGTCAAGCTTGCAAATCGTGTCATGAATGGAGTGGAAATCGAAATGCGTCGTAATGTTATCAGACTTCTGGTCATTCGCTGGCCGTTGAACAGGGCAAAAGTCATAGACCTCCATGCCCTTTGGCACAACGACCATGCCGCCAGGGTGCTGTCCGGTCGTTCGTTTGATACCCGTACAACCCATGGCAAGCCGTTTTTCTTCCGCCTTATGATAGGTTGTCCCTTTTTCTTCTGCATATTTTTTTACATAGCCAATTGCCGTTTTCTCCGCAATCGTGGAGATTGTTCCTGCTTTATACACGTTATCGCGGCCAAAAAGCTGTTCGGTATAACGGTGTGCGCCGCTCTGATATTCACCGGAGAAGTTGAGGTCAATATCAGGAGTTTTGTCGCCATCAAACCCTAAGAATGTTTCAAACGGAATCGTATGGCCGTCACGATGATATTCTGTTCCGCAGTGAGGACAGTTTTTGGGAGGCAAGTCAAACCCTGAACCGTAACTGCCATCTGTGATGAACTCACTGTGTTGACAGTTTGGGCAGATATAATGTGGTTCAAGTGGATTCACTTCTGAAATACCAGACATATTCGCCACAAACGAGGAGCCAACCGAACCACGAGAACCAACCAAATAGCCGTGTTCTTCTGAATCGGCCACCAGCTTTTGTGCCGTCATATACAAAACAGAGAAACCATGTTTGGTGATAGAACCAAGCTCTTTATCCAGCCGCTCCTGTACAATGGTTGGCAGTGGATTCCCATATTTTTCTTTCGTGCGTTTGGTTGTGATTTCAATCAGTTGTTCTTCTGCGCCCTCAATAATCGGAGGGAAAACACCCTCTGGAATCGGTCGCACATAATCCACCATATCGGCAATTTTATTTGGATTGGTCACAACAACCTCAAACGCCTTGTCTTTGCCCAGATATTCAAATTCTTTGAGCATTTCTGCTGTTGTACGCATATACAGAGGGGCTTGGTCATCTGCGTCTTTAAAGCCTTTTCCCGCCATAATAATCTTACGGAAATTGGCATCTTTCGGGTCTTTGAAGTGAACATCACCCGTTGCCACCACGAGCTTGCCAAGTTTGTCACCGATTCTAATAATCGTGCGATTGAATTCCTTCAACTGTTCTATCGTGGTGCTGCCATCCGCCGTCATAAATTGATTGTTGCCAAGCGGCTGAATTTCAAGATAGTCGTAATATTCGGCAATCTTACAGAGCGTATCAAATGAATCTCCACGCACCACAGCGCGGAATAGTTCTCCTGATTCGCAGGCACTACCGATTAGCAAGCCTTCTCGCAGTTGGTTCAAAAGGCTTTTAGGTGTTCTGGGGCGACGGAAATAGTATTCAAGATGTCCGGCAGAAATCAGCTTATAGAGATTTTTGAGTCCCACCTGATTTTTAACCAAAATAATTTGATGATAGGTTGGCAGTTTTTTGGGGTCACCACCCGCCAAAGCCGCATTGATGTCGTCTACCACTTTTGCGCCGCAATCGTCCTTCAACCTCTGCAGCAGATTGATGAAAATCTCTGCCAAAACTGTGGCATCATCACTGGCTCTATGATGATTAAAGGGCTTTAGTTTCAAATATTTTGCAACCGTGTCCAGCTTATAGTTCTTAATATCGTGTAAAAGCGAACGACATACAGGGACAGAGTCAATATAAGTATAAGGGAACGCCACTCCTGCCCGCTCTGCCGCTACTTTCATGAACGCTGTATCAAACGGAGCGTTATGTGCCACCAAAATAGCACTTTCACCGCAAAAATCCATAAATGCTTTGAGTGCTTCGGCTTCTTTGGGTGCACCTGCCACCATTTCATCTGTAATCCCTGTGAGTTCCGTAATTTTTGGTGGAATCGCCTTTTCGGGGTCAACAAAGGTGTTAAAGGTATCGGTAATTTCACCGTTTTGAATACGAACGGCACCGATTTCAGTCATACGCTCTGTCTTGGCGCTTAGCCCTGTGGTTTCAATATCAAAGCTAATGTAGTCACCGTCAAGCGGTTGGCGGCTTGTCCCAAACACAGCTGGCACAAGGTCATTAACAAAGTAAGCTTCTACCCCGTAAATCACTTTGAAATCTGTACCATCTTTGCGAATTTTCTCGACCGTGTTCATCGCTTCTGGGAAAGCCTGTGCCACACCGTGGTCAGTAATTGCAATTGCTTTTTGCCCCCAGTGATGTGCCTGCATAATCAACTCTTTAGCAGGAGTCATACCGTCAAGGTCTGACATATTGGTATGTAAATGCAACTCAACACGTTTTTCAAGCGCATCATCGACCACTTCAATTTGTTGCACCTTAGAAATAGCCGAGGGCCTCATAACGTTTTCTCTGTCATATTTATCATAACTAATGTCGCCGCGCACCATAATGGCGTCACCTTTTTTCAGGGTGTCTAAAGCCTTGCAGAGATTCGATTCTTGTATGATTTTGAGCGTGACCGAACCTGTATAATCGGTAATGTCAATGCTATAAATCTTTCTGCGCTTATCTCTGGTTTCACGAGCACCAATGTCGAAAATTTCTCCCCAAACAACGGTGCTGCCGATGTCAATCGACAAATCGCTTAGCGGCACCAACTGCTTTGCTTTAATGGCATTACCCAACACCGGACGTGCTGTTTCAGGCAGAATCGTTGGAAACAAGTTTGCCCCCTCACGAAAATTAATCTTTTTCCGACTTGGTCCTTCTTCCAATGAAGATTCGTAAACTTCCATTTTCTCAATCTGTATTTCACGCCGCTTTTTTTCTTCGGCCACTTTTACTCTTTGAATCAGTGATTCGCCACCGTCTTCAATATTCAATCTACCTGAAAATTCAACTTCGTAGGAGACAGCAAACCATTCCTCTATCAATTTAGAGAGCTTTTTATCAATTTTTTTGGCCATAAGAAAGTCAAACCCACCATGGCTCAACTCTACCGTCACTTTATTTTCTTTTAGCTGAATACCAGCTCCGTTAAACGTACCATTCAGCGAGGCATCTTGCTCTTTTAATGCCGCAAACAGAGAAGAAAAGCATTCTTCTTTCAACAGTTCCGGTAAAAAGCGGGGATGAATCACAGCTCGCTTCAACTGAAAAGAAGAACTTTCTAACAGTTTGCAAAACTTTTGCAAGTCCAGATAATCCACAAAAAGCGCGAAAGCAACTTCCATTGTCAGGATTCTTTCTTGCTTTTGCAATGACATTGCCTCAATATCTCCGTCTAGGATTCCCTGTAGTATTTTTTGATTTTGAATCTCGTTCTGAAAAAATGCTCCCAGTTTTTTCAATCTACAACCCTCTTTAATTCGTTTTGCCGTTTCCCTCAAGTGAAAACGGCAAAATTTCTCGTGATAAACCAGTAGGATCACCTATTTATCGCTACTATTCTGATGTATAGATTTGTGCTTTCAGCTTACTCATTACACACAAATCCATTCCTTCATTCTTCAAACGCATCAATTTCTTTCATGAGTTCTGATAAAATTTCGTCTTCGGGTACTTTGCGCAGAATTTGCCCTTTTTTGAACAAAACACCCACGCCAACACTACCTGCCACACCTAAATCGGCCTCTCTGGCCTCACCTGGGCCGTTCACAACACAGCCCATAACCGCCACTGTGATGTTCTTTTCACAGTCTTTCAGCTTTTCTTCCACTTGCTTGGCAAGCGAAATTAAATCAATGCGGGTGCGCCCACAGGTTGGACAGGAAACCAGCTTTACACCTGATTTTAAATCAAGCGCGCGCAAAATATCTGCTGCTGCTCTGACTTCTTCTATGGGGCTATCGGTTAGTGAAACACGAATCGTATCGCCAATTCCTTTTTGTAAAAGGCTGCCAATGCCAATTGCCGATTTAATCGTCCCCATACGGCTTGTCCCAGCTTCTGTTACACCGAGATGCAGGGGGTAATCACATAATTCCGTAATTTTCTCATAGGCTTCTATCATCTTGTCGACAGAAGAAGCCTTGAGTGATAAGACAATATCTGTAAAATCAAACTTTTCTAAAAGCCTCGCATGGAACAAGGCACTTTCACAAAGAGCCTCTGCCGTCGGGCCACCGTACTTATGTAGAATCGAGCGTTCAACTGAACCCGAATTCACGCCAATACGAATCGGAATTCCTTTTTCACGACATTTATCAGCCACTTTGCGTACATTTTCTTCGCTGCCGATATTTCCCGGGTTAATGCGAATCTTGTCGATGCCGGCATCTGCAGCTGCCAAAGCAAGTCGATAATCAAAGTGAATATCAGCTACAAGAGGCACAGATATTTTTTCTTTTATAGCAGGAATCAAACGCACTGCATCCATATCTGGAATCGCCGCACGAATCAGCTCGCAACCGGCACTTTGCAGTTCCATGGCTTGCTGGACGCTTCCTTCAATATCCGTTGACGGCACATTCAACATAGATTGAATGCTGATTGGCGCACCTCCGCCAATCAGCACACTCCCTGCTTTCACCTGCTTTGTATTTCTTCTCATGATTAAATAGTTACTCCTGTCACAATCTTATAAATATCGCTAGCTGCGATGAACACAGTAAATCCCATTAAAAGAACAAAACCAATGGTATGAATAGCTCCCTCATATTTTTGAGGAACAGGTTTTCTGATAATCAGCTCCACCAAAAGGAACAAGAATCTTCCGCCATCCAGCGCAGGAATTGGCAAGAGATTGACCACGCCAAGGTTCACTGTAATCAAAATAATAATCAACACAATATTGTTAACCGCAGAGCCAAAACTTTGCTGTAAACCCTGACCAGCCGCTTGTGTAATTACCTGTGCTGTACCAATCGGCCCTGCCATTTCATTTAAGCCAAACCGTCCTGTCAGCATGCCTTTCAGCGTTTCAATGACCATACGCACCATAGAAAAAGTCTCTTTGACAGAGCGAGAAAGGACAAGCCCTGCTGATTTATCCACACCAAAGACCTTAAAATCTAGTTGAACAATTTTTTTACCATTGACCTGTTCTGGTAAAGTATTTAGCTTGGTATCTGGAAAGAGTAATGTTTTGCCATCACGTTCTACTTCAATATCCACCGAATCAGGATTCGCAATACCCAGAGCAAACGTCAAATCACGATCAGTATAAATCTTATAGCCATCAATTCGTGAAAAAGTATCTCCCACCTGTATGCCAGCTGCTTCTATGGCAGAATTCTCAGTAAAAGCACCGATTTGTGTGGTTACAAAAGTATCTTTCTGCACCATCAAAGTAAACATCAGAATAATGCCGAATATAATGTTCATCATAGCGCCGGCTACAATGATAATCATTCTCTGCCAAACTGGTTTATTGCCAAAAGCCCGGTTGTCATTGCTGGCTTCATCTTCGCCTTCCATCGCACAATAACCGCCGATGGGCAGTAATTTCAAAGAATACTGGGTCTCACCCTTTTGGAATTTAAGCAAGGTTGGTCCCATACCGATAGCAAATTCGTTTACACGCACTTTAAACAGCTTTGCTGTTATAAAATGACCCAGTTCATGAAGAAAAATAATCAATCCAAAAAGAATAATGGCAATTAAGGCAAGGGCTATTATGGTTAGTACATGCAAATAAATTCACTCCCATCGAATCCAACTTAGCTGGATTCATCTAAAATTTGTTTTCAGCGGCTACTCTCGATAAAATATCTCTTCCTATTTCGGTAGCAATACTGATTGAAAAATTCATTCAGTCCATCATTTTTTATCCATGAGCCACTGTCTGTCTTACGAATTCTCGTGCAGATTCGTCTGCTTCATATACCGTTTCCAACGAACTTGCCGATATGGCCTTATGGCTATTAAGGGCTGCTTCCACTAATTCAGGAATATCCAAAAATCCAATTTTCTCTTTCAAAAATAAATCTACTGCCACCTCATTGGCCGCATTTGCCACCGCAGGAGCTGTTCCGCCAATTTTAATTGCCTCTAAACAAAGAGCAAGACAACGGAACGTGTCATAGTCTGGTTTAGCAAAGCTAAATGTACCGATTTCCCACAAGTGCATTTCAGGACAAGGCGACGGTAAGCGTTTTGGATAGGTAAGCGCATACTGAATCGGAATTTGCATATTTGGCAAACCCAACTGTGCTATTACAGCATTATCATTATATGCAATTAAAGAGTGAATCATACTCTCTCGGTGCACAACCACTTCGATTGCCTCGGGAGGCATATCAAACAACCATTTTGCTTCAATGACTTCTAAACCTTTATTCATCATAGTGGCACTGTCAATGGTAATCTTCGCGCCCATATCCCAATTGGGGTGCTTAAGTGCCATACTTGGTGTCACCTGTTTTAGTTCGTCTATCGATTTCCCGAAAAACGGACCGCCCGATGCTGTGAGAATAATTTTTTTAAGCTCTGATTTTTCATTGCAGCCTTGCAAACACTGAAAAACAGCAGAATGCTCACTATCCACGGGGAGAATCTGCACTTTGTTTGCTTTGGCAGCTTCCATGACAAGGGAGCCACCCGCTACCAATGTTTCCTTGTTAGCCAACGCTAACGTCTTACCCGCCTGAATCGCTGCCATAGTAGGTCTAAGCCCTACCATTCCCACAACAGAATTCAGCGTGATATCCGCAGAATGCCATGCAGCCGCTTCACAAATGCCTTCTATTCCTGACAAGATTTTTACATCTAAATCTCTCACACGTACCCGAAGATTTTTGGCTGCTTCTTCATCAAAGACCGCTGCCGCTTCTGGTTTAAACTCTCTAATCTGCTCTTCAAGCTGCCCAATATCAGAATGAGCTGCCAATGTCTTAATCGTGACAGGAACTTCTCCCAGTCTATTTAGATGTCGCACAACCTCTAGGGTCTGTGTTCCAATTGAACCTGTCGAGCCTAAAAGTGATAAGTTATTCATTATAGTATCCCAGTCTTTTCCGGATTTGCGCTCTGATTGATGAATTACTCGGCTACTACCTCACAATTCACCAAATTAAGAGAGCAATTCAATCCTAAAATAAGAGAATTTTTCTTAGTCTATGTGTTTCCTTTAAGCAGTCAAAATAGGCAAAACCGCTACAATCAAATATACAAATGGTACGGTAAAAATCACACTGTCAAAGCGGTCTAAAACACCGCCATGCCCTGGAATGACTTGGCCAAAATCTTTGATATGACAACTTCTTTTAATAAGCGAAAAGCTTAAATCGCCCAGAACAGAAGTCAATGAACCAACAAGTCCAATTAGTGCCAAAACCCAATAAACAACTTGAACATCCTGACTTTGCCTTGTTTGCGTAAATATCAAACCGCAAAGCAAAGCAATCACAATATTGGTGACAACACCGCCAATAAAACCTTCTACTGTCTTTTTGGGGCTAATTTCAGGGCACAGCTTACGCTTGCCAAAAAAAGTACCGGCAAAATAAGCACCGGCATCAGAACCCCATGCAGCCAAAATAGCAATCAGCACATAAAACATGCCGTGGCTCTCGCTCAAGTTTCGAAGAGAAATCAAAGAGCGCAACGCCAGTGGTATCATTGTCACCATGCTCAACACTACTGCTATCTCTTTAAAAGAGATTTCTTTATGTTTAATAATTAGACCAGCAAAAATAATCGCTGCAAAAATACTGTAAATGGCAAAAATAGTCAGTGGCTCAAATGTCAAAGAGACGCCTGCCGCTGCCAAAATGCTTGGAATCGACAAATACCATTTTTTTTCGACCTGCATAGCTTTCATCAGTTCATACACTGCCAAAGCGGCAATCACTGCCACGGCAATATGCAAAGCAAACGGTGCTGTATCATTAAACAAAACCACCGCTGCTAAAAAAATCAAGAGAACAGCCCCTGAAAAAATGCGTTCTTTCATATAAAGAATCCCTTTTCCTTTGTTTTCTTATTTCCCCAAGCATTTTTCATGTTTTTAAATCCCACCAAAACGCCTTTGGCGAGAAGAATAAATATCAATCGCTTGCATCAGATTTTCTGGTGTAAAGTCAGGCCAAAGAATATCAAAATAGACGAATTCAGAGTATGCGCTTTGCCACAAAAGAAAGTTTGATAACCGCTGCTCGCCACTTGGACGAATAATTAAATCAGGGTCAGGCTGCCCATTTGTGTAAAGATATTCAGCCACCGTTTCTTCCGTTACTTCTTGTATTTTATTTTCCTGCAAATCTTCTCTAATATTCTCAAAAGCACGCAAAATTTCTTTACGCCCGCCATAATTCATCGCAAGATTTAAGACCATGCCTGTTCGGTTTTCAGAAACCTCTTCGACTTCTCGAATCAGTTTTTTCAATTCTTTCGGAAAAACCGACACATCACCGATAAATCTAACTTTTATGTTCTCCTCCAAAAAATCATCCAAAGCTTCTCGCAAATATTGCTGAAAAAGCTTCATCAAAGCGCCAATTTCATCTTGCGGGCGCTTCCAATTCTCCGTAGAAAAAGCGTACATCGTAAGATATTTTACACCAATAGAAGCTGCATAGCGAGTGATGGTCTTAAAATTGGCAGCTCCCGCCGTATGGCCCGAGCTTCTGGGCAAATTCCGCTTTTTCGCCCATCGTCCATTCCCATCCATAATGATAGCAATATGCTCGGGCAGCACAACGGCTGCCCGCACTTCTGCTTTTTTCTTTTTAAAAAACAATATTCTAACCTCTTTTGCTACCTATCATAAAGAGCAATTCTATTAAATTTCCATGATTTCTTTTTCTTTTTTAGCAAGAGTAGTATCTGCCGTTTTACAATATTTATCAGTCAGTGTCTGGGCATCTTTCTCAGCTACTTTTAAATCATCTTCTGTGATCTGGGCATCTTTTTTCAGCTTTTTAAGTTTTTCAAGAGCATCACGGCGAATACTGCGAATGGCAATTTTAGCTTCTTCAGAAAGCTTACTAATTTCTTTTGCCAATTCTTTTCTGCGTTCTTCGTTCAGAGGTGGAAACGCCAAACGAATAATCTTGCCGTCATTCTGTGGGTTCACGCCTAAATCGGAGGTCTGAATGGCTCTCTCAATTAAGCGCAGAACAGAAGAATCCCAAGGCTGAATGGTCAGCATACGGGCCTCTGTTACAGAAACAGCTGCTAACTGGTTAATAGGGGTTGGCACATCATAATAATCAACAAGAATCTTATCCAGTACAGCCGGATTGGCACGTCCTGCTCTGACGGCCCCATATTCTTCTTCTAAATGCTCAATTGCTTTTTGCATTTTTAGTTCTGCTTTGTCTAATACTTCTTTCATTCTTCTCTCCCTTTCTTGCTGTCAGGCAATCGCCTATTCATCTATTTTTTTATTCGGTTCGTCCGCCGAAAATTAGGCAGCATTTATTCAACCAAAGTACCAATTGCTTCTCCCTGCACTGCGCGGAAGATATTTTCCGGGTCTTCAATACTGAACACCATAAACGGAATATGACTGTCCTTACAAAAAGAAGCTGCTGTCATATCCATGACTTGTAAATCTTTGTTGAGAACGTCCATATAAGTGAGTTTTTCATATCTGACTGCATTTGGGTTCTTTTTCGGGTCACAATCATATACACCATCAACCATGGTTGCTTTTAGGATAATATCAGCCTCGATTTCGGCAGCACGTAAAGCAGCTCCGGTATCGGTCGAAAAGAACGGATTTCCTGTTCCGCAACCTAAAATGACCACACGGCCTTTTTCAAGGTGACGCACAGCACGGTTGCGAATATAAGGCTCTGCCACAGAGCGCATTTCTAGCGCAGTTTGCACACGTACATCTAATCCGACTTGCTCCAAACCATCTGCAACACCTAAAGCATTAATCACTGTTGCCAACATACCCATATGATCTGCTCTGGTTCTGTCCATATTTCCACTGCTACGACCACGCCAGAAATTACCGCCGCCAACTACAATGGCTACCTCAACACCGGCATCCACACATTTTTTAATGGGGGCGCAAATCTCTAATACTGTATCAAAATCAATGCCATGTCCTGCTTTACCGGCTAAAGATTCACCACTCAGCTTTAATAAAACTCTCTTATATTTTGGGGACATCCTATCTCTCCGTTCCTGAATATATTTATTGATATTGTACCCCAAACAACCCTTTTTGTAAACCCTAACACTAATTTTTCTATTATTCTTGGAAGTCTTACGAGAATAGACATTTCTGCTTGTAGCAGAAAACACCTCGTGTCGAGAGTGCACCTTTCAAATAAATCCAACAGGTTGAGATTTTATTTGACTACAAAAAAGCAAGTAACGAGTAAATCTCCTTCAAAAAGTTAGACAAACCATCTAACTATAGGGGGATTGATTTACTGGCACTTGCTTTTATTTATATAGCATTTTCACTTACACGGTCAATAACAATCACTGAGCGATATGTTTCATCTATGCTGCCGACTAAATCTGTAATTTTTTTGTGAATCGTTATGTCGCTGTCTTTCTCGGCAAACGGCAGCGCAACGTCAAAAAGTACATTGGTATGGGTAATGCCCCACACCACACGAAAATCGTGTATATTGGCTTTAGGGTAGATTCGGGTTACTTCGGCTATAACTTGTTTTTTTAGAGCATTGGTTTGTTCATTGTTTGTAACAATCGGGTCCAGATGAATAACCAACTGAATATTCATTTCATGGGCTATGTCACGCTCCACATTATCAATGATATCATGACTTTTTAGGATATCTTCCTCTGCCGACACCTCACAATGAACCGAGGCAAAACGACGACCGGCCCCATAATTATGCACTGTTAAATCATGTACACCCAATATTCCATCATACGAAAGAATTTTGGCAACAATACTTTCTGTCAGTTCTTTGTTGGGTGCTGTTCCCAACAAAGGGTCTGCTGTTTCCAAAATCAACTTTCCACCAGAAATCAAAATAAAAATAGCCACTACGAGTCCCAAATAGCCATCTAAGGTAATCCCTGTAAAATGAGTAAAAATAGCACCCAGTAAAATGACTGTTGTTGAAATTACGTCGTTACGGCTATCTTTTGAAGTTGCTAGCAAAGTAGAAGAGTCAAGTGTCTTTCCTACAGCGGCAAAAAAGAGGCTCTGCCAAATTTTCAGCAAAATAGAAACAACCAATATTACAGCTACTAACGGTGGAAAAGTCACTTCTTGTGGTTCAAAAATTTTTGTGAAAGAAGAAACGCCTAATTGGAAACCCACAAAAATAATCAGAAAGGAAACAATCATTCCTGCTAAATACTCAATTCTTGCATGACCAAATGGGTGTTTATCATCTGCCGGCTTCTCCGAAAGTTTAAAGCCCACGGCTGTGATGAGTGAAGAAGCGCAGTCTGTCAAATTGTTAACAGCATCCGCAATCATTGCTACACTACCGGCGAGCAATCCGGCTAACAGCTTAATAGCAAATAACAGTATATTTGATAGAACACCAATCGCTCCGGCAACTTTTCCGCATTTTAGCCGAACTAAGGAATTCTCTACTTCTTGAGGATACTCTTTTACCCAGAGTTTCATCAAAAAATCCATTCTACGCTCCTCCTCTTTATTTCATCAAAACTCATTGCTATTCAAACATCTTTATGAGAAAGCTCCCACTGTTTATGCCTTCACACAGCCTATCAAAAAAAAATTTTGAGCTTATGACTGACAAGGCTGGAAATAGAACGAAAGATAAAGCACCTCATTAGGCCAAAGGCATTTTTTGAATCTACTCTTTCTGCTTCGGTCTTTATTTCACAACACTTGTACCCATGCAATCAATTGCGGCAATTAATGGGAAGTCTTTTAGCACCAAACGTTTGACAGATTCACAGCCTAAATCCTCAAAAGCGATGACATCCGCTTGTATAATACATTTAGCAGCCAGTGCACCGGCTCCGCCAATGGCACAAAGATATAGCGCTTGGTTACGCACCATGGCTTCGATTACCTCCGCACTGCGCTTGCCCTTACCTATCATGCACTTTAGTCCTAAATCCAAAAAACGAGGTGTGTAGGTATCCATTCGCCCGCTTGTTGTGGGTCCGCAAGAACCAATTGGCATACCGGCAGGAGCCGGGGTAGGTCCCGCATAATAAATTGTTGCATTTTGCAAATCATATGGCAGTTCCTTGCCCTCATCCAACAGCGTATTGATTCTTTTATGTGCGGCATCACGAGAAGTATAAACTGTTCCGGAAAACAAAACTCTTTCGCCTGCACGAATTTCTTTTGCTGCTACAACGATTTCATCTGCATACACTTTTCTTTCTGTCATCTTTTCCCATCTCCTATTTTATGCGCCAATCACCTTAAATATGATTTTTAAACCTGAAAAAACTCAATAATCTCTTCCATAGGGCCTTTACAAAAAGCAATGCGTGCGGGGCATGGCGGTACTGAACCAATCACAATGTCCGTTGGCTCCATCGTAACTTCATACCCTGCGTTTCGCACACGCTCAATCAATTCATCCGTATATTTTGTGTGGAATGCCAGATGTTCGTAGACGCCCTTCGTGTTTGGGTCTGATTTTCCATCCCCCAAAATCTCTAGGCAACTATTGTCGCCTGTCGAAATCATGCAGCAAGGTTTTTCTTCATTGCCCCATGTACGCAGCACGTCTAACCCTAACAGTTCTACATAAAAATTGACCGTTTTTTCGTAGTTTTCTTTTGTCGGGCGAATAGCAACATGATGAATACCTAAAATCCATTTTTTCATAATTTTCTCTCACTCTCTTTATGTAATAAAAATTTGCAAAACTCTGATAAATTTAACAAGGATATCGCCAACTCATTTACAGTTATCAGCGATATCCTCTTTAATTTGTTTTGAAACGCAACTTAAGCTAATTTTACTACAGATATCTTTTTAGTAAAAGTCAATCGCTAATCGCAATCTCTTTATATGGAATAAAGATTATTTTCGATTAAAAATAGACATAATATCCGTAAATGTATCGTCGTCGTCAATCACAGAAGGGTCAACCTTTGGTTCAGATGATGAACGGCTGGTGGGGACTGATGTGATGGTTTCGGCTAGAAATTCATCCTCATCTAAATCAAGAAGATTGGGAGAAACTGCTCTTTCTGTTTCTTCGCCGTTCATGCCGTCAAAACCGGTAGCAATAACGGTGACATGCATCTCGTCTTCCATATTCTCATCAAATGTAGCACCCCAAATGATATTTGCATCTTCGTGTGCACGCTCGGTAACAATTTGTGAAGCCGTATCGATTTCATCCAAAGCAATATCAGGTGAAGAGGTAATGTTAATGATAACGCCTCTTGCTCCCGCAATTTTCGTTTCTAACAGCGGGCTGGAGATGGCGGCCATAGCAGCTTGCTCGGCTTTATCTTTACCAGTTGCATGTCCAACGCCCATGTGTGCATAGCCAGCATTTTGCATCACTGCTTTAACATCTTCAAAGTCAAGATTGACAATACCCGGCAGCTGAATCAAATCAGAAATACTCTGCACGCCTTGTCTTAATACGTCATCAGCAACCTGAAAAGCATTGGCAAGTGTAATTCTCTCTTCTGAAACAAGTTTTAATCTTTCGTTTGGAATAACCACCAAGGAATCAACATGCTCACGCAAAGCGGCAATACCGGCCTCTGCCTGCTCCATTCTGCGGCGACCTTCAAAAGCAAAAGGCTTTGTGACAATACCAACTGTCAGGGCACCTAAATCTTTTGCAATCTTAGCCACTCTGGGGGCTGCTCCGGTTCCTGTGCCGCCGCCCATACCGGCAGTCACAAATACCATATCGGCATCGCGCAAAGTATTTTCAATCACTTCTTGGCTTTCGTCTGCTGCTTTTGCGCCGATCTCTGGCTTAGAACCCGCACCACGTCCTGACGTCAGCTTTTCACCGAGTTGAACTTTCACAGCTGCCTGTGAGCGCAGAAGAGCCTGCTTATCTGTATTCATACAAACGAGCTCAATACTTCTTACACCCGCTGCTGCAATTCTATTCACAGCATTTCCGCCGCCGCCACCGACACCAACTACTTTTATTTTCTGTGGGGTTTCATCCAGCAAATTATCAACTTCAAAAGGCATAATTTTTCCTCCTTGGCCTATTTTCCTAATCCTAAAATTTCTTTTATCAAAAATCCAGTATCCTAAACGTAATTTCTTGTTTCATGCCTGTAAAGGGAATTACTTTATTTTTTGAATCTATATGCTATAATCTATCACTTTTTCGATAAAATTTCAAGAAGTTTATTCAAAAAACACAACTATTTTAAACATTTACACCTTTACACCCGAAAATAACTATAAAATTACCGTTTTCTTTAGTTAATTTGAACATATACATCTTTCGAATTTCTTACTCTTCAAAATCGGTTGCGGCTTCTCCCCAATTTTCTTCATCGCTACTATTTTCACTTGTTTGTTCATTATCTTCTGTAGGCGAAGAAGCTTCGGAGCTGTCTTCAGGATTTTCTGGCACCTCCTCATTAGGGTTATCAGAAGAAGCATCTTGTGTTTCATCCGTTTCCGTATTGTTTTCTGCCACTGGCAAGGCATTCTCCTGTACATCCTTGGTAAATATACCTCTGCCGTTTTCTTTTGCAGAAGATACATCCAGTGTTCCTTTTTCATCTGCAGCAATCTGGTCACGAATCAGACCGAGCGCAAAATCAAGCTTGTCTGGCAACTCTGTTGCGCTACCCAGTTTAATGGTAACTCTATCCTCATAATTTAAAGAAATATTATATAAATCCGCAAAATCAATTGACTTGCATGAATTTAATACATCGGCATTTGTAAGAGTTTGAAAGACTTCTTGATAAACCGTTTGCTGGGCGTCATCGGCTATCTCAATCAAATTACCAACCGTTGGGTTTTCAAGAGTTAACCCTACGATTTGTATGGTGTCAGTAGGCAATGTCGTGCTGATTTCAGCAATTCTGCCGCTGCTGTTGGCATGAACCCAAGATTTCTCTTGTTGAATGCTCACAGCTACCTTAAGCGGTGTCACAGCAATTTCTATTGTACCCGGCAGTTTGCGGTTAATTTTGATTGATTCAATATACGGCAGCTTTTGTATAATTTTTTCTTGGGCAGCTCGAGAAGAGAGTAAAATCAAATTACCGCCCTTGCTAATTCCACTGGCCTCTGTTATTTCTTCACTGCTATATACGCTTTCACCCGTTACTTGCACGATATCTACTTTAAAGACAAGAAAAATAAAAACGAGCAGAATTGTCACAAGCGCAAATATCGTCACTATTACACGGAGCGCTTTTTTTAACCCAGGCTTCATTTTTCTTTTAGGTTTCCGCGTTTTGGATGTTTTGGCTACTTGCTTATTATTTTGTCTTCCCCGCTCTTCAATTGATTTTCTCTTTTGCTTTTGGGGCGGGGCGCCCTTATTCCTATTTTTAGAAGGAGGCTTCTTTTTGGGTTCAGCGATATTTTTGCGTCTCTGCGGTCTTTCTCTTTCTTCCAACTGTACCACACGAGAACGCTCTGTATTTTCATCAGCATCAAAAAAATAAGAATCTACGTTAGGAGGGCGATGTCTGGTTTCAAAATGTACATCGCCAATTACATTATGTACTCTATCCTCTTTGGATCTTGTAGATTTTGCCGGCTCTGCTTTGGGTCTTCTGCCTTTGCCAATATCGCTGAATTCTGCACTAGGTCTTTGTCGGTTATGGCGCTTATCTTCAAATCCCATTTGGTTTCTCCTTCCTAATTTATTTTCCTAGCTTGTCAATTTTGCCTTGATAAAGAGCGGGCGACATGACGATAGGCCGCCCACTTAAAAGCCTTGCTGAATTCTTTATTTTCCCTCTGCTGTCCTTATTTTAGCACCCAGCATGGCAAAATTTTGCTCTAAATCTTCATAGCCACGATAAATATATTCTTCTCCAGAAATCCGAGTTTCACCCTCTGCTGCCAATCCTGCAATCACAAGAGCGGCTCCCCCTCTTAGATCCCATGAAGTAACGGGTGCACCAACCAATTTTTCTACCCCTTCTACAATGGCCACTTTTCCTTCAATGCGAATATTGGCACCCATATGGTTTAGCTCTTCAGCATATTTGTAGCGGTTCTCAAAAATATTTTCGACTAAGATACTTGTGCCTTTGCCTAATGCTGCCATGGGCATAACAATTGGCTGCGCATCCGTTGGAAATCCCGGATAAGGCATGGTACGGATATGTTTAACCGGATTTAATCTCTCGGGTGCTAAAATATTAATTACATCACCATATTGTCTAATACAACATCCTGATTCTTCAAATGGTGACATCATCGGCAGAATATGGGAGTTATCCACACCCCGAATCACAACATCACCGCCGGTTACCGCTGCTGCTGCCATATAGGTGGCAGTCACAATGCGATCCGGCATAATCGTATGTTCACAGCCGTGAAGCTCTTCTACGCCATCAATAATGACACAGCTCTCTCCGGCACCATAAACTCTACCTCCACAGCGATTCAGATATAATGCTAAATCAGAAATCTCAGGTTCTCTCGCTGCGTTGGAAATGACCGTTGTGCCCTTTGAGCACACGGCCGCCAGCATTAAATTCTCGGTTGCGCCTACACTGGGGAACGGCAAAGAAACATAGCTGCCCCGAATTCCATTGGGTGCACTGCACCTTAAACAACCGCCGCTCTCTTCAATTTCTACTCCAAGTTTTTTCAAAGATGAAATATGAATATCAATGGGTCTTAGTCCAATTTCACAACCGCCCGGGAAATGTAAATTTGCTTCACCACAGCGAGAAACCAGAGCCCCCAAGAAAACGATAGAAGAACGCATTCCTTTCATCAAATCCGGTGGGATTTCACAGCATTTCATTTCATTATTTACAATTAAGCTTGAGCCTTCTCTTGTGCATTGATAGCCTAAATGCTCCAAAATACGCACAGCGGTTTCCACATCCGACAGTGCGGGACAATTGTGCAAAACCGTTTCTCCCTTACAAATCACAGCCGCCGCCAACAGCGGAAGCGTACTGTTTTTTGCGCCCTGCACTTTAATTTCACCACCAAGTTTTACGGGCCCGTCAATAATAATCATATACACACCCCTCATTCCAGCATATTTCATTATATGAAATGCTAAAATTTGGGTGACAGGTGAGCTTGTTTATTCTATGTCTATTTCGTTATTTTGGTTCTAGCAGCCTTTTTAATGGCGTGATAAATCTTTAAATCGGCTTCTTTTATGCCCATTTCACCTGCGTTTTCTTCTAAAGCTTGCAGTTTACCTGGGGTATTTATGATTTTTTCAATTGTCTGCCAGAGAATCTCTCCTGTTAGATTTTTTTCTTCAATCATAACAGCAGCACCATGCTGTACCAAGGCATTCGCATTGTGAAACTGGTGATTTTCTGCCACATTTGGTGAAGGAATTAGAATGGATGCTTTGCCCTTTGCCTCTATCTCTGTTAAGGTCATTGCACCGGCACGTCCAATTACAATATCTGCCGCTGCCAACGCTGTTGGCATGTCATGAATATATTCTAAAAGCTGAATCTGAGGGTCACTTTCTTTCGTTATGCCGTCAGACTTGATTTTTTTCTTAAAATCATCATCATGCGTGCCATAACCATGAATATGTTGGTATTTTTTATCTTTGCTGCTCAATTTCAACATTTCAGCTACACTTCGATTCAGGGCCGCCGCCCCTAAACTGCCACCGAACGACAAAATCACAGGTCTGTCATCTAAATTCAATTTACGCCTAGAAGCTTCTCGTTCTGCATCCAACACTTCTGCCCGCACAGGATTTCCGGTGACCTCACAGTTTACATTGCTGTCAAAATACTTTTTGGCATCTTCCACTGCCAACATAACAGTATGAACTGAATGTGCCACCATTTTAGTGGTTACACCGGGGAACGCATTGGATTCATGTATAACACAAGGGTAGCCCATTTTAGCTGCTGCACGCAAAACAGGCCCACTGACATAGCCGCCTGTTCCTACACAAACATCGGGGTCAAAGTCTTTGATAATTTTCTTTGCCTGGGCTGTGGCCGTGAACATTCTTACGACAGTTTTCGCATTTTTAACAACATTTTGCAGCGACACTTTTCTTTGGAATCCTGAAATACGAATGGTTTTCATTTCATATCCGGCAGCGGGTACTAAGCGGCATTCCATGCCGCCTTCCGCTCCGACATATAGAATCTCTACGTCAGGCTCTCTTCTCTTGAAATAGCCCGCCATGGCAAGAGCCGGATTGATGTGACCTCCGGTTCCGCCACCTACAAACAGAACTTTCATATATTCTGTAAACCTCTTTCCTGTTTTTTCCTTTATCCTTCTCCCGGCAAGCATTTTTCTTTGATTTTTCCAAGTAAAAATGTTACCTTTTAGCACGACGCGCATTACATTTTTTCGATGTTGGAACTGCGTGAAATCTGCAGCAGAATTCCCATCTCTGCCAAGATAATCATCAACGCTGTTCCTCCATAGCTAAAAAAGGGTAAGCTAATTCCAGTATTGGGAATTGTATTGGTTACCACGCAGATATTCAGCACAATTTGTATGCCAATTTGAAAAGTAATACCTAGACCCAACATAGTGCCGAATTTATCTCTTGCGTGCAACGAAACATAAATACCTCTCCAAATCAAGAGGGCAAAAAGGATAATAACCACCAATGCTCCTACAAAACCAAGTTCTTCACAGACAATGGCAAAAATAAAATCATTCTGCGGTTCTGGGAGATATAAGTGTTTTTGACGAGATTGGCCAAGTCCAACTCCCAACAATTGGCCTGAACCAATGGCATAAAGCGACTGCTGAATCTGCCACGCCTCGTCAGAACCCAATTTGGGATTAAAGGGATCAAGCCAAACCTCAACACGAGAACTTGCATAACCAAATTTCTCTGAAAACAAAAGCAGGACACCGATAGCGACTACTCCAATAACTGCGGGAATGGCAAAATATCTTATTTTGGTACCGCCTACAAACATCATAATGACACCAATGGTAGCCACAATGATGGTAGCGGAAAGATGCTTTTCAGCGATAATTAATACACAAATGACACCTAGCACAATTAAAAACGGAAGAACCCCCTCTTTGAAAGTCGCCATTTTGCCAACCCGCTGTGAAATCATATGTGCAAAAACCAATATCAGGGCAAACTTCGCAATTTCAGAAGGCTGAAATCCTATTGGGCCAATCTCAATCCAACGCTTCGCACCGTTGACTGATTTACCCACCACCAAAACAGCTACAAGCAGAAGTATTGTTATCAAAAAAATCGGCCACGCCAATTGATGATAGCGATGATAATCAACTGTTGAAATCAGCAGCATTGCTATTACACCTACAATAGCAAAAACAAGCTGCCTTTTAATAAAATAATAGCTGTCATCATACTTGTAATAGCAATAAGCAAAGCTGGCTGAAAACAGCATAATGAGGCCGATACAAAGCAAAACAACAATAAAAAAGAAAAGAGGTAAGTCCATGCCGGCGCCACGAGAGAAAAGGGCAAAAGGAATCTTTTTTATATTTTTCTTACTTGCTGCAACTAAATTATTCTGCTGATTCGCCCCTGCTTTCCTTTTATCATATCCGCCAAGCGTTTTTCCCGTTGTTGTCATTCGGTTCTCCTTTCTCTTTTTAGCACTAAATCTATCATTCTATATTTTTTATAGTATGTGCGCCAAGGTTCTTACTTATCAAATTTTTTTATATACCATGAGAAACGGAAAGAACAGCTAACACCGCGCCAACGATGGTAATCAAACTAAAAACGGCACAAACCTTCACTTCTGACCAGCCTTTCATTTCAAAATGATGATGAATGGGTGCCATTTTAAAAAGTCGTTTGCCTTTTGTCGCCTTAAAATAACTCACCTGTAAAACAACAGACAAAATTTCGATAATACTGATTATTCCCACCGGCAAAAGCAGAATAGGCATATCGATACCAAAAGCAAGAGCACACATAATGCCGCCTAAGAACAACGAACCAGTATCACCCATAAACACTTTGGCTGGGTGAAAATTCCAAATTAAGAAGCCTACACAAGCTGCTGCTGAAGCAAACGCCAATATGCTAATTCCTTGATAAGAAATCATACTGGCACAAACGCCAAGGCCTAAAAAAGCAAAGAAACACACCGAACTATTCAGTCCATCAATGCCATCTGTAAAATTCACTGCATTGACCATACCCACAATCACAAGTGCTGAAAGAATATAGTAAGCTACACCTAAATCAATTCTGCCAATAAAAGGAATTACTGTGCTGGTGCTTGCGCCAGCCATGGCAACAGAAGCAAGATAAGCGGCGGCAATGGCAAATTGCAAAACCAATTTCTGCTTTTCAGTTAATCCTAGGTTTCTTTTCTTAACAACTGAAATATAGTCATCTAAAAAGCCGACCAATCCAAAGGCAGCAGCCATAGCAAGACCTGCTATTGTCTTTGTTTTCAGCAGAGGGGTTTCTTCTAAACCTACTGCGGTCAGCGCAGGGAACGTCACTGCCACTGCCGCTACAATTCCAATGATGAACATGATGCCACCCATTGTCGGTGTACCTTGCTTTTTCTGATGCCATTTGGGGCCAATTTCACGAATGGTTTGCCCAAATTTCAATTTATGCAGGAATGGTATCATCCATTTCCCAAGAATGGCAGTGACAGCAAAAGCAATCACAGCAGCAATTAAATAAATCATGTTGTTCATCTTAGAAGTTCCTTTCTTCTGAACAGTCGTTTTCAACGTCTTCCTAGTATTTTAACCTGATTTTGTATCTCTGTAAACAACAAACATTCTTTCTTCTTATGATCAAAAGAAGTGCGCTTTTTTTAGTGTATGGCTGAATTATTCATACACATAGGTTTCTGTCACAATATCGTCTGCTAATTTCAGCTCAATGATACTTCCTTCTGGTACACTTTCTCCAGATTCTATACTCTGTGTGATAACTTTTCCGCTTCCGCTTGTAATAATCTGCACGTTATTGATACTAGCATAATACTCTGCATCAGACAAACTTGAGCCGAAGAAATCAGGAACCGTCGTTTGCTGGTCTCCATCATCAAAATTCTGTGTGTAAAGGTAGATTGTTCCTCCGTTGGGCATTGCTTCTCCTGCTTGTGGAATTTGATTGCTGACAACCAATGATTCGTCTTCTGAATCGCCGACTACACGATAATTGAGATTCATGCTGCCAACCACATCATAAGCTTCTGCCAATGTTTTGCCAACAACTGACGGTGCAGTTTGATTTAGAGAATCAAATTCTTCTTCCGTATACTGCGCCTTGACGTTCAAATACGGCAAAACTTCTTCCATAATCGAGGCAAAAATCGGCCCTGCTACTGCATTACCACCATATAAACTACCATTTTGATCATACTGGGGTTCATCAAAAAATACCAGCAACGCATATTGAGGATTATCTGCCGGAGCAAATCCGCAATAGGAAGCAATATATTGTTTTCCTCTCTCTGGATGTTTTCTAAATTCATCCATTTTTTCAGAAGTACCTGTTTTTCCGCTAATCCGATATCCAGCTACATAACCGTTACCCGCGGTACTGGTTCCGGTTCCAGAAGCATTATCTTTCATGATATCTGCCATAAGCGCTGACGTCTCTTTAGAAATGACTTGTCTTTTATAACTGGTATCAGTCTTACTAATAATATTGCCGTCATTATCAACAATTCTATCTACCACATGAGGCTGCACCAAATACCCGCCATTTGCGACAGCAGCTGTTGCCGTAATCATCTGAATGGGGTTGATACCAAAGTTCTGACCCATAGAAGCCACAGCCAAGTTAATGGGTGTCAGATTCGCTTCCGAGAAAATAAGACTTCCTGTTTCTCCCGGCAAATCAATTCCTGTCTTTTCTGCAAAACCAAAAGCTTCAAAATATTTATAGAAAGCCTGTGGGCCAACCTGCTGTCCAATATTAATAAAGAACGGATTACAAGAATTCATCAAGCCTTGTCTAAACGTCTGTGTGCCATGTCCAGCTGTTTTCCAACATTTAATAGGGTCATCTACACCAGCAATATCGTAGTGCCCTGTGCAGGTATACAACGAATTTTCTGTCACAACGCCTTCATTCAGTGCCATAGAGCCTGTTATAATTTTAAATACTGAACCGGGATAATAAGTATCACTAACCGCTTTATTACGCCACTGTGCATAAATAGCCGCTGAACGGGCTTCTGATTTTGCTGTCTCTTCTTCCTCGGTCGTTTCCGGCATGGCATCAATTTGATTTCTCAATGCTTCATTTTGAATAGTTGAAGGAGAGTTTGGATCATAATCACTTTTACTGGCTAGGCCCACAATAGCGCCCGTGTTAACATCCATCAAAATTGCTATGGCACCATTGGCAACAACATAGCGGTCAATTCCCTCTTGCAAATGCTTTTCTAAAATACTTTGTACGGTTTCATCAATTGTTAGCACTAAATTGTTGCCGTCTTCAGCATCTACCAACTGTTCATATTGAAACGGCATATCAGTACCCCATGCATTTTTTGCACTGATTAATCGACCCGCCGTACCACTTAGCTCATCGTTATATTGATATTCAATTCCGTTTTGCCCTTCACCTTCAGCTCCAGTATGTCCCAAAATAATAGAAGCTACGGTGCCATATTTATAATACCGCTTGTAGTCATCAATTAGATATACGCCTTGGTCAATGTCATTATCCTTTAAGAACTGGAGCACCTGATTTCTAACATCAGTCTCAATTCTCCTTTTTAAGTAAGAAAAATTCACTTTTTGACTTGCTTTCTCGTAGATAGCCTCTTCTTCCATATCAAGAATAGGCGCCAAACCAGCTGCAATTATCTTTTTCTTTTGCTCGGCCGTTCTTGGATTTTCTTTTGCATCAGAATCATCAAAAATATAGTTTGGTTCTAAAACCACGGTCCATACGCTTGAGCTTTGCGCCAAGATTTTATCTCCGCTCGCATCATAAATGGTACCCCGCATAGCTGTTAGCTCGGTAGACTGCAAGATGTTGCCAAGCGCTGCACCTTTTAGCTCTTCACCCCTGACAACCTGCCAACGAATCAAACTGAAAATAACACCGCCAAACCCAACAATTATAAGAAAGCCTGCAACCAGCATGGCTTTTTTCCATATTCTTTCTGTATTTCCGTTTGCCAAAAATAACACCATCCTTACGTCTATCAATCATTACCTTGAAAGCATAAAACGAGAGTTAAGATTCCTCTCAACTCTCCTTTCTGTTTTAACCAATCATATTCTTTATTTTACTTTTTTATGCTTGTTTATCTCTTGCATTCAGTCTTCTGTGTAACAATCACTGTTTTACTCACGCAAACCAGCTTTTAATCTCTTCCCAAATTTTGAGAAAAAACGAATCTTCGGTATCTTGCAAAACCTCGCCCTTGTCTTCATGTACCATGTTGACATACACTACTTGGCTATCGTTCATTTTAGTCATGCCCAATTCTTCACGAGCATATTGTTCAACCTTTGCAGAATTAAGTTTTTCTGCCATTTTAATACCTAATTCCACTTCCAGTGCCTGTGCTTTTTCAAGCTCATAACTTTCCTGGGAAATTTGCTCTGTTAACTCTGTCAACTGCACTTGGCTATAAATAGTTAGGCTCAAAACAGTGATAACAACCGCAAAAGAGATGGAATAAAAAAACATCTTTACCGGACTTAGTTTGGGTCTACGATTTTTTTCCAGACCTTTTTTCGGAAGCTTGACCACTTCAGGCTGTTTTTTTTCTGGTTCTCTTTCTTCAACCTGAGGATGAATCTGCCTTGCAGCAGAGCCCACCGAAGCCCCAAACTTTGAAAAGTCGTATACTTGTTTTTCTTCTGCCACAATTCTCACTTCCTTTTTATATCTTTTCTATCACACGTAAGCGTGCACTTCTTGCACGTGGATTGAGTTCTAATTCTTCTACTGTGGGTGACAACCCTTTTTTGAACAGTAACTTGCCTTTCGGTGTTCTGCCACATACACAAACAGGAAAGTCCTTGGGGCAAATACACCCTTCACACCATGCATTCATCTGTTTCTTAACAATTCTATCTTCTAAAGAATGAAAAGTAATGACTGCTAATCTGCCTTGCGGTTTGAGCAAATCAAACGCTGCTTCTAACCCTTCTTGTAGCACATCAAGTTCACCGTTAACTGCAATGCGAAGTGCTTGAAAAGTCTTTCTCGCCGGATGCGATTCACGTCTGACTTTTGCCGGCACAGACTCTTTGATAATTTCAGCTAACTCCAACGTAGTTTCAATCGGTTTTGCTTGTCTGGCTTTTATAATTCCGGCAACAATACGGTTTGCATTCTTTTCTTCCCCATAACGGAATAGGATTTCAGCCAGTTCTTTGTGTTCTAAGGTATTAACCAAATCAGCAGCAGAAGTACCTTGTTTATTCATACGCATATCCAAAGGCGCATCATGATGAAAAGAAAAACCTCTCTCGGGCGCATCCAACTGATAGGAAGAAACCCCTATATCTAGTAGTACACCGTCAACAGCATAAATACCGTGAATAGCCGCAATTTCTTTCATATTGCTGAAATTACCTTCTGCTATCTGTGAAGCAGAATAGCTTTTCAGCCTCTCTCGGCCTACTGCGAGTGCATCCGGGTCTTGGTCAATAGAAAGCAACGTACCTGTAGTCAGCTGACTGACAATTGCCTCTGAGTGCCCCGCCCCGCCCATAGTTCCGTCTATATAGATACCGCTTGGTTGAATGTTTAAACTCTTTATCGTCTCTTCAAAGAGCACCGGTTTATGATGAAATTCCATATTAAAACTCCAACAGATTCATCGCATCTTCAATTGATTCTTCTGTTTGTTCGTCGTTATAGCCATTCCATCTGTTCGTATCCCAAATTTCTGCACGAACAGCTGCGCCAATAACTGTAACATCTTTTTCTAAGCCTGCATGTGTTCTCAAATTTTGAGGAAGTAAAATTCTACCCTGCTTGTCCGGCTCAACTTCTGCCGCACCTGAAAAGAAATATCGCTGAATTCCTTTAGCTTGTGCCATTGGCAAGGCAGATACCTTTTCAACAAAGCGCTCCCACTGCGCACCTGAAAGGACAAAAAGGCAACCGTCTAAGCCCTTGCAGACATAGAACTTGTCCCCAAGGTCTTCACGAAATTTAGAAGGAATCGTTACACGACCCTTTAAATCCATATTATGTTGATACTCACCTGTCAACATATTGAAGTTCCTTTTCATCTTACTCAAGAGGCTGTAAAAGCTTTTCACTCCACTTTTTACCCACTTTTTGCAACTTTGTTGCACTTTTCACCACTTGGTATCACAATTATAGCTTAAAAAGTGATGAAAATCAATGCAGAACATTTGTCACTTATTGACAAAATACGTCAAATCGGCTGAAAAACCCTATGTTCGACCATATATAGTGCAAACAAAAATTCCCTCTACAATATATCGTAAAGGGAATTTCATTTACAGTTATCTTTGTTTATTTTGTCTATAAATCAGCTATTACATTTGTGAGTTCCGCTGAGAAGATTTAATATTCTGTCTTGTTTTTCTTAGTTCAGCTAAATTTTCTGAAAGCGACTCATCTGTACGGCGCATTAAATCATCTACGTAATCATTGCTAGCTTTACGCATTTCTTTAAATTTTGCCTGTGCCTGTGCAATTAAATCATTTGCTTTTGCCTGAGCTTGGCGAGTGATTTCGCTTTGTTCAATCATGGTTTTTTGCTTCTCTTGGGCAACACGAATAATGGTTTCTGCTTCACGGTTTGCCTCAGCGATGATGTGCGCACGGTCAGCAACAACGCGGCGAGCCTCTTTAATAACTTCTGGAATCTCTTCTTTTATTTCGTTTAAAATATCGCGTACTTCTTCTCCATCTACAAATACCTTGCCATTCGAGACAGGAAGTCGCCAACCTTTATCCAACACATCATACATTTCATCTATCAAATCTTCGATTGTTGCTTGATTATTAGCCATTCTTGTTACCTCCGATACTTAACCTTTCCTTTATCGTTTGCGCGATGCACTCCGGCACAAAATCTTTAATATCTCCACCAAAACCAGCTACCTGCTTGACCATACTTGAGCTCAAAAACATATTTTGCGCGCTTGTTGCCAAAAACATGGTTTCAAGCTCAGGATTGAGCTGCTTGTTTGTCAGTGCCATCTGAAATTCATATTCAAAGTCTGTCATCGCCCGCAAGCCTTTGACAATAGCATTGGCTCCCTTTGAACGGGCATAATCAGCAAGAAGTCCGTTCACAACATCAATTTCAACATTTTCAAGACCCATTGATTTGGTCGCAATGGTAAGCATCTGTTTTCTCTCTTCTGTAGAAAAGCTGGTATGCTTTTCGGGATTTACCGAAACCGCCACAATCACTTTGTCAAAAATTTTGCAGGCTCGGGCAATAATATCCATATGCCCTAGTGTCACCGGGTCAAAACTTCCCGGACAAATTGCAATTCTCACTGTCATACTCTCCCATCGCTAAGGACGTTCATATCTCGTCAAATGGATTTTGCCGTAGCGATATGTTTTTTCTTTGATAAAGTCTCCCACCTGATCTGGCAGCTGCGTTTCTTTCAAATGTTCGCAAATAATCACACCTGATTCTGCTATGCACCGCACTACTTTTTCCAAAGCGGGAATCAGCAAATCAGCATGATATGGCGGATCCAAAAAAGCAATGTCAAATACTTCGGCTGTCGATGATACATAAGCAAGCGCATCAGCACACAAAATTTTAGCCTGGTGTTCAAGCTGAGTTTGATTTGTATTTTGTTCGATTACTCTGATTGATTCTTTAGAAGCATCAATCATCACGGCTGATTTAGCGCCTCTGCTAAGTGCTTCTAATCCAATTTGCCCTGAACCGGCAAACATATCTAAAAAGCGCCTGTCTTCTATCCGAAACTGCAAGATATCAAACAAGGCTTCTTTCACTCGATCTGTCGTCGGGCGAACATCTCTGCCCTCTAATGCTGAAAGCTTTTTTCCTCTGGCTGTTCCTGTAATAATCCTCATATACGCTCCAACCTTTACTGCTAATCTACACTCTGCATAGATTACGCTTCATTATCCCATTATTCTCTGAATATGTCAACCTTTTGTAACCTTTTTGGCAAGAAATCGTGCTGAAAAAGTATTTTTTTGTCAACTTATGTATCGACCTCTCGCCGTTTCGTTTATATCTATTCTTCAGTTTTACCATGAAAATATTCATATACTTTTCTTGCAGACGGCTTATTCATGCCAGGTGCTAGCTCAAGTTCAATCAGTTCGGCCTGTTGCACCGCCGACACGGTTCGAAAATGTTTCATTAAAGCCTTAGCACGTGCTTCACCAACTCCTTCAATGGATAAAAGAGTCGATGAAATGGTACTCTTTTTCCGCTGCTGACGATGATAGCCAATCGCAAAGCGGTGCACTTCATCTTGTATTTTTGATACCAGCGTAAAAGCGGTTCTCGTTGAGTGAATCGCAATTTCGCCGCCTGTTACGGCAATCGCTCTGGTACGATGCTTGTCATCTTTCACCATGCCGAAAACAGGGACATCAATCCCCATCTGCTCCAGCAAAGGGCGAATAGCCGCTACATGGCCTTTACCACCGTCCAGTAGAATCAAGTCAGGCAACCGGCCAAATCCTTCATTTTCATCCTTATGAATGCGATATTCTTCAAAGCGACGACGAATCACTTCACGCATAGAGCCATAGTCATCCTGCCCCTCAACTGTTTTTATTTTAAATTTGCGATAGGCAGATTTCAGCGGTCTTCCATTTTCAAACACGACCATACCGGCAACATTCTCTCCCCCCGCTAAGTTTGAAATATCGTAGGATTCTATATATTCAGGCACACTTGCTAGCCCTAACAATCTTTTCAGTTCATCAAGAGCAGAGGCTTCACGTCCGCTGTTTCCCAATTGTCTCGCCAAGCTCTCGGCAGCGTTATTCCGACACATTTCGACCAGCTGCAACTGTTCACCTCGCTGCGGAACATGAATTTTGACAGCTTTTCCTCTTTTCTCTGCCAGCCAGCGAATCACAAGCTCTTCATCGGCTACTTCTCCATCCATCAGAAGCAAGGACGGTATTTCATCTCTCATAGCGTAATATTGACGAATAAATTCTGAACGACTTTCAGCATTATCTTCGCAGCCCTCTGTTACAAAGCTCTCACGGTCGCTCAAACGATGATTGGTAAAACGAAATACCTCAAAAGCGGTATGCCTTGGCCCTTGTGCCATAGCAATAACATCCTGCTCTTTTTCTTTACTGGCCACTACTTTCTGACGCTCTTTAACCTTGTCAATGGCACGAATTCTATCCCGCAGGCGAGCCGCCAATTCAAAATCAAGATTTTCAGCAGCCTGTTCCATTTTTTCAGTCAGTGCCTTAATAGAGCCACTACTACCTCCTTTAATGAAATCCATTGCTTCCTGAAAAGCCTCTTGATATTCATCTCTGTGCATTTTGCCTCGACAAGGTGCACTGCACTGCTTAATATAATAGTACAGACAAGGACGCCCTTTCCCAAAATCTTCGGGGAAACGACGATTGCAGTTTGGTAGACGAAATATTTTTCTGGCAGAATCAATGGTTTCTTTAATCGACCACGAGCTCATATAAGGGCCTATATATTGCGCGCCATCATTCGCAACCTGTTTAACTTCTGAAATTCTCGGCCAATCGCCGCCGCTAACCCTAATATAACTATATCCTTTGTCATCTTTTAAAAGAATGTTGTATTTAGGCTGATTTTGTTTAATTAAGCTATTTTCAAGCACCAAAGCTTCAAATTCACTATCTGTGACAATATATTCAAAATAATCCACATTTTCAATCATGCGGCGAACTTTTTCTTCATGATTTTTATCGGAACCAAAATATTGGCTCACCCTGTTTTTCAACACTTTTGCTTTGCCGACATAGATAATTTCATCTTTTTTATTGTGCATTAAATATACACCCGGCAAAAGGGGTAATTTCATTGCCTTGGCGCGCAATTCTTTTTTCTTCTCGATTAAATCGACCATAGAAATGTCCTCTCTGCAACATCGATTTGAATATATGGCTCTAAATAACAAAAAAAGGCACCGCAAAAGCGATGCCAGCTAAAAATTTATTACTCCACAAATCCGGAATTTACAAGTTCAACTAAACTTTTTACAGCCTGTTGTTCATCCGAACCATCTGCAATAATACGGATACTCACACCACCGACAATTCCCAGTGACAAAACACCGAGCAAGCTCTTCGCGTTGACTCTTCTCTCTTCTTTTTCTACCCAAATTGAAGACTTAAATTCATTTGCTTTCTGAATAAAAAACGTAGCTGGTCTAGCATGAAGACCCACCTGATTTTGCACCAAAACTTCTTCAGCACACATTGCATTCACACTCCTAAACTAAACAAATCCTTATTTAAAATAATCCGCATCTCAAATTTTAACGAGGTTTTAACACAAACCACATTTCGTATTTTATTATATCACAGGAAATGTCCCCGTCAACCTCATTTATTGATTTTTGGATTGATGAACAGACAGCGGAATCACAAATTGGCTTTCTTTAGTCAACTTGACACCCATTGTTGAAAACTTTTTTGGCACTATGCCAATTTGAACGTATAAAAACTAGAAAATCTACAATCAATTTGCTTTTTTCGCCATTTATTTAACTTCTCTGTTTTCATACTCTAATTCTTGCAGAAGTTTTTCGTCCTCTTTTGTCAGCAATAATTTTGCCAGCATATCCGGTCTATTCTGTTTCGTTATACGCAAAGATTCTTTTCGCTGCCATCTTTGCATATTCAGGTGATGGCCGCTTGTTAGCACGGGCGGCACCATTTTCCCTCGCCAATTGTCTGGTCGTGTATACTGCGGATATTCCAGCAACCCGTTGAAATGGCTTTCTTCTGTAAAGCACGATTCATCTGCCAGTACGCCACCAATCATTCTGCTTACCACATCTGTCAGCACCATAGCAGGAATTTCTCCCCCTGTTAGCACAAAATCACCAATCGAAATTTCTTCATCCACGTATTCATCTAAAAGCCTTTGATCAATGCCTTCATAGTGTCCGCAAAGAATCGCAAGATTATCCATTTGAGCAAGCTGTTTTGCTTTATCTTGTGTCAGCACTTTTCCCCTTGGCGACATATAAATCGTATGCGGCTTATGCCCAACATGTTCTGTTATAGCATCTAAAGCGCTTGCTATTGGCTCTGCCGCCAAGAGCATTCCTTTTCCACCACCAAAAACAGTGTCGTCTACTTTTCGGTGTGGTAATGGAGCAAAATCACGAAGCTGATGACAGCAAATTTGAAGATATCCACGCTTTCTGGCACGATAGACAATACTCTCGCCTAATGTGGATGCAAACATTTCAGGAAACAATGTGACAATGTCAATTCTCATCCGTGACTACCTCATCATCAAATATACCCGGAATCGGTAGCAGTTCAATTATACCATTAGCAAGGTTAATCTCTTTTATCATATGCTTAACAGCGGGAAAAAGATATTTTTGCCCCGCTTCGTTTTCAATTTCATAGACATCATTGGCTCCCGTGGGATAAACCTTAGTCAACTTACCATAGATTTTTCCTGTTTTACCATCTTGAGCCGTAAGTCCAATTAAGTCATCAATAAAAACTTGTCCGGCTGGTAATTTAACGTCATTACGATTCAGATAAACGATTTTGCCACGCAACAAATCTGCCTTCTCTACTGTGTCTACACCATGAATGGTGAGTAGGACAAAGCTTTTATGCAGTCGCAAATTTTTAACTTCGATAGGCTGTCTGCCCTCGTCCCAATATAGCTTGCCCACTTTTGTGATAAAAGCAGGAGAATCTGCCCACGGTTCAATTTTAAGCTCGCCACGAACTCCATGTGTCCCGACAATTCGTCCTGTTTCTAAAAATTGTTTCATAATCCCCTCAAACACATTTATTTCATTCTCTCTAAAAATCAGAAAAAGGGCAAATTGCCCTTTTCTAAAATCAATCTATTTCAACCATGACTTTTTGATTGTTGCGAGTCGCAGCCGCTCTCATCACAACGCGAATCGCCTTGGCAATTCTGCCCTGCTTTCCGATTACACGGCCCATATCCTGTTCTGCAACATGTAGATGATATACAATCATGCCCTCTTCGCCATCTTCAACGGTTACGGTAACTTCTTCTGGTTGCTCAACCAAACCCCTTGCAATCGCAATTAACAAATCCTGCATAACGCATCGTCCTTTCTGCCGCATAATAGGCGGCAAGCCATTCTTACTCGATTACACCATGTTTTTTGAACAGTGTTTTTACGGTGTCAGTGGGCTGAGCGCCATTAGCGAGCCATTTTTTAGCTTTTTCAGGATCAACTTTCACTACACTGGGTTCTTCCATTGGGTTATAGTAACCGATTTCTTCGATGAAACGGCCATCACGAGGAGATCTGGAATCCGCCACTACGATACGATAAAAAGGAGCTTTTTTAGCGCCCATTCTGCGAAGTCTAATTTTTACTGCCATAATTTGTTTCCTCCAAAATAAAAATAAATAAGTTTAAATTCTATATTACAAACCTTGGTCGATTGCCTTGGTCAATAACAGCTTGTTTTAAAACGGCATATTATTTAGGCGAGGCATCCGTTTCTTTTTACCTTTTCCGCCAAATTGCTTCATCAGCTTTTGTGTCTGCTTAAATTGCGTTAGCAAGCGATTGATATCTTCTACTTTCATACCACAGCCTGCTGCTACTCTTTTTTTGCGTGAAGCATTGAGCAGTTCTGGCTTTTCACGCTCTGCCGGTGTCATCGAAAGAATAATCGCCGCTGTGCGGTCCATGACTCTGTCATCAATATCCACATCATCCAGTTGCTTATCACTCATGCCAGGCAGTTTTGATAAAATGCCTTTAATTGGACCCATTTTTTTAATCTGCTGAAATTGCTCCAACATATCGTTCAGGTCGAATTTATTCTGCATCAATCGTTCAGCAGTTTTAGCGGCCGCTTTTTCATCTAGTTTGAGTTCGGCTTCTTCAATTAAAGAGAGCACATCACCCATGCCTAAAATACGGTTTGCCATTCTGTCGGGATGGAAAACTTCCAAATCGTCTAGTTTTTCACCTGTACCGGCAAATTTAATCGGCTTACCTGTCACTGCCTTAACAGAAAGCGCTGCACCGCCTCGAGTATCACCATCGAGCTTGGTTAAAATAACACCGGAGATATTGAGCAAATCATCAAAAGCCTTGGCTACGTTAACCGCCTCTTGACCCGTCATAGAGTCGACAACTAGCAAAATATCTGTAGGATTTACTGCATCTTTAATGCGATGAAGCTCAGCCATCAAATCTTCGTCAATCTGCAAACGTCCGGCCGTATCTATGATAACATAGTTATTGCCGTAATCTTTGGCGTGTTTAACCGCCTCTTTTACGGTCTGTACCGGGTCTTGTGTACCTTTTTCAAACACAGAAACACCTGCTTGTTCACCGACAACCTGAAGCTGTTTGATAGCAGCAGGTCTATAAATATCACCAGCAACGAGCAAAGGGCGATTCCCCTGTGTCTTCAGCATTTTGGCAAGTTTGGCAGCATGTGTCGTTTTACCGGCACCCTGCAAACCGCACATCATAATAATAGCAGGTGGGCTTGACGGGGACTTGAGTCTTTCTTCACTGCCACCCATTAATCCTGCCAATTCTTCATTGACAATCTTAATAACCATCTGTGCCGGAGTAAGACTTTCCATCACTTTTTCGCCAATGGCGCGTTCTGTTACCGATGAAGTAAAGTCTTTGGCAACTTTGTAGTTTACATCTGCCTCGAGAAGAGCCAAACGAACTTCACGCATGGCATCTTTTACATCTTTTTCGCTAAGCTTTCCTTTATTTTTCAGTTTCTTAAACGAATTGCTGAGTTTTTCTGCTAAACCTTCAAATGCCACGGCTTTCTTCCTTTCAAACTCTTATTCTTCCATAGCAAGATCTCTTGCACAAGCTATAATTTGAATGACGTTTTGATTAATCTCTGAGTTATTCAATCCGTCTTGATTAATTTCTTGAATACGAAGTGCACAGTCGCAGATAATGGTCAAAGCATCTTGAACAGATTTGAAGCGCTTAGCAAGTCCTAAACGTTCTTCCATTTCTAAGAGCTGAGCTTCTGCTCGTTTGATGGCGTCTCTTACGCCCTGCCGTGTGATGTCTTTATCTTCGGCAATTTCGGCAAGCGACAAGTCTTCATTATAATAGGCTTCAACAACTTCTCGCTGTTTTTCAGTTAGCATGTCTCCATAAAAATCCAGCAAAAAAGTAATTCTTAAATCTTTTGCCAAAATGTCACTTCCTTTTTCACGCTGTAAAGCTATTGTCTTTACAGTTCAAATTATACTATAATCCTATTTGCTTGTCAACTATTAATCTTCCTAAAATATAAAAATAGGGCATTTTCTGAAAGAAAACACCCTATCCTCATTCACTTTTATGAAAACTTAATTAGATTTCAGCAAAGTATTTGATTGTTCTAACCATTTGGCTAGTATAGCTGTTCTCATTGTCATACCAGGCAACAACCTGTACTTCATAGAGATCATCTGTAATCTTAGAAACCATGGTCTGTGTAGAATCAAACAGAGAACCATAGGTGATGCCAACAACGTCAGAAGAAACAATTTCATCTACATTGTAGCCATAAGAAGTAGAAGCAGCAGCTTTCATAGCAGCATTGATGCCATCAACAGTAACATCTGTGCCTTTGACAACAGCTGTCAAAATGGTGGTTGAACCTGTTGGAACCGGAACACGTTGTGCAGAACCAATCAATTTGCCATTCAGTTCAGGAATAACAAGACCGATTGCTTTAGCAGCGCCTGTGCTGTTAGGAACGATGTTCACAGCAGCAGCTCTAGCTCTTCTTAGGTCTCCGCCTCTGTGAGGACCATCAAGAACCATCTGGTCGCCAGTGTAAGCATGAATGGTAGACATGATGCCGCTCTGGATTTTAGCATAATTGTTCAATGCATTAGCCATAGGAGCTAAGCAGTTGGTTGTGCAAGAAGCAGCAGAAATGATGGTATCCTCTTTTGTAAGAATGTTTTCATTTACGCTGTAAACAACGGTTGGCAAATCATTGCCGGCCGGAGCAGAAATAACAACTTTCTTAGCGCCTGCATCGATATGAGCCTGTGATTTTGCTTTAGAAGTGTAGAAACCTGTGCACTCAAGCACAACATCAACACCGATTTCGCCCCAAGGCAAATCTTTAGCATCTTTTTCAGCATAAATTTTGATGGTTTTGCCATCTACTGTGATGGAATCATCACCAGCAGAAACTGTATCACAAAGAGCATATCTGCCTTGTGCAGAATCATACTTTAATAGGTGAGCAAGCATTTTAGGGCTTGTCAAGTCGTTGATCGCTACGATCTCATAACCCTCAGCACCGAACATTTGTCTGAATGCTAAACGACCGATTCTGCCGAATCCGTTAATTGCAACTTTAATGGACATAATTGAAACCTCCTGATTTTTGGATATTGACGTTAACAAGTCTATTTTAATCTATTTTTCGAAAGAATACAAGAGTTTGATACGAAATAGACAAACTATTTTATCTATCTCATTTTACTCTCATCCTTTTTGCTTCTTGCTGTTCACTTGTAGAAGCTATTGTAATTTTTGAAGAAGTATAGTATCTGTGTTTCTTTCTATGCGAACCAGCCGGTTCGTGCAAGTCATATTTTCGAATGGTCACTAAGCTCACAAAAACCAACAAAGCAACACTTAGCTGTGCCATTTGAATGATAATTGGCACCTCCGAGAGTGAGATTCCCAGAAGAAAATAAACTAGCAAATTTGAGGCAATACCTGCTGTTGAAACAAGTACTGCCGGAAACCCAAAAACATAAAACAGCCTTGCCGAATGTTCCGTGTTTACGCCTCCAAAATAGCGGCTTAAGTAATAGAGTGCTAATAATAACAACGCTGCTGAAAGAATTGTATATACATTCTCTTGGTGCAAAACCGAGTGAGAATAATACAAAAACATAAAGAAAAGATTGAAAATACCCCACAACACGCTAATCAAATATAACGCCGGAAAGCCTCCAAAACTATTTCTGCCTGCAAAAAAGGCTGGCACTAAGATAATTTGCAGCAATCCAAAAATCACTGAACTGCCAATCAGCCCTAAATGAACCCAGCTGGTCATCGGCTCGTTCCAATCAAAATCTTGTGCATTTTTTGTCTCAAAATACACCTTCATTTGCATGGCCGCCATAACCAGCAGCCCTACCCCTGAAAACAAAGAAATAGTTCCCAGTAAACGATTTTTTGTGTTTGAATATGGCGTAAAAAAAGTTTTTTTGTCATGCAAGGTGGTCAATCCAGAAAGAGCTGCTGTCGCTAACACAAAAGCAACATCAATCCAAGCAAACACGCCATTATCTTTGTAAAACCCGGTCGTACGATCAAACTGATATAATACGCTTAGGATTCGAAACACCATGCCGCCCATAATCCCAATACTCGCTATTTTAAGCGAATTTTTCACACTCATTCTTTGTCCCTCACCAATTTTATCAATCTCCTGTCCTTTTACAAGATTTTTCGCAGCAACTCATTTTATCTCACAACACTTACCAGTTGTTTTCATTTTTTACATACTCAATAATGGGTGCCAGCTTTTCTTTTTTTACAAAATCAATTTTATTTTCAGGGGCAATCATCGTCTCAACTTCAGCCATTTCAGTGGGATTTTTTTGCCCCTTCATAACCCAACCTATGATTTTCTTATCTAGCCATTGCAGACGATTAAAATCCATTGCACCACGCAGATGAAAGATTTTAGATCTTTCAAGTCCTTTAGTGTTGTGTATTTTTTCTTCCATATGTGCATAACTGATTTTTTCAGGATCTTCAAGCCCAACCGTAAACAAAACGATATTTCTGCATCTTGATTTATACAGAAATTTCACGCCTCTAAGCTCGCCAGCATAAACACCGCCACCGTATAAAATCAAATCAAATTCACCTAAGGCAGATGCAGGCACCTGTGATTTTTCAAAGAGCTCCGCACCCAGTTCTTCCGCTAACCATCTTGCATAGCGCCCTGTAGCACCATATTTGGATTTATATATAACAGCAATCTTTTTCATATTTACCCTCCTCGTTTTTCTGAATTTATATCTTTTTATACACCTAAATTCTTACAAATTTATTAAGAAATATTTACCAATCTGATAAAGACATCTAACTGAATGATTTCACCTTGCTGTGAAAATCATTCTTCAACCAAATTACCATTTTTAGACCGCTCAGCCACTTTATTTCTCATTATAATTATGCTCTCAAAAAGCTATTTTGAAACAATAAGGCATGGGTCCTGAGCTTCTGCTGCACCTGCTATTCAATCACTAGTATCTCTTAACAGTTGTTTAATACTCTTCAGATTGATTTATCAATAACATGATTATACTCTATTTTCGATTTACGAAATTGTCAAAATAGAAAAAACGCAAAGGAGAACTTTCCTACTCCCGCGCGTTTTTATCATCATTCTATTTCTTTTATTTTGCTGTCAGAAATGAGATTACTCACGTTCTGCCATAGAAAGATAGCCGTGTTTTTGCGGCAGAGCCTGATAGGCCGGGCGAATAATTCGGTTGCCAGTAGTGAGTTCTTCAATGCGATGTGCACACCAACCTGAAATTCTTGATACAGCAAACATAGGTGTCAACAAATCCTGTGGGATTCCCAACATTTGATACACCAAGCCGGAATAAAAATCCACATTGGCAGAGACTACTTTATCATAGCCCGTCACTTTTTTGAAAGCTTGCGGGGATAAAGCTTCAACCAACTCATAAAGAGCTAACTCTTTGTCAAAACCTGTTTCTTTTGCCAAATCGCCGGCTTTGGTTTTTAAAATAGTTGCGCGGGGGTCAGACAGTGTATAAATCGCATGGCCAATACCATAAATTAAGCCGCTCTTATCGCCCACTTCTTTGCACAAAATCTTCTCAAGATAGGCCCCTACTTCTTCTTCATCTGTCCAATCTTTTACATTTTCCATAATATCTTTCATCATGGCCAATACTTTATAGCTTGCACCGCCGTGTTTTGGTCCTCTCAAAGAACCAATGGCAGCTGCGATAGAAGAATAGATATCTGAACCGGAAGAAGTAACCACCCTTGCTGTGAAGGTAGAGTTATTGCCGCCGCCGTGTTCTGCATGAAGAATCATACAGGTATCAAGCAGCTTTGCTTCTTGTCTGGTAAATTTCATATCAGGACGCAGTGCATTGAGAATAGATTCGGCTGTGCTGTGATTCGGATCAAAAGGGTGAAAAAAGATACTTTCTCTGTCAAAATGACGTCGTTTAACCTGATAGGAGTGTGTCATAATCGCAGGAAGTTTTGAAATCAGCGAAAGACTTTGACGCATATTATTTTCTAAAGATAAATCATCAGGATTATCATCATATGTATATAAAGCTAACACAGCACTAGCCAGTTTGTTCATAATATCTTTAGAGGGTGTTTTCATTAAGGCGTCTTCCAAAAAATATTCGGGTAAATCACGGTTCTCAAACAACATCTTGCAAATTCGGTCATATTGTGACTGTGTCGGCAGCTTGCCGAAAATCAATAGCCAAACGACTTCTTCAAAGCCAAATCTATCTTCTTTTTCGCAGCCTTCAATAATGTCTGCTACGCTGATTCCTCGATAGACCAACCGACCTTCATCCGGTATGCGCTGGCCGTCTTCAATCAAATAGCCGTGTACGTTACAAACTCTGGTAAGCCCTGCCACAACGCCTGTACCATCGTCATTACGCAGACCTCTTTTAACACCGAATTTTTCAAATTGCTCTTTCGTAATTACATTATTAGCTCTATATTCTTCACAAAGTTCTTCAATAGATTGCTGATATATTTTATTTCCCTTTATCACTAATAATTCACCTACCCCACGCATATTCATTACCCATATAGTATTTTGCTATTTTAGCGCATTTCTTCAGTGAAGTCAATCCATTTTTGCAACTTCGTCTCACAAATCTTTCATTTGTTATAAAAATGAGTTGAATTTCAAAATAACCCTCTGCCATTTTTCCTGACTCTTTTTTCTGAAATAGTACAACCTATTGAAAGGACTGATAATCATCATGGAAACCAAACAAAAAAAGTATTCTCACAAGCATTTGGCACTTTACGTTCTTCTCTTATATCTGCTCTTTTTATTTTTACCTCTTGGTATTTTCCATTTGCGGGGCGATTCTTCTAAGGCTTCAGTCTCCCCTGCTGCTATAGATTCTACTAAGTCTGAAACGAATACAAAAGCCGCACCTAGTGCTACTCCTGATCCATCCTCTTCTGTCCCCGGATTCTTAGACGGCGTAACCATCTTCCCTCAAAAAGGCAGCACTACTGCTCCAACAAGTGCAGAAAATGATATCTTTAGAATTAAAGATTCTGCTACTGATACGATTCTCACTGTTGCTGCCAAAGATTTTTTACCCGCCGCTGTCGCTTGTGAAATGCCGCTTTCTGCCCCTGATGAATCACTAAAAGCACAAGCTGTTGCAGCCTATACTTATTATTCCGCCCAACGAAATGTCAACAAAGAAAACGACTATGACCTCACGTGCAACAGCGACGCTTGGCTAATTTACACAACTCCCGAAAAAATGCAGGAGCGCTGGGGTGAGCAATATGATACTTATATGGAAAAGGCAAATTTGATTGTAAATTCTGTCTACGGAGAAATGCTAACGGAAAATAACGAGCCCATTCTTGCCTCTTATTTTGCCATTTCTAATGGCAGCACCGAAGCTTCTGCCAACGTGTGGGGTTCAGAACGCTCTTATCTGACTTCAGTCGCTAGCCCGGGAGATTTGCTCAGCGACGGCTACCTTAGCTACAATTCATTTACAGCTGACGAAATAAGAGAAAAACTACAAGCTGCATTTCCCGATTTGTCTTTTGATTTTTCAACTGCAGAAAGTGATTGGTTTACCAGTCAAGAGCTTAGCAGCGCCGGCTACACTAACCAAATCAACGTTTGCGGTATTACTATAGAAGGCACTAAACTGCGCACTGCTCTTGCTTTAGCAAGCACTAGTTTTGACGTAAATTTTAATGGCACAAACTTCGCTTTTACCGTAAGAGGTCACGGCCATGGTGTTGGTATGAGTCAAGTGGGAGCAATCTATATGGCTGAGCAAGGCTCAAACTATCAAGAAATTCTAGCTCATTACTACCCCGGTACTACGCTCACAAATATCACTTATACTCCCTAAGTTGTCAATATAAAATTGTAGTCATGCCTATATGTGATTTTATTCTTGCCATTCTACCGATTTCATTTGCGCTATCTTCGTATTATAAACAAAAAGGAATCCTCTCACGTTACTATGAGAGAATTCCTTTTTTAATAGCAGTTGCCATTTTAAAACATTTTATTCTATGCAGTTACTCTGTTATGCTTTTTGTGGTGCTGCTCTGCGAACTAACAAAAATGATAATGTAATTAGTACAACGCAGATAACCAAAGAGCTAATCACCCAGATGTAGGGATTAGGACCAGATGTATCTTGCAAGCCAAATACGAACAAGAAGAACCTGCCGATTGCTTTAACGATAGCGCCTTTTGTCATTGTTGCTTCAATAACAGGCAGCAAAATCAATATACCACCGCCAAGACCAACGCCTACAATAATTTTTCCAAGCTTTGATAAACGATAAAAAACAAGACCAATCAGTGTGCCTAAAAATCCCAAAAAAATCGTTAGTGCAAATGTCCAGAGTACATTCGACACGATATCGCCAAACGTAAACTGAGAAACCGGCATTTCGTTTTTGTATATCATTGAAAAAAGCGAGACTTCGCTGCTCTGGCTACCTGATCGAATCTTATTGAACAGAAGAGCCAATATCATATCCAGAATGCCCATTATAGTAGAAAGAGAAAAAATAGAGAGTACTCCCGTGCAAAACATGGTCTTACGAGAAACTCCATTTTGCAGCATAAATTTAATGTAGGTTGTGAAAATCAAGATTCCCCACACAAAAGCAAATATAGGTGAACCTATTGTTGTACTATTAGAAAATGTGACGTCATCATTTCCACTGGCAGCTATCTTGATGAACGCCTCTCCAGACAACATAATGGCAACCGTAATCCCATAATACATGGCTGCTGAAATCATCATTGTCCTTAGATAAAATTTATAAGTTGATTTTATTTTCATTTCGACCCTCCTCGAAGATTCTTGACAAAACCTTAATTGCTCATTCCATCCCAAAATTTTTTGCTCAAAATTGTAACTTGCCCATCGCCTAATTTGGTCTATCGCCGCTAGTATCGTGTCTTGCGCCTTGGTTACGCTTTCTGCGGAGCCGCTCGGCGAAGTAACAGATACGAAAGTCCACCTATAACAGCACATAGCACTAGAGAACTCGCAAACCAAATGTATGGATTGGGCCCCGACGAGTGTTGCAGGCCAAGAACAAATAAAACAAATTGTTTAGCGGCTCTACTAATGGCTCCATTCGTAATGGTTTCTTCTGCAATAGGAAGTAAAATAACTAAACCGCCGCCAAGCCCAACACCGGCTATAATACGTCCTATCTTAGATAGTCGATAAAAGACAAGTCCTGAAATCATGCCCAAAAACCCTAAGAAAACAGCAAACAAAGATGACCAAATCAGATTCAGCACAACATCGCCAAATGTGAATTCTGAAATAAATATTCCATTTCTATAAAGGATGGAAAAAGCAGGACGCCCCGTAAGGGAAACATTTAGTAAACCCCCCATTTTACCAATCACAATTTGGATAACAAAGTCGATGATACTCATGGCAAATGCAAGAATAACTGTGGAGAGAACACCGCTCATAAACATTGTTTTTCTAGAAACACCATTTTGAAGCATAAATTTCATATAAGCTGTAAAAATAAGTATTCCCCATATAATACAAAATGTAGGCGAACCAAATTCTGTACTGCTCGAAAAATTCATTTCTTCGTTGCCGACTTTGAATAGATTCAAAATAATCGTTACAACCATCAACATAACGGTGGTAATCGCGTAATAAACACCCACAGCAAGAAACATATTTCTTAAGTAAAACTTGAGGCTTGGTTTAATTTTCATTATTTAACCCCCTCATGAATTGGTCAATTGAATAAATAATTTTTGCATATCCAGTTTTGTAATTTCCAATCCATCCAAAACTTGGCTCTTATCTGCCGTACCGATAACATAGGCACTTTTTAGTCCGCCCAACATATCGGCACCAATAACCTCTTTGCCTTTCGTGAAAGCATCCACCACCTCTGCAGCACCACTGACAGTGTACCCAGAAGAGAGCAGCTCTTCACTAGAACAATCTTTGATTACTTTTCCGTTTTTAATGATGATTACATCTTCAATCAAACTAGAAATTTCTTCAATTAAGTGTGTCGATATCACAAAAGTTCTGGGCTTTTCAGCATAAGACTCAAGCAATAGCTTATAAAACATCTCTCTGTGGTTTGCGTCTAGCCCTAAAACAGGCTCATCAAGGAAGATGTAAGGAATATCTAAACAAAGTGCTAAGATAATTTTAAAAATAGAAGCATATCCTGTGGACAGCTTAGAACTTCTCTGCTTTACATTGAGACCGAATAATTCTGACAGCTGATACGCTTTTTCAGTATCAAAATTGCCATAAAATTCTTTTGTCCATTTGAAAATCTCTTTCACTTTCATATCTTCAGGGTAATAGTTTTTCTCACTCATCAGATAGACTTTACTCAGTGCCTTGTCATTTTCAGCTGATTTCACACCGTCGACCAAAACCGCACCGTTGTCTGCAAAAATACGATTACTGATGACATTTAATAAAGTGGATTTTCCCGCACCGTTTCTTCCCAAAAGTCCATAAATTTTTTCGGGTAAAATATCCACTGACACTTTATCAAGTGCTGTTGTATCTCCAAAATTTTTACTGACTTGGCGAATCTCAATTTTATTCATACTTATACCCTCTCTCTACTAAACCAACAATTTCATCTTTTGATAAATTCAGCTTTTCTGCCTCTTCAATCATAGGTTTTACATAGGTTTCTAAGAAATTATTTTGCCTGTTTTGACGAACTTTTTCGGCTGCTCCTTTTGCCACAAACATACCAAGTCCTCGTTTCTTGTAAAGAATACCTGTATCCACCAGTTGATTCATCCCTTTCAAGACAGTAGCCGGATTGATTTTAAACATTGCTGAAATCTCTGTTGTAGACGGAACTTGCGTTTCTTCTTTAAATGCGCCCGTGAAAACAGCATCTTCTATTTCATCACTAATCTGCTGAAAAATAGGTTTTGTGCTTTCGGTATCTAATTTCATCAATCAACCCTCACTTTCTTATTACTTGTTATATAGTTAACTACTTGTGTAACTAAGTATATGCGCAACCAACTAAAATGTCAAGCATTTTTTAGGAATAACTAAAATGGCATTCAGGCATATGCTATATAAGGGTGATGAGTATGAGCGGAAAAGCGAATAAAAATGAAAACTGTAGTCTGAATGGAAGTGAGTTAACCGCACTGGCCACTTCTATTGCTATTGTTCTCTCTGAAAAATGCAGTGAAAGAGATCTTTTAATCCTATGTGCTTTCTTTACTCAAATTAGCGATAGTATCAAACGTATCATTTTACAGGATGATTTGATTAATAAAAATTTTAAGCTTTAAGAGATTCTTGATTGCAACCCACATTGCCTTTACATAAAAATCGGAAAAATACTATAATTTTATTTTCTTCTCTTGACAGCCATCGTTTTGGATGTTAAAATAGTCAAGCAGTAAAATTTAGGGGTATAGCTCAGTTGGTAGAGCAGTGGTCTCCAAAACCACGTGCCGAGGGTTCGAATCCTTCTGCCCCTGCCATTTTTTAAAGCTCTGGTGAGACAACATTTTTACATTGTCTCACCACAACTTTAAGTATATAAGGGACTAAGATTCATCTCAGCCCCATTTATATAGCATAAAATTGTGTGTACCTGATCTCCAAATGCCGTGGCACACCTCGTTAAGGGTTGCGTGTGATGCATACCTCAAAACAACGTGTGATTCAGCTTCTGTGCTTGTCCACGTATATGTAGCATTTGGTTGGTTTCATTTGGTTGTCAAGTTACACCAGTAGTACAAGCTTTCATTTTTTTATACCGCTAAGTTTAAAAGTGTAATGAGGCCTGTTCTACACAATGTTTCCAGTTTGTTAAAGAAACATCGGGTATATTTAAACGCTAAATCTGTTCAGAAAAAGCATTCAAAACAAAAAAATAAGGACTCCTAGATGTTGCCAATCCGAAAGTCCTTGAAATGTATGTCAAGATGTGGTATAATCCACACCAAGAACGCTCTCACAAGTCTTTATGATAGATGGCTTCACATCTGTTGTAGGGGCACATGCCAAAGTTAGTTTGCAGCTAGCTTTGGCTGTGGGAGTTTTTTGTATTTTGACTAATTTTACCACTGTTTTGCTATAAAGTCAATATACCGTAAAAGAAGAACTCAAATTTATGAGTTCTTCTTTTTTTAGGCATTTTAGGCTAGAAATTGATTGAAGGACTGTGTCCCCTTGTTATCGAATAAATAATTAACATTGCTATTTTCTGATATTAACTCATGTTGCGCTAGATATTCATCTGATAAAAGCATGATTTGTGTTTCTACATATCGCTCATCTAGCGTTATATATCGTTTCATGGTAAACGCAATATCTTTATGCCCCAGTAATTTTGATACTACTTTGATATGTACACCACGTTCCAAAAGTCTAGTCGCAAAGGTATGCCTAAGCATATGAGGCGTTAAATGTCTGATTTCTGCTAAACTGGCTATTTTGTCACAGGTGTGTCTTAAATGTGATTCAGTCACTTTTTTATTATAAATAGAAAATATACAGGGACACCTATTCCCTATTCTTAGTTTTTGATTTTTTAAATATTGCAGAATCAATTTAGCTTCCGGAACAAGTGGAATAATACGAACACCCGTATCTGTTTTGCTTTCTCTTACCTTAATCTGGTTTTTTTCTTCATTCCAATCCTGCCAACGTAAATTTAACAATTCCATTCGGCGCAATCCGGTATACAAGAAAAATCTAATAATATATTCATCCATTGGACTTAGCCAATCTAATATCGATAAAACCTGCTTCTGTTCTTCCCACGTTAAAGCTTCCACTTTTTTCACCGCAGCATTCTTAGGTATAGTTATCTCTGCAATCGGATTATACTGACATATATTATTCCTTATTGCAAATCGATAAATACTGTAATATATATGTTTAATCTGATTTATACTTGATTTTGCATACTGCTCTTCAAAAGAATTTAATATGATTTGAAACTCTAGTGAGGTTAGTTCATCTAGATTCTTATTTTCAAATGTGGGATATTTATTTTGAATTCTTTTCCGTGCATTTTTATGGATTTTGATTGTACTGGCTCTCAACTGCACTTTTGCATATACCTTAAACCAAACATCCATCCACTCTCCAATTGTATATTCATTATTGTTTTTGCATAGTTCGCTCATAGCTAATTTCTCCTTTATTATCACTATTTGGAATTATAACACCGGATACTTTCGAACGGAACACAAACTGGGTGTGTTAATAACTTAAATTTTTCAACGATTTGGTAAGCTTTCGAAATCCAGTGAGACTGAGAAGAGAAAAAGTTGTGTTTTTGCGCCAAAATTAATATACTTGCAAAAAAACTTTTCCACCGCCATGAAGTGTTATTATCGGCTGGACAGTCCTCCCGTTCTTGCCATATTTCTGCTTCAATAACCTCTGCAGCATAATGTTTGTATGGGACTATGCTGCCAGGGATTTCAGTGTGTAAATAGCCGCAGTTCTGGCATTTTAATCTTCTCAGGCGATAAATTTTCGTTATTCCCGCTTGATTAATAACTTTTCTAGGCTTGCTATCTCTGACGTATAAAATTCCACCACAGACCGAGCAACAGCATTTTTCATTCGTTTTCACTCGAATAAAACCGTCAGCACACTCAATTCTGTCATAGCTTTTTATAACTACCATAGCAGTTCTCCTCTTGTGAAAAATTTACACG
>NZ_FZLO01000013.1 GCF_900197595.1 Scatolibacter rhodanostii | reverse complement strand
GTCGGCTTATCTGCTACCTCAATTATTAGTTTAAATGATACTTTTGTGAATTTTGTGAAAAACTAGCCTTTATTTAAATAAGCTATAATATTTTTTTTGCACACTGTTTACGGTTATTCCTTCCCGATGACACTCTAGCTGCAGCACATTAGTAATCTGCTCAAAAGTCATGCCTGCTGCTCGTTTCTTTGCTATTCTTCGACTTTCACTTTGAGGGATTCGCTGTATGAAGGTGTCAATCTCTGCCAACTGTTCCCTGAGTTTTAATAACATAAATTTATCATCTTCGGGTATTCCTCGAATTGTAACGGCATGCACCTGATATGGCTTTACCGCACTAGAGGCTTGAACAGAAGAAGAAACACCTCGTTCCAATTCTGCAATTTCTGCTACTATGCTCCATCTGTTTTCCAGTAATTCTTTGGTCATTCGCTCACCTCCGGCGGTTGAGGCAGTGGCATCCAGTGAGTCGGTGATTGTCAGGGAAGAATTCTGTGTGTTTGCCGAATAAATCAATGTGTTTAAAAGCTTTATTTATCCACCAACCCTCAAGCACCATGCCGTTTTTTAAGTTTATTAATATTCTGCCGACTTCTTTCGGTTTTTGCTCCTCAACGCTAATCCACCCTGTCAGCATTTTGCCGTCTGTGATTTCCTCGGGTGTTAAGCCTGTATCCTCATAGCGACCTAAGGTGCTAATAGCATCTTGTTCATCTACTTTCGATTTCAGCTCATATTCTGCGTACCCAAAATTATCTGGTGTATGTTGTGTCAATCTTTCCATCTTATTTAACCTCCTGAAATCTTTTAGTCAAAAAACTCTCTACTTGTGGTGGCGACATTAGTGTCGGTCGCTGGTTTATTCATTCTAGCTCCGCAGTGAGGGCAGAATCTATAAAATTGCTTAAATGCATCGAAAAACTCTTTTCCATTTCTAGGTTCTTCTGGTGACACCTCATAGATTTCTCCACATTTGCTACATTCTGCCGTTGAGAAATCACCGATAAAATTAAGCCACTCCCCACGCACCACTTCCGCAACATCGGCATCATCAGTAAAGTCAATCAAATCAAGATAGTGGTTTGTGATATCGCTGTCATATTCGTTCTCATGCAGAATTTCTTCTCTCAAAGAATCCACATCTATGTATCTGCTCATGATCGTTCCTCCAAATCATACCGTGTGACATTTTGAACCGCCCAAAAGTCAGGTTGTTGATTATATTTCTCAAGCCATGCTTGCACTACTTCGGTCAACTGCTCCTCCAATTCATCTAATTTTTCTCTCTCAACGCAATGCGGCTGCCAACTGTCTGCCAATTCGCAAAACTCATAAGCCTCTTCTTCAATTCTATCAAGCGTGTCATATGAACTTATAGTAGTCACAAACGGCACATTTTCACCGATAAAAACGCACCATGTGTCATCATCTTTTTGTTCTCTTGCCTGTGCAAGGCATTCTTCGATTGTATCTGCTGATTCGTACCAAATTTCAGCGTGTTCGGTAAAATTCCAACTATATTTATCCATGTTGTTCCTCCTGTGCTTGTTTAATATATCTCTGATATAAGCTATTAATTCTTAGCAGATTTTCTTTCCCGTCTACATCTGGGACAACAGTTGTATCACATAAATATTGTGTAAAAGCTTTGTTTACAAGTTCATATTTCGCTTTCATCCCAAGCAAAAGACTTTTTAGGCGAACTACTTCATCTGCGAGAACTTCAGCTTGTTTTGGTAATTCGGCATCTATGTATCTTTTCATTCATCCGTCCTCCCCAGTAAATAATC
>NZ_FZLO01000009.1 GCF_900197595.1 Scatolibacter rhodanostii | reverse complement strand
TATTTCGCTTTCATCCCAAGCAAAAGACTTTTTAGGCGAACTACTTCATCTGCGAGAACTTCAGCTTGTTTTGGTAATTCGGCATCTATGTATCTTTTCATTCATCCGTCCTCCCCAGTAAATAATCGGCTGAAACTCCAAAATAATCACAGAGCCACACGATTCTATTTGCAGTGGGTTCTGATATATCATGTTCGTATCGGCAGTAGACTGCATCGGATATTCCAACCGATTTTGCAACTGTCATCATAGATACACCTTTATTTTTTCGCAGTTGTTTTAATCTATCTCCTAGCGTTTGCATTGTTATTTCCTCGCTTTCTGTATCGGTTGTCCACAATCAGGACAATTATCAGGTAATCGTTTTATATCTATTCCAAGAGAACAGCAGCAAAACGGACATATGTAAGTGAGCTGCCTAATATCCTCAAATGTGATTTGCTCTAAAGGTGTCATTGGGGGGGGGGAATTGAGACGAAGTTGTTTTCGTTCGGATTGTTTCATGGATTGCTCCTTTACATTTGTTGAATGTTGAAATATACTGGAAGAAAAAGATTGAAAAGAGGTTTTAATATGGTTTCCACCCAGACTATTGATACAGTTATAAAATTAGCTGAAGATAACCCTGCATCATTAAACCCTTACCTTGAAAATTTATCTTTTAACGATTTATTAGATTTGGAAGCGTTAATGTACATCGGACGAGGTGATGCAAATGAAGCCCAAAATGAAACGAAAGAGAAAACATTTGCGGATATGAGATGGCACGTTAGAAACTTAGTCAGGAATGAAAAAGACAAGTGGCAAATTGAAGAACAAATATCTGGGAAGATACATCTCGCTCAATACTTGAAAAAAGGAAAGTCTTTTTTATACTTGTGATATTTATTTTGATGCAATAAATTTATAATTTAATTGATTAACCACCTCACAATGTAAATTGTATTATTTGTTAATAAGCTACCTTTTAAATTTATCTGCAATTCTTTGAAGTTTTTTGCTATAATTTTCTATATCGCACCAAAAGTAGTAAAAGACTTGGGCTATTTGAATTTTAACTTGTAAGCGAATAATTCTAATCCGTTTTAAAATCATATGATACCTCTTGTGTTGAGAAAGGGATGTAAATTTCATGGATATTGAAAAGTTTGAAATTCCTAAATCGTTGGATAAGGCATGTGAAAATCTCACCGATAAGCCAACTAAAGAAGCCGGGACAACATTTGCTGATATCTGGTTTTTGGTGTTTGGTGGCATTTCCGAAAAGGCAGAGATGAAGAGATTGAAAATTGCCGCTAATATTTCAAAATATGAAAAAGAATTAAAAACAGCTACGGATGCAATTCCTGAAATGAATCGTATAGAACCTAAGTTACAAATAGTAGGGCCAGCACTTCAAAAATCTCAGTATTGCATGGAAGAAGAATCTATAAGAGATATGTTTGTTAAGTTAATTTCTCGATCAATGGATAGTGCTTACGAAACTAAAATTCGCCCGTCATTTTCTGAAATAATTTCTCAGATGTCTCCTTTAGATGCAGAGAATTTAAAAATTTTTTCGTTTCTAGACCCAATTACACCTGTGTGTGAATACCGGTTAAATCGTGTGAAGTTCGGTTATAAAACCGTAAAAACAAACGTATTTCTAGAGAATAGTAGAGTACAAAATATAGATTTACAAGCATCTTCTTTATCTGAAATATCAAGGCTTGGTTTAATAAAAATAGATTATGATAAATATTATACAAATGAAAATGCATATGATATGTTTGAGCAACATCCAGCGTTTTTACATCTAAAAAACTATATATCTCCGGTTCCAGAAGGTGGATACCAGTCACCAAGAGATGATTACTTATTTAAAGATGTTGAATTACTAAAAGGTATTGCAGAACTCACTCCTTTGGGGAAAGATTTTTTAGATGTATGCCTAGCGAAATAAATAGTTAAATAAAACTTTTGAAATTTAATTATCTAAAACCACCTTATCCAACGGAGCAATCACCAAGCATTTATTCGTTCTCATATCCTGCAGCTCAACAGAATGAATCCAGCTTTTATCCGTTCGGCTGAGCTTATAAGCAAGTGGTAGATATTCTGAACCCTCATATTTAACAAAGGTTCTTGTTCGAATACATTCAATCAAATCACTTCGCTCCATAAATTCCTCCTTTCTTTGAGTAGACAAGGTAGACACTTGGTAGACACATAAATCACAGTAGTGTCTACCGTTCAAACGCAGTGGATATGCGGGTTTACAGCTTCGGTAGACATAGTAGACACCTCTGTGACAAACTTCTATACGTGAACGTTTTTTATTAAACATTGACAACACACACATAAATAAACTTCTTATATATGAGCTTATTAAAATAAGTGTCTACTGTGTCTACTTCGTCTACTTTCTAGTATTCATGCGGTTTAAGAGCCTCTTCCTTTTGTCTACCGACTGTCTACCAGTGTCTACTTTTTAATCAAACGGTAAATCTCCTGTGTCAACTTGCTCAATTTCATTGTTTTCATTTTGTGCAGGTTTGATAATACAAACGCAATTTGTGTTTTCTCCCATAATCTTTTTATTCATTGTATTGCGACCGGGCTTATGTTCAAGCAAACAGTTTTCTTTTGCCCAAGAGAGAAACGCTGCAGAATTGTACCCTTCATCACGCATGATTTTGTCAAAGTGAGATTTTATGATATAGATGTGATATTCGTCAGCACAACCATATATTTCGCTGAAGTCTGACGGAACAAACTTGTTGTGGTTCATAGCTACATAGTCAAACAAGAATTCATAGGCTCTTTCATGTGCCGACACCTGCGACTTTTTAGCCAAATATTCAGAGATATCATTGATAGAAAGAACGATTCCATCTTTAAAAAACAAGTCCTCTGTGAGCCTGTCGGCTGCCAAAATCACGCTTGCAGCTATGGCCTGCTTTTCGGTGGTTTCACCATTTGAAAGCTCTTTGTAAAGCTTCTTTTGCAAAGCGATAGCAACTTGCATATTGATAGGATTCTGTAGATATTCAACGAATTGTTTTCCTGCGAACCCATAATTCTTTTTCACTACATCTACGACATGAATTGGGTCTTTGAATATTTTTTCGGACTTGCAGTCAATTTCAATAATGCGGTTGATAGCACCGCTCATGGAAGAACCATTGGTGATAGGCTGCTCTCCCGAAGTGATAATGCAATTTTGCCAAGTGCCTACTTTTTGTAATCCGCCTGTTCTAGCTCCCCGAGTTCTTCCGATTCCCTCTGACAGAGTATAGATAAGTTTGTCAAAGTCTTTTCGGTCACCAATAATTTGCAATTCGTCAAGCACCAGCGGTAAAGAGTTTACAAAAGTTGCGGACACCTCTTGCCCGACCTGTGTTGAATTAAAAGTATGTATATAAGCCCCCATTTGAGGATTTGCCCACACCGATGTAGCAAACATTAAACCTACTGTCTTACCGGCTTCTGTGCCGCCCCACGTATGAACAAAGAAAGGTAATGAGTTTGTTGGTTTGACCAATACGGAAGCAAAGGAAGCTGCCATCATGATTCTGGCAATTTTACTTTCACTTCGTACTTTTTTAACTAAATTAAGCCACTTTTCAAACTTTCCTTTTTCCTGTACGCTTTCGAAATAATGTTTAAAACTAATTTCACCATCAAAAAGCAACCCATCGACATAAGGTGAAAAACCATGCTCTTCTATCCAACCAAGCCGACCAACTGAATTAATTTCTTCTATATTTTCCACGTTTACACTCTCCACATCAGTAAGATATCGAACAAGATATTTGGCATTTTCGCTATTTACTGCAATTCCATATTCCGAAAGGCTGACAATGCTGTTGGCTGAAGCAAGCGTTTTTTTATCTACTGTAATACTGCGCCAATATCCACCTCGTTTTCGATAGGCAAGCACAAGTTTTTCTGTATCGGTATCAATATTGACAAGCCTTTGAATTGGCATAATCGGATGATTGCAGGCAATAATTTCATTTCCGTATCGGTCATAACTGGTAATACCGCTGTCATCGGCTTGCCATTCTCCTGTAAAAAGCTCGAATTTCTGCTCAGAGAAATCTGAAACGTTATTAGCGATAACAAGGCGATTTGCTGCATTCCTTGATTTCAAATAAGCTTTCCAAAGTTTCATGAAGCCTCTAAATTTCAAATCACCAGCTTTTATGCGCACCTGTTCACATAGCTGTCCCATTAAAAACTCGTCGTCTTTAAACTGATAGAGCCAATCAAAAGGGGCTGTGGACTGTGTGAAATCTTCAAGTGTGTATTCAGGAACAACAATGTCATTCAAGCATAGCCCCACCTCTCTGATTCTGCTAATCCTAGCAGATATTTTTTATATTCTAAATTGTGCAGAGCTTCAATAAATTGAGGCTTTAAATCCTCTTCTGCCAATTTTGGGGCGCTGCTTTGAATTATTTCTTCGTACAGTGCCACTTCATCGAACAGTTTCCAATATGCATCTTCTTTTTCTTTTTCCAGATGTTCTTTCGTTTTTTGTGATTCTCTTAATGCCTTTTGACGTTCTATCATTTTCAATTGATCTCTGTAAGATGGTTTTTCATGCAAAGAATAACCAAGTAAAAAATCTTCATTGATTTTGCCAACAGATTCTGCGAAAGTTAGATTGAAATAGGAAGAAACAAACTTAAATATATCGCCTGACATTCCGCATACAAAACATTTAAAAAATCCTTTTTTATAGGACAGGTTATAATCTTCTCCATCATGAAAAGGGCATGGAATGCGGTTGTGTCGAGGTTTTGCGACTATGTAACGATTGATGATATCAGGCATATTGACCTGTTGCTTGATTTCTGTAGCTACACTAATTTTAGCCATTTTCTAGCCTTTCTTTTACTTCCCGATACAAAATGTCGCCAATCAATTTCCCACTGGTTTCGGGTGTACAGAAAAGCAATTGACAATTGTATCTGGCAAGCCACGCCTGCATACTAGCCGTAAAGGCAGAGGGGTGCATTTTTGAGCGATACGCCCCCTCATAAGCTTTTTCCCAGCTTGCATCTTCAATCAGCAAATATAGCTTTGCACCCGCTTGTTTGGCACGTTCAAATTCTTTGGTGAATCGCTTTCGTTCTGTGCCAAAGCAGGAAGCCATTTCATCCAGTGACATTTTTCTTTCCACACAAACTATATTGCTGAAGTCCATATCTGTTCCGTCAGGTAGCCTGCATTTTACGCTGTAGTCCCCAAAATTGAGTTTTTTGCGTTCATAAGGGAATTGCATTGCTTTCAGCCTTTTCCTAAATTTGGAGGTGTCCTGCTCTCTGGTATCAACAAGAATTGTGATATGCTCTAAGGCATATTTGATTTCAAAAATATCCATATCAGAAAGGCAAATCTTCATCTGTTAAATTGCTTATTTCTTGAAATTCAGCAGGTGCAGGCTTGTTCGCTAATGGCTTGTCCTTTGGTACTTTGTACTCGCCTTTGGTGAATTGTTCCATAGAAATAAACTTGAAAGGCTGCGCTTTCCAACCGGTTTTGCCTTCATATTCCCATTCTTCATTGCGGAATAAACAAGCAACTTTCAGGCCTTTCAGTTTCTTTTCGTCCCAATCCCAGTGGAATTTAGCATTGCTTTCTTCAATGGCTGTGATCAGAGTTTTAAAACTGCGCTTGGTCCATTCGTCTTTCTCGCTGCCATCGTCTTTGGGAAGATATTGTCTAAGGACACCTTTCCACTTTTTATCTTCCTGTGTTTGGGCACGATAATCGTCAGCAAAGAAATCTTTGAATTCTCCATCGCAGATATCAAAACTGATTTCAAATCTTGAAAAATCACTTCCATCTTTGGTTGGATAAGTTTTTTCTTCGGCAACCTTAATGATGATTGGGTAAGCGCCAACCGGCAACATGGGGCGTTCCACATAGGTTTTGGTTTCTTCATAGTTGCTAAATGCTTTCATAAATAAAAATCTCCTTTAAATTAAATTTCGTAATAGTCCCGTATGGTTTCATCAACTAGCTTTAAATCATTGTCAATTTGGAGTTCCTCAAACATTCCGATGGGGCTTTTTACGGTATCAGCCCCATTGGTTTGGGTATGGAATAGATATTTTCCGTCCTGCACAGCCGTTTTTAAGACGATAACTGTGTACGCTTCTGAACCTCATGCCCAAACTGCCAAGGTTGTACAACTTGGGATTTATTAGGCAAATTCCATATACGCATTGGTGTGGGGTTTTCAATTGCGATTTTGTCGCAATCTGCGTTGTAAAATTGCATGAAGAACTCTTTAGCTTGCAAGCCTTTTTCGTATCTTTCCTGATTTTTAATTTTTCCACCTCCTGCAAAAAGGTGGGGGGCTCCCACATTGCTCAAATATGTACACGGTGGGAAAGCAATCAACATATCCCATTTGCCAACTATTTTATGTACCATACCGTCAACTGTCTTAAACTCGCAGTTACCGTTCAGCAGCGGCAAAACATCAGCTTGTATATGCCACTCGGGATGACCGCCGCTACACGGTTCAATATCGCAACTGTACGCTTCGTGACCTAGTTTGCGCATTTCGGTGCATACCGCTTGTGATTCTTCGCAGGCTATTAAAATTTTCAATATCTTTTCTCCTTTCCTAACAACTAACATAATGTCGCCACGTGGCACTCTGATGACGATACAGCTTGATAAAATCGTCCTCGTCAAATACATCTCTACCGACTGATTTTATGTACTTGTCCACTTTCGTCTCGTTCGCATATCCGCAGACCATAGCGATATACTTAAATTTCTCGACGGTCATTGCTTGTCCTCCTGTTCGGGCTTGTGGGCGTAAATACGTCCATCGTTAGCTAAAACGTGCTTTGCAGATATGGTGTTAAAAACTGAGTGCAATCTGACATCATCTTCAATGCCAATCCAAACAACACGCCACTCTTGCATGGTTTCTATCCATACTGGCTCGCCGTCCATCTGTCTTAACTGCTCCAAAGTCAGTGGCTTGTTTTCCGGGGTGGAGCGGTTGTTCCATCGTTCGGCAGCCTCTTTGGTGTCCAATCCCACGGTGTAAGGATGCACCTTGCACTCTTTGTTTTCACACGATATTGTAGCTAATTTGTCATATGGGAAATCTGATGTCATCTTAGGATTACCCCCCACAAAACGGGCAGTTAAGCAATTTCGGATAGTCTTTGTTCTGCATAGTCAATTCCTTTCTTTCTAATCCAATAATAAACAGTGAACGGGCTAACATCGACGGTTTCACACCATTCGGACACACATTTCCTTACTCCGTGTACAGTGAGAAATTTAGTATTTCTACGATTTCTACTGTTTTCTTTCGGTGTAACCCAACGGCAATTTTCAGGCGAGTATCCTTTATCGTTGTTGATTCGGTCAAGTTGTAAGCCTTTCCGATATCCATTAAGCAATGCCCATAAAACAAATTCGTAAGAATCGTGCCATTTTTCG
>NZ_FZLO01000006.1 GCF_900197595.1 Scatolibacter rhodanostii | reverse complement strand
TGTGTAAGCACAGCAATGTGTTTAGCTTGGCAGTACTAATAGGTCGAGGGCTTGACCATAATCCCTTTATTGGATTTCTTTTCCCTTTCTTTTCTTTGCTCCTTTATTCAGTTTTCAGGGTGTATATACACTGATTATTACCACATGAGTTTTACTCATGTGGTTTTTTGTATTATCGATTAAGATATAAATGTTAGTTACAATTAGAAAGTTCTTCAAACATCAAAAAATTTGAATTTGCGGAATAGATATTTTATTACAAAAAGCTTCTTGTGCCATAATGAATGGGACAAGAAGCTTTTTTATTTGCAGTAAAAAATTTAATAAAACTATAAAACATCATAGATTTTTACTTAAAATCATTGATTTGTCCTATTTAAATTTAATACAATTCATATTACAATTATTACTATAAAACACAAGAAAAATTACACAGTATTATGCAAAATAACAATGGGGTGAGTAAATGGGAAAAAATGAATTTTGGCATGAGTTAAAGAAGAATAGAGCTTTATTTGTTATGCTAATTCCTTTTACGGTTTTAGTGATTGTACTAAATTATTTACCAATGTCAGGTTTGGTGTTGGCATTTAAAAGTTATCGATTTGATTTAGGAGTGTTTGGGAGTACATGGAACGGGTTAGAGAATTTTCGTTATCTTTTTTCCTCTGGAACTGGATGGACGATTACTAAAAATACAATCCTTTACAATTTACTTAATTTACTTACTTCGCAACTCTTGGCAGTTTTCGTAGCAATCTTAATTTCTGAGATGAAAGGAAAAGTATTTAAAAGGACTACACAGTCTGTTATTTTTTTGCCTTATTTTATTTCATGGGTCATAGTCGGAACTTTCGTCTTTAATATTTTCAATTATGAAACCGGAGTTTTTAATAATTTACTTACTAAAATGAACATGGATAAGATAAATGTTTATTCTATGCCAGGTATCTGGCCGGCCATTATCGCTATATTTAATGCGTGGAAATGGGTTGGATATAACTCGATTATCTACATTGCCTCTATTACCGGTATGGATGTGGAATGTTATGAAGCGGCTGATATTGATGGGGCTAATATATTTCAAAGAATTTTGCATATTACTTTGCCGGCAATTCGACCTACTATTATTACCATGATTCTTTTGCAAGTAGGAAGAATATTGAGAGGCGATTTTGAAATGTTTTATCAGATTATTGGGAATAATGGTCAACTCTTTGAGGCAACGGATGTAATTGATACTTATGTGTTTCGTTCTCTCCTGCAAAATTCAAATTTTGGTATGACAGCAGCTGCTACTTTATATCAATCGGTTTTGTGCTTTCTGATTATTTTAACAGTAAATCAGATTGTGAAAAAGATTGAACCGGAATATGCGTTGTTTTAATACAATTTTGAGATGGAGGTAGGATATGACACATTCCTTAATAAGAAAAAGACCTAGTACTAAAATAAAAAGAAGTGGATCTCGTATTACATTTGATATATTCTCTTATGTATTTATCGCATGTTTGGCATTGCTTTGCTTGCTCCCTTTTATTATGTTAGTTTCGGGATCTTTTACATCTGAGCAAGTAATTCGCTTTGAAGGATATAGTTTATTACCGAAAGATATAACCTTAGAAGCCTATAAAATAATCTTTAAAACGCCTCAAAAAGTTTTTAATGCCTACGCAATTACAATTTTAATTACAGCCGCAGGAACTTTCTTTGGCCTAATGTTTATAACCATGACAGCCTATGTTTTAGGGAGACAAGACTTTAAATACCGCAATAAGTTTTCTTTCTTTTATTATTTTACGACGCTGTTTAACGGAGGCATGATTTCTACCTATATTTTTTACATACAGTATTTAAACTTAAAAGATAACTTGTTGGCACTGATTCTTCCCGGAATGATTAATGTGTTTTATTTACTCATTATGCGAAGTTTTGTTACAAGTATTCCAACGGCATTAATTGAATCGGCAAAAATAGACGGTGCTGGAGAGTTTAGAACTTTTTTTCAAATTGTTCTTCCACTTCTGAAATCTGGACTTGCCACAATTGGACTTTTTTTAGCTCTTGGTTATTGGAACGATTGGTATAATGCCATGCTGTATATTAACACGGAAGAAAAATACCCTTTGCAGTATATGTTGTATGCAATGATGCAAAAACAGCAGGCTTTGAATTCACTAGCAAGTCAAGCGAATATTAAGGTGGAAAATCTACCGTCAAATTCATTAAAACTGGCTATGGCAGTAGTAGCTACCGGACCCATTATCTTACTATATCCATTTGTGCAAAAATATTTTGTCAAAGGCATTACGATTGGCTCTGTTAAAGGCTAATCAATGTATAATTAATTTTATGGGAGGCAAATATGGAAAGAACAAAAAAGCTTGGGGCTCTGTTTTTGGCAATCATCATGATGATAAGTGTTATTTCAGGCTGCGCAAGTGATAGCAAAAAAAATTCTGAAGAAACATCTGTAAAATCACAGAGCCAAAGTGATAAAGAAACAGAAAGTGAAACCAAGACTTCAGAAGTTTCTGCATTAGATACGTCTGAAGAAGTAGAAATTGTCATGTATGTAGTCAGTGATAGACCCGCTAAACAGGATGAAGTGGATGCTTATTACAACGAAATACTAAAAGAGAAGATGAACACGACAATAAAGCTAAATTGGATAGGCTGGGCAGAGTATGCCAACAAATATCCATTGCTGTTTTCTTCAGGTGAAAAATTTGATATGGCTTATACGGCCACATGGCTAAATTTTGCTTCATTGGCACAAAAAGGAGCCTTTAAAAATTTAAATGAACTTTGGCCTGAGTATGCACCAAAAAATTATAGTAGACAAAATGAAATGGCACTAAGCCAAGCAAAAGTAAATGGAGATTATTACTGTATTCCTACCCTTTATGCGACCTATAATGCTTATGGACCCGTCTATAGAACCGATATTTTAGAAGGTACTGATTGGGATGGAAAAATGGAAGATTTCGATGACTATGAGACTTACTTAAGCTATGTCAAAGAAAATGCTCCTGAACTGGAACCAGTCGATATTTATCAGTCTGGTTCAGAGATAGACGATACTTATATGTATTTCAATAAACTTTATCCCATTAAGGGTTCAACAAATGATTTCCTTTGGATTGATCCTTATGAAGAAGATCCTCAACTCTTTACTTATTATGAGTATGAAGGTACCCCGGATTTTCTAGCTAGAATGGCAAGATGGAATGAAAAAGGATATTTTACAAAATCGGCGCTATCGGATACAGATTCTACTAAAATGCAAAATAATAAAGCTGCCTCAAAAGTGTATAACGATGGTAACTATGTGTCACAGCATATCTACAATCCCAATAACAAGGTGAAGTTTGTTAATTTTGCGAAAGATATTTCGTATATGCCTTTCACACAAGATGCAGCAGTTGTATCAAATAGTTCTGAAAACCCCGAAAGAGCTTTGGCCGTTTATGATTTGATTACCTCAGATGAAGAAATGCATCGTGCCTTTTTCTATGGAATTGAGGGAACTTCTTATGAAATTATAGACAATCAAGTAAAGATGTTAGATACAGATAGCTATGCAGCAAACTCTTTTTGGGCAGCACGTACTACTGAGTTTACCCTAGACAATTATGGCGCGCCGACAGACTACCCCGACCTTAAGGCATCTTTTGATAAACAAATTGATGAAATAGCTGGCAACGGAAGTGCTAAATATCGTGGATTTGCTATTGATACTACACCAATTGAAACAGAATATGCAGCCTGCCAAAATGTACACCAACAATATTGGTGGCCGCTAGAACTCGGCTATACAGATGCCGAGCAAGGTTTAGCCGATTATAAAGCCAAAATGGAAGCAGCCGGTATCGAAAAGGTAAAAGAATTTATACAAAGTCAGTTTGACGAATATAAAAGCAGCATAAAATAATATCCTAACATTATTCGTAAAACAGACAGATATTCTGTCTGTTTTATTGTTTTTATTGGTTAATAATGATACTATAATAAGAGATAAAGCAATTAATACATTTAAGGGATTAACAGAATCAATGGATTGCTATTGAAAAACAATGAGTCAATCGTTTTGATTTCTTTGCAAATAGCAGAAGTGGTGGAATATGATAAAACTATTAATTGTCGATGACGAGTCTGCCACAAGGAATGGCCTTATGCGGCATATCAATTGGAAAGAATTAGGAATTGGTATGATTCAAACAGCTGGCAGCGCACAAGAAGGTATTATGATAAGTGAATATTTTCGCCCGGATGTTATTCTTTCAGATATCCGTATGCGTGGTATGACCGGGGTAGAGATGTGCAGTGAGCTGCACGAAAAATTTCCTGATTGCCAATTTATTTTTATCAGCGGATATTCCGACAAAGAATATTATAAAGCAGCTATTAAAATTGGGGCCGTCAGCTATATTGAGAAACCAATCAATGTAGAAGAATTAAAAGAAGCGATTCAGCAAGCGGTCAATACTGTTCAAGAAAACAAGCAAAGAAACTCACAAAAATTGGTGCTTCAAGAGAGCATGGATTACATAAAAAAAGAAGCATTTTTTTCCCTTATAAGAGGAGAAATTATTACGGAAGAAAGCACTAAGATTAAAGTGTGCGAAATGTTTAAAGTAAGGCATGCGGCATTTAGAGTGTGTATTATTCAGGCAACAGAACCAATTACCAATATGCTTGCTTTTTTTTACAATATAGAAGAGCAGGTGTTTGCACCGCTGGTGGCAGCTTCTTTTAGCATTTCCTGGGAAATGCAGTTTGAAGAAAATAATGGGGCAATTCTAATTTTAAATGGAGATGCAGACAGTATAGGAGATAAAAGTAATTTATTTGCAGATATGAAAAAATTTTTAATAAAAAATCAGCTGTTTGCCGCGGTTGGCAAACCAGTAAAACAAATTATAGATATCTATAAATCGTATGAGCATGCAAAAGAAGTAGAACAAGCTCTTTTTTCTACTGGATATGGGGATATTGCATTTCGATCACCCTCGAATCGTACAGTGCAAATTGAAGAAAGCTTATATGAAGAATTTACTTTAGCATTAGAAACATCCAATGAAAAGGTAGCTTTGTCTACTATAAGTGATTTAGTAAATACAATTAAATCTTGCGAAGCGATAAGAAGTCATAAACTGCAGCGTGTATTTTTCCGGTTAGAACAAATTATCTATGCAGAATCGAAAAAAAACTCCAGTTTTGTTCAGAATGAAAATGAAAGAGGGCAGGAAATCGGCGATGGGGAAAGAAAGACAGTAGATCAAATTCATGCCTATTTGGTTGAAAAAACAAGATATCTTTTTGCAATAAAGGAGAAAGAGGAATCAGGATATTCGGTCATTAACCAAGTTTTGAGGTTGATTGAAAGAGAATATCAGCAGAAAGATATTTCGGTGCAAGGATTAGCCGATGAAGTCTATTTAACACCTACTTATTTATCCAATTTATTTAAAAAGAAAACGGGCAAGACGCTTGGTGAGACAATCACTGGGATTAGAATTGAAAAGTCAAAAAAGCTCTTGCAGGATAAAAGCTTAAAACTTTATCACGTAGCAAGTTTAGTAGGATATGAAGATTCTAATTACTTTGCCAAGATATTTAAGAAAAAGATGGGTCTTACTCCATCAGAATATCGAGATTGCCTATGAACAGAGTGAAAAAGCTTTTCTGCCATTGGTGGTCAAAAAGAAATATGAGAAGCAAACTGGCATTGTCTTTTTCGGTGCCTGTTGTATTCGTATTTTTTATAGTCATGTTATTTATCAATTACTCGATAGGTGGACATTATCGCGAAAAGATTGTGTATTCAGCAAGCCAAGCTTATGATCAAGCTTTCTCTTTCTTTGAGAATTATGTGCAAAATATGTATTATGCGTCTGATTTAATCTACTATAATGGTGACTTGCAACGTATGGTGGGTTCTGAAAATTTTAGCGGAGATAGAGATTATGCCGAACAATATCGAGAATTTTTAGCACTGGAAAGTGTTTTTACCACGGTAGAAAAAATGGAAAGCATTTATCTTGCCAGAATTTTTATTTCAGATGAAATACACTATACTAACAATACAAAGAACTTTGTTTCTTATTCCTCTCTAGCCGAGAGAAAAGATTATGAAGATATCATCAATTCATATATCTATTTCACGGGTTCTGAATCAGTTGGGCTACCGCAAAATAATGGCAATGTAGAGTTAGTATCAATGTTTCGTATGATTAAATCCACGCTTGGCACGAATAAGTTCATTGCCGTACAACAAATTGGTGTTAAAACAGAAAAGTTTCAAAGTATTATTGATAAATCCAATATTACGCAAGCGGGAATTATTTACTTGACCAATCAAAGAGGTGAAATAATCTGCCTTTCTTCAGGAAAAGATGAGCTGCTTCAAACTTTACAAAAGAGCGGAAAGCTTCCAGTCAAAGGAACTCATTTGAATTGGCAAAATCAAAAAATATGGAAGGAAGAATATATTGTTCAGAACAAAGAAATAGAAATGACAGATTGGATATTGGTAGCTCTTGTGCCGAAAACTGAAATTGAAGCGCAGGTGAGACAAATCAATGCAATATCATTTTCACTTTCAATACTTGCGGTAATTGTCATCTCTTTATTAGCTTTTAAAATTGCTCGTTATTATACAAAGCGGTTGGACATTTTAGCCCAAAGTATGATTAGTTTGCAGAATGGAAACTTTAATGAGCAACTCATGGTTATAGAAGATGATGAAATAGGACAGATTTTTAAACAGTTTAATGATACGGCAGGGCGCTTGAAAGAACTAATGGAAGAGCAATATCGAATGGGAAAGGAAATTAAAACAGCGCAACTGAAAGCGTTGCAGGCACAAATCAACCCCCATTTCTTATATAACACTTTAGATTTAATCAATTGGCAAGCAATAGACAATCAGGCACCTGAAATTGCTGAAGTAGCACGAAATTTAGCTAAGTATTATCGTATAAGCCTAAATCGAGGAAAACAGGTTGTTTCTATTGCCGAAGAATTAGAGCATGTAAAAGCCTACATTTATATTGAAAATAAGCTGTTTGAAGATTCAATTGAATTAAAAATAGATGTACCCAAAGAGATTCAATCGCTGGCTTGTATCAATATTATGTTGCAGCCCTTTGTCGAAAATGCTATTGTGCATGGCATTGCAAGCGATATTAGTGTACAGGAGTGTCATATTCTTATTCAAGCAAGAAAAGAAGAGGGAGACATTATCTTTATCATTCAAGATGACGGTAAAGGGATGACAGAGCAACAAGTAAAAAATATTTTAAACGCAGAACCCAAAAGCGGATACAATGGATATGGTGTTAAGAATGTGAATTCACGTATTCAGCTTTGTTATGGAGAAGAATATCAATTATCTTATAGTAGTACTTCGGGAAAAGGAACAACGGTAACCATTAGAATTCCAGCGTTAACGATAGAAGAATGCGAGCAAATAGTGACGTAGTATAGTAATGAGAGATTAAAAGGAGAATTTATAATGAGTGTAAAACATATTGTCAGCACAGAAGGAAATTTTTGGACAGAAAGCTTAACAGAACAAGCCATCTATGAAGATAAGCTGATTGTGACAGATACAAAAAAGCAAGAAATAAAAGGCTTTGGCGGCTGTTTTAATGAGCTGGGTTGGGATGCCTTACAAAAAGCGAATGAAGCAGAGAAAAAAGCTTTTTTAGATGAATTATTTGATACGGATAAGGGCAATTTTAACTATGGTCGTGTCCCAATTGGCGCCAATGATTTCAGTTTGGAATGGTATAGCTGTGATGAAACAGACGGCGATTATGAGCTGAAAGACTTCAACATTGAACGAGATAAAACCTACACACTGCCTTTTATTAAAGAAGCAATTGCTCGGCAAAAAGAGGGATTCGCTGTCTTTGCCTCACCATGGAGTCCTCCAACTTGGATGAAAACAAAAAAAGCCTATAATTTTGGAACACTGCGCATGGAAGAAAAAGTTTTGCGTGCCTATGCGGCCTATTTTGCTAAGTTTGTAAAAGCATATCAAGAGGAGGGCGTCACGGTTAATCAAATTCATGTTCAAAATGAGCCTATGGCTGATCAAAAGTTTCCTTCCTGCAAATGGACAGGTCCGCAGATGAGAGATTTTATTCGTGACTATCTAGGTCCCCTATTTGAAGAACAAGGCCTTGATACAGAAATTTGGTTGGGCACAATTAATGGACCATTTATGGATATGTATATGAACAATACAGCATTTTCAGAGTTTTATGATGGATTTATCAACACAATATTATCGGACAAGAGAGCAAAGAAATACATAGCTGGTGTGGGTTTGCAATGGGGTGGCAAGCATGTTCTTGAACAGGTAGAGTTGGCCTATCCCGAGCTTAAAATTATGCAGACAGAAAGTGAATGTGGTGACGGTCAAAACAGCTTTGAACATATGGAGTATGTTTCAAGTCTGATGTGGCAATATTTCCGCCATGGTGCAGAAAAATATACGTATTGGAATATTGCATTAACGGATGAAAGTGTTTCTACATGGGGATGGAAACAAAATTCGCTCTGCACAGTAAATGAAGAAAGCGGAAAAATAAACTATCAGCCCGAATACTATCTCATGAAGCATTATTCTCAGTTTATTAGGCCGGGGGCAAAGTATTTAGAAAGTAAGGGCCGCTGGTCGGCAAATAGTAGTGTGTTTGAAAATCCAGATGGTTCGGTTGTGGTTGTGGCAACAAATCATATGCATGAAAAGAGAGAGATGAGTATACAGGTAAAAGGTCAAGTGGTTTCAGCAACCATTGAACCACATAGCTTGCATACATTTGTGATTAATTAAGAAATTACAGCGAGACAGAGGTTAGAATAGGGGAGAAGACATGATTAATAAATTACTACTATATGGGGCAGCTTATTACGACGAATATATGCCTTATGAAAGATTAGAAAAAGATATTCAAATGATGAAAGAGGCAGGTATTAACGTAGTACGCATAGCAGAATCTACTTGGAGCACAGTAGAGCCACACAACGGAGAATTCAATTTTATCCATATTGACCGTGTGCTAGATGCCATGCATAAAGCCGAAATTCATGTCATTGTGGGTACACCGACATATGCCGTCCCCACTTGGATGGTAAAAGAACACCCCGAGGTTTTGGCAATGACACCGCAGGGACAAAACAAGTATGGACCAAGACAGAATATGGATATCACCAGCCCGGTTTATCTTTTTTATGCAGAGAGAGTTATTCGAAAAATCATGGAGCATGTCAAAGACCACCCTGCTGTCATTGGATATCAGATTGACAATGAGACAAAACACTATAACACGTCGGGGCCTAACGTACAGGTTCACTTTGTAAAGTATTTACGACAAAAATTCGATAATAATTTAGAAGAACTAAACCGCAAATTTGGGCTGGATTATTGGAGTAATCGCATTAATGATTGGGAGGATTTTCCCAACGTAGATGCTTCTATTAATGCCAGTTTGAGTGGAGAATTCGCTAAGTTTCAAAGAAAATTGGTCACAGATTTTCTTTCATGGCAGATAGACATTGTAAATGAATACAAAACAGAAAATCAGTTTGTTACTCACAATTTTGACTTTGATTGGAGGGGTTATTCTTACGGTATTCAGCCGGATGTTAATCATTTTGAAGCGGCTAAAAAGTTAGATATTGCGGGGTGTGATATTTACCACCCCTCACAAGATGATTTGACCGGCTGTGAAATTTCCTTTGGAGGGGATATCACCCGTTCTATGAAACGGGATAACTATCTTGTATTAGAAACCGAAGCACAAGCCTTTATCGGTTGGACACCATATCCCGGGCAGTTAAAACTACAAGCTTTTGCTCACATAGCCAGCGGAGCCAATATGGTCTCTTATTGGCACTGGCATTCTTTGCATAATGCCGCAGAAACCTATTGGAAAGGACTGTTGAGCCACGACTTTGAACCAAACCCGACCTATCTGGAAGCCAAGATAATTGGCAAGGCATTTCAAAAACTAGGCAATAAGCTTGTCAACCTGAAGAAGTCAAATAAGGTAGCTATTCTCTTTAGCAATGAAGCACTGACAGCATTAAACGCTTTTTCAGGATTCCAAGGAAAATTAAATTATAACGATGTACTGCGTTTGATGTATGATGCTTTATATCATATGAACGTAGAATGTGATTTTATTGATCCTTGCAGTGAAGAGATAGAAGAATATAAGTTGTTGATTGTACCGCCGCTATATGCAGCATCTGACGCTTTGTTAGACAGATTAAATCGGTTTGTCAAAAATGGTGGTCATATCGTGTATGCTATGCGTAGTGGTTTTTCCGATGAAAATGTAAAAGTGCGTTCTTCTCACCAACCTGGCATTATTGAGGAAGCGTGTGGCATCTATTACTCTCAACTTGCTGCCGCCAACGAGATTCAACTTAAAGATTATTCTTTTGATGTAACGCCGGAGGACACAAAATTATCGGCAATGATTGAGCTTATCACACCTGTTTCTGCTAAAGTACTTGCCAAGTATGATCATCCTTATTGGGGAGAGTATGCAGCAGTCACCCAAAATCAATATGGTAAGGGGATAGCCACTTATATTGCTTGTTTGCCGAAAGCGGAAGTCATGCAAAAAATTCTCGAAGTAGCATTAAAAAACGCGGGACTTTGGGGAATAAATCAGGGAATAATATTTCCTTTAGTGGTTAAGACCGGAATAAACCAGTCTGGAAAAACGGTTCGTTACTATTTTAATTTTTCCATGGAAGCGCAAGAATTTACCTATCCGCATCAAGATGGTGTTGAGCTGCTACAAAATCAATCGGTCACCCAAAATGAAAATATTCAAATGGAAGCTTGGGATATTAAAATTATAGAAGAAAATTAAAAAGATATAAGAAAAGACAGCCTGAATGGAGGCTGTCTTTTTGATTATGCCGACAATAAACTGCAAATAAGAAAGTAAGTAAAGCGTTTTTATTCAGATTTCTCTTCTGAAGCAGGTTGTGTGTTTTGGGTAGCAGATTCAGGTGCAGTGGGCTGTACAGGAGGTTGCTGCTGCTGGTAAGGAGCTTGTTGATAATTTTGGGGTTGTTGCTGTTGGGGCGGGTAATAATAATTGCCATTCATTGGATGAGGAGGCTGAGGAAATTTAATAGGTTTCATTAGACCAAACATACGATAGCTAAGTCCGCTGAAGAAAGGAATGCCAGCGTCTTCTTCTTTGAGTGTTCTGACAATAGCCAAAATGGTAAAAACAAGAATGACAATAGCAAAGCCACCGCCAATAAAGCCTTTAAACAGGTCAAAGCCTGAAAGATAATCAAAAGAAGGAATAGAAGAATAACCAATAAAAGAATAACCAATGAAAACTTCTAATATGAAGCTAGAAAAAAGATTTAGAAAAAAAGCTTGCAAGGTTTGGCGCGAGAGCCATTCATCTTTTTCAATGTAAAGCGCAATACCCACAAGAAGCCCTGAAAGCAAGACTTGATCAAAAAAGATTAGAAAAAAAGCTAAGGCGGCTATGTACCGTGTAAGAATACCAGATTTTGATTTCATCATAAGGAAACCCACTTTCATTTATTTCTCATTAAAACTATGTTTTTATTGTAATAGATAGTACACAATAAGTCAAGAAATGAAAATAAAAAAAGCAACTACAATTGTAGTTGCTTTAAGTGTTGGCAAAACCTATTTTCCCGGACCGTCGCCAGTCAAGTATTTTCGGCACAAACGAGCTTAACTTCTGTGTTCGGAATGGGAACAGGTGGACCCTCGTCGTAATCAATACCAACTAAATGTTGTCGTCGTCCTGACGACTTACATATAATAACACACAAACAAAACAATGTCAACACTTTTTTTAAACTTTTTTAAAAAAAGTTTAAAAGCAAAAATAAAAGAAATAAAGACAAAAAAACAGCCACCCTTTTGGGTGACTGAAAAGTGTTGGCAAAACCTATTTTCCCGGACCGTCGCCAGTCAAGTATTTTCGGCACAAACGAGCTTAACTTCTGTGTTCGGAATGGGAACAGGTGGACCCTCGTCGTAATCAATACCAACTAAATGTTGTCGTCGTCCTGACGACTTACATATAATACCACAGCTTATTACAAAATGCAAGCTTTTTTTTAAAAAAGTTTTGAATTTTATAATAAAACCGTAATAGCTAGCTGAAAAATGGCTTAAATACCCCATTTATCTAGGTTAGAGCGCTGCATGGCTCCAATAATTTTTTGCTTGATATCTGGAAAATCTTTTTGCAGGCCAGTCAAAAAAACTTCGGTGTCTTTGCGTGCCGTCACACCGTCGGCCGGACAAGCACTTTTCACAACAGGAATGTCAGCGCGCCTAACAGCCGAAATGATATTTTTTTCTTGGCAAAAAATAAGAGGACGAATCATGGTAAGGTTTTTACGGCTTAAATAGGTCTTGGGTGAAAAACAACCGATATTTCCGCCGTAAAGCAAATTCATCATAAAAGTCTGGGCAGCATCATCCAAATGATGACCCAAAGCGATTTTGTTCAACCCTTCTTCTACGCAAATATTGTGTAGAATTCCTCTTCTCATTCTTGCGCAAAGACTGCAAGGGTTCTTTTCTTGATTTTCTTCAAAGATAATAGTACCAAGACGAGTTTTGCGAATAATATAAGGAATATTGCGTTGGGCGCAAAATTCGCTTATTTTAGAGAAGTCAGTTTCTTGTCCACCAAAGCAAGGGTCAGCCGTAACCCCTACAAGCGTAAATTTTTTAGGATAATATTGTGACAGTGAATGCAAGGCAGCAAGCAAAAACATAGAATCTTTTCCGCCAGAAATGCCAACAGCAATGCGGTCACCTTCTTCAATCATTTGATATTGTTCAATAGCAGCCCGAACATGCCCAATTAGTTTTTCCATATAAGATGACCTCCTAAAGTCTTTTCTATTATAGTGGTCAGAACGCTTTTTGACAAGACAAGCTATGTCTAAAATTTGAAAAAATAAAAATGTTGGATGCAGACAATAATTTATAACAAATAAAAACTAAAAATAGAGAGAGAGTAAATAAGAGATAAATAGAGATAATAAAGAGAAAACGAGAGATTAAAAACAATAAATTAAAAAACATTTGACTTGCGAGATTGAATATGATACTATAATTAAGGTTCAAAGCGTGGGCTAAACAAAGTGCATTAAAAACAATAAGAAATGCATTGTGTTTAGCCGACGATTTCGGATGGTAAACCTAGGTAAAGCAAAGAAAAGCAGCTTTGCCAAAAAGAAGATCAAATTATTTTGGAGGTATAAAATTATGTCAACTTATATGCCAAAAGCCGGTGAAATTGACCGTAAATGGTATGTGATCGATGCAGCAGGCAAGCCGCTGGGTCGTGTTGCAGCACAAGCAGCTATTTTGCTTCGCGGCAAACACAAGGTCACTTTTGCACCGCATGTCGATTGTGGTGATCATGTAGTTATTATTAACTGCAAAGAAGCTGTTTTAACCGGCAGCAAAGCAGAAAAGAAATATTATTATCATCACACCGGTTATGTCGGACATCTTAAAGAAGTTCGCTATGACACCTTGATGAGAACAAAACCTGAATTTGCCATGCAGCTTGCTGTTAAGGGTATGATTCCTGCAAACACGCTCGGAAGAGGTGCTTTGGGCAGACTGAAAGTATACGCAGGCGGCGAACATAAACATGCCGCACAGAAACCCGCTGAGTGGAATTTATAAGGGAGGATTAACGCATGTCTATGTATGAAAAAGCACCGTACTTTTACGGTACAGGCAGAAGAAAGAATGCTGTTGCCCGCGTAAGAATCTATCAGGGAACAGGCAAAGTGACAATCAACGACCGTGATATCGATGATTATTTCGGTTTAGATACACTTAAATATATCGTTCGTCAACCTTTGACACTGACAGAAACTGATGGCAAATTTGACATCGTCTGCCGTGTAAACGGTGGCGGCGTAACTGGTCAAGCTGGCGCTATTCGCCATGGCGTTGCCAGAGCATTGCTTCAGTATGATACAGACAATCTAAGAGGTAAGCTTAAGAAGGCCGGATTCCTCACTCGTGACCCAAGAATGAAGGAAAGAAAGAAATACGGACTTAAAGCAGCTCGTCGTGCTCCTCAGTTCTCAAAAAGATAATCAATTTATCTTTAAAACCCCCAAGAATCTTGTGTTCTTGGGGGTTTCGTTTATACTTGCTGAATCAAATGCGGCAAACTACCATTAGAGAGGAGATACCATATGAGTGAAAATATCAATATAGGTGGGTATCTTGATACTGTAAATGCACCATGGGGTAAATTATTTTACAAGTTAGTATGGCGTAATATCAACTGCCAAGATAAAAAAATACTTGATTTTGGGAGTGGATTCGGATTAACTGCAAATCATTTAGCAAAGAAAAATGATGTGACTGCCATTGAACCAAATGAAGAAATGCTGGTGCATCAGTTGCGTGAAAATCAGTATCAACAATTGATAGGAAGTATAGAGAAGCTAGAGAAAATGCCAAACCAATCTTTTGATGTAATTATATGCCATAATGTTTTAGAATACTTTTCAGAGAGAGATCGGTTGTTTAATGAGTTTTACCGCCTTCTCAGTCCAGAGGGATTTCTTTCAGTTGTTAAGCATAATAAAACCGGAAAAATCATGCAAAAGGCTGTATTTGAATATAATGTTGGGGAAGCATTAGATTTAATTCATCATGGAGATGCTGTTTCTACAAATTTTGGAACAATCAACGAGTATGAGGATTATGAGCTAGGCGAATATAACCAGGGTTCCTTTTGTATAGAAAAAGTTTATGGAATCAGAACCTTCTTTGCATTACAGAGAAATGAGTTAAAAATAGAACCAGACTGGCTTTCAAATATGTACCAGCTTGAATCTGCGGTAGAAGAGATTCCAACATTCAGAGATATTGCCTTTTTTCATCATGTCATACTCAAACCGAAGACTCAATGTTTTTAAATAACTAGTAAAAACCATTAGCTAAAGGACGTATGGAGAAATTCTTATGGGTTTGTCGCAGAAAGAGTATAAAAATTGCAAAAGAGATTTAATAATGTATAGATAAAGAAAGAACCTTCCGCTATTAACGGAAGGTTCTTTTAAGAATACAATCGATATTTTAATCTATTTTGACTTAGGCCATAGATGGGAGAATAGCCAAAAGAACAAAGTTTAGGATAAACAGAGCGGTAGTACCCCAAATGATAGGATGAATTTCTTTTGCTTTGCCGCGTACAATTTTGACGATGCAATAGAAAATGAATCCAAAAGCCATACCATAAGAAATGCTGTAAGCAAAGCCCATGAAAATGGTAGCGAAGAATGCTGGAACAGCTTCTTCAAAGTCGCCCCATTTGATGTCAGCGAATGAAGCAAGCATCATAATACCAACAACAATGAGAGCAGGAGCAGTGGCCTGTGCCGGAACAATGCCAATGACAGGAGCTAAAACAATGCTCAAAAGGAACATACAAGCTGTTACAACAGAAGTTAGACCTGTACGTCCGCCGGCACCGATACCAGCAGCGCTTTCAACATAAGTAGTTGTGTTGGAAGTACCGAAAATAGCGCCTACAGAAGTAGCAACGGAATCAGCAAACAAAGCTTTGTCCATTTTGGATTTGAAACCAGTGGAGTTCTCCAAAGCTTTTTGATCTTCTTCGCTGAAAATGCCTGTGCGACGTCCTGTTCCAATAAATGTACCAATAGTATCAAATGTATCAGAAAGACTAAAAGCAAAGATAGTCATCAAAACAAGCGGAATTTTACCGGCATCGCTAAAGAGAGATTGAATGCCTTCAGGACCAAAAGCAGCACCAAAAGTGGTTCCGAGTTCAGTGAAGGATTGTCCAATGCTAGAAGAAATACCGATGTTGCCAAGATTAACAAGACCGAAAGGAATACCGATAAGGGTACCGGCGATAATGCTAATAAAGATTGCGCCCGGAACTTTAAGAACGAGCAAAACAATCATCAAGACAATACAGACGATGGCATAAATTTGAGCAGGTTGGCTGAAGTCAACCAGAGCAGGAACAATGCTGCTGTTAGCAATCACGGTTTCGCCTGCTGTGATATAAGTACCCGGATCAGCGGTGAATTGGAACAAGCCAGCATTTTTAAGACCAATATAAGCAATAAAAATACCGATGCCGCCGCCGATAGCGTGTTGAATGCTCTCTGGAATAGCAGTGATCAAGAGTTTTCTGATTTTAGTAACAGTAATGATAACATTAATCAGACCGCAAATGAAAACCATTGCCAATGCTTGCTGCCATGTAAATTTCAAGGTAAAGCAAACCGTGAATGTGAAGAAAGCATTTAGTCCCATGCCAGGAGCCTGTGCATAAGGCACGTTAGCAAAAAGACCCATAACGAGTGTTCCGGCAACCGAAGCAAAGATGGTTGCGAGGAATACGGCACCATAAGGAATACCGGTTTGTGAGAGCATACTCGGGTTAACAAACAAAATATACGCCATAGCGAAGAATGTTGTTAAGCCGGCTAAGATCTCAGTTGATACTTTTGTGTTGTTTTCTTTTAGTTTGAAGAACTTGTCCAAAATATCACCTCTCAAATTATAGCCTGCGCGGGCGCAGAACCTCTATGAACTATGCAAGTTTAGTATATCGGTTTATTCAAAAAATTGCAATGGGATATTCATAAAATGTTCATTTGTATTTTACGAGGGTTACTGTGTAATTTGATGAAAAAGGAAGGATTTGCACATGAACAAGCACTAAAAAGACAAAAAAATAAATCCTCTGCCCAAATAATAGACAGAGGAAAGTAGATTTAATACAAAAGTTATAAAGTAAAAAGAAAATTAGCCTTTATCTTTAAAATCTTGCAAAAGAGCAAGGTAGGCGTCACTTACTTCTTTTTCAAAAGCAAGGGTAGGGTTTGAAAGACCCATAATAGTAAGCAGATTTTTGGTAAATTCCGGGTTCAAAACCAGTAGAGGGCCTTGCACATAAGTGCCGAAAAAATTATTTTTTCTAATTCCTTCATATTTCAACTTCTCATTCAAGCCAATCCCTTTTTCGACGGTAAACAAAGGGTAAATATCTGTGTCGGTATAAGCCATGGTGAATTGCGATTTGAAGCCTACAATAGTATTTCCTTCATATTGGCCTACAAATTTACTGTTATGTCGATGCATCATATCTCGTTTTGCCCAAATAGGAAGAATATCCAAAGCGGCAAGGCGGGAACCGTCATCTTTTTCAATATAATGTCCTAAAATTTCGACAGCGTTGCCTGTAAAAAAGAAAGGGCTGCCATTTTCAATCAGCTCTGCTAATCTTTCTCGGTAAGGCATTAGTTTCTGAATCACTTTTTCCTGGGCATTTTCACTCATAGGACCCATATAAATCAGCGAGGGTGATTCTGTCACAAAAAGCGGTTCAGTAGAATAAGAAGTGCGGATAAATTCAGCTTCTGGTAGACAAAGCGCCAGATAGTCCATAGACTTCAAATCACCGAAAAGATTGCACATTTCAGGGAATAAAACCTCTATTTTCATGCTTGTGCCTCCTTTTCTGCTTCTAGAATGAGTTCTTTGCCACGCTTTTTAACGGCATTTGCAGCATCCAAATTAAATAAGTCGTAAATCACAAAAAGGGTTTCTGCCTTTTCAGGTAAATACTCTTCAATCGCATCTTCTGGTTTGACGCAATGCGTCATTTTTTCTTTTGAAACACCCGCTATCAGCAGACGCACGTATAAATCATGATGGCGAACACCCGAAATCATAATCTGTGTAATGCTATCATCTTTTAAAAATTCAAAATCAGTGTCATAGAACCAGGCAATATTTTCTACTGAATAAGTAGCGTCATAATAATCGTCAAGGTAGAGCAGTACGGCTTTGCTGCCCGGATAATCTTTGGCATTTTCAAAGGCACGAGAGCAAGCAATGGGGTTCTGTCCTTTGGCAAGGTGCATAATAATGTCTTTGCCATGGAATTTTTCTTCGGCATAGCGAGATTCGCTAATAGACATTTTTTGCATAGAAGCGGCAATTGTATCAGGAGAGAGACCTAGGGTTATCAAAAGAGAAATAGCGGCCAAAGAATTATAGATGTTGATGAAGTTCACGTTGATAATGGGGAATTCATGAGTTTTGCCATCATACTGCAAAGTAAAGGTAAGCTTTTCACGGTCAATATTTGTAATGACGTAGTCGAGCGGAGGACTGGCAAAATCACAGTGAGGACAGTGGGCTTGTCCAATATGGTGATAGCGGATAAAATCCCACTCAAGTGTTTCACCGCATTTAGGACAGCTGCGAATATCGCAGACAATATTTTTCATTTCGCCGTCTTCGCCATCTTCTTTGGCAATACCAAAAAAGCGGTTTTCATTCTTTTCTTTTAAACGGCTGCTAATGAGATCGTCACCGTTGAGAATAAGTTTTGTGCTGTCGGGTATATAATCATTTAGCAAGGAAAAGATAAATTCAGTATGAGCATTTCGTTTGTAGGAATCTCTGAAAAGATTGGTGCAAACCAAAATGTCAGGTTTAATATAAGGCAACAAGAGAGGAGCACTGCGTTCATCCACTTCAAACACAGCTAAATTGTGCTTGGGTTTTCCCAGAGGAGATGAATGGCTGACCAAAGTAGAGATAAGGCCTGTGTTTACATTGCCGCCCATACGGTTGCAGGTATATTGCCAGCCGCAATCATCAAGCACATCTTCGACCATGTTGCTGACAGTGGTTTTGCCATTTGTGCCGGTGATGGCAATGACTCTTTCAGGAAGCTGTACTCTTCCCAAAAAATCAGGACAAATATAGAGAGCAAGTTCGCCCGGCACATTGGTGCCTTTTCTGCCCAACAGCCGCAATGCCCGATAAGTAATCTTTGCAGTGAACAGCGCCAGGTAGAATCTAATATTACGTTTCATGGATTCCTCCGAAAGGTTTTGATTCAACAGATAGAATTCCCTATAAAAGATATAAAATCCGTCTTTTTGTATCATACCATTTTATAGGCGTTTTTTCAAGGTAAACGTATTGACGTTTTCGTAAGATTAAGTTATGATAAAAAGAATAGCGAAAGTAGTCGCGAAAATGAAATGGAGGAGTCAATGATGAAAACATTACCCGTAGCAGTACAGGTTTATTCAGTTCGTGATGATGCCGAAAAAGATTTTAAAGGCACCATGCAAAAGCTGAAAGAAATGGGATATGAAGGTGTTGAGCTGGCAGGTCTTTATGGTCTGAGCGGTAAAGAAGTAAGAGCCATTTTAGACGAAGTAGGTATTAAAGCAATTTCTGCTCATGTGCCTTTTCAACTTTTAACAACTGATTTAGAGAATACGCTAAACGAATATGTAGAGATTGGGGTAGATTATATTGCTATTCCTTATCTGTCAGAAGAAGATCGTCCCGGGGCGGCCAAGTTTGAAGAGAATTTGGAGAAGATGAAAGAAATTGGCAAAGCATGCAAAGAAAAAGGCATGACAATGCTCTATCATAACCATGACTTTGAATTTATCAAAATGCCAAACGGACAGTATGGCTTAGATTATATCTACAGCACAATTGGCGCGGATATTTTGGAAACTGAAATTGATACTTGCTGGGTTAAAGTTTCTGGCGAAGATCCTGCCGATTTCCTCAAAAAATATACTGGACGTGCTCCGGTTGTCCATCTAAAAGACTTCTATAAAGAAGGCAAAGCTGCCAATATGTATGAACTGATTGGCACAGAAGTGAAAAAAGAAGCCGAAGCCGAGGGCAAGTTTGAATTCCGTCCTGTCGGCAGTGGTATGCAAGACTTCCCATCCATTCTAGCAGCTTCTTTAGAAGCAGGCAGCAAGTGGGTAGTGGTCGAGCAAGATCAGACTTATGATATTCCGGCATTAGAAGCCGTAAAAATGAGCCGTGAATATCTAAAAACGCTAGGCTGGTAAGAAATCCTAGCACAATAAAATGACCAACATAAAATTTCTATTGAAAGGACATTCTTTCAATAGAAATTTTTTACATTTTTCTTTACATTGGTGTGAATATAGTATATAGTGTATATAGTGTAAATAAGGAGGGTAAGCTTTGCAGATTATTATTTCAAACCGCTCAGGGATACCCATTTATGAGCAAATTAAAACGCAGATTAAAGAAGCCATTTTTTCGGGAGAGCTACAAGAAGACGATCTTTTGCCATCGATTCGCCAATTGGCAAAAGATTTAAAAATTAGCGTAATTACTACCACTCGTGCCTACAATGATTTGCAGGAAGAAGGATTTGTCGTCAATGTACAGGGCAAAGGCTGCTATGTCTTGCCTCGTGACAAAGAAATGATAAAAGAAAATGCGCTGTTAAAAGTGGAAAATGGTCTGCTTGATGCGATTACAGCCGCAAAATTAGGGGGCATTTCAAAGTCGGAGGTTATTCAAATGCTGAATGTATTGTGTGAGGAGGAAAACTATGAATAATATAATTGAAATAGACAAATTAAAAAAACAATATGATGGATTCGCACTCAACGAGGTTTCTTTTCACTTACAAGCAGGCTATATCGGTGGATTTGTAGGGCCAAATGGAGCAGGAAAAACCACTACGATTAAAGCTATTTTAGGGATTATTCGCCCAGATTCTGGTCAAGTAAAAATTATGGGAGAAGAGGTCAAAGAGGGCACAGCAAAAGAATTTATTGGTGTTGTGATGGATAACCCTTTTTATGTAGAGGATTGGCGTATAAAAGATGTTGAGGCAGCTGTTTCTCCTTTCTATTCACAATGGAACAGTACACAATTTCACAGTTATTTAAAACAGTTTCATATCCAAACCAATAAAAAAGTGAAAGAGCTTTCACGAGGTATGAAGGTCAAATTGCAAATGGCAGTGGCACTTTCACACGGCGCAAGGCTTTTAGTGCTGGATGAGCCAACCAGCGGATTAGACCCTGTTGCCCGCGATGAAATTTGCGGTATGCTACAAGATTTTGTCAGTGACGAAAATCATGCCGTGCTATTTTCTACTCATATTACAGCCGATTTAGAAAAGATAGCCGATTTTATCACCTTTATATCTGACGGTGAAATTTGGTATTCTGGTACAAAAGATGAATTGCTTGAGAAGTATGTGCGTATTTCAGGCAATCCAAGAGAAATACCGGAGAATCAAAAAGCACGAATCATCGGTTATCGTGAGCATAGCACAGGATTTGAAGGAATGATTCAAGCGACAGATAGCCGTCAGTTTTCCTCAAAATTTCTGATAGAACCGGTCACGCTCGATGAAATAATAATCTTTATCAACAAAGGGAGAAAGAATGATGAGTAAATTACTTTCTTTTGTCAAGCTCGATTTCATTACAATTAAGCCTTATATGACAATGAAAAACTTGTGGATTTACGTTCTTACTATGGCTTTTATGGCCTTTAGCACACAGAGTGCGACTTCTGTGGCAAGCATGATTTTAATGATTGCCTCTCTTCATGTTATTTATCCATTTGCTTTAGGAGAAAAAAGTAATATAGATGCTTTTTATATTACGTTGTCCATCCCACGGCGCATTGTCGTTTATGGAAGATACCTTTTTGTGCTGTGCTTAGATGTATGTGCGCTCTTAATAGGTTTTTTGATTGCCTTGATACTTTCTCCCCTTTTTAAAGAAAACCTAAATGAAACATTGCTACCAATTTTTGTCGTGTTTTTATTATTTACCATCATTCAGCTTATCCAACTTCCTATTTATTTTGCATTGGGGTATACAAAAGCAAAGGTTTTCGTTATGTTGCCGTATGTATTGTTGTTTGTCTTATTTATGCTGTCCACCCATATTATAGAAAGTTTACCAGCAGTAGCAGACTTTTTAGAGGAGATTCCGGCGATGTTTGTCCAACATAAAATAGCAGTCGTTTTGCTTTGTGTTGGCATATGGTCTTTTTTACTGCTAGTTTCAACTGCAATTTCTACTCGCTCTTATCAGAAAAAAGAATTTTGATTTAGTACAAATTTAGTACAACGGAATAGAATAAAAAGAGAACCACAGATTTTATTCGTCTGTGGTTCTCTTTACGGTTATAAGGAAGAAAAATGAAAGGATAAAGCCAATGATTTACATTTCCAATAAAGGGATGTTTTTTTGACAGTCACGAATTTGTGCGGTAGTAGGGATAGAAGGAATACCACCTTTAACTGTAGAAGCCAAAGAGCCGCTTGCGTTGCCAAAGTCAACGATAGCATCAAGCTGTAAAGCCGAGAGGTCAGCAATATCAGTGTCTAACTGACAAATTTGTCCAAGTACAGCACCCATAAAAGCATCTCCTGAACCGGTGGTGTCGACAACCTGAGCATCATAGGTAAAAAGATGATTGGCTTTGTCGGCAGAATAGTAATAAGCACCGGCTGGACCTAAGGTTACAAGTAAAAGAGAAATACCATATTGCTCAGCGAAAGCTTTGCTGTGTTTTTCGTAGTCTTTTTCACCGGTTAAGAACTCAAATTCTTCTTCGCTGATTTTTACAATATCTGCATAGGGCATGAATTCTAGAATTGTTTCGCGAGCGGTTTCGGCATCTTTCCATAAAGGGAGACGCAAGTTGGGGTCATAGCTAATGGTAACACCAAATTCTTTAGCTTTTTCAAGAGCAAAACGAGTCGCGGAACGAGCTGGTTCGTGTGTGCAAGAGAGCGAACCAAAATGGAAGATACGACTGTCACGGATTAGATTTTCATCTACTTCATCCGCCTGTAGCATAATATCAGCCCCGGGATTTCTGAAAAAGGCAAAGGAGCGGTTACCAGTATCGTCTAGTGTAACAAAAGCGAGGGTAGTACGGCATTCATCGTCGAAAACGAGTCCACTGGTATCGATACTTTCTTTTGCAATGGTATCTTTCAGCAAATAGCCAAAGCTGTCATGTCCGACTTTGCCGATAAAAGCCGCCTTGCCTCCTTGTCTGGAAACCGCAGTTAACATGTTGCCGGGTGCACCGCCAGGATTGCAGGCAAACAAAGCTGAACCCGTGTCGGCATGTCCACTGGGAGTGAAATCAATCAGCAATTCACCTAGTGCAGTAATATCATATTTTTTATCCATGATTGTTTTCTTTATCAGGTCTGATAAAGAGTCCTCCTTCTACATTAATTAATAAATTTAGTAGGTTCATTTAAATTGGCAGGGTGTAAGAACAGAAATTAATTATTAACGCAGTTAATCTATATGGATGATATCATAAAAACAACAAGAAAGTAAAGAGATATTAAAAAATAACGGGCAAAATTTGTGTAGCTGAATTAATTTTATTTTTAAACTCGCTCGTTGACTTTAAAGCGTTGCTTTGCTACTATTATCTTAGCTATATATGTATTTTGCAATTTAAAAAAAAGGTAGATTTGAAATACTCGCCACTGCAAATTATTGAAATCAAATATAGAATCGCTCGCTAAAAAGGAGAAATATGTTAGGTCAAAATAATGAAAATCTATTACAGATTAATCGGTCGCTGGTTGTTCAAAATTTACAGCAAAATAAAGTCATGACCAGGGCACAGTTGAGCAAACGTCTGGGTCTTACGCCGGCTTCTATTACAAAAATTGTGGGAGAACTAATTGAAAAAAATTTGATAGAAGAAATTGGATTTCAAGTAGGAGAAAAAGGAAGAAGATCTATAGGAATTCGCTTGAAAAATCAATATTTGCTAATAGGGGCAAAGCTTTCTAGACGAAATTTTTCTGTTGGCGTATTCAATTTTAATGGAGAAATCATGGATTATTACACCGAAAAATTGGCTGTTCAACCACTGAAACCGATTCTAGAAAAAATCAAAGAGAAAATAAGGGAATATATCGATAAATATCCCAAAACAGCCGCAATAGGGTTGGCCGTTCCAGGGCCCTATCTTGAGAAAGAATCACGGATTGTTTTGGTGACAGAAACAGAGGGCTGGGAACAAATTAACCTGAAAGAAGAATTTGCAGAAGGCTTTGATAGACCGGTAATTATTAAACATGACGCAAACTCTGGCGCATTGGCAGAGTGGTGGTTTGGTAAGCACTCTACTTTGTCAGGCGGTACGCTGGTGAATTTCTTTGTGGGAGAGGGGATTGGCGCCGGTGTCATTGTGGATGGAGAAATTATGAGTGGTGATACAGGCACAGCAGGAGAAATTGGACATGTCAGCATCAATGCAGAGGGTCTTCGCTGTGATTGTGGAAATTTTGGCTGTCTAGAGCTATATTGCTCCTCGCTTTCTCTGGTTAAAAGGACACAAAAACGGCTGCATCAATATCCAAACTCTAGGCTTTGTAAGATAGATAAGCTAAAAGCAGAGGATGTTTTTGCGGCAGCAGAATCCGGAGATGAGTTGGCAATAAGGATGGTAGAGGAAAGCGGTAAATATATGGGGTATGGATTAGTGACGTTAATGAACGTATATGACCCATCGACCATCGTCATCAGCGGAGAAATGGCAAGGGGTGGAGAAAGAATTTTGAAAGAGGCCGTAGATGTGGTAAAAGAAAGAGTTTCACCCTATTTTGCGTCGAAAGTTAAAATTCAGCTGTCTGCTTTTTCAAAAGACCCTATTCTCTATGGTGCAGCAGCTGTTGCCATAGACTATTGCCTGAAAAATCCGCTTTATTTAGAACTATAGCAGACAAGCAATGTGAAATTTGCTGTAAAAACAGGCGAATTGTTCGCCTGTTTTTTTTGTGGAGAACGGAAAAGCTTACGAATTTAAAGAAAAGACAGACATGTAGTAAACACATGTCTGTCTTTTTATTTGGAATATAAAGGAGGAGGAAAACCGAACAAGTTGTTTTAATTAAGCGTTGCCCCAAACTTCTTCAGCAACTTCTTTTACAAAAGCAAGTTTTTTCCACTGCTGCTCTTCTGTTAAGATATTGCCTTCTTCGGTAGAAGCAAAGCCACACTGTGGGCTTAAGCAAAGATGATCAGCCGGTACATACTGGGCAGCTTCTTTGATTCGAGCAATAATTTGCTCTTTATCTTCTAACTCACCTGTTTTTGAAGAGACAAGACCTAGTACCACGGTTTTGCCCTCGGAGATTTCTTTTAGAGGAGCAAAGTCACCCGCACGATCTGTATCGTACTCTAAGAAATAGGCCGAAACGTTTTCTTGGCCAAACAGAGTTTTAGCAACAGGATCATAACCACCTGAGGTAGCCCAAGTAGAATGATAATTTCCGCGGCATACATGGGTGGTAACAATAAGGTCTTCTGGCAAATCGACAATAGAGTCATTGTTTAAGCGAAGATAAAGTGATTGTAGTTCATTTACATCATAGCCGGCACCCGCCATGTTTTTCCAAAAGCTTGTGTCACAAAGCATACCCCATGTGCAGTCATCCAACTGGACATTGCGGCAGCCAAGCTCATAAAAAGCAAGAATAGATTCACGATAGGCAGTAGCAATATCACGATAAAGTTCTTCACGATCAGGATAAATCTCGTTGACAGATTCTTCATTCACTGTACGAACGAGTTCAGCGTAAAATTGTGCCGGTGCGGGAATGGTTTGCTTAGCAACAACATCCTCTCCTGCAATTTCTTTCAGGAATTTATAATGTGCCAAGAAGGGGTGATTGTTAAAACGGATTTTGCCGGAAAGGCGGGCAGAGTCAGCACGAGTTTCTTCTCCATGGAAGAAATAGCCATGATCCATGAGTACATGCTCAACGCCATCAAAACCCCAGAAAAAGTCAAGATGCCAGTAGCTGCGACGAAATTCTCCGTCTGTGACAGCTTTTAAACCGACTTCTTTTTGTTTGGCAACTAGCTTTGTGATTTCTTCATCTTCTATTTTGGTTAAGGCCTCTTGTGTAATTTTGCCATTCTCAAATTGTTCTCTGGCGTCTTTTAAAACTTGTGGACGTAAAAAGCTGCCAACGATATCATAACGGAAAGGGACTGTGTTTTTCTCATGTACGTTTTCAAATAAGTTTGCCATATTCATTCTCCTTGTTTCTTTTTATTTTTATGATGGGTAACAATTGTCTTTTAGGATTGATGGGCTCAGGGGAAACTGAAATTAAATCCTACTATACAACTAGTGTTCTGTGTATATACTATAACACAAAGAGGAACATATAGGGTAGAACATATAATTTATAGATACGCATAGATTGAAACTATGGAGTATACAGGGTAAGAAAAATAAGGTCAAACAGGGTGTTGCCACAATAGATTTATAAAAAACGAGTAAGGGCAAACTAAAAGTGCCCTTACTCGTTTTAAACTCTCCTTTGCAAATAGGCAAAAGAAATTAGTATGTAAGATAAAACTTGCGTGTCAAAATAAAGTAAGTTTATTGGCTAGGTGTTTTGCAGTTTTGCTTATTTGGCAAGCGGAAGTAATTTTTCCAGCATAAAATCTAATTGAGCAGATAAGCTAGTAGCGTCATCATAGTAGAAAAGGCCCTGATATTCCCCGGGAATTTCTATTAATCGATTTTCTGCAACGGCGGGGATAGACTGCCAGATATCTGTTTTGGCATAGTCAGATTCTTTGCCCTCTTGACGGAACCAAATGATATAGTCACCAAAATATTCATGGGCCACTTCGTAGCTTAAAGTTCCTCGGCCTTGGCCGCTTTCTTCAATAAGCTGCGTCAATTTTTCTGGCCACTGGAATTCAAGATATTTATAAAGCAAGGTACCGCCTCGAGAACCTGTTTCATAACCGATGCCGCTCCATTCGCCGGAGGCACCCCAGTCTTCCATAATACTGAAGGTTTTGCCGTTGAAGCTGTCTACGTTTAAGCTTTCTTTGGCAGCGGCAAGCTTGTCTTCAAAAGTTTTGACAGCCGCATTTGCCTGCTCTGTATGCCCGGTAGCTTCTCCGATTATTTTTACACGCTCCAAAGAGGTAATGTCTTGTTCTGGAATGACCAATACCGGAGCGACTTTGCTGAACTTATCAAAATCATCTTCGCTGTAGGTAATGATAAGGTCCGGCTCAAGCTGCATGACATCTTCAGGCTCCCAATTTTCAATAGAAGTTGATGCCATTAAGGTGTCGTAATAGGGCATGGTTTCTTGTGCCCAGCAGTAATAACCAACCACATTCAGTCCGGCAGAGATAGCGTCACCAACATACCAGTTAACAACCACTCTTTGTGGGCTTTCAGGGACTACAATATCTCCCTTTATGGTGCTGACTGTGCGAGTGCCAGTTCCAGCAGTTTCAGAACCAGTATCGCTGACATCACTGGTCAAAGAGCTTTCTTTTGAATTCGAACTCTCTTGTGCAGAGGAATTTGGTGAAGAACTGCAGCCGGCTAAGACAGTCATGGTTAAGACAAAGGCACAGGCCAAAGACAGAATTTTTTTCATACTGCGATAACTCCTAAAAAAGTATTTAAAATCATCCCAAAAACAAATAATTTTATTTATTTTAGTTAGCTAAAACTAACCTACTTGTGGATTTTATCATTTTTACGCGAAGTAGTCAAGCGTTAAAATTAATGTGGTGTGCGCTGTAGTGACATAAAGTGATTTTATAAAAAAGAAAACGAGTTAAAAATGGCGAAATACGAATTGGAGAAAAAAGAAAGCAAAGATAAAGTAAGAATAAAAAGAAGACTTCTAATCAAAAGAAATATCTTAAGATTAGAAGTAATGATAAGGTCGAAATTCATAAAATAGTATTTTACGTATGCCATTTGCTAAAATTTGATTAAAGGGCCGTAATCACGGCAGATAAGAGTGCTTTGAAATCATCTTTTACACTGGCAGAAGCTTGGACAACTTCTTCATGATTAAGATTTTTTTGCAAACCGGCAGCCATATTGGTGATACAGGAAATGCCAATGACAGCAATACCAGCCTGATTAGCGACAATGACCTCAGGAACAGTGGACATTCCCACTGCATCGGCGCCCCAAATGCGAGCCATGCGAATTTCAGCGGGTGTTTCATAGCTTGGACCCGTGAAAGCGGCATAGACACCTTCTTGCAAAGGAATGTGCAAGTCAGAAGCGGCCGCCTTGACCAATTCCTGACCCTTTTTGAAGTAAGCGTGGGACATATCAGGGAATCGAGGCCCAAGGGTATCAAGATTTTGGCCAATGAGCGGGTTTGTACCCATAAAGTTTATATGGTCGGTAATTAACATGAGTTGTGCACTGGAAAAGCTCTCATTAACACCGCCAGCAGCATTGGTTACAAGTAACTGTTTAATGCCCAAAACAGCCATGACTCGAATCGGAAAAACAACATCATTCATCGGGTAGCCTTCGTAGTAGTGAAATCTCCCCTGCATGGCAAGAACTTTTTTACCGTTTAGTATGCCGTAAACAAGACGCCCAGCATGGCCTTTGACCGTTGAAACAGGAAAACCGGGAATTTCCTGATAGGGAATGATAGAGGGAGACTGCAAACTTTCTGCAAATTCTCCTAGACCAGAACCCAGAATAACGGCAGTGTCAACATGACCGATACCATTTTGACGTAGGAAGTCTGCGGCCAAATTTATTTTTTCAAAATATAAATCCATAGCATTTACCTCTAAAAATAATAGTAGTGAAAGTTTAAATAGAAACATAAATTTATTCTATTTATTACTATAACCCAAAGCTAAATTTCTAGCAAGGCTTATTTAAATAAACCAAACGAAAGTTTGGTATTTTTACAAAAAGCATTGCAATTGACAGTTTGTTCGGTTATAATAAAAGGCAGATTGAATAGGAAGCATGGAGCCAAAATGAAATGCTTTTTAGTGTCCTTTTAGCATGGAAAAGGAAGTAGAAGTAATTTAATTCCCAGAAAGGAATGAATAGATATGGCAGAAAAAGAAAAGAAGATTAGCAAAAATAAAATGGAACCCGTTGTAAAAGTAGAGGATAAAGCCAAGGCGCTGGAAACCGCTTTGGCACAGATTAAAAAGAATTTTGGCGAGGGAGCTGTCATGAAACTTGGGCAGCAATCGGCACTGAATGTAGAGTCGATTCCGACAGGCTCGTTGTCTCTTGATTTGGCACTCGGAATTGGCGGAATGCCTAGAGGCAGAATTATCGAAGTGTACGGTCCGGAATCCTCAGGTAAAACGACATTGGCACTGCATTGTATTGCCGAAGCACAAAAAGCTGGCGGCTATGCAGCGTTTATCGATGTTGAGCACGCACTTGACCCTGTCTATGCCGGCAATTTGGGTGTTGATATCGAATCACTATTGATTTCTCAGCCGGATACAGGTGAACAGGCACTGGAGATTACAGAAGCATTGGTGCGTTCCAATGCGATTGATATTATTGTAGTCGACTCTGTTGCAGCATTGGTTCCACGTGCTGAAATTGAGGGTGAAATGGGCGACAGCCATGTTGGTTTGCAGGCAAGATTGATGTCACAGGCTCTGCGTAAGCTCGCCGGTGCAATTTCCAAATCGAATTGTGTGGCGATTTTTATCAATCAGCTGCGTGAAAAAGTTGGCGTTATGTATGGAAGCCCTGAAGTTACCCCAGGCGGACGTGCACTCAAATTCTATGCATCCGTGAGAATTGATATCCGTAAAATAGAGACCCTTAAAAGTGGTACTGACTTAATCGGCTCACGCACGCGTGCCAAAGTAGTCAAAAATAAAATGGCACCGCCTTTCCGTGAGGCTGAATTTGACGTCATGTATGGACAGGGTATTTCTCGTACGGGCGAACTTCTCGACTTAGCAGTCAAATTAGATATTGTGGACAAAAGCGGTTCATGGTTTTCTTATAAAGGAGAGCGTTTAGGGCAAGGCCGTGACAAAGCAAAAGATTTCTTGGGCGAAAATCCGGATATTGCTGAAAAAGTGGAAGAAGAATTGAAAGAAAACGTAGACAAACTCTATGCTAAAACGGCTAAAAAAGGCAATCTTTCTGCGGTAAAAGAGGTTGAGGTGGAAGTGAGTGAAGCAGCTGCTCCTAAAGCAGAAAAAACAGCACCTAAACCAAAAGCAAGTTTGGATATTTTGGTAGATGACTGATGTTGATTACCGCGATTGAGCCACGGCGCAAGAGCTTTATGCAGCTCTACATAGATGGTGAATCTGCCGTTAAAATTGATAAAGAAACTTTGCTGAAATCTAGATTTAGAATGGGCATGGAGATTACTGACGAAGAATTGCACGAGCTGATTCAGCAATCGGATGCCCGAAGAGCGCATGAAAAAGCACTCTACCTGTTAGAGCACCGCAATCATTCTAAAAAAGAGTTAGAAGACAAAATTGCCCGTACTGCTGCCAGCCGTGAGGCTGCCAAAATAGCCGCCGAGCACATGGAAGAAATTGGGCTTCTAAACGATGAGCGTTTTGCTAGAGATTTTGCCCAGATGCTGTTTGAAAGAAAGAAGTTTGGTGCTAGACGAGTTCGACAAGAGCTTTATCAAAAAGGCATTGACCGAGATTTGATTGATGAAATCTTAGAGGAATATGCCGAGAATGATACGGGAGAAGCAATTCATACCATTTTGGAGAAAAAGTACTCTCGTTTTGCCGAAGATGAAAAAATCAAACGTCGAGCGATTGCCGCTTTGCAAAGACTTGGCTATCGTTTTGATGAGATTAAATCTGTCATGCAAAATTGGGACGAAGAAGAATATGAATAAGAGAAAGACGGTTTGCTGTATGTTCTGTGCGCCCTAATTAAGAGAAAAGTTTGAGCAATCTCAAACAACTTAAAGGGCATAAAAAAGTATTTATAATTTTAAACTGCTGTCATCATGACAGCAGTTTTTTTATTTTTGCAGAGCATTGACAATGATAAAAGTAGATGCTACAATCTATTTAGATAATTATCTAAATAGATTGTAGCAAGGAGGATATATGGGGATTTCGCAGACATTAAAAGTGATTGCCGACCCGGTTCGGCGTGAGATTTTAGAAATACTGAAAAAAGGTAGACTTTCAGCGGGAGAGATTGCTGAAAAATTTGACTTAACACAGGCTACGGTTTCTTATCATTTAACCCAACTGAAAAAGGCGGGACTAATTTTTGAATCAAAAGAAAAAAACTTTATTTATTATGCACTGAATGCATCTGTCTTAGAAGAAACACTAATTTGGTTTTCTCAATTTTTAAAGGAGGAAAAAGATGAAAAAGCTTGATAAATTTACAATTATTACGACACTTTTGTGTTTGGTTCCCATTATTTTAGGGGTTTTCTATTATGATCAACTACCGCAGACTATGGCGACACAGTGGAAAGGCACAAATGAGGTCAGCAACACATCACCAAAATGGGTAGGCGTTTTTGGGATTCCGATGGTTATGGCGGTAGTTAATTTTCTTATGAATATGGGAACACAATCAGACCCCAAAAAAGAGAATATTAATGGTACACTATTCAAGTTTGTCAGGTTAATTCCCGTTGTCTTTAGCTGGATTTTATACCCTATTACCATTTTTATGAACTTAGAAGACAGTGCAATTAAATTTAATATCGGCTTAATCGCAAATATTATGATAGGTGTCATTTTTATCATTATTGGAAATTATATGCCCAAAAGCAAGCAAAGCTATACCGTGGGAATCAAGTTGCCATGGACATTAAATGATGAGGACAACTGGAATAAAACGCATAGAATGGCAGGTTTTCTGTGGATTATGAGCGGTGTACTGTTTATTTTAAATGGAATCTTCTGGATGAATATGATAGTAGGAATTGTTGCCATCGTTGTGTGTGTGGGAGTTCCCTTTGTTTACTCATACCGTCTTTATCGCAAAAAAGAAGAACAATTAAAGAAAAACAGCAATTAAGGAAGAGATTTTAAGCAGTCCGAAAGGAAATAAGAATGAAGGATTTACTCGATTATCTAGAAGAATATAGTGCATCTGGTTTTTATCCAATGCATATGCCCGGACATAAGAGAAATACCACCATACAAATGCCAAACCCTTACGCCATTGATATCACAGAGATTGATGGATTTGACAATTTGCACCATGCTGAAGATCTTTTAAAAGCAGGAATGCAAAGAACGGCTGATTTATACAAGACTATACAAAGTTTTCATTTGGTAAACGGCAGTACGGTGGGTATTTTGTCCAGCATTTTAGCGGGAACAAAACGCGGGGATACCATTATTATGGCACGAAATTGTCATAAGGCTATCTATAACGCACTTATTTTAAATGAGCTTAACCCTGTTTATATTTTGCCGGAGTATGATGAATCTTTTGATATCAATGGTTCTATTTCCGTGGAGAAAATAAGGGCAGTAATCGAGGAGAATCCAATAGCTAAAATGGTGGTAATTACTTCGCCAACGTATGAAGGTGTGATATCAGATATTCAGACCATTGCGAATTTGTGCCATGAGAAGGGCATGCTGCTCTTTGTAGATGAAGCGCATGGTGCTCATTTAGGGCTTCACCCGGCTTTTCCTCAAAGTGCGGTTTCACAAGGAGCAGACCTAGTTGTACAAAGCTTGCATAAAACCTTGCCAAGTCTTACACAAACAGCGGTTTTACACGTTTGTTCCGACAGAATTTCCGTAGAAAGTGTTAGAAAAAAGCTGGAGGTTTTAGAAACAAGCAGTCCATCTTATGTTTTAATGGCCTCTATTGAGCGCTGCGTCAATATCTTGATAGAACAGGGTGAAGAGTTGTTTTCAGCATGGCAAGAACAGCTTGCATGGTTTGGGACCAAGGTGAAAAATCTCACGAAGTTTAGGGTGTTTGGCTATGCAGAAGAGAGAAAAAAATCAAATTCCACTTTTTATGGTTTTGATTCTTCTAAACTGGTGATTTCTACAAAGGGAACGGACTTCACCGGAGCAAAGTTAGCAGACCTTTTGCGCCGTGAGCAAAAAATTGAGCCAGAGATGGTATCAGCAAATTATATTATTGCGATGACCTCATTATATGATAGCCACGAGGGATATAAGAGATTAGCAGAAGGGGTGCTTTTGGCAGACAAAATGACACAGGCGCAAAAAAGCAAGATTATGGTACAGCCGCCGGTTGGCAGAATGGTGATAAATTTGGCACAGGCGCAGCAAAGTGAGGAAGAAGTCATTGCCTTTAGCAAAAGTGCAGGCAGAACCGCCAAAGATTTTGTGTTTGCTTATCCGCCGGGCATTCCGATTTTAGCACCAGGCGAAAAGATTTCAACAGAAATTATAGAATATGTGGAAAGCTTAAAGGGTAGTGGTGTGAAAATCGAAGTGAGTGGGAAAGAAAATCATAGCATTGCAGTGATAAAAAAGGCTGATAAATAACAAAGTGAAACAGAGAGGTTATATATTTTTTGTTTTGGAAAGAATAACTTGGATAAAAAGAAAACGAGAACAAGGGCAAAAAACCATTGTTCTCATCTTCTTTTATTCAAGTGTAAAATACTTTTAAATGAAACCAAAATTTAGTCGGGTATGGCAGAATGCAACGTTCTTGTCAATCGGTCAAAAAAGCTATTGTTTTCTGGTATGTATTCATATCGGAACAAGGAAATTAGGAGGACGACGATCAAAATAGCTATAATAAGATTTAAAGCCAAGGTAAGAACATAGAAGGTTTCTTTACGCATATTAATCTCCTCTCTTTAACTAAACTGTCAGTGTGAATATAAAAAAGATGTGCTGTATTTCTTAATATAGCACAATAAAAAGAATATTCAAGTCATTATAACTCCATAGGATAAATAAAGTTAGCTAGGCTTTAGTTTGGCAGTTAAGTGGAAATTCCAGATAGGTCAACTTTGTGAAGAGAAGGATAAAGAAATACTGGATTTTTTAAATGGTTTGCAGTATAATAAATCAATACATGGGATTTTTCTTATGCAAAGAGAAATCTGTATATTGCAAAGGGGGCTTTACCTATGAAAAGAATTGTTACCTTGACCACAAAAAACCTGAGAGATACACTTACAAAAGGCGGCTGCGGCGAATGTCAAACATCTTGCCAATCAGCCAGCAAAACTTCTTGCAGTGTTGCCAATCAGAAATGTGAGAACAAAGACAATCAATAAGACGGCAGAATGCTGCAGGGCTGATTGACCAGTCTGCAGCACTTTTGTTATTTGCAGATAGTTTGCCCTGCCTGAAAGGAAATGAATATGGTTCATCAATATAAAAAAAATGGCTATAACATCATTATGGATGTTAATAGCGGTGCCGTTCATGTCGTAGACGATTTGGCCTATGATGTGATTGCAAGATATGAAACAGCCGACAAACAGCAGATTGTCACCGAGCTGCTGAAAAAATATGCCGACGTGCCAGAAATTACCGAAACAGAGATTTTAGATTCAATTGCCGATGTGGAAGAGCTTAAAGAGGGCGGCGACTTATTTTCAGAAGATACCTTTCGTCAGCATGCAGGCGAGTTAAAGAAAAGACTCAGCACACTCAAGGCAATTTGCTTGAATGTGGCGCACGACTGCAATCTTCGATGCAAATATTGTTTTGCCGATGAGGGCGAATACCGTGGCAAGAGAGAAATTATGAGCCTTGAAGTCGGCAAAAAAGCATTTGACTTTTTGGTTGAAAACTCTGGAACGCGCAGAAATTTAGAAGTGGATTTCTTTGGCGGTGAGCCGCTGATGAATTTCAAAGTGGTTAAAGAACTAACTGAATACGCGAAAGAAATTAAACAAAAGACAGGTAAAAATATTCGTTTAACCCTCACGACGAATGGTATGCTGCTTAATGATGAAGTCATTGAGTTTGCCAATCGTGAAATGGAAAATGTTGTGTTGAGCTTAGACGGACGCAAAGAAGTCAATGATAAGATGCGCCCGACAGCAAACGGCAAAGGCAGCTATGAGATTATTGTGCCTAAGTTTAAAAAACTGGTAGAATCTCGAAACGGCAAAACCTATTATATTCGAGGAACATTTACAAACCACAACTTAGACTTTGCAAAAGATATTTTGCACTATGCTGATTTGGGTTTTAAAGAGCTTTCAATTGAGCCGGTTGTCTGCGACCCATCTGAAGAATATGCCATTCACAAAGGTGATTTGCCCACCATTTTAGAGCAGTATGATATCCTTGCCGATGAAATGCTTAAGAGAGAAGAAGAAGGAAAAGGCTTTTTATTCTATCATTATATGATTGATTTGAAGCATGGACCTTGTATTGCCAAATTAGTTTCTGGCTGTGGTGTGGGACTTGAATATTTGGCGATTACCCCTAACGGCGATATTTATCCTTGTCATCAATTTGTAGGTGAGGATGAGTTTAGATTGGGCAATGTCGAAACTGGCATTGAAAGAACAGATATTCAAGATAAATTTAGAGGCAGCCATCTTTATGAAAAAGAAGAATGCGCAAATTGTTTTGCCAAATTCTATTGCAGTGGTGGTTGTGCGGCCAATGCCTATCATGCCCACGGCAATATTAACGGTATTTATGAAATTGGTTGTGAAATGCAGCGCCGCAGAGTAGAAAATGCGGTGATGATGGAAGTACATAGAGCTATGAGAGAAGCAGAATAATCCGTTAAAAGAAAGAGCCGTGTTCTCAAATAAAGAATGCGGCTTTCGTTTATTTATAATGGACAATCAAATCTAAACGTATGGATTGAATTTATTGTGGTGTAAAGATATAAAAATTAAAAAAAATCCCTTCAAAATTTAAATAAAAGGAAGAAATTCGCCAAATAAAATTACAATTCAGAAATATATATAGTTGTTAGCTCAAAAATAGATTATGATACCGTAGTGAGAAATTTTATAAAGAGGAAGGTAGAATTATTATGAAGAAATCTTTGAACGTATCGGGTGCGGTTAAAAAATTGGCTTTGGTTATGCTCATGCTGGTTGTTTTTGTTGGCTGTGGCGCACAAGAAGAAACACAGGTCACTTACACCACAAACTTAAACGGCATAGAGATGAACATTACCTATTATGCTAAGGGTGATATCGTAACCAAGCAAACAGCTAAAAATATTATGCCCTATGATGCATTGGGTGTGACAACAGCTGAAGAAGCAGAAGCTTATATGAACAGCATCGTTCCGGCAGATACCTATCAGGGCATTGCTGGTGTAGAACAAAAAATTGAGTATGGTGAGACAGAAGCAGTTGAGACCCTTTCAGTTGACTATGAAGTGGCTGATTTAGACGAAGTTGCCAGTCTAATGGGAAGTCAATTTGATGGCGATACCAATAGCAACAAAGTAAGCCTTAAATTAAGTGCAGAAATGCTTGAGCAGTCTGGCTTTACCAAAGTGGAAGAATAAAATTTTTCTACACAGTAAAATTATCATATAAAGATAAAAAATCGGTTGGAGATGGATTCATTCTCTAACCGATTTTTTCTATCAAAATTTTATTTTAATAGAAATCCATAGGAAAACAAGTTTACAATTTTGACCGTTGTGAGAGTACAATAGGCCAATTTTAAAAAGGATTACCATTCAGATGTTGAGAAGAAGGTTTACCTGTGAGGATAAGAAGACTTGCTATTCTCCAGAAATTTGCCTATACTGATAGCAGATTGAGGGGAGGGGAATTGGTATGAAACAAACACATACACCCCGCAGCAAAAAAATATATCTTTTGGGAATATTAGCGATAATTGTTGTCATTTCAGCTACTATTTCCTCTATAATAAAAAGAGAGCAAAGTGACCAAGGGAAAGAGGCTTTTCTAAATGATGGAGTAATGTCCTCTGCAAGTATTCAAAAGACACCCAGTCCCACACCGAAATCTGAAGAAGAAATAATAGAAGAAAAGGTGCAAAAAGAAATTTTAGCGATGAAGCTAGAAGATAAAGTGTCACAATTGTTTATGGTAGCTCCCGAAGCATTGGCTGAATCAGCAGAAATAGAGGCAACCGTCGAACTGCAACAGGCATTGACACAATATCACGTAAGTGGAATTGTTTATTTTAATAAAAACCTTGTGTCACCTGAACAGCTTAAAAAAATCACGGCAGATACGCAAAAATATGCACAGGAAACCCAAAATATCCCGCTACTATTGGCAGTTGATGAAGAAGGTGGTTCTGTAGCCAGAATTGCTAACCACGATAAATTTTCCGTAAAAAAACTGCCGGATATGGTGATTATCGGAACAAGCGGAGACAAAAAAGAAGCTTATGAAGTAGGAAGTACAATTGGTTCTTATTTGCATGAATATGGTTTAAATTTGGATTTTGCTCCGGTTGCAGATGTATTAACAAATCCGGAAAATACAATAGTGGAGGACCGCTCTTTTGGAAGTAATCCAAAGGTGGTGACTGAAATGGCATTACAAGTGTCAGAGGGGCTAAAATCACAGAAAGTGTTGTCTTGTTTCAAACATTTTCCTGGGCATGGAGCAGTGGCAGAAGATACCCATGAAGGGTTTGCAGTGACGCAAAAAAGCTGGGAAGAATTGCGCAAGAGTGAGATAGTACCTTTTCAGAGAGCAGTAGAAGAAAAAATACCATTTCTAATGGTTTCTCATATCGAGGCACCCAATGTGACAGGTGACAATGTTCCGGCAAGCCTTTCTTTTCGAATGATGACAGAGCTTCTTAGAGATGAAATGGGCTATGAGGGAATTATAATTACAGATTCTATGCAAATGAAAGCGATTACAAATCAGTATGATTCTGCCTCTGCAGCAGTGAAAGCCATACAGGCCGGTGCTGATATTGTTCTCATGCCTCAGAATTTTTTAGAAGCCTATCAAGGTGTTTTGCAAGCGATAAAAGAAGGAGCCATCACGCAAGAACGTATCAATCAATCGTTGCAAAGAATTTTAGCAGTACGTCTTGGGCTAGGAAAATAAAAAATAAACCAGATAGTACTGTTTAAGGAGTCATCTTCCCATAAAATTATCTCCTTAGCAATCTGCCAGTATAGCGAATGCGTTTATATAAATAAAAACCCCTGTAAACATAGTGTCTACAAGGGTTTCTGCTATGGCGCGCCGCGAGGGATTCGAACCCCCGACCTTTTGGTTCGTAGCCAAACACTCTATCCGGCTGAGCTAGCGGCGCATAACTTGATAGCTCAATTATTATAAGCTTATGTAAAACAAAAGTCAATAGATTTTAAGTTTTTTCCCAAAAAAACAATGATAAAGCAAAAAAATGGATAAAATATAGAGTGACCAACCGTCTAAACAAGCAACAAGAATTAATAAAAACAAATGAGATAAATAAAGTATTAATCCAAGAATAACAGATTAAGAAACGACAGGATGTCAATTGAGCATTAAGTTTAAGTATACAAATGAATTATTTTCCAAAAAATTAGTTGTGAAATAAAGGATAAAGCGAAAAAAAGTGGCAAATAATAACGCTACAATAACTTGTTGGATATGTTAAAAGGGAGGATACTATGAAAGCCACCGGAATAGTTAGAAGGATAGATGATTTGGGTAGAGTTGTAATTCCAAAAGAAATTCGGCGTACCCTTAAAATAAGAGAAGGTATGCCCATGGAGATTTTTACAGATAGTGCAGGAGAAGTAATTTTAAAAAAATATTCTCCGGTAGGAGAAATGAAGCAGATTGCCGAAGCGTATGTAAAATCTTTGACAAAGTTAACAGGATTTGGCGCAGCGGTCTGCGATACCGAGCAAGTGATTGCTGTGGCAGGTTCTGCAAAAAAAGATTTGCTTAATTTAAATGTTTCCTCCCAAGTTGATGAAATTATGAAAAGCAATACATCTTTTTCTGCAACAAATAATAAGACCGTTCCTCTGACAAAAGAAATATCATCAGAAGCGGTTGCAGTTTGTCCAATTTCTTCCAACGGAGATGTGCTCGGCGCTGTGGTGCTGATTAAAACAGAAAAGACAGATGAAAAATTGACGCCGCAGGCTACGGAATTGGCAAAAGCTGCCGCCTTGTTTTTTTCACAGCAAATGGAAGAATAAGATACAAGCAACTGTGACAAAATTGGCAGAAAGACTTGATTTTCAGGCAAAGCTATGCTATAATACACTTGTTTAATACGTTGTGAGGCAAAAGAGTGGGGTGACCCGCTCTTTTGTTTGCTTTAAGGAGGCAGAGTTTTGGATAAAGCGAAGAAAAAGCTAAATACAGCAGAGGTTGTTTTAGCGTTGGCTGCTCCATTGGCCGAAGAACTGGGACTGACTCTTTGGGATGTAACATTTCAAAAAGAAGGCAGTGACTGGTATCTCAGAATTTTTATTGACAGGGATACAGGAATTTCAATTGATGACTGTGTGGATATGACGCAGGCGGTGAACCCTGTACTAGACAAAGAGGACCCCATTCAACAGGAATATACACTGGAAGTATCGAGCCCAGGGCTGAACCGAAAACTCGTGAGGCCAGAGCATTTCACACGGTATATGGGAGAAATGGTGCGTGTCAAATTGATTCGCCCCATGCAAAATGGAGAGAAGATTTTAGACGGCATTCTTCTTAAAGCGGATGAAAATGGTGCAGTTGAATTACAGGTAGATGAAGAAACAACGGCACTCACAGAGAAAAAAGAATATTCTTCTGTTGTTTTGCTGGAAGACGATTTTGCTTAAAGTGGATTTGGAATATAAAAAGCGAAACTTGAAAATTACATTGAGAATGGAGTTTTAGAAAAATGGCAAGAAGGAAAGAACCTGAAGTCAATCAAAAGGAAGAAATGTTTTTGGCACTTCAGCTTTTGGAAAAAGAAAAGGGAATCCCTGTTGATTTCATGATTGACAAAATTAAAAAGGCGATTCAAACAGCCTGCAAAAACAATTATGAAAATGAAAATGTGGAAATTGAAATTGATTTGCATACAGGCCAGTTTGATGTCTACTTAATGAAAGAAGTCAAAGAAGTGGTCGAGAATCCCAACAAGGAAATCCAGCTTAACAAAGCCAGAGAGCGCAGAGTGCTTGCCAAAGAAGGCGACATGATTGGCACCAAGCTTGATACACGTCAATTTGGTCGTGTTGCCGCCCAAACTGCCAGAAACATTATCCGTCAGGGTATCCGTGATAATGAACGGGGCCAGATGATTCAGGAATTCCAAAGCAAACAGCAGGAAATTGTCAGTGGCTTGGTGGAGAGAATTGACCCAAGAAGCGGCGCTATTTCCCTTCGAATTGGCAAAGCAGAAGTTGTACTGCCAAAATCAGAGCAAATTGGAAACGAGAATGTAAAAGAAAACGACTACATTCAAGTGTATGTGGTAGATGTAAAAGAAACTGAAAAAGGGCCTAAGGCGATTATCTCTCGTACACACCCTGATTTGGTGAAGAGAATGTTTGAAAAAGAAGTACCTGAAATTTTTGATGGAACGGTAGAAATCAAGGCAATTTCAAGAGAAGCCGGTTCACGAACCAAGATGGCCGTTTTGAGTCACAACCCCGATGTAGATGCTGTTGGTGCTTGTATTGGTGCCAGAGGAACAAGAGTAGCTGAAATCGTTGACGAACTCTGCGGAGAAAAGATTGATATTATTGAATACAACGAAGACCCAAAAGTTTTTGTGGCAGCAGCTCTTTCGCCTGCACATGTTGTTTCAGTAGAAGTGATAGAAGAAGATCAATCTTCTTGCCGTGTGACAGTGCCGGATAATCAGCTTTCACTGGCAATTGGCAATAAAGGCCAAAATGCCCGTTTGGCAGCCAAATTAACGGGATGGAAAATTGATATTAAACCGGAGAGCGGTTTTTACGGAGAAGAAGCAAAGTAAGAAAGAAGGAGGGATTTTATGCGTCCGAAAAAAATACCCATGAGAATGTGTGCCGGATGCGGCGAAATGAAGCCGAAAAAGGAACTGATTCGTGTTGTAAAAGCACCGGCCAAAGAGGAGTCCGAAAATGCGGCTCCCGAAATATCCATTGATTTGACAGGCAAAAAGCCGGGGCGGGGCGCATATCTCTGCCATGACATTGAATGTCTGAAAAAAGCTAGAAAAGCAAGACGCTTTGAGAAGGCTTTCTCTTGCAAAATCCCTGATGAAGTGTATGATAAGATGGAAGGGGAGCTTGCGGGTGCAGACGGATAAGATACTTTCGATGATGGGACTTTGTCGTCGGGCAGGAAAACTAGCCGGCGGGTTTGACCTGGTATGTGAAAAAATCAGAGAGGGAAAAGCGTATCTCACTTTAGCAGCTGAAGATATTTCAGAAAAGACGTTTAAAAATCTGAATTATGAAGCGCAAAAGTACAGTGTGCCTGCCATAAGAATTGAGGCAGACATGACGACGATGGGAAAAGCGTGTGGAATCAAAGCCGGTGTGGCGGTGGTCACAGATGAAGGCTTTGCCAAAGCACTGCTTAAGTTGATACGAGAGTCGACCGAGGGAGGAGTATAGATTATGATGATGAAATATAGAGTGCGTGAAGTGGCAAAAGATTTGGGAATATCGAATAAAGAGGTTATTGACCTGCTTGCTCAATATTTTCCAGAGCCCAAAAAATATATGACAGCGCTGGAATCGGAAGAGCTGAACATTATTTTTGAACACTTTACACAGAAAAATAACCAAAAAGATTTCAATGCATATTTTGCCCAGAAAGATCTTCCTAAGGAAGACGCCAAAAAAACAGAACAACCGATAGAAGAACAGCAGGCAAAGTCGGCTAAGGCCGAAACTCCTGTTGTGAAAGAGCAAAAAGTTGAAAAAGCAGCCGAGCAGACTGATAAAAAAGAAGTGCCGGCGGCCACAAAACAGCAAGCACCCCAACCCCAAAATCAAAATATGAAAAATGAAGCAGATAAAAAACTACAAGCTGAGAGCAAAAAAGAGGTACCGGTGAAAATAGAGAAACCAGAAGCTAAAGAAGTCAAAGCGAATGTTGACACAAGACCCAAAAAAGATCAAAAACCGAAACATGCACCCAGAGAACAAACGCAGACGGTTAGACCAAATGCTGCCCCCATTACAGAAAAAGTTTCCGTCACCACAGAACAAGTGCAGAAATCAGAAAGACGTGTGGTTGATACCAGACAGTCAAATGTTAATATTGATAAATACAACGAAAAATATGATCAACTGGCCGATCAAAAGGTCAACAAACCCGACCATACGGTGACGAAGCAAAAATTCACCAACAGAAATTCACAGCGCAGAGGCAATCAGCGCAGAGGCAGAAGAGAAACCGAGTCAGAGCGTCTGAATCGTATTGCCATGGAAAGAAAAGCCAAGCAAATTACGATTGAAGTGCCGGAAGAAATCACAGTAGGCGAATTTGCGTTGCGTTTGAAGGTAACCGCCGCAGAGGTCATTAAAAAATTAATGGGTCTGGGTGTATTTGCTTCTATTAACGACGCAATTGATTTTGATACAGCGACTTTAGTGGCAGAAGAATTTCATGCCAAGGTTGAAAAAGAAGTTATTGTTACCATTGAAGATAGAATTATCGATGACAGCGAAGATGATGATAGCAATCTTGTGACACGTGCTCCAATTGTTGTCGTTATGGGACACGTTGACCACGGAAAGACTTCTATTTTGGATGCGATTCGTCATGCCAACGTTACCAGCGGTGAAGCAGGCGGTATTACACAGCACATTGGTGCTTATCGTGTAAAAGCCGGTGACAGAGATATTACTTTCTTAGATACTCCCGGACACGCCGCGTTTACCACTATGCGTGCCAGAGGCGCACAGGTGACTGATATTGCCGTATTGGTCGTGGCGGCTGATGATGGTATCATGCCGCAGACAATTGAGGCGATTAACCATGCCAAAGCAGCTGGTGTTTCCATTATCGTTGCCATTAATAAAATGGATAAACCATCAGCGAACCCTGAACGCATTAAAGAACAGCTGACACAATATGAACTTATTGCAGAAGATTGGGGCGGTGACACACCTTGTATCCCTGTTTCTGCTCACACTAAAGAAGGTATTGATGATCTTCTTGAAATGATTACTTTGATTGCCGATATGAAAGAGCTGAAAGCAAATCCTGACAGAGCTGCAAAAGGAACTGTTGTGGAAGCCAGACTAGATAAGAGCCTTGGCCCGATAGCTACCGTGATTGTACAGAACGGTACACTAAGAATTGGTGATATCCTGGTGGCAGGTACTACTGTTGGCCGTGTCAGAGTAATGAAGAACGACAAGGGCGAACGTGTGCAAGAAGCCGGACCTTCTGTGCCAGTAGAGCTTACCGGACTTGGCGAAGTGCCGACCGGTGGTGACGTCTTTAATGTAGTTACTGATGAGCGCTTGGCCAGAGAATTGGTTGAGCAAAGACAAACTGTGCAGAAAGAAGAGCACTTCAATGCGCAGACAAAAGTAACACTAGATAACCTGTTTGACCAAATGAAAATTGGCGAGATGAAAGAACTTAAGATTATTGTCAAGGCTGACGTGCAGGGTTCTGTCGAAGCTGTTCGCCAATCCCTTGAAAAGCTGACAAACGAAGAGGTTCGCGTTAATATTATTCACGGAGCTGTTGGTGCTGTGAATGAGAGTGACGTTATGCTTGCTAATGCTTCTAATGCCATTATTGTTGGATTTAACGTTAGACCGGATGCCGTGGCAGAAGACAATGCGAAACGTGACGGTGTAGATATGCGTATGTATCGTATTATCTATGATTGTATTGAAGAGATTGAATCTGCTATGAAAGGTATGCTTGCCCCTAAATTCCGTGAAGTGGCTTTGGGTAAAGCAGAGTGTCGTGAAGTTTACAAAATTTCAAATGTCGGCGTTGTCATTGGCTCGTATATCCTTTCCGGAAAAATTCCAAGACATGCGCAGATTCGCGTTGTACGCGACGGTATTATTGTGGCCGACGATAAAGTGGCGTCCTTAAGAAGATTTAAAGATGACGTAAAAGAAGTAGCCGAAGGCTATGAATGCGGCATTTGCCTCGAAAAATTCTCTGATATTAAAACAGGGGATATTTTGGAAGCGTATGAAATGCAAGAATATCGTGAATCCTAAAAATTGAGCCCGTAGTGGGATAAAAATCAACTTGTTTTGTAGTGAGAAATTTCTCACTACAAAATTTGATTATATTGCTATAATCGGTTGCTGCCACCGTGGGTAGATAGTTATGAGTTTAGGCCAAGTGAAGAAGTGCAAAAGCACGGATTTCACAACAGATTGGCGGTAGCGTACCACCGTGGGCGCTAAGTTCAAAAGTTCAGAGCAAGTGAAGAGTGCGTAAGCACGAGTATCGCGACAAGCCAGCGGTGGCTCACCGCCGTAAGCACGAGTATTGCGACATGCCGGCGGTGGCTCACCGCCGTAAGCACGAGTATTGCGACATGCCGGCGGTAGCTCGCCGCTAGCAGGAGGATAAAAGTTAAGATGAATAAAAGAGTAGAACGTACCAATGAAGATGTAAAAAGAGAGCTGTCGGCGGTTTTGCGTGAAGTGAAAGACCCGAGAGTGAAAGATTGCTTTTTGAGTGTTGTTCGTGTGGAAGTGACCAATGACCTGTCTTATTGCAATGTGTTGGTCAGTACCATGGAAGGCATGGAAAGAACGAAAGAAGCTGTGATTGGTTTAAAATCAGCGGCAGGTTTTATCCGCCGTGAGATTGGGCATAGACTCAAGCTCCGCCATACACCTGAATTGATTTTTAAGGCAACCGATGCGATTGAATATGGTGCCAATATATCAAAAATGCTAAATGATTTGGATAAATCTCAAGACAAGGAATCTCAGGAGGACTAAGATGACGATACAGGACGTTGCCAAGAAGCTTAAGGAACAAGACAATATTCTGATTCTGAGTCATGTATCACCGGATGGAGATACGCTGGGGTCTGCTTGTGCATTGTTTAGAGGATTAGAACAGTTGGGAAAGAGAGTCTCCTTTCGATGTGGCGATGAAATCCCCGCTAAATACACTTATCTTTTTGAAGGACTGAAAATATCTTCCTTTGAACCGGATTTTGTGGTGGCTGTTGATGCCGCAACTTTGCACCTGTTAGGAGATCCGGGTAAAGAATATGAGGGGAAGATGGATATGGCGATTGATCACCATATCTCTCATATTCCGTTTGCTGAGTTGGATTATGTAGATCATACTTGTGCAGCAAACTGTGAAATTATTGAACAGCTTCTTAAGGCCATGAATGTTTCGCTAGACGAAGCCATGGCAAATGCTATTTACACCGGCATTTCTACAGATACCGGATGTTTTCGTTATCGTAGCGTAACCCCTCAGACCCATCGAATTGCAGCAGAAATGATGGAACTTGGCGCAGATAGTGGTACCATCAATCAAATTATGTTTGAGACGAAAACAAAAGAGCAGATGGACGCCGAAGTAGAAGCGATTGGTTCAATTGAATATTTGCTGGATGGCAAGTGTGCTATGATTGCTGTCACAAAAGAAATGATGGAGAGAACGGGTGTAAGCGATGCTGATTTAGATCCGATTGTGGCAAAGCCTAGACAGATTGTTGGCGTACTTATTGGGGCCACACTAAAAGAAAAAAATGGCGGATTTAAAATTTCTGTCAGAACCAATGAACCGGCCAATGCGTATATAATTTGTCAGAAGCTTGGGGGCGGTGGTCATAAAGCGGCTGGAGGCTGCTTTGTTGCCGGTGATTTGCCGACGGCTAGGGATGCTTTTATAAAGGCTTGCGAAGAATATGCCAAGGAGAGCGGTCTATGAATGGACTGCTAGTTTTGGATAAGCCAAAAGATTTTACCTCGTTTGACGTCATCGCTGTCATGCGAAAAATAGCGAAAGAAAAGAAAATTGGGCACACGGGGACACTTGACCCTATGGCAACCGGTGTGCTGCCTTTGCTTTTTGGCAGAGCGGCTAAAGCGGCAGATCTTTTGCCTGATACGGATAAAAAATATCGCGCTGAATTTTGTTTGGGGATTAAGACCGATACGGGGGATATTACCGGACAAGTGAAACAAGAGGTACATGCAACAGTTGATCAAGTAGAATTAGAAGCGGTTTTACCTTTATTTAGAGGAGCTATTCAGCAAATTCCACCCATGTATTCAGCGGTTTCAATTGGTGGCAAAAGACTCTACGAATTGGCTCGCAAAGGCATTGAGGTGGAGCGCCAAGCAAGAGATATTCATATCGGAGAATTGAAACTAATTTCATTTGATGATGAGAAAAATGTTGGCGTGCTGGAAGTATCTTGCTCAAAAGGAACTTACATACGCACGCTGATTGAAGATATAGCAGAACGAGCAGGAACGGTCGGTACTATGACGGGGCTTCGTCGATTGTCTGCCTGCGGTTTTTCTGAAGCGGAAAGTATTACGCTGGAAGAAGCGAGAGAACTTGCAAAAAATGGGAAGCTAGAAGAAAAAATTCAGCCGACAGACAGTTTGTTTCGACATTTGGAAGCAGTTACCGTTTCACAAGCACAAACGGTGCGTTTTCAAAATGGCGGTGAATTGGCTTGCGAACGCTTGAGAGGTTTGGGAGTGTGTCTGCAAGATGGACAGGCTTTTCGCGTTTATGCTCCTGACGGATTGTTTTTGGGTTTGGGAAAAATAAACATGGATAAAAAAGAGATGGAAATATTAAAATTGTTTGCAGTTAAAGGCGAATGAGAATGAAGATTTGGAAAAAAATTAATGAATTTAAAATAGAAAATAACACAGCAATTGCTCTTGGCGCCTTTGATGGTTTGCACAAAGGCCATTTAGAGGTATTGCAGGCAGTGTTAAATAGCAAGGTGGGGCAAGCCTCGGTATTCACATTTGAGGAAAACCCTCATGGAGCGGGCCATCTTATGCTACCGCAGGATAAAGAAAAACTGCTGTGTGATTTGGGAGTCAAAAATTTATTTCGGATTCCTTTTGAAGAAGTGAAGCCAATGGAACCAGAGGCTTTTTTACATGATGTGTTACTTGAAAAATGCAAGGTAAAAGCAATTTCGTGTGGAGAAGATTTTCGTTTTGGCAGAGCGGCCAGAGGCGATGTTCACATGATTCGCCTGTTTTGTAAAGAGCATGGTGTCGAGCTTCATGTTTTGCCTGACATGGAGGAAGGCGGAGCACGCATTAGCTCCACAAGAATCCGCAATGCAGTGATGAACGGGGATATCAGCTGTGCCAATGAAATGTTGGGGCGGCATTTTGCTTTTTCTCTGCCTGTGGTTAAGGGTAAACAAATTGGCAGAACATTAGGTACGCCGACCATCAATCAACCATTGCCGGATGGTTTTATCCAACCCAAATTTGCAATTTATGCCTCTATAGCGGTGATAGAAGGTAAACGCTATGAAGCTGTAACAAATATAGGGGTTAAGCCTACAGTGGGTTCAGATGTGGTGCTAGCAGAAACATGGATACCGGCTTTTTCAGGGGATTTATATGGACAATGGGTAAAAATTGAGCTGGTGGAATTTATTCGACCAGAAGTGAAGTTTAATTCCTTAGAGGAGTTAAAAGACGCCATATATAATGATGCGGATATAGCGCATGAGATGATAGCAAAAACAGGAGAAGCGGTTATAAACGTAAAGGGAAAGGGTGGTTGTCATGGAGAAAAGACGAGTTCGCCTTGAAATTAATGGAGTGGTCTGCGGACTAATCACAGAAGAAACCGATGAATATATGCACGAGCTGGCAGCTGAAATCGGTGAAATGATGAATGAGGTCATGGCAGCATCCCCTTTTATTACAAAGGAATCAGCGGCGGTGACGGCAGCTTTGATTTATTTGGATACAGTAAAAAAAGATGAATTTAAAGAACTGGAAAAGAAAAAGAAAATTTCAGAGCTTGAAAAACGAAACTTGGAGCTGGAGAGACAAGCGGCACAACTGCGCAAAGAGAATAATCGCCTGTCAGATGAATCTGCCGCTCTTTTTAAGCAGATTGAGAATGGGATAGACAGTGATGAAAGACGTACATTAGAAGATAAAATAACTGATTTAGAGTGGCAGTTGGCGCAAGCTGATAAAGGGCAGAGTGCCACAGAAGAAAATGTGGCGTTACCACCAATAGACAAAAAAGTGAAGCTGCGTAATCCGCTGCGTAATTCAGAATGGGAAGAAAACGATTTTGTCACTTTCTTTGAGAAAAAACATGAAAAATAAAATAGAAGTACTAGCGCCTGCCGGAAGCTGGGATTCTCTGCAAGCAGCTGTATATGCCGGAGCAGATGCGGTTTATTTGGCAGGGCAATCTTTTGGAGCCAGAGCAAGTGCACAAAATTTCACAAATGAAGAGCTTGCTGAAGCGGCTGCCTTTTGCCATGCCCGAAATGTAAAACTCTATATCACCGTTAATACACTCATTAAAGACAGAGAAATGCAAGAAGCCTTGGAATTTATTCGTTTTCTTTGTGAGATAGCAGTAGATGCTGTCATTGTGCAGGATATGGGTCTATTCCGTGAAATTAGACGTTGTGCGCCTAATTTGGTTGTGCATGCATCTACACAAATGAGTTTGCATTCTCGTGCCGGTGTGCAGCTGTTAAAGGATAACGGGGCACAACGAGTGGTGTTGGCGAGAGAAATCTCTTTAGCAGAAACAGAAGAAATTACAAAGGCTTGTGAAATAGAAACCGAAAGCTTCGTGCATGGTGCTCTTTGTGTTTCTGTTTCGGGTCAGTGCTATTTTAGTGCCACGTTGGGTTCACGAAGCGGAAATAGAGGAATGTGTGCGCAACCCTGTCGCTTACCGTTTTTAGCAGATGGGGGAAACGGGCATGCCCTTAGCTTAAAAGACTTATCTTATATTGAAGAAGTCGAAAAGCTGGAGAATGCGGGGGTCACTTCCGCTAAGATTGAGGGACGCATGAAGCGCCCCGAATACGTCGCGGCAGCTGTTTCGGCTTGCCGAAAAGCAGCAGATGGTGAGGATATTCCGGAAGATTTGAAGAGTAGTTTAAACAGTGTATTTTCCCGTTCTGGTTTTACTAAAGGGTATTTTGAGGGAAAAATAGACGAAAATATGTTAGGTATACGCACAAAACAAGATGTTACAGCCGCGACTGAAAAGGTTTTTGGCAGTCTGCGAGGCTTATATCGAAAAGAACTTTCTCGTGTAGACGTATCTTTTTTACTTTCTGTGGACGATTTGGTCAAACTGACTGCTGTAGATGAACAGAATAATCATGCAGAGATGTGTGTACCAACAGAAGAAGGTCGTTTGCTGGAAAAAGAGAGATGTATTTTGCAACTAAGCAAAACAGGGGGAACCCCCTTCAAAGCACAAAATATAGTGGTGGAAAAAGCAAGCGTTCCTATTACGATTTCAACATTAAACAACATGAGACGAGAAGTGTTGAAAACTTTGTTGAAAACTAGAGAGCAATCCGATAAAATTGAGTTTTTATGCAAAACTGATTTTATGAATGAATTTCACCAAAATAATCTTGAGAATAAGAAGAAGACAAAAATGCCGCTGGTTGTTTCCTATCGTTCATGGAAACAGGTGACAGCAGAAACGTCTTCTTTAGATAAAATTGTATTGCCACTGTCTACCGACTTTAGCCAACTTAAAAAGTTTGAAATTCCAAATAATAAAATTATTTTGGAAATCCCTCGTGTTATATTTGGTCTAAGTTCAGAGGAGAAAATCAAGCAAAAAATGCAAGAGCATATGCTGGTAGGGCGAAAAGCGTTTCTATGCCAGAACATAGGGGCTCTACAGCTTTGTAAAGAGCTAGGAGCAGAGGCGCATGGTGGATTTTCGCTAAATATACTCAATAGCAAATCACTTGCTTTCTTTGCAGAAAATGGCTTAAAAAGTGCTGAACTTTCTCCGGAGATTACATTGAAAGAAATGATGGACTTAGGGAATGAAGTTCCTAAAGGTGTCATGCTATATGGTCGTCAGGCTTTGATGATGACGAGAAAATGTCCGGTAAAAAGCGAGAAACATCCTTGCCGAAATTGTACGGGAACAACGGCATTGATTGACAGACAAAAGAAAGAATTCCCTGTCATGTGTACATTGTCAGGAATGAATAAATATACGGAAGTTTTCAACAGCGTTCCTTTGTGGATGGCTGATCGACTACCTGAAGTCAAGGGTGCAGATTATGGGATTTTAAGGTTTACTGTGGAAAATGCTGTTGAATGTGATCAAATTTTGAAGGCATTTAATCGACAAGAAAAACCAGTATTTGACTATACTCGAGGGCTTTTTTACAGGGGAATTCAGTAAATGTGGAAAACTCTGTGGAGAATGTGGATAAATCATTCTTAAAAAATTTGAAATACCTTGATAACACTGAAAAAAAGGAGAAATCTAAGATATGTTGAAAATGATGAAGCTAAAAGAAGGTGCTATCATCCCTGAAAGAAAAACAAGGGGTAGTGCAGGATATGACCTGTGTGCATGTATAGCGACAGAATTTATACTTGAACCCGGTGATTTTATTATTATCCCAACCGGTTTGGGTGTAGAAATTCCAGAAGGCTATGCCGGCATGATTTTTACCCGCAGTGGTTTGGGCGTTAAGCATGGTGTACATGTTTCTAACGGTGTCGGTGTGATTGACAGTGACTATAGAGGCGAGATTCATGTTGGACTTCGCAATTTAGGAAAAACTGCTTATGCCATTTCGCCCAATGAGAGAATTGCTCAGCTCATTTTAATGCCAATTTTTACCCCTGACATTGAAGAAGTGTTTTCTCTCACCGAAACAGAACGAGGAGCAGGTGGATTTGGCAGTACAGGACGCTAATAAAAACCAGATATTGTGCTTGAGAAGATGAAAGAATCATATATCTGTGTTTGAGTAAAAATTAAGATAAAAACTTTGATTTATGTAAACTTAATGGTTGAGAAAATCGCGGAAATACGTTATAATAAAAGCATTACTGTAGGTTGGTGTCACAAAAGTGGTTACATAATGCAAAAACGATAAAATAACGCCGGTATTTATCTGGAATAATTTTGGTGTTAAACTTTTGGAGACAGATAGAGCACGACTCAAAAACAAAAGCGCAATCAAAGTTGATCTTATAAAAAGAGCTGAATGAGAACGAAACTATTGTATATCCTAATACGGGAAGATAGATTAACATAGCTGAATTAGGCTGGGAGGATACTATGTCAGGAATTTTTTCGATGTTTTCAATGTTTTCAAAAGATATAGGAATTGATTTGGGTACTGCCAATACTCTTGTTTTTATGAGAGGTAAAGGAATTGTTATGCGTGAACCGTCCGTTGTGGCTGTTGATGTTAGAACGGATGAAGTGCTTGCCGTTGGCAAGCAGGCAAAAGAAATGCTTGGCAGAACCCCCGGTTCTATTACAGCAGTTCGTCCACTAAAAGAGGGTGTTATTGCCGACTTTGATGTGACGGCCGCTATGCTTAAATATTTTATTCGCAAAGCGATGAAAGCGGGCTCTCTTTATCGTCCCAGAGTTGTGATTTGTATCCCCTCTGGTGTAACCGAGGTGGAGAGAAGAGCGGTTGAAGATGCCGCCAGACAAGCTGGCTCTAATAACGTAGATTTGATTGAAGAACCAATGGCTGCGGCAATTGGAGCAGGGCTTCCTGTTGGAGAACCCACGGGCAGCATGGTCGTTGACATCGGCGGTGGTACATCTGAAGTTGCCGTTATTTCACTGGGGGATATTGTAACCGCTGTTTCTGTACGTATGGCAGGCGATAAGTTTGATGAAGCCATTGTCACGTATGTAAAGAAAAAATACAATCTCCTGATTGGTGAGAGAACCGCAGAAGAAATCAAAGTTAAAATTGGTTCAGCTTTCCCAACAGAAGATATGCTTGATTCTTTTGTAGAGATTAAAGGTAGAAACTTGGTTGATGGCTTGCCCAAAAATGTGACGATTCACTCTGACGAGGTGCGTGAAGCATTAACAGACAGCGTGATGACCGTCGTTGATGCGATTAAAGATACTTTGGAGAAAACACCTCCTGAATTGGCTGCCGATATCATCGACAGAGGAATCATGCTCACTGGCGGTGGTGCTTTGCTGAAAGGTTTAGACAAATTGGTAAGTCAAGAGACCGGAATTCCGGTGCATGTGGCAGAAAGACCTTTGGATTGTGTTGTTGAGGGCACAGGAAAAAGCTTAGAAGTGGATTTGCCTAAGACCTATAGAAGATCTTCTAGAAAGAGATCTATGTTTTAAAGTTGTTTTTATGCTGTGAGAAAGAGGAATCGAACAGCTAAGTGATGAGGGCTGCTTAAAAGGTGCGGATGAATGGCGGTTGATAAAACGGCCCGACCCTTTTGCGGCCTCATTTTTTATTGACGAACTGTCAGGGAGGAATTTGTTTTGCGAGAAACATTCAAATGGTCCGGCATTAAAAAACTAGTTGTTGCTCTTGTGGCACTGTTCGTGCTCAATGCGTTTACGGCTTCAGGAAAAGCGAACTTTTTTTCCAGCGCAATTGGGCTGATAACGACCCCTCTTTTGCAGATGACAGCTAGTGCATCGGGTCAAGTGACAGAATATTTGAATCTTGACACCATGACAAAAGAAGAATTAAAGCAAAAGAATCAACAGCTTTCAGAAGAAAATGCACAACTGCGTAATCAGCTGTTGGATTATCAAAAAAAAGTAAAAGAAAACGAGCAGTTGAAAAGTCAGCTTGAAATCAAAGAAGAAAAAGCAGAGGTAAGCATGCTAGCTGCTTCTGTCATTGCACGGAATCAGAATGATGTTTTTTATGGATTCTCGATTGATAAGGGATCGTTGGCAGGTGTTGAGAGCGGTGATGCTGTTATTACCAATGAAGGTATGATTGGTGTCATCACAGACGTTTATGCGACGACCAGCAATGTGAAATCTATTTTCTCTGAAGACACAAAGGTAGCGGCTATGACAGTTTGCTATGATGAAGCTACATCAACCTATTCTGATGAAAGCGGTGTAATTGGCAGCAGCGCTATTTTGGCGGCTAATGGACTTTTGCGCATGGACTATCTTCTGAATGACACCAAGATTAAAGAAGGTGCCATTATTACAGCATCTGGTGTAGGCGGAAATTATCCGAAAGATTTGGTAATTGGTTCAGTGATGTCAGTAGAGCAGTCAGAGTATAGCATTTCAAAATATGCGGTTGTCAAACCTTATGCCGATATAAAGAATGCAACAGATGTCTTTGTTGTAACCGACTTTGCCGGCAAGAATGAAGAAAATAAGGAACCGGTCAGTGGGACCGCGCCAACTGATCCGGAGGCGGGAGAATAATGTCAGACAGAAAAAGATGGATTCGTTTTGTGGCTTATTCGCTAGAAATTATTTTGCTTTATGCCCTGCAAGATTCGCCTTGGCTTTTTCCTCCCATTTTTGGAGTGCGACCGATCTTGATGATTCCGGCGGCTGTGACAATTGCTATGGTAGAGAAAGAAACGCCAGCCATGAGCTTTGGCATATTCACAGGGTTGCTCATGGATTTTAGCGCCAGTGCAGGTTTGGGCTTCTTTGCCTCTGTGCTGGCGGTGCTCTGCTTTGTCATCAGTAGAATGTCCAGTACTATTTTACGGGTCAATATGATGTCTGCGGTGGTTTCAGGGTTGTGGGCAACGGTTGTTGCTGTTTTTTTAGGTTGGCTATTTCGTTACGTGCTAAAAGGTTATTCGTCCGCCGGTTATGTGGCGCTTCACAATTATTTGCCGGTTTGTTTTTATACGCTCTTGCTGCTTCCTCTTATTTTTTATATCAATAGAGGCATTGCCCGCACATTTCGACCGGAATATTAGCAGAGCGCTCGGAGGTATTCATGAAAACTTTGTTTCACAAATTAGGAAGAACCGGGGCTTTGGTGATTTTTGTCCTGCTGATTTTTGTATTGTTTACTGTGCGCCTGTTTGATTGGCAAATTTTGCAGGGCGATTATTATCGTGAACTGGCGTCGCAACAGAATACAGACTTTACAAAACTGTCTGCCGTTAGAGGAGAGATTAAAGATAAAGACGGCAATGTGCTGGCGGGTAATAAAATTACGTATAGTGTCAATCTTGTTTATCAAAAAATGGACTTGACCAATGGCTTTGATCCAAATCCGGTTTTGCTGAAAATTGTAGACTTGTTGGAAAGCCGAAATGAAGAATGGAAAGATGAGTTACCCATTAAGATAGACAACGAAGGCAACTATATTTTTGATGAAGAAAGACCAAAAGAAATTGAATATATGAAGAGTTCGGCTATGCTGAATGTGCAAAGTTATGCGACGCCAGATAACTGTATGGAAGCACTGATTGAACGCTACAACAGCGGTGGATATTCGCAGAAGAGAACAAGAGCATTGGCCTCACTGCGCTACTCCATGACAAAAAATGGTTTTGGCATGTCAGCGCCTTTTACCATTGCAGGCGATGTTTCACAGGAAACGGTTGGCATTATCAATGAAATGCTGAGTGAGTTGCCGGGCATTCAAACTGACGTAGCGGTGACACGATATTATGGAGAAGATGGAACACTTATCCCGCACAGTATCGGGCGTGTGGGCGCAATTTCTGAAAATCAATATAACAGAGAAAAAGAAGCCGGAAATGTCTACGACGCAACGAAGGGCAATGTTGAAGGCTACACACTGGATGACCGATACGGGCAAAGCGGACTTGAAAATGCGTTTGAGTCAGATTTGAGAGGCGTGAACGGTAAGCAGGTTGTTAACTTGGGGAGTGACGGTACGGTGGCCTCCACCGTGATTACACAATCGCCGAAAGCCGGTAATACGGTCTATACGACAATTGATTCTAAATTGCAGGCTGTTGCCAACCAATCTTTGGCGGAACAGGTGAGTTCCATTACAGAAGCAGAAGGAACAGTCACAGGTTCTGTGGTGGTTCTGGATGTTAAGGATTTTGGTATCTTGGCAGCGTCCAACTATCCTTCCTATGATATGAATCGCTATAATACAGACAGTGCCTATATTGAGGAGCTTTCTGAGGATGAAGTCTATAAACCCTTATTTAACAGAGCATTATATGGCACCTACACCCCTGGCTCTATTTTTAAACCGGCTGTAGCTGCTGCTGCTTTACAAGAGAGCGATATTAATTTAGGAACTATTTTTCTTTGTGAGGGAGAATTTAAGCATTTTAGTTATGCTGGCTATATTCCAACTTGTATGTCCGTGCATGGCTACGAAAGTGTTTACACCGCCTTGCGTGATTCTTGCAATATTTATTTCTTTGAAACAGGCTTGTTGCTTGGGATTGATAAAATGCAGGCCTATGCAGAAGCGTTTGGCTTGGGGACAACGACAGGGGTCGAGCTTGGAGAGTCTGAGGGAATTATGACCAATCCCACAGAATATCAGCAAAATCACCCAGGAGAAAGTTTTACCGAAGCAATTACTATTCAGGCAGCGATTGGTCAGGCAGATAACTCATTTACACCGATGCAGCTGGCAGCTTATACAGCGACCATTGCTAATAATGGTGTTCGCCTAAAGACGCACTATTTAGATAAAGTCACCGATTATACGGGGACAAACGTTGTTTATAAGCATGAGCCAGAGGTAGCTGCTGATACAGGCGTTTCAGAAACTACCATGCAGGCCGTTAAAGAAGGTATGCGCATGGTGGCGCAAAGCGGAACAGCCAGCACCGTGTTTGGCGATTATGGCATTAGCATGGGAGCCAAAACGGGTACCGCTGAAACAGGTAATGCGGATAACTTGACTTTTATTGCGTTTGCACCGTATGATGACCCTGAAATTGCTGTTTCTGTAGTCATTGAACATGGCCAAAAAGGCCATAATGCACAAAATGTGGCTAAGGCTATTTTTGATTCTTACTTTGGTTTAGAAACCACAGAGGACAACGAAAATTCATCAACCAGTGAAGAACCGGAAAATACGCCGAATGAAAGTGCTGCAGAAGGTACAGCATCGACAGCACCAAACGAAACAAACAGCGTAAAGCCCGGTGCGTTTTATGAGTTTAAGAAAGAAGCAACATTTTCTATAAAGCCGCAAGAGAATACATCAAGTGCACCGCCCGACGATGAGGAAACAACGGCTGAACCAGAAGAATAAAAACCGGAAATGGAATATATTTCTTAAAAACGGCTCACAATCTTTTAGCAAGACAAGCTTTGGTAAAGCTTTGAAAATTAAATTTTGACATCCTAGAATTCTTATGATAATATTATGGTTGAGGTAATGTACATGGGGATTTCAACAGTAGTGACATCAGGAAAAGGCGGCGTTGGAAAATCTGTTTTTTCTGTTGGACTAGGACGTGCACTGGCTGCACGGGGCCGCCGCGTTTTGCTCATTGACGGCGATGCGGGCTTGCGCAGTTTGGACAAGATGACGGGAATAGAAGAGAATTTGGTGTTTGATATAGCGGACGTTATGCATGGACGCTGTGCACCAATTGATGCAGTATATCCCTGTGCCATGGCGGAGGGATTGTTTCTTTTACCTGCTCCGGCATCTGTTGAGCTATCAGTGACTGCCAATATGATGAAACAATTGGTGCCTCTCTTAAAAAAATATTATGACCATGTAATCCTAGATTCTCCTGCAGGGCTTGGAACAGGTTTTCGTGCCAGTTCTTCTGAAGCCGACAGAGCCGTTGTTGTGTGCAACCCTGACCCGATTTGTGTGCGGGGAACAGGCGCTGTACGGAATGCACTGGAGAAGATGTCAGTCGATGAAAAATGGCTGGTCATCAATCGTTTTCAAAGAGAATTTTTTGAAACAGCAGCGGTATACGAAGATTTAGATGCTGTAATAGATAGTACAGGGATTCGTCTTTTGGGAGTAATTCCAGAGGATTTTGGATTGGCTGGTGCTTTTCAGAACGGAAAACCGGCAAAAGCAAACAGTTTTGGTATGATGGCAATCAGCAGAATAGCAGCACGCCTAGAAGGCGATATGGTGCCGGTTTCGCTGTGAGAGTCTGTTAAAGGCATGAAAAAAGTATGGAAGTAGGAGGAATTATAGATGAACATCGCGATTTCAGCGCATGACGCAAAAAAAGAATTGATGGTGCAATTTTGTATTGCGTACTGCGGCATTTTAAGCCGACATTCACTTTGCAGTACAGGTACAACAGGTAAAATGGTTTCAGAGGCAACCGGGTTGACAATTCAACGATTCTTGAGCGGCTCACAGGGCGGTGACCAGCAGATTTCAGCAAGAATTTCATGTAACGAAATCGATTTGCTGCTTTTCTTCCGTGATCCATTGACACCCAAACCACATGAACCTAATGATATGAATTTGCTTCGCTTATGTGATATGCACAGCATTCCTGTTGCGACAAACATTGCCACAGCAGAAGTCTTGATTCATGGCCTTGAGAGAGGCGATTTGGATTGGCGTGATATCCTGAGAGATTGATTAAATGAATGCATAATTGCCGTGAATAAGAAGAGTAGTCCTAACATATTCACATACAGAGAGAGGGGCAGCTTTTGCTGAAAGTCCCTTAGTGAAATGAGGATGAAGACACTTAGGAGCAATCGTTGCCCTGGCGGACAGGGTCTTTTGAGGAAAATTTATTAAATTTTCGAAAAAGGGTGGCACCACGAAGTAAACCTTCGTCCCTTAGCCGGGACGGAGGTTTTTTATCTATTTTTCCTTTTTAGATGAAAACTTACAAAAAAGGAAAAACAAATCCTGTAAAACAGGCCTATTTATGCAGTAAAGAAAGGATGTATTAAAATGGAATTGATTACAAAAGCCCCCAAGGGAACATTTGATATTCTGCCTGATAAATCAAATCAGTGGCAGATTATAGAAATGGTGATGCGTTCAGAAGCAGAGATGAACGGATTTGCCGAAGTGAGAACACCTGTCTTTGAGCATACAGAACTGTTTTTACGTGGAGTGGGAGATACAACCGATGTGGTTGAAAAGCAAATGTATACCTTTGAGGATAAAGGTGGACGTTCGATTACGCTTCGCCCAGAGGGAACAGCGGGTGCTGTTCGTGCTATGCTTGAAAGCGGTTTGTATAACGGGGGGTTCCCGGTAAAGCTTTATTACAATACCACCTGTTATCGCTATGAAAAACCGCAAGCCGGGCGTTTGAGAGAATTTCACCAGTTTGGTGTGGAAATGTTTGGTGCTGCTGAGGCCGCTGCTGACGCGCAGGTCATTGCAATGGCTGTGTCTACCATCGAACGTTTAGGACTACAAAACATCGGGCTTAAACTGAATTCGATTGGCTGCCCAACTTGCCGCGCTGAATATCACAAAGCACTTAAAGAATATTTCCTGGGTTATAAAGAAGAGCTTTGCGAAACCTGCGTTTCTCGCTTGGATAGAAATCCGATGAGGATTTTGGATTGCAAAAGTCCCGTTTGTGCAGAAATCGCCAAAGGAGCACCCAAGATTCTGGATTATATTTGTGATGACTGCCGTGAGCACTTTGAGCAGGTGCAGGCCTGTCTGAAAGCGGTCGATATAGACTATGAAATTGACACATCATTGGTACGTGGATTGGATTATTACACACGCACTGTGTTTGAGTTTGTTTCAAATGATATTGGGGCCCAAGGTGCCGTTGGCGGTGGGGGACGTTATGATGGCTTAGTAGAGCAGCTGGGAGGAAATCCAACAGCAGGTATCGGCTATGCTATGGGACTAGACCGTATTATGCTTGTCATGCAAGCACAAGGTCTTGAACTGCCAGAGCCGGAGAAATGCGAAGTTTATATTGCTTCTATGAATAAAGAAGCGAATGTAAGAGCATTTGCGCTGACAAATGATTTGCACCGCTGTGGTGTGTTTGCAGATTGTGATTTGTGCGGCAGAGGTTTAAAAGCACAAATGAAATATGCCAACAAAATAGGTGCTAAGTTTACTATTGTATTGGGCGAAGAAGAACTGGCGCAGAATCAGGCCAAAATGAAAAACATGAAAACAGGTGAAACCACAAGCGTTTCATTGGGCGATAATTTTGTAGACGAATATATTACCGTGGTCACAACAGCGGAAGATTTGTCTTTATAAATTGATTCCGATATAAGGGCATCCCGCTATAGAATAGCTCCATTTTAATCGTCAGGTATGGTGGTTTGGAGACAGCGAAAAGCTGAGTTTGATAAAAGAGAGGATAGAAAAGCAATGGAAACGATTCATGGACTGAAAAGAACTAAATATTGCGGAGAATTTCGCATGGGTGATGTTGGTCAAAAAGCAGTTGTATTTGGCTGGGCGCAGCGTCAGCGTGACCTTGGACAGCTCATTTTTATTGATTTGCGTGACCGTACCGGTTTGGTGCAGCTAGCTTTTGATGATTCTACTGATAAGGCGGTCTTTGATAAAGCGTTTGCTGTGCGTTCAGAGTTTGTGTTGGCAGCAGTGGGAACAGTTCGCGAGCGATCCTCTAAAAATAAAGATATTCCAACAGGGGAGATTGAAATTTTTGTAGAAGAGTTGCGCATTCTCAATCAATCCGAAACACCTCCTTTTGAAATCATTGATGAAACAACAGCCAAAGAAGATTTACGCTTAAAATATCGCTATCTCGATTTGCGCCGTCCTATGCTGCAAAGAAATCTACTAATGCGCCACAAAATTGCCAAAGTGACGAGAGATTATTTTGATGACAATGGGTTTATCGAAATCGAAACCCCTATGCTGATTAAATCAACTCCCGAAGGGGCAAAAGACTTTATTGTACCAAGCCGTCTGCATAAAGGCAGTTTTTATGCATTGCCACAATCGCCTCAGCTTTATAAACAGCTTTCTATGGTGGCTGGTTTTGACCGCTACTTCCAAATTGCCAGATGTTTCCGTGATGAAGACTTGAGAGCAAACCGTCAGCCTGAATTCACACAAATTGACGTGGAAATGTCTTTTGTAGAAATGGATGATGTACTCGGTATGGTTGAGGGCTATATCAGCCACATGATGAAAGAAGTTATGGGCGTGGAAATTCCCATGCCGCTGCCGAGAATCACTTATAAAGAGTCGATGGAGCGTTTTGGTTCAGATAAGCCTGATACTCGATATGGCATGGAGATTTGCGACATCAGTGATGTTGTGAAGTCTTGTGGATTCAGCGTATTTACAGGAGCTATTGAGGGCGGCGGAAGTGTGCGCGCAATTGTAGCTAAAAATGCAGCAACCAAACTCACCCGCAAAGAAATTGACAAACTTACGGCTACAGCAAAGGGAATCGGTGCAAAAGGTCTTGCCTGGGTTCGTATGACAGAAGAAGCCACCACCAGTTCATTTGCCAAGTTTATGGCGGAAGAAGAAATGCAAGCTATTTATCAAAAAACAGGGGCAGAAACAGGCGACGTTATTTTAATCATTGCCGACACCAAAACAAGCCATGTCTTGCCACAGCTTGGTATGCTACGTGTAGAAGTGGCCAAAAAGCTGGATATTGTTCCTGCCGGAAAGCATAATTTCTTGTGGGTCGTTGAAATGCCGTTCTTTGAATTTGATGAAGACGCCAACGAGTGGGTTGCGATGCACCATCCATTTACATCTCCTTTGGATGAATGCTTGCCGTATTTGGAAAGCGATAAGGGCGAAGTTCGTGCACAAGCCTATGATTTAGTGCTGAACGGTGAGGAAATGTGCAGCGGCTCGATTCGTGTAACTGATTCTGAACTGCAAGGACGTATTTTCAGCCTTTTAGGTTTAACACAGGAAAAAGCACAAGAAAAGTTTGGCTATCTTTTGGATGCGTTTAAATATGGTGCACCCCCTCATGGCGGTGTTGGCATTGGTATGGACAGATTAATTATGGTTTTGCTGGAAGCAGAGAGTCTTCGTGATGTTTTGGCTTATCCAAAGGTACAAAGTATGGTTGAATTGATGACAAATGCACCGGGTGATGTAGATCAAGAACAGTTAGAAGAATTGGGAATTACCATAGCTACGCAAGAAAAATAAAGAAAAACGTCGAAAGCGATAGTTTTTTCTGCAACAACATTTAGAATCATATCTAAAATATATAGCTAAATTTATACTATATATAGTGTTTGGTGGTTGACATCATCCAGTGGGGGTGTTATAATCTAAAACACAGAAGAAATGAATCAGCGCCGTATAAGGAATAGATTAAATTCTCCGCAGAAATTTAATCTATTCTTATTTGTCTCCAAGACTGAAAATAAGCGAAAATTTGCGCTAAATTCTTTAAAAACATAGAAAAAAGAGAAGCATGCGGTACAGTAAACACATAGAAAAAAAGGTTAATTTGCCGTGAAGAAAGGGTTGCCATTATGCTGGGAGAAATTATAAAAAGAAGCGGAGAGAAAGCGGCATTTGATGCCTCGAAAATTCGTGCAGCTATTTTTAAAGCCAATGTTCGTAATGCAACAGAAAAGTTTAGTGATAAAGAGCTTGACGATTTAACCCGTGCGGTTTTAGCCGAAGCAGAAAAACAAACAGATTTGCCTACAGTAGAGCATATACAAGATATTGTGGAAGAAAAGTTGATTGCAGCAGGATATGCTAAAACAGCCAAAGCTTATATTCTATATAGAGCCGAGCATCAAAAAATCCGCGAAATGGATGATGAGCTTGTCAAGATTTATTCGGCGCTTACGTTTGTCAATGCAGAAGATGTAGACTTAAAGCGTGAAAATGCCAATATCAATGCTGACACGGCTATGGGAACCATGTTGAAGTATGGTTCTGAAGGGGCCAAAAGCTTCTATGATAAATATGTAATTCCACATCATATTGCCGAAGCCCATGCCCGCGGTGATATTCATATTCATGATAAAGATTTTTACACATTGACTGAAACTTGCTGCCAAATTGATTTAATTAAGCTTTTCAAAGGTGGATTTTCTACCGGTCACGGTTATTTGAGAGAACCGAATGACATTCGAAGCTATGCTGCGCTAGCTTGTATTGCTATTCAAGCCAATCAGAACGAAATGCACGGCGGACAAAGTGTGCCCAATTTTGATTACTCAATGGCAAAAGGAATTGATAAGACCTATCGCAAAGAGTATTTTAAGGCATTGACAGAATACATACAGGTTATGAAAGGGATTTCATTTGAAGAGAGCAAGAAGATTACAGATGAAGTCGCTGAAAAACTGAGTAAGAATGTAAATCTGGACACAGTAGATGAATACAGTGAAAAAGTGGTTTCTGTTTTGACCAATGCAGACACTTTTACCCAAGAAGAGGCATCTAAAGCTGTTTCTTATGTAAAAGAAGCCGCTTGGCGTGGAACAGATAAGGCAACCTATCAAGCAATGGAAGCTTTGATTCACAACCTGAATACCATGAACTCGAGAGCAGGCGCGCAGGTGCCGTTTAGTTCGCTGAACTATGGTACAGACACTAGCGAACAAGGAAGAATGGTCATCCGCAATTTGCTTTTGGCTACAGAAGATGGACTAGGAGATGGCGAGACACCTATCTTCCCAGTACAGATTTTTAAAGTCAAAGAGGGCATTAATTACAATGAGACTGACCCAAACTACGACTTGTTTAAGCTGTCTATGCGAGTGTCGGCTAAGCGATTGTTCCCGAATTTTAGCTTTATTGATGCCCCATTCAATATTCAATACTATAAACCGGGCGATTACAATTCAGAAGTATCGTATATGGGATGCCGAACCCGTGTTATGCAAAACGCCTATGACCCTGACCGTTCAGTTACTTGCGGACGAGGAAATTTGAGCTTTACTTCGATTAACTTACCAAGAGTGGGAATACAAGCCGGCGGTGATATCGCCAAATTCTACGAGATTTTAGATCAGAGAATTGATCTGGTGATTGAACAATTATTGCATCGCTTTAAAATTCAATCCAGCAAAAAAGCTTATAACTATCCTTTCTTGATGGGACAAGGGGTTTGGATAGATTCCGAAAAATTGCAGAGAGAAGATTCTGTGGCTGAAGTGCTGAAACATGGAACGCTAAGTATTGGTTTTATTGGTCTTGCAGAAACCCTGAAAGCGCTCACAGGTAAGCATCATGGTGAGAGCGAAGAGAGCTATAAGCTTGGCTACGAAATCATTTCATATATGAGAAAACGCATGGATGATATGTGTGAAAAAACACATTTAAACTGGACCTTAATTGCGACACCTGCCGAGGGTCTTAGTGGTCGTTTTGTCCGTATGGATAAAAAGCTATTTGGTGAGATTGAAGGCGTAACAAGCCGTGAATATTATACAAACTCTTTCCATATCCCGGTTTATTATCCCATCAGCGGTTATGAAAAAATCAGAAAAGAAGCACCTTTCCACGCGTTGACCAATGCAGGACATATCAGCTATGTGGAACTTGACGGTGATACTTGTAAGAACATTGATGCATTTGAAAGCGTAATTCGCACGATGAAAGAAGCAGGAATCGGCTATGGCTCTGTCAATCACCCAGTAGACCGTGACCCGGTTTGCGGATACAACGGCATTATTGATGAAGTATGCCCTCGTTGCGGACGAAAAGCAGGAGAAGGTGTCCCACTTTCAAAATTACAGGAACTAAAAACTCGTTATCATGACGTACCGGATTATTCGAGCTTGATAGAATAAAATAAGTAGAGACAAAACACAGTAGTATAGGAGGATTTATCATGGATAAAAAAGAAGTCATTATTGGCGAAGGCAGAGATTTTGAAAGAATCAGAAGAATTACCGGCTATTTAGTAGGAACAACAGATCGTTGGAATAATGCCAAACGTGCAGAAGAAAGAGATCGTGTAAAGCATAATCTTTCCTCTTCCTGTTGCGGCTGAATTATAGGGGGAACCCGGATAAGAAAGAGATTTATCTTTTTTATACCGGGATTTTTCTTACTTTAACTAGTTTTTATTTCTTAATGTTCACTGTTGCAAGATTTAAAGGAAAGAATATAAGGATATGTTAAAAAATTTTAATATAGAATTTAGGTCTTTCAATTTAAAGAGAAAAGTGCTAAAATAGAAACATAATAAGTAAAGCCATAAAGGTGGTGAGCAGATGGAAATTCGGTTGGCAGGTATAGTGAAAGAATCCATTACAGATGGTCCGGGAATTCGTTATACCGTATTTGTGCAAGGGTGTCCGCATGGGTGCCCGGGCTGTCATAATCCGCAAACGCATGATTTTAGCGGCGGTACATTTCGTTCAGTAGAAAGTATATTTGAAGAATTTAAACAGAATCCTATGCTCAAGGGGATAACGCTTAGCGGCGGGGAACCCTTTACCCAACCTAAGGAACTGACTCATTTGGCAAAGCTTGTTCATTCAATAGGCAAAGATGTTGTGACTTATAGCGGTTGGACCTATGAAGAGCTTTCATCCATGAAAAGTGAAGCTATACAGGATTTATTGAATGAAACTGATATGCTGGTAGACGGCAAATTTGTAGAAGCACAGAAAAATCTGGAACTCCGCTTTAGAGGTAGCGAAAACCAGCGTCTTATTGACATGAATCGGACGAAAGCTGATGGAAAGATTGTTTTAGTGGAGTGAAGTTTAAGAGAATGATGTAAAAGAAGAGTAAAATCTTTTTGAACGGAATTTTAAAATTTGCAGCATTAATTTTTGAATCTTGCAAATTGGACAGCCATGTGATAATATGTTACTAGGAGAACGATTACCAATTGCTTGCCAGAAATGGCGGAAGGAGTAAAAGGAATGACCAATAATAAGACTGTTTTAAGCTGGATTGATGAAATGAAGGAATTGCTTCAACCTGACCAAATCGTTTGGATTGATGGTTCTGAGGAGCAACTCGAAGCTTTGCGCAAAGAAGCTTGTGAAAGCGGTGAACTCATTAAATTGAATGAGGAGAAATTGCCGGGTTGTTATCTACACAGAACGGCTGTCAATGACGTTGCTCGTGTGGAAGACAGAACGTTTATCTGCTCTAAAGATGAAAAAGATGCTGGTCCTACCAACCACTGGAAAGATCCTCAGGAAGCCTATAAAATGCTGTTTGATATCGCAAGAGGCAGCATGAAGGGCAGAACCATGTATGTAATCCCTTATTCTATGGGACCTGTTGGTTCACCTCTTGCCAAAATTGGTTTAGAAGTAACTGACTCTATCTATGTTGTACTCAACATGGCCATCATGGCTCGTATCGGCAAAGCTGTTTTGGATGTTTTGGGCGACAGCACAGACTGGGTTAAAGGTCTGCACAGCCGCTGCGATATCGATGCAGAAAAACGTTACATTTGCCATTTCCCAGAAGACAACTATATCATCAGCGTAAACTCTGGTTACGGCGGCAATGTTTTGCTGGGCAAAAAATGCTTTGCACTGCGTATTGCTTCTTATCAGGGCAAAAATGAAAGCTGGATGGCTGAGCATATGTTGATTCTTGGTATCGAGAATCCGCAGGGCGAAGTTAAATACGTCAGCGCCGCATTCCCATCAGCTTGTGGTAAAACCAACCTTGCTATGCTGATTCCGCCAGAAGGCTATACAAAAGCCGGCTACAAAGTTTGGACAGTCGGTGATGATATTGCTTGGATGCGTATCGGAAAAGACGGCAGACTATATGCCATTAACCCAGAAGCCGGTTTCTTCGGTGTTGCACCGGGTACAAATGAGAAATCAAACCCAAATGCTTTGGCTTCTACCAAAAAAGGCACTATTTTCACCAATGTTGTACAAAACTTGGATGATAACACAGTATGGTGGGAAGGCTTGGATAAAAATCCGCCGACCAATGCAATCAACTGGAAAGGTGAACCTTGGAACGGAAAAGAATCCGATGAAAAAGGTGCTCATCCAAACAGCCGCTTTACTGCTCCGGCAATCAATTGTCCTTGCATCAGCAGCGAGTTTGAAAATCCAGAAGGCGTGCCGATTTCTGCTATTATCTTTGGCGGACGCCGTGCACAAACCACTCCGCTGGTTTATCAGTCAAAAGATTGGAACAACGGTGTGTTTGTAGGTTCAATCATGGCTTCTGAAACAACCGCTGCCGCTGCTGGCGCTGTTGGTGTCGTTCGTCGTGATCCTATGGCTATGCTTCCTTTCTGTGGCTATCATATGGGCGATTATTTCGCACATTGGCTCGAAATGGGTGAAAAACTCGGTGATAAAGCACCGAAAATTTTCAACACCAACTGGTTCCGTCTTGATGACGAAGGCCACTTCATTTGGCCTGGATTCGGTGATAACTTCCGTGTATTGGATTGGATTATCAACCGTGTTGAAGGCAAAGTAGAAGCAAATGAAACTGCTATTGGCTTTGTGCCGAAAGCAGAAGATCTCAACCTAGAAGGTCTAAAAGACTTTGGCGTTGATGAGCTTCAACCAATTTTGGAAGTCAGTAATGAGCAGTGGGCAAAAGAAGCAGAAGGTATTGAAGAATTCTACAAGAAATTTGGAGACAGATTACCGGAAGAGCTTCATAACCAGCTTGAAACACTGAGAAACAATGTGAAATAATTCTATTGTTAGATGAATAGAATCAATAAGACGGTGTGGACTTCTTGTCCGCACCGTTTTTGTGTTATTTAAACAAAATTATTAGTCCAATGTAAAAAAATAGAGGTTATTTATTGTAATCACAATAAAACTGTTGTAATATAAGAATTAATAATCATTGCGTGGAGGGAAAATTATGCCGTGGACACAAAATTTATCGGTTGGTGTAAATGAAATTGATGAGCAGCACAAAACTTGGTTTGAAAAAGCTGAAAAACTATTTGAAGCCGGAAAAAATCATCAAGCCAAGGAATATATAGGAGAGCTGTTAGAGTTTCTGGATAGCTATACAAAAAAACATTTTGCAGATGAAGAGAAATATATGCTGAGTATTCAGTATCCTGGATATGAAGAGCAAAAAAAGGCTCATATACTTTTTATCGCTCAGCTCGCAAAACTAAAAAGCGATTTTAATTCTTCTGGCGGAAATTTGATGGTGATTCTAAATGCCAATAAAATGGTAGTGGATTGGTTAACACAGCACATATCCAATATGGACAAGAAAATAGGACAGTTTGTAAAAACAAAATAAAATAAGAAAAGATAACCTGATTGGTATCAGATTTCTAGCCTATCAAAAATCTTATGAGCACGAAAAACGTTCGATGTTGTAAGATTTAAGAGAGAACCCAAAGTTTTATAAGCATTGCAACTGCAAATGTCGGCTCTTTTTTGAATGACTGGAATACACGATGACAATCAGGTGATTTTTTTAGCGAATAAACTTAAATTAGGCAAAATTAGACAGAGTTTGTGTTTTAAGATTATGCAAAAGTAAAATTGAATAGTGCAAAAGACCATAAAAATTTAGAAAATATCTTATATTTTGCACAAAAGTGGTGTGAGGGCATTGCTTTTTATTTGGTTTAACACTATAATAATAAAAAATGCTCAAATAGGTGGCAAAGAAAACCTGTTGTATTGAGATAGCAAAGGAAAGAGGGAGACAAAATGGCAAAAATTATTGGAAAACCAGCGCATGCCAACATGCCGTGGCAAGACAAACCAGAGGGGTATCTTAAGCCAGTTTGGCGCTATGATGCAAATCCAGTCATTAAAAGAGATGCAATTCCAACATCAAACAGTATTTTCAACTCTGCTGTTGTAGAATTTGGCGATGCTTATGCAGGTGTGTTCCGTTGTGATAACCTAGCTGTGCAGATGGATATATTTGCTGGATTCAGTGAAGATGGTATTCATTGGAATATCAATCATGACCCAATCGTATTTGAGGGTGATGAAGAGGTAACACGTAAAGAATATCGTTATGATCCTCGCGTTTGCTTTATTGATGACCGTTATTACATCACTTGGTGTAATGGTTACCATGGTCCAACCATTGGTGTAGGTTATACTTTTGATTTTAAGACTTTCTATCAGCTTGAAAATGCCTTTTTGCCATACAACCGTAATGGCGTTTTGTTCCCAAGAAAAATTAACGGCAAATTTGCGATGATGAGCCGTCCTAGTGACACAGGTCACACCCCATTTGGCGATGTTTTCTATAGCGAAAGCCCAGACTTAACACATTGGGGCAAACACCGCTATATGTTTGGCACAGCAGCAGGCTGGCAGGCTAAAAAAGTTGGTCCTGGACCCACACCGATTGAAACAGATGAAGGCTGGCTGATGATTTATCACGGCGTGTTGAATTCTTGCAATGGCTTTGTTTATCGCTTTGGCGCCGCTCTTCTCGATATAGAGAAACCTTGGATTGTAAAAGAGCGTGGCAATTTCTATATCTTTGGACCGGAAGAATCTTATGAGTTGACAGGTGATGTGCCTAACGTTACATTCCCTTGCGCTTGCTTAACAGATGCTCCCACAGGTAGAATTTCCATTTATTATGGTGCAGCTGATACCGTTACAGGTCTTGCCTTCACAACAGTAGATGAGATTTTGAGCTATATCCGTAAATATCCCATGAAAGTCGATTAATTTGCGTATAAGCATAACAACTTAAAAAATAAAAAGGAAATCACCCTACTTCATTTGAAGCAGGGTGATTTCCTTTTCATTCTAACATAAAGAATAGGATGATTTACGAGAGTCGAATCACTTGACCAACGTAAATCAAGTTGGGATTGGATATGCCGTTTATTTCGGCCAGTTTTTGATAGGTTGTGTTATATTTTGAAGCAATACCGGAGAGGGTGTCACCCGATTGTACGGTGTAGTTATTTGGTGCAGCAGAAGCAGTTCCTGAAATTTTGATGACTTGACCCGGATAAATTAAATTGGGATTAGCGAGACCATTTATCTCGGCAAGTTTTTGGTAAGTCGTACCGTATTTAGCAGCAATACCTCCTAGGGTATCGCCGGACTGTACAACATAATTTTCAGAAGCTGAGGGAGTAGTAGGCACAGCAGGAGAAGTCGAAGCAGTGAGCTTAATGACTTGACCTGTGTAGATAAGGTTGGGATTGGATATACCGTTTATTTCAGCCAGTTTTTGGTAGGTTGTGCCATGTTTTTCAGCAATGCCACCTAGTGTATCTCCTGATTGGACAACATAGGTGTCTGTTGCAGAGGGCGCTGGCTCTTTGATAGGAGGTGAAGTTGGTTTGCCGGGCGTTTCAGGAGTACCCGATAGAAAGTCTTTATAGGCATAGTTGCCGTCAAATCCTTTTCCTCCAATTTGATAAGAATCAGTGAATTGCCAAATATCAAACGTTTTTTCATAGGTGTTGGCGTTGCTCCACTGAGCCACCCATCTGCCATATTGATTAAGACGGCTGTCATTCAATTTTACATTAAACCAATATAAATTGGCATAAATGCCAGCATAATAGCCCGCTTCTTTAATAATGTCGCAATAGGTGACGGCCATATCAATCAAAACTTCGCCAGACGGCAAAATTTTATCTTCTAAGTCGTACCAAACACCATATTGTGGGTTGGTATTTTTAAGCAGTCGTAAAGTGTGAGCGGCTTCACTTTTAGCCATTTCAACATTTCTAGCATAAGAATATAGATAGACGCCATAAGGCATATTGTGAATTTTACATTTCTCTAGATTGGCAAAATATTGGGCATCATCTTGGTGAGCCATATCATTACCATAGCCGCAGCGCAAAATTACAAATTTTACACCGGCCGCTTTTAAAGCGTGAAAGTCCACATCGCCGTTTGCATAGGAAATGTCAACTCCAAAAGTTTGTGACATTAAGTTGCCTCCTTGTCTTTCAAGTTATGCATAAGTTTGTCCGCTTCAATGGCAGGAGCCGTAATGCTGTTGTTTTTCCACCAAGCTATGATAGAAGTTACGATGGTGGCAGCCGTACTAACAAGAGCGGTAATTGTTTCATCTCCCAAAGAAAGGGGACTTTTGTCAAACATAACAAGAATTTGATTAATCAATGCGAGCAATAAGCACGCAGTGCGCGCAATGGTGCCGGCAGAAATTTTGTTGTCTTTCATACACATCTCTCCTTATTTTATAGTATGCTCAAGGCCGTCAATTCTGTGATTAATGACTTTCACCTTTTCTTCTAAAATGGCGGTTCGTTCAATTAGTTGATTGTGTTTGTCAACTTTTTTCTCAAGCTGTTCTATGCGGTGGCGAGTCAGTTTTTGGCTGGCAAATACACCAAAGGCTGAACCAATAATGGTTCCGGCGCAGGATAGAATAGCGACAATAACATTGCTGTCTATGGGGGTCACCTCCTCACACAAATCATTCGCCAGCGGTTTATTTCGTCAGAAGTTTCGGCGAATGCTCAGCGTGGTGCTGATGAACCTCAATGCCAAGCAACCAATCGGCAGAAACGCCGAGTGTAAGTGCTAACCAGCTTAAGGCAGCAGCACCGGGTTCATTGCGGCCAAGTTCATAATTACGCAGCATCTTAAGAGAAATTCCCGATTTTTCAGATAATATTTTTTGTGTCATATTTTGGTTCATTCGTTTACTTCTGATTTTTTCTCCTAATGGAGTCATGGTGACCACCTCAATTTGCATATTTAAGAACCTTAAAAGGAACTTTATAAAGTCAATTTTAGTACCATAAAAGGAACTTGTCAAGTAAAAAGGAAGAAAAGTTCCTTTTAAAGAACAAATTGCTTGACGATAACAGAACAAAGGTTTATAATGCGCGTAGGGGGCGATTCATATGATGATAGAAAAACTAAATGACATCCGTAAGGCTAGAGGAATGACAATCAGTGAATTGTCAGAAAAATCAGGAGTTCCGCTAAGCACTATAAAGAAAATAAGTGCCGGTATTACAAAAAACCCAAATATGGCGACGATTAGTGCGCTAATAAAGGTCATGGACTGTACATTAGGGGATTTGGACCCCCGAAGTTCTGAAGAACAAGACTGGGAAAAAGCCGGTTTAGTGCCCTATCATCCTCAAAACAGAATGCCACTGCTGGGCAAAGTTTCTTGTGGAATGCCCATGTATGCCGCAGAAGACATTGAAGGCTATATTGCCAGTGATTTTGAAGAAGATGGAGAATATTTTGGTTTGCGTGCCCGTGGTGACAGCATGAATGCGCTCGGAATCAATGAAGGAGATATCATTGTTGTACACAAACAACCAGTTGTCGAAAATGGTGAAGTTGCTGTCGTCTTAGTGAACGGGGATGAAGCTACTGTTAAACGGTTTAATCGCCAAGGAGATACCGTGATTTTATCGCCTCAATCCGATAATCCTGAACACCACCCACAAATTTACAATTTAAAAGAAATATCCATTAGTGTGGTCGGGAAAGTGATTGAGCTGCGAAAAAGATTTTAAAAATGACAATATTGGGGTAAGAATTTAAACAAAAGCTTTACGAAAAGCCTTTGTAAACCATGATATGGAGTAGAAGGTCTTTGTGTGCAGACATGCTTTAAAGCTTCGAAGCTTTGTAGAGATATAAAATTAAGGAGACTTCGCTGTTTTATGCCAACAGCGGAGTATTTATTTTGTTATCATAAATTCGTTTTAATTTTGTAAGAATCACTGCATAAAAAATTTACAGGCTGTTCAATAAGTTTTTCTTGCAATCAGGTAAAATAATAAACAAGAAAGGGAAAGAACATGTTTGGGTATATACGTCCTTTAAAATCAGAATTGTTGGTGCGAGAATATGAAGAATATAAGGCGGTTTACTGTCAGCTTTGCCGTGTGTTAGGCGACAGCTTAGGTGTTGGCACCAGATTTACACTGAGTTATGATGCGACGTTATATGCATTGGTAGCTATTGCTGTGAACGGTAGTGCTGTCCCTGCCAAAGAAAAGCACTGCACGGTGAATCCAGCAAAAAAATGCAAATTTATTGCTTCATCCGGGACAGAATATGAAAAAGCAGCCGCTCTTTCCATTATGATGACTTATTACAAATTTTATGATAATATAGAGGATGATAGCTTTTCCAAGTCAGTGGTGTCCAGAATGGGGTTGCCTTATTTAAGTCAAAAATATAAAAAGGCAAAAGCGCAGTACCCCGACATGGCAGAAATTGTCTCCTCCGCAATGAAAGATCAAGCAGAGATAGAGGCAACTGAAAATCCATCGTTAGATGCTTGTTGTGAACCTACGGCTAATATGCTTGCTCTGCTCATGGAAGAACTAGGACACGGTGATAAAATGCTTGCTGTGCCGCTTAAGCAATTTGGGTATTTTCTTGGGCGTTGGGTTTATTTAATGGATGCCTCAGATGATTTGGCAGATGATTTAAAATCCGGAAGCTTTAATCCCTTGGTTCAGAAATTGTCACTGCAGAGCTATGTCGGCAAAAAGCAATCAGAAGCTTTTTCAGGTGAGGTTCGCCAGAAAGCCGAAACTTTTTGCAATGAAGCACTTAACGCCAATTTAGCAAACCTATTGCCAGCTATTAATCTCATTTCGTTTCAACAGTTTGCACCAATTATTGAAAACATCGTGCAAAAGGGCTTGCCGCAAGTACAGAAAGAGATTCTTTTTCTGCATGTTAAAGACAGGAAACGCAAAAAAGAGCCTCATTAAATTAAACACGTAGTTTATTGCCATTAAAATAAATTTATTTTAGAGAACGCGCCATGGAAAAAGAGAAAGGGAAGGACCTAATATGACAGATCCGTATAAAGTTTTGGGGGTTGCACCCAATGCAACAGATGAACAAGTAAAAGAGGCCTATCGAACCCTTGCAAAAAAATATCACCCCGACCAGTATGCAGACAGTCCGCTAAAAGAACTGGCAGATGAGAAGATGAAAGAAATCAACGAAGCTTATGACACTGTCGTTAACCAAAGGAAGCAAGGTACTAGTCAGCAGGCACAAAGTAAAAGCTATACCGGTGGTTATAACTATGTCAATACAGATGGTAATTCAGGTTTTAGAGATGTTCGCCAGTTGATTATGGCGGGCAGATTTGCCGATGCAGAGCAAATTCTGAATGGGGTACCGGTACAAAGCAGAAATGCAGAATGGTACTTTCTAAAAGGCTCTGTTCTTTATCGCAGGGGTTGGTTGGAAGAGGCTCGTGAGCATTTTGCTGAGGCGTGCCGCAGAGATCCGGGCAATGCCGAATACACGGCTGCCATGAACCAAGCATCTAACCAAAGAAGTGGCGCTTACGGCGGATATTCTCCAAACATGAATCAAAATGTGAACGGCTGTAATTCATGCGATGTTTGTACAGGCTTAATGGCGGCCGATTGCTGCTGCGAATGCATGGGCGGAGATTTAATTTCTTGCTGTTAAAAGTAAAAATTTAATTTTGTGTTATATTTTTTCAGCTTGCAGACAAGAAAAACAGAGAAATTGCGAAAAAGTGACTTAAGAGAGGAATGAGGGACAGAGCAGATATGATGCGTAAAACCTATGCACAAAAAATGGCTTTTACGGGCATAATAGCAGCACTTTGCGTGGTGGTTCTTTTTTTAACGGGGATTGTTCCCATCGCTACCATTGCCTTGCCTGCCTTAGCCGGCTGCCTTTTGATTGCGGTTGTAGTAGAAGCAGGTGTGAAATGGGCTTTCGGAGCTTATGCGGGTTGTTCACTACTTTCTCTTTTGTTGGTGCCCGATCGAGAAGCCGCCTTGTTTTTTATCGTGTTTTTTGGCTATTATCCTGCCCTATATGCTATTTTGGGTAGAATTAAGAATGTAGTCATACGGTGGATAACAAAATTAGCGGTATTCAACGCGGCGATGTTCCTAGAAGTTTTTGTCTCTGTAAAATTTTTAAATATCCCGATTGAAGAGATTCCTTTCTTTGGACAAAATACGGTTATTGTTCTTTTCCTATTATTGAATGCGGTTTTTATTATTTATGATAAGGCGTTTGATGGATTAATTTTTAGATATATTAAAGTGGTTCAACCCAAAATTAAAAAGATGTTTCGCTTTTAGTGTAAAAGAGTGCAGTGTAGACTGTACTCTTTTTTTGCAAAAATGACAGCTTTGTAAAAGCTAACTTGCAAAATAGAGAGTAGGAAGACAAATAGGCAGGTGAAATGGCTTGCTTTTTGCAAGACGAAACGGTAAAATAAAGCTAAGCAGCTTATGTGGAGTGAAACAAGTTTGCGATTTATGATGAGAAAACTACCACAGACTCTACAAGATTGCTTATATTGAAGAAGGACGATAAAGTTCGAGGAAAAAAATATGAATAGTCAGCTTTCAGAAAAAATTCATCAGTACAGTGCGACCTTTTCAAAAGGGCAAAAACAAATTGCTCGATATATAGAAGAATACCCTGACCGTGTGGCCTTTATGACGGCTGCCAAATTGGGTTTGACAGTGGGTGTCAGTGAATCAACAGTGGTTCGCTTTGCGACAGAAATTGGCTATTCAGGCTACCCTGCTTTGCAGCAAGCGATGCAAGAAATGATTCGCAGTAAGCTGACAAGCTTGCAGCGGTTAAGAATGTCTATGGAGCAGTTTGACAGAGAGAAAATTTTAGAGGCTGTTTTAGATAAAGATTCAGCTATTGTCAAACGAACCAAAGAGAATATGGATCAAGAAGCTTTCTATGAAGCAGTCAAGGCACTTGTCGGCGTGAAAAAAGTTTACATTTTGGGAGCAGGTAGTTCTCTTGCACTGGCTACCTTTCTTTCTCATTATTGTGAATTGATTTATGACAATGTGCATTTGATTGATGCTACGGGCGAAGCTCGTATTTATCAGCAGATGATTAGTGCTGATAAGGACGATGCCATCATCGCAATGAGCTTCCCGAGATATTCTAAGAAAGCGGTTAAAGCTTTGGATTTCGCTCAAAATTTAGGAGCTGTGACGATTGCTATCACTGATAGTGAAAGTTCACCGCTTGTTAAACATGCGTCTCATGTTCTACTCGCCAAAAGTGAAATGGTTTCTTTTGTCGACTCGCTTGTAGGACCACTTAGCTTAATTAATGCGCTGATTGTGGCCTTAGCGATGGAAAAACAAGCGGAGGTAGCGGAAAAGCTTGACCGGATTGAAAGAATCTGGGACGAATACGGTGTATACGAGAAAGTGGATGAAAAAATAAACGATGAAGAATGAATATGATGCCATTATAATTGGCGCAGGGCCGGCAGGACTTATGGCGGCAGGTACATGCGCCGCACAAGGCAAATCCGTTTTAATGATAGAAAAAAACGCAAAAACGGGACGCAAACTTCGCATTACCGGAAAAGGTCGGTGCAATGTGACCAATGACTGTTCACCACAAGAGGTAATTGCTTCGGTGCCAAAAAACGGCAAGTTCCTTTTTAGCGCCCTTAATCAGTTTGATTCCAGCGAGACCATGCACTTTTTTGAAAACTTAGGCGTAAAGCTGAAAGTAGAACGTGGCAGGCGGGTTTTTCCTGTATCTGATTCAGCGAATGAAGTGGCCGATGCACTTGAGAAATTTGCGCAGCAAAATGGAGTGGAAATACACAGAGACACTGTGCAGTCTTTACGAGTGGAAAATGGGGCCATTGTGGGTGTGAAAACACAGAGCGGAGTGGTCAAAGCAAAATCTGTTTTGATTGCCTGTGGAGGAGCTTCTTACCCTGGAACAGGTTCAAATGGTGATGGTGCAAAACTCGCTAAAGCGGTGGGGCATACAATAGAGCCTTTGAAGCCGTCTTTGATTCCTTTGGTTGAAAAAGGTGATACTTGCGCCAAACTGCAAGGTTTATCCCTTAAAAACAGCGGTGTGAAAGTCATTGATCAGGAAAAGAAAAAAGTTATCTATGAAGACTTTGGGGAACTGCTGTTTACGCATTTTGGGCTTTCAGGGCCGACCATCTTGAGTGCATCGGCTCATATGCGGCAGATGGCTAGCGGCCGTTATGCCGTCGAAATTGATTTAAAGCCTGCCTTGGATGACAAAAAATTAGATGAGAGAATTTTGCGTGACTTTGAAGAAACTAAGAACAAGCAGTTTATGAATAGCTTAGAAAAACTTTTGCCGCAGAAATTGATTCCTGTTATCGTTGAAAAATCAGGAATTGACCCGGAAAAGCGCTGTCACTCCGTGACAAGAGAAGAAAGACTTGCTTTAGGGCATTTATTGAAACATTTTACGGTTCAAGTACAAAGCTTTAGACCTTTAAATGAAGCCATCGTAACGTCTGGCGGTGTTTCGGTTAAAGAAATCTCGCCTAAGACGATGGAATCAAAATTGATTGCAGGACTCTTTTTTGCCGGTGAAGTGATGGATGTTGACGCCTATACAGGTGGATTCAATCTGCAAATTGCCTTTGCAACAGGACATTTAGCCGGTTCTTATTTATAATCCACTTGACAAATAGAAACAAAATAAGTCTTGATTAGTCGTAAAGATAACAAGGCTATTGCTTAAAAATGATATAAAAATAACGGAAGGAAAGGAAGGATGTAGAAAATGTTTGCAGTAGCAATTGATGGCCCTTCAGGGGCAGGGAAAAGCTCAGTGGCTCGTGCTGTAGCAGAAGAGTTGGGTTTTATCTATGTAGATACGGGGGCTATCTATCGAACGGTAGCCGTGGCTCTAATGCAGTTAGCAATTAATGTGTATGATGAAGAGCAAATTGAGAGCGCCTTGACAAAGATTCAAGTGAATATAGAGCGGGTTGACGGAGAACAGAGAATGTTTTTGGGTAATCGGGATGTCACTGAGCTGCTTCGTACTCCCGAAATCACGAAAACAGCATCTGTTGTTGCGGCTGTGCCTACTGTCAGAGACTTTTTGTTAGAGATACAGCGTAAGATAGCGCAGGAAAATCATGTCATTATGGATGGTCGCGATATTGGCACGGTGGTATTGCCCCATGCGCAGATAAAAATCTTTTTAACGGCTTCTGCAGAAGAACGTGCTAAACGTCGCATTGCGCAAATGGAGGAAGCCGGCATGAAGCCTGACCCTGCCGCAGTGCTCAGCGATATTCGTGAGCGGGATGAGCGAGATTCTAATCGTGAAATCGCACCACTCAGGCCTGCAGAAGACTCCATTTTAGTTGACACATCCAGTAGCACGAAAGAAGAAACCGTGCAAAAGATGATTTCGATTATTAAGGAGAAAAGAGAAAACGCCAAAGATTAACATTGGCAATAAGAAAGGTGGTCTGACCAAATGAAAAAAACAGCTTTATATCGTTTTGCACAAATCATTGTGCCGGCAATCTTTAAGATTCTTTATCGCTATAAGATAGTTGGAAAAGAAAATATACCACAAACCGGTAAGCTTTTGATGTGCAGTAATCATACATCCAATGCAGACCCCTTATTTTTGGGACTTACGCAAAAAAGACAAGTTTGGTTTATGGCAAAGCAAGAATTGTTTAAAAATAAATTTTTGGCAGGGATTATCAGAGGGCTAGGAGCATTTCCTGTGGAACGCTCGGGCGGTGTTTCTGCCATTAAAAAGGGAATTGATCTTTTAAAGAAAGAAAATGTGGTTGGTATTTTCATTGAAGGCACACGCTCAAAAACAGGTGAACTACTAAAACCCAAGCCCGGTGTGACACTGCTTGCGTATGAAACAAAGGCAACCATTGTGCCGATGGCCATTGTCGGCAAAGATGGAAAGCCTCCCAAGGCTTTTCAAAAAACAATTATTAACATTGGTAAGCCCATGCCATTTGAAGATTTAGGAATGGAAGATTCCAGTGGCCTTGCCATGAGAAACGCAAGCCGCACAGTCATGGAGGAAATTCGAATTCTGCGAGAAGAAGCCATTAAAATGCAGCAGAAAGGCGAATAGATTGAAAATATTTGAAAAAGAGGGCAAGAATAAAAAATCAATGGTGTGGCTGTTATTCACTATTATTTTTTGTTTTCTGTTATCGGCTTGTGACAGCGGTCAAACCGTCAACCGCAAAGAACCAGTCTCTACAGATTTATCCGTCGTGCAGATTGAGGGCGTAGAGATAGGTGTTTCTATTGATACAATAGATTTGGAAAAATATACACCGTTGCCAGCCGATACCTTTACCGAAGAGCCGAATGTTTATCGCTTTGAGGAAATGCAATTTGAGACAGATGGGAATAAACAAATTCAGAAAATAACAATATCCAATAACTTTGAGAATAAGACGGCCTTGTTTTCGATAAAAGGTGAAAATGAGAATCTAACCATACAAAAGGTTGTTGAGTTATTGGGAAAAAACTACAATGATTATTGGTACGACAGAGAGCAAAAGATTAAAGCTTACACATATCATGATGAAGCAAAAGAGATGTATGCAACTTTTACCTTTAACACAGATTATAAAGATTTAATCTGGGTAATTCTTAGTCGGTAGATAAAAAAGAGTGCAACAAAAGATGGATAGTGAGGTGAATCAATGGTAGAGTTAGCCAAAACCGCAGGCTTTTGCTACGGAGTGGATAGAGCGGTTGGCATGGTATATGATTTGCTAGAAAAAGGAAAAAAAGTAGCGACAGTAGGGCCAATTATTCATAACCCTCAAATTGTCTCTGACCTAGCAGAAAAAGGCGTTATTATTGTAAACGAACCCAAAGAAGTGCCCAAGGGTTATGTTTTGGTTATCCGCTCACATGGCGTTGGAAAAATTGTGACAGATGAGGCAGAAGATCTGGCGCTTGAATTAGCCGATGCAACATGTCCTTTTGTAAAAAAGATTCATCGGCTAGCAACTCGTGCAGGCGAAGAAGGAAAAGTGTTTTTGTTCTTTGGAGATGCCGATCATCCAGAGGTTATGGGTGTTGTGGGTCACTGCACGGGAGAATATTACGTCGTCAAAAATGAGAGCGGCTTATACGAATTATGGCAAAATAATCCCGATTTAGCGCAAAAATCGATTTTTGTGGCGGCGCAAACGACGTTTAATACAAATGAATGGAAGAATTGTTTAAAAACTCTTAAAAAACTATGTACAAATCATGAGGTTTTTGATACAATATGTAATGCAACTGTTCTTAGACAAGCAGAAGCAAAAATTTTATCTGAAAATTCCGATGTCATGATTGTTGTTGGCGGCCGTGAAAGTTCAAACACGGCAAAGCTCTTTTCAATTTGCAACGAAAATGCAGAAACCTATTTGGTTGAAACAGCAAAAGAACTGCCAAACCTTGAGGGAAGTCTAAAAATCGGGATAACAGCGGGGGCATCGACCCCTGCAAGCATTATAAAGGAGGTACTTGTTACCATGTCGGACATGAATCAAATTGCAGAACAAAACTTTGAGGAGATGCTTGAGGAGTCCCTGAAGAGTTTCAATACAGATGAAAAGGTGCGTGGCATCGTTGTCGGAATTACGCCGACTGAAGTATATGTCGATGTGGGCAGAAAACAGGCCGGCTTTGTACCTGCAAATGAACTTTCTCAAGATCCTAACGTAAGACCCGAAGATATCGTTAAAATGGGCGATGAAATTGACCTTTTGATTATGAAAACCAATGATCAAGAAGGCACCATCATGCTTTCTAAAAAGCGTGTTGACGCTATGAAAGGCTGGGATGACATCGAGGCTGCTCTTGAGAGCCAAGAAGTTTTGACCGGTAAAGTGATTGAAGTTGTTAAGGGCGGCGTCATTGTTTTAAGCAAAAACATGCGCATTTTTGTCCCTGCTTCTCAAGCAACAACCTCAAGAGGCGAAGACCTAAACGGACTTAAGAACAAAGAAGTTAACTTCCGTGTGATTGAAGTGAATAGAGGACGCCGCCGTGCGGTTGGTTCTATCCGTTCCGTTTTGAAAGAACAAAGAAAAGCAGCACAGGAGAAATTCTGGACTGATATTCAAGAAGGACAGCGTTTTACCGGCAAAGTAAAATCTTTCACCAACTTCGGTGCCTTTATCGATTTAGGCGGTGTAGACGGTATGGTTCATATCTCTGAGCTTTCTTGGAATAGAGTAAAGCATCCTAGTGATGTACTTTCTATCGGAGAAACCGTAGAAGTATTTGTAAAAGGATTAGACAGAGAAAACGGTAAAATTTCTCTTGGTTATAAAGATCCTTCTCAAAACCCTTGGGAAAAACTTGAAAAAGAATATCCTGCTGGCACAGTATGTGAAGCAACAATTGTCGGCTTAACCGATTTTGGTGCATTTGCAAATGTAATTCCCGGCATTGACGGATTAATTCATATCTCTCAAATTGCAGACCGCAGAATTGAGAAACCCCAAGATGTTTTGGCAGTTGGCGACAAAGTGAATGTCAAAATCACAGAAATCGATTTTGAAAATCATAGAGTGTCTTTGTCTATGCGTGCTTTGCTTGAAGATTCTCAGGCAGAAGCAGCAAAAGCAGATAACGGCGAGGCAGAAGTAGTCTATAGCACAGAAGCAGAGTAAATAAATTTTAGCAAATACAATGTGCGTATAACGGGGTAGTGAAAACTGCCCTGTTTTATCTATTCAGGTTTTTGGACAGGCTGTGTGTGCTTAAACCTGCATATTTATAGTAAACTTGACTTTGCTTTGTTAAAAAAAGGCAGTCAACAGGGGGAATCAACTTTGAAAAAGGCAAAAAAATATGTGTTTTTTGTCGTTGCTATTTTGACCGTTTTATTTACATACCTTTCTTTGTTTGGTGCGTATGGTCAGAATGGAGATTTCAAAACGACGTATCTGAAAGGTGCCGGCGATATTCGCTGGGGCATTGATATTCGAGGCGGTGTAGAAGCTACATTTAGTCCGGCTGATGGAATTAAAGCGGATGACAATCAGTTGAACGCAGCAAAAGCAATTATCGAAACCCGTATGGTAAACACCAATATTACGGACTATGAATTGTATAAAGATTCGACGAATAATCGTATTATTGTTCGTTTCCCGTGGAAGAGTGATGAGAGTGATTTCAACGCTGAAAAGGCAATTGAAGAGCTTTCAGCTACCGCGCTTTTGACATTCCGTGAGGGAATGGAATATGAATCTAGCGAATATGCAGCAGATGGTTCTTTGATTTATAAGACGCCTGCAGGTGAAACAGCCAACAAGATTATTCTTGAGGGTGCAGATGTTGTCAAAGCCGAACCAGGCATGATTCAAGATTCTTCTTCAGGCCAATATGAATATCTGGTTTCGCTAGAGCTTTCAGAAGACGGCAAAACAAAATTTGCTGAAGCAACAGAAAGACTCAAAGGCGGCGTCATCTCCATTTGGATGGATGATGTGATGATTTCATATCCTACAGTAGAAGCTGTTATTTCGGATGGTAAGTGTACCATTAGCGGAAACTTTACTTCGGCTGAAGCCTCTGCTTTGGCTTCTAAGATTCAAGCAGGTGCATTGCCCTTTGCTCTAAAAGTTTCTGATTTTAGCGCGATTACTCCTACCTTAGGTTCACGTGCATTAGATGCCATGGCACAGGCTGGTGTCATTGCATTCATAATCATTGCCATCTTGATGTTGGTTTTTTATCGTTTACCCGGTTTTGTGGCTATTATCAGTTTGGCGGGACAAGTTGCTTTTTCTTTGGCGATTGTATCAGGATTCTTCCCTGCATTCAACAGCTTTACCATGACATTGCCCGGTATCGCCGGTATTATTCTTTCCATTGGTATGGGTGTTGACGCCAATATTATTACAGCAAGCCGTATTCGTGAAGAGCTTAAGAACGGAAAATCTTTGGATAGTGCCATTCAAAAAGGTTCAAGCGAAAGCTTTTGGGCGATTTTTGACGGCAATATCACCGTGATTATCGTTGCTTTGATGCTGATCGGCGTGTTTGGACCCAGCAATATTCTTTCCATGTTGTTTGGACAGTCTACGACAGGCTCTATTTATGCCTTTGGTTATACACTTCTTTTAGGTACATTTGGAAACTTTATCATGGGTGTTTGGGCTTCAAGAGCGATGGTTCGCTCACTGTCAGCTTTCAAGCCTCTTCGAAATAAATGGCTGTATGGAGCACCTAAAGATAATGCGAAGTCATTCTACTTTGATTTCTACAAATCTAAAAAATATTTTATTGCTGTTTCTGTTGTTATCATGTTAGCGGGTGTGGTTTTCAATATCACATCAGGCGTTAAATTGGATACACAATTTGCCGGTGGCGCACAGCTGCAATATTCTGTTTCGGGCGGCAATGTAGAGCAAGAAGATGTGCAGGACATTGTAACAGAAGCGACTGGAAAACATGCTACAGTAGTAGTGAACGAATCTATGGCAGAAGAAGATGCCGGAAAGAAATTTATCACTATTTCTTTCTCAGGCAAAGAAGCTTTAAATGTAGAAGAGCAAAAGAATGTTTTAGTATCTTTAGAAGATAAATTTGCTGATTCTGATTTTGAGTTTGTGCAGTCTAGCTCTATGGATCCGGCAATGGGTGCAAAATTCTTGCAGAAATGCTTAGTCTGCCTTGCCATTACGGTTGTTTTCCTGCTGATTTATATTGGACTTCGTTTCAAGAAGATTGGCGGACTTACAGCAGGCGGAACAGCCATTATTGCCCTTTTGCATGATGTGTTGATTACGTACTTTGTTTTTGTCATATTCGGTATGCCGATTAATGACAACTTTATGGCGGTTATCCTAACAATTTTGGGTTATTCTTTGAATGACACAATTGTTATTTTTGACCGTATTCGTGAGAATAGAAGACTTATGCCGAAATCTGATATCACCTATATTTCAAATCTAAGTCTTAGCCAAACCTTTGGCCGCTCTGTTATGACTTCTGTAGCTACTTTTGCAGCTCTTTTGGTTACTTACATTATAGCTATTATGAATAATATGGATTCTGTTGCAAGTTTTGCTATGCCGATGATGATTGGTGTTGTGGCAGGCGCTTATTCAAGCTTGGTTATTGCCGCACCGCTCTATAGCTGGTTGCAACTTCGTCAGAAAAAAGGACAAAAGGCTAACTAGTAAGGAATAAAGCAAACAGATTAATATAATGCGACGTTAATAAACTTCCGTACCGAAAGAGGTGCGGGAGTTTTATTATTTCTTTATGGCATACTGCCTTCAGTGGTACAGTACAGTTCTTATAGACTTTATTTTTAAATAAGAACATTAATTAGCTAAAAAATAAACAGTTTGCTATAACTAACTAAAATGAGAATTACTCTTGAAAGTACGGCAAATAGGTGTTATAATGAAAGAAATAATTAGGTAAGGAGGCAGGAGATGAAAATTCAGGAATCAGCAGAAAATTATTTAGAAACCATATTGATGCTTAGTGAGACAAAACACGATGTGCGTTCAATTGATATTGCGACAGAAATGGAGTTTACAAAACCCAGTGTAAGTGTAGCAATGAAAAAGCTTCGAGAAAATGGATATATTCATATGGATACTGACGGCTACATTACGCTGACAGAGTCCGGTAAAATCGTAGCAGAGAGAACCTATGAAAGACATAAGTTTTTGTCAAAGTTTTTAACAGATATTGGTGTCAATCATGAAGTAGCAGCTGAAGATGCCTGCCGCATTGAACATGTTATCAGTGCCGAGAGCTTTGAAAAATTAAAAACTTTTGTAAAGATGACTTCAACCGAGTTAGACAATCAGGTTGAATAAAAGCTGCAATAAAGTCACTTGACTTTATTATTTTTTCAGCGTACAATAAAGACAACAATTCTTCGGGGCAAGGTGAAATTCCTGACCGGCAGTGATAGTCTGCGAGCCATTTTGGTTGAATCGGTGTAATTCCGATACCGACGGTAATTTTCTGTGAAAGCAGAAAAAAGTCCGGATGATAGAAGAGAGCATAGAAAAAAGTTTCCCCGATAGGCTTTTTGCGCCTTTCGGGGATTTTTGTTTCGCTCTTGCCGATTGATTGTAAAATTATCATCGTCATGAGAAAGGGTTTTGTTATGGAAAGAGTACAAAAACGAGTCAATGTAAGAAAGCTAGCCGTCGTAGCTGTGCTGGGAGCAGTCGCTTCTGTGTTAATGTTTTTGGAATTTAGCATTCCGATTGTTCCGTCTTTTTTAAAGCTAGATTTTTCAGAACTACCGGCTTTAATTGCAGCGTTTGCCTTTGGACCTCTGTCAGGGGTTGCGGTATGTTTGATTAAAAATGTAGTAAATCTGCTATTCAGCAGTTCCTTTGGAGTAGGTTCTATTGCGAATTTCTTGATAGGAGCTGTGTTTGTTTGGACGGCAGGATTCATTTATCAAAAAGGTAAAAATCGTAAATCGGCCATGATAGGAGTGCTGGTGGGCAGCATAATCATGGGGGTGGCGAGTTTATTTGTCAACTATTATATTGTTTACCCAATCTATGCACAGTTGATGACAATGGAGAAAATTATACAGGCCTATCAGGTAATTTATCCAGGTGTCAAAAATTTGTGGCAGGCACTTTTGATTTTTAATCTTCCGTTTACAATAATAAAAGGCTTTATCAATGCTGGGTTGACGTTTATGCTTTATAAAAAACTTTCACCTATTTTGAAGGGCAATTAGTAGGTTTTTATTAATAAAAAGAAGCGTAGGATATTTTCCTACGCTTCTTTGGTTTATAAATGAAATATAACGGCACGATTTATCGGAGATATAGAATGAAAAATTGAAATCTTCATTTCCTAGACACTATCATAAAATGGGGGCTCATGCCCATGATGGCATCTTCATTTTCTGTACGCCTGACAATATCTAACAATCTTTCGCGGCTTTTATCTTCTTCCCATTTTTCATTTAAACAGGGAGTAAACCAAATGGCACCTTCGATGGCGTATTTATCAATAATTTCGAAACCGCTGGATTCAATTTCACCTTGTAGTTCTAAAGGTGTATGAAAGTAAGCTTGTGCCAAGAAATAGGGATATTCTTGGGGCCTTGTATGAATACCTGATGACAATTCAGTAGTAATCATTTGATAGTAGATATCATCATCTAAGAAAAGATTATCCTTGCCATAAGTTGATAAAGCCCAAGTTGTAGAACTGAATTTTGAGATTCCCACTGAAAACAAAAGACCTCCTTTTTTCAAAACTCTTTTAGCTTCATGCAAAACTTGTAATCTATCAGTCTTATTTTGCAAATGGTATAATGGACCCATTAACAAAACAATATCAGCACTGTTATCTGCTCTTTGAACGTTTCTGGCATCACAAATCTCTGCCGAAAAAATATGATTGCCATTTTGGTTTTTAAGAGCATATTCAACAGCCAATGGGGCTAATTCTAAAAGATGAACATCATTTTTTAGTTCTGCGAGCCAAGAAGAATAGACGCCAATACCTCCACCAATATCATAGATAACATAACTAGAATCAGATAGGTATTTTTCTAGGATTTCTTTCGTTCGGAGAAATTCAACTTTTCCAAGGCCTCGTTCTAATCGACCTTTTTCAGCACCTGCATTATAAAATTCAAATACTTCATCGATTTTTTCCATATGTTCACCTTATTTCAGCATATTTTAAAAAATGCATAAGGATTTTAACTCCCTATGCACACTTTTAATTGAAGCTGATATTTCATATAATAAAGAAGTAAAAATTAGCACTAACTAAAAAATCATTTTAATGTTTACGGCCAAATAGCTCAAATCGCAGATGAGTAGGCATGAATTTCTTAACAGCCTCCAGCAAATCTTCATCAGGACTGAAAATTAATAGAGTTTTACCTGTTTTTTTAGTATTGACAATCACATACCAAGCACCTTGACCATCACTATATTCAGAAACAAACAATTTTGTTTGCACCTGACGGTTTTCCAGTCTTGCTTTATTTTTTTCGTATTCACCCATGTCTTCAATGTCTTTGCATTCGAAGGTAGTCAAACGTTTTCTAGAAGCACGGTTCATGATTTTGTCAACGGAAACATAACCGTTTGTCAAGCTGTATTCGTATTCAAGATTTCGCATAGAAATCAACTTGTAACCGCCATAGCTAGCTGCGATGACCACAAAGAAAACAATACTGGGGTTTGGTAGAAAAAGAAGAGTGGCGAAGCCAAGGGCAATAACCGCCAAAAAAATTAGGACAAAGATAGCAATATCCTTTCCTCCGGTTCTTTTTTTCACCATGCGTTCAATAAAAACATCATTCATTTACAGTTCGCTCCTAAAAGTTTATCGTCATAATAAATAAAAAAATAATTAAGATAAATGTTACAGCTATTCTATCATAATAAAATTAGAAATTCAAACGTTCTTTTATGAATTTTGTTTAAAATTTCTTCTATAAAAGATGAAATTAGAAGTGATACTTGAGGGTACAATAAAAAATACGGATTTAGTAGAGAAAGACTTGCTAAAAAAAATAAAATATGATATACTTGATTGGCAAAAAAACACACGTCGTTAAGTTTCGTATTGGTGCTCAATCTTGAGTTTTCACGAAAAAAACTGCGGCGGCGGACAAACCATGGAGGTATTAAAATGGCTATTGTATCAATGAAACAACTTTTGGAGGCTGGTGTTCACTTCGGTCACCAAACAAGAAGATGGAACCCGAAAATGGCTCAGTACATTTTCACAGAGAGAAATGGTATCTATATCATTGATCTTCAAAAAACCGTAAAAAAACTAGAAGAAGCTTATAACTTTGTTCGTGACATTGCAATGGATGGCAAAAACGTCTTGTTTGTCGGTACAAAGAAACAAGCTCAGGATTCCATTCGTGAAGAAGCTGAAAGAGCTGGCGCTTACTATGTAAATGCTCGTTGGTTGGGCGGCATGATGACAAACTTCACAACAATTCGTCGCAGAATTGAAAGACTGAAACAACTCAGAAAAATGGAAGAAGACGGCACATTTGAACTTCTGCCTAAAAAAGAAGTTGCTAAACTCAGACATGAAGCTGAAAAGCTTGAAAAATTCATGGGCGGTATCGAATCCATGAACGAATTCCCTGGTGCACTCTTTATTGTTGATCCACGCAAGGAGAGAATTGCTGTAGCAGAAGCTAAAAACTTAGGTATTCCGATTGTGGCTATCGTTGACACAAACTGTGATCCTGATGAAATTGATTATGTAATTCCTGGCAATGATGATGCTATTCGTGCTGTTAAATTCATTTCTAGCGTAATTGCTAATGCAATCATTGAAGGCCGCGAAGGTCAAATGGGCGCAGCTGCTGCAGAAGAAGTAAAAGAATAAGAACATTTTATAATAGATAAAATTTGGAGGTAATGAAACATGGCTTTTACGGCTAAAGACGTTGTGGCCCTTCGTGAGAAGACTGGCTGCGGTATGATGGATTGTAAAAAAGCGCTGACCGAAGCAGATGGCGATATGGAAAAAGCAATTGACATTCTTCGTGAAAAAGGTTTAGCTGCTTCTGTAAAGAAAGCCGGCAGAATTGCCGCTGAAGGCGTTGCCTATGCAAAAGTGAGCGATTGCGGTAAAGTGGCTGTTGCCATTGAAGTAAACGCAGAAACCGACTTTGTTGCTAAAAATGAAGATTTCAAGAAGTTTGTTGAAACTTGTGCAGATACAGTAATTCACACAAATCCTGCTGATGTAGAAGCTTTGCTTGCTACAAAAGCTTATGGTAGTGAAGAAACAGTAGATGCTTTGTTGAAAGACAAAATTTTGACTATCGGCGAGAACATGAAGGTTCGTCGTTTTGCAAGATATGAAGGCGCTGTTGTCTCTTATGTACACGGCGGTGGACGTATCAGCGTTATTGTGAATTTTGAAACCAGTGATGAAATTGCTGCGAAAGAAGAATTCCAAGAGTATGGCAAAAACGTTGCTATGCAAATTGCTGCGGTTAACCCAACCTATTTGCATGAATCAGATGTGCCGGCTGATGTAGTCGCAAAAGAAAAAGCCATCTTGAAAGAGCAAATCGTCAATGACGGTAAGCCTGAAGCGATTGCTGAGAAAATCGTTGTTGGCAGACTGGGTAAATTCTTTAAAGAAATTTGCCTTGTTGACCAGGTCTATGTTAAAGACAGCAATATGACTGTTCAGCAGTATACAGATTCTGTTGGCAAAGCACTTGGCGGCGAAATTAAGATTCTGAGCTTTGTACGTTTTGAAAAAGGCGAAGGACTTGAGAAGAGAGAAGATGACTTTGCTTCTGAAGTTGCCAGCATGGTGAAATAAGATAGCTTAGTTTGTAAAAAGTTGGGTTTTATCCCGATTTGATTGACTTAATCAAGAAAAAAGCGTATGTTTTAAATAACATACGCTTTTTATTTTTAACCTCAAATGAATTATAAAGTTTAAAAAGTTTTTTTTGGTAAGACAATTCTAATCAATAAAATTTCCGTAATCTATAATATAGCGATGCAAAAGAAATTAGGTAGGATATAAAAATGACAGATATGGTTTATGAGCAAAGAGACAATGAAAAAGAGGAGAGATTAGTCAGAAATCTGATGGATTGGTACTATCAGAACCAGCGTGATTTAATTTGGAGAAAAACGAGAGAACCTTACCGAATCTGGATTTCTGAAATTATGGCACAGCAAACTAGAATTACGGCTGTCCTCCCTTATTATGAACGGTTTATGAAAACTTTTCCAACGCTCAAATCTTTAGCAGAGGCTTCTGAAGATGAGGTCTTAAAATCTTGGGAAGGGTTGGGATATTATTCTCGTGCGCGCAATTTATTAAAAACTGCGCAGATAATACAAGTAGACCACCAAGGTGATTTTCCGCAGGGATCGGCTGTGCTTAAGAAGCTTCCGGGAATTGGAGAGTATACGGCCGGAGCCATCGCCAGTATTTGCTTTGATGAAAAAGTACCGGCTGTTGACGGGAATGTACAGAGAGTATTTGCAAGAATCTATGAGAATCGCATGGATATCAGCATACCACAGAGTAAAAAATTATTGACGGAGTTTGTAAGAGAAGTGATGCCTGAAAGAGAAACAGGTATCTTTAATCAAGCGCTTATGGAGCTTGGCGCTTTGATTTGCATTCCCAAAATCCCTAATTGTGAATCTTGTCCGGTGCAAGGATTGTGTGAAGCGTACAAAAAGGGGACACAAGCCGAGCTACCTGTTAAAGCACCAAAAAAAGCGGCTAAGCAAGAATCGAAAACAATTCTATTAATCACCAATGGAGCGGGGGAAGTTCTTCTTCGGCAACGCACAGAAAAACTCTTGGGCGGATTGTGGGAGTTTTATATGATTGAGGAGGATTTAACAGAAGAAGAGGTTTTAGTTTATTTAGAAAAGATAGGAATCTCACTGGAAAAGATAACATATATAGGCGCAGCTACTCATATTTTTACTCATAAGCAGTGGAATATGAAGGGATATGAATGCAAGGTGAAAGACGGAAAAGGAATTGATGGATTTTCTTTTTATGCAAAAGAGCAGATAGAAAACTTAGCCTTGCCGACAGCTTTGCAGTTTTTTAGAAATTGGTTAAGTGAAGAATCGCAAATTGGGTTTTCCGTATAAAGAAGAAACCGCATGCTAAAGGCACACGGTTTCTCTTATAAGGATTTTGCAAAATTTTCTGAAAACTTATTCTTTGGGAGCACTGGTGGTATCGCCCTCAACAAATGACTCTACGCCGCTTTTAAAGTCTTCGGCACCTTCTTTAATCTTGGAGCCAGCATCTTCAGCACCGCTCTTAATATCAGAGCCAAGGTCTTCGGCACCGCTCTTGATATCAGAACCAAGATTTTCGGCGTCACTCTTTAAATTAGAGGCGGTACTGTTTTTAGGTGTAGAAACGGTGCTATCATTTTTGGTGTCTTTTTTACAGGCAGTCAGTGAAAAAACAAGAACAAGTGAGAGCAGAGATACTAAAATTTTTTTTGTCATAATATTTTCCTCGCAATTTATTAATAAATTTATGTTAATATATTGATACTAGTAGTAATTTGCAGATTTCTTTTAAATATACAATTTTGATAAAACTTATCTTACAGCTATCTTAAAGCTAATGAGCTTTTCTTGACACCAAGCTTTGTTTTAACGTACAATAATAGAGAAACCAAATTTTCAAAAAATTTTATTGAATAAATAATAAGGTGGGCGAAATGAATTCAAAATTTCCTAAATCTGTTGAAGAGCAGTTTCGTTCTTCGCAGATTAATAAAACGCTTTCTGGTGCAGGAGAAGTCTCTAAACAAGTGGCAAGGAGTATTGAAAAAGTGTCTGCAGTAATTGATTCTACCATTCAAACTGTCGATCAATCAATTGGTCGAGAATTTGGCAGTAGAGCGAAGCAAGCGGCAAACAATCAATATGAACCACAGCAGCGTCCACCTGTTAATCAAGGGCAGCCAAGGCCTTATTATAAAGCGCCTGTTCCGCCAAAACCACCGAAGGCACCCAAGCCGCCTAAACCACCTAGATATGTTCCCCCGTCAAGGCCGGCTTATGCAGGCAGACCCGTTCCGCCTCCCAGTCAGTTTAAGCATAAGGGACAAAATAATATGCCGATACCGGGTCCGGGTCAGCATGTAGAGCAAATTAAAAAGACAAATATCATGAAATATGTTATTACCGTCATAGCGGCAATTTCTTATGCCACCAGTGGCAATCTGTATGATGTATCTGATTTTGTTGGTTATGCAATCATGATGGCAGTGGTTTACTGGGTTTCAGGGCTTATTTTTAAAGATAAAACACAATATATGCTGGTCGATGATGTAGCCAAAGAAGCAGAACCAGAGAAACCGAAGGCAGAACCCAAGAAAAAAGTTTCTAAAACAGGAGATCCTGTGGCTGATGAGTTGATTGATGAAGGATATGAGATGCTTGATACCATTACAAAGTTGGGCGTAGGCATTCGTGATGAGTCCATCCGCGACTGTGTCAACCGTATGGACACAGCATTTAAGGGGATTCTGGAGTATGTGACGAGCAATCCTAAAAAAGTATCACAGGTTCGCCGCTTCATGAATTATTATCTGCCAACCTCGATTAAGTTACTTCAAACCTATCAGCGCTTGGATCGTCAAGCGGTGAAAGGTGAAAATATCACCACTTCTATGGAAGATATTGACCGCTTTATGTATACCGTAGCAGATGCATTTGAGAAACAGCTTGATTCACTCTTTAGTGATGATGCGATGGATATTTCAGCCGATATATCGGTCTTTGAAACCATGCTCAAGCAAGAGGGACTGCAAGAAGAAGAATTGAAAATGAATTTTAAAGAGTAATATTGAGGGGAATAAAAGGAGAGTTTGAAATGGAGCAAAATGAAAAAATCACCTTATCATTAGAAAGCGATATGCATACACCTAGTTTAACGTTAGATGCTAACGAAGAGATGACTTTTAAGCCAGAAGAAGTGCAAGAAGCAAAGCCGAAAGCTGAAATTCTGAATGAAGGCAGTCTTTCACCAGAAGAACGCAAGATAGTGGAAGAATTTGCAGAAAAAATTGACGTAACCGACAGCACAGTCATTATGCAATATGGTTCAGGAGCACAGAAAAAGATTGCGGCTTTTTCTGATGTGGCGCTGAATAAGGTTAGCACTAAAGATTTAGGCGAAATCGGAGAAGACTTAACCACTTTAGTGACAGAGCTTAAAGGTTTTGATGCAGAAGAAGAGGAAAAAGGTCTTTTTGGATTCTTTAAAAATAGCGGCAAAAAGATTAAAGCCATAAAAGTGAAATATGACAAGGCACAAGTGAATGTTGATAAGGTTGCCAAAACGCTAGAGGGTCATCAAATTCAGCTTCTGAAAGATATTGTCATGCTCGACAAATTGTATGACCAGAATTTGAGCTATCAAAAAGAGCTTACCATGTATATTATTGCTGGTAAGAAAAAGCTAAACCTAGAACGTGAAACAACCTTGGTTGCATTAAGGGACAAAGCACAAAAAAGTGCCTTGCCTGAAGATGCACAAACTGCCAATGATTTTATGCAGCAGTGTGATGCCTTTGAAAAGAAATTGCACGACCTTGAATTAACCCGTATGGTGTCTATTCAAATGTCACCGCAAATTCGCTTAGTACAAAATAACAATAAGATTATGAGTGAGAAAATTCAATCAACCATCTTAAATACCATTCCACTTTGGAAGAGCCAGATGGTGCTCTCTTTGGGATTGGCACACTCTGAACAAGCGGTGCAGGCACAAAGACAGGTCAGTGATATGACCAATCAATTGTTGAAAAAGAATGCAGACCGTCTGAAAATTAGCACGATTGAAACAGCGAAAGAATCAGAGCGTGGTATTGTGGACCTAGAAACATTGAAGCATACCAATGAATCACTGCTCCAAACATTAGATGAAGTTATGCGTATTCAAGATGAAGGAAGAACCAAGCGCCGTGAAGCTGAAGGAGAGATTGCAAGGCTAGAAACTGAGCTTAAGCAAAAACTTTTGGATATGCGATAAATCAAATGCGGCAGTAGGGTGACTAGTGAAAAGAAAGGGAAGAAACATTGAAAAAGAAAATTGCATTTTTCCTCATGGTGATTGCGATTGTGTTGGTTGCCGTTTGGGGAATGGGCAACTCACAGAAGAAAGAACGTCTTGAACTGATTGAAGTTTATCAGGATTCTGTCGGCACAAAGATCACTGAAACCGCAGATAAAGCACAAAATATGCTGAAAATAGCCAGAAAGTATGCAGACCAGAATAGTCAGTTAGAGCCCATGTGTCAAGCCATTGAAAGTAAATTGAGTGAACTGACAGTTTCGGAAAATGAACAGGTTTCACCAGAAGTGCTCAAGGAGATTTACGCATTGACAGATACGTTGTCAGCAGAACTGAAAAATACTGCATTGAACGAACAAGACCAAAGGTCTAATGAAAATTTCATGGCTGAAATTCTTTCTCTAAAAGATCAAATTGGACACTTAGACTACAATAAACAAGCGGCAGAATGGAATGCTAAGCAAGACAAATTCCCGGCAAGTTTGCTGAAGGCCATAAAGATAAATGGAAAACAGCTGATATCGTCTGCAATGGTTTATGTATATGGTGACTTATAATTGGGAAAAATGAACTGACGGACCGAATGATAGATGAATGGAGTAGAAATGAAGAATTTGATAAAAAAAGGGTTGGCGTTTTTGGTAGCCGTCATTCTGCTAGTGCCGACAGCTTTGCCGGCTTTTGCAGTTACAGTACCAAGTCGTCCGTCCAATCAATATGTGCTGGATCAAGCAGATGTACTTTCTGACACAACAGAGCAAGACATTATCACACGCAATCAAGCTCTTTTTAAATCAACAGGAGCAGAAATTGTTGTTGTGGCAGTTGATTTTATTTCTGGGGATAGAGCCGAGCGTTATGCTTATGAGATTTTTAATACATGGGGAATCGGCTCATCCGAGCGCAATAACGGTTTACTTTTGATGTTTGCTACAGGAGAAGTTGCCGTTAGAGCGATGCCGGGCACTGGAGTAGAAAATCTTTTTACAGCCAGTGTGCTGAACACAATGTTAGAAGATTACTTTTATAAAGATTATGACAATGGGCAATATGATACAGCGGTAAAAGCATTTTTTGATGAAGCATATGGAAAAATGCAAAGATACTACGCAAACTATCAAGATGAGTACACCAATCAAGACAACAGTTATGGGCAGGGCGGAAATCCGCGCTCATCCAATATATTCTCGTCTATCGGTTCAGGAATCTCCAATATTGTTCGCGGTATAGGCAGAATAATTTTATTGATTGTAATCCTTGTGGTTATTGCTTCTATTATAGGCGGTTCTCGTCGTGGAGGCGGTGGCGGAGGATATGGCGGCGGAGGCGGCGGTTTCTGGAATGGCTGGCTGCTGGGCAGTATGTTCCGTCCCAGATACCATAATCATCACCATGGCGGTTTCGGAGGTTATGGCGGACATAGGCCACCGTCTGGTGGTTTTGGAGGATTTGGTGGTTTTGGCGGCGGCGGTCGCTCAGGTGGCGGTGGTGCCGGACGAGGCGGTTTTGGCGGTTTCGGAAGCGGCGGCTTTGGCGGCGGTGGAGGTTTCTCTGGTGGAGGATCTTCAGGCGGCGGCGGAGCTGGACGCGGATAAAAATACTTGCACCTGTGGGATTGGAATCTCGCAGGTGCATTTTCATGGGCAGATTGACTTCAATTGCCCTAGATGATATGATTAAGAAAACAAGTGGAATGAGCAGGAGGTCAATTTGAAACAGTATATTTTATTTGACTTGGATGGTACTTTGGTTAATTCAAGCGAAGGGATTTTTAAAAGTGTATATTATGCCTTAAATAGTTTAGGGATTGAAGAGAGTGAACCCGAGCAATTTCGCCGTTTTATTGGTCCGCCATTAGATTATTCTTTCAGAACTTTTTATAATCTAAATGAAACAGGCGTACGTAAGGCGTTAGAGAAATATAGAGAGCGGTATACCGAAAAGGGCGTCTATGAGTGCAAAATGTATGAAGGCATGAAAGAACTTGTAGAAGAACTGGTTGCAGAGGGGAAAACAGTTTGTCTGGCAACCTCAAAACCCCAAGTTTTTGCAGAGCAGATATTAGAAATGTTTCATATTAAAGAGTATTTTAAGGTAATTGTGGGCGCTACTTTAGATGGCACTTTGTCTGAAAAAGGAGATATTATTAAAGAAGCAGTTCGTCAATTAGCAGGAGTTTCCAAAGAAGAAATGATTATGATAGGGGACAGAGAGCACGATATTTTAGGAGCAAAAGAGAATGGCGTTCAAAGCATTGGTATTCGCCATGGATTTGCTGAAAAGGGCGAATTTGAAGCGGCAGGTGCAGATTATATTGTAGAGAATACGCACGAGCTGAAAAATCTTCTAAAAACGCTGTAAAAAATGATAGACAGATTAATCGAAATTACTTAAGGAAGCCGATTTTTTATATCTCGGCTCCTTTTTTTATATATTATAGTATACAATCTTTGTGCAGTTTATATTATGCGGTGAACAAATTAATAGGCAATGTGTAGAATTCGACAAAAAAACAGAGAATGCGAGTTTTTCCTTTCTTTTTTGTTGGCAGGTGGAATAAATATAGTAAATATCTGTACGATACCATAAAAGTTTAGTTTTCTAAAAATAGGGTGTTTATTTAACAAAGGAGAAATTATAATGAAAATTCCACCAAGCGAATTAAATGAAAATAGCAAAACTTCTATTTCTGATTTTCAGAGCAATAAAAAAGGTACGTTTAAAACTCTTCTGACAAAAATTTTAATATCCATAGGTTTGCCAGTTATTCTATCACTGGCAGTGGTAGGAGCTATCTTGCTACAAATGATAAAGGCAAGCACAATTAGTCAATCAAACAATGTTTTGCAGGCGAAATCACAGGCAGCCGCTTATGACCTTGAAAACTTTTTGATGAGATATGAAGATATTGCAGAGCAGCTCGCCAACAATATTTTTGTCAAGCAGATGATAATGGATTCAAACAAAACCAAGAATTTAGAAAAACAGAGTGATTATAAACTGTTGACGGACACATTAGAGGCGGCACATGGCGAAGACGAAAATATATTAGCTGTATTTGTTGCAGGGGTAGATGCAGAGCAATTGATTACTACAGGCGGTGACAATATAGATGATTATAAAGTAAAAGAGAGATCTTGGTTCGCGCAGATGGAAGAAAAAAATGGCTTGACATTAAGTGAGCCCTATGAAGATATGGTGACAGGTAAACAGATAGCTTCGGTTTTTGTACCAATTTTTGATGACAAATCAGGTGAAATTATTGGTGTTGCTGGCGTTGATATGACACTGGAAAGATTGAGTCAAATTGTAAGCAGCTATGAGTTAGGCAATACTGGATATTATTTGATGACAACACAAGGTGGGCAACTTTTATCTCACCCCGATAAATCTCTTGTAAATACAAATATAGCAGATGCCAATATGTCAGAAAATATCAAGTCTGCTATTTTGGCACAAACCAATGAAGAAATCATATATACGCTCAATGGTGAAGAGGCACGCGGATTTGTTTCTTCTATTGGAGAGACGGGTTGGACAATTACTTCTGGCTTGCCAGACAATGAATTCTTTAAAGAGTATAATCAGATTTTAATATACACCTTAATTGTATTTGGGCTGGCTGTTGTGATTGTTTTCTTAATGATTATAGTTGTAGCAAGAAGCATAGTGTCACCCATTAAGAATCTAACAAAAACAGCGAATGAAATTGCTGAAGGCAGACTAGATATTTCTGCAGAGGTTAATTCTAAAGATGAAGTAGGGCAGATGGCAACCGCGATTAATCGTACAGTGACACAACTAAATCGTTATATAAGTTACATAAAAGAGGTCACATCTGTTCTGGGAACAATGGCAGACGGTGATATGCGCGTTCATCTGGAGCAAGACTATGTAGGCGAATTTGCACCCATTAAAGAAGCAATGCTGAACATTTCATCCTCCCTAAACAATGTTCTTTCCACGATTCAAACGGCGTCTGAACAAGTAAATGCTGGAGCAGGGCAAGTGTCTTCAGGCTCGCAGGCGTTGGCTTCAGGTGCTACAGAGCAAGCTGCAACAGTAGAAGAGTTGACAGCCTCAATTAGTACAGTAGCCAACCAAGCTGAAAACAACTTGAATCACGTTCGTGAAGCAACAGAATATGTGGGACAAGCCGACCTACGGACCCAAGAGGTTAACCAGCATATGCAAGAATTGACACATTCTATGGATGAAATTCGCATGGCTAGTGAAAAAATCTCTGATATTACCAAAGTAATTGAAGATATTGCGTTTCAGACCAATATTTTAGCTTTAAATGCAGCAATTGAAGCTGCTCGAGCTGGTACAGCCGGAAAAGGATTTGCGGTTGTTGCGGATGAGGTGCGTAATTTGGCAGGAAAATCTGCTGAAGCAGCTCATCAAACAGCAGGCTTGATTAGCCACGCGACAGAAACAGTTTCCCAAGGAAATAAAATTGCAGAAGAGACGGCATTCCTGTTAAAAGAACTTTCTGAAAACTCCAGTAAAGTGAATAATGCCATTCATAATATTGAAAATTCTTCATCAGAGCAGGCCTATGCAATTGATGAAATTCAAAAGGGAATAGCGGAAGTCTCTGCCGTTGTGCAAGAAAACGCAGCTACAGCAGAAGAAAGCTCTGCCTCTAGTGAAGAATTGTCAGCTCAAGCCCATGCTTTGCAAGCCGAAGTAGCAAGATTTAAGCTGGATAACAATGAAACCTACCATGAAGATATCGAAAATACATGGCAAGAAGAAAGCAGCGTAAATATTGAGAGCATAAATGAAGGCTCTAAATATTGAGTGAAGACTAAAAATGTTCTTTTATAATTAGATCGAGATAGAAATTAACATAGTACTGTAAAAAGCAAGAAATCTGTAGGCAAAATTATTGCCTACAGGTTTCTTTTTTAAAACAGCAGAGATAGAGCAGAGATAATATTAAAAAGGGATTAGACATTGAAACGGAATAAAACAATGTCACCATCTTGCATGACGTATTCTTTTCCCTCAGAGCGGACAAGTCCCTTTTCTTTGGCGGTAGACATGGAGCCGGTTTCCATCAACTCATCAAAGCCAATGACCTCAGCTCTAATAAAGCCTTTTTCAAAGTCAGTGTGAATTTTTCCCGCTGCTTGGGGTGCTTTTGTGCCCTTGGTAATGGTCCAGGCACGAACCTCAGGCTTGCCGGCAGTTAGATAAGAAATCAAACCTAATAGAGCATAACATTCACGAATCAAACGATCGAGGCCAGATTCAGACAAGTTCATGTCAGAAAGGAACATTTGCTTTTCTTCATAATCCATGCCAGAAATTTCAGCTTCAATTTCAGCACAAATAGGCAGTACAGCTGCAGATTCTTGACGTGCAATCTCTGAGACAGTTTGATAACCGCTGTTGCTTTCTATGCCAGAAGAAAAATCAGTGTCACTCATGTTGGCGGCATAAATAATAGGTTTATTGGTCAGCAAGGCAACAGAAGATAGCCATTCTGCTTCTTCTTCCGTACAGGAGATACTACGAGCAGAATTTCCTTTTTCAAGTTCACCTTTTACACGCTCAAAGAAAGCGACTTCATCTTGCAATTTTTTATCGGCTTTCATTGCTTTTTTAGTGCGGTCAATTTTTCTTTCCACAAATTCAAGATCAGAAAGGATCAACTCTAGATCTATGGTTTCAATATCACGTTTAGGATCAATGCTGCCTTCAACATGGATAATGTCGTCATTTTCAAAGCAGCGTACAACGTGCAGAATCGCGTCTACTTCTCGAATATTGGACAAGAATTTGTTGCCCAGACCTTCTCCTTTAGAAGCTCCTTTGACAAGGCCTGCGATGTCCACAAATTCAATCGTTGCAGGTGTGAATTTTTCTGGTTCATACATTTTAGCTAAAGCATCCAGACGTTTGTCTGGAACAGCGACCACGCCCACATTGGGTTCAATCGTGCAAAATGGGTAGTTGGCCGATTGTGCACCGGCATTGGTAATAGCATTAAAAAGTGTACTTTTGCCGACATTGGGCAGACCGACAATTCCTAGTTTCATAAATCTCTATATCTCCTTTGTTTTAGAGGTTACTGGGTATATTTTACCATTTTCAAAATATACACGTCATCAAAGCTTATCGAATATTCTTGCACACAGTAACGACTTGTTTTCCTTTAGGTACATTTTATCCTAATTTCTTGTTCTTTAAGTTTCATCCAAACACTTTGTCAGTTTTTATTTTTATAGAAACAAGCTTATACAATTCTTAATTATACAATATTCAGACACAAATCTCAACGTAAAAATAGTTTTTGACAGTGTCTAAAATAAGGAAGTATTCTGCTGGGATGTTACTAGCTGGTGAGGTTTTAGGCCTGCATAAAATTAGGGAGGTAAAAGTTATTTTCATTCCAATTGTGGTAATTGGCACCATATAAAAAGCAGTATTAAAGACTTTTGGCTTTAATACTGCTTCCTGAAATTGTTGTACTTATGGCTGATACGAAAACGTATTATGTAGCCATTCAATACTCAAATCCATCCAGCGGGCGTTGTAAGGGTTGTAAGACCCAACCTCTTCTGTGCAGACAGAAGTACCATGGCCGTCGTGAGGGAAAAAGTGACATTCATAAGATACTTTTTGTTTTTGCAAGGCAGAGACCATGCGAATACTATTTTCAATTGGAACACAATCATCTTCTACCGTGTGCCATAAGAAAGCTGGCGGTGTATCAGCAGAGACATGATTTTCCAGAGAAAAGAAGTTAGCACCGTCCTCTCCTAGCTGACAGCCACTGATTGTTTCAATAGAACCTTGATGGCAGAAAGCAGGGTCGGCTGTGATAACAGGATAGCAAAGAATCATGGCATTGGGACGGTTCTTTCCCTCTTGGTTGTCATAGCTTTTTAGAAGTTCTTTGTGGTTCCAAAGTGTGCCTAACGAGGCTGCCAAATGACCGCCGGCAGAAAAACCGCAGACAGCAATTTTGTTGGCATCTGTATGCCATTCTTTAGCATTTTCACGAATACGGATAAAGGTTTCAGACAGTTCTTTGAGCGGTCTGAAGTTTTTAGCATGATCAAGAATAGAATAGTAAAGAATAAAAACATTATATCCAGCTGCAAAATAACGTAGGGCAACAGGGTCAGCCTCGCGCTTAGACAAAAACATATAGCCGCCGCCCGGACAAATGACTACAGCCGGAAACTCGGCGCGATGAGTTTCCATTTCAAGCATTGGTTCATGTAAGTAAGCATCAACATAAGCGCCTTGATCATCAAAAGGATAGAAAGTTAATTTATTCATATGGAATGTCTCCTCACTTTATCAATGTATTATTCAGTAGCAGATTTGAAAGAAGTCCAAATTTTTTCATGTGCTTCAGTGGCTTCAGCAGAGACAAGCTGAATGAGTTCTACTTTATCGGGTGTGATTTCATCAGGGAGAGTAAGAAATTCTCGATATTCCTCGTTAATGAGAGAATCAGCATCTTTGTTGGTAGAATAATAACCGAGGAATTCATAGTATTTAGCAGCAATTTCGGGCGTCAGCAGATAATCAATAAATTGATAAGCGGCATCGGGATGAGGAGCATTAACCGGAATAAATTGTGACATAATACCAAAGCCAATACCTTCTTTTGGCAAGACCACTTTTAAAGAGGGGAGAGCCATTTTGGCCTTTGTTACTTGAGAGGTGTACATAACGGCAGCACCAATTTCTCCTGAAATGAGGTCATTTTGCAGGTTGTCATCTTTAATCATACGAATATTTGGTGCCAGCTCGTTTAGCTTTGTGCCAGCCTTTTCAATTACAGAGACATCTTCGGTATTATAGCTTTCACCCAGCACTTTAAGAGCCATACCGTTGATAACGCGATAGTTAGAAGTCACACCAAGATTTCCGGCTAAGGAAGAATCCCATAAATCCGCATAACCTGTAATTTCTTTTTGGATAATGTCAGGGTTGTACACAATGGTTTGCACACCCGCAGCAAGTGGAACGGTATATTCATCGTTGGGATCAAAAAATTGCTTTTGATAAAAGGGATTAATGCTGTTATAATGACTTAGCTTTGATGTATCTAATTTGGCCGCTAAATTTTCAGCAATAGCAAGCTCAAGAATATAATCATCTGCTAAAATTAGGTCATAAGTACCGCCCTTTTCGGTCTGTAATTTGGCGAGCATAGTTTCATCGGTATCAAAAGTAGCGTAGTCGACGGTAATACCGGTTTTTTCTTTAAAGTCGTCGAGTAGTTCTTGTGAGAACATACCTGCCCAAGTATAAAGGGTCAAGGTTTTGCTGTTAGAAGAATCAACCGATTCGCTGCCAGTTGAGGAATCAGCAGAGGATTCTTTAGCTGGGGCCGTGTTACTGCTGCATGAAGCAAGCACAGAAACAAATAAAACGCCAATTAACAGGATAGAAATAATCTTTTTCATCATAATACCTCCTAAAATACGTAATCCAATTTCTATCAGTACTGAAAAATAAGCTACCTTAAGATGTCATTCAGACGCCTTAAGGTTTTTCTTTTCAGTATTTATTTAAAAAAAACAGCAAAATCATAGGGCAAGACCATTATGCTTTTATAGATTGTTGGGCAGATGTTTCTTCTGTGGAGAGCGTCCTATCCAAAGAGAAATGGCAAAGAAAACTACGGAAATCAAGAAAATTAGCGTACATAAAGCGTTAATTTCAGGGGTGATACCGGTTTTGATTTGCGTATAAATAAGAAGCGGTAAAGTATTAGTCTTTGCGCCCGTCACAAACACGCTAATTATAACATCGTCAAGGCTCATTGTAAAGGAAAGCAGCATACCTGAAGCAATGGCAGGTGCAATCAAAGGCAGAATAATATCAAAGAAAACGCGAACTGGGCTGGCGCCTAAATCGAGAGCGGCTTCAGATAGGCTTTTATCCATACCAATCAACCTTGCTTTGACTAACATAAAAACGTAAGGGATACAGAAAGCGGTATGAGCGATAATAAGCGTTGTCATACCAAAAGGCAGACCGATTAAAGCGAAAAAGGTCATAAAAACAACGCCTAAAATGATTTCTGGAATCATAATCGGTAAAGTGGAGATATATTCTATCATTCCCGCAGATTTCAGTTTTACTTTCGTCATACCAAAGGCACCCAGAGTGCCAATAATGGCAGCACAAATACTGCTTGAGAAAGCTAAAATTAAGCTGTTTTGCAAGGCAGAAAAAAGAGCTTGGTTTTTAAAAAGTGTTTGATACCATTTTAAAGAAAAACCGCCCCAGATGGCACTGATAGAGCTCTCGTTAAACGAGTAAATAATGACAAATATAATAGGAATGTACATAATGCCAAGCACACTGCCTAAAAAGATTTTTGGGGATTTTCCCAGATTTTTCATTTTGCTTCCTTTCCCTGTGTTAAAAGTCAAACTTCATCTCAAAAATAGGATTTTATGAAAAGATGAAAGATAAAGTAGGAAAAATACGCACTTAACAGCAAATCGATAAAGTTCCTACTCAAGAACGATTACTGGTTTTAAGAGATTCTTTATAGACACACACCGTGATGAAGCGTTGGTTGTGTTTAAATCAGAGCCATGACAGCGGCATTGCTGCCACGCTGTCCTCGAGTTTTACGATGAGAAAAGACCAAATCACTTTCTTTCATTGTGCAAACATTCCCGACTTTAATGTTTTCAGGTTTTACACCGGCTGAAAGTAAAAATTGACGATTACATTCCCAAAGGTCGACGTGGGATTTTCCGTCACCTGTATCGGTAACAAAAAAGGCAGAGTTAGGAAGCTCTTCAAAAACTTGTGCAACGGGCAAATCCACCTCAAAACGATCTTTGCTGATGGAAGGTCCGATGGCAACCTTAAGCGTTGCTGGGTTCGAACCAAATTCTGCTGCCATCTTTTGAACCATAGCGCCCGCCATATCCGCAGCAGTACCCTTCCAGCCAGCATGTGCCAATCCGATAGCATGATGTTCTTCGTCATAGCAGTAGAGCGGCACACAATCGGCACAATAGATGACAAGAGTTACCCCTAGTTCATTTGTACAAAGGCCGTCAATACTTTCCAAATCTTTTGGTTTCCAAATGCCGGTACCAATATTTTCTTTGGTCACGCGGCGAATATTGGTATGATGATCTTGAGCACCGGCCACAAAGCTTTCGGGAGGAACACCCAAAGCTTCAGCAAAAAGATTGTAATTGTGCTTCACGTTTTTATCGCTGTCACCTCGTCCAAAGCCAAGGTTTATGGCTGCAAATTCGTTTTGGCTGACCCCTCCAATTCGGGTAGAGAAAGCATGCTTTGCATTCCCTTCAAAGAAATTTTGAAAAGTCAGTAAACCAACGCCGTTTTCTGCAATGGAAAGGTTCATGTTGCCGACTACTGCCGACAAAGCTTCTCTGGGTGGTTCGATAATCGGAATTGGAAAAGATTTTTTATTCACACTAATTCCCTCATATTTTTGTTTTACAATCAGCCGTCCTGCAAAAACATAACCACAGGTAGGGCAAAGAAATTCGGCACGAAAGCTTTTGTTTTTTAGAATCCATTCGGAGGTTTTATGAGAGGCAGAACCACATTTTGGGCAGACAAATTTCAGCTGCTTTCTGTCAATGGCAGGATTTGTCAGGTCACAAATGTAGGAAGTCTTAAAGGTAACCCGATTATAAAATTCTTCATCACAGATTGTCGTGAATCTTTCTAGTTCAGCAGAATCATATACCTTGCGAAGAATTTCAAGAGCCAGCAGGCTGTCATCCAAAGCACGATGCATTTCAAGATTTTCGGCATGAATGCCAACCAATTCGGCAGCTTTGCCAAGACCCACTTGTTGGCTGGTAGACAAGCCTAAACGTTTTTCGGCAAAAAATTGTAGGTCCACATATTTTTTGAGAAAGGGAACGGTTCTGGTTCCATTAAAATAATGGCAATTTTCAGTTAGAGCCAGCACGTCTGAAGGCCCCCAAGTTAAAATGACAGAGTTTTTTGCCCATTTGCGAAAGCGACTGACGGCTTTCATAAATGGAATCCCCTCTATAAGAGCTTCATCGGTTATGCTTGTCAAATCAGAGATAATACTGCTCAGTTTTTTGGCAATCTGCGGTTTAATAAAGCAAGAAAAAGTATCTTGCACAACTAAGTTTTCGTCACATTTTACCGCGCCAAATTCAATGATTTCATTTACATAGCCTTTTTTGCGACGGCTGTAAGAGCCGTTCCACTCCAAATCAAGTACAATTATATTCATAGAACCCTCATGGAAAAAGACTCTTTCTCTTTTCTTAGTATAGAATATAAGTCATTCGGCTTATGGGCGAGAAAAGTGGCACCGTTTGATACGAGTTCGTTCTGATCTCTAAAACCCCAGAGAACGCCGGCACCGTCTACCCCTGTATTTCGAGCAGTTTGCATATCAACATCGCTGTCACCGCAATATAATACATTTTCTTTGGCGATAGCTAAACGTTCTATAATAGAGGAAAGAGCGGTTGGGTCGGGTTTAGCAGGAACAGATTCTTTTTGCCCTTCGACAATATCAAATAGATTAGGAAAATATTTTTCGGCAATAAAAACAGCCATATCATGAGGCTTGTTGGAGAGTACAGCCAAAAGAAAGCCTTCTTCTTTTAAAGCGTGTAAAAGCTCGTTCATACCGTCATAGGCTGTCACGAGATGAAAAGGGTCAGACTCGTAAAGTTTACTGTATTCTTTTAGCAGAGTTTTATGATTTTCAGGGGTGTTTTCAGCGCCTGAATGAATCAAAATTCGCTCAATCAGTTTGTCAACACCGTTTCCGACCATTTTTTTATAAAGTTCAGTTTCAACCGGTGGCAGATTCATCACAGCGAGTGCTTGATTCCCAAAATAAGCAAGAGAATCAAGAGTGTTGATAATGGTACCGTCCATATCAAAAATACAAGCTTTATACATCATGAAACAAACCTTTCCGTCTCTATGGGATTTTAAAATTATATTTAGATTAATTTTACCACAGGGAAGTTAGTCTTGCAAGCAAGAGGATAAAAAAGCAGATTTTTTCATCATTTTGCTTTGACAGTAGGGAGAAATAAGATTACAATAAGGACAACAATATAGGTAACAAAAAACAGGGGGAGAATTGAGCATGAATTATTCTGAAGAAGCGATTAAAATGCACAAAGAGTGGAAAGGTAAAATCCGTGTGACAACGCCTTGCCCAATGAACAATCGAGATGATTTATCAGTAGCCTATACACCCGGCGTGGCAGCACCTTGCCTTGAAATTGCCAAGAATGTAGAAGATTCATACCTTTATACCCGAAGAGGAAATCTTGTGGCTGTTGTGACAGACGGTACCGCTGTTTTAGGTCTTGGTGATATCGGTCCAGAAGCCGGCATGCCTGTTATGGAGGGCAAATGTGCCTTGTTCCAAGCTTTCGCAGGAGTAGATGCTTTCCCACTTTGTATCCGCAGTAAAGACACCGATGAAATCGTTCGTACGGTTGAGCTTTTAGCCGGTTCTTTTGGCGGAATCAACCTTGAAGATATTGCGGCTCCTCGTTGTTTTGAAATTGAAGCTAAACTGAAAGAACGCCTAGATATTCCTGTGTTCCATGATGACCAGCATGGAACGGCTGTGGTAACCCTAGCTTCTATCCTAAATGCTCTAAAAGTTGTAGGCAAAAAGATAGAAGATGTTTCAGTAGTGGTGAATGGGGCCGGTTCAGCCGGAATCGCTTGTACCAAGCTGATGATGCAAGCAGGGCTCAGAAATGTAACCCTTTGCGATAAAAATGGCGCTATCTATGAAGGCATGGAGAACCTAACTTTTGCACAAGAAGAAATGTCCAAGGTAACAAACCGTGAAAAGAAAAAGGGTTCTCTAGCAGAAATTATTGTGGGGGCAGACGTATTCTTGGGCGTATCCGCACCCGGCTGTCTGACAACAGAAATGGTCAAAACCATGGCAAAAGACGCAGTGATTTTTGCTTGTGCCAACCCAACACCTGAAATTTTCCCTGAAGATGCTAAGGCTGGCGGGGCAAAAGTAGTGGGAACAGGTCGCTCTGACTACCCCAATCAAATTAACAATGTACTGGCTTTTCCGGGTATTTTCCGTGGTGCACTAGATGTGCGTGCCAAAGAAATCAATGAAGAAATGAAACTGGCTGCCGCCAAGGCAATTGCAGGCATTATCGGCGACGACGAGCTGAACGAAAACAACATCATTCCTTCTGCACTGGATAAAAGAGTGGCAGCCGAAGTGGCCAAGGCAGTGGCAGAAGCAGCCGTTAAAACAGGCGTGAATCGGATTTAAGTTGGGCGTGGTAGAACATACAAATCCGTTTTATATTTGCTTCGAAATTGTTTTATGATACAACCAAATTTTAGTTGCAGAGAGGGAGAATATGCTTGATAAAACCATTCCTTATAAGAATATAATTATGGAAGCAAATCAAAAGCAAGCGTTAGCTAATTTCTTTCCAGAGGGATATCGAATTAAAGGATTTGAGCCGGGAGACGAAAAGCACTGGGCTGAGATTGTGACGGCAGTGGGTGAATTTGAAACAGAAAAGGAAGCCTACGACTACTTTATTTCTCATTATTCATCACAGATGAAACTGTTGGCGGAGCGGTGTCTATTTATACTCAATGAGGAAGAGCAATATGCAGGAACGTGCATGGCGTGGTTTGACAACAAAGATGAGAATAGGGTAGGCTCTCTGCATTGGCTGGCGGTTCACCCTGATTTTCAAAGAAAAGGTTTAGCCAAAGTGTTGATAGAGAAAGTCATGACTATATTCGAAAAAGAAAATTTATTTCCTGTTTATCTGCATACCCAAACGTGGAGCTATAAAGCAGTTTTACTGTATTCCCGTTTTGGCTTTCATATGCTGAAAACGCAGACCTTTTCTCATTATAAGAATGAATATCAAGACGCTATACCAATTTTGGAGGATGTTCTCTCTGTCAATGACCTTGAAATGTTGAAAAGAATGGCACGTTGAAGAGTTTAGTTGTGAGAGATAGGAAATTTTACCACTATAGATTATTGCTTTTTAAAGGCAGTAAAGCACGTAATAAGATATTTTAATTGCAAAACCCCACCAGAATTTGGTGGGGTTTTGTGTATTTATAGCATTATTTTCTTGACGCTGTTTTTGAACAATCTCAATCAAATATCAAAACAGAGGTTTTTACTCAGAAGTATCCAATGTATAAATATGATGGAGATAGTCGTCCCCTCTAAAGTTCTCTATTTCAGTAGCACCTTGAAAAGTAAAGCCAAGTTTTTTGGCAATGGCAAGAGAAGCTTCATTTTTCACATAGATATGGGCGTGGATGTGTTGAATTTTCATCTTTTGGACAGCAAAGTCAATGATAGCACGCAGCGCTTCTGTCATAAAACCCTGATTCCAATAGGCTTTTTGCAGGTCATAGCCGATATCAACAGAATGGGTTTCTTTATCCCAACAATGAAAACCACAAGTACCGATTTTTTCACCAGTTTCTTTTAAGATAAGAATCCATCTGTGTTGGATTCTTGGTTCTGGCTGCAAATAGAAATTGATGATTTCATTTGTCTGCTCTAATGTACTCAAGGGCTCTGCATCATACAAAAAGCGGTTCACGTCATCATTGGAAAATTGTTCAAGCATGAAGGTGTTGTCATCTTCGCTTATGTTTTTTAAGATAAGTCGGTCGGTTGTCAGTGGTGTGTAAAACATACTTTCCTCACATTTCTGAGGACTAAAGACAAGAAGTCCTCCATTTAGTTTTTTTCATTTTGGTATAATCTCCTTTCCTCAGAATTAAGTTACAATTTAAGTGTGATCAATGAACATGAATTGGCCTAGCGGATAATAGAAAGCATAAAATACGGTTGCAATCCACTATTTTGATAAAACTGAAATATCTAAGCAATCCGAATAATCTTTGAGGAAATCAGCTAGATGAGAAAGAATGAGAGAGGTACCTCCCACTTGATTGCTTTCAATATTCAGCGGCATAATGGGGTCATGCACGCTCAAGCGAAGCAAAAACCAGCCGTCACCATTTTCTTTATCAAATGAAATGCGAATCCCCTCTCGGCTGTCAGGGGCAATAAACCAGGACTGCTGTTTTGCATAGTTCTCCAAATCCGCAATAACTTTTTCACCAATTGACTTGAAATCTTCAGTCAAAATAGAGAGACGAATCTCTTTTTCTTCGACAGCTTCTTCTAAATGGGTTAACAGGTTATCAATTGTTTTTCCCTCTTTTTTCAACTGTGCCATTTTAATAATAATTTTAGTGACAAGATAAGCACCGTCATCTAAGAAATAATTTTCACGCATAGCCGCATGACCGCTGGTTTCAATGGCCAGAGGACATTCTTGCCCAGCTTTATTTAAGCGGAGAGCTTCATTGATAACATTTTTATAGCCCCGTTTAAAACGATGATGAATACCACCTAGCTCTTGTTCAATAAAGATTTTTAAACCATCAGAGGTAATCGAATCTGTTACAATTGTGCCGCCCGGTACATTTTCAAGAGCAATAGCGGCGGCTAGAGCCACCAGCCGGTTGCGGCTAATTTCAGTTCCGTTTGCGTCAACAGCTGCACCACGGTCTACGTCGGTGTCAAAGATAACCCCTAAATCTGCTTTTGATTTTAAAACAGCAGAAGAAATTGCTTTCATCGCTTCAGCGTTTTCCGGATTTGGCACATGATTGGGAAACATGCCGTCTGGCTCTAGAAAACAACTACCGTCAATGTTTGCACCAAGCGGTTCTAGAACATCAGAAGCGTAAAATCCGCCGGCACCGTTCCCTGCATCAACAACAATATGAAAACCATCTAGTGGCTTTTCGTAATTATCAGAGGATACTTCGTGCTTAATTTTTGTCCGTAGAATTTCGGCATATCGCTTCATAAAAGAGCAGGGTTCTACTTTACCGCTATTTGACAACACAGGAGCTTTTGTCTCTTGTACATAGCTCAAGATTTCGCTGATATCTGTGCTTTCAAGGCCACCATTTTTCCCAGAGAAAAACTTTAGTCCATTACGGTTAAAAGGGTGGTGACTAGCTGTAATTTCAACCGAACAGTCACAGGGAATCTCCAAAATAGCCATAAACATAGAGGGGGTAGAGGCAAGGCCACAGTTCAGTACATGACAGCCATGACGCAAAAAAACACGCTCTAAGGCAGCGTAGATACGGTCGGCAGAAATACGGGAATCATGACCGACAGCGATCTTTAATTCAGAGGCCGGTTTTTCAAGATGATTTTCGCACCAAAGTAGAAATCCTGCGGCAATGTTCTCGATTACATCGTCCGTAAGATTAATTTCTTGTCCGTTCACACCTTCACTAGCAACACCGCGAATATCGGTTCCGCTTTTAAGAGATAGATAATTCATAGAGAACTCCTTTATTCAGTTAATCTGATTTGTAGTCAATAGTTGGCGGGTTCGTAGTATTCAATAAATCATGCAAGCTCTGCCGCCGTTATTTTTTGTTTTAAAAAATCCAAAGCATCCTGTTCTAAAAGCTGGGTGCCTTTTGATGGAGTATTCTTCACAAGTTCTTCTAGTTTGGGAAGATTGTCTCTGGCTTTTTCTTTCTCGCCTAATACAAAATAGTCATAAGCCAGTTGGGTGCGAAAAATACTGGGAAGGGGCATTTTGAGAAACTTAGAAAACTTTTTGGTTTGATAAAGTTCTTTTGCTTTTTCATAATCAGGGTTGTGAATAATGTAATAGTACAGATAATCAGCCCGCACGGCGTTGGCATAAAAGGCAGGTAGCTTTTTTAAATCAAGACGATCATAAATTTTAATCATTTTATCATGTTCGCCTAAATCTTCGAATCGCCCGGCAGCATAAACAGCCAAGCTGTAAACAAAATCGTTTGTAAAGTCATCATCATCGCATAGAGTAAAATCAGTTTCATTATAATCTCTTAAACGCTTGCCTTCTGCCATTTCTGCGTTTACTTTTAAAAGTATGTACATACCGTGCTTGGCTCGTTTAGACTGCAAAGCTTTTAAAATATTGCGTCCATCATTGATGGTAAACGGAATGATATTCATTAGTCCAACCACCAAATTCATGACAAGTAAAGAAAGAAAAGGCATGTTCCAGATATCCTTAGGTCGAACCATTAAAACAAAAAGGGAGATGGCAGACAAAAGAAAATTTATTAAAACACCACCAAGATTGTAGAGGACAAACTTAAACTCTTTTTCATTTTCAGGAGGCACCATCAAGCATTGACCGCCGATAAAAGAAGCGGTAGGGGATTTTTGAAAATGGATTTTTCCGTCTTGATACGTCCAAACCCAGCTAAAAATACGAAAGGAACTAAAACGATAACCAGTAAGCAAACCGCAAAGTAAATGTCCGGCTTCATGAAAAGGAACAGTCAATACATAAGCAACCACGCAACAAATGACGTAGAAAATCATTTCTCCAGTATCCAAAAAAATCACTCCGATTTATCCATAATTAATAAATAGGATAACAGAAAAAGGAGAAATTTTCAATGGGACAAAAAAGTATACTTCAATGTATAGCAGAGCCAATAACACAAAGGCGTATATGCAGCGACGGTAAAAAACACAGGAGAATAGGTAGTTTTGTGGTTCTAAAAATAAATATGAAAGATATCTATATGAAAAAAAGAGATAAAACATAAGCCGTTTTATCTCTTTGGTAAAAAAATTAAATTTTATTTTGCATTCAGTGCAGCCATGGTAATGTAGTTATAAGGCTGATTAAAGTGGGGAAGGAAGAAGATATCTAAAAGTGCTAACTTGTCAATGGTGAGCTGCTGTTCAATGGCAAGCGAGAACATGTGGATTCCCATGGAAATATCTTGGTAAGATTCCATTTGAGCGCCTAAAACGCGGCGTGTTTCTTTGTCATAGACAATACGAATTTTTACCTTGTAGTTGTTGTTCTCAATAAAACCAGGTTTTTGTAGATCTTCATATTCTGTATATAGCGGGTCAAACCCAGCTTTTTTAGCAGCGGCCAGATTTAGCCCGGTTGAAACCATGTTCAAACCATAAATACTGATACCGTTTGAGCCTTGTACGCCAGAGGATTCCAAAGCTGTGCCACAAGCGTTGTGGGCAGCAACAATGCCGCTTCTAACAGCATTGGTAGCAAGAGCGATGTAATCCTGTTTGCCGGTTGCATTGTTCCATACGGTGGCAGAGTCGCCGATGGCATACACATCAGGGTCACTCGTCTGCTGATGTTTGTCAACCAAAATAGCACCATTTCTGAATTTCTCCAGTGAATCTCCAATAAGAGAGGTGTTAGGAACAAAACCGATTGCCAAAAGAACTAAATCAGCCGGATATTCACCCTTTGTTGTTTTAACAGATTCAACCTTGCCATCACCGCAAATTTCTGTAATGGTTTCTCCAAAACGAAGTTTTACACCATGATCTTGCAAGTTTTCGTCCATATCTTTGGTGAACCAAGGGTCATAATAGCTAGAAAGGCTTGTGTCAGCGGATTCAAATAAAAATGTATTTTTACCGCGGCGTTGGGCAGCCTCAGCAATTTCAACACCGATATAGCCGGCACCCACGACAATAACATTTTTCACGTCGTCTGATTCCAAAGCTTCGTTAATGGCCTGACCGTCTTGAAAGAGTTTTACATGGCGAACATTTTCAAGGTCGATTCCTGGAATTCTAGGGTGAATGGGAACAGAACCACTGGCAATAATAAGTTTATCATAGCTCTCTGTAATTTCTTCTCCGCTTTTGGTTAGAGCTTTAACTGTTTTGCCTGCAAAGTCGATATTCTTAACTTCCGTTTCGGCCAAGATATCAGCTCCTTTTGCCCTCAAGGCTTCAGGAGAAGAATAAAAAAGTCCCTCTGTGCTGTGAATTTGCTTGCCAATCCAAAGAGCAGTTCCGCAGCCAAGATAGCTGATATTGGAGTTGCGGTCAAATATTTTTAGTTTATAGTCGGGATATTGGTCTAGAATCGTATTAGCAGCCGCAGTACCGGCATGGTTTGCTCCAATTAAAACAATTTTTTTCATAAGAATAGCCTCACTTTTTGGTTATTTTTAGTTGGTTTTTATTTTATAGTATCGCTTCATTAGCCTATTGTCAACGAGATTCATGGAGAAAGTAGGAAGAAAAATAAAAGTTTATGCAAGGCTATAAAGCGGGAACTGTACCTACTCGGTATTATACAACAAAGTTAAAAAAATAACAATCATTATTTTTTTATAAAAAGAAACTTTTTTCAGGATTGTATTTGTGGTAAAATAGAATTCAACAAGTTGATTCATTGGGAAGTTGCTCTTGCACTTTGTGCTTGCTGCTGCAAGCGGCAACTCGAATTGCAGAGCTGATTTTGTTTTAAAATAATTTTAATTTAGTTTAAAAATAAATATAGAATTGGATAAGTGAAAATTCTGAAATAGAGAGGAAATCAAGATTACATGAAAATTTCTGTCATTGGCTGCGGACGTTGGGGCAGTTTCATTGCGTGGTATTTGAATAGAACAGGTCATGAAGTAATGCTTTATGGCAGGCAAGACTCGAGCCGTATGAAGCAATTTCAGCAGACCAGAGAGAATGGGATTATCCGCTTAGATAACGAAATTGAGCTGGTGACTGATATGAAACAGGCTCTTTTATCAGAAGTCATTGTGATTTCCATTCCCTCACAAGGGCTTCGTGCTTTGGCGGCTGAAATTAATCAATTAGCCCCAGAAAACAAGACTTTTGTGCTTTGTATGAAAGGTTTGGAAGCGGAAACGGGAAAACGTCTAACTGAAATTGTGGAAGAAACTTTGTTAATTCCTCATGAAACAGCGGTTTGGCTTGGTCCCGGTCATGTGCAGGAGTTTTATGCAGGCACGCCAAACTGCATGGTCATAGACAGCAAAAGTGAAGCCGTAAAAGCCAAACTGGTCGATAGTTTTTCTAGTGATTTAATTCGTTTCTATTATGGGCAAGATTTAATTGGGAATGAAATCGGTGCAGCAGCAAAGAATGTAATTGGCATTGCAGCCGGTATGTTAGACGGCTTAGGGCTTTCCTCTCTCAAAGGAGCGCTCATGTCTCGAGGAACTCGTGAAATTGCTCGGTTAATTAAAGCAATGGGCGGCAATGAGCTTTCGGCCTACGGCCTTTGTCATTTGGGAGACTATGAAGCCACTGTATTCTCAAAGTTCAGTCATAACCGAATGTTTGGCGAAAAGTTTGTAAAAGGCGAACCTTACACGCAATTGGCAGAGGGTGCTTTTGCCGTGAAAGGAATTCTTCTATTGGCGGAGAAAAGCTATTGTGCGCTACCAATTTGTTCAGCGGTGTATGACGTGGTCTATGAAAAGCAAGAGGCGAAGACAATTATCAATAAATTGTTTTCTCGCAGCATTAAAAATGAATTCTGAATGCCAACAACTTCTATGGGGGACACTATGCAGGGATATTCTTTTGAGGGAAAAAACAGTGAAGCTGTTTTAGCAGAACTGCTGTCTTATGTGATAGGAGAAACAAAAACGTCTCGTGTTGCCAAGAGCTTATTAAATCGGCTGGGTTCATTTTCGAATGTGCTTGAGGCACCTGCCCAAGAAATTGCTGCCATAAAAGGCATGACACCAGAAGCCGCCGAATTTTTGAAAAAATTAAAATACACAACAGAGTACTATTTGGAAGATAAAGTATCGGGCATGCAGCGTGTTTACGATACAGAATCTGCTGTTGAGATATTACGACCAAAATTTATTGATAAAAACAGAGAAATTGTTGCACTTTTGCTATTGGATGGGCGGGGTAGAATCCTGTATAATGGAATCGTGAACGAAGGTTCGGTTTCAGAAGTGCCGATTTATATTCGTCGTTTAGTTGAGTTGTGCTTGCGGTATGATACCTATACGGCTATCATTGCACATAACCATCCCAGTGGCAATCCACTTCCATCACGCAATGATATTAATGCTACCCGTGATTTAGAATTTGCTCTCAACGGAATTGATGTGGAGTTGACAGATCATCTTATCTTTGCAGGTATGGATTATACCTCCATGAAATCGAGTGAATGGTTGGATCAAATTAAAGAAGAAGTGGAACAATATAAAAATGCACTGAAAAAAGAAACCATGGAGCAAGAGGAAGCATTGTTTGCCAATCGCAAACGCGTGAAAAAAGAAAGGCAATAGAATGGATTTTAAACTGGTTTCAAAATTTAAGCCAACGGGAGATCAGCCTCAGGCAATTGAAAAGCTTGTCGAGGGGATTGAAAGAGGAGAGCGTGAACAAACTTTGCTGGGTGTCACGGGTTCGGGTAAAACCTTTACCATGGCAAACATCATCGAAAAAATGAATCGTCCTACGTTGGTGTTGGCCCACAATAAAACGTTGGCAGCACAGCTTTGCTCTGAGTTTCGTGAGTTTTTTCCTGAAAATTCAGTAGAATATTTTGTTTCTTATTATGATTATTATCAGCCGGAGGCCTATATTGCCACGACCGATACCTATATAGAAAAAGATTCTGCAATCAATGATGAAATCGACAAGCTGCGCCACAGTGCCACTTCAGCGCTTTCTGAACGGCGGGATGTTATTATCGTGGCAAGTGTTTCGTGTATCTATAGCTTGGGTAACCCGATTGATTATCGGACCATGGTTATTTCTTTGCGCCCCGGCATGGAGAAAAATCGAGACGAACTGCTGAACAAATTGGTTGAGCTGCAATATGAGAGAAATGATATCAATTTTATTCGTAATAAGTTTCGTGTGCGGGGCGATGTGGTAGAAATTTTCCCTGCACAATCAGGTGAAAACGCAATACGCGTTGAATTTTTTGGCGATGAAATTGACAGAATCAGCGAATTTGTTCCCTTGACAGGTACCGTTATATCAGACTTAAAACATGTGGCTATTTATCCGGCTTCGCACTATATTGTGCCAAGAGAAAAAATGGAAAAAGCCCTGAATGAAATTGGTTCTGAAATGGTTGATCGTGTAGAATGGTTTAAATCACAGAATAAATTGATTGAAGCGCAACGAATTGAACAGCGAACTAAATATGATATGGAAATGCTTAGAGAGATAGGTTTTTGCAAAGGAATTGAGAACTACTCTCGTGTTATGGCAGACCGTGAACCTGGCAGTGCTCCGTTTACATTGATTGACTATTTTCCTGATGATTTTCTGCTGTTTGTTGACGAGTCTCATGTTATGTTGCCACAGGTTAGAGCGATGTATGCAGGCGACCGAGCAAGAAAAGAACAGCTGATTGAATTTGGATTTCGTTTGCCGTCTGCCTACGATAACCGTCCGATGAACTTTGATGAGTTTTATGAAAAAGTGAACCAGGCAATTTTTGTCAGCGCAACACCGGGTGATTTTGAGTTGCAGCGTTCATCTGATGTGGTGGAGCAGGTGATTCGCCCAACAGGGCTTTTAGACCCCAAAATTGTTGTGAAACCCACAGATGGGCAGATTGATGACTTGATTTCTGAAATCAACCTACGTGTTGATAAAAAGGAGAGAGTACTTGTTACTACCCTAACCAAGAAAATGGCAGAAGATTTAACCGATTATTTTGAGGGATATGGGATAAAAGTTCGGTATATGCACTATGACATTGACACCGTAGAGCGTATGGAAATTCTACGCGATTTGCGTTTGGGTGAGTTCGACGTTTTGGTCGGCATAAACTTGCTGCGTGAAGGTCTTGATATCCCTGAAGTGTCGCTTGTCGCTATTTTAGATGCCGATAAAGAAGGTTTTCTGCGTAGCGAGCGCAGCTTAATTCAGACCATTGGGCGTGCCGCAAGAAATGCAGAGGGTACGGTTATCATGTATGCCGACAGCGTAACACCCTCAATGGAGAGGGCAATCGGTGAAACCGAACGTCGTCGTGCGATACAGGAAAAATATAACGAAGAGCATGGCATTATTCCCACAACAATTATTAAGGATGTAGCGGATATCCTTGAAATCTCAAGTCATAAGGACGAGAAAAAGCCCAAACGAAAACTATCTGCCCTTGAAAAACGAATGGAAATTGAGAAGCTTTCAAAAGAGATGAAAGCGGCTGCTAAATTACTTGAGTTTGAACATGCTGCTTTTTTGCGTGATAAAATTAAGCAGCTCCAAAAATAAAAATAGGCAAGAAAATTTTTATGATGGATAGGAAAAGAGTAGAAAAGACATAGGCAGTTGTGATAGAATGGTTTCTGCTAAAATGAAAATGACAGCTTATTTGCAGATTATGAGGGATAGCAAGAAACAGAAGAGTCTTGCTATCCACTAATTTTGCTATTATTCATTATGGCAGTTGTCATTGAAAACAGACATTGGCAAATATTAGAGGAGTAGACAAACAGATGAAAGTAAATATTAGACGGGCAAATGAGTGGGATGCTCCTGCTGTTTTGAAGATATATGCTCCTTTTGCGGGTAAGCTTTCTGCTCCTGATGCAGAATGCCCCCTTTTGCTTGAAATGATAGAGAGAATTGACCGCTATACATATGGATATGGGTGGCTGGTTTGCGAGATTGATGGTGTTCCGGCCGGTTTTTGTTATGTAACAGAACATAAAAATGAGCCTAAAAATCCGTTTAAATTAGATTTATACATTTTTGTTAAAGAGGAGTTTCAGCACCGATGTGTTGGAAAAGGTCTGTTTTGCTTGCTGTCTCGTATTTTAGAATATGGAAATCGACGCCAAATTTTTGTACACCTTGCGCAAGAAGATAAACAAGCGTTTACTTTTTTTCACCGCCTAGGATTTGAGGAAATAGAAACAACAGCTGAAGTGATTTTAATGAAATATGAACTGTGCCCCGATAATGCCATGGCAGATTGTATCACCAAGCCCTACTTAATTGATAATAAGGCTTATGAAGATAATAGAGAGCATGCACAAAATTTAGTAAAATCTTGAATTGGAGATTTACAAAGAAAATAGATTGTGATAAAATAAAAATATTGAGATATTCGTTTTTGTAGAATTCCGTAGTTTCTATTTGCATGAAACCGCGAGATTTTTTGAAACAATTCTTGATATTTGGGCCCGTAGCTCAGCTGGGAGAGCGCCGCGTTCGCAATGCGGAGGTCAAGAGTTCGATCCTCTCCGGGTCCACCAAAATAAAGTCATGTATGAGGATTTGGTATCATACATGACTTTATTGCTTTTTCGTGATAGGATAGAGAATAATTATTTTGCATTTAACAGTAAAATAACTATTAAATAGATGAAGAATGGAGGCTTGCTATGTTTCGAAAGATGAGGAGAATAAAACAGCAAATATCAGAACAGGAATGTGTAGAGGTTTTGACAAATGCACCCAGAGGCGTATTGGCTGTGCACGGAGAAGACGGCTATCCCTACGCTATTCCGATGAATCATATTTATCGAGAGGGAAAGATATATTTTCACGGTGCCAAGGTGGGGCATAAGTTAGATGCGTTAGCGGTTGACGACAAGGTTTCGTTTTGTGTGATGGATGAAGGTTTTCGTAAAGACGGAGAGTGGGCATTGAACATAAAAAGTGTTGTGATTTTTGGCCGCATAAAGAAAGTAGAAGTCGGTCCGGAAGCAACCGAAATTCTGCGCCAAATTGGTCTGAAGCATTATCCTACTGCGGAGAGTGTAGAGGAAGAAATCCGTAAAGCAGGCGCACATGTGCAAATCTTAGAACTATCGATTGATCATATGACAGGAAAATTGGTAAACGAGTCATGAACTGCATAAGTGGGATTATATAACCAATATTTCAATTTCATCGCAGAGAAAGATAACAAGTTGTTTTTATTAAAAGGCCCCTTTAAAACATATAGTTTTAAAGGGGCCTTTTTTTCTAATTAATCATATCAAAGCGAAAAAAAAGTATGTGTCAATAAATTTTAATAGATTTCATGACAACTTCATCTCTTGCAGAGGTTATATGAACAATTAATTTTTTTGCAGCATTTTCTATGCTTTTTGTGAGAGGATTTTGTCCTTCAAAAGGATCGCGCAACTTGCAAATTTGACGGTTTCCGATTGTAGTTCCTTGATAGAAGGGGTAACGGCTGCCATCTTCAGTTTCAGCTTCAATTTGAAAGCTCTCAACACGTTGTCCTTGTGAGATGTCTTCTTCCAAAACAATGTATTTAAAATCAGCTCGCGTATTTTCAAACACAATCGAATACTTAGGCTGTGTCGGATATTGGGAATCAACTTTTTCAATTGAGGAAGGAATTTCGTTACCGAATTCTTGTTCAAGAAGTTTGCCGAGTTCTTGCAAACGACTGACGTCACGCTCATCAATTTTACCTGACGTTGTAGGGGGTAGATTCAAATGAAAACACGAGTTTGCGCCTACAGAAGTCAGATAAGTGTGAAAAAGTTTTTCTAAGGAGTGGGGTTCTTCTTCAGGGTGCCAAAACCAACCCGGACGAATAGACATATTAATTTCAGCAGGAGTAAATGTCAATCCCTTTGAATAAAGAATATTTTCCATAGTGCCTAAGTTTTGATTGGTATTATAAAGGTATGATAAATCTCCCTGTTTGGCAAGAGGTCCTTCACCTGTTTGCACGTCACTGTAAAAGCAAAGTTCACGGGGAATGACAGCCCATTCAGAATGTCTTGAGATACCTGCTTCATTGCCGCACCAGCGCACGTCAGGGCCAAAGTCATTGAAAATCACGGCATTCGGTTGATATTTTCGAATCAATTCAATATATCTGGGGAAATCATATTCTTGTTTTTTGCCGTTTGGACCTTCTCCGCAAGCATTGTCAAACCACACATAAAAAACATCACCGTATTCCGTCAGCAGTTCTGTTAGTTGATTACAAAAATAGTCATTATATTCCGGTGTTCCATAGAGCTTTGAATTTCTGTCCCACGGTGAAAGATAAAAACCAAACTGAATGCCCCCTTTGCGACAAGCTTCAGCAGCGGCCTTAACAACGTCTATCTGGCAAGGCGAGTTTTTGACGCTGTGTTCTGTATACTTTGAAGGCCAAAGGCAGAATCCATCATGGTGCTTTGCTGTCAGTACCATGCCCTTCATGCCGGCGCTTTTAATCGCTTCGATCCATTGGTCGCAATCCAATTCGGTAGGATTAAAAATGTCCTCCGATTCCGTTCCGTCGCCCCATTCACGATTTGTGAAGGTGTTTGGCCCAAAATGGATAAATGCATAAGATTTTAGGGCAAACCAATCTAGCTGTCTTTTGCTCGGCTTAACTTTTGCCGCTTCTTTTAAAAATGATATCATTTTTTCCTCCCAAAATAACATTCCATTCTTTTCTAAAATAAAGAATTCAAAGACATTATGGCACATTATTTTTCGAGTGTCAAAGTAATTTAGTTATATTTTTAGGGTTAGAGTATGAAAATTTGAATTTATACTCCATTTTTCCATATAAAAAGGCAAAATAAAACAAGCCTTTAGATGAGTTAGACTAGGCCTTTCTCGGATAAGGCTTGTTTTTAAAGAATATATCGTGTGAAGTCTATTTTAGAGTGAGTTATTCCAATTCAAAAGCGCCTGTATACAGTTGATAGTATTTCCCTTTTTCTGCAACAAGCTGATCATGACTGCCGCGTTCAATAATTCTTCCATGCTCCAAAACCATAATAACATCTGAGTTTTGTACAGTAGAAAGTCTGTGAGCGATGACAAAAACGGTGCGGCCTTTCATCAGAGCATCCATACCTTTTTGCACAATGGCCTCTGTTCGGGTATCGATAGAAGAAGTAGCTTCATCCAAAATCATAACGGGTGGGTCAGCAACCGCTGCACGGGCGATCGAGATAAGCTGACGCTGCCCTTGTGAAAGTCCGCTTCCGTCACCTTCTAGCACAGTTTGATATCCATCAGGCAGCATGCGGATAAACCCATCTGCATTGGCAAGCTTAGCAGCAGCAATACATTCTTCATCAGTTGCATCTAATTTACCATAGCGAATGTTATCGAGGACAGTTCCGGTAAAGAGGTTAACATCTTGTAAAACAATTCCCAATGAACGGCGCAAATCATTCTTACGGATTTTATTGATATTGATATCGTCATAGCGGATTTTACCGTCTGCAATATCATAGAAACGATTGATTAGGTTGGTAATGGTTGTTTTTCCGGCGCCCGTGGCACCAACAAAAGCTACTTTTTCACCTGGATGGGCATAAAGCGTAATGTTTTTCAGGACAGGTTTGTCTTCTTTATAACCAAAATCAACATCATAGAAACGAATTTCTCCGCGTAGAGGAGTATAGGTAATACTGCCGTCACTGTGCGGATGTTTCCATGCCCATAAGTGAGTTCTTTTTTCGCATTCAATCAGCTTGCCGTTTTCTTCTTTCACATTCACAAGAGTGACATAGCCTTCATCTTCTTCGCTTTTTTCATCCATCAATTCAAAGATACGAGAAGCTCCTGCCAGAGCCATAATGACCATGTTGAACTGCATGGAAATTTGTCCAATTGGATTGATAAAGCTGCGAGATAAGGTTAAGAAGGAGATGATAGTACCAATTGTTAAGGTGTTCATACCAGCTAGGCTTAAGTTTGGCATTTCTGCAATACCGGCGGCACCGCCCACAATGGCCAAAAGAACATAAAGCAAATAGCCTAGATTGCCAATGACAGGCATAGTGATATTTCCGTATTTGCCGGCTGCGGTAGCACTTTGACAGAGAGCTTCGTTTTTCTCGTCAAAGTCTTTCTTTGCCTCTTCTTCATGGCAAAATACTTTTACGACCTTTTGTCCATGGCTAATTTCTTCTACAAAAGCATTGACCGTACCTAAATCGACCTGTTGTTTAATAAAGAATCGGCTGCTGTGAGTAACGATATATTTGACAACTACCATAAGGAGAAAGGCAAAAAAGGCGACAAATAAAGTCAAATTGACACTGAGATAAAGCATAGAAACAAAAGCAGATACCACCGTAACAATAGAAGAAAGCATCTGAGGGAAGCTTTGTGAAATTGCCTGACGAAGAGCATCTGTGTCATTGGTATAATGACTCATGACATCTCCGTGAGCGTGGGTATCAAAGTATTTAATAGGCAAGCTTTGCATATGTCGGAACATATCGTCTCTGACTTTTTTTAGCGTACCTTGCTCAATGTCAACCATAATGCGATTATAGGCGTAGTTTGATAAAAGTCCAACTAAATAGACGGAGCCAATGGTGAAAATGGCATTTGCCAAATCGCTTAAATCTGGATTTGTTTGGGAGAGCAAAGGCAAGATGTAGCTATCAATTAATTCTCTCATAAAGAGAGCAGAGGCAGCACCAGCGGCAGCACTGAGAATAATAAAAATAATGACCAAAATCAAGCGTACTCTAAATTTTGCCATATAAGACAAAAGTCTTTTGAGAGTGCCGGGTTTAAAATGTTGTACAGGAGGTCTTCCTGATTTACTACCTTTTTTCATCTTATCCATGGAGGACACCTCCGTTGTTCTGAGATTCATAAACTTCACGATAAATAGAGCTGTTTTGCATAAGTTCGTCATGTGTGCCGACAGCATTCACAATACCATCATCCAAGACAATAATCTTGTCAGCGTCTTGTACGGAGGAAACACGCTGTGCAATGATAATCTTAGTTACTTCAGGGATATATTCACGGAAAGACTGACGAATTAAGGTATCGGTTTTCGTGTCGACGGCGCTAGTAGAGTCATCTAAAATCAAGATTTTAGGGTTCTTCAGCAGGGCGCGCGCAATACAAAGGCGCTGCCGTTGACCACCTGAAACATTGGAACCGCCCTGCTCAATATAAGTATCATATTTCTCAGGAAATTCTTCAATAAAGTCAGCCGCTTGAGCCAGTTTGCACACTTGAATAATTTCTTCATCAGTGGCATGCTCATTACCCCAGCGCAGGTTTTCTTTAATTGTGCCAGAGAATAAGATGTTTTTTTGCAAAACCATGGCTACACTGTCGCGTAGTGTTTTTAAATCATATTGTTTTACGTTAATGCCGCCAACAGATAGGGTTCCGTGTTCTACATCATAAAGTCGGGGAATCAGCTGAACCAAACTGGATTTAGAAGAACCTGTGCCGCCGATAATACCGACAGTCTCGCCAGAAGCAATAGAAATCTCGATATCGTTCAGCACCGGCTTGTCAGCTCGCCTGTTATAAGAAAAAGTAACGTGATCAAAGTGAATAGAGCCGTCTGTCAGGGAGAAAATGGGATTTTCTCCATTTTGCAAGTCGCTTTCTTCATCCAAAACTTCTACAATTCTTTCTGCGGAAGCACGAGCAATGATAATCATAACAAAAACCATAGAAAGCATCATTAAGCTCATCAAGATTTGCATCGCATAAGTAATTAAAGTAGCGAGCTCACCAGTAGAAAGACCGATGGCTGCATTGTTCCCACTGAATAAGATTTCTTTGGCACCAAACCACGAAAGCAAGAGCATACTGGCATAGAGACAAAACTGCATGATAGGCATATTCAGTGAATTTATTTTGCCTGCTTTTGTAAAATCGTTAAAAATGGAGGTAGAAATTTCTTCAAATTTGTTTTCTTCAAAGTCTTCACGTGTGTAGGATTTTACAACACGAATACCGTGTAGATTTTCTTGGACAATATTGTTTAGGGTATCATATTTGCGAAATACACGGACAAAAAGGGGATGAACCTTTGTGATGATAAGATAAAGACTTACTCCTAAAATAGGGATAACTCCCAGAAAGATAAGAGATAGTTTTGCATCAATCCGAAAGGAAAAGATTAGCGCAAAAATAATCATTGCCGGCGCACGTACCGCTAAACGCGTAATCATCTGAAAAGCATTTTGTACGTTTGAAACGTCGGTGGTCAAACGTGTAATAATACTTGACGGTGAAAATTTGTCAATATTAGAGAAAGAAAAATTCTGTACATTATAGAACATGTCCTGCCTTAGATTTTTGGCAAATCCGCAGCCAGACACAGCACTGCTTTGTGCGGATAAAACACCAAAAAGCAGAGAAAGACCAGCAAAAATCACTAACAAAACCCCAATTTTCAAGACATAAGACATATCTTTTTTAGCGATTCCATTATCAATTAAAAAGGCCATTAATGTGGGAATAATGATTTCAAGAACCGACTCTAACAATACATATACAGGTGTGAGAATGGTACTCTTTTTATACTCTCTCACACTTCCTAAAAGTTTTTTAATCATAGAAACCTCACTCAATTTATTGCATACTAGAAATATTATTTTTCATTTTGTCTAAAAAGAAAAGAAGTGTTTTGACGTCATCTTCGGAAAAGTCTTTTAAAAGAAGCTCTTCCATTTTACGGGAGTCTTCTCGCATAAGACCACAAATTTCCCATGCCTTGTCAGTAAGCACTATTTTTTTAAGACGAGCGTCTTGCGCAACAGAGTGGCGCTCAATTAACCCTTTTTGTTCCATGAGGGTAAGGACTTTTGAAGCAGTTGAACGAGTAATCGTGAAATAATCTTCAATATCTCTTTGAAAAATATCCTTTTGAGAATTATCAGCGAGATAGCTAATAATCCAACCGTTATTTCCTGTTACTGTGTCAACCTCATTCTTATGAGAAGAAAATTCAAAATAGCGTCGAATCAAGTTGTTTAAAGAGCGTAGCTCGCGTCCTACTTTTTTTGTTGTCATACCCCATTTCCTTCCGTATTGTTGTATATCGAATTGTTGGACATAGAACTATTATAGCAACTATATTTTGACTCGTCAATTTCTTTATTGACTGTATTTTCGAAAAAAATTAAATGGAATTTTTGGTTAATGTGACGGAATAATAGGAGCAACCCCTTGTCTGTTTGTAATATGAAGCAATATTTTTATTCTAAAATCTTGCACCTAATTGTTTTTATCTGTAGAATTGATTATACTGGGGGTAATAGCTTGGTAAAATATAAACTACAATGATAGTTTGACAGATAAGGCATGAACAAGAGATTTGGGCAATAGGAGTGGAAACTGTTATGGGCAGTTATTATGAAAGAGTACAGCCGGATTTTGGTATACCAGCACGCATTCATGCAGAAGAAAAAGCACATATGAGATACCACTATCCTTTGCATTGGCATGAATATATAGAGTTTGATTTAGTAACAGATGGGGTGTTAAAAGGGAAGATAAACGGAGAAGAGGTACTGGTATATCCCGGGGATTTTTTCTTTGCCAACAGCGGTGAACTGCATGAAACCGACCGCCAGGGAGAGGAAAAAATGCGTGCTTTTTCCCTCTTGCTTTCTTATGATTTAGTGAAGCAATATTGTCCCGATGCAGACTCATATCGATTTAGTTTTGAAGGCAAAGCAGAAATTAAGAAAGAAGTGGCGGCGTTAATCGCTGAATGTATTGAAATTCGCCGCAAAAAAGAAGAGCTTTATCAGCTCAAGCTTTCGGTAATCTTGCATCAAATTTGCTATATTTTACTGAAAGAGTGTCGCCAAATCAAAGATGAATCGAATAAAAACAAAAACAGTGACCAAAAGAAAACGGAATATGCAAAAAAAATTATTCGCTATTTAGAAGAACACTATACACAAAATTTGACCTTGCAAAGCGTAGCCGATGAGGTGGGCATGGCACCTACTTATTTTTCGCGGTTTATCCGGAAAACTACAGGGGATAGTTTTTATGGCTACTTAACCCGTATTCGCCTTTATCATGCCTATGCAGAATTAATGGGCACCGAAGATTCTATTACAGAAATTGCACTTAACAATGGTTTTGCCAATGTAAAATCTTTTATTGAAGCTTTTCGAAGAACATATGAGACCACTCCTGCCAAATATCGTGCGCTCAAAAAAGATACAAATTGACAATAAGGAGTTAGCAATTCGCTATATTTTCGATTTTTCACGTGTTAAAATAGCTTCAGCAAGTTAAAGCATTGGAAAATGAACTGTCAGTGTGGAACACCCCCCCTGCTGCAAGCGATACTGTTCATTTTCATAGCAGATAACGGGTTCAAATAACTTTAATAGGTTGAGTGATACGTGTGAGAAATCAAGAAGGGCGGCGGGTAATTTGCATAAAGATTTAGATAGAGCATTTGAACGATTGGTTGACATTCTCAAAAAAGACGAGCGCTGCAAGGGTGGGTGGCATTATGGTTCTATCAGTCGTGCGCAACAAGACATCTATTCTGACTATGACCCAGTTTTTTTAGTGTCAGGAAAAGATTTTGAGGCATTTGCAGCTGATGTACCTCAAATGTTTGTAAAAGCAGCAGATGAACTGCTTATTTTTTGGGGCGAAGATTTTAACGATGAGAATTTCAAAAATTATTGCACGGTTATTCGGGTGGGTGAAAATTTACACCAGTTAGATTTTTTTATCATCAATCAAGATGCACCCGATGCGTGGATGTGCCGCCAACACTGTAAAGGCTGTACAAAAGATCACATTATTTTTGATTGCAGTGGTGAAGTAGAAGCCTTTCTTAGCCAAGGATATCGAACCGATAATACAATACCTGACACTATGCGCGCTATCGACACGTTTTGGTTTCATACAGAAATGCTGATTAAATATTTCAAGCGCAATGACATTTTTAAGCTGATTAAAAATGTAGATATTATTTTTCAGTCACACGTAGATTTGCTGTTAAGCGGTTATGATACACTTGACTGGGGTTCGTGGGAAAGTAAAATTAAACATTGTGTGCCAAAGGAAAAACAAGAACATCTTTTAGTTTACCGAACTTCTCCCATTTTGGCAGAGATAGAAATAGCTGTAAAAAAATCAATGTTACTTTTTGAAGAGGATGCTAAATTGATTTGTCAGCAAAAAGGTTTGATGTATCCAGAGCATGCAGCGACTCAAATTCGAGAATATTTTTATAAGCGATTAGCCTGTGAAAATTGGGAAGTATAAAATTACAAACAGTCATACATAAGATTGGTTTGCTTCTATTAAGGGCAAACCAATTTGTGTTTATATTTTGGAAAGCAAAATAACTAAAAAATAAAATAAATTATCCTTATTGTTTTTAGATAAAAACAATAAAATAAATTGGACAATTGACTTTTTCCTTGGTATAATAATATAAATCAGAAATAAGTAAAAAGACCAATATGGGGAAGTATAGATGAAAAAGCGTAGTATAAAGAAAAAAATTCAAGGATATAGAGCAGTTGATGGTGCAGGAGTAAGCATGGTTCGTGTGCTAAACGATGCTACCATGAAAGAGTTTGATCCGTTTTTAATGCTAGATACATTTGATTCGACTGATCCTCATGATTATCTGGCAGGTTTTCCTACTCATCCTCATAGAGGGATGGAAACCGTGACGTATTTGATTCAAGGAGAAATTGAACACAAAGACAGCCTTGGTAATAAAGGAACCATTCATTCTGGTGAGAGCCAATGGATGACCGCCGGAAGCGGTATTATGCATCAAGAAATGCCTCAAGCAGCGGATAGAATGCTAGGTTTCCAGCTATGGCTCAACATGCCTAAAAAAGATAAAATGGCAGAGCCGGCCTATCTTGAAATCACACAAAAAATGATGCCTGTGGCAGAAAAAGAAAAGGCAAAAGTACGGATTTTGTCAGGGGATTTTGATGGTCTGACTGGCGTGAAACCTCGGCATATTCCGGCTAATATCTATGACATTTCAATTTTGGCTGGTGGACAAATCGATATTCCTACAAAGCCAAATGAAAATGTCTTTGTCTTCTTAATAGAAGGTGATGCTGTCATTGATGGACAAGATATTGCTTGTAAAACAGCTGTTTTGTTTGGTGAAGGCGATTTTATTACCATAGCATCTAAACCCGATGCAGAGGTAAGAGTTATTTTCTTTTCAGCAGAACCGCTGCACGAGTCGATTGCATGGGGAGGACCCATTGTTATGAATACGAATGACGAGCTCCGAAAAGCCTTTCTTGAATTAAATCAAGGCACGTTTATCAAACATCGCCCTATCTAACAAATTCTGATGGAATAGTTCTTATGTAATGAAAGTAATGGGAAAATGAATTGCCGGTTTAAGGCGCATTTTCAATGAAATCATGAAGTTCACGTTTAAACAGATTTATACAATCATATATAAAGGAGTTATGTAAAATGAAAAAAATAGTAGCAGTTGTAGGTTCTTTTAGAGAGAATTCTTTTAATAAGCAGTTGGCTTTAAAGGTGAAAGAAATGATGAAGGGTGAGGCAGAGCTTGAAGTTTTAGAGTATAGCGATGTTCCTTTGTTCAATGAAGATATTGAATTTCCCGCACCAAAAGAAGTTAGCCGCGTTAGAGAGAAAATTAAGGCAGCAGATGGCGTATGGTTCTTTACACCGGAGTACAATCACTCTTATCCGGGTGTGTTAAAGAATTTGTTGGACTGGCTTTCTCGCCCTGTTAGCCAAGAAGAGCCCCAAGTGCTGTTTGGCAAAGCGGCTGCAATGAGTGGTGCAGCATATGGCATGCCCGGCACAGCAACAGCGCAAGAATATTTAATTCCTCTTCTTTTCTTTTTCAACATGAGACTAATGAATTCTCCCCGCGTTACGGTTGGCAATATCGGTGAACAATTGGATCAGAATGGAAAAGTTCAATTGTCCCCCAATAGCGCAAAGTTTTTAGAAGATCAGGTAAAAGCATTTTTAGCTTTCACAGACTAAGGCTTTTAAGAAATTAAAAACAGCAGAACGACTTCCTTTTTAAGAAGTTGTTCTGCTGTTTTATTTTTATTACTATGCTTATCAAGCGAAGTTTCTTGTTTTATAGAGTACAAATAACCAAGAAAATGTTATTGCATAACAAAGCCGCCGTTAGGAGAAAGAACTTGTCCAGTTACATAAGAAGCTTTCAAGATATATTCCATAGCGCCTGCAATATCTTCAACATCTCCAATTTTCCCCAAAGGAATGGTAGAAGCCAAAGCGTTTAGTTCGTCTTGGTTTACGCCGCGGAGCATGTCTGTCATAATCATGCCTGGAGCAATAACGTTGACTCTTACTTTACGAGAAGAGAATTCTACAGCTAAAGCACGGCTAAGACCGATTACGCCGCTTTTTGTAGCGCAATAGTCAGCTTGATTAGTAACACCGACAAGTCCGCCGACAGAAGAAATATTGATAATATTAGCTTCATTATCTAGCATATGAGGTAGAGCCAAGTGGCACATATGCAGAAGGCTGATTAAGTTTACGTTAATGACATTTTCATATTGCTCTCTTGTAATGTCGATGAAGTTAGAGTTATTGGTGATACCAGCGTTGTTAATCAAAACATCAATTTTACCGCCAAATTTTTCTACAGCTGCTTTAACAAGAGTTTCACAATCTTCATATTTGCCCACATCAGCGCGAACAACCAATGTTTCTGCACCATATTTTTCTGTAATTTCTTTAGCCAAATCATCAGATAGTGCTTTAGAACTGTCGCTTCTATAGTTGATAACGACATTATAGCCCATTTCGCCTAGTTTTAGTGCCATGCCACGTCCGATGCCACGTGATCCGCCGGTGATAATTGCTGTTTTTGCCATAATAAATTCCTCCCAAAATGTTGTAAGCAGAGACAATACTCTTTGCTGATTTAGATAGCTATATAGATAATAGCATATCGGTATAATCGTGTCAATCAGACACTTTTTTTAAATTGTCCCATTTTTAAGAAAATAAAATAGGGTAACCTCCTTGTCATTTTCAAAAAAACAGATAGACAAATATGGTGTTTTTATCTCCGTTGTTACAATGGATTAATAGGAATTTTAAAATTTCTTTGATGACTATAGAGCCAGTGAGACAGGCTTATAAAAAATAAAAACAACAAAAATACTTTATACAGAGCTGTGCGATAAAAGTGAACCACCGTGCATATCTTTAAAAATAAACAATAAAATAATAGTTTGGAGGATTGCACATGAATGACTACTCAAATTTGTGGACTAAACTGAAGATCGATTTACCATATCCGTCAGTGACGCTGACAAAAAGTGATTGTCAGTATGTGGCGATGTTATCAGATGCCTATGCCGGAAAAGGTTCAGAGAGCACTTCGTCCAATCAATATTTAGTACACAGATTTTATTTGCAAGCGTTCCCTGAAATTGAGGAGGCCTACCAAATTCTTGCTTCTACAGAGAGAACTCATCAAAAACTATTGGGAAATCTTATTTTTGAGTTAGGCTCGCCACCAAACCTGTTTTCTCAAACAACAAATTGTTATTGGAGTGGAGGCTTTGTACATAAGCGAAACCGCCTGATTCCTATTTTTGAATCGGATGCACAGGAGGAGAGAGCCGCAATTGCTCACTATAAAGTAATGATTCAAACAGTTACCAATAAAAGTATGCAAGATTTATTCAAGCGGATTATTATGGACGAGGAGCTGCACCTCGCTTACCTCGAATCATTGATAGCCGAATTCAAAAAAGCTTCTCCCTCAACATAATTTTTCTAAATTGTAATGGCAGAGAAATTTAAGTGCAATGATTATGTTGAAGTTTATTCGTTATTTTGCTATACTAAACAAATATATGTACTTAGATTTTACTAGACTAGAAAATAAAAGTTGATTTGTAAATAAGACATATGTAAAAAGATAAATGAGGTGTAAAATGGGTGCTGAAAAGGAATTTCTTTCGGGATTGTCTACGCAGGCAATTAAAAGATTGCCTTATTATTTGCAATATTTGCGAACACTATCAGATGATGGTGTAAAAAATGTGTCAGCGCCCATGATTGCAGCGCATTTTCAATATACAGAGATTCAAGTGCGCAAAGATTTTGCTGCCGTTAGTTCTGTAAAAGGAAAGCCAAAATCGGGCTTTCCCATTCAAGATTTAATAGGCAGTATGGAGCGTATTTTAGGCTATCATAATGTTGACCAAGCCGTTTTGGTTGGTACAGGTTTATTGGGAAAAGCGTTGCTTTCTTATCGGCAATTTGAAGAATATGGTTTGCAAATCGTGATGGCCTTTGATCGCAACAAAAATAACATCGGCAAAACAATCAATGGCAAAAAGATAGTTTCGCAAGAAAAAATAGCAGATTTGTGTAGCCGAATGAAAGTGTCTATTGGGATTATCACAGTTCCCGAGGATCAAGCACAAATTGTGTGTGACCAGCTGATTGCAGGCGGAGTGAAGGCCATTTGGAACTTTGCCCCCGTACATTTAATGGTTGATTCTCACATTTTGGTGCAGAATGAAAATATGGCTGCATCGCTGGCTCTTCTGTCAAAACACTTGCAAGAGCAAATGGAGCATGATGCCCGGGAGGAATAAATGAATACGATTTTTTTTAAATATGTTATCGAAGTAGAACGCACACGTTCGATTACACAGGCGGCAGAAAATCTTTTCATGGCACAACCTAACTTGAGCAAAGCAATTAAAGAAATAGAAGAATCACTGGGTTTTGCCATTTTTAAGAGAACCTCCAAAGGGGTTATCCCCACACCCAAAGGGAACGAGTTCTTAGACTATGCGAGAAACATTGCGTCCCAGCTTGACAAGATTGATTCATTGTCAAAACCGAAAGAGGCGGGCAGTCAGTCTTTCAATATTTCAATTCCCCGAGGCAGTTATATCTCCCATGCATTTATTCATTTTGTTGAAGAATTGAACCGCGAAGAAGAGATTAACCTTAACTTGCAAGAAACAAATGCGATGACTACCATTGACAATGTAGCTACGGGACGTTTTGATCTGGGCGTTATTCGCTATCAAACAGCGTATGAACGATATTTTTTGGATTTTTTAAAGGACAAGCAGCTTTGCCATGAATCAATTTGGGAATTTGAATATCTTGTGCTGATGTCTAAAGATAGTTTGTTGGCAAAAGAACCGCAGGTAGAGCATCCGTACTTAGATAAATTAACAGAAATCATTCATGGAGACAATGTGATTCCCTATCTATCAGCCAATGGAGAAAGTTTGCCGCAACATTCTGGCGCTGGCAAGAAAAAGATTTATCTCTATGAACGCTGCAATCAGTTTGAATTGCTCTCCGCTATTCCTGACACGTATATGTGGGTTTCGCCAATTCCCAAAGACTATTTGATGCGCTATAGATTGATTCAACGTCCGTGCAGTGTACAGGGCAACCAATATCGAGATATACTGGTTTATGCAAAGGGATATCAATTTACAGATTTAGACCGCAAATTTATTGATAAACTTTATCAAACAAAAGATGAAGTGGCAAAAATGCAAGAGTAATAATGATAGTGATAATCTAAGAATACGATATCTGCATATCGATATATATATATCGATATGCAGATATCGTATTTCATTTTTAAAGAAAAGATTGATAAAATATAAACAACCACTAGAGTTACGTATGTGAATAGGAGGCAATATAGTTATGGCAAGATTTACATTACCGAGAGATTTATATCACGGAAAAGGTTCAATTGACGCATTAAAAGGATTGACAGGCAAGCGTGCTATCGTTGTGGTTGGCGGCGGCAGCATGAAACGCTTTGGTTTCCTAGATAAAATTGTGAACAACTTAAAAGAAGCTGGTATGGAAGTAGAGCTTTTTGAAAACGTTGAGCCAGACCCATCAGTAGAAACAGTTATGAAGGGTGCCGCTGCCATGACAGCGTTCCAACCTGACTGGATTGTATCTGTTGGCGGCGGTTCTCCCATTGATGCTGCAAAAGCAATGTGGGCTTTCTATGAATATCCTGATGTTACTTTTGATTCTCTTTGCATTCCGTTTAACTTCCCAACTTTGCGCACAAAAGCTAAATTCTGTGCCATTCCATCTACTTCAGGAACAGCAACAGAAGTAACCGCTTTCTCAGTTATTACTGATTATCAAAAAGGCATTAAGTACCCATTGGCTGACTTCAATATCACACCTGATGTTGCTATTGTTGACCCTGATTTGGCAGAAACCATGCCTAAGAAACTCACAGCTCATACGGGTATGGATGCAATGACTCATGCTATTGAAGCTTATGTTTCTACCTTGAACTCTGATTATACTGACCCGCTTGCTTTGCATGCGATTAAAATGGTTAGCGAAAACTTGATTGCTTCTTACAATGGCGACATGGAAGCTCGTGCTAAAATGCACAATGCACAGTGCCTTGCTGGCATGGCTTTCTCTAACGCATTGTTGGGTATTGTTCACTCCATGGCTCATAAAACCGGTGCGGCTTATTCCGGCGGACATATCGTACATGGCTGTGCAAACGCTATGTATCTGCCCAAGGTTATCAAATTTAATGCAAAAGAACCTGCCGCAGCAAAACGCTATGAAGAAATTGCTGTGTCACTAGGTCTTGAAGCTTCTGTTGATGCTTTGATTCAGCACATTCAGAAGATGAACAAAGAACTCGATATCCCAACCTGCATTAAGGACTATGAAGGCGGAATCATCGACGAAAAAGAATTCTTGGAGAAACTGCCTCAGGTTGCAGAACTGGCTGTTGGCGATGCTTGCACAGGTTCAAACCCAAGAACCATTACACCAGCTGAGATGGAAAAACTTCTTAAATGCTGCTATTTTGATGAAGAAGTCGACTTCTAATTCTTGCGCAAAGGCATTTTGAGAAAATTAAATCATGAAAAAATGGTTGTTACTTTAGTAGAGCAGCAACCATTTTTTTAGATAAAAATGACTTGAGGACTTTAAAATGGAGAATCGATATACGCTAAACAAAGGAGAATGAATTTTGGATAACGTAAGGCCCATTTCAAAACAAACGCTGAAGCGCCTGCCCGTTTATCTAAACTATCTTAAATCTTTAACCCAAGAGAAAACGGCTACTACATCAGCAACACAAATAGCACAGGCTTTGGGATTTCATGATGTACAGGTACGTAAAGATTTAGCGGCAGTGAGCAGCGGCGGCAAGCCGAGAGTGGGATATGTTATCAGGGATTTGGTGTATGAACTGGAAGATTATTTAGGATATAACAATACAGATTGTGCTGTGTTGGTAGGAACGGGTAAACTGGGGAAAGTTCTGATGGAATATCAGGGCTTCAGTCAATATAATATCGAAATTGTAGCAGGGTTTGATGTGGACTGCCGCGTTGTCGGTACCAGTGTTGGCGGCAAGAAGATTCTGTCTGCAGAAAAGCTCAAAAGCTTATGCAATCGGTTAAATATTAAGCTTGGTATTATAGCAGTACCTGAAGAAGAAGCACAGCAGGTCTGTGAGCAAATGATTGAAAGTGGAATTATTGCCATTTGGAATTTTGCTCAGTTGAATTTGTGTGTGCCGGATGGTGTACTTGTGCAAAACGAAAATATAGGAAGCTCACTGGCCGTTCTAACGAAATATCTTTCAGAAAAAGTAAGCTGGTAAGCAAAGAAAGCGGAGGATACCTGTGAAAATTACAGTTTGTATTGGCAGCTCCTGCTATTTGAAAGGCTCTAAATCAGTCATCAAAGAACTGCAAAGATTATTGGAGGAGAACAATCTTCAAAATCAAGTGGAGCTTTGCGGTGCTTTTTGTATGGGAAGATGCACAGAAGGCGTTTGTGTTACAGTGGGAGAAAATCTGTTTTCGCTTAGACCGGATAACACACAAGATTTTTTTGAAAGTGAAATTCAGAAAAATTTCCTGTAAAGAAAACAAAAATAAGAAGAGGAGTGAGAATCAGTGCCAGAACATTTGCAATTTAAAAAATCAAACTGCAAAAATTGCTATCGTTGTATTCGGGTTTGCCCTGTCAAATCGATTCGTTTTTCTGACGACCAAGCTAATATTATTGCTGAAAGCTGCATTTTGTGTGGAAACTGCTTTCGAAACTGTCCTCAAAATGCAAAAGAAATCCGCAATGATGTCGAAAAAGCAAAAGCTTTTATTCGAAGCGGGGCACCGGTTTATGTTAGCTTAGCACCTTCTTTTGTTGCAAACTATAGCGGTGTAACACGCCCTGCCATGGAAAAGGCACTCAAGCAACTGGGCTTTGCAGGCGCAGAAGAAACAGCCATTGGGGCGACCATTGTCAAAAGGCAGTATGAGACATTGACAAAGTCTGGAGAAAATAAAGTGATTATTTCTTCTTGCTGCCATACTGTGAACCTATTGATTGAAAAATACTATCCTGATGCGTTGCCGTATCTCGCCAAAGTAATCACGCCGATGGATGCTCATGCTATGGACATCAAGAGGAGAATACCAGAGGCAAAGACCGTATTTATCGGACCGTGTCTGTCTAAAAAGGCAGAGGCAGAAATAGAGGGTCATCATACCGATTGCGTTTTGACTTTTGAAGAACTGACTACTTGGCTGGCAGAAGAAAATATTGTTTTTGAATCGCTTTCAGATTTATCTGAAAAGGGAAGAGCCAGATTTTTCCCTACAGCGGGTGGGATTTTAAAAACAATGAATGAAAAAAGCCCCGAATATGATTACATTGCTATTGATGGCTTAGAGAACTGCATGCAAGCAATTGACGATATTCTTCATGAACGGCTTGAAAACTGTTTTATCGAGATGTCAGCCTGTTCAGGAAGTTGTATCGGAGGGCCTGCCATGGACAAAGGCCATCACTCTCCGGTAAAAGACTTTATAGAAGTTAGTCGATATGCCAGAGAAGATGATTTTGAAATATCTGATTACAATGAAACCGTTCTCACCAGAGAATATAAGGACTTGGCAGTTCGGCAGATGATGCCCGGAGAAGCTGCGATTGAAGAAATTCTTCGTAAAATTGGAAAAACCAAACCCGAAGATGAGCTCAACTGCGGCAGCTGTGGCTATAATACCTGTCGAGATAAGGCAAGAGCTGTCTTACAAGGCAAGGCCAACATCAACATGTGTTTGCCCTTTTTGAAAGAAAAGGCCGAATCGTTTTCAGACAATATCATTCAAAATACACCGAATGCCATTTTAGTGTTGAGTGAAGAGCTTGAAATACAGCAAATTAATGATGCAGCTTGCTTGTTTTTGAAAGTAGGGGATAGAGCAAATGTGCTGGGTGAACACGTAGTACGCCTTTTAGATCCCACACCATTTATCAATGCCTATGAGCAGCAAGAAAATGTCTATGACAAGCAAGTTTATTTGGCAGATTATCAAAAATATGCCGAGCAAACAGTTATCTATGACAGGAATTTCCGTATTTTGATTTGTATTATGCGTGATGTGACAGAAGAAACGATTGAACGAGAGAAGAAAGAAAAAATACGCAAAAAGACGATGGAAATTACCGACAATGTTATCGTCAAGCAGATGTTGGCCGTGCAAGAGATTGCTTCTTTGTTGGGTGAAACAACAGCTGAAACCAAGGTGGCTCTGACCAAGCTAAAGGAGTCTTTGCGTGATGAATAACCTTTGCGCCGATGTCGGCTATGTCAGCCTAAACAAGTTTGGTGAACAGCTTTGCGGAGATCATATTGAAACCGTCCTCAAAGACGACATGACAGTGATTGTACTGGCAGATGGCTTGGGCAGCGGTGTCAAGGCAAATATCTTATCCACACTCACGGCTAAAATTATTTCGACGATGATGGCAAATGATTTGAGCGTAGAAGAATGTGTGTCTGCTATTGCGGCTACGCTGCCAATCTGCAAAGTGCGTGAAATTGCCTATTCAACCTTCACCATCTTACGGGTCGTGGAGAATGAAGAGATTGAAATCATTCAGTATGACAATCCGCACGTTATTTTGCTGAGAGAAGGCAAAAACTACGATTACAGCAAAACATCCGAAGAAATTGACGGAAAGACCATCTATAAATCAAAAATTAGGCTGCAAGAGGACGATACCTTTCTCATGATTAGCGACGGCGCTGTACATGCCGGTGTGGGACGTGACCTAAACTTTGGGTGGCTGAGAAAAGATATCATTCAATTTATGGAGGCTGTCTATCGAGAAGAATATACGGCCAAAACACTTAGTTCGATTTTGATTGAACAGTGCCGTGTTCTCTATGCAGAGGAACCTGGCGATGATACAACAGTGTGCGCATTAAAGATTAGAGAACGCAAACCGATGAATTTGCTGATTGGTCCTCCGGCAGACCCGCAGGATGTCAGTAAGATGATGTCCCTGTTTTTTGCTAGACAAGGGCAACATATTGTTTGCGGTGGAACCACTTCGGCGCTGGCGGCTGAATATCTGCAAAAACCACTTTTAGTGGGAGATCTAACGGGTCTCGAGTCTGATATTCCGCCCATGGCCGCGATAGAAGGTGCTGATTTAGTGACAGAGGGCATCATTACAGTCAATCGCGTGCTGGAATACGCCAAAGACTATTTGCAGGAAAACAAACGTTATCATGAATGGGGTCGTAACCAAGACGGAGCTTCACGCATTGCAAGGATGCTATTTGAAGAAGCCACCGACATCAATTTTTTTGTAGGAAAAGCCGTTAATCCAGCGCATCAGAATCCCAATTTACCCATTGGGTTCAATATAAAGATGAAGCTTATCGATGAGCTTGCCGAATGCCTAAAGCAGATGGGCAAGAAAATCAGGGTAAGTTATTTCTAAGGCTTGCCTGATAAGCTTAGAAGGTGGATGGGAGATAGAATCAAAATCAGCAAAAGATTTACTGACGACCATGTAACGGAAAGAAGTAAGTCTTCCCCCAATTGTTTTAATTTGACAGACCAAACTTTAACCATGGAGGAAATGAAAATATGAGCCAAGCATCTCTTTACGCAGTAGTTGACAGTATTTTAGAAGAGATTGGGAACAGGGAAAGAAATTTGATTGCCGTATTGCAAAGCATTCAAGAGCATTTTCGCTATTTGCCAAAAGAAATCTTTCCGTACCTTTCCAAAAAGATAGGAATTAGTGAAGCTAAAATTTATAGTGTGGCAACTTTTTATGAAAACTTTTCTTTAGAGCCAAAGGGCAAATTTGTTATTAAAGTTTGTGACGGAACGGCTTGCCACGTTAGAAAATCTATTCCGATTTTGGAAAGACTTCGCAAAGATTTAACTCTTTCTGCCAGCAAATCTACGACCGATGATCTCAATTTTACGGTAGAAACCGTATCTTGTCTGGGTGCCTGCGGGCTTGCTCCGGTTATTACGGTCAACGACAAGGTTTATCCTGCTATGACGCCTGATAAAGCGACAGAACTGGTAAACCAATTGAAAGGAGAACTGTAATATGCCGCTGACAACCAGAGAAGAACTGAGAGAACTGCGTGGTAAATATGAGCAATCTCTCACAGCTGAAAAGAAAAAAATTCTTGTTTGTGCCGGAACAGGCTGTATCTCAAGTGGTTCCCTTGAAATTTACGACCGATTGATTGCCTTAATGAAAGAACAAAACATTGATTGTGCGGTTGAATTGGAAGAAGAACCACATGAGCAAACTGTCGGCATGAAAAAGAGCGGCTGTCATGGTTTTTGTGAAATGGGCCCCCTTTTGCGTGTAGAACCGCAAGGCTGGCTCTATACTAAAGTGAAACTGGAAGATTGCGAAGATATCATTGAAAAGACCATTGCCAAAGGCGAGCACATCGAACGCCTTGCTTACCAAAAGGGCGGCACTGTGAGCAAAAAACAAGATGAAATTCCTTTTTATCAGAAGCAAACTCGCTTGGTACTGGAGCATTGCGGTCACATTGATGCGACTTCAATTAAAGAATATTTTGGAATCGGTGGTTATCAAGCGTTTGAAAAAGCATTGTTTGATATGTCAGCTGATGATATTATTGCTGAAATTTCGGACTCTAACCTTCGTGGACGAGGCGGCGGTGGTTTCCCTGCTGGCCGCAAATGGAAACAGGTTAAAAGTCAGCAAACAGAAGAAAAATACATTGTCTGCAATGGTGACGAGGGTGATCCCGGTGCTTTCATGGACAGAAGTATCATGGAAGGCGACCCGCATAGATTGCTTGAGGGCATGATGATTGCTGCTCTGGCTTGCGGTTCAAAAGAGGGGTATATCTACGTTCGTGCTGAATATCCGATGGCCGTCAGCCGATTGAAAACCGCTATTGCGCAAGCAATGGAATACGGTCTTTTGGGCGACAATATTTTAGGCAGCAATTTTAGCTTTCATCTGCATATCAATCGTGGAGCAGGTGCTTTTGTCTGTGGTGAAGGTAGCGCTTTAACAGCTTCTATTGAGGGTAAAAGGGGTATGCCCCGTGTAAAACCGCCTAGAACGGTGGAACAGGGCTTATTTGACAAGCCTACTGTACTCAATAACGTAGAAACCTTTGCAAACGTGCCACTCATCATTACGAACGGGCAAAAGTGGTATAAGAGTATTGGACCCGAAAATAGCCCTGGTACAAAAGCATTTGCACTGACAGGTAACATTGAAAATACGGGCCTGATTGAAGTGCCTATGGGTACAACACTCAGAGAAATTATCTTTGACATCGGCGGCGGTATGCGTGACGGCGGTGAGTTTAAAGCTGTGCAAATCGGTGGGCCGTCCGGCGGCTGTTTGACACAAAAGCACCTTGATTTGCCCCTTGATTTCGACTCGCTCAAAAAAGCGGGAGCCATGATTGGTTCAGGCGGACTTGTGGTCATGGACGATAAAACCTGTATGGTAGAAGTCGCCAGATTTTTCATGAGTTTTACACAGAATGAATCCTGCGGGAAATGTGTGCCTTGCCGTGAGGGTACCAAAAGAATGCTTGAAATTCTGGAGAGAATTGTTGAGGGGAATGGTCAAGACGGCGACATTGAACTCTTGTTAGAGCTTGCCGACACCATTTCTGCTACAGCACTCTGCGGACTCGGTAAAACAGCAGCTTTCCCTGTTGTCAGCACCATTGAAAATTTCCGTGATGAATATGAAGCTCATATCTATGCCAAACGCTGCCCGTCGGGTACTTGCCAAAAATTAAAATCCATTGTGATTATTGCTGACCAGTGCAAGGGCTGTTCCAAATGCTCAAGAGCTTGTCCGGTTAGCGCAATCAGCGGGAAAATTAAAGAACCGTTTGTCATTGATCAAGAAAAATGCATTAAGTGCGGCGCATGTATTTCGACTTGCCCGTTCCACGCGATACAGGAGGGTTAATGGGTTATGAATACAAAACAATTTATGACAATTGATGGCACACCGGTGGAAATAGGTGAAGAGAAGAACCTATTGGAACTGATTCGTAAAGTGGGCATCAAGATGCCGACATTCTGCTATCATACCGAACTTTCTGTTTATGGCGCTTGCCGTATGTGTATGGTCGAAAATGAATGGGGCGGTTTAGATGCTGCTTGTTCCACGCCCCCTAAAGCGGGTGCAGTAATTCAAACCAATACAGCTAAGCTTCGCAAATACCGTAAAAACATCTTGGAACTTCTGCTAGCCAATCATTGCCGTGACTGCACGACCTGCAGCAATAACGGAAAGTGTAAACTGCAAGATTTAGCGATGCGTTTTAATATTCAGGGAGTTCGTTTCCCAAATGGCAAAACCGAACCTAAGCTAGACGATTCTTCTCTTTGCATTACACGTGATACCAATAAGTGCATTCTTTGTGGTGACTGTGTGCGTGTTTGCAATGAGATTCAAGATGTCGGTGCCATTGATTTTGCCCGCCGTGGTTCAAAGATGACCATCAGCACCGCTTTTGATAGACCGATTGCCAATTCTCCTTGTGTTGGCTGCGGACAATGTGCGGCAGTTTGCCCCACGGGTGCGATTGTAGTCAAAGATGATTCCAAAAAAGTTTGGAAAGCGCTTGACGATAAAAACACACGAGTATCCGTTCAAATTGCTCCTGCTGTGCGTGTTGCGCTTGGAAAAGAACTGGGTGTGGATGACGGCGAAAATGCAATGGGCAAAATTGTAGCGGTTTTGCGCCATATGGGCTTTGATGATATTTATGATACTTCAACCGGAGCGGATATGACGGTTTTGGAGGAATCTGCAGAATTTTTGAGACGATTGGATACGGAACAGGAATTTCCTCTTTTCACTTCATGCTGTCCGGCATGGGTGCAATTTTGTGAAAAACATCACCCCGAATTGCTTCCTCATGTTTCTACCTGCCGTTCTCCGATGGAAATGTTTGCTGCTGTTATCAAAGAGCATGCGAAAGATTCTGATAAAAAAATGTTTCACGTGGCTGTTATGCCTTGCACGGCTAAAAAATATGAGGCTGCCCGTGAAGAATTTAAAATAGAAGATATGCCTAATGTAGATGCTGTTATCACGACACAAGAAATGATTCGTATGGTGAAAGAATCAGGAATCATTTTCTCTGACTTTGAGCCAGAAGCCGTGGATATGCCTTTTGGCATGATGTCAGGAGCCGGTGTGATTTTTGGTGTCAGCGGTGGTGTAACCGAAGCGGTTCTACGCCGATTGGCCGCCGATAAATCGAAAACAGGTTTGATATCCATTGCCTATCAAGGTGTTCGTGGTATGGAGGGCGTAAAAGAAACGCAAATCCCTTATGGTGACAAAGTTCTGAAAATAGCCATTGTCAGCGGACTGAAAAATGCGAATAACTTAATTGAAAGTATAAAAAATGGTGAGCACTATGACTTTGTAGAAGTTATGGCTTGCCCCGGTGGCTGCGTTAGTGGTGCCGGTCAACCATATGTGGATTCTGCACTCAGAGCAAGTCGAGGAAAAGGTCTTTATCGTGCCGACAAACAGTGCAATATCAACCGCTCAGAAGAAAACCCGCTGATGACCTCACTTTATGACGGTCTGCTCAAAGGAAAAGTTCATGAACTCTTGCATGTGGACTATCTCAAAAGCGGCAAACACTAATCTGCGCAAAGCAGAACATGAAACAGCTTACAACTTATAATTTGCCATGCTATATATAGCGACAATCCCCTTTCGGTTCTCAACCAAACCGATAGGGGATTGTCGCATTTAGAAAGTATTATTAGAGTAGGAAAAGACAAAACTGACTACTAAAAAAAGAAAAGAGGACAAGTGAATGCCCTGCTTTCTAATTATTTTTACTGGCAGACTAGAAGAAAAATTACGTAAACTAGTTGTTAAAATGCGATTTTAAGCAATGGCAAAGTAGAGCAAGACAATAATGCCAAGCACAATACGGTACCAGCCAAAGGCTTTAAAATCATGTTTCTTAATAAAATTCATTAGGAATTTTATTACCAGAATCGATACAACAAAGGCAACTGCCATGCCGATGACTAATATTAACAGTTCTGTACTTGTAAAAGCAAGACCAAATTTTAAGATTTTAATAGCACTTAGGCCAAACATAACGGGGACAGCCAAGAAAAACGTAAATTCTGCGGCAGCTACACGAGACACGCCAATGAGAAGAGCGCCAATAATGGTTGCGCCCGAACGAGAAGTGCCAGGGATGATGGAAAGCACTTGAAATAGACCAATTAGTAAAGCTGTTTGATAAGTAATATCAGAGAGCTTATTAATACGAGGTGTCCGTTTCTTGTTCCAAGTTTCAACCAGTATAAAGGCTATACCATAAACAATGAGTGCGGCGGCGATTACCACAGGAGTGCGTAGGTGAGCATCAATAAAATCGTCAAATAAAATGGTTACAATGGCTCCGGGGATACAGGCAATAACCACTTTGAGCCAGATAGAAAGAGTTTCTTTTTTAAGCAGAGGTTTGTTAACAGTGACATTAACCCACACAGAATCTGTTTCTTTTTTGACTATCTGCTTGTGCCGATTTTCAAGCTGAAGAGGAAGCATTTTGCGCCAGAATATAACGACGACCGCTAAAATTGCACCCAGCTGAATCACAACAAAAAACATTTCTTTGAAGGCATCACTGGTATTCAGTTGTAAAAACTGATCGACAAGTAGCATATGACCAGTACTGCTGATGGGTAACCACTCGGTAATTCCTTCAACGATTCCCAAAAAAATTACTTTTAAAATCTCTATCAAATTTAGTTCCATTTTCCAAGGTCTCCTTTTTGAAAAGCAAACATTACAAAATTTGCATGTTTTTAAATCATACCACTTCCATACTAATCTGCCAAGATGAACGAGTAAGTCTTTATATAAATGTAAGGTTTTGGTTGTATATAGGTAGATTTGAAACAAAGCGACCGTTGATTTGAGGGTACTATTTTGCAGAGAACTAATTTTTTAGTGGTGTAAAGACGTATTCAAGTTTAAAAACTTTCAGCACCGCTCCAGCAAGATGACAAACTAGAATAGCTAGTAGAAATAAATTCTGGTTATTCTTTGGCGTTCACAGATTGCACAAGTTGATTCAGATGATCATATAAAACCCAATCTTTGTTTTTAGGGGAAGTAAAGGGGGGAATACCGCCCAAAGAATCGAGATAGAGAGTGTTGTTAAGCAACTGTTCTGGCATGTTTTTTTCAATGATTTTTTGGAATGTATTCGGATAAGAGTTGCAGAAGAAAAAGACAGTTTTTTTGGTGAGAAGTGTATCCATATTTTGTTCAATAAAGTTTTTTAAAGGTTTATATATTTTTCCCATTCTCACACCTGAACCTAAAATGACAATATCATAGTTTTTTATAGCCGGTATCTGTTTTGCTATATCACATAGAGTGCAATCTTTAATTTTAGTGGAAATTAATTCTGCACATTCTCGGGTTGCACCCGATTTTGTGGCATATACAATTAATGTTTTCATAAAAGATTATCCTTTCTTTTTTGTTTGAGAAAGAGTGACAAGGCCTAAGCATAAGGTAAGGATAGAAAATAAAACGGCAGATATCCCTGTGTACATATGGAAGTCTAAAGAACTAAGGTCACTTATTTGGTTTGCTCTTATCCATAGACCACAAACCATAGTAGATAGCAGAAGTAGTACGGTGATAATAGCGCTAATGATAGTTGCTGTTTTCATTGTTAAAACCTCCTCTTATGAGTTATCTATTAAATTGTTGATAAGCGTGTCTATAAAAATGGTTCGCTGGTTTTTGTCAGCGAGGTCAATACCGCTATAGCTATAAAAAGAATCGTGGTTAAGACCTGTGACTTGAATGGGATAAAGGATTTGCAAAGCAATTACTTTCAATTCGGTATCATTTTTTTTGTCTCCAAAAATCTGTTTTAGTAGCGGAAGTAAATAAGAGGGAGTTCGCATATTGCCATTCATGATATCGCGGGATAGAATGAAATGCATGATCTTTTCTTTTTTATCGGAAAGGGAATAGAGTTCTTTTAACATGGCCTTAAGAGTCTCTATAGGATTGAAGCTTCCTTCTTTTGTTAGTTGAGAAAAATTTGAAATGATGTCAGACATGGTATCGCCAATAGCAAGACTTAATAAATTATCCTTACTTTTAAAATGATAATTGATTAAACCAATGCCAACATTCGCTTGTTTTGCGATTTGGCGTACAGTTATTTTTTCTATGTCGTCTGTTTCAGTAATCAAAGTTTTAGTTACGCCTATAATTAGCAGTTGTGTAGATTGTTCTTTAGGGGTCATAAATAACGTCTCCAGTTGAATCATTATTGAACATGTTCAATTTAGCAAATAAATCAATTCATGTCAAATGATTTCGTAAAATAAAAATATTTAAAGGGAGAGAATAAGGAAATAAATATGCGATTATTTTCATTTAAATTATCAGCATTAGGGATAATGAATAAATCATGTATAGACAAAATAAAAACCGCTTAAACGAAATGTTTAAGCGGCTAGTCAAAGGAATCTTAAAAAAAGATTATCAATATTTTGCTATAATTTATATCTCTCAAATGCTTTTTCTGCATCAAGGTGAATCTCTTTGAAAACCAAGAACAGCCAAATTAAAAATGAGCCGGCAGCAGCGTATGGAGATACGAAGTAACTCAGAATAGCACCTGCAATAAATAGTATAAACCAAACTAAAAAAGAATTTCTCATGTTATTACTCATTTTTAAACGGTCATACTGTTTTTGTTCTTGTAGAGACAAAGAATTAAATCCACTGATTAATGTAGCTGCTCGTTCTTTCAATAATGCAAAAATAGCAGCCAACATCAAAAATGCTCCAGCCATTAGAAGACAAATAATTAGACCAATGTTCATTAAAATAAACCTCCTACGCTATAATTGAGTTTCTCTCTATAGGGTATCACAAAAACAGAATAAAGTCATGTATAAGTGTAAATTCTAAACATGGTTTTATGCGGGAAAAGAGATTGCGAGGAAAAAGAGAGATTAGAGTTTGAAATATATAGAAGAAAATGTGTACAAAGAAAAAATAAAACTCCACAGACCGCATAAAAGCTAGGCTGTGGAGTTATTTGGTGGAGATGGCGAGAACGGAAACCTCCTTTTATTGCTATTTATTGAAACTTAAAATCATAGAAAAAACGGCTTAAACACTGGATTCTTCTGCATGTAATTTTAATTCTATTTACTAATAAAATAGACGATTTTACATTTATCGTGGGTGAATCGTGGATGGTTTCGGGCGATTTCCATAAACCAAAAAATCCCTGTCACCAATCAAGGCGGCAGGGATTACTCTATGTTTGATTAAATTTTAAGCACCTGACCGGGATAAATCAAATTAGGATTGCTGATACCATTTTTAGCGGCAACGGCTTGATAGGTTGTACCATACTTGCTGGCAATGCCACTGAGCGTATCGCCTGATTTCACCACATAGGTTTGTGCGGTGGGTGCAGAAGCAACACTTCCTGAGACTTTCAAAACCTGACCGGGATAAATAAGATTCGGATTTGCTATGCCGTTGAGATTGGCAAGGTTTTGATACGTTGTGCCGTACCGTGAAGCAATTCCGCTGAGTGTATCACCCGATTGGACGGTGTAAGTATTGCTAGCTGGTTGTGGTGCGGGTGCTGGCGGTGTAACCACGGGTGCGGACGGTGTTGGTGCAATAGGTGTTTTAGTAGCAAACTCCTTGTAGGAATAGTTGCCGTCAAAGCCCTTGCCTCCGATTTGATAGGCATCTGTAAACTGCCAAATGTCACAGTCTTTGCCGTAAGTTAGCGTATTGTTCCATTGGGCTACCCATTTCGGATATTTGTCCAAGCGATTGCTGGATAATTGATTTTTGAACCAAGCCAAGAATGAGTAAATACCAACATAGTACCCTGCCTCTTTGACCGTATCACAGAATGTTTCGCAGATAGAAACCAAATCTGAATTGGCTTGGGTTTTATCCTCAACATCATACCATACACCATAAACAGGATTACTGTTCTTTAAAAGCCGCAAAGCGTGAGCCGCTTCACTTTTAGCCATGTCCGTATTTGTAGCGTAGGAATACAAATAAACACCGTATGGCATTCTGTGTTCTTCACACTTTTTTAAATTAGCGAAATACTGGGCATCATCTTGATGCGCCATATCATTGCCAAAGCCACACCGTAGAATGACAAATTCCACTCCTGCAGATTTCAAAGCATTGAAATCCACATTCCCATTTGCATAAGAAATATCAACACCGAATTTTTTACTCATATTATTTTTCCTCGCTTTCTTTAATTTCCGGCAGTCCTGCTACCGATGTCAACACCGACAATACTCCTGCCAATGCTGATGCACTTGCTACTAGCGGCCAATTAACCTCGCCCATAGCAATAGCGGTGCCAATTGTGGCTACTGCTGTCTGCGCTACTGTTTTTACGGCTCTGATTCCTGCTGCTTTTAACCATTTTTTATTCATGTTAATTCTCCTTTTCTAAGTCACCAATTCGGTGATTTGCCACTTTCATCTGTTCGGCCATTACAGCTTGATTTTGCTCAAGCCTAAAAGTGCGTTCAATTACCGTATTGTGTTTATCTACCTTTTTTTCTAACTGCTCGATACGATAGTTAGTTAGTCTCGCTCCTGCTATTACGCCAATCGCAGAGCCTAACACTGTACCCAAGCATGATACAACCGCTACTATAATATTGCTGTCCAAATTATCCCTCCTAAGCCGTCTTACGCCATCTATAGGCTGTAATGTAAGGTGGCATGTTGTTGTGCGGTGAGTTGTTGCCGACACTCGTTGTCTTTATGTTCCCGTAATAACCTTTTTTTCCGTTTTGATTGACTACGTAATTGTCAGCTATTTCAGCGGCACTGTCGTTAAAATTCGGTACACTGTGATTATGCGATGGCATTTCGGTGGACGTTAGCAAGTGGTTTTTTTCGCCGCCTGTTTTTCCAGCTGCATTAAAATCGGTATCATTAGGATTAACACCAACAACGGTCTGACCTGCGCCAAATGTGACCCATGTACCACCCCAAAATATACCGGGGTTTTCAGTCGTATAAAACTCGGTGATATACCCCACCGGGAGGATATTAGTCATTAATTGTTGTACAGTAATATCCTGCGTACCGTCAAAATCCACTCCTGCAATTTTAACAGGCTTTTTAAGCCCGTCCGCACGTGTAACTGGCACAAAGCTAACCTGTATATCACCCTCGCCGCTGATGGAGATATCTCCAGCAGGGTTGGAGATGTCAATCGGCTCGCCTAAATATTCTGTCGGGGCTGCTAGGTCATAGACCAGAGTAACCGGATTGGCGGCAAGATGGGCTTTCCAGAGATTAATGTCATTTGTGTTATAATTAGCATCATAGATAACCAAATGACCAAATATATTCGTGGATATCCCTTGCGCGCAAGTATAGGTATCATCACGTTTTTTAGCTGCGTATTTGTCACATACAATATTAGCGACCTGCCCACTAGCTAAGGGTTTTATCCCAGTATTACTTAACGATACACATCTGCGGCTATCAAAAGTATCCGCTGTCACCCAGTTTTCAGACCCGTTCAGCACCAATTTTTTCCGCACGTGTTTTTCTCTGCTTTTTGGTACACCGCCGACTAGCACGTTGGTTTCAAGCGTATCTCCCTCGCACAGTGAAGATTGTAAGGTAGGCTGTGTAACCACACCGTTTACCGTGATTTTGCCGCTGTTAGTCTCAATCGGTCTCACGTTATCAGGTGACGGCTCTCCCGTGCCTAGCTGCTTTTCGTATCCAAAAGCCGTGACGGATTGGATGCGGTTTGCGCCGGTTGTCCAATTGATAGTCTGCGCTTTGTCCGATACGGCTGGGATTCCTGCGCCGTCGGCTAGGTCTCTGGTTAATTGAGTAACCTCACCTATCTTTTGCAGTAGTACCGCAAACTCATTGCTGCTCTCTATGCTACTCTCAACATTGTTGCAAAGCACTCTAAATTGTAATCCTGTAAAATAGAGAGTTGCCTCGGTGTCAATGTTATCAGCAACTACTTGTACAGTCGCTCTCACAATGCCGTTAGCTGCTGTGCATTGAGAGGTGAGGGTAACGCTGATTGCGCCCGATGTAGCATTAATAATAACTGCATCAATATAGACGATTGTTTTGTCGGGTTTGGCAAAATGTACTCTCACGGTTTTGCCTGTTAGATTGACAGGCTGGCTATTGTTGTCTACTAGTGTTATATCGACCGTGCGTGACATGACGTCGTTTTGGTTGATGACAATAGGAGCGACATCGTTATTGTCACTCCACGCTTGTAGTTTGATTTGTTTTAAGACCATATGAGCCTCCTTCAGTTAACTAGGCATAATGCCCATGTTGTGCCACCAGCAGCTAAATTTACTTGTTTCCATTGGACTTCACCGCCGCCGCCATTGCCGTATTTCAAATAGATATTTTTTATTGCGTGGAAATCCATTCCGTTCGTGCCTCCTGACACAGATTTTACCTTGGCTAAATCAGCCCCGATATCTGTGCCAATAAAAGACTGGATTTTTGATATATTAATTCCATTGTCAACGCCGACTATTGATTTTGTATTCCAAATAGCCGCCCCTTCGTCCTCGGTTAAAACAAATGGATATGTTGTTCCGTTTGTCCTCGGAATCCATATACTTCTAACGTCGAGAGAGGTTGCATCGATTCTCTGTGTTTTCAGCCATGTAATATATCCGTCTGTTGGATGATTTGTTCCAGCTAGCCACCCCACATTTTGACCGTCTTTTTTTATCCATATGCCGCCACCGGAAGTATCTGCAGTGTAAACTCCATTACTACTGGCTGTCGTCAATATACCGTAGATTTTCGCAAGACCTGTGTCCAGATTGATTTCGGATTTGCCATTAACGGCTTTCAGTATGCCTGTGCGCACCACTTGAGCATCCAGTCCCACAACAGATAGCATTCTCGCCACCATATCACCGTTCATGGTAAATCCGGTTGGATAAGTCTTGCCTCCATCTGTACTAACCGCCCATGCTTCAGTCGTAAATTTCCATATGATCTGTGATTCAGACAACAACTGTTTATTGTGGGCATATCGTATTACCGACCCATTGGGCTGAACAACGTCCGTGCTGTAAAGTCCCGAACCGTTGATAACAATATCGGTAAGGTTTGCGATAGCTTGTTCTCGGCTGTAGGACTCCTGCTTAATTTCGTCCTGTACAACAGACAACGCACTGTCAAGCTGCTTTTTAATATCTTTAACCACGCTGGCTAGTGTCAGCACATTTTTCTGCGGTTCATCGGGGTATTCTTTGTACTCTAGTATTTTGTGATTCATTCTTGTATGACGTGTCCTGTCAATCAACGTCACGACCTTATACATGGAAAAAGCAAAATCACTGTATCGACTGTCCAGCTTGGCAAGATCAATAACATCACAATCATAAGAACGTTCGGGCGCAGATAACTGATTCAGCATAATTTCGGCATCAGTTTTCAGACTCAAAGTATCCGTGTATCGCTCATCCTTCCAAACTCCACAAATAATGTCACCAGTATACTGATGATTGTCGATATACTCCTTGCCACCATTTACGGCAGCAATGCTAAGTCCGTCCTTGCCGTAAGGATATAGCCGTGTGATTAGATCAGTAGACTTTCCCTTAAAAGCAATCTTGCGTAAATTAAGTTCATCAGTGAGATATTCACCGGAAGGCTCGGTCACATTTGGATTAATAACCGTGAGCATTTTAGATTTTGTATGCCATTCATAAACTACGCTGAAGGTTGATTTGGCTCGATTTAAAATATCATAGGGAGTTGCATTTTCCATTTGGATAGTACGCCTAATGGCGGGCAGATAGCCTTGTACCGTCCAACCAGAGGGGAGCAGCGAAGTAAGCAGCTCTACTATGGTAAGGCTGCCTGAATCATAGGCTTTATGGAGAGTAGATTTCAGAAAATCAAGATCAATTAAACATTCTATATTTGCATAACTACTTGGTGCATCAATGGACTTAATGCGGTATTGATTGTCGCCATATTCCACGATGTTTTCTTCGGATAAGTGTGCGTAAATTTCACCGTCAACGGGGGCGGTAAAACTTAAAGTATCTTCGCCGCCGTCAAGGTGGGTAATAAAAAAGTCAGAGTACCCGACAATCGGATATTTCTGACCGGAATCAAAAACAGATAACATATTTCACCTCATATATAGATAGGGTAGTAACTAATTTTTAACGGCACGAATGGACTAACTGTTATTGGGATAGAGTCTTCGGACGATTCAAAAACAGGGAAATCAATTAGATTGGATTCTAAAAACTTGTTTTCGCCGTTTTGGGTGATTTTCTTTTCAATCCCGTCAAGTACAATTTTCGCCCCCGCCGGAATGGATGTGAGTTGGATTCCCTGAACAGTAACACTCTGCAGGGCGGTTGGGGCAGTAAATTCAATCTTGTAGGGTGCAGGAGCAGTACCGTCATAATAAATAGGCTGTTCATTCTGCTTGATATCGATTTCTTGATATTGCCCACACTGTACACATTTAAATTCAAGCGTGAATTCAGTAATCCACTTAGCAGGATATTTTACAGATGAAACAGAAGATAATGCCGAACGGTAAATGAACCCGTCCGGCATCTGCAAATTCACTGTTTTATTCAGCTGTCCGATTAGCTTAGTGGGGGAGGGAAACCACTTTCTATCTGCTGTCTGATAATTGAGCGTAACAGATAGTTTTTTCTGCCCAGCTTCAGATTTTAGTAGAGCTGGGAAGAGGTTCTTCCCACTCGATATGACGTTTGCCAGGTCGGGGGCCACCTCCCAGTCCAGCAGTTTTGCTCTGAACTCGTGCAAAGGTTTTCCGTCTATATACATAACTTCTCTCATCATGCCCACCCCATTTGCTTTTTAATTGCTGGCGTTGTTACCACTGCAAATTCTCTGCTGTCTATATTGATATGTGTTTCCACTGTCGGTGCGCTTTCCTGCGTTTCTTGCTGTTTTCCAGCCATAACTGTGGCATAATATGCTCTAGCTGCAAAATTCGCATTGGTTAGGCTTTGTTCTGCTTCTACCGCTGCTCGTGCTTTCGCCATCAATTCAGATACATTAAACTCAGGAATCATACGGTTGGATACATTGTCAGCGATATTATCAACCGCACTGTACAAATCTTTTTCTTTGTCATGCATTCCGACCTCGCCACCAGCCATAAAGAAACGGAATATTTCTTGCATAACACGAGAGGGAGAGTGAATTTTTAAAGCACTGCGCATGGTGGCGGCCACGTTATTGGCAATTGTTCTTGCGGTGCTGTAAAGTGTGCCGGACATATCCCACATGGCATCGTTTACACCGTACATCATGTTATAGCCGATGTTGGACATTTGCCCGGTTGCCGATTGTAATCCTCTAACAATACCACTTGCCATATTTTGTGCAGCATTGGAAGCCGCAGATACAGCATCATTAAAAGAACCGGTTAATACAGATTTAAAACGACTTCCAAAATCTTTTACTGCAGTAAGTGTTTGGTTAAGTTGTCGCTCAACTTTTCCAAATGATGTATTTACCGACTGCTGTAAACTTTCCATGGCGCGAGATACGTCACTACTCATTTTCTGATAATCAGATACACTTAGATTAGCCACTTTATTGCTTGATGAAGTTACCGAGGAGGTAAGTTTATCAGAAGAAGTCTGTCCAGCATATGCCAAATTGTTCAGTGCGTCTGCACCGTGAGCGGCATATGTATCAATATTTTTTGTACTAACATTTGCCATGCTTTGTGTAGCATTAACCACGCCGCTTGACATATCTCCGGCGGCACAAATTCCGTGAGTTGACATATCTCCTAGCGTATGAGTGACATTATCACTCATTGTCGTACTTGTTGATTGTACATTGCTGCTCATAGCACCAAAATTAGAAGTGACGTTACTGCTCATTGTATTGGTGCTAGTCGAAACGTTGTTTGACATAGTTTCTAATTTGCTGGTTACATCATTACTTGTATCACCAGCACTGCCAGTAAGCCAACCCCACAAATTACTGAATAGGTTTTTAATGCCGTCGATAATGCCAAATAAAATATTTGGAATAGCTTGTAAAATACCTTGTGCTAAGGCTTTGATAATCTCCCAACCGGAAGATAGTATTTGTGGTAGCGCAGAGAGCAGACCACCTACTAGTTGAAAAATCAATTGAATACCCATTGAAACAATGGCAGGCAAATTCTGTACGATACCGGTAAGTAAGGCTTGTACTGCTTGAACGGCTCCTTGCAACAGCAAAGGCAAACCGTTGATGATACCCTGTACCAAAGCCATAACGAGTTGTAAGGCTCCTTGTATTAAGGTACCATAGTTAGAATACAATCCTGTGACAAAAGTCATAATGGCTTGGATTGCTGCAGGAATTAATGCCGGTAAGGCAGATGAAATACCTTGCACCAGCCCCATGATGATATCAACTGCCGTGTTCATAATGGTAGGCATATTAGAGGATAACCCATTTATCAGTGTGGTGATTATGTTTAAAGCTTGGGCAGACATTTCAGGGAGTTGCCCTGCGATGCCTTGTGCAAACTCTAAAATTAGTGTTCCGCCCACCGCTAAAATTTGTGGCACAATAGAGATGATACCGTTTAAAAGAGTAGTCACAATATCAACTGCTGAACTGGCAAGCGTAGACGAATTTTGCTGAATGCCTGTTACAAGGCTTTGAATAATATCTACACCAATCGTAACAATTTTAGGGAGTAATTCAGATGCTAGTTGTGGAATAATCTCAGCAATTTTAGGAGCTAATCCGCCGACTAACTTTACAATACCGCCTAAAGCAATCTCAATTCTAGGGATAAGATTTTCAGCAAATGTTCCGACACTGTCAATCAGGTTGGTAAGTAATAAATCAAAATCCTGTGTATCATCTGCCATGCCGACAAGCAGATTTGCCCATGAGGCTTTCATGCTGGCAGCGCTGCCTTGAATTGTAGTACTGGCCTCTTTTGCAGTAGTACCGGTAATGTCAAGTTTTCCCTGAATGACATGGATAGCTTGATAGACATCATTCAAGTTATTAATATCATATTTTACCCCGGAAAACTTCTGTGCATCAGCAAGTAAGCGCTCCATTTCGCCTTTTGTGCCGCCATAACCAAGCTTTAGGTTATCAAGCATAGTATAGTTTTGTTTGGCGAATCCTTTATAGGCATCTTGGATAGACCCCATACTACTGCCCATTTTGTTAGCATTATCTGCCATGTCGGTAATCGCCATATCAGTAGTTTTTGCTACTTTTTCAGTATCGCCCCCTAAGCTTTGGAGCAAACTTGCAGAAAAAGACGTGGCGGTTTCCATGTACTCGTTTGCCGATAAACCTGCTGTCTTGTAAGCATTATCTGCATTATCAAGTACAGCGGTCTGGCCTTTAATTAGTTTATCGTATTCACCACGTGCTTCATCAACAGTTTTTCCGACAGAGTTGGCGTATTCTTCTAGCGATTTTCCACCAGTACCAAATAGGGTTTCTATACCACCTACAAGCTGTTCATAGTCGGCATAGGCTGTTACAGCTTGTGATGCAATAGCGATTGCACCAGCACCAGCGGCTGCAATGCCTGCGCCGACTACTTTTGTGATGCCGCCAATTGCGCCTTTCGCCAAACCGCCCAGTTTGTCCAGCCCAGCCGAAAAACCTTTGCCGTCTATAGCACTATCAATTTTAATTGAGCCATCAGCAGCCAATAAACCCACCTCCTTGGGAAGTCATCGGCTCATAATGGCACTACTTGACTTGATTTCCTTTTTTTATAATCACTTCAAATTCTTGTTTGCAATTTTTCCCTTTGCAGCGTATAAAAACACCGAAGCAGTCAGCACTTTGGCTGTATTGCTCCGGCATTTTATATCCGCAATAAGGGCATTCGATTTTTATTTTTTCAATGTATAATCACTCCTAAAAGAAAAATCACACCTCTAAAAAGAAGTGTGATAAAATTTATAGATTCCATTGCTTACCGCATTGCTGACAAACGCATACTTTTCTTTCCTTGTTTTTAGTTCTCTGCTTTTTGGGGATAAAAATCTTAGCGAATAATGCCGGGACAGTAAACACTAGCCATTTGATAGGCACCCACCACCAGCCGACTATGCACCACCACAGACACCCTTTGTGTTTGTCGACTAAGTGTACAGATGATACCACTTGAATGTTAACATTTTGGCTACCACACTTGGGACATACCATTGAAAAACCCTCCAATAATTTACAAATTACCATAATTATACATTTGTAGTAATTTTTCGTCAAGATAAATCACTCTTTCCCACCCATCAAAAAATCAGCCACAACATCAAGTTTCTCTTGTTCTGATTTCGATATAGGCAAAGCAAACTGTCGTTGCATACGTTGGTAGAATTTCTTTTCTTCGCCTTTCAGTTTGGATAAATCCGCCGCCCGGTATTCCATGATTTTGCATATCATGTTGTCAGGCTTCAAACCTTTGAATAACGCGCGAAATTTCCACCAGTGCAGGTATTCTGTTTCTTGCAAATCGATACCATAATCAGCTAAAAACGCAGCATAGATATAATCAGAATCATGCTCAAAAGAATAGATTCTTTTTTGCTTGCCTGTACCTGTCTTTTTATTGTCTGTTTCGGCTTCGGGGGAATACAAACTCAAAATGCAGTCGAAGGCACTGGCAATATCAGTCGGAATATCTTCAAAGAATAGATTCAGAGCAAGAAAGCCTTTTGTCTGTTCATCGATAGTAGAATCTTCCATCAGCATTTCAAACTTGATAACGTTCCGAAAGTCTGCATCAAAAAAATAGTCTTGCCCCTCAATCCTTACCGACTGGGGGGCAATTTCTGTTAATAGATTCATTTTTTGCCAGCTCTGCGTTGCTGACGATTCGGCATATATTTTTGTACGATTGATTCTACCTCAATACCAGCATTTGCAGTTTTAATTTGGTTTGTCAGCTGTCCAAAAGCGTCAAGCGCCTTGCCCATATCGCAGGATTCGCCGAAAACTTTTTTATCTGTTCCCTCACCAAATAAGGCATTGAAACATTCAAAAACAGTTCCACATATCGCTCGAATAGCTTGCGATAATTTCAAAGATTTATCGGCTTTAATTTCCGATGCCTCTGCTATAACCTTATCCATAGCGGTTTCCGTTTTCTCCACTGCTGCTGCATCCAAAGCATTATATTCAAACTCAACCTCATTGATTTTAATAATAGCCATAATTATTCAGTCCCCTCTTCGCTTGCCGCTGTAAACGTTTTGGTTTTGATGTTAAACTCGCCAATCACAACGTCACCGATAGCATTCATGTTGCCCTCAACCGTGGCAATTTCACCGCCCGCTCCGCCTAGTGTGTCGATAGCGAAACCTACAACAAATTTTCTTGCATAGTAGGTATCTGCTTTAGCAGCAATCGGTTGGAACAGATTGACACGGAAATAATCGCATTGCACGCCGAGTCTTTGTTCCTCACCGATTTTTGCAATGAAATCTGTTACTTTATTATCCTTATATCTGTCACCTGTGATAGGGAACTGCGATTGATAGCCAGTGGTGATGGTAGTAGCAGACTTGTCAGATGTATAATGTTTCTCCACCGTCTGAGCTTGTGGAGATTCGTCAATTGTTTCAAACACGCTCATGACGTGAATGTCAGGTGTCGTTTCCGTGCCAATATCCAAATAATCAGCGATGAGATTTCTAAAAATAGGTGTACCTTTTTCGTTAGCCATGTTAAGCCTCCTGTAAATAAATTAGTCTGCACTGAATCTGGTACCTTCCAGATTTAGGTGTCGTTGTGAATAAGTATCCAGTAGAAAGCGTTTCGATTTTAATCGGCGTTTTTTCACTGGGCAATATAGGGAAATTCTGAATGCGGTTCTGTTGTTCAAGCCAGTCTGATAGTTCCTCATAAAATCCGCTGTTTGCAATGCTCTGTAATTCGTTGGAGCTGTACGGATTCACAGAAGATATATCGAATTCATATTGTCTCATCGTGCTGCCGTCTGTGTATGTCTTAATAATCGCTGTTGCCGGACTAGTATTGATAGAATACTGAATGCCGTCCTCTGGTAAATAATCTACATTGATTTTGTTATCCCCCATGAGGGGACAGGAGAGAAAGAACTCCTGCAATCCTTGAATGATTGTCATTTTCCACCGCCAATCTTTTTTACTCCTGCAATCCACTGTTCCTTGTTGTCGATTTTAGAGCGTTCAAACCATTTGCCACCACGCTGTGAGCCATAAGCCCTAGTTTGCGCCGTGCCATAATACTGTTGTGCTGCATAAGGAGCAATATAATTGACTTCGCCACTGCCGATTGTCGTGCCTAGTTGTCCTGATTTTGATAACATGCTGGTGTCAAGTGGCACATACGGCGATGTAGTCCGTAAAACCTCCGAATCGAGGAATTTTTGTGCTTTAGAAAACAACTCTGTTTTCTGTGCGCCGAATTCTTTGTTCCACTCGAATTTAGCCTTAACAGAACCGCCTTTGCCAGTGACGTTTACTATCTGTCCTCTAGGGGTCTTGATTATGATTGATTTAATCGCCATATCATTTACCTCCCTCCACTTTCCAGTGCTGTAAACCGCCACGCCTGTTATCGCTCCAGCCAGTCACAACAAATCGCCCACAGGATAAAGCTTCCTTTGTGAGAGGAATGTCTTCTGTTCGTTCTCCTTGACAGATAACATCTCCATTTTGGAGCGTCCAATGGCTGTTTAAGCCTGTTTCATCAAGCTTGGCAAATTCATCGGATAACACAAAAGACTTGCCCTGTGGGGCAGATTCAAGGGGTATGCGCACCGTATAGCTGTCAGCGGATAAAAGCCCTTTGTCTGCGACAGTGACTTTCTGACCGCCGTACCAGCTCACGCCATGAATATGCGTTTTCAGCCAAATATCTTTTCTTGTGGTGCGGTCATAATATTTGTTGTAAATCGTAATGTCTGCGTTGGTAATCATCGGCAGCACCTACCAATTCCTCTGTCCATTAATCCGGTGTAAATCAGATACGGATAAGCAGCATCGGTCATAGCCGATTGCATAGCTGATTTGATATCAGCACTATCTTGATAAGAAACGCTGTAGCCATCGTTATTCTCGCTTTTGATTCCCACAGCGGTGATTGCCTGTGCATGTACAGCCTCATATTTCTTTACAACCTCAGCCACAGCGCAAACAGCGGTTTTTACATCATCTGTCACGTTCCAACCGTTTTTTAATCGGTTAAAAGTGAGTAAATCGACATGAAGCGAAGCTTGCCGCTCCAATGCCATAAACTCTTCCTGTGAAATCAAAGAGCTCCCGTAGGAGCTCTGATAGAATTCAAAATCTGCATACATTTAGCACCTCTTATTGAACAATCGGCAAAGTGATGTCCTGCGATACAGCAGCACTTGCAACTGTTACCGTGACACTCTGCGTTACATGCCCAGACTTTTTGATTGTTGCAGGATAGGTACCCGGGCGCAAGTTAAATACTGCTGTGCCGTCTGCCTTTGTGGTTTTGCGTGCGCCGTTAACGTCGATTCTAGCACCTGCGATTGCTTCCGGTTCTGCTGCGTTGTCTTCCACTGTGAAAGTTACAGTATAATCCGTTACAGGTGTACCGGCTTCAATGTAAGCAAACGGAATATTGGTGCGGTCGCCGTTAATTCTGCTTGCAGGATTTGGCAAAGCCCAACCCAAACGCATGACGACACGAATCGCAATCATATCCTGCTGCGCAAGGTTATAGACAATTTCCTTGGTTGTGGGGTCCTGAATAACACCCTGATCAAGAATCTTGACTGTGATATCCTGACGGATAGAATAGACAGCCTGATTCCAAGCACCTGCAATCATCTGTGCAGTAGACTGGTCAAAGCTTCCGTTCTGTGGGAAAGTAAGGGGAGAGCCGTCCAATGCGTAGGGGGTAGAGCCTTTCATATCTGATACGAACAAGGGATGTCCGGCAGTATCTTTAATTCCTCTCAGAGCAGCACGAGAACGCATAGAAGCCAAAATGCCGTTTACCATGTAACCGGATTCTTCAACTTTGGCAATCAAGCCGTCAGTTCCCATAATGCTGTCATAGGTAATGCCGCCTGAAACGTTGTTACCTGCTTGTCTGGCCAGTGTAATAATGTCAGACTGCCATTCGTTCGGACGGTTAATGCCAAATGCAATTGCCTGATCAACCCTTAGTCCCATAGCCTCATTGATTCGAGGAGTGGTTTCACCGATGATATCAAATGATGAATCATCCAGTACAGCTTCGGGAATAGGCACGATGACGGCTAGTTCAGCGGCTGTCAAATAGACATTATCCCAAGCTTGCTGAGAGGTCTGTTTCATGCCTGTATCACCGTTTACCCAGTATGCCATAGGCAGCATATCCAAGACGGGAATTTTGGTTTGCTTGCTGGTCATATTGGGAAGTTTCCTCATCATTGACAGCACAGAGGATTGCTTCGGTACGTCCTGAAAAATTGTGTTGACAAGCTGCTCTCTGATAAGAGCCTCCGCTTTATCTCTGCTAATAATACTCATAGTTTAATCTCCATTTCTTCCGAATAATTGTCGGAGGGCGTTGTTGGCAGCCTCCTTGCCTTTTTCTGTATCTGTTTGAACACCGGGAGTACCTGTAGAAAATTTCGGCGGTTTTTCCTCGGTTTCAAAAAGAAAGTCTTTCTCGGTTTTCAGTGTCTCAAGCTGTTCTTTTAAGCCTAAAACGCTGTCACCGTCTAGCTTTAAAGCATCCTTTTTCAAATGTGCTTTAACCGATACGGTGTCACGCACTTTAGCAGCTTTCAGAGCATCGTTCAAAGCGTAATCGAATTTGAGGGCTTCAAGCTGTTTTTGGGCATCTTGCTGTGCTGTGTCAGCTTTGGTTTTCCACTCGGGATCATACCCCGTTAGCTTTGTGTTTGCAGTGTCCAGCTGGGTTTTATATCCGTCACGCTCTGTCGTGAGAGTGGTAACATTGTTTTGCAGTTTGGTGAGTTCCTTACCATGCATAGCAAAAACTTGGGTGGCTTGTTCTTCGGTAAGTCCTAATGCGGTTAATTCCTCTGTTTTCATAATACCTCCGTCATCTAAGCGTTTTAGGTGGTTGCTTGCACCCGATGCCATACAGATTAGGCTTGCATGGTCAGCCAATTTGGGTATAAAAATAGCACCGATGAAAATTCATAGGCACTAGGATTATTAAGATATAGTTTTATTATTCCTGTGTAAATCCTGATATTTCTGTTTTAATGCCAAGTCCATTTTGATAAGTTTTCAACGATAGTTTGGCACCAATTTCTTCGCTATTGTGTTTGAAAACTATGCTTTCAATATTGTCTACAGATTCACCGTTAACGAATACCTTCGTGTAAGCACCATCACTTATAATTTTGATTTTTTCTTTCATAAATCTCACTCCTTTTCTAAAAATGAGCACAAGAAAACCACCATACTTTTCAGTAGGTGGTTTAAATTAATTCGATTGATTTGATTTCGGGTGCATATAATTCAGTTTGCCCAACGGTAATACTTTCAGGTTCAGGCTCATTATCTAAGGCTGAGGTATAGTCATATGCCAAGCCACTGTATATCTGCCCATCTTTCAAAATAATTTTCACTTGTTTTCCGTGCGCTTCTTTTAATGTCAATCTAATCAACCTCCTTTGCCGGCACCATATGCCAACCTTTTTTACTATAGTGAATGGAAAAGCGTTTCGTTGGAGTTTTAGTACCTGTTTCAAGGTCTACTACAAAACCAATTTGTTTATCTAAGGTAACAAATTCTTTATGGGTCCATTTGCCTTTGTTGTCTTTTTTAAGCAGACCTTTAGTTGAAAACTCGGTCATAAGTTTTTGCGCTTCATCCTCTGAAATCGTCAAATAGCTTCGACCATCTTTATAGTTGTTATGCCCCAAAATATGTTTGCCTTGTTTGCCAATATCCAATATTTTAGGGTACTCATTGGATGCAATTTTATCCCGAATCGGTTTATCTTTTAAATACTCTGAAACATTCGCTTTGCTACTTCCTAAATTATACAGCTTGTTGGCAGCAGATTCAACCCTTTTATTAGCTTGAACAGCTTTTGAAGAAACAGACCTGTCAAACCCTAGAGCCTGCTCTCTATTGCGCTGCCTGTCAATTCCTGTCTGCCCGTTAAAATCTTTTAATTCCGATTCTTGCTGCTTCTGTGAAACTGAAGCAGCGTTGAAATCCTCTTGGAAAGCGTTCTTCATCTTTTCGTCAACAGATTCTTTTATACCGGTATCATATGCGGATAGTTCCCTTTTTGTCTGCCTGATTTCACGCTCAATTTTACGCTGCATTTGCGTGGCTTCATAATAAGGGACTTCCTCACCGTCAAAAGAAACTTTTCTGTTCTCGTATTCTTCTAGTTTCTCACGGGGATAAACAGAGGAAGAAAGTCCCTCAAAAAACGGAAACCAGTCATGCCGGCAGTTCCAGCCTTTGAATCCTGCCCCAGTGCCATAGCCGATATCAGATAGCGATAAATATCCTCGCCTACCTGAACGGCTGACAATCTTACCCTGCCAAACTGCATGATCAGGTCTTGCTCCAGCGTGAGCTGTTATCTCCATGAGGTCACAGCCTAAATCTTCGGCATACTGTTCAGATATTTTCCCGACTGTCTGCCCGACACCTGTAAGCATTGCTCGGCGTGCAGCGACATCAATCTTATCGATATGTCCTGACGGGTATAACACCGTTGAGCCTGTTTGTGCTAAGATTCTCACAGTATTTCGCAACACTGATATGTAATCAAATGCGCCGCTGCTTACCTGCATCTCTGCCATTGTCATAGCATTAATAAAAGCTGTTTGCGATGTTGTGGCTGTGGTCATCGTGAGATTTTGCAGATGCCCATATGTCTTTTGCAGTTCTGCATTAAGTATGCGAACCGCAGAGGGAGATTGCCGCAAAGCAGGAGGAGATAAGCCAGCCGCCTCATAAATCTCGTTGTCCCAAGAGATGGATTCAACGGCGGCGTCTTCGAACAAATACCGAATATGGGGGATACTGGCATTCGTCTTTTCAGCAACCAGCCGAATGATATCTTCATGCAAAAGCCCTGCTTGCTGCAACATTTGAATCTGCCAGTCAGCCGTTGCCGATACATTCCCTGTCTTGATAATTCGCCGAACAATGTCATTGATAATCGCTTCGTCCAGTTGATTGTAAAGCTCGAAAACATCAGAGGCGGCATAGTCGATGAAATTAGGAGGGAGCATAGGCTATTCCTCCTCGGGGAACATTTTTAAACTGCTTTGCTGTTCTGCAGCAATCGCTTTGGCATCCTTTTCACTGTACCCCTCAAATTCTACAAGGTATTTCCAAAATGGGAACTTGCCAGCCGTCACATATTGCCAAAACATTTGCTTTCGCAGTGCCGGGTCATTTACGATGCTATCATCCCAATCATAGGCGATTTTATAGTTACCCGCCGGGGCTAATTGATAGATTTCGGCCAGTTTATCAACCGCATAAGCTAAATCGTCAATGGCCGTCTCCAAAGCTTTTTGGATGTCTTTTACTGTAACGTAACTGCGTTGCTTGGAAGAAATAACCTCCGTCGCTGTTTTATCAACCGTCTGTGGGTCTGAAATCGTACCATAAGCAAGCCCGCATTGAAACTCAATCAGCTTTAATATTCGGTCAAGCCCTCTGGATAAAGATTCATCACGCAAAGTTGGAGAAAAGACTTCATAAAAGTTCTGGTCTTTTGTTGGCACAGTCCTTTTTCGATACAGTCGTTCTTGCGCTTTTGGCACTTTGACAGAGCCGTCGGGCTGATGTTCCAATAAATCCTCTGCGACATCAACCGCCAATTCGCCACCCTCAAATTCCCAAAGAAAACGGCCATACTGTTCATCGGCGTTTTTAATTGTGTTGATAGATTTGGAATAGACTGACACGCCCAAAGGTGAATGACGGTCTGTTTTATTGGCAGAAGGTATTTTAAAATACCCAAACAAAGGTCTATCGCAATAATTAATAGTCAGTTCAGGAGCAATCTGTTCCCATTCAGGCACATCAGTAAGTGCAATTTCTTCGCCCAAAGAAAAAGATGATTTACTTTTGAATGCTCTATTTTTAATTTGGTGTGTGCCGTTTTGATAGTTGTGATATTCTGTTCTCGTGTAGATAAAACCTTTGCGGTGTATTTGCTCAATGAAAATAGCCCCTGTCATGCGGTTGGAGGAATCAAATTGAGTAGGGTAGAAGCAATCGCCCTGAACAGTATCAATAATGATTTTATCGTCGGACACATAGGGTTTAAATACAATTCCGCCCAAAGCACAACCTAACTCAACATAATTTCTAAGCTTATCAAAAAAAGGCTCCAATGTCAGATTGATGAAATCGGCTCTCGGTGAACCCGATATATCAATCTCACTTTCGATTGTCACCAACCGGGCGAATTCTTCTGCAATCACACCCGGCAGCTGCATACTATGTAAGCATTCTGATACCCAAGGTCCACCAGTTTCGTACATACTCGCCCAAAGATTAATAGCAGTGGACATTCTGTCAGATAAAGCAATATCAGAAGTGCCGGATTCATCAAACATTCGGTCAAGTAAGTTCTTGAGCCATTTTAACATCTTTTCAAACAATTTATCGCCTCCATTCTGCCCATCTGAATTCTCGGGCTAAAACTGTATAGCAGAAATAACGCATAGCATCCATAGCGTGGTCATTCTCTTTCAGTACAGTGTCGCTCTTTTTCTTTTCGTCCCACCGATACAGCCCAAATTCACGAATCGTATCTTTGCAGGATTCATGGATTTTAATTACCCCACCTGTCAGCAGTGAGGCTGTCACCCTGATACCGTCTAAAACGCTGTTCTCTGCTTCCCATACGCTATATTTGCGGTGTCTGCGGATTGTTTCAATGAACGATGCCGCAGATGGGTCAACAATAATTTTTCGGATATAATAACCGGCTGTAAATTCTTCTAAGTCACTGTAATATTCTTCATCAGTCTTCTGATGTCCCTCTTTACGGCTGTTAAAGTAATACTCTTTCAGCATTATGGCTTCCTTGCCTCTTACAAGCCACAGCTGCATAGCAGTCGGGTTAACCGTGCCGTAGTCAATAGATACATAAAATTGACCGTCCATACCCTGCGTAGTGCCACGCAAAATATAACGGTCGGAATTGTCTGTGAACATCGGGTATACTCTGCCTTCGGCTACTACCCACAGTCCCCGAATATAGCGGTCGTAGAAAACACCAGTGTATTGATTACGATAGCGTTCTTTTATCTGTTCTGATAACGAAAGATTGTCTTCCATTGTAAAATGCAGATATAAAATACGGCGTTCCTTGCGCTTAAGTATCCATCCAGTGTAAAACCAGTGTTGAGGGCCTTCGGGATTGCAGTTAAACCAGAACTTTGAACCAGTCACAGAGCAACGGGCTGTCGCTTGGTTTACGAACGATTCTGGCATAAGGGCAACTTCATCGAAAAAAGCGCCCGCTAGGGTGATACCTTGGATTAAGTCTTGGGAGCGTTCGTCTTTGCCACCGAACAAATAAAAATAGTTAATTTTACCGTTTCGGCGAACTACCATCAAATTATCTGAACGTTTGTCTTGTACGGTGTAGCCCCTAGAGCGAAGCATAAGTCGTAGCCAAAACATTACATTTCTTCGTAGGGAGCCTATTGTTTTGCCACATACAGCAAAGTTGTTACCGTCAAAACTATCCATTGCCCACACAACAAACGATAGCGACATACACAGGGTTTTCCCTGAACGAATAGCCCCATCAGCTATAATGCCTTCTGCGCTGCTTACACCACTGCTTGGCAACCACCAAGAGAAAACTTGTATTTGTCGTTTTGAAAAAGGTTGGAATTTAAAAAAACCTTCTCGAACTTGTTTGCGAAGTTTCACAGCATTATTGGAGATATTTTCACGGAACTTTTGTATTTGGAAATCTATCTTATCCCACATTGTCATCGCCTTTTTTCCATACTTCTGCTGCTTTTACTCCAAGTGCGGCCGTGAAGCCATCATCCAGTGTTTCTTCTTCTGCCAATTCTTTGACGTCAGATTGCATTCTTAGCAACTCCATTTCCAGTTTGCGCTTGTCATATTCACGGCGGTGTCGGTCGGACGGATTCATCTCAAAATAGTCCGATAACCAAGATAAAGCAGCGGTTCTATCTTCGAGCTTAATCGCAATGCCGTTCTGTGTTTGTTTAATCTCTTTGATTACACCGCCGTTTACCATTTGAGCATCATAAAGTCGGAAAAATTCATTCTCTCTTGATCCAGTGATATTACCTTTTTCATCGTAGACAGGGGAGGCGGTAGACCCAAAATCAACGAAATCAGTAATGTCCGAAAAAGCAATATGCATATATCGCTCTACAATATCAATTGGCTGCAAGTTAATAGCCTCCCTTTGACACTCTCTGAGATAATTAAGATAGGCTTTAATCTTCGGTTTTCTTAGCATGTTGCAAGATGTTGTCATGGCTGAATTATAGGAACAACCGTAAACTTTCAAATAAGCTTGAGTAGCATTCTTGTTTCGCATATATACTTCACAAAACAAGCGTTCATTCTCTGTTAGAGGCTCTGTTAATTCGGCTGGAGGCTGTTGCGGTTTAGGCGGTTCTGTTGTGTTGCAACGCTTTTCTGCAACGCTGCGTTCTGTTGCAACGCTATCCCACTTGTATCGGCTCTTCCAACTGCGTACTGTACTGGCAGATATATTTAGCTGATTAGCTATGTCAGCTAAAGAAACACCCTTGTCATAAAGGTCTTTTGCTTTTTGTTTTAAGTCTGTTTTCGCCACATCGTCACCCACCTCCTGTGATTGATTTTCGGGTATAAGAAAAGCGCACCGCCGAAACGATACGCTGCTTAACTATTCTGCTGCCTCTGCATCCGCTTTTGTTCTTTGAATGGTGCCCCACGGATGATGAGGGGGCGCATAAATAGTATAAATTTTTAGCGGGATATTTCCAGTATTAATCACATTGTGCCATG
>NZ_FZLO01000004.1 GCF_900197595.1 Scatolibacter rhodanostii | reverse complement strand
CTCCGTAGTCTTTAAATTTTTGCCTGTTGGGATTTTCACATCTTGATTTCATCGAACACCAAACGCCATATAGTTCAGGGTAATCACAACACGCTCCGTGAATCCTGTGAGAGTAAGCTTGATATGGTTTTAATTCTTCCATTTCAATCCTCCTGTTCCATACAAGCTCCACAGCCGGGGCAATACTGTGTCACATATTCGGGACTGTCATGCTCATATCCGCACTCGGAGCAGTGAGCATAGCCATATTCGTCTGGAATCCATTCGGCATATGCTTTTTCCATTTCAATCCTCCTTATACTCCCACACCCTGCACCACCCAAGCCCAGCAGCCAACGGCACCAACATCAATCCGCAGATTCTTGTCCACACGTCAGGCCACAAAAACACGGTCAGTATCACTGCTGCCAACCCACACAATGCTGCGCTGATATGCTTGCGGTAGGGGTTAACTCTCGGGCGGTATGGTGTATGTATTTTTATGGGTTTCATAACCCTAACTCCTTTAGCTTGTTGTAGTTCTTTTCTAGGGCTTTAATATCAATTCCCCAAATCTCAAACGCTAACTTGGTATTGACCTTATACGGCACAGCCTGAACAACATTTCGCTCGATTTCAGCAGATTGTACTAGCTTTTTCAGATTGATTGCCGTGTTTTCTCCTATGCCGAAAATCTCTTTGATTTCAGCATTGCCTATGTAATTGCAGCTGTAATAAATTTTCAGCGCAGCAGCTACATTCTCTACGGACCTTGTCCTTATTCTTGGCATGATATGTACTTCCTTTCTCACCCATTAAATTTATAAGACAATGTGTTTTCTTTCGATTGCCCATTGTACTTATTTCGAATTACACGAGCGAATTTCAAAGCCGCATCTCGAGTGCTGATATCTGTTCTTCCAAGAGAAACGATTTCTTGCGGTTGTACTCGAGATAGTTTTTTCACAAAGATAGAATCTTTGAAATCAGATTCATATGTTTTCACAAACAGTGCCACGCCAGATAAAATATAGGCATTAAGTGAATCTTTATCACCTTTCCATGTTTGTTTTAAAAGCTTAACCATTCTTTCGAATCCTGTTCCACCTAGCAGCTTATAAGCGTTTATTACAGCTCTGGCAGAAATAATTTTATTGTTTGCTGAACCATTGCCAGCAGCGGCGAAACTCCATCTTATTCCGTACGAGGATAAGATTCGATGAATCTCTAAAATATCAGGATCATTTCGAGCCTCGGACTTCGCCCTTGTTTTGTCAGCTAAATTAAGTTTCTTTTTGCTGGCATCCAATCGCTCATACAAATCAGCTTCCTGCTCATATGTAAGCCCATTTGCAATTTTACAGTTAACCATGATGTCCGTGCCGCCATTCATGAGCTTCAGGGCAGCGATACGGTGCTGACCATCTACCACGTTGTATCGCCCATCACGGAAACTTACGATAACTTCATCTAATAGTTTTGGGTCGAATTCATCAATAATTTGCTTGACACGAGCGGTTTTGACTTTGCGTTGATAAGGTTGTCCAGAGAATAAAATTCCAGTGGGCAGTTGCTTTCTTTCATAGGGCATGGTAAAATGGACTTGTCCAGCAAGGGCGGGTTTTCTTTGATTTTTCATGATTAAAATCCTTTCTGAATATCAATTATTTTTTCTACAGCTTTCAGCATTGCAGTGTTGAGAGCTGTAATTTCTTTTAGTTCGGCTTTGGTCAACAATGGATATAGATTGGTGTACATTTCCTGCTTGTACCACTCAAAACTGCGAATGGTATCTTTGGCAAAAGCATTGTATTCTTGTAAAAACAAAGAACCTGACATAGAAATTTGAGTTTTTTCGGATTTGAGATGCGAAACGACTTCTTTCAAAACAGCTTTCTCGTTTTTCGGTTTTGGCGGTTCAGTCGGTTTTTTCACCATTCTTTTAGCTGCTTCTTTTTGCTTTTCGGGTTCTTTGATTCGAGCGAGTTTTAAAGAAGGGTCTAACCCGATGCCATTTTCTTTTACAATCTCTTTAACTTCGGGAGTTAAATCTCGGGCGATTTGAATTTTTTGTTGCACTCGGCGAGGAGTTAGATTCATTTTTTCGGCTGAATCATCGACAAAGGATTTTTTTGACGTGACCGAAGAATCTTCGCTCACGTTATTTCCTACTGCACGATTCATTCCAATAGCTTGTGCAACGCCTTTTTTTGTTTCCGGATATAACATTTCATAAATCTCTTTCTTCCTTAAAAGCTGTTCGCCTTCATCGAGGTGGCTGAGATTATGTCGAATCAAATTTTCGTCAATTTCAGCCAGTTCAGCTTTCAGACCATCCAGTTCAACAACATTGCATTCGATTTCCGACCAGTTGAGCAATTTACAGGCTTCTAAGCGGTGAGCACCAGCAATCAGCGTATGGTCTGCTGTGACGGTGATAGGATTGATAAGCCCGACTTCTTTCATACTGTCGGCTATTGTCAGCACATTGGCTTCATCAATTTCTCGGCGGTTATCACCTACCTTTATATCGGATATCTTGATTTTCATTTGCTTGTCCTTTCTGTATTTGATAAAATGTGGGTAGAGGGGAGGTGATTTAAGTGATATTACATATAACTTGCAAATGTGATTCAAAGTTTGATATAACCTCACGATGCATAAAAACTAACGGAGATATACATTGTCCCAGTTGTGGGCGAGCTCTTCCGGCAGAAGCCTCAAAATACGCAAGAGAAACTTTTTTAGCTTGTGGAAAGCTTTATGAAGCACTGGGAACAGTAGATTTGTATGAAATCAAAATTGATTAATCATCAGAAATACTGACGGAATACCCCTTTGTACCTCGCTGAACAGCCTTTTTTAACTCGTCTCCATTAATAACAATACCCTCTTGCCGTTCTTGCATCGCAACTACAAGTTCGGCAATTTCTTTCGGTGTGGCTTCAATAATAATTTTCATACTGTTCTCCTTTCTTCTTCGAAAATTTTTAAATCTTCTGTTGATATGCGGTAATCCCTGCCAATCTTGACAGCGGAAAGCTTTTTCTTGCGAATCCAATCCCAAACAGTCAGAACCTTGACTTTATAAATCTCGGCAACTTCATCACAAGTGTAGTATTTAGGCAAAATATCACCTCTTTCTATTTGATTTTTGGAAATAATCTCCTTATAATGGTGGTATCGGCATTGCAGTGTCGGAATACATAGGGAAGGAGGATTTTACAATGTACTTAGCTTTTTGTGATTCTTGCGGTCACACCGAAAAATATGGAAAGAAAGAAATACCGTCTATATCGGTAGCAAGATATGAAGAAATCGAAAAGCCCGAATATTGTTCTCAATGCGGAACTAAAATGTCTTACGGTTGTCCCAACTGTGATGCTCCCAGAGAGAGCGTGAACGACAAGTTCTGTAAAAAATGTGGCACAGCTTATCAGCCCAAATAGTTTTCCGAAGAAGAAGCCGTTACAGCGGTTTCTTCTGTTTTTTTACCGCAATTTGTGCAGAACAAAGCATCTACATCATGCTCACACTTTCCACATTCACGCTCATACTGTTTCTTTTCCATAGAACACATCCTCCTTCCTCAAAAAAATACTTGCGTTTACTTCGGTTTTGTGATATGCTTAGTTTGCTAAGGTAAACAAAACACAAAACATCATTTTTCTAAGTCACTAAGAAACCTTTCTGTTTGACTTAGTTTTCTTTGGTACACCCATAATATACCACAGTAAACTAAGATAGTCAACACAAAAAGGCTTAGATTTCTATGTTTGTTGATTATGTATAGAATGGTGGAATAAAAATGGACATCTACGACAGAATTGAAAAATTATTGCAAGAAAATAAGATGAGTGCATATAAGTTATCTAAAATTACAGGGATATCCACTGGATTGCTTTCCCAATGGAAAGGTCGGTCACAAAATCCTTCCGCTGACAAACTTCAAAAAGTTGCAGATTGTTTTGGTGTCTCCGTAGACTATCTACTAACAGGAGAAGAATCCACACAAAAAGAAAGGCCCGCCACTAAAAGTGACGAGCCTGAAATAACATTTGATGATTTCACATATGCTTTTTTAGATGAATCAAAAGAATTGACAGAAGAAAACAAGCAAAAACTCCTTGAAATGGCAAAATTCTTTAAGCAACAACAGGAAAAAGATAACTGATTTATCGTGTGAGGAAAACGCATGGTTGAATTGAATACTATATTTGCCGACATGGAAGCTGAAAAGGTAAGCCTTTTTCCATATGAAGTAGGGGAAGAAAAAAGCGTTACTTTGGAAATGAATAATCAATACGCTATATTTCTTGATACTTTTCGGGTCAAAACGGTTACAGAAACAAAATGGATACTGGCGCATGAGCTAGGACACTGTGCAACAGGCTGTACGCATAAGGTAAGCAGTTCACTTGACTTAGTAGAGAAACACGAATACAAGGCAAACAGGTGGGCGATAGAGCGTTACATACCATTTGAGAAATTGAGCGTAGCTATACAAGAGGGATACGCTGAAAAATGGCAATTAGCTGAATATTTTGATATGCCAGAATCATTTATTGAAAAGGCGTTAAATTATTATTTTGTGACCAAACAGCGAAAACTGGCTTAAATAAAAGGAGAACACAATGAAATACGAACTATCAGAAGATGAAGTAAAGTTTTTAAGTCTATATCAAGAACTGCTAGACGAATACAAGCTGACAGCAAAAGAAAACTTAGAATCGCTGCACGAATTGCAGACAAGAACAATGAAATCTTTGCTAACCTCTATAAAATAAAAAAAGCCCCCGGTGCTACCAACACCAGAGGCTTACCGAATGAAATTAAGACAAGCTTAATAACAATCATCAACGAAGTTATTATATCACTTGTCTTTGGTTTCGTCTACCCAAAAACGAAAAGGACAGGTGATTTTTTGTGCCAATTTATAAGATGCAAGGAAAAAAGAACGGTTTGCAAAAATACCGTGTGAGAATCAACTACAAAAACCTGCAAGGCGAAGATAAGCAGATGGAACGCGTGGCCTATGGAGCGGCCGAAGCTAAGGAGCTGGAGGCGAAGCTGGTAGCTGAAATAAAGGAGAAACCGCCTGAGAAGCGTATGACTGTGCAGCAACTGTATGATGAATATGTTGAGGTTAAAAAGCACGAGGTTAGGGAAAGCACATTAGCAAAGACCCGCCATATTTTAAACAATCATGTGCTACCACTGTTGAAAGATAAGAGTCTGCCAAAACTAACTCTTCCAGAACTACAGAACTGGAAAAATCTTATTAGTAAAAAAGAAATTGTTGTTACGATGAAAAGAAATATATATGGTGAATTCCGAGCCATGCTGAACTATGCAATAAAAATGGGGTATTTATCATCCAATCCGCTTATTCGCCTAGGAAATTTCAAAGATGCCTATGAAATACGAAAGACAGTAGATTATTACACCGCCGATGAATTTTTAAAATTCATTTCGGCCGCACAAAAACAATCCACAGAATTTTATGAAAAAAATTATTTTGTATTTTTTAATATTGCTTTTTATACCGGACTGCGCAAAGGCGAGATACACGCCCTCAAATGGTCAGATATAGACGGAAATATCTTACATGTGCGACGCAGTATCTCCCAAAAAGTGAAAGGTGGCGATAGAGAAACCCCTCCTAAAAACAAATCATCCTATCGCAGTCTACAAATCCCTGAGCCACTTAAGGGAGTGCTTAACGAGCATTATGATCGGTATAAGCAAGTAGACGGTTTCACACACGACTGGCGAATTTGCGGGGGTGAAACCTCTCTAAGAGATACCACCATAGAACTCAGAAATACTCTATACGCAAAATTAGCTGATGTTAAAAAGATAAGAATCCATGATTTTAGACATAGTCACGCTTCTCTTTTAGCTAATTCCGGAATCAATATTCAAGAAATTGCCAGACGATTAGGACATTCGAAAATCGAAATCACATGGAACACTTACAGTCACCTCTATCCGAGGGAAGAAGAAAGAGCAGTTGCAATATTAGATAAAATCGTGTAAAAATCGTGTACAGAGAAAAATAAAACTCCACAGACCGCATAAAAGCTAGGCTGTGGAGTTATTTGGTGGAGATGGCGAGAATTGAACTCGCGTCCGAAAGACAATCGCCGGGGCTTTCTCCGAGCGCAGCTGATACTTTGACATTCCCTCTGTCCGGCGTCTATCAGCAGACTCCGGATTTTAGTAGCCTTTAGGCCGTGACAGAGTTAAAGGCGTGGCCCTGTTCACGTTCACCGCTAATCGGCGCTCTTATCCCAGCCGCGGTACTCTGAGTAAGAACGGCTGCTTAATTAAGCAGCAACAGCAACAGAATTGTTGTCGTTTAATTTTAAAGTTTACGGATTTTAGAGTGGTCCCGTCCCACTGCTCGCTTTTCCCCGGCTTTCGTCCCCCGTCGAAGCCTTTACATCCCCATAAAAAGTTTTGTAAAACTAAACGAAGAAATAAGCCAATAAATCAATCAGGTTATCTATCTTTTTCAAAGACCAACTCAAAATAATTAGCCAAACCATATCCACCCACATTGGGAGCAAAAATCTGGAGAAGCTTCCAACCATCTTTGGCCTCTCTATTGGCGATTTCGATATAATCTTGATCAGGTTCTTTGTGCCAAAAAGATAAATGAATTCTTACTTTTTTATATTCTTTCATAAAGCTCACCATATATCCCTATTTTATAAATAGAAGTTAATTTTATTGTTAAGCGCAGAAAAAATTCTAGGAGCAAATGTTTATTATTCCCCGTGTAAGAAGTTCTGTAACTATTATAGCATGATTGACAAAAAGTCACAATGTAAATTTTTGATAAAGGTGAGAAATGCAATTATAAAAAGAGTTGCAAAATTTTCTATCGATTACGCTCTTTCACAGCTCTTTCAATATCTCTCTTCGCTGCTTTCTCTGCTAAATCAGCACGCTTATCATAAAGTTTTTTACCCTTGCACAAACCAACATTGACTTTAACACGAGAACCTTTGAAATACAGTGAAAGCGGAATGAGTGAATAGCCCTGCTGTTTTGTCAGGCCAAACAATCTTAATGTTTCTCTTTTGTGCAGAAGCAATTTTCTTACTCTTGTTGTATCGTGGTTGAAAATATTACCTTGCTCATAAGCACTGATATGACAGCCGTTTAAGAACATTTCTCCATTTACGACAGAACACCAAGAATCTTTCAGGTTCACTCGGCCGGCGCGCAGCGATTTGACCTCTGTTCCTTTAAGTTCAATGCCTGCCTCTAATGTTTCTTCTACAAAATAATCGTGATATGCTTTTTTATTGCTTGCAATTGTTTTTGTACTTTCTTTCACTATTTTCACCTCCTGCGGTGAGCCACCGCTGGCACGTCGTGTAACCCGTGCTAACGCACTCTACATGCGCTGTAAATCTATAGGTTATATCCTCACGTTGAGATGTGAGGAAAAATCTGAATGAATAAAACCTGTGAGCCACCGCTGGCACGTCGTGTAACTCGTGCTAAAGCATTTTTCATGCGCTGTAAATCTATAGGTTATATCTCACGTTGAGATGTGAGTAAAATCTGAATGAATAAAACCTGTGAGCCACCGTTGGCACGTCGCGTAATTCGTGCTAAAGCACTCTTCATGCGATGTAAATCTATAGTTTATATCCTCATGCAGAGTTAGATGTAGACTTATAAAACTTGCCGCCCTTCCATTGCCCTGGAAAGGGTAACGTCATCGGCGTATTCCAAATCCCCGCCGACAGGAATGCCATAAGCCAGTCTGGTAATTTTAATTCCAAGTGGCTTTAAAAGTTTGGCAAGATAAAGTGCAGTTGCCTCACCTTCCACAGTAGGATTGGTCGCCATAATAATTTCTTCTAAATTTTCGTTAATTCTATTCAGTAATTCGGGAATCTTCAGCTGATCAGGTCCAATTCCACTTAAAGGGGAAATCGCACCATGCAACACATGATATTGCCCGTTATAACCGTTAGAGCGTTCCAAAGCAAACACGTCACGGCTATCTTCTACCACGCAGATGGTCGAAGTTTCTCTTGCTGAGTTGCGGCAAATGGGGCAGAGGTCTTGGTCAGTTAGGTTACAGCAAACCTTGCAGTAGCGAATTTTCTCGTGAGCCGTAACAATAGCATCAGCAAAGCTTTCCGCATCCTCTTTAGACAAATCAAGAATATGATAAGCCAAACGCTGTGCCGATTTATGTCCAATTCCGGGAAGACTCTCAAATTTTTCAACGAGAGAATCCAAAGAAGGGATATAGTAGCTTGCCATTAAAACATCCCCGGAATGTTAATGCCGCCAGATAGGGCTTCCATTCTATCTTCTTTTTCAGCTGCAGCAGAGCGCAAAGCCTCGTTGACGGCAGCGGTAATTAAATCGCCCAGCATTTCAACATCATCAGGATCAACCACTTCAGGTTTGATCACAATTTCTTTAACTTCCATTTTTCCGGTGACAATGGCTTTCACAGCATCGCCGCCAGAAGTAGCGGTATATTCTTTTGCTTCTAATTCATTGGTAACAGCTTCCATTTGTTCTTGCATTTTTTGTGCTTGTTTGGCGAGCTGCTGTAAATTTTGGCTGCCACCGCCGCCCATGCCTTTTGGTAATCTTGCTTTCATAATCTATACTTCCTTTCATTTCTCATCATTTCTATTTAAATATAAGTTTAAGAATCTCACTCTGCTAAAAATCCAGCTTCTTGTGCACGTTGTTCCAGTTCATCAAGAGGGTCGGCAGAGCCTGAATCATCTTTTTTCGGTTTTTTATATGGACCTAGTTTGTAAGTTTGCCCGGTCACTTGCTTCACAGAATCTCGAATACGCTCTCGCTGTGAGGGGCGTTTTAGTAAGTCAAAAGCAAACTGCGGGGCTTCAATAAGTAGGTAATCGCTGCTCACAAAAGCAGAGGAACCGTCAAAGGCAGCAGCCACACTGGAGGAATAAGACTTAATGGCACGCAGAATATCTTGCCATTGGTCAAAAGGTTCAGCACTCGCCGAAAGCTCTTCAATCGAAAGATTTTTTGAAGCAGACTTGGGCTTGACTGTCGGTTCGCTTGCCTGTATGGGGATTGCTGGCTCTTCTTGCTGTGTTTCAATAGAGCTAGGAGTTTCTGTTGAAACAGCCGGGCGGTTGACTGAAACAGGAGCTTGTGTTGGCGCTCGAGTTTCAAGTGCTTCTAATCGGCGCAATAAAGCTTCTGGTGTCGTGTCAAGTTCGGGAGAACACAGACGCACAAAGGCCATTTCCATTTCTGTGCGGGCGTGGCCAAAACGCATACGTCCCATACAATCTTCAAAGGTATCTAAAGCGTGCAGAATCAAAGAAAGCTTTATGCCAATGGCTTGTGCCGTCATATCTTGCAATTGAGATTCTGGTAATAGTAAAATTTGCGAAGGATTTCGAGTCGTTTTAATAATCATGAGATTCCGAAAATATTCTGCCATTTCTTCACAAAGGCGGTTCATGTCTTTTGAACCCTGATAAAGTTCGGCAATGGTTTCTAATGCGGCAGCACTTTCTTTCTGCACAATGGCATTTGCCAAAGAAGATAAATAAGACTGATCGGCAATGCCGGTAGTTTGCTGTACAACATCCATGGTAACATGATTACTTCTGCCCAAACACTGATCAAAAATAGAAAGCGCATCACGCATACCGCCGTCAGCGATACGAGCAATTTGCAAGGCAGCTTCATGGTCAAGCTCTGCTTGCTCTAAGGCAGCAATATGAATCAATCTTTCAGCGATATCTTCAGGAGAAATTCTGCGAAAATCAAAACGCTGACAACGGGATAAAATTGTGGGCAAAAGCTTGTGAACTTCAGTCGTTGCTAAAATAAACAAAACGTGTTCAGGGGGTTCTTCTAATGTCTTGAGTAGCGCGTTAAAAGCTGCTGTCGAAAGCATGTGCACTTCGTCAATAATATAGACGCGATATTTTGTGCTGGCCGGTGTAAAAGCGGCTTCTTCAATCAAAGAACGAATGCTGTCCACTCCGTTGTTACTGGCAGCATCAATTTCGACGACATCCATAATAGAACCGTCATCAAGCCCACGGCAGATTTCGCAATCACCGCAAGGGTCGCCGTTCTGCAAATCAAGGCAGTTAACTGCTTTGGCAAGAATTTTTGCGCAGGTTGTTTTTCCTGTTCCTCTTGTGCCGGTGAAAAGATAAGCATGAGCAATGCGCCCGCTTGTCAGCTCATTTTTGAGCGTAGTTGTCACCTGTGGTTGACCGATGACATCAGCAAACGTGCGTGGTCGGTATTTACGGTATAAAACCTGATACAATTCGGTCACCTCCTGTGAGAAATTAAACAGAGATAAAGCAAAAATAAAGATAGCAAAAGCAAGACTTCGCCTTCGTAAAATATGTGAGCGGGCAAGCACCCTGTATCGCCCAAAAGCTACCGCTTAATGCTGCTCGGTTCCCCGCCTGACATGGTTCACGGCGTTTTGCCGTACAGACCTGCCCGCTCGCATATTTCACGGCCTGCGCCGCCTTGCTTGTCAAAAGACTATGCTATTTCAAGATAGCTTTACTATTATATACGAAAAGGTCTGAAAAATCAAGTCAAAGATAGCTGCCATCAGTCTTTTGGGTTGAGATAATATAAGGGAGGAGAGTTATCCTCATCAGATAAAATAGTTTCCTCTGTTTTTGCAATAGCAGCTTCTGCAATGTCGATTATCGTACTTAAAGCAATCACCAAGTCACTATTCATTTTTTTATAGTCAAGCATTTTATCACCTCACCTTTATAATTTTATTATGCATAAGGGAATATGCCTTATTGACTTTTAAGGTATATTCCCTTAAAATGGGGATGAGGTGATAAAATTTGTACAAGAGAATTCGTAACATGCGAGAAGATAAAGATTTAACACAGGCGGAAATGGCAAATTTATTGAATATTCACCAAACCACTTATTCGGACTATGAAAGAGGAAATTTGAACATCCCGATACCTATCCTGCATCAAATAGCCGACTTGTTTCAGACAAGCATTGATTATTTAGTAGAGAGGACAGACGAATTAAAGCCTTATCCTCCAAGGCAAAAAAGGTGAATAAATTTAAGGTGTAAACATGGAATATAAAAGAATCCGAGCGTTACGGGAAGATAAAGATCTAACCCAACAGCAGGTTGGTGATAGGATTGGTGTTCCGCAGAGAACCTATGCTTATTATGAAAGCGGTCAGCGCATGATTCCGCCAGAGGTATTGGCGGCGTTAGCAGTCGTTCACAACGTCAGTGTAGACTATTTGCTGAATCTGACAGATGAACGGCAACCCTATCCGAGAAAAGCAAATAATGAGTAAGGAAACAATCGATGTATAATAGGTATAAAAGAATTCGCAATATGCGAGAAGATAAAGATTTGACCCAAGCACAAATGGCAAATTTATTAAATATTCACCAGACTACTTATTCGGACTATGAAAGAGGAAATTTGAACATCCCCATACCGATTTTGAATCAAATAGCTGACTTATTCCAGACAAGTATTGATTATCTAGTAGAGAGAACAGATGAATTAAAGCCGTATCCGTCAAAACAAAAAAATAGTTGATTATCGTATCAGTTTTGTTGCCCACTCCACATCTTTTTTTGGACATAAAGATAATAGGTAGTGAGAGGAATAGAGCCTACACGGTACAAAAAAGCCTCTCTGCCAGTGAGATTGATGCTTTGCCTTTTCTCTCTACTCTGTTTTTTGGTTCTATATAAAATATGGTTTTGCAATAGGATTTCTTCTTTTTCCTGCAACTTTTTTTGGTCAGTGGTTAAAAATATCTCTTTCCAAAATAACATTGGTAGTAGTTCCTCCCTTTTTCATGTGTTTGATACGATAAAAAACGCTTGGTATAAGCAAAGATTTAAGTTTAGAATAACATAATTCTAATGTCGAAATCAACTGATAGTGAGACTTATTTCAGAGCAATATATGCAATCTCAAAGATAATATCACTCAACAGAATTAAAATGACACCGGCTTCATCAGCCAGTGTCATTTTTGGTTTATGCAACTTGAGAAAGAGCAGAATCAGAGGTAGGAGGGTCAATGACAGTAATACTGCTGCGAATCATACCCATCCAACAGCTATAGGGAAAAGTGCCTGTTTCTGTGGGTGTGAATTCAATAACGTTGTCCCCAAAATCTAATGGTGCCTGAATTTCATATTCCGGAATAAACATAGCATAGTTGCAGCCATTTAAGCTGCCTTCAGGGGCAGAAATTGTCCATTTGACAGGTGTGCCGGCTTGCACAGTGATATCTTCATAACCTCGGGGAGAAACCGTAGTGTTGACAATCTGAACACCGTTTTCAATGAGAATTCCTGTCTGGTTGTCTGATTTAGCTTGGGGAATAAAAGAAACGCCTGAAAGACTAAAACCGTTACCCAACATGGATATCCCTAAAATGACAACTAGAGCAGCACCGATACTCATGACTTTAGCGGTGAAACGCTTGCTGAGAACACTGCTGAGTGCGCCCAGACCAAACATGAGAGGAACTGTGCCTAAACTGAACACCAGCATAGACAAGGCCCCTTTTACTGGACTGCCTGTAGAAAGTGCATAAATCTGCATGGCCTGCAAAGGGCCGCAAGGCATAAGTCCGTTTAGCAGACCGACAAAAAAGGGAGTATGCCCTCCACTTTGTTTTTCTTGATAAATTTTTCCAGCCAGTGCTTTCGGCATCCTTGGCATCAACTTGCGCAAAGACGGGAAAATGTTCAGCATATTCAAACCCATAATGACCATAAAGACGCCTGCAAGAATTTGAATAATTCCTTTGAGCGTACCTGAAAAGCTGACGACAGAACCCAATGCACCTACGAGTGCACCAACAGCGGTATAAGAAACAACACGTCCGGTGTTATATAAAAGGCTAGGTTTTAAAGCAGCTGATTTATGGCTGGTTTCCTGAATTTGAGTTTGGGGCAAACATTGAGAAAGATTGATACCACCACACATGGCAACACAGTGAACAGAGGTTAGCAGACCAATGATAAATAGCATGCCATACCCCATGCCTTCTTCTGCTTGCGGAAAATTATTTAGGATATCCAAAAAGCCAAACTCTCTTAAAATGAGATAGAGTGCCAACAAAATGACGGCAACACCGCTGACTTTGAAGAAACTGGGTTTTTCAATAGCAGGGGGTGAATCTTTTAAAACTACAGCATAGCCTGCTTTTTTGAGAACACGAGCAATGCCTTTGACTGTAATCTCGGTGGAATCAAAAGACACAAACACAGAGCCTTTTGCGTAGTTCGCCTTTGCCTTTTGAATACCGTCTGTTTTTTTGAGAGCCTGCTCAATAATGTTCTCGCAGTTTGTGCAGGTCATACCCTCAATTTTTAGGTTTTTAGTCTGAATTTCAGATGCCAAAGTGATGCCTCCTTTTAAGCAAGTATTTCTTTATTTAAACAAGATTCAAAACTCACTTGTTTTGCTACTACTATTCCTATCATGTTACTGTGAATTTTGTGTGTACATTTTATTAATTTTCTATCATTACCTTTAAAATTTACAAAAAAAGAGAGAGAGGTCATTGTTTTCTAAAAGCAAGGGCAAGCCTTGAAATGGCTTGCCAAAAAGGGGATAAGGTGCTAAAATAGACGGATAGAATAGTATACGGAGGGAACTTTATGAAAGCGACTGAAAAATCCATGGAAACCATTGTAGCCCTTTGCAAAAATAGGGGATTTGTTTTCCCGGGCAGTGAGATTTACGGCGGTCTTTCAAACTCTTGGGACTACGGCCCTTTAGGTGTAGAGTTTAAGAACAACGTGAAAAGAGCTTGGTGGAAAAAATTTGTACAGGAAAATCCTTATAATGTTGGGCTTGATGCGGCCATTCTCATGAACCCTGAGGTTTGGGTGGCTTCTGGACACGTGGGAGGATTTTCAGACCCGCTAATGGACTGTAAAGACTGCAAAACCCGTCACCGTGCAGATAAGCTGATTGAAGATAAGTTGGGTGAGTCGGCTGATGGCTGGACCAATGAAGCCATGATGGAGTATATCAAAGAAAATGATATTTGCTGTCCTGATTGCGGCAGCAAGAATTTCACAGATATTCGCCAGTTCAACCTGATGTATAAAACCTTTCAGGGTGTAACAGAAGATTCTAAGAGCGAGATTTATCTGCGTCCTGAAACGGCTCAAGGTATTTTTGTAAACTTTAACAATGTGCAGAGAAGTGCCCGCAAAAAATTGCCTTTTGGTATTGCGCAGGTAGGTAAATCCTTCCGTAACGAAATCACACCCGGAAACTTTATTTTCCGCATTCGTGAGTTTGAGCAAATGGAACTCGAATTTTTCTGTAAGCCGGACACAGACCTTGAATGGTTCCATTACTGGAAAGACTACTGCAAAAAGTGGTTATTCGATTTGGGCATGCAAGAAGAAGCGCTGCGTTTCCGTGATCATGAAGCTGAGGAGCTTTCATTCTATTCCAAAGCAACTACCGATGTAGAGTTCCGTTTCCCGTTTGGCTGGGGTGAACTATGGGGTATTGCTGATAGAACCGATTATGACTTAAAGCAGCACCAAGAGCATTCTGGCAAAAGCTGCGAATATTTTGACCAAGAAGAAAACAAACACTATATCCCTTATGTGGTTGAACCTTCACTTGGCGCAGACAGAATGGCACTTGCTTTCTTATGTAACGCCTATGATGAAGAAAAAATTGATGATAAAGACACACGAGTGGTCATGCGTTTGCACCCGTACCTGGCTCCGTTTAAAGCCGCCATTTTGCCACTTTCCAAAAAGCTTGGTGAAAAGGCACAAGAGGTTTATGCCACACTTTCCAAACACTTTATGGTGGATTATGACGATGCCGGCTCCATTGGTAAACGTTATCGCCGCCAAGATGAAATCGGCACACCATTCTGTATTACCTATGATTTTGACAGCGTAGAGGACGGCTGTGTCACCATTCGTGACCGTGACACCATGGAGCAAGAAAGAGTTTCAATTGATTCTTTGGTTGAATTCATCAATAATAAAATTGAATTTTAAGAGGCTCTAAAGAGCTTTTTATAAGACGAAAATCCGGTTTGATTCTTAACGAAAGAATCAAACCGGATTTTATTATTTTCTTAGTATAGTCAATTAAATTCAAAAGAGTATAGTCCCTTTGTTCACCCCTCGCTATGGAGGAGGAACAAGCTTCATAGAACAGTTTTAAAGTTTCATGGCTATCTTTCAAGAAGAAAAAATCTAGGACAAAGATTAAACCGCAGTGTAGCCGCCGTCAACAGGCAGAATAACACCGGTGACATAAGAAGCTTCATCACTGGCAAGGAAGATAGCAGAAGCATTAAGCTCGCCTTCATGGCCGTAACGTCCGAGCGGTACAGTAGCTTTCATATAGGTTGTGAACTGTTCTGTATCTAGAGTAGATTGTGTAAGCTCGGTTGCAAAATAGCCGGGGCAAATAGAGTTGCAAGTAATATTATATTTTGCCAATTCAGCAGCAACTGCTCTTGTAAAGTTGATAACGCCACCTTTTGAAGCGTGATAGGCAACGGTGTCAATTGCGGTGTTGCCAACCATACCATACATAGAAGCGATGTTGATGATTCTTCCGTAGCCGTTCTCTTTCATGTTTTTAGCAAAAGCACGAGTGACTTTAAAAACGCTAGTTAAATCAGTGTCAATGGTGAAATCCCATTCGTCATCTGTCATAGCCAATACGCCTGCGTTAGCAGCAGAACCGGCGCAGTTCACGAGAATATCAATTTTACCAAATTCTTTTATAGCAGCATCAGCAGCGGCATTAACAGACTCGGTGTCAGTAACATCACAGCGAAGCGGTAAAACTTTAACACCCAAATTTCTGAGATCTGCAGCAAGAGTTTCTAATCTTTCAAGTCTTCTGGCGGTGATGACAAGATCAGCACCTTGCTCAGCAAAGCCTTTTGCCATTTGAGCACCTAAACCGGATGAAGCACCGGAGATAACGCATACACGTCCTTTTAAATTAAACATAGTAATAACTCCCCTTATCTTGGTTTTATAGATATTTATTTACTGATATAGTCTATCATGAGCAAGAATAATTGTCAATTTGATAATTATATTCATTTTAGTTTTATGAATTAAAGATTGAAGGTTTGCGGCAAAACTTGATTTATTACACTCACTATTTTTCCATCTTTATAATAAACTCTAGGCACGCGTTTGCCAATATCGCAAATGACTTCATAGTTAATACTTTCTTGGTAGTTTGCGAGTTCATCAGCTGAAATTTTCTCATTGCCATCGCAGCCAATTAAAGTAACCTCGTCGCAAATCGTAACCTCATCCAAATTACTGGCATCGGCCATAAGTTGATCCATGCAAATTCTGCCGACAATTTTGCAGCGCTTACCGCCCACCAATACCTCGGCACCTTTTGCTGATAAAATACGCGGGTAGCCGTCAGCATAACCAATCGGCACAGTAATAATTTTCATTGCTTTCTCAGCGGTGAAAACTCTGCCATAACTGACAGTATCACCCGAATCAATCATTTTAACATTAGAAACAGTTGATTTCAGGGCAAGGGTGGGGTGGAATTCTTGATGATTTTTCAGTTTACTAGAGGGGTAAAGACCATAGTGAATGATACCTGCCCTAACCATGTCAAAATGCATTTCAGGATAATCGAGAATGGCAGCACTGTTAGCGCAATGACGAATGGTAAAGTGATGGCCATGGGTATCAAGCGCTTGAACAGTTGCCTGAAAACGCAGTGCCTGCTTTCGGGTAAATTCTTCACCATTCTTACCTTCATCTGATACAGCAAAATGGGTAAAGATACCCTCCCAATTTAAACTTGGTAAACGGCAAATGGCAGATAGTGCTTCAATTTCTTCTTCAGAAATTGAGTCTGTCAAATGAAATCCAATACGATTCATGCCAGTATCAATTTTTAGATGAACAGTAACAATTACGCCTTCTTTAGCAGCTTTTTCTGAAAGAGCCACTGCATAGTCATGAGAATACACACATTGTGTGATGTGATAAAGGCTTAAGGTAGAAGCGTGTAAAGCAGGGGTATAACCCAAAATCAGAATAGGGGTTTGAATACCGCTTAAACGAATTTGCAGGGCTTCTTCTAAATTAGAAACAGCAAAATAGTCGGTGCCTAGCGCTTGCAGTTCTTGAGCAATCTGCACTGCACCATGCCCATAAGCATCTGCTTTTATCACGGAGCAAAGTTTTACATTCGGCTTTAGCGTGTTTCTAATCTGATTATAGTTAAAGGCAAGAGCGTCAAGGTTAATTTCGGCCCATGTCCGCTTTAATACTTCTGTCATAATATTGTTTCTCCAATTGGATAAATTATAAGCATATTTTAAATTTAAATAATGGCCGCTCAAAAAATTGATTAAAAGCTAAGATTGTGATGGTTCGGAGTATGGATATAATCTAAAAAAGATGAGTAGCCAACATAAATCGTAGTCTATTATAGCACAAAACCGTTTTGCAATAAACACTTTCCAGTAAAAAAAGAGATAAGCAAGTTGCTTATCTCTTTTCAAGGGAATTTGTCTTTTTCATATTCTAAACAAGTTTATTTAATCTAAAATTGTTACAGTCGCATTCTGAATACCAAAATTGAGGCATTCTTCTGATGTTGGCATCCAAATATCAACCAGAATTCGACCGCTTTGCAAGGCACCGCCTGTGTCTGCAGCGATATATTCACCGCTATATCCATTTGCCGTGTCAATACGAATGCGAGTTCCATACGGAATAATGCTTGGGTCAACGGCTACTATACCACGGCTGGTGTAGCTGCCATCTGCCGTATAGCCAGTGTTAGAATAAGCAGAAGCATACCCGGTGAATGTTTTACCAGAAGTCGTTGAACCACTAGATTCGCCAGAGGAACTGGAGGACTGATCAGGAATCTCTTGGACAGGAGCCTTCTCCTCATATTTCTTAGTGCCAACCACGACCACTTTATTAACAGGTTCTAACACTATTTTTTCAGAAACAGATTCTTCGCGGTCTAATTCGCCTTCCACATAATATTGCTTAACAGTAAGCTCTTTTTTACCATTGACGCCTTCTGTTTTCACAAAACCGTTTTCCGCATAAATGCTGCTGTCAGTTTCTTCCACGGTTTGAAAAGCAATTTCTTCTGTTTTAGTTTCTTCTTTTATTTCGACACGTTTAATAACAATTTCCATGTTGTCAGTCAGCTTCTGATTTTTCAGCGGAGTGACAACATCATCTTTGCCAAGTTTGAGTCCGGCTTTTTCAATGGCGTTCTCAACATTATCAGCAAAGACTTTATATTCTTTGGTTTCACCATCAGCGGAAATTTTCACAGTCATGATACGACCAACACGAATGCGCATATTATTGAAAAGGGGTTTATCCATGGAATAGTTCACGTCATCGTCTGTTCCAATCTTTAAACCAGCTTTTTCAATAGCATCCTTTACGGTAGCACCAACCAAAGAAACAGGGTACTCTTTGCCGTCTGCAAAAATAGTGACAGAACAATATCGCTCAATGGCAATTTGCATATCTGAACGGATAATTGTCTCTTTTGCAGGAGTGACTTTATCATTGTTTTTCAAAATAATGCTGTTGTCAGCCAAAGCTTTTTCAACGGTATCCCCTTTAAAGGCGACCAGTTCAGAAACAGAACCAGCTTCATTGACTGTTATATTGGCACCTCTTCTGACATTCACTGCAGTTGTATTTCCAACACGTTCACAGATATCGTTGACACCTAACGGAGCCAAACCCATTTCTTCTGCTTTTTTAATAATTTCATCTAAATCTGTGCTTTCCATGGAGAAGGTGTACATCTGATCTCCATCGGTAACAATGGTGGAAACAGTGTTAGCCAGCGCCGTTGCAAAGGATGCCGCACACACAATCACACTCATGACAAGGGTCACTGTGACCTTGGCAATCATGCGCCGGGAAAATCCTAGTTTGCGTTCTTTTCGCATACCAACGCTCCTTTCGTCGCCTGTATACAGACGGTGTCTGCATTTAGACGATTGTGTCCCCTAGTATAGTAAAAAAATTGCTATGTGTCAAAAAAAAATTCTCAATAAAATTGTGCAATTTACACAATTTTGAATTGTTACGCATATAGAAATGCCCTCATATAAACTTTTAAAAAGAAGATAAAGCCCTACTTTACCGAGTTATGGAAACTACTCTATGTGCATTTTGTATCAAAATGAGGTTTTTAGCTGGTTGTGAAATGATAAATTCTTGTTATAAAATGAATAAAAATTAGAAACAGATTGACTCATGTGAGAAATACACCCATTTTTGGCAGTCTAAGAATGAATAAAATTAATATTTATATGCATATTCGACTTCTTTATTTCTAACATTTAGGGCTGATTTCAATGTGAATTTTGCCCTTTTTCGAGAAGAAACAGGGACAAAACAGAAGAAAAAATGAAAAATGTTTTCTTCTGTTTAGAAATATGGTATGATTAAAAAGATATACTAGACTTCGATAAAGGAAGAAAGCAACTATGAAAATCACGGACTTATTTGACAACAAACCGATAGTTTCTTTTGAGGTGTTTCCTCCAAAGAAAACGGCTCCGCTTATTTCGATTCAGCCTACATTGGAAGAACTTGGTCGCCTACGTCCTGATTTTATCAGTGTTACTTATGGCGCAGGGGGCAATCAACAGGACACCATTACCATTGATTTATCCAAAACGATTGAGAAAGAATATGGAATTCCCAGTGTAGCTCATTTACCTTGTATTAATTTTAGCAAGTCTGAGATTCTGTCTATTTTAAAACAGCTAAAAGAAAACGGAATAGAAAATATTCTAGCACTTCGCGGTGACATAAATCCCGATATTCCTCCCAAACATGATTTTCGATATGCCAGTGATTTAGTTTCCTTTATAAAGGAAAATGGAGATTTCGATATTATTGGTGCTTGTTATCCTGAGGGACATCCGAGCTCTGCCAATATAGAGGAAGATGTCCTACATTTAAAAAAGAAAGTGGACAGCGGTGTCAACCATTTAATCTCTCAGCTGTTTTTTGACAATGACTCCTTCTATCGGTTTAGGGAAAAAACTGCTCGTGCCGGTATAGATGTTCCGATTGAAGCAGGCATTATGCCTGTTACCAATAAAAGACAGATTGAGCGAATGACTTCTTTGTGTGGAGCAACAGTACCTGAAAAATTTAAGACGATGATGGCTAAATATGAAGATAACCCTGAAGCCATGCGCGATGCCGGTATTGCCTATGCCATAGACCAAATCGTAGATCTTTTTGCTCATGATATCGACGGTGTTCATATCTATACCATGAATAATAGTTATGTGGCTAGAAGAATTCATGAAGCTACAGCCAGTTTAAGAAAATAAAGTTGCTATACTATATATAGTATAGCAGCATACAAAAGAAAAAGAATAAAAGCGGCAGGGAAAATTCCTTGCCGCTTTTAAATTTTAGAGTTTAATCAGACAAGGGCAGTCATGGCAAATCTTTTTATTATAAGTTATTATGAAGAAAAGCTTGCACCTTAAAAAGTATAGATAGAACGGATAGTTTTGACAGCTTACAGAACACAATAATCTTGCATATATTGTTTCATGCGAACAACGATTTCATCATAAGTACCATTTTGTTCAAGATATTCTAGAATGTCAGTCACTCGAATGATGGCGTGTACTTGTATGCCAAATTCTTCTTGCACTTGCATAATAGCAGTTTTGCCTGGTTCGTTGCCAATTTCACAGCGATCTACACTGATAAACATGTGGGGTACGGTGACATTACCGCATGCTTTTAATACAGGCATGGTTTCACGAATAGCTGTGCCGGCAGTGATGACATCTTCGGCAATGATAATGCGGTCGCCATCTTGTGGTTTATAGCCAACAACGCTGCCGCCTTCACCATGGTCTTTTTCCTCTTTGCGATTGAAAAAATAAGGTTTATCTATGCCATAGTCTCGATAAAGTGCACCGGCAGCTGAGGCAGCAATCGGAATGCCTTTATAAGCCGGACCAAACATGGCATCAAAGTCGCCCTTGGTTACTTCTTGCATTAAGGTAGCATAAAAACTGCCTAGTTTAGAAATCTGAGAACCTGTTTTATAGTTTCCCGTGTTGACGAAATAAGGGGTTTTGCGGCCGCTTTTGGTAACAAAATCTCCAAAAGTTAGAACGCCGGCAGACATCATAAATTCAATAAATTCTTTTTTGTTTTGATTCAATATCAATACATCCTTTCTATTTATAGAGACAATAACAATTATCATTTGAAATATAATTTACATCTTATTGTGCAGAGGGTTCTCCCGTGCGAAAAGTTAGGTTTTTACCGTCACTTTCAAATACAATGGTTTGCATAGTATCGGTTCTTAGAATTTCAGTGCCAAAATCTTGGAGGGATTTGACGGTTTCTTTGTGAGGATGACCGTAAGAGTTCCCTTCTTCGCAGCTGATAACAGCATATTGAGGGCCGACTGCTTGCAAAAAATCATGGGTAGTTGATGAACTTGAACCATGATGTCCCACTTTTAATACTTGTGCATTGACAGTCTGTTCTGCAGACAGTATTTGTTGCTCTGATTCTTTTTCAGCGTCTCCGGTAAACAGAAAAGACGTTTCGCCGTAGGCCATTCGGATAACGGCAGAATAATTGTTGATATCATCATATTGAAAGTCTTTTTGAGGGGCTAAAACCTCAAGAACAGTCCCGACGGGTGCATCCATATAAATGCCAGCTGATATTTCGTTTACAGAAACGTTTTTATCAAGCAGTGCATCTAACATAGTTTCATAAGATTTTGTGGTCGGGGTTTGGCTTTCGTCTAGCACGGGCATATAAAATTCACCGATAGCAAAGTTGTTGATGACCTTAGCCATTGAGCCAATATGGTCGGCGTGAGGGTGTGTTGCCACAACAATATCCAACTTTTCAATGCCTTGATTTTGCAGATATTGCAGGAGACCGTCAGCGTGTTTATATTCTCCCGTATCAATCAAAATATTAAAATACCCAGTAGCGGTCGGAATGCGAATAAGCTCACTGTCACCTTGCCCTACATCCAAGAAGTGAACCTGAAGGGGAGAACCTACCTCTGGCATTTCTACCGCAGCGGCCTCGTTTTGCACAACAGAATCCTTTTCTTTACCAGTTTGCGAATATTCCGAAGAATCTGCCAAGAATAGATCTTCTAAAAAGTCTAATTTTCCGCCGGCGGCTACTGCCATAACCATAAGAATCAAAAAAATAATAATGGAGCCCGGTCGCAGATTCCTTTTTATTCTACGAGTTGTTTTTTTTGCCATGTTATCACCAGATTTGAAAAATTCGGGCAGAATTTCTACCCGAATCTTATAGGTCATATTCCTTTCTTTTATTCTGCATCTAAAAATGAACCATCTTTATAAAGGTTGAATCGAAATAATTTAGATTCATCCTCTTCTTTTTCACACATGATGAAGGCTTCTGCTATTTTTCCGCCTTCAATTAAGGTTGTCAGACCTACCAATTGGCTTAACTTACTATTTAAGTTAAGACGATCTCCGTCTCTCGTCATCAGGTATACCTGACCTTCGCAGCTGTCCAATACTTTCAAAAATTCGGGTACATCAATATCATGCAGTTCAACCATTCTTGGTGACATAAAAAATCCTCCTCAAAATATCATTTAAATTTGGCAAAGACCAAACTTATTTTACACACTTGGTAAACAAAGTGCAAGTCTTGTGATAGGCAAAATTTGTTAGTGTATCAAACTTATTTTTCCCTTGTAACAAAACAAAATGCACGCAGAACATAAAAAAGCAAAGTTCCTGTCTTTGCGACTATTGTATCAAAAAGCCGTGATAAAAATGGGTGTTGCCGCTTGCGGCGGGAGGCACGTAGTGCCGAGAATCCATTTTTCAAATGTCGCTGCCCTTTGCGACTATTGTATCATATGTTTGCAAAAAATTCCATACTTAAACATTCTTTGTCTCTAAATATAGAGATAGGTGTCTGCAAACAAAAAAATCCAAAAAGAAAAAGTGAGGATTCGTAAAGAATCTCCTCACTTAAGAATGCCTAGTAAATAAAGTTTAAAAAGTTAAGTCATCCATGCGAATAGAATCAATGGTCGGAATATCTTTGTGAGGACAAATTGCTTTATAAGCTGGACGAATGATTTTGCCGCTGCCGATAAGCTCTTCAATACGGTGTGCACTCCAACCTGAAATACGCGAAATAGCAAAAATAGGCGTATAAAGCTCCATGGGCAAATCTAGCATACGATAAATTAAACCGCTGTAAAAATCAACGTTGGCACTGACGCCTTTATAAATCTTTCTTTTTTCAGTAATCAATTTTGTCGCTGTTTTTTCTACATTCTTGTAAAGGCGGTATTCATCCATATAGCCTTTTTCTTGGCAAAGACCTTCCACAAAGCGTGACATGACCTGTGCTCTGGGATCAGAAATGGAATAAACGGCATGGCCCATACCATAAATTAAGCCGCTTTTGTCAAAAGCTTCTTTGTTTAGAATTTTAGATAAATAAGCAGAAATAGCGTCTTCGTCATTCCAATCTGAAATGGTTTCTTTGATGGATTCAAACATTTTGGTTACTTTAATATTAGCACCGCCATGTTTGGGGCCTTTAAGAGAACCCAATGCCGCTGCAATTGTGGAGTAGGTGTCTGTACCTGAAGATGAAACGACGTGTGTAGTGAAAGTAGAGTTATTGCCGCCGCCATGATCAGCATGCAGAATAAGGGCAATATCCAACACTTTTGCCTCTAAATGAGAATATTGGCAGTCTGGGCGCAAAATGCGCAAAATATTTTCTGCTGTTGACAGTTTGGGGTCAGGTTGGTGAATAAACAAGCTTTGGCCGTCGTGATAATGGCGATAGGCCTGATAGCCATAGACGGATAGTAACGGAAAAAGAGCAATTAATTGAATGGATTGACGTAAAACGTTGGGAATAGAAATATCTTCGGCAGATTCGTCATATGAATATAAGGTGAGCACACTGCGAGCCAATGTGTTCATCATGTCGCTGCTGGGTGCTTTCATGATAATGTCACGCACAAAGCTGGTTGGCAAGGTGCGGTAAAAAGAAAGAAGCTCGCAAAAGTTCTTTAGTTCTTCTTTGTTTGGCAATTCACCAAATAAAAGTAAGTAAGATACACGTTCATATCCAAAGTTATCATCGGGCAGATTTTCAATGATTTTTTCTACGTTATAACCGCGATAATAAAGTTCGCCTTCGCATGGAACACTTTCTCCATTCACTTGTTTGCTGGAGATAATTTCAGAGATATTAGTGAGACCGGTTAAGACACCTTTTCCGTTCATATCGCGCAAACCGCGTTTGACATCATACTGCGAATACAGCTCGGGATTAATACTGTTGTGAGTCAAACACATGTCGGCTAAACGTCTGACTTCTGGTTTGATTTCCGAATAAATTGACATAATTTCCTCCCGTAGTTATAGATTCTCTTTTAATTAAATAATATTATTATAGCAAAAATGGTTATAAAAATAAAGAAAAAATTTTATTTGTCATCAAAGTGCACTTTCGTGGGGTTATTGGAAGGGAATGAATTTTGAAAGGAAGTTGTCTATGAGAAAGAGCAAATCGTCTGTCCTTAAAAATTTTGCTGTATTCAGTTCAGTTTTTATTTGTATCATCTGTATTGTTCTGAAGATCAAGGATATGACTTTAGATGAAGGGGCAGAATTTCTTCTATATACAGCGGGAATTGTTGCTCAAAAAGAGTCAGCACAACCGGAGATTAAGCAGACACAAACAGAGGAATCAACGAATCAAACGCATGAGTTTAATATGATTGAAGACGGAGATATTGTACCCTATCATCAAATAGAACTTCCTCAAAATGCTGCCGAACCTGATCCGGCCAAAGAATCGCTTCCGGTAGAAGAAATTAAGGCACAGGGTGGCACCTTGATTGACAATTTCTATGTGAAAGATTCTACAGAATCAGGCACAAATTTGGCAGAAGAATTGCTGAATAACCCTGCTATTCAGATTAAAGCAGACGGCAGCCCCGAAGTTTTACTGTATCACACGCACACTTCAGAAGCTTATATGGATCAATTTACCGGATTTTACTACACTGATTTTTCCACGCGTACACAAAACCAAGATATGAACGTGGTGTCAGTAGGAGAGAGTATCAAGGCTGAGCTAGAAAAAGCCGGAATTGGTGTTATCCATGATACCAGCGTAAACGATTTAAGTTTTAATGGTTCTTATGCCCGCTCATGGGAGGTTTTGCAGAATAATTTGGCAGCAAATTCAGGTATTCAGGTAACTATTGACATACATAGAGATTCGATGACAACAGAAGCGGGTGTCAAATATAAACCAACCGCTGAAATTGGTGGTCGTAAAGCGGCGCAGGTTATGATTTTAGCCGGCTGTGATGCCAATGGAGATTGGGGAGATTTTCCGGATTGGCTGGATAATTTACATTTGGCTCTTCGTTTTCAGCAAAAAGCCATGCAAAAATATCCTGATCTCATGCGTCCATTGTTGTTTTCTAACAGCAAATACAACATGAATGCAACTAAAGGTTCAATGCTAATCGAAGTGGGAACCGAAGTGAACACCATGGTAGAAGCAGAATATTCAGGTTCACTGATTGGAGAAGTATTAGCAGAGCTATTATTGGATAGTAAAGTTTAAATTAAAACGGTGTTCATTCAATTTTGATGTTAAGGTTGCTTCATCACTTGTTACCGTGTATGAAAACCTCTCTTTGTGGAAAGGATATAAATATCTTTTAGAGCAAAGGGTACTTTTATGAAAATAAAGAGAAGGACGGATAGAAAAAAAAAGAGAATTTTTGTTTTTAGTTTTACTATAACGATTTCTTTCTTAATTTTAATCAGCGGGCTGATTCTAGTCGATTTCCAAGGACGAAAAATGAGTACGGGAGACAAAACTCCTCCTATTTCAATCGTAGAAGAATCAGAGGAAACAAAATATCTGCATATTTATAGCTTAGGAATTGATAAAAAAATTGATGTAAGCACCGTATCTGTAGTATGGAAAGATATTAGGAAGTTTCTTTCTTTGCCTGAATAATAGAAACAGCAAAGTGTGTTGACACTCTGCTGTTTCTATTTGACTTTTGTCCCTTGGCGAGGCTATAATGGTCGTAAGACAAGCTTTTTTAAAGAGGAATTTAGACCTTTGAACCTAATGGTTAAGATGGATAAATTCGTCTATTTCTTTGGGTGTTGAGAGGACGATGACTTTGTCTTGATAGCGGTTCAGCATAGTCAGGAAATCGGGTTTACCTTTTTCGAAATCGTCAGTCCATTTATACATAAGGCGCAGCATTTTGAAGTCAGGCTTATATTCGCAAGGTTCGAGCTTGAGATTTTGTTTTAAAAAACGTGTGAAAATGCGAAATTTTCTTATCCGCAAAGGTATATCTAAAAAAACAATCTTATCTGCCATATCTAAAAGGCAATGATAGGATTCCCGATAAACTCCTTCAAAAATCCATTTGCCGGTGGTATCAATCTGCTGAATTTGATTTTGCTGTTCTTGCGGAGATTGTTTAACTCTGCCAGTAGGGGTACGTTTATGGACGATGCAATCGAGCTCATGCCATGGAATATGCAGTTGGGAAGACAATTTTTTGGCAAGTGTAGTTTTTCCGCTGGCAACAATGCCGATAATATAAATTTTTTTGATATAAATCGCCCCTTCATTTGGTTTTAAATTTTTAGATTCGCTATAGTGTGAAGCTATTATGGCATATCGATTATGAGACAACAAATTTTTTAGTAAGGTGTTTTTATTAAGAATGCGATAAACTAAGATAAAAGGAGACAGTCTGGATATGACTCTTTTACAACTGAAATATATAGCGGTTATTGTGGAATGCGGGTCTATTAGCAAAGCGGCCAAACAGCTTTTTATCACACAGCCCAGCCTTTCTTCTGCTGTTAAAGAACTGGAAGAAGAACTGGATATAGAGATTTTTCTGCGTACAAGCCGTGGAATTTCTTTGACGGCCGACGGTACCGAGTTTTTAGGCTATGCCCGTCAAATTTTAGAGCAAACAGAATTGTTTGAACAGCGATATAAAGATAAGAAGCCGCTGCGCCAAATTTGCAGTATTTCTACACAGCATTATGCCTTTGCCGTGAATGCCTTTGTCAACTTAATTAATGAAAGCGGAGCAGAGGAATATGAATTTACACTTCGTGAAAGCAGAACCAAAGATATTATAGATGATGTCGCAACATTGCATAGTGAGGTTGGTATTCTTTATCTCAATGCATTTAATGAAAAAGTTATTAGGCGGTTTTTGACAGAAAATAAACTGAAATTTCATCCGCTTTTTAATGCAAAACCGCATGTTTTTGTCAGCAAGACAAGTCCGTTAGCCAAGAAAAAAAGTGTAACGCTGTCAGATTTAGAGGAGTTTCCTTGTCTTTCGTTTGAACAGGGAGAGTACAATTCTTTTTACTTTTCCGAGGAAATTTTTAGCACGGTCTATCATAAAAAAAGCTTGCGTGTCAGTGACCGAGCCACTTTGTTTAATTTGTTAATCGGGCTGAACGGCTATACCATTTGCAGTGGCGTTTTAGACAGTGGACTAAATGGTGACCAAATTATTGCTGTACCCCTCCAAACTGGAGACGACATGCAAATTGGGTGGATTGTGAATACGCAAATTCATTTGAGTAAGCCAGCAGAACGATATATCGAAATTTTAAAAGAACTAATTGCTCAAAACGGATTTGAGATTTTGTCATAAAATTATTTTTAGCATAATTTAGCATGAAAAGAAAGGCAGCTGTTCTAGTGAGGAACACTGCCTTTCTTTTAAATATATTGAATGAAGCAAATTTATTGTTATGAATGACGTTTGCTTTTCTTTTGTTTGGGCTTTCTGTAAAAGACTTTCCTTGTAGAAAAGAAATTTTGCTTTCGAGATAAAACATGGTCGATAAAATGAATTAAAGAAAGCATGAGTGAAACAGAATAGACAAAAGTGATGATTAAAATAAATGACATGGGAATGGTAAAAGACACCAGTGAGAAGAAATCTCCGGCGAAAACCATAGCCAAAATGGAAGCGGCAAGCATAGCCAAAAAGACGAAACCTCTTAAGGCGTTAAAAGGTGCACAGACTTTAAACAGCATAATGAATCCAGTCAAAGCCGTGACAACGACAGCGGTGGTTGAAAATTGTGCGTTGGTGAGCCCGAAGGTAGGACTTAGGGCAGACAATACCAACATATTGGTTGCCATTGTTAAACCAGCCGGAACGGAAAGCTTCATCACGTTAGTCAAGAAACTTCCTTTTAAACGTTCTCGGTTGGGTTCAAGAGCTAATACAAAAGACGGGATACCGATGGTAAAGGTACTGATTAAGGTTAAATGGATGGGTTCAAAGGGAAAAGAGTAGGGCAAAAGTAAGAAAATCAAGCTGATGAGTGTAGAGAAAATGGTCTTGGAGAGGAATAGAGAGGCAGAGCGCTGTAGGTTATTAATAGAACGTCGACCTTCTTGCACAATCAAGGGCATGGGGGCAAAGCTTGAGTTGAGAAGAACTAAGCTAGAAACTGTCTTAGCGGCATCGCTGCCTGATGCCATAGCGATACTGCAATCAGCCTCTTTCAGTGCCAACACGTCATTTACACCATCACCTGTCATGGCAACAGTATGTCCGTCAGCTTTAAGTGCCTGTACAAAGGATAGTTTTTGTTGGGGGGTAACACGTCCAAAAACAGAATAGTTGCGCACGGCATATTGAATGTCCTCGGCTGTTTCCAACGTGGTGGCGTCTACGTAACGGTCAGCATTTTGCAGGCCGGCACGTTCGGCGATGTTGGCAACTGTGACAGCATTATCGCCTGAGATGATTTTAAGGTCAACCCCTTGGTCAGCAAAATAGCGAAGCGTACGTCTTGCTTCTCGGCGAATTTTGTCGCTGATAAGAACCAAACCCAAACAAGTTATGTCAGAGGGAATTTCTTTTTCCGTAAACGAATGAGGAGAATGAGCAAGCAGAAGAACACGTTGGCCGTTTTGAGAATATTCTTCAACAACTTCACGAATAGAAGCGAAATCATCACCTAAGATAAATTCTCCGGCACCCATGATATAGCTTCCTTGCATAGGGAAAAAGGCACCGCTCCATTTTCGGGCAGAAGAGAATGGCACAACAGTTTCGGCCATCCAATCGCTAGGTCCTGCAAACTTGCTTTGTACAGCTAAAAAAGTAGGGTTATCATCAGGCAATGTATTGACCAAGGCGCACAGCGAAGCAGCCATTTGGTCTTCAGTGAAGCCCTCAAAGGGGACAAGGTTATCAACTTGCATAGTGCCTTCAGTGATGGTTCCTGTTTTGTCAAGACAAAGCACATCAACTCTGGCAAGTGTTTCAACGCAGTACAAATCTTGCACAAGCGTTTTTTGCCTGGAAAGTTTAATAATGCTGACAGCAAACACGATACTGGTCAAAAGGACAAGACCTTCAGGTATCATGCCAATTAAGGCAGCCACGGTATGACTAACAGCATCCGGTAGGGATTGGTTTAAAATATACATGTCTTTGTAGAATAGAAGGGCGCCAATCGGGATAAGACCAAAGCCAATAATTTTAATCAGCATGTCAATTGAATTCATGATTTCAGAATTGCGTTTTTTGACATATTTAGCATTGCCGGTAATTTGGTTAGCGTAGTTTTCCATGCCGACATGCTCAACCTGTGCCAAGCATTTTCCGCTGACCAAAAAACTGCCTGAGAGAATGTGGTCGCCCTCTTTTTTGAGAATAGGATCAGACTCTCCGGTGATAAGTGATTCGTTTACTTCGCATTCACCTCGTGTCACCACACTGTCTGCCGGAATCTGATTACCCGAAGAAATCAGGAGAACATCGTCTAACACCACTTCAGAAACCAAAATATCATGCTTTTTTCCGTCGCGAATGACCGCAGCTTTAGGAGAGGAAAGCAGTGACAATCTGTCAATGGTACGCTTAGAACGAATTTCTTGAAAGGTGCCAATCAAAAGATTAGAGAGAATTTGCCCCATAAAGAGAGTGTTTCGGTAAGAACCCACCAGAACAAGGGCAATCGCTAGAATAAAGTTCAGGATATTAAAAAAGGTGAAAAGATTGCTGAGTACAATCTGCTTTTCTGTTTTGGTTTTAACGCCTGTTTCAGCGTTATTTAGGCTCGCTTGATGGCGTCGGGTGACTTGTTCTGTGCTTAGACCAACTGTTGGGTCAGGATAAAAACGCTCTGCATCTTTAAAAGCATTTGTTTCCGTATGGGCATCTGTCTGCTTGTTTTTAATCCGTTTTTTTTCTTGTCGAGACATGGTTTCCTCCGGCAGTTTGTCATATCTTTTACTTATTTCTATTATACATTACGTCACAGCTTTTTCAAGCAATTTATATCTTTGCAGAAGGATTGTAAGAAAACCGAAATATTTGTCGGTAAAAACTTTTCATTTTTTTACTGGTTTCGTTGATTGCTTACTTATTTTCTAGCAAAAAAATAAGAAAAGGCAGGCTTTATCAACTTATTTGCGATATTTATAAATTGACAGTTTTAAAATAAACACTCTATAATAAAAGAGAAATACAGAAAAGACATACCCATATTTTTAGAAGTAATAAAATGTGAATGGATTGGATTTTTCTATAAAGATACATTTGTAGGAGGTCCCCTGTAGGAAAGGACAAAAGATGGCTGCAAAAGTAATGAAGGAATTCTTGATGATTAATAAGAGAAGCGGTAAAGCTTTGCAGGTTGACAGCGTAGAAAACGGAAGTCTTGTGCTGCAAGAAGAGCCACAAAACAATAAAAATCAAATTTGGATACTGAAAAAAGACGAAAATGGCACTCGCATTATCCACAAAGCGAGTGGGAAAGCATTAGATCTCATTTTAGGTGTGACTGAAAGCGGAACCAACTTACATATTTGGGAAGAATCAGATGTCCCAACACAATTGTGGAGAATAACAGGAGGGGTGTCTCGAAAAGTAGCCAATCTTGCTGCCTCAAAAGTGTTAGATATCGCAGATATCAGCGATACAAGTGGTGCTTATGCGCAAATTTGGGAGGATGTTGGAGGTGAAAACCAAAGGTGGCGTTTTCTTTCATCCGAAGAATTTGAGAACCCCTCAAGTAAGAAGCAAAAGAAACAAAAATCTTCTCTTAAAAGTGGATAACATAGACAGTTTTATGTGGCTTATGAAAGCGATTCTATTCAGCATCAAAACCTTGCGTTTTGGTGCTTTTTTATGCTACAATAACTTTAGTTAAGGTTCACGAAAACGGATTTTCGGTACTATTGTATCGCTGCACAACAGCAGTGTTTATTGAATAAATTGCTTTAGCCATGAAGTGATAAAAAAGTAAACGCATAGCATGAGGGAAGAAAAGGGGATAGGAAATGGATATACTATATAGTATTATGCTAATCATTGTTGGCATTATCCTGGCAGTTCGATTTATTAAGGAAAGCAAAATTTTCATTTTACCGGGCATATATTTTGTCTTTGTGGGTATTTGGAGAATTGTGAACAGCCAGATGGAAGCAGATTTGTTTGCTGGAATACACAAAACAGTTTTCAATGTGGTCAGTATTTTAATGCTGCTCATTATGTTTGCCTTTTTTATGCGTCGTTATTGGGCTGAAAGTCATGCAAAGAAAGAAAATCCAGATCAGGATATAAAAGTAATAGACGAGGGTCCATCCGATAATGAACAAGACCACAATGAGGAAGCATAATGGAAGGTTTTTTGACCATATTTTCTAAAGTAGTATCCATGTTAGTTATGATTGCCGTTGGTTATGCTGTGAGCAAAAAAGGGAGTTTAACGGGAATTGGTGCAGCAGAAATCACAGACTTCCTTTTAAAAATAGTAACACCTTGCTTAATTGTTGCAGCTTTTGCTGATTCTAAGGGAAGTATTACACCACAGGAAATGATTGTTTCGACTTTGATTATGCTGGCTTCTATGGCAGTTTCTATGGTGGTCAGTCGCTTGAGTTTTCGAAAGAAACCGGATGGGCGAAAAGAGGTTCTACAGTTTTCTGTGATGTTCAGCAATGTTGGTTTTATGGGAATTCCTCTTGTACAAGGTATTGTGGGTGGCAAAGGTGTTGTCTATGCTTCTTTTGGCATTGTAATTTTCAACATTATTAGCTGGACATATGGATATCGCTTGATGAACAGCGCAGCAAAAATCAATTTGCGCACCATATTGTTGAATCCCGGAGTAATTGGATTGGTACTAGGATTGCCCGTTTACTTCTTGAATTTCAATATGCCCGAATTTATTATGGAACCAGTTGATTTTTTTGCGGCCCTCAATACCCCCTTAGCCATGTTGATTATTGGTACTTATATTGCGAAAGTTGACCTTAAATCTGTGGCCACTGACATTAGCATTTATCAAATGTCAATTCTTCGTTTATTGGTGGCACCGGGTATTTTGTTTGCCATATTATTACTGCTGCCGCTCCAACCAGATATGTTTATCAGCAGTATGATTCAAGCAGCCACACCAACAGCGGCATCTGTTGTCTTGTTTTCAGTGCAATTTGGAAAAGATTCGGAGCTTGCTTCAAAATGTGTGGCAGTGACGACGGTCTTATCTTTAATTACATTGCCCATTTGGACAATGCTTGCACAAATTGTAACTAGTTAAGGTAAGAGGTTAATGGCTGAATCAGGGCGGTACTTTCAAAAAATTAGCCCTAAATAATCAGATTTAAAATGTAGTAAAGGTTTCTTTAGCGGCATGAATAGGCATGAAAATAAAAGGAGATAAGAATGTTAATTGCACCCTCTATTTTAGCGGCAGATTTTTCTGCTTTGGGAGAAGAAATTAAGAAAACAAAAGGAGCTGACTTGCTCCATATCGATATTATGGATGGCTGTTTTGTGCCTAATATCAGTATTGGCCCGGATGTTGTGGCAGCCCTTCGCGACAAAACAGATCTAATTTTTGATGTACACCTAATGATTATCAAGCCACTTCGCTATATTGAAAAATTTGTCAAAGCAGGAGCAGATCAAATCACGTTTCACGTTGAATGTGAAGATGATACAAATGCGGTAATCGACGAAATTCATCGTTTTGGCATAAAAGCAGGTCTTGCGATTAAACCCTCCACTCCGGTTTCTGTACTTGCACCTTTTGCAGAAAAATTGCATACTGTAATAGTAATGTCAGTAGAGCCGGGTTTCGGCGGTCAATCGCTTATTCCCGAAACGCTGACCAAAATCAAGGAGATTAAACAGCAGTTCCCGCATATACTGGTAGAGGTAGACGGAGGTGTCAATCGTGACACCATAAAGCTCTGCCATGAAAGTGGGGCAGATATTCTCATTTCAGGCACAGGTGTTTTTCGTGCAGAAGACCCGCAAAAAGAAATCGAGTTTCTGCGTTCAGGAAAATAAAGGTTTAGCAAGCAGACTTTGTGACAGAAGGTCTGCCAAAATAAATTAATAGAAAAGCAGAACTTGAAAAGAGAAACTGAAAAAGAGGGATGAAATCAGGTAAAGGCTGGTCAAAGCTTGGGAATATCAATAATCGGCAGCAAAGCTAAGACAATCAAATAAAACTGAAAAAGAGGTGCTGCCTTTGAGACTTAAGACCCCCTCGCAGCCCCTTGTTTTTTGTTTTTCGGGAGTATCACCACTATGCGGTGCAGTCGAGAAACTTTATGATATATATCCAGATGCACGTGCTTCTCTCTGTTTGCACAAAACTTGTTATTATGTAGCGGTTTTTTGCCGCCTTTCTATGCGAGGCAAGGTACGCGGCACTTTAAGCGAATATGGCAAGTTTATTGGTCCAAGCGGCGTTCTTTATTCTTTCTGTGAGGAACATGGCACCTTTATTACGCATGATGCTGTCACCGAATTAGGTGCGGCATTTCGCAAAGACTGAACCGTCGGCTCTCCTCAAACAATTAACTGTTCCCGCTGGAGCTTCTGCTCCGGCGGTGCTGTTTTTTTAGGTAAATTTACTCTGTGACAGCAGAAGATTGCGTTCTGAATTTCTTGGGAGAAACAGAAAAATTCTGTTTAAACAAATGATAAAAATGGCTTAAGTTATTGAAACCGCAGTGTTCGGCAATATCAATAATTTCCATATGCGTGTAAGAAAGTAGATAGAGGGAATACCCCAAACGCTGCTTGTTGATAAATTGGTTAGGAGTGCTGTGATAATACTTTTTAAATTCACGGCAAAGATGCTCAGGTGAACAATGAGATAGCGATAACATACGCTGAAAACCCAAGCGTGCATTTTCGATTTTCTGCATTTTTAAAACTACACTGGATAGCCACGGTGGGGCAGCAATTTCTTCTCGGTGAGAATAGAAGAAATAGCGGCAAAACAAAGAAGACAAAAAACTTTTGATGTGGCAGCGTGTGAATTCGGGATCTTCTTCTTTATTCATTTTAGTTAAGGCTTGAATTTCATCATAAAGTTTCTGTGTTTCTTCAGGAGAAAGTAAGACAGACGGTGGCAAAGTAGTGTTTAGCAGTGGCAAAAAGGGTTTGTCTGGCAAAAAAAGGTCGGTTATTTTTTTCATCATGTGCAAGCTAAATGCGAAATTGACAAAAATGAAATCAAAGCTTTTATAAAAATCATAGCAGTGGGCGTCTTCGGGTCGAATAAAAACGAGACTACCGCCTTCTAAATTTTGTACAGTGTCGTTGGCAAGATGCAGCGCTTTGCCGTCTAATACCAAAAAAAATTCAAAATATTCGTGGGTATGCAAAGGGGCGGTTTGACTAACACCACTCTGGATACTAACGTCAATTTCTGTGCCTTTTTCGTTATCATGGAAAGGATATTTGATGACTTTCATAGGAATCTCCTTGGAATTGATAATATCAATATACTACAAGAATAGGTTAATATGCAACAAGAAAATAATAAAGACAGGAGATATAATATAGATAAATGAATGGGGTGTGTGGGTAGTCATCTTTTGGGAGAGACTTGTGCACCTTGACTTCATTCTCGGAGAAGAGCCAATATAGAAGCAACAAGTGCTTTTGGGGAGATTAAATTGGCGGAAAATTCTTCACCTGTCTGCTTTTTTGTAGAAAACACAGAAATAGACTGTGCCTGCAAATATTTTGCAAAAGTAGTTTTTACGAGAGTTGAAAATTAAACTTGTGAGATACCATACAATCCAATCAGCAGGATTAGATTGGTGCTTGAGGACTTGTTAGTTTTTATTTTTTAAATGAAGAAAATAAAAACAATTTGAAAAGTGTACTGTGAAAAGAAGCAGAGGATACCAATCAAAGAAGTCAAAACAGCACAAAAGTTATCTTTTGTAAAATGAAAAGCAAATTTCCTGTGAAATCAGGATGACACGAAGAAAAGAAATAGAGGCGCATGAACAAAATCTTATGCGGCTCTATTTCTTTTTATCTGTCAATAGAATGGCGTGAGAATGCGAATACCAAGAGGGAATTTTTATAAAGCTGAAATTGAATCGAACAAAAATAAAATATCACTAGTATTGTTCCTGCGCTATGGCAAGGAGTGATACTAGTGATATTTTTATAAGTTGCAGAAGCAAGTAGGTTTCTTAGCCAAGAGCAACATCCAAAATCATCATGACAAGAAAACCAAACATGACACTGAGTGTTCCGGGATGAGAATGTTCACCCAAATGCGCTTCGGGAATCAACTCTTCTACAACAACAAACATCATGGCACCTGCCGCAAAGGAGAGAAGCCAGGGCATAAGTGGCTGAATATTTCCGGCAACAAGCACGACCAGAACACCAAAAACTAATTCAACTAAGCCGGATAAAGAGCCATAAACAAACGCTTTGAAAGAAGAAAAGCCCTCTTTTCTAAGCGGCAATGAAATAGCGGCACCTTCAGGAAAATTTTGAATGCCCATGCCGATTGCCAAAGCAATGGCAGCAGACATAGCGGTTGGATTGCCGCCGTGCTGAGCAGCCAAGGCAAAAGAAAGACCAACGGCCATTCCCTCGGGAATATTGTGCAGTGTGACGGCCAGAATCAAAAGCGTCGAGCGTTTCCAAGACGAGCTTAAGCCCTCGGGCTGTTTGGAGTCAAGGTGTAAGTGGGGCAAAAGAGCATCCATCAACATCAAAAAGGCGACGCCAAGCACAAATCCGCCTGCTGCCGGAATCCAACCGGGTGTTCCTTGCGTTTCAGCTTCTTCAATTGCTGGCATAAGTAGGCTCCAAATAGAAGCGGCAATCATAACGCCTGCGGCAAAGCCCAAAAAGATACGCTGAACGTTGGCGTGAATAGATTTTCGAAAAAAGAAGACCATGGCAGAACCAAAAGCAGTCATCAAAAAGGTAAAACCTGTGCCCGCTGCTGCCCATAGAATTGGTGGCATAATTATTTCCTCCTAGAATAAATTGGTCAAAATCCCCTAAACATACAAAAAAGGACGTATTTCTACTACGTGACAATCTTACTTTGTTTTTGGTTGGCTGTCAAGATAAGCAGGGATATTTTGATGACCAATAAAGAAGCAGAAAATAGACATACCATAAGTTTTTTAAGTTACTGACTAGGGGATACCAAATTAGACTAGAAAAACAAAAAACCTTAAGATGTTTTTGTGTTTATGGTTGATTTCACTGTCAATATACAGTATGCTCTATATCAGGTAAAGCATCAAAAATGAGCGTGCTTTAAAGTGCCTCGAAGCCCAAAGTAGAGTTTAAGTTAAGAAAAGGCAGGGATGGAGAAATGGAAAGAATCAATTTAGCAGGACAGTGGGATTTTCTATTAGATTCTGAGAAAGTTGGTATAGACAAAGCTTACTATCAAAAAGAACTGGCAGACAAAATTATTTTGCCGGCAACGGTTTCCAGTGCGCAAAAAGGGACACCGAATGAAGATAAGAACATAGGGCATTTAACAGACCCTTATTTTTTTGAGGGATATACTTGGTATGCTAAACAGATTGATTTTGAAGAAGTAGAGGATAAAGAATATTTTCTCCATCTGGAGAGAACCAGAATTTCTCATGTATGGGTGGATAACCGATATGTTGGCAGCTGCGGTAGTCTTTGTACTTCTCACGAATATGCTCTAACACCTTACCTCACAGAAAAACAACATAGAATTACAATCATGGTAGATAATACATCGTATTTAGTGAAGGGTGGTCATATGACTTCACCCGACACACAGACAAATTGGAACGGCATTACGGGCGCCGTCTATGTTGAGGTTAGAGAGAAAAGACATTTAACAGATATAAAGATTGTATCATCGTGGAAAGATAAAAAAATTACGGCACGAGTGATTTTTACAGGGCCTGGCAAAAAAATACTAACAGCTTATTTGAAAGACGAAGAAAAGCAATTTTCGGCACAAACATACGAATTGTTTGCTGGTGAAAATATTTTGACCTATGATTTAGAAGATACCATAATAGGTTGGAGTGAGCATACCCCCAAGCTCTATAACTTAGTGTTGGCTTTTTCTGAGACAGACCAATACTCTTTTACCATAGGAATCCGTGATTTCAAAGCAACACAAAAATATTTTGAAATTAATGGACAGAGAACTTTTTTGCGCGGCAAGCATGATGGGTTGATTTTTCCTTTGACAGGGTATGCCCCCACCGATTTAGAGAGCTGGCTGAAAGTGATGGGTACGGCAAAAGAATATGGCATTAACCATTATCGCTTTCATACATGTTGCCCACCTGAAGCTGCTTTTTGCGCTGCGGATCAATTGGGTATTTACATGGAACCAGAGTTGCCTTTTTGGGGGACCATCACCGAAGAGGGAGATGAAAATCACGATGCCGCTGCGCAAGAGTATCTTATTGAAGAAGGCTATCGTATCATGGACGAGTTTGGGAATCATCCCTCTTTTGTCATGATGTCTTTGGGCAACGAGCTTTGGGGCAGTCGAGAAAGACTAAATCAAATTTTAGGCGAATATAAAGCCTATGATGATAGACATCTCTATACACAAGGCTCCAATAATTTTCAATTTGTGCCTTGTCTGCTTGAAAACGAAGATTTTTTCTGCGGTGTGAGGTTGTCAAAAGATAGATTGTTCAGAGGCTCGTATGCCATGTGCGATGCACCTCAAGGGCATATTCAAACAGACAGACCCAATTCAACGCACTGTTATGACGAAATGATTCGCCCGAATCAGGTATCAGAAAATTCTGGCAATGCAGGTGAAATTACTATTCAATATGGAACAGGCACTAAAACAGTACAAGCGGATGCCGCTGAAGAATTTATTCCGAATGCGCCCGTGGTTTCGCATGAAATAGGTCAGTTCGCCATGTATCCTGACTTCTCAGAAATCAAAGATTATACGGGTGTGCTAAAGGCTAGAAATTTTGAAGTATTTCGGGAGCGTTTGGAAAAAACCGGTATGCTCGATATGGCAGAAATCTTTTTTAAAGCATCGGGAAAATTGGCTATAGACTGTTATAAAGCGGAATTGGAAACAGCGCTGCGCAGCAATGAATTAGCGGGATTTCAGATTCTTGATTTGCAGGATTTTAGTGGCCAAGGTACAGCACTGATCGGTGTGTTAAATGCTCTTATGGAGAGCAAAGGGATAGTTGAGCCAAGAGAATGGCGTGAGTTTTGTGCAGATGTTGTATTATCCGCAGAATTCTCAAAGTTTGTATATCAATCAGGAGAGACAGTTTTGATAGGATGTAAACTGGCTAACTTTTCTGCGCAAACAATAAAAAATCCGAGTGTAAAAATTGTTGTTTTCAGCGGAGAAAAAGAAATTTTAACAGCAAGAACAACAACTGCTGGAGAATATACAAACGAAGTGTGTGCGCTGGACAATATTCAAATACAGTTGCCAGAAGTAGAAAACCCCACCAAGTTGCATATCAAAGTGGAAATAGAAGGCACGGCGGTGACCAACCAATATGACCTATGGGTTTATCCTCATTTGTCAGAGCGCAAAAGTCAAGAAGTCATCGTCACAACAGATTTATGTGAGGCAATTCAGCAGCTTTCTCAGGGCGAAAAAGTCTTGTTCTATCCGACCACACTAGATGAAAAGAATTCTATTGAGGGAACCTATTGCACTGATTTTTGGTGTTATCCAATGTTCCGTTCTATCTCAGAGAGCATGAATAAACCTATTCCTGTTGGCACACTGGGTCTTGTCATTGAGAATCATCACCCTGCGTTCTCCTCTTTTCCAACAGAATTTTATACCACTCCTCAGTGGTATGATGTAGTTTCTCATTCTCGTGCTCTGGTGCTTGATAGCACCGATATTCGTCCACTGGTTTGGTCAGTAGATAACTTTGAGAGAAATCATAAGCTGGGTAATTTGTGGGAAGCGAACGTAGGCAAAGGGAAGTTGTTTGTTTGCACAGCCAATTTATCAAATCTAAAAGAGAGTGCTCCGGCGCAATGGCTCGAAAAAAGTATCATAGATTATATGAATACAAATGGATTTGAGCCTACTCAAAGTATAAATGCGCAAATGCTGAAAGATATTTTTAATTGATAGCCGAAAACTGCAAAAAATAAGAAAAGCCGAAACACTTATCTGTAGTGTTTCGGCTTTTTATATGGCAAAAAGTTATAAAGTTGTCGCCAAAAATTGTTTACAGGATATAGGGCTTTAAAAAGGAAACAGCAGTAGCAATGTCCTTTTCAGGGTCAGCACCAACCTCGCGCTCGATAGTGAGATACCCTTTATACCCAATATCATTTAGAGCTTTGCAGTAATTTTTAAAATCGACATCACCTTGGCCAAGTGGAAGTTCAATAAAATTGTCAGAAGCAAGCATATCATCTTCTTCCAGTCCATAAACAATTTCAGGGCTAACATCTCTTAGCTTGCGACCGTCTTTGGCATGGGTGTGCACAATGTAGTCTTTCAGTGTATAAACAGCGGCAACAGGGTCGTCGCCTGTGACCATAACAAAATTAGCCGGATCAAGGTTGACAGAAACACCAGTAGAATGTAACTCATCCAAAAAGTTCTTAAGTGTTTCGGCAGTTTCTGGACCCGTTTCGATAGCAAAGTGAGAAGAAATGCTGTCGGCATATTCGGCTAACTGTCCGCAGGCATCTAGCATAATGCCATAGCGAGGGTGATTTTTATCAGTTGGCACAACACCGATGTGAGTGGTGACAATGTCAGTTTCTAATTCTTTGGCAAGATCAAGAATACGTTTGGATTTTTCAATTAAAGAAGGGTTCAAAGCAGGGTCACCAAACCCTTTGCCTAAATCGCCGCAAAGGGCTGAAAAAATCATACCTTTGTCTTTAACAGCAGCAAGAATTTCTTTTCTTTTGGCAGAGGTTAGCTCCTCAGGGGAAAAATCGCCATAAGTAGCTCTGGTTTGAATACCAGAAGCGCCCAGCTTATAGGATTTGTCTAAAGCGGTAAAGAAGTCAGTGTTAAAAGAATCGGTAATAATACCAATTTTAAAAGGGTACATAGAATGCTCCTTTCTTAGTTAAGTGCGATTTCTTTTTGTTGTTCGGATGAATCGTAGATTGCCTGCATCATTTCTGCTGTGATAACAACAGTATCAATATGTGAAGGCAATTTTTCGCCGGTCTGAATGCAGCGGATAAAAGAGTTAATTTCGTTTTGGAACATATCGGTCATGTTGAAATCGGGTGTATAAGAAACCAACGAACCTTCTTCAGTGGTATAAACAGTGAACTGCTTGCCATATTGCAGACGAATGCCGGCTTTATCGCCCATAAAATCAATAAATTGCTCTTCTTCGCCGATATTCTGTGCCCAAGCACCGTTTACAGTAATAACAGGGCCGGAGGTACGAATCATAGCGGTGACAGAATCGTCAACATCATACGTTCCGCTGTAATCGGGTGGACCTGCCCACATGTTTTTATAAGTATAACCTTCCATGGCTTTGCCTAGTTTAGAGAAAGCCTGGCCTGTAACAGTTTTCACAACAGGATCACCGCAGCAATACATGACGATGTCTAAGTAATGAACACCCCAGTCAATTAGAGCGCCGCCGCCGGCAATTGCTTTTGTCGTAAAAGCTCCGCCTAGACCGGGGATGGAACGATGAGCGCGGAAACTGGCATAAACCTGATAGATTTCGCCAAGCTTGCCGCTATCAATATAATCTTTAATTTTATTGACGCTGTCATTAAATCGGTTTACGACGCCAATGTTAAGTACTTTTCCGCTTTCGTGTTGTGCTTTTTGCATTTCGAGAGCTTCGGCAAAAGTGCGGGCAGCTGGTTTTTCGCAAAGTACATTTTTGCCAGCTTTTAAAGCATCAATAGCAATAGTAGCATGCATGTTGTTAGGTGTGCAGACCGAAACAGCTTCAATTTCGGGGTCGTTCAGCACTTCGTGGTAATCTGTGACGGCCGTACCGCAGCCGTATTTTTCCACGGCAGCTTTGGCTCTTTCAGGTAAAATATCACAGAAATATTTGATTTCGGCTTCGGTATTGTTCATGTAAGATGGAATGTGGGCAGCGTTGGCAATGGTGCCGCAGCCAATTACAGCAACTTTCATAATAAACTCCTCCAAAATTTCATTTAAATTTGGTTTTTATCAAAACAGAAGACTTTGTTTAAGATTTCAAACAAAGACTTTCTGTCTATGATGATTATATCATTGCTTTTTGTTCTTTCAATAGTAATCTATAAAATTACTACTTTAAAAATTCATAATCCATACAATAATTTTAACTTTTGTAGCTATTTATCTTGGGCATTGGTACCTGAAAAAGTTTAAGTTTCATTTTTGCTGTGTTTTCGGTATTCAGAAGGTGTCATATTAAAATGTTTCTTAAAGAGAGAATAAAAATAATTGGTGTTGAGAATACCCACACTTTCGCTAATAGAAACAATAGACTGTTTCGTGCTCTTTAGGAGTTCGGCGGCTTTGGTGATGCGAATAAGAGAAAGATAATCGGTAAAAGAATAAGAAGTGGCGGCGGAAAAGATTTTGCCTAGGTAAGCAGGAGAGAGGTTCACGATGCCGGAAAGCATTTTTAAAGACAAATCAGGGTTAGCATAGTTGTTTTGCACATATTGCTTTACTTTTTCGGCTGCTAACAGATTACTGTTTTGTTTGTTGTAATTGAGCTGTGTCATAAGAACAGTCAAAAAGTTTAGGCAGGAGTTTCTAATTTGCTTTACATTGTGTTTGTTGTCCAGTGATTCCAGCAGTTCCATCATGTCTCGAAAGCTTTCATCATCTTTGCCAAACAGAAAAGAAAAATTGTCTAGAATGGACATCATAATATGTTTGAAATAACTGCGAGCTGTTTTAAAGCTAATATTTTCCATTTTAGCAATGGCAACATCAAATTCTTTTTCACACGATGACAGGTCATGAGAACGCACATACTCAGCGAATTTGAGGTCAAGGCGATTATAATAGTGATCGGCACTCATGCTGTCATTTTTTTCTACCGAGAAAAAGACTTGCCCTTGACGGTCAATGGTGCGAGCATTCATGGCGATTTGAGTCTGTTCATAAATCATGTTGATATTTTGCCAAGAGTCAGCCAAGCTGCCAATACAGACAGACGTATCCATTTCAAATTCTTTTTTCATGACTTGAGGAATCATTTTAAGATCTTCAGCCAATTCAAGAGGAACCAAATTTTCTGGCAAATAAAGCAATGAAACAAACAAGTTTTCTCTTAGACGTAAAAATTCAGAACGACAATATTTGTCGGTTAATTCTTTTGTGACGTTTTCAAGAGCATAATGAAAAATAAAGAGGTTGGCGTCAGACGGGTGATTGTTTTGTGCTGTGGTAGGAAGACACTCTATCATTAGCATACCATAATAAGGGGAGGATAGGTCAATTTGCAAACGCTCGTAGGCAGAAAAAGATTCTTTGACATGGTGGATCTCACCGTGCAAAAGCTTGAGAAGATACAAATTTTTAGACTGTGTATAAGAAGAAATCAATCCTTGTTCTAATTTGTCTGCTTTTTGATACATATCTAAAAAGGCTTCACTCAGTAAATCGATTTCATTGCCGGTACGCTCATTGCTGTCTGTGTTGACATAGTTAACATATAATTGGCGGATTGGTGCGTAAAGCGTAAGACTGGCACGGCGAGAGAGCACATAGCCCATACCTAGTGTAACCAGAAATAAAGTAAATGTCAGCAGGCCAATCCAAAATAAGGGCGAGAGAAAAGAGAGATAGGGAATAATATTGACAACGACCCAGTCTGCTTTTTCAGCACGGGCGTAGGTAACGAAGTTATAAGACCCTGAAGCGTTAGAATAACTGAAAGAACCGGATGAGGTAGAACGTGAATACATATCAGCTGTGTCAAAATCTAATGCACCCGTAGAGGAGGAAAAGTTAAACTCACCTTTTTGGGCTTCTTTTTTGGTGATTAGCGTGTTATCCGCATCTAAAAAAGCAATTTGTTGGTAGACGTCTTCTAGTGAAATATTAGAGAGAACTTCATTAAAGAAAGAAGCGTTGACGTCCAGAATAATCAAATCAGGAGGATTGTTGGAGGGAGAAAGGCTGATAGGAAAAACAAAAGTATAGACAGGAGTAGTATTGGTGAAAGCGGTTGGATAAGAGCTGCCAACTGTGCGTGTTAAACAAACGGATTTCTTTCCTTGTGATTTTTGATAGAGCTCGTTTACATTAATATCTTTCCCGATTCCTACATATGCGTTAGAGAGATAGCGGTCAGTTGCCGAATTATAAAAGCCGGCGTAGCGTATGTAGGGATTAGCAGATTTCAAGTATTTTAAACGCTGGCCGCTTTTGTGTTCTTGTAAGCGGTCTATTTTTTCGGCAGCAAGGCTTGCGTAGGTGTCTGCATCGGCCAATATTTGGTTGGCACAGGCTTCTAAAGAGCTATATAAAATGTCAATAGAGGTGCAGACCTGTTCAATTTGCATGACAGACTGCTCTTTTGAATAAGGTAGCTGTCTGCCGCTAAATAACCCTCCGAGCAAAACAGAGAGTACAATATCAACAATGATAACGACGGCAAAAATGGTCTTAAAGAAAGTGAAATCAAGCCCCTTACCCAAAGATTGTGTATTTTTCTTCATGAGAACCTCTTTCTGACTTTTGTTAAAAAATTAATTAACGTTTAATGAAATTACCAATTAAAATAAGAAATAGAATAGATTAATATACATTTTATAGTAATGGATAAATAAGAAGTTGTCAAAAGCAAATATATAAAAATCTGTCGATTTTTTATATATTTTTGCATTGTACAAAATATAGAGCTAATTCTTATAGTAATCCCTAATATTCATAGGCGTGAAAAAATCTAAATAATCAGGCTAATTCGAGATTTTTAGAGAAGTAAAAATATTAGAAGTTTACAGGACGTACAGAAAAAGTATATTATGAGATAGACACAAAACAATTGGACTAAGATTATAAAATCTATTAATTTTCATACAATTAATAAGTCTTATCCATTAAAAATTTGCTTCTGAGGAGTGTGGGCAATGAACCGAAGTGAAGCGGTGAAAACAAAACAAAATTTGCCGAAGAAAGATTTACCAAAGAAAAAGACAAATGTATTTCAAGAATTGTGGCGGAACAAATTTCTTTATATTCTGGCTGTTCCTGCAATGGTATATGTCTTTGTCTATAGTTACGCATCACTGCCATATGTCGCCATTGCATTTGAAAAATTCAACTATAAGACAGGCATTTTAAGTCCATTTGTAGGGTTTGACAATTTCAAATACTTTTTTCAATCCAGTTGGGCGTGGTTGGTCACAAGAAATACCTTGGTCATCAATGTTGTGTTTTTAATATTTGGTACCATCTTTGCAGTTTTGCTGGCCATTATCTTGAATGAAATCAAAAAGAAGAAATTTTTAAAAATTACACAATCTACAATGCTTTTTCCTTATTTTATCTCTTGGGTCATCGTCAGCTATATGCTACAGGGACTTTTAGGAACAGAAAATGGATTGATTAATAATCTCATTGCTAATTTTGGCGGAGATAAAACGAATTTCTATTCTACACCGAGTTATTGGTATCCTATCTTACTTATCTTACATATATGGAAGAACACGGGATATACCGCTATTATTTATTTGGCAGCAATTACAGGAATTGACGAAGGACTCTACGAGGCCGCTTATATAGATGGTGCAACTCGTATGAAGAGAATTCGCTATATCACCCTGCCGCTTCTTATGCCGACCATCTGTATTATGACTCTGATGAGTATCGGAAAGATTTTCTACGGAGATTTTGGTATGTTTTACGCGATTATTCGTGATAACAGCTCACTGATGCCAATTGCAGAAGTCATTGATACGTATGTGTATAGAACCTTCAAAAACACCGGTGACCCTGGGCTTTCTATGGCGATTGGTCTTTATCAATCGGTGGTTGGATTTATTCTAGTTTTCACTTCAAACCGAGTAGTGAAAAAATTCTTCCCTGAAGGTGCTCTATTTTAAAAAGATAAGTTTTGTTACAGAAAGGAGAATGATTTATGACGGGCGAAAATGCACAAAAATCTCTTGCCATTAAAAATGATAAAAATAATAAGATTAAAAGTGGCACGGCTGACACGGTTCAACAGATTATCATTTATACTATTGTTGTTCTATTTTCTCTCATGTGTCTGCTTCCATTTGTTTTGGTTATTATCGTTTCATTGACAGAAGAAAAATCCATCACGATGAATGGCTATTCATTTCTTCCGACACATTGGTCGACCTCGGCGTATAAAATGCTTTTCTCACCGAATTCTTCAGTGCCAAGAGCGTACTATGTGACCGGTGTTGCCACTATTATCGGCACTTTGATTGCAGCACTCATTACGTTTGGCGCAGGATACACGTTAGCCAACAAGCAATGTAAATACAGAAACGCATTGTCCTTATATTTTTACATTCCTATGGTTTTTTCAGCAGGGCTGGTTCCTTGGTACATGATTTCAAAATCAATAGGGGCCTATGATAATTTAGCGGCGCTTATTGTACCTTCACTGCTTTTTTCCCCTTTTAATATGTTCTTGGTGCGCAATTTTGTGCGGGGAATTCCTAATGAATTGAACGAAAGCGCCAGAATAGATGGTGCCGGAGAAGTAAAGATTGCTTTCTCCATCTATCTGCCTCTTTGTCTGCCTGTTATTGCTACCGTAGCACTGTTTTACGCTATTGGTTATTGGAACAATTACTTCAATGCGGTTATGCTGATTAATGACAAAGAATACTATTCACTTCAAATGCTCTTATTCAAAATCCAATCTGAACTGACAGCCATGCAGCATTTGGCGGTTGGCACCAGCAATAGTATAAGTCCACCCAGAGAGAGTTTTAAAATGGCGACATCAGTTGTTACGATGGGACCCATTATCCTGCTCTATCCGTTCCTGCAAAAATATTTTGTAAAAGGAATGGTAGTAGGAGCCGTTAAGGGATAAGGCGACGACCCTTATAGAATTCAAGATTTTATAAGCTTATCGTAGTTATCTTTATTTTTGAGCAAATCCTAGCAAATTCACGATGGTTATTACAGGAATAATCCTGATAACAATTATAACAAGGAGGCGTAAAGTATGAAAAACATGAAAAGATTTTCAGCGATTTTAATGTCTTTGGTCATGATGACGTCGGTGCTAGCAGGCTGCGGCAATAGCACAGAGAAAAAAGAATCATCTGGTGCAGAGTCAACCAGTACCGATTCTTCTAAAGTCAGCGAAGCAGAGTCAAAAGAGACCGATAGCGGTGAAGTCAAAAAGCTGAGAATTGTTCAACCAGGCAACTTACCAGCAGACTATGAGACAGGTATTGCAAAAATCAACGAAAAATTGAAGGCAGATGTTTCTCTTGAAGCTGAAGTCATTCGAATTCCGTGGGATGCCTATGCCGAAAGATTGAATCTTATGTTGACAACAGGCGAGCCTTTTGAGCTGCTGCATGTCATGCAGGATGTAAAAAATCTTTCTGCTATTGCGGGCATGGATGCCATTATTTCTCTAGAAGATTTACTACCCAAATATCCTGATTTAGTCGGTAGATTTACTGATTTGGAGTGGGCCGGTACACTTTATAAAGGTGAGAGATATGCTGTTCCAGCTTCTTGGCGTTCTTTTGACAATACAATGTCTTATATTGAGGCAAGAACAGACGTCATGAAAGCAGTGGGATACGAAGAGTTCCCAGATGACAGCGTAGAAAACTTCATCGACCTTTCTAAAAAAATGCAATCTTACATTTTAGAAGAAACTGAAATGAAGGGCTACAACTGGATGCACCAAAATCAAGATACAGCACACTGGCTGCACAGAACATATGATAGCTATCCTTTCTATGTAGAAAACAGCTTGGGTATTGTTCTCTCTCGCCAAGATGGCACAATTGATTCTTTCTATGAATCAGATGAGTTCAAAAACGATGCCAATACTTATTATGAAATGTATCAGGCAGGTTTAATTAACCCAGATGTCTTGAACCTTGACAGCCAAGTGAAATATGATCAAGCTAAATTGGGCGCATTTTTGCCATCACAGACATTTGACCCGAACTATACAGTAACCATCAAAACCGAAGCAGGCATTGACACAGAAGTTAACACATACAAAATGGCAGCTGACAAACCAGAAATGGTTTATACCTTTGTACAGAATCTAAATGCCATTTCTTCAACAGCTGAAGATCCTGAATCAGGTCTGAAGTTCCTTAACTGGCTATATGACAGCAAAGAAAATCATGACTTGTTCCACTATGGCATTGAAGGCGTTCACTACAACGCAGTTGCAGATGACAGACTAGAAAGAACAGACGACATGAAAGCAGATGACGGCAATCCAAAATTCCAGTTGGATACATGGATGACAGGATATATGCCTTACATCCGTTATGATGCTAAGTCACCTGATGCTCATATTGACTTCATGACTTATAAAGCTGACAATTATGTCGTATCACCAATTGCAGGATTCATTTTTGATTCTTCTCCTGTAAGCTCTGAACTAACCAACCTGCAGACAGAAATCATTGCTTCTATCTATCCGATTAAATTTGGTATGGTAAGCTATGAAGAAAACATTGGCACTGCCATTGAAAAACTAAAAGCAGCTGGTCTAGATCGCTATCTAGAAGAATACAGAAACCAATTTAATGCTTATCTGGAAGCCAATCCACAAGTAATGGAAATGGCACCGGGTTCAAGCGCAAAATAATAAGTAGCTTTTAGGAATCTGCAAAAGGCAGAGGGAGTTGTGAGGCAAATCAGAGAGCGCTGGATTTATTTTCCGGCGCTCTTGTTCATCATCAAAATATTTAGGAAACAACATAAAATTAAAAGAATAGAGAGGAACAATCGTTATGTTAAAATTAGGCTTTATTGATTACTATTTAGACGAATTTCACGCCAACAATTATCCGGAATGGATTAAAAGTATCTCCAGCGGAGAAATAGAAGTGAAATATGCTTATGCTAAAATTGATTCACCCAAAGGAGGATTAACCACAGATCAGTGGTGTGAGAAATATGGGATTGAACGTGTGTATTCCATTGAAGAGTTGGTGGAAAAAAGCGATATTTTGAATGTGCTTTCACCGGATAATCCCGAAATGCATGAAGAGCTATGCGAAATTCCATTGAAAAGCGGAAAACGAACCTATATTGACAAAACTTTTGCCGACACAAAAGAAATTGCAGAGAGAATCTTTGCGGTAGCAGAGAAATATAATACACCCTGTTTTTCTAGCTCAGCACTCCGCTTTGCAGAAGAATATCAAAGCATAGACAAAGCAACATTGATGAATGTCACCAGCATAGGGCCTGGCCCGCTTGATGTCTATTCCATTCATCAAATTGAACCGTTAATTGCTCTGATGGGGGCAAATGTAAAAAGATTGCAGTATATCGGCACAGAAAAATGGCCGGCTGTGGTGATTGAATGGGAAGATGGACGTCGTGCAACCTTTTCACATCATGGATGGGAATGCCCATTTACGATGGTAACGGATGATGAATCTGGAAAAACCAATGTGGTTGAGATTAAATCTGAGTATTTTGTCAGCTTTATTCATGAAATGGTTGATTTTTTCCTAACAGGAAGAAGTAAGGTGCCACATCAAGATACAATTGCCGTTATGGCAGTTCGTGAAGCAGCCATAAAGGCTTCGTTAAAACCCGGAGAATGGTTTGATATCTAAATAAAATATAAAGTAAGCGGTTCTTGTAAAAGCGATAACGTCAAATTTATTTTATTGTTGGATGGCCTAGGAGAATACTGCAAAAGTTATAAAGGTTTTGTAGTTTTGGAGGGATATTGTTATGAAAACAAAAAAAGAAGAACTTGACTATGTGCTTGCTTTCACAGAAATATATCAATCAGAATCGGATATCTATCTGCGTGAAGCAAAATGTCTGCAATGGCAGACACCACAGATTCTAGTGCCGCTGGAAAAAGATGATTTGGTGGCTGGCAGAATGCAGCATCGGTTTGTCGGGTTCAGTCCGCAGTATGGTGGACTTTACACCTATTTCTTTCATGAAGATAAAGTAGAAGAAGCGCTATCTGGTTTAAAAGGGGAGCTTTCTGAAGAATATGTCACCAAAATGAAAGAAATAACTGCTTTTTGGGAAGAAGAAAAAACTTTGAACCGATTAAATAAGCGGTTTCACGAAATGGGATATTCTATTGGTGCAGGATACCATGAGCCAGGTATTTCTAATTCAGAGGGAAGACTTGCCGGAACAACGGTAGATCTTGACAAGCTGATTACGTTAGGGCTTGACGGATTAAAAGCTGAAATTTGCGCTAAGGCAAAAGAGAATCAACAAGCCAAGAATTTTTATCAAGCCTTGCTAATGACGGTGGATACCATTGCAGACGCTTGTAACTATTATGAAAAACAGGCACAAACGCTCTATGCGCTGACTAAAAAAGAAAGTTTGTTTAAAATGGCAGAAGCTTTGCACAGCATTCAAACAAGAGCACCTCAAAGCTTTTTAGAGGGAATTCAATTGCTTTGGGTCTATGCGATGATTTCTGATTTAATGAATTATGGCAGGATGGATGTTGCCTTGGGTGATCTCTATGTCAAGGATATTGATGTGAAAGGCATAGATGAGGAGAGTGTCATTGCCATACTTGAATCGGTATATCGTCATATGCTGCGCGTACACAAGATTCATGATAGCCGTGTCATTATTGGTGGAAAAGGCAGACGCAATGAGCAAAATGCAGACCGCTTTGCCATGACAATCATGGAAACTTCACGTCGAGTAAAAGAAGTAGTACCACAGCTAACATTGCGATATTATACTGGCATGGATGAGGCGGTGTTTGACAAGGCTTTGGCAGTTAATGCCGAGGGTTGCACCTACCCAATTATTTACAGCGATGATACCAATATTCCCGCCGTCATGCAGGTGTATGGTGTATCCGAAAAGGAAGCAGAGCGTTATCTGCCCTTTGGCTGCGGTGAATATGTGCTGGAAGGTGCCAGCGTAGGAACACCCAATAATGGCGTTAACCTTTTAAAAGCACTTGAAATCACGCTGCACAATGGCTATGACCCTTACTGGAAAAAACAACTGGGGCTTAAAACAGGAGAACCGGATAGCTTTAAGGATTTTGAAGACTTGTGGAAAGCCTATCAAAGACAGCTTAGACCTAGTGTGGAAAAACCTGCTATCCATAAGCGATTGAATTATGATGTAGCCGCGGAGCAGGCAGGATATTTGCAGATTAGTCTTTTAATGGATGATTGTATCAGCAGAGGAAAAGGAATTCTAAACGGTGGCGTACGATATGAAAACGCATCTTCTGAAGTATTTGGTATGATTAGTGCGGCGGATAGTCTGACGGCCATTAAAAAACTAGTGTTTGATGAAAAAAGATACACACTAAAAGAACTGGTTGAAGTCCTAGATTCTAATTTTGAAGGCAGAGAAGATGTACGGCAAGAACTGTTGGTGGCACCTAAATATGGAAATGATGATGATTATGCAGACGAAATAGCATGCCGGGTGTTTAAGAATATAGCAGACCTCACTATCGAAGCCGGAAAAATGGTAGGCCTAAACCATTATAATATGGTCAGCGTGAACAATTCGATGAGTGCCGAATGGGGTGACATCTGCATGGCGTCTGCTTGTGGAAGAAAAGCCGGTGCACCGATGGCCAATGCCAACAGTGCTTCTATTGGCGCAGATAAAAACGGAATTACAGCGCTATTAAACTCTATGAGCAAATTCGATAACAATGTGCATGTAGGAGTTATCAATAACGTACGGTTCACAAAGGAATTGTTTGCCTCTAGTTATGAAAAAGTAAAGGCTGTTCTGCGTACGTTTTATGAAAACGGCGGAGTACAGACCAATATAGGGGTAGTGGGCAGAGATGATTTAGAGAATGCTATGAAAACGCCCGAAAAATATCAGAATCTTCTGGTTCGCATTGGCGGATTTAGTGCAAGGTTTGTAGAACTTTCTCCTATCATCCAAAACGAAATCCTTTTGAGGACGACTTATGGCAGCTGAGGGAATTGTCTTTGACATTCAGAAATTCTGTGTGCACGACGGCCCCGGTATCCGTACGGCGGTATTCCTAAAAGGTTGCATGATGAACTGCATTTGGTGTCATAATCCTGAATCCATTAGGAGAAACCCCGAATTAGCTTTTGAAAGTCAGAAATGTATTTCTTGTCAAGCTTGTGCAGCTGCATGCAAGCAGGGGGTCCATCATTTCGATGCAGCAGGCAATCATGAAGTGAATTTTGAGAAATGCGCAGCCTGCCAAGCCTGTATTCATGTTTGTCCCACACGCTGTCTGAAAATATTCGGTGAGAAAATGAATGCTCATGCTGTCATCAAAGAGGTATTAAAAGACCAAAAATATTTCAAAAGTTCAGGCGGAGGTGTGACTTTTACGGGAGGAGAACCGACGGTTCAGTATGATTTTTTGTTAGAGATGATGAAGGTAGCTAAAGAAAATAACCTTCATGTCTGTCTAGAAACAAACGGAATTATTTTTTCGGAGAAGTTATCTCATCTTATGTCATATACAGATTTATTTTTGATTGACTACAAGGCGACAGGAGAGATTCACAAAATCTTGACAGGAGTGGAAGAATCTTTCGTACGACAGACAATAGATAGCATACACAAAGCGGGAGGAAAAATGATTCTGCGCTGCCCAATAGTAGAGGGGCTGAATGACTCAGAAGAGCATTTTGCTCAAATACGAAAGTTCAAGAGCCAATATTCGTCTATTCTCAACGTTGAAATTATGGCCTATCATGCTTCAGGACTGCATAAGTGGGAAAGCCTGGGCATAGATTACTCCCTAAAAAAGATGGCAAGTGCAACCCCTGAAATGAAAAAATACTGGGAAGCAAAGATTGCTGAATGAAATGAAAGAGCAGAAACCAAGTTGTTTTCCATGGTTTCTGCTCTTTCTATATAATATAGATAATATAGGGCAAAGTTTAGAGAATAAAATCCATCTCTAAAAAGCGGGATACTTCAGTGTTCCAACGCTCGGATACAAAACCTTGATGGGTGGGGTGCTCATTATAGGTCTGGTAGTCTTCATCGCAATCAAAAGTCATCGAAAAACCAAAGTCATAATCGTTCTTAGGGCTAACTTGCTGTAAAACTTCAAAATTTCGCACGACAGGGATAGAACTTAACAGATTTTCACCCTCTTTTAAAAAAATTTCAGCGTCAGGTGAGTCTTTTCCGCATACTAGGTTAAAAATCACCATATGTCTAATGGGTCGCTTCATAGGTTTAATTCCTTTCGTAAAAAATAAAATAAAACAATTAGAATTTGAGTGTTTATAGTGGTTCTATAGGGAAAAAGCGGTCTATTTTCTTTTCATTATAATAGTTACTCATAGAGTTTGCAATGAAAATAGGAAAGGTATAAAATAAAAATTAAAAATTGTAATTAATTTTTGTTGGAACACGCAAGTATACACAAATAAAAATTATTCTAGAAATGGGAAAAAGCAGAAATATTTTTAATAATATTTAGGTGTTTTGACGAAAATAATTGTGCAAAACATTGATATAAAAGTAGAAATATAGGATATTTACAAAAATCATATGTGCTATTGACAACTTGATATCAATTATAGTATAATTTTATTCACATCAGAGCAATGGCGCTCTTTTCATGTTCTCATGGAAAGAGCGCCATTGCTCTAAAACAGTAAGAGTGCCTTGAAATTTGGCGCTTGATGAGAGGGGTAAAAAATATGAAATTAGCAAAACGCCTGATGGCGGTGCTGCTTTCTGGTGTCATGACTGTAAGCTTGGCAGCTTGCGGCGGCAACAGTGCACCAACATCATCCGATGCGTCTGCATCTAAATCTGACAGCAGTACAGCTGCATCAGAAGCTACACCCACTGAAACAACAAGTGGTGACAACGTTTTGAACGTTATGGTTGAAATTGAGGTTGCCAGTTTGGATCCTCAGATTGCTACCGATGGAACAAGCTTTGAAGTTATCGCAGGATATACTGATGGCTTGATGCAAATGGATGAACACGGCAAAGCAGTAGCTGCTATTGCAGAGTCTTATGATCTCAGTGAAGATGGTCTTACTTATACTTTCCACCTTCGTGACGATGCAAAGTGGAGCAATGGCGAACCTGTTACAGCAGCTGACTTTGTATATGGCTGGCATCGTGCAGTCAACCCAGAAACAGCTTCTGAGTACAACTACCTATATAGCGAAATTGGTCAAATTAAAAATGCCGCAGAAATCATTGCCGGTGAAAAAGAAGTCAGCGAGCTTGGCATTACTGCAGTGGATGAAAAAACACTGAAAGTTGAGCTAAATGTTCCTGTTTCTTATTTCTTAAGCCTCATGTATTTCCCGACATTCTATCCGATTAACCAAGCTTTCTTTGAAGGACTTGAGAGCGGTACTTTCGGCACAAGCCCAAGTACAGTGCTCAGCAATGGTGCTTTTATTCTTGACACCTATGAGCCGGCAGCTTTGTCTTTCAGCCTTGTAAAGAACCCTGACTACTATGATGCTGAAGATGTTAAACTCGATGGCTTGAGCTATCAGGTTGTAAAAGACAGTCAGCAAGCATTTATGAACTATCAGAACGGTATGCTTGATATCGTGAAATTGAGCGGCGATCAGGTTGACCAGGTTTCTGGTGACCCTGAGCTAAACGTTGTTGGTGCTGGTTATATGTGGTATCTCACCATGAATGGCAACGATGTTCCTGCTCTTGCTAATGCTAACCTACGTCTTGCTATTACAAATGCAATTAACCGTGAATCAATCGTCAATGACGTTGTGAAAGATGGTTCAGTTGCTACCTATACAGCTGTTCCTCCTCAGTTTGCAACAGGTCCTGATGGTTCTGACTTCAGTGCTGATCAGAAAATGTTTGCTGATGTCTGTGCAGACGATGTAGCAAAAGCTGCTGAATACTTTGAAAAAGCAAAAGCAGAACTTGGCCAAGACACCTTCACTTTTGAATTGCTTTTAGAAGACCAAACTGAAACACAGAATGTAGCTGCTGTATTAAAAGATCAAATCGAGACAGCACTTCCTGGTGTTACTTTAAACCTAAAAGTTGAGCCTAAGAAACAGCGTGTAGAAGATATTCAAAACGGAAACTACGAAGTTTGCTTAACTCGTTGGGGACCGGACTATGCTGATCCGATGACCTATTTGGGCATGTGGACAACAGGCAACAACAATAACTATGGCTTGTGGAGCAGTGCAGAATATGATGCTATCATTGCTGATTGCACAACAGGCGCTTACATTACAGATGCTGAAGCTCGTTGGAACGCTATGTATGAAGCAGAAAAAATTGTTATGAATGAAGCGGTTATCGCTCCTATCTATACAAAAGCGGATGCTAACATGATCAAAACCGGCGTATCCGGTATTGAATTCCATCCTGTGGCACTCAACCGTGTGTATAAACATGCAGTAAAAGGTTAAGTTTAAAAACTTTTTACTTACGGTAAAAATTGCACAGCGGCTTTGATATTCTCAAGGCCGCTGCAATTTTTCATATTACCGGTAAATTACAACAGAGGAGTAAAGAATGTGAAACGATATGTTCTGAAAAGGCTTGCTATTTCAGTATTCACCCTTTTGGTGATTACCTTGATCCTTTTTCTGCTACTTCAGATGATGCCGGGTTCTCCTTTTAATGATGAGAAACTGTCTGCTGATCAACGTGTGGCACTGAACGCAAAATATGGATTGGATCAACCGATTTATGTACAGTATGGCCGTTACGTTATGAATTTAGTTCGTGGTGATTTGGGTGTAAGCTATAACATCAGCAAAAATACACCAATTAGCCAGTTGGTAGAAATGCGATTGCCAATCAGCCTTCAAATTGGCGGCATTGCAGTTGCTTTTGGTGCTATCATAGGACTCATCCTGGGTATTGTAGCATCTCTTAATCGAAATACTATATTAGATACAATTTGCACGTTTATCTCCGTTTTAGGTGTTTCTGTGCCAAGCTATGTGTTTGCACTGGGGTTAAGTTATTCATTAGGATTTAAGCTTTCGTGGCTGCCCATGCTATATAACACAAAACTGCCGTTTGAATCTAGTGTGATGCCCAGTATTGCATTGAGCATGTTTACGATGGCTTCCATAGCGAGGTTTACACGAAACGAAATGGCAGAGGTAATGGGCAGTGATTATATGCTTTTGGCAGAAAGCAAGGGAATTAGCGGTGCACCCCTCATTATGCGCCATGCGCTTCGTAATGCGCTTATCCCAATTATCACCGTTTTGGCACCTTTGGTTGTTGACCTGATGACAGGAAGCTTGGTTATTGAGAAAATATTCTCTATTCCGGGTGTTGGTAGCCTTTTGGTTACAGCGATTCAGTCAAATGACTACAATGTTGTTATTGCGCTAAGCTTTATTTATAGTGCCATGTATATTGTCATTATGTTGGTGGTGGATATACTTTATGGTGTTATTGATCCTCGTATCCGTCTCTCCGGTGATGATTCAGGCCGCCCTGGATTCTTTGAAAGATGGTCGCGTGTGCTTGGTATTAAAAAGAGAAAAGAGGTGAAAACACATGCCTAATGAAGTTGCATTTGATGCTTCTGTTTTAGAAAGAGAATTCTTAGCAGATGATTTTGAATTAATTAATTCTGACCCAAATGCGAAGACCGATTCTGGTTTTTCCAGTGATAGTTATTGGAAAGATGTTAGACGTCGCTTTTTTGCGAATAAAGGTGCCGTTGTATCGCTTGTGTTTATCACAGTGATCGTTTTTCTTGCTCTTATCGGGCCACACATGAATGAATACACCTATTCCAGTCAATCCTTGACAGAAAAGAACTTTGGCCCTAGAATCCCTGTACTCGAGAACTTGGGTATTTTCAATGGTGATGAAGTTTTGAAGACTACCACCGGTGAAAAGATTGTAAACGGCTATAAAGATAAAAATCTTACCGATGTCTATTATTGGTTTGGCAGTGACACATTGGGAAGAGATATTTGGACTCGTGTGTGGGAAGGTACTCGTATTTCGCTTGGTATTGCGGTAGTCAGTGCCATTATTAACATGACAATTGGTATGTCTTTTGGACTAATCAGTGGTTATTTTGGCGGTTTGACTGACAGCATTATGCAGCGTTTTACTGAAATTAACAATGGTATTCCTAGACTGGTTATTGTCACACTCTTGATGTTGATTTTAAAACCTGGATTTGCCACAATTGTGCTAGCACTGGTCATAACGGAATGGATTAGTATGAGCCGTATTTCCCGTGCCGAAATGCTGAAGCTAAAAGAGCAGGAATTTGTTTTAGCGAGTCGGACTTTGGGCGCCGGACATGCGACTCTGATTTTCAGAGAAGTTTTGCCGAATATTATCGGCCAAATTATTACCCAGCTGATGTTCAGTATCCCTACTGCTATTTTCACAGAAGCCTTTTTGAGCTTTGTAGGTATGGGTATTCCTGTGCCACAGTGCAGCTTGGGCTCTTTGATTAGTGATGCTTTTAATAGCTTTACAACACATCCTTATCAAATTGTACCTCCTATCATCGTCTTAGCATTGCTAATGTTAAGCTTTAATATGCTAGCAGACGGTTTGCGAGAAGCGTTTGATCCTAAACTGAAGGAAGCGTGAGGTGAAAGATATGGAAAAAAACACAAAAGAAAAAGTCATAGAAATCCGTGACCTTTCCATTACCTTTGAAACTCTTGCCGGAAATGTACATGCTATTCGAGGTGTAAACATTGACTTATTCAGAGGAGAAACGCTGGCAATCGTAGGGGAAAGCGGCAGCGGAAAATCAGTAACTATGAAAGCTGCTATGGGCATTTTAGCCAAGAACAGCCAAGTGGATTCAGGCACGATTATGTATACCTATTATCGTGATGACGGTACAAAAAGAACAGTTAATATTTTGGAGATGAAGAAAAAATCACTCCGTAAACATATTAATGGAAAACGTATTGCTATGATTTTCCAAGACCCCATGACAAGTTTGGATCCTACCATGCAAATAGGCAAACAAATTATGGAAGGTATGCTTTGGCACGGTCGAGCAAATAAGACAGATGCTTGGGCAAAAGCAGTTAAACTGCTTGAAGAAGTTGGCATCGAAGAGCCGGAAAGACGTATGAAAAATTACCCCCATCAGCTTTCCGGTGGTATGAGACAAAGAATTGTAATTGCAATTGCCTTGGCTTGCGACCCTGATTTGCTTATCTGTGATGAACCAACTACTGCTTTGGACGTAACGATTCAGGCCAAAATATTGGAGCTGATTCAGAGAATTCAGAGAGAGCGTGGAATCAGCGTTATTTATATTACGCATGATTTGGGCGTTGTAGCTAAAATAGCAGATTATGTAGATGTTATGTATGCGGGTAAGATTGTAGAAAAAGGAACAGTAGAAGAGATTTTCTACGAGCCGCGTCATCCTTATACTTGGGGACTTCTTAGTGCTATGCCTGATTTGGATACAGAAGATGAAAGACTCTACACAATCCCAGGCACACCACCCAACTTGTTGCATCCTGTTGAAGGAGATGCTTTTGCTCCTCGCAATCAATATGCTCTTAAGATTGATCAGCGTGCAGAACCGCCGATGTTTAAGATTACGGATACACATTATGCAGCAACATGGCTTTTGGATGAGCGTGCCCCTAAGGTTGAAATGCCTGTGGAACTTCGCCATCGTATTGACCGCATGATGAAAGGAGAGGTGAAGAATGACAACAACTAAAGAACCGCTCCTGAAGGTTAAGGGACTGAAACAGCATTTTCAAATTAATAATAATTTTACTGTAAAAGCGGTAGATGGTGTCGACTTTGTGATTTATCCGGGAGAAACTTATGGCCTTGTGGGTGAATCTGGTAGTGGAAAAAGCACGATAGGACGCAGTCTGATTCGTTTATATGACCCTACAGCGGGCGAAATCGAATTTGATCATATGGATATTTCAGGGAAAATGAACCGGGAAACCAAAGATCGTCTTCGCACAGAAATGCAGATGATTTTCCAAGATCCAATGGCTTGCTTGAATCCCCGAAAAAAAGTCGGTGAAATCATTGCACAGGGTCTTGATATTCATCATCTCTATCAAAATCGTACTGAGCGTGCTGAAAAAGTTGCAAAAATGCTGGAGAAAGTGGGCTTGGCGCCTGAACACGCCGACCGTTATCCCCACCAATTTAGTGGTGGTCAGCGTCAACGTGTGGGTATTGCACGTGCATTGATTATGAACCCTAAACTGGTGATTGCAGACGAATGTATCAGTGCATTGGATGTTTCTATACAAGCACAGGTTGTCAACTTGATGAAAGACTTGCAAGTAGAAACCGGGACGACTTATCTATTTATTGCACATGACCTATCAATGGTTAAATATATTTCAGATCGTATCGGTGTTCTTCATTTGGGCCATTTAGTTGAAACAGGAACTACCGACGAGATTTTTGAAAACCCAGTTCACCCCTATACACAGAGCTTGCTTAGCGCTATTCCTCGTCCAAACCCACAATTGGAAAGACAAAGAGTGGCTAAGGGATATGATTATAAAGCAGAGGGTGTAGACTATACCAAGGGTGTTCGACATCATCTGGGGGGAGAACATTTTGTGTTAGCAACTCCTGAAGAGCTAGAGCGTTGGACAGCAAATCAAAAATAAGCTGATTTCTGATGAGTAAATCTAACAAAGATTTAAATAGATAGCAATAAAATACGCCTTTTGATTGGTAAGCGGATAGCCAATCAAAAGGCGTATTTTTTATTGTCTACAGAAAATGAGTGAAAATAAATCTACATATAGGTTAATAGGTTTTGTAGAGTAGCGGTGTCCTTATTTTACTTTTTGCTTTATAGTTGTAATTTTCTACGACAAAACCTCATAAGAAAGTTCTATGAATTGATTAAACTGACGTGTCTGCTTTAAAACAAGAGAGGATTCAAAATCATTTTTATGAAATAAAGGAATGCCGTCACCCAGTAATTTGGGGGCGATATTGAGGATGATTTCATCTACCAGTTTTTCTTTAAGAAAAGTATCAACCAGTTTTCCTCCGCCAACAAGCCAGATTTTTTTGCCGTTTCTCGCTTTTAAATCTTTTATTAACGGAATGATATCTTTACAGATAAAGCGTACATGTTCAGTATCCTCTTTGGGAGTTGAGGAAAAAACATAGCATTCCTTTCCTTGATAAGGAAAATTGCCGTTTTCCTGCTTAATAATCCAATCATAGGTGGTTCGTCCAATTAAAATAGTATCGATGGTTTGATAAAAACTAGAATAACCGTTATCACCTTCGCCTTCAACAGCAAATAGCCAATCTAAATTTTCATCTTTAGTAGCAATATATCCATCTAAACTGGCAGCAATATATAACACTATTTTACGGTCTTGTATCATAAAATCCTCCCTAAAATATACAGATTTAATTTGATTTTATTTCTTTGAGGCTGAAATAGGAATAATGGCTGGTTTTTTCTTCTGCAAATAATCCAATATAAGTGCCAGTAAAAGTCATGTGCATATTAGCTTCGGTGCAAAGACCAGCTGTGGCTGCATGACCAATATCAATCCATATATTTTCATGCTCGTAGTAGAATGAATATTTTTCAGGACCCGTCATTATTTTTAGTTTTACTGTACGAGTATAGGGCAGAGAAATACGTTTTACTTCAGCAGTAAAGCCGTGAACGGTACTGCGCAAGACAAGATAAGAACTGTTGTCGTCTGTTTCTAGGAAAAGGTCGTAGTGATAGAAGCGAGTGTAAAAAGCCGTAATCCCGCCTAGTCCTATTCCCTTGGATAGGGTAATCTCGGTTTCAGCTTCCATATGGAATTCTTTTTGCCTAATTCCAATAAAAGTAGGTTGGTTGTCATTGAGAGTTTCGCTGCTGGCTGTCAAAGATAGACCATTCCCTGTTTGATAAAGCGATAAGTCTGGATTTCTAACATAATTCCATTCTAAATTCAAGCTTTGAGTTTGGAAATTATCTTTAAAATCAAAGCAGACAGGTTCAGGTGTGCCGGGCAGAGGACCATTCATAGCCAATTCAATCGTGCCACCTTCTCCCACAATTGGCCAACCGTTATTGTCCCAGTGGATGGGAGCTAAAAAGGTTTCTCTGCCTAAATTGTGAAGCATGGCTTGTTTTAAAGGGCGAATACCTAAGCAAACAAGCCACCAATTACTTTTTTCATCTTCTACTATATCAGCGTGACCTGTTGCTTGAATAGGAGAATTGCCGTAATTGCGATGAGAAAGAATGGGATTATACGGACAGGGTTCAAAAGGCCCATAAGGTGAAGAGCTTCTTTGCATAGTCACCATGTGGCCAAATTCAGTGCCACCCTCGGCTATCATGAGATAATAGTATTTCCCAATCTTGTAAAGGTGAGGTGCTTCACAAAAACGTCCTCCACAACCGTAATTAAGAAGCGTGGTGGGGGTGAGTTTTTCACCGGTTTGCGGATTGATTTCACAAATACAGATACAAGCTTTACCGTTGGCGTCAGAACCAGTAGAAGTAAAATAGACTTTGCCGTCGTCAAAAAGCAAAGAGGGATCAATGCCGCCTTGATCAACCCAAATGGGCTCAGACCATTTTCCGTAGATATCATCGGTATAGACAAAGAAATTACCTTTGTCGGTAATGTTGGTGGTCACCATATAGAAAATGCCATCATAGTAGCGAATGGTGGGGGCATAAATTCCACCAGAGCAACGGCAATCTTTCAAATTTAATTGAGATTCACTGGAAAGACAATGGTTGATTAGCTCCCAGTTTACAAGGTTTTTGCTGTGGTAAATCGGCACGCCGGGAAAAAATTCGAAGGTAGATGTTACCAAATAAAAATCTTCACCAACTCGGCAGATACTGGGGTCGGGATTAAAGCCTTTAATAATTGGATTTTGGTAATTCATAAAGTACGGCCTCCTTCTCATGCACAATAAAGACTGGAATGGATTGTGATAAATCAAGTGTAAACTTATCAAATCAAAAAAATATAATTAATTTTAGTTAGATAATAAAAACTCTAACTTACATTATAACATGTATTTAATATATTTTCTCTATATTTGGTAATTTTTTTATATTAATTCACAAATGGTAATCAAAAAATAAAAATGTTATTTACGAAATATTTTCTGAAATACGATAATATAATATTGAAAAAATATGGGTAATTTGGTAAAATAATAACAGATTTTGTGTTTTCATGTCAGATGTCTTAAGAATAGAGGGTATCATGAAATATTTAAAAAACAAGTTGTTAATCTATACATCAGTTGTGCTGGTAATTACTGTGACACTGCTCACAGCAATTTCTTCTATACTTTATTTTCAAAGCACGATGAAAGAAGAAAGAGAGCTCTCATCTAATTTAGTTTCTGCTTATGCACAAGGAATAAACATTAAGATGGATGAATATCGTAACAGAATTCAAAGCTTGGCAAGCAGCAAAGATTTATCTTCTGGCTCAACAAAGTTGAAAGAGAAAGCACTTGCTGAAGAAACAGAAGAAAACGGTTTCCTCTATTTAGGTATAGCAGACGCTGAAGGGAATAACAGCCGCGGCGATGTACTGGCTGGACAAACTTTCTTTGAACAAGCCAAAAGCGGAACTCCTTATATCTCTAGTCCAATTACAAATGAAGCGGGTGAAGTGACTTTGTTTGTGGCAGCCCCTCTTGAAGGAAAAGAAGATGTTTTATACGGAGAATTTTCTTATGCTGTCTTGAGCACAATTTTGGATGAGATTAAAATTGGAGAAGGCGGTTATGCTTTTGCCATTGGAGCAGATGGTTTTACGGTTTTACATCCTGACATTGAAAGCGTGAAAGAACCCGTTAACTACTTTGAGCTGGCAGAAAAAGAGCCGAGTTATAAACCTACCGCAGAAATGTTTGGGAAAATGATAGAAGGACAAAGTGGTACAGCACAGAGCTACTATAAAGGAGTTCGCCGTTTGGTAGGATATACACCTTTAAATGGCGTGGAAGGCTGGTCGATTGCCGTCACAAGGCCCATTACACAGGTTGAACAGGGCTTGCGGTCTACCATGATGGTTTGTGTTGGTGTAGGTCTTATTTTGCTGATTATTACTTTTGTCATTACGCAGATTTTCGCCAAAAAAATTACGAACCCCATTGTAAAAGCGACAGAACGAATTGAACTTTTTGCAAAAGGCGATTTGCAGACAGAAGTAGAAAATTTGAATGGCAAAGATGAAAGCGCAAGACTCATGCAAGCTTTGCAGCATACCATTGGAACACTTAGGGAATATATTCATGATATTTCTTTTGTATTAAACGAGGTTGCAGAGAAAAATCTAACAGCACGCAGTGCAGTTGAGTACCAAGGTGATTTTGTTCCGATTCAAGGGGCTTTGAAACAAATAGTAGAATCGCTGAGTGTCACTTTGGACGGTATCTCTCAAGCCACAGTACAGGTACAGGCAGGGGCAGAGCAAGTAGCGCTGGGCGGCCAAAGTTTAGCGCAAAATTCTACAGAACAATCAGCCACGACCGAACAATTGCTGAACTCATTGGAGCTAGTATCAAGCAGTGTACAAGAAAATGCAGAGTATTCTGAGAAGATGCAGGAGATGACACAGGGTGCGTTGAGCGTGACGCAGCAAGGCAATAAGGATATGCAGAAAATGCAGGAATCAATGCAAAGTATTGATGCATTCTCTAAAAAGATTCAAGGTATTTTGCAGGTCATGGATGATATTTCTTTCCAGACCAATATTCTTGCCTTAAATGCGGCAGTAGAGGCTTCTCATGCCGGTGCAGCAGGCAAAGGATTTTCTGTGGTGGCAGATGAAGTTAGACAACTGGCGGCTAAAAGTGCAGATGCTGCAAAGAACACGGCAGAGTTGATTGAAAATACAATTCAGTCTGTTGGACAAGGCATGAAAAATGTGGAGCAAACAGCAGGTGCTTTTGAAAAGATAGTTGAGCAGACCACTATGGTGGATAACTTAGCGCAAAGAATGGCCATGTCTCTAGAAGAACAATCAAACCAAATCAATGAGCTAGACCAAGGCATGCGGGGAATTGCCGATGTTACACAGGCAAACTCTGCAACAGCAGAAGAAAGTGCGGCAACCAGTGAAGAACTGCTTAGCCAAGTGCAGAATTTAGAGCAAATGGTTTCTACCTTTAAAAGAGAATAATAAATGAACCCAAATAATAAAAAAGATTTTCTCCTGAAACTAGGAGAAAATCTTTTTTTGTAAGGGGAGAAATCTTTTATTACAGAGAAAATGGATAAGCAATTTGTGTGGCTTAATATAATAAAGAAATGGTTTAACCTGTTTTTAAAATAGAATCTGCGAGAAACTCAACTAATTTTGTAAAATCAGTTTTTTGTGAGAACACGGCTCAAAAATTCTCTGGTTCGTTCTTGTGTAGGCGTGTTAAAGATTTGATCTGGATGCCCTTCTTCAGCAATGACACCTTGATCCATAAAGACTACTCGGTCTGACACTTCTTTGGCAAAGCTCATTTCATGGGTAACAACTAGCATGGTAAGCCCAGATTCAGCCAGCTCTTTCATGATTTTAAGCACGTCACCAACCATTTCAGGGTCGAGAGCAGAGGTAGGTTCATCAAATAACATGACATCGGGTTCCATGGATAAGGCTCTTGCAATGGCCACACGTTGCTTCTGTCCACCTGACAATTGCTTGGGTTTGGCGTGAATGTAATCTTCCATGCCGACTGTTTTGAGATATTTTATAGCCGTTTCAGAAGCTTCTTTTTCAGAGCGGTGCAAGACTTTTTGCTGTCCCACCATACAGTTGCTAAGAACATCCAGATTGTTGAAAAGATTAAACTGCTGAAATACCATGCCAAGATGGGTGCGATAGGTGTAAACATCGTGTTTGTCGTCTAAAATATTTTCACCTTGATAGATGATTTCACCGCCGTCTGGTTTCTCCAAAAGATTCACGCAGCGGAGAAGTGTGGATTTTCCCGAACCAGAAGAGCCGATAATGCAAACAACTTCACCTTTTTGAACAGAAAAGTCGATGTCCTTTAGTACCTCATGGCTGCCAAAGGATTTACTCAAATGTTTGATTTCTATAATGTTTTCCATTTTAATGTCCTCCTTTGGTTATCCTTTTTTGCTGTTTTTCAAAGCATCTTCAGGTTTTTGTACTTGCATTTGATTGCCGCTCATGATGTAGTTATCTGGCCCGTCCATCTTTTTCTCAATAAACCGCAGAATTCTCGTGACCGTAAATGTCATCACAAAGTAGAGGACACAGGCAATACCAAAAGATTCATAATAACGGAAGTTATTTCCTGCCACAGATTTTGTGTTGAAGTAAAGTTCAGACACAGAAATAACATTTAAAACAGAGGTGTCTTTGATGTTAATCACAAATTCATTGCCGGTAGCAGGCAAGATGTTTCGAATGACCTGCGGTAAAATGATATTGGTCATAGTTTTGACGTGATTCATACCCACAGCAGCAGCTGCTTCGAACTGACCTTTGTCAATAGAAAGAATGCCGCCTCTGACAATTTCAGCCATATAAGCACCCGTATTAATGGATACAATTAAAATAGCGGCAAAGTTACGGTTCATGTCAATATTAAATGCTTCTGCCAAGCCGTAGTAGATAACCATAGCTTGAACAATCATAGGTGTACCGCGGAAAAACTCAATGTAGGCACTGAGAATGCCATTCACACATTTCAAAAAACGTCGTTTTGCCCCTTTTTTGTCGGGAATGGGAATTGTTTTGATAACACCAATCAATAGTCCGATAACAGAACCGATAATGGTACCAATCAGCGAAATATAAAGCGTAATGCCTGCCCCTCGTACAAAGGACATTCCATTTTGACTAACAATTTTTAGCAGCCATTCCAGGCTCATAATAAGTCCTCCTCCAATAAGTTAAAAACCGGCTGTAACAAGCAACCGGTTTTATAATCAATATCTTTGCTGTTTTTCTTTTACAAACTTAAGTCTTATTCCTGTGACACAGATGCAGGCTGATTTAGAATAGCATCATCCATGATTTTGCTGCGTTCTTCCTCTGAAATTCCAGACAAAATTTCGTTAATTTTATCGGCCATATCGCTTCCTTTTTTGATGCCCACAGCAATAGCAGTGTCATCGTCAGAAGTGACAAAGCCGTCTGTAAATTCGACCATAGCAAGATTGGCATTTGCAGCAGAAGCACTGACACCTTCAGGTCGTTCAGAAACATAGCCGTCAATTACGCCTGATTCCAAAGCTACTCGCATAGTAGGAAAGTTATCCATAGCAGTTTCTTTGGTTACACCCTCGATTTGGTCGATAACAGAATAGTGGAAGGTGTTGAGCTGAGCAGTAATTTTTGCACCGCTAAAGTCTTGAATACTGGTGGCATTTTCGTAGGCACTACCTTTTTTCACGACCATGACAAGGTGAGAAGTGTAGTAATTGTCAGTGAAATCAATACTTTCTTTTCTTTCGGCTGTGGGGGACATACCAGCGATGATGGCATCAATTTTGCCGGAGTTTAGTGCCGGAACCAAGCCGTCCCATTCTGTTTTCACAATAAGCAGTTCTTTGCCTAGGCCTTCAGCAATTTTCTTGGCGATTTCAACGTCATAACCACCGGCGTACTCTACGCTGCCATCAATTTTAACGCCGCCATTTTTGTCATCTGCTTGTGTCCAGTTAAAAGGGGCATAACCAGCTTCCATACCGACACGAAGTACATTGTCAGTTTTACTACTATTTTGAGAACAGCCAGCCAAAAGTGTCAAAGCTGTTAATGCAGCAAGAACAAATACCAATACTCTTTTTTTCATAAAATCTATCTCCGTTTACTATAAGATTAAAAGACCTGAAGCCTAAAAAGGCATAAATAAAAAGACCCCAAGGCAAACTCCAGGTCTTTCAAAAAGTCGCCCCACTTTATCCACAAGAGATAGCACAACTCAATAGCTTGGGAAGTCTATTGAGACAGTCCTGTGATTCTTCACCACAGACCCAGCTCTATAATATAGAGAGATATTATAAAACTTCGGCGATATTTCCTTCTCAAAAGCGTCATTGCTTCTCGGCTCAGCTCAAGACTGTTAAATACCGCGCCTCTACCTCACTGACAAAAGTGAGGTCTATCTTATTCATTTGTTACTCATAATACTACAACAAAGAGATTCATCTGTCAATTAGTAAAAACAAGAAAATCAAGAATATTTGTCAAAAACTTAGGGATTGCAGGATAATAGACTATATATTTTTCTATATTACCAATAGGTTTACATAATATTTGTATAAACTGAAAAACTAAACCAGATTCAAATGTTTTCAACTTATTATCATGTTATTGTGAAAAGTTATTTTTGGGCTAAATCTAAAATCTAACAAATATAAAAAAACCACCGGCAACACCGATGGTTTTTCATAACATCCATATAAGAAATAATAAAGTTTCGATATGAAACCGAAAAGCTATTATTTAGAGTACAACTCAACGATTAGACGTTCATTCAGCTCAAAGTCAATATCCTCTTTGGTAGGGATAGCAAGGACTTCTGCGCTGTGCTTGTCTCTGTTGACATTCAGCCATTTTGGCACAAGTGTTTTCTCTGTTTCAGCCAAAACGTCTTTAACGTGTGTAGAAGCAATAGATTTCTCACGAATAGAAATCACATCACCTGGTTTTACACGTACAGAAGCGATGTCAACTTTTTTGCCGTTTACAAGTACATGACCATGGCAGACAAACTGTCTGGCTTCTGCACGAGTTCTAGCAAAACCAATTCTGTAGATTGTGTTGTCAAGGCGTTGTTCGAGCAAAGAAAGAAGGTTTTCACCAGCCATGCCAGGCATTTTAGTAGCTTTTAGATACAGATTATGAAACTGTTTCTCAAGCAGGCCATAGATGAATTTTGCTTTTTGTTTTTCACGCAGCTGCAAACCATATTCACTTACTTTGCGGCGTGTGTTTACGTTCTTACCTTTTTTAGAAGGTTTTTTCGTAATGCCAAGCACAGAAGGTTCGATTCCCAGTGCACGGCACTTTTTCAGTACCGGAGTACGTTCTCTTGCCATTTTAAATAGCTCCTCTCAAATCTAAATCTGTCATTCAACAGATACTTGTCTTATTGTTATTAAACAAGCTTATTAAGTTTAGCATAAAACACAAAAATTTGCAAGAAAAATCTTGTTGAAAAAATCGACATACGCATAAAAAATCATAATTTGAAAAAATAAATTGAAAATTTGCTATATAATGCTTGTTTTTCGGTCAGCTCTACTCTTTTCTAAGTGCAGAAAATATGTTAAAATAAATAGTAGCAAAAATAGCAGTGAAAGACAAGTTAATTCGTAGCGTTGTTAAAACAAAAAACAGATTATAACATTTTAGATAAAATGAAATAGACAAGGATAGAATTGCGAAAGGATAAAGAAAATGACCAAAAAAGCGGTTATTGCCATGAGCGGAGGCGTAGACAGCTCAACAGCGGCCTTGCTGACGCAAGAGATGGGATACGAAACCATAGGCATTACATTAAAATTATACACCAACGAGGGCATTTGTCTGACAAAGACACGCACTTGCTGCTCGCTTGATGATGTTGAGGACGCACGAGCTGTGGCGGCCAAACTGGATATGCCCTTTTATGTGCTGAACTTCACTGATGATTTTGAAGAAAACGTTATCGAGCGATTTGTAGAAGCATATGAGTCGGGTTACACACCGAACCCCTGTATTGACTGCAATCGATATATCAAGTTTCAAAGCTTGCTGACTCGGGCAGAAAAATTAGGATTTGATTATATTGTGACAGGGCATTATTCCCGAATTGAGCAGGACAAAGTAACAGGCAGATATTTGCTGAAAAAAGGATTGGATGATACCAAAGACCAAAGTTATATGCTTTATACATTGACACAAGAACAACTGGCTAAAACGCTTTTTCCATTGGGCAATATGAGAAAAGAGCATGTGCGTGAAATTGCAGAAGAGCATGGACTTGTCAACGCCAGAAAACGAGATAGTCAAGATATTTGCTTTGTGCCTGACGGCGATTATGCAGGGTTCATTAAGCGGTATAAGGGAATAGAATTTAAACCGGGGAACTTTGTTGGTACAAACGGGCAAATCTATGGTCAGCATAAAGGAATTATTCATTATACGATTGGTCAACGAAAGGGTTTGGGAATTTCTTTTCCGCAGCCGATGTTTGTCGGTGGAATTGATACAGTCAAAAATGAAGTTTTGCTTTGTAAAGCCGAAGAGCTTTTCAGCACAGAACTCATAGCAAGAGATATCAATTTGATTTCTTGCGAAAGAATTGACGAACCGATGAGAGTGTTGGCAAAAGTTCGATATCGCCATAAAGAACAGCCGGCCACTGTGATTCAGACCGGTGAGGATGAAATTAAGATTGTGTTTGACGAGCCGCAAAGGGCCATTACTAATGGACAAGCAGTGGTAATGTATCAAGACGATGTAGTGGTCGGCGGCGGTATTATTAAAGAAACGCAGCCGGTGCGGGCAGATTATACAGGGGATTAGGCACAGGTTCTTCGTACAAAGCGGTTACAAAAGAAAAAAGGAAGCAAGCAGATTTTCGCTTGCTTCCTTTTACTTATAATCACTAGCCTCTGCTTTTTCTTTACAATTGTCTGTTGGGCTTGATTGTGTTTGTAAGGTAATTGTTTTTTTTGCTTTTTTACGTCTAGAAAAAAGAGATTTTATATCAGCAAAAACTGTATTTTTTTCAAGCCAAACAGAAACTTCTGCCCCTAAAAACAAGATGTACATACAGGTGTGAAGCCAAAACATCAATACAACTAAAGTAGCTAAACTCCCATAGACAACAGAAAAGTTAGAGAAATTGTTGACAAAAATGGAGAAGAAGAAAGAGAATAGCACCCAGCCCGCGGCACTAAAAATAGCTCCAAATAAATTATTGATAAAGCTGGCACTTTTTCTGGGAAAAGTGTTAAACATAGCAGAAAAAAAGACCACCAATAGGACAAAACCAAAAAGCGACTTAAAATTTATTAGAATAATCGCAATAAACGGCGGAGCTTTATCCAAAATATGCTGATATAAGGTAGAACCAAAAACCAGCGTGACGGCAGTAATCAGCAGGACAAGTGCAAAAGCTACGAGATAGAGAATAGACAGTAGTCGAAGCTTTAAAAAACTGCGCCTTTTTTCTACACTATAAATGGTATCTAAACCTTTGATGACGGCCACCATACCACTAGAGGCAGACCATAAAAAGGTGATAATTGAAACGGAGAGTATACTGGAAACCGGTGTACTTTCTGCTAAAATGCCCTGGATATATTGTGCAACACTTTCAGGGAAAATTTGAAGCATTTCGTTGATAAGAGTTGTACCTGAAAAGTGGATTTGCTGAAAAAGCGTTAGTAAAAAAGTGAAAAAGGGCAAGAAAGAAATAATAATAAAATAAGCGCTGTGGGCGGCGAGAGAATCTAACTGGTCTTTTTCCAGTCTGTCACCGAACCAGTACAGGTGTTTTTTGAGAATGTCCAAAATATTTACCTCCATAGGTTAAAAAGACAACCGATAGGTGAGATTTTAATTTGAGATTGGTGATTAAGAGTGATTCTTATTATACATAGAGAGGATAGACTGATTTTGTCGAGAAAAGCCGTCATTTTAACTTGTCCAAAGTTAAAAGATAGGAGGGGAGAAATTCTTGTAGGAAAAACTCAGCCTCTGGCAAACAAAAATCATGAATGGCCAGCAACAGAGAATGCTCAGCGTCATAGAATTCGGTGTTACCGCTCTTTTTTTCTTCCATGCATTTGGCAAGAGCGGAAAGCTTATCAGCGGCTTTGACTAACAAAAGATATTCTTTCTCGGTGTCACCGGGAGCCAACAAGGGCTCATAATCTTTTTGCAGTTCCTCTGGTAAAAGTTCTAAAAGACGATTGGCGGCAATTTTTTCTACTTCTTTATAGGCATTGCGAATGCCAGGGGAATGATATTTGACAGGGGTTGGCAAGTCTCCTGTGATAATCTCAGTGCAGTCATGAAATAAAGCAAGCATAGCGATGTGCTCACTAGGGTAGCTTTTTCCAAAGTACCGATTGCCAATTAAGGCAAGCGAGTGAGCAATCATAGCAGTATCAAGGCTATGTTCACTAATATTTTCAGCACGTGTGTTCTTCATCAAACCCCAGCGATTGATATATTTCATGCGATAAAGCATAGCAAAAAAATGATGAGGCATAGTCAGTTTTTATCCTTTTCTTTATATTAACCGAAATAAAGCACTATTTCTTAGGAAAGGTACAATTTCTTTATGAAAATCGTGAGAAAGAATTAAGAAATTTCCTTTATCCAACAAAAAATTTATGGTATAATAGAGTCCAACTATGTTGGACTCATTGGAAAAATGGATTGTCGGCACGAGGTGCCTCCTGCCGCAGATGTAAAGAGTGAAAAAGGGATATGATATTTTATCTATCATATCACAAAAAGTAAAACTTTGCATATTTTTGTTTTGCTAAGCTAAGGAACAAGGGCTAGCAAAATTAAATACGGATAAAAGTTGAGATAAAGTTTAAAAGTAAGGAAGGGTGAGAGTTTGAACTCCATTATGCCGAAATCGCCGAAACCCACATGGCGGGATAACTATTTTTTGAGGACTTTTTTAATAGCACTGATGCTTTCAAGTATTGTATTTGTACCCTTTATCTTCATTAATGGGGGACGTTTTTTATTTTACGGCGATTTTAATGTTCAGCAGGTTCCTTTTTATAAAATTGCACACGATGCGATTCGTGAGGGGAATATTGGATGGAATCATCTAACGGATTTGGGCGCTAATTTTATTGGCTCTTATTCTTTCTATCTGTTGGGCAGTCCGTTCTTTTGGCTGACCATTCCTTTTCCCTCTGAGTGGCTTCAATACTTGATGGGCCCTCTTTTTATGCTCAAATTTGCCTGCGCAGGGCTAACGGCCTATATTTATCTTCACCGATATGTGAAAAATCAAACCTATGCTATGATTGGTTCTATTCTTTATGCGTTTTCAGGTTTTTCACTTTACAATGTGTTTTTTAACCACTTTCATGAGGCCATTGTGTTTTTCCCTCTTATGCTAGCGGCACTAGACGAATATATGGAAACTCGCCGTCGGGGTGTGTTTGCATTGGCGGTAGCAGCTTGTGCTATCGTCAACTACTATTTCTTTGTCGGACAAGTTGTTTTTACGTTGATTTATTTTTTCTTACGGCTCATTTGCAAAAGCTGGAGAATTTCACTAAAAGATATTTTGCTTTTATTTTTAGAAGCTGTGTTGGGAGTAGCTCTTTCAGGTGTTATTCTTCTGCCGTCAATTTTCACGATTTTGCAAAATAATAGGGTTAATAGCCCCATTAACGGGTGGGATGCGGTATTCTATAATAAAACGCAACGCTATCTGCATATTTTGCAGAGCTTGTTCTTCCCGCCTGATTTGCCGGCACGTCCCAATTTTACGCCTGATTCAGGCTCAAAGTGGGCGTCTTTGGGTGCGTGGCTGCCGTTATTTGGCATGACAGGCGTAATAGGCTGGCTGCAAATTCGCCGCAAGCATTGGCTGAAAAAGTTTTTGTTTATTTTGTTTTTCATGGCACTTGTGCCGGGATTGAATGCTTCTTTTCAACTATTTAACAGTGCTTATTATGGCCGTTGGCTTTATATGCTGACACTGATGATGTCATTGGCTACTATTATGGCATTTGAATACCATCCGGTAGACTGGAAACGTGCTGTCACTTGGACTGGTGCTATTACTGCAGGAGTTGTATTAATTGTCGGATTCATACCTAAAATTGAAGAAGCTGAAGACGGCACAGAAAAAACTTATTCATTTGGTTTAATGGAATATCCAGATAGATTTTGGACCTATGCTGCAATTGCTTTTATCTGTTTGGCTATAACGGTATTTTTGCTTCAATGTTATAAGAATAAAGAGAAGCGATTTGCCAAAAATACCATTAGAATGGTTTCTCTTGTGGCTGTGCTGTATTCTGCTTATTTTATTGCAATTGGAAAAACACAGACCGCATCACCTTATACCCATATTATACCGTATGCACTGAACGGCGGCAAAGATGTGCAGATTAGCGATTTGCGTGATGATGCTGTGCGCACAGATTTTTATGAATCACTCGACAATTCAGCTATGTTCTGGGGCGTGCAATCGATTCAGGCTTTTCACAGTATTGTGCCGGGCTCGGTTATGGAGTTTTATGAAAGCATTGGTGTGCAAAGAGATGTGGCTTCACGACCGGAGACATCACATTATGCGCTGCGAGGCCTTACCTCTGTAAAATGGTTGTTTGATGAATCGACAGATACGGAGTATTTTGCGGGTGAAGCAAATGACGAACCCCAGATGCCGGGTTGGATTTATCACGGCTATGCCAACGGATTTGATATCTGGGAAAATGAGTATTATATCCCTATGGGGTTTACCTACGAGTATTATATTTCTCGTTCAGATTTCGATGCGCTTTCTGAGTCGCAAAGAGAACTTGTTATGCTGAAAGCCATTGTTTTAGAAGACTATCAAATTGAGAGATTGTCGGGAATCTTGAAGCCTTTGCCTCAGAAAGAAAAAGTATATACGCAAGAAGCTTACTTTGAAGATTGTCAGAAGAGGGCGAAAGAGTCTTGTTACTCTTTCCACTATACCAACACTGGTTTTACGGCAGAAATTCAATCTTCCCGTTCAAATTTGGTCTTTTTTAGCGTGCCATATGAAAGCGGCTGGTCTGCTGAAGTTAACGGAGAAAAGCAACTCATTGAGAAAACAAACGTTGGGTTTATGTCGGTACAAGTCCCTCAAGGCGAAAAAGTTGTGATTGAGTTTACCTATCAAACGCCGGGGTTAGTAGCAGGTGTAGTCTTAACACTTTCTGCGATGATTGCTTTGGTTGCTTACCTTGTGATGATGCGTCATCTAAACACCGGAAAGGGAAACCGAAAAAAGTTGTCGTCTAAAATATTGGAAAGACAATCGTTTGCGCAGTACAGAAAGAGAAAGAACGTAAATTTTTCAAGAGAGGGCGCAATGGTCCCTTTACAATATAAGTTGCCCGAACCGCAAAAAGCTTTTGCGGAGATAGAGAAATCCGATATAGATCAATAAAAGGGGAAAATCTGATGTCTGTTGTTTATTTTGTGATTCCTTGTTATAACGAACAAGAAGTGCTGCCTGAAACAGTGAAAGAGCTGTCAGCCAAATTTAATAGCATGTTGGCAAAAAATCTATTGGATGAAAGCAGCCGCATTCTTTTTGTAGATGACGGCAGTAGAGATCAAACATGGAATCTAATTGAAAAATATCACAAGGAGAATCCCTATATTGAGGGCGTTAAACTAGCCCACAATAGAGGACATCAATTTGCGTTGCTGGCCGGTTTAGAAACAGCCGCTGATCGCTGTGATTGCGCCATTAGCTTGGATGCAGATTTGCAGGATGACATTGAAGTATTAGACGAATTTATTGAGAAATATCAGGACGGCTGTGACGTGGTTTACGGTGTCAGAAAAGAGCGCAAGACAGATACGTTTTTTAAAAAGACAACAGCCGAGGGATATTATAAAATAATGAATCGGTTGGGTGTTGAATTGGTTTTTAACCATGCTGATTACCGCTTGATGAGTCGCCGCGCGCTGCATGCTTTGAGTGAATATAAAGAAGTCAATCTCTTTTTAAGAGGGGTTGTGCCGCTGATTGGTTTTCGCAGTGACTATGTCTACTACGGAAGAAAAGAGCGTTTTGCGGGAGAATCCAAATATCCTTTGCGCAAAATGATTTCATTTGCCATTGATGGCATTACGTCCTTTTCTGTTAAGCCTATGAAAATTATCTCCAGCCTAGGTATTTTGATTTCTGTTCTCAGTGTTTTTGGCCTGTTATATGCTCTTATTTCTTATTTCTCGGGAAATGCTGTGTCAGGTTGGACAGCAACAGTGGGGTCAATTTGGCTTTTGGGCGGATTGCAAATGCTTTCGATTGGTGTTGTTGGAGGATATGTCGGCAAAATTTATACAGAATCTAAAGGCAGACCGCGCTATTTAATCGAACAGTTTCTAGAAAGCCAGCCAGAATCAGAAGAAAATCAGCCATAAATGTCGGAATAAAAAATATAAATATGGTTTTCAATATTTTAACAAGAGGTATCTGCGCCAAGCAAATATCTCTTGTTTTTTACGATTTTATTTTGTGAGGGCAAAGAATGGGAAAATACAGGTATAGAAATAGGAAAACGAATACATAAGCAGTATTATTTTAAAGGGATTGTAAAAATGTCAGCTAACAATAAGACGAGAATAACTTTTTTTGTAACACGAAAACCATTGGTTAAGCTAAGCCGAAATGTTAGGACTATACTTTTACAGATTGAATAGTGTATAATCATTTTGTGGTAGTCATTTTTATACAATTTAATTTTCCGTTTTAAGAACATAATTTGGCCGCAAATTATGCAGAAAGGGGTTTCTTTTTTGCCGAAAGGCAAAGTTTGCTGCAAAGCAAACAGAAACATAATAAAATGAAAAAAATTGTTTTAATTCCCGATTCTTTTAAAGGAACGATGAGCTCTCTCAGAATTTGTGAAATTATGAGAGATCAGATTCTGCTGCATGACCCGCAAGCAGAAATAATAAGTGTGCCGGTAGCCGATGGAGGCGAGGGCAGTGTGGATTGTTTTTTATCTGCAATTGCTGGTGTAAAAATAACAAGTTCTGCTCAAAATCCATTAGGAGAGGAAATGCAGAGCTTCTATGGAGTAATTGATCATGGAAAAACGGCTGTCATTGAAATGGCCGCCTGTGCAGGACTCCCGTTAATAGAAGATCGCTTAAACCCTCTAGTCAGCTCCACCTATGGTGTGGGGATGCTGATGAAAAATGCCATAGAAAGCGGTGTTGACAAAATAATATTGGGTTTAGGAGGCAGTGCTACAAACGATGGTGGGTGCGGTGCTGCAGCTGCATTAGGAGTTCGCTTTTATAATTTTTCAAATCAAGAATTTATCCCTGCTGGAGGGACACTTACCGAAATAGACCGGATTGATGTATCCCAATTGGATGCGCGGTTAAATAAAATAGAACTGGTGGCAATGTGCGACATTGAAAGCCCCATGGCGGGTGAAAAAGGTGCTTCTTTCATGTTTGGCCCTCAAAAAGGTGCTACGGCAGAGATGCTTCCCTTTTTGGATGAGGGTGTGCGGCATTTGGGCGATATTATTCTGAGAGATTTAGGCAAAGACGTTAGAACGCTGCCAGGTGGAGGGGCGGCTGGCGCAATGGGTGCCGGTGTAGCGGCTTTTTTTGACGCTAAATTAAAACGTGGAATTGATGTAGTGCTAGATACTGTTCATTTTGAAGAAATTATACAGGACGCTGACCTGATTTTTACAGGTGAGGGTAAAATTGATGCACAGAGCCTGCAGGGGAAAGTCGTTATTGGGGTGGCAGAAAGAGCTCGCCTTGCTAACGTTCCTGTGATAGCGATTGTGGGTGATATTGCGGATCCTATAGAGGAGGCCTATCAAAAAGGTGTCACTGCTGTTTTCAGTATAAATCGAATGGCTATTCCTTTTTCTGAAGCACGGAAAAGAGCAGAAAAAGATTTATCTCTTACAGTAGGGAATTTGATGAGACAGTATAAAGGACTTGGTCTTTGAGTTTAGATAGAGAAGTTTTTAGGAGGAATGAGTAGGATGGATCACCCCGCAAGAATTATTCAGTCTTCAACAGCTGAAATGGTGGCGCAAAGAATACGAGATGGCATTATGAGCGGTCAGTTGAAATCTGGTGATAAACTCAAAGAAGTTGAGCTAAGTAAAAGCATGAGTGTTAGCCGAACACCTGTCAGAGAAGCCTTCCGTATTTTGCAGTCAGAAGGATTCGTAATTCATAATCCCCGAGTTGGAGTAGTGGTAGCTTCGATTGAGCCTGAAGATGTTGTGCATCTTTATCAGGTGAGAGCGGTGTTAGAAGAGCTTTCAGCCTATAATGCGGCCAGTAGAATTAAGCAAGAGCATATCGATGAGCTTCGCAGAATCAATCAAAAAATGCTGAGTTGTGCTGAAAATGACCCAGCGCGCGCGCGCGAGTATGATTTGGATTTTCACATAGCTTTAGCTAGACATGCCGGAAACCCTATTTTAGAAGAGCAGTTGGCGATTGTACACCGAAAAACACATATGATATTGAATTTTGTGCCTTTCCAGAAAAAGCGTATTCCTTATAGCTGTAAAGAGCATGATGACATTATTGCAGCACTGGAACAGCATGATGAGTTTGCGGCCAGAAAGTATATGGAAATCCATTTCCATAAGAGTACACATTCTTTGAAAAACAAGGTAATTGAATACAATTTGAAAAAGAACGACGGATGATGTCATAGGGGAAATAAAATATCAAAAGAAATACGGATTTTCGCAAATTAAACGCGAAAATCCGTATTTTGTATACAGTTTAAAGAAAGCAGCAATAAATTGGCAATTATGTAGAATATGAATTACAAATAAGAATTATAAAATAAAATTTAAAATTTTGTCCTAATATTAGTGCAAATTGACTATATATAATACATAATTTATATAAATATCATGAATATACAAGACAGTTTTTTTATGATAATATAAATTTGTTCTTAAAAATGGGAGAAAAAACAGCGGCCGTTTTTTCTGAAATCTCTGGATTTTGTATACAATTATAAAATCCGATAGGAGGAGTGATTGATACGCAGATAAATTCAGAGGAGGCAGCACCACCACAAAATACTATGGATAAGCATTTACCGATTGTACACACTTCCATTGCAGATATCGTATCAGACCGGTTGAAAACTTTTGTTATGGAGGGTTTGTTCTTACCAGGACAAAAACTAACCGAAACTGAACTTTGCGAGCAAATGGGAGTTAGTAGAACGACAATTCGAAAGGCATTTTCACTATTAGAAGCAGAAGGCTTTTTGGAGCGTATTCCTGGCTCAGGGATGATGGTACCTTCTTTGCCAGAAACAGAGAGAAATATTTTTCGCGAAGTGCTGGATTCTCTTTTTTATGCAGCACAACGAATGGCAAAGGGCAGAATTCCTGCTGAATCTGCACAAGAGATAGAAGAAAGTGCCAATCAAATTTTCTTGATTTGGGATGAGTTGGAACAAAGAGAGTTGGATGTTGAGGAGCTTTATCATCTACAAGAGTTAGATTTCAAGTTCCATAAACAGATTTTACAAGCAGCACAAAATCCACTTCTTTTGGAATGTGCCGAGTTGGTCATGGAAAAGCCGGGGGCTTTAGAATGTTATCAGCATGAAGATGCAGAAACCAGAAGAGAACACAGAAAAAATCATGAATCAATACTTTTGAGTCTGGGAATAAACGAATAAATTAGTTTGGTTTATTCCGTGTATAACAAGGAGGAATAAGTAGTATGAAACTAGCTAAAAGAATGATGGCTGTTCTATTGAGCCTTTCCTTAACACTTTCGTTGGCAGCATGCGGAGATTCTGCCCCGAAAGAATCATCATCAGGTACTTCTGAAAAAGAAGCTTCTGCAAATGTATCAGAAGTTGCAAATGATGAAGAACCCATCACTTTAAAATTAGTAGGACCTGGATTGTTTACCACAGTGGGAGAAACAGGTTCAATGGACTTGGTAACAGGTCTTGAAAGACCAGGTTATCAAGTCGTTGTAGAGCGTTGGAATGAGCTTCATCCCAATGTAAAGCTTGAAATTGAAACAAGTCCGTGGGATAACTGGAAAGCAGTTTTGCAGACAGCAGCACTTTCCAATGACGTTGATGTACTTCTTCATGGTTCTTCTATTACGGCCATTGCAGAGCCTATTGGAAAGTGGCTGGATGAAGACCCATCTTTAGACGGCAAGTTTAGTATGCTGGCTATGAGAAGAACAGAAGAAAACGGCGGAGATTTTTCAAAATATATTCCTTATGGATTGACCATTACGGCTAACCCGCTACTCATGGTTTTAGATAAAGAGATTTTTAATAACTATGGTGTGACACTGCCAGATGGAAACTGGTCTTTGGAAGATGTAAGAAAAGTAGCAGAGAGCACCACTGGTATTGACCCTGTCACAGGCAAGCAGACTTATGGCATTAGCATGCTTGGTGCAGGCAGCGCAAACAAAAATTATATCTGGGTTTCAAGAGCAATGGATGTACCAGCGATTGACTTTGGTCCGACACTTAAAGAAACCAAAGTGAATTACAATACACCAGAAACAGCAGCTGTTTTTGATTATATCAACAGCCTATATCCGTTTAGCAGCCCTGACTATCTTGAGGGCTTAGATATGGAAACCTCTGCAACGGCTGACAGTAATTTGGCGATGTTTATCACAGAATCTTCTTATGATGTGTATAACAAACTGCAAGCAGGCGATTTGCTTGATCGTTTTATGTTCTTACCGTTGCCAAATATTGAAAAAGGCGAAAATGCAGGCAATACTTCCAGCCACATGGGAGATTGGAACATGGCTGTTTGCAACACCAGTGAAAACAAAGAAATGGCTTGGGAGTTCATCAAGTTTATGGCGACAGATCCTGTTGTGCAAGAATGGTTGGTTGAGAGCAATAACATTCCGAACTATCTTGATGGTTTAAGTTATTTGGAAGAAGCCATGGAACCCGCTTACTATACAGCCATTGAGCAGGTTTTGAAACAACAGCCACTAGAATTTTCAGCTTCTACCAACGTTTATTATGATAGCGGAAATTTTGGAACACTGGCAAACGACTTGACAACGGTTATCAATGAAATCTTTGTAGGCAACATGACTTCACAGCAAGCCGCTGAATTTGTTCAGAAAAATGCAGATGATTTCATGAAGGGATTACAATAAACATAGCAAGACAATTTCACCGCAAAACAATATTTGATTCTTAAATCATTCGTTTTATGTGGCAGAAGACACGGATAACCCTAAGGATAAAACCGCAGGAGAACTTCACTGACAGTATAGAAACAGGAGAATAAATTGACATCAAACAAATTGGCTTGATGTCAATTTCCGTGTTATTTCATTCCGAAGGAGTTAAAGATGAAAACAAAAAAAATTACGAAAGAAAGACTGAAAACAGAGCTGGTATGGTACTCTTTTATTATCCTCAGCCTTGTAACCTTGCTGGTGCTGACCTATTTACCCATGCTCACTTCTGTGAAATATAGTTTTTATGATGTTTCTGTACTGGGATATGGGGAAACTTTCAGTGGATTCAAAAACTACAGTTTGATATTACAAAATCCGGCTTTTCACCGTTCTGTTGGAAACACAGTGGTGTTGGCCTTGATGAGTTTGCTGTCCATACCAATGGGCTTCGTTTTGGCCTCTCTTATTAATGGTCTGGGAAAAGGTAAGACGCAAAGCTTTTTTAGAGTGGGTTATTATCTGCCCAATATTGTCACGGGTGTAAGTGTTATTTTAGTTTTTCAGGTTGTGCTGAAATCAAATGAGGGACTGCTGAACAACGTATTATCCACTTTCACAACGCAACCTGTTTCTATTGGGTGGCTCTCAGACTCGAATTTTGCCAAATTCGGGGCAACGATCATTTCTGTATGGGGAAACTTGGGATATGCCATGCTGATCAATCTAGCGAATCTTCAGTCCATTCCATCAGAAATTTATGAGGCTGCCGAAGTAGATGGCGCCACACCGATTAAAGCGTGGATTCATATTACCATTCCGCAGATGGTACCTTGCTTCTCTTTCTTATTAATCACCAATATTATCGGTGGATTGGCTCGATTTACCGATTTGTTTATTTTAGGCGGCAACACATCGGCTGGCAGACCGGGCGGCACACTGCAAACTATATTGATGTTTATCTATCAATTCAGCTTTGAAACGCCGCAATATGGTATCGCTTCAGCAGGGGCTATGATTTTATTTGCGATTACGCTGGCGATTACAATGGTTAATTTAAAACTAACCGGTTTTTTCAAGAAAGATGAAAGGTAAGGGATATTGCGATGAAAATGAAGAAAGTAAGAAAAGGAATTACGATTTTTTTCTTAGTAATTTTGTTGGCGGTTATCTTAATACCGCTTTATTGGGCAGTCGTGCTTTCGTTTGATCGTGCAGCAACAACGACACTGCCTCCTTTTTCACTGACACCAAAAGAATTCAGTTTATTCAACTATGAATATGCGTTTAAAACGATACCTCTTGTGAGACTGTACATAAACACTATTATCGTAACAGTTACCAATACATTTATTTCTGTATTTACAGCAATGATGTGTGGATATGCCTTTGCTAAAGGTAAGTTTGCCCTAAAAAAAGTATGGTTCCTGTTTATGCTGGCTGTCATGATGATTCCCTTTGAATCACGCATGGTTCCCCTGTTCATTCAATATCGAAACTGGGGTTTGCTCGACACATGGGCACCGCTGATTTTTGGCAGTTTTGCCTATGTTTATGGCACTTTTTTTGCCAAGCAAAATATCGAGACCATTCCCGATTCGTTGCGAGAATCAGCCTTTTTAGATGGAGCAGGAGAATGGACAATTTTCTTGAGAATTATCATTCCTCTTTCAAAACCACTCATTGCTACACTTTCAATTTTGCAAGTACTTTCTAACTGGAATAACTATTTGTGGCCGCTTGTTACCATAAAAAGTACAGAAAAGCAATTGATTTCAGTCGGTGTGGCAATGTTCAATGCACAGCAAGATAATATTTATTATGGGCCTCGTATGGCGGTCGCCGTCATTAGTGCGATTCCTTTGACCATTATGTTTTTAATTCTACAGAAAAATATTGTACAGAGCATAGCAGTCAGCGGTATCAAACAATAAAATCAGCAAAAGGATGTTTTGGGAAGGAGAAAGGATTATGGGTTGGTGGCATTCTCGTGAACTAAGAATGATACAGAATAATTTGCGTGATATAGATGTGGGTATGGACGTGGAGCAGTATGTGAAGCGGTTAAAAGAATTTGGTGCAAATGCCTGCATGGTAGGTTGTGGAGGAATCACCTCTTTCTATCCAAGCCAGTTATCCTCTCAAACACCTAGTCCTTATTTGGCGGGAGATTTTTTTGGGGAGCTTATCAATAAATGTCATGAAGAGGATATTAAAGTCATCGCCCGCTTTGATTTTAGTAAGGCGCATGAAAGATTCTATCATACTCATCCGGAATGGTTTTCTGTTTCGGCAAGCGGTACACCGATTCGCTATCACGATACCGTTGCCACTTGTGTAAATGCACCGTATCAACAAGAAGAAAGTATTCGTATCTTAAACGAAGCACTGGATTTATATCCGGTAGATGGTGTGTTCTTCAATATGTTTGGCTATCAGACCTACGACTACACCGGTAACTATGTAGGGATTTGCCAGTGCGAAAGCTGTAAAAATAAGTTTCTAGCGCAGACAGACCACGTTTTACCCACTGAAGAAGAAACAGTAAATCCTGTTTTCCAAGAATATGTACACTTTAAAAAACAGACGGTCAATGAATTACTTAGAAAAATTCAAAGTTTTGTTCATAATAAACGTCCGGATGTGGCCGTGTGTACCTATAATCTTGATGGTGCGGACATGGTTCGCAACGAGTCAAATTCTGCAGTCGACCGTCCTCTTCCTTTTTGGATTTATAACAGCGAATATAATGTATCGGTAGTTCAAAATAGCTTTGTTGATAAGACAGCCAGCAATTGTGTGATTAATGCCGTTGACATTCCCTATCGCTTTATGGGTGTGTCCAAATATTTAAATCAAATGCGTCTGTACGGTAACATGGCGGCAGGGGGAACGCTTGACTGGTGTATTATCGGCTCTTTTGAAGATTATCCAGATCAGGAAAATTTTGATACCACAAAAGAAGTCTTTCACTTTCATAAACAGCATGTGGGTTATTTTAGCCGATTACAAAGCAGAGCTCAAATTCTTTTGGTGACTGAACGTGCTTTTGGCATACAAGCGGCAGAAAATCATGAGTGCTTGGGCATTTACAAAATGTTGAAAGAGGCGCACTTGCTGTTTGATTTAATCGAAGTTGGACAGTTAGAATCACAAAGTTTAGCAAAATATCAGTGGATTATTTTGCCGGGAATTAAAGAATTATCCACTAAGCAGCTAGAAGCTTTGCAAAACAGCAAAGCACATCTGCTGGCAACCGGTTTGGCACTGGAAGGACAGCCCGAACAAATTCAGGAACTTTTCGGTATTCAATTAACAGAAGAAGTAGAGTCTATTCGAGGGGCTTATTTGGGGACATATCCAAAAGAAATCTTCACATCTTTTGAAAAAAGAAATTGGGTCTATTTAGATTTACGGTATCGAAAAGCTGTGGCAGAAAAAGAAACGCAATCGGTTTTACCTTTTATTCCTCCGCAGCGATATGGGCCTCCTGAGCGCTGTTATGGTTATCATCTTTCGGAAGATTTTTCTGCTTTTGCTTACAAAGGAAATGCCTATTTTTCATGGATGCCCGGCACACTTTATTACCGTCAAGGCTATGAGGACTTCAAAAATATTGTGTTGAATTTTATGGAAAGCATTAAAAAGTTTGCATGTGAGGTAGAAAGCAATTTGCCCGAACAGACAGAAATGTTTTTTGATAGCGTAGGAGAAGGCAAGTATCTATTGCAAATTTTGAACCAAACAGGGTTTAATGGAACGACTTTTTTTGCACCAATACCTTTATCTGATATTGAAATTCGGTTTGCCAATAAAAAGATAGCAAAAGTCAAAAAATTGACTTTAACAGGAGAGAAAGCATATCCCTTTGTAAAAACACTGAAAATAGACAGACTAGGCATGTATGAAGCTTTTATCGTGGAAGAATAAGGAGGATTTATCATGAAAATTGGTTTTATAGGGCTGGGTATTATGGGTAAGCCCATGGCTAAAAACTTAATCAAAACCGGACATCAACTCGTGGTTTTTGATATTAATGAAGAGAGCGTCAGAGAATTGGAAAACGAAGGGGCTTTAGCTGTATCTTCAGCAAAAGAAGTAGCCGAAGAATCTTCTGTCATCATTACGATGCTGCCAAACTCACCTCACGTGAAAAAAGCAGTTTGCGAAGAAAATGGTGTGCTTGAGGGTGCAAAGTCTGGCAGTATATTAATCGATATGTCCTCTATTGCGCCAACAGCTTCACAAGAAATTGCACACGCCTGTTTAGCTAAAGGCGTGAAAATGCTAGATGCCCCTGTATCAGGTGGAGAGCCAAAGGCCGTTGACGGTACATTGTCTATTATGGTAGGCGGCCAAAAAGAAGATTTTGAAGCAAATAAAGAACTGTTGCTTTGTATGGGTGCTTCGGCCGTTTATTGCGGTGCAGTTGGGGCTGGCAACACCACAAAGCTTGCAAACCAAATCATTGTGGCACTTAACATTGCAGCAGTGGCAGAGGCGTTTACATTGGCCTCCAAAAGCGGAGTAGACCCACAGCTTGTGTTTGAAGCGATTTGCGGCGGCTTGGCGGGCTCAACAGTAATGAATGCAAAAATTCAGATGATGATTAAAAAGAATTATAAGCCTGGATTTAAGGTAGATTTGCACGTAAAAGATCTTTTGAATGCAATGGATACGGCTGATAAAACAAAAATACCGTTGCCGCTGACAGAGCAGGTCATGAAAATGCTGCAAGATTTGCAAGAAAATGGTTTTGGCTCAGACGATCACAGTGCACTGGCTCGCTATTATGAAAAAATTTCCGGAACAAGCATCTGACAGCTTTGCGTAAGGAGGAAAACCATGGCGGAAAAAATAAAACCTTGGTATGAAAATACATTTCGTTTTGCACAGACAAATTTTACAGAAGATGATCCAGCGTCTTTTGATGTTGACTTTTGGAGAGAGCAGTGGAAGAAAACAAAAGCGCAGGCAGTTGTGATTAATGGCGGAGGGATAGTGGCGTATTATCCCAGCCGCTATTTGCTGCATTATCAAGCTCAGTTTTTAAATGGTACGGACTTTTTCGCAGAAGTGGCAGCTGCGGCCAGAGAAGATGGCTTAAAAGTAATTGCCAGAATGGATACTAACCGTGCGGATAGTCGATTTTTGCAGGCATATCCGTCTTGGTTCTGCAAGGATAAACAGGGAAAATATATTGAAGCCGCTGGGCGTTATTATTCTTGTGTAAACAGCGGATATTACACCGAGTTTGTTCCAGATATATTAAGAGAAATCATAGAACGCTATCACCCAGAAGGCTTTACGGACAATAACTGGAAAGGCCTTGACAGAAAAACAATTTGTTATTGTGAGAACTGCCAAAGAAAATTCAGAGAAAAGTATGGCAGAGAATTGCCGGAAAAGCCTGATTGGAACGACGAAACATATCGGATATGGGTTAGATGGAACTATGAAATCAGACTGCAAATTTGGGACTATTTTAACGAAGTCGTGCAAGAAAAAGGCGGAAAAGACTGCGTATGGTGCGGTATGCTCAATGCCGACCAAATTGAGCAGGGCAATCGCTTTGTAGATATTAAAAAACTTTTGGGCAAAAGCAAGATAGTCTTTTGTGATCAACAAGGCAGAAAAGCAAACACAGGCATGGAAGAAAACGCAGTGAATGGGTCTTTGCTGAGATTGGCATCAGAAGAAGGTATGATTGTGCCCGAGAGCATGGCCAATTACGTGAGAGGAAGAAGAACCTTTCGTTTGTCCGCTAACCCCAAAGAAGAAACTCGACTTTGGATGATAGAAGGAATTGCCGGAGGAATTTCTCCGTGGTTTCATCATGTGGGTGCAAAAGGATATGACAGACGGCAATACGAAACGCCGGTCCCTGTTTTTCAGTGGCATGAAGCCAACGAAAAATATCTATATAAAAGGCAAGAAGTAGCACAAGTAGGTATTCTTTGGAGTCAGGAAAACACGGATTTTTATGGCAGGGAAAATCCAAAAGAACGCTGTGAACTGCCATGGATTGGTTTTACTAAAGCATTGACAAAGCATAGAATTCCTTTTCTTCCGATTCATGCAGATGATTTAAGAAAATATGCTAACAGAATTAACGTGCTCATTCTGCCGGATATTGCCATTTTAAGTGAACGGCAGACACAAAGCATAAAAGAGTTTTGTGAAGCCGGTGGCAGCTTGGTGCTTTCAGGACTAAGCGGTACGTTGTCGCAAGACGGTGAACCATTGCCAAATCCTAATTTATGGGAATTTTTGGGACTGCGTTTGCAAAAGGGATATCAAGGCCCTACGACAAATGATTCAGGAAATTGGGAAAAGTATGAAGCACACAGCTATATCAGGATTTCAGAAAACAGACACGACATTTTCAGTCGGTTTGAAGACACCGATATTTTGGCTTTTGGGGGCAGATATTGTACGGTAGAAAGTGTTGAATCACTGAAACCAATCGGAAGTTACATTCCTCCATTCCCGATTTTTCCGCCTGAATTCAGTTGGATTCGTGAAGAACAAAAAGAGTTGTCTTTACTTTGGGCAGGTGAATTGGCAGGGGGAGGAAGATGTGTTTATTTAGCAGGAGATTTTGACCGCTGTTATGGAAAAGACAGACTGCCTGATCATGGCGATTTGCTGGCAGACGTTGTAAACTGGGCAAATCGAGATGAACCTCTGCTTACTGTGTCAGGGCCTGGACACCTTGACTGCAAGTTGTATCGTCAGGGCGAGAAATTCATTTTACATCTGGTTAACTTGACGGGTGCCGACCCTGAACCCGGTTATATGCAGGAGATTATTCCATTAGGCCCCTATACGATTTCATTGCAGGTGGAAGATAAAAATATAACGACAGCGTTCCTAACGGTAGCGCAACAAACCATTCCAGTTAGAAGAAATGGGAACAGAATCTCATTTACCGTCGAGAATATAGCCATGCATGAAATGCTGGTTTTGCAGTGAAAGGGGAGAGTTCAGTGAACAAACTTTGGTGGCAAAAACCGATGCGTGTGATTCAAACGAATTTACAGGTGAAAGACACGCCCCTAATGAATCCTGATAAAATAGCAGAAGAAGTGTTGCAGCTTTGTGGTAATACGCTAGTTATGAATGTTGGGGGAATTTATGCATGGTATAAGAGTAAGATACCCTATCATCATATCAACGAATATCTGCCCAAAGATAGGGATATTCTGGCAGAAATAATTGAATCGTGCCATCTAAGAGGAATAAATGTGGTAGGCCGATTTGATTTCAGCAAAACAGATGATGTTGTCTATCAACAAAAGCCGTGGTGGTTTGTGCGCAATCAACAGGGCGAACCAACTATTTATGGAAAAGAACGACCTGGGGAGTGGAGCTTGCTTTACAGCACTTGTTTGAATAGCGGGTATCGAGGCGATGAATTTGCTGTTCCGGTAATTCATGAAGTGCTTTCCCACTATAATTTAGACGGAATCTTTCTAAATGCGCCTCACTATGAATTTTGCGGTTGTCAGACTTGTCAAGATAAGTATCAAAATAAATATGGGGAAAAAATTCCTGAGAAGCCTGAACTATTGAAGTCTGATTGGGCAACAGAATCAATACGGGAGTGCACAGAGAAAATTTACCGAGCCATTAAAGAAGAAAGAGAAGAACTCCCCCTGATTCTTTATTACAATCCTATCGGCAAAGAAGACTTAAGAGAACAGCTAGATTATTGTGATTTAATTTGTACGGAGTCACAAGATATTCTTTCTGCCGGACAAAACAATTTGCCGCCTATTTGGAAACCGGCGATGACCATGAAAGTGGGTCGTTCTTTGGAAGAAAATCTGCCTTTTGGCATTATTCATTCCTGCCCCGGTATGGATTGGCGGCATACAGGACTTCCAGAAGCAGAATATCAGTTTTGGATGTCACAAATTCCGGCAAATGGCGGTTACATTTGGCACTCTATTACTGGATTTAGTGATACAGTCCCCGATAAAAGCATTCTAAAAAACATAAAAGAAATCAATACTATGGCGTCTTTATCAGAAGAGATTATGCAAGAAGCAAAGATACTTTCTGATTCAGTATTGCTTTGGGACGGAAAAGAAAGTGGCACCGGTTGGTTTGAAGGGTTAACAGCAACCCAAAGACAGTTTGATGTTGTAAAGGTACATCAAGTGACAGAAGCAAAGCTGCAAAGTGCTCCGTCTATAATTGTTTCGGAGGGTTTTCAGACACAAGAAATTGGTGAAAAATTAATTTCTTACGTGAAGCAAGGCGGACGTCTTATTATAGAGGGGACAAACAAAGATTGTCTGCAACCGCTCATGTCCATTTTAGGTACAGAGGCAATACTAGAAACTAGCGAGAATCTGACAGCTGCTTATTTGAGAATGGAGAAAGCGAAACAAAATCTTTTTAAGGGATTGTCAGAGAAAGAGCTGCTGCCTTACCGTGGGAAAACAGCTTACATAAAGCCGTGCCAAAACGCAGAAGTTTTCGCCACTCTTGTGCCGCCGTTTGCTCCGCTAGATGCCGTGGGAGCACCACCCGAAAGAGCATCCATTCTATCACCCAAAACCGATATCCCATTGATTGTCACATCGAAATGCGGAAAAGGGGAAGTGTTGTTTCTGCCTTTTCAGCTTTCATGGTTGGTGCAGAAATATGGATTGCCGGAACACTTGACACTGATGAAAAACTGTGTAAACTGGGGAGTAAGTCAAAATCCTATAATAGAGGTGGAAGCACCTTATGGTTTGCAAGTTAGTGCGTTCCAAAAAGAAAGTGAAATTTTGTTGCACTTTGTGAACGGAGTTGGCAAACGACCTCTGACAGCCATTATACCCTTTCATCAATTGGCATTTTCTGTGCGATTGCCGGAAAACGCGAAAGATATATCAGTTTCATCTTGTTTGGCAGGTCAAAAAATTGCTGTTGAAAATAAGGATGGAAGATTGTTTTGTGTGTTAGAAAAGCTTGATGTATGGGATATGATAAGAATCTATTTTCATACCAAAAATTGATTTAATAGAAATAGTGATAAAAGGAGTTGAAAATCAATGCAAGAATCTATAAAAAGGTATTTTAATATTGGCATTGTGTCATTTATGGCTTTTCCCGCATTAGGAAAAGGAGAATGTCCTGAAACAGTGGATTGCCTCAAAAAAATAGCTGTTGATGACTATTTTGATGCGATAGAAATTAACTGGATTAAGGATAGTGAAATCAGAGAAGAGGCTGCCAAAATGCTGAAGGCTTCTCACATGCAGATTTGCTATGGTGCGCAGCCAAGACTTTTAACGACAGGACTGAATCCCAATCATATAGAAGAAAGTGAAAGACAGAAAGCGGAACAAACCTTGCTTGAGGCCATTGATGAAGCTGAATCGCTTGGTGCCAAGGGAATCGCTTTTCTTGCTGGAAAATGGGAAGAAGATACAAAAGATAAAGCATATGCGCAACTTATTAAAACCACTGAAAATCTTTGCCGATATGCGCAGACAAAAAATATGAGCATCGAGCTGGAAGTGTTTGATTATGATATTGCGAAGGCTTCTTTAATTGGCCCTGCACCATATGCGGCAAAGTTTGCGGCGGATATTCGTTCTAAGTTCAGCAATTTCGGCTTGCTGGTAGACTTGTCTCATATCCCCATGTGTTATGAGGACGGTAAATTTACTGTGCAGACCTTGCGTCCGTATATCACACACTTCCATATTGGTAACACGGTTTGTCAAGATAAAGCGGTGGAGGGATATGGAGATGAGCACCAGCGTTTTGGTTTTCCGGGAGGCTCAAATGACACAAAAGAAGTGCTTGATTTCTTACGGGTGCTAAAGCAAGAAGGCTTTTTTTGCGCTGAAAACCCTTATGTCCTCTCTTTTGAAGTTAAACCGTGGAAAGAGGAAGATTCAGAAATTATAATAGCAAATGCCAAGCGTGTCTTGAACCGAGCTTGGGCTATGTTGGAGGAGTGAAGCAGATGAAAATTGTAATTTTAGATGGATATACCGCTAATCCCGGTGATTTGAGCTGGGCAAAATTTGAGAAAATTGGCGAATTGACAGTGTATGATCGCACATCAGCGAATCAGATTGTAGAACGAATTGGTGACGCTGAGATTGTGTTGACCAATAAGACTGTTTTGGGAAAAGAAATCTTTAAGCAGACATCAAATTTGCGTTATGTAGGAGTGTTAGCAACAGGATTTAATGTTGTTGATGTTGCGGCTGCACGTGAATTTGATATTACAGTTACGAATATTCCCAGTTACAGTACAGAAGCAGTAGGGCAGCTAACAATTGCCCTTCTTCTCGAAATTTGTCATCACGTAGGTCATCATGACAGAGAGATTCATGAGGGACGCTGGGAAAATAGCGAGGATTTTTGTTTTTGGGACTACCCACTTATTGAGCTGAAAGGTAAAACAATAGGCATTATCGGCTTTGGAAAAATCGGTCAAAGTACAGGTAGAATTGCAAAAGCATTGGGCATGAATGTAATTGCCTGCGGCAGTCGGCCATCAGAAGAAGGAAAGACGATTGCAGAATATGTAGACGAAGAAGAATTGCTGAAGCGTTCAGATGTCATTAGCCTGCATTGTCCTCTAACAGAGCGTACCCAAGGTATTATTAACCAGAATAGTATTGGCAAAATGAAAGACGGCGTAATTCTGCTAAACACTTCTCGTGGTCCCCTGTTAGTGGAAGAAGAGGTAGCAGCCGCACTGAATAGTGGTAAAATATATGCCGCAGCGGTAGATGTGGTTTCGCAAGAACCCATTTTGACAACAAATCCACTTTTGAAAGCTAAAAATTGCGTGATGACTCCTCATATCGCATGGGCGCCTAAAGAAGCACGACAAAGACTGGTGAAAATAGCAGAAGAAAATGTAACAGCTTTTGTACAAGGTAATCCTCAAAATGTGGTGAACTAAGGCTAATTTGCTGTCCCGATAAATACATGGTAAAAATTTATTGAAATAAGGGGTATTCACAGTAGTGAGTGCCCCTTGTTTTATATTATAAAGACAATAATGAGAGAAAATCTTTATATCCCATGCAAAACTTATAAAAAAAGGTGAGTAAAAGTCGTGGAAGGTTTTCGAGGAAAAATAGTTTTTAAAATTTAATTTTAAGCATAAAAGAAGTTTATCAATTCCTGGTTTTAATAGCATAGTATGGTGAGAGGTGATTTTTATGTCTTGCTCATCTGCTAACAATTTAATTCTTTTGTCCGCATCATTTGCCATTGCAATATCTGAAAAGCTAACAGTTGATGAAGTGGCTACATTAAGTGATTTTTTTAATGCTGTCAGTGACAATCTTGCCATTATCGCAACACAACGCGATATTTGTCGTGATAAACTTACATAAAATTCAGTTAAGAAAAAGATTGTTTTGTAATGGCTTTTTACACAATCTTGATTATGTAGAGGTTACCGTTGTGGTAACCTCTTTAACTTATTTATAAGTTTTTTGTATAGTAACAAAAAAGATAAGAAAGCATAGCAAAAAAATAGAAAGTTGTTTATGTATTACCCACTAACGTTAAATAGAAGGCAATTTTAATACAAGTTTATTGTGAAAAGGGAAATCAACTAAATTGGATAACAGAATTATTTTGTCTACACCTAAAAAGAATGTGAGTTTTTATTTTTTGGAGAAGCAGACTAAAAAATAAATGGCAGAGCAAAAAGAATTTAAAATATAAACATTATGAATATAGGATATTTGCATAAATTTAATATACATGATACTATTTATTGATACAATATAAATACATAAATATTAATTTGGTGTAATATAATGAAAAAGTTTGCTTTTTTGCAGAAATTTAAAATCAATACACTTAGAAAACGTTTCTTTTTAATTGTGACGGTAGGCACGATGCTTAGTCTGACATTGGTAATTGCGGTATCGTACGTATCGCTAAAAGCGATTGAAAAAACGAAAATAGAAACATCCATGGTAGCAGACCTAAAAGAGATGAGCGATAACATGGATTCGGTTTACTATGCCTTGCTTCAAATTTCTCAGCAAATGATTTCAACAGGGAGTATCGGGCATAAGTATGATCAATATCTGACAGCCGAAATCCAGTATGATCGAATTGATTTATATAAACAGTTTTCAGAAAGTGTAAATATTGCTGTTTTTGGCAGTAAAAATATTACGCTGGTGACATATCTATCTTTTGATTCTGTCTCAGAAATTCCACCTAACTTGCTGTTTTCTAATTTCATGGTCAGTGAAAATTTTGACCCCAGAACGATTCCCTCACTGCTAAACACAGATCAGATTTATTTTCAAGCACTCCATACCAGTCATAACAGTGTAATGGAGAGAGATGTTTTGTCGGTCATGCGTCCCACTGTTTTTGAAAATGGAACACAAGCCTCTATTTATATTGAAGCTTATTCCGATATTTTGTCCTCCATAGAACATCGCTCTCAACTGCAAGAAACGCAATATGTGCTTTTACAGTTAGATCCTCAAAATACCGTTTGTTTTAGTAATTCTGAAGATTATCGGTTAGGTGAAACGATTGAACTGGCGTCGAATGAAGTGATACAAATTGAAAATTATATAGGAGTCACACAGAAAAGCGGTTTTGGGTATACCAATATTTTGTTAATGCCAGCCACAGACTATAAGCGTGAGATGAACAACTGGTTTTTTAGTATGGCAGTTGTGGTTTTGATTGCTTTGGGCATTTTGGTTAGTACCGCTACACTTCTTATTTGGCTAATTTATCATCCCCTAAGGACGCTGCAGAATGAAATGCAAAATTTCTCTGAAGGAGATTTTGTCATTGAAAAATATAACTTTGACATAGAAGAATTTGACAGCTTGTTTCACACATTTAATGTCATGAAGCGGCAGATTAAATCGTTGGTAGATGAAACGCAAGAACAGGAAAAAGTCAAGGCAAAATTAGAGCTTGAAAAACTCTATTATCAAATTAATCCTCATTTTTTAATGAATACACTTAACTCGGTGCATTGGCTGGCAGTAACCAACCATCAACCTGAAATTGATGCTTTTATCAATCGCTTAAATTATATTTTGGGATATAGTTTAGGGAAAGCCGATAGACGAGCCACCTTGCGCACAGAATTAAAGGCATTGAAAATGTATCTGGATTTGCAAAAGATGCGCTATGATTTTGACTATATTTTAGATATAGAAGAAGGACCATATTTAGACAAAGAAAGTGCCCGTTTTATTTTGCAACCCATTGCTGAAAATGCCGTTTGTCACAATATGGATGAATTTGGACATTTATGGGTGACAGTTAGAGAAACCCCCGAGTATATAAGCATAAAGATTAAAGACGATGGAAAAGGGTTTCAGATTACAGATGGAGCCGATTTAGGAACTCGCGAAAGCCGTAAAAATAAAGGAATTGGTTTGCAGTATGTAAAGATGTCATTGGAGGCTTTTTATCAAGGAAAAGCAGAAATTAAGATTCAGAGTCAAGATGGTGCAGGGACAGAGGTAGAATTAATTTTACCTCAAGGGAGGGAGTAAGCGATGTATCAGGTTCTAATTGTAGATGATGATAAACTGGCAAGAAAGGGGTTGATCTCCATTGTCCCTTGGAAAGAGTGCGGCCTTCAAGTGGCAGGTGATGTATCAAACGGTGTGATAGCACTGGACTTTATCGCGAATAATAAAGTGGACATGGTGGTGGTAGATCTTTCAATGCCGGCACTGTCAGGATTAGATTTTATTAAAGAAAGCAAAAAAAGATATCCTAACCTTAACTATGTAGTATTGAGTTTTCATGAGGGATTTGAATATGTACAAAGTGCGCTGCGCTTAGGTGCATTAGACTATATTTCAAAATTAAGGTTGGAACAGGAAGACTGCACGGAAGTGTTTTTTCGTGCCAAGGCTCTTTTAGATCGGGCACACCAAGAAGACATGGGACAAGAAGAGACAACATCAAATGAAGCCGTAGTTGATTCCATTTGTGAAAAAATTGAACAGCTCTATTGGGTTTACCATAAAGATGTTTTTGAAGAAATAATGGATACCATTCAGCGAGAACATATTACAGGAAAACCGCTCTACCGTATCATGATTAAAATGCTGAACATCATCAAGAATACATTTTCGATTGTTTTGGATGAACACTATTATGAAAAAACCGGGAATGAAGTGGAAGCAATTCGGAAAATTAATCGAGACCTATATGAACAAGTAGGCCAGATGCAAGATAATACCCGTCTAGAAATATTGATTTTAAAATCAATTATTTACATTCATCAACATTTGGTATCACATCATTTAAAGTCAGAAAAAATAGCCGATGCCGTAAACATTAGCAGAGGTTATTTTTCGATCAGTTTTAAAAAATTCACAGGATATACGGTCAGCAATTATATTCGCAAGGAACGGGTAAATTTAGCGAAAAAAATCATGAAAACCGAGAAGATGTCTGTATCAGAGCTAGCTTATCGAGTAGGCTACAAAGATGAAAAATACTTTTCGCGGATTTTTTATGAACAAGAAGGGGTCAGTTGTTCTGAATTTCGGAAACAAATGACCTGATTTAAGCAAGTTTTTTAATACAATTACAAATGGAGGGCGTTTGTTCAAAAAACGCCCTCCAATACTACTGTAATTGTTATACAAAAACATGATTAATATCAGTTGTTTTTATGTACTTTGCCATATTATAATGAGGGCAGTTCTTTAAGAGGAAACCCTAATAGTGAGGCAGAGGAGGAAGACAATGGCAAAGAAAACAATTTCGATTATCATGGCGATGCTGATGATGGCAGGGTTACTGGCAGGTTGTCAGGCAGAACCGGTTGATTCAAAATCACCCGATAATGAGAGCGTAGTAGGATATAATGTAGCGGTCAACAGTGAAGATCTGCCGTTTCAAAAGTTTGATGAGGTGGTAGAGGTGCATATCGGGCAAAGTGTTAGCGCAACCGATACCCTTCCTCAAGGGAAAAGCGTAGACAACAACCAGTACACAGATTATCTTCTCGAAAACTACAATATCAAGGTGATTTGTGACTGGACAGCGGCTTCTGGCAATGACTATGAACAGAAGGTTGCCTTGTGTATCGCCAGTAATACTCTGCCAGACGGCATGGCTGTAACCAGACAGTATATGTTAAAAGCGGCAAAATCAGATCAGCTCTATGACATAAAAGATTTATTTTCTCAATACGCTTCACCGCAAATTAAGAGTGTCATGGATTCTACTAACGGTCGTGCCTATGAAGATGTAACCTTTAACGACAAACAGGTAGCCATTCCAGCTGTTGAAGTAGAGACAGGCGGCGTACAGGTCTTAAATGTTCGCCAGGACTGGCTGGATGAATATAATCTAAAAGCACCGGAAACACTGGAAGATATTGAAAAAATAGCTCAGGTATTTTTAGAGAAAAAGCCAGCAGGCGATGAAACAATTGCCATTGCAGGACCGGACAAAAACGGAAAGCCATACAGCGATTTCTTAGATGCAGGAACCACTACATGCGGATTTGACCTTGCCTTCTCTGCTAATGATGCTTATCCTGGTTTTTGGCTTACGGATGAAAGTGGAGAGGTGACCTATGGTTCCTTGTCACAAAGTACCCGTGATACCGTAGAGTTGATGGCGAACTGGTATAAAAAAGGGTATATTGATCTGGAAATGGGAACAAGAGATTCTACAATTGAACTGATTAATTCAGGAGCAGTTGGCATGTATTTTGGAGCTTGGTGGATGAGTGGTTATGGAACAGGTGATGCTTACCGCAACAATCCAGATGCAAACTGGCAGTCTTACCCAATTTATACAAGTGACAAAAAATGGAATGTTAAAATGGGTTCTACCACGACAGGTTATACCATTATGAATAAAAACGCTTCTGAAGATCAGGTAAAAGCCATGATTATTATGTCAAATGCACTTTTGAGAGATGAGAGCACATTTGATGTATCAGAGCAACCGCTAGTATTTTGGCCGATTCGTAACCTAATGGCTCCTGCCGATGAATGCGAATATACATACAACGAATTAATTAAAGTCTTGAACGGAGAGACAAAGCCAGAAGATTACGCAAAAGAACTTAGTGCCTATAAACTTTTGGCAGACGACACCAGTGTGGTCAAAGAAACTGTTCCCGGCTATGAAAAAGGAAAGCAGCTGACTGTTCAAGATTTTAGTATGGAGAATTTTGGAAATTTCCAAAGAATGTACTCCTTGTTAATTGGTGACAGGCCTTACTCGACAACACCAGTTGAAAAGAAAGTATACAGTGCGGTGTATAGCCAGACTGAAACTATGGAAAGCAAATGGTCCAATCTAAAATCTATGGAAGAAGAAGTGATGATGAAAATTATCACAGGAAAATCGGATATTAGCGAGTTTGATTCATTTGTACAAAAATGGAAAGCCGAAGGCGGAGATGACATTACCAAAGAAGTGAAAGAAATAATGTGAGTTTAGGAGAAACAGCTGCTCTAAAACGGGCGGCTGTTCTCAAAATAAAACAAAGGGAGCGTGGGTATTTTGCGTCAATCAAAAAGAAAATCACGCACAATGTTAAGCTATCACATTATGATTTCTGCGGGAATGCTCTGGCTGATTTTTTTTAATATTGTGCCAATGTTTGGTATCGTCATGGCTTTTCAAGATTTCAATCCCGGTCTTGGCTTTTTACATTCCAAATTTGTGGGATTGGGGAATTTTGAATATTTATTTTCAATGAGTGATAGCCGCAGAGTTATTGCGAATACGTTTATTATTGCTGTATCAAAGTTAATTTTAAATGTAGTTGTACCCCTGACTTTTGCGCTTCTGCTGAATGAGGTAGGAAATCTTAAATTTAAAAAAGCCGTTCAGACAGTGGTGTATTTACCGCATTTTTTATCATGGGTAATTCTAGCCAGTGTTCTGTTGCAAATTTTTAGTTTAAAGGGTTCAATCAATGGTCTCTTATCTGTGTTTGGAATAGAAGGAAAAATTTGGTTTAGTGAAGATGTGTACTTTAGAAACCTGGTGATTGGATCAGATGTCTGGAAGGAATTTGGATTTAATGCAGTAATCTATCTTGCTGCCTTAACAGGAATTAGTCCGGAATTGTATGAAGCGGCCGCCATTGACGGTTGTGGAAAGCTGAAATCAATCTGGCATATTACCCTGCCCGGCATTGCGGGTACGGTGGTTTTATTAAGCGTTTTAGGGCTTGGAAATGTTTTGAATGCTGGGTTTGATCAGGTTTTCAATTTATACAGCCCTCTGGTCTATTCTACGGGAGATATTTTGGATACTTGGGTGTTTCGAATGGGTCTTGTCGATGTCCAATTTTCATTGGCAACCACAGCAGGTCTCTTTAAATCAGTGATTAGCTTTATTTTAGTGGTCACGTCTTATCTGGTTGCCTACAAAGTAGCTGATTATAAAGTCTTCTGATGCGAGCTAAAAAAATTTTTGAAAGAAGGGAAAGAGAAAGAGCTTGCTCTGTCTTTTGGTGAAGATATGGTTATCAGCAGAACAAAAGGCCGCAGAGTGTTTGTGGCGGCCAATACTTTAATTATGATTATATTATCGCTCAGCTGTTTATACCCTCTTTGGTATGCGTTGTGTCTATCTATTTCTGATAAAGCTGCGGCGAATTCGGGAGCAGTTACTGTATGGCCGGTAGGATTTTCACTTGATTCTTACCAACAGATTATGGGGGATTGGAAATTCTTTAATTCTTTTGGGATTTCTGTTCAGCGAACAGTTTTAGGGACAATTGTTACCATATTTGTTTTAATTATGTTTGCCTATCCATTATCTAAACCCACTTCGGAATATAAATATCGGGACATTATTATGTGGATTGTTATTTTTTGCATGATTTTTAGTGGGGGGACGATTCCGTGGTATATTACCATGATGAAATATGGCTTGATTGACAAAATTTGGGGATTGGTTCTCAGTGGAGGCATGCCAGTATTTAACCTGATTCTGTTGGTAAACTTCTATCGGGGAATTCCTAAAGAACTGGGAGAGGCCGCTGTGGTAGATGGAGCCGATTCATGGACAATTTTGTTTAGAATTATTGTACCATGCTCTATTCCGGTTTTGGCAACCATTATTCTTTTTACCAGTGTGGGATATTGGAATGAATTCTTTCAGGGATTGGTGCTGTCTAGCGGTGATACACATTATCCGCTCCAAACCTATATTAAACAAATGGTTGTCAACGTGCAAACCACCAATTTGTCGATGGATCAAATTGAAAAGCTAGATAAGCTATCGAATAAATCACTGGATGCAGCAAAAGTATTTATTGCGATGATTCCCATGCTAGTGGTTTACCCATTTTTGCAAAAATACTTTGTGACAGGAATTATGCTAGGGGCAGTAAAAGAATAAAGGTCTTTATAGAAGGAGGAGAATCAAATGGCTATATTAAAACAACAGCAAAATAAGTTGGTAATTATCAGCAATAATGAAAAAGTTTGGATTGAGGCGTGGGGAAAAGATTCTCTGCGTATTCGTTCTACCAAGCAACCCTCTATGCCGTTAGAGAACTGGGCATTGGAGGAAAAGGTAGAAAGTGAAAGTAAAATTACCATTCATGAATCAGGCGCTGTGATTCAAAACGGAAAAATTCAGGCGCAGGTCAGCAAAAGTGGTAAAATAACGTATTTGAATTCCCAAGGAAAAGTGTTGCTGGAAGAATTTGTGCGTAATCGCAGTGATTTTCATTCTCCTAAATGCAGTGCTTTAGATTTAGATGCAAGGGAACATCGACCTATTTTAGGCGGAGATTTTTCTACCACTGTTCGTTTTGAATCTGACCCGCAAGAGAAGTTATTTGGGATGGGACAATATCAGCAAACCATTTATAACTTAAAAGGCTGTGAATTGGAACTGGCACATCGAAACTCACAGGCAAGTGTTCCGTTTGTGTTATCTTCTTTGGGATATGGCTTTCTTTGGAACAACCCGGCTATTGGCAATGTGACTTTTGGCACCAATGTAACTTCTTGGCGCTCGATTTCTACAAAGGTAATCGATTATTGGATTACAGCTGGAGATACCCCCGCAGAAATTGAAGAAAATTATGCATCCGTTACCGGAACAGTTCCGATGATGCCTGATTATGCCATGGGATTCTGGCAATGTAAGCTGCGATATCAAACGCAAGAAGAACTCTTGAGTGTAGCAAGAGAATACAAAAAAAGAAATCTTCCCATTTCTGTGATTGTCATTGATTTCTTCCACTGGCCTTTAGAGGGAGAATGGAAATTTGATTTAGAATATTGGCCTGATCCCGATGCCATGGTAGCAGAGCTAAAAGAAATGGGTATTGAGCTAATGGTTTCTGTGTGGCCAACAGTGGATTACCAAAGTGAAAATTTCAAAGAAATGCGAGAAAAAGGACTCCTCATTAATTGCGATAGAGGGTTTCCCAATGGCCTGCGTATGTTGAATGACAGCTTGCATTATGATGCTACTAATCCAGAGGCCAGAAATTTTCTTTGGGCTAAGATTAAGCAAAATTATTATGATAAAGGCATTAAAGTTTTTTGGCTGGATGAAGCAGAGCCAGAATATAGTTTTTATGATTTTGACAACTACCGTTATCATCTAGGACCCAATGTACAAATTGGAAATATCTATCCCAAATGCTATGCTCAAACTTTTTATGAGGGAATGGAACAAGAGGGCCAAAAAAATATTTTAAATCTTTTGCGCTGTGCATGGGCAGGCTCACAAAAATATGGAGCATTGGTGTGGTCAGGGGATATCCATTCTAGTTTTAAGAGCATGCAAAATCAATTTGCAGCGGGTTTGCATATGGGTATCGCCGGCATTCCATGGTGGACAACTGATATAGGCGGATTCCATGGTGGAGACCCTAGTGATCCCGCGTTTAGAGAAGTGTTTGTCAGATGGTTCCAGTATGGCGCTTTTTGTCCGGTCATGCGTTTGCATGGAGATCGTGAACCTCATAGCAAGCCTATGAGTACTGTTGGAGGTGGACGATGCCCTTCAGGTGGCCCTAATGAGGTGTGGTCCTATGGAGAAAAAGTCTATGGAGTTTGCAAACAGTACATGACAATTCGTGAAAATCTAAAACCCTATATTACAGATTGCATGCAGCAGGCTCATGAAAAAGGTACACCGGTAATGAGTCCGCTCTTTTATGGATTCCCTGAAGATAAAGAATGCTGGGAAGATACAAAGTCGTATTTGTTTGGGTCCTCTTTGCTGGTGGCTCCGGTTCTATCAGCAGGGATGACGGCTAGAAAGGTATATCTGCCGGCAGGAAAGCAATGGATAGATGTATGGACCCGGCAAAAGTATGAAGGCGGACAACGTATCGAAGTGGATAGTCCCCTTGAAACTATACCAGTTTTCACCTGTGAAGAAAAATTAATTCAGTGTTTTGATACTTCAGACAAATAGAGAACAAAAGATACCTTCATTTTTTAGAAGGTATCTTTTTTACTTTGAGTTAGAAAGATATAAGATTAGGATATCAGTCTTTTGGCCAAATCGATAAAATCAAATATTGACCAGTATGTTCCAACTTAAACAAATGTTTTTTAGAAAATGCAAGGCCCTGACATTCTTTTAACTTATTCTATAATAAGTAATGGAATATCTATATAAAATACTCGGGAGGTTCTACAAAATGAAAGGCTTTGGAATGTTGGCCCTAAATAAAGCTGGTTGGATTGAAAAAGAAAAACCTATATGTGGTGCTTTGGATGCTATTGTGCATCCTACTGTACTTGCTCCTTGTTCTTCTGATACACATGTGCTGCATGGTGGTTCAGGTGAAAAAGAAAACTTGATTTTAGGTCATGAAGCAGTTGGTAAAGTGGTAGAAGTTGATTCACTTGTTAACAAATTTAAAGTGGGTGACACTGTTGTCGTTCCCTGCGTTACACCAAATTGGCTGGCAGAAGGAGTGCAAGGTGAATATAACGCACATGACGAAGGCTTTATGGGTAGCTTTAAGTTTTTGAATTCAAAGGACGGCACATTTGCTGATTATTTTCATGTCAATCATGCCGATGCTAATTTAGTTCTTTTGCCAGAGGGTGTCTCACCTGAAGCTGCTGTTATGACGGTTGACATGATGTCTACCGGTTTTCATGGGGTTGAAAATGCCAATGTTGAATTTGGTGATACTGTTGTAGTTATTGGTATTGGCCCTGTTGGTTTAATGGCTGTAGCTGGAGCTAAACTGAAAGGTGCTGGCAGAATTATTGCTGTCGGTACTCGTCCCAATTGTATTGCAGTTGCTAAAGAATATGGTGCAACGGATATTATCAGCTACAAAGATGGGGATATTGTACAGCAAATAATGGAATTAACTAAAGGAGGGGCCGACTCTGTCATTATTGCCGGTGGTAATCAAGATAGTTTCCGTCAAGCAATTGAAATGACAAAAGCTGGCGGTTATATCTCTAATGTCAATTTCTTTGATATACAAGAAGTTTTGTCCATGCCTGCTTTGTCTTGGGGTCTTGGTATGGCTAACAAAACTATTCGTGGTGGATTCTGCCCTGGTGGTGCATTAAGAATCCAGAAAATGCTTGATGTTGTTAAATATGGACGTGTGGATACTACCAAATTAATCACTCATCGTTTTAACGGTATTGAAAAAATTGAGGATGCATTCTATTTGATGGACGAAAAGCCCAAAGATTTGATTAAACCTGTCATTTTTATTGACTGATTTTAATTTTAAACTCTTGTCTAAAAATAAGAATTATCCAAGCTATGCTGTTTGCTCCATTCAACGGGGAGCTTTCAAAACCTAATATTTGACATTGAGAAAAAGAATCTTTATTAAGAGATTCTTTTTCTTTTGTTCAGAAAACCATTAATTCTTGACAAAAGTGGAAAACATATATAAGTATATGGGCTATGTTTGCAATAATTGTTTTATTTATGACTAAATTCAAAAAGAGTAAAGCTATATTTGTTGGTATTCGTATAGCTCTCCTTACACAGGAGGGCTATACGGCTGTAAAATCCAATTGTTGCGGATAGAAGGTGTGAGGGGATGAAGCATTTCTCTGTCAGTCATGTTAACAATGACTTGTAGTTTGTCTTGATAAGGCTTGAGAATATTCAGTACATCTTCTTCACGGTTCTGAAAGGCCTTGTTCATAGAAGCAATTCTGCCCCACGCTAAAATTGTGGTTTGAGTTCGCTGAACACTTTTGACCAAGATTTTAGGAAGGAGAAAAGGTGTGAATCAGTACATACAAGAAATAGTCTACCAAGCAAACCGAGTTCGCAGAAATAAATCGGTATTGGAAGACCGACAGGTGATATTGAGTGAAAAAAGAGCGATGAAAAGTGCAAGTTTGTTTTTCGGAGCAGCAACTCATTTGGTTGCCAAGATGATGAAAAGCCAGTAATGAATAAAAAAAGCTATCCAGAGATATTTTTCTGGATAGCTAAATATAAAATCAAATTTTGAGAAATGAGAAAGAGGTATTTTGTATGAAGAAGAAAAGTTTTGCTGTAGCCTATATGAGGTTTTCCAGTGAAAAACAGGCAGACGGATATAGCATTGAAGCACAAAAGGAAAAGATTGATGAGTATGCCGAAAAGAATCACATTGATATTTTAGAATATTTCATTGATGAAGCCAAAAAGGGTAGCAATGACCGAAGAGAAGGCTTTCAGAAGATGAAAGACTACATAGAGGAAGAAGAGTCCCTTTCCTACGTTTTGTGTCACAAGAGAGATAGAGTATTTCGAAGCAAGAGATTAATTTCTAACTTTGAGCTTTTCTTGGAAGATTTTGATATTGAACTCGTTGCCGTCAATCAAATCTACCAAAGCCGAAAAGAAAAAATCATCATGGAAAGCACAGAAGATATGCTGGCAGAGTTCTACCTCGCCAATCTAGCGGAAGAAACCATGAAAGGCTTGATGATTTCAGCGAAGCAGTGTCTTCACAATGGAGGGAAACCGCCCATTGGGTATGATGTAGGGAAAGATAAAAAATACATCATCAATGAAGCAGAAGCCAACATTGTTCGTGAATTGTTTGAGGAATACGCTTCAGGAAAAAGCATGGATGCTCTTCTAAAACATTGTCAGCAAAAAGGATATCTGACCAAATGGGGTAAGCCTTTTGGAAAGAATTCTTTCAACAGTATTCTAAAAAATGAGAAATACCGTGGGGTGTACGTTTGGAATCGAAGAGAATCCCGAAACAGTCATGGACGGTGTAATCATCACAGAAACAAATCCGATGACCAAATCATTCGGGTAGAGGGTGGAATACCTAGAATTGTCAGTGATGAACTGTTCTACAAGGTACAAGAGCGAATGAAGAAAAACAAAGAAAGTGCAGGAAGATTCACTGCTAAGCATGAATATCTTTTTAGCTCCAAAATCTTTTGTGGGAAATGTGGGCATGCTTACACGGGCAACACAAGGACGTCAGGCAAAGGGATTCCATATACTGGGTATCGATGTGGAGAACGTTGCAGAACGAATGCTTGTAGCAACAGGGAAATTGAGCGTACGCACTTAGAGAAGTATGTTTTAGAAAAGCTCAAGAATCATCTTTTCACCAAAGATGGTATGGTTCAAATTGCTAAACAGCTCAATGTTTTTCAGAAAGGCAAGCAAAGAAATGGTGAAGCAGAGTTAAAACTAGCCAAACAAAGGCTTTCCAATGTTGACAGAAAGATAAACAACGTCACCAATGCGATTACGCAAGGCATGTTCAACGAATCCATGCAAAGCAAAATGACAGAATTGGAAGAGTCCAAAACAGCGATACTGGAAGAAATCAAAGAACTTGAAAGCAGTCCAGAGGTCATTCCTGAAATCACACCAGAACAAATCAAAGAAACGCTTGAAAACTTCGAGGATTACATGCAAAACCATACCGAAACAGCAGAAGTCAAAGCATTCATTGAGCAGTACATCAAAAGAATAACCGTATATCCTGACTATGTAGAGGTCACCTTCGTGGTGACCTTTCCGACTGTTCAGAAAGTTTTTCCTGCACTAGAAATTACTGTCATTGCGACAAGAGGGGAAATAATGGGAAGAAGCAGAAGAATTGAAAGCTTCCTAAATGTAGCTAGTCAACATCATTTGAAGAGAATCTCCACCCAAATTGTCTTGCAGGAGCGACCATACTAACAAAGGTAAAAGGAGAAATAAAGATACATGAGAAACCGCAACCGTCTAGTCCATACCATATTGATTGATGTACGATAAGGCTAGGGGATTTCAGTAAAAAAAGAAGTCTGAACGCAAAAAAATAACGATCCTCTTCATAGAGAATCGCTATTCACTGTGGTTGCGGGAGCCAGATTTGAACTGACGACCTTCGGGTTATGAGCCCGACGAGCTACCAGACTGCTCCATCCCGCGATATATGCTTGATTCAGCTTTATTATTATACTACAAGAATAAAGAGAATGCAAGCATTTTTATTTTTTTATTTCCAAACTTTATTAGAATGAGGTAAATTAAACGTTTTAAGCCCATCTAAATAGAATTTTATTTATCTAGTTGAGCAACATATTCTTCCGCACAATAGGCTGCTACAGCGCCATCAGACGCAGCAGTGACAATTTGACGAAGCGGTTTTGCTCTTAAATCGCCAATAGCATAAACGCCATCAATATTTGTTTTGGTTGTTTCATCAGCCGTGCTGTACCCGCTTTTGTCAAGCTCAATTTGCCCTTTAAAGAGGTCTGTGTTTGGAATGTTGCCAACAGCAACAAAAAGGCCGTCAACCGCAAGCTCTGATTCAGTTTCATCAACACGATTAAAAATTCGGATGGAGGAAACTTTTTGCTCAGCTAAAATTTCTTTTACTTCACTGTTCCAAACAAATTCAACGTTTTCAGCACTTTCAAGTGGCTTTAGATAAGATTTAGAGGCACGCAGCGTATCACGGCGATGAATCAGGTAAACTTTTTTTGCAATTTTGGCCAAGTATACAGCATCCGCAGCAGCTGTATCACCGCCGCCAACTATCGCAACAGTCTTGTTGCGATAAAACATACCATCACAGGTGGCACAATAAGATACGCCCTTACCACGTAAGCTACGCTCGTTTGCTAGACCTAGTTCACGAGGATCTGCTCCCGTAGCAAGAATCACTGCTTTTGCTTCAACAACACCGTTACTGGTAATTGCTTTCTTGATAGATCCCTGTAAATCTAATTCCTTCACATCAGCAAAAATGGTTTGTGTGCCGAACCGTTCAGCACCTTTCTGCATTTGCAAAGCTAAATCAAATCCATTTATGCCTTCTGGAAATCCCGGATAGTTGTCAATTTGATCGGTAGTACCCATTTGACCACCGGGGGCCATTTTTTCTATTAAGGTCGTTTTGAGGTTTGCCCTGGCACAATACAAAGCTGCAGTATAACCAGCCGGGCCGCCTCCAATAATTAATATATCTTCCATGCGACTTCACCCTTTCATAAGGTAGATATTCATTTTTCCTTTCATATAAAAGGGAATAAGAATTTTATTTGCTGTTTTCTTCAATCATGGTAATCAGGTCGGCTTTTGGCTGAACACCGACAGATTGCGCAACGACTTCGCCGTCTTTAAAAAGAATCAAAGTAGGAATACTCATAACGCCAAATTGTTCAGCGAGTTCTGGGTTTTCGTCAATGTTAACCTTACCAACACGTACAGAATCGCTCATTTCAGCGGCGAGTTCATCCACGATGGGAGAGAGCATACGGCAAGGTCCGCACCAAGAAGCCCAAAAGTCGACCAAAAGAGGTTTATCTTCTTCTTGTAATTGATTGTTAAAGTTATCTTTTGTTAAAGTAATTAAATCCATAATAGTAGCTCCTTTATATATCAGTATTTTAATAAGTTCTTATATATATATTTTCCACATTTTAGAGCAAAATGCAAGCCCTAAACCGCTCTTTTTATTATTTTTACAAATTAGACATATTTTACAAGAACGACATCTTTATTATACCTGAAAAAATGATATCTAATCATGCGCTCTGCTAAAATAGATTTAATCTTCTATAATAACTTTTGCTGCTACGATATAATATAAAAACAATTAAAATATAGATTGACAATATTTTTAATAATTAATATTGTTTTTATTTTATTATACAACTTATTTTGACAAATATAATTCCTTTTTATAAATATAAATATGCTTAATCCTTAGAAATCATGTATCAGGATTGACATAAATTATAGCCATGTTTATCTTAAATAACGAAAGAAGCAGTTCTCTTTATTGACAAGAGAACTGCTTCTTTTATATGTTACCAAATTTCAGAACTTTGCGCACAATGAGATTGGCGTTTAATCGCACGTACCTCAACAAAACAACCGCAAAGTTCGCACATTCCGTTTACAAGATGATCGCAGCTACGGCAGCTGTCTAACCGTTTTTCATATTCATTACTTGATACTTTCTGTGATGCATCTAGGTTTTCGATATATTCATAGATGGTGTTAAAATACTCATCACTTGAAATATCTTTCAGCAGACATCGTCTGCAAAATTTCGGACTATCTGTGTTCATCCTTTTACAGTAATGGCGATTACGCTGCAAGGAGGCAAAGTGAAAGAAAGAGTATCGCCCTCTTTTTCAATAGCAGTGAAATCAACAATCTGCACTTTGTTAGGATCTTCAAAAGTATTATAGTCTTGAGCAGAGCCAGCCAAAATTCTAGCTGTGATATTACCAAGATTTACGCCCTCTAGTTTGCAAGAAACAGGAGCATCACTATCCAAAGAAAAGTTTGATGCGGTCACTAGGATAGAACCGTCATCTGCTTGAGAAGCAGTGCAGTGAAGTTTGGGGCAGGAGAATTCTTCAGTGCCAACCGTTTCATTTTCTACATAGCTATAAAGTAAGGTAGCGTCATGGTGACCTTTGTACAAATCAAATACGTGATAAGTGGGAGTTAAAACCATCTTATCTGCTTCTGTCAAGATAACAGACTGCAAAACATTAACAGTTTGTGCTAAGTTAGCCATAATAACACGGTCACTATGTTGGTTAAAGATGTTTAATGTTGCGGCGGCCACCATAGCATCACGCATGGTATTCTGCTGATAGAGGAATCCGGGGTTTGTGCCGGGTTCAACATCATACCAAGTACCCCATTCGTCCACGATAAGACCAACACGGTGGCTTGGATCATATTTATTCATAATTTGCACATGGTTAGAAATAATTTCATCCATTTTCATACTTTTAGCAAGGGTAGTGTAATATTCTTCGGCTGTGAAATCTGTTGCACTGCCTTTTTTCGGCCAGTTATGAGGAACGGTGTAGTAATGTAATGTAATAGCATCTGTATAGGTGCCTGCAATTTGCATCAGTTTATCGGTCCAGTTGTAGTCATCAGAGTTTGGGCCGCAAGCAATACGGAAAATCTGGTTGTCTCCGTAATTTCTTAAATAAGTTTGGAACTGACGATAAAGATCAGCATAAAACTCTGGGCGCATATTGCCGCCGCAGCCCCAGCTTTCATTACCAACGCCCCAATATTTGACTTTCCACGCATCTTTTTTTCCATTCGTTTCACGCAGTGCAGCCATGGGAGAAGTGCCGTCAAAAGTGAGGTACTCAACCCACTCACTCATTTCTTGCACAGAGCCACTGCCGACATTGCCGTTGATGTATGGCTCACAGCCCAATTGAGAGCATAATTCCATAAATTCATGAGTGCCAAAAGAGTTATCCTCTACAACACCGCCCCAATGAGTATTAATCATTTTTTTGCGGGATTCTTTTGCGCCAATACCGTCTTTCCAGTGGTACTCATCAGCAAAACAGCCACCGGGCCAACGCAAAACCGGAATATTGATATTTTTAAGCGCCGACACAACATCGTTGCGCATACCCTTTGTGTTAGGAATATCAGAATTTTCACCAACGAAGATTCCGTTGTAGATACATCTGCCAAGATGTTCAGAAAAATGTCCATAAATATTTTTATTAATCACACTCTTGCGGTCAAGGGCATTAATAACAATTTTGTTCATAAAATATTCTCCTTTTGAACTGAAATTTAATAGTAGATTTATATTATCACAAACATATTAATTTTTCTACTGATTTGATAGTTCTTCTTTATTTTTGTTAATATAGATAGTATTTTTAAAAAATATAGTTTAAATTGTCAGGAAAATCTTTTTATTAATGGATAGACGCCATCTTGTGTCTTGGGCAACCATAATATACAAATAAAAAATAACTAGGTCGTATTGGGTGAATCTGCGACGTAGTCATTTGTGATTGAAAAACTGATTTCTGAAAATGGAAGAAACATAAAAGCTAAGTTGTTGTGGCATTGTCAATTAAGCTGAGAAAGTTTCTATATCGAGCATGTTGTTATTTTGTAGGTAATAAATGAATTCTACAAAAAGAATCGACTGTGCAATTACTACGACACAAAACAAAAAAGATTCGCATAAATCTGAAAATATCAGCATTTATGCGAATCTATTGGTCGGAGTGACAGGACTTGAACCTGCGGCCTCTTGACCCCCAGTCAAGAGCTAGGAAGTACACTTACATATTCAATTACATAGTTTACTATGATTTAATGTATAAATCAAGAATATTAAAGGAAAGGAAGAGAATGATGATAAGGAAAATTTATAAGATAACTACTGGAAATCGTATAACTATTCCAAATGAAGTAATGCTAGAAGCTGACGTCATGGTTGGTGATACAGTTGTTATTTGGAGTAATGGAGATACAATTGTTATTGAAAGAGAAAAAGAAGTAGTTGAACTGTCAATACTTATTGAACGTATAAAATCTAGTGTTAGAAATACAAAGAATCTAAAAAACCGTTTATCTTTGCTTGATAAGGTAGTTGAATTAGAAAATCTGATATATGAATAATAAGAAAGCTACCTATTAAAATTATATACTAGACATTCTCCCGACTATAAACAGTAGTCGGCATTTTTATTTTTAAAGGAGATTTTGTTATGTCAAAAGTAATCGCAATCATGAATGAAAAGGGTGGATGTGCCAAAACCACAACGGCTACTGCTCTAGCTTATCTGTTAGCCAAACAAGGCAAGAAAACGGCTCTCATAGACTATGACGGACAGGCGAATGCAAGTCTACTCATGGGGGTTCGCAATCCCTTGACACTACAAGTGACAGTTTCTAACTTGTTAAATTGTATTATTCAAGAAGAGCAGCTACCCGAACCTAAGACCTATATTATCAAGACAGATTGTGGTGTTGATTTGATACCTGCCAATCGAAAATTAGCTTCCTTGGAACGTGACCTTGTTAGTGTGAATTTCCGAGAATATATTTTGAAACAGTATGTTGACACAATTAGAGATAATTATGATTATGTTCTTATTGACTGTATGCCGCAAATGGGAACACCTATGGTGAATGTTCTAATGTGTGCCGACAGTTTAATTATTCCCACACAGACAGAAATTTTATCACTGCAGGCAGTGCAAGAGCTAGTTAAACATTATGTGAAAGTTAAAAGTAAGCCTTTTCCATTTGGAAATCCTAAAATAGAAGTTGAGGGAATACTTGTTACTATGGACACGCAGCGTACAATTGTATCGGCTCAAATGAAAGATATGATAGACGGTACATTCGGCGGTAAATTGCCGATATTTGATACTTGTATTCCTCGTTCATCCAAGGTGGCCGAAGCTGCTATGTATGGTAAAACCATTTGCGAGTATATGCCTAGAAATAAAGCAGCTCTTGCTTATCAAAACTTTGCAAAGGAGCTGATGAAGCATGAGTAAAGTTGACAAATCAAAAATGTTGACACTGGATGTATTGGACGATATCCTTAATGATTCATCAAATACTCCTATTATAAATGGAAATATAGAAATGCCGATCAACCAATTACAGCCGTTTCCTGACCATAAATTTAAGCTGTACACAGGTGAACGGCTGAATGATATGGTGGAGAGTATCAAAGAATTCGGTGTGCTTATGCCGATTATTTTATGGCAGGAAGACAATGACTACTTTATTCTAAGTGGCCATAACCGTGTCAATGCTGCTAAACTGGCAGGACTTAAAAGTGTACCAGTCATTATCAAAGAGAATATTACTTATGAAGAAGCTGTTTTAATTGTAACAGAAACCAATCTTAGACAGCGTTCTTTTTCTGATTTATCGGAATCGGAAAAGGCTTATTCTTTGGCACAACACTATGAAGCTATGAAATCTCAAGGTAAACGAAATGATTTGCTAGAAGAAATTGACACACTTTTTAAGAAGGATTCAAAAGGAGTTCAACTTGAACACACGTCGGATATGACTAGTGTTCAAGTTGAACCTCGACTTAAAAGTAGAGATAAAATCGGTGAAGAGTACGGTTTATCCCCAACAAATGTCACTAGATATATTCGTATTTCTTCACTTGTTCCTGAACTGATGGAGCTACTTGATAATAAAAAAATCGCTTTTTTATCGGCCTATGACCTATCGTTTATTACCGATACAGCCATACAACAGGAAATTTATAAGGCGGTCAATTATGGATTCAACTTGAATATGAAAAAGGCTGCTTTATTACGGCAGGAGTTTGAATCAGGAACACTCGATAAAGCTATGATTGATGATATCTTTTTCGGAAAGGCTGAAACAAAAGCAACAAAGCCGAAAATAATTAAAATAAAACCTGAACTTACTAAAAAATATTTTTCTGATAAAAGCAAAGAAGAAATAGATAATATCATTGAAAAAGCTTTGGGTTTATATTTTGGGGGTAAGCTATGAAAATTAGAAATGTAAAAATTTATTTGAATCCTGACAAGCTGTCTTCTACTAAAGCTACTGCAGATGTGACAATAAAAGATGGATTTGTTGTTAGAAATATCCCTATTGTTCAGGGAGAAAAACGGTTATATTTGGATTTTCACTTTGATAGTACGGAGGTATCCACCTTTATGCCATTTAGTCCAGTAGCCAATCATATGATTGAAAGAATTGTGATTGCTGCTTATCTGCAAAAAGTTATAACACAACAGAATGCAATTGAATCTACGTAATTGTCATGGTATAATATTTGTAATAAATAAAAACATCTTTTACATTAAGATAAAACGCTATACTTAAAAAACAGCAATCCATAACTAAAGTTCTTAATCAAAAATGCAATAAAAGGAGGTGTAGAGAATGCCAGATACAAATAGAGCTATTAATCGTGTATTTACTCGCAAAGTGATTATTGATTTGCTTCAAAATGGACAAAATGATGTTTTTGACTATGTAGTTAAACGATATATTGATGACCCTGAAAGCAAAAATCACGGTCAGCTTATAAGCGAGATTTACGCTCATCTAGGAAAGCAACAACGTAATGAATATTATTATATGAATACTCTTTTGAACAAATTACTTGATGGCATTCATAATGTAAATACTACATCTGCTTTTTCTCAAGTACGTATTGGTCATTCGGTTGCAGACTTTGTTATGATAAACGGTGAGGGAAGGGTTTATGAAATTAAATCCGAACTTGATAATTTTGACCGTCTAAATGATCAATTACGAGACTATTATCGAGCTTTTAGCAAAGTATCCGTGTTAGCTTCTATACATGAACTTGATAGAATAAAGAACATTCTATCAAGTTTTGGTGATATGGGTGATGCTGTCGGAATATATGTACTCTCTGACCAAAACACAATATTTAATAAAAATCGTAGTCGAGAACCTCAACGATATGATGACTTGCTTGATCATGCAAATATTTTTAAATTATTAAGAAAACGTGAATACGAAAATATTATTTCTAAATATTTTGGTAACTTACCACAAGCCGAACCTGTTTTTCATTTTAAAGCTTGCCTTGAAAAATTTCATGAAATTCCAATTCATTCTGCGCAGAAATTAGTGTTTCAAGAATTAAAAAAACGGAATAAGATAACAATAGAAGAATTCGAAAAGATACAGCCAGAATTAAAATCAGTTGTTTATTTTTCAGGACTCGTCCGTGAAATGCCTAAGATAGAACAATTACTTCAAAAAGAATATGGAGGGTAGTCAAAAATGTATTTCCCATACTTCAGAGGCCGACAATATGAACTTCTTGCACTGAGAGATCTTGCGACTAAAGGGTTAATAACCAATTCTGTTCATCCTATTATTGAACCTGTAAAACTCATTCCAGCTTTAAAAAATTCTCTGGCTGCATTTAATACTTCGAACTTATCTATTGGATTAATTTTAAATCCTAATGTTGGAGATTTAGCAGATGAATCAGAAACCATCGACCAATTATTGAATAATCTTGAAACAAACCCAGTTATTATTCCTTCTATACTTCTGAATGAGAGTACAGAAGTTATTTTACGAATGTTATCTAACAAAGGAATTCAAAAAAGCAATATCTTGACTGTGCTAGATGATCGAGATTATCTAACAACTTACAGTGCTTTATTTAAAACTACTTCCCCTAAATATACCCTTTGTCCTGATGATAGACAAATTCGCCGAGCAAGTCATCACAAAGTTCTATTTGAAGATAAATTTAAAAAGCGTAGTCGAAATGCAGATTATCCGGAAGATGAATTTTTTTCTGACAATCATATTTATTATGATTCAGAGGATTATTTGGGATTTGGTGACTACTCAATTGTTGGGAACGAGTATACCGAGTCAGGATTTGCCCCTTATGCTGTGGCAATTCATATTGTATATTTTGCAGAAGATGATTCGCTTAGAATAAGGCACTTCATTTCAGATTCTAACGATGATATTTCGGACGTTGCAGGAAAATTTTATGAAGCGGTGTCCAAACTCTATAGATGGTACAGTGATGGTAACCATCACCAACTAACAACTGGTTTGCAGACATTACTTGACCATTACCATAAACGTACATATCCGGGATTGCCTACACTAAAGAAATTATCCATTATGCATCATTTGGAACTGGTGGGCAAATATCTTGATGAGAGATTGCCTGTATGAATTGTTGCATAGAATGTTTTCAGGACACCGAAATTCGGGCAATGATATCCGCTAAAGATCAAACTGGTGAGTGTAGCTTTTGCGGCAGTAAAGATGTTTTAATTTATCCTGTTGATAAACAAACAGATTTATCTGATTTAATTTCTGCAGTCATTAGCACATATGAAGAATCAGACGTTGGAAAACCTCTTTTTCAAGTACTCCTTAACGATTGGAGTATTTTTAATCCACTAGTTACTTGTTCCAATAAGCTATTAGAAGCATTTTGTTTAATAATCTTTGGAGATTCTGAAAATAGCCATAATGTAAAGGTTAGAATCCCACGTAGTTCTACTGAAAATTATGGCATATTGGGTGGACATACTTGGCAAGAATTTTCAACAAATATAAAAAACGAAAACCGATTTCACAATGGTTTTTTCAAAGCAGATCGATTGGCTACATTTTTAACTTATGCAGCAAAAAGATATGCAAAAGACACATTATTGTACCGCGCACGCATATGGTCTGATAATAAGGGATTTTGTACTAAGGAAATGGGTGTTCCTCCATTTGATAAGCGTAGATCTGGACGTGTAAATCCAGAGGGAATTTGTGCACTTTATTTATCTTCTAAGGAAGAAACTGCAATTAGCGAAGTAAGAGCAAATGCTTTTGACTTTGTAAGTGTTGGAAAGTTTCGGCTTTTAAAAAATATATCTATCATTAATCTATCAAAATTAAATAATATTAGCCCAGCTATATATTCTGCTGGTTTGGAATCGCTAACAGCAAATATATCAATATTTAGAGATATTTCAGAAGAAATATCAAAGCCACTTAGGAGAAATGATAGTCATTTAGACTATTTACCCACCCAATATATCACTGAATTTATTAAAAGTAAGGGTTACGCTGGTATTGAATTTTCAAGCACAAGAGCAACCAGTGGCGATAACATTGCCGTTTTCGATGAATCTCTATTTAAGTGTGAATCTGTCCATAATTTTGAAATTGAAAAAATAGAGCATACCTATAAAAAATTATAATTACTTAAATGAGATATCATCATTTACAAATGACTTTTTTAATTAAGATTGGATTAAAAGGTTTGTAACAAGAATTTTATGGTTGCAAGCCTTTTTAATTGTATAAGCTTTACACTTACTATTTATTTTTTGGCTAAGTATGATAGCATCCGAAAATTTGAAACATTCTAAAAAGGAGGCATTAAGTGAACATCACAGACATCAGAATACGCAAAAAAACAAACCACGGTGATTTAAAAGCTGTGGTTTGTTTAATTATTGACGGTGATTATGCTATGAATGATATTCACGTCATACAGAATGAGGAACGTTTATATGTACAGTTCCCTAAATGGGCAAATGGTAAAAGCATTTTTGCACCACTCAATCATCAAGCTAGACAAAAAATTGAAGATAGCATTTTAAAGGTTTACCGAACAGTGTAAGCCTTATTTTTTTACCCTTATTCATATTTTATTAGACACGGAGGAAAGACAAATGGCAGAAAACAATATTTTCAGAGTAGAAAAAACAAAGGATTTTACGGTAATGTCTAATCACCATTTTAAAAACCGTAGGTTATCATTAAAAGCAAAAGGCTTGCTATCTCTTATGCTTAGTTTGCCGGATGATTGGGACTATTCCTTATCAGGACTTGTGAGAATTTGCACAGAGGGAAAGGAAGCAATTAACAAGGCTCTAAACGAATTAGAGAAGGAAGGTTATCTTACACGTAATCAGATTCGTGCAGAAAAAGGTCGTTTTAGTCGGACAGAATTTATTATTCGAGAGATTCCTGTTTTACCGTGTACCGGAAATCAGGTTACGGTGAAGACAGAATCCATAGCTTCATCGCAACAACAGAAATCACCGTATACCGAAAACCCGTCTACGGAAAAACCGGATACGGATAATCCGGCAGCGGAAAAACCGTGTCCGGAAAATCCACCACAATCAAATACTAAAGAAATAAAAGAACTAAAGGAATCAAATACTTATCAATCAATCTATCAGCAAGAAAATGCTGAACAATATGAAGAAGATATGATTGAAGATATTTTGCGTGAAAATATTGAGTATGACATACTTATCCAAGACCCTGATTACTTTGGTAGTAGCTCCGGCAGAGAATTACTTGATAGCTTCGTGGAAATTATGAAGCAGCCATTTATTAGCTGCAAGCTAAATTATCGTATTGGTAAGGAAGAAATCAGTATAGCAGCTGTGCGAAGTCGTTTGATGAAAGTAGATTGTGAACACATAAAATATGTATTTGATTCGGTTTTCAATGCAACCGAAAGAACGGTTAAAATAAAAAACATGCAAGCTTATCTGTTGACAACATTATACAATGCTCCTGTCACTTATCATGCATATCAAGCCGATTTGTGCAAGGACGTAGGATAAGGAGAAATTTCAGTGAAACAACTCAATCTAACTAACAGCCAAGCAGAAATATTAAAAGAGTTTTTAATTTGCACAAAATCATATCGGCTAGGTGAAATTGCCTATCATGAAGCTAAATGTGATGAAAAGCGTGCTGAACCATTCCGGCAGATTGATCAATTAGCAGATGAAATAATTCCTTGTTTATAAAACTGTGATTTAGTGAGAAAAAGAGAGTTTGACCTTTAGAGAATCGAACACAAGATATTGTGTTTTTTCTTAACCCTATAGCTACTCGTCGAACATTGAAAAAGTGAGATAAATGAAAAAATCGCAGCTTGACTTTTTAAGATGAGCTGGGCGGTAAGCAATTATACAAAATACTTATTATTACTAATTATAAAAATAGACTTGTTTTTTAATTCAAGTATAGAATAATTATAGAGTAAAAATATTTTATATTGAGGGGTAAGTATTATGAAAAAGTTTGCTAAAGTTGTATTTGGAAGTTTGGATATTAGTTTTTTAATTAAATATTATGTTTTAGGCGCACTAGTTCCAGTAATCATATATTTTTCATCGCAAGGAACAAGTAGCGGTATAAATGCAGGAGTTATTGTTTTTATGATACTTTCTTTTCTGCTTTTTCCGTTTACGATGTACGTTTATAAAAGTATATTAGGAATTTTCTTTAATGGAGTTTCCTTTCTTACGTCAATAATATTTATGGTGCTTTGGGTGGCAGTAAGGACAATTATACTTTTTATGTTTAGCATTCCAGTTGGTATTATTGGGGCAACTGTTATATATTTAACTCAAAAAAATAGAATAGTAGGTGGAGAGTATGAAAACGAAATGGACGAATCTACAGAAGAAATATAAGGTACTTATTGTCGCTGCACTGGTGGTTGTACTAGTCGGAGGCAGTACGGCAGGAGTATATGCTTACGGCAATCATCAAGAGGTGTTAGCTAAACAAGCGCATGAACAGGCTGTCACCGCCTTGTCAGCTGAATTTGACACACAATCGGCTGAACTCGATAAACTGCAGAAATCAGCCGCAGAACTGCTTGTAGACAGCTACTTAAAAGGCGATATTACAGACGAAGATATTAAAACACTGGAAACAGCTTTTGCCAGTGTGAAAGATATCGACATAGATGATACGTATAAAACTGATTTGCAAAAACAGCTTGATACGATCTCTGCTAAGAGGTTAGAGATTGATGAGCAGCTGAAAGAAATCCGCACCAAGTTTGACACACAGACAGCTGTTAACGCTTTGTTTTCAGCTCCGGCACTCTCTGGCAACAAAACGGCTGAAAATCTTGTCATTGCTGATACGGTTGATAGTAAAAAGATAGAGGAACTCAAATCCAAATACTCCCACAACGAAAATCCTGACGAATGGCAGAAGTCCATTAATGCCATTTTAGAGCAGGCTAAAAATCAGACAAAGCAAGCTGATACCGTCAAAGTAGAAGTTGAAAAGTATCTGAAAGACGGCAAGCTTACAGCTGATATTACACCTGAAATCATTGTTAACCTGAAAGCCGAGGTCGGCAAGCTCAAAAATGAAAAGCTGAAAACCAAGTGGTCAGATGAAGCAGTTAAAATTGAAAATTTGCAAAATGAAAAGGTGAAAGCTGCTGCTGAAAAACAAGCTGCCGAAGTGGGTGGAACGGCTGAAAAGCAAGAAGACGGAACATATAAAGTAGTTACACCAAGCAATACTGGTGCAGAAACCAAGCCGTCACAAGCTGCGCCCTCTGCTCCAACTGCACCTACCAGTAATAATAGCACACCGTCCGCTCCTGCGCCTGCGCCACAGCCGGAATATGTGGAGCCTGCTCCAGAACCAGAGCCTGAACCAGAACCAGTATATGAAGAACCGTATATCGTGCAAGGGCAAATTATTGACGGTTTATTTGATACAGCCGAAGAATTAGGTGATTATGCCTATGGCTACATGGCCACAGAAGATTTTGAAAATAGAGGGCTTTCTGGTTTTTGGTGTAGGTGGGTAGTCTATTCCAATGCCACAACTAAATATACGGTTGAATGGTATTAATCTTTTACAAATAAATAAGTTAGTAAGAAGCGCATAACATAGGTTGTGCGCTTTTTTGTATTCCAAAATCAATTTCACTGTCAAAGCAGTGTTTATATAAATAATAATTATTAAGGGGGTAAAAAGATAAACATGAAGTTAAAAAAAGTCTTATCTGCTCTATTGTGTTTGATGATTGTTCTGCAACTACCGTTGTCTGCAATGGCTGACAGCGGTAGTTCTTTTCTTGGCAGTCAAACCGAAGAAATTTCCCAATCAAATGTTTCTGAAAAAGACACGACAAAACCTGATGAATCTTTGCAAACATCTTCTCTGATAGAGAGTTCTTTACAGCCGGAAACATCTGTAACTCCAGAAGAAACCAAAGAACCCAGTGAAAGTGAATTTAGCTCTACAAAGCCCGAGAAAAAATTAGAAGAAAGCACTTCTTCTGCAGAGTCGTCTGAATCCTCCAGTGAATTAAGCGAAGATGAAAATTCCATTACGATTGATATTTCTGAGTGGGAAGAAGTTTTTCCTTATGACAACAGTGAGGAATTTTTAAAAGCTCGCTTGTTTTCAAGGGCAGCTGCTAGTGTCTATACCGTCTATCAGGATTCTAATGGTGTGCAATTTATCGGACAGGATTTCAGCGATGGACACAATGAAACAAGGTGGTATCCAAAAAGAATTCATGAAACAGGAGCAGTAACTTATTGTGTTGAACACGGTGTTCCTATCCCCAATGCGTATGAATCTGGATACACACCAAGAGAAGTAACAGACGACCAATACCAGAGAGTTAGTTTAGCGGATTATTATGGAAGAACTACTCGAGGAGGGGATTCTTTAAAAAATGAATACATGGTGCAGCTCTATGTGTGGGAAATGATACAAGGGGTTAGGGTGACAAATCTTTATTATGTTGGTCATCCTGATTGGGCGCCGTGGGTTTCTATGTCCGACTATGTCAATTTTAAAAGAGAAATACAGCCTAAAATTGACGCTTTTTTTCGTTATCCCTCCTTTAATGGTCAAAATATAAAAATAAAACCTGGACAAAGTATTACGTTAACTGATACAAATGGAGTGGTGGCAAGTTACGAAAATACTCCCGCAATTAATACTACTGGATTAGACATAAGAAAGTCAGGAAATTCTTTAATATTAACAGCCAATGCAAATTCAAAAAATGGTTATTTTACTTTTAGGTATATTTTGCCGCCTGATTTTTATAGAGGTACACCTATTTACTATGATAGTCCTAACACCCAAGATGTAACAGTGTTGGGTAGTGGTGACCCGGGCAGAATTAGAATTAATGTCGAAGTAGAAAAACAAGGCACACTGCGAATCAAAAAGACTTCTGACGAGGGATTTTTAGCAGGGTTTCGCTTTGAAATTAGCGGTGACGGCAAATATTATACAGGGTACACAGGCGCAGACGGTTATCTTAATTTTACGCTGCCAAGCACCAACAGTGCAGGAAATAAAATTTCCTATACTGCAAAAGAAATCGGTACTCCTGCTCGTTATGTGCAGCCGAATAATCAGACGTTTACCATTGAGCCGAGCGGAACGACTAACCTTAGTTTTAATAATACCCTCAAGCGCAGCAGTGCCAAAATCAAGAAAAGCTCCGAAGACGGTCTTGTCGAAGGTGTTCAATTTAGAATTACAGGTGGAACAACTGGTGAATCCTTTGATTTAAAGACTGATAAAAACGGTGAAATTCTTGCTACTTTAAGAATCTTTGACAAAGCAGGAAGTAAGGTTGTTTATACGGCAACTGAAATCAATGTAGGTGGAAGATATTCTGCACCTGCTAGTCAGACGTTCACATTAAATGAGGGACAAACAGTTTCCCTTAATTTTCAAAACAACACAAAAAAAGGTGCAATTCGAATTGCAAAAACGTCCGAAGACGGAGCGCTTCAAGGTTTTCAGTTCAAAATTACATCAAGTATGCCTGTAACATCATCAACCTACAATGGCTATAATTACCTTGCAGTTTATGATTATCAGTATTATATTGACCACAATCCCGATGTTAAGAGTGCGTATGGTGGAGATAGGGCAAAGACCCTAGAACATTTTGCTTTGTATGGGATAGCAGAGGGAAGAAGAGCCAGTGCTAACTTTGACCCTGTATATTATAAAAATAATCATGCTGATTTAAGAGCAGCCTATGGTGGTAACTGGTTAGGATATTATCAGCATTACATTAATGCAGGAGAAAGAGAGGGCAGAAAAGCTTCTGATGTTGGGGGAAACGGCAGCGCAAATAACTGTTTTACAGTTACAAGGTCGACAAATGCAAGTGGTGTGATTGATGTATCGTCTGTTCCTGTATACGATATTTACAATAACCCTGTCACTTACATAGTAGAAGAAATTAATACCCCCTCGAGGTTTAATCAGCCTACAAGTCAGAGCTTTACGATTGGTGTAGGACAAACCAAGACAGTAAACTTTTATAATAGCCTAAAAAATGGAAATCTAAAGCTTATAAAGACTTCCGAAGACGGTGTAGTCGCTAATCTGAAATTCAATGTTTCAGGTGGTGGTCAGACGTTTGAAAAGGTTACAAATGACAAAGGCGAGTTAGATGTTACAGGATTGAAAGTCCTTGATTCTTCTAACAAGCAGATTGTTTATACAGCAACGGAAGTAAGCACACCACTTCGGTATTTGACACCAGTAAGCCAGACTTTTACTTTACAAGCAGGGCAGACCGCCACGCTGAAATTTGACAATAAGTTTAAGCGTTCCAGTATGCAGCTCATAAAGACTTCCGAAGACAATGTTGTCGCAAACCTTAAATTTGAGATTACAGGCAACGGTCAGAAGTGGGATAAGGTCACTGGTGCAGACGGTAAGTTTGATGTTTCGGATATGCAAGTATTTGATACTAAAAATGAAAAGATAGTCTATACCGCAACAGAGGTTGACACCCCTATCAAGTATGTACAGCCTGCACAGCAGACTTTCACGCTTGAGTATAGCAAAGTAACTACCGTTAATTTTGACAACCGATATAAGCGTTCCAGTATGCAGCTCGTGAAGACTTCCGAAGATGATGTTGTCGCAAATCTCAAATTTGAGATTACAGGCAACGGTCAGAAGTGGGATAAGGTCACAGGCTTAGACGGAAAATTTGGTATCAACGATATGCAAGTCTATGATACCAAAAATCAGGAAATTATCTATACGATTAAAGAAGTCAGCACACCTACAAAATATGTGCAGCCACAGCAACAAATTTTCACGCTCAAGTACGGAAAATTAACAGAAGTCAAATTTGATAATTGCTATAAACGTTCATCTATGCAGCTCATAAAGACTTCCGAAGATAACGTAGTCGCAAATCTCAAATTTAAGATTACAGGCAACGGTCAAGAGTGGGATAAGGTAACGGACAAAGACGGCAAATTTGATGTTTCAGATATGCAAGTCTTTGACACAAACAATGTGGAAATCGTCTACACAATTAACGAAGTCGACACCCCTATCAAGTATGTACAGCCTGCACAGCAGACTTTCACGCTTGAGTATGGCAAAGTAACTACCGTTAATTTTGATAACCGATACAAACGCTCTAGTATGCAGTTGGTTAAAACCTCGGAAGACGATGTTGTCGCAAATCTTAAATTTAAGATTACAGGCAACGGTCAAGAGTGGGATAAGGTAACGGACAAAGACGGTAAGTTTGATGTTTCGGATATGCAAGTCTTTGACACAAACAATGTGGAAATCGTCTACACAATTAACGAAGTCGACACTCCTATTAAATATGTACAGCCACAGGAACAGACCTTTACACTTGAGTATAATCGAGTGACCAAGGTCTATTTTTATAACTCCTACAAACGTGCCGATTTTCAGCTGATGAAAGAATCAGAAGACGGTATCATTGCTGGACTTAAGTTCCAAGTTCTTGGCAATAATCAGCAGTGGGAGAAAACAACGGATAAGGACGGTAAGTTTGATATCACAGACATGCAAGTCTTTGATACAAACAACAAAGAAATCATATATACTGTTCGTGAGGTCGATACTCCTACTCGATATGTGCAGCCTTTAGAGCAAAAAATCACTCTTGCATACGGTAAAACCACCACGGTTAATTTTTCAAACGTTTTGCAGCGTGCGGATTTGAAAGTCGTCAAAATTGCGGAAGATGGAATGATTGAGGGGTTAGAGTTCCGTATTACTAGCAGCGATGGTGAGATTGATATTGTCCGTAAGACCGATAAAAACGGTGAAATTGTTGTCCCTGATTTAAGAGTATTTGACAAGGATAACGTGAAAATCGTCTATACAGCAGAAGAAATCAATGTGCCTGAAAAGTATATCAAGCCAGAACCGCAGAAAATCACCTTGAATGTAAGGGAAGAAAACAAAGCCGGAAAAACAGCAGCTATTAAAAAAGTCATAGAGAATATTGAAACAGACAGCCAACTCACCACGTTGGCTGTTCCTCATTCTCCAAAGAAACAAACTCCTGAAGATGAGCAAAAGGAGAATCCTAAAAAGGGATTAGGGATATCGCTGCAGCTGACACCTTTATCAGTATCAGTTCCGGGCAAATTAAGTTCTAAACAAATTGCACCCATTGACTTAAGTAGTTTGTTGCCGGAAAGCTCTAAATTAGAAAGTGTAGATTCTGAATCTTCCGAACCTGAAAGTTCTAAGTTAGAAAGCGAAGATTCTCAAAAGCCTGAACAATCGGAAAATTCGGAAGAATCAGAAAGTTCCAGTGATTTAGAAAATTCAGAGAGTTCGGAAAATCCTAATAGTATTAATATTATGAAGTTTGAAAATATTCTGATTCGAGGTAAGGTTCAGACTTTTAAAGTAGATTCAGAGAATCCTGATAATAAGCTGACAGGCACGTCTTTTGCTGTATATGCAGATATTGACAACGACGAAATATATACGGAGCAAACAGATATATTTGTTGGGATATTGCTTGAAGATAAGGACAGTAAAAGCTATAGTTTACCCAAATTAACTCGTGGTAAATATTTCATTCATGAAAGTGAACCGCCGGAGGGATTTGTACAGGATGAAAATTACTATCCCTTTGAAATCACGCAAGATGGTGAACTTATAGAGTTCAATGTTCCTACTAAGCAAAACTTTCCGAATGACCCGATTAAGGGAACAATTGAGGGCAAAAAGTTAACTGACAATGGCAAAGGTCTAGGCGGTGCTTTAATTGGTTTATATAAGTCTGACACGACAGAAATTACGAAAGAAACTGCAATCATGACAGCCATATCAGCTGATGATGGCAGTTTTTATTTTGCTAATGTTTTGTTTGGCCAATACAAGGTCAAGGAACTGACAGCTCCGCATGGTTATAAACTATCGGACAAAGTGATTGATGTGGATATTGTAGAAAATGAGCAGGTTATATCCATTGAAATCATCAATAAAAAAATACCTGATGTGCCGATACCCCAGACTGGTGATGATAGGCAGCCTTTACTATTTATTGTTGTTGGTGTTTTATCAGCTGCAGGAATAGTGACATTATTAATTCGTAGGAAGAAAAGGCTTAATTAGTTGATTTCTGGTAGTACCAGATTCAAATATAAAATTTTATTTAAGGAGTTTTAATTATGAAATTTATTATCCCAAAAGAAGAAACATTCGGTGTTTTGGAGTTTGCCGGAGAGGGTGAAACTATCATCGAGTTTATTAATGGCAAACGTACACCGACTTATCGTGTGTACAATCTTTATTCTAGTGTGCAGAAAGCTGACAATGTGGAAGTAAGGCTGCCATATGCACTCAAAGCAAAAAGCTTCGGGTATGAAGAGCGTGTGCAACTTATTAATCCACGCTTGGAAGTTGAATCCAATCGTGTAGGCGAAAGAAGCTATGTGAGATATATCCTATATGCCGATGATTTGATTGTTTTTGGTTCACAGGTCGAGAAGTAATTAAACTATTTATTTTAAGGAGAAAAGATTATGAGTACAATGAGATTGCCAGAGGGTATTAAAGTCGATAACGATAAAACATTTGGAGAACTCAAGTTTTCTGCACTTCGCCGAACACGTTTTAAGGAAGAGGGGGGAGAAGTTACAACAGAGGTTACAAGCCGTACATACGATTTGCGTTGTAAAGTGCAAGGGGAAATGATTCAAGTTACTTTACCGCCGGAAATACCTGAAAAGACTTTCGAATACGGTGCAGTTGTTGAACTGGTAGAGCCGGAAGTTGGCACAGTTGCCGATAGGGGTGGTGTAACCATCTTTATTAGAGCGAAAGACATTGCCTTAAAGGGAAAGGGTGGCAATCGTCCTACAGCGCCTACACAGCCACAAAATAATCATCAGACACAGCCAGATAAAAAAGAATAAGATGATATGAAAAGTGAGCCGATTTAAAATGTCGGCTCTTTCTTTTTTAGAAAGGTGGTATTGCAGTATGCAAAGAAATGAGGTTGTGGGTTTTGATGATTTTATAGCTGCCTATGATGATAATTATCAACCACTAGAGGTGGATTCTAAGGCTGCTAATGATTATTTGGACAAAATTCTAGAAACTGGAGAAAGCTATACTGCAGGAGAATATTTCGATATGCCAATGTTTGGTGGCCAGAGCGTTGTTATATTTGCGTTTATGGTTGATTTAGATGATGACAGGCAAGAGTTTATTAGGTATATAAATTGCACGGTATATGTTAAAGCAGAATCCGTCAATATGTATAACTAGAGGCAAGCTGCAGCAAGGAGCTTGATATGTAAAATAGTTAAGAGAGGATGTGAAAAATTGAACTTGAAAGATGTAGAACCAGAGGAAACAAAGCTAAAAAAACGGATAGTCAAAACAAGCATATTGCTAATTTTATCAATTTGTTTATTGGCCATTTGTTTTACACAGCAAAATATGATTGATAAGGTGATTGTGTTCGCTTCTGTTGGTTTTTTTGTTATTGTATTTTTTATTGCTTTTTCAGTCCAACGATTGATTGAAAGCACTATGAATTTAAAAAAATTTAAGCGAAAGGAGAATGAAATTATGGCAACAAAAAGAATTTCAGGATTTGAGCAGTTTGCAGAAGATTATACTGCTGCTATTGACCAAGCATACTATATTTCGGAGGATGAATTGGCCGATATGGTAGACGTGTTATTTGATTCATCGAATGATATTGAAGAAACTCGATCGATTAATATTGAAGCTGAAAAGACTGTAGAGAATGAACCGTTAACCTTTAATTTCACACTGCTGCTAGATGATGATAGGCAGCAATACATTGAATATAGGGGGTATTTTTAATGTTCGTAAGTCATGGCAAGCGAATAAAGCCTAGTGATAAATCACTGGTAAAGAATTTTGCCCTGGCATGTTTGATACCCTGTTTTTTGGCTATCTTACTAATTTTTAATCTGTACTCACTTTTGCAGATTGATTGGTCAGTATCACTTTTGGGCATAGCAAAACAGTTTAAGATTAGCCCAATATTGATTATTAGTGTGTTAGTGGGTTTGCTTGCTTGTGGTGGCTTGGTTTGGTGGTATCAATATTATCAATGTGACCACTATAGGCAGCTCCGGCATAGACAGGCTTTAGCACGGATGATACTGGATAATCATTGGTATGATACAGTTAAAGTTGAAGATTCGAGGTTTTTCACCGATACGAAATCTAAGACAAAGGATAAAATCAGTTATTGGCCAAAGATTTTTTATCAAATGAAAGATTGTAAGCTACATATTAAAGTTGAAGTCACAATGGGGAAGTATCAAGAGCAGCTGCTCAACCTAGAAAAAAAGCTTGAATCAGGTTTGTTTTGTGAATTAACCGATAAAGAACAATTAGAGGGTTTTATTCAATACACCCTTTTGTATGACATGGTAGCGAACCGCATAGCAATAGATGAGGTTAAGGCAGAGAACGGAAAACTTCAACTTATGAAAAATCTGTCGTGGAAATATGATAGTTTGCCTAATATGCTTATTTGCGGTGGTGTGGGTGGTGGTAAGACGTATTTTATTTTGACTATTATCAAAGCTCTACTTGAAACTAATGCAAAAATGTATGTTTTAGACCCCAAGAATGCCGACCTTGCAGACTTGGCAAGTGTTATGACAAATGTTTATTCAAAGCCGAATGATATCATAAACATTATTGATAGATTTCACGCTGATATGATAAATCGTTCTGAAATCATAAAGCAGCTGTCGTCTTATAGGACTGGTGAAAATTATGCTTACGCAGGACTTGAAGCCAATTTTTTAGTTTTTGACGAGTATGTAGCATTTATGGAGCTGATAGGTACAAAAGAATCGGGACCGGTTATAGCAAAACTTAAGCAAATAGTAATGATGGGTAGGCAGCTAGGCTTTTTTGTGATTCTTGCTTGTCAACGTCCCGACGCTAAATATTTTGCTGATGGAATCCGTGACCAGTTTAACTTTAGGGTTGCTCTTGGTCGTATGTCCGAACTTGGTTACTCTATGATGTTTGGAGAAACCAAAAAACAGTTTTTTCTAAAACCGATTAAAGGACGTGGATATGTTGATACTGGTGTAAGTGTAATTTCAGAGTTTTACACTCCACTCGTACCAAAAGGCTATGACTTTCTTTATGAAATAGAGAAAGTGGCGAGCAAAGGACATCCAAAGCAGCCTGACTGCGAAGCATAAGTCAGGCTGCTTTGGTTTGTCCTGCTGTTCGGCGGCGAAGCCGCCGGACAGCTTTAACCCCCCGTATCTAACAGGGGGGTAGTAACTCCAAAAAAATCCGTTCAAAAAAGGCTCTAAAGCCATGATACATATGATTTTTTTAGACTTTTATGTAAGTGTGACATTTGACCTTAAAATGTCACACTATATCACACTCTTAAAAACATGGCTTTTTGTTATAAAAAATGAAAGAAAAAAGTGAAGTGAGGTGGAATGAAAGATTGAGAAATGACGGATAGATAGGGGTGAGTGAATGAAAGCTTGCTTTCAGAGAGAGGGGGAAGAAAGGTGGCATTTCTCAATCTTTCTTTGGCTTTCTTCCCCCTCTCTTAAAGTTGATGAAAGTTACTTGTAAGACAGGGGGTGCAGTGACTGGAATGGTATGAGGAAGTGAAAGCAAAACGTGAATCATATGGAATATCACAAAATCGTCTGGCCACTGCATTAGGTGTAAGTAGAGAATATCTCAATAGGCTTGAGAATGGAAAGTATCAGGTGCAATCAATTGAAAAGAAAAATTACATAATTGAAGTCCTAGAACGTTTTGACCCAAATGCGCCACTAAACCTGATGTTTGACTATCTTAGGATTCGTTTTCCGACTACTAATGCAAGGGCGATTATTGAGAATCTTTTGCAAATGAGATTTGACCAGATGTTACACGAAGATTATGCGTATTATAAATATGCTGAACATTATGCTTATGGTGATATTATGGTCATGGTATCGCCGGATGAGGAAAAAGGGGTTCTTTTAGAACTCAAGGGTAAAGGCTGTCGGCAATTTGAAAATGTTTTGGTGGCTCAATGCCGTAGTTGGTATGAATTTTTAACAGATTGTCTTTGTGCCGAGGGAATCATTAAACGTTTAGACTTGGCAGTTAATGACATGAAAGGAATTTTAGATATTGGGGAACTGATAAAGAAATCCGAAACGGAGGAATGTATCTCTCTGTTTCGGACTTTTAATTCTTATTCTTCGGGCGAATTTACGAGAGAAACTGACGAGGATAAGTTGGGCATGGGACGAACGCTCTATCTTGGCTCATTTAAATCTGAAATTTATTTTTGTATTTATGAAAAAGACTATGAGCAGTATATAAAAAATGGTGTTCCTATTGAGGAAGCACCAATAAAAAATCGATTTGAAATTCGGCTTATGAATGATAGAGCAGAAAATGCATTGAAAGATTTGCTTACTTACCAAAATGAAGAAAAAACCGTTTTTGAAATTATTAATCGCTATGTTACTTTTGTAGATAGGAATCCCAAGCAGCCGAAAAAATCTCGTTGGAATATTAACCCTCTGTGGGAATATTTTATTGGCAAAGATAGAGCCAAACTAAAGTTAACGACACAGCCTGAACCTTACACGTATGACCGAACAATCAATTGGTTAGGTACACAAGTTGCTCCAACACTCAAGTTATCTATGAAAATAGATGAAAAGAATGGTACGAACACGGTTAATAGAATCATTGAAAATGCGAAGCTGTCAGAAAAGCATATGCGGATTTTTAAGCAACAAACAACACCGATTGAGGAAGTTATCATACCAAGATGAAAGGATTGAAACCAATTGGATGAAGAAGTAGAAAGTTCTTTGACATTTGAAAGACTTGCAGAGGAATATCTAAATCTCTGCGATAAAAATTGTGCCGGTGATGAAACAGTAGGGGTTTTCCCTTGTCAGTTTTGGAAACCGCCTGACGTGGAAAACGGTGAGCCCGTTCCTGCTTATTGTGCGCTGACCGAATATCTTGCAGAGAATCAGCAGTGGGGTAAAAACTAAGATGTTATTTAGTGTTTGTCTGAATAATGTCTTTTTTTATTCTATATAAGGGGTGGTTAATATGCACAAGTAGAATTAGGCTGCAGGATCTAATCTCATGTACATAATAAACAAAAGGGAGTGTTTAATAGTGGAAATGAAAGTGTACATAGTGAACCTTGGAAAATACAATGAGGGTGAATCCGTGGGAGCATGGTTCAATCTGCCAATTAATTTGGATGATGTGAGAGAGTAATTAGGGTTGAATGCTGAATATGAAGACTATGCAATTCACGAATATGATTTGCCGTTTGATGTTGAGGAAGTTACTTCTATAGATAGAATCAATCAGCTGTACGCTTTAGTAAATCAAATCGATAATGAAGCCGTCGTGAAGAATTTACAAGAAGTCAAGACTTATTTTGGGTTTAGCACTATAGAAGAAGTTGCAGAAAATATAGAGGATTTAAAGATTCATCATAGTGATTCGCTTTCTGACCTTGCAGAAAAGTTAATAAGTAACGGCCACTATGGTGAAGTTCCTGAAAAAATACTTTGTTATGTCGATTATGACGATTTTGCAAAAGATATGGAAATTGAGGGAAACTACCTTGAGCTGTCTAACTGCATTATTGAATACACTGGGTAATTAAAAACGAAAGGAAGTAATAAAAATGAATTTTGGACAAAATATTTTGAATATCGTAGCAGAGAATGCACAAGCATTGGTTATCGTTGGCCTTTTAATTGGTGGGGTACTATTAGCAATCAAACGCAAATTTGCTATGCTTGTTGGATTCGCAGGTGTATCTTTAGTTGCTGTTGGTATTGTTTTTAACTACAATGCGGTTAAAGACTTGTTGCTAAAATTATTCAATCAAATCATCGGAATGGGATAAGGTACATAAAGAATCAGGGGAGTAGTCAAGACGATTATCCCCTGACTATATTTTTTAGGAAAGGGTGAAAAGATGAAAAAAATCAGGAGTTATACAAGCATTTGGAATGTAGAAAAAATTATGTATGCAATAGGTGATATAGAGCTTCTTATTCCAATGACGGTCACACAAATCAAATTATTTGTTGTTTTTTTCTTTTTGTTTTTGATGTTTGGTAAAATGCCGCCATTAAATTTAATTGAAAATGCATTAATAAAAAATTTGGTCTTGCCGGGACTATTAACATATGCTTTTAGTCAAAAAGCCTTTGACGGAAAGAAACCGTTCGGATTTATAAAATCAGTTTTATTATATTTTGCAAGACCTAAAGTTACTTATGCAGGAAAAGGGGTTAAGCTGTCAAAATCTTATAAGTTTAATGAATCCATGACGGCAGTAAGGAGTGAAATATATGTACCAGACTAAATACCCTATCAAGTATATTGATAACAATATGATATGGAATCATGAGGGTGAAGTCTTTGCTTATTATGAATTAGTTCCATTCAATTACAGTTTCTTGTCGGTGGATGAAAAAATGCAGATTCATGATAGTTTTTGCCGTTTAGTGGCACAGAACCGAGAGGGGAAAATTCATGCGCTGCAGTTAGCCACAGAATCTAGTCTACTTGGTGCGCAAGAGCGTTCCAAGAAAATGGCAAAAGGAAAATTAAAAGAGTTTGCTCGTGAGAGGGTAGATGGCCAAACAGAAGCATTGACGGAAGTTATCAAGGAAACCTTGATTGACTACCGTTTTTTTATTGGATTTAAGCTTATGCCTGCAGAGGATGAATTCAATATTAAAAAATATGCAAAGAGTTTTGTTTCAGCTTTTCAAGATTTTCTAAATGAAGCGAATCATACACTAATGGGCGATTTTGTAAAAATCAGTAATTTTGAACTGGAACGCTTCTTTAAAGTTGAAAATCTTTTAGAAAGCGACTTGTCACGAAAATTTCAAGTCAGAAAGCTTAACAAAAATGATATTGGCTATATCATTGAACATCTTTATGGATTGCAAGGTGTACCGTACGAGGAATACGAGTACATTTTACCCAAGAAAAAATTAAAAAAAGAAACACAGATTAAACAGTACGATTTAATTAAACCGACACAGTGTTTGGTGGAAGAAAGTCAAAAATATATCAAGTTTGAAAGAGAAAATGAAACGATTTATGCTGCCTATTTTACAATTCAGTCAGTGGTGGGTGAACTGGATTTTCCAAGCAGTGAAATTTTTTATTATCAGCAAGCACAATTTTCTTTTCCGATTGATACAAGTATCAATGTTGAGATTGTCACCAATCAAAAGGCACTTCGGACGGTTCGAAATAAGAAAAAAGAACTAAAAGACCTTGATGAACATGCTTATGAGAGTAATAATGACACAACGGATAATGTCATAGAAGCCTTAGATTCGGTAAAGGAACTTGAATCAAGTTTAGACCAGACAAGAGAAAGTTTGTACAAACTAAGCTATGTGGTGAGGGTTACGGCAAAAGACCTTGAAGAACTCAAGCTTCGATGTACTCATGTGCAAAACTTCTATGAAAATCAGCGTGTAAAATTGGTTCGTCCTTTTGGTGACCAGTTAGGATTACATAGCGAATTTATTCCGGCAAGTAAGCGATATATCAATGACTATGTGCAGTATGTAACCAGTGATTTTTTAGCAGGACTTGGTTTCGGTGCAACGCAAATGCTCGGAGATAATTCAGGTTTTTATATCGGGTTCAACTTGGACACAGGTCGCAGCGTGTATCTGAATCCTGCTCTGGCCTGTCAAGGAGTAAAGGGTTCTGTCACTAATGCGTTAGCGGCTTCTTTCACTGGTTCTCTTGGTGGTGGTAAATCACTGCTGAACAATTTGGTTGTTCTGTATTCAGTGTTGTTTGGCGCAAGAGGGGTTATTGTAGACCCAAAATCAGAGCGTGGAAAATGGCTTGAACATCTGCCCGAACTGGCAGAGCATATCAATGTCATTAATCTTACAAGCGATGATGAAAACAAGGGACTGCTCGACCCTTATGTGCTAATGAGCAATATTAAAGATTCGGAAAGTCTTGCTCTAGACCTTTTGACTTTTCTTACAGGTATTTCAGCTCGTGACGGAGAAAGATTCCCTGTTTTGCGTGAAGCAGTACGGAAAGTGACCAATAGTGAAAACAGGGGGCTATTAAAGGTTATTGAAGTTTTGCAGGAAGAAAATACGGAAATAAGCAATAAGATTGCAAAGCATATTGATAGCTTTAGGGATTGCGACTTTGCGCAGCTGCTCTTTAGTGATGGCAATGCAGAAAATAAAATCAGCATGGATAAACCGCTGAATATTATTCAGGTAGCAGATTTGGTGCTACCGGATTCTGAAACAAAGTTTGAAGAATATACCACAGTAGAAATGCTGTCAGTTGCTTTACTGATTGCTATTAGTACCTTTTCGCTTGACTTTATTCATTCAGACCGAAGTATTTTCAAGATTGTGGATTTGGACGAAGCTTGGTCATTTCTGCAAGTGGCACAAGGTAAAACACTTTCCAATAAGCTTGTCAGAGCCGGACGAGCTATGCAAGCAGCTGTGTACTTTGTTACTCCGAACGTTGACGATGTTAGTGACGAGCGCATGAAAAACAATATTGGTTTGAAGTTTGCCTTTAAAAGTACAGACATGAACGAAATCAAAAAAACATTGCGGTACTTTGGGGTAGATGAAAATGACGAATACAATCAAAAGCGATTATCTGGTTTAGAAAACGGACAGTGCCTTTTCTCTGATTTATACGGACGAGTGGGTGTGCTGCAGGTCGATTATATTTTTGAGGATATCTTTAATGCTTTTGATACTAGACCACCGCAAGTAGAGGATGAAGAAGAGCAAAAAGAGGTGGGATAATGAAGAAAGCAAGAAAAGTTATATTAACTACCTTTTTTATATTGCTAGGGGTTATAGCCTTGTTGGCTGCAATAGGTATGAGGGCGCAAGCTGCGGGTTTGGTGGATAATACAGTTGATGGAAATAATCTATATTCACAGTATGATTTATCGCAATATGAACTTGATTTCTATGTAGACAGTAGTTGGGGGTGGTTGCCTTGGAACTGGAAAGACGGATTAGGAAAATCAATTATGTATGGATTGAATTCTGTATCTAATGTGCTTTGGATTCTTTCTACTTACTTTTCCAGTGCTACTGGTTATGTAGTTCAGGAAGCTTATAATCTTGATTTTATAGGGACGGCTTCAAATGCTGTGGGTACTAATATTCAAGCTTTAGCAGGAGTAAGTTCACAAGGAGTAAGTAGTACAGGGTTCTATTCCGGAATGCTTGGCATAATTATATTAGTTGTGGGTGTTTATTCTGCCTATATGGGACTGTATAAGAGGGCAACATCTAAAGTTATATCAGCGATAGTCAATGTAGTGGTATTGTTTGTGGTGTCAGGGGCATTTATTGCTTATGCGCCCACTTACATATCTGTCCTTAACGATTTTTCATCGGATATGAGTACAGAAGCACTTAATGTGGGTGCAAAGATTGTTATGCCAGATTCTAATGTTCAGGGTAAAGACAGTACAAGTTTAATTCGTGATAACTTGTTTGCTATACAGATAAAGCAGCCTTGGTTATTGCTGCAGTTCGGGGACAGCAGTATCGAAAATATTGGAGAAGAAAGAGCAGCTGCTCTGCTATCGGCAACAGGAGAGGAAAGGGAAAATGTTGTCAAGAATGAAATAGAAAATAATAATAATGGTAATCTGTCAGTAAGCAAGATAGGAAATAGGCTCGGGACTGTTATTTTTCTACTGCTTTTCAACTTATTGATTTCTTTGTTTGTATTTTTTCTCTGTGGCATTATGATTTTTTCACAGGTACTTTTTATCATTTATGCAACGATACTTCCTATTAGTTTTTTACTTGGTATGATACCAAATTTCAGTAACACATGGCAAAGAGCTGTTTTAAAGGTGTTTAATGCACTTCTTGTCAGAACTGGAATTACACTGATTTTGACAATTGCCTTTAGCCTTTCTTCCATGGTGTATTCACTATCAGTAGATTTGCCATTTTTCTTTGTTGCATTTATGCAAATTGTTATATTTATAGGAATTTATTTGAAGTTAAATGAAATCATGGGAATGTTTTCGCTGCAGGGCGATTCACAGGGCATGGCCAATCATTTCGGACATAAAGCTAAACATCTTATGCATAGAGGTCAGCATAAACTTATGGGTGCTGTGCATGGATTGGGTCGTCAGAATAAGACAGGGAAAGGCACAGGTAACACGGATAAGCCTAAAACGCAAAATTATACATCAGCAAATACGAAAACAACAGGTCAATCAAGACCAGTAGGTAATAAAGCAACTGTTAGTGAGCGTGTGGGTCGTACAGTGGGAAATGCTCTTGATATGCCAGGGAAAATAAAAGACAAGGCAGCGCAAGTCAAAGATAATATAGCTAGTGCGCCTACCAATATGCGTTATGCTGCATACCAGACCAAAGAAAAAGCAGCGCAAGGTGTGAAAAATTTTGCCGGAGCGATTGATAGTACAAAATCACAGAATCAGGCCGGACGAATGGAACAACGTACAGCACAAAGGCAGACAGTAGCACAGCGCAGAGCAGAACTAGAACAGCAAAAAAGGAGCAAAAACCCTGTAGAACCTGTATATCCGTCACAAGAAAGGCAAACAGAGGATGTTATATCCAATCCAGATAGACGTGTTACTGTTGCAGACAGTCAGCAGAACGAGAATTTAGATATCTATAATCAGGAAGAAAGGCAAGAAGATAAACCCATTAATTCTTCTGAAACAAGCAATCCTGATAAACGTGTTCCAGTTCAACATGACCAGTCGAATTCAGCAGTTAAATCTTCTGTAGGAACAAATAGTCAAGAACGTTTTTCATCTGCTAGTAATGAGGGAAATAAAAAACCGAGTTTAAATAATCAACGAGAAAAATCTGTTTATTCTCCTGATGTGTCAAATCCAGATAGACGTTCTGTAGTTCAAAGTAATCAGTCAAATTCAGAGGTTAAATCTTCTGCAGGAACGAATAATCAAAAACGTATTTCGTCTGCAGATAGAAAATCAGATAAGAGGGTAGACTATCAAAATCCTAAAGAAGAAAATATTAAAATTCCAAAATCTCCGATAAGAAACGTTATGCTGCCTAATTTGGATAGCAGAAAGCCTGCAAAATCAGCGAAACAAAGACCGTCAAGAAATCAGATTGAGCCTATGGCCAGTATGCAGGAAATTAAAGATAAGGCAGCAAAGCAACAAAATCTACCGATAGTACCGCCTAAAGGGAAGAAGCCATGAAAAAGATAGTAGCAGCCCTAGTAATTTTTATGATGTTAATTTTTGGTTTGCTGTTTTCCGTCATGCTTATATCTGACGAGGATAACGATAAAACAGGGGAAGATATAAAAAACGGTACATTAAATTTATCCCCAGAAGTTTTGGCACATAGACCAATGGTAGAAAAATATTGTAAAAAGTATGACATTGTGGACTATATTAATTACATATTAGCTATTATACAAGTCGAGAGTGGGGGGACTGCCGTTGATGTTATGCAGTCCTCTGAATCTCTTGGTTTGCCACCAAATAGTTTGAGTACAGAAGAATCTATAAAGCAAGGAACAAAATATTTCAGTGAGCTTCTATCATCTGCAAAAGCTACAGATTGTGATATTGACAGTGTGGTGCAGTCTTATAACTATGGTGGTGGATTTTTAGGTTATGTTTCAAATAATGGCAAAAGGTATAGCCTTACTCTGGCAGAATCTTTTTCAAAAGATAAGGCAGATGGGGAGAGAACAGATTACTTAAATCCAATTGCAGTTAGTGCAAACGGCGGTTGGCGGTATGCTTACGGTAATATGTTCTATGTTCCATTGGTTAAGCAATATTTAAGACCACAGGCCGTTAAAGGTGGCTTTATCTGGCCAGTACCATCTTATTATGGCAAGGACTGGATAACGAGTACATTTGGCGGTAGATATAACCCTGTTACTGGTGCGTGGGAAAATGCACATGGAGCAATTGATATAGGCGCCCCGGGGGGAACACCTATTTATGCAGCTGCAGACGGTGATGTAATCATTGCAAATTGGGTCAGTGGCTATGGTAATTGTGTAAAAATCAGGCATGATGATACCTATTCTACGTTATATGGCCATTCTTCTAAGCTATTGGTTACAAACGGTCAACAGGTTAAACAGGGCGATATAATTGCTTTGGTAGGTACAACAGGTCAATCGACAGGAAATCATCTGCATTTTGAGGTGCTTGAAAATGAAGTGAAAATAGACCCAATGCAATTCTTTTAAGAGAGGAAGTCAAAAATGAAAATTCAGATTATTCCAAGTGAAAAAAAGCCTAAAGTAAAAAAAGAAAAACCAGTCAAAGAAAAGAAAGTAAAAGAAAAACGAGTACCTATAAAAAGAGTAGGTACTCGCAGAAAATCAGTGGTTTTTATGTGGTGTCTTTTAGTTTTCTCATTAGTTTTTGCGATATATAAAAATTTTACTGCTGTTGATATGAGAACAGAAATAAAGGAAACTGTGATTGAACAAAAAGTGACTGATACTAATGCAGTGGAATCTTTTGTTCAAGATTTCGCAGAAACACTTTATACATGGAATCCGAAAAACCTACCAATTCGGGCAGAATCTTTGAAAAATTATCTGATTGAAGATTTGCAAAAAATTAATGCTGATATGGTGCGTGAAGATATTCCTACAACGTCAGAAGTCAGTCAGGTCAAAGTCTGGAATGTGGAAGAGGTTAATGAACATAGTTATGATGTTTTAATATCAGTCCTGCAGTATATAACGGAATATCAGCCTACAGTAGAAGCAAAGCCGGAAGCAGCTCCGATGGAGGTGTCGAATCAGTATGTTGAAACAGCTTATATTGTCAGTGTTTATGTGGACGATTCAGGAAACATGGTAATAGATAAAAATCCTATGGTTACAGCAAAGCCAGAAAAAACAAGCAAAGAACCTAAAAAAATTGAAAGTGACGGTAGTGTGAGCAGTGACACTATGCAGGAAATCAATAAATTTTTGGAAACATTCTTTATGCTTTATCCCTCTGCAGGGCAAGATGAACTGGCTTACTATGTAAGCAACAATGTCATAAAACCAATCGAGAAAGATTACCTGTTTTCTGGACTGCAGAACCAAACATATCAAATGAAAGATGATACTATTTTTGTAGGTGTTATGGTCAAATACCTAGACCAAGAAACAAAATGTATACAGTATTTGCAGTATGATTTAAAGCTGCAGAAGTCGCATAACTGGGTTATAGTGGGAAAAGGAGAGGGAAATTAATTTCCTCTTAATAGCAATAATATTTGATAATAATAAGGTTTTGTGTTACAATATATATCAGAAGGGGGAGTTAATATGCTGTCTTATTTAAAACTAAATAATTTTAGGTCTTTCAGTCAGATTATGTTAGATTTAAGAGGACCTAAAAAAATTCCTAAAAAATTGGCTTTTGTGTATGGGGAAAATGGAGCAGGAAAGTCTAATTTGATTGCATCTTTACAGTTTTTATCTCAGACATTTGAAACCATGAGAAGACCCAAATATTTAGAAGAAAATGAAGCTGTAGTATCTGGTATAGCTGGAGTTCTTCCAGATAGAATTAAAAGCGATGTTCTAAAAAAATTTTTAGCACTTAATGCTTATACTTTGGAGGAATTAATTCAACAAAACCAATCTTTACAAAATACCGAGCCTATGTCAATTGAGATTGGTTTTTATCTAAACGAAAAAGAGGGAAGCTATTCAATCTCTTTTCGTAATAATAAAGTAGTCTATGAAGAAATAAAATATCTGGTAGGAGAAAGAGTGGGAAAAGTTTTTTCCATATCTGAAGATGAAATATTTTTTAGCCCCAGTGTGTTTGTGGATATGAAATACATTATAGATTTAAAAGAAACGATAAAAATGTTTTGGGGAAAACATACTTTTGTCGCAATTTTGTTTAATGAGTTATCATCTAAAAACTCAAAGTATGTAAAATCAAAAATTAATAGTAGTTTGTTGGATGTATTAAGCTGGTTTAGAGATTTATCAATACTCTGTAAAGATAATAGAAATCATGTTTCTCAGGTGGCCATTTCTTACGAGTTTTTGAGTCAACTTGAAGGGGGGAAAATAAAAGCTAAAGATAATTTGGAGTTAAAAACCTTTGAAAACGCTCTTAATTCTTTTTTTACATCACTATATGCAGACGTTAAGAAAGTATATTATGATGTTAAAACAGTTGATAATGAAGAATATGAATATAATCTTTATTTCAGAAAACAAATTAATGGAAGATTAGTTGACGTTCCTTTTACTCGTGAATCTACAGGTACTCAAAAACTATTAAATGTGTTTCCTCTTTTTTTTGCTGCCATTGATGGGACTAGTGTTTTTGTAGATGAAGTGGATAGTGGGATTCATGATTTACTGATGTGTGAATTAGTTAAGGATTTAGAAGAATCATTAAAGGGTCAATTTATTGGTACCACACACAACACACAAATGATGCGTAGTTTAAAAAGAGAAAATGTTTATATTATTCGTTCAGATGTCAATGGAAATAAAGAAATCGTTTGTATTGATGACTATGAATTTAGAACTCAACGCAATAATAATTTACAAAAAAAGTATTTAGACGGGGATTACGAAGGCATTCCTTTTGTAGGTTACTTTGATTTTGACGAAATAGTATCTGATGTTAATGCTCAACTTGATTCTCATAATCTTGAAAGTAAAATTTTGGATTAGGAGAATTTACATAATGGCAAACAAAAGAAGACCTATTAAAACTAGAGTTATGTCAATTGTACATGGGCAATCCGAATTACTTATATGTTCTTCAATAAAATCAAATTTAAAAATCAAACATGAAATTATCTCAAAACATAAAGGAGGACATAGTATTCAAGTTAATGGTTTAGTGAATTTGTTGCAGACAGATACTCGTTTTCGTTGTATTGAAGATTTTGCAAGAAATTTTAAAGATATTGAACGTCAGAAAAATAAATTAATGAACTTTAAATTGTTTATAATAATGGATGTAGATGATTGTGAAGAAAAAACAAAAGAAAGGTTTATGTCAAAAGCCTTATTCCGCAATCATTGGTTATATGACTATATCGTGCCTATTTATAACGAGCCAAAATTAGAGAAAACAATGGAAAAGTGTAAGATAGAAGTTGAAAAGAAGAAAGATTATATCAAAATTTTTCCAACTAATAAAGGGGATTTAGATATAAAAATGGCTCAAGAATTTTCTGATACCTTAAGGAAATGTGATTCTACTAATTTAGAGGTATATATCGATTATTGTTTGACTCTTGTGACAAAAGAAACCTAACAATAAATAGTATGACTTGTTAGAAATAAAGTTTTCATAATATACCTCATCGTTTTTATAAAACGAAAGCCGCTGTATAGCTTTTACGCTGTACAACGGCTTTTTTGTGTTTAGTCCTCGTAATGATTTTTAGGTAACGATTGAACCACATTCTTCCCACAATAACATTCCTCAATTAATTCGTGTTCGGAAAGGGAAGCTCGGCCGGATTCAATATCAGTAATAACATTTTGTAAATGATTCATGTTACGTTCAGAGTAAAAAAAGTCAGCAGATATTTCAAAAGGAATTCTTTTTTCACGACTAACTTTCGTAGCAAAAATAGTGAAAGTAGCTGTCATGTTAAGTCCCATGTCTTTACAGGCTTGTTCCATTTGTTTTTTCAGTTCGGCGTCCATGCGGAAATTTACCATTGACTGTGACATATTTACCCCTCCTTTAATGTAAATCAATTATACAACTTTGTAAAGTAAAAATCGATAACTTGTTTTACACTATTGTATATGATTTGCAATGACATCTATCCCTATATCTAAAATTCTAAAAATTTACAATATTTTACAAAAGGTGACATAATATACATTGTTCTAAAAAATAATTATTATGAGGTGCAGGATGTATATTAAACAAATGCAGACACAAAAAGATTATACCGTTGGAGAGTGGTTGGATTTGTGGTTTGAGTATTACACACAAGACTTAAAAGATACAACAAAAAACTGCTATTATTATGCAAGGTTGCGCATTAAAAATTTTTGCCTTGATATTGAAGATATTAAATTGCGAAAGTTAACACAAATGCAATTTCAAATGGTTATTAATGCAATGGGGAAAAAATATGCAAAGTCATCTATAAGGCATGTTATTGTTGTTTATTCCTTGGCATATACCGTTGCCTGTGAAAATGGTGTATGTCCGGCAAATCCAATACATAAAATAAAAATTCCTAAGTGCGCAAAGGTTAGAGAGGTTTTACCACTAACTAAAGCAGAACAAAAAAGTTTTGAAGAAGCGTTAAAAAATTTATCCATGGGTGATGAATTTTTGATACGCTTCTATCTTTTGACAGGATTGCGACTAAGTGAATGCACAAATCTAGAGTGGCAAGATTGGGATAAGAAAACTAATTTTATATATGTGAAAGATAGTAAGAGTGAAAATGGAATAAGAAAAGTTCCGTTGCTGCCACAAGCTAGGAAAATACTCGGCTGCTTGGAAATCAGAAATCGGTGCTATAAGAAATCCCAATATATTTTCTGCAGAAAAGACGGAATAAAATTAAGCAAATCGAAAGTTGAATACATTTGTGAAAAGGCAAGTAAGATAGCTCAAATCCGGCATACTACACCCCATATGCTCCGACATAGCTTTGCGACACGAATGGTAGAGAAAAAAGTCAGCATAAAAGCATTGGCGCAAATCATGGGACATAGTGATGTAGCATTTACTTTAAATACCTACGCTGCACCAGACAAGGAGTTCTTAATGGAGCAGATTATGTTGTTGCAACAAGATGAAACTGAATTTGAGAATATAGTAATATAAACAAAAAAAGACTTGAGTTTTCTCAAGTCAAAAAAGAATATTTTTCCATTATTGTTGACGTTTAAGGTTTGATTTGGTACAATAGAAGTATAAAAGGTGTTGAGAAAAGCAAAAAGAACCTCAATAGCCGATACCAGTCTCGCAAACTAGTATCGGCTTGCGCCTTACAACAGATGCAGACACATCTACTATAAGACTTATTGAAGCGTTCTTACTTGTGATTATATCACGAGTTGAGCATACATTCAAGGACTTTTAGGTGTGTGGTAACATCTGGAAGTCCTTATTCTTTTGGTTTTAAGCAGTAATGCTTGAAATAGATTGCCGTTGAACTTGCCGCCTTTTATCGCCAACGATAAGACAAGCTGCAACGAGCGAGTACCTTGACAATTGAATAGAGCCTAGAGCGTACTTTATATATTCCTTATTCATGCTTATTGGAAGTAACCATGAATAGATACTCTATGTGAGCAGACACTCAACATAGTTGGAACAGTAGGCACAAATAGGACACACAATACAATTGACATATAACTTTGTTTATGTTTTAGCCGTCAAGACTGCCTGCGGACATTTCCGTCAAAACGATAACATCAAAGGCACGAGCGATAAGCTGTTGCATGAACAAAGCTAACATATTAAAGTTGTGGTTTGGGGCATAATCCTTAGACGATTTTCCCCTCACCAGAGCCTTAATATTATTGGTCGGAGTGACAGGACTTGAACCTGCGGCCTCTTGACCCCCAGTCAAGCACGCTACCAACTGCGCCACACCCCGAAAACGTTATTTATTATATACTATTATTCAAAATAATGCAAGATATAAATTCTACAAAAATTTTCTTTAATAAAAGCCAGTAGAAAAATTGACGAGTAGAAAAATTTAAGATATATTATAAGGTATGCAATTCTCTTAAAAAAAGATACTCGTGCGTAGAAAATTTATTTGAGAATGGTTTGGCAGGTACTATATAGTAAAGAATGAGGGTGGAGCAAAATGCAGACGATGGAGAAAAAAGATAAAATTAAACAAATGGCTGTTTTGGCGATGATGACCGCGCTTTCCTTTTTAGGACCGTTCATCAATATTCCCATATCCATTGGGTTTGGGAACACGATGATTCATGTGGGGAATGCGGTGTGTTTGGTTGCATCTTTGCTGATAGGTGGAGTGTGGGGTGGTCTTGCTGGGGGACTCGGTATGGCGTTGTATGACCTGACAAACCCTATGTTTGCGATGTATTCGCCTTTTACCTTTGTTCAAAAGTTTGCCATGGGGTTTTTATGCGGGAAAATTGCTTTTGGCAAAGCAGGAACCGAAAGAAGTTTTAAAAGGAATCTTTTGGGCACAATAGTGGGTGTGCTCGCCAACATTTTCTTTGCACAGCTCAATGCTTTGATTGTTGATAGTCTAATTATGGGACAGAACTGGATGGCCGTATTAACAGCAGGCGGTGCTAAGCTGGTGGTCAATTTGATTAACGCGGTGTTAGCAGTTATTATTTCTCTGATTTTGTACCCACCGGTACAAAAAGCCATGAAACAAAGCAAGCTTTGGGACAAATAAGCCGAAAACCTCTTGAAAAAGGCGCTAAACTGCGCTATAATAAGCTAAAATAAAACGCAATGAACAAGGAAGTAATCTTTTTTAAATGGGCAGAGAGAGCGTGTCATGGGCTGAAAGCGCGCTTGCAGGAGGATAAGATGAAGTTCCCTTGGGAGCGGTTGTGCTGAAATTAGATTAGGTGCAGACGGGGTGGGTCACGTTATCGACTGTATGAGGGCAGTTTTCTGCTAAATTTGGGTGGTACCACGGAGATAAAAGCTTCGTCCCTTTTGGGATGAGGCTTTTTATATACCCAAAATCTTATTCTTAATTAAAATAAATTTGCGAATGTCTGTTTTGAAAATCAAACAAAAGGGAAGGTAAAGCCCACCTATTTGATTGAGTCATGAAACGATATTTAATAGAAAAGAGGATAAAAATGCAAGAAAGAATAGAAAGACTAAAAGAGCAATTTGAAACAGAGCTGAATAAAGCACGGACCGGAGAAGCCGCCGAGGCACTTAGAATTTCATATCTCGGCAAAAAAGGCGCCGTCACAGAACTGCTAAAAGGTCTGAAAGATGCCAGCAATGACCAGAGGAAAGAAATCGGTCTGCATGTTAATCAACTGAAAAAATATGCCGAGACATTGATTCAACAGAAAGTTGAAGAAATTAAGAAGGCAGAGATTGAGAAGCTAGTGAACAGTGCTGAAAAATACGATGTCACTTTGCCATCAGAAGACAATGTGGGTTCCTATACGCCTATTACATTGGTACAAAGACAGCTGGAAGAAATCTTTTCTTCTATGGGATTCACCATTGAAGATTTTTCAGAAATTGTAAACGACTATCAGTGTTTTGAATCTCTCAATATTCCTGAATTTCACCCCGCTCGTGATACGCATGACACCTATTATCTTGAAAATGGTCAAGTGCTGAAAACACATACGTCAGCTGCACAAAATGCGATTATGAGAAAATATGGTCCTCCGCTACGTGCGATTTTCCCCGGCAGATGTTTCCGAAATGAATCGACCGATGCCAGCCATGAGACGACTTTCTTCCAGATGGAAGGCATTATGATTGACAAAGACATTTCAATCTCCAACTTGATTTATTTCATGAAAAAAATGCTTTCAGAAGTGTTTGAAAGAGACGTCAAGGTGCGTTTACGCCCTGGATTTTTCCCCTTTGTGGAACCTGGTTTTGAGCTTGATATCAACTGCCTGATTTGCGGTGGTGACGGCTGCCCGTCCTGCAAAAACTCCGGTTGGCTGGAGCTTTGCCCCTGCGGAATGATTCACCCAAATGTGCTGAAAATGGCAGGTATTGACCCTGATGAGTATACCGGATTTGCGTTTGGCTTGGGTTTAACCCGTCTGGCTATGATGAAATATGGCGTTAAAGACATTCGTGATTTCAATAGTGGCAATCTAAAGTCACTTTCACAGTTTAAGCATGAATAAAGGCAACAGGATTCGAACCTGCGGCTTAAAACACTTTGATTAAAAGTCAAGTGCTCCATAAATTCAATATACCGCTATCCTTGTGGGAAACAAAACTGAAAATTTGTAGCGAGTGGAGAGTGCGCAAGCATGAGTATCGCGACATGCCAGCGGTGGCTCACCGCCACCTGTTTAGGAGGAAATAATTAATATGTTAATTTCAATGAATTGGATACAGGAATTTGTCGATTTGTCAGGACTCAATCAAGAGGAACTCATTCAGCGTTTTACTTTGTCAACGGCTGAAGTTGAGGGAATTGAATATAAAGGCAGAGAGTTAAGAGATGTTGTCGCCGGTAAAATTTTGTCGGTAGAAAAACATCCTGATTCTAAAAAGCTTCATTTGCTTAAAGTAGATGCGGGCAATAAAATTTATGATGTGGTTTGTGGCGCACCAAATGTACGAGAGGGCTTAATCGTCCCCTTTGTCAAAGAGGGTGGATTTGCCGGTGGTATGGATATTAAGGCAACCAAAATTGCCGGATATGAATCATTTGGTATGTGTTGTTCAGAAGCCGAGCTTGGCATTAGTGATGGCCATGGCGGTTTAATGGAATTACCTGAAGATACTACGGTTGGTACGGATATTACAGAACTATACCAAATTAAAGATATCGTGTTTGAGGTAGATAATAAATCGCTGACCAATCGACCTGATTTATGGGGACATTATGGCATTGCCAGAGAATTTTCTGCCTTGACAGGCAGACCGCTTAACCCCCTTGTGACAGCTGATGTTCATCAATACGATTCACTAGAGCCTGTAGAAGTGAAGGTTGCAGACACAGAACGCTGCTTCCGTTATTGCGGCATGAAAGTAAAAAATATCAACGAAAAAACTAGTCCTGTCAATATGCGTATTCGCCTCTTCTACTGCGGAACAAGAGCAATCAATCTGCTTGCTGATTTGACAAATTACGTCATGCTCGAAACCAGTCAGCCCACTCATGCTTTTGATAGCCGCAAGGTAAACTCCATTGAAGTGAAACGCTTTGATAAGCCATTTACGTTTAAAACGCTTGATGGCGTGGAGCGTGAAATTGATGAAAACACACTGATGATTTGCAATGAAAAAGAACCCGTTGCCATTGCCGGTATTATGGGTGGCTTGGAATCTGAGATTGAAGATGATACGGATTCTTTGCTGTTGGAAGCAGCAAACTTCGCTCCTGTCGGTGTTAGAAAGTCTTCTTCACGCTTAGGGCTTCGTACCGATGCCAGTATGCGATTTGAGAAAACACTTGACCCCGAAATGACAGTGGATGCCATTGGCAGAATTTTAAAGCTGCTGCAAGAAATCGATAGTGGTGTGGAAGTTTCCTCTCGTTTAACAGATGTATATGCCAATCATTACCCTGAAATTGAATTGCAATTTGACAAGACTTTTGTTGATCGCTATACAGGCATTTCCATTTCAGACAAAGAAATTGTGAAAACTCTTTCTGCCTTAGGATTTGGTGTCACTTTAAACAATGGCGCCTTTGATGTAAAAGTGCCCTCTTGGCGTTCTACAAAAGATGTTACGATGAAGGCAGATATTATTGAAGAAATTACCCGTATTTATGGCTATGACAACTTTGATATTCAAACAACTAAAACCGCCATTAAACCTGTCAGACGTTCTGCAGCCAACTTGTGCGATAATTTTGCCAAAGATATTTTGGTTCATAACTATCACTTGCATGAAGTGAATTCTTATATTTGGTATGATAGCAAAAAGCTAAAGAAATTGGGCATTGTTCCCGACCAGAATGTTCGTCTTTCGAATGCGATGACCCCTGAAAATGAAATGATTCGCAGCTCGATGGTTCCGTCGCTTTTGACCTTTGTACAGGAGAATAAAGGCTTTGCGGCAAGCTTTGGCATATTTGAAATTGGTCGTGTGGTGCAAGGTTTAAAAGAAGATAAAAACTGCAATGAGCGCAAAAAGCTGGGCATTGTATTATTCAGCAAAACAGAGCAGGAGAAAGATTTGTTCTTCCGTCTGCGTGAAATGCTGGCGCTGCTTTCATCTTCTATCAAGCATAAAAACTTCAGCTTTGAAGGTACAGAAGCAAAGTATGATTGGCAGCATCCCATGAATACAGCAAAAATATTATCAGATGAAAAAGAAGTTGGCTTCTTATCTGTCATTCATCCAGTTGTACAGGGTAGTTTAGATAAAAAAGCCTGTATTGTCTGCGCCGAAATTGATATGGATACTTTTGCAGAGGAAGTGTCGGCAGAAGAAATTCGTTATCAGCAGCCATCTAAATATCCGGGTATTGATATTGATTTGTCATTGTGGGTTCCTGAAGGCATTTTCTTTGCCGATATGGAAAAAGCATGGCAGGATACTGACAAAGAGCTTCTGAAAAAAGTGAGCTTGTTTGATACATTTGTGGACGGCGGCAAAAAGAGCGTGACTTTGCGTTTCTCTTTCCAATCACAAAGCAAAACGCTGACAAGAGAAGAAGTGCAGCCACAGACAGACGCTATTTTGGAAAAACTGGCAGAGCACGGTATGACGTTAAAAGGTAATTAAATTTAGTATAAAATAAAGTGTTGGAATATAGGGGAAAGATAGGGGAATCAGGATGAGTTTGATTCATTGGCAGATTGACCGTTTGGTGAATTATGGACTGCAAAAAGGATTGATAACAGAGCATGACAAGGCTTATACACTCAATCGACTATTGGCACTCTTGCAGAGTAAAGATTATGAACCTTCTCCTTTTGAGGGAGAGGAACTTCGCTATCCGGCAGAAATACTGGAGGCAATCTGTGCGTATGCACTTGAAAGCGGAATTCTGACAGACGACACACAGGATGCAAAAGATTTATTTGATACAGAAGTGATGAATTGCCTGATGCCCCGCCCTAGTGAAGTGATTGCAAAATTTGAACAACTATATGCTGATGACAAACAAGCGGCAACTGATTACTACTATAATTTAAGCCGTAATTCCAATTATATTCGAGTAGATCGAGTTGAAAAAGATAAGAAATGGACAGTTGCCACTGAATATGGTGAATTGATTATCACGATTAATCTGTCTAAGCCTGAAAAAGATCCTAAAGCGATTGCGGCAGCTAAAAATGCGCCGCAGTCAGGTTATCCCAAGTGTGCACTTTGCCGTGAAAACGAGGGGTTTATGGGCAGTGCCAATCAAGCGGCAAGAGCAACACATCGTTTAATTCCGGTTGACTTAAGGGGGAATCAATGGTTTTTGCAATACTCTCCCTATGTTTATTACAACGAGCATTGCATTTTACTCAGCGGTAAACATGAGCCAATGAAAGTTACGCGTGATTCAATGGCCAATTTGCTGGAGTTTGAAATGAAATTTCCTCATTATTTTGTCGGCTCAAATGCGGATTTGCCAATTGTGGGTGGTTCAATTTTAACTCACGACCACTTCCAAGGAGGAAATTATGAATTTCCCATGGCAAAAGCGCCTGTGAAAGAAAAAGTTGTATTCAAAAGCTTTGAAGATGTTGAGGCTGGGCTCGTGGATTGGGCTATGTCAGTGATTCGTCTGAAATCTACGAATAAAGAGCGACTTTTAGATTTGGCAGGCAAGATTTTGAACTCGTGGCGAGGCTATTCAGATGAAAGTGTGGGTATATTTGCGTTCACTGACGAAACACCGCATAATACGATTACGCCCATTGCCAGACGCAGAGGAGAAAGCTTTGAGCTAGATTTGGTCTTGCGTAATAATCGCACCAGCGAAGAACACCCATTGGGCATTTTCCATCCGCATGCTGAATATCACCACATTAAAAAAGAGAATATTGGGTTGATCGAAGTGATGGGGTTGGCTATTTTGCCGCCAAGATTGTTGTCTGAGATGTCAGAACTGAAAGCGGCTCTTTTGCAACCTGAAGAAGCAGATGAGATTATGCAGACAGAAGAAATGAAAAAGCACCAAAAGTGGTATAAACAGCTGTCAGATAAACAAATTTCTGCTGATAAATTAGACGAAGAAATTCAAAATAGCATTGGTCAAATTTTCAAAAAGATTCTCGAAAATGCGGGCGTATACAAAACGGATGAAATCGGTAAAGCAGCATTCAGACGTTTTTGTGAGCAGGTATGAGCATTTGGTTTGAAAAATTCCTGAATCTGCTTTTTCCGCCTAAGTGTCCTCTTTGCAGAAAAAGAGTGCGGGAGCATGAGTTTTGTGAAGCTTGCAGACGGAATTTCCCCCAAAAATCAATTCAACGTTCTTTACCCATTGTGAAAAAAGAGAAAAAACTCAGGACTGTTTGCGTAGTACCCTATGAGGGTGCCTATCGAAAAGCCGTACAACGATTCAAATTTTCGAACAAAAAAGTATACGGTTATGCGATGACAAAAGTGATGGCAGAAGCCTCTGCTGACCTTAAAATGAAGTTTGATGCAATTTGCTTCGTACCTATCTCAAAAAAGAGGAAAAGGCAGAGAGGTTATAATCAAAGCGAGTTATTGGCAGCATTAATAGGCAAATCGCTGACAGTTCCCGTTCTTCCGCTGTTAATTAAGGTAAGAGAAAATGAAATTCAGCACGAATTGCCCGCAGAAAAACGTGTTGAAAATGTAAAAAATGTATTTGCAGCAAAAGGCACGGCAAAAGGTCTGAAACTTCTACTCATTGACGACATTTTGACCACTGGTGCTACGCTTTCTGCCTGTACAGAAGAATTGTTTCGAGCGGGTGCGGATGAAGTTTGTGGTCTTTGCTTTGCTGACACAAGTAGGTCAAAAGCAATGAGATAAGTACCCTATGATAAACAGCAAAACGAGAGAGGATTGATTCCTCTCTCGTTTTTTGCTGATAATTTAATTAAAAGACATCTGGATAGCCCTTGAACTTTAAATTTGGGATGTGAAGAAAATCCATTGCGATGGAAGCAATTCCGCCATAAAGAGGAGCCTGTTCTCCTAGTAAACTGTTGCGAACAGTGACCTTATCGGTGAAAGAACTTTTGATATGTTGAGAAAGCTGTTCAATTAATTTGGGGTTCTTTCGATAGACCGAACTATTGATAATGATGATTTGAGGGTCAAAAAAAGTAGTAATATTATTGATACCAACGGCAAGAAGTTTAGCATTTTCATGGAGTAGTTCCACAGCAAGAGAATCTTCGCCTTGATAGGCCGCAGAGAGGATATCAGAGTTGACGGTGGCTAATTGTTTTTCAGCGGCAAATCGTTCATACATCGCTTTGTTAGAGGCGTATTGCTCCAAACAGCCGTGGTTGCCACAGGGGCAAATTTTGCCGTCGGGCATTAAAATTGAATGTCCGATTTCGCCGGCTTGGCCATGCTGCCCTGTGAGCAAATTGCCATTCAACACTAACCCGGCGCCAATGCCGCTGTGAATGCTAATGCTAATAATATTATCAGAAGGACAAGAGAAACTGTATTCTCCCAAAGCAGTGAGATTAGCTTCGTTTTCAAGCATAACAGGGTAAGAGTAGCGAGTTTGAAGCTCATTTGCCAAATCGATTAAAGCTAAATCATAGTAGGGCGTAAAGCGAATTCGATTTTCACAGACAGTGCCATGAATGGCTGCTGTAATTCCCACAATACCATGAGGTGTTTGCGGTGCTTTTCTTTCAAAATCATGTATGATTTCATCTGTTAAAGAAAAAATGTTTTCTTTATGAATCGAAAGTTTTTTGTGAATGACAGAACACACAATTTCTCCGTTTAAATAGGAAAGAACGGCGGCGATATAGTCAGAGCCGATGTCAAGGGCAATGCCAAGAGCACAGTGACCGTTAAACTGCAGCATGATAGGCTTTCTGCCGCCTGCGGAACTTGTATCACCCATACCGGTTTCATGCACCAGATGATTTTCAATCAGTGTTTTGGCGATGGAAGAGACCGAGGCTTTGTTGAGATGGGTGATAGCAGCGACTTCTGCACGGGATATGGGTTCACGGTCGATAATGGTTTTAAGAACAACAGATTCATTTTGTTCACGAATCAAATATTTATTGACAGCCATAAGTTTTTGTACACTCCTCTTAGTGAGTTTGCATGGTTAAGTCTACCACACAGCTAACAAGATTTCAAACTATAAGAAAAAATTATTCCTTTAATGAAATAAAAATAGATATAGAACAGAAAAGAATTTCGTTGACAATCGTTCTTGTTCAAGTCATACTTAGAAATAAGCATAGATCATATTAAAAATAAAAGATAGGAGTATAAAATGTTTAATCCTGAAAAAGAAGCGGCTGCTTTAGTTGCCGAAATGACCTTGGAAGAAAAAGTGTCTCAAATGCTGCATACATCTCCGGCGATTGACAGATTGGATATCCCGTCCTATAACTGGTGGAGTGAAGCGCTGCATGGCGTAGCACGTGCCGGTGTGGCAACGATGTTCCCACAGGCTATTGGCTTAGCGGCTACCTTTGACGAAGAAATTTTATCTGAAGTGGCTGAAGTAATTGCAACAGAAGGACGTGCAAAATTTAATGCTTTTCAAGAGGAAGAAGACCATGATATTTATAAGGGTCTAACCTTTTGGAGTCCCAATATCAACATTTTTCGTGATCCCAGATGGGGCAGAGGGCACGAAACCTATGGTGAAGATCCTTACTTAACGGCAAGACTAGGTGTTGCTTATATTAAAGGCTTGCAGCAGAAAAATGCAGAGCAGCTGAAAACGGCAGCCTGTGCCAAACATTTTGCAGTACACTCTGGCCCTGAGTCAGAACGTCATGAATTCAATGCAGTATGTGACGATTATGATTTGTGGAATACGTATTTGCCAGCATTCGAATCTGCTGTGAAAGAAGCAGAGGTAGAGGCAGTCATGGGAGCTTATAATCGTACTTTAGGCGAACCTTGCTGCGGTTCAAAGCTTTTGTTGGAAGATATTCTGCGCAAAAAGTGGGGATTTAAAGGTCACGTGGTTTCTGATTGCTGGGCAATCAAAGATTTCCATGAAAATCATAGAGTGACAAATTCTCCGGTCGAGTCTGTCGCATTGGCCATTTCCAGAGGCTGCGATGTGAACTGCGGCAATATGTTTGTTCACGCTGTAGATGCTGTGGAAAAAGGACTTCTCACGGAAGAGCAGATTGATCAAGCGGTGACACGTCTCTTGGCAACTCGCATGCGTTTAGGACTTTTGGGTGCGCCTGAAAACCCAGCCTATAGTAGTATTCCATTTGAAGAGGTTGACTCTCCAGAACATGCGCAGTTTAACCTTAAGACGGCAAAGCGAAGCCTAGTTTTGCTGAAAAATGATGGTACCTTGCCTTTAAATGTCCATTCGATTAAAACGATTGGTGTCATTGGCCCCAATGCAGACAATCGCCGTGCGTTAGAGGGTAACTATGAGGGACAACCTAGCCATCCTGTTACACCACTGATGGGAATACAGAATTTGGCGGAAAAAGAGGGCGTACGCGTGCTGTTTGCACAAGGCTGTCATTTGTATAAAGATCGCATGACAGAGCTCTCTATGGCAGATGATCGTATGGCTGAAGCGAGAGCTGTTGCTCGTCGCAGTGATGCCATCGTGCTTTTCTTGGGTCTGGATGCAGGACTTGAAGGAGAAGAAGGCGACGCCGGCAATGAATTTGGCAGTGGCGATAAGCCGAATTTGAAACTTCCCGGTCGCCAAGAAGCACTTTTGAGAGAAGTTACCGAGGCAGCCGACGGAAAACCAGTGATTGTCGTACTGATTTCAGGAAGTGCTTTGAGTGTAGAATATGCGGACGAAAACGCAGGCGCTGTTGTACAAGCTTTTTATCCGGGTGCTTGTGGAGGAACCGCTCTTGCTGAACTGATTTTTGGACGTTTTAGCCCAGAAGGCAAACTACCGTTAACGTTCTATCGCAATACAGATGATTTGCCTGATTTCCGCGATTATAACATGACAGGCAGAACCTATCGCTACTTTAAAGGCGAGGCCTTGTACCCGTTTGGCTTTGGTTTAGGGTATTCTTCTTTTACATTAAATAATTTGCAGGCCGATAAAGAAAAATGCACAGTTACGGTTAAAAATACTGGCAAAATGTCTGCGGGAGAAACTGTACAGGTCTACGTAGAAAGTCCTGAACAAAAAGAAACTTGGAATTTGTGCGGAATAGCAAAGGTTCGTTTGTCAGCAAGTGAATCAACTGAGGTTACTGTTAATCTGAATCCCAACGCATTTGCTCGTTATGATGCAGAGGGAAATGTGCAGACTATCGCAGGAAAGCATATTTTGCATGTTGGCTTTACACAGCCCGATGAACGCAGTGTTTCTCTCACGGGTCAACGTCCTCTGCAAACTGAAATCACAGTTTAAAGGCAAATAAAATAGATTACACAGGTTTTCAATAGTTTTTAAGAAAAAAACCGTTCTTTTAAACAGTCAATATTAATAAAGATAAGCATCAAAATTCTGTTTATAATATAAAAATATTGCGTGAAGAATCAGGAAAATCTATTGACAAGCAACACAAAACATGCTAGGATATGAACAGTTAGTTTATTATGCAAACAAACTAGAAGAGGTGACTGATATGGAATATTTTCCTAATGTAAAGAAAGTAAATTATGAAGGACCAAAATCAGACAGCATGTTTGCTTTTCATCACTACAATGCTGATGAAGTAGTGCTGGGTAAGAGCATGAAAGAGCACCTGCGCTTTGCAGTAGCTTATTGGCACACTATGACACAAGACGGTTCAGATCCATTTGGCAACCCCACAAACATCCGTACATGGATGGGTGCAACTCCCATGGAGACAGCCAGAAACCGTGTTGAGGCTTTTTTTGAACTGCTTGAAAAATTGGGCGTAGAGTATTTCTGCTTCCACGATGTAGATATTGCTCCCGAAGGCAATTCTTTAGAAGAATTCTTTGCTAACATAGATGAAATCACCGATTTGATTAAAGAGAAAATGGATAAAACCGGCATTAAATTGCTATGGAATACAGCCAACATGTTCTCTAACCCTGTTTTTGTAAACGGTGCTGCTTCTACCAACAATGCAGACGTTTTTGCCCGTGCTGCTGCACAGGTTAAAAAAGGTTTGGATGTCAACAAAAAGCTTGGCGGTGAGAACTATGTGTTCTGGGGCGGCCGTGAGGGCTATGAAACCCTTTTGAATACTGACATGGGCTTAGAGCAAGATAACATTGCAAGACTTTTCAAAATGGCGATTGCTTATTCTGAGAAGATTAACCACAAAGTGCAATTTTTGCTAGAACCAAAGCCAAAAGAACCAAGCAAACATCAATATGACTTTGATGCTGCCACCACAATGGCTTTTATTCAGAAATATGGACTGGAAGGTCACTTCAAACTCAACATTGAAGCTAACCATGCTACTTTGGCAGGACACACCTTTGAGCATGAACTCAACGTTTCTCGTTGCTATAATGCGCTTGGTTCAATCGATGCCAACCAAGGTGACGTATTGCTTGGATGGGATACCGATGAGTTCCCAACCAATCTGTTTGATGCCACACTGGCTATGTATGAAATTTTGGAAAACGGTGGTATTGCTCCCGGCGGTATCAACTTTGACTCTAAAGTTCGCCGTTCATCTTTTGCAATGGACGATTTGATTATTGCTCATGTGGTTGGTATGGACACCTTTGCTCGTGGTCTGAAAGCAGCTGCTAAACTGAAAGAAGACGGTTTCTTCGACAATCTGCGCGCAGATCGTTATGCTTCTTATCAAAGCGGAATCGGTGCCAGCATTGTAGCTGACAAAGAAGATTTGGAATCTTTGAGCGATTATGCTCTGAAAAACAATGAGATTAAAATGGAGTCAAGCCACATTGAATATGTGAAAGCTCGCCTCAACGACTATCTTGTATAAGTTCAGATAAAACAAAAAACCGGTGCAGCTTTTCAACTGTGCCGGTTTTTTTGCGAAAAGAGAGTGTATTCAGCGTGGAATACACTCTCTTTTTCTATGAAAATAACTAGATAGCTTACATATCTTTAAAAATATAGGCGCTGTCTTTGGCATAGATAATGCCTGAAATCATCGTAAATAAAACGGAAATCCAAATTAGGACCTGTGAAATCACATTAAAAATCAAAAGCAAAGTATCAGTAGGAGCGGTCATAAAGCCTAAGATTGTCTGGAAAATGAGAATGAGAATAATGGCAACCATCTGCGAGATGGTTTTGGCTTTACCCCAGTTGTTGGCAGCAATCACTTTGCCTTGTTCGACGGCAATCAAGCGAATAGAGGTGACAGCAAATTCACGAAACATAACCAGTATAACGGCTGTAGCACCGACAATTCCCAGTTGGACAAAGCAAATTAAAGCGGCCATAACCAAAATCTTGTCAGCAAGGGGATCCATCAGTTTTCCAAAGTTGGTAATCAAACCTTGTTGTCGAGCAATTTTGCCATCAAGATGGTCGGTGTAAGAAGCGACCGAAAAGATAATGAAGGCCCACAGAAAACGGTGGGGAATATAGTTTGCAAGCATAAAAAGCACAAACAAGGGAACCATGCAAATTCTTAAAACTGTCAATTTATTGGGTAAGTTCATAAGAAACCTTCTTTCTCAAGGATAAATTGGCGAACGATTGCAGAGGTAAAACAGCTTAATAGATGTTCCTTTTAAAACAGTCTATATACAAGCTTAGTCAAGTTTTAGCACAGACATAAAGGCCTCTTGCGGCACTTCCACTGAGCCAACTTGCCGCATTCTCTTTTTACCCTCTTTTTGTTTTTCAAGCAGTTTCTTTTTACGGGAGATATCGCCGCCATAGCATTTTGCCAAAACGTCTTTACGTACAGCTTTAACGGTTTCACGCGCGATAATTTTACCGCCAACACTTGCTTGAATCGGGATTTCAAAGAGTTGGCGTGGAATGTTATCTTTCAATTTCTCTACCATTTTTCTGGCGCGAGCATAAGCATTGTCGGCATGCAAAATAAAGGAAAGCGCGTCAACCACTTCGCCGTTAATCATGATATCCAATTTTACAAGCTTGCTGGGTTCATAGCCCATCAGCTCGTAGTCAAAAGAAGCATAGCCTCTCGTGCGTGATTTTAACACGTCAAAAAAATCATAAATGATTTCGTTTAGCGGAAGATGATAGTGAATGTCAACACGGTCTGCATCCAAATAATCCATGTTCATAAAAGTGCCCCGACGGTCTTGACAAAGCTCCATAATATTGCCGACAAACGATGACGGCGCAAAAATGTGAGCATTGGCGATTGGTTCTTCTGCACCGCCGATGGTGGCAGGGTCAGGGTAGTTGGTTGGGTTATCAATCACAAGCACTTCACCGTTGGTTTTGGTGATATGATAAACAACGCTGGGAGCAGTGGTCACTAAATCTAAATTGTGTTCACGTTCTAAACGTTCTTGAATAATCTCCATATGAAGCAGTCCCAAAAATCCGCAGCGGAAGCCAAAGCCCAAAGCAATAGAGGTTTCAGCCTCATAGGTCAAAGAGGCATCATTTAACTGCAGTTTTTCAAGCGCATCACGTAAATCAGAATAGTGAGCACCATCAGCCGGATAGATACCGCAGAACACCATAGGCTGAACCGCACGATAACCGGCAAGCGGCTTTTCAGCCGGTCTTTCTGCTAAAGTGACCGTGTCGCCTACATGAGTTTGCCGTACGTCTTTGATAGATGCCGTGATATAGCCAACTTGTCCAGCACAGAGAGAATCAGCAGGTTCCATAGCTGTGGCACGCAAATAGCCACATTCTACCACTGAAAATTCAGCACCTGTAGCCATTAAACGAATGCGGTCACCTGGTTTTACAGTACCTTCTTTGATTCTCACATAGATAATAACACCTTTATAAGCATCATAAATAGAGTCAAAAATTAAAGCTTGTAAAGGAGCGTTGTCGTCTCCTGTAGGAGCTGGAATGTCAGCGACAATGCGCTCCATGACCTCACCTATATTAATGCCTGTTTTGGCAGAGATACGGGGAGCGTCTTGAGCAGGAATGCCGATAATGTCCTCAATTTCTTGCGAAACTCGATCAGGGTCTGCACTGGGCAAATCAATTTTATTAAGAACCGGCAAAATCTCCAACCCAGAATCAACAGCAAGATAAGTGTTGGCAAGGGTTTGTGCTTCTATGCCTTGCGAAGCATCAACAACCAAAATAGCACCTTCGCATGCAGCGAGAGAGCGAGAGACCTCGTAGTTAAAGTCGACATGGCCAGGGGTGTCAATAAGGTTGAAAATATAATCTTCACCGTCTTTGGCTTGATAAACAAGCGTGACGGCGTGAGCCTTAATCGTAATACCACGCTCACGTTCCAAATCCATGTTATCCAATATTTGATTTTCCATATCACGCAGAGCAACAGCACTGGTCTGTTCCAAGATGCGGTCAGCCAATGTGCTTTTGCCGTGATCAATGTGGGCAATAATCGAAAAATTGCGAATCTTACTTTTGTCCATATAATATGATGATTCCTTTCGTGGAAATTGTGCCAGTAAGATTAAATCTTATCGGTTAAAAGCACAAAATCAGTTTGGAAATAGATACAAGCTAATAATAGCTGTCTTATCGTTTTATTCTAGCATAAACAAAGGCATTCATACAAGCCTTTTGTCATAAGTTAAGCGCAAAATTGAGTTTTAAGGGCATTGATATTTGATTTATGTGATTTAGCCATAAATATCCGTCAAAAAATGGCTACAAAAGCAAAGGAAATTGGATTGACAAAGAGAAAATAGCGTGATATTATGAAAAAGCTATATGACTGACGGAAGTGGAATCAACCACAGGGAGTATAGCCTTGTTAGCCGACCGTCTGGGCAAAAGCTTAGATTGTCAGGCTTTTTTGCTTTTTAAACAAAAGTAAAGATGCTAAGCAGAGTAGAATTTTGTGCGTATCCTTTATGGAGCAGTGCTTGCTGAACGGGGAGTTGTCAGCAGGACGAAAAAGCCGAACGGCTTTGCGGTACAAAGTTCGCATCCCGCTGCTGCATCAGGAGAATCAGCGAAAGTATGCCTCCTGTTATGCAGCTGTGCTGTGTAACAGGAGGTGTTTTATTATGAAAAGAACATAGAGAATCAATGAGAAGATTTCTTGATGAAAAAAGGAGTGCAAATACTTCTTTGTTTTCAGAAATCCCACAGCAAAATAAAACATATGGAATCGAAAGATTCAGGGATTTAAGAGAGGGGATTTTAAATTGAAACAATCTACGTTTCATGTTCGCCGCATCACGCTTTCTGCGGTATTTTTAAGTATTTCGCTTGTTCTGCAAACTGTATTTTCTTTTCACATTCCACTGTTTGGACAAAACGGAATGTCTATCGGCATATCGGGTATCTTTTCGATGATGCCTGCCATTCTATTTGGACCTGTCTATGGTGCTGTGACTTCTGGTCTTTCAGACCTTTTGGGATACATACTCAAGCCTACGGGACCATATTTACCACTCATGACTTTAATAGTGGCGGTTGGTGGTTTTCTCCGTGGCCTAATTTGGAAACTTTTGCGAAACACTGACGGCAAGAAAACACGAATGAGTGTTGCAGTGTTTTCAGCATTGATGTTGGTAATCGGAATTAGCAATAGTGTGTTTTTGTCAATGGATGGCGTAAATAGAGATTTTTATGCGAAAATGCCCATAGACCAAATTGATACAGATGGTATGCACCTGATTAGTAAAATGCTGATTACGAGAACCATTGGTACAAAAGACCCATCTGCCAATTTAGAAATGTATTTAATTTTTATGACGGCAGGGGTTTTAGGCAGTGCTATTTTGGGATTGATATTGATTATCGTCGACTTGATTTTCTCTAAAAAGCTTTCGCAGGAAGCAAAAAAGGGACAAATTATGCCGTTGCTGATTACACTTTTAATTTCGGGTTTGATTGTGACTACGCTGAACACTATTTTAATGCAAGAGACTCTGTTTGAATCATGGAAGGTTTTGCCGTTCTCTGTCATTTGGCTTCCCCGCGCCATTGAAGAAATTTTTGGCAACAGCATAAAGGCTTATTTTATTGCCATTTTATTGGGTGTCTTTGGTCGTCAGAAAGGCTTAAAAGACTTGATTCAATAATTAGGGAAGGACATCACTATTTTTATTGCAAATTAAAGTAAAAAGATTATATTATTAATTAAGGATAGAAACATTTGATAAAGATGTTTCTATCCTTTTTTCTTATTACAAAAATAGGCTAAAAAAGAGAAATAAGTGAATAAAGAGATTGTCCTAAAAAAATAAAAAATAAATTAAAAAACGACAAAATTCAACATATGCAACTATAATTATCAATAATATAGAAAAAAATAGTAAATATTGTGCTAAAATACATATAGAATTTATGAATTGATTGTGGTATCGTATACGATAGGGGAATTTGGGAATTCCCAATTAAAATTATGTAGGAGGTCTACGTCACATGGATAATCTAACGATATTTCTAATTGTTTCAATCGTGGTGTCTGTATTAGCTTTTGCCTTTGCTGGCTGGCTTTACAGCTGGATTCTCCGTCAGCCTTCCGACAACAAAAGAGTTGCCGAAGTCGGCGGTTATATCAAGAAAGGTGCAAACACCTTCTTGAAAAAAGAGTACACGGTACTAATTAAGTTTTGCGGTTGTGCGGCGCTCTTAATTCTCATCTTTCTTCCATCTCCAATTTGGTCAGGAGGTTCCATTTTAGAAAATCTAAGAATGGCACTGGCTTACATATTTGGTACCGTACTTTCAGCTATTGCCGGAAAAATCGGTATTATGGTGGCAACTATTGCTAACGTTAAGACAGCCGAAGCCGCTCAGAAAAGCGGACTGAAAGCCTCTTTCCTGGCAGCCTTCCGTGGCGGTTCTGTTATGGGCATGGCTGTAGTAGGTTCTTCTTTGTTGGGTGTAGCCTTGGTGTTTTGGGCATTGAATGATGCAACAGCTTTGTTGGGATTCAGCTTTGGTGCAAGCTCGTTGGCACTGTTTGCTAAAGCAGGCGGCGGCATTTTCACCAAAACAGCAGATATTAGTGCTGATCTTGTTGGTAAAGTAGAGCTTGGTATTCCTGAAGATGACCCCAGAAACCCTGCTGTTATTGCGGATAACGTAGGTGACAACGTGGGTGACGTGGCAGGAATGGGCGCTGATTTATTTGACTCTAACGTGGCCTCTATGGCAGCTGCTTTGGTTATGGCAATTGCTTTAGGCGCTAAAACCGGAGTTGACTATTCTGCAATGGTTTTCTGTTATGCGGCACTGGGGCTTTTGTCCTCAATTATTGGTGTTTTGTCTGCCCGTATGGGTAAAAAAGGCGACCCAACCATGGCGCTGAATATGAGTACGTATATCACAACCGGCATTTATGCCGCTTTGACCGCTATTGCTACCGCTGTCTTCAAGTTTGATTGGAGAATTTGGGGTGCGGCAGCTGTTGGACTGTTTGTGGGTGTCATCATTGGTATTACGAGTGACTACTTCACCAATGACAATAAGAAACCGGTTCGTTATGTGGCAAAAGCTTCTGAATCCGGACCGGCATTCACGATTCTTTCGGGTATTTCTTATGGCTTCTTAAGCGTGTTGCCAGCAATGATTGGCATTGCAATCTCAGCACTAGTAGCCTATAATCTTTGCTCTTCTATTGTTCCGGGTGACCCAACAGCAGGTATGTTTGGTATTTCCATGTCAGCCGTTGGTATGCTTTCTATTGTTGGTATGATTATCTCCAACGATGCTTATGGCCCTATTGCAGATAACGCAAGAGGTCTTGTAGAAATGGGTGATTTAGGAGATGAAGCACTTGAAATCACCGATTCATTAGACAGTGCTGGTAATACAGTAAAAGCTGTTACAAAGGGATTTGCTATTTCTGCTGCCGGCTTAACTATTATTTCTTTGCTAGGTGCCTTTATGAGCGAAGTGAATGAAGCCGCAGGAAAAGTGGTCTTAACAGGCTTTGATATCATTAATCCGACAGTATTCTTTGGTATGCTGATTGGTGCTGCTGTACCAGCTATCTTCTCTGCCATGTTAATGCTGGGTGTTGACAGAAATGCACAGCGCATGGTTGCTGAAATTCATCGCCAATTCCGTGAAATTGTCGGACTGAAAGAAGGCAAAAAGGGTGTTATCCCTGAGTATGACAAATGTATTGATATTGCTACCGACGGTGCATTAAAAGAACTAGTTCCAGCAGGACTGATTAGTATTGTTGTTACCTTAGCTGTCGGTTTTATTGGCGGTGTAGAGGCTGTTGGCGGTTTCTTGGCAGGCAATATCGTCAGTGGTTTGCTGCTAGCTTTGTTTATGAGTAATTCCGGTGGTTTGTGGGATAATGCTAAAAAGTATATTGAAGCAGGCGGCAATGGCGGCAAGGGCAGTGACGCTCATAAATCAGCTGTTGTAGGCGATACAGTTGGTGACCCCTTTAAGGACACGGCAGGTCCCTCTATTAATACACAGATTACGGTTGTTTCTCTTGTTGCTTCTTTAATGGCTTCTCTATTCCTTTCTTTCTCTATTTTCTAAGAGTTAGATACAATTTTATAACGAATACAAAAACGGTATGCCCATTGGGTGTACCGTTTTTTATGTCAAAAACCAAATATCAAGCCAGATATCTTAATCAGTAAAAAGAAGTGCTCCATGTCAGCATTCCTTTTTCAAATGACCAAAATACTTGCATTTCTATCTTAACAGACACGATTTGTTGTTGTTTGGAATAGTATAGCATAATGTCAGTTTGACCGTAAAAGTGAAATAAGGGAGGACAAAGATGAATCAATCTGAAAGTACAATTCACTTGGAAAATATCAGAGTGGAACAGGGAGATGAAGTTTGCATAGATGAATTTCGAAAGGCTGCCAAGCGCAGCAGGGCAGAGGCGGTTAAGCTTCTCAATGATAACAGCATGACCTTTCCTTGTTTATTTTTGCTGATGCCGTCGATTGAAGAGTTTCGTTTGCAGCAGCAAATGTACACAAAATATGCGATTGCAGTTGAAGTCAGCAAGCAAATCTTAAATGAAAATTATAACCCACGCAAAGATTACTTAAAAAATGGGGGAGAGAAAGCGCATGAAACCTTGATATGGATGCTGACAACAGGCTATCAAGAAAATAAGCCAGCAGAAAAATTTCAAAAAATAATTGATATTGTCGTGTCAGTGCTAATTCATATTTACCATGAGACAGGTATTCTTCCTCAGGTCGCAGAACTGATTTTTACTCGCCGTATTCGAGGAGAAAATGTGCATGAGCTAATTTGGGCTTATTTTAGAAGTCGTGAAACCAAATCGCTACAATTTATTGCCGAAAAACTGCCATCCTCTGATTTAGCAGAAGCAGATTTTATCTATGATTTATTGGGGATTTCTCATGACACTAAACTAGCCCCTGCAGAAGAATATGAAAAGTATATTGTGTGGTTGCAAGAAAATGAAAATAAGCTTGTGTTTAACGAAGAAAACAAACAGTATACGAGCAGACCTGTGGTATGCCGCATGGATCAGATTGAAGGAAAGGAGAATGCAACATGATACAAGTAGCGGGAAGACCTTTTGATGCGGCACCTATGCTGGCAGAATACCCATTGAACAGCGTGCAGCATGAGGTTTTGAGAACGATGGATCAAAGTGCAACAGTGTATAGATTTGACAGTGTAGAGGAATTACGCTTTACTTTGTCTATGCGCCACAAAACTGTAGAAGCAGCAAAGCTGCAGAGTAGAAGTGGATTGCGGTTTGCAACCTTTCATGATGCATTCTGCAATGAGGAATATTGGGAAAGAACAAGCAATGGCGGGTTCCAGTTAAAGCCAGGAGCTGTACCCAGTGAAGCTATTCTGGACATATTTAAAAATGGCAGAAAATATGGTACTGAATGTGCCACCGCCATGGTTATTATTATTTACAAAGCACTTTTAGAGGTTTACGGTGCCGATTTGTTCAACAGAACTTTCAAAAATATATATCTCATGGATTGGAGCATTCGACAGCCTCTTTTGCAGGAAATTGGGACACCTAGAAAAGTGCCCGAGCTTCTTGTAGGCGACAGAGCTTATTTTATGAACCCTCAAGTCAGCCCTGAAACGTCATGGTGGCGAGGGGAAAACGTCATTGTCATGTTAGATAACTTATTCTACGGGCATGGAATTGGCATTCGAACAGCACCTGAAATCATAGCTTCGCTGAATCGAAATCGCATAGAAGGAGCAACAGAAAGCGCCTATTTGATGGACACGGCGGCAAGACCAAACTACAAAAAATTATTTGGGGTATGGGAAAAAAATCAGCAGCAAAGTGGACCATTGGTCTGGCAGTTTCCTGAAACTTCAACGGTCTCACACCGATAGGGTAAAAGCAAGTAAAGTCGTAAATTTCTATTCGGTATACGATGTATATCATAAAACAGAGATTTATTAAAATATTGCTATGTACAGGTGATATTTCTTTTGAAATAAAAAAGAACCTTCTGCATGAGAAGGTTCCGAGTGGTTCGGAATGCTCACAAGCAAAAGGTTCTTTCATTTTAGCTAAATTTATTTTGCGTAATCAATGGCACGGCTTTCACGAATCATATTGACTTTGATTTGACCGGGATATTCCAAGTCATCTTCAATCTTTTGGCAGATTTCTCGTGCCAAAAGTGTCATCTTGTCATCGTTGACCACATCAGGACGAACCATAATGCGGATTTCACGGCCTGCCTGGATAGCATAGCAGCTGTCAACACCTTCAAAAGACGAAGCAACTTCTTCTAGCTTTTCCAAACGTTTGATATAATTTTCAAGATTTTCACGTCTTGCGCCAGGTCTTGCAGCAGAAATTGCATCTGCTGCCTGTACAAGACAAGCAATAATGGTTTTAGCTTCAATGTCGCCGTGGTGAGCAGCAATTGCATGAATTACAGTTTCGCTCTCTTTGTACTTGCGAGCAACATCAACACCAATTTCAACATGCGAACCTTCAATTTCATGGTTCAACGCTTTGCCAATATCATGTAAAAGTCCGGCACGTCTTGCCATAGTAGGATCAAGACCAAGCTCAGAAGCCATTAAGCCGGCAATATAGGCAACTTCAAGTGAATGATTGAGTACATTTTGACCGTAGCTGGTACGATAACGCAAACGTCCCAGCAATTTCACGAGTTCATTGTGTATCCCGCTGATGCCAACCTCCAAGACGGCTCTTTCGCCCTCTGTTTTAATGGTAGCATCTACTTCACGTTTTGCTTTTTCAACAGTTTCTTCAATTCTAGATGGATGAATCCTGCCGTCAGAAATCAATTTTTCAAGGGCAATTCGTGCCACCTCACGCCTGACAGGGTCAAAGCACGAGAGTGTAATAGCCTCAGGGGTATCGTCAATAATCAAATCGACACCGGTGAGTGTTTCGATTGCACGGATATTGCGGCCTTCACGTCCAATGATACGGCCTTTCATTTCGTCGTTGGGCAACGGAACAACACTAATGGTGGCTTCTGAAACGTGATCAGCAGCACAACGCTGAATAGCCAGTGAGATAATTTCTCTTGCCAATTTATCAGAATCATCCTTAGTTTGCTGTTCAAACTCCATAATCTTAAGAGCTTTTTCATGAGCGAGCTCATTTTCAAGGTTACTCAGCAAATATTCTTTTGCCTGCTCTGTTGTGAAAGAAGAAATGCGCTCTAGCATGTCAAACTGACTTTTCTTAACAGCTTCTGCTTCAGCAAGACGTTCTTCGGCCTTCTTGTTTTTCTTTTCGATGTTTTCTTCTTTGGTTTCAAGATTAGCAAATTTTTTCTCGTATGATTCTTCTTTTTGAAGCATACGTTTTTCTTGTCGCTGTATTTCTTTTCTGCGGTCGTTGATTTCGCGGTCGCTTTCATTGCGTGCGCGGTGAACTTCTTCTTTGCCTTCAAGAATCAATTCTTTCTTTTTGGCTTCGGCATTTTTAAGCGCATCGCTTAAAATACGTTTGGCTTCTTGTTCAGCAGAACCAATTTGTGACTCCGCTATTTTCTTGCGGTGATTAATACCAATTACAAAAGCCAGCACGGCTACAACTGCTGCAACGAGAACAATAATAACGATAGCAGTAAGTAAATGAATTTGCGGCACAGTAACACCTCCTTTGTTCGTGTTTTTTTAATGTTTTAAATAATCATTATAATAGTATCAAATAGGGTGCGTTAATCCCTGCATATGTGAAAAGAAACCTTCTTTTTGCCAATGGTGCAAAAGACATATGAGTTTTCATAATCACACAGACATAATTGTATAATTATGTAGACATAATGTCAAGAAAATTGTGAGGTTAAAAATAATTTTAACAATTATAAGTAATTTTTTTAATATAATATTGTTTATATTCATGAATTTTTTGTCTTGTACAGCATATCCTATTAAAAGACAGATTAGGATATAAACGGAATTGACAATGGTTTTAAAAGGTGATATGATGAAATCATACATAAATGCAACAATAAGGAAATATTTTTGTTCTTTCGTTTTGCCAGAGATTGTGCGTCATCGGCTGCAAGCGCACTTCAAAACATCGCAAAAATATACCGCCCTTTAGCAGTTTGCCGAACAGTTTTTTTATAAAGACTTTAAGGCAGAACGGTTTACCGCCGTTATCGGTTATATGAAGGAAGAGTGAAATGCTTTGAAATAGCTTGCTCTTTAAATATGGGTGGAACCGCGGGAATTTCTCGCCCCTGTGCAAATGAAAAATTTTGCCGGGGGCGTTTTCTGTTTCCGGCACAGCAGAGAGGATGAATTTGATGATTAATATTAATTTGAAGGGCGAAATCAAGGCTTTTGAATCCGGAATTTCACCAATGGAGATTGCCAAAGGAATTGGCATGGGACTTTTTAAAGCTGCTTGTGCAGCTAAAATTGACAACACAGTAGTAGATTTACGCACGCCGATTACAGAAGATTGCACGTTAGAAATCTTAACATTTGATGATGATGAGGGAAAAAGAGCGTATTGGCACTCTACTTCTCATATATTGGCACAAGCGGTAAAACGTCTATATCCTGATGCACAGCTTGCAATTGGGCCAGCGGTAGACGGCGGATTCTACTATGATTTTGGCTTTAGTTCACCAATTACAGAAGAAGATTTGCCTAAAATTGAAGCTGAGATGAAAAAAATTATTAAAGAAAACTTGTCAATTGAACGTTTTGAGCTTTCTGGCAAAGAGGCAGAAGACGCACTCAACGGACAGATTTATAAAGAAGAGCTGATGGCCGAGCATATCGCTAAAGGTGAAGCCATTAGTTTTTATAAGCAAGGCGAATTTACAGATTTGTGCGCAGGGCCTCACTTGGCGTCAACAGGTCTGATTAAAGCTGTAAAGCTTACGTCGATTACAGGCGCTTATTGGAGAGGCGATTCCAATAAAGAAATGCTGACAAGAATCTATGGAACGGCTTTCCCAAAACAAACAATGCTTGAAGAACACCTCACCATGCTTGAAGAAGCAAAAAAACGTGATCACAACAAGCTTGGCCGCGAGCTAGAATTATTTACCACTAGCAGCCTAATTGGCCAAGGATTGCCAATTTTGCTTCCAAAGGGTGCTAAGGTTGTACAAATTTTACAGCGCTTTGTAGAAGATGAAGAGGCAAGAAGAGGTTGGCAGCTAACAAAAACACCATTCATGGCAAAGAGTGATTTGTATAAGCTTTCAGGCCACTGGGATCACTACCGTGATGGTATGTTTGTGCTTGGCGATGAGGAGAAAGACGACGAAGTCATGGCACTGCGACCAATGACTTGTCCGTTCCAATACCAGGCTTATCTCAACAAGCCCCGCTCTTACCGTGACTTGCCAATTCGATACGATGAAACGTCTACACTCTTTAGAAATGAAGCTAGTGGCGAAATGCACGGCTTAATTCGTGTTAGACAATTCACGATTTCAGAAGGACATTTGATGTGCCGCCCCGATCAGTTAGAAGATGAATTCAGAAAGTGTTTGGATTTGACGACATTCATGTTGCAAACGCTTGGCTTATATGAGGATGTTTCTTACCGTTTCTCACAATGGGACCCTAATGACCGTGAAAAATATATTGGCACACCAGAACAGTGGGATGAGGCACAAGGCACGATGAAGACAATTTTAGACGACCTTGGCTTAAGCTATAAAATTGGTGTCGGTGAAGCAGCTTTCTATGGTCCTAAGCTTGATATTCAGATTAAGAATGTGCATGGCAAAGAAGACACGCTGATTACCATTCAAATTGACCAAATGCTTGCCAAAACATTTGGTATGGAATATACCGACAAAGATGGCGAGAAAAAGAATCCTTATATTATTCATAGAACGTCTATTGGCTGCTATGAAAGAACACTGGCACTGTTGATTGAGAAATATGCCGGAGCATTCCCGTTATGGCTTGCCCCGATTCAAGTCAAAGTGCTGCCGATTGCTGACCGTCATCATGATGAAGCAAGAAAACTGCAAGATAGCCTGATGATGGCAGGACTTCGTGTAGAAGTAGACGACAGAAGCGAAAAGATTGGCTATAAAATCCGTGAAGCACAGCTTGAAAAAGTGCCGTATATGTTGGTTTTAGGCGATAAAGACATTGAGAACGGAACGATTTCAGTGCGTCACCGTAAAGATGGTGATTTGGGTGCCATGACGATAGAAGAGTTTTTAACAATGGCAACAAAAGAAGCCGATACCAAAGAAATTCGCTAAAGTTGGGTTGTAGACCTAAAATAAGGAGAAACACTGATGGTTAGACATATAGTTATGTGGAATTTCAAAGAAGGTTTTACTGCCGAACAAAAAAAGCAGTATGCCGAAAGAATTAAAACAGAACTGGAGGCTCTAGCAGACGTTGTGCCGGGTGTAGTTTCGGTAGAAGTCGTCACCCAACCGCTTACTTCCAGTAACCGTGAACTCGTGCTGAATAGTCTCTTTGAAAGTGCAGAAGCACTGGCAAACTATCAAACACATCCTGATCATGTGAAAGCGGGGCAGTTTATTGGTTCTGTAGCCATGGACCGTACTTGCGGCGACTACGTTGAAAACTAAGTTCTTCCAGAAAGTATATCTTGACGAAGCAATAGGTATCCGATATAATAAATAGGTTTTAAAACCTATTGTCTTTCCAAAGAAGAGGGTGTTGAAAACATCCTCTTCTTTGCTATTGATAAAAAGTAAACGGGAATGTAGGAACAGGTGGCCTTATATGTTAAATCAATTTTCAAGAACAGAGCTCTTGTTAGGTAAAGAGGCGATGGAGAATTTGGCAGGAGCCAGAGTCGCTATTTTTGGTATCGGCGGTGTTGGCGGGTATACCGTAGAAGCATTGGCAAGAAGCGGTGTGGGAACTTTTGACCTTATCGATGATGACAAGGTGTGCCTGACGAATGTAAACCGCCAAATTATTGCGACCAGAAAAACAGTGGGTAAATATAAAATTGATGTGATGGAGGAAAGAATTCATGATATCAATCCTCATGCGGTTGTGCATAAACATCAATGCTTTTATTTGCCTGAAACCGCAGATGAATTTCACTTTGAAGAATATGACTACGTAGTGGATGCGGTGGATACAGTCACAGCAAAGCTGGATTTAATTCTTAGAGCACAGCGGGCGGGTGTACCGGTCATCAGCTGTATGGGAGCCGGCAATAAGCTCGACCCCACTAAACTCAAGGTTGCCGATATTTATCAGACAGAGATGTGTCCTCTTGCTCGTGTTATGCGCAAAGAACTCAAAAAGCGTGGCGTTAAAAAATTAAAGGTGGTTTTTTCTACAGAAGAAACCGTTCGCCCCATTGAAGATATGTCGATTAGCTGTCGTAATCACTGTATATGTCCGCCTGGCACGAAAAGGCATTGCACAGATAGAAGAGATATTCCCGGTAGCATTTCGTTTGTGCCGTCTGTAGCGGGATTGCTCATGGCAGGGGAAGTGATTAAGGATATAGCCAATATAGATAAAAAAGAAAATGAGCATCAGACAATTCCACCACAGGAAGGTTGACTTTTTCTGTTTTATATGGTAAGATAAATAACATAAACAAAGACGTTTTTGAGTGAATACATTCAAAGCGTCTTTTTTTGTTTTTCACCATGTAATCAGGATTTAGAAAGCATGGGGAATAGCTTATATGATATTTTCGGCCCTTTCTATCACTCCGGCCGTCAATATAAATGGAATGCACGATGTCTGCCCCAAACAGACATCGTGTATTTTGCTTTTCTGCATAAAATGCTTTGACAAAAGTAGTGGAAAAAGGTAGGATAAAGAAAACCTAGGTTGTTTTTACATAAGGAGGGACCAAATGATTCGAAATATTATATTTGATATGGGGAAAGTATTGATTTCTTATAACACCACAAATTATGTAAAGCTCTTTGTCGAGAGAGAAGAAGACCGACCGCTCTTGCTAAGAGAAGTATTTGAGTCAATAACATGGCTTAAAACCGATTGGGGAGAGCTAACTGTGCCAGAAGCGATTGAAGAGGTACAGAAGCGTGTGCCGCAAAGGCTGCACAAGAGTGTGGAGAATTTGTTTTTACATTGGATTGACCACGTCGATTTGATGCCCGGCATGGAAGAATTGATAAAAGAACTGAAAGAAAAAGGCTATCATGTCTATTTACTTTCCAATATCAGTACTTACTTTCATGAATTTAAGAATCAAATACCGGCTTTGTCTTATATGGACGGACTTTTTGCATCGGCAGATTACAAAATGCTAAAACCCTATCCCGAAATCTATCAAAAATTTTTAGAAACCTTTCAGCTAAAAGCGGAGGAGTGTTTCTTTATTGACGATATGCCGCTCAATATCGTTGCTGCAGAGCGAGAGGGTATTCGAGGAACGATTTTTCACGGAGACGTAGAACTTCTTAAAAAACAGCTATCAGAGGTCGGCGTAAAATAAAATGCGACGAATAAAAGTGAAAAGCAGACTTGATATTTTATTGATCAAGCCTGCTTTTTATTTACTTTTAAATTAGGTGGTTGTATTTTACGAATCACAACAATTATGGAATAGGGACAAGGATTGCTTGGCTTCGATACATAGAATAAATCCAACATTCGCCAATGGGGTAGGCGCTGATTTGCTCCATGGCTTTTTTGTAAAGCTGCAACTGAACGGCATAACTGACAGCCAGTTCATGGATGTCTTTAACATGGTCCGTTTTGAAGTCAACAATATGCAGCATCCCGTTTTCAACAAAAGTACAGTCTAGTGCACCTTGCAAAATCACAGTAGCATGGCTGTGAGAATTTTCAATCACATAGCCAGCTTCAGAAGCCGGAATTTCAACGGCGAAACGTCTCTCTTTTTCGACCTCAGGAGAAGCGACAACTCGTTTGCCAAGCTCACTCTGAAAGAAGTCAGCTACTTTTGTCAAGTCAACAGCCGCAGCTTGTTCAGTAGAGAGAAATTTTCCCTCAACAAGTCGCGCAAGCTCTTGCTCAGGTTGTTCTGCTGCCAAGGCAAAATTGGCATACTGCATATAGCTGTGCAGAGCAATTCCTTTTTCAGCCGGAGTCAGCCCTTTTTCAAACAACCACGAGGGTCTTGAGAGTGTAATGCCTTGTCTGACTTCATGTTCTTTAGACGCTACGGCAGAGGCCGCCGCTTTAGAGGGAATCATAGTCAAATCAAGGTGGGGATAGACAAAATCACAAGCACTCTGCAATTTTGCCAGCAAGTCCATATCAGGTACAGCAATAGTTTGGGTTTCGATAATCTCTGTTTCTTCTTTTTCTAAGTTAGAGAGAATGCGAATATTCCAAGGGGTGCGGTGGTCGTCAACAATAATGTCATCTGTAATTTCTGCCTGACTGCGTAGATAGGAGGCATCAGGGTGACGTAGAGCGCAGAGAATCAGCCAATGTGCAAAGCTTTTGGCATTTTGAATGCTATAAGAAGAAATGCCGTCTTCACCAATTTGCGCCGCCAGCTTTTGGACAACCTCTGTTGGCTTTTTCAGCGAGCCTACTAAAATCAATTTTTCTTTGGCTCTGGTCATAGCCACATAAAGAATACGCATTTCTTCGGCAGATTCTTTGCGTGCTAGGTCAATGGCAATCGCTTCTTTTGCCATTGTAGTAAATTTTGCACCGACAGTGCGGTCAGCCAGTGAAATGCCAAGTCCTAAATCCTGATGAAAGAGAATATCTTGCGGGCGGTTTGATTTCTCTCTGCCACAGCCTGCCACAAAGCAGACAGGAAATTCCAGTCCCTTTGACTTATGAATGCTCATGATTTGTACGCTGTTGCTATGACTCTCGGCTATTTCAGCACTTTTCATATCAGAACGGTTGCGGTTTAGTTTGTCTAAAAAGCGAACAAAACCAGATATTCCGTTATAGCCGGCAGCTTCATAATCTTTAGCATGACTTTGTAGCAGATGAAGATTAGCCAGGCGATTTTCACCGTCTATCATAGCAAGCACCATGTCGGTATATCCTGTCTTTAAATAAAGGAACTGAATAAATTCATCAGAAGGCATGGTGGCGGAGGCGGCACGATATTCGGCAATATCACTCAAAACTTTTTGATATTGGCTATCGTCCCGACCCAAGTGCAATAAAGCGGTATACAAAGGGATTTTAGGGTAGACCTCTCGCAATTTTAGCATATCATCTGGAGTAAACCCATAAACAGGGCTCATCAGCACGGTTAAAAGAGGAATATCTTGATTGGGGTTGTCAATCACACGCAAGAAAGCAAGAATAACACCAATCTCTTTTGCCTCAAAGAATCCCCCGGCCGTCGCTGCTTTTGCAGGAATACCCAATTGCTGTAATTCGGTGGCGTAGCCGTGAGCATAGCCACTGACACTGCGCAGTAAAATGCAAAAATCGCTATATCGTAGAGGACGTTCGTTTCCGTTTTCCTGTACAGTAAAACCACTTTCCATCATCTCACAAATACGACAGGCGATAAAATAACCCTCAAGCTGTTCGGTTTGTAGACCCGTTTCTTTTTCAAGCAATACCAACTCAGTGTCGCATCCGCTTTTAGGGGGATAAGAAGCACCGCAGACTAACGCTTCTTCGTGGGTGTAATCCATGCCTGCTGTGCGCCGATTCATCAGTTGAGAGAAAACAAAATTGGTGCTTTCAGTGACATTCAGGCGAGAACGAAAATTACGGTCAAGCACGATATAGGAGGGATAGTTTTTAAGGTCTCTGTCATATTTTTCAAAGCTGTCACGGCTGCGCATAAAGATTTCGGGCATGGCACGGCGAAAGCCATAAATACTTTGCTTCACGTCGCCAACCATAAAGAGGTTCGATTTTTCTTTAGAAACATAAGTAAAAATGCTGTCTTGCACTTCGTTCATATCTTGATATTCGTCAATCATAATTTCAGCAAAGCGCTCTGAAATCTGTTTAGCTATCTCTGATTTTTCACCATATTCATTTTGTAATAGTTTCAAGGTGTACTGCTCTAAATCGGCATAGTCCAAAAATCCTTTTTCAAGCTTTTTAGCAGAATAGAGCGAGGTGAAATCTTGCATTAGTTGCATAAGGGCAGAAAGTGTTTCTCCTACGGCAGAAAATTCCGAGAGGCACTGTTCTTCATCAGAAGAGAATAACTTACCTAAACCATCTTGAATGGTAGTCTTGGTTTCTTCTCTCAAAGCTTTGATTTTTTGTGTCAATGGGTCATCTTTGTAGCCTCTTGGTGCTGTGCATGAAGCCATAGAAAAAGCCAAAACCATGGCACACATTTTATCCCAGTTTCTTTCTTCGGCAGCTTTTTGGAGTAACCCCAGGGTGTGCAAATCGCTTAAAAAGGCTTCTAGATACGCTTTTTCAAGCTTTGGGTCACCACTTTGCTTGGTAAGCGACAGCGCCTTTTTCATTAGATTTTGAGCATAGATAATGGTTTCAAGACTATAGTCTAAAATGACTTTTCCCCAAGGTGAATTGCCTGCTGAATTACAGCCACGATAAAGTGCAATTTTCTCTTCTAACCATTTTTCAGGGTTTGGATAAGAAGTCATATGAGCATAAAGATGAATCAGTATTTTCGCAAGACTTTGGTCTTCTCTCTCTCCGGCAAAATTATCGGCAAGCAGAGGATAAAATCCTTTTTCCGAGGCCAAGTTCAGCACATCAGAAGCAATATCACTTTTCATCTCTTCTTCTTGCTTGTCCGTGATAATCTTGAAATCAGGAGGAATGTCAAGGACATGGAAAAATTCCCTGAGAATATCAGCGCAAAAGCTATGGATTGTCCCAATTTTGGCTTGTGACAGCAAAATGCTCTGTCGTTTAAGATTGCTATTTTTGGGGTCAGCCTGGATCATCTCATAGAGTTTTTTTTCAAGCCTTGCACGCATTTCAGCCGCCGCAGCACGAGTGAAGGTGACGATTAGCATACTATCGGCTCGAACAGGGTTATCACCTTCAGTTAAACGGCTGATAGCACGCTGTACCAATACAGCTGTTTTGCCTGAACCGGCAGCAGCAGAAACCAATATGGTGCCATCTTGTGCATAAATGGCATCATGCTGTTCATTCGTCCAAGTCATTTTCGCCATGGTAATCCTCCTTTCCCTTTGTCATTGCCGTTATTATGTCAGCCTTTGAGGGGCTGCACTTTTCAATGTCTTTGTCGCTATATTCTTTGCCGCAAACACTGCGATAGGGACAGTAATCACAGCCAAGCTGATTTGCCAAAACCGGTCTTGCCTCGATTTGTCCACGGTACAGTGTATCTGCCATGGTGGCAATCAGCGATTTGGAATAGTCTAGCACAGCGCGCAATTGATTGTCCTCTAAAACGGAGTTGGATTCTGCCGGAGAACCGGATTTTAAGAATTTTGCCGGAATAAACTGTCCGACAGCATTTTCCTCCATAGCATGAATGATTTCAGAATCTTTTAAAATTAAGCCTGTCATACGCAATGATTTGTCTTTTTGACTTTTTAGCTCGGCTTCGGTAATCGAGCGGTCTGCCGCAATAGACGGCAAGGTCAAGGGAGTATAAAGAATACCCGCAGGGAGCAGTTCTTGCTTTTCTGTTAAAGCGGCAAGGTACACAAGCATTTGCACATTCAGCCCATAAAGTACATCGGTCATATTAAATTTCTTAATTCCGGTTTTATAGTCAATGACACGCACGAATTTTCCTCGAGTGCTTTCATAAATGTCAATACGGTCAATTGTGCCGCCAATGGTAACGGTGTTGCCCTCGGGTGTATCAATCTTGAGTGCCGGAAAATCTTTGCCTAGCCGTACCTCAAAGCCTTCAGGCTGAAAACGGCTTTGTGCCAATTCAATAGCCACATGGCGCACCAAAACAGCCGCAGCTTGTATCATACGTTTTAGTCGGTATTGTTCCCTAGCAGAGATACTGTCCCAACCACCCATGTTGATGGTGACATAGTCTTCAATCAATTTGCGAATATAAGCAAGCAGTTCATCATCAGAGATTTCCGCGGGACATATCTCTTTCTGGGCAAAAATATGCTCAAAAAGATAATGCATGATACTGCCGTATTGCATAGCGTCAATTTCTGCTGTACGCCGTTCTCTGGCAGATACACCATACTGACAGAAATAGCGAAACTTGCATTTATAAAAGGTTTCAATCTGGGTGGGAGAAAGATAGGGGATTTCTCCAAATATCTTTTTGGCTAATCCAGTATTTTCAATGCTTTCAGATTTTATGTCAACTGCTCGCTGCAAGGAGGATAGACGTCCTTGATAAGTAGAATCATCTTGAAACAGGGCTTTCAGTGTGGCAGATTCGGACGTGGCATAAGGAAAATATTCTGCCATGAGAGAGAAAGCAGATTCACGGCTGTTGGCGAAATAAGTCGTGCGGTCAAATTGCTCTTGCGACAAGGGAGGAAAAATGCGGAGGGTTTCAGTGATTATTTCACTGGGTTGTAATTCTTCACCATTAGCTCCCTTTGGGTAACAAAGATATAAGGATTCAGAAGCAAGGCTGACAATGGAATAAGCCAGATAGCGTTCTTGTATCATTTTTTGCGGCAGGGGGTCACTCAGGGGAAGTTCCAGCTCAATCAGTTTTTGTCTTTCAGAATCAGAAAAAACACCGGCGTTCTTGGGAATCATAGGAAATTCCCCTTGGACAGCACCTAAAACGAATACCACTTTGGGGCTGGTTTGACGAATTTGCTCGGGCATACCGAACATGACAGAATCAAGCACTTGCGGAATATCTGACACGTCCTCACCGCGAATAATTTCACGTAGCAAACGGTAATAATGTTCTCTTGTAATCGGTTTTTCTCCCAAAATAGCCGCCATTTGCTCAAGAATCTCCACGAGTAAATCCCAAATTCGGATTTGCTTTTCAGCAAGGCCTGGCTGGTTCATGTTCTCAAGTGTTTTGCAGTAGGTAAGAAGATTTTCTTCCATGTTAAAATGGGTGAGAAGAGCGTAAACGGCATGCGAAATAGACTCGCCTGTTGTGTGCGCAGTTTGCTCAGCAAACTCGGTAAGCGGCAGTATAATGCGTTCTCGTATTTGATTGAGTGCCAACAGAGTTTGCTTGTCTGTATCGGTCATTTCTTGCCCAAAACCCCGAGGATGTTTGGTAAATGCTTCTTTCCAGTGTCGTCCTTTGAGTTGCCAAAGATAGCTGTAATTTTCAATATCTGAAATCTCTTCAGCTGTCAGTCCTGAAATGCCGGTTTTAAGCATATCAAAAATGTCTTCTGGATTCATGCTGTGCATCACACTTTCAAATGCACAGAGAATAAATCGCATAATGGGCTCGGCATCTACTCGGCTAGGATGGGAAACAAAACAAGGAATATCTCTTTTTTGGAAAGCGGTTTCTAAAATGCCAGCGTATTTTTCGGGTGCTCGGCAGACTACCGAACAATCACTATAACGAAGATTTTTTTCCATCACCAAACGGCGTATAGTGGCTGACACAAAGTCAGTCTCCTCAAAAATATCTCTGGCACAAAAAAGATGAATGTCTTCATGACTGTTTGTTTCAGATTCATCAAATAAGACCCTCTCTTCGCTGAAAAAATGCTGCTCCATCAGCGACAAAGACGCATTTTTAAATCGCAGGGAATCTCGAAGCACCACATCGGGTGCTATTCGAATATGATTCTCTTTTGCCAGCTGCATCAAGCGATGTTTGGTTCGGTTGGTCAGGGCAAATAAGCTTTGTTCACCAGCAGAAGAAATATTATTGGTACAAAGAGAAATAACCAAATTTTCTGCTTTTTTCATCATGGGAAGCAGAATGTTCATTTCTTGCATTGTAAATCCTTCAAAAGAATCGACAGCAATGGTGTACCCGGACAGGAATTCGCTGTCAGTGAGGGATTCAGCAAGTCTTGTCAAATCATCGCGAGAATCCAAATAGGAAGAGGTAACCATGGCGGTATAGGTATCATATAAGAGGGAGATTTCGAAAAGCTTGTCGGCTAATCCACCGTCAGAAAGCTTGTTAGCGGTTTGACGCAAATCATCTCCCGAAATGCCGCAGATTTTCATTTCATTGACGGCTGTGAGCATAATATCTGTAATTCGGCCGTCTTTCACCGCTTTCTGATACATGGTAAGTTGTTCAGCACAGGCTTCCGCCGCTAGACTCATCATCATGCGGCGGCCACCGTCGCTTAGTCGCTGACCCGCCACGCCACCCTCTGTGCGAAAATATAAGTCCGCAAGCCGTGTAAAACTAAGCACAGCAATTTGGTTAGCTTGTCTCGGCCCTGCAAGCCGTAGAATTTCTTTTTCTGTTTCAAAAGAATATTGCTCGGGTACAAGAATCATCAACTTTTGACGGCTGCCGCTCAAATCGACAAGCATACGGCGCAAAAATTCTGTTTTACCGCTGCCTGCTCGTCCGACCACAAATTGTAACAAAAGACCGCCTCTTTCTTTGTATGGAATCTGATTGTGTTAGTTTAATCTATAGAAAATAATCCTGGTATTTTTAGGTAAACTTATTTTCAAATCTTTTCTATATTCTAACATGCGAGAAGAAATGACTCAAGCTATTTTGCCGGATAAAACAGAAAGCAGAAAACAGGTTCCAAAAGGAAGTTCCTGTTTTCTGCTTATTTAGGAGAACTGCTTCATGAATTAAGAGTCAAGCATACTTTTTAGACCCTCGAACCACTCCACTATCTTAAATTTAACTTGAAAAGAATCGGGGTTAGTGATGATTTCTTTTTCATTTTCGGGCATTTCATCTAGGTTTTTCTCATTGCTTTTCTGTGCGGCCGGAATGCATAAAGCAGGATAGACCATGCACCACCAATTTTTCCCTTTGGCTTCACCAATCTCCACTTGCAATGTTCGGTATTTTCCGGCGGGGAGAGAGAAATTTTCATAATCTCTTGTAGTAAAATATTTTTCCGTTACTTTCACAACTACTTTATCATCAGAGCCATTTGCCAATAGGGCCGTTTGAGCAGCTGCTTGAATGGATTGCAAATTGGTGCAGATAGCAAAATTGGTTTCTTCAAATGAATCAGCACCTTGATACCATTTTTGCGTTTCTAATAAAACACTGTCACGAACCAACAATTTAACGGCTTGATCTTCTTCTGAATCTGAGTTGGCGAGAACATGAAGTCTAAAAACATTGTCAGATAGCTCTTCACAAGAAGCCGCAAAGGGAAGAAAACTTAGTAAGATACTGATTATTAAGGCGGAGCAGATAGATTTAATCCAGAGAGATTCATTTTTTATAGGTAACCGAAAGAAGTTTTTAACATTCATCATTTTCCCAGCTTTCTATGTAGTTGACAAAAGTATGGGATAAAGGCAGTAGCTTTATACAAAAGTAGCAATAAAAATAAAAACCTTGCTAAGAGAATTAGCAAGGCAAGGATTATTCTTTTTCATCTTGAAATAAATCATGATGTTCTTTTACAAAATTTCGGCTTAAGTTGCGCTGATATTTTTCTTGATAGGCGGTGGCCATTTCTTCTGGTGTGACTTGATAGCGCATGAGCACATCGTTGAGATACATCATCATGTCTACGATTTCTTCTGTAAAATGGCGGCGAACGACATCATCTTCCATAATAGCGTTGTCACCTTTTTTCTTGATAATAGAAATTGCTTCACCGGTTTCTTCCATCATCCAAAGAAAAGACTCTCTGGCATAGGTAGGAGTGAGCGGCCGCCACGTTTCTTGATTTTGCTCCCAAAGGTGTTTCTGTATTTCCTGCATTTGAGAAAAGTTGATGTCTTTCATAAGAGACTCCCCTTATACGTTGATGGGTTTAGCTAAAAATAAATCGCCATAACCGTGCAAATCTTGAGCGCAGCTTCGGGCGTGTTCAAGATCTTCAAAGATTCCATAGACAGCAGAACCGCTGCCAGTCATCATAGCGTTTAAAGCACCGCCGGTACGCATAACTTTCTTGATGTTTTGTACTTGAGGCAAAAACAAAACTTCGTCAAAACGATTGGAAAGCGCCGCTGAAACGTGCTGTAGATTTCCACCCTTAAGTGCGGTTATCATTTTAGGTGTGCCTGTGGGGGCCGAGAAAAGCAGCTTGTCGACCATGGCATAAGCACGTGGAGTGCTCACACCGGCCGGTGGTTTACAAATCAGTAAAAAACAAGCAGGCATAGGGTCTACACGAGCTATTTTTTCGCCGATTCCTCGGCAGTGACAAGTTCCGCCGGCTAAACAAAAGGGAACATCAGCTCCAATTTTGGCACCTAAGCGAAAGAGTTCGGGCATGGTTAAATTGGTCTTATAAATTTCGTTCATAGCCCATAAGACAGCAGCAGCATCAGAACTTCCGCCGCCCATTCCGGCTTTGTCTGGAATCTGCTTGTCAAGACGAATATCGACATAACGGTTCTTGATTTCGGTATATTCATAGAATAACTTGGCTGCTTTAAAAGCGGTGTTAGATTCATCAGTTGGCAGAGAGGCAACATTACTGCTCAAATAAATTTTGCCAAGGTTATTTTCACGAATTTCTAATGTGTCAGCAAGAGAAATAGACTGCATGACGCTTTCAATGTTATGATAGCCGTCAGCACGTTTACCGCTGATATCGAGTGTAAGGTTGATTTTAGCGTACGCTTTGATTTCCATAATTGAAATTTAACTCCTATTGATACCAGTAACCAATTTACTGGTGTTTTGACAAAGAACGTTTTAAAAATAATAAAAAAGCAGATAAAGCGACCGCTAGAGCGTGTGAGCAAACTAAAACGACCAATATTTCATCGAAAAGAAGAAGTCCAGTATAAGGTGTATAGAGACCTAAATCGTAAATATTTTTAGCACTGGAAAATGCTTTTCAGAAGAAATAAACATGGACTAAAAGTTTGCGTACACGCTCTAGAAAAACGCAATAGCAAAGAAAATGACAGATTATATCATCATTCTTTGACATATCAGATAAAATAAGTAAAACAGTGTAACAATGAGTTTAAACTCTAGTTAGTGACATTTTAGCAAGTATTATATCTCTTTGAGAAAGGCTCTTATGCGGTCGAGCGCTTCTGTGATGTGTTTGATAGAATAAGAATAAGAAATACGCAGAAAGCCTTCACCACATTCGCCAAAGGCATCACCCGGTACAACAGCAACTTGTTTGGCATAAATCAGCTTTTCGCTGAATTCCATAGAGGAAAGTCCAGTTGACTGAATGGAAGGGAACACGTAGAAAGCGCCTTCTGGCTCAAAACAAGTTAATCCCATGTCGTTTAGACCGTCTACAATTAGGCGGCGGCGCATATCATATTGAGTTTTCATGTACGCAATATCATCATCGCCGTTTCGCAATGCTTCAATAGCGGCATATTGAGAAGTGGTGGGCGCACTCATAATGGCAAACTGATGGAGCTTTGTCATGCAGCCGATAATTTCTTTTGGTCCGGCAGCATAACCCATACGCCAGCCTGTCATAGAATATGACTTAGAAAAACCGTTGATGACAATGGTTCGTTCCCACATACCCGGTAGAGAAGCAAACGAAACGTGGGCTTCTTTCCCATAGGTTAGCTCACTGTAGATTTCATCAGAAAGTACAAAGAGATTATGTTTTTCTACCAGCTTGGCAATGGGTTCTAAATCAGCACGGCGCATAACGGCGCCAGTGGGGTTATTCGGGAAAGGCAAAATTAAAAGCTTGGTTTTGTCTGTGATTTTCTCTTCAAGCTGGTCAGCCATCAATTTAAACTGATTTTCAGCTTTTGTCTCGATGACAACAGGTACGCCGCCCGCCATTTCTGTAATGGGAACGTAGCAAACAAAACTAGGCTCAGGAATCAAAACTTCATCGCCAGGATTCACTAAGCTGCGGACACAAAGGTCAATGGCCTCAGAGCCGCCGACCGTAACCAGAATTTCTTCGGTAGGGACATAGGTAAGAGCACATTTTCGATTTAAATAATTAGCAATTTCTTGACGGAGTTCTGTAAAACCGCGGTTGGGGGAATAATGCGTGCGCCCTTTTTCCAGAGACGTGATGGCTTCTTGACGAATATGCCATGGTGTGAGAAAATCAGGTTCTCCCACGCTCAGTGAGATGACGTCTTCCATTTCACTAGCGATGTCAAAGAATTTTCGAATGCCTGATGGCTTGATGTTCTGAACATGGCGGCCAAGTACTTTACTATAATCAATCACCAAGATTGCTCCCTCTCTCGTCAATTTCTTCGGAGTCGCTGAATACAACGCCGCCGTCTTTATATCGAGTTAAAATAAAATGAGTGGCAGTAGAAAGCACACCCTCTATTGGAGATAGTCTTTTCATAACAAACATGGCAATATCAGACATTGATTTTGCCGTGACAAATACAGCCAAATCATAACCGCCTGACATGAGATAAACGCTCTGTACCTCTGGGAAACCAACAATGCGGTTTGCAATTTCATCAAAACCCGTGTCTTTTTTAGGAGTGATGCGTAGTTCGATAAGAGCGCTGGCATGCCGGGTTTCTGTTCTTTCCCAGTTAATTAAGGCGTGATATCCCTTGATTAAGCCGTCTTTTTCATAACGCTGAATGGCTTTTTGAATGTTTTCTTCTGTTTCGTCAAGCATAACAGATAATTGGCGAATAGAAAGTTTGGCGTCACCTTGTAAAAGTTCAAGCAGTTGATTCATAGCAATATCTCTCCTTTTAGTTCATTATTGAATAGGCAGTAATTTTGGCGTGCGATTTTCATAGATAGCAAATTCACTAAATCCTGCCTGTTTTAAAAGTTCAAATCCGGTGTCTATGCCTTTTCCTAAATCTTTGGCAACGTGTGCATCAGAACCAATGGTGATGAGACGGCCGCCCATATCGTAATACTGTTTCAGTAAAGGGTAATCAGGTAAAGTAGTACCAATTTTTTGGCGCAACCCAGATGTATTAATCTCCATTGATTTTCCTTTTTGAATCAGCAAGGAGAAAATGGTTTCAATCTCATCTTTGTGCCGAGATAAGTCAACAGCAATGCCGTGTTCACCGCAAATATATCGCAACGGATAAGTGAGGTGAGAAAGCGAGTCGAAACCGCCCCATTCAATCATGGAGATAATTTCATCAAAGTAAGCAGTCAAAATATTGTCAATTTCTTCGTCTGATATTTGATGATAGTCAAGAAAGTAGAAATCCTCATATCCTTTGATGTTGTGCACCGAACCAAGCACAAAATCATAGTTCCGCTGCAAAACTTCTTCTGCAGCCATTAGATTTTGCATAGGTTGTCCCAGTTCTACGCCTTTATAAAAACGTAGCTTACCGCGCAATTCATCTTGTTTTTTTGTCATGCAAGCAAAAGCTTGACGACTTTGTTCTGCATAGACAAAACCAAGTGATGAACCTAAATATTCATGGCACTCACAATGGTCTGTGAGGGTATAAGCATAGAGGCCAAGCTCTTGGGCTCGTTGACATAAAACATCAATGGATTCAGAAGAATCCGGTGAAAAAGAGCTATGGCTGTGACAGTCAGATAGATATGTATATGGCAAGTTGGCACTTTTCAGCAAGACATCACTTCCCTTGAAATTCAAAAAACGATAGCAATTAAGAGTAATTTGGTAGGTCGTATTCAGTGTTTGCCTGAGGTTTTCAATGAACTCAACCATTTTGAATTCCATTATACCATAATGGCGATAGATTAAAAGCGTTTAATCAGAAAAATCAAGAGCGAAAACACAAGATATTTCAGAAGAAATGTGAAATATCATTCTTTTTTAGTCGACAGAAATTAAATAAACACGTTTATCAAAACCGCCTCGCTCTTTTCTTTTTGCTAGGCGCATGGCCTCCAAATCAGCAATAGAGAGATTTTGGCAGGCGGCTAATGCATACACGACTTCAAGAATATCAGCCAATTCTTCAGGGTTGGTATCTTCCAGATATTCCTCAGTTTCTTCTTGTAGTTTTTCTTGTAGAGATAAAAAATAAGACTTCTCGTCCAATTGTTTTGTGCTAGAAAGGTTACCTTTCGTTTCAATAATGTGAGGAATGTTATCCCGAACCAATTTATTATAAATGGCCATATCGTTTTCTTACCTCTTTTTATGGAATTTTCCTTTTACTATAGCAGATTTAAAAGCAGTTTGCAAAGAATATTGTAATAAAACACATCAATAGGTAAAAAATGGAAATATTTAAAATATGAATGAATCCTAAACACTAGTGAAAAAGGGTTTATTTTCTTTTTCTAACATGATACAATAGAATTCAATATTATTGAATTCATGCAGAAAATGAATTCTCGGCATGAGAAATTTTCGTGCTGAAATTGCTAAATTTATTTTTAAATAGATTTAGGATACAATAGTGTAAAAAGGGTTTGCAGCTTAAAAAACACATTGAAAGTACTTTAAAGCAGAGAATTCTTATCCGTTTTGTCATAACGAGTGGCTTTATAAAATAATAGTTTAATAGCAGGTATGCTAGGATTGTAAAATGTTTGGCTTGATGAGATATAGCCGAATATAGAAAGGAAAATTATGAATATACTGGCGATTGGAGATGTTGTAGGCAGTATTGGCTGCGGTTTCCTTCGGAAGAATCTTCCGAATTTAAAGAAAGCCAGAAATATTGACTTGGTAATTGCGAATGGAGAAAATTCGGCCGACGGCAATGGAATTACTCCGGTCTCTGCAGAATATTTACTTTCTAGCGGAGTAGATGTCATTACAAACGGCAACCACACTTTTCGCAGAAGAGAGGTCTATGATTACTTAGACAGCGCCGAGTCGGTTATTCGCCCTGCCAATTATCCATCTTCTGCTCCCGGAGTGGGCTATAAAGTGATTGATATGGGGCGCACACAAGTGGCCGTTATCAATATAATGGGTACTGTTTATATGGAAAATCTTCGTTGCCCGTTTGAAACGTTGGAAGATATTTTGGCAAAGCCTGATTTGCCTAAGATTCGTATGGTAGATTTTCACGCGGAGGCGACAGGAGAAAAACGAGCGCTTGCCTTTTATATGGATGGAAAAATCAGCGCTTTATTCGGCACGCATACCCATGTACCAACAGCCGATGAGGGCATTTTGCCAAATGGGACAGGATATATCAGTGACCTTGGTATGACAGGTGTAATTGATTCTGCTCTGGGTGTGAAACCAGAGTTGGTGATTCAAAAATTTAGAACAAAAATGCCTGTCCGTTTTGATAATGCCAAGGGTGATTGTAAAATGGATTGTGCACTTTTTGAGATTGACGAATCAACGGGTTTTTGCAAAAATGTTGAAAGAATAAGCATAAGATGATGATTTAATATCATAATAAGATAATCGGAACTGTAAGTTTATCAGATTTCAAAAAAACATGATCTGACAGAACTGCCATTGTATTTTTAAGGAGTATATGGTAGTATTAACTAAATAAATACTAGCAGTGGGATAAGGATGTGTGTGACATGATTTCAGGATGTCAGCTAAGAGATGCGATTATTTCAGGTAGCAATAATATAATCAGAAGCAAAAAGCTTGTGAATGATTTGAACATTTTCCCTGTGCCTGATGGTGATACAGGAACAAATATGTCAATGACAATAGGAGCGGCTGCAACTGCTTTTGCAGAGCTTTCTAAAGATGCTTCAGCGGCTGAAGTGGCTAAAAAAGCAGCGTCTGCTATGCTCAGAGGAGCAAGAGGTAATTCAGGCGTTATTTTGTCATTGATATTTCGTGGCTTTTCAAAAGGCTGTGCTGATGCAGAAGAAGCCAGTGCTGAAACACTCGTTCGTTCGCTAGAAATTGGTGTGGAAGATGCCTATCAAGCTGTTATGAATCCGACTGAGGGTACGATGCTGACCGTGGCTAGAATTGCAGCCGAAAGAGGCCGCAAAGCGATTGCTCTCATGGATGAACTCAACGTCGTTGAAATTTGGGATACTATTTGTATGGGAGCAGAAGAAGCCCTAAAAGCAACACCAGACTTGCTGCCTGTTTTGAAAAAAGCAGGTGTTGTAGATGCTGGTGGCAAAGGGTTATGCCTGATTTTTGAGGGCATGATGAGCGTATTCAAAAATAATGTTATGATTGAATCTGGTTTATCAGAGGATGAAAAGAAGACAGAAACAGAAGAGTTTTTCCGTAATGTTGCCGCAGAATTTGACAGCGAGATTACATTCACGTATTGTACTGAATTTATTGTGGGCAGAGACAGCACAATCCTGACAAATCCATCCGTGCTTAGAAAATATCTTGAGGGCATTGGCGACTGTGTTGTAGTTGTAGATGACGATGAAATCATCAAAGTTCATGTGCATACAGAAGACCCTGGTAAAGCTTTGCAAAAAGGTCTTGAATTCGGAAGCCTGTTGACCATTAAAATTGAAAACATGAAAGAGCAGCACCGCAAGGCTGGCGAAGAGAATGAAGCTGCCAAAGCAAAGGCAGAGACTGTTTCCCATCAGCAAACATTTGAACCTAAAGAACCTACCAAAGAAGTTGGCTTTGTGGTAGTTTCAGCAGGCGATGGCCTAAAAGGCTTGTTTATGGATTTAGGTTGCGATAATGTTGTCAGCGGCGGTCAAACCATGAACCCCAGTACAGAAGATATTGTAGCTGCGGTACTTGCTACACCGGCAAAGACTGTATTTGTGCTTCCTAACAACAAAAATATTATCTTGGCCGCAGAACAGGCTATTCCCATGGTAACAGACAGAACGCTGGTTGTTGTGCCGACTAAGACAATTCCGCAGGGAATTTCAGCCATGCTTGCTTTTGATGGCGAAGCAGAAGGGGAAGAAGCCAAAAAGGCTATGCTAGCTGCTGCTGAAAGAGTAGATACCGGCTTGGTAACCTTTGCAGCAAGAGATTCTGAGTTTGGTGGCCGTAAAATCAAACAAGGCGATGTCATGGGTCTGAAAAACGGCAAATTAGACTGTGTTGAGAAAGACGCTGTATCTGCTTGTGTGAAGATTGCAAAAGCGCTCACGAATAAAACGACTTCTTTCATCACCCTAATCTATGGTGAAGATGTGACAGAGCAAGAGGCAGAAAAAGCGAAGCAGAAAATTTCTTCACGTTTAAAAGGTGATACAGAAATTACAGTGGTCAATGGCGGTCAGCCTGTGTATTACTTTATTATTTCTGTCGAATCAGAACCTGTGTGATATAAAGTAAGCGTTGAGCCAACCTCCCAGTTTAGCGGTGGTTGGCTTTTTCTTTATTCTTATTTTGATTTAGATATAAGATTGCAGCAAAATAAGCATAGTATGCAAAGAAAGGAGAAAAAGGATGTCTTCTCTTTTTGGAAAACCGATTGATACGCTAAAAGGTGTGGGTAAAAAGAGAGCCGAACTCTTTGCTAAGCTTGGTGTACCGACAGTGGGAGATTTACTTCGGTTTTATCCCCGTACGTATGAAGATTGGAGTCAGACCATCGATATTGAAGAAACGGTGGCAAATGAGGTGAACGTCATTAAGGCAGAAGTGCTAGCAACTCCCTCAGAGCAAAGAATTCGGGGCGGCATGATTTTGTATAAGACTACCGTGGCTGACGAAAGCGGTGAAATGCAACTCACTTTTTTTAATAATCCTTATATTAAAAGTCTGTTGTATGCAGGAAAAACGTACCTTTTTCGAGGTAAAGTGTCAAGTGGGTTTATCAAAAAAGAGATGACGTCACCTGACTTTTTACCAGAATCAAGAAATCTGCCGATTCTTCCTGTCTATCCGCAGACGCAAGGTCTTTCTTCTCGCATGATTTCAGATGCGGTAAAACAAGCGTTACTTCTTTTAGGAGAGACTGTCAAGGATCCTCTTCCGGCAGAACTTCGCCAGCAGTATGAGTTGTGCCATTTGTCATTTGCACTTGAAAACATTCATTTTCCAAAATCAGAACAAGAGTTAGCGACTGCTAAAACGAGATTGGTTTTTGAAGAATTCTTGGTGCTGCAGTTGGGTCTAATGAAAATAAAAAGTCGCCGCAAAGAAAATAATGTTCATCTCGTTTCCTCCCAATTTCCAGACGAATTTGCAGAGTTGCTGCCTTTTGAGCTGACAGGAGCACAAAAGCGTGCTATTCAAGAATCGATTGATGACATGGCGGGTAAAACTCCTATGAATCGCCTGATTCAAGGTGATGTAGGAAGCGGAAAAACAGCAGTGGCGGCTGCCTTATGTTTTGCAGTCATTAAGTCTGGCAAGCAAGCCGCTTTTATGGCTCCCACAGAAATTTTGGCAAATCAGCATTTTAATTCTCTGCAAGTTTTACTAGAAAAGTGTGGCATAAAGGTAGAGTTACTAACGGGTTCTGTTACCCCAAAGAATAAAAAAAGAATTGCCGAAGAGTTAATCGCCGGTGAAATTGATCTCTTAATAGGCACACATGCGTTAATCAGCGAGACAGTAGCTTTTAAAAATTTGGGTTTGGTTATCACCGATGAACAACATCGATTTGGAGTAGGCCAGCGTTCCGCATTGGCACAAAAGGGAGAACATCCTCACTTGCTCGTCATGAGCGCCACACCGATTCCACGTACATTAGCACTCATGATTTATGGAGATTTAGATATTTCTATTTTAAACGAGCTGCCGCCTGGACGACAAAAAATAGAGACATTTCTTATTGATTCTGGCAAGAGGAGACGCGCTTTTGGATACGTACAAAAGCATTTAGAGGAAGGCAGACAAGGGTATTTAATTTGTCCTTTAATTGAAGAAGGAGAAAGTGAATTAACCAGCGTGACTGCCTATGCGAAAATCGTGGCCGCCTTTTTTCCTAAAAACACGATTGGCATTTTGCATGGCAAGATGAAAGCCAAAGAAAAAGAACAAGTCATGCAGAATTTTGCTAAGGGAGAGTTAGATTTATTGGTGGCAACCACGGTGGTTGAAGTGGGAGTAGACGTGCCCAATGCGGTTATCATGCTGATTGAAAATGCAGAGCGATATGGTTTGTCTCAGCTTCATCAGTTGAGAGGCAGAATTGGCAGGGGAAAACACAAATCAACCTGTATTTTGGTTTCGGATTCTCAGCAGGAAGATACAATTGAGAGGCTCAAGATTATTTGCTCTTCTAGTGATGGCTTTAAAATTGCCGACGCAGATTTAAAATTAAGAGGGCCAGGTGACTTTTTTGGAAAAAGACAACATGGTCTGCCTCAGCTTAAAATTGCCGATATGATGTCTGACATAGAAATATTAAAAAAATCGCAGGAATGCGCGAGACAGCTTCTAGAAAGTGAAGAAATACAAGAAGAGCCGTATCGCTTTTTGCGTGCCGAAATCCGATTGCTTTTTTCTAAGTCACAAGACCTAACATTTAATTGAGAATGCCTTACTTAGTTTATATTCGCAGCCAATTAACTTCAAAAAATAGGAACTGGTTTAGTTACCAATTTGTTGTAAGACAGGAAACGAAGCACGATAAAAAATCTATGCAAAAACAGGGAGCTTACCATATTTTATACGGCAAGCTCCCTGTTTGATTCAGTATAAAAATCACATATCGCGGTAACGTCGCACGCTTGTACGCTGTTTGCGCCGTTTATTATGTACAATGGTTAGAATAATGTAAATAATAATCAGTAAAAGAATGCCGCCTGCCAACAGCTTAAACCAACCTGAGGTGAAAATTGATTTGCCTTGTTCTAAGGTCAGCATAACGTCACTGCGTTCTACTGATTCAGCAGCGACTAAAGAAACAGTGGCCACTTTTTCATCAGCATAACTCAAGGTGGCAGTACCAACAATGTCACCCTTTTTAACAGGTGCGTCTACGCTGTCTGGAATATCCAAGGTGGTAATCATGCTAGAAATCTCTACTTCATTAGGAAGAATAACCGTAACATCTTCTCCGGCAACCAGTTGAATTCGATTTTTGCGCCAAGCATAGTTTAGTTCGACATCTGCCATAAGCTGTCCGGTAGTCGCAACCGTTTTTAATTGCAACTGTGTAAAGGCCCATTTATAGAGTTCATATGAGTCTAACATTTCGCCTTGCTCTTCAATATGTTCGCCGTTTGCATCGATATAAGGACTGCCCAATGCTACGATTAAATAGGTGTAGCCTTCATAAACAGCGGAGGAGGCTAGACAATATCCTGATTGGTCGAGAGAACCAGTCTTAATGCCCGTTGCATAAGGGTAGTAATAATCAGGGTCACCGTTTTGTAAGAGTAAACGGTTGGTGGTATAAACCGTCAGTGGTTCACTTCTCATGTTTGTGGGGGGCAGTTCATAATAAGTTTGACCAGTGATTTGTGTAAATTTAGGCAAGCTGCGCGCATATTGCACAATCTTCATCATATCGCGTGCGGTTGAATAGTGCTCGGGGTCATAAAGTCCGTGGGGGTTGACAAAGTGAGTGTTTTCACAACCGAGCTCTTTGGCTTTCCTGTTCATCAAATCAACAAAAGTGAGAGGTGTGTCAGGATTTTCAGCGTTTTCTATGCCGAGCGAAGTGGGCGTCAGTTGTAGGCCATCCACATATTTTGCCAAAGATAAAGCAGCATCATTTCCTGAGGGAATCATCATCAAATTTAAAAGCTGTAAGCCTGTCAATTCTTCTCCAACCTCAATTTTAGCAAGGGAACTTCCTGTGTTGGCTAAATCATCAGCCACACTTTGCGGAATGGTAATCACGGTGGTCTCAATATCAGGGATATTTTCGTATGCTACAATATACGTCATAATCTTGGTTAGAGAGGCGATAGAAAGCTGTTCGTCAGGGTTATTCGCATAGACAACAGAATCAGTGTCTACATTCAGCATGAGAATAGATTTTGAATGTGGAGCACCGTCGTTAAACGTATACGGAAAACCTTCTGCGGATGCTTTCAGCGCAAAAGTAGACAAGGTAATTGTCAGTGCGAGAAGAAGAGAAGAGATTTTTTTAAGCATAGATTCAGATCCTTTCCAGTCAAGAGATTTCCATAGAGAAATGACTGTGTAAGATAATAGTAGAGATAGCGAGACGGCGTATGTATAGTAAAAAATCAGTTTAATAAAGTATATTTTATTGTGTGCGACATAGTTACTTCATGGTATAATAGAATCTAACCAACCTAGATTTAAAGCAAAACTGTTTTAAATGCAATCCATGTGAGCAATAGAGATAATTCTATTTTCTCACAATAACACAAAAGTTTAAAAATTGCATTCTTAAACGTACAAGTTTTATTATACCGTCTTTCAAGCTCTTTTTAAAGGGCTAATTTCTTAATTTTCTTCTACAATATAAAGGAGGAAGAGGATAACATGAAAATTTTTCATACATCCGATTGGCATTTAGGGCGTATGCTATATGGCAGAAGCTTGTTGGAGGATCAAAAATATTTTTTAAATAAAATGCTATATCCGCAATTGGCAGAGGAATCTCCCGATCTTCTCATCATTGCAGGAGATATCTATGACCGTCAAATCGCTTCGACAGAAGCGATTCAGTTATTTGACCATTTTCTCACACAGATGACACAGCTGAAAATTCCAGTGGCTATTATTGCAGGCAATCATGATGGAGCAGAGAGAATGGCACTTGCCAAAGAACTATTGCGCCGGAGCGGAGTGTATATTTCTACGAATTTAGATGACGCTCAAGTCCCAATTACATGGGAAAAAGATGGAGAAAAAGCACAGATTTTTCTTCTTCCTTATCTTGACCCCTCGGTGGTACGAGATTATTTTCAGGATGATAGTTTAAAAGGAGAGTCGGCCTGTATGCGCCGAGCTGTTGCGTTGTTAAAGGATAAATTTGAAGATGGTTCAACCAAAGTTTTGGTTTCACATTGCTTTGTAGCCGGTTCATTAACCTCTGACTCTGAAAGTGGTTTGTGGGTAGGCGGCAGTGCAGAGGTTTCGGCAGACATTTGGGAGGATTTTGATTACGTTGCACTTGGACATCTGCACAAAGCACAAAAGGCTGGAAAGAATGGACGATATGCAGGTTCACCGTTGAAATATTCAGTAGATGAGCAACACCATAAAAAATCTTTTGTTAAGCTCAATCTAACCAAAGCGAATATCGAGACAGAACTGGTGCAAATTAAACCGCTAAGAGAGGTTAGACGCATTAGCGGGGAGTTTTCAGATTTAATGAAACAAGCGAAAGAAAATCCAACTGATGAAGGCAAAGAAGATTATGTCGAGATTGAATTGTTAGATAAAAATCCCGTGTTGTTGGCGGCCGAACGTTTGCGAGAATATTACCCCAATTTGTTGGCGGTCAGTAACCGCTGGGTGGCAGAAACCGCCGCTACCCAGCAGATTGAAAGCCGAAAACAGCAGGATGATTTGACGATATTCACCTCGTTTTTGTCTGAAATATGCCAAATGGAGAGTGGCGAGGCTGAAGAAAAGTGGTTTAATGCTACCATGCACGGCGTAAGGGAGGAGGAGCAATGAAACCGATTCAACTAAAATGGCAGGCTTTTGGTCCTTATTTACAAGAAAGCCAAATTGTATTTTCTGATTTAGAAGAATCTCTTTTCTTGATATCGGGTGCAACAGGTGGAGGAAAGACCACAATTTTAGACGCCATGTGTTTTGCGCTTTACTGCAAATCAACAGGGGGACGTCGTGATTTCAAAAGTATGCGCTGTGTTAGTGCCGAGGATGAAACACCAACTATAGTAGAATTTGATTTTCAAGTGGGAAAAGAAAGATATTGCTTTCGCCGTGAACTTTACCGCAGTTTGAAACGAGGTACAGAGGATTATATCACCCGCGACAAACATGAGTGTTTTATCTGGCAAGAAGAGAAGTGGAAACTGCTAGCCAGCGGAGCAGAAACGGCTGTGCGGAAAAAAGCAGAAGAGATTTTGCATTTGACCTGTGAACAATTTTCGCAAGTTATTGTATTGCCACAGGGGGATTTTCTCCGATTTTTGCGGGCAAGTTCCAAAGAAAAGGGAGAAATGCTGGAAACACTTTTTTCGGTACATAAATGGAAAGTGCTAGCAGAAAAGGCAGCTGCCTCTACAAGAAAGCTCTCTGAGAGTATGAAAGAGCTTTCAAGTTTTCGAAAATCTCTGTTAGAAAAAGAGAATCTTGCCTCTGAAGAAGAGTTAAAATTGGCTGAAAAACAGGCAAACGACACCAAAATGCAGTTAGAAAATCAAAAGAAAATATTAGCTGAGCAGTTGGAGAAAAGCGCAAGCAGCCTTGCTTTAGCTGAAAATTGGGTACGTGCTGATAAAATCAGAAAAGAGGCAGCTCATAAGCAGCAGGAATCAAACCAACAAGCACAGCAAGCCGAAGAACTGCGACAAAAAGCAGAAATTCAAAAAACTGAAAGTGAAGTCTTGAGAAAAAAAGCGACACAGGTAGCACAAGAAAAAACACTGTTAGAAGAGAAATATACAACAGTACAAAGTCTTATGACTACACAAAAAAAAGCGGCTGCACTACTTCAAGAAGCAGAGAAGACAAGAAAATTCATACAAGAAGAGCAGACAATACACGAGCAGTTAAAAGAGAAAATGATAATCGGCAAAAAATATGTAGCAGAAGCTGAAGAATCAGCACAGAAATGGCCAATCTTGTTGGAACAAATTACAGAGTTGGAGAAAAAAAGCGAGCAGCTACAAAAATGGAAGGAACTGCAAAAGCAAAAAGAGGACTTTCTTCAAAAGATAAAGCTTGCTGAAAAACAAGCAGAGGAGAAACACGTACTTCTTCAAACCGTTTCAGAGAGTTTGGCACAAAAAGAAGCTGTTTTGCAAAACAACAAAGCTGCTGAATTGGCCGGTGAACTGGTACAAGGAGAACCTTGTCCTGTTTGCGGTTCACTTCATCACCCGAATCTAGCTTTGCATGAAGAAGAACCTGATTTACTCAACACGATTGCGATACTGCGTGGGCAAAAAAGCAAAGCGGAGAGAGAAAGCATTCAAAATCAGAAAGATTGTGAATACCTAAAGAATCAAGGCAAGCTTATACAAGAGCAATATGAATTGCAGAAAGCAGAACTTGGAGTAGATAGCAGTCTTGATAGCCAAGAGCTGAGTGTGCAAATTGAAGCCTTGCAAAAAGAAAGATTGGCACATAAAAAAGTGGCTGATTCTTTACCGAAAGCAAAAAATCGACTTGTCGAATATCAAACAAAAGAAGAAGAAATAAAAGAACAGCTTCAAGAACAACAAGCGCAAATGCAGTCGATGCAATGGCAGGCAGAGGCTTTGCTAAAAACACTTCCTACAGATTTTAAGGGCGAAGAACAGATGCAACAGTTGATAGAGGCCATTCGCTTAAAAGAGAAAGAGTATCAAGACGTATCCGCCCAAAGCGAAAAAATAAGACAGTTTTATGATTCTGCCGTGCAGAAAGAAAAAGAAACCGCAGCGTTATTGCGCTCAGCACAGGAAATTTATCAAAAGGCAGAGCAAGATTTCTTTGTTCATCAGCAGAAATGGACGGAAAGTGCACCGCCGGATTATATACAATTAAAGCAGCAAACAGAGGCGTACCGCGCAGAAAGCTTGCAAATATCAGAGCAGCTCGGCAATGCCACAGCAAGGCTTGAATCAATGATAAGCATACGAAAGACGATACAGAGCTGGAGCGAACAGCTCATGAAAATGGAAGCAAGGTATGTTGAATCAGCCAAGATATCACAATCATTGTCGGGCAACAATCCCTATAAGATGCCCATTTTGCAATATGTTTTGCGGATTATGCTGGATGAAATTCTTGTGTATGCCAATCGCTTTTTTGCTACGCTAAGCCGTGGACGCTATCGCCTTTGCCGCAAAGAAGAACCTTCAGGCGGCAATGCTATTAGCGGACTTGATTTAGAGGTATTGGATGGACAATCCATGCAAAAACGCTCAATAGAAACGCTGTCAGGCGGTGAACAGTTTTTAGCTTCTTTGTCGCTGGCATTTGGGCTTTCTGATGTGGTGCAGCGTAATTCAGGGGCAGTGCGTATGGATGCTCTTTTTATTGACGAGGGTTTTGGCTCATTAGACCAAGAAACGCTTGATGTAGCGATGAAAGCGATTGCAGTTTTGCGTGAAAGCGGGCGTATGATTGGCATTATTTCTCACGTCAGTGAGTTGAAACAACGTGTTTCTTCACAAATTGTGGTGCAAAGCAGTGCAGGTGGTTTTGCTCGAGCTAGCATTAAAAAATAAAAAAGTAATTAGGGAGGAAGAAAAATAATGAAAATTCATTTTATCAAGCATAGCAGCTTTTTACTGGAAACAGACAAGGCAAACTTCTTATTTGACTACTACGAGGGAGATGTGCCCAGTGTAGACAAAGAAAAGGTTTTATATGTGCTAGCCAGTCATTCACATGGTGACCATTTTTCTGAAAAAGTCTTTGAAGCGGTAAAAGACTTTGAAAATGTGCAGTTTGTACTGTCAGATGATATTTTTGCGAATAGAGTTCCTGAAATCTACCGGCAAAAGACTACTTTTGTATCGCCCTATCAGACCGTTGCCTTACCAGATTGTGAGATAGAAACCTTGCAGTCAACCGATTTAGGCGTGGCGTTTTTAATCAAAAGCAACGGGCAGACGATTTATCATGCCGGTGACTTAAATGCATGGGTGTGGAGCGGTGCTTCTGCTCATCAAAACCGTCAAATGTTAGAGGCTTATACACAAGAAATTGAGCGTTTAAAAGGAACAGAAATTGATTTGGCTTTTGTGCCGCTTGACCCCAGACAAGAGGAAAATTTTTCATTAAGTATGCAATTATTTATAGAAGAAGTCAATCCAAAGCAAGTGGTTCCGATGCATATGTGGGGTGATTTCTCGGTTGTGCCGGCTTTTAAGAAAAGATTTCCACAATATGCGGAAAGAATGTTGAATGTTGAAGCCGATGGAGATTGCATCAGCATTATATGAGACAATAAAAGAAAAAAGGAACACAGCTTGCTTTTTATTACAGCAAGCTGTGTTCCTTTTTTGTATTTAGAAGCTATGTGACAATAAACCTGACCGAGTGGTAAATTAGCCAATGGATGTTTCGCCTTTAGACTTTAGCATGCAGATAATCTTCACGTGTCATAGAATAACAGCATTCATCTACAATCTCTCCATTGTGGAGGGGATAGGCATGACGAAAACAGCCCTCATATACAAAACCACACTTTTCTATGACGCGCTTAGAACGCTGATTAAAAGGAAAATGAGCGCAAGAAACAAGTGCAAAGGATTTATCTGAAAAAAGATGGTCGATGACAGCGCGAGCGGCTTCGGTCATGATTCCTTGTCCCCAATAGTCAGCAGAAAGCACATAGCCAAGCATTTTACAACTTGGAATTTTAGGGCGGTGATTGTCAGGATGAATCCCCACAGAGCCAATGACTTTATTGTTTTCTTTTAAGACGATAGCAAAGATAGTATCGGTAGTGCTTGTCATAAAAATATTTAGGATTTCTTGTGAGTCTGCAAGATTTTCATGTGGTTTCCATCCGGCATGAGGGCCCACATCGGGATGTTTGGCGTAGTCATAAAAATCTTGTAGATCTTTCTGCTGAAAAGGGCGCAGTAAAAGCCGATTTGTTTCTAAAATCATAAAACTCATCCTCTCTGTTTAGATTCTCCGCAAACAGTAAAACCGTAGTAAAATTCCACTGAAAACAGTGACGGGGCGTTAGAATACTCCAAAATCAGTAAAGCATTAATGGGGTTTTGCCTGATGTCATTTTTCAGTGGAATTTTTGTTGGGTATATTGGTACGGGAAAGTCCGAAAATTAAATTTATTTCAGGCGAAGAGCCATGGCTACCCAGCCACGTTCTTCTCTTCGCTCTAAAATCTCAAAGCGGTCAGAAATAGCGCTCAAAATATCATCTTCTCTCGTGTCAATGATGCCGCTAATAATATACACAGTGTCAGGGTTCATATATTGAGGAACATCTCTGGAAAGAAGAATCACAATATCAGCGACAATGTTGGCAGCAATCACAGAGAATTTGCCGTTAATCTCTTCTGCCAAATTGCCGCAAATGCCTGTAAACTTGTCAGCAACATGGTTGTTTTCAGCATTTTCAATTGCTGTTTTCACGGCTAGTGCATCAATGTCGACACCAATTGCCGATTCTGCGCCAAGCAGTAAAGCGGCGATAGAAAGAATACCGCTGCCGCAGCCAACGTCCAAAAACTTGTCACCTTCTTTGAGGTAGCGCTCAATTAGCTCCATGCAAAGACGGGTGGTCTCGTGTGTCCCTGTGCCGAAAGCCAGTCCGGGTTCAAGGTCTAACACTTTGCGATTGTCAGGATTTTCAAATTCTTCTTCCCAAATGGGGCGAATCAAAAGCTTTTCACCAACGGGAATCGGCTTGAAATATTTCTTCCAATTGTTTAGCCAATCTTCCATGTGGCACAAGTCAGTCGAAATTGTATTAATGATATCACAGCTTGTTAGGCGCTCCTGCAAAAACGAGATAGCTTCATTTGGGTTTTCTTCTGGGCTGATATATAGGTGAATCCACGCTTTTGTACGGTCCTTTTGGAGCAAATCTTCATCAATGAGGTCAATATGGGCAATTTCAAGCGTTTCTTCTTCTAAATTGGAGTAATCTTCAATATAAATGCCATAAGGGACCACCATGTTTGCAATGGCACCAGCCTCGTCCACTTTTTCAGCAGGAATTTCTATTATAATTTCGGTCCAGTTATCATTCATCTTATAAATCTCCGTTCTATTAAAAGTAGCGTTAGTATATATGATACATCACAGAGAATGGCTTTGCAAGGAAATTACAGGATTTTGGGAGATGTCTATGACAAAGAAAACTTTTTTTAAACAAGGTCTTATCCTCACCGGTATTTCCTTTTTTCTGCGGATAACCAATATTGTTTATCGGTCTTATTTGTCACAGAAAATTGGTGCCGAGGGAATTGGACTTTATCAATTGATTATCTCTATTTTTATGTTGGCGGTCACGCTTTCAACTTCAGGAATTAGTTTAGCGGTTACAAGAATGGTAACGGCTGCCATTGTCAGCGGTAGGCGTAGTGAAATTCGCTCTATTGTCGGCAAATGTTTTGCCTTTTGCTTGACTATCAGTCTAACTATCTCTGGCTTCTTGTTTTTTGCCTCTGATTTCTGTGCAAGGGTGCTGCTTGGCAATGAATTAGCGGCTCCCTGTCTTAAAATCCTAGGCCTAGGGTTACCATTCATGTCCATCTGTACTTGTTTAAGAGGATATTTTTTAGCGGTAGATGAATCTGTTTCGACAGGCCTTTCTGATGTTTTGGAGAATGTCTTAACCGTAGGACTGACTGTTTTTCTGTTTTGGTATTTTGCCCCGCAGGGCATTGAAAAAGCTTGTGTAGCAGCTGTTGTTGCCTCAACAGGCGGAGAAGTCACGTCTTTTCTTGCTGGATGGTTTGCTTATCGTAAAAGTTTACGCAAGAATACCCCGGTAGAGAAAAATAAAAGCAAGGGTGTTTTGCATGGTCTTACTCACATCGCTTTGCCGTCTACACTCAGTTCGGCGGCCAGAAGTCTCTTAAATACAGCAGAAAATTTGCTCATCCCTAAAGAACTGCAAAAGTTTGGGCAAAGCTATTCGGCATCTATGTCGCAATATGGCATGCTACAGGGCATGACAATGCCCATGCTATATTTTCCATGTTCATTTTTGACCTCATTTGCTTCACTGCTGATTCCTAAAATTACAAGAGAAAGAGAGCAAAACCACAAAAATGCAGTAGAGTATATTACAGGAAAAGCGATTACGGCCGCCTTGGTTTTTGGCATCTTTTTTGCTGCTATTTTTATTATGTTTGGTGATGATTGGAGCTTAGTTTTCTATCATAATGAATTCGCCGGAGAATATCTCAAAGTTTTGGCGCCTATTGTTCCACTGATGTATTTAGACGTGGTGGTCGATTCTCTTTTAAAAGGAATGGATGAGCAATTTAACTCCATGAAATTCAACTTGGCGGATTCGTCCATTCGTGTTATTTTGGTTTTAATTTTACTGCGCTTTTTTGGAATAGAAAGCTATGTGGGCATTCTGTTTTTCAGTACCATATTTAATGCCTCTTTAAGCTTAGGCAGACTGCTGAAAGTCACGAAAGTAAAGCTGCACCCTGTTAGACAGATTGTGTTGCCGGTTCTGATTGCCATGCTGTCTGTGATGATTACAAATTTATTTATGAATATGTTGACAACACAAGTGAACATGCTCACGGTGCTCATACAAATCACAATAGCAGGACTTATTTTTATAGCAATGATAAAGGGAACGGGATGGGCACTGCAAAAATCAGAAAAATCAGCGTAACGGCATAAGCACAAAATAAATTTTAAGCGAAAGAAAATTCAATAATCTTACACAAAAAAAGCTTTGTATTCTTAATGAATACAAAGCTTTTTATAAGGCTAAGAATAATAAAATTTGTTATAAGGGTTAAAATCAATCAAACCCAACGCAAGTCAGTCATTTTATCTTCAAAAGTGATAGAGCGTTTTAGCATATCAACAGCCTTGACAAGACCTTCGTTTTTGCTCATAAAGCTGTCTTCATGTTCAATGCTCATGACATAGTCATAGCCAACTAAACGCAAGGTGCTGACGAAATCTTTCCAGAACAGTTCGTCATGACCATAACCAATGCTTCTAAACACCCAAGAACGGTTGGCTTCATCTGCGTAAGACTGAATATCCAATAAGCCGTTAACAGGAGCATTGACAGGATCAATTTTGGTATCTTTAGCATGAACGTGGAAAATAGCGTCGCCGCCAAGTTCACGGATAACTTTGAGCGGATCCATACCTTGCCAGAAAAGATGGCTAGGATCAAGGTTGGCACCCAGTTCAGGTCCAACTGCATCACGAATTTTTTTCATGGTGTAGGTGTTGTAAACGCAGAAACCCTGATGCATTTCAAAACCAATTTTGTTGACACCGTGTTCTTTTGCAAAAGCAACAAAATTTTTCCAGTAAGGAATCAACACATCATTCCACTGATAATCAAGGATAGCAGCGAAATCTTCTGGCCATGCACAAGTGACCCAGTTAGGATACTGTGATGTGGGGGAATCTCCGGGGCAGCCTGAGAAAGTATTGATGCGGTCAATGCCCATTTTTTCTGCCATTAAGACAGCATTGTGCAAATCGCGGTCAAATTCTGCCGCAATTTCTTTGTTAGGATGAATCGGGTTAGCGTGGCAGCTCAAAGCACTGACACCAAGACCGGATTCTTTAAGAGTTTCCATGAATTCATTATAAGCAACTTCATCGTGCAAAAGAATATCAGGGTTGCAGTGGTCTTTGCCGGGATATCCTCCGCAGCCAAGTTCAACCATTTGCATACCGAGTGATTTAAAGTATGTAAGAGCTTCCTTTAACGGCTTTTCTCCAATAACATTTGTCAATACGCCTAGTTTCATTGTTAACAACTCCTTATAGTTTCACTATGTGACAATCACATGATATCTCTATTATACAAAGACAAGCCATAAAAAGCAATCTGTTTCATGCAGTTTATTCGACTTATTCTGCGGGTGTATCTAAGATTGCTGCCTCGCCATTTTCAATTGAAGAGGACTCACGAGTCAGATTTTTCATCCAATTAAAGCGATTAATTTTAACTACGGCAACAAAGCATTTTAAGATTTGGTCACACTTTAAGCAGGCAAACACAACCCATGGCGGAGCACCCAGATGAATGGCCAAAAGAGCAGAAGGCAAAACAACTACAAAGACGAAAAAAGTATCCATTTTAAAGACAAATGAGATATCACCGCCTGATTTAACAAGTCCAAATAAACAAGCGGCCTGATAACAAGTACCAATAATACTGATTGAGATGACGTTTATAAATTGTTTAGCAAAGCCATAGGCTTCGGGAGTAATTTTGTAGAGTGAAATAAAGCGATTGCTCATGAAAAAGATAAAGAGCCCTGAAAAAATACCGACAAAAACAAAGAGTGTTTGCACTTGGCGTGCGTGTTTCTTAATGGCATCAAGGCTTGCTTTAGCACCAATCATTTTGCCTGTTATAATTCCGACGGCAGAGGAAAGCCCGTTCATCCAGACATAAATTAAGCTGTGCAAGCTGCCAGCAATACTGGCGGCGGCGATAACGCCAGCTGAATTAAAACTGCCAAAGATAGCACTTTGTGCCAAATTGTTGATAGACCAAACCAAATTTCCGCCGATAACAGGTAAGCCATAGCGGATAAAATCTCGAAAAAGAATTGAATCAAAGCTGGCCAAATCTTTTAGCTTTAATCGCAGTCGTTTATCAACTTTAAATACATAGAAAATGACAATCACCATTTCAACGGTACGTGAAATTAATGTGCTGACAGCAGCTCCTTTTACACCCATCGCCGGCAAACCTAGCTTGCCAAAAATCATGATGTAGTTGAGAAAGCAATCTAAAGCATATCCAATCAACGATATATAAAGACCAATTCGTGCAGACTCTACACTTCGCATGGCGGCAATCAAGATTTGTGTAATCGAAAAGAAAAGATAAGAAGCTCCTACAAAACGAAGATATTCAGTTCCTTCTCTCAACACACCGGTTTCTTTGGTAAATAAAGTGAGAATGGTGTAGGGCATAGTGGCTGCAACCAAAGATACAACAAGACCGAAAGCGCCAGCCAGTTTAATACCAATTGAAACCACTTTTCGAATAGATGAGGTATCATTTTTACCCCAGTATTGTGCAGCTAAAATGAGGATGGCTCCCTCAATACCGCCAATAACCATTTGCAGAAAAATTTGAGGCTGATTTCCCATATAAATACCGGAAATTGCGTCATCTCCCAGTTGTCCTACCATGAGATTGTCGGTAAATCCCATAGCAAAAGCAATGAGGTTTTGCAATGCAAAAGGAATGGCCAAGCTAAGTAGATTTTTTAAAAAGGGCTGTTTTGTTTGCGGGGGTTGAAGAGATAAATCTTGATTTTCTGAGTCTGTCATAATGAAAGAACTCCTTCCCGTGACCAAATTGGCCATTTAAATGATGTGGGTTTCTGAAACCTGTAATGGCGGATAAAATCTGCTGAGAAAACAAATAAAGTAAAAACAGAAGTAAAACAGCTTTTCTCATGGCTAATATCCCTTTAGTTGTTTGCAGTAGATGTCCAAGTCATTTTTGGTTACAGTTACACCCAATAAAATAGGAGGTTTATTTTCAGTGTCTGCATGTATTTTCTGCGGGACAAAATAATTGCTGAAAATACCCCTACCGTGCGCCCAATGCGCTTTCAATACAAATCTCATTATACTATACCCTTTCGCCTTATGCAAAGAAAACAGCAACCTAAATTTATCATTTAGGTTGCTGTTTCAAATATAATAGACTCGTTTTTTACTTGTGATACCCTAGTCCTGATAATTAAGTGCCAAAGGGATTACTTTTCTGCTGATAAATCACCATCTGTTTTCTCAGAGACAGGCAAATTTTCAGGAGAATGAGGTGTTTTGAGAAGGACAGAACCATCTGTTGATCGTGAGCGTTTGGCAATCAATTTTTCTTCCTTAGATAGAATCATTAATTTTAGGTGCAGACTAATGAGATAAACAAGCAAAATCAGTAAAATACTTCCTAGGCAGCCCCACAAAAAAGGAGTAAAGCCGCTACTTTCTATCATTAAGAGAGGAGAATTAGACTGAGATTGATAAAGAATAGAGTCTGATATAGGTGCAAATTCACCGCTTGTTTGAGCTGACAAAGGTAAGTCGCCTGTTCCTGTATTCTTACCGCTGGTTTTTGTATTGCCAGAAGATTTTGAAGAACCAGAGCTGCCGGTATTTGTCTTAGTAGAAGCACTTTTTTCAGCTCGATTTACTGTGATGGCGTAATTCTGACTTTTGCTTTTATCTTCGGAAGTGGCAGAGATAATAAAATCTGTACTACTTCCTCCAGCTCCCAGATTTTTACGATTTACTTTCCAAGTAGCACCTGAAACAGTTTCAACATCAAATGTCATTTGGCTGACATCATAAGGTACATCTAGCTGATATTGCAGAATATCTGGGTCAAAAGCAGGCGTTAAGGTGCCAACGGCAGGCCAAAGTGCCAAAATGCGGCAGTCATCGGAGCGAGGTTCTAAAACTGTGGCAGAAGCCGTCAAAATAAAATCATCAGCCAGCTGATTGCCAGCATCATTTACAATTTGCTCCACCGAAAGGCTAAACGGACAATCGCCAGAGGAAGCATCAGCGGCGGCAGTAAAGGTATACCGAAAAATTTCTCCGTTTAAAAGGAGTGGTTGAGTAGGAGTTTTATTGGTATAAACCGAAGAAATCTCCGATTCGGTTGCTTCAGTTTTTGTATATTGAGATTTTAGAGTCTCATCAACTTCAGTTTTGTTATAAGAAACCAGAGAGGGGTCGAAGTTCACTCGAACCAAAAAAGCTCCCGGGCTTTGATTGGTACCGGAATAAGAAAGGGTAAGCACTATTTTATCTCCGGCGCGGAATTCGGTTTTAGAGAGAGAAAGAGAAAAGCCTTCTTCTACTTCAGCGGAAGCTGGAAGAGAGAAAAAAGCTAATCCTAAAAACAGAGAACAAATAAGAGCACTGGCCATGCGTTTGGCAGAAGCGAGCATAGGTTCACCTCGTTTGGGCAGCAATACTTGCCCGTGAAATAGTTGTATTCTTCATCTTATGCTTTATGATAGATAAACTTATCGCTGCGCTGCTGTAAAGTGAAATAGTAGTGCCATTGCTAACGGCCTAACTGACTCTTTAAATAGAAGCGGCGTAATAACTATTTTCAGACTGCTGCAATAAATCTTCTAAAGTTACGCTGTCTACATATTCCTGTACAATTTTATTAAAGTTTTGCCAAAAAGAAAGTGTCAGGCAATTCTCTTGTCGAGAACAATTGTTGTCGTTTCCGTCTAAACAAGCGACAACACTCAAATCCCCCTCTGTAACACGCAGAATATCACCAACACGATAATCTTTGGGGTCTTTGGCTAGTCGATAACCGCCGCCGTTACCACGCGAGCTGCGTAGATAACCGGCTTTAATTAAAGGGCTGATAATTTGTTCAAGATATTTTACAGTGATTTCTTGGCGCAGGGAAATATCCTTCAGCGGAACAAATTCACCAGTTTGATTAATAGCAAGATCGAGCATAACACGCAAGGCATAGCGGCCTTTTGTTGAAATTTTCATAAGTCACCTCCATTAAAACCTATTATACCACAGGGTTTTAAGGGAAACAAGTATCTAATATTAGGCAGGTATATTTTCTCAGAGTTTTCCTGCAAGATATTTCAAAATTTACATAAAACAAAGAAAATTTGATATTAGCATATATTTTCCTGATTAATCTGAATAAAATACTTCTACTTATATAATTGATATAAATTACACTATATTAGGAGTGGAATTCTATTTAAAATAGTTGACAATCATGTTTTAGATGTTATAATCATCGTGAAAATATGTCAGGAGATGATTTACCTAGTTAGTAAGAGAGTAATATAACAAGATTTAAACAGTAGAAGGGTAAATTCTTTGCGAGGGAGCTTTTAGAATGGTTTGCTAGCAGAAAAGAACAAAAACATATAGAGGGCTTTTATTGTTGGGAGCAAGGAATCTAAACAAAGCGTGCAAAGAAAATTAATTAGTGAATATTAAATGTATGGGGGAAAAACAATGGAAATAACAGCAAAGTATCTGGATAAGCTCTATGGCGGATGGGTCGGTAAAATTGTAGGTGTTATCCATGGAGCAGATGTGGAAGGCTGGACCCACGAAAAAATTAGAGATGTATTTGGGGAGATAAATTCTTATCCCTATACCTTTAAAAATTTCTGTGCAGATGATGATATTAATGGTCCGTTGTTTTACCAAAGAGTGTTTTTGGATTATGCAAGTGGCCAAGTAGATGAACAAACCATGGCACTCACATTAAAAAACTATGTGTCAGATGGACATGGTTTTTTCTGGTGGGGAGGATATGGCATTTCTACTGAAAATACCGCCTATGAAAATCTCAAACAAGGGGTAAGTGCACCTCTTTCAGGTTCGATAGAGCTAAACGGAAAAACGATAGCAGAGCAGATCGGCGGCCAGATTTTTTCGGATTGCTGGGGTTTTGTCTGTCCCGGTGACAGCCATAGAGCAGCTGAATTGGCAGGTAAAATGTCTTCTGTCACGCATGGCGGAGAAGGCATTTATGGCGGACGTTTTGTGGCGGCCTGTGTAGCAAAGGCCTTTACAGCACAGAGCATTGACGAAATTATAGCTGCCGGTTTAGCAGAAATTCCAAGTGACTGCGAATATGCTGTTATGGCGCAGGACGTTATGGCAGAGGCAAAACGCAACCAAGATGATTGGCGCAAAACCTTTGCTTTTGTGCAGCAAAAATATGGCTATCAGCACTATAAAGGGGTGTGTCATATTATCCCCAATGCAGCGGTGATTGTACTTTCTCTTGTTCATGGAAGAGGAGATTTTGACGATACAATCAACATCTGCAATATGTGCGGTTGGGATACGGACTGCAATGTCGGCAATGTGGGTGCTATTTTAGGAGCATTTGTTTCTGCCTCCCATATCGGAGAAAAATGGCTAAAACAGGTGAATGATTTTATTTGTGCTTCATCAGCGATTGGCAGCTTAAATATTCAAACTGTTTCACAGGCTGCACTGGATTCTCTGAAGATTGCGCAAAAAATAAAGCCAGAGCCGATAGACCCTGAGCTAAGATTTTTACTCGAACAAAATTCAGCAAATCAATTTCACTTTGAATTTCCGACAGCCATTCATGCTATGCGCGCTGAAGGGTATGGGGCGACGGTGAACAACACAGATGAGAAAGCACATACAGGAAAACGTTCCTGCAAAATTGCTGTGCCCTCCATCGAAAGAGGAGGCATAGTGGAGCTTTACCATAAGAGCTACTATACGCCGTCAGACTTTAACGACAGCCGATATAACCCTGATTTTTCGCCCACTATTTATCCCGGCGATAAAGTGAAAGCTTATTTTTATGCTGATAAAAATTGTACAGGAGAAGTAAAACTAGTTCCTTTCTGGACAGACCGTATAAAAAGTGAAGTTTATAATCTGCAACAAAGCGCAATGGTGCTGACAGCCGGAACATGGCAGGAAATTGAATTCACATTGCCTTATGCAGAAAATGCAATTGTTGAGAAAGTTGGATTTAAAATTATAGCCATGTCGCCAACGACAGTCAACGAGAGACCAGATATCATTTTATATATGGACGATTTTTCTGTTACACCGATAGCAAACTATGAGATGAATTTGGCAGTGCTGCCTGTAGAAAAATGGAATGGAATACACCAAATGCCAGCTCATATCACTTCTTTCAGTGGGTTTACCGAAGTAGTAGAGAATGGCTTGCAGGTCAGTTCGGCTAGCCGAGGAGAAGTTTATACGGGCAGCTATGACTGGAAAGATTTCACGTTAACCGTTGGGCTGATTCCTGAAATAGGCGACATACATAAGGTTCTGTTCCGCGTTCAAGGTTCTGTGCGTTCCTACGAGGTTAGTTTAAAAGAAGGGAATCGATTAGCACTATCTAAAAACGTAGATGGCAAATTGGTGACCCTTGCCGAATGTGAATATGGATGGAAGCATAACGAAGAGATTGAAATACAAGTTAACGTGCAGCAGGATACTATAAGGGTTTGCGTTCTTAATCAAGAGTTAATTTCTGTCACAGATGATTCTCCCTATCAGAATGGCTGTATTGGCTTTGGAAACAGCGGAGCTTCAAAAACGGTGTTTACCAAATACAAAATTGAATCTATGGTTGAATGAGGAGGATAGATATGAAATCTATGTTTGTCATAGCCAGTTTAAATATTGATATGGTGGCCAGTGTAGAGCATTTACCCCGAAAAGGCGAAACCATATTTGCTAATCAGTTTAATACTTTTTTTGGCGGAAAAGGGGCAAACCAAGCCATTGCTGCTGTTAAACTGGGAGCAAAGGTTGCCTTATATGGAAAAGTTGGTGAGGATGCTTATGGTACTGCCTATCAGGATACACTAAGTCAATATCCTTTTCATCAATTGGAAGTTGACATATCAAAAACAGAGCCGACAGGCAGAGCGTTTATTAACGTCAGCCAATCCGGTGAAAATGAAATCACGGTCATTTCCGGTGCCAATCACGCGATTCAAAAAGAAGATATAGCTAACTTGAAATTAATAGATCAAGAAACCGAGATTGTGTTGTCACAATTTGAAGTGCCGCAAGAGGCAACCATAGAAGCATTCACAAAAGCTAAAAGCGAGAATCCAAATTGCGTTACTATATTTAATCCGGCGCCAATACTCTCTATTTCAGATAAATTATGGAGTTGCACAGACATTTTAATTCCAAATGAAACAGAAATTAGCGGTATTTGCGAAAGAAAATTTGAGCAGATTGAGGATTTGGTGATTGCTTGCCAAGAACTGATTCAAGCTAAAAAGATAAAGTATATGATTGTTACCATGGGAGAGAAGGGCGCATTGTTGGTGACAGAAAACTATCATGAGCTGATTCCGTCTAAAAGGGTCGAAGCGAAAGATACGACAGCCGCCGGTGATTCTTTTATCGGTGCGTTTGCCGCTCATTTATTAATGGAAGGGATTGTGACAAGAGACACGGTGCGCTCATCAATTTGCTACGCCAATACGGCAGCTGCTATAACAGTGCAAACGGAAGGAGCGCAGAGTTCTCTACCCACCAAATTGCAAGTGGAAAGTCAGATGAAAGTATAAAGGTTTGAGCAAATTGTAAAATAATCATAGCGTATTTTCTAAGGAAGAAAAAGCAATAAAAGCGGTGGAGTAGTGCTTTTTCGGCAATACAATACATAGAGGAAAGAAAAATAGTCACGCCTTTTTAATTTTGCATACGATGCTCAGACAACAGAGTTTGTTCTTGTGTGCTTTCAGTAGGAACAGCTTCTAAGCTGTTCCTTTTCTTGTTTCGTGTGGATACCAACCAGTGGCGACGGGCAGCGGCCTTTAGCCATTTTAGTTGAATGCCAAGGCTTACCGCGGCTGATAATATTGGTCTATAAGTTCGGTGAAATTCACCGGCATAGGTCATCACTTTTCCATTAAATCCTTTTTTAAAGCGGTAAACACCATAATTAGGGTGTTTTTCATCCTGATAAAAAGGAATTCCCTGAAAGTCATAAATGTCGCAATTATTCTCGATTGCCCAGCAAATCATTTCCCACTGCATCAGATAGTTGGGCATTAAATTGCGATATTCATTGGAAGAAGCACCATATACATAGCAAGTTTTTCCTGCATATTGTGTGGTGATAGCACCTGAAAGAGCGATACCATTGTAATAACACATATAAAGTCGGCAATGTTCACCAAGATTGTCAAGCATTCTTTCAAAATATATTCTTCCTCGGACGGCAAAACCATCTCGTCGGCCAGTTTCTTTCATTAAGCAACAGAAGTCGCCCAAGGCTTCTTTGCCGCAGACACGGCATTCAACACCTTTTTTACCAGCTAAACGAATATTATAGCGCCATTTGGAATGAAAGGAGGCAAAAATTTCTTCCTTGCTTCTTCCCTCTAAAAAGAGCATATAGTTGTTTCTGGGCTGAACAGTTCTCAATTCCTTTGCATCCGGTTTAAAATGAAATCCACAAGTCTTTAGATAGTGGACAACTTCTTTGTTTTCTTCAAAAATTAAAGGGTCAATAAGGCACTGATAGGTCTTGTATTCTTTAGCGAGAAGAGTGATTTCTTGCATGATAGCAGAAAAAGCGGATTGGTCAGCAAAATCCCAAACCGGTCCGTGAGGAAGATAAAATAGACTTGTCCCAAGAAGTGGAACTTTTTTAATAAGAATTAAGGCGGCTGCTATGATTTTTCCGTCATCGTTTCTTGTCAAAATCGCCTCTTTTTCCCAACCCGGCTTTACGGCTGCCCATTGTAGAGACTGCATAAAACAAGCATTCTTGTGGGCGGAGACGTAACTTTCATATTCTTGCCAATCGCTTGGATTTAAAAAATCTACTCTACTCATGGTGTACTCCTCATAGTTGCTTTCTAAAATTCATATTGGGCACATTGATATGTTTAAGATTTTATTACTGTAACGCAGCCTTATTATCAAATTGTTGCAGGCATGTTACCAAGTTGTTACAGAACAGAATAAATATGAATTTTGTGGTGCTAGCAATAGTAGAAGTGATATAAGAATGAATTGTAGGGTAGTTAAACTGGAGCAAAGTAAAATGGAACAAACACCAAAAAACATTAAAACCTAATTTTTAAGTAAAAAATAACGCGCAAAATAAATAAAGAAACCGCCTAAACGTAGTGTTTAAGCGGTTTCTTTATGGAGCTGCTAAGCAGATTCGAACTGCTGACCTCGTCCTTACCAAGGACGTGCTCTGCCAACTGAGCCATAGCAGCAAAATTTGGCGACCCGGAACGGGATCGAACCGTCGACCTCTAGCGTGACAGGCTAGCGTTCTAACCAGCTGAACTACCGGGCCAAATTTCGACAAAAAGACGTCAAAGACAATCTCAAATGCTTAATTATTATACTGATTTATATAAGATTTGTCAAGTGATTTTCAGGAGAGAATTTCTATATTTATTTTTAGCGCACAAAACAACAGTAAAATGGGGAGATAAAGTATTATTCTAATAAGAAATAATAAAATCAGGGAGTGACGGTATACTATTACTAATTATAATTGCATATACTAAAAGCCATAGACAATAAAGTGGCGGTTTAATTTCGGGAAGTGGAATAATGAAGAAAATAGCGGGTTTGCTTATCATAACTATAATATTTAGTTTTTTGTCGGGATGTTCCTCTGATGAAGAAATAATTTTGCGCTATGATGTGCAGGAGAAAATAGAATCGCTAGACCCTGCCAATGCCACTAAAACAGCAGAAGAAGTGGTGATTGATAAAATTTTTGAAGGTCTTTGTCGCATAAATGAAAAGGGTGAGGTTGTTGCAGGTGTTGCTGAACGCTGGGAGGCAAATGTCGACAACACAGAGTTTACTTTTCATCTACGAAAGAAAGCGACTTGGAGCGATAAAACGCCGCTCACTGCACAAGATTTTGTGTTCGGTATCACGAGAGCACTTTTACCTTCGACGGGTTCAACTTCTTTAGAAGACTTATACATCATAAAGAATGCGGTAGCTATTCATAAGGGAGAATTAGGGGCTGAAGAACTGGGTGTGAAAGCGTTGGATGAGCACACGTTGGTGATTCAATTGGAGAAAAGCTATCAAGATTTCCCCAAATTGACCACGGGGATACGGTATATGCCGTGTAATGAAGAATATTTTACTGAGACACAGGGAAGATATGGGCTAGAAGCAAAAAGCATGATTACAAACGGTCCGTTCACCTTTAGAACCGTATATGCTTGGGAAAGCGGAGATTATATTGAGCTAGCCAGAACGAAATATTATGACGGTGATTTTTCTCCAACCGCAACGGAATTAGTCATTACAATGAATAGCGAAGAAATAGCAGCTGACCCCTTACAGGCACTATCCAGCGGTACCACAGATGTACTCAAACTTTCTGAAGAAGAAGCTAAGCAGCTGCAAGACGAGGGAACATCTGTCATAACATTGGAAAATGCGGTGTTTGGTCTTTTACTGAATGAGGACGCTGAAAATCTAAAAATAAAAGAATTTCGTGAGATGCTTTTCAAAACCATAGAACGCCAGCAGTTAATGTCACGTTTAGGCGAACAGCATGAAGAAGCGCTGGGCATTGTTCCAAAGTCTATTACGTGGCTTGGCAATCCTTATCAGCAATCGGGAGAGATTTCTTATCCTGCCTATGACGAAGATGTTTTGAGAAGATTGCCGTCTCTTTTAGAAAGTCAGGAATGGGACACTGTACCGAGCATTAAGATTCTATGTCAAGAAGATTCATACTCACATGAAGTGGCGAACGGTTTAATTGTTTCTTGGAATCGCCAGTTTTCAACGTCCTTCAATTTGGAAGTGGTAGATGCGGACACATTTGCAGACCGGATAGCAAACGGTGAGTATGAAGCGGCACTTTACACCATACCTTCACGCGGAAACAATTTAAATTCTTTTTTTCGCCAGTTTAAAAGTGATGCAGCCGTTCCTTTAATGAACAACGCAAGCTTGGACGGCAGCATGAATGAATTGCTGTTTGACAAAGAAGCCTATCAATCTTTAGAGTCGCAGATTCAAGATGAATACGTTTTCTATCCAATTTGCTATGCTAACAGTTATTATGCTACCAGTCCCCAATCAAAGGGCATCTCCATTTTGGAAGATGAAAGAATTAACTTTAATAGAGCAACCAAAAAAGAGTAGTAAGAGCAGATAGCACAAGGAAACAAAATTTACTTTATAATCAAAGACGGACAACAGTATTTTAGTGTTGTCCGTCTTTTTGTCATAGAAAAACAAATGGCACTATCTCAAAAAAGAGAAAGTGCCAAAAACAAATCTTGAATACAATTACTCGGGCTTAATCATAAAGTTGAAAGTAAAGCTTTCATCGTTTAATCTGTATTTTTCTTTTAATTCAGGGCCGCAGCTGTTAGAGCCAACTCCGCTTTGAGCATAGTCAAGGCAAAATACAGTATAACCTGATTTTTCTAGCTCATAGTTGTGTGCTTTAGCGGCAAGTTCTTCTTGCGTGTATTCAGAAACATTAAAGGAGAAGGGCTTTTCTGCGGAGGCGGTCAAGGCAAAAAGTCCGTTATTCAGTGCTGTATAGCGGCAGCCATAATGAGAACCGTTCTCCTGCGGATAAATATAATCTTCGTGCAGTGCAGAGACCTCATCACTGAAGATACCAAGATAAGAAGCACGGCGTTTATCGATGTAGCTTTCAAAAGGACCATAGCCAAAATATTCAACCGAATGGAAACTGGCAGGCATAAACATACGAACACCAAATCGAGGAAGATAGGGGAAAGAAGCCTCTCTGTGGACATCTAGCGAAGCGGCAATTTTACCATCGGCATCAATTGTCCAAGTAGCCTTAATGTCCAAATGCTTTTTGATAAAGATAGCAGCAAATCCAAGATGAGCGGTAATGACGGCTTGCCCGTTTTCATTTGATTCTACCTGACTGTCATAGACTTTGACCGTTACACGGTCATAACCAACCGCTTGCCACTGATTGCGGATATATTGGTCGTTGTCGGTTGGTGCACGATAAATGTTCCATTCCATAGGTTTGGCAAGGAAAGTTTGATTGCGATAATTTAAAGAGGCAAATACCCCTGTGCGGCGGTCAAATTCATAGCGGAAGCTATCGTTAAATACGCTAATGGTACGAACGTCTTCTTCAAAGAAAACTTGACCATCAGTAAGAGAGTCTAACTGCAAAGCAGCTTCATGTATCAACAAGTCGTCAAAGCCCAAAGAATAGCCGGCATCATAGAAAGAAGTGTCTGCATGAGCAGTGTATTCAATCAATAAGGTAACGTCGCCTTCGGTAGGAGGTGTCTCTGGTAAAACAAAGACTGATTTTCCGTGAGCAGGGATATCTAAACCACCAATTTCTCCGCCCCAAAGAGTCTCGCCATCTTGACGAACTTCGTAGTGAATATCGATAAGATCACCGCTAGAAACAAAGTCTAATTTATTGAAGAGGATAACAGCGTTCTCTTTTTCAGACCATTCAGCACGAATAGGACGCAAGCAGTTTTTATATTCAAGCAGACCGTTGTGAGGGGTTCTGTCTGGGTAGACAAGACCATCCATGCAGAAGTTTGCATCATGATGTGGGTCGCCAAAGTCACCGCCGTAACGATAAATTTTGCGTCCGTCAGGTGTTCTACCACCATAAACGGCATGGTCACACCATTCCCATGCGAAACCACCGATAAAGCCATCATAGGCATAGATTTGCTGCATATAATCTTCAATGTCACCAGGGCCGTTACCCATAGCGTGGATAAACTCGCACTGCATAAATGGACGAGTGTTTTTGCTGTCTGCAAAATATTCATCAATAGATTCAGTGGCAGAATACATACGACTGTAAACATCAAGATACGATAGATCGGGAGTTTTGCCGGGAAGAACAAAATATTCGTTTTCATAATGGGTGAGGCGTGAAGGGTCATATTCCTTAATCCATTTAGCTGCCTGCACAAAGTTCTCACCATAGCCGGATTCATTACCCAAAGACCACATAATAATAGAAGCGTGGTTCTTATCTCGAATAACATTGCGTTGCACACGGTCGAGGATGGCTTCGGCAAATTGTTCATCTTCGGCAAGATAAGCATAGGTGTCAGCATCATTTTCACCGTTAAAGGTGGTGCAGCCATGACTTTCAATATCACTTTCAGAGATAACATAAAAGCCAAGTGTATCGCACAGTGTGGCAAACCAAGGAGCGTTAGGATAGTGACTGGTTCGAATAGCGTTGATGTTATGTTGTTTCATGAGGGTTAAATCAATCAAAGCCTGTTCTTGAGTAATGGTATAGCCTGTAACAGGGTCGCTGTCATGACGATTGGTGCCTTTCAGCTTGATGTTGACTTGATTCAGGTATACAACACCGTCTTTAATCTCAAGCTGGCGCAAGCCGATTTCTTGATAAATAAATTCTTCATCTGAGGAAAGAATAAGACCATATAGAGTTGGTGCTTCAGCATTCCAAAGAGCAGGATTTTCGACAGAGAAAGAGACAGTTCCGTTTTCAGGGGTCTGTTCTGCCAATACCTCTCCGCTGGGAGAAAGCAATTTTGCCGTTACGCTGATTTCACCAAGAACATCGAGGTCGACCGTAATGTCGGCATGAGAAAGATCATTTGAAAGTTGTGTCTTAACGAAAAAGTCATAGACAAAACTCTGGGGACGCTGCAAAATATAGACATCACGGAAGATACCGCTCATGCGCAGTTTATCCTGATCTTCAAGATAAGTACCGTCAGACCATTTCACAACCAAAGCAGCAATTGTATTTTCACCAACCTGCAAAAACTCGTCTATCTCAAATTCAGAAGTAGAATGAGAAACTTGACTATATCCGGCGAACTGTCCGTTAATCCAAAGGTAAAAACAAGAGTCAACTCCTTCGAAATTTAAGAAATGACGAAAAGTTAAATCTTCTTCTGCGACTGAAATTGTGCGCAGATAAAGACCGCAAGGATTCTCGTCAGGCACATAAGGCGGGTCAAAAGGAATAGCATAACGAACATTAGTGTAGTTGTGGCGATCATAGCCATGGTTTTGCCAGCAAGAAGGCACCGGTATGGTATCCATTTCTTCTTCATCAAAATAGAGACAGCCATCGTCATCTACACGCATAGCGTCTTCAAAAGAATCGTAATAACGGAAAGACCAGTCGCCGTTCAAAAGAATACGGCGTGCAGAGTTTCTTGTCATGGCTTCGGCTTCACTGGCAGCAGGAATGTACCAGCTTCTGTCAGGCGTAGTACCAACATGCAGAACATGAGGATTTTCATGTAATTTTTCGAGGTTCATAATAGTCCCTTTCTAAAATTGTAAGGTGATTTTGTTTGACGTTTTAACTTGGATAGACTATACTTGTGTACAAGATTACTATTGAATGAATGAATAGTCAATATCAATTGGTTAATTTGTAAAATTTCGTCAAAACCACGAAGTCTGGAGGATTTATGGTTGTTTCATTCACACTCACAATTACATTTTCACTGATCATTGCTTTTGTGACTAAGAAGAAAAATTATTTTTCTTTAGGATTGAAAGCCGAGAAGAACACAAAACAAGTGGCAGGCCTTCTTTTTTTCTTGGCTCTTATTCTGCGGCTTTGGATGGGCTATTATCTTTCTGGCTTTTCTTCTGATATTGAGACCTTCAAATCTTGGGGCAATATGACGAATGCGGTGGGGTTTGATTTAATCTATCGGCAAGATATTTTTCTTGACTATCCTCCGGGTTATCTATATATATTGACTTTTTTAGAAAAAGTAAGGATTATTTTTGGCCTTTCGCTTTCTTCTTCTGCCTATACACTGCTAATTAAGCTGCCTGCCATTTTGGGAGATTTATTTTGCGCCGGAGTTCTTTTTTATGTGGCGAATAAGAGATTAAGCCCATTTATGGCACTGTTTATGACAGCGGCTTATCTTTTTTGCCCTCCCGTACTTTTAAATTCTGCCAATTGGGGGCAAATGGATTCTTTTTGTCTAGCGGTTTTTCTAGTTTCTATTTTACTATTATATAAAGAAAAATATGTTTTATCGGGTGCCGTTTTTGGGCTTTCTATTATTATAAAACCCCAAATGCTCACGTTTGTTCCTGTTTTTATCTTTTTTGCGATTCGGCGTAAGAATTACCGCTCTTTGCTTTTGGCACCTTTAGCAGCCCTGGCTGTGATGGCTTTGGTAGCATTACCATTTACACAGGATTTCAATTTTAGATGGCTGATTGAGCAATATGCAGAAACGATGGGCGGATATCCCTACTATGCTGTCAATGCCTATAATATATGGGCTTTATTGGGTCTAAACTGGTCGGGGCTCCCTCAAAGCGGTGCTCTTTCTATGTTATTAACAGCACTGGGGCCAATCATAGCAACAATTCTTTGTGGAGCAGTCGTTTTAAAAGCAAAAGACGACCATGTTGTTTTTGCTGCTCCTATCCTTTTGATGGTGACAGCATATCTGCTGACCGTACAAATGCATGAAAGATATGTTTTCCCTATTCTAATATTTATTTTGCTGTTGTATGTATTTGTCAAAGACAGGCGAATTTTATATGCTTTTTCAATTGTAACGCTCGCTCACTATGCCAATGTAAAACATGTTTTATATTTATATCAAGTGCATGGCGGTCGTTATGACCCCAACACAGTTTTCGTCAAAGTCTTATCGCTGGGACAAATTATTAGCCTAGGCTATTTATTATGGGTAATCTATGATATGTATTGCCACGGAAGAGTCTTGGGTGATAGAGAGAAAATTACATGGAAGCAAAGAACGGCAGATGTTGCACAAACCAAAGAAAAGGCATTTAGAATGCTGTCAAGGCTTTCACTAGAAAGTTTTTGTCTAACGCGGCGTGATATATGTTTTGCTGGCATAATCACAGTGTTATATGCGGGGGTTGCTTTTTGGGGCTTGGGTTCTCATCAAACGGCTTTGACCTCTTGGACTCCCTTAGAGGGAGAATCTGTTGTAATAGAAACCAATCATCCAGCTGATACCATTTGCTTTATTCCGGGTCTTGTGCCGGATGATTCTCATTATCGTGCCAAAATTGGGATGAATGTCAAAATAGAAACTTCAAATGACGGGACAACGTGGATAGATCAAGGTGTATTACCGTCATCGGGTGTTTTCGAATGGAAACAGCAGAGAATAGACGAACTGGCAAAGTTTTTTCGGTTTACGGCATTGGATGCCGAGGTGGTAATCAATGAAATATCAATGAAGAATTCGAGTTGGGAGGGCTATGAGGTTCTGACAGTGATAGAGGGTAAAGGGCAAGTGTTGATGGATGAACAAAACCTTGTTCCGCTATACCCAACTTACTATGATTCTGCCTATTTTGATGAAATTTATCATGCGCGAACCGCTTATGAATACATTTTAGGTTTGGAGCCTTATGAAAATACTCACCCGCCGTTAGGGAAACTTTTCATTTCATTAGGCATTTTGATTTTCGGGATGAATCCATTTGGCTGGCGATTTATGGGCACACTATTTGGTGTTCTAATGCTGCCGCTGCTCTACATCATTTTGAAACAGCTGTCAAAAAGTAGCTTTTGGTCTTCTGTTGGAACCGTTCTTTTAGCGGTCGACTTTATGCATTATACGCAAACTAGAATTGCTACCATTGATACATATGCTGTTTTCTTTATCTTGGCCATGTATAGTGCAATGATTTTCTTTCTACAAAAAGATTTTATGCGGACAGATATCAAAAATCTACTTCTACCGCTAGCTATGAGTGGGGTTTTGATGGGTATTGGCATTGCCTCTAAATGGACTGTTGCTTATGGAGCAGTGGGGCTTGCTGTGTTGCTTTTTGCTAAAATGGGACACGCCTACTTTATAGCAGAAAATAGAAAGCTTTGCTTCAAACGGATACAAACAGTTTGTTTGTGGTGTTGTTTGCTCTTTGTTTTGATTCCCTTCGTCATTTATTACCTTGCTTTTTTGCCGATGACAACTTTACCACATCAATCTTCGGTTTGGAGTTCTTTTGTAAACTATCAAATCAATATGTTTGACTATCATGCCAATCTAAAAGCGGAGCATCCTTTTGCCTCACCTTGGTATGAATGGCCGTTTATGGTTAAGCCTATCTGGTTCTATTTCACAGATAATTTGCCGTATGCTGACAAAGTTAGCACGATTTCTTCTTTTGGAAATCCCGCAGTTTGGTGGGTGGGTATTCCGGCACTCATGGTAACAGTGGTTCAACTGGTGTTTAAAAAGAAAAAAGCAGCTTTTGTGGTAATAGTTGGATTCTTATCGGTTTATCTACCTTGGGTGTTAGTGCCTAGAATCGCCTTTATTTATCATTATTTTACGGCAGTTCCGTTTTTAATTATGGCGATTGTCCTATGGTTGCAGTCTATTTTAGAAAACACATCACCTATTTCAGAATTTTCGTTAGGCAACAGTAAGCTTGTTTTGACAAAAGGTAAGTTGGTCGTGTTTTTGTATATTGCAGTAGCGGTGGTCTTGTTTATGACGTTTTATCCCGTGCTTTCAGGCGCAGAAACAACGCAAGCTTACGCCAACAGCTTAGAATGGTTTTCACAGTGGTATTTTGCTTGATTTTTCACAAAACAATTTATTAATATACTTTTTTACATATCAGGAGGTCTGAGTATGAAAATAGCAACTTTTTACGATCACATAGCAGAAATGGCACGACAAGAATCAATCACCTTAGCCGAAGCACTTAAAACAGCCAAAGATTTAGGGGTAGAAGCACTAGAGGTTTTGTCAAGCAACTCCAAAGGGAAAGAGCAAGAAATAAAATCAGATTTAGATGCAGCTGGGCTATCTGTGTCCTCCTTATGCGCTTTTATGGATTTTGGAAAGAATACAGATTTGCAGGCGATAGAAGATATTATGACATCTGCAGATAGGCTGGGCACTTCACGCATTTTGGTTATTCCGGGTTTTTACGACAAAACAGATTCTGAGCAAGAGAAAAAAGAAAAATGGAATCAAATGATTCACATGACCCGTATTTTTGAAGATAGGGCTGTAGCGCGTGGATTCACTTTGGTTATGGAAGAATTTGATAGTGTAGAATCACCAATTTCTACCATTGATGGGTTAAATCAATTCTTGTCAGAAATGCACCATATTGGTCTGGCCTTTGATACAGGAAATTTTCTCTACAGCGAAGAAGATGAACTTAAGGCTATGGATGTCTTAAAAGATAAAATTGTGTATGTTCATTTAAAAGACCGTAGTTTTACCATGTCAGATGAATCTGCTGAAAAAAAAGCAACTGTAGGCGGCCGAGTAATGTATCCTTCTCCTGTGGGTCAAGGTGTTATCAAACTGGAAGAAATCATGAAAATTTTAAAAGAAACTGGCTATCACGGTGATTTTACTATTGAGCATTATGGCGCAGAAAGTCAGCTGACTTATTTGAAAGAATCAATAGATTGGCTTAAAAAGCATGATTTTTTCGAAAAGAAGTCATAATCGATTAGCTGGTCTAAAGAAGCAAAACGGAAAAGATTGCTTGGAAATTTGCAGGTAAGAGAAAACAGATAACTTTATGACGTGGATGTAAATAATCGCCTGTTTTCTTGCAATTATTTCTTTTGATATGCTATAATAAGCGGTATGTTTGATAGACAATAAAGATTCTAAAAATTAACATAGAACGAAAGGCGATGCAGCATGGCAAATATATTGTCCAGATTCTTTGGGAATTACAGCAAAAAAGAACTGAAACGAATTGACCCACTTGTCAAATCAGTTTTGAACCTTGAAGAACACTATAAAAAAATGAGTGACTCTGAACTAAAGTCACAGACAGAAGCTCTCAAAGGAAAACTGGAAAGCGGTCAAACCCTTGATGACATTCTGCCGGATGCTTTTGCCGTTGTCTGCGAAGCCGCTGAACGTGTTTTGGGCTATCGCCCCTATAAGGTTCAGATTATCGGCGGTATCGTCATTCATCAGGGACGTATCGCAGAGATGAAAACCGGTGAGGGAAAAACCCTGCTTTCTGTTTTGCCCGGCTATTTGAATGCTCTTGCCGGAAAAGGAGTTCATATTGTCACCGTCAATGAATATCTTGCCAGCTATCAAAGTGAGCTAATGGGGCGTGTCTATCGCTTTCTCGGCATGACTGTTGGGGTGATTTTATCGGGCATGGAGAATGAAGCACGCAAAAAAGCCTATGCTGCTGATGTGACCTATGGCACAAATAACGAGTTTGGCTTTGACTATCTGCGTGACAACATGGTCATTTATAAAGAGAAAAAGGTGCAGAGAAGCCATTCTTTTGCCATTGTGGACGAGGTTGACTCCATTTTAATTGACGAGGCGAGAACTCCTCTGATTATTTCAGGCTCAGGCGAAAAATCAACAGAGCTTTATAGCATTGCCAACAATTTTGCCAAAATGTTGACCCCCGTTGTGGTCGTTGAAACAGACGAAAAGCAAGACAACGATGAAGTTTATAAAGAATATGATTATATTGTCAATGAAAAGCTCAAGACCTGTTCGCTTACCCAAAGAGGTGTCAAAAAAGCCGAGCAATATTTTAATCTTGAAAATCTGACAGACCCAGAAAATATTACCATTCAGCACCATGTTAATCAGGCGATTAAAGCACATGGCTCAATGAAGCGTGACATTGATTATGTGGTGCGTGACGGTCAGGTTATTATTGTTGATGAATTTACGGGACGACTTATGTATGGCCGTCGTTATAACGAAGGCTTGCATCAGGCAATTGAAGCCAAAGAGAATGTGGAAGTGGCAAGAGAAAGCAAAACGCTTGCTACGATTACCTTCCAGAATTATTTCAGACTGTATGACAAGCTTTCTGGCATGACCGGAACCGCCATGACAGAGGAAGAGGAATTTGGCGAAATCTATAAGCTGGATGTCGTTGAAATCCCGACAAACAGACCTATGATTCGAGAAGATTGCTCTGATGTAGTGTATAAAAATGAAAAAGCCAAATTTGCGGCGGTCATTGAAGACATTATGGAGCATCACCAAAAGGGACAACCCGTTCTGGTGGGTACAATCAGCATTGAACGTTCAGAGCAGTTGTCTGCTATGCTGAAAAGACGCGGCATTCGGCACGAAGTCTTGAATGCGAAGTATCACGAAAAAGAAGCACAGATTATTGCACAAGCAGGACGAAAAAATGCGGTGACCATTGCGACAAACATGGCAGGTCGTGGTACGGATATTCTGTTGGGCGGCAATGCCGAATATATGGCAGTTTCTGAAATGCGCCGTATGCAGTTCAGCGAAGAACTAATTGCAGAAGCAACGGCTTTTGGCGAAACAGACAATGAAGAAATTTTGAGTGCAAGAAAGACATTTGGTGAACTGAACACCAAATATAAAGCACAGATTGAGCCTGATGCAGAAGAAGTCAGAAAACTTGGCGGACTTTATATCATCGGTACAGAGCGGCATGAGTCACGCCGTATCGATAATCAGCTGCGAGGACGTGCCGGACGTCAGGGCGACCCCGGTAAGAGCCGTTTTTATATTTCACTTGAAGATGAATTGATGAGATTGTTTGGCGGCGAGCGCATTCAATCCATGATGGAACGCTTGAAAATGGATGAAAGTGTTCCGATTGAAGCTAAAATGGTGAGCAATACCATTGAAAGTGCGCAGCGTAAATATGAAGGGCGCAACTTTGCAGCTCGTAAAAACGTGTTGCAATATGATGACGTCATGAACGTGCAACGTGAAATTATCTATAAACAGCGCAACGATGTTCTTGACGGCGAAAATGTGAAAGAAAAAATCCAGAAAATGGTGGAGGATTCCATCGATAGCACTGTTCACAAATATATGCCCAAGGATATGCCTCACGATAACTGGGATATCAGCGGTCTTCGTAAAGAATATTTGGGTTGGGTTCTCACAGCAGATGATTTGGTTTATTCTGCTGATGAATTAGATAATATCGAGCCTGAATTTGTGGCAGGAGAAATCAAAGACAAAGCAAAAGAGCTTTATGAAAAGAGAGAAGCAGAGTTCACTTCACCAATCATGCGTGAAATTGAACATGTGGTTCTGTTAAAAAATGTAGACTCTGAGTGGATGGATCATATTGATGCCATGGAACAATTGAAGGACGGTATCCGTCTGCGTGCTTATGGTCAGCATGACCCTGTAGTGGAATATCGCAATGAAGGCTTTGAAATGTTTGAGAGCTTGATTGAATCGATTAAAGTGAACACGGCAAAGATGGTGCTGACGGTTCGTTTACGTACACCAGAAGCACCCAAACGGGAGCAGGTTGCCAAAGTAACCGGAACAAATGCCGCCGGCCTTTCAGAAGAAACCAAGAAACAACCCGTTAAAAAAGATAAAAAACCCGGCAGAAATGATCCTTGCCCTTGCGGAAGCGGCAAGAAGTATAAAAAATGCCACGGTAAAGACGAATAATTGGCTTGGAGGGGACTTATGAAAAGAAAAATGCTGGCGATTTTCGGAGCTTTGGTCTTGACTCTTTCGATGACAGGCTGCCATGTTTTTCGCTCTGAATTTCCGGACTATGATGTTTCAGGGTATATTACCGCACTGCTAAACAGCAGTTATCATGGTGATAATGCGGCGCTGATTGATATCACGAATCAAACGGAAGCAAAGGCGAATGAAAACCGACAAACGACGGTTGAAAACGGAGTAATTTATTTCTGTAACGCATTTGAAATTAACCCGTCAGAAGCTCAAAAAGCTAAAATTGAAGAGTTGGTTACTAAAGCCTATGGCATGAGTAAATACACAGTTCGAGATAAACAGGAAAACAATAAGGGTTATGTTGTTGATGTTGAGATTGAACCTTTGACTTTATTTGCAGATATTTTGCCAGAAGCACAAAATCTGCGTTTAAATGCAGATACATTGCTTGAGCAGAAAACATCTTCCGAAGTATCTCCAGAAAGTTCTCTAGAGGAAGAAGATGAATATGCTGAAGATGAGGATACGGTTGACAGCGAAGAGGAAGAATCTTCTAATGAAGAAACCGCAGTTGTCTTAACCGATGTATTCATTGACAAAGTGATAGAAATGTGCGAAAAAGAAATCAATGCGGCTCCTACTTATGGCTCTGCTATTACTGTTAGCATGCAGATTTTGCGCACAGAGGCCGGAGAATTGCAACTTGATACCACACAACTAGAAGAGATTGATGAAAATGTTGTGCTGTTTAAAGCACAAAATAACTAGTATGTTTGTATAAAAATAAACGCTAGTATCATTCTATTGAAATATTAGTGGCACTAACCTTAAATAAAGAATCAAACGGCTGCTTTGTTTATTTCAAAGCAGCCGTTTGATTTAAGGAAGCTTTAAGAGAAATCAAAAGGGATTTTTAATTGCGTTTCCCTCAACCTCGTTGTATAATATAGACAATAGTTTGACATCAATCTGCACAAAAGAGAAGAAAAAGTTGTCAGCAAGAACAAGCAAATTTTGTGCAAAGACCAACTTATAATAAATTTATAGTAAAAAATAGTGCAGAAAATTGACGGGAGAAAAAACATGAAAACTTGTGAAATGTATAGCCTGCAAAATACACTGGCAAAACCAATTCTATCAGACACGACATACCCTTGGGAGGCTCTTCCTAAAATCGGAAATTTTTTGATAGAGTTGGGCAAAACATTGTCTGAAGAAGAATATGAATGCACAGACGAGAATGTCTGGATATCCAAAACAGCTAAAATTTATCCGAATACTTATATTGCAGGTCCTTGTATCATTGGACATCATACAGAGGTAAGACCAGGCGCCTTCATCAGAGGAAATGTGTTGGCAGGGGAAAACTGCGTGATTGGCAACTCAACAGAACTTAAAAATGTCATTCTGTTCAATAATGTGCAAGTGCCACATTATAACTATGTCGGTGACTCTATTTTGGGATATAAATCTCATATGGGTGCAGGTGCAGTGACTTCTAATGTGAAGCAAGACAAAACTTTGGTTACGGTAAGACATAAAGAAGTGAAAGTGGAAACAGGGCTTAAAAAGTTTGGTGCTATGCTTGGTGATAACGTAGAAGTTGGTTGTGGTGCTGTACTAAATCCCGGTACAGTCGTTGGCAAAAATGCCAGAGTCTATCCGCTTTCTATGGTCAGAGGATTTGTGAGAGAAAATCATATTTATAAAAATGACGGAACGATTGTGGCGATTTCAGAACCACAGTTATAAAAAAAGACGGTAAATCAAGAGGAGGCGATTTCTTGGGAGAAATAAAAGAAATGCTGGTAAACATGATTCAGACAGGGGTTCTACCGGTAGTATTGCTGATTGTGCGCTTGATTGTGCCGGTTTTGACTTTTTATGTAGTCTGGAGAAGTTACACCTCTTTTCGAAAAGGGCAGCGGAGAAGATCTCCGGTTATTATGCTCGCTGATCACAATGCAAAAGTGAAATTCCCTATTCTCTATTGGGAAAATTCAATTGGACGAAGCAAAAGCTGTGATGTGGTTTTAGAGGCAGACCAATTGGTTTCTCGTGATCACGCTGTATTGATGCGCCGTGAAGAGGGCTGGCTTGTGTGTGATACAGGCTCTAAAACAGGTGTTTTTGTAAACGGCAAGAAGGTGGAAGACAAGAAGCGGGTTGAGGTCGGAGACGACATTACAATTGGAGCAACCACGCTGACTTTGTTGCGCTCTGACAAATCGGAAGAACAAAAACGCAGAATGTTTCGTGGCTTTTCTCGTGAAGCAGCTTCACCGGCCAAGCTTATGTTTGTGGCGACGTTGGTTCATCTGCTGATGACTTTGCAAATGTCGCTTGCCGGCGGTCAATTTTCGGTAACACCGTTTATTCCTTTTCTAATGACGACGGTTATCGGCTGGTCATTGTATATCTACATCATCGGAATACAGAAACGCGTAAATTTTGAGATTGAGACGGTTGCCTATTTGCTCAGTGGAATCGGTATTTTGTTGATGTCCAGTTATGACGAAACCCTGCATACTTCTTATGTGCAAATTGCGGCAATGGTTATTGGCATTGTGATACTTAATTTCTTGATTTGGTTTATGGGAGATTTGGAGCGAGTTGAAAAATTCAAAATGGCGATTGGCATTGGCGCCATTGTTCTGTTTATACTAAATTTGGTGCTGGGCAGAACAGTAAACGGTTCTCGCAATTGGATTTTTATTGGTTCATTTAGCATTCAACCCTCCGAATTTATTAAAATAGCTTTTATTTTCTTTGGCGCTTCTACATTAGATAAGTTGCAAACAGAGAAGAATATCACACAATTTCTAATTTTTAGCGGAATTTGTATGGCTTTTCTTTTTATTATGAAAGACTTCGGAACAGCGTTGATTTTCTTTGCAGCATTCCTGATTATTGCGTTTATGCGCTCTGGTAGTATTCGGACGATTATTTTAGTAATTGCGGCGGCACTAATCGGTATTGTGCTGATTTTAAGGTTTAAGCCGCATGTTGCCAATCGATTTGAATCGTGGGGACATATTTGGGAAGCAGGTATACGTGATGATGGTGGTTTTCAGCAAACTAGAATGTTAACGTATCTTGCTAGCGGCGGTCTTTTGGGCGTCGGCTTGGGCGAGGGGTATTTTGCCGGCAAGGGTGATATTGGTCCGATTTTTGCGGCAGAAAATGACTTGGTCTTTGGTTTTCTTTGTGAAGAACAAGGCTTGCTCCTTGGTTTGGTAATTGTAATTGCCATTGCTATGTTTACCTTATATGCAAGAAGCGATGTGACACGAAGCCGTTCAACATTCTTCTCTATTGTTTCTTGTGCAGCAGCAGGACTTTTGCTGTTTCAAGCAAGCTTAAATGTTTTTGGTGCGACAGATATTATTCCTTTTACTGGTGTAACGCTTCCGTTTATCAGTGCAGGTGGTTCGAGTATGATGTCTGTTTGGGGTATGCTGGCCTTTCTGAAAGCCGCAGATGAGAGAACGTATGCGGTACGAAGGCAAACCAGAAAACAGGCACGTGAAGAAGAAAAAACAAGAATTGAAAGAGAAGAAGAGGCAATTAAACAAAAGATTCGTCAAGGAAAAGAACAAGCAACTCGTGAACAAGAGTGGTTTGTACAAGGGCAGGTGAGAGGATGAGAACAACAGGTAAACGCTCGATTGTACTCTACATTGCTCTTTTCATTTTCGTTGGCGGACTAGCTTGGTTTTTTGTCAGCCTATATATGAATGGCAGTATGTGGGCCATGCAGCCGTATAATCGCCACATTTCTTTAACTGCTATGGGTAAAATCACTGATAGAAATGGTAATATCTTGGCAGAAAGCAAAGAGGGCGCCAGGGTCTATAGTGAAAGCGAAGATGTACGTAAAGCACTTTTACACACGATTGGCGACAACAATGGCTCAATCGGGACAAGCGTGCAGGCAACTATGCATAGCAAGCTTTCAGGCTATAATTTTATTACAGGTTCTAGCAAGACCATGTTCAACTCCTTTGGCAACGATATTAAACTGACAATTGATACGGATGTTTCTCTGGCGGCTTATTATGCTTTAGGCAGTCACCGGGGAGCAGCGATTATGTATAACTATAAGACAGGTGACATTCTAGCCAAAGTAAGTCAGCCGACATTCGACCCATCGAATCCCCCTGAGGATATTTTAGAAAATGACTATTATAAAGGTGCCTATGTAGATAGAGTTTTATCCTCTTCTTTTACACCAGGCTCTATTTTTAAAATTGTTACATTGGCCGCAGCGATGGATAAGTGGCCAGATTCTTGGGCAGAAAAAGAGTTTACTTGCGAAGGCTCGGTGATGATTGGCGGAGCAGAAATTACCTGTATGGGTGTGCATGGCGTGCAAAACGCACAACAAGCATTGGGGAATTCTTGCAACGTGTATTTTTCACAGCTTGCCGTTGAAATTGGAGCAGATGCTTTACAAAAGAAAGCGGTGGAATTAGGGTTTAACAAAACATTGTCTTTTCAGGGAATTGACACAGCTAAAAGTAGTGTTGATTTAACACAAGCTGATAGCCATAACTTAGGTTGGTCGGGTATTGGGCAATACACAGATTTGGCAAATCCATATCATATGATGACATTGATGGGAGCAATTGCCACTGACGGCAGTTACGTGCAACCCAAATTGACAAATTCTATGGATTTATTGGGTTCACTCAATGCGGGCAGTAACCGCTATATGAACAGTCAGCAAGCAGAGCAGCTCCGCACGGCCATGCGTACCGTTGTTTCCGATTATTATGGGGATAGCTTTTTCCCGGCAGATATGCAGATTTCTGCCAAAACGGGTACAGCTGAAGTAGGCAGTGATGAAGGCGATACTTGTTGGATTGTGGGCTTTTCGAATAACCCCAACACACCTTATGCTTTTGCTGTGGTGGTAGAAGAAGGGGAGTCTGCCTTGCAGACAGCAGGTAGTGTTGCCGTTGAAATGCTGCAGGCAGCAATATCGGAATAAAGAAGGATAGCCTATCATTTGTACGCATATGATTTAAAAAATAGAAAAGGATTGGGATTTAGACATGATTCAAAAATTAAAACCGGCTTGCAAAGATTATCTTTGGGGTGGCACAAGACTAAAAGAACAATATGGAAAGGTAAGCGATATGACACCATTAGCCGAAACATGGGAGCTTTCTGCTCACCCGGATGGTGAAAGTGTTGTAAGCGGGGGCGAGTTTGACGGGCTCACATTTTCACAGTATATTGAAAAATGTGGAAATCAGGTTTTGGGTACAAGAGCCGAGGCTTTTGCAAAATTTCCTGTTCTTATTAAATTTATTGATGCCAAACAAGCGCTTTCTATTCAAGTTCATCCCAGTGATGAGTTTGCATTAGAAATCGAAGGCGAATACGGCAAAACTGAAATGTGGTATGTCATGGACTGCGAGGAAGGTGCGTACCTTTATTTTGGTGTAAATCAAGAGATATCTAAAGAGGATTTTTGCCGCCGCATTAACAATAATACGGTCACAGAAGTTCTGAACAAAGTGCCGGTTAAAAAAGGAGATGTGTTTTTCATAGAATCAGGAACCATTCATGCGATTGGCGCTGGTATCTTGATTTGTGAAATTCAGCAAAACTCTAATATGACATATCGTGTATATGACTATGCCAGACGAGATGCACAAGGAAATTTAAGAGAACTGCATATTGAAAAAGCATTGGCCGTTTCTAAACTATCACCCTCACAAGCGAATCAGTGGGATGACACATTACATCAATCAGGGGATGCCAAGCATAAGCTTTTGGCTGAATGTAAATATTTCACGACAGAGCATTATACTTGCGATGGAGCGACAACCATTGAAGCAAAAGACGAAACATTTGTATCCTTAGTTATTTTAGAGGGTAAAGGGGAAATCATCAGCCAAGGTGAAAAAATATCTTTCCAAAAAGGGGATAGCTTGTTTATTCCTGCCGGAGAAGGTAACGTGACCATTGAAGGCCAATGTGAGTGGATTCAGACAACGATATAAAAGCGGGGGAATGAAACATGGCAGGAAAAATTGTACTGTTAGGGGAGCCGATGGGACTCTTTATTGCAAACGAACCAGGTGAGCTTAGCAAAGTCAATACGTTTACTTCAGCTATTGCCGGGGCAGAATACAATGTAGCAGTAGGCCTTAGCAGAATGGGACATCAAGCAGTGTATTGCACAAAGCTGGGTACAGATTCTTTTGGCGATAAAATTGTAGATGCTATGCAGAAAAATGGTATTTCTACTGACTTAGTCTTTAGGGATGCAAGCCGATCAACAGGGTTTATGATGAAAGGCAAAGTGGAAAAGGGTGATCCTAAAATCCAATATTACCGTAAAAATTCAGCAGCCTCTTCGATTTCGGCAGAAGATGTTACCCATTTGGACTTGAGCGGATGCACTTGGCTGCATGTTACCGGCATTATGCCTGCTGTTTCTGAATCGGCATTGTTTGCCGTAAAAAGATTAATTGCCCGTGCTTTGGCATTAAATATTACGATTTCATTTGACCCCAATTTACGTCCGCAACTTTGGGAAAGCGAAAAGAAGATGATAGCCACCTTGAATGAATTGGCTGAACAAGCTAATCTGATTCTTCCGGGTTTAAAAGAAGGCGCTATTCTTACCGGAAAAGATTCGGCAGAAGATATTGCTGATTATTATCATGCAAAAGGGGTTCGCTATGTTATCGTCAAGCTTGGCAAAGACGGTGCCTATTATTCGGAACAAAATGGAGCAAGCGGTTATTCGGGAGAATTTCCAGCAGAGAAAATTGTGGATACGGTGGGCGCAGGCGATGGTTTTGCCGCAGGCGTTATCAGTGCACTAGCAGAAGGATTATCTTTAAAAGAAGCGGCTTTCAGAGGAAACGTGTTTGGTGCTATCCAAATTTCTCATAAAAGCGACAATGAGGGATTGCCCACTCGTGAAGTCTTGGAAAAAGTGATTCAAAGAGGAACGGCCTAAAGGAATTTTACGATAAAAGAAGATTTAGAGAAGTAGAGTAAACGCTTTAAGATAAGCTTGTATACTTGAATTTTACCCCATAGCAGTTAGTATATTGTTCAGAAAGGGTTTGATTGATTTGGAGAATCAAAAGCAACTTCTGGTAAAAGAAGCACTTAACGCAAGAGAAAACGCGTATGCTCCCTATTCAGGCTTTTCAGTTGGCGCAGCTCTTTTAACCAAAAGTGGTAAGATTTATACAGGCTGTAACATTGAAAATGTTTCTTACTCTGCAACCAATTGTGCTGAAAGAACTGCCATTTTCAAAGCAGTCAGCGAAAAAGAAAGAGAAATTGAAATGATTGCTGTAGTGGGCGGTAAACAGGGAGAGCCAGTAAAAGACTTTTGTTCCCCTTGCGGCGTATGCCGGCAGGTGATGGTAGAATTTTGCGAACCCAACACAAAAATATTGTTGGTCAAAACTGCAGAAGAATGGCAAGAGTGGGAGTTGAAAGATTTACTTCCGGCTGCTTTTCAAAAGACGAGTCTTATTGTAGAATAAGAATAGTAATAAAACAGCAAATTAGTTAACACACGAACTTGGCTGAAGATTATAAAACTAAATATTGCTATACAGACAAGTAAGAAGCGAGTGCAATTAAAATAGCACTGGCTTCTTATTTTTATTATTAGCATAAGCAAAACTAAATTTGCTTTTCAAGCTGCGATGATTAAAAGTAAAAAATTCAATTGTTTAAAAAATGAAAACTATAATAATTTATATAACCAATAAAGTAAGAAAAATTTGAAAGAGGAGTTGTAAAAACAAAACTTGTAAAAGGGATAAATTTATATGGTTAAATGATTGACAAATAAGATATTTGGGTATAGAATTGTTTCAGTTAGCGAAATCTAACTTTTTTGGTTGAGTCTAAATATAAACTACAATCAATTTCTCAAGGGAATTTGGAGGTGTCTTAATTATGGCTTTCTTTAGAGAAATGTTTTCAAAATCATCTGATGCAAGAGAGCGTGTAGAAGATCAGAAACAATCGGCAGATGCTTTGGCAGGTTTCACGGCACAGAGTGCGGGACAAACAGGTTTTCCTTTAGGGATGGCAAAAACCGGTGAAATGCAACATGTCACGCTGATTAAAGGGAAAGATGAAATAAGACGCTTTTTGGGAAGTTTAGGTTTTGCAGAGGGTGCTGAGGTGATGTTGATCTCAGAGATGAACGGCAATGTGATTGTCAATGTTAAAGGTACCAGAGTGGCTATCAGCAAAGCGATGGCAATGCGGGTATATGTGGCATAAACAATATAAAAGCAGGAGGTAAAGCATGAAAACGTTACGAGATGTGAAATGCGGAGAAACAGCAGTTGTTGCTAAACTGCAAGGCGAGGGTGCACTCAAACGCAGAATTATGGACATGGGCATTACCAAGGACGTTGAGATTTTTGTCAGGAAAATGGCTCCTTTAGGTGATCCGATTGAAATAACGGTTCGGGGCTATGAACTCTCAATTCGTAAAAGTGAAGCAGAGAATATTTTAGTAAAATAAAGTGTTCTTAGGCCATGAGGTTATTGTTGACTAACTGTTGATTTTGGAAGGGGCAAACAAATGAGCATTAAAATTGCGTTGGCAGGTAATCCTAACTGCGGAAAAACGACCATGTTTAACGAACTAACCGGCAGCACACAATATGTCGGAAACTGGCCGGGTGTAACGGTAGAAAAGAAAGAAGGCAAATTAAAGGGGCATAAGGATGTAATTATTACAGACTTACCTGGCATTTATTCACTTTCTCCTTATACGATGGAAGAAGTAATTAGCCGAAATTACTTACTACATGAGGCACCAGATGCAATCATTAACTTGATTGACGGTACCAATTTGGAAAGGAACCTCTATTTAACCACTCAGCTTTTAGAAATTGGGCTGCCTATGGTGGTTGCGGTAAATATGATGGATCTTGTTCGCAAAAATGGCGACAAGATTGACATGAAGAAGCTTTCAAATCAGCTGGGCTGCCCAATTGTGGAAACTTCTGCCCTTAAAGGTCAGGGTGTTAAAGAAGTGGCCGAAATGGCAATTTCTGCTGCAAAAGAGAAAAAAGCAATTTCTGCTGTTTCTTTTTCTGCTGAGATAGAAAAAGTATTGGCGGAAATCAATTCAACTTTCGCAGGGAAATTTAGTAAAGGCAATCAGAAATGGTATGCTGTTAAGTTGTTTGAAAGAGATGAAAAAATTCTCGAAGAACTCAAATTCTCTGAAAGCGATAAAAAACAACTTCACACAATTGTTGCTGCTGTAGAAGATGAGTTAGAAGATGACAGCGAAAGTATTATCACAAATGAGCGTTATAACTGGATTGGCCATGCTATTAAGGGTTGCTATGTAAAGAAAAAGCAGAAGATGACCACCAGTGATAAAATTGACCGCATTGTAACAAGCCGTATTTTGGGATTGCCCATCTTTGTGGTTGTGATGTCGCTTGTGTATATCGTTGCTGTTTCAACTGTAGGTTCATTGGTTACTGACTTTACCAATGACACTTTGTTTGGCGAATGGATTCAACCTGGAGCGGAATCATTGCTTGTTGCAGTAGGCGCACAGGATTGGTTAGTTAGCTTAGTAGTAAGCGGTATTATTGGTGGCGTAGGTGCTATTTTGGGATTTGTGCCACAGATGATTGTTCTTTTCCTTTTGCTTTCTGTTTTAGAAGATTGCGGATATATGGCTCGTGTTGCTTTTATTATGGATAGAATCTTCCGCAAATTTGGACTTTCCGGTAAAAGCTTTATTCCCATGCTGATTGGTTCAGGATGTGGTGTTCCCGGTATTATGGCAACGCGAACAATTGAAAACGAAAAAGATCGTCGAATGACGATTATTACTACTACATTTATCCCTTGCGGCGCAAAAATGCCGATTATTGCCTTGATTATGGGCGCGGCTTTTGGTACAGAAATGAGCACATGGTGGGTTACTCCTATTTTCTACTTCATGGGCGTTGTCTGTATTGTCATTGCAGGTATTATTTTAAAGAAAACCAAATGGTTTGCTGGTGATCCAGCCCCATTTGTTATGGAGCTTCCTCAATATCATGTTCCGTTCTGGAAAAATGTTGGTTTCCATACATGGGAACGCGCAAAGTCATTTATTATTAAAGCCGGTACGATTATCTTCTTATCCTCTGTTGTCGTTTGGTTCCTCAGCTCTTTTGGCTGGGTAGATGGCAAGTTTGTGGGATATATCAGTGATGAATTTATGGATGATAGTATTTTGGCTAAAATCGGAAATGGCATTGCTTGGATTTTTGGCCCTCTTGGATTTGGCACATGGCAGGCTACGGTGGGAACAATCATGGGTCTTGTCGCCAAAGAAAACGTAATCAGCACCTTTGGTGTTTTGTTTGGCTTGGGTGGTGAAATTGGCGAAGATGATGCTGGTCTATGGAATCAGTTTGCTATTATGTTGCCTCATATTCACCAGCAAATTGCTTTCTTAGCATTCAACCTCTTGTGCGCACCTTGCTTTGCTGCTATTGGTGCGATTCGCAGAGAAATGAATTCACTGAAATGGACCTCATTTGCATTGGTATTCCAAACTGTATTTGCTTACCTCATCGCTTTGATGATTAATCAGTTTGGTGCATTGCTGACAGGCGGCGGATTTGGTGTTGGAACCGTAGCAGCTTTCTTAATTCTTATTGTTATGGTATATTTGTTGGTACGTCCTGATCCAAATAAGAGAAAATTAAACACAGTAGCTGCTGCCAATCTTTAAATCATAAAAATGGCAGAGCTGTGAAAGATAGGAGTGAATAGATATGTTAGCAACCATTATTATTAGTTTATTTATTGTGGCAGCTGTCGTTCTAGCTGTTCGTCATGTGAGACAAAAAGGCACTTGTGCAGGTTGTGCCGAAAAAGGAAACGGGAGCTGTGCATGTTCTTCTGCTTCTGCCGAGCAACACGGTGAAAGCAAGGATTGTTCTTGCTGCCATTAATATTTACACAGTCATAGCGAAAGCCCTGCTCTTTTAAAAGAGCAGGGCTTTTTATGTGAAAAAAGTAGCTAGCATAAATCAAAGAAAATAAAAAGAAAACAAGCTATCTATTCGCTAGCTAAAGTATAATTCTGCTAGGATTTGTAAAGATACTATTATAGATGAGGAGATAAAATGAAAAAATCATTAATGGTGCTTTTAATAATAGCCTGTATAGCAGTTTTATCAGCTTGTGGAACAGAGAGATTTAGCGAAATTATCTCGCAAAAAAATAATACTGCAAAGACTTTTGCAGAGAGTATGTTGGTTTCTGCAAGAGATACCCCGAGGGTTTCTTATAGAGGTGAAGTTTTAGCAGAAAGAATTGTTTGATTAGATTTCAAGAATGAATAGTAAAAATAAGAGTGCTGTAACAAATTTGTGTTTGTTACAGCACTCTTATTTTAGTATAGATTCAATTGATATAGTGAGAAGATGGAAACTAAGACATCTTATCAGGAGCAGCTGAACTCTTCTTTAGCATAAGCAAACAGATTAATAGAAGTAGACAACAGACTAAAGTAGCTTTTTCAAATAGAACATGTGAAAGGCTTGAACCTAAAAGAACCCCAATTAAAAAATAGGTAATAATCCCAAAGTAGTGTAAAGCGGATTTTAGATATTGTTGATCACGGGTCTGCGTATAATAGAAAAGAGACTCACTGCCGCTGCGAAGGTTGCCTGTACACATGGTTGAGGCAAAAGGGTTGCCTTGCACAGTTCGGAAGCTTTCTACCTGCATGGAGCATGTTAGGGCGATAGCAATATTGACCGCCATATTTAATGGCCCGCTGGGGATAAAAGAGACAATCAGCAAGATAAAGAATTCGATGGCAAGAATAATTTGCTGCCAGTGAATAGCTGAGGGAGCATGCTTATAAAAACGGATTTTCTCAACAAGGAAGACGCCAAGCATAAAGAAAAAAATAGGAATGAGATAGAAAAATGCCTGTTGAAGGTGTCCTTCCGTTAGGCGAATGACCATAAAGACCATGTTGCCGGTTTGTGCGTTTGCTAAAACGCCGTCACGAAGATTATAGGTATAGGCATCCAAAAAGCCGCCGATAATGGCAAGCAGTGCCGAGACAAAGAATGAGTCGGCTTTTTGATGAGCCGCGTTTGTATTCATATTGTGATTCCTCAAGAAGTATAGTACCTTTTGTTTTCTTCCAGATTTTTTTGATGTTTGCGAAAGTCAGTAGGCAGCATAGCATATAAGTCTAAATCGATAATACCTTTGTCAGGCCAATAAAAGCCGTCACGAATGGTGCCCTCTTTCACAAAACCACAGCGCTCTAAAAGTCGCTGAGAACTTAAATTATTAGGCATGATATAAGCTTGAATGCGATTGACTTCTATATATTGAAACAGATAATCAGTAATACAATTGACAGCGGCAGTGGCATAGCCTTTTCCGCTGTATTCCTGATTGAGCATAAAAGCCAGAGAAATAGAATGAATGGTCACATTAATATCTGTCAATTCCATAAATCCAATAAGCTGGTTTAAGCTGTCATTGGAAAATATACCAAGCGTAATCGATTTTTTTTCACGGAAGTTAAAATGAATTTGCTTGATTTTAGTGGCAGCTTCTGCCATAGTAGCCGAAGCGGCATTAGGGTTAAAGCGAAAGTTTTCATCATCGCTAAGAATTTTCCAAAGTGACTCCAAATCCGTTTCTGTGATTTGACTGAGAGTAACTTTTTCACTTTTTAAAAAAGGCCATGTAGCAAATAGCAGGTTCGTCTTCAAAAAAATCACTCCTGTTTGTTTAAAATCAAGGGGATTAAATCAGTCGGTTTTGACAAGGCAGGAACTTCAGGAACTTCTCCGAAGCCATAGGCAGCATGGATAAAAGGAACTTTGGCAGCGATTGCGGCTTCATAATCCCACAAGGTATCTCCAACATAAACCGGATTTTTAAGTTTATTGCGCTCCACAACCAGTTTTATGTTTTCGGATTTTGGCAAGCCCGTGTTACCGGCACATTCTATATCAATAAAATAAGATTCTAGTTTGTGAGCATGCAGAAAGCTTTCAATATAGCCTTCATTGCAGTTGCTAACAATGATTAATTTAACGTGAGCGGAAAGGGCCGCCAAAATTTCTTCCAGATTTTCATATAAGTTAGCTCCATGCTGATTGAGATATTCCAATTCCGCAATGCAGGCCTTTTTCCAAATGGGTTCGGCATCAATCCAATTTAACTGAGGGAATAGCTTTTTCATAAGCGGTTTAGGTTCAAGACCCATAACGCTCTCGTAGTCTGCTAACGTAGGAATGCGTTCCACTAAAGGGGAATCCGTTAGAACGGGTACCCAAGAATCGGCAATCGCTTGTGTAGCATCCCACAATGTGCCGTCTAAATCAAAAATAACGCTGTCAAATTTCATAAGTGAACTCCTCCGGAGAAATAGTATGGCTGATATCTGTGAAATGATAAGGCGTGCGCTGATAGACATAATAGTTCAACCAGTTAGATAATAGTAGGTGAGCATTACTGCGCCAAGTGAAAGGCGGTGTTTTCGTATGGTCGTTATCAGGAAAGTAATTATAAGGGATAGAGGGGTTCAATCCTTTATTAACATCCCGGAAATACTCTTTCGCCAGTGTGTCTCTATCGTATTCGGCGTGGCCGGTTACATAGAAAGCGCGGCCGTTCTTTTCAGCTACAATATGAAGGCCGGCCAAATCAGAAACAGCAAGCGGAATCAAATCGGAATCTTTGGTGACATCACTTAAGCGTACTTCGGTGTGACGAGAGTGTGGAGCAAAATAGTTATCATCAAAACCTCTCATGAGGGGATGATAAGGATTCAAGACTGTATGATTGTAAATGCCACTTAGTTTTTGGGATAAGGGATACTTTTTAATGCCGTGATGATAATAGAGACCGGCTTGCGCACCCCAACAGATATAAAGAACAGAATAGACATTGGTTTTAGACCATTCCATAATTTCAGTCATTTCATGCCAATAGTCTACTTCTTCAAAAGGCATCTGTTCAATAGGAGCTCCTGTTACAATCATACCATCATAACGATTTTGGCGAACATCCTCAAATGAATGATAGAAAGTATTGAGATGAGAGGCGCTAGTGTTTTTGCTAATATGAGTAGTAGGATGAATAAAGTCAACTTCAATTTGTAAAGGTGAGTTACTAAGAAGACGAAGAAGCTGAGTTTCTGTTTCTATCTTAGTAGGCATTAGATTTAAAATCACAATTTTCAGAGGACGAATATCTTGAAGAGCTGCCCGTTCATGAGTCATCACAAATATATTTTCAGATTCTAAGACTTCTATGGCAGGCAAATCAGTTTGAATTTTAATAGGCATAGCATCACTTCCTTATTATCTTGTTGCGAAATCAGTTCAAATACACTATAATGTATAGCATAAGATTTAATAGTAAGCGATGAATTTCTGATTCTTTTCAAATAAAAAGAAGAAACTTCAAAAAATAAATCTTAAACTTTACGCCAATTATAGCACAAAATTGGGGTAGGCTCAATTCTTTTCTATTATATAGACAGCGAAAAAAGGTAGGTTTTACCTCGTTTTTTAAGAAGATTCGAAAAAACCGAAAACTTTTTCAAAAAAAGTGTTGACAAAAGGGAATAGGCATGGTATTATAGTCAAGCACTCGAGAGAAACGACAAAAACGAAACGACAAAAGAAAGCCGAAAACACTAGATAAAACCT
>NZ_FZLO01000005.1 GCF_900197595.1 Scatolibacter rhodanostii | reverse complement strand
AAAAATTTACACGTAAAGTAAGTATATCTAATAAACATACTATAATTAACATATCTCGACATAATATGCTACAGTATCAAGGTGAAAAAGGCGCACTGCTCCCCAGACAAAATTAAGCTAAAACGGGCGCAAACATATTTACTGGCCGGTTTATATCATAATTATCGTCAACAGGGTCAAAAAAAGAACTACGCTCCAATTCTTCCAAATTGTAGCTTCGCTCTGTTATCGTGACTTCCTCTGTCCAACGTTCATCCTGCAGCCATTTCAAGGGATTGGCCCTATATCTCCCCCTTTCTTTTTGCCACTCGTCGCATTTAGAGTGTTTTTTCATGCCCTCAATGATTTCATCAGCAAATTTACAATTCGCCACATTCAACGTCCACCACTCTCTGCATTCGGTTTTGTTTCTTTTCTTGGGAGTTGCTTTCCAGAACTCCTTGAAAGCTTTGTCAATTTCAGTTTTGTCTGAAGAAGTATGTGTATCTCTGTATGTATATTTAAAGTCTTTATATATACATTCTGCTTTTGAGAAGTCTAGAATTCCCATTTTGGGAAGTCTGGACTTTTGCTTTTCAGAATTCTTAAGTTCTGACTTCCTGAATTCAGAATTAGAGGCAAAAAGTCTAGGTTTCTTCATTGGCTTATTTGACAAAGTATCAGGGGTTAAATTACATTCTTCCTGATCAGGTGATGAGGAATCTTGTGCAGCTGCAGTGGCAAAGTTTTTGACGTAGATAATGGTAGGCAGACCTTGGCCACGGCGGCACTTCTCTATTAACCCGACTGATACTAACTCATCAAGTGCTTTTACAGCCTTACTGTTACCACAGCAAAGCGTTTCTTTTATCTCTTCAATTGTAAAGATAATGTACGAGCGATTCTGTTTATCAATCCAGTTATTCTTCTGTGAGAGTGCATTACGGCTCAAGAGGATACTATATAAGATTTTGGCAGTGTCTGATACAGAACGATAGGCAGGGTTGGTAAATAAAACTTTTGGTATGGAAAAGAAACTATATTGCTCGGCACTGTTGCCATAAAAGTAGTCTAGGTTTAAGTTTGTCATTTTTTAATTCTCCTTTATTCTAAAAATAGGCAAAAGAAAAGACCTGAGTGAAACCTCAGGTCTTAGTGTTAATACTATTTGAATGTTTTTATGAGTTGGCCATATGCCAAACACAATACCAACCTGCTAAATGCAGACATCAAAATCAGCAACATATTTTCTTAGATCTACTAAATTAGGATGTAATGTATTTTTTCACTTGTAATCATCATTTATCGAAACATTGATTTTATAACAAATAAAATTTTTAAATAATTCACAATATATATTAAACAATTGCTTTGCAACTATCTTTTATGATTTAAATAGATAAATTAATTAGAAAAAGGCATATGAGAATACCTCACATGCCTTTTTTAATATAGCATATCTATTTTATGTAAATATTATGTTTCATCTTGTAAGGCTTCATATCCTTCTTCACCTGTACGAATTTTTATGACATTCTCCACATCATAAATGAAGATTTTCCCATCACCAACATTCCCTGTGTATAAGGCTTCTTTAACTGTTTTTACCAGTAGTGCAATAGGAACTTTACAAACAACAATCTCAACTTTTACTTTTGGCAATAAAGTGGTTTCAATAGGATTTCCACGATAGTATTCGGTGGAACCCTTTTGCATTCCATATCCCAAAACTTGCGTAACGGTAATACCAGTAATTCCAATTTGATCTAATGCTGTTCTCAAAGCTTCAAATTTGCTCTGTCTTGTGAGAATAACCGCTTTTGTAATTTTTGCCTCTGGGCTGGAAATGTCTACTACTGGAACAGCTACAGAATCGGAGACAGGCAGAGCAGCCGGTGCTGGAGAAGTAGAGCTGGATACAAATGCAGTAGGCATAAAATCTGCATAACTGCTAGTGATACCATGTTCCTCAATATCCAATCCTGCAATTTCTTCTGATTCGTCTACGCGTAAACCAACCGTACGCTTGATGACTTGGAAAACAATGGTCATTGTAATTGCTACCCAAGCAATTACTGCCACAACGCCTAATACCTGAACACCAAGCATTGCAAAACCGCCACCATAGAAAAGACCGCCGTCAACAGCAAATAAGCCAGTTAAAATTGTGCCTGTTGCGCCGCATAGTCCATGTACGCCAATTGCACCAACTGGATCATCGATTTTTAAAACTTTGTCAATAAATTCGATTCCAAATACCACCACAAAAGCAGCAATAATACCGATAATAGCAGAACCAAGTGGAGTAACAACATCGCAACCTGCTGTAACAGCAACCAAACCTGCCAATGATCCGTTTAAGGTCATCGATACATCTGGCTTTTTATAGCGAATCCAAGTGATAATCATGGTAGTGACGGTAGCACATGCAGCAGATAAGTTTGTCGTAACAAAAATACTGCTGGCAGCGACAATAGAATCGTCACCTGTCATAGAAACAGTAGAACCGCCATTGAAACCGAACCAACAGAACCAAAGTATAAATACGCCTAATGCACCAAGTGGCAAGCTATGTCCTGGAATAGCACGGGCTTTACCACTTTTAGAATATTTACCAATACGCGGCCCAAGAATTTTAGCGCCGACCAATGCGGCAACACCGCCTACCATATGTACTGCTGTAGAACCGGCAAAATCGTGAAATCCTAGCTGACTCAGCCAACCGCCGCCCCAAATCCAGTGACCAGAAATAGGGTAAATTACCGCACTGATAACCAAGCTGTAAATACAGTAAGAAATAAACTTGGTTCTTTCTGCCATAGCGCCAGATACAATCGTGGCAGCAGTAGCTGCAAAAACAGTTTGGAAAATCACGAATGCAGCAGTAGGAATAGTACTGCTATAGTCCCCTCGAATCATGGGATCAAATCCCCCAATGAATGGCCCTGTACCCGCAAACATCAACCCAAACCCAATCAACCAAAATGCAGGTGTACCGATTGCAAAATCCATTAGATTTTTCATAATAATATTACCAGCATTTTTAGCTCTTGTAAAACCCGTTTCAACCATTGCAAAACCAGCTTGCATGAAAAAGACCAAGGCAGCCGCAACGAGTACCCACATAGTGTCTACAGATGAAAACATAAAACCCCTCCTTGAAAATAGCAAAGGCGCTGAAAACTTTATTAATAAAGTTTTCAGCGCCTTTGCTGATATTTATGTCCAAAATATTAACAGATTCAATTTCATTTGTCAAGTAAAATTTTGATTTTTTCTAAAATTTAAGTATTACGGTCTGTATTTACAGTCTAAAATCTTTGTGAAACGCCTAATCTGATGACAGCACGCCGATATCGAGCCTGTGAAATCTGTTTTTCTGCTTGGTCACTATCAGAATTGATGATTTCTTCTGCCAAAATTTTTGCTTTTTCGGCACGCTCAATATCAATTTCATCAGACCATTCAAAAGTCGTTGCAACTACTCTCACTTTTCCGTCGATGACAGCAACTAGGCCACCCATACAAGCCGCATAACGTGTAGATTCTTCTGTATCTAAGCGGCAGACTCCCATACCCAATGCCGTCACAAAATCAATATGACGTGCCAAAATTCCCACATCGCCCTCAATCGTGCGCACACTTATTTTTGCGGCGTCACCATCATATATCAACCCATCTGGTGTAACAATTTGAAGAGGAAATGTAACCATAGTAAGCCCTCCTTATTCCTACGCTTTTTTAAGCACCTCGTCTATACTACCCGCAAACAAGAATGCGCTTTCAGGTACATCATCATATTTCCCATCCAGTATCTCTTGGAATCCTCTCAGCGTTTCTGCAATAGGCACATAGCGGCCTTGCATGCCCGTAAAGGCTTCTGCAACTGAGAAAGGCTGCGATAAAAAGCGCTGAACACGTCTGGCTCTCAGTACAGTTTTTTTATCTTCTTCCGATAGCTCATCCATACCCATAATCGCAATAATATCCTGTAAATCTTTATATCTTTGCAGCGTATTCTGCACCGCCGTTGCAACACGGTAATGCTCTTCTCCCACTAAAGAGGGTGTAAGAAGACGACTGGAAGAAGCAAGCGGATCTACCGCCGGATAAATACCGATAGAAGAAATACTTCTGCTCAAAACTGTTGTAGCATCCAAATGTGTGAATGTTGTGGCAGGTGCAGGGTCAGTCAAGTCATCTGCCGGAACATATACAGCTTGTATACTAGTGATAGAGCCATTTTTAGTAGAGGTAATACGTTCCTGCAAAGCTCCCATTTCAGTGGACAAGGTAGGCTGATAGCCAACAGCAGAAGGCATGCGCCCTAATAGTGCTGAAACCTCACTGCCTGCTTGCGAAAAGCGGAATATATTATCAATGAATAATAAAACATCCTGATGCTGCTCATCACGAAAATGTTCAGCCATGGTAAGCCCTGAAAGCGGAACTCTCATACGAGCACCCGGCGGCTCATTCATTTGTCCATAAACCAAGGCGGTTTTCTTTAAAACACCGCTTTCTTTCATTTCATTGTATAAGTCATTTCCCTCACGAGAACGCTCGCCTACTCCGGTGAAAACAGAAATGCCACCATGTTCTTTGGCAATGTTACTGATAAGCTCCAGAATGAGGACGGTTTTTCCTACTCCCGCACCGCCAAACAATCCAATCTTTCCGCCCTTGGCATAAGGACAAATCAAGTCAATAACCTTGATTCCCGTTTCAAGAATATTTCCTGTTGTTTCTTGTTCTTCGTATGACGGTGGAGCTTTGTGAATAGAACGTCTTGGCGCTGTTTGAGGCGCCGGAATATTATCAAGCGGTTCTCCCAGCAAGTTGAAAACACGACCCAGTGTTTCATCGCCTACAGGTACTGTAATCGGAGCCCCTGTATCTATAACCTCCATACCACGAGCAAGACCGTCCGTTGAGCTCATAGCAATACAGCGAACTTCATTGTTCCCTATTTGCTGTTCCACTTCAACGACGATTTCCCTGTTATCATGTCTGACAACTAAAGCATTCAATAAATTAGGCAATTGACCTGCCGGAAATTTTGCTTCCAACACAGGCCCGTTAATTTGAGTAATTCGTCCAACTATCTTTTTTTCTTCCATAAATTATTCTCCCGAACCTGCAATGATTTCTGTAATTTCCTGCGTAATGGAACCTTGACGTGCCCGATTATATTGCAAAACCAAAGTATCTAGCATTTCTTCGGCATTTTTACTGGCAGAATCCATGGCGGTGTGACGTGCTGCTTGCTCTGCGGCTAGCGACTCACATAATGCGCCATATAAAAGCCCTGCCATATATTCAGGCACAATCGCATCAAACACGGCTTCTCCGCTGGGCTCATACAGAATTGAATGAGAAGTTTCTTTTTTTGCCACATCTGAATTTGCCATTAAAGGAAGAACCTGAATATCAGCCGGCGTTTGCTCCAGCATAGACACAAAATTGGTATAGACCAAAACAATTTTATGAAACTCATTTCGCAAAAACAAATCGCACAAGGTTCTGCTGATTTCAAAACAGCGGCCCACCGTTAAATCGGCAGCCACAGCATATTCTCGGCTAATTATCTCAGCATTTTTTCTTTCAAAAAAATCCAAACACTTTTTGCCAATTGGCAATACCATGTAATCGCTTTTAGCAGAAATTTCTTCCGCTTTTTTAAAAAGATTACCATTATATCCGCCCGCCAGTCCTCTGTCACCGCCCAAAACAATCAAGCAAACTGTTTCAGCTGTATTCTCTTTAACATAAGGACTGCCAAAATCAGTATTAGAGTCCGCAATAGCATGAAGTGTATCATACATAATTTGAAAGTACGGGCGGCTACGTTCTACACGCTCTTTTGCCCTCGCAATTTTTGAAGAGGCAACAAGTCCCATCGCCTTTGTTATCTTTCGGGTTCCCTCAATGCTGTGCATACGGGTTTTAATCTCAAGACCTTTGCCATCTGCCATATACGATAACTTCCCTTACTGCTTATTCTTTAAAAACAAACTGACTGCTTCTTGGGTTATGGCCATTAAGGCAGTTTCATCTTCACTACCCAATTTTTGTGTTTGTTTTATTCGATTCAAAAGATCAATCTTCTCGTTATCTAAGTAGTGATAGAAAAATTTCTCAAAGTCATGAATTTCTTCCACTGGAATTTCCGCCAAAAAGTCACCCGTGACCGCATAGAAAAAACAAACCTGTTTTTCTACTGCAACAGGAGATGCTTCAGCTTGTATCAGCGCTTTTACAATACGCTCTCCCTGTGCCAAACGCTTTCTAGTATCCTTATCCAAATCACTGCCGAACTGGGCAAAAGCAGCCAGTTCACGATATTGGCTATACAGCAGTTTTAGTTTGCCTGCCACCTTGCGCATCGCTGCAATTTGTGCGTTTCCACCTACACGGCTGACAGAAATACCCGGTTCAACTGCCGGCAAAATACCTTGGTGAAAGAGGTCTGTTTCCAAGAATATTTGTCCATCAGTAATTGAGATAACATTTGTTGGAATATATGCTGAAACATCGCCCGCTTGTGTTTCGATAATTGGCAGCGCACTCATTGAGCCGCCTCCTAGATTATCAGAAAGACTTGCCGCTCTTTCCAGCAAACGGCTGTGCAGATAAAACGTATCACCGGGATAGGCTTCTCTGCCCGGTGGTCTGCGAATCAACAAGGAAAGGGTACGATAAGCTACGGCATGTTTAGACAAATCATCATAGATAATTAAAACATCTTTTCCGTTCTCCATGAAATATTCACCCATACTGCAACCTGAATAAGGAGCGATATATTGCAAGGGTGCCGAATCAGAGGCGGTTGCCGCCACAATAATGGTATAATCCATGGCTCCTGCTTTAGCAAGTTTCTCTGCTACTTGTGCCACAGTGCTTTGCTTTTGACCGATTGCTACATAAATGCAAATAACATTTTCTTTGCGCTGATTAATAATGGTGTCTACGGCTATTGCTGTTTTGCCAGTTTGTCTGTCACCAATAATCAATTCTCTCTGTCCACGGCCGATTGGAATCATGCTGTCAATGGCTTTAATTCCTGTCTGCAAAGGAATAGAAACGCTTTTACGCTCAATAATACCGGGTGCTTGACGTTCAATACTCCAGTATTCTTTGGCTTCAATTGGGCCTTTGCCGTCTATAGGTGCTCCCAAGGCGTCTACCGTTCTTCCCAAAAGGCCTTCGCCCACGGGAACAGACACAACTTTCCCCGTGCGCTTAACAGTGTCTCCCTCTTTAACCAACTCTTCGCCGCCCAAAAGAACAGCAGCAACAGAATCTTTGTCTAAATTAATAGCCATGCCATAGTGACCAGAAGGGAACAAAAGCAATTCATTAGATACACAGTTGTCTAAACCATAAACACGCACGATACCGTCGCCTACCGTCAGAACCGTACCTATTTCATCCATTTTTATTTTATTTTCATAGTTTTCGATTTGCGCTTTTAAAATGCGCGTAATTTCTTCCGGGTGTAATTTCATTGATAAAACCTTTCCTTTATCGGAATTTGTGCCAATGCTTCCTTAAAAAGTACAGATAGGCCTAAACCCTAAAATGGCAAGACTTTTGACATTTCTCATTCTATCAGCATTTGTTGTATATCTTGAAGCTTTCTTTGCAGACTACCGTCATACTGAAAACCCTCCATTTGAATTCTCAAACCGCCTATACAAGATGCATCTACTCGATTTTTGAGCAAGATTTCTTTATGCGTAGCTTCTTTCAACAACTGTTCCAATTGAGAGAACATCTTGTCCGAAAGAGGAATAGCCGAAACCGCCAAAACGGAGATAATGCCATGTCTTTGGTGATATGCCTCAACATATCCGTCGAGGATTTCAGTGAAAAGGTTAGCTTCATTTCTTTCACATGCTGTCAAAATCGTTTTTGTGAGCAAAGCGGGCGCCCCATTCAGTAATTCTAAAATCAGCCTTTTTCGCTCTTCTATCAAAACCGCAGGTGACGAAATAATCTGTATATAAGATGGAAATTCTGATAACGCATTTTGCAAAACGACTACAGCATCATAAACTTCACTCTCGCAGTCATACTCAGATGAAAGCTCTAGCAAGGAGAGCGCATAGGCAGCAGAGGCATTCATACAGCATCCTCCCTGAAATGTTCCATACATTCTTCAATCAAGCGTTCATGGTCTTCTTGCTTAATCTCTTTTTTCGCAATTTTTCCTGCAATGCTAACCGCCATAACTGACACATCATCTTTCAATTGAGCCACTGCTTTCTTTTCTGTTTGCTCAATATCAGCCTGTGCTTTTTTGATTAAGTATTCAGCCTGTTGGTTAGCTTGACCTACAATTTCATTTTCTTTGAGTCTAGCGTTTTTCAAGGCTGACTCTACCACTTCTGCTGCTTCTTTATGCGCCTCTGCCAACCGGGCTTCATACTGGCTTTTTGCAGCTTCAGAATCAGCCTTAGCGCGGTCGGCCTCGGCATATACCCTATCTACTTCTTGCTGTCTTTGTTCAAAAATAGCTTGTACCCGCTTAAACAAGAAGTGTCGAACCAGCTTATACAAAATAAAAGCATTTAAAACCATAATAATGGCTTCCCATGGTACAAATGATATAAATTCTAAGGTTTCAGGCATTTACCCTACCTCCGTTTCGATTAGCAGAATCTTTTAACCCAAATTGCCGATGAACATTCCCGGTGCTACAAAGATGAGCAGCAAAGCAATGACAAGACCGTAGATACCGGTTGACTCTGCAATCGCACAACCTAAAAGCATGGTACTGGTAACATCTTTCTTTGCCTCTGGCTGACGTCCGATTGCCTCACACGCTTTACCAACGGCGTAACCTTCACCAATACCAGGTCCAACACCTGCAATCATTGAAATTCCTGCCCCTATTGCACATGCAGCATAAATAATAGCTTGTTCCATTTTATTTTTCTCCTTTTAAATTCGAATTTATATTTTATTAATCTGTTTGACCTGCCGCTGAAATATAATTCATGGTCAGCATACAGAATATAAACGCCTGCATAATACTTGAGAATAAGTCAAAATAAATTGATAAGATAGCGGGTATGCCAATCTGCGCTATCGGTATTGTCGTCAGAATCTGTCCCAAAGCACCCGGAAGCCAACCAAATAAGGCATTGTTCAGCATCAGCAGTGCTCCATAAAGCAAAGCACTCACTACTTGTCCCGAAGCTATATTTCCAAAATGCCTGAATGCCATTGAAACCGGTGTTGATACTTCACTGATTATATTGAGTGGTGTTAAAAGCGCCACCGGCTCAGTTAGTCCTTTAAGATAGCCGGAAAGTTTATTGGTGCGAATATTGGTGTAAGTAATCATGACATAAACCATGATGGACCAACCAAGAGTCGTAGACAATGCTGCCGTCGGCGGATAAAGCCCGAACAGTCCCAACAAACTACTGCAAGCAGAGAAAGCAAATAAGGCGGCAATAAAAGGAGGAAAACTGCTTTTCGCATATCGTTCTCCCATATTATCCAAGACCCATTTATTTACCGTGTTCACCAAAAACTCCGCTAAGTGCTGCTTTTTGGTGTTGGCTCGCACCTTCATTCCTTTGGTCATCCAAATACATGCTGCCACGAGCAAAGCCATCACAATCCATGCATTCACAAGAGTTTCTGTAATGGGAATATTTAAGTAAGGAATTGTAAAGAAAATTTTAGCCCCTGTGATTTCAACTTTCATAATCATCATCCTCCTTACTTATGGATTTCTTACTATTATGTGATTCCCAAATTTGCATGAGGTGAATGGAAATGCGAGGAAATATATAAGGAATCAAGAAAGAAATCGGATTTACTTTTAGAAGCGCAATCGCCACTGCCGCTCCTACAAGCATCATCACATTACGTAGCGTATAAGAAATGCCGGCAATTGCTTTGCCATTCCCGTCAGAATCTGCTACCTTATGCAAAGTAACCGTCATCAGATAAAAATTCAGGCTGGCTAAACTGCTCCCGATGATTGCTCCCCATAAAACAGGTAACGAAAATTCGCCGACAATCAGAAAGACAATTATCATAACAGTAGAAAGCGAGAATGTCCCCACTGTAATAAACAAGATATTTCTTTTAATTTCTTTACTAAATTTCATTGTTTCTCCTCAATTGTCTTAAAAATACCAAACATAATTTTTCTTTATGACGACTGCTTTAGAAGTGCCTATTACTTTGAGGTGGCAAGTTGTCGTCATTATCTTTGTCACTTGTATATTTTTTATAAAACTTATAAAAGGTTAATCCCATAGATGCAATCCCTAAAACGATGCCTGCCATAATAACCCAGTAGCCAGTGCCAAAACGGTTTTTTATCCAGACGGCAACAAATACACATAACAAAATGGGGCTAATCAGCAATACACTAAACTGTGTAATCAGGGTCAACAACTCTCCAAAGTTTTTGTTTTTCATACTATCACTTATTTTAAATCGACTTCAAGACAATAAGATGATCCCTATCGAGCAGCCTTGTTTTGGCATCTAAAACAGCGATAATCTCTTCGTCACGAATGATGGCCATAATGTTGATGCCTTCTCTTTGGCGCAGCTTTAGCTGTTCTAATGTTTTTCCTACCCACTCAGCGAGAGGTCGCATCTCAATGATGTCATATTTATCAGAACGATGGATTGATTCCATCAAATCATTTGTAATCAAATTATAAGCCATCTGCTCGCCCATCTCTTTTTCAGGCAGAATAACCCTATCCACTCCTATAGACTCTAATATCTGCTTTTGCCGAACACCGTTTGCTTTGGCAATAATATATTTTACTTTAAGTTCTTTCAAAATGGTTGCGGTTATTGCTGCACTCTCAAAATCTGAGCTAAAAGCAATAATGACAACATCGAAATTACTTAGTCCCATTTTTTGCAAAGCCAGTTTATCTGTCACATCAGCCTGAACAATATGGGTGGCATATTCGGTTGCATCATGAACAGCTGCTTCATTGCGGTCGCAACAAAGCACATTATAACCGTTATCATATAAAGTCGCCGCTATCCCTTTGCCAAACTTGCTAAGACCCAAAACAGCAAATTGTGTATCTTTTTGAACCAAAATTCTTTTCATATGCATTAGAAACTCCTTATTGTCATCCAATCATAACATTTTCATAGGGATAGAGAATTTTCTCGTTCACCTGATTTGTACGTTTTACTAAAGATAATATAATTGCCAACGGACCAATTCTTCCGACAAACATACAAAGCATAATAATCGCTTTGCCTATTACAGATAGATGCGGTGTAATACCTGTTGTAAGCCCCACTGTTCCAAGAGCTGATGCCACTTCAAATAACAAGTCAACAGAAGTATAAGGGAACACAGAGGATTGTTCTGCAAGAGAAAGCAATAGCGTTCCTCCTATCCAAAGAGAAAGCATAATAATGACAATTGACAAAGCTTTGCGTAAAATTGTTTCCGGTATTGACCTCTTAAAAGCAGTAATTCTTTGATACCCCTTCAAGGTACTGCTCACACTGCAAAAAAGAATCGCTATTGTAACCGTTTTTATTCCACCTGCTGTACCACCCGGTGAACCACCAATCAGCATTAAAATACTGGAAACCAACTTAGAAGCTTCAGATAATCCCGCTTGAGGGATAGATGCAAATCCCGCTGTTCTAAGTGTGACAGATTGAAATAAAGCTGCCATCCATTTGTCACTTGCATCTAACTTACCCAACGTTTCGGGATTATTCGACTCACTCATCCAAAAATACAATGTCCCCACAAGAATCAATACCACCGTTGTGATGATGGCAAATTTAGAGTGCAGGCTCAACGGAAACTTCTTTTTCACGGCAGGTCTTACCTTATAACGAATCTTGCCTACGATATCCCGCCAAACTGAAAAGCCAATTCCTCCAAAAACAATAAGTGACATAATCACGATATTAATAAAAGGTGAGCCTACATATCCCTCTAAACTAACATCACCAATAATATCAAACCCAGCATTACAAAAAGCAGAGACGGCATGAAAAATGCCGTAAAATAATGCATCATACCAAATATAATTCTTAGATAAAAAAAACGCTGCTAATAAAACAGCAGCAACTCCTTCAATGATAAAGGTGCCACGAATAACCATGATTACCATGCGAACCATTCCACCCATATCATCTATGTTGAAACCTGCTTGTATGGTTAACCTATCTTTTAAACCTACTTTTTTCCCAATGTGAATCAGAAAATAAGTAAAAACAGTGCCTAAACTCAAACCACCAATTTGAATCAAGCATAAGATTACTACCTTACCGAAAAGACTCCATGTCGTGGCGGTCACCAAAGTCACAAGACCGGTCACACACACTGCCGATGTCGCTGTAAAAGCAGCATCAATCGGAGAAACTCTTATTCCCGGTTGATGTGATACAGGAAGCATTAGCAGAATTGAACCAATGGCAATGACACCAAAAAAACTGGCAATAACCACTTGTGCCGGTGACATTTTTTTTTGCACTCTTTTAAACAGTTCATGTAAATTCATTTTATGACACCCAAAATTTATTATTCTCTTGTATCTTTTATTAAGAAAAGTCAAGCTTCTAAATATTAGCCAAAAAGAGCAAGCAAGACACCTGCAGAAACCGCAGAACCAATAACTCCCGCAACATTCGGTCCCATGGCGTGCATTAACAAGAAATTGCTTGGGTTTGCTTTCTGTCCTTCGATTTGAGAAACTCGAGCAGCCATTGGAACAGCAGACACGCCAGCAGAGCCAATTAAAGGATTGATTTTTCCTTTGGTAATCACACACATCAATTTACCAAGAAGCAATCCACCAATTGTACTGAACATGAAGGCAAACAGTCCCAATGCAATAATTTTAATGGTGTCCAACTTCAAAAAGGTTTCAGCGTTGGCTGTAGCGCCTACAGTGACACCAAGGAAAATGGTAACGATGTTAATCAAAGCATTTTGCGCTGTGCTTGACAAACGTTCTACCACGCCTGATTCTTTAAATAAATTACCAAGCATCAACATACCAATAAGCGGAGCTGTGGAAGGCAGCAACAAAACACAAAAAATTGTGACGATAATTGGAAAACAGATTTTCTCTAGCTTTGAAACCGTCCGAGTTTGCTCCATTTTGATTTCCCGGTCTTTTTTGCTGGTCATCAATCTCATAAGAGGAGGCTGAATCATCGGGATAAGTGCCATATAAGAGTATGCCGCCACCGCAATGGCAGGCAAAAGGGCAGGAGCCAACTTAGAAGTTAAGAAAATAGCTGTAGGGCCATCTGCGCCACCGATGATGCCGATACTGGCTGCTTCTTGTGGTGTAAACCCAAGTGCCGTAGCAAGTGTAAACGCAATGGCAATACCAAACTGAGCTCCTGCACCGATAAAAAGACTGGCGGGTCTAGCAATCAATGGACCAAAATCTGTCATAGCACCAATGCCAAGGAAAATCAGTGAAGGATAAATTCCTTTTTTCACACCTTGATATAAATAATATAGCAATCCGCCTGCTTCAGATGACGAAGCCGGTGCATCCATAAGACCGGTAAAGGGTAAATTCACAAGTAAAATGCCAAATGCAATTGGCAATAATAACATTGGTTCAAACTTTTTGACAATTGCCAAATATACTAATATGCAAGCAATCAATATCATAACCAAATGTTGCCATGTTAAACTAACAAAACCAGAACTGACCCATATCTTTTGAATAGCCTCAATAAACATATTGTTCTCCTTCTTTCTCATTCCCAAGACCTTTTTTATGTTCAGAAACAGTTTTTATTGTCTCTTAGGTGTTTGCGTATTATTTTTTGACTTTAATTCGATTGAGCGAAGGAATAAAGAAAAAAGATGAATTAAAAGGAACAAACCGCATAAAACCGCATAGACGACTGCCATCATAAAAACAGAAATATTTAAGCTCTCTAAAATGCCCATGATATTGCCACCTTTCTATAAAATAATGACAAAAAGGGTGAAAAACTCCCTTTTTGGGAGCTCTCCACCCTGAAGCTCAAAAACTTGAAAACAAACAGATAAAAGCAGTTTGTCCAACCGGAATCATGCTAAATATTAATTGGTAATATTTCAATATATTATATCATTTAAGGTCTAAAAGTCAATATAAGTGATGAACTTTTAGAAATATATCAACCGCAATTTTGCTTACAAAACAAATATTCTTCTTTATTCCTGACTAGGACAACACAATAAAATCCGTTGTAAAATAAAGTAAAGAAAATGAAAATAAATCCATAAATCGTTAATCATTCAAAAGTTTTAGAAGTAAAATTTAGGCAAGTAATCAAACAAATCGTGCCTAGTGGGCTTGGCATATGCGTTCTTCATCAATTATTGGTTCAAAAAGAACTTGATAATAACGAATTGGTGAAACTAAACTATCTGACAAACTATAGACTTGCTTCGCAACCGATATATCATAAAGATAAATGGTAAATTTTTTATCAAAAACTTAAGATTAATTATAACTCTAATATTTATTGTTGTATAATACCTGCTGCAATTTTCCTATGATCATAATAGATATAAAGTTGATTTCTTTTTGGAATAATTTGTCTTCAGGAACATCATCGAAAATAAAGTTTATTCTACAAGCACATCAAGAATAATCTGTCCACTACAAATCACTAAGCATGACGCACAGTGCTGTACTGATAGAATTTCAACTCTTATCCATGAATCAAGCTAAAAACATCTTCTTCAATAGCCATATATCCACCACTAAATTGATTCTTTTCTAAATTATATGCATGATGTTTCATTTGTAATTCCTCCTTATTTCAAAAAGTGTTCCAATGCCTTTGACAGCTGAAAAACCTTAATCTTTGAATTGCCAAGTTTTAAATCCGTGCGGTTAGAATATTTTCGATAATCTTTGATATAACCTCTCTTCTTAAGTCTTTGCAAAATATAAGTTAGTGTACGACGTTTAATATTTAAATCATCTGTAAGCTGTTCCGCTGTCAAACCCTCTGGAAATTCCATCAATAGTAAAATGATGTCACCCTCAGACCCTTTAAGATTTCTTCTTGTCCAACGGATAAAAGCCCTTGTGTCAAGTGTAGCCTTTGTTACTCTTACCTTCATAATATTATCCTCTCATATCATAAATAAAAGCAGCTGCTAAGATTTCATAGCAGCTGCTTTTATTTATATGTATTTATTTTTTTAGCTCTTTATTAAGATTGTCAATTTCAAGTTTCTTATCTTCAATCTCCCTCTCCAGTGATTCAATTTTTTCTCTATACTTACGAAAGTAAAAACATTTAATTCCAATCGCATACAAAATAGAAAGAATTAAAAGAGAAATTCCTATCTGCAGATAAATCATATTACATCCTCCTTACTTCCGGATTCATCGACTTTTTTAGAAGACTCAGAAAGTAAATCTTGTAAAACAGACCGAAGCTCTGTAATCGGCATATTGGCTTCTTTTGCAAGATTCTTAATATCAAAAACAGCGAGTTCTTCAATTTCCTGTTCCAACTTCTTAATTTTTTGCTGCTCACCTTCAATTTTTTCTTTTCTCTTTTCAATGGATTCTTCAATTTTCTTAATAGATTCACGCTTTGCCTGAATTTTATTTGCATTTGTCATTTTGATAACCCCTTTCGTTGTGTTCTGCCTTGAATAGCAGCATATTCATTTTCGATTCTGTCCACTATGTTTTGTGCAAGCTGAACTTTCTCTACTCTTTCTTGAACATTCTGCATTCTCTGATTAATTTCTTCAACAGAATCATTTTGATATTTAACTAGATTTATTACCTTGTCCGGATCAACCGTTGCGTTCACTTTCATTTTTTTGAGCTGCTCAAGAGCAAACTTATACTTGTCCAGTTGCTCTTTATGTTCCTTATGATAAAACGATTTTTTCAGAAGAGAGCAGCTTTCATATTCCTGCCAAATGGGTAAAGTATCATGATAAGCCAAAAGATATTTTGCAGCCTGTGTGTATTCCTGATTTTTTCTATTCATCTGTTCAACCTGCTTTTGAGAATGCTGCAGAGTTTCAGATAATTTTTCTTTCCGAATGTCAAAATCATCATATCGTTCAATTTTTTCTCGACGGATTGTTAAGAGCGTTTCAGCAAGCTCGGCTGTTTTCTCTAAAAGTGTCCGTCTAGATTTTTTCTGAATTAAATCTGCATAAGTTTCTGGTACTTTGACAGAAGTACCTTCTTGAGAATCAAGTGTAGGAACCTTTTCGTTTTGAATAAATCTTTCCGGGTGTTCAACGCGTTCTAGAATCTTTTCTTTAGAATAATCACCGGGTAAATTCATTCCACGCATAAAACGTTTTCCGTCCGGGTGTTTAAAGGCAATATGCTTACCTTCTTTGATTTCTACTCCCATAGAGATAACAGTAGATTTAAAATCCTCAAAGCTTTTGGCTTGGGCAACAGCCGAGTCTAACAATGTAGAAAGACTTTCTCCTAAGGTTGGCTCTTTCTTCCACTTTTTATTTTCCTTTACTCTTTCACGTTTTCCATACAAAACGGATAAATTATTTTCTTCGCAAAGTCGATCACTGATATCTCTCAACTTTTTCACTGTCTTGTATGGGACAGATTCAAATTTTTTCAGATTATAGTAAGACGTGGCATTAAAGATAATGTGATTGTGGATATGGTCTTTATCAATATGAGTAGCAATAACATATTCATGTTTTCCCTCAAGAAATTCATCTGCCCATTGCTTGCCAATGGCATGCGCTTGTTCAGGTGTCAGATTATCTTCCGGAGAAAAACTCTGCATCATGTGGTAGGCCTTGATATCTGAACCGCCTACTTTTGAATAATCTCCCCGAACATTTTTGGCAAGTGCATAAGTAAAATCAAATTCCATAGAAGCCACTTCTGGGTCAACATTAAAACCCCACACAAGCAAACTTCCATCGGTTTTTTCAGGATTCATAATATATGCTAAAGACTTTCCTGTTGTTCTTTTGATTTGTTTAATTTTTGTCGTTGCCATTATCCCAACTCTTTCGCATCAGCTAAAAATATTTTTCCACTGCGAGTTTTTTCAAATGAAAGATTCCATTTGGTTTTATTTTTCACCTCAGCAAAATTTATACTTTCACTTCTTGGCCCATAAACATCAGGATTCAATTTACTTCTCCACAGATAAACGCAAAACTTATCTCCTGCTTCTGTTCGAAAAAAGCAACCAAGGTTCATGTTTTTTCCCCATGCTCTAAAATTGAGAACGGCAGTAATTGTTCCGGCTGCTTCTACAAATTTATATTGCTTTAGTCCTGCTTGCTCTCTTTCTTCTTTTGTGGTAATGACATCAAAATGATTCATCTTCCTTTTCTCCTTTCGTCTTATAAAACTTTTCCTCATTCACTAAATCCGAAATGACAGAAGCAATTTGAGCTTTTGCTTTTTTATAAGACTCTGCAATATCTTTTACATCGTCCTCATAGATACTCTGCGTCGTATTGGCACGTTTGGCTATCATATTGAGGTTCTGAGCAATCCGACCAAGTTCTCTTGCTGTCTGCTTAAGATAATCAAAATTTCGCACGATGAGATATCCGTTACATAACATTTTGCGAGCATATAGTGAAAAATTGCGAACTCCCACTTTTTGCATATTAGATTTCATAATGCGATTTTCTTCTGCAGAGAGAAAAACTTTCTTTTCAATTTCTCTCGTTCGATTTTTTCTGACTTGCACAAAAATCACCTCGCCTTTTTAGGATTAAAAAAGGGCATGGGGCTTTGCCCCATGAACCCCAGTAGGAGGGTGGAACCCTCCTACACTACCAACGAGCATTGAAAGTGTTCCCACACTTACCCAAAATCCAAAATTTTTCAACTCTGAAAATTTTTGTTTTTTATCTTTTTGGTGGCTTCGCCCCCAAACCCCTGACGAGAAAATTTCTCAAAACAGAAAGTTGGTGTTGTCCGTCAAAATGACAAATTATTTTTTCAGAGAACTGAAAATCTCATATATAACAGAAATAAGTTGTAGTTCCAAGAACACGGTCATAGTAAGTGCTGTAAATTGTTCCTTGTACAAATTGACTTTGTCCAACTACTCCTTTAGGTAAGGTACTTCCTTTTTCAAGAATATATTTTGCATTTGCAATGGATTTAGCACTGGGTTCTTTATAGATACTTCCATTAGTAACGCACTCATATTGTCCTCTCTGGAAAATAACGTCTTTAACGGTATTGGGATACCGGGAATCTTTGGTGCGATTTAAAACCACACTACCCACATCCTGCTGAAATGTATCTTGCAGCCAATCACTTCCGGCTTCGGCATTAATCACTCGGGATAACCAATATAAATCTTCTTCGCTATACTTCCCATAGGTTGTAGGATATAACGGAGTTGCATAGCCAAGGATTGTTACGTTTGTGAGTGAATATGTATTTTGCTCTACCCTATCCCCTGAATTCCCCTCGACTGTATGAACAAAGTTCTCGTCGGAACTTTCTACAATCCCGATATGGTCTGAACCATAATCTGTAAGGTCCCATAGAAAATAAATTAAATCCCCGGGTTTAGGAACATACCCTGATTGCCTTTCCTGCCACAAACCTTTACTCTTCCATGTGTTCACTCCTGCCGTGCAGCTCGCATGTTTAAAAACAATGTCATCGCTCAAATAACCCACTCTGTCGGCGCACCACGAAACGAAAATAGCACACCAGTCTACACGTCCGCCAAATCCATACCAAGACCAATAAGGCCGTCCGCCAACTTGCCCAAGCTGAGATAATGCCATCTCGACAATACTCATATTACCATTTACGTTTCTCTGGAAACCGGAAGCTCCTTTAATAAAAATATAGGGACACATTTCTTTTCCGTCTTTGTAATAATCAATGTGCAACCTATCCCCCGATGTATTTCCGATAATGTCATTCTTTTTAATTTCCTGACCTATGCTAACTGTCGGATTGAGATTGACATAGACGATTTCTTTTTTCTTATGAGAAATCTTAACGTAATTATCTCCTGTATCGGTCACGGTTCCCTTTATGCCGGCAGAAACTTTTTTTCTGGTCGACGTAATAATATCTATTCCAGAGTTTTCGACCACACTGTCATTCTCAAGATTATATCCATATCTTTTGGCAAGCTGAAAAGTTTCTCCTTTAAAAGGAGATTCAATTTCTTTTTTAGACATGAACACTCCTGATTCATTCAGTAGCTTATACGAATCATATTCTCCCTCCTTAAAGACAACATTTTGATTGAGGTGAACCCACGAATCAAAAACCTTACTTTGTACTGAAATGCTTTTGACTTTCTTTTCTTCGAAAATTTCTTCTCCGTCTTCGTCAACACCCATAGGTTCGTCTTTATAGTAAATATTGACGGAATACGAATAAAGCTGTTCATGAATTGCTTTTACTTCGCTCTTGACATTTGTGCCGCGCTCTTGACATTTGTGCCGCCAAAAAGTCCGTAGATAAACTTATCGAAAGCATAGTCTTGATATTTGGCATCTAAATACGCTATGAAACTGTCGGCATTGGTAACAACTTCGAATGACGTCCGATTAATTTCAGATCCATTCAAATAGAAATGGTAAACGTCAGCTCCTGTATTTTCAGTGCGTACCTCTTGACTAAATTCAGCATCGAGTTCTGTAACATATTTATAAATCTTAGATACTTCTACATCATCACTCTTTAAAGTAAAACTTGGCATAATGGCGGTTATTGCAGTTACACATACCATTGCTAAAACTATTCCCATAAGAATAGGTAGTAACGTAGGTGCTACACTGGCCAACAACTTTGTAATGGCAGAAAATATTTTTACGGTAACTTTTCCAATTTTGTATACTGCTTCTCCTGTTTTGCGAGCAGCCCTAGCAGCCCGTCTGGTACGCATAACAAAATCTCTTGTTTTTGTTATGGCCTTCATACCATCATCTTCACTGCCTTGAAAATTCTTTATACCTGCAACTACATTCTCTCGAATCAAACCTTTGACTGTGTGATTTCTTTTAAGAGCAGCAGTTTTATTTTTATCATTACGATGTAAAAGAGGTGATTGATTTTTTTTAGAGAGATTTTGCTTTTGAATGGAATTTTTGTCCTGCGCTCTCCTGATAGCACTCTTTTTTTCCTGAATAGGTTGATTCAACTGAGAACGATTCAATAATGAGGGTTTAGACAAACGACTTCTAAAAGATTTTTCTTCTGTGCGACGTGAAACACTTCCCAGTGTTTTGCTGTCAGTATTCTGAATTTTATACTCTTTTCTTTCCTTTAAAATCTGGCGGACACCCGCCAGATTCTTCACTGTCCTAACTGCTTGAGATTCTGCTAAACTTGTTGTCTTTGAACCGACATCATCATCTTTTTGGCTGCGATAAGTAGACCATACCATTTCTGACATATCGTGATTCTTGCGAACCAATTCAGAACCTCTTACTTTGTCTGTAGGAAAACGTACAGCTCCATAAAACCCTTTTCTTTCTACAGGACTGGGAATTCTCTTAAGACGATAGGTTTTTTTCCTTGTATGGCAACTTTCTTGATTGGCTGTTATCTCCGCATTTGAAGAATAAGATTCTGCTCTAGAAGAAGTTGATGTTGCCTTAGTGCGATTGATACGTCTTCCTGCAAATTTAGCAGAAACAGCTTTTCTGTTATCAAACACCATACTTTTTTGGGATTGGTCTTTTGTCCTTGTTAAATCCGATCTTGCCATTTTTCTTCGCATTGCAATTTCAGAATGCTGCTGTCTTTCCGTCACAAGAGGATGTCCTCTAATCTTTCGCCACTATATAATTTGAATTTGTGGTCAGGAAAGGGTTGTAATTGCTTAAGTAGCATTTCTGTATTTCCATTTGCAACAGGAGCTGATATGTCAAGAATATCATCTAAGAGGTCAAGCTTAATCATTTTTGATTTATCTGGTTTACTCATAGTGTCAGCTCCTTTACAAAATTTTGGTACGCAATGGCTGCCTTATTATTCGGCATATATTCACAAATAGTCTGTCCATACATAGCAGCCTCCGCAACCTTAATCGTGCGAGGGATTCGTGTTTCAAAGACAAGAAGTTTGCCGCCATATGTACTGTCAATCATTTCTTTAATCTGATTTGAAACAATCGTGTTCTTGTTATCCATCGTAATGAGAATTCCCTCAATCTCCAGTTCAGGGTTTCCGGCACGCTTGATTTTGGCATAATGCTTGACAAGCTCTTGTAAACCTTGAGCCGATAAGATTTCGGCTTGTGTGGGGACAATTAAACTGTCGGCACACATCATCGCATTGACCATAGGAGTTCCGACCTGCGGCATACAATCAATAATTGCATAGTCATATTGATTTTTTATAGTGTCAACATATTCACGCAGCATATATTCTCGAAAATCAACTCCGGCTAGGTTACGCTCCAATGAAAACAACTGACTATTTGACGGAATTAAATCTACTCCGCAGTTAGTTTTCACAAGATAACTCTCTAACGCAGGCAAGGGTTCTTCAGCAATAATACAATTTAACAGAGTGGAAATAGTAACTTCCAAAGTATTAGGATTTTTTACACCCATAAGCAAGGTGGAATTGGCCTGTCCGTCAAAATCAATTAACACTGTCTTTTTACCTTGTTTTGAGAGGACATAGGCTAGAGCAGTAGCCGTTGTTGTTTTGGCACAGCCGCCTTTTTCGTTCATGATTGCGATTACTTTTGTTTTTTTCATGGTAGTATCTCCTTAAAATTAAAATGCCGACTGCTTTTGACAGTCGGGAGAATGGCTTGCATATATAATTAAAAAGCTAAGGTATCTTTTTTAGCTTTCCAATCCATAATTCTTTGGATTTCAGTTTCAAGCGAATATTCAGCAGGGATTTCACTGGCAGCACCCTTTTCACTGCACTGGAAGTTTTCAAAGTAGGTTTCGATTTCTTCCTGATATTCGGCTAATTCTTTGGTGAGCCTATCAACATCTTCTTGAATTTCATTCTGTGTCATCCACTCATCAGAAAGAGTGTCTTCAATTTCTTCCTTGGTGTTGTCAATTACAGCTAAGGTTGCAAGAAAACTGTCTAATTCATCGATTTCTAACAAATAACTAAGCAGAGTTTCATTCTGCTTATGCGCAAAGTAGCAGTGGTCAAACCATTCTTTGGCATAAGCTCTCTCGTCAGATCCGTTTGAATAAGTACCGTAAACCAAATCGCCAACAAAATTTTGCAGCAGCTCTGACGGAGTTAATCCGGATTTTCCTGTTCTTCCATACAAACGATTCACGTCTGCATCGGATAAATTTAGCGTAATAGTTCTTGGCTTGATTGTAGCAATTTCCTTTTGTTGTTGCTTATAATAATTCATGGTAATATCTCCTTTATAATAAAAATGCCCGGCTGCTTGTACAGTCGGGGAGAGTATATAACATCAGCATAGCTGAGTTTTCATTAATAAGAATGTATGATATAATAATAATTATTAATACATTATCTTGCTTATATTTCGAATCCTTCTGCCCCTGCCATATATTTACAAAACCGCTTGAACATAATGTTTAAGCGGTTTTGTTTTTATCTATACACGATTTTACTGCACACCCATTTTATTCTTCCATCAAAACACCATTTGTTAATTTATATTCCTTGTCACAATGTAGAAGCATCTCTGGATCATGTGTTACCACAATGCATATCCGGTCGTGTGCATATTCTTTTAATGAATTTTCAAAAACTACCTTTGACTCCGCATCTAGATTTGATGTTGGTTCATCAAAAATCATCATGTCGTAGTTGCAATAGAAGGTTCGTGCAATCGCAATCCTCTGTGCCTGCCCCATTGACAAGTTTTTTCCGTTTTCCTCAATTTTCGTATGCACTCCCCCTGGCAGTGAGGCAATGCATTCTGTCAGGTTGGTTTCTCTCAAGACTTTTCTCATTAGTGATTCATTGTAAGGTTGCGTCATGCAAATATTTTCCTGAATGGTTAATCGGTCACTTGGTGTATACCCTATGGCTATGTTTCTTTGCCTATTATCTCCTTCTGCATCATGTTCGAAGAATATTTCTCCCGAATTGCCGTGATACAAACCGAGCAGAAGATGAAGCAACGTCGTCTTGCCAGAACCACTACTCCCCTTTATCCCAATAGCTTGACCTTTTTTGAATATCGCTGAAAGAGTTTTTATGACCGGTTTTTCGTCAATAAGGCCATCAGAATTGTTATTTTTCAGTGGATAAGAAAAAGATAAATCTTTTATGACCAACTGTTGTAGTTTGTGTGGATCATTTAGGATAGGCTCTACTTCTTCATCCTCCAATATTTCTATTTCAGCTATTCGCTCTGAAGCCGCTCTAGCCATTGCACTTTCAGACACCCAGCGAGAAAAATTTGAAATCGGGAGAGAAACATAATTTGTCAATTGTATAATGGCAATCATTTCACTAATCTTTAGTTCTCCACGTAGAGAAAAAAATGTACCGACTATCAAGGTGATAATGAACACACCAAACGACATAAAGCTGTTCATAAAAGAGAACAGTCCGATACATTTTGCAAGTTTCATTTTACTATTTCTCTTATCCTTGTACAATATATTGAAAGAATTTTCTGTTTTCTCTCTCATGTTGTATAGCTTAAAAAGTGCAAGTTGATTTAAAACATCTTGAATGAAGGACTTTATTTTGTCATCGCTTTGAAGATTCTGTTCTGAAAGTCGTTGCAGAACAGGAGCAAAACGTGTAATAGAAAATGTTAAAACCGGTATAATTACAAGCATAATTAACGTAATCTGCTAGTTTAGCAAAAACATATACAATATTGCTAATATCGCTGTTAATGTTTCTAAAATGAACTGATTGCTTATACTGACAATAAATGATGCGACCAATCTTACATCTTCTGTCAATCGATTGAACAAAGCGCCTGAATGAAAACGTTCTACAGACAAGAATGATTTATAAAATAACGTTGTAATCTGATGCAAGCGCATGTTTTTTTCAAGAGAAATCTCAAATTTACTACTCACAATTTCAGAGAAAATGTTCATTGCCGCATAATAGATCAGCATTATAATGGCAATAACGGAAACAAAGGATAAAGAATTCTGTGATTCTCCATTTGCCACAGACATAATCTGCTGGATTGCAAATGTCAATCCCAAATAACTGATACTAGCTAAAATAGAAACCACAATATTGGATATAAACATCGCTTTCATTCCAATAATCTCACGACGAATCATGCTTACAATCTTTTTCATATTGAAACTCCTCATATTAATTTTAGGCTTAATCTATTACTAATTACATTCCATCTTTGCAATGGATACTCAAACTGAGCTTTCTATCATCCGCATACTTATCCAAGAATAGCTTGCATAAAACCCCATTAATTTCATTGTGCTTTTAGTCTTGGCACTATCCAATCGCTGCTACCTGCCCAGTTCAAATACCTACAATTATTACGTCACCAGTCTTTATTTAGTTGTTTTTCCTAATATTATGTATTTATTTTATTATATTATATATAATATTCCCTGTCAACTTTTCTGCCCTACAGTAGATTTTCTGTTCTTCTGCCATAAAAAATCACCCCCATATACCCTTTAATAGGAGTATGTGTGAGAGTGATTTTCCGTTATATCCATAGTGAGATGTGATAAACGAATTGTATCATTATATTTTCATAAGACCAAACATGGCTTGCCCTTGAAATGGATGTCGATAATCAAAGTACATTTTGTACCACTTGTCAATCCAATTAATGGTTTCTTCATCCTCTGGCGTACCTCTTAGCCGACCAATATTTCGCCTTGCACTCCATGTGATATAACGTTCCTAATCATCGTTAGAGTCTGTCGCGAGATAAGAAATGAAGTAAGCCTTGTTCCCTAGACATTTCGTTGAGTTTTGACAAAGGTAAAACCTCACCTTCAAAATCTAAGGAAACCATACTGATTAGATATTCACTATCTTCTATTTTATATAATATTGATTTAATAATAATTATCACCTTTTCGCCTTACTCTTTTCAATTTAAGTTAAGCAAAATGGCTGCTTATGTGAATATGTTTCGCTAAAAAATCCCAAAAAAGGAATATCTTCTTCCACGCACTTGCAGAAATACTGTAATTCCTTATCATCTTTGATCGTGTCGCCACCTTCTAAACGGTCAAGTATCATTTCCAAAAGATTAACACTGATAAAAAACGGTAATTTTTCTATGTCGTTGTCGGAAAGTTCGGTTTCTGAGCGATACCCTTTTAGGACAACTTCAAAATAGCGGCTCATAAATTCACGGCGTTTTTGTGCATCCTCCTCCCAAATCGTCCACCCCACACCATTTTGCCATAATGATGCCAAGTCAAACATAAATGGGCAATAGCAACAGTTGTCAAAATCGAAAACAGTGAGATTTCCTGTATCAAAATCAATCATATAGTTGCCATCGTTAAAGTCAAAATGCACCAAGCCATAATTATTGGAATCACGCTCCTGTTCTTGCAAATTTGTGACAATATTAAGCAACTTAGCTTTTAGTTTTTCATATTGTTTCGGAACAAGGTTATCAATATACTTCTCCGTGTACTTGTCAAAAAAACTATACCGTCTATGCACAGGTTGATACATTTTAGAAAGTTGATGTATCTGCCCTAATATTTTACCGCAGTTCAAAAAATACTCTTCTATCGGCACACCTTCACGATATTGATAGTTGCGCTCACGAAAAATCTCCCCCTTTGATTTTTCAAAAACAGCAATAAAAAAAGTGAAATTTTCCCATCTTAACACACTCAATAAATCGTCCTTCTGTGTAGCAACTACATTGGCAACGCCTGCACCATTTTCGTGCAAGTAACGCACAAATTCAAGTTCGGCAAGGTAATCACCTTTTGTCCTGTCATTCTGAAACGATACCCGAATTACTTTATCGTCTGCAACTGCATGTGTACAATTATAGACAAGGTTTCGACCACCGTTATGTGGTGGAATCTGCTTAATCATATAATTGTTTAAGCTGTAATCTTCCTTAACCACCTCAAGTAAATGTTGTTCAAAAATCATGTTCGCTTTATAATAATCCACGTTTTTTCCCTTTCTTTATCTGACGCTGTGACATTTTAATAGCAATATTTCGTGTATTTTTCTCTCTTAAATACGCAGATTTATTTTCCACAAAATCATTTTCTTCTTTTAATGATTGATAGCTTTCCCAACGTTCTGCACTAAGTTCACCACGTTCAATTGCCGACTTTACGGCACAGCCGGGCTCGGTTTGATGCTTGCAGTCCGAAAATTTACACTGCCCAAAATAACTTTCAACATCGGTAAAGCTTTCGCTTAATCCCTCTGAAACGTCCCACATACCAAGTTCTCGCATACCCGGTGTGTCGATGATCATGACGCCACTTTCAAGACGAATGAGTTGTCGGTGTGTAGTGGTATGCCTGCCCTTGCTGTCGTCTTCACGAATGCCATTCACCGTCATAATCTCTTTGCCAGCCAGAGCATTGACAAAGCTAGATTTACCAACACCTGACGAACCAAGAAGCACAATGGTTTTGCCATTTTTTAAATACTCTGAAAGCGATTGAATGCCCAGTCCAGTTTTTGCGCTGATGGCAAATACACCCACGCCAATTGCTATTTTTTCTACTTCAGCTACATAACTGGCATAATTGTCTACCAAATCCGCTTTTGTCAGCACAACAACAGGGATAGCACCGCTTTGCCAAGACTGCGCCAAATATCGTTCTAGCCGACGGGGATTTAAGTCATGATTAAGGGACTGCATAATAAAAACATAATCAAAATTGGCTGCAACCACCTGCTCTATTATCGTTTTCGTAAAATTCTTTGCATGCCCAGAAAAATCGTTTCGGGCAAATTTTGATTTGCGTGGCAAAGTGTGCAAAATTAAGCTGACACCTTGTGACTCATACTGTATTTCCACAAAGTCTCCCGTGGTAGGAAATTCCTCCGTGCTATTGTTATAATATACGCTAGATTTCAACTTTGCCGAGCACTCACCAAAGCTTGTCATAATGACATAACTTTCTTTATGAACTGCCAACACTCGCGCGTATTGTGTATTTTCTTTTTTATAAGTTGGCATAAAGCCATAGTCTTTTACATTAATAGTAATCACCATTCCTCCAAAATAATAAACGGGCTGCTAAATTTGATTTATAAATTCTTCCTTTCTGAAAAAAGGCGCAAAAATGCCATAGCAAGCGGCCGTTCATGGCTGCTTGCTATGGCTAATTAGGCATAAAAATAACACACCCTAAAGTGTGTTACCATTTGCTTATTTAACAAAGCTTCAGTATTCACGAAAGGTTACTTTTAGGCACAGTGAAAAAAGGGATACCCCAAATCAGTTTGCACCTTATTCTATTTTAAATGACGGACACCTCAAAAAATACAGTCATCTATAAAACTCCTTTCGAACCTGCTTTGCAGGATATTTCCTGTATTATAATATAAAAATTCATAAAACGCAAGAGTGATTCACATGTTTTTTTGCTATATTGACTTCTTTTGCAACCTTCTTACTATCAAAAAGAGTACGTGCTCCAATTTCTTGTTCCATCAAAATACCATTTGTTAATTTATACTTCTGGTCTCCCTATAAAATTAACTTTTGGCTGCTTCCAGCTGTGTAAGAAATTCACAAAACTCTTTTGGCTAGGTTTTAATCTCTCTAGGCGTATGCTATAATTAAACTAATTAGTACGCATTTTCTCTGCTAACTCAAATTTTTGTACTTTCTTAATCTTATTTTAAATATCAAAGAGAAGGAGTAACTATGAAATCGAAATTATGTTTCTTAAAAATTATTATTCCTCTTCTAGTAATAACGCTATCTGTAGTCTGTTGGAATCACGCGCTCACTGATATTCGGTATATCTATTGTAATGGCGACATCTATGAGGTAGTAAGTCCACTAGATTCATATCAAAAAATAGAATATAGAGATGTAAAAGCTGATGAAACTTTTATAGTAGACTCCTCTACCATAAAAAGTGATTCTCAATTCTATACTTATAAAGCTGAAATAAAGAAACGTAAAACCTATTACCTAACTGTTTTCGATGAACAAGGAGCTCTTAAACTCTCTGACGATTTTTATGTTGACTTTGTTCTTTTGGGTTCTGATTTTACTTGGGCAAAATCTCCCGACAAGAACACGCTAAGTGGATTTGAATATATTTCAGTTCTAATCACGCATTTGAGATTAAATGAAATTCATGACAATCTAAATTCATATAGAAATATTTTTATTGTCTGTGAGATAATCGGATATATCATAATATTAGGAGTTGGACATTTCTTATGGCAACATCATAAACAAAAAAAGTGGAAAATGGCTCTATGTATTTTTATTGGGGCCATATTCATTCTATTTGGCTATTCTGTTTTAAACGCTATCTGATGATTGTCAAACTGTGCCTACCACCACAAAACAAAGCCACCTAGACAAAGGTGCCAGCCATTCACCTATAACAATGTCATTCTATCAATAAAAGAAGGTAGGTATCAATCTCCGAAATTGATACCTACCTTCTTTATTACATTTTTTTATACTTCCTATTTAAAATTTACATTGTCTTATGATATACAGCGTAAAAATCGTACAATCCCTTAGCAGTTAAATGACAGTATAGCCACCGTCAATTCGAAGATTTGCGCCTACTACATAAGAAGCTTTATCGCTTGCTAAAAATGCCAATGCCTCTGCGATTTCTATCGGCTCTGCAAAACGACCAATTGGGTGAGCGGCAATCTTAGATTTGACGAGATCGGCCGGAAGATTTTTTAGCAAAGGAGTGTTAACATATCCAGGAGAGATTGTGTTAAAACGAATTCCCTGAGAAGCATAGGAAACTGCACAAGAAGTCGTAAAATTGGTGATACCTGCTTTTGCGGCTGGATATGCAGTTGAATTGGGGGCTCCTACAACGCCAAGAATAGAACCAACGTTGACAATAGAACCCTTATTGCAGCCTTCGTTCAACAGCATTTTTCGAACAGCATATTTGTTGCTCATAACGATACCAATCATATCGGTGTCAATTACGCGCTCAAAGTCAGAAAGCTCCATTTCGTGCAAGGGTGCTTTCTTTTCCGGAATGCCGGCATTTCCAATTAAAATGTTCAGTTTACCATAAATTCTAATTGTTTCATCCATTAAGAATTTCACTTCATCTTCTACCGTTATGTCGCATTTTACGAAGGCAGCTTCTCCGCCTTTTTCTTCGATGGCGTGCACAACGCTTTCTCCGCGTTCTTGGTTACGTCCTGAAACGATAACCTTTGCGCCTTCTTCTGCAAACAAGTAAGCGGCAGCTTCTCCGACACCAGAGGTAGAACCTAAAATAACAGCAACCTTATTTTCAAGTAATTTCATTTTTTCCTCCCAGCCTATATGGCTATGTTCATAGTTTTTAGATTTATTTATTTCGGTTAAGCGAGCGATTAAGATGGAATACAGCTGCTATTCCCAACAGAGCCAATACGATAGAAATATAATAACCTGTGGTGAATTTTCCTGTAGTTGCATAAAAATAGGTGGCCAATTTAGGGCCGACAAAAGCAGCTAAAGAATACCCAAAGAAAATAATACCATAGTTAATACCTAAATTCTTAGAGCCAAAAGCTTTTGCTGTGAGAGGGGGAAACACAACCATAGGGCCGCCAAAAGCAAAACCGAGAATAGCGACAGCAAGATAGAACGCAATTTCTGATCCTTGACCTGTAAAACTAATGATGATCAAAGCAATAATTGTTAAGGTAAAGGAAAGAATGAGCGATTTTGTTCCGCCAATTTTGTCGTAGATAGTACCAAAACTGAGTCGGCCAATAAAATTCATGATGGTAGAAACACTCACCATAAGTGCTGCTACTTGTGTTGTCAATTGAATTTGAACCGTAGAAATCGTGTAAAGCACGCCAATCATCATATTTCCGGCACAAGCAACCGCCATAAATATGAACAACATCTCATAGAAATGGAAGGTTTTTACCATCTGCTTGGGAGCAAGATCTGTTGTTTGTGCGGTTGTTGCTGAAGCAGAAGCTTGTGTTTTTTCTTCGGGTGGATTCCAGCCTTTAGGCTTATATCCAACAGGCGGTTGCGCTTGTGTTACAGCAAAGAAAAGCGGAATAATAATGACAGCCAGACCAAAGAACAAAAGTGTTTTATTGACGCCCAAAGAATGGTACCCTGCATTTAGAATAGGTGCCATTGCAAACGGTCCCAGTGAAGCAGATGACAATAGTAAGCCAGAAGCTTTTCCACGTACATCCGGAAACCATTTGAGTGTAGAAGTAAGTAAAGCATTATAAAGAATACCGGCGCCCAGCGCAGTTACAACGCCAAATGACAGATAAAACATTAGAACGGAGTCAGCCATACCGGTAAGAATCCATCCTAAGCCACAAATTGGTGCACCTACAGCAACAATCAGCTTGCAGCCATGCTTGTCTGCATATCGTCCGGCAAAAATACCAACGGTAGAAAGGGTTAGAAGATACAACGCATAGGCCAGTGTTAAAGAGTCTAAGGTAAGTCCCTTTTGTTCGGCCACATTGCTGCTAAGCACAGAAAAAGTGGCGTTAACAGCGAGAAGAAAAATGGTGAGCCATGCACCAAGAAATATAAGCCATCTTGGGTAGCTCTTGCTACTGTCTTGTTTCATAAAATCCTCCTGAATAATAATGAATTCGACGCATAAAGATATGAATCAGAGAAACTTCATCAAGCTGGTTACCATCAAAACTTCCGCTCATTTTGATTGACAATCCTAACAAATTGTCAAATAACTCCTTGAAACACCCTAAATTCTACATAATTTTACGCAATCCTTCAGTAGTATAGCAAATAACTATTGTTAAAAAAATAACTTTTTGGTATAGTATTCATAGCACCAAGCTATCAATCAAACTTTTTAACCCACGGTATAAAAGGAGCCAACAAATGAATTACAATCACTTAAAATACTTTTCGGTTTTGGCACATCTACAACACTATACAAAAGCAGCTGATGTTCTACAAATCTCTCAGCCTTCTCTAAGCAATGCCATCAGACACATGGAGACAGAACTTGGCGCTTATCTTTTTGAAAAACAAGGACGCAATGTTCGGTTAACCAAATACGGAAAACGGTATTTAGAATATGTGGATAAATCTTTGGATTTTTTAGAGGTGGGACAAAAAGAACTTGATAGCATGGTTAACTTAGAAAACGGGCGCATACAATTAGGCTTTATTGCTTCTGTATCTGCCACTTTAGTTGCACCTATCATGTCTGATTTTTTAAAGCAGCATGCGGGTGTTCGCTTTCACTGCCAAGAAGGCACTTCTTATCAATTAATTGATGATTTAGAGCAGGAAAAATACGATATCGTCATCTGCTCTCAAAAAACGGACAACCCTAACATCCGCTTTCAAGCGCTTTGGGAACAAGGCTTGACCGTCATAGTCCCTTGTAATCACCCGCTCAGTCTTAAAAATTCGGTTTGCATACAAGATTTAGCCCCATTCCCCATCATTTATTATGATAAAACAGCTGGTACTCGCCCTCTAATTGATAATCTGTTTCAGGCAGAAGGATGTACACCGAATATCTTCTGCGAAGTAGGAACAGATTTTTCTATGGTAGGCATGGTTGAGAACGGAATTGGAATTTCAATTGTATGTGACACTGATATGATTCGCCTATTCAACGTAAAAAAATTACCTTTAAAGTGTTCGTCTTACAACCGAATTATTTACATGGCTACCATGCAAAACAGCTTTGTGGGTGCAGCACCATTAGAGTTTTCTAAATTTTTGGTAGAATCCGTTAAGTGTACGGATAAAGAAAAGCAAAAAGGTTGAAAAAACAAAATAAAAAGATACAATAGTAATAATGAAGGTACTTTAACAATTTTATTGAGCGTATGATTTTGAAACTATACATAAAAGCGGGTGATTTTTTATTAAGGAATACTACACCATTGGAGAAGTGGCTAAAATATTCAAGTTGTCTACTCACACACTGCGGTATTACGATGAAATCAATTTATTAAAGCCATGGAAAATCGAAAAAAACGGCTACCGCTATTACTCAAAGGCTCAATTTGAAATGATATCGACTATCCTATTGTTGCGTTCTATTGGTACACCCATCAGCAGATTAATTACTGTTTTGGAACATGAAAATGCGAGCCTAATTGAACAAGAATTATCTAACTACACGCAAGAAATCGATAACAAAATAAATGCACTGAAAAATCTAAAATCACAGGCGTTGATGCTTCAAGATAGCGTAAAAGATACCTGCTACGACAATCAGATTACGGTTAAAACGATACCCAAGTTGTGGATGTTGGCAAAAAAATTTGATACGCAAGAAAATGACGAACTAGATATTAACGAAATCGTGAATGCGAATGATTCAGCACAAGAAAATTGGAATTCTTTTGCCAACATCATTTCTACTATTGACAAGAAATCTCTTTTGGCTGGCGATTATCATACTTATAATCAATATGGTTATATTTCAGAGCAACCGTGCAAAACTAATCGAGTAGACCTGCTGCAAGTCGTTGAAAGTCGGCTATGCGTGTGTTGTAATGCAAAAGTAAACCGAATTGACCATTTAGATATTGATGAGGTCTATGACAAAATGCTGCAATACATTACTTACAATAATTATCGAGTGGTAGCAGATGCCATTGAAAGAAATGTGCTGGACTTATATGCAGGCAGAGAAAAAGATTTGATTTTATTTTTTAAAATCTATATCCCCGTGGAAAAAATTTAGGCTTTAGATTATTGCCAATAAAAAGGATGGATTGCGGGTCAATCCATCCTTTTTATTTTTAACATTGTTGGGATTATAAAGGCTACTTTTCTCTGTATATAAACTGATTGAATACATTGCACTTCTACATTTCAGTTGACATTAGAGTTACTAGAAGGTTTATACTTTTGAATGAAATTCTGTTGTATGAAACAACGACTTGGTTTATTGTTGTTTCACGTAAAGTAAACTTTAAAGAAGGAGTTGCTCCCTATGAAAAAATTAGTTACTTCAAAAGGAAATATCTTTGTTGATTGGCTAGGTCGGCACACACTGCTGCATGGAATCAATATGGTTTGCAAAGAAAAAGATCGAAATTATATCGGAGATTATCATGACAAAGACTTTGAAACCTTACGTAACGGGGGCTTCAATGTTATCCGTCTGGGTATTTTTTGGGATGCAGTGGAGCCAGAACCAGGGAAATATGATGAACACTATCTTAGCAAGATAGATGAATTGATTGCCATGGCTGCAGCGCATGATATTCACGTGTTTTTAGATATGCACCAAGACTTGTTTGGCAGTCAATTTTCTGACGGCGCACCTGATTGGGCAACTCTTACTGACGGCTATGAACATGTCCAAACAGATTTGTGGAGCGAATCTTATTTGCTAAGCAGAGCTGTTCAAACGGCATTTGATAATTTTTGGAATAACAAGCCCGCCTGTGATGGTGTGGGCATACAAGACCATTATATTCATATGTGGAAACACATTGCATTGCGCTATAAAGACAATATCACGGTTATTGGTTATGATGTCATGAATGAACCTTTTATGGGTTCAGGTGCAAGTGAAGTTTTGCAAGCTTTACTCAGCGGTCTAGCCGAAGCGATGCCAAACAATCTCGCACTGAATCCAAATGATTCTTTGGCATTATGGTCTGACTCTTCGAAAAAAGAGGAGTTGATAGGACTTCTTACCGACAAAACTCTCTATACAAATCTAATACAAGGTGCGCAAGGTTCTTCACAGCAATTTGAGAAAACGAGTCTTCGCACATTTTATAATAGAATTGCCAGAACTATACGAGAAGTCGACCAAGAAACTATGATTTTTTTGGAAACCAACTATTTCAGCAATGCCGGGATGACTTCAGCCATTACCGCTATCGTAGATAAAAACGGTTTGCAAGACCCAAATCAAGCATATGCCCCACATGGCTACGATATTTTGGTGGACACAGATTTATATGAACAATCATGTAATGCAAGGGTGGAGGTAATATTTGAAGCTCACAAACAGGTGCAAAATAAATTGAATCTGCCTCTGCTAGTTGGAGAATGGGGTTGCTACCCCAACGCCTCAGAAAAGCAGTTGGAGCAAGCGGCTCATCTCGTTCAAATCTTTGAAAAAGACTTAGCCAGTGATACTTATTATGACTTTTCTCATCTCTACCACAATCCTATTTCCAAAGTAATTGTCAGACCATATCCCATGAAAGCCGCCGGTCGCATTTTAGAATACAGCTATACTCATCAAAATAACCGTTTTCATTGCAAAATACAAGAAGAGAAATCTTCTACTGATACTGTGATTTTTGTACCGAATCTGGAATCCATCAAAGATGTGACGTTAGTACCTTATGGACAAGGATATACCCTGGAACAAATAGACGGCAGCCATTCCGGCTATGTATTTCTTCCAGCTTTGGGATATCCGGAAATAAGACAGATTGATTTTTCTTTAATACAGTAGATTTAATCACTCAATTTGTCTTTTAATTTTCATGGCACTAAGCTATTCCCTTTCTTTTATTCTGTATTTTAATAAGCGAAAAGACCTGCGTATTATGCACAGGTCTTTTCGCTTATATTTCTATTTGAATAGCTACTACAGAGTGTTAATAGGTTAGCACTTCATGTCCTGTTTCTGTTACCAATACAGTTTTCTCCCATTGGGCAGAGGGTTTTCCGTCTACTGTATAAACAGCCCAATTGTCACCTGTATCTGTTACGATATCGGCTTTGCCCATATTCACCATAGGCTCTACTGTAAAAACAAGTCCTGGCACTAAAAGCATACCTGTCCCCTGTTTTGTCACATAACCCACCCACGGTTCTTCATGAAATTGTAAGCCAATGCCATGGCCTCCAATTTCCTCCACGACAGAATATCCATTCTTTATCGCATGGTCATTTACGGCTTGCCCCACATCCCCGAGAAATCCCCAAGGCTTTATCTGTTCAATGCCCAACTCCATACATTCTTTTGCAACATCAACCAATTTTTGCTTTTCAGGAGAAACTGAACCCACACAAAACATACGGGATGAGTCAGAAAAAAAGCCATTATAGATTGTCGACAAATCAACATTGACGATATCACCGTTTCTTAGAAACACATCTTTAGAAGGGATGCCATGACAGACAACGTCATTAATCGAAATACAAGAGCTTTTAGGATATCCCTCATAATGAAGATCTGCCGGAATACCACCAAGCTCTTTGGTTTTTTCATAAATAAGCCGATCTAGCTCTTCGGTGCTTACCCCGTCGATGATATAGTCTCCAATAAAATCCAGTAACGCAATATTTATTTTGCTACTTTCTCGAATCCCCTCAATTTGCAGTTTTGTTTTCAATAGTTTTCGTTGCGGTACTTCATGCCCTCTTAAACGGTATCTTTCTATTTGTTCATCCATAATGGAATGACATTTTTTATATTTGCGGCCGCTGCCACACCAGCATAAGTCATTTCTTCCAAATTTATCTAACATGTTATCTCCTTGCCCTAACAAATTTGGAGAAAGCAATCCATCTAAAGGTTAAGTCTGGCCAACTTGACACCACAAGCTTTTCGATATTGTCGCGGCGAGCATTGAAATTCTTGAGAAAAAGCTCTGGCAAACGCTTCTGACGATGAATACCCGTAACGAAAAGCAATATCGGTAATTTTGTCATTGGTCATGCAGAGATCATAAGCAGCCGCTTTTAATTTACATTGAGCAAGAAATTGCTTATAGGTCATGCCCATGTGCTCATGAAATTTTGCAGAACAGTAATACGGCGAATACCCAACATAAGCAGACATATCCTGCAAACTTGGGTTCTCTGTTATATTATTTTCGACCCATTTGGCCATTGACTTTATTGTTTGTAAAGACATTTGCCTCACTCCTTCCCTTAGTATATCAATTTTTGCTGATAATTACCTGATATAAGTTGCACAGATCATTATCATAGCTAAACTCGTCTGCCTGAATTTTGCCAAGCCGTTTGGCTTTTCACTGTTTTCTTGCTTTTATCACAAAAGTAGCCGGAAGCATTTTTGCTTTCTTTGCAAAATCGTCTTCTCTTAACGCCAACATATCTTCATCAGACTCCTCAATTAATTCTTCCATTATAAAGCCTGCCTTAGCCAGTACATTTATATACGTAGACAACTTACGATCGGATAAGGTAAGCGAACTATCGCCAAGGGTTACAGAATACCAAGACTCATCAAAATAGCTTTTTTTGAATAGTAGTGTATCGTTTTCTACCGCTACACATTTGTGGATGGGATGAGACCAGCTAAAAATAAACTTACCATCTTTTTTCAGATAGGAGGCAATGCGACAAAAGGTAGCTTCTAAATCGGTGGTCCAACCAATGGCATAAACTGAATACACAATATCAAAATAATTTTGCGGTATACCACATTCTTCTTCCATCGGTGAACAAACTAATTTTGCGGACAGACCATTTGCTGTTAAATGTTCTTCTGCCTTTTTAATCTGTTCTTGTGATAAATCAACACCCCATAGTTCTGACGCTTTACGTTCACCTACATACTGCAAAGAATGACCTGTTCCGCATCCTATTTCTAATACTTTCTTCCCAGTGATATCACCGAGAAGCTGACATTTTTCTTCTGAAATAAATGCGCCATAATGAGGCAGCGCCGTGGTGCCGAGAAGGTCATTTCCTTTTGTGTCCCAAAAAAGACTGTTGGCTCGATGAACCGTGTCTTTCTTCATGTGGATTGAAACCGCTTGACCAACCTCGCCGCCGCCAATAATATTCGTTCTGCTCACAGCATTCTTTTCCATATTTACCATCCTTAGAATAAATTACAGTACAATAATAACCGTTATCTTGTTAGAGAATATTTTGTCCTTTAAATCATCAATGGCTCATTTGAATCATTAATTCTGCCGCTTGTCCCGAAGTGATTCTTGATACATCAATTTTGTGCGTATTCAGTTTTGCATAAAGCGGAATCCGCTCTATACTCCTGTCTATCACATCTTCTTTTCGAATATTCGCATCCACATCCTTGCTTAACCGAGCAGAAAGTGCTTGTTCATCGCATACCAAAGAAATCGCGTGAATCTTACAATTTGCTGTATCAAGGCGCGAAACAATTTCATCTATAATAGCCTGTTGGTGCATCACCCAACAAAAAATTATGTTTTCGTAAGCAGAGCATTTAATAAACTGATTTAACAAAAAACAAATATTGTCCATTACCATATCTTTTGTTTCTTCTGTCACTTGAAAAGGATGCATATCCCAACACCAATCTCCATCAAGAAAAACGCTCTTATCCAAACTATTTTTCACAATTTGACAAGTCGTTGTTTTTCCTACTCCCATGGTTCCGCCCACTAAAAAAATATTCTTCATTTTTACCTCTCACACGCATTCTAACGGTTTCTATGTAATCCATACATTTTGAAAATGGCACTATAAAGCTAAAACAAGTATAGCAAAACCAGACATCCGTATCAATAGATGTCTGGTAATTTAATCAAGATAGATTTATGAAGTCATTTGCCTTCAAAATAATGTTCACTTCAGATTTTGATGGGGTGAAGCTCGATATAACCTCTAGCACCAATTGGTTCCAGCTGTATGCGAGGGTTTGACAAATCCCACTGAGCATCTATTACTTGGGGGTCATAATCAGCAATTGCCGCTTGCAGTTCTTCGATGGCAGGACAATATTCTTCTTCGTCAAAAGCTTCCCCTTTAAACATGAGATACTTTGCAGCTGGCAGAATAATGACATCTAATCCATCGGGAACAATGCCGTCATAATCTGCCGGAACCTCTACTCCCTGCACATACTCTGAAGTGCCGGGCTCGATATACTGCGACGGAAGCCATAAGCATACAGGTTCAGCACTAATTGATTTTATGCTTTGCAACAACCCCCATATGTCACAGCCAACTTCCTCACAATAGGCAAAATAGTCGGTTGCCTTGATTCCCCTTTTAATGAGTACCTTTCGTTCCGGTTTTTCAATTACTTGCACAAATACATTTTTCATAGTCTCCATTTTCTTCTCCTTTCGAGGTGTTCGATATTTTACTCCATAAGGAGTGAAAAGATAGAGAGGAACTGGATTCTTTGCATAAGCTCTTGGATTACACCCAAATTCTCGGAAGAATGCTCTTTGATAACCGTCCACGCTTCCAAACCCGAGTGATAATGCTACATCGATAATCTTGCAAGATTCATCCCGCAGTCGAATAGCCGATTTAGACAGACGCAACCTTCTAACATAATCTGCTGGTGTCATATTGGTATACTGCAAAAACAGGCGATAAGAATACCATGGTGAGAAACAAGACACTTTCGACAGCGAAGCCAGTGTAATTTCTTCGGATAAATAAGCTGCAATATAATCTTGCATTCGCTGAACAGCTTCAATTTGTTCTATCATCTTTTCACCTCCTCATGGCTCTTATCTTACCTCGGTAGGCAAAAAATTTCTCGACTATTTTTGCTTAATTCAATTTCGAATTAGCTAACGCATTTATCGTTCAACACACTTTTTGTCTGTTGGACGATTGCATTATTTAAAGCTACGCCGATGTCTTCTATGAGATTCTGTTTATATTTTGCAGTTACAACTTCAACCACATGGTTGGGCGAACACCGCCTGTACATCTGCCGTCGCTGAGATTTCCAATCAATATATTGTTACCTTGAATCCCGATATTACCGTCAGTGCCGTGAATATATACGGCTTTTACGTTTACTCTGCCCGGTGACCGAAGCCACCACCACCAATTCCAATCATTATCCTGAAGCATAGCCAGCCGTTTACCATTGTTCTTGTCTTTTCTTTCAAACCAGTAACGTTGGTTTTTTCCTTTGTGATATAAATTTGCGCTGCTGTCACCAAAATATTTACAGGCCGCCTCTTCAAGACTCAACAAAAACACATTGTCTGTCGTGTCATCTCCCCCTCGTGAACCATACCATGGGTTATCTAAATTTTGATTAAGCACAGGGATGATTCTTGCTTTTTCAGCTTCACTGAATCTGTCATAAAATTCACCATTTAGATATTTTCTCAGTGCACATTCTGCCCAAGTGGTATCTTTATACACATCATGGTAAGGGCGCTGTTCAATTATCTTTTCAGTTATCATCAGCACTTTGTCCTCTTGCTTGTCAAGCACACGCCAATCATAACTGCCAAAAGACAAGATTGTTCCAACATCAATCATTTCCATGTGTTTTCTCCTTAATGGGCAATAACAAGTCGAACTGTGTATCTTCCATTTTTGCTCCGTCCTGCATCATGTTGTAATAATTCAGCACTTCTTCAAAACACGGTTGCCCTTCGCTTATTTCATATTTTTCACTCGCCTTGACCCATTCTTGAAGCAAAGACCAGTCTTGTTGAAAATTCCAATCTCTTAACACATGAGCAGCATATGTTCCCCCAGCGAAGGTTTTCTTTACCAAAGGCGCTTTTACTTCCATGTCATCCGGTATGGACACCCATGCCTCATATGCAGTTGCTGTCTCCCCAATTCTGATTTTCAGGCTTTTGTCTGAACAGTCAAAGCCCATTCCTCTAGCATCAGGTTTCGCCTTTAGAAGTTTAGTTTCCCAAACAAATTGTTCTATTTTGCTAGTGGCTTCTGTTCCAACGCCGTATTCAAATTGCCCAGAGGCATAAGATGCCGCTACGGTCATTGGTGGAAGATAAACAATTCTCACATCTTTGTCTTTCAGTTTATTTAAAGCTTCATTTGCCTTGTTTAGTTCCTCCATTGGTTTCTCCTCCTGAATTGTGTTCTTCGGAAAAGAAAGACCGTCAACAACAGAAAACGCATAATTATCACTTAAATAATCCAATTGCAGGCACATATTTGCTTTTTCCTGCAAGTCTTTAACAAGACGCCCAATATAGATTTAACCGTTGCCAATGCCGTAATCTGCTCATCTATTTCACTCATATTGCGTTCAAATACTTCTATTATGCTTACCGCATTGTTGTTGTCAAAAATCTCACGAATCTTTTTAACAGAAACACGCAGTTTGCGTAATATGATGATTTGGCGAAGTCTGCGTATTGCTCCTTCGTCATAAACCCGATAAGCATAATCTTCTTTACGCACACTTTGAATCAGACCTACTTGTTCGTAATAACGCAGCATTCTGGTAGAAATACCGTATTCCTTTGACACCTGACTTGCTTTTTGCAGTTCCATTGTGCGACCTCATTTCTTTTTCCTTAGCTTCATCATAAAGCACGACACGGTGTTTGTGTCAAGGGATTTTTAAGCTTATTCTTTTTCTTACAATTCTACTTTGATTTTGACTTATTTACTGCTTTCCTCTATCTAATTGGTACTTACTATAATATAAACATAACTGCTATAAACGCATAAGCGTATTTAGTATTTCTATTCAGCACGATATAAACAGTCCCATATAGAATAGACATGAGAACAGTATATAAACCTGTGTTAAAATCCTGAAGTAAAATATGTACGAGCCCCCAAGTTAAAGCTAAAACCAAGCCACCCCAAGGTAAGTTTTCTTTTTTTGTAATCATATCTCCAAATTTTTGGCCAAACGCAATGGTCAATAAAATTAATGCAGATTCAAACAAATAGTAAATATTTTGAAAAATAGAAGTGATGAGCGCTTTATACTCTATAACTGGTTTAAACCCTTTGCACACGATAGTTGTAATTACAATGGCAATAACCGCTATGCCAATTGAAACCACCCAGCGTTTTGAGGAAATGGAATCTCTTTGCCCCATTAAATTAAGGTCGTACTTCTTTTTTGAAAAGTGCAAAAGAAAAGCCGTCATACTTCCCCACAAAAGACAAGTCAGCACCCAATGAGTCACATGATGAAAGGTCGTATAATCTGAGCTTTTTACCCCTAGTACAGTTGGCAAAAGCATAGAAAGGACAATTTCTAGCCCAAACCCCGCAAAGGCATACAGCGCTAATGCAAGAAAATCACTTGCCGTTCTCTTTTTTATCTTCATACCCATTCCTTCTTTCCTTTAATCATTTTCCCTCTGTTTAACATTTAACTCCTCGCCGTTTCGTCTATGGGTTCTTTGATTCGTTCTGTTAAAATAAAAGTCCCCGTTTACCTCTATTTGTGATGAAACTGGTATTACACAAAAAGGCTCCTGCATACTATGCGGAGTCTTTTTGCTAATGGTTAATCTCTTCTTTTAGAATTATATACTATTTATTATTCTTATTGCAACAGAAAGTTATATTACTTCTGTTGTTTTTTCTGCCTAACCCCCCTTTATTCCTTGACTGGTACTTTTATAACTGAACTATTCTATCCGTCCTTAACCTTCATCAATCCTCAGTTTAGCTTTCAAATCGTTCCTTCAATCTGCCGTTTTTCTGCAGCAGCTCGTCAAACAAGTCTTCTTCTAATACTTATCAAATCCTTCATTTACAGTGAAAATCTCTGTCCCTTCATCTTGCTCAGTAGAGTCCTCGTCTTTCACGGGATAAACAATCTGATCTTGTGTCAATTTAAATTTTGCGACTGCTTTCTGTAAAACATGTGCCTGTGCTGCCAATTCTTCACTTGAAGCAGAGCTTTCTTCGGCCGTAGCCGCATTCGTTTGCACCACTGACGAAACTTGTACTAATGCATGATTAATTTGCTCAATTGCATCCGTTTGCTCTCTAGAAGATTCTTCAATTTCTCGAACTACCTGATCTGCGAGATGCACTTTTTCAGATACGTTCCCCAAAACCTTTAGGGTCTCAGATGCCAGTTGTTCTCCTTCATGCACAGAACTGGTAGATTTTTGAATCAGTTCTGCAGTCTGCTTCGCCGCTTCTGCCGATTTTGTAGCCAAATTACGCACTTCGTCCGCCACCACGGCAAAGCCTTTTCCCGCATTACCGGCGCGTGCCGCTTCTACTGCTGCATTCAAGGAAAGAATGTTAGTTTGAAAAGCGATATCTTCCACTAGTTTTGTAATCTTAGAAATCTGCTGTGAGGATTCTCCTATATCACCCATTGCTGTATTCAGGCGCTGCATATAATGATTGCTCTCTGCTACCCCTTTTCCTGCTTGCTCAACGTATTCCGTTGCTCTACGAACATTGTGTGCGTTTTGCTCTGCTTGCTGTGCTATATTAATAGCAGAAGCACTCAGTTCTTCTACCGTTGCCGCTTGTTCTGTTGTACCTGAGGCTATTGATTGCGCTCCACTTGCAACCTGCTCTGCCCCTGTATTCACCTGTTCTGCTGTAACATTAATTAGCTGGAGTGTTGCATTCAAGGAGGAAGATGTATCAAGCAAAGATTGCTTAATCGCAGCAAAATCGCCTATATAATCTGACTCTACCGAAATACGCATATCGCCTTGCGATAACTGGGTGAGTTTTGTGCTAATGTCCTCAATATAAGACATAATTTTTGTGTTAGTCATTCGAATATTATTTGCCATACCACCTAATTCATCCGAACTTTCATAGACAGGCTGAACATGCAGATTTCCGTTTGACATTTCTTTATAAACACCCTCGATTTCTTTAATCGGGGTAAGAATTGCTTTTGTTATGACAAGAATAGAGAGCACAGTAACCGATATGGCAATCACAAGAATTAAAATCAACATTACCCAAACTTGTGAAATGGTCCGTGAAGCCGCTGCACTTTGCTCTGCTTCACGAGCTTCACCAGTAACCATGAAATCATCCAAAATTTCATTGGCTGCATTGAAAGCAGGCAAATAACTGTTTGTATAAATCTCATAGGCAGTTTTACGGCTGTCTACTGCTGTATCTCGAATTTGTTCTACAATTGCTTCACGAGCTTTTCCTACTTCACTCATCAATTCTTTCACTTCAGCAATTTTATCATCATTCACATTGCTTCGCTGATTATTGGCAAATGAATCAAAGCTGGCAAGATAACGATTAGCGCTTTCTTCAGCAGCTGCCAAAGATGGTTCTACATCTGCCTTTTGGGATTTTTCTTGCAAAGCTATTAACAAATATCGCTGTGTAGAAACCATATCTCGCTGTGTGGATAAATTAGAATTGGCCAAAGGATAGGTATATTTCGAGTACAAATTCACTTGTTCACCCATTCGGGAAATTCCCCACGCTGCTACAATAAAAGAAATCAGTACAATCATGAATATTCCACCGAACCCAAACAAGAGTTTTCCTCGAACCGATAACCTTTTAACTAATGGTAGTTTCTTTTTCTCCGTCATATAATGACCCCCATTTCACTTTCATACTCATTTCATTTTGAACGATTTTACATCGGCAAACATCACAAATGTATTAAGCAACGAACTTGATTCGAGACTCCCCTCCATTTCTCTGTGATTTTATCCTATTCATTTGCTATTATAAGCAAACCTATCTTTCAAAATCCTTTATAAATATGGATAAATTACTAAAATTATACAAATTTTTACTTAATTATATAACTTTAATGTGTATGATGTCAATGATTTTAAAAATAATTTGTCTAAAAAGAAATTATTTTAGTTTATAATACTTATAATTGCTGAACACTAAATTTCTATAATAAATTTAAATTGGCGCAAATAAAAATCTCTCGATATAAATCGAGAGATTTTCTGTTCTTCATCACTATGTAGTTATTTAAAATTTCACTTTGCTTTTTCTGTTAACCCCTAAAATTCCTCCGAGTGAACCACTAAGCAATATGGCGGCAATCTTCCACACACTGGCAAAGCTCATACTATTATGATAGACCAACAAAGAAACAAGTATCATAATTAGTGAAAAAACAGCGGCAGCTGACAAGCCATAAAAGGCACCCTGTTCTTTTACACGAGTGGACACAAAAAAAGCACCAAGAAATGCCGATGCACAAGCAATGATAGTGGTCAAGAGATTGACGAAATCTCCTGCCAAGGTGCCTGCTTTCGCCAAAATAACGGCCACAATAAACAAAAGGCACAAAGAGATAACTGACATGATTGCCACAGAAACCAAAATTGTTCTTAGCTTTTTCATATAAAAACAACCCCATATTTCAATCTATAATAAAGATATGAAACATAGAGTTCTTTTATGCCTTGCCTTAATAGAAAATTAGTCTTCGTCGTGAATGGTATCAACACTGCCGATTGCCCAGCGTTTGATATGCAGCTTTGATTTATCGCTTCCTGTTTCAATCACAATAGACTCTGTTTCTTCTTTCACAGCGATAATTCTGCCGCTAATGCCGCCGATTGTTGTAATCTCATCGCCAACCTGTGCATTCTTTTTCATTTCAGATTCTTTTTTTCTCTTTTTGTTCTGGGGACGAATCATCATAAAGTACATGACGACAAGAATTAAAAGCATGGGCAACAAAGACACCAGCATGGTCATCAGGTCGCCGCCCTGTGCCGCTGTGGTCGTAGCAGCAGCTGCTGTGTCAAGAAATATCAATTGATTCATTCAAATCGCACCTCCAAGTTAATGTTATATATTATAGCAAAAAAAGATAAGACAAGCAAGTGAATTTTTTGTGTCTTTCTCTCAAATTCTCTGTCCAAGTTTTTCGGCATATTCGTCACAAAAAGCCTCAAATGTTCCCTCATCTAAGTGATCTCGAATCTGCTGCATGAGGTGATTGTAAAAATGCAGATTGTGCATTACGGTCAGACGCATAGCCAGCATTTCTTTGGCTTTAAACAAATGATGAATATAGGCTCTTGAAAACTTTTGGCATGTTGGGCAAGTACAAGTTTCATCCAGAGGTGCTTCGTCCAATGCGTATTTCGCATTCATCAGGTTTCGGCAGCCCTCCATTGTGAAAGCATGTCCATGACGTGCATTTCGGCTTGGCATAACGCAGTCAAAAAGGTCAACCCCACGCCGCACCGCTTCTAAAATATTCTGTGGTGTGCCCACTCCCATTAAATAACGAATTTTACCCTCTGGCATATGCGGTTCAACCGCTTCAATAATGCGGTACATTTCTTCGTGACTCTCACCAACTGCCAAACCGCCAATAGCATAGCCGTCCAAATCCATTTTTGCAATGGTTTTCATGTGGTCAATGCGAAGGTCTTCATATGTTGCCCCTTGGTTAATACCAAACAGCAATTGTTGTGGGTTAATCGTATCTGCCTGTGCATTAAGGCGATTCATTTCTTTTTGACAGCGTTCAAGCCAACGTGTTGTGCGTTCCGTAGAATGCTTAGCATAGTCATATTCCGCCGGATTTTCCATACATTCATCAAACGCCATTGCAATGGTAGATGCTAAATTTGACTGAATTTGCATACTGCTTTCCGGTGACATAAAAATTTTATGGCCATCGATGTGAGAAGAAAATGTCACGCCTTCTTCTATAATATTGCGAAGCTTTGCCAACGAGAAAACCTGAAAACCTCCGCTATCAGTGAGAATGGGACCATGAAAGCCGGTAAACTTGTGCAGTCCACCGAGCTTTTTAACGGTTTCATCACCGGGGCGCAAATGCATATGATAGGTATTGCAAAGCTGAACTTGGCAATCTATATCATGCAAATCATAGGCAGAAACACCGCCTTTAATTGCCCCTGCTGTTGCGACATTCATAAAAGCCGGTGTTTGCACTTCTCCGTGTACGGTAGTAAACGTTCCTCGCCTTGCCTGCTTTTCTTTCTTAATTAATTTGTACATAGCCAAACCTTTCTTATCCTTTTCTTGTTCTTGTTTCTGTTCTGCCCTATTATATTGCTTTCAAAAGTTACTTTAGCTGATAAACATCGCATCTCCAAAACTAAAGAATCGGTATTTTTCTTTGACTGCTTCTTCATAAGCATGCAGAATGTTTTCTTTTCCGGCCAAAGCCGACACAAGCATAACCAATGTGCTTTCCGGCAAATGGAAGTTTGTGATCAAAGCGTCTATCCCTTTGAATGTATAACCAGGATAAATGAATATCTCTGTCCAACCGTTGCTCTCCGTAAAGTGACCGTTTTCATCGGCACAAGATTCCAGCGTTCGGCAGCTTGTTGTGCCAACGGCAATCACTCGCCCACCGTTTTTTCTGGTCTCATTGATGATATCAGCGGTTTCCTGCGGCATATAATAATGTTCGGAGTGCATTTTATGCTCATCGATAAATTCAGCGCTGACAGAGCGAAACGTTCCCAACCCCACGTGCAAAGTCACAAACCCAACTTTTACCCCTTTTGCACGCAGCTTGTCCAGTAAATCTTCGGTGAAATGCAAACCGGCCGTTGGCGCCGCAGCCGAACCAAGCTCTTTGGAGTATACTGTCTGATAGCGTTCTTGGTCCTTGAGTTTTTCGTGAATATAAGGCGGCAGCGGCATTTGCCCGATTTTGTCAAGTATGGCAAAAAACACGCCGTCATAAGAAAATTTCACCAAACGATTGCCGTCTTCTTTCACTTCGACGACTTTGCCCTGCATTAGTCCTTCACCAAAAGTAAATTCTGTGTCTACTTTTGCTTTTCTGCCTGGACCTGCCAAGCATTCCCAAATATCTTCTCCCAAGTTCTTGAGCAGTAAAAATTCTACCACCGCACCGGTCTCTTTTTTTGTTCCATAAATTCTTGCCGGCAAAACACGAGAGTCATTCAGAATTAGACAGTCATTTTCATGAATAGCTTCTACAATATCATAAAAATGCTCGTGACTAATTTCTCCTGTTTGTTTGTTCAGCATTAACAGCCTTGAAGTGTCTCTTTTCTCAAGCGGTGTTTGTGCAATCAGTTCTTCTGGCAGATCATAATAAAAATCACTTGTTTTAAAAGAATGTGTCATAAATCCTCCCAATATGAACGAAATTCATGCCCATGGAATAGTATAAATTGTGATAGGTAATCCTCAAAAAAAATTGACAATCCTAGCAAACTAGGGTATGATTAATGTTAGAAATAGAGGCGCGGTTTTCACGAGTAAATTATCGGAGGTTGCCCAAACCTGTGAAGATTTTTGAAAAGGCAAGCCGCCGAAGAGTATATTTGGCGCATATTCTCTGGGTGCAACAGCGAAAGCTTTGCAACTGTCATCATGTTGATGGAGTGCTATTCGTGTTTTTTGAAAATAAGTCTATAACACGACATTTCTATTATATGTGATTGACACCCGGTTTTCAAGCCGGTTTTTTTCTACCTACTATTGGGAGGCATGATTTTTTTAACTAGCCTTCTAAAACATATTGTTTGGCCGCATTAAGCTTTCGTTTTGCGCAAGCAATATGAATTTCATCCCTCGCATACTATGCGGATAAATTGGTTTTTTGAAAGCAAATTGTTCTGGGTAATTTGGGTAAGAAGAACACAGGTAGTATAAAGAAATGTTTTATGATTAATTTGATTTGCATACCCTTTACTTACTGATCTCCTTTTTCTAAAACCCTTAACAAACTATGATTTCAATAACCCCCTTAAGAAAGGATTGATTAAAATGAATAAAAAGTATAATGTTGGTATTATCGGCTGCACAGGAATGGTTGGTCAGCGTTTTATGCTGCTCCTTGAGAATCACCCGTGGTTTCACGTCACAGCTTTAGCCGCCAGTGGACGTTCTGCCGGAAAACCCTACCATGAAGCAATCCAAGGACGTTGGTTTATGCCTGAGGCAGTTCCTGCGGCCATGAATGATATGAAAATTTATGATGCTGAAAAAGATATTGATGAAATCGTCTCAAAAGTTGACTTTGTTTTCTGCGCCGTTAATATGGGCAAAGATGAAATCAAAAAGCTTGAGACTGCCTATGCAAAAGCTGAATGTCCAGTTGTATCCAACAACAGCGCTTTCCGTGGTACAGATGATGTTCCTATGATTATTCCTGAAATTAACGCTGATCATACTGATGTTATTGAAGCACAGAGAAAACGCCTTGGCACAAAAAGAGGATTTATCTCTGTCAAATGTAACTGTTCTTTACAGAGCTATGTTCCTGCTCTTCATCCCCTCATGGATTTAGGTGTTACAAAAGCTTTGGCTTGTACCTATCAGGCTATTTCAGGTGCCGGCAAGACATTTGAAACTTACCCTGAAATCGTCGACAACGTGATTCCGTTTATCGGCGGCGAAGAAGAAAAATCAGAGCAAGAGCCACTCAAAATTTGGGGTAAAGTCGTAGACGGCAAAATCGTCAATGCTACTTCTCCAAACATCACCGCTCAATGTTTCCGTGTTCCTGTTGCTGACGGACATATGGCTGCTGTCTTTATGTCTTTAGAGAACAAAATCTCTAAAGAAGAGATTATTGAACGCTGGAAGAACTTTAAAGGCCCCGCACAAGAATTAGAGCTTCCCAGTGCACCTAAGAACTTCTTGCATTATTTTGAAGAAGAGAACCGCCCGCAGACTAGACTTGACCGTAACCTTGAAAATGGTATGGCAGTTTCTATCGGCAGACTGCGTGCTGATTCACAATATGACTATAAATTTGTCTGCATGGCCCACAACACACTTCGTGGCGCAGCCGGCGGTGCGGTCTTAATGGCAGAACTTCTCTGCAAAAAAGGTTTTTTTGACTAAACCAATCTGAAAACCACTCGAATCCACTAATTTTGTTTAAAATCCTATTTTCTTTTGTAACGAGGAAATAGGATTACCATTTTATTCTTTAACAAAGGAGTCTACACAATGAAAGAGATTCTATTTACAGGCTCAGGTGTTGCTCTTGTAACACCCTTTGACGAAAACAGGAATATAAATTATGAGGAACTTGAAAAGCTGATTGAATTTCAGATTGAAAATAAAACAGATGCTATCATTGCTTGCGGCACTACAGGCGAATCCTCTACCATGACCGAAAAAGAACATTTAGATGTCATCGGCTTCATCATCGACAAGGTTGCCGGACGTATCCCTGTGATTGCCGGAACAGGCAGCAACGATACCCGCACAGCAGTTGAGCTTTCTGTGCATGCCAAAGAACTTGGTGCAGATGGTATTTTGCTCATTACTCCTTATTACAATAAAACCTCACAAAAAGGCTTGGTTGAGCATTATAATTACATTGCAAACGAAGCAAAAATTCCGGCAATTGTTTATAATGTGCCTAGTCGTACCGGTCTTAATATTTTGCCTGAAACTTATCTGGAAATTTCTAAAAACCCCTACATTGTAGCTACAAAAGAAGCAAACGGCAACGCTGGAGCTCTTGCTCACACCATTTCACTTTGCGGCAACAATCTGCATGTATACAGCGGTGAAGATAATATGACTCTACCCATTATCGCTATGGGTGGTTTGGGAATCATCTCTGTTTTTGCCAATGCGCTGCCTAAAGAAATGCACAATTTGGCACAAGCCGCTTTAGATGGCGACCTTGCTGCTGCCAGAGCACTCTCCAATGAATATCTTGATTTAATGGACGGTTTCTTCATGGATGTCAATCCCATTGCGATTAAAGATGCCATGAACCAAATGGGTCTTGTCTGCGGCCCCTGCCGAATGCCGTTGACTTCTATGACCGATGCCAATCACGCAAAGATGCAGGCTTTACTGCAAAAACACGGCTTAATCTAATGCCTGATGTACGGGGAATGTAAAATCGGAGGACACTATGATTAATATAATTTTATATGGCTGCGGTGGCAAAATGGGCAGAACCATTCAAGCTTTAGTCAACGAACGGCAAGACTGTCAAATTGTCGCTGGAGTGGACGTCAATGTATGCGAAAACACGGACTTCCCTGTTTATCACGAAATCGCTTCTATTGCCGAATCAGCTGACGCTATCATTGACTTTTCTCATCCGTCATCACTGCCGTTTATTCTTGACTACTGCAAAACACGGAACATCGCTGCCGTATTATGCACCACCGGTTATAGTGATGAACAAGTTGCTGAAATTCAAAAAGCAGCTGCTACCCTACCTTTATTTTATTCCCGAAATATGTCGTTGGGTATCAACCTGCTCATTGAACTTGCCAAAAAAGCAGAGCTTATTTTAGGTGATGATTTTGATGTGGAAATCATTGAAAAGCACCATAACCAAAAAATTGATGCTCCGAGCGGCACTGCTTTGATGATTGCTGACGCCATTAATGATACTCGAAATAACGAGATGAAATATACCTATGACCGTCATTCTCGCCGCATGAAACGTGACAAAAGTGAAATTGGCTTGCACGCTATCCGCGGCGGCACCATTGTGGGTGAGCATGAAGTTATCTTTGCCGGACGTCACGAAACACTTTCTCTTAGCCATTCAGCACAGTCGAAAGAGCTATTTGCTTCTGGTGCCGTCAATGCCGCCATCTTTATGAATCATAAACCGGCTGGTCTTTATGACATGTCTGATTTAGTGTAAGCTTCTTTGCTTTGTCTTTTGTATTTCATAGCTTCTCTAGTAGTCAAAATTAGCCACCACTTCTTTGGATACAGTTAAGAAAGGAATGATTATCATGTCTGCTACCATCACAGCAACCGCTAATATCACATTGGTCACCCTGCAAGGTTTTCCGGCAAACATTAAATCTGTTTCTGATATATTGGCAAAAATTGCGTCCTATCACATCAATATTGATATGATTTCGATGGCTCCTACTCATGGTGCCTCGACCGGTCTTTCTTTCTCCATTTCTGACGAAGACTTGGTTGAAATGTTGGCCTTTACTTCAGAACTCAAAAAGCAATTGGGTATTAATGTGATTGTAAGCAGTGTGAATCATAAAATCTCCATTCATGATGAAATTATGCGACATACTCCGGGCATTGCTGCCCGTGTGTTCGCAGCCATTGCCGATACTGACGCTGATATCCGTTTGATTACCACCTCTGAGGTAGAAATCTCTTTACTGGTGAGCGAAGCTGACTATGACACGGTTCTCTCCTCTCTTGAAAAAAACTTGATTTAATTAGCTAAAAAATAAATAATATAAAAAAGCAGCTGTCTGGATTAATACTAGACAGCTGCTTCTTTTCGTTCTATGGCAATCAAGAAAATATTACCTCATTTAAGTCTGAAACATATTGATTGGAATTTCGCCTAATCGTTTCTTCTTCTGTCAAAAAGCTTTCATCTTTTACAGCCACTGTATAAAACCCAGCTAATTTTGCCGTTTGCAGTGCATGAGGAGAATCCTCAAAAATAATGCAATCTTCAATTTTTGCATTCAGTCTTTCGGCAGCCTGTAAAAATATGTCTGGCTCTCGTTTGCTGTTGCCCACTTCGACCGATGTAATGATAAAGGAGAAATATTTGCCCAATCCTGTTCTTCTCAAGGCATATTCTACTAAATATTGATCGGTAGCCGTAGCAATGCACATCTCTTTATCTTTGTGTTTTTCCAGGAATGCAATCACTCCTGGCTTAGGTTCGATTTCAAAACGGTATTTTTCTTCTATTAAGTCGTTGATTTTACTGCAAACCAACTCCGGACGCATCGCAATGTGAAAAGTGTCAATAAAATATTCGGCTGCCTCCCACAAACTTTTTGCTTTAAAGACTTCTGGAAGGTTATCTGGAATTTCAGATTTAGGAACTCCTACATATTCCAAAAATTCATAATCAACTGTATCCCACACATACATAGAATCCATCAATGTACCGTCAAAATCAAAAATAAATTTATTCTTCAATTTTGCAACCTCCTCTGATAATTCTGTATCGTTTATTGTGTACTCTGCCGTAGCAACTAGGCAAAAATCTGGAAGTTAATCTTTCGTTTAACCGTATCATTCTCTTATAATTCTTATTTAACCAAAGACTTATTCATACATTCAAATGATACTGAAAACCTCTATAAAAACAAAAGTGAGGAATGCGAGAATGCATACCCCACTTTGAATATGAAAAGTTTTTTATCCATCTACTTTTAGCTCTAAGTAAATGATTTTGCGCAATAAACTTATTCTTTCACAGCTAAATAGCAACTCCCATAATTGATTATACCATCAGCTGTAAATTTTGTCAATTTATGTCATATTATAGGACACAAGTTTCATATTTTATCTTTAATTCCTTTATAAAATATTTATATTTTTTTTAAAGACAAAGTTAATCTAACTCTTCATCTTCTTGGCAAAGTCTTTTCTACAATCTTATACGCTCTCAAGATAAATCAGTTTGCCTTTGAAGTCACCCTGCATTTTTTCTAATAAAATGCCGGCATTCATGAGGGTACTGCCTTTATAAGTCTTGTCGTTTACTGACAATCTATAAGATTTTTGCTCGTCAAGACCTTTTAGGCGGAGGATTCTTCCTCTTGTATTCGGCTGCGCCATAACCTGAATATAGGTCACCAAAGCTTTGGTCTTATCCTTAGAAACAACCTGCCAACAATCATGATTGTGGTTTTCGCCGTATGAAGCTAAGCGATAATAGTCACCCTCGCGCACCAAATCATTATATCGGTGATACATCTCAACCTGTTCTGGAATCATAGCTCTATCTTCTGCCGGTATTCTTGTGACATCAAGCTCATAGCCAAATGTTCCAGCCAAAGCTACATAGCCTCTGGTTTCAAATGGGGTTACTCTGCCAACCGTATGATTCGGGCAATCGCTGACATGTGCTCCCATTGCAGACAGCGGATAAACCATAGCTGTACCCTCTTGAATTGACAATCTCTCAATGGCATCCGTATCATCCGAAGTCCAAATTTGTGGGCTGTAATAAAGCATTCCGGGGTCAAAACGGGCACCACCACCAGAGCAGTTTTCCAACAAAATATGCGGAAATTCTTTGGTCATTCTTTCTTGCAGCTCATAAACGCCTAAAACGTAGCGATGGAACAATTCGCCCTGTCTATCAGCTGGCAACTCCACTCCGCCAATATCGCTAAGCGGTCTGTTCATATCCCATTTGACATACTCAATATTGGCACTGCGCAAAACAGTGGCAACACTCTCATAAATATAGTCAATTACTTCTTTTCTAGAAAAGTCTAATACATATTGATTACGCGCTAAGCCTGCTGTTCTGTTCGGAATAGCAATTGCCCAGTCTGGATGAGCACGGTAAAGATTAGAATCTGGTGAAATCATCTCAGGTTCAAACCAAATTCCAAATTTCATATTCAGTTTATTGACTTCATCCACCAAATATTTTAGACCACCGGCAATTTTCTCTTCATTAACCGTCCAATCTCCCAACGCTCTATTATCATCGCTTCTGTGACCAAACCAGCCATCATCCATGACTAACATTTCGATACCCAAAGAAGATGCTTCTCTAGCAATACTCAGCAATTTTTCTGTGTCAAAGTTGAAGTACGTAGCTTCCCAGTTATTGATTAAAATAGGCCGCTTTTTATCTTTATATTCGCCTCGAATCAAGTGATTTCGATATAAGTCATGGAAATTCCGGCTCATGCCGCCAATTCCTTCACTTGAATAAACCAAAACAGCTTCAGGAGCTTGAAAAGAACATTCTTTCTCCAGTTTCCATTTGAAATCAACTGGATTGATACCAATTACAGCACGCACAGTGCCATGTTGATTCACTTCTGCCAACGTATGATGATTGCCTGAGTACACCAGATTAAAGCCATACACTTCTCCTTCTTCTTGAGAAGCATTTGCTGTTGTCAATGCCATAAATGGATTTTCCTGATGGCCTGATTCTCCTCTTAAAGAAGCCACACCCTGTTTACCATAGCCAATCTTTCTTCTTTGAATATGGCGCTCTCTTGCCCAAGAGCCGTGTAGTGTAATCAAATCAAAGTCACGGTTATCCATATCTATACAAGAAGAAAGTACTTTTGTTAGATAAATTGCTTCTGAACCATGATTATTGACACGTACACTTCTTGTCACAGCATCAACATCATTAAAAATGCTATAAACTAGCACAACCTCTAGGCCCAGCACTTTATCTTCACAATAGAGTTCTAATGTTTCGCAGTTAGATTCGTCGCCAAAAGTAGAGGGCAGACCTTGCAGAACGGACTTGCCTGCATAAATTTTGTGGCTGACATATCCCAACTGCAGTCCTTTATGCCCTGACAAAGTTTCGACGGCTATAGAATCTTCGCGAAAATCGCCTACTCCATGTGTGGAATATTCCATTGGAAAACTATCATAAAAACTTAGTCGGTCACGATTGTTTTGGCTTGGTACAAAAGGTGCTTCACTAATACGCAGTAAATACTGCAAATCACTGTCTTCCACTCTTTTGCCATAATAAACATGTCCGACAAAATTCTCTGTGTCTACAATACCAATGACATAACTGGTATTTTTCGTGTCTAGCTTAAACACTTTTTCAGCCTCATAAAATTTAATGCCCATTCTTTTGCTCCTTTTGGTTTACTAAATCTCGTCTCAAAGGATTGCCACAGTTTGCCTAGAAAGACAAAGCTACCGATTTAATTCTCACTTTTTCCATCCAATAACTTGGCCCTCGCAATATGCATTAATCTTATCATGAGTTGTTTTAGGTTGCAAGACATATCCTCTATTTTTCTAATTTGATTTAATCGCTCGGTTCGCTTTCTACAAGCAAAATAACAACTCAACATTTTCGAAAAATATAGTTCATCCATTTTCTTCATCTTGACAAGCAGTTAGGGGTGTGATACTATTTTATAGTTAATAGATATCGATTAAAAAGCCTTAAATTGGTTATAAATCGACTGATTTTGAGGTTCAATGAGTAATCTCATTTTGAAAAAATTTCTACTATCTGTTCTTTTGATTGTGAAGATTTGAATTATAAAACTTTGGTTTGATTCTCGTACACCTTTCTCTTTCAAAGAATGATAAAGTTAGAATTAAATTGTTGTCGTTCTGGCACAAAGAGGTGTTTTATGCATACAATCACTGGCAAACCCACAGATGATTCTATTATGATTCGCAAAGAAGTTTTTGTTTCTGAGCAAGGTTTTGTTGAAGAGTTTGACGAGACCGATAATGCAGCCAAACATATTGTTCTCTATATCAATAATTTGCCGGCTGCAACTTGTCGCTATTTCAAGAAAGCAAACAGCAATCAATATACAATTGGCAGAGTTGCTGTCCTAAATACTTTTCGTGGACAAGGACTTGGCAAAAAAGTAATGGAGCTTGCTGAAAAAGCAATTGCAGAAGATAACGGAGAGTCCATTATCTTAGCTTCTCAAACGCAGGCACAGGGCTTTTATGAAAAATGCGGTTACACATCAGTAGGTGAAGTTTTCTTAGAAGAAGATTGCCCTCATATTCATATGCAAAAAGCTTTATGATCTAGATTTCCGTTTACTTATTAGCAGATTAGAAGAGTGTGCTTAGATAAAGCTCACTCTTTTTTATTTCTTATCTACTACTTTTTCTCTATATTTGCATCTTATAGAAAACTAAAAAGCCAACCTTTACATTATAAAAGGTTGGCTTTTTAAATAAGCAAATTTTTTATCTATTAGCGATTATCTTACAACTATATTGACCAGTTTACCTGGAACATAAATTTCTTTGACAACTGTCTTACCTTCTAGTGTCGGTGCAATTTTAGCGTCAGCTTTGGTTAATGCCAGTGCATCTTCTTTGGTGATATCAGCAGCCACCGTCAACTTTGCACGTACTTTACCGTTAATCTGCGCCACAATCTCAATTGTTGATTCGACACATTTGCTTGCATCATAAACAGGCCAAGATTGTTCAGCGACTAGTCCACTGCCCAGTTGATTTTTCGCCCAAACTTCTTCTGAAACATGAGGCGCGTAAATATTCAACATAATACTAAACGCGGCAAGCTCTGTCTTTGTAATCGTTCCAACTGCATAAATATCATTTAAAAGACTCATCAAAGCAGCAATACCGGTGTTGAATTTGAGGTTTTCAACGTCTTCATCAACCTTTTTGAAAGCCTTGTGAAAAGCACTTTCAAGCTCAGGACGAATGGAGTCACCATCTGTCAGAATATTCTGTAAATTCCAGTAGCGATCAACAAATCGACGGCAACCTTTAATGCCATCACTGCTCCATGGGGCAGCCTTTTCAAAGTCACCGATAAACATTTCATAGAGTCGCATGGTATCAGCGCCATATTCTTCTACAATGTCATCGGGGTTGATAACGTTGCCTCTGGATTTACTCATCTTTTCGCCATTCTCGCCTAAAATCATGCCGTGGCTTGTGCGTTTGGCATAGGGTTCTTTGGTCGGCACCACTCCAATGTCATACAGGAATTTGTGCCAAAAACGGCTATATAACAAGTGAAGCGTGGTGTGCTCCATGCCTCCATTATACCAGTCAATGGGTGACCAATAATCAAGTGCTTCTTTAGAAGCCAAAGCCTCACTGTTGTGTGGGTCCATATAGCGCAAGAAGTACCAAGAAGAACCTGCCCACTGCGGCATAGTGTCAGTTTCTCTGGTCGCTTTTCCGCCGCATTTTGGGCAGCTGGTATCAATCCAATCCGTCATTTTGGCAAGTGGAGATTCACCGGTATCGGTCGGTTCATAGGATTCCACATTAGGCAATCTTAAGGGCAAATCATGCTCCTCAAGCGGCACCCAACCGCAGGTTTCGCAATAAACCATCGGAATCGGTTCGCCCCAATAACGCTGACGGGAGAATACCCAATCACGCAATTTATAATTCACCTTGCTGTGGCCGATTCCCTCTTTTTCAAGATGCTCGGTGATTTTCTTCTTTGCTTCTTCCACCGATAGGTCATTTAAAATACCAGAATTGACCATAATACCAGTACCGCAATCGGTAAAGGCTTCTTTTTCTACTTCGCCGCCAGCTACTACTTCAATAATCGGCAAGTCAAATTTCTTAGCAAATTCCCAGTCACGAGTATCGTGTCCCGGAACCGCCATAATGGCGCCTGTTCCATAAGAAACCAGCACATAGTCTGAAATAAAAATGGGGATTTCTTTGCCCGTTAATGGATTAATCGCTTTGACACCTTCAAGGCGCACACCTGTTTTATCTTTGGCAACTTCTGTTCGCTCAAAGTCAGATTTCTTAGCCGCTTCTTCTTGATAGGCATGAATAGCATCCATATTTTGCAACTTATCGGCCCATTTTTCAAGGTAAGGATGTTCCGGCGAAACGACCATATACGTTGCCCCATAGAGTGTATCAGGACGTGTCGTGTAAACTGTCAGCAAGTCACCCTCAGTGGTCTTGAAATCAACCTCAGCGCCTGTTGATCTGCCAATCCAGTTTTTCTGCTGTGTTTTAACACGCTCTGGGTAATCAAGATCATCCAAATCATTGATAAGACGCTCGGCATATTCCGTAATCTTCAGCATCCACTGTGATTTATTTTTATGCACAACCTCACTGCCGCAGCGCTCGCAAACACCATTCACCACTTCTTCATTTGCCAAAACACACTTGCATGAGGTACACCAGTTAACATTCATTTCTTTTTTGTAAGCAAGGCCATTTTTGAAAAGCTGAATGAAAATCCACTGTGTCCACTTATAATAGTCAGGATCTGTCGTGGCAATTTCACGGCTCCAATCAAAAGACATACCCAAAGATTGAATTTGTTTCTTGAAACGAGTAATATTTTGGTTAGTAAATTCTGCCGGATGCACGTGATTTTTTATGGCATAGTTCTCAGCGGGTAGGCCAAAAGAGTCCCAACCCATGGGGAAAAGGACATTATAACCCTGCATACGGCGTTTTCTGGAAACAACGTCCAAAGCCGTGTAAGGACGGGGATGTCCTACGTGCAAGCCCTGACCGGAGGGATAAGGGAACTCTACCAAGGCATAAAATTTTGGCTTTTCAGAATGGTTAGAAGCCTCAAAAACACCGGTTTCGCTCCATTTTTTCTGCCACTTTGATTCAGCAGATTTATGATCGTATTTCATGATATCAGACCTTTCTCACAATATAGGGAAAACCTGCTTGGTAAAGCAGGTCATTGTTTCTTACTTCAAAAAATCAAGTTCCATTTTTGTGCCATCTCTCCAAAGTCGGTCTAAATCGTAAAAATCCCGACCCTCAGGGGTAAAGATATGCACCACAACCTCTGCATAATCCAATAAAATCCATGAGTTAGAACGATAGCCTTCCACACCCATAGCCATAAGGCCTTCTTCTTTGAGCTTGACTTCCAGCTCGTCTGCCAAAGCTTTCACGTGTGTGTTGCTTGTGCCGGTTGCGATTAAAAAATAATCTGCCAAACTTGAAATAGAATCTATTTTCACAATGTTAATATCTTCTGCCTTTTTATCATATAGAATTTGTGCAGCCTGTTTTGCCATTTCCCAAGATGCCATATTTACACCCTCTCTTTTCTCTCATTCAAACATAATACAATGTCGTTATACGCTTCTGCCGTGTTTAAATCGAGCAAAACTCCTTTTTTTGTCAGCTCTGCAATGGTAAACGCAAAACCGTAAAGCATAGCATCTTCCAAGCTGATTTTTGCAAGCCTGCGCATTTCTTCAACGCCAGGATAGTCACGGTCAGCAGAGTTAAAATCAGCAACAAAAACGACTTTTTCTAGGAGACTCATATTCTTTTTGCCGCTTGTATGCCAGCGAATTGCCTCAATAATATCACCATCTTCAATACCGATGATATGCTTGACATACGCAGCGCCACTGATAGCATGATAGAGCTTATGCGTTTTTTTCTCTGTTTCTTGCATCATTATACCAAAACGCTCTATTATTTTCAACTGTTCTTCAATAGGCGTTTCTTTGCAGATATCATGAAGTATGCCGGCGATTTCTGCTTTGTTCACATCGGCACCATATTGCTTTGCCAGTTTGGCCGCTTCTTTCGAAACACACTGGCTATGATAAAATCTAGCATCACTCAATTTTGGGCGAATCAACTTTTCACACTCTTTAACAGAAATCATGCTTGCTTTCCCCCATTCCTACCATTGCTTTTCTGCCACTTGTCATTTTCTTTCTTGCGTAAAACTTAAAACACTAGCTATAAATATGATTTTCTTCTATATACTCTGCCACTGTCTGCGGAACCAGACTTTGAATATCCTTGCTCCGCTTTCTATTCTCTCGAATTTGTGTGGAAGAGATCGACAAATACGGAATCTCTTCAATGAGCACTCTCGCCGCATATTCTGTTTCCAATATCAACTTATGCTGCTTGATTTTTTGGATACTATGGCTTCTGGGTGCCACGACAATATTGGCAAGCTTCATAATTTCATCAGCTCGGCGCCAATTCTGCAACGTCAGAAACATATCTTCCCCCATCAGCAAAAAAATCTGGGCGTCCGGATATTTATCCTGCACAAATGCCAGTGTATCCGCCGTATAGCTGCGACCCTGCCGCTTGATTTCAATATCGCTGACTTCTGCCTGTGATAGTTCAGCCACTGCCAGTTCACACATAGCCAAACGGTCTTTTGCAGAAGCTAAATCTTTCACTTCTTTATGAGGCGGTGTTCCTGTGGGAATCAGCAAAAGCTTTTGCAAATCTAAACGTTTTATAAATTCTTGTATCACATGAACATGGCCAGCATGAATGGGATTGAACGTCCCTCCATATACTCCTAATCTCATTTTCGTGATTGTTTAGGCAAAATGATTTTAGGCTCTTTATGGTTTCTCTTATATAAGCAGAATTTAGAACCAATGACTTGTACAACTTCACTTTTGGTGGCATCTGCAATTTTTTCTGCCGCTTCTCTAGGTGAAATGGGGCTTGTTTCGGTCAACACTTTCCCTTTAATTAGTTCTCTTTTCACCAAAGCATCGCCTGCCTGTTGAATTAAGTCATCACTGATTCCGTTTTTTCCCACCATTAAAATTGTATCTGCATTAACCGCCAGTGAGCGCAGAAATGCTCTTTGTTTGCTTGTCAGCATAGTTACCTCTGTTCTTGATTTAAATAATCATTTAATTTTACGGCAAACTCTCGAAGAGATTTACCTCTATGGCTTCTTTTATCTTTCTCTGCCGGAGAAAGTCTACCAAAGGACAAGCCCTCTTGCATAAAAATGGGGTCATAGCCAAAACCGCCCTCACCGTCTGCTTCATGGGCAATTGTACCAAAGCATTTTCCCTCGGCCTCTATCACATCACCATTTGGGAATACACAGCAAATGGCACTCGTAAAATGCGCCTGTCTATTCTCGGCAGGGACATCTTCCATATTCGCAAGGAGCAGTTCAAGTCGGCCCACATCATCGAGCCCCTCGCCGCCGTATCGTGCCGAATACACGCCCGGTGCTCCGTCAAGCGCATCAACACATATGCCTGAATCATCTGCCACTGCAGGCATACTTGTTTCTTTGCACGCACTCTCTGCTTTTATTTTGGCATTCTCGGCAAAGGTTATACCGTCCTCAATTGGTTCGCTGATATCGGCCGTCACAATTTCAACCCCTAAAGGAGCCAAGATACGCTGAAATTCTTCTACTTTATGTTGATTATGTGTCGCAATCACTAATTTCATTACGGGTTCTCCTTGTTAGAACTGTCACGGGCAAACAACCCCTCTGCAAAATCTTCGGGTATAAACGGCTGTAAGTCATCGACTTGTTCACCAACACCCACAAATTTCACGGGCAAATCTAAGTCTTCACGAATTGGCAGAACTACACCGCCTTTTGCTGTGCCATCTAGCTTAGTAAGAATAATACCAGTGATATCGGCCGCTTCTTTAAATTGTTTTGCTTGATTCACAGCATTTTGTCCGGTTGCAGCATCCACTACCAACAGAACCTCTTTATCACAACCAGGCAATTCTCTGTCAATAATTCGTGCAATTTTAGCAAGCTCGTCCATCAAATGTTTTTTGTTGTGCAGTCTGCCTGCTGTGTCACAAATCACTACATCCGCATGACGAGCTTTTGCTGCGGTTATCGTATCAAACACAACCGAAGCCGGATCTGAACCCTCGGGGCGACTGATAATAGGAACATCGGCTCGCTCTGCCCAAACTTCAAGCTGTTCAATGGCTGCTGCACGAAAGGTGTCGGCAGCACCCAGCAAAACAGATTTCCCCTCTGCTTTCAAGCGCGCCGCTATTTTGCCTATGGATGTCGTTTTACCCACACCATTGACGCCAATCACCAAAATCACAGACGGCTTTGTGCCAAGTTTCAACTCACAGTCACCTGAAAGCATTTCCGCTACGACTGCTTTTAGCTCATCCATAATCAAAGCTGGGTCGGTAATACCCTTTTCTTTGATTTTTTTTCTCAACATTTCACAAATATGCTGTGAAGTCGTCACGCCAACATCACCCATAACCAGAAGTTCTTCTAGCTCTTCAAACAACTCTTCATCAATTTTTGTGAAAGAATTGAGCATGCTTTGAATTTGTCCGCTAACGCTTTCTCTTGTCTTTTTCAGACCTTCCTTTATCTTATCAAAAAAGCCCATTCACAACCATCCTTTCGCACAAAGCGGGTTTTCTCTATCTTCATCTATCAATCTATTCTCATAAAAATCATCTTTTTTAGCCCGCATATGTATCCAAATCAGCATCTGTCTTAAGTGACAACAGCTTCGATATTCCCTGATCCTGCATGGTGACACCATACAGCATATCAGAACCTTCCATCGTACCTCGACGGTGTGTAATGGTTATAAACTGCGTATTTGCACTCATGCGGCGCAGATATTGAGCAAACCTTGAAACGTTGACATCATCCAGTGCCGCTTCAATTTCATCGAGTACACAGAACGGCGGTGGGCTGACCTTCATAATCGCAAAATAGATAGAAATGGCAACCAGTGCTTTTTCTCCACCAGAAAGCGATTCAATGTGCGTGACAATTTTACCCGGCGGATGAACTTTAATTTCAATACCTGAATTAAGAATATCACTTTCATCTGTAAAGGAAAGTTGTGCACTGCCTCCACCGAAAAGCTCTTTGAAAATCTGTCCAAAATTACGGTTGATTTCTGCAAAGCGAACCGCAAACTGTTCTTGCATTTGTCGAATTAAATCGCCGATTAATTTCAACAACTCTGCTTTCGAAGTTTCAACATCGGTCACCTGCTCTTTGAGGAAAGTATAGCGCTCGGCTACTTCTTTATATTCAACCACAGCTGCCACATTGACAGCACCCAATGACTTGATATTGCTTTTTAGCTGCTGCAAGCGAATTTGTGCTTTAGAGATATCTTCAATCTTGGCGCCAAGCTCTTCCGCTTCACGCTTGGTTAGCTCATATTCTTCCCACAGTTTTCGTACAACAGAGTCATATTCATTCTGCAAATTGCTTTTTCTCTCTTGCAACCTTGCCAGCTCTTGTCCCACATTTTCACGCTGAGAAGAAGCTGATTTTTCTTCTTGGCGTAACTGTGAAAGCTGACGTTCTAATTCTGCTCGCTTGCTGAGTATCTCTGCAACAGAAACACGTTTTATTTGTGCTTGCTCTCGCAAGTCTTGTGTTTCTTGCTTTTTCTGCTCAATCAGCTCCTGAATTTCAGTAATCTTTTCTTCAGTCAGGCGAATTTCTTCTTGTAAGGCCACCACGGCGCTTCCACTCTGATTTTTGCGAAGTTTGAGTTGCTCTACTGTTTCTTCAAGTGCTTCTTTATCTTTAAGAGCCGACATTTCGCCTAACTTAATTTGCTGGATAGCCGCTGAAATATCTTCGGAACGTTGCTGAAATTCTTCACGGCTATGGCTCAATTTTTCTGATTCTTCTTGCAAAGTTTGCAGCTGTTTTTCAATTTTTGCTATTTCAGTTGCTGCCGTTTCTGCTATCAAATGCAACGTAGCCAAACGACCGCCCGCATTCTCTTTTTCGCTCAGCAAATTTTGGCAGTCTAGCTTAAGCTGTTCCAAATCCCTTGTTGCGCGGTTCTGTTCAGAAGCAATCTTAATATGTTCCTCCTGCAAAGAAACCAGCTCGGCCTTGGCACTCTCCCAATCTGCTTGGCAAGCAGCAAAATCCTGCTGCTTCTGCTGATAATCTTGCTGTGCTTGTAAGACCTGTTCACGCAGTTCTTTTGCTTTCTGTGTGATTCTTTCAATTTCCGCATTGCGGCTCAAAAGTCCGGAATTACGCACGTTAGCACCGCCTGTCAGCGAACCGCCGGCATTCACAACTTGTCCATCCAAACTCACTATGCGGTAACGATATTGAATTCGTTTGGCGATTTCGACCGCACTGTCTAAATCCTCTGCCACCAACACACGTCCTAAAAGGGAATCTCTAATGCCCTCAAACGGTTTATCACACTCGCAAAGCTCAGTTGCCACACCGACAAAACCGGGCATAGAGGAGACTTCAGCGGGATTCGCTCGGTTTCCTTTAATTACCGTTCGCGGCAAAAAAGTAGCTCGTCCAATTCCTTTTTGCTTTAAGAAACGAATGGCAGCCTTGGCGTCCCCTTCTGTCTCTACCACGATATTCTGCATAGCGGCGCCCAAGGCGGTTTCCAGTGCAACGGCATATTCTTTTTGCACGTGAATCAGTTTGGTAACTGGACCATGCACGCCTTTGAGTATGCCTCTCTCACTTTCTTTCATGACAGCCTTAACACTCTGCGCAAAACCCTCTAAGTTTTTCTCTAAGTCAGCAAGCAGCTTTGCCCGCCTTTCTTGTTCACTGGCGTCAAGCATTCGTTTGTCGCATTCAGCTTTGACAGTTTCCAGCTTTTGTCTACGTGAATTCACACGCAGTTCATGGCCTTTCAGCGCATTACGGGTTCGGTCTGCCGCCAATTCGTTTTCTGCCAGCATAGCCGTAAGCTCCTGCACCTCAACGGACAAGGTTGCTGTTTTTTCGGCATTCTGCGCTATATTTTCATCAACTGCACCCGCACGAAGTTCAACCTCTTGAACCGATGACAGAGCGGAGGATTGTTTAATTTTTTCTTCTGCTGCTTCTGCGTGCAAACGGGCAAGTTCTTGGGCTGTTTTTTCAATCTCTTTGGTAGAATTATCAGCATTTTCACGCAGTGCTGTCATCTTTTGATTGAAAGAATCGAGTTGCTGACGACTTGCTTCTACTTCTGCTAATTTCAGGCGAATTTGCTCTCTTTTCACCGCAATCTCATTCTGAATATCTTGTTCAGAGTTCTCAGTCAATTCAATTTGAGATTTTAGTCTCTCGATATTTTCTTCTGCGTGGTGCGTATCGTTTTCAAAAACAGAAATTTCACCTTCTGTTCGCAACGCTTTTTCATCAAGCTGCGAAGCCATGGTTCTTTCTTCTTCCATCTTGGCATGGCAGAAATTCATTTCATTGGTATGCTGCTCAATCGACTCTTCTAATTCCTCTAACCGGCTGACAATTTCAGCAAATTGATTCTCTGTTACAGCGATTTTTTCTGTATGTTCACGCAACACTTTAGTCGAACGGTCAATGGTTTCTACCCAAAGGCCAATTTCAAGTTCTTTTTTCTCAGCGTCCCACTGAATAAACTGCTCTGCCTTTTCTGCTTGTATACGCAAAGGTTCAACACGGTCTTCTAATTCTGTTAAAATGTCACGCAGACGCACCAGGTTTTCTTCTGCTTTTTTCAAGCGCCGCTCTGATTCTTCTTTGCGGTAGCGAAATCGCGAAATGCCTGAAGCTTCTTCAAAAATCTCACGTCTATCTTCACTTTTGGCACCCACAATGCTGTCAATCTTACCTTGACCGATAATTGAATAACCGTCACGACCCAAGCCGGTGTCCATAAAAAGCTCATTAATATCTTTTAGGCGCACCATGGTTTTGTTGACCAAATATTCACTTTCGCCGGAGCGATAATATCGTCTTGTAATTGCCACATTGTCGTTGTCAAACGGAAGTCGTCTGCTTTTATTCTCAATGTTCAGCGTCACTTCGGCATATCCCTGTGCTTTTCGTTTGGGGGTACCGCTAAAAATGACATCTTCCATTTTGGCGCAGCGCAAAACTCTGACGGATTGCTCCCCCAGAACCCAACGCACAGCGTCACTGATATTGCTTTTTCCGCTTCCGTTCGGACCGACAACCGAGGTGATTCCCTCTTCAAACGTCAGCTTTGTTTTATCGGGAAACGTCTTAAATCCTTGCAGTTCCAAAGATTTTAAAAGCATGGCTTCTCCCCTTATCTTATTGGTTTCCTTTTTATTTCTACTCGCTGTGCTGTGTTTCAAGCAAATACTCTCCCACCGCCACAGCAGAATCTTGCACAAATTGAACGGTAAATCCTTCTTTTTTTAAATCTATCTCATTTGATTTTTTCTGTCCTGCCGCCACTGACAAATACTTAGGGTTAACCTTAATAGTATACTGGATTTCTCCTGTTTTGACAAGGTTCTCCTGTAAATCAGCTATAAGACGTTCATAGAAAATCTGACTTAGGCAAAGCTCTTTAAAAGCAGGGTGAAACGGCCCAGCGACACACTTTTTTTGCATTTCTCCTTCTGCATGCAGTCCTACCCGAATCACTTTAATTTCGGCCTGTTCAAAAGTAGGAATTAACTTGGCACAAAGCTTCACTGCTTCTTCTAAGCCCTGCGGTGTATACTCATTCTTTTGCCAAAGCTCATACAGATAGGTATCCTTAAACAGAAGTGTGGGATAAATGCGCACGGTATCCGGTTTGAGTTGGATTATTTTTTGTGCTGTTTCAAGAGCTTTTTCGGGTGTATCTTGATAAAGACCCGTCATCATCTGCAAACCCAATTCAAAGCCAAACTCCTGAATCATAACAGCCGCTTCTTCCACCTGTTTGGCGGTGTGTCCACGTCGATTGGCAACCAAGACCTCATTAGACAGCGACTGTGCGCCCAGTTCAATGGCTGTGACACCGTGTTTCTTTAATAATGACAGAATTTCTCCATTTATTGCGTCAGGTCTTGTCGAAACACGAATTCCTTTTAAACGAAACCGAGTTACGTCCTCATAAGCTGCTTCAAGCAGTGACAGCATATATTCTCTGCGAATCGCTGTAAAACTGCCCCCAAAAAAAGCAATTTCCACACTTTCAGGTTCTTGCACAATTCTCCCTTGTGCCTGCAAAACGGCATGGTGTACATCTTCTCCCGAGATAAGATTGGTTTGTCCCGTGATTTCACGCTGATTACAAAAACTGCAATGACAGGGACAGCCAACATGCGGCACAAACAGCGAAATATTAGCGTGTTTAATAGCCCATCAGCTCCAATGCTTCTCGTGCGGCCTGTTGTTGTGCGCCTTTTTTGCTTTTGCCGCCGCCTCGTCCAATAATGTTGTTATTCAGGTGAACCTCAACTTTAAAATGCTTATCATGGTCAGGCCCGGTTTCAGACACAACAACATATTCCAGCTTTTCTTGTGGATTTTGCTGAATCACTTCCTGCAGAATCGTCTTGTAATCTTTAAATGGCTTGTCGGTTTGCTTTTTAGCCGCCGGTGCAATAAAGCGAAGCGTAAATGCCTTGGCTTTCTCTAAATCACAGCTGTCAATGTAAATAGCGGCAATGGTCGCTTCAAAAACATCCGCTAAAATACTAGGCCGCTCCCGACCGCCCGAATGCTGCTCACCATGACTGAGAAAGAGAAAATCGCCCACTTCAAGCTGTTTGGAAAATTCGCAGAGAGAGCGTTCACAAACCAGAGACGCTCTGTTTTTGGTCAAACGTCCCTCTGGCAAATTCGGATAGTTCTTAAATAAGTATTCCGCTGTCACAAAGCCTAAAATGGAATCCCCCAAGAACTCCAGTCTTTCATAGCTCTGCACTTCTCCTCTTTGTTCATTGGCATAAGAAGAATGAGTCAATGCTTTTTTTAGCAGACTTCTATCTTTAAACGAATAACCAATTTTTTCTTCGAACTCCTCAAGCTGTCTCATCTTCTCCTCCGGATTTTTTGGAAACTGTTTCTGCGATAATATCAATAACACCTGATTCTACATAATTCTTTGTCAAACGCAGCGCACTGGCAACTGTTTTTGCCTTCGCACTACCATGAATTTTAAAGACAGGTTTTGTCGCACCCATAATGGGAGCGCCGCCATGTTCATGATAATCCATCGATTTCTTGAGTTCTTTCATGTCGCCCATAACCGCAGCAGCAGCAAGCTTGTTTTTCAAACTTTTTGTAAAAATACCTTTAATTTTGCTCATAACAGCTGTAGCGACACCTTCATATACCTTCAAAATCACATTACCAGTAAAACCGTCGGCAATGACAATATCCGCACCGTCAAGAGGCACGTCGCGACCCTCTATATTGCCAACAAAATTAATATCTTTTGCCTCTTTCATTAGTTTGTTGGTTTCAATGCGCAATTCGTCGCCCTTGTGATCTTCTTCGCCAACATTGACAAGACCCACTCTCGGGTTTTTCACTTTCATAACATGCTTCATATAGGCGGTTCCCATTTGGGCAAATTGCAGCAACATAATGGGGCGGCAATCTACGTTAGCGCCACCGTCAGACAGCATGAAAAAGCCTTCGCTTTTGGGCATAACCGGCGCAAATGTCACTCTTTTAATTCCTTTAATGCGCTTCACAATCATAGTCGAACCAACTACAAGCGCACCGCTGTTTCCGGCACTGGCAAAAGCATCTCCCTTGCCGTCTGCCAATGCTTTGAGTCCTACGGCCATAGAACTGTTGGCTTTTTCTTTGATAACACTGGTTGGCTCATCATGCATAGAGATGACATCATCACACTCGAGAATCTCCATTTTAGCGATTGCCTCTGTGAGTTCCAGCTCTTTCGCCGCCTGTTCAATTTTGGCACGATTACCAGAAAGAAGAATCTCAATGCCTAGTTCTTCTGCTGCCTGCACACAACCTTTGAGTATTTCACCCGGTGCATTATCTCCGCCAAATGCGTCCACAATGATTTTCATAGTCATCTCTCCTTTTATTAATTCTATCGTTCAATTTGTTTATCAATCTCTTTCAGCGAGCGTTCTGACAGTGCGCCATATCGCAACCTTTTATCTCGAATTTCGGTATCTAATCTTGGCAAAATTCCAAAATTAGCACCCATAGGCTGAAAGCTTTTTCCCTCATAGGCTGAAATATGCTTCGCCAGTGAGCCCATCATTGTGGTTTCTGGCAAAATCAGCGGTTCTTCTCCACTTAATCGTTTCACCGCATTAATGGCAGCCAAAATCCCAGAAGAAGCTGACTCCATATAGCCTTCGACCCCTGTAATCTGCCCTGCAAAAAACACATTAGGGTTTGTCCTTAATGAAAAATCAGCATGCAGCAATTCGGGCGAATTCAAAAAAGTATTGCGGTGCATGACACCATAGCGCACAAATTCAGCATTTTCCAATCCCGGAATTAGAGAAAAGACACGTTTTTGCTCGCCAAATTTAAGATTTGTCTGGAATCCCACTAAATTGTAAAGTGTCTTTTCACGATTTTCTGTTCTCAACTGCACCACTGCCCACGGACGATGACCTGTTCGAGGGTCAACTAGTCCTACCGGCTTCATCGGGCCGAAACGAGCAGCATCCCTGCCTCTTTGCATCAAAATTTCAATCGGCATACAGCCCTCATAAACCTTAGGATTCTGCACATCAACATCATGCAAAGGCGCACGTTCTGCGCTGATAAGCTCGTCAGCAAAACGTTCGTATTCTTCTTTGTTCATAGGACAATTGATATAGTCACTTTCGCCTTTATCATATCGTGTCGCATAAAAGCACTTTGTAAAATCAATGCTCTCTGCCGCCACAATCGGAGCTGCCGCATCAAAGAAATAGAGCGACTGGGGACAAATTTCGGCAATTTGTTGTGCCAACTTGTCCGATGTCAGCGGCCCTGTCGCCACGACAACAATTCCTTGGGGAATGGTCTCTACTTCACCATTTATCACTTCAATCAGCGGGTTCTGTTTGATTTTTTCTGTCACCATAGCCGAAAATTGGTCTCTGTCCACCGCCAATGCCCCACCAGCGGGAACTGCGCACTTGTCCGCACATTGCATGAGTAATGACTCAAAACGGCGCATTTCTTCTTTTAAAAGTCCGGCTGCGCTGTCAATTCTTGCGGCTTTAAGCGAGTTTGAACAAATAAGCTCGGCAAAATCTTGGCTTTTATGAGCAGCAGAAAACTTCTCTGGTTTCATCTCATAAAGCTTCACAGCAATGCCTCTTTTAGCAATTTGATAGGCCGCTTCGGAGCCGGCAAGCCCTGCACCGATGACATGAATGACGCTGCTCATTCTTCTGCCTCAGCTAGTTTCTTGCCCTCAAACGTACAGTTAGGGGTAACACAATAAAGTTCAGGATTTTTCCCTTTTTTCTGCATCAGGGTTTTATGGCAAATCGGACATTTTTCTTTTGAGGGTGGATCCCATGACACAAAATCGCAATTAGGATATTCACTGCAGCCAAAAAATTCTCTGCCTTTTTTGGATTTACGTGAAATAATCTTACCACCGCATTTTGGACATTCCGCACCGGTTTCTTTTAAGATTTTCTTCACATTCTTACATTCAGGATAGCCAGAACAGGCCATAAAGCGACCAAAACGGCCATACTTAATGACCATCGGCAAGCCGCATTTATCGCAAATTTCATCCGTCTCATCTGATTTAAGCTTAATTTTAACGCCGTCCATTTCTTCTTTGGCTTTTTTAACAGTTTTCTCAAATTCGCCATAGAAGTTACGCAGAACTTCAACCCATTCATCGTCTCCACGCTGAACACCGTCTAATTCATCTTCTACACTAGCCGTAAACTTGGTGTTGACGATTTTGGGGAATCTTTCTTTCATCAGCTTTGTAATAACCTCACCCAGTTCAGTGGGTCTAAAAGCTTTTGCCTCACGAATGACATATTCTCGGCCTGTGATGGTAGAAATTGTTGCGGCATAGGTAGATGGACGTCCAATCCCGTTTTCTTCCAGCGTTTTAATGAGCGAAGCTTCTGTAAAGCGTGGGGGCGGCTGTGTAAAATGCTGATTTCCCTTGAGCTCTTTGACTTTCAGCTTCATGCCGACTTCTAAGTTCGGCAAATCCTTGCCTGCTTTTTCTTCTTCATCATCTTTACTCTCTTGATAAAGAACTGTAAAACCATCGAAATGAACGTTAAAGCCAGAAGCTTTAAAAATATATTGATTCGCTTTAATTGTCGCTTGTGTGGTATTCAGCACGCAATTTGACATCTGGCAAGCAAGAAAACGCTCCCAAATCAATTTGTATAATTTATATTGGTCACCTGTGAGTGATGCTTTGATTTCATCAGGCACAATACTAATGTTAGCCGGGCGAATTGCCTCATGACCATCTTGCGCATTGGCACGAGATTTAAACACTCTCGGCTTTGTCGGCAAATATTTTTTACTCCAACGGGTTTCAATATATTCAGCAGCCTGTCCGATGGCTTCTTCAGAAATACGAAGCGAGTCTGTTCTCATATAGGTAATCAAACCGACAGAACCCAATCCGTCAATTTCTACGCCCTCGTATAATTCCTGTGCCGCTTTCATAGTACGTCTTGCCTGAAAACCCAGTTTACGAGAGGCCTCTTGCTGCAAAGTAGAGGTAATAAAAGGCGGTGCCGGCGCACGATTTCGCTTGCCTTTTTTCACCGTATCAATCAAAAATTCAGCTTCTTCTAAATCAGCCAATATTTTGTCAGACTGTTCTTTGGTTTTAATTTCAATTTCGCCTTTTTCATCGCCATGAAAAGCAGCAGCAAAAACAGACCGTGAGGGCGGTGCAGTCAATTTTGTATCAATCGACCAATATTCTTGTGGCTCAAATGCCCTAATTTCTTCTTCTCTATCAACAATCATGCGCACGGCAACAGACTGTACACGGCCTGCAGAAAGCCCACGGCGAATCGTTTTGGCAAGAAAAGGACTTAGCGTGTAGCCCACCAAACGATCTAAAATTCTTCTGGCTTGTTGGGCATTGACCAAATCCATATCAATGGCACGGGGATTTTCCATGCCATTTTGCACACCATGCTTAGTGATTTCGTTGAACGTTACACGGTCTACCGCTGTTTCTTCCAGTCCCAAAATATAAGCCAAATGCCAAGAGATGGCCTCTCCCTCACGATCAGGGTCAGTCGCGAGATAAATCATATCTGCTTTTTTGGCAGCGTCTTTTAATTCTTTAACTGTTTTTTCTTTTCCTTTTATAATCGAATATTTCGGTGTGAAATCATTCTTTACATCAACACTTAAACGGGATTTTGTCAAATCTCTGACATGCCCCATTGAAGCGATTACTTCATAATCATTTCCAAGGTATTTTTTTATCGTTTTTGCCTTGGACGGTGACTCAACGATTACCAATTTTGACATTACTTACCTCCAATTCAGAACAGAAATCTGCCTGAAAGTTATTCGAGACCACAACATATGGTCGTCTTAAATTTAGATTATACTATCTATTTTCTTTTTTTTCAATCATAAATCATTTCAACGCATATCTTCTGCCAGAGAAAGAGCGGATTTGAGCAGAAAGTTCAAGTTCTGTCAGTGCCGCCAATACCGCTGAAGAACTAAGATTTGTTTCCTTTTCGATAACAGAGAAATGCTGCGGCTCTGCTGATAAAACAGAGAGTATTCTGTCCTTGTCTGTCAGTTCTGCTCCCTTAAAAATCTGTCGCTTATCTTCGACGTCGGCCATTACCGCCGCAGCCATAGGCATCTCAATTTGAATCACTTGGGGTACAACTTTTTTCTTTTTAGGATTGTTAACAATCACAGGAGAAAAGCGATTTTGGTAATCTTCTAGAATTTCATCGCCCGACACAATGGATTTTGCGCCGTCCCTCACAAGTGCCTCACACCCTGCAAATTCCTTGCTTCCCGCATCTCCTATATAAACAAAAACATCTCTGTCTTGTTCTTTGGCATGCCTTGCCGTAATCATTGCTCCACTTTTTTGCTCCGCTTGTATAATCAAAGTTGCGCAAGATAAGCCAGAAATAATACGGTTTCTCACTTGAAACGTACCTTTTGTTACCCCAGTATCAATCGGATATTCAGTCACAAGTGCGCCATTATCAACAATTTTTTCTCGCAAAGCATAATTTTCTACCAGATATCCATTTGTCAGCCCACAAGGCAGTACGCAAATCGTCTTCCCCATTCCTCGCATGGCACCGCGATGAGCAGCAGAGTCTACACCCAACGCACCGCCGCTAACCACCATAGCTCCTGAAATGGCAAGCTGATAGCCAATGGTTGTTGCAGCGTCTAAAGATTTTTGCGACGCTTTTCTGGTTCCCACAACGGAAATGGTCGGCGAAGTATCTACATTTGGCAACTCGCCTCTATAATAGAGTACAGCAGGAGGATCAAAAATATTACGAAGCGCATCCGGATATTTTTCATCTTCGGGTGTTATGACTTTATGCTTCAGCTTTTCGCACATTTCTAGCAGAATTTCTGCTTGTTCCAAGGAAAAGACAGAAAGCATTCGAGCTTCTTTTTCTGAAATAAATTTCATTGAATTCCATAATGGTGTCTTTCCGTTATGGAATTCCTCCACTCCTCCTTGAAATCGACGGTGTATTGTCCACGGCTTATGACTTCCTGCTCCAAAAGCGTGCTGAAGCCATATCCAATATGCCCTTTTATCCAACTTCAACCCAGCCTTTCTTGATTTCTGCGGCTACTTCGAAATTTCCCACAAACAAATTGCTGCTGCTGCCGCTGCATTGAGCGATTCAGCCCTGCCCTTCATTGGAATTGTAATCTTGCGTTTGCAAAAACGAATCGCTTCTGCTGTCAGCCCATTTCCCTCATTGCCGATAAAAATCATGGTATCGTTTGGATAAGAAACACTGCCAAGCTGTTCAGCCGTTTCATCCGGAACTGCCGCTAGGCAAAGCATATTCTCTATCCCCTCAAATTGGTTTATTTCTGACACTTCAGCACATGTTAATATTTGCATACGAAAAACCGCACCCATTGAAGCTCTCACCGCTTTAGGAGAGAACAAATCACATCCGCTAATATGCACCAGACCATCAAAGCCTAGCGCTTCTGCTGTTCGCATAACCGTACCTAAATTAGCAGGATCTTGTACATTTTCTAGTGCCACCCACTTACCGGCAAGTCGACCTTGCCTCTCTGTTGGTATTTGACAAAGACAGAATACCCCTTGCGAGCTTTTTGTTTTCGCAAGCATTTCTGCCACATGATCTTGAATTTTGTAGGTCACTTTCGCCAAAGCAACAACAGGTTCTATATAAGAACCATATTTTTGACACGCTTCTTCCGTCAGGAATAGTTTTTCTATTTTAATGCCGCTTTTGGCTGCATCTTCACAAAGTCTAGCTCCTTCAAGAAAAAACAAACCTGTTTTTCTGCGCTCTTTTGCGGATGAAGCAATTTCAACAGCGGCGCGAATTTCTGCATTTTTTCTACTGGTAATCCACGGCAGTTCTGCCATAATTCTGCTCTCCTCTGAAACAACAATATAAATCGAAAACAAGTAATTCATTCAATAAATAAATTTTTAGAATAGTCTTTATCGGCCACCTTGCATCCTGCGTCTTTCAACAAAAACAGACAAAGTTTTTAACTCCTGTTTTTCTAGTGATTAGATTCGCATTTGTAAAAGCTAGTTTTCGCTTTATAGTCTTTTAATCTTTTTCCACAAAAACAGAGAGCGCCCGAGGCAATCCTCAGACGCTTGCATGCTCGCTATTATAAAGCTGATTTAGCTTGTTCTACAAGAGCGGTAAAAGCTTTTTCGTCAGAAATAGCAATTTCTGAAAGCATTTTTCTATTCAATTGAATGCCTGTTTTCTTAAGACCATTCATGAAAGTAGAATAATTAGTACCGTTTAGTTTGCAAGCAGCAGAAATTCTGGTAATCCAGAGTCTTCTGAAATCTCTTTTTCTATGTTTACGGCCGATGTAAGCATAATTGCCTGATTTCATGACGGCCTGTTTAGCCATTTTAAAATGTCTGCTCTTAGAACCCCAATAGCCTTTTGCAAGCTTTAAAACCTTTTTTCTTCTTTTGCGCGTAGCAACTGCGCCTTTTACTCTTGCCATTTATAATTACCTCCAAATTCGGAATTAAACTCTTTTAACATCCGAAACTCTTTATTGATACGGAAGAAGTCTTTTGATTGCTGCTGAGTTTGTTTTATCTGTAACGGCTGTTTTACGCAGTCCTCTTTTACGCTTCGTCTTCTTCAGCGTGGGCTGATGACTCGTGTTAGCATGTGCACGGATAAGCTTTCCGTTTTTAGAGACTTTAAAGCGCTTTTTTGCGCCGCTGTGCGTTTTTAACTTTGGCATAATTTCTCCTCCTTGATATTCTAGAGATGCCCTTTAACATTATTTCGCCGATTTCGGCGCAAGGAACATGAACATAGAACGGCCTTCCATCTTAGCCGGATTTTCCACATTAGCCGTTTCTGCCATTTCTTCAGCAAAACGACGCATGGTGGTCAAGCCAAGCTCCGGATGTCCCATCTCTCTTCCGCGAAAACGAATGGAAACTTTTACTTTGTTGCCACTCTTCAAAAACTTTTCAGCATGTTTTTTCTTAGTCTCGAAATCATGGACGTCAATGTTGAGTGACAATCGAATTTCTTTGAGTTCGATGACTTTTTGATTCTTCTTGGCTTCTTTATCTTTTTTGGATTGTTCAAATCTGAACTTACCGTAGTCAATGATTTTACACACGGGCGGTTTGGCCTGTGGTGCAATCTTGACAAGATCTAAGCTTTTTTCTTCTGCCAGTTTCAAGGCATCATGAGAAGACATCACGCCAAGCTGATCTCCGTTGTCGCTGACAACGCGAACCTCGTTGTCACGAATTTGTTCGTTAATCTGCAGTTCCTTGTTGCTAATGGGTAAGCACCTCCATCATTATACAAATTGAATCGAGTCACAACATAACAAAAGCGGACAGATTTCTCTGTCCGCAAATCAATTCAAACCTATATGCTTGCCGCATATTTTCTGATATTGACCTGTGTCAGACGAAACTGCACGGGTGAGAGTATGACTCTTCTTTGTTTTACTATACCACTATACACTAAACTCAATGCATAGTCAAGACATTTTAAACTTTTTTCGGTCTTTGTTTTTTCATGCGTTCTTCTTTATTCAAAATTCTTTTGCGCATACGAATGCTTTTTGGTGTTACTTCCACTAACTCATCATCTGTAATAAATTCGATGCTCTGCTCGAGGCTCAATACAGAATGAGGCGTTAATTTCAAAGCTTCGTCAGCACCGGAAGAACGAGTGTTGGTGGCATGTTTCTTTTTACATACGTTGACAGTCATGTCTTCACTCTTCGGGCTTGCACCGATAATCATACCCTCATAAACACTTACGCCGGCACCAATAAACAAGCGGCCGCGATCTTGTGCATAGAAAAGACCATATGCTGTCGATTCACCTGTCTCATGAGCGATCAGTGAGCCTTGTGAACGCATGTTGATGTCACCTTTATAAGGTTCATAACCCTCAAACACGTGATTCATAATACCATTGCCGTTTGTATCCGTCAAGAACTCTGAACGGTAACCCATCAAACCTCTTGCCGGAATTTTGAATTCCAAATGAGTGATACCGGAATCTTTAGCATCCATGTTGATGATTTCAGCTTTACGTGTGCCCAGCTTCTCCATGACAGTGCCCACATAATTTTCTGGTACTTCAATCATGAGAAGCTCCATCGGTTCCACTTTCTTGCCATTTTCTTCTTTAAAGATAACAGTTGGCGGTGAAACTTGGAACTCATATCCTTGGCGGCGCATTTGTTCAATTAAAATAGAAAGATGAAGCTCTCCACGTCCAGATACTTTCAGTGTATCAGAAGATTCGGTTTCTTCCACACGCATGGCCACGTTAGTTTCGATTTCTTTCATCAAACGGTCACGAATATTACGGGAAGTGACAAATTTGCCCTCACGTCCTGCAAACGGACTGTTATTGACCATAAAGAGCATACTAACGGTAGGCTCATCAATTTTAACAAATGGTAGTGGATCGGGTTTGCCCAATTCACACGCTGTTTCGCCAATATTTAAATCGGTAATACCGGAAACAGAAATAAGATCGCCCACTGTCGCTGATTCTGCTTCTACACGTTTAAGACCCTCAAACTGGTAGAGCTTGACCACCTTTGCATTACGAGGTGTGCCGCCTTCGGTACAAATGGTAACAGTTTCATTGGTATGAATGCTACCTCTCTCAACACGGCCAATACCGATTCTGCCCACAAAAGCATCATAGTCAATATTGGAAAACAAAACCTGCAAGGGTTCGTCAAATTCACCTTCGGGAGCTGGCACTTCATTGATAATGGTTTCGAAAACAGGTTTCATATCTGTTCCCTCGGTTTCAAGAGGGTCATAAGTGGCATAACCGTCACGGCCAGAAGCATAAACAACTGGGAATTCGAGCTGCTCTTCGTCTGCGCCCAACTCAATAAACAAGTCAAGCACTTCGTCAATGACTTCTGCCGGTCTTGCACCGGGTCTGTCAATCTTATTGACAACGACAACAGGTTTTTTGCCAAGGCCCAATGCTTTTTTCAAAACAAATCTTGTCTGGGGCATACAGCCCTCAAAAGCATCGACAAGCAGCAAAACGCCGTCAACCATCATTAGTATACGCTCTACTTCACCGCCGAAATCAGCATGTCCGGGGGTGTCCACAATATTAATCTTAATATCATTGTACATCACGGCTGTGTTCTTTGACAGAATCGTGATGCCTCTTTCTCTTTCCAAGTCACCGTTATCCATAACACGTTCAGCAACCACTTCGTTAGAACGAAAAACACCGCTCTGTTTCAAAAGCTGATCGACAAGGGTCGTTTTACCATGGTCAACGTGGGCAATAATTGCAACGTTTCTTAAATTTTCTCTTTTAGCCATTCCATTTATCCTTCCTGCATTCAGGTTGTGCCTGTTTCAAACATTTTTCACTGACTATTTATTATAACACCTTTCTTATGCTTTGTGAACCGATTTTTTGCTAGAATAGTGCATTGATTTTCTTCTTATTCTTTTATTATTTTGCGCAAATCGCTATATTTTATGAAAAATTATATTTTTGTCTCTTCCTCTTACCTTCTAAACTTGACATCATTAAAAATCTACTTCATAATGAAAAGCAATCATTTTAGCATAATAAAATAATCTAATGAACAGCAAAGTGCCTTGTGAAAAAACACTTGTCTTCTTTGCTCTCTGGAAGGATGGTTCTGATCTATGAAAGCAGTTATTGCGGTTATCGGAAAAGATATGGTCGGCATTTTGGCGGAGGTTTCTAGCACTTGTGCTGCCAAAAAAGTGAACGTACTCGAAGTAACACAATCTATTTTGCAGGATATGTTTGTCATGGTTATGATGGTCGATACTTCTGCCTGTACGGTTCCTTTTTCTGAACTTTCAGACAGCTTGACACAACTGGGTACACAGATGAACCTCAAAATTCATGTTATGCATGAAGATATTTTCAATTCTATGCACCGCATTTGACATCTGACCCCATTTCATCTGGTAAAGAGAGGCTGAAGATTAATGAATACAAACGAAATTCTTGAAACAATCAATATGATTGACAACGAAGACCTTGATGTGCGAACCATTACCATGGGCATTTCGCTTTTAGATTGCATGGATTCTGATGTTAAAAAATCCACTCAAAAAGTTTATGACAAAATTTGCCGCTATGCCGGTGATTTAGTCAAAACCGGTGAAGATATTTCGAAAGAATACGGTATTCCGATTGTGAATAAACGTATTGCCGTTACCCCCATCGGCATTGTATCGGGTGCCTGTCAAACTGCTTCTCCAATTCATTTTGCCCATGCGCTTGACAAAGCCGCCAGAGAAGTTGGTGTCAACTTTATCGGTGGCTATTCTGCTCTTGTTCATAAAGGTTTCGGCCCTGGCGACTATGCTTTAATAGAAAGCATTCCGCAAGCTCTTGCTGAAACTGACTTTGTCTGTTCCAGTGTCAATATCGGTTCAACCAAAGCCGGTATTAATATGGACGCTGTCAAAAAAATGGGTGTAATCGTGAAAAAAGCAGCTGAACTCACCGCTGACCGTGATTGTATCGGCGCGGCAAAGCTTGTCGTGTTCTGTAATGCTCCCGAGGATAACCCTTTCATGGCAGGTGCTTTTCACGGCACTGGTGAAGGTGATTGCGTGATTAACGTGGGTGTTTCAGGCCCGGGTGTTGTGCGTGCCGCCATTAAAAAATCAGGCGACGGCTGTACGCTTGATGAAATTGCAGAGTTAATTAAGCGTACTGCTTTCAAAATCACGCGAACCGGTCAGCTTGTGGCACAAGAGGCTTCACGCAGACTTTGTGTTCCTTTTGGCATTGTCGACCTTTCGCTTGCTCCTACTCCCGCAGTGGGAGATAGTGTTGCTTATATTCTAGAGGGTATGGGTTTGGAACAGTGCGGTGCTCACGGCACAACTGCCGCTTTAGCTCTGTTAAATGACGCTGTTAAAAAAGGCGGCGTGATGGCCTCCTCACATGTTGGCGGACTTTCAGGCGCTTTCATTCCTGTTACAGAAGATGCTGGCATGATTGAGGCCGCCCGAAGCGGTGCGCTGACACTCAACAAGCTCGAAGCCATGACAGCGGTTTGTTCTGTGGGACTTGACATGATTGCCATTCCCGGCGACACTTCTCCTGAAATTATCTCGGCCATTATTGCGGATGAAGCAGCAATCGGTATGGTTAACACCAAGACAACCGCGGTACGTTTGATTCCAGCCATCGGCAAAAAGTGCGGTGAAGAACTCAACTTTGGCGGTCTGCTCGGCGGCGGTCCCATTATGGAGGTTAACCAAAAATCTCCGGCTGCCTTTATTCATCGCGGCGGCAGAATTCCAGCACCTTTGCAGAGCTTAAAGAACTAATGAAAACCTGATCTGCTATCTTTCCTATAAAAGAGGCCACACTTATGGTTGAAAATTATCTTGAAATTTTATATGACAATGAGGTTTTAGAAGGTGAAAGAATTCGCCTGAGGAAATTTGCTAAAGCAGATGTCGATGATGTTTTTGCTTATGCGAGCGATGAAGAAGCTACAAAATATTTGACATGGGGTCCATTTGAAAAGAAGAAACAAGCCTTACACAACATTACTGATTTCTATTGGTCAAGACCAGGAATTTATGCTATTGAGCTGAAAAGCGAAAACAAGTGTCTTGGCTGTATTGATATTTGCTTAAATATCAAAGATGAAAAATGTGAATTTGGTTATGTACTCAACCGTCATTATTGGGGACATGGCTACATGACGGAGGCATTAAACCTCATTCTTTCTCTCTGCTTTGACAAACTTGACCTAAACCGTGTGGAAGCTCTGCATTATACTCCCAACATCGCTTCTGGCAAAGTCATGCAAAAGTGCGGTATGAAGCACGAGGGAACTTTTATACAAGAAGTAAAAGTCAAGGGTGTATTTTACGATTGCGAACACTACGGTATTACACAAGAAATGTGGAAAAATCGCTGATATTGCGGTGCTTCTGTTCTAAACTCTAGTAAATAATGAAGAGCGGAGTCAATTGGCTTTGCTCCTTTATTATTCTATCTACTTTTTTGTATGTTTTGATTAAATCAGCTTGTCTTGTTGAAAATATATTAGTTTATAATTAAGTTGACATTTGAAGTCTTTTTGTATATTATATAATCATAGTTCATTTATATGATTACTATGAAATGGTGGTTCGAACCTTTCTGGGCTGTCCGTTCTACTATAATAAATATACCCTAGAAAAGATTTGTGGCAGCTTAAATTTCCAAAGAAAGGGGCATCCTGTTGAATTTAGAATTTATCCAAAAATATGCTAATCTATATGTCCATGCTGCGGGTTTGACGTTACGTCTTGCCCTTATTGGAATCCTGCTTTCTATCTTGGTGGGTTTTCTATGCAGCTTGGTACAATATTATAAGATACCCGTACTAAGAAAAATCATTGGTGCTTATATTGAATTATCTCGTAACACACCGCTTGTCGTGCAATTATTCTTTCTCTACTTTGGTTTGCCGAAACTCGGCATACGCATCAGTTCTGAAACCTGTGCCATTATCGGCCTGACCTTTCTAGGCGGCAGTTATATGTCTGAAGCCTTTCGCAGCGGTTTGGAATCTATCGATAAAATCCAAACGGAATCTGCTTTAAGTCTTGGTTTTTCTCGCTTTCAAGTCATGCGCTATATTTTATTGCCGCAGGCGGTTGCGATTTCTGTTCCGGCATTTGCCGCTAATGTTATCTTTTTGATTAAAGAAACCTCTGTGTTTAGTATTGTTGCACTGGCTGATTTAATGTATGTGGCAAAAGACCTAATGGGTCTTTACCATAAAACCACTGAGTCGCTTTTCATGTTGGTAATCGGTTATTTGGTCATTCTGCTGCCGATTTCTATTTTAGCTACCCTTCTCGAAAGGAGGCTTCGCTATGCAGGATTTGGGAATCAGAGTACTATTTGAAGGCAATAACTTTGCCAGACTGATGGGCGGATTGGGCATTACCATTCAGATTTCACTGCTGTCTGTCCTCTTATCCATTGTTTTAGGTGTTTTATTTGGTGTTTTTATGACACTGAAAAACCCTGTCACCCGTGCGATTTCTCGTGTTTACTTAGACTTCATTCGCATTATGCCTCAATTGGTATTGTTGTTTATCGTATATTTCGGGCTAACCCGAATGTTTGGCATTAATCTTTCAGGCGAGGTTTCAGCTGTCATCGTCTTTGTTTTGTGGGGTACGGCTGAAATGGGCGATTTGGTGCGTGGGGCATTGATTTCAATCCCGATTCATCAATATGAAAGCAGCTATGCTTTGGGAATCAGCAAGAAGCAAACTTACTTATATATTATTATTCCTCAAACATTGCGCCGATTGATTCCGCTGGCTATCAACCTGACTACCCGAATGATTAAGACTACTTCTCTCATTGTGCTGATTGGCGTTGTTGAAGTTTTGAAAGTTGGTCAACAAATTATTGAAGCCAACCGTTACACTGCCCCAGACGCTGCTCTTTGGATTTATGGAACAATTTTCTTTTTGTATTTTCTGACCTGCTGGCCTATCTCTAAGCTTGCCGGTTATCTAGAAAAAAAGTGGAAGAATTGAGGTAAAAACTTTATGAAAGACTTGTTGACCATTCAAGATCTTTTTAAACAATATAATAAAAATAGCGACCCTGTGCTGAAAGGGATTTCTTTGACGGTTAAAGAGGGCGAAGTAGTTGTCGTTATCGGTCCTTCCGGCTGCGGAAAAAGCACACTGCTGCGATGTATTAACGGGCTTGAGCCTGTGCAGAACGGCAGCATTTCACTGGACACTCAAGTCCTCACTGATAAAACCACTGACTGGCAGTCTATCCGTCAGAAAATCGGTATGGTTTTTCAAAGCTATGATTTATTCCCCCATATGACTGTGCTGGATAACATTTTGCTTGGGCCGCTGAAAGTGCAAAAGCGCAAAAAACAAGATATTATTCCAGAAGCCGAAGCACTCTTAACCCGTGTAGGACTTCTTGACAAAAAAGATTCTTATCCCAGAGAACTTTCAGGCGGACAAAAACAGCGTGTTGCCATTGTTAGAGCCTTGATGATGAAACCAGAAATCATGCTTTTTGATGAAGTAACCGCTGCTCTCGACCCCGAAATGGTCAGAGAGGTACTAGATGTCATCATGGAGCTTGCCAAAGGCGGCATGACTATGATGATTGTGACCCATGAAATGCAGTTTGCCAAAGCCGTGGCAGACAGAATTTTATTTATGGATCACGGTGAAATCGTAGAAAGCGGAGACCCCGAAAGCTTTTTCACCAACCCCCAAACAGAACGAGCCAAACAATTTCTCAACATTTTCAGTTATGAATCTACTCAATAAACATAAATTTTTAATCTTGAAATGAGGTAACATCATGAAAAAAGCAACTAAATTCTTATCACTTGTCCTCTCACTTGCCCTTATTACCGTTCTTTTTGCTGCTTGCTCCACAAGTAACAAAGCATCTTCTGCAAGTGAGGCTTCTGAAAGCAAAACCACTAGCTCTGATTCTTCTGCTTCTGACGTAAGCGAAGTAAAAACAGGCAATGGCACAGCTCGTTCACTGGATGAAATTAAGGAAAGCGGCAAAATTGTTATTGGTGTATTCAGCGATAAAGCTCCCTTTGGTTACATCGATTCACAAGGCGAATATCAAGGCTATGACGTATATTTTGCAAGAAGAATTGCGAAAGACTTAGGCGTTGAAGTTGAATTTGTTTCTCTTGAGCCTTCTAGCCGTGTTGAATATCTTGAAACAGCAAAGGTTGATATTGTTCTGGCTAACTTCACTGTTACTGCTGAAAGAGCTGAAGTAGTTGATTTTGCTCTTCCTTACATGAAAGTAGCTCTTGGCGTTGTCAGCCCAGATAATGCACTGATTACCGACGTAAAAGACCTTGAAGGCAAAACATTGATTGTTGCCAAAGGCACAACAGCTGAAACTTACTTCTCTGAAAATCACCCAGAAATCAATCTCTTGAAATTTGATCAATATACCGAAACTTTCAATGCTCTAATCGATGGTCGTGGTGACGCTTTTTCTACTGACAACACAGAAGTCTTAGCTTGGGCTTTGCAGAACGAAGGCTATACCGTTGGCATTGAAAGTATCGGAAATCCTGATACAATCGCTGCTGCTGTTCAAAAAGGTAACACCGAACTGCTCAACTGGATTAACGACGAAATCAAAACTTTAGCTGACGAGCAATTCTTCCACAAAAACTTTGAAGAAACGCTTGCTCCTGTTTATGGCGATGCTGTTCTGCCTGAAAACCTTGTTGTTGAAGGCGGCGTAATCGAATAATCATCGTAACAGTTAACAATACTAACAACGACCTTTTCAAATTACAAAAAGCTGGCATGGAGAAATTTCCATGCCAGCTTTTATTTTGTATTTTAATGACTGCTCTCAAAGGTTATTAATGGCTAAATCATTCCATTTCAGGCATCCAAACACGCATAGAATTTAACCCGCGATTTCCCCAAGCGTAGTAAGGAATTAAGTGAATACTGCACGCTTCTGCCTGTGGACGTTCAAAAGAATACAGGTTATCTTGATCTTTCATACGATAGCCTTCTACTTCAATTGGAACAATTCCCTCTAAACAGTCAGCTTGATATTCTCCTATCGTAACTGCTGATTCTTTCTTTACTCTCAAACCAAGCACATCTCCGTCATTGTCTGTGCCCTCTGCGCAATAGACAAGAGGTCCTCTTAAGAAAGCTGTCTTGCCACTGTCAGCACTCACATTATTGCGAGCGTAGACTTTTTTCACACTCATATCAAAATGAACCGCAATTTCATCTTCTGCCATGAAAGCTTTATTCAAATAAGCATATCCATCTCTTATTTCAAATTTGGCTTCTTCGCCGTTCAGCAAAATAGAGGTATCAGCGCTCCAAAATGGCATTCTAATGGCAAGTGTCAAATCCATTTTATCTTGTGTCGGCTCAAAGCGATAAACCACTTTTCCATCATAAGGATAATTGGTTTCTACTTTAATTTTTCCTTGCAGTGTATCCGTTAAGTCAAGCATTCCACCGATAAACAGGTGAGAATAGACCGTGCTCCCTTCTTCACTCCAAGCATAGCTGCCGATAGAGGGCAGCAATCTTGCTACATTGGGAGGGCAACAGGCACAAGCAAACCACTTTGGCCGCTCAGGCAAGGTATGTCTATGGGTAATCGCTTTTCCCGAAATACCGGGGAGTACCTCCAATGGGTTTACATAGAAAAATCTTTTGCCATCTAGCTGCATACCGGCAAGCACACCATTATACAACGCACGCTCCATAATATCAGCATACTCAGACTTTTTCTCAAGGTCAATCATCTTTCTGGCAAAGAAAATTAGTCCAATAGAGGCACAGGTTTCGGCATATGCCGTATCGTTAGGCAGATGAAAATCTTTGGTGAAAGCTTCTCCTTCATAGCTAGAACCGATAGAACCTGTCACATACATCCGTCGCTCCACAATGTTCTTCCAAAGTCTTTGACAAGCAAGCTTCAAAGATTCATCCTGCGTAGTAGCCGCTACATCCGCCATACCTGTATAAAGATATACGGCACGAACCGAATGTCCTACCGCCTCTGTTTGTTCCCGAACCGGCACGTGATTTTGCGTGTATTCTCTATCCGCACAATTATTGTTCCAAACTGTCCACCCTTTTACTTTTTGCTCTTCTAAAAAATAATCTGCATCCACTCCTCTAACGTCAACGAAATGCTTGGCAAGCTCTAGATATTTTTCGTTGCCTGTGCAGCGATACATTCTCATAAGTGCCAATTCAATTTCAGGGTGCCCCGGATAGCCCGGTGTTTTTTGCACAATAAATCTTTCATAGATATGGTCTGCCATACCACACATAATATCCAGCAGTTTTGTTTTTCCTGTACATTCAGCATAGGCAACTGCTGCCTCCATCATATGTCCCGCACAATAAAGCTCATGTGCTTCGGCTAAGTTCGTCCAACGTCTGGCAGGGTCTTTGGCGGTGAAATAAGTATTGAGATAGCCGTCTTTGTGCTGAGCACGGCCAATTAAATCAATAATTTCATCACAGCTTTTTTCCAAGGCTTCATTCGGTGACATCTGAATCGAATAAGCGGTAGCCTCTAACCATTTGGCTAAATCGCTGTCCTGAAAAACCATGCCATAAAACTCAGCACTATTTTTGCCTGTCTCAATTACTTCTGCTGCCAGTCTGAAATTTTCGACTGCATGGCTTTTCTCTGCTCCCGGAATTTCATCTTTCAACGCTTTTTCTTGATAAGGAATGACAACATTATTTACCAAGCTTTCATAGCGCCCAAAAAAAGGATCTGTAACCGTAAATTTCTTTAGAATTTCATTCATACTTTTCGCCTCCACACATTTTTAATAGCAAATTACATGTATTATACTCTTATAATTCAAAAATTATAATGGAATATATTCTTGATTTCATGTAGAATATTCTTTTTATATCTTGGGGATATAAGAATCTCGAAATTGTGAGGGAGATTTTCCTTCTTTTTTTTTAAAAATCTTGCTAAAATAAAAAGCATCATAAAAGCCAAGCACAGCCGCAATATCGGCAATAGACTTTTCTGTTTCACTCAACAGCTTTTTTGCCCTCTTCATTCTCAGTATGGTCTGATATTCCTTAATCGTACGGCCTGTCTGCTTTTTAAACAAAGTACCCATATGCTTATAGGTAAGTTCCATTTCTTCTTCAAGCTCCTGCGCTGAAAAATTGTGCAACACATTTTGCTCTACAAACAATGAAACTTTGTGTACGAGCTCGCTGTTTTTATCGCTTCTTTTTCTATTTTGCCACTGAACGCTCTGCAAAAGGATTTCCCACAGTGACAAATTCACTCTGATAAAATCAGCTTCATTACAGGATTCAAAAGCCTGAATTAACTTCTTCATTTCTTCTTTTATCGGATGGTTAGGCGGCAACTGCAAAAGCTTGGGCAAGTTCATATGACAAGGCAACGGAGACAGATTTCTATGATTGTGTACTTCTCCATTTTCTAAAAGCTGGCTATTTTCAGCTGGCTCTGGCATATAAAAATGAACATAATACCAAGATGTGCCATGTTCAAATTCTTCCTCTCCCCAATGATGAACACCTTGCTTTAGAAAAAACAAAGTTCCCGGTGTCAATGTATAAGCGATACCGTCTTCAATCACTTGCATTTTTCCACTCAAAATATAGATTAAAACATGAGAGTCCATCGTCCTACTCGGATGAACCACCGATTTCAGAGCAATTTTAAAATCGGCTTCATTGACAAACGGCAAAGAATTACAAGGAATTTGGCATAGGTAATTTTCAGGTTCCACTCTTTCTCTCCTTCTCTATCGAATCAAAAAACAAATGCAGATGACTTTATAAATTGACCTTATTCTATCACTTCTACGCAAAAAAGCCTAGGTCTTGTTTGTAAATTTAAGAAGCAATGCCCACTATCTTAAATTTCACAAACAAAACCTAGCACTTTATAACTTTCTTTAACGGATAACCTTCTTAATTTTTTCACCTGTTATTGGTTGCTCATTAAATTGACCGCTAATTTTCTTGATTTTGAAAACCCGGAAACCATTCTTTCTTTATGCTTTCTACCTGCTGTATGCCCTCTGCTGTTAACGCATACTTTTCTTCTCCTACTATCCAGTTTTTTTGCCGCAAGTCTGCCATTATTTTCTTTTCACGCTTGCTTGTTACCGCTGCTCTTTCCATTGCGTTCACACCAGAATCTATTTGCAGCAAAAAAGCGTTTTCAGCAAAGTATTCTTTCTGTTTTTTCTTTTTCACGATATCGGCAAAAAAGCCACGCTTGGGAGCTAAAAAGAACACTAGCATAAAGATGATTCCTGTCGTTACCGCCATAGAACCGGCAATCGAAACATCCAAATAAACCGCAAGCTGATAACCAACAATGGCACTAACGGCAGCAAACCCAGCGGTCAAGCCAATCATCTTTTTTAGATCATCTGTGAGAAGATAAGCCGTTGCCGGCGGTGCAATCATAAAAGCAACCACCAAAACTGAACCAACTGCCTCAAATGCACCTACCGTCGTGAGCGAAACCATTCCCATTAGACTATAATGGAACACGGCAGGAGAAAAACCAATCACAGCACTTAAAATCGGATCAAATGTCACAAGCTTGAGTTCTTTAAAGAATATGCCAATAAACAGAATATTCAAAAGCAGAATCACACCGCCAGTGTACATCCCTTTTGCACCAATATCAATACCCAATACAACCATGCGTTCAAAGGGAGCAAATGCCAACTCTCCCAATAAAACAGAGTCTGTGTCTAAATGCACACTGCCGGCATAGCGGCTAATTAAAATAATGGCGACAGAAAATAAGAGTGGAAAAATCAAACCGATTGCCGAATCTTCTGACACCAGCCTTGTTTTGGCTGTCAACTCTGTCAGCCAAACCGTGATCACCCCGATAAGAGCTGCCCCTAGCAATAGCACGGGCGAAGATAAATCCTGTGTGACAAAAAAACCAAGCACAATGCCAAGCAGAATCGTATGGGTAATTGCATCAGACATCATCGACATTTTGCGAAGCACCAAAAACACACCCGGTAAAGCGCAGGCTACAGCGGTCAAAACCGCAATAATTTGAATTTCAATTCCTGCTGACATACCCTTACCCCCTTTCTGCCTCTAATTTTCGTTTTTGATTGTGTTGCCTTGTCAAGCGACTAAGCAGTCCTCTCTTTGGTGCAAACAGCAGACTGATTATTGTAATCACACTAACACAGACAACAATAGCAGGCCCTGTCGGCATTTGGGCAAAAGATGAGCTAACCCATGTTCCCAATACACCGGATAAACCACCGAAAACAGCGGCTAAGGTAATCATTTGCCAAAGCTTACTGCTCCACTGTCTGGCGGCGGCGGCAGGGGCAATTAACATCGCACTCATGAGAATAGCGCCCACGGTTTGCAAACCAATAATAATCGCCAAAACAATTAACAAAGACAATCCCGCATTCATCCAGCCGATAGGCATTCCGATTGATTTTGCAAAATCACTATCAAACGTTAAAAGCTTAAACTCTTTGAAGAACAAAATCACTATGAACAGCAAGACTACGGCACAAATTTGCATAAAGTATACGTCACGTTCCAGCATAGCAGCTGCCTGACCGTATATAAAACGCTTTAGACCTGCTTGGTTGGCATTCGGACTTTTTTGTACATACGTGAAAAGCACCAATCCCAAGCCAAAAAAAACCGACATGACCACGGCAAGTGCCGCATCAAATTTCACTCTGGAATGCTTGACAATATTCATCATCAGAGCAGTTGCTATCAGTCCTGTTCCCAAAGCGCCTAGCAGTAATATTTCTGTATTTTTAGTACCTGTCAGCATAAAAGCAAACACCACACCGGGCAAAGCTGCATGTGACACACCATCTCCCAGCAAACTCTGTTTTCTAAGCACGGCAAAACTGCCGAGGATACCGCTAAGCACACCCATTAACAGAGAACCCAACGCAACCGTCTGAAAGGTATAATCTGAAAAGAGCAAGAGTGGATTTGCCATTTACCCCACCCCTTCCAAGAGGATATGAGTATTGTAGGTTTGATTGACATTTTTGCTGTCAAAAACTTTTTCTGCCTCACCGTTTGCCACGAGGCGAACATTGAGAAGCGTAACCCAGTCAAAATAATCTTTTACGGTTTGCAAGTCATGGTGAACGACAATAACCGTTTTTCCTTCTTCTTTTAAATTCTTGAGAATTTGTACAATTGCCCGTTCTGTCTGCACGTCTACCCCTTTGAACGGTTCATCCATGAAATAAATATCTGCCTGCTGCGCCAAGGCACGAGCCAAAAACACTCTTTGCTGCTGACCGCCTGAAAGCTCTTTAATCTGCCTGTTTGCATATTCTGTCATGCCCACTAGCTCAATGGCATGAGCGGCAATTTCTTTATCTAGCTTTCGGGGTCTTTTGATTAGCCCTAAATGTCCATAGCGCCCCATCAATACCACATCAGACACGGTTGCCGGAAAATCCCAGTCTACGCTTTCACTCTGCGGCACATAACCAATTGTATTTTTAGGAATCTCTTTCTCTCCAAAAAACTGCACATCGCCTGAAACTTTGGGAATGAGTCCTAAAACAGCTTTTAACAGCGTACTTTTTCCTGCTCCATTCGGTCCAATGACCGCCGCGAGCTTTCCTTTCGGAATTTCCATATTAACATCCCAAAGTACAGGTTTATCTCCATACGATACCGTCAAACGGTTCACACTTACTGCATTTTCCATTTTTGTACCTCACTGCAACGCCGAAACAATGGTTTCGATGTTGGCTTTCCACGTCTCTATATAGCTATCGTCTCCGCTTTCTTTATCTCCCAGTGAATCAGAATAGAGCGAACCGCCGATTGCTGTTTCAAACCCCTTGGATTTCACAGCCGCCTGCAAAGCCTCAATCGTTTTGGGAGAAACTGAAGATTCCACAAAAACGGCTTTGATTTCGTTATTGGCAATGTATTCTGCCATTTGGCTGATATCCTGTGTACCTGCCTCTGTTTCAGTACTGATACCTTGCAAGCCTTTTACCTCAAAGCCATATGCTTTGCCAAAATAAGAGAAAGCATCATGCGCAGTTACCAAGATTCGTTTATCTTTTGGTAGGGTGTCTACCTTCTCCTGTATGAATTTTTCTAAATCTTCAAGTTCTTTTACGTAGCTCTCTAAGTTTGTTTTAAAGACCGCTTTATGCTCAGGCGCATAGGCCGATAATTCTTGTGCCAAATGCCGGGCAGCTTTTTTCCAAAGCTCTACATTGAACCAAACGTGAGGATCATAATTTTGCTCGCTGTCTTCTGTCTGAATCAAATCGTTTTTATCCAAAGCATCTTCTACTGATATAACGGTTTTGTTTTGTTCTCGAAGCGAAGCAAAAATATCGCCCATTTTTCCTTCAAGGTGAATGCCGTTATAAAGCACCACATCTGCTTCTTGCAAGGCTGAAATATCGCCTGCGCTTGCCTGATAAAGGTGAGGGTCAATGCCTGTTCCCATTAAACCGGTTACCTCCACTTCTTCGCCTGCGATGTTCCTAGCCAAATCAGACAGCATGGTGGTTGTGGCGGTCAGCTGAATCTTCCCGCTCTCTTCTTTGCTGTCAGCTTCTGCGGCACATGCGCTGAATCCCAGCACCACAGAAAAAATTAAAACCAATATCACTGCCACTAGAACAGGCCTTTTTTTCTTCATGTATTGATATGCTTCCATCGTTATCCCTCCAACTTTAAATTTATATTTTATTCTGAATTTAAATTGCAAATTGCGTAATCCCTCTAAATTCAAGTTATGCTTAATAATCTTTTTCTGTTACTTCATAATCTTATTAGTTAGTTGCAACTAACCAATAAGTATTAAAAATAGTTAGCTGTAACTAACTTCAACTAAAGTATAGCACTCAACTACAAAAAGTCAATAGCAAATTTAAAATATTTATTCTCAAATTACTCTATCATATAAGAATAAATCATAAAAAGGATAAAAATGTTTATTTATATCCTCATGCGTCATAATAAAGATGACTAACTGTTTACAATGGCTACTAAAAATGATAAAATAACAAATAGAAGTCGTTGTGAAAGGCAGAATATGTCATGAAAAAAAATCCCGAAGCAAGAAGAAAACGAATCATCCGCGTGGTTGCCATTGGTTTGGCAGCACTTATGTTAGGCTCTGTTCTGTTTTCAATTGTGTCTTCTTTTTTGTAAACAAAATCAAATTTAACTTTCACTATAGATAAAGAGGTGTTTTTTATGGGCTTTCGTTTATTTGCTAAAAAAAATCAAGAAACCGTAACCATTGGTATCAGCGGCATGAGCTGCGAACATTGTGTGAAGCGAATGCGTGAGGCATTGTTAGAGAATGATGCCGTCAAAAAAGCAGATGTCAGCCTTGATAACGGCGGCAGTGCTACCATTGTCTATCATGCCGACAAAACTGATGTTGCCGCACTGAAAAAAATTATTACGGAAACGGGTTATACTCCTGCTGACTAATTTCCGCCGAAAGGATATCTTCATGCAGAACAAAGGAAACTATTATTTAACCACAGCTATTGCTTATACTTCAGGCAAACCGCATATTGGCAATGTTTATGAAATTGTGCTGAGCGACAGTTTGGCACGTTTTAAACGTCTGGAGGGTTACAACACCTACCTCTTAACCGGAACCGACGAACACGGTCAAAAGAATGAAATCCGTGCTGGCGAAGAGGGTGTTACTCCTCAAGAATTTGTCGATGGCATTGCCGCAGAAATTCGTAAACAATGGGATTTAGTCGGTACTTCTTACAACGATTTCATTCGTACCACAGAACATCGCCACAGCGATATGGTGCAGAAAATTTTCAAAAAGCTATATGACCAAGGTGACATTTATAAAGGCTATTATGAAGGACTTTACTGTACCCCTTGTGAATCTTTCTTTACTGAATCACAGCTAGTCGACGGTAAATGCCCAGACTGCGGACGTGAAGTTAAGCCCGCAAAAGAAGAAGCCTATTTCTTTAAAATGAGCAAATATGCCGACCGTCTGATTGAACACATCAATCAGCACCCTGAATTTATTCAGCCGGTATCTCGCAAAAACGAAATGATGAACAACTTCCTTTTGCCAGGTCTGCAAGATTTGTGCGTATCGAGAACTTCTTTTTCATGGGGAATTCCCGTTGATTTTGACCCCAAACACGTTATTTACGTTTGGTTAGATGCTTTAACCAACTATATCACGGCCATGGGTTATGACGTAGACGGCAACCACAGTGATCTCTTTAAGGAGTTTTGGCCTGCCAATGTACATGTCATCGGCAAGGATATTGTCAGATTTCACACTATTTATTGGCCAATTTTCTTGATGGCTTTAGATTTACCTCTACCAAAACAAATTTTCGGTCACCCTTGGCTGATGATGGATAATGGCAAGATGAGCAAGTCTAAAGGCAATGTGATTTATGCCGACGAGCTGATTGACGTTTTTGGTCTTGATGCCGTTCGCTATTTCCTACTACACGAGATGCCTTATGACAATGACGGCAATTTGACTTGGGAGCTTGTTACAGAACGTGTCAACTCTGACCTCGCTAACACGCTTGGCAACCTTGTCAACCGCACTGTCGCCATGACCAACAAGTATTTTGACGGCATTGTTTCGAACAAGTCAGTTTCTGAACCTGTTGATGACGATTTAAAAGCTATCGTTTCTGCTTGTCGTGACAAAGTGCAAAGTAAGATTAATGAATTTAAAGTAGCAGATGCTGTCTCTGAAATCATGAATCTCTTCAAGCGCTGCAACAAATATATTGACGAAACCCTTCCGTGGGCACTGGCCAAGGATGAAGCAAAATCAGATCGCCTGCAAACCGTGCTGTATAATCTGTTAGACAGCATTTATATCGGCACTTCTTTGCTCTCTGCTTTCTTACCAACCACGGCAGAAAAAATCTTTGCTCAATTGAATGTGACTGCCGCTGACTATGACAATCTGAATCAAACCGGGCTTTACCCCAACGCAAACAAAGTTACTGACAAACCTGAAATTCTGTTTGCTCGTCTTGATTTAGAAGAAGTCTTAGCCAAAGCAGAAGAAATTAAAGCAAAAAACAGCGGTGAATCAGAAGAAACTCTTAAACTGAGAGAAGAAATTCACGGCGTTGCTAAAATTAATATTGACCATTTTGGCGAAGTAGATTTGCGTGTTGCTGAAGTTGTCGCTTGTGAGCCCATTAAACGTGCCAAAAAATTGCTGAAATTGACCTTGCATGACGGCACTGGCATTGAGCGTACAGTGGCTTCTGGCATTGCCAAATGGTATAAACCTGAAGACTTAGTCGGCCGCAAGATAATCGTTGTCGCCAATCTCAAACCTGCCGTTCTCTGCGGCGTAGAAAGTCAAGGCATGATTTTGGCCGCTGACGACGGCGACGATGTCAAAGTCATTTTTGTAGATGATTTATCTGTCGGCTCTAAGATTCGATAAACTTTGAAAATGTATCGGAATACAAAAGTGTGATTGCTTTTGTAAGCAGCACATACAAGGGTCTTGCTCTTTTAGGGTAAGGCTCTTGTTATATCTGATATTGTTTATGAACATGATGACATCATTAAGAAAAGGAGGCTTTTTATGATTACCGATTTATTTGACCTAAATGAACTAGGTGTGATTGAACCAAGCAAAATTATCTCCCCTATTGACGGTTTCCCTGCCATTAGTATTGGTGCTTTTTCAAGAGACATTGTTGAGGAATACGTCAAGAAATATAACGGAGTTGAAATTGCTGATCTGAGCACGGCCTCTGTTCGTCAGCCTATTTATAAACTCACCGTAGACGGCACAGAGATTGCGCTGCACGCTCCCTTTGTGGGCGCACCAACTGCTTCTGCTTCTATTGAAGAGCTAGGTGCAATGGGCGCAAAATATTTCGTCTTTTTCGGCATGTGTGGTGTTTTACGGCATGATATTGCCGACGGACACCTAATTGTTCCCGATTGTGCTGTACGTGATGAAGGGCTTTCTTATCACTACCTTGCACCCTCTCATGAAATTGAACTTGATCAAGCTACGGTTACCCTTACAAAAGAAACGCTTTCTTCTCTCGACTTGCCTTTTGTGACAGGAAAAGTTTGGACTACCGATGCTTTCTACCGTGAAACCGCTTCTAAAATTGCACTTCGCAAAAAAGAAGGCTGCATCTGCGTCGATATGGAATGTTCTGCACTGGCGGCTATTGCCCAATATCGCAATGTGCCGTTTGCAGAGTTTTTCTTTGCCGCTGATAATCTTGATTTGCCGGAATGGGACAAAAGAGGACTTGGTGACCGAGGAAGAAATCACAGCCAAATTTATATGACTGCTGCTATTGAAATTGGTAAGGCCTTGCAACAAAAACACGCTCACACTCTATAAAACAAAACTTAAGGAACTAAAAAATATGACAGATACCCTTTATTCTATTTTTGATTCACATGCCCATTATGATGCTGAACAATTCAACGATGACCGAGATGAGATTTTGACTTCTCTACCCAAAAAGGGAGTCGTCGGCATTGTCAACATGGGCACAGACATTGATACTTGTCTGCAAACCATCGCTCTGACAGAAAAGTATGATTACCTTTACGGCGCTGCTGGCATTCATCCTGAATGTGCCAAAGACTTGCCGGCAAACTGGCTCACACAGCTTCGAACATTCTTAAAACATGATAAAATCAAAGCTGTTGGGGAAATCGGCCTTGACTACCACTGGCTCGAGCTTTGCCCTAAAGAAACACAAAAAGAAGTCCTAACTGCACAGCTGGCGTTGGCAAATGAACTTGATTATCCCGTTGTGCTGCATGACAGAGAAGCTCACGGTGATATGATGGATTTTCTGCGAGAGTACCGCCCAAAAGGTGTAGTTCACTGTTTTTCTGGCAGTGTTGAAATGGCAAGAGAAGTCATCAAGCTAGGGCTATATATCGGCTTAGATGGCCCTGTCACTTTCAAAAATGCTCGTCACAGTGTTGAAGTGGCCAAAGATATTCCCCTTGAAAGGTTGCTTTTAGAAACCGATGCACCTTATATGTCGCCAGAACCACTACGAGGCAAGCGCAATGATTCCGCTAATATCCGCTATATCGGTGAGCGCATTGCTGAAATTCGTGGAGTAAGCCCTGAAGTTATTTTTAATGCAACTACAGAGAACACAAAGCGACTTTTTGGGATTGATTGAACATACTCTAATATAATTTTAAAAAAGCAACCTGCTCAAATACTAGCAGATTGCTTTTAATTTATAGTCTTATTTCAAAACCATATTCGCACAAAATAAAATTATCATCTATTTTTTCTTCATAGATTCCACTGGCCTGTTTGAATCCATTTTTCAGATATAACTGTATCGCCGGTCTATTGATATCCACCACAAATAACCTGATATATTCAGCCATTTTTTGCTTTGCCAGTGTTCTCAAATGCTCAAGTATCCGGTTTCCCATGCCTTGTCCCCTATACGCAACATTTACTCCCAAACGATCCATATAGAGTGCTTTTGCTTCTGTATTTTCCCATTTTATATAGGTTTCTCCGTCGTTTGATTCACATAAAGCAGCAGCCGCTACTATATCTCCCACTTCTTCAACCAATAGATAGAGTCGATTATTGTCAATATCTTCTGCAAAGAATTCACAGGGGTAACTATCATCCCAAATTTCTATTTTGTTGTTATTCATGTGCTCAATGATATCTCTATACATGGATTGGATTTTTGGAAGATCTTCTCTATTGGCTAACCTAAACTGCATACCCATCACCCTTAACTTATATGTTTGCTATTCATTTTATACTTTATCTCGAACAAACACAACTTTTTTATTTGCTGGTATTTAAATATTTAAAAACACTTTCAACCTCTTTTTAATGAGATCGAAAGTGTTTTTTTAGTTAAGCTTTTATTTGACAATCTTATAATAACTTTTAGCCGTTAGTGTATAAACAATCGCATAGAACAGTGTAAAAATCAAAACACATCCTACTGTACAAATTGCAAAGAGTGCAATGTTGGTCATACTAAGTGCCGCTAGCAAGCGTGTGATAATCGGGAAAGCAAATGCCAAATGCACAATGGCTGTTACAAGCGGTAAGAAGAATACCATAATGACTTGTGAATGAATCGTCTTTTTGACTTCTTTCTCGGACAAACCAACCTTTTTCATAATTTGGAATCTTTCTTTGTCATCATAACCCTCTGAGATTTGCTTATAATACATAATCATAATGGCGGCCATAATGAACAGAATGCCTAAGAAAATACCAATGAAGAAAAGTCCGCCATAAATGGCCATGAAATCGCTCCATGAATTCACGCGACTATCGACAGTTACGGTGTCAAGATTCATCGTTTGTCTTTCTGTCTCAAGATCATTGGTAATTTTCTGAAGCTCTTCTCTATCCCCCTCCATGTCGAAAAGATAAATATATTTTGTGAGGTAAGAATCTTCTCCAAAAGCTTCAACTTGTGCCTGCTGTATTTTTTCTATCATACTGACATCTTTAACAATCAGCGTACAAGGTTCTGCCATATAAATTAAATCTTTGAGTTTATCCGGTGCCTCAAAATGTCCTTTAATGTTTAAAGGCACGCCCAATACATCAATGGTATCGTATTGGTATAGTTTTTGTTCTTCGTTATAAAATAGTGCTTCATTCTCTCCAAGCGTTTCATTTGTCCCCATAATTTCATTATAGCGATCTAGCGTATAAATATTCATGATTAAAGAATCATTGCTAAATGTCTCGCTCGCAATTAATCGGTTCTCTTCGCTTCCTGTTGCCACTGCCAGATACGAATAGGTTTCAACATTGGTGATTTCTTTACCTTTTTCTAGCGCTATTTTCTCAACCAATTGTTTTACTTGCTCCGGTGTTTGCTCTTGATAATCGCCTCTTATTTCAAATTCTTTGGGGTATCTGGTGGTCATAATATCGTCTGCCCCTACAAAGAGAGAAAAGGTAGTGGAAATCATAACAAGTACCATGGTAGAAAGAATACAAATATTCGCAAGTCCTACTGCATTCTGCTTCATACGGTAAATCATGCCTGACACAGAAATAAAATGATTGCTCTTGTAGTAATAACTTTTATTTTTCTTTAAAGTTTTCAGAGCTGTAATACTAACAGCGGTAAAAACCATATACGTTCCCACAATTACCAACAAAACAGCCATAAAGAAATTAGGGATTGCCGAAATGGGCTGCTTTGTAATAATAGAAATAACATAGCCTGCCGCTAAGCAGATGATACCAATGACTGATAAAATCCATTTTGATTTGGGTTCTTTTTCACCGACTTGACCACCTTTTAGCAGTTCAATTGGGTTACTTTTATAAATTTGGATAACACTGTTCAAAAGAATTAGAAGGTAAACAACTGCAAAAAAAGCCACTGAAATCGTCATTGATGAAACGTCTATGCCAAACGTTAAAGTAATGCCTTCGCCAATCATATTTTGAATAATCAAAAACAAAAACTTAGAGAATAAAACACCGCTCAGCAAGCCAACAAAGATAGCAACACAAGCAATAAACAGTGTTTCAAAAAAAATCACTCTGCCTAAATGTCGTTTTTCCATGCCCAATATATTCAGCAAACCAAATTCTTTTTTACGACGTTTCATGAGAAAACTATTGGTATAGAAAAGCAGAACAATCGCAAAAATACCTGTGATAATTGTGCCAAAGCCAAGGATGCTCCCCATGACTCCTCCACCGCTCATGTCTCTCAGTCCGGGGTTTACAGAAAGCGTGAGAATCATATAAAACATGGCAATTGTAACGGTTGAAATTAAGATATACGGACCATAGGTCTTGCCATTTTTCTTAATGTTGCTAAGAGCAAGTTTAGGGTAAAAGAGCTTATTCATACCGTTCACCGCCTGTCGCAATCAAGGTCAAAGTATCTGAAATCTTTTGGAACATTTCTTTTGAACTGCTCTTGCCTTTATAAATCTGATGATAAACTTCGCCGTCTTTAATGAAGAGAACCCGTTTAGCTGTACTAGCCGCTTTCACGCTATGCGTAACCATCAATATGGTTTGTCCCTCGTTGTTAATATTCTCAAATAAATCGAGCAGTGAATCAGATGCACGAGAGTCGAGAGCACCGGTTGGTTCGTCCGCTAAAATTAGCTGTGGTTTGGTAATCAATGCACGGCAAACAGCTGCTCTCTGTTTTTGTCCACCTGAAACCTCATAGGGGAATTTTTTCAAAATCTCTTCAATTCCTAATTTTTTTGCCAAAGGTTGAATTCGTTTCTGCATTTCACTATGGTGTTTGCCGGAAAGTACCAACGGCAGAAAAATATTATCTTCAATTGAAAACGTATCCAAAAGGTTGAAATCCTGAAATACAAAGCCCAAGTTTTCACGGCGGAAAGAGGCAAGCTCTTTTTCAGGAACGGTGCTCATATTGCGGCTGTTCAAAAAAACTTCACCAGAAGTTGGTTTATCAAGCGATGCCAAAATATTTAGAAGAGTGGTTTTACCGGAACCTGACTCACCCATGATTGCCACATACTCGCCTTTTTCCACAGAAAAATTCACATTGGAAAGTGCCTGTACCTGTGTGCCACCGAATCTGGTGGTATATATTTTTTTAAGTTGATTGACTTCTAAGATAGCCATAATTGCCTCCTCATGTTTTGTGATGACATTATTATAGCAAAAAGAAGAAATGCTCTGCCATCGATTTGGCTTACATTTCTTCTTTTAACCTTACACTTTTGTCACATTGATTTACTTGACCATTTTATAAAATTGATAAGTAAGTTATTTATTCTACAAAAAAAGAAATTGTATCAAGGTTTAAAATCACTCTTGTTCCTTTGCCAATCTCTGATTCAAAACTCATGCTATGTGACAAACGCTTCATGATTTTTTTGCAAAGATAAAGGCCTAAGCCTGTCGCTTGTTTTTGCTCTCGGCCATTATAACCGGTAAAACCTTTTTCTCCAATTCTAGGTAAATCTTCAGGAGAAATCCCCATGCCGGTATCCTCCATCACAAGATGTCCAGGAGAAGAAAGATAGATCGAAACCGTGCCTTTTTGCGTATATTTTAGCGCATTGGATAAAAGTTGTTCTAAAACAAAGGCAAGCCATTTTTCATCAGTTAAAACAGTGCCCTCAATGGGCTTTAAATCTAGCTTAATCTTTTGCCGAATAAATAATGGCGCATATTTTCTTACGACTTGCTTCACAATATCTTCAAGCGGATATTGTTTCAGGAGAAAATCATTGGGTCCTTCTAATCGCAGATAAGAAAGCACCATCTCCACATACTGCTCAATCCGAAACAACTCTGACAAAAGTTCTGCCTTTTGGCTGTTTTGCTCTGATTGCAGCAGTAACTTGGTTGCTGCAATCGGTGTTTTAATTTGGTGAGCCCACATGGTGTAATAATCTACCATCTCATTTTCTTTTTTTCTTGCATTTGTTTCTGCTTTATTCTTATTGTCACTCAATATCCGAATCAATTCTTGATAATGCAGTTCTGTCCATTTTTTGCTTTCCGGCAGTCCAGACAAATCAACTGTAATTGTCTTTTTCAGCTCTCCTAATTGTTGATTCATGTGATAAAAATGGATAAAATCCACAACGATGACAATAACTCCTACAAAGAGGCAAATTAAGCCGGCATAAAGAATCACGTCAATATCAACATGTGCTAAGCAAAAAACAAGAGCATAAATAAAAATGAAGGTAAGTAAAAGCAAAAAATAACGATATTTTTCTTTTAGATAAAACCAAGCCGCTGTTTTAAATCGAGTTTTTTCCATTGGCTATAACTCCTTTTAGACACAAAATCTATACTTTTTATTCTTCAAGCATATAGCCAATTCCCTTTTTGGTCTGAATAAATTTTTCAATTCCGATTTCTTCTAATTTGCGGCGCAGTCTTGTAACATTAACAGTCAAGCTATTTTCATCCACAAAGTTATCGCTTTCCCATAGTTTTGTCATCAGTGTTTCACGGCTGACAGCATGGCCTTTATTCTCAAAAAGTGTCTGCAGGATTTTGTACTCATTTTTAGTCAAGTTGAGGGTTTCGTTCTCATACACAAGTGTCGTATTACTCATGTTAAGAACCACACCTTTGTGCTGCAACAAGTTTGTTTCTCCGGCAAAATCATAAGTACGGCGCAAAACTGCCTGTACTTTTGCCGTTAGCACATCAAGGTCAAATGGTTTGGCAATAAAATCGTCTGCCCCTACATTGATTGCCATCACGATATTCATATTTTCAGAAGCCGAAGAGAGAAAAATGATAGGCACTCGAGAAAGACGGCGAATTTCTGTGCACCAGTGATATCCGTTAAAGAACGGGAGCGAAATATCCATCAGTACCAATTGAGGTTGAAATTCAACAAATCGCTCTAATACGTGTGCAAAATCCTCGATACGGCTAACAGAAAGTCCCCAACCCATCAGGTGTTTTTCAACTGTTTTGGCAATGGTCATATCATCTTCGACAAGCAGTATTTTATACATGGCTCTCCCTTTATTGCAATCCATTTATTTATAGAAATACATTTTTTCCATCTTCCGCTATAATAACGTCTAAAGAAACAATGTAGTTTTTTATATTTCTTTCATCGAAGTAGACAGGCAATTTTTTAATTCCTTTTTTTTCAAGAATAAACGTTGGGTCGTCCCACATGTTAGGACCTCTAAAATGATATGTAACGCCGTTTTCCGGATTTTTCCAAGCACAAACAATGACATAGGGATGATGGCGATTTATTCGCATGGCTCTGTTATAGGTTATTTCCTCAATCTCAGCAAGTATCTTTTTTCCCTTTTGCAGCAGCTTCTCCTGTTTATTCTTCAACAGAAAAATAGAAAGTAAGAAAGCAATGCCAACACCTAAAAAGACAACGCCCAGCACGCCAAAGGTAAGCATGAGAATCCAATATTTCATTTCGCCTTCCACTCGTCTCGGACGCAGCGGATCGATATAAAGATTAATTTTGTCTCCTACATTATAGGAGGAAGAAAAAAAAGCCAATTTTCTTTCGTAATGTTGGTCTTTCCAATCATACTCCACTACTGTATATGATTCCCGATCAGAAAAATCAGTCACTTCTCCTTCAATGAGTACAGAACGCGCTTTCATCTGTGAAAACGTCGCATATACAACAACAGCAACGACAAACATAACTGCCCCAATACAAGAAAAGGCAATTCCCATAATTTTTTGCATACGATTCAAGCTCGCTTTATCCATACGGCACCTCTTAAATTTTATTTTTCATAAATGTCTTTAGAATAGCTCATACTAGAATGTGTATGCGAATTAAAAAAGTGTGAAATTGCGTACACGCTCTATGGATGGTATCTCTTTTTAAGGAGGAAAAAATGCTTACCCCTATTTTCCGTACTGTTATTATTTACATCCTCATCTTAGTCGCCTTTCGTATCATGGGAAAACGGCAAATTAGCCAGCTGCAAACCTCTGAGCTTGTGGCAACTATTATTTTGTCAGAACTTGCTGTCATGCCCATTCAAAATCAAGATCAATCGTTGATCTGGGGTATTATCCCCATGGTCATTATTGTTCTTTTAGAAGTGCTTATGGCTTATTTAATGATGAAATCCAATACTTTTCGGCAATTGACCTGCGGCAAACCCATTATTCTCATTGAAAAAGGCAAAATCAATCAAGAGAATCTCAAACGGGTTAAAATGTCTATTGAAGATTTATTTGAAGAACTTCGCCAGAAAGAAGCCTTTTATCTCGATGATGTAGAATACGCCATCATCGAAACCAGCGGCACACTCAGCGTAATCAAAAAGGCCAGCACCAGTCCTCTTACTCCCGAGCAGATGAAAGTCAATGCTCCCTCAAAAGGAATTGAAGTTGTGGTCGTTTCTGACGGCGTCGTTTCTCATGATTCAGTAGCCTTGTCTGGGCAAACAGTAGAATGGATACAAGATAGAATCAAGCAATCTGGTTTTTCCATGAAAGAGGTCTTTATCATGACAGTCAGTTCAAAAGGCAAATATCGAATTATTCCCAAAGAAATTTAAGGCCTATGGGCTCTCATGACTTTATAAAATAATTATACTTGGGTTCTAGGTTTTGAGCAACCGAAATAAGAAACTGTAAAAAAATAGAAAGATTTTCATTTTAAAATGCCTATAAATTTGTATTTTCAATTAACTCTAATCTTTTATTTATTCGTTCTTAGAAAATAATAGTAGCTACACCGCTAAATTCTTATTTTTAATTTTATAGCTTTCTCCCTATAATTTAACCGTTTCTATAAAAAACTCCGGCATACAATTTGTGTAAGCCGAGAGTTTTTTTATGTTCTGCGAATAGCAAAATTCTACAGAACAAACTATTTATTGTTTTGAAAATTGACTGTTATAAAGCTTTTCGTAAGTGCCATTCAAAGCCAAGAGTTCATGATGTGTGCCTTGCTCCACAATATCGCCTTGATTCATAACCAAAATCAAATCAGCGTCTTTAATGGTGGACAAGCGGTGCGCAATCACAAAACTGGTTCTACCTTCCATAGCTCGTTTCATCGCAACCTGTATCAGCATTTCTAAACGAGTATCTACACTGCTGGTGGCTTCATCTAAAATCAAAATGCGTGGGTTAGCAAGCAAAGCTCGTGCAATGGTCAATAGCTGCTTTTGTCCCAATGATACATTGCTCGCCTCTTCGTTAATCATCATATCATAACCGCCAGGCATTGTTTTGATGAAATGATGTACATTCGCATCTTTGGCAGCTTGTATCACTTCTTCGTCAGTCGCATTTAAATTGCCAAAGCGTATATTCTCAGCAATGGTAGCATGATATAACCAAGCATCTTGCAATACCATGCCGAACAATGAGCGTGAGGCACTTCGGCGCATATCATAAATACTCTCGCCGTCTATTCGAATATCACCTGCATTCACTTCATAAAAACGCATCAGCAAATTGATGATAGTGGTCTTACCCGCGCCTGTTGCTCCTACAATAGCAATCTTCTGACCGGGTTTAGCCATCAATGAAAAATCTTTAATCAGCGGTTTGCTTTTTTGGTAAGCAAATTGAATATTAACGAATTCCACTTGACCCTGATGTCGATCTACATCAATTCTCTCTGCTTTGGCTTCTTCTTGATCTTCTTCCGGTTCTTCCAAGAAATTGATAATACGCTCCATAGAAGCAGCTGCGCTTTGCACGGCTGGTGAGAGCTGCGTAATTTGGCCCATAGGCTCATAAATCAGCCAAATATACTGCACAAAAGCCTGCATATTACCCAGTGTCATTCCTGAAAACAGGACAGCATAGCCGGTGAGCAAAACCATTACAACATAAGTGAAATTAATCAAAAATTCTATTAGCGGTGAAAGAAGAGATGAGATAAAGCTGCCCTTGAACCCTGCCTGATTTAGACGTTGATTAATGTCTTTAAATTGTTCCACAGTATCTTCTTCTGCATTATACAGCTTCACCACAGAAAATCCTGTATAGCGTTCTTGAATATATCCATTCAACTCTGCCAACGAATTTTGCATACTCGAAAAATGCTTTTGTGACCGCTTCATAACATAGCGAGATAACAGAAATGCTAAAGGAATCATAATCATAGACAATAATCCCAACGGAACGGAAATGAATAGTACCATGATAAAAGTACCGATAATACTGGTTATTGCATATACCATGGGCAAAAGACTTTGCTGCACGGCATTGGCTACTGCATCCACATCGTTTGTAACGGTATTTAGCACTGTACCTTGTCTATTTTTATCAAAATAGGAAACCGGCAAGCGGTTCATCTTTTGGCTGATTCGGGTTCGCAAATCTTTAAAGCTGTCCTGTACACCACCTGCCAGCAAAAAGCTTCCCAAATAGGTAATACCTTGGCGTACAGCTGCTGAAATGAGCAGAATGATAGCAATCCGCAATACATACTGATAGTTAATCTGTGCGCCAGGTGTATCGGCGGCAATCGCTTTTACATTGTTACTAAGCTCCGTAATGGCAAGACCGATAATAATCGGATTGAGCGCGCCCAACACGCTGCCGGCGGCTGTAAATACAATTGGCAATATAAATTGGAGTTTGTGGGATTGCATACATAGCCGAATCAGTCGACCGGCTTTTTGAAATTTCGTTTTATTCATCCCAATTCCTCCTCAGAAAGCTGCGAGACCGCAATATCATAGTAGATACCGCAAGTATCCAACAGCTCTTCGTGCCGACCTTGTCCCACAATTTCACCCTCATTGAGAACAATAATCTTGTCCGCATTTCGAATGGTTCCAATACGCTGAGCTACAATCAACACAGTGGCATCTGTAATTTCTTCACGTAAGCGAGTACGAAGCTGTAAATCGGTAGCATAATCCAATGCGGAAAAAGAATCGTCAAAGATGTAAATTTCAGGTTTTTTGACGATAGCACGGGCTATTGCCAAACGTTGGCGCTGCCCGCCTGACAGGTTGCTGCCGCCCTCGCTTAGCACCTCTTCATACGTATTTTCTTTTTGAGAGATAAAATCTGCCGCTTGCGCAATCTCTGCTGCATGTTCTAATTCGGCTTGTGTCGCTTCTGCTCTGCCAAACCGAAGATTTTGAGCAATTGTACCTGTAAACAATTGTGCTTTCTGCGGAATAAATCCAATTTTTTGGCGCAAAGCGTGAATGTTATACTCTCTCACGTCTACATTGTCTACCAAGACTCTACCCTCTGTTACTTCATACATACGAGGAATCAACTGAATCAAGGTCGATTTTCCGCTTCCGGTGCTGCCGATAAAGGCAACAGTCTGTCCGGGTTCTGCGGTAAAGCTAATATTTTTCAGAACTGGTTCTTCTGAATTGGCATAAGCAAACGTTACATTTTCAAAGGAAATAGTTCCCTTTGTCTTTGTTTGAGTAACGCCGTCCTCCAAGTTTTCTGCAATATCTGGTGTACTTTCTAAAACACGCTGAATACGCTGCGCAGAAACGGACGCACGGGGGTACATAATAAACAGCACAGCCAACATCAAAAAGGAAAACAGAATGTGAAAAATATATTCAATAGATGCATTGAGCGTTCCGACGTCTAATGTTCCTTTACCAATGGCATAACTGCCAGCCCAAAGAACAATTGAAATCATCGTATTGAACAGCAAGTAAAAAGCTGGCTGAGAGATTGATACAATGCGAAATAATTTCTTAGAAACACCGCAGTATTCTTCATTCACTGTTTCAAAGCGTTCTGCCTGAAATTTTTCATTGCCAAAAGCTCGAATAACACGCAGACCAGACAGCGCTTCTCTCAAAGTCAAATTGATTCTATCCAAAGCCGTTTGCTGTTTTTTTGAATGAGGAATCGAGGCCGCACTAATAGCAGATACCCCAAGCATTAGCAGCAAAAGGGCAACTAATATAACCCACAACATCTGTGAATTGGTTTTCATGATTAGAATAAAACCGCTGACGGTCATAATTGGTGTAATGAGCGCACTGCGCAGCATGCTCTGCACAAAAATCATAATTTGATAGGCATCGCTCGTGGTGCTTGTAATCAACGAAGATACACTAAAACGGTCAAATTCGGTATGAGAGAACCCCTGTGTCTTGACAAACAAATCATTTCGAATGTCTCTTATTACGTTAGTCGCTATGCGGCTGTTGGCATAAGACATACAAATTTCTCCGGCCATGCCTATCACAATGACCCCCAACATAAGCGGCACAATTTGATATAACCGTTCTGGTTGATGGGCAATTAAGCTCTCATTGATGATATCTTTCAGAAGCGTCGGCATACCCATTTGAATCAGCACAAAGCCACCAACACCTAATAAACTCAATAAAAGGTATTGCTTATATCGCCATGTGTATTTTAGAATTAGTTTCATCTTGCACCTCTGTCTCCCTCGAAATTAGAAAAGAACAGCACCGCACACCGAAGTGTGCCGGCACTGTTTCATGATGGCTTTTATACGCCTTTTGATTATACTGTATTAGTTTACAATAAAACTAACCCAAGGTCAAGGCACAAACTTATGGGAAAAACCTCTCTTTTCCGCTAAAATTCTATACCATTTGCGCAGACATTGGCCTCTTCAAAGCACTACTAGTGGATTAGTGTTATTCTTCTCTAACCCTCACGTAATAATTCTGTTTGCCATTTGGATTTTGATTTTTTCTGGGCGCTACATCAAAACAATTGAAAGACTTCAATAAGTGCAGCAATTTTGAATACCCATAATTTCGAGAGTCAAAGTCAGAGAATCTTCTGTTCAAAATATTCCCCATATCAGCCAAAGAAATCCAGCCATTATCGTCTGATTTTTCTTCAATGATTTTTTTGATTTCGTGCATCAAATCTTCTTTTTTCATAGCGCCTTGAATCAGTTTTGTACTTTCAGACTGTACATCATTTTGGCTGTCTTCTGCAAGAGATTCAAGATATTTAAAGCTTTCACAAGCTGACACAAACGGTTTTGGCGTTTTGGCCTCTCCCATCCCCACCACATACATGCCAGATTCTCGCAGACGTGAAGCTAATCTTGTGAAGTCACTGTCGCTCGACACAATACAAAATCCGCCTACATTGCCAGAATATAAGATATCCATCGCATCGATGATTAAAGCTGAGTCAGTCGAATTTTTACCTGTTGTATAATTATATTGCTGTATCGGAGTGATAGAATAATTCAGCAATTCCTCTTTCCACGAGGAAAGCTGAGGTTTCGTCCAGTCCCCATAGATTCTTTTATAAGTAGGAACACCATGATTGACAATTTCAGTCAAAATTGATGAAATATATTTGGGTGACACATTGTCTGCATCTAAAAGCACAGCTATTTTCTTTTCATACTCCATGCCATATTTCTCCTTTTTCTATCATCATAATTCTATTTTTTATAAAAGTCAACCGCTATCAAAAAGTCTTCTTCTCTACTCATTAAAAATAAGTGCTCCACTATAACGAATTATATTTCTATTTTGAAATTTTTATAGATATATTTTTCTCTATCACTATAAATATATTTAATGTGTAATTTTTTCACAAAATGAAATTGGATAGCATCATTATCAATTTTTCGTCATTTTAACGTTTTTATACGTAATTTTACTCAATTGAAATTGGTAAAACCACCAAATATTGCATTTGAAATAAAGTATCAATTTTGTTATGATTGAGTTGTCCAAAAGGACCACTACTTATAAGGAGGTTGCCGTTATGAACTGTCAAGAACTCTTCCAACTGCTGCTCCAGCTTTTCAGCAAAAATTGCAACTTATAATCATCAGATAGCGCTGCCGCCCTTTTATGAGGGCGGTATTTTTTTGCTAAAAGTTTTTTATTTAAAGTCATATTATCGGTCGTCTTGGCAAGCATATTCGCAAAAACAAGAGAAAAACCGCGTAAAGTTTTCCTCTTGTTTTTTTATGTCTTAATCTCTTTACTTCCATCTATTTCGATACAAATATACGACTAGTAATTCACTAAAATCCTATTCATTTGATTGCTTATACGTTTAAACTTTAGTTTTATAAAGAAATAGCAATCTCTTTTAAAAAGAAAGTTCTTCATCCAAGCAATTATCCAACGATTCAATGATTGCTTGTTGATTCATATCAGCCCCGATAAAAACGAGCTTTGACATGCGATCTCCTATCTTTTCGTCCCAGTTCTCTTTGGCAACTGGGTCTCGCTGCCAAGCGGCTTCTCTTTCTTCTGAAGAGGCAGCTGCCAGCCAAGGTGCAAACGGCTGCACACTAACTGATTTACCGGCTTGCTCTAACAAAAAGCTGGTATCGTCTTCGCCTGAAATCCAAACCAACCCTTTGCAACGAATCACACCACTAGGAAAGTGGTTTACCCAAACTTCTAGCTTGCTGTCATCAAAAGGACGACGGCGGTCATATACAAAGGTACTGATGCCGTACTCCTCAAGATGCGAATGTTCCTCATGCTCTTCTTCGTGGTCTGTCTCGTGATGATGGTCAGCATGATGGTGATGACTGTGCTTTTCATGCTCATCTTCTTCAACAGTCTGTGCCCAGCCTGCGGAAAGAAAAGTCTTTTCAAAGTCAAAAAGTTTAGTATTTAAAATATTTTGCGACGGAACATCCACAAAACTCGTTCTCAAAATTTGTGCTGAAGGCTGAAGTGCTTTAACAATGGCTTCTACCTTTTCAACTTCTGCCCCCGTGAGCAAATCTGTCTTATTAAGCAACACCAAATTACAGAATTCAATCTGCTCAACCAACAATCTACCAATATCTTCTTCCTCTACATCTAAAAGAGCTTCTCCCCCTGAAAATTCGGTTATCAGTCGATAAGCATCTACCACCGCTACTACTGAATCCAATGTGCAAAGAGTGGGCACACCCTTATCTTTTAATTTTCCACCTATCATAGCAATTGATTGTGCAATAGGCACTGGCTCACAAACGCCACTGGCTTCTATCAAAATATAATCAAAGCGATCTGTCTTAACAAGCTTTACAATTTGCGTGATTAAATCGGTTTGCAGCGAACAGCAAATGCAACCATTTGTAAGCGAAACTAGACTACTATCGGCGACAGAAGCATGCCCCTTGCCTGCAATTAGTTTGGCATCAATGTTAATTTCTCCAATATCATTGACAATAACAGCAATACGCATTCCCTGCGGATCCGCCAGTAAACGGTTTACCAACGTTGTTTTTCCTGAACCAAGGTATCCTGTCAATACGGTAACTGGAATTGGTTTTTTCATATTGTTCCTCCTCTGTTTTTATACTTCAGTTTTCCTAAGAATTATCAAAACTCGGTCAATTTCTTTGCTTTTATAACAAAGCTAAATTATATTTATATGTTCCGTTCACGCTTTCTCTCTAAACTATACATAACTATTTAAATGCCTTTTATTCTAGTCATCTTACTTTGATTTGTCAAGTATGATACCGTCTATATTGGCTAAATATAGCTAGGTAGTGAGAAAAAGAGAGTATGAAACGCAAACAAATCCCGTGCAAATAGGCACGAGATTTGTTCTTAATGTTATTTATTCCCACTCAATTGTGGCTGGTGGTTTACTCGTAATGTCATAGACAATACGGTTTACACCGGGCACTTCGTTGATGATTCTTGCTGAGGCTCTTCCAAGCAGTTCATACGGAAGTTTTGCCCAATCTGCTGTCATGAAGTCTGTAGTGGTGACAGCGCGTAATGCCACTGTGACACCATAGGTGCGTTCATCACCCATAACACCGACACTGCGGTTAGAAGTTAAAACAGCAAAATATTGGTTTACGGTTCTCTCAAAACCAGAATTCATGATTTCCTCACGGAAAATAGCGTCTGCGTCACGCAGAAGTTCTAGTTTATCCCAAGTAATCTCTCCCATGACACGCACAGCCAAACCAGGACCTGGGAAAGGCTGACGCCAAACGAGCTCATCCGGAATACCAAGCTCTGTTCCAGCTTGACGAACCTCATCTTTAAAAAGATTGCGCAACGGCTCTATCAAGCCTTCAAAGCCGATATCCTTAGGAAGTCCGCCTACGTTGTGGTGACTTTTAATGACAGCAGCCTCACCGACACCACTTTCTACGATGTCTGGATAAATGGTACCCTGACAAAGGAAATCCATTTTGCCGAGCTTATTGGATTCTTCTTCAAATACGCGGATAAACTCTTCACCGATGATTTTTCTCTTCTTCTCTGGTTCTTCTACTCCTGCCAGTTTACCCACAAAGCGCTCGCCGACATTGACGCGAATAATATTCATGTCGAATTCTTTTTTGAACACGTTTTCTACCATGTCACCTTCATCTTTGCGAAGAAGTCCATGATCAACGAAAATACACGTTAGGTTTTTACCGATAGCTCTATGCACCAAAAGTGCGGCAACGGAGGAATCTACACCGCCTGAGAATGCGCAAAGAACACGCTTATCCCCTACTTGTTCCTTGATTTCTGCAATGGTTTGCTCCACAAAAGAGGACATCTTCCAATCTCCTGAACACTCGCAAATATCAAAAAGGAAATTGTGAAGCATTGTCTTTCCGTAAACAGTATGCTCTACTTCAGGATGGAACTGCACACCATATAGCTTCTTCTCTTCATTCTCCATCGCTGCAGACGGACAATGATCTGTTGTAGCAGAAACCACAAAATCTGTTGGAACAGCCGAAATATAATCCGTATGGCTCATCCAGCAAATGCTGTCTTCTACACTTTTAAACAATTTTGAGTCTTTATTAAATTTCACTTCTGTATTGCCATATTCTCTGACAGCTGGTTTACTCACTTCTCCGCCCAAAGTATAGGCCATTAACTGAGCACCATAGCAAATCCCTAAAATGGGTACACCAATTTCAAAGATTTTCGGATCACAGCGCAAAGCATCTTCTTCATAAACGCTGTTCGGGCCTCCCGTAAAAATAATACCCTTACAGTCTTTCAATTCTTCTGCGCTGGTTTTATAGGATTTAATTTCACAGAAAACCTCTTGCTCACGCACACGGCGAGCGATGAGCTGTGCATATTGTCCTCCAAAATCCATCACTATAACTCTTTCGTGATTGGCTTGTTCTTTCATTTTTACATCCATGTCCTTTCCTGATTCTATGTCCGGGAAGGACATAAAACCGCTTCAAAATAGTGACGTTCCAACGCTCCAACAATATAATCTTGGAACTTTTTAGGGTGTTTATACCAGGGTATTTATACCCAAAACAATTGCTATTGATTATTCGACCGTAACTGATTTCGCCAGATTTCTTGGTTTATCAATATCACAGCCCTTTTGCGAGGCTACATAATAGGCAAACAACTGCAAAGGAATAATGGACAGTGAAGGCAGCATGAAATCAGCAATCTTCGGTACAAAGAAAGCATGATCTGCTTCTGTCTGCACACCTACTTTATCTTCTGTCAGAATACCCAGCACAACAGCCCCTCTGGCTTTGACTTCTTTTACGTTAGACATCATTTTATCAAACAATCGCTGATATGTACAGATGGCAATGACCAACGTATTGTCTTCAATCAGAGAAATAGGGCCATGCTTGAGTTCGCCGCCGGTATAGGCCTCCGAGTGAATATAAGAAATCTCTTTGAGCTTCAAAGAAGCTTCCAGTGAAGCCGCATAGTCTACGTTACGTCCGATAAAATACATATCCTGCGCATTAAAATGTTTTGACGCAAAATACTGAATCGTTTCTTTGTCTTCTAAGCATTGTGCTACTTTGTCAGGCAAGCTTTCTAAATCAGCAATATACTGGTTCAATTCTTCTGTTGAGACCGCTTGCATTTGCTCTGCCATATAAAGAACAATCATGTACATCATGGCAAGCTGTGTGCTGTATGCTTTTGTGGAAGCCACAGCGATTTCAGGTCCTGCCCATGTATACAAAACATCGTCAGATTCATTGGCAATCGTACTTCCCACAACATTCACGATGGAAAGAACATAAGCCCCATGCTTTTTAGCTTCTCTAAGTGCAGCTAGTGTATCAGCCGTTTCGCCCGATTGGCTGATGATAATCACAAGACTTTTATCGGTGATAATGGGGTCACGATAGCGGAATTCAGACGCCACATCGACTTCAACAGGCAGACGCAGAATTTTTTCAAAGGCATATTTGCCAACGACACCAACGTGATAAGCTGTGCCGCAAGCTACGATAAATATTTTATCAATGTCTTTGATTTTTTCCACGGTTAGCGCAATGTCATCCAACACAATTTTGCCGTCATGAATACGAGGAGAGATGGTTTTGCGAATGGCCTCAGGCTGTTCAAACATTTCTTTCATCATGAAATGCTCATAGCCGCCTTTTTCAGCTGCATCCACATCCCATTCAATGCGCTCGGTGACTTTTTCTATCTTTTCTTTATCGTGGTTATAGAACTCTACCTCATTTTTTGATAGAACAGCAACCTCACCGTCATTCATACGGTAGATATCTCTCGTGTGCATTAAAATAGCCGGGATATCAGAGGCAATAAAGTTTTCGCTCTCGCCTTTTCCGATAATCAGCGGACTATCTTTGCGCACGGCATAAATCGTATCAGGGTGTTCTTCGCAGATAATACCCAAGGCGTAGCTGCCTTCTACCTTACTGGCTACCTTCAAGATTGTATCCAGCACATCGCCCTGATGGTAATACTCGAGCATCTGTGCCACTACTTCTGTATCAGTATCTGACACGAAGTGGATTCCTCTTTTAATCAGATGATTTTTCAGGTAAAGATAGTTCTCGATAATACCATTATGAACCACAGCAAACTTTCCGCCGTCGCTGACTTGCGGATGTGAGTTGATGTCTGACGGTGCACCATGGGTAGCCCAACGTGTATGCCCAATGCCTACTGTGCCGGGTAAATCTGTTCCGCCATGCAGCAATTCACTCAGTACGCTCAATCTGCCTTTCGATTTCACAACATGCATACCTGTGTTATTATACACGGCCACACCTGCTGAATCATAACCACGGTATTCTAATTTTTCGAGCCCATTTAACAGAATAGGTGACACTTCACGATCACCGATATAACCTACAATTCCACACATATAAATTCCTTCTTATCGTTAGATTAAGATTCGTGATGAATGATGTCTTCTCTTGCCGGTCCATTAGAAATCAATCTAAATGGTACACCCACTTGTTCTTCCGCAAATTCAATGTACTTTTTAGCGTTTTCAGGCAGTTCATCATAATTGCGAATGCCTCTGATATCCGTCTTCCAACCGGGCAGCACTTTTAAAATTGGCTTGCAGCGCTTCAGCTGTGCTGTGGAGGGGAAATAATCAATCTGCTTGCCATCCAATTCATACGCAACGCATACAGGAATTTCATCTAAATAGCTCAAAGCATCTAACACGGTGAAAGCGACACAAGTGGCACCTTGCAAACGGCAGCCATAACGTGAAGCAACCAAATCGAGCCATCCCATTCTTCTCGGTCTGCCTGTTGTAGCACCATATTCGCCGCCGTCTCCGCCTCTTTTACGCAGTTCTTCTGCTTCATCACCGAAAATTTCACTGACAAATTCACCGGCACCGACAGCACTGGAATAAGCTTTGACAACCGTGACGATTTCTTTGATTTCATAAGGAGGTACACCCGCACCGATTGTGCCGTATCCTGCCAAAGTAGAGGACGATGTTACCATCGGATAAATACCGTGGTCTGGGTCTTTCAGTGAACCAAGCTGACCTTCGAGCAAAATGGTTTTGCCGTCTTGAACAGCCTGATAGAGCAGTTCAAAAGTGTCGGCTACATAAGGAGCCAGCAGTTCTTTATATTCCATCAACTTGTTATAAACGTCTTCTGCTTTCAGTGGTTCAGCGTGATAAAGATTGGTATACAGCACATTTTTCACACAAAGGACGTGTTCAATTTTTTCCATCAGTGAATCTTTGTCGTCAAATAGTTCGCTGACCTGAAAACCAATTTTTGCATATTTGTCTGAATAGAACGGGGCAATGCCTGACTTGGTTGAACCAAACGCTCTGTCAGAAAGACGTGCTTCTTCTAAGCTATCCAGCTCTTTGTGATAGGGCATAACAATTTGACAGCGGTCAGAAACCAAAATCTTTGGCTTTGGTACACCGCGCTCGATGATAGAAGCAATCTCGCTAACCAGATTTTCTACACTCAATGCTACGCCGTTGCCAATGATGTTGATAATATTCTCGTGGAACACGCCCGAGGGCAGCTGGTGAAGCGCAAATTTGCCATAATTATTGATAATGGTGTGCCCTGCGTTGCTTCCTCCCTGAAAACGAATTACGATATCTGACGAATCAGCCAACATATCGGTAATTTTACCTTTTCCCTCGTCGCCCCAACAAGCACCTACAATCGCTTTAATCATGATTTTTTTAGTCCCTTCTAAATTTTATGCCATATTTTTACCCTTTATTTCTACTATGAAATTCTTAGTAGTTGGGTTTTATTGTCTAAAATTCACCTTATACATTAATTTGTACGGTTTCCGTTTCTAATGAGTCATATTTTGCCAAAGTTGGTCTTACCACTTCTTTTAGGAAATCAACGGTCTGTTCCGGTGAGCGGCCTACATATCTTTCCGGCTGCAAAATGTCAGAAAGCTGTTCTTTTGTCACACCAAAAGCAGGGTCGCCTGCGATTCTATCCATCAAATCATTGGCGCCGCCCTCTTGCTTGACAATGCGGCCGGCTTCCATAGAATGAACACGAATTTTCTCGTGGAGCTCCTGACGGTTTCCGCCCGCTTTCACGGCGTCCATCATGATGTTTTCGGTTGCCATAAACGGCAGTTCACTCTTCAGTCTTTGTTCAATCACCTTGGGATATACCACCAAGCCGTCGGCAACATTCATATAAAGACCCAAAATACCATCCACCGCTAAGAACGCTTCGGGAATACTGATTCTCTTATTGGCAGAATCGTCCAGCGTTCTTTCAAACCACTGTGCCGCCATGGTCATGGCAGGATTCACCGCATCGGCAATCACATAACGAGAAAGAGAAGCAATTCTTTCACTGCGCATTGGATTGCGTTTATAGGCCATTGCAGATGAACCAATTTGAGATTTTTCAAATGGCTCTTCAATTTCTTTTAGGTGCTGTAAAAGGCGAATATCATTGGAGAATTTCGCCGCACTCTGGGCAATTCCGCTCAAAACAGAGAGCATTTGACTGTCTAGCTTACGGGAATAGGTCTGTCCCGAAACCGCAAAGCAATCGCTATATCCCATTTTCTCAGCAATTTTTTTATCAACTTGTTTGACTTTGCCGTGGTCGCCTTCAAATAATTCTAAAAAGCTTGCCTGTGTGCCGGTTGTTCCTTTAGAACCTAAAAGTTTGGCTTTAGAAAGCTGATACTCTACATCTTCCAAATCCATGAGCAAATCTTGAATCCAGAGCGTTGCACGCTTGCCTACTGTTGTCGGCTGTGCCGGTTGAAAGTGTGTGAACGCAAGTGTCGGCAAAGATTTATATTCGTCAGCAAAGCGAGCTAGAACCCGCACAGTTTGTACAATTTTATCCCGAATCACTTTCAGTGCTTCTGTCATGACGATTATATCAGTGTTGTCACCGACATAGCAAGAGGTTGCCCCCAAATGAATAATCGGCGCTGCTTTCGGGCATTGCTGACCATAAGCATACACATGGCTCATAACGTCGTGGCGCACTTCTTTTTCGCGAGCTTCGGCCACTTCATAATTGATATCTTCTGCATGCGCTTTCAGCTCTTCAATCTGCTCTGCCGTAATCGGCATTCCCAGTTCTTTTTCAGCTTCAGCCAAAGCAATCCAAAGTCTTCGCCAAGTCTTAAATTTCATTTCAGACGAGAACAAATACTTCATCTTTTTTCCGGCATAACGTTGTGAAAGTGGCGACTCATATACATCTCTCGACATGTTTCAAACTCCATCTTTTCTCTGTATTTTGGTACTAACGATAAAAGGGACAATCTGCCTAGGCCGCTTGTCCCTTTTTATTTTTATTGCAGGCCCAATCTTTTCATCATTTCTTCGTAGGCTTCTTCCACACCGCCCATATCACGGCGGAATCTATCTTTATCCAGCTTCTCTTTTGTTGTTTTATCCCAGAAGCGGCAAGTATCGGGTGAAATTTCGTCGGCCAAAATGATTTCGCCGTTTGGCAGTCTGCCGAACTCCAATTTAAAGTCAATCAAGTCTACATTGACGGTGTCAAAATAATCAAGCATTTGCTCGTTAATTTTCAGACTCATCTCAGCGATTTGGTCTACCTCTTCTTTTGTGGCAAGTTCCATCGCAAAAATATGGTAGTTGTTGAGCATGGGGTCGCCCAGCTCATCATCTTTATAGCAGAATTCTAAAACCGGACATTTCATTTTGGTGCCTTCAGGTAAACCCAGTCTTTTAGAGAGGCTTCCGGCAGCCACGTTGCGAACGATTACTTCGAGCGGTACAATCTGCACTTTTTTCACAACCGTTTCACGGTCATTCAGCTCTTCAACAAAATGCGTTTTCACGCCATTTTTTTCTAATTTTTGAAACATAAAGTTAGACATGCGGTTATTCACGACACCCTTGCCTATGATCGTTCCTTTTTTCAGTCCGTTAAAGGCAGTTGCATCATCTTTATAAGAAACGATACAGCATTCAGGGTCACTTGTGGCATAAACTCTTTTGGCCTTGCCTTCATAAAGCATTTCCTTTTTTTCCATGTTAAATTCATGTCCTTTCTTGGGTCTTATGCCAACCAGACATAACACCGCTCTGAAAATGGTGGCACTGTTTTGGCAGCAACAAAACAGCGTTCAAAAAATTCAGCCTGTGGCTCGCAAAACTCAGCCTACACCTGAATTAACACAAACAAAAAAATTCTGCCTCTGTCTGCGGATAAGCAGAATCTCTTATAATTTTATTAGATATGTGCGATTATGTCAATCTTTTTATGCTTTATTCAGCAGATTTACGTTTCTTGGCTAATGCTTTCAAGAAAAAGAGTGCAGAATTTGTCTACTTTTTTATTGAAAAGTTAATGAAATGAATTTCCAGTATTTTTTTCTCCTACTTTCATTGCTTTTCAAATTCTAAAATGTTATAATTCCTTTAGTTTTTGCAAGTTAAAAATAAAAAACTTGCAGTTTGGAGTGATAGAATTTGAAGTATAGCGAACGCATTTTACAAAATCTAAAGGAAAAGAATTCAGCTGAACCAGAATTCATTCAGGCCGCCACAGAAGTTTTGGGCTCTTTGGCACCTGTTATTGATGACAACTCTCAGTATGAAGAAAACGGCATTCTAGAACGTCTTGTCGAGCCTGACAGACAAATTATGTTCCGAGTACCGTGGGTAGACGATAATGGAAAAGTACAGGTCAACCGTGGTTTCCGTGTGCAGTTTAGTTCTGCCATCGGTCCGTATAAAGGCGGCCTTCGTCTTCATCCGTCCGTAAACCTTGGCATTATCAAATTTTTGGGATTTGAGCAGATTTTCAAAAACTCTTTAACCGGTTTGCCCATCGGCGGCGGTAAAGGCGGTTCTGATTTTGACCCCAAAGGCAAATCTGACCGAGAAGTGATGGCTTTTTGCCAGAGCTTTATGACAGAGCTTTATCGTCATATCGGCGCTGACACAGACGTGCCCGCCGGAGATATCGGCACAGGCGCTCGTGAAATTGGCTATATGTTTGGTCAATACAAACGCATTCGCAATCAATATGAAGGTGTTTTAACCGGAAAAGGTCTTACTTACGGTGGTTCACTGGCCAGAACAGAAGCTACTGGTTATGGTTTATTATATTTCACCCATGCCATGCTCAAGAAAAATGGCATTGAACTGGCAGGCAAGACAGTGGCCGTTTCTGGCGCTGGCAATGTTGCTATTTATGCCACTCAAAAAGCACAAGAACTGGGTGCAAAAGTAGTTACCGTTTCTGATTCAACAGGTTGGATTTATGACGCAGAGGGCATTGATGTTGCTACCTTAAAGCAAATCAAAGAAGTAGAGCGCAAACGCCTTTCTGAATATGCCGTTCGCCGTCCTCATGCTGAATATCACGAGGGCAAGGGCGTTTGGAGCGTTAAATGTGATATTGCTCTCCCCTGCGCTACCCAGAACGAATTGAATCTTGATGACGCTAAAGCACTTGTTGCTAACGGTGTTCTAGCTGTCGCAGAGGGTGCCAATATGCCCACCACGTTAGACGCCACCAATTATCTCATTGAAAATAATGTTTTGTTTGCACCCGGTAAAGCTGCCAATGCAGGTGGCGTTGCTACTTCTGCTCTCGAAATGTCACAAAACAGCCAGCGCTTGTCTTGGACTTTTGATGAAGTTGACGCCAAACTGAAAGACATTATGGAAAACATCTTCCGCAATGCTGATGAAGCGGCAGAAAAATACGGTTTTGCACGCAACTATGTTGTCGGTGCTAATATTGCCGGGTTTGTCAAAGTTGCTGACGCCATGCTTGCACAAGGTGTTGTATAAGAATTTTGCTGACTAGTCTGATCGGCCGTAAAATTTTGATATTGTTTAATATTTGATTGATCTGTTTCTACACTGTGTTAAAACAGATCTTTCTATATGCTTTCTTAATAAATAAAAAACTTCTTCTATGCCGTCTTTACTGCAGAGAGGAAGTTTTTTGTTGTCTTTATATTGATTTGCTTTTCTGTAATAGCTTGCGAGTTTGGCAATGCAATGGTATAATAGCTCTCAAATCAATCAAAATTGCGTAAAAACTAATTAACAGCTGCAAATTAATACGGCTCAAGAAACGGCAAACCAAACAACAAAAGAATCGGCGTCGAATTTTTTGGGCAACATAGTTAAATATAGATGTTCATCAGAGGATTGCTTTCCCTATTTTGGTGTGTGCACCTTCCACTCGAAAAACGTGGTGGAAAAAAGGTGAAAAATCTCCCCAAAAGACAAACTTTCTTCTGATTTCCAAAAACACGGTTAAAAATCACCCAATAGAGGTACATACCGTTCAGAAAGGAAGAACATCCATTGAACACACAAACATCTAAAAAATCTTTTAAAGAACTTGCTCGTTACTTTGGCAAACGTTGGCTCATTGAAGCCATGAATGCTATGGGGTTTGGTCTGCTTGCTTCTTTAGTCATTGGCCTTATCCTATCACAAATCAGCAAGGTCAGCTTCTTAGGCTTTTTGGCACCTTATGCTGCTATTGTTGCTGCCTCTTCTCCCGTCGTAGGAGCAGCCGTTGGCGCTGCGATTGCTTATAAGCTAGACGCTAAACTGCTGGTCATCATTGGAGCTGCCTCATGCGGTGCTTTCGGCTATTCTTTGGGCGGCCCTGTGGGCGCTTATATCGCTGCCCTTGTCGGCACAGAGATTGGCTCTTTGGTTGCCGGCAAAACACCGGTAGATATTATTATTACGCCCATTATTACTTTGGTTTCAGGGTCAATCGCAGGTCAGCTGGTAGGCCCTGGCATACAAAGCTTGATGGTTGCACTTGGCAGCATTATTAATACTGCCACAACCTTTGCCCCACTACCGATGGGAATCATCATCGGTTCTTTAGTTGGCATGGTACTCACTGGTCCCATTAGCTCGGCCGGCCTATGCATTATGCTGGATTTATCCGGCCTGGCAGCAGGGGCTGCTGCAGCTGGTTGTGCCGCTCAAATGGTGGGGTTTGCCGTTGCAAGCTTCCGCGACAACGGAATCGGCGGTCTACTGTCACAAGGCTTTGGCACCTCTAAAATCCAATTTGTGAACGTGATTAAACACCCCGCTGTCTGGATTGCCCCTACTGTTAGCAGTGCTATATGCGGTGCACTTTCAGCGTCTGTTTTCAAACTTGAAAACATCGCTAGCGGAGCTGGTATGGGTAGCAGTGGACTGGTCGGTCAATTCGGCACTTTTGCTGCCATGCCTGATGTGCCTCAAAATATCTTATTACTGCAAGTGATTGTCTTACATTTTCTCATTCCTGCACTCATTGCCTTTTTACTGGATTACTTTCTGCGTAAAAAGGGAATTGTGAAGTTAGGCGACATGAAATTGCAAGTATAGTTGTATAACTATTAGCCCAATTATAAAACCCGAATTACAGCTAAAACAAACTGTAATTCGGGTTTTTCACTTTAAAATATTGCAGATGGCATTTTTTAATTTTCTTCTCTTTTTTCGACAGGCAGCCATGCCAATAAATCAGAAATTTGCTTGTCCCAATATTCCCACTCATGTTTTCCGTCGCCATCTTGTGCAAAAAACTTTATTTTATGGCTATTAAGAAAACTTTTCATTTTATCAAAATCTTCATAGACAAAATCTTGTTTACCACAGCTAATGAATAGGTTTGGCAATTTTTCAAATTGTATAGAATCAATCAAAGAAAATAAATCGCTGTTTTTATTGAGCGGCTCTAACACTTCAAAAATCCCACTATCTCCCCCATTGTGTGCCTGATATCTTTTTTCCTGCATACCCTCATATAAATCCAAAGGTCCTGAAAAGCTGGCAACATGGCTAAATTGATTATAGTTTTGCAAGCCAATATAAAAAGCTCCAAAACCGCCCATTGAAAGACCCGCTATAAAATTTTCTTCTCGATTCGTGGAAATAGGCAAAATTGAAGTTACGAACTCGGGCAGCTCATTGGCAATATAGTCATAATAAAACTGTCCACCCGATTGATTGTGATAAAAACTATTCCCGGCAGATGGCATAACAATAGCCACATTATATTGTTTGGCATAGCGTTCTAATGATGTGTAACGCGTCCAATCCGTAGAATCCCCTAGCATACCGTGCAAGAGATAGAGAACAGGTGCCTTTTCTCCTGTATTCTTCCTTAATTTATCGGGCAAAATAACTTGTATCTCCTGTTCACTTGAAAGACTTCTTGCGTAAAAATGACAGGTAAGCAGCATAATATAAACCTCTTCTATAATAAAAATTGACAGACAGCTCATCTGCAAAATTTGCAGATGAGCTGTCTTTTTGCATGAAACTTCAAACTATTCATAGCTTTTAAAAGCCAGATTGATGTCGACCCCTGTTGATATACCTGGCACTTGACCACTTTCAGTATACTGCCAAATTTGAAAGTTGTAGTAAAAACTCGGCTTAGGCTGATATTCAGCATACCACATGTCATAGTCTTTAAGATGCTCCAAATCAAAACCGCTATACCCTAAATGTTTGTTGGTATAAAAAGCCGCGGTTTTTCCGCCCTCTTCTACTTTTTTGCAGAACGCCTCTGCAAAAGAAGCCAGATGTTCCATATCTAAATTATGGGTTCTTGGCGTTTCTTCTTGCGATATGACAGTTTCCCAATCAAATACAACGGGATAACTCACCTGATATTCTGTTATCTCTTTCAGCACAAATTCTGCTTCTTCTTCTGCTTCTTTTGCTGAAGTGGCTTGTGAGAAAAAATAGACACCTACAGGGATATCGTTTGCCAAGGCCTCCTCCATGTTTTGATGAAAGAATTCATCTAAAAATAGGCCGCCTTCTGTCATACCTCGATAGCCAAGTCTGATAATGGCAAACTCAATGCCGCTGTCTTTCACTTTTTTCCAGTCAATCTCTTGCTGATGACTAGAAACGTCAATACCAATTTTGGCATTCGGATAGGTTTTATAACCCTGCTTATTTTCAGAAAACTGGTTTAAATCATAAGTGTTTAAATCAACATCATATTCAGGAATTAATGTGCGTCCATTATAAATATCTTCTATGTAGATTTTTAATGTTTGTCCATCACCGGCAAAATCTTCGGCTGTTTCATCAGAAAGCGTAACCGGTACTTTAACTAACTGAATGATGAGTACAATCAGCCCAATAACAATCAGCAATAGTGCTGCTCGCCAACCAAGCCAAGAAAGATTTAACCGCTTAATCCCGTTTTCTAATTTCTTTCTCAACATGCACGCACCTCCTAATTATATTTCTTCAGTGCGATACACATTTCAACTGTGTCTGCAATACCAGGAACTTTTCCTTCTGCAGAATATTCCCAAAGCTTAAAGTCATAGTAAAAAGCAGGAGTTTCTTGATATTCGGTATACCACATATCATATTCGGCCAGCTTAGTTAAATCAAATTTTTCATATCCAAACGTCTTATCTCCATAAAATCCAGCCGTATATCCCTCTTGCTTGACCTTTTGGCAAAAAGCGTGAACCACGTTAGTAATCTGTTCTGAAGTAGCATTGGTGGTGCGTGCTTCTTCTTTGGTCTTAGCCGCATAATCCCATTTAATCATGACAGGATATTTCACCTGATAATCTTTAATTAGATTGAGAACAGTTTCTGCTTCTTCAACTGCTTCTACTTCTGTCATCGCTTGAGAAAAGAAATAGACACCAACATCAAGCCCTGCATCTAAGGCGCCTTTTATATTCTCTTGAAATTTAGTATCAATATAAATGCCGCCGTCTTTGTAGTCACGAAAACCAACTCGCAGCAGAACAAACTGAACCCCACTGCCCTTTACCTGTGACCAGTCAATCGAATCTTCATTTTTATTTTTAATAGAAATGCCGAGTGCAGAATTCTCATAACTCATCACACCCTGCTCGTCCACCTTAAACTTGTCGGCGGCGTATTGACTCAAGGGAATGTCATATTGGGGAATCTGCATTTCGCCATTATAACTGTCTTTTACAAAAATACTGCCGGCTTCTGCTGTTTTTTCCAAAAGCTGAACGGGCGTATCTTCTGTATTTTTAGAGGGTTCACGAGTAGCAAAGAAAATGGAGAGTCCTATAATTGCCAGCAACAAAAAAGAAACAACTGATAAAAAAGCGGTTTTTTTCGTTGTTTTATCCATAAAAACATCCTTTCAAATCAAAAAGGCGATTTCTCTTCGCCTTAACAACCAAACACATTATCTTATATTTTTTATATTGTACACGATTGAACAGCAAAAAGCAACATTCTAGCAAATTTTGCCGAATCTGCCTTACATCAAAAAGAGCTGTCTTCCTACCCGGAAACAGCCCCATTATCTTTTTCATTCAATACGTCACTTGGCACAATCATACCGAGAAGAGGTTCTTCCTGTTTGCCGGTTTTTGTAATAAAAACGACTGAAACTCGCTTGTTTTTGGCTTTTGGACGCTGAAACATATTGCGCACTTCTAAATATGTCGTGTCCGCTCCGGCAAAAGCATAATTTTCTTTATGCACTTCAACCGGCAAATGAGCGCGAAACTGTTCCATTGTCGTATCCACCGTAATGGATTTGCCGCCATTTAGAATATATTGGAAAATGCTTCCGGCACTAAATACCCCTTGAAACAGACCGTTTTCCATAACGGGCACATGAGAGTACCCATTCTTATCCATAATCTCCATTAAGCGTAGCACTTTTTGCGAGAGAGAAGCTTTCATGATATTTTTGCCCTGTACAGCATAGTCGAGTGCTAAAGGAGGTTTGCGAATATAGGCAAGAATCTCCCTCATTGACTCAATGACAGGCTCTGATGGTTCTGCAACCGGCATGCCACCAATATTAGGATTATGGGTCAGCAAATTTCGAATTTCACGGCAAATATCAAGCTTGGCACGCACAGGTTCACTGTCCTGCTCCTTTGAAAACTCCATCACAACGCTAGAATAGCGCCGTCTAACACCGCGATATCGTTCTTCAAGTTCATCTTCCATTTGCTTATATAAATCCAAAAATTCATTTACATCTGCCATAGTTACTCCTCGTCTGATTTGTTTTCTTGTAACTCATTCTTCTCTTTTTGTAAGCTTTTTATTTCCTCAATGAGCAAATTTCTTTCTTTAATGAGTTCGTCACAAATCATGACTTGATAAGCCACCGAAACTTCTTTTGCCTCTTTCTCTTCTTTTTTAACTTCTTCTTGCTTATTCAGTGCTTCTTCTTTTTCTTTTAGTCGGTTTTCAAGGTCACTTTTCTCTTTTTGAAGCTCTTCAGAAGCGTGAATCACTTTATCAATAAATTCATCGACCTGCGAGCCTAAGTACCATTTGCCTCTTGTCGTGAAACGAACCGATTCAAGACCTTTTTTTGTCAGTTTCATTCTGCATCCCCCTGCTCACGATTCTTAATATTTTGTGCTAATGCAAAAAACTCCTGTCTATCGAACAGTGCTGTAAGCACTTTAAAAAGCGAATTAGCAGGCATATTTTCGGGAAGATCCAACCGCTTCAGCAATTCTTGCCTTTTTTGGCGGCTATTATCACCACCGGTTAGCCCAGCTTCATAAAAATCTTGCCTAGTGATTTTTTCAGCAAGCCTCTTTTCTTCGGCGATTCCCTGTGCACCAGCCCCACGCAAAGCTTCTAAAATAATCTTGCTTTCCACTCCCTCAACACCAAGCTTACCCTCTTTAGAGGCCGTCTTTTTCCGCTTTTCTTTCCCTAAAATATCAGGAATATAAGCGTGTTTAATCTTCTCTGGGTCGATGGCAGATGAAAGCTTTGCACGAATCATGAATCCCGCCGAATCACTGTCTGTCAACACAATAATGCCGTTGGTATCGGCCAATCGCCGAATCAGCTTCATTTTCTCTTTATCTTTAAAAATGCCAAACCCATTGGTAGGAATAATCACGCCGTCAATCAAAGAAGAAAGCTTGATTTTGTCGTATTTTCCTTCTACAATGATGGCTTCTTTTACTTGAATCACGAGGCTTTCTCCCCTTTTGTGCAAAGTAAGAGCTTGGCAATCAGCGCATCCATTAAAATAGGAGCCTCCATTTTAGAACTTTTTAGCGCAATATCGGTATCAAGCAAAATCAAAAGGCTCTCTCTCAGCACTTCAATCGGCAGTGCCTTGGCGTTTCTCTCTGCTTTTCGCAGACGAAATTCTCTGCCGCGATATTCTCCGTACTCTGCCGGAGCGGAGAAATTGAGCCCACTCTGCACAGCCGCCTTAACTCGCATCATGTCAACATAGGCCGACGAGAGTGCCGCCAACACTGCCACAGGCTGTTCACCACCATCAACTAGTTGGTGCATGAGCTTATATGCTTTTTCATAGTTGCCGCCCACTAGTGCATCGGCGAGCAAAAACACGGTTGTTTCCGTGCTTTTGGTGACCAACTGTTCAATCATGGTTCTTGTGATTTCGTTCTCATTTGCAAATGCACAGAGCTTGTCTACTTCATTCATCAAGGCTTTCAGGTCTGAGCCTGTATATTCCACCAAGCATTCAGCATTTTGCTTTGTGAAGCTGCAATTTCGCTTTTCAGCTTCGCGCATTACTCGTTTTATTAACTCTGCTGAATCTCTCGGTTTAAACTCAATCACAGTTCCTTTTTCCGTAGCTTTCTTGAGAAAATTTTTCCACTTAGCAGGATTTTTCGCTCCCACATCCACTGTTGGAAAATAAAAAATCAACACCGTGCTGTCAGAAAGATTCTCAAGAAGCTCATGCAGTTTTTTAACTTCTGTCGTGTTTTTCTCGTCAGGATTCCAATCTGCCACAACTACGCATTTTCGTTCTGCCATAAGCGGAAGTGCTTCGGCAGCATCGGCAATTTTATCAATGCTTGCCTGCGAGTTAAACTCATTCAGATTGAACTCCAAAAAATCTTGACCGGCGGCTTTTTGAATCAATTGTTTCGCTGCCTGATTCAGCACATATTTTTCTTGCCCATAAAGTACATATAGAGGCGCAAAATTGGCCTGTGAGATTTGTTTTTTCAATTCTGTTTCTTGTATTAAAGGCATCAATCTGCCCTCCTTATCTGCATTTTTTGATGGGGGAAAAGATCAAGATAAATTGTTTTTTGTGCCGCAGAGGATAGATATACTCCTTGCTTGGCATTTTCTGTTACTAGTATATCATCTGAAAGCAAAACAGTAAACGGGGAATTCACTTTTGAGTCTATTTTTTCTGTGATTACTATCTCTGCTTGGCTATCCGGCATTTCTCCTACTTCCAATATCATTTCCGTATTTCCATAAGAAAGCCATATGCCGCTTTGGGTAATCTCCCACGCTATGTCCTCAAGCCAATCGACTTGGACAGAATCGCTGTACAGCAGCTTAGGCACTCTCTCCCAGTTTTCTTTCAAGTTTCGGGGAATATAAACATCGTTCTGCACGGCAATTTGTCTGACAGAATAGTGTTTGAGAATTTCTTCGGCAGCTGTTAACGTTTCTCTGCTGTCAGAAGCCAATAACAACCCACTAATCTCTCTGATATTATTTTTCATCAAAATTTCTCTAACTGCATTGGTATTGTACCCTTCTATCGCCAACACAGCCGCTTTTTCCCCTTGCATGACAACCACAGTGGGAGAAGTTCCCGAACTGGATACGGCAACGGTTACACTATCTCGATACTGCCATCTTTGCACGCCTACTGAAGTAAGTATAATTAAGAGGCTCATAGCAAAAGCTGTTTTTTTAGTCGTTTTGGTCGGCTTGAAAAGACATAGAAAAGCAAGCAAAAGCAAAATACCGCACAAGGCAAGCACGCCATACCCTTCCATAATGCCGATATAACCGTCAAATTCTGCCATAACATTCACAATCCACACCGAAAGTTTTGCACAGACCCCCGTTAATAATGTGAATGGCATAGATAATGGTAGGTAAATCGGCCAAAGCAAAAGGGCAAAAACAGCAAAATAAATCATAACGGTCGAGGGTATGGAGAGTAATAATGTCGCCATAGGTCCAACGAGTGAAAGCCCTCCAAACAAAAAGATTTGGATGGGCAAGACAAAAATTGTTGCTGCAAGACCAACGGCAAGCGGAGAAACTACTACTGCCACAAGCTTTTTGATTCGCTTACTCTTGATGAAAGGTTTCATCATTCCATTATTTATCGGTTTTGTTAGTTTTAGAATGCCAAGCGTTGCAAATACAGAAAGCAAGAACCCAATATCACCGCCTGCCATGGGATTAGTCAGGCAAATTAGCAATGTGGCAAATCCCAGCGAATTCACGCTGTCAGACTCCCTATCAATCAGCTGAGCCGTTAGATAGACAATGCTCATAATACCGCTTCGAATCACCGAGGTTTGCAGTCCTGTCAACAATACAAAACCGACGATACCTAATATGGTAATAAGATTGGCAGCTTTTCGAGGTATTCTCAAAAAAGAGAGGATTCCCAGCATAAACGCTGATATTAGCGTCATGTGCATACCCGACACGACCAAAAGGTGGGTTGTACCTGTCTTGCGAAAAGCAAAATCGATGTCGCTGCTAATGCCTGAACGGTCACCAATCAGCATAGCGCTGGTCACTGCGGCTTCTTCATCGGGCAGCATGAATCGTAGCTGTTTGCTGAGTGTTTTGCCCAGCTTCTGAAAATAGTAAGTAAACGGTTTATCAGGGTTTGCTGTGACTTTGGCAGTATAATCGCTCATATAAGCCGAAACGGGAATTCCTTTTGCCCAATAGGAGCTTTGCGAAGAAAATCCAAACTTTTCTTTGTGGGTGAAAAATTTAACCGCTGTTTGAATCTTATCATACGGTTCACAGTCAATTGCTTTTGAGGCCGATAAACGAATGGTGAATGGTTTCATTTCAGCCAATTTACCGTCTATGGTTACAGTCTCTATTTTTACTTTATAATAAAAACGCCCATACTGATTTTCGGGGAATCCGATGATTTCTCCGGTAATGGTGGCTTCTGTATCTTCTAAAGTTTGATAAGGTTCATAATTCATTCTAGCCGAAAAGCCATACAAAAAAAGAGACAGTGATACCGTTACCAGTACCACTGAAAAAATTGCATATTGCTTAAAAAACGCACGCTTTTTCCAAAGAGAAAGGGCAAGAAAACAAACCATGCCCACGGCTGATAGTGCCAAAGCCACAGTATCTCCGATGAAAACACAAGCCATCAATGCCGCTAATGCGGCAAATCCTATGACGGCAAACGGTCTTGTCATTCTTTAAAGAAAAGAGGCAGCGGCTCTAAGAAAATAATATCATCACGCTCTTTGGCGTCGCCTTCTGCCAAAACGCAGGCTTTACCCACTACTTTTCCGCCAATGCGGTGCAAGAGTTCTTCGATTGCCAGCAAAGATTCACCTGTGCTGATAACATCATCTACAATCAAAATTCTCTTATTTTTCAAGTTTTCACAGTCACTGGATGACAGATACAGCTTTTGCACACTGCTTGTGGTAATCGACTTCACTTCCACAGAAATCGGGTCTGTCATATAGGCTTTCACGCCTTTTCTGGCAACCACATAATTGCGGCAGCCTATTCTTGCCATTTCATAAGCCAGCGGAATCCCCTTGGATTCTGCGGTGACAATGATGTCGTGCTCGGGGCATTTTTCCATCAAAGCTTCTGCCGTTTTCTCTGTGATTTCTACGTCACTGAACATGACAAATCCGGCGATATCCAGTTTTTCATTAATTGGACAAATCGGCAGTTTTCTATCACATCCGGCTATCTTCATTTCATAATATTCCATATTTTCCTCCCAAATCGTGCCTAAGTTTGATAGCGTGGTTGAGCTACATTCACGCCTTGCTAAAAAGCCACAACAATCTGCAAGCAAATTGTTAGCAAAATTTCTTGCCTTTCATCATTTCAGAAGCATACACGCTAAAGCGAATATGCTTCTTGATTTCACTTCATTATCCGGGCGGCCAGTGCATACCGCGACCACCGAGCATATGAAAATGCAGGTGTTTGACACTCTGCTGCCCATCTTCTCCCACATTGGTGACAATTCTAAAGCCGTTTTCTAGCTCCAAATCCTTTGCTACTTTGGCAGCAGCTTCATAAATGTGAGCAACCAAATGGCTGTTTTCTGGCGTAATATCGGCTGCTGACGCAATGTGCTCTTTGGGTATAAACAACACATGTACAGGAGCCTGCGGTTCTAAGTCTTTAAAGGCCAGCACCAAATCATCTTCATACACTTTGGTACTTGGAATTTCTCCGTTGGCGATTTTGCAAAAAATACAATCCATGTTCTTCCCTACCTTTCCGGGCTCAACCCTGATTGATTACTTAAAAACTCGGTGAACCGTATAATCAATTTGAACTGTTCAGCAGACTCTCTCATGAGCTTTGCCAAATTGTGAATCATACGGTGCAACCTTTGTTTTATTTTTACCCCAGCATTGCTTTCACGATGGTATGCACTTCTGCCAAGGCTGCCGACAATTTGCTCTCGTCTTTGGCACCAGCCATCGCAAAATCAGGACGTCCACCGCCGTTGCCGTCTGTGAGAACAGCCACTTCTTTTACAAGATTTCCGGCTTTGACACCTAGTTTTTGTGCCGCCTGATTGGCTCCGGCAACCAACATGATTTTCTCTGCATTTTTGCCTGCCAAAACAGCCACGGTCGGCTCTTGTTTATCCTTGACTTTATCACACATAACTTTCAGTGCTTCTGCCTCAATATCATTAAATGTGGCCGTAATCACTTTGATTCCCCCAACATCTTCTGCGTTTTGAAATAGACTTTCTACATTGCCTGAAGCGAGCTTTGCATTCAGACTTTCAATCATTTTATCTTTTTCGCGCAGTTCTGTCAGCAAGGTTGCAATACGGGTTGGCAATGCACTGTAATTTCCGATTTTCAGCGATTTTACGGCTGCTGCTATCATATTTTGATAACTACCGATTAAGTCTAAAACGCCTTCGCCTGTTACGCCCTCAATTCTGCGCACACCAGAGGCAACTGAGGATTCCGTCACAATTTTGAATAAACCAATCTTAGATGTATTATCAACATGTGTTCCGCCGCAAAGCTCTTTGGAGAATTCTCCTGCTGAAACCATACGCACGACATCGCCGTATTTTTCACCGAACAAAGCCATAGCGCCTGCTTTTTTAGCTTCTTCTACGCTCATTTCAGCTACTGTAACCGGCAGTGCTTGTAAGATAACTTCATTGACTTTTCCCTCAATTTGTGCTGTTTCTTCTGCTGTGAGAGCCGAAAAATGAGTAAAGTCAAAACGCACATGCTTGGCATTGACAAGCTGCCCTGCCTGTTCAACGTGTTCACCTAGCACTTGGCGCAAAGCTGCTTGCAAAAGGTGAGCCGCCGTGTGATTGCGCATCACAGCATTGCGATAATTGGCATCAATGAGAGCATTGATATTGTCGCCTGTCTTAATCGTACCGCTTTCTACTGTTGCACGGTGCAAAAATACACCTACACTGTTTTTGGTGACGCCAACAATGTTTAGTTTTGCCCCACCGCACATCATCACACCGATATCAGCTGTCTGCCCACCGCCTTCTGCATAGAAAGGAGTTTTATCCAGCACGACAATAATGTCATCGCCTGCACTGGCTGATTCAACCAAAGCGCCGCCTTGAATCATGGCTACAATCTTAGATTCGCTCATCCACTCATGATAGCCGACAAATTCAGTAGCAGCTAGATGTTCAGCGGCATCGCTTTCGCCTGCCCACGCATCGGTATCAGAGTCTTTTCTTGCCTGTCTGGCACGCTCTTTTTGCTGTTTCATCAGCTCTCCAAAGCGTTCTTCGTCAACTTCTATATTCTTTTCCGCTAAGATTTCTCTAGTTAAATCCAGGGGGAATCCATACGTGTCGTTCAAAAGGAAAGCATCATCGCCTGAAAGCGTTTTGCTGTCCAACTTCTCAACAATGTTATTTAAGATTGAAAGTCCCTGGTCAATGGTACGAGAAAAGCTGTCTTCTTCGTTGCGAATCAGATTGAGAATCATCTCTCTCTTTTCCCCGAGTTCAGGATAAGCAGATTGGTTAATCTCAATAACCGTTTCTGCTACATCGGTCAAAAATACACCTTGAATACCCAAGAGCTTACCATGACGAGCAGCACGACGAATCAAACGGCGCAGAACATAGCCTCTGCCCTCGTTTGAGCCCATTACACCGTCGCCTGTCATAAAGGTAATACTACGGATATGGTCAGCAATAACTTTAATGGAAACGTCTTTTTTATCGTCGACTTTGTATTCTGTTCCGGCAATCTTGGCGATATGAGAAATAATGGCCTGCATGGTGTCAATTTCAAACACGTTGTCTACACCCTGCACAACACAAGCCAATCTTTCAAGACCCATGCCGAAATCAATGTTTGGCTTGGCAAGAGGGGTATACGTGCCTTTGCCGTCTGATTCAAACTGGGAGAAAACAATGTTGCCCACTTCTACAAAGCGGTCACATTCACAGCCAGCTGCACAGGTTGGTTTGCCACAGCCTGTGTCGTCACCACGGTCAAAATAGATTTCAGAACAAGGGCCGCAAGGACCTGTGCCGTGCTCCCAGAAGTTATCTTCTTTGCCAAGGCGCACCATGTGCGAAGGGTCAATCCCGATTTCTTTTGTCCAAATATCATAGGCATCGTCATCTTCAAGATAAACAGAAATATGCAGCAATTCTTTTGGAATCTTCAAGGTTTCTGTAAAGAACTCCCATGCCCAAGCAATTGCCTGCGGTTTGAAATAATCACCGAAAGAGAAGTTGCCGAGCATTTCAAAATAAGTCAAGTGACGAGAGGTAATACCCACATTGTCAATGTCATTATTACGAATACATTTTTGGCAAGTGGTCACACGTTTGCTTGGCGGTGTTACCTCACCCATAAAGAATTTTTTCATCGGCGCCATGCCCGAGTTGATCAGCAAGAGACTGTTATCATCTTTTGGCACTAGCGAAAAACTAGGCAGACGAGTGTGCTCTTTGGTTTCATAAAAGTGCAAGAAAGACTCTCTCAGTTCATTTAGTCCCATCCATTTCATTGTTGCAGCCATCCTTTTTGAAAATATAGTTTCATTTTCTTGTTCTGAAAACATGGTTTAAACACACAAAAAAGCCTTCAATCCCTCTGTAACAGGGACGAAGGCAAAATCTCCGTGGTACCACCCAAATTGCGCTAAAGCGCCGCTTTTTCATCGTTAACGCCGATTGACGCCCTGCTCTCGCAGCGGTGTGCCGGTTTATCAAACCAAAATGAGCGGCCTGCTTTTTTGTAGCTCTGACAGGTTTTCAGCCTAGCCCTATCTCTCTTTAAAAGCACCAAAAAAACATCTTCTCTGCACAAGTATATTTCTTGTCTTTATTATATTCTGAACACTAGTTTCTGTCAATGCCCTATCTCTACAAAATTTACGTTTTATATTTGTGTTTCAAGATAGTCTGCCATTTCTTTAAATAGCGACGCTGTTAGCCCCTTATCATCTACCACAGATTCTCGCATAATCACGATAACATAACGAGGTTCTGTGTCGTCGCAAACATAACCGGCATACCAATAATGATTCTTTTCTTCCCCCTCTTCATAAATTCCGGTTTGAGCTGTCCCCGTTTTTGCGCCTGCTTTTAATCGTTTTGGTTTACCTCTTTCGCCCGTACCGCTTTCAACAACTTGTTCCATCGCTTCTTGCAATTTTTCTGCCGTTTGGGTTTGCATGATTCTAACTTTAGACACCTCTGAAACATACGAATCTATAAAATCCAGCGAATCATTGACAACACCCTCAATCAGTTTTGGCTGTGCATATTCGCCGCCAGAAGCAATCGTATTGACCATAGCTGCCACTTGCAGCGGTGTAACCGTCACGCTGCCTTGTCCAAAAGAAAAATTGGCAAAGGCGCGCTCGTTTTGCAGTTCTTCTGTGGTCGGTAAATTTCCCTGTGCGGCAGTTAATCCCTCTGCTAATGTCAGACTTTTCCCAAAGCCTAAGTTAGACGTCATCGAAAGCAGCGGAGATGCTCCTATTCGCTCTCCTAAATGAATAAAATAGGCATTGCAAGAATTTTCTATTGCTCCCAATAAATCCACCTTACCATGCGCTATATTATTAAAACAATGGAAATTCATACCATTCACGGTAGCAAAACCTTTGCAGTTAAATATAAAGCCGTCTAAGCCACTTTCAATGGCTTGTGCCGCTACGGCAAGCTTGAATACCGAACCGGGGCTATAAGCCGAAAGTGCCCGATTGACCAGCGGAGAATCTTCACGATTCATGACTTCTCCCAATGTGACAGGAGAATAATCAGGCACACTTGCCAAACCTCTTATTTCATTGTTAGGCACTTCGGTTACAATAATGCTGCCTTTGCCTAGTTTTTCAGCAAGAATCTCCGCTCTGTTTTGTATCATCCCATCAAGCGTCAGCACAACTCCGGCTTTGCTTCTTTCGGTTGTGTCAACAATTTCTCTTGAAGCCCCCGGAATGACTCTGCCTAAAGCATCGGTTTGATAATATACCGCAATTTCTCCATAGTTTCGCATTAGTACGTCGTTCATTGCCAATTCTATGCCACTCACGCCGTTACCTGTGCTGTCGGTATACCCAATGATATGAGGTGCAATCTGATTTTCAGTATAGCGGCTGGTAATGTTAAATACGTCTATGTTTTCATATTCAGTTTCTGCCCCAACCGTGTATAAAAAAGGCTTTCCGCTTTCTAAATAGGAGGCAAAAATTTTTCTTTCCTCTGCTGTTGCCGATGCATTGAGCTGCGCCAATATCTCCACCGATGGCGCTACTGCCGCCACTGTTTTTTCTTCTCTGTTTACAAGCGGTTCTTTGTCGCGGTCATAAATCATACCTCGTGAAGAAGTAACTGTCAGCTTATAAGCACCTTGTTGATTGGCAGCTTCTAAATAAGCTTTTTCCGTTGATGTTCGTGCCATTGACCAAGAGGCCATTCCCAGCAAAAAAATCAACAGCATATAAAGTCCATAACTTCTTTTTTTCACCCGTACACCTCCCCTTGTTTTTAACTTACAAATCATCTTAAGACATTTTTAGATTTGCATAATTATAAAGAGTTTGCGTTCTTTTCTTTTTTTCATACAAAGCCAAGCATAATTTACATCTTGTTTATTTTTTCTTTATTCCACGAACTGACTACTAAAAAATATTGAGAAGGCAAGTAGAATACCCATGAAAGGTAAATAATCCAAGCGGGAGATAGCACATTTGGCAGTCTCAACAATACTTGATAGCTGATTACACACACGTCACAAATCACCAGAAATACCATGCCCACTGTCAAATACCTTTGATTATATTTTTGCCAGTCTACATGGAAAGAAGACATTAGATTCAGAAAAAGGAGAAAACCATACAAGACGGTCATGGATATCAGCATGATATTCCCGATTGGCAAATCAGGATAGCTAAAAACGGCCACCCACAAAGCACTATAGGGAATCAATAGCCACCACCATTTTTTTATTTTTTTGCCTATTCGTTTTCGATGACACAGATGTGCCAGACAAAAAAAAGAAACCCCAATGCTATGACCGACTTCATTTGGTTTTAAAATTTTGAAAAGCAAAAAAACATCTGCTACCAGCGTAAAGAACAAAGCAGCTATTAACCATATACTATCTTTTACCGATCGTGGATTGTGGAAACCAATCCATATGGCGAAAAAAAAGCATAAAGCTACTCCGCTATATTTTAGAAGCGATGATTTAAAGGGTAATGACAGAGAGAAAAAATCAGCAGATACAAATAAAAATCCGCAAACAGCAATTAGTAAACTAAAACTATAAAAGATTATTTTTTTGCCGTTTTCTCTCATAATAACTTCCTTTTATTGCTTTTTTCATTTTTTAAAAAGCTTTTCTTTTAGCTTGTAAGTTTTCTTTGTGTTTGTTACAATAAACCTCATAGAATCTCTTTACTTGCCATGGTTTACTATGCGTAAGACGAGCTTCTTTATTTTAGTAAAATCACGATATTTGGTTATTATGCCGCACTTAGGAGAGCTTTATGAAAAATCAAAAATTATTTACCGTTTCCAATATCTTGACGGCTTTTTGCCTGACCTTATTTGTATTGACTGGAGCTGTCATTTTCACGCTTAACTTCCGCTTGTTATACGTACTGGATGTAAAGTTTTTGGATATTGCCGGACAATCCGGTATCAGCGAAACCGACATTTTTCGCAACTATCACGCACTGATTGATTACAACTCCATTTTCATGAGAGGTGACTTGCAATTTCCCACCTTGGCAATGTCTGAATCGGGTCGAATTCATTTTGAAGAAGTGAAGAATATCTTTGTCGGAGTGCAAATCCTTTTTGGGATATCGCTGGTTGGCACTATCATTTCTTTTGTTTTAAAACTCCGCAAAAAGAACACCAGTTTTTTAACGCTTTCCTCCATTTTTTGCATTGGAGTGCCTTCTCTGCTGGGCATTTTGATTGCCAGCAACTGGGATGCTTTTTTTGTCGGTTTTCACAAGCTGTTTTTCCGCAATGATTATTGGATTTTCAGTGCGGAAACTGATCCCGTTATCACTATTTTGCCTGATGCTTTTTTCATGCACTGTGCGCTGATGATTTTAGCTTTGGTATTTTTAGGCAGCCTCCTCTTCTTTTTAGTAGGCAGAACCCTCTCTAAAAAGCTGAAATCTTAATAAATCCTTTCCTTTAAACGGACTTAATAGTAAAATTGTTCTCATTTTGTTATAATGCTGTTTACACTTGTACTGAGGAGGAGCTTTATGAAAGAAAAATTACAGGTCAATCACCTGAGCAAAACATTTTCTCTTTCTGCTAAGCAGCAGAAAATTGAGAAAACAAAAGAAAAATATAGAAATGCGGTCAACGACTTATCTTTCTCTGCTTATGAGGGCGAAATATTCGGATTATTAGGGCCCAATGGTGCGGGCAAAACCACCACTTTACGTATGCTTTCTACTTTAATTAAGCCTGACAGCGGGGATGCCTTTATTGACGGCAAAAGCATTGTAAAAGAACCTGAAATTGTGCGGGGCAAAATAGGCTTTTTAACAAGCGAATTAAAAATGGAAGACTATTTCACTCCCAATTATCTGTTTGATTTCTTTTCTGATTTACACCAGGTACCTCTTGATGTCCGCAAAACAAGAAAAGAGGCTTTATTTTCACGCTTTGGAATCGACCAGTTTGCTGAAGTCAAGGTTGGCAGCCTTTCAACGGGTATGAAACAAAAAGTCTCTTTAACCATTGCTTTGGTACATAATCCTGATGTTATCATCTTTGATGAACCCACTAATGGTTTAGATGTTCTGACCGCAAAAGTTGTCACTGATTTCTTGCAGGAAATGAAAGCAGAAGGCAAAACCATTATTGTCTCTACTCATATCTTCAGTTTGATTGAAAAAATATGCGACCGTGTGGCTCTTATTATTAACGGCAAACTCATTACCTGTGATACCCTGCCAAACGTCATGAACGGTCTTTCACTAGAAGACCGCTTCTTTGAAATCTATTCTGAAATGGTAGGTGACGAGATATGAAAAGTAATATTCTTACTATTGTAAAGAAAGAGCTATCTCGCTTTTTTACTGATAAACGCTTGATATTTGGTACTGTTCTTTTACCCGGTGTTATGATTTTTGTCATGTACTCCTTTATGGGTGAGGCCATGACGAGCCTTTTCCAATCGAACGACAAGCCTGACGCTGTCTCTGTTGTCTCTATGCCAGAATCCATGACTGCGGTCTTTCATGCGGCAGAGATTGAGTATAAAGAAGTGCCTGCTTCTGACATTGAAACAATCAAAGGTCAAATTGCTGAAAAGGAAACCAACTTTCTTATTATTTTTCCTGAAAATTTTGATGCCGATGTGGCTGCCTATGATATCTCTTCTGGCAAGCCCGCGCCGAATATCTCCTTTTTCTACAATAGCTCTGATACGAACTCAAGCAATTTGCAAACCCAAATTCTCGGTATTTTTGATGCCTACGAAGCCACTTTGAGCAATCGTTTTGACATCAATGCTGGTGGACAAAATGCAGATTTAGCCAGTGAAAAAGATTTGAGCGGCATGATTTATTCCATTTTAATGCCCCTTCTTCTCATCATTTTACTGTTCTCCGCTTGCATTGCCATTGCCCCTGAATCCATTGTGGGCGAAAAAGAGCGCGGTACTCTTTCTACGCTGCTAGTTACTCCTCTGCGCCGCAGTGAACTTGCCATCGGCAAAATCTTGGCACTCTCTATTGTTGCCTTGCTAAGTGCTGTTTCCAGCACACTGGGCACGCTTCTTTCTTTGCCCAAGTTAATGGGCGGCGCTGTTGACAGCGGAGGTATTTTTTATACAGCTGGTGACTATTTCTTCTTAGCCATTATTATTCTTTCAACCGCCCTGCTTTTTATCTCTTTGGTCTCTGTTATTTCTGCCTTTGCCAAAACCATGAAAGAAGCCGAAACCTTCACATCTCCTTTAATGATTGTTATCACCCTAGTTGGAGTAAGCGGCATGCTTGGCTCAAGCCCGAAAAATCCAGCGTTCTACTTGATTCCCATTTATAACTCTGTGCAGAGCATGAGTTCTATTTTCTCATACGACATCACTCCGCTGAATATTCTTGTCTGTGTCGCCAGCAATCTGGTTTACACCCTTATCTTTGTCTTTATACTGACAAAAATGTTTAACAGTGAAAAAGTTATGTTCTCTAACTAAATACATGATTTATCATCGCTAAATGACTGATAAAATTTCTATTCTAAGATATAACAAAAAGCATATTATTGATTTGTCCTCTTATTAAGATACTTACAGGAATCATGATTGCCATGTACATAGCGAGGCAATCACGGATAAACTGTAACATCTTTATGAGAGGATTTGCTTTATAACAAAGTCACCATGCTTTGCATAAATCGGCAAATGGCTAGAATTCCCCACTTTATGGTAAGCCTGTCTGAACCACCTCTCTTTGTTTCACATATAGTATAGTATCCGTCAGCCTTTTATTAGGTTGGCATCAAATTTACTGCGCTATATAAAAAGGAGCTATATTGTGAACCAATGTGACTACCATTTGACTGGTCGGGTCGTGATACCGGCTGACCCCTCCTATCCTGAAGCACGACAAGGTTTTAACCGAGCTATACAACAATATCCGCTAATCATTGTGTATTGCCAGAATGAATATGATGTTTCGAATGCGGTGATTTGGGCAAGAACTTACAACATACCACTACGCATTCGAAACGGGGGCCATAATTACGAGGGTTATTCCAACGGTAACTGCACCCTCGTCATTGACATCAGCGAAATGAATAGAATATCGCTAGATGACAACCAGAATATCCTGCACGTGCAAGGCGGGGCAACCAACGGGCAGATTTATCAATTCATTGCCGCAGAAGGGTGCCCTTTCCCCGGCGGCACTTGCCCCACCGTTGGCATAAGCGGTTATGCCACGGGCGGAGGCTGGGGGCTCTCTTGCCGATGGTTGGGTTTGGGCTGCGACAGCTTAGAAGAAATTCAACTGGTAAACCATGAGAGCTGTATTCTCGTAGCCAATCGAAGCTGCAACAGCAATCTTTTTTGGGCCTTGCGAGGTGCCGGTGGAGGGAATTTTGGCGTGGTGGTCTCCATGAAATTCCGACTTCCGCCCAAAGTTGATTTTGTCACGCTAATTGAAATCGACTATCTTCATGTGACAACGGCCGAACAAGAGGTGTTTTTGCAGACTTGGCAAAGCTGGCTGTCAGGAGCTGACCCCAGAGCGACCTTAATCGCACGAATCTATCATTCTCCTGAAGATGGGCTTGCCATGCTGACTCGTGGCATTTTCTACGGCACCCTGCAAGAAGCACAAGTGCTCATGCAGCCTTTTTTAGAGTTGCCAGGTGCTCGTTCTCGCATTGAATCTATGACCTTTGCTGAAGCAGTTAACATCATCGGCAGCAGCTACCCACCTTATGAAAAATTTGAAGCAGCTAGCCGTTTTGCTATGCGAGAATGGACCTCCTCCGAAATCAGCAGCTTAGTTGAGCTAATTCAAACACCTGCCACCGGTGCGGTTTTCACGGGCTTATCTCTGTATTCTCTTGGCGGCAAAGTGAGTGAAATGGCACAAGATGAAACTGCTTTTTATTGGCGCAACGCTCATTTCATCGTATGGCTAGAAACCATTTGGGAAGATAACAGCGTTCAAGCAGAAAATGAACTATGGATTAACGAACGTTTTCCAGTCTTAGCAGCCGTTACGGAAGGGTCTTATATCAATTTCCCCTATAATAAACTGCCCAACTATTTAGAGGAATACTACGGCACACATGTATGTAGATTGTGGGCGACGAAAGAATGTTATGACCCTTATAATAGCTTCAGTTTTCCGCAAGGGATTTGGAGAACTGCACAGCCTGCACAAGTACCAAAACCGATTGGCGATGAGTATTTAGAAGATACTCTATCCAGAGAAGCAAATAGAGCTCTCTATCGTGGCTTCCGATATGTGTAATCTAATAAAAACAAAAAAATCGGCCTCCTATTCACTAAGGAGATCGACTTTTTTGTTGCGGAAATTAGCGATGGGTGAACGAATCTATACTTTTATTGTTTCAATGAGGAACACTGCAAGAGACAAGCTATATCATTTTCAAAAGAAAGGATGACTTCTCCCCTCTCTTTCTAAACTAACTGAATATTCTGCCCATTGCGCCAAAAACAGGCAATATGCAAAAAGATAAACTTTTTTCCTGATGCCTGAAACTGACAATTTTAGGTTTGTCATGCCCTTATAATATAGGCAAAGGGGCGGGGTTATGGTCATTTATGCTGATATTTTATTTATCACCAATCTGTATATCGACTTCTTTCTTCTAGTTTGTGTCAAAAATTTCTTACATATGCAAGTTTCAGGTCTACGGCTATTATTAGGCTCTTTGGTGGGAGCCACTTGCAGTATGACAGCACTTTTGCCTTTTCATATTCCCACTTTCTTGTCGGTTTTGCTGGGTGCTATTGCTGCCATTTTAGTGACCGGTGCGGCTTATGCTCCTGTAAAAGAGCAAATGTTTTTAAAACTTGCCGTCTGTTATTGGTTTTTCAGTTTTCTATTTGCCGGTTTCTTTATGCTTGTTTATCAGCTCTTTGCTGTCAACAACTTGGCAGTTATTCGCGGCGTTGTCTATCTCAACATTTCGCCTTTCATGCTGTTTGGGTTGACACTTTTGGCCTATATTATTCTCACGCTGTTGCAAAAGATTTTAGGGCCAAAAGAATCCGATTTGCGTTTCTGCAAGATACATATTAACAAGGCAGGCAAAAGAGTGACTGTGCCTGCCAAAGCGGATACCGGCAATGCCCTGTGCGAACCATTTTCAGGGCTACCTGTCATCATTGTAGAACAAGACGCTTTACAAGGTATCATACCAGAGGCTGTCAATCAGTTTTGGGAGGGCGGCGGTGAAGGCTTACTGCGATTAATTCCTTTTGACGGTATGGGCGGCAGTGGTATTCTACCGGCTTTTCAGGCTGATGCTGTCTATTTTGACAAGCTCGATACTCCGCTTAGCTGTTATATTGCCGTCTGCAAAGGTAAGCTCTCTTCGGGTCAATTTCAAGCACTGTTCAATCCAGATTTATTCCCTTCTGCCTAGCAATGACCTATTAATCTATAAATCAAAACACTGAAACCCACTGGCTCAAGGTTTTGGTAAAATACACGAGCCGGAAAGGATTTTATGGGTAAATTTATCTGCTTTTTTAAGGACAAAATACAGGCTTTCTTAGAAAGATATTTCCAAAAAATCAACTCGCAGGGATGTTATTACATTAACGGTCCTGAAACACTCCCTCCTCCGTTGACAAAAGACGAAGAAATCAAAGTAATGGAAAACATTCGCAACGATGTTCCTGGCGCTCGTGAGCCGCTCATTACTCATAATCTCCGTTTAGTCGTGTACATAGCCAAAAAATTTGAAAGCCCTGGGGTTAACATTGAAGACCTCATTTCTATTGGCACCATTGGTTTGATAAAAGCTGTTAAGACTTTCAGCATAGAACGAAACATTAAGCTTGCTACCTATGCTTCTCGCTGTATTGAAAACGAAATCTTGATGTTTTTACGCAAGAATTCACAGCTTAGACATGAAATCTCTATTGATGATCCGCTGAATGTCGATTGGGACGGCAACAAACTGCTTCTTTCAGATCTTTTAGGCAGCGAGCCAGATTCAGTTAATCGTGATATTGAAACCGAAACCGAAAAAACAATGCTTATGAATGCGATTCAAAGGCTTCCCTCCCGTGAAAAACAGATTATGGAACTTCGTTTTGGTCTTTACTCTCGAAAAGAACACACACAGAAAGAGGTTGCTGACGAATTGGGCATTTCTCAATCTTATATCTCCCGCCTTGAGAAAAAAATAATTGACCGCCTAAAAAAAGACTTAGAAAAAGCAAGTTAAAAGTTTATTCTGTTATAAAAGCTGTTCTTTCAAAAGAACGGCTTTTCATTTTATTCATCTAGTTTGTCGTTCAATTTTTGCTAAGGGATTGTATTTATCACGTAGCCAGTATATAATGGAATTGTCAAAATATGTACATGAGAGGAACTATGACAAACGGTCGATACCCTCTCAATTTAATTAAAAAAGGAGAATGTTATCATGTTAAATGAAAAAGTATCTAACCTACTCAACGAACAAGTAAACAAAGAATTTTATTCAGCCTATTTATACTTAAATTTTTCGAATTATTTTGCTGAAAAGGGCCTAAAAGGCTTTGCCAACTGGTATCAAGTTCAGGCACAAGAAGAACGTGACCATGCTTTGTTATTCATGCAGTATATGCAAAACAATGATCTCGCTGTCACACTTGAAGCCATCGCAAAACCTAATACGAGTCTTGAATCACTGGTTTCTCCGCTCAAGATTTCTCTTGAACACGAGAAATATGTTACCTCACAAATTCATGCTATTTATGAAGCTGCTTCTGAGGCAAAAGATTATCGTACTTGCCAGTTTTTAGATTGGTTTATCAAAGAGCAAGGCGAAGAGGAAGCCACAGCAAGCGATTTGCTGCTTCGTATGGATTTGTTCGGTTCAGACCCCAAAGGACTTTATATGCTAGACCAAGAGTTGGGTTCTCGTGCCTACAGCGCCCCTTCCCTCACGCTTTAATAGATTTGCTAAACGGGATACAAGAATCCATCTTGTATCCCGCTTTTAATGTTTATTTATATTATCAGCAGGCAAGAAAAATCGGACATAACTTTTTCAGTTATGTCCGATACTTTTTTATTGTTTAACTGCTCCGTCTACCACACCGGCCACAATGTATTTCTGCAAGAAGATATACAAGATGACAATCGGAATAATGGTTACAAATACAGCCGGGAAAATGAGTTCCCACGGATTGCCGTATTGACCAGAAGTCAGCTTGGCAAAATAAAGCTCCAAGGTCAGCGTTTTGACACCCTCACGGTTTCCGATAACCAAGAATGGAAGCAAGTAGTCATTCCAAATCCACATACTATTGATAACAACTACGGTCACTGTAATACTCTTTAGCAGCGGGAATACTACCTTGAAAAACATCTGGAATATGTTTGCTCCATCAATAATGGCAGCTTCTTCTAAAGATTGAGGTACGCTCTTAATAAAGCCGTGATAAAGGAAAACGGACATACTAAGACCAAATCCGCCGTACATGATGATAAGCCCTGGGATATTTTTCAGACCAAGCTTCTCAAAGATGTCAAGCAAAGGATACATAACGGACTGAAAAGGAATCAGCATAGCAGCTGTAAAACCTAAATACATGAACACGGCCAGCTTGCTCTTACTGCGAACCATAACCCATGCTGACAAGGACGACACCATAACAAGCAGCAAAACAGAAATAAAAGTAATGGCAAAAGTAATCCATATGGATTTAAAAAAGTTGATTTGTTCTGTGGCACTGATGATATACTTCAGAGACCATTCGGTTGGCAAAGCAACAGGCGAGTCTACGATTTCACTATTTGATTTAAAGGAGTTAATCACAAGCAGCACAAGCGGTGCCAAAGTGGAAAGCGCAATCACGGCAAGCAGAATGTGAGAGAAAATTTGTCCAACCTTCTTTTGTTTTCCCAGTGTCATTACATTTCCACCTCCTGCTTAGAAGTAATTGATACTTGAATCAGGCTTACAACTGCAATCAGCACAAAGAATATAACGGCTTGTGCCTGTGCAAGACCATAATCAGGCGGAGAACCGTCTCTTGTGGTTCTCAAAATTTGCATCGCCAACATTCTCGTTCCAAAATTGCCGTCTGTCAAGGCAACGTTTTGGTCCAACAACATAAAACATTTGGACAAAGTGAGGAAGAAAACAATGGTGAAAGAAGGCATGAGCATAGGCACTGTAATATGTCTGAATTCTTGCCATGCATTTGCTCCATCAATCGATGCTGCTTCAGGCAAATCTTTGGGGATGTTGTTCAGGCCGGTTGTATAGATAATCATCATATAGCCAGCCATCTGCCATGTAAACAAGATAACAAGGGCAAAAAGAGCCTTTGTGTTGTCTTGCGTCATATTTACAAGTGCGGGAATGGATATCAAACCGTCTTTCGCAAAAAGAATCTTAGAAAAAATGATTTCATATACAAATTGCCAAATATAGCCTAATGCTAAACCGCCCAAGAGGTTGGGCAAAAAATAAATTGTGCGATAAATTGACGCTGCATGTCTAAGCTTTGTTGCAATCAATGACATTCCTAAAGAAACTATATTGATGACAATAACAGCCACCAAAGTGAATTTAAGGGTATAAATAAAAGCATCTATAAATTTCTTTGATTTGAATGCTTTTATATAATTGTCAAAACCGACAAAAGCTTCCCAAAAATGTTCTCCGCCTGCAAAATAGGTGCCTCTCCAACCGGTAAACGAATATATAACTCCCACCACAAAAGGTATGATGATTACCAAGAAGAATAAAATTAAAGCAGGAAGAGCCAACGGCAGGAATTTTTTTCGATAATATCTGTCCATTTTGTCCTCCATTTATTCAAGAATGCCGCACATAAGACTCTAAATATGAACTTAGATTCTCCCGTGCGGCCTCTTGCCAAACTGTTTTCAGTTAATGTTAGCGTCTATGAAACAAAACTTCATAAGACCTTTGTGCTTAGGAAAGGTTAGCCATCTCTGCCCAGCTTGAAATGATATAATCAGCAATGGTGTCATAGTCAGCATCAGTCCACTCTGTTTTGTTAACATAGTTTTCCATCATATACTGACCAAAAGTATCGGTTGACCAACCAGCCGGTGCACCAGCATAAGCATTGGTGAGCGTTTTGCCATCAGCAATATAAGAAATGATAGAATCGCCTAAGCTATAACCAGCAGAAGTTGTTGCAGGGTCAGCATTATAAGGAATGAATGCCATGTCTTCTACAACAAATTTTTGTCCAGCTTCTGAAGTATTGAGCCATACAAGGAATTCTTGTGCCAATTCTTTTTCTTCATCGCTTACTTTGTCGTTAATTACATAATAGTTTGGTACAAATACCGGAATAGATTCTAACATATGGTCAACAGTCAAACCTTCTACCTTGATATCATCCTGTGTGAAAGGCATTTTAACCGGTAAGAATGTTAGATTGTCAGCAATTTCAGCGTTGGCTTTCTTAATGTTCTCATAAGCCCAGTTGCCTTGTTTCAAGAAAATAGCTTTGCTGTTTGCAAAGTTGGCAACAGAAGGATCATAGCCGTTTGTAGTAGCGTTGATCAGTTCCGGTCCTCTTTCTGTGGTAGCATTTGCAGTTTTCAAATCAAGTGCTTTTGCATAAGCTTTGAAAGCGCCTTTGCCAGCTTCTAAATCAGCCAGTGTAGCTTGTGAAGCGGCTTTAGAGTTAGCAAAAACTGCATCAACTGCGATGTTTACAAAGTGGTCGCCATATGTCCATTTTTCAGAACCGGCAACAGAGAAAACGCCTTCGAGGCTTGTAGCTTTACCGGTTTTTTCAGCAGCTGTTGCAAAGTCTGTTCCGCTGAGTGTTACTGTACCGGCTGTTCCCTCTTTGATATAAGCTTCAAGAGTGTGAACCATTGCTTCAAATTCTTCATAGGTTGCTGTTTTGAAAGCAGCGAGGAAAGAATCTAGCTTATCAGCACCGAATAAATCGCTGAGCATTTGTGTGTCAGCAATATAACCATAACCTTCTACGTTATAAGGAACACCATAGTTAGCTGTACCGTCGGTTAAGTTGAATCCTTCTGGAATTTCACTGACAAGCTTTTTGAATTCTTCGTTGGTTGCTTTGGCATGATCCATAGCAAAGCCGCCTTCAACCCATTCAACCAAAGCTTGTGAATTCATGGTAGAGAAAATAGCGGGTTTGTTTTTGGAGTTCATTTCTGTTCTCAGTGTATCATCACTATTTGTACCTGAACCCAGTGAGAAAACTTTAACAGTAACGCCTTTTTCTTCGCCAAACGCTTTACCGGCAGCTTCCATGGCGTCAGCATTTTCACCCTTGGTGTTGAAAATGTATAAGTCATAGTCTCCAGTAGCGGTAGGCTTCTCCGCAGCACCAGATGCTTCGGAACCTGTTGAACTGGTTTTAGAATTGTCACTGCCTTTTGAGCCACATGATGCAAGAGCAAACACCATAACGGCAACTAAAAGAAGTGATAAAATTCTCTTTGTTTTTTTCATGTGAATTTTACCTCCTAAAATCTTTAGACATTTTTACAATAAAAATAAAGATGTCCTAACCAAAAATATTGGACTATGCCGTGATTATACACCTTACTTTCTTTTATGTCAATCGTTTACATAGCTATTTTTTATATTTATCAAGTTATTTGAGCTATTTTATTAGATACTATCCTAAATAAAAAGTCAATAATCGCAGTAAAAATGCTTTATATCAATCAATTTTAGTAGAATTTCTTTTTATTAATGTAACCGGTAAAGTGATTTTTGAAGGCACAACTTCTCCATTTAGGGTTTTATCAATGCAATCGATTGATAATTCTGCCATTTTACGAATGGGTTGATGAATGCTCGTGATTGTAGGTGTTGTTAATTGAGCAATATAGACATCATCGAAGCCAACCAAGCATACATCTTCCGGCACTTTAATATCCATTGCATTACAAACCTGAACCACCTGTGCTGCTATCAAATCGCTGCTGGCAAAGATGCCATCTGCATCTCTGTTTTCTTCTAACACAGACTCAATTACACCGTGATAATTCATAGTGCCATAAGCAGATTGATCTGTGAGCACTACCTTACTAAGCACCTTATGACTCTCACAAACATCTGTAAAACCTTGTGCCCTTTGGTCGGCAGGCATGTTTTTCCCTGCAATACCACCAAAATGCAAAATCTTCTTACATCCGCAAGAAATCAGGTGCTGTGCGGCCATTCTGCCACCTTCGTAGTTATCACACTGAATGCTAATGGCGTTAAAGCTATCTTCCTGCTCTAAATTGACAATGGGAATGTTCAGTTTTGAGAATTTTTTTGCATCAACATATTTGCTACACAATATAATGCCCGCCACTCGGTTTGATATGCACATTTCCAAATATTCCATTTCTTTGGACTGCTTATCTTTCGAATTGCACAAAAGAATTTTATAGCCTTTTTTCATGGCTGATGACTCTAAATTACTGATTAAATTGGCAAAAAAAGGATGAGAAATATGAGGAACAATCACTCCAATTGTACTATTATGCTTTTTTGCCAGTGCCCTAGCCAATTCATTTGGGTGATAGTTTAATTCTTCCATTACTTGAAACACTTTTGCTCTGGTTTGTTCACTAATATATCCGCGATTATTAATGACACGTGATACTGTTGTGGTGGTTACGCCCGCTTTTTGCGCAATATCTTTTAGTGTTGCCATGTGTAATTCCCCTCATTTTCCCTTGTGTTTATGCAATCGATGACATATTGACATGGGTTTATGTTTACATTATAGCAGATAACCGCTCTTATTTTCAATAAATTTACATAATTTAAATGATTAATTGTTAAATTAATTGACATTCTAACACTAAATTAATGCTTTTGCACCCTTAGTATTGACAATTTTTATGAAATACCTTATTTTTAGTATATGACAACCGTTTGATATATCGAATAACTTAGGAGCTACAAATTATGAAAAAAATTGAAAACAAGATTATGCTTATCACCTATTCCGACTCTATGGGAGATAATCTGAAAGATTTAAAATACGTTTTGGAAAATCTGATTGGTGACGCTGTAGGCGGAGTTCATCTGCTTCCTTTCTTTCCCTCTTCTGGTGACCGTGGCTTTGCCCCTCTTAATTATCGCGAAGTTGACCCCGCTTTTGGTGACTGGGATGACATCAAAGCTTTAACTAAAAATTATTACTTCATGGCAGACTATATGATTAATCATATCTCGGCTAAGAGTGAGTATTATCAGGATTTCTTAAAAAACAAAGACAATTCTGTTTACAAAGATTTGTTTATTCGCTATAAAGATTTTTGGGAAGGCGGCGAGCCAACCGAAGAGCAAGTCGATTTAATTTATAAAAGAAAGCCTCGTGCTCCCTATGTTATGGCAAACTTTGCTGACGGCACCAGCGAAAAAGTTTGGTGTACCTTTGATGAAGAGCAAATTGACATTAACTGCAATTCTGATACAGGCAAAAAGTTTATTCAGGATAATCTTGAATTTTTAACCGCACAAGGTGTTTCTATTGTTCGTCTGGATGCCTTTGCTTATGCAACCAAACGAGCAGATACCTCTTGCTTCTTTGTTGAACCGGATGTTTGGGAGTTGCTCTATCGTGCGGATGATGTTCTTAAACCACAAGGTGTGACATTGCTCCCTGAGATTCATGAGCACTACACGATGCAGCAGAAAATTGAATCCAAAGATTTTTATGTATACGACTTTGCACTGCCAATGTTGCTTTTAAACGCACTCTATTACGGCCAAAGCCAATATCTCAAACACTGGCTCACCATTTGCCCACGTAAGCAGTTTACCACTCTCGATACACATGACGGCATTGGTGTTGTCGACGTAAAAGACCTGCTGCCTGATGATGAAATTAAAAAGACACAGGAAGACATTTATAAATTTGGTGCTAACGTCAAGAAGATTTACAGCTCTTCTGCTTACAACAATTTGGATATTTATCAAGTGAACTGCACCTACTATTCTGCTCTAGGCAACCATGATAAAGACTACTTGATTGCAAGAGCTGTCCAGTTCTTTGCTCCCGGTATTCCTCAAGTCTATTATGTCGGTATGCTAGCCGGTCAGAACGACCTTGAGCTTTTGGAAAAAACAAAAGTAGGCAGAGATATTAACCGTCATTATTATTCCGTTGATGAAATCAAAACCGAAATTGAGCGCCCTGTTGTCGATTCACTCCTCTCCCTCATGCGTTTCCGTAACAATTGCGATGCCTTTAACGGTGAATTCGTATTAGCTCCTAGCGAAGATGACAGCATTCACATTATCCGTGAGCATAATGGCGGCCGTGCCGAATTATGTGTCAATTTCAAAGAAAAAACTTTGAAAATTAATTGCACTGAAAATGGGATTGCCAAAGAAGTTATGAGCTTCTAATTTTATCTCTACTTTGCTACTTTATATAGACTTAATTTTAAAAGAACAGTTCAAGTGAAAGTACTTGAACTGTTCTTTTATTTATGTATTTTAATGATTTGACCTTTGATAGCAATATGCATTTCCTATCTTGCCCACTCGTTCAACAGCATTTACTGCATACAGCACATTCATTGCCGTTTGTGCCGCACGAAGTGAAATTTTAGCCAATTGAGAGAAATCTTTTGTTGTGAAACTATCTGGGAGATTTTGAGGTATCATCGCAGAATAATCATAAGCAGAGTGAATCCAGCATTCCTCTATCAGGTTTTTGGGGATACGGTCACACCTTGAAGAACCTTTTTTCTTATTGGCGCTCCAACCATTGAGATAGCGATATTCTGTAAGCTCTAATAAAGTAAAACAGAAATGTAAGTTAGGGTGATTCAGTAACGGCTTGATTTTATACAGCTCAAAAAAAGCATCGTAGATTTGTCCCCGTTTGGGACTTTTCCGCTTTTTTGTCACTTCTCCGGTTTCTTGGTCTATCCAACACAACCACTTTGTTTGTGCAATGGGATAAACCACCGTTACATCCGTACAGGCTAAAAAGCTTTCCAACTTTTTTCTTAACTTATTGAAACCCTGCGTTTGAATTTCAATAATCCCCTGTTCAGAAACAATGTCAGCTACATACGAACCAATCTTAATTTCATGGTTATCTGCATAAGGTTCAAAATAATTTTTTAATACTGCATGCAATGTCTTTTCTCCTAATGTCCCAATACCAGTTCTTACAGGAGATTTACCAATAACCGTATCACAGGCTTCTAAAAATTTTTGATTGTCTGCTGACATATTCTTCTCCCTTTCTAGCTACTTACATAAATTTCTAAAGATAACTTGTCCCCTAAAAGTGTAAGTTAAATGCTGTGATATTGCAAGAGATATCTCGTTTTTCACGCTAATAAAGATATAAATCTTAAAATTTGACAAAATACAACCCTATATAATCTATGTAAAGTATTTTATCATTACATGTTTGAGATGTAGCACCATCTAAGGGTAGTTTCGACTAACTTATTTATTATTTCGGCTTATGTGAAGTTATATACCTTTACATAAGATGACCAATTTTCCATTGTATCCTTATCCTATATATTTTTATCATGCCTATGTAAATACATACGATAAAATAAATTGCTAGATAAAAAACACTGCTTTCAAACAAAGAATTTTCTAAGCTTGTTTGAAAACAGTAGCAAGATAGGTGCACAATATTAATAAAATCCTTTGTTATTATGCTGAGTAAGATATCTTGAAAAAACATGACATATTAATCCTGAACGGCCATACTTCAGTACATTTCTTCTTTTCTTTTCTTCTTTTTGCTTTTTTAAATCCAAAATATCTCACCTCCCTTTTTTATTATCAGCTTGAAGCGATACTTTATTCTCATTATGTAAAATTGAATTTTATCCAATATGAAAAGGCATGACACCTAAAAAGATGTCATGCCTCTATTTTAAATCGATTGAGATTACTTATTTAGCAGATAGATATTCATGAATACCCTTAGCTGCCTTACGACCAGCACCCATTGCAAGGATAACCGTAGCAGCACCAGTAACAGCATCACCACCAGCATAAACACCAGGACGTGAAGTTGCGCCTGTTTCTTCATCGACAACGATGCCGTTCCATCTATTGAGGTCAATGCCCTTAGAAGTGGAAGAAACCATGGGGTTCGGTGAAGTACCTAAGGACATCAGCACGGTGTCAACTTCCATGACAAACTCACTGCCTTCAACTTCGACAGGTTTTCTTCTGCCAGAAGCATCAGGTTCGCCAAGTTCCATCTTGATGCATTCCATACCCTTAACCCAACCGTTTTCATCAGCAATAATGCGAATTGGATTGGTGAGTGTATCGAAAATAACGCCTTCTTCTTTTGCGTGATGCACTTCTTCCGCACGGGCTGGCAATTCTTCCAAACCACGACGATAGACAACATGCACTTCTGCACCCAAACGAAGAGCTGTTCTAGCAGCATCCATAGCCACGTTTCCGCCGCCAACAACCGCTACTTTCTTACCTCTGGTAATAGGAGTTTTGTAGTCGGTACGATAGGCTTTCATGAGGTTTGAACGAGTCAGATATTCGTTAGCAGAGAACACACCATTGGAGTTTTCGCCAGGAATATTCATAAACTTTGGCAGACCAGCACCTGAACCGATGAATACAGCGTCATATCCTTCTTCTGCCATCAATTTATCGATTGTGACAGTACGTCCGATAACAACGTCTGTTTCGATTTCAACGCCAAGCTTCTTCACATTGTTGATTTCTTTGGCAACAACTTTTTGCTTCGGCAAACGGAATTCAGGAATACCATAGACCAAAACGCCGCCTGGCTCATGAAGAACTTCAAATACTTTAACTTGATAGCCTAATTTAGCAAGGTCGCCGGCACAAGCAAGTCCAGCAGGGCCACAGCCAACAATTGCTACTTTTTTGCCATTGCTCGGAGCAATTTTAGCGTTAAATACGTCATTTTCAATGGCATAATCGCCAACAAAGCGCTCTAGACGACCAATTGCAATTGGTTCACCTTTAATGCCACGGATACAAGAACCTTCGCACTGATTCTCCTGTGGGCAAACACGTCCGCAAACAGCAGGCAAGCTAGAGGATTCACCAATGATACTAACAGCTTCATTCATGTTTCCTTTTTTAAGCTCCTGAATGAAAGCAGGAATATTAATGGAAACAGGGCAAGCTTTGATACATTTTGCATTTTTACAATCTAAGCAGCGTTCTGCTTCTGCTTTCGCAAGTTCAAAATCATAGCCAAAGCTAACTTCTTCAAAGTTAGTAGCACGCACTTTTGGATCTTGTTCCGGCATTGGAATACGTTTCCAAACATCTTTGTTTTCAAGCAATTCATGGGGATAACTGCAATAATCAGCATGCTTAGGCTCGGGAGTGGTTCTTTCAAGCTCTTCACGGCCTGCCGGTGTTTTATACAAACTTTGGCGCTTCATTGCTTCATCAAAGTCAACCAAATGTCCATCAAACTCAGGGCCATCTACGCAAGCAAATTTAACTTTATCACCGACTGTAATACGGCAAGCACCGCACATACCGGTACCGTCGACCATGATTGGGTTCATACTAACGATTGTTTTGATGCCCAATTCTTTTGTGGTCAAGCAGACGAATTTCATCATGATCATCGGGCCAATTGCCACAACTTCATCATATACTTTGCCCTGATTTTCAACTAAATCTTTGAGCAAAACTGTTACATTACCATGGAAACCATAGCTGCCGTCATCGGTACCAATATACAGGTTTTCGCAAACTTCAGCCATTTCTTCTTCCATAATCAAAATATCTTTGGAACGTGCACCGATGATGACGTCACAAGGAACACCGTGCTCGTGCAGCCATTTTACCTGAGGATAAACAGGAGCAGCACCTAAACCACCAGCGATAAACAGGCGGCGTGTTTTCTTGAGTTCTTCAACATCTTCATAAACAAATTCAGAAGCGTTTCCCAGAGGGCCAACGAAATCAGCAAGGAAATCGCCTTCTTGGTATTTACCAAGCTCTTTGGTAGAATCGCCGATTGCCTGAATAACAATGGCTACTGTACCGGCTTCTTTATCATAGTCACAAATCGTCAGCGGAATTCTCTCACCCTGTTTGTCATCCATGATGATAACAAATTGACCAGGAAGAGCAGACTCTGCTACTCTAGGAGCTTTAATATCCATTCTAAAAATATCTTGACTTAGCTGTTTTCTCTTTACAATCTCAAACATACAAAACCTTTCTTTCCCTTAAAATTCTATACTTCCTGCTGCCTTATGATGTATTATCATGCCCCGCACTTTAGACTAGTTACAACGTGCAAGACATTTTAATCTTATTTTATTGCAATAGCTTCAATTTCAACAAGTGCATCCATCGGAAGTTTTGCCACTTGCACACATGATCTTGCCGGGCAATCCCCCTCAAAATAAGAACCGTACACTTCATTCACTGCTGCAAAATCGTTTAAATCTTTGACGAACACAGTAGTTTTGATTACATTCTGTAAAGATGTGCCAGCAGCTTCTAAAACCGCCTTTACATTATCCATAGATTGACGAGCTGCTGCTTGAATGTCGTCTGCAACTAATTGACCAGTCTTTGGGTTCAGCGGAATTTGACCGGACGTAAACACGAGGTTTCCCAAATCAATCCCTTGCGAATAAGGTCCAATTGCCGATGGTGCTTGATCTGTTTTGATTACTTTTTTCACCTTTTACCTCCTTGTTATTTCAATTGCAGAAGAGTTGCAACAAATCTTCTCAATTTAATATTGTACAACAAAAAATAGTGATATTCAAGTGTTACAAGAAAATCATTACTTTTTTATCGATAAGTTGCGTCAAATATAAAATCAAGTTCTTAAAATTAATATTTTTTCCATACCATTCGATCAATTACACCTGTATAAGACTGAATGATTTTCACAACTTTGGTGCTGACATTTTGTTCCGCATAGTCTGGAACAGGGATTCCATAGTCCCCATTTTGATTCATTTCTACTGCTGTATCTACTGCCTGTAAAACCTGCTCCGTGGTAATACCAGCTAAAATAAAATTCCCTTTATCTAACGCTTCAGGACGTTCCGTTGAAGTTCGAATACACACCGCCGGAAACGGCGAACCTACCGATAAAAAGTAACTGCTTTCCTCTGGTAAAGTTCCGCTGTCCGACACAACCGCAAAAGCATTCATCTGCAAATGATTATAATCATGAAACCCAAGTGGTTTGTTTTGTATTACACGCTTATCAAAAATAAAGTTATGCTTTTCAATCAGTTTAGCACTTCTTGGATGACAAGAATAGAGAATCGGCATATCATATTTTTCTGCCATAGCATTAACAGCATCCATCAGGCTGAAAAAATTCTTCTCGGTATCTATATTTTCTTCTCGGTGCGCTGAAAGAAGTATATATTTGCCTTTCTTTAACCCTAACTTTTCCAAAATCACACTAGTTTTGATTTGATTGAGGTTACTTTCCAAGACTTCGGCCATAGGAGAACCCGTTACATAGGTACGCTCTTTGGCTGTGCCTTCACTATTTAGATAGCGGCGTGCATGCTCACTGTAGCAAAGATTCACGTCTGAAATATGATCTACAATTCGCCGATTGGTTTCTTCCGGCAAGCACTCGTCAAAACAGCGATTACCCGCTTCCATATGAAAAATAGGAATGTGAAGTCGTTTGGCAGATATCGCGGACAAACAAGAATTCGTATCACCCAAAATGAGCAAGGCATCTGGTTTTTCTTTAACCATCAATTGATACGATTTTGCTATGATATTTCCAATGGTTTCTCCCAAATCAGAACCTACTGCATCCAGATAAAAATTTGGCTTTCTTAACCCTAAATCGTCAAAAAAGACCTGATTTAACTCATAGTCATAGTTTTGACCAGTATGCACCAAAACCTGTTCAAAATAGGTATCACATTTTTTGATAACAGCCGCTAATCGAATAATTTCTGGTCTTGTCCCTAAAATGGTCATTAGCTTTAATTTTCCCATGTTACACTTCCTCAAAAAAAGTATCCGGTTTATTGGAGTCAAAACATTCATTTGCCCACATGAACGTCACCAAATCCTCTGTATCAGATAGATTAATAATATTATGCGTATATCCCGGAATCATTTCAACTGCTTGTATTTTTTCCCCACTGACGTGATATTCTACCACAGGATAGTCATTCCCATTTTCATCTTTTCCAATTTTGCGCAACTGAATGAGACCATTGCCTTTTACCACCACAAACTTTTCGTTCTTGGTATGGTGCCAATGGTTGCCTTTTGTAATGTTAGGTTTAGATATATTCACACTAAATTGACCTCGATCTGATGTACGCAGAATCTCTGTAAAACTTCCTCTGTCATCTATATTCATGTGAAGATTATAAATAAACTTGTCTGCTGGTAAATAAGATAGCCACGTACTATAAAGTTTTTTTGTCAGTGAATCACTAAATTTAGGAACTTCCAAAGAACCTCTAATTTTTGGAAAACCACTTATAATTTCTGCTAAAAAACCAAGCTTGATTTCATATTCAATTGGTACACAGCAGAAATCTTCATCTCTTGTTTCTTCTCCGTTCAAGGCACGAATCATTTCGTCTACAAGGTCATCAATATAGACAAGATTCATTTTCACTGATGGATCGTTCACTTGAATTGGCAAATCATTCGCCACATTATGACAAAAAGTGGCAACGGCTGAATTGTAATTTGGTTTGCACCATTTTCCAAATAAATTGGGAAAACGATAAACTAGAACCTTAGCTCCCCTCTCTTTTGCATAGGAAAAAAATAAATCTTCCCCCGATTTTTTGCTTTTGCCATATTCAGAGTCAGCATAGCGACCTGTCAAGCTAGCTTGGACCGAACTGGATAACATAACAGGGCAAGTATTTCCATGTTTTTTCAGTGTATTGAGGAGTTCAGATGCGAACCCAAAATTTCCTGACATAAACTCACTTGTCTCTTTGGGGCGATTAACGCCAGCCAGGTTAAACACAAAATCACAGTCTGAGCAGAAAGTATCTAACAGGTTTTTTTCCGTATCAACATCATACTCATAAATAGTGAGTTTTTGAGGGTTTTGAATTCGAGATAAGTTATGTGACTTATCTTTAGCGTCACGAATAGCTTCCAGAGTCGCAACTAAATTTCTTCCTACAAATCCCCTAGCACCCGTTACCAACACTTTCATACGCTTTTCTCCCAACTAGAAAGCTCCTCTTGAATATACGCTAGCGAAAGCAGTTTTTCTTTGACTTGTTCTACGCTTAGTAGTTCAGTGTTATTCGAGTTGAATTCAGTTAATACGTTCCGTTCTGTATCGCCATCTTTAAAGTACTTGTCATAATTCAAATCACGTTTGTCACAAGGCACACGATAAAAATCTCCTAAATCAACAGCACCCGCACATTCTTCGTTCGTAAGTAATGTTTCATACATTTTTTCACCGTGACGAATGCCAATTGTCTTAATTTCATCTGTCGAGTAAAACAACTCTTTGACTGCCTGAGCCAAAATTTCTATTGTGCAAGCAGGTGCCTTCTGTACTAATATATCCCCACTTGTCCCCTCTTTAAACGCAAACAAAACTAAATCTACCGCTTCATCCAGCGACATAATAAACCGAGTCATGCTTGGTTCTGTAATAGTGATTGGTTTGCCTGATTTAATTTGTTCAATCCAAAGAGGAATAACCGAACCACGGCTGCACATCACATTACCATAACGAGTGCAGCAGATTTTAGTTTTTTCAGGCGAAACAATCCTTGATTTCGCTACAATGACCTTCTCCATCATTGCTTTGCTTGTCCCCATAGCATTGACAGGATAGGCGGCCTTATCGGTTGAAAGGCAGATAACAGCTTTTACACCCTCGTCAATTGCTGCCGTCAGCACATTGTCTGTTCCTATCACATTTGTTTTGACTGCTTCCATCGGAAAAAACTCGCAAGATGGTACCTGCTTAAGTGCAGCAGCATGAAATATGTAATCGACACCGTGCATAGCATTTTTAACAGAAGCAATATCACGAACATCGCCAATAAAAAACTTGATTTTATCCGCTACTTCTGGCATATTAGATTGAAATTCGTGCCGCATATCATCTTGTTTCTTTTCATCGCGAGAAAAAATACGAATTTCACCGATGTCTGTATTTAAAAAGCGGTTTAATACGGCATTTCCAAATGATCCTGTACCACCAGTAATTAAAAGTGTTTTGCTTGAAAACATAATGAATCTCCTTATCTTAAAACTTAGACTTATTTTTTATCGTTATCCCTACTTTATTTTTCAACTCTTTTACTTCATTGCTCGCAAAACAAAATACAAAAAAAATCAATCCACAAATTAGCAGAATAATTATAATTTTAATTATCATAAACAGCAACGATTTCTGCCAAAAATTAGAAGTTGCTAAGCAACAAAGTACAAACGAAAAAACAGAAAGAATAAAATATTTACCTTGTTTTTTATAATAAGAATTTGCAGAATTGTTAAAAACATAGCGATAAAGTATTTGGGGTTCATACCAAATTCCTGTTAGAAGACGACTAACAGAACTTGCAATTAAAATACCAAAAATACCCCATAATTTCCCGAAAACAATGGATAGAATGATATTAAGAGCTGCTGTTATTAGCATTAAATATTTAACTTTTGAAAATAATCCATTTGCCTCTCGATACATCCAAACAGGGCTAACAGCTGTAATAACATAGAAGTTCAAAGCTATCGCAAATACTACATCCCTGCCAAGCAAATATTGTGACCCTAGCCAAAACGGAATTAAGTCGTTTAAAAGCAGATAGAAACAAATTGATCCTACTATCGCTATAAAATGATAAACAAGTAATGAGACCTCAAAAATTTTCAATTGTTGTTTTTTATTTCCTGTTGTACCCAAATTACCAATTCCACTAATCAAGGATGTTGTAACAACTGAGATAAATCCCTGAATGGCATTGACAATCATAAGATAGTTTGAATACTTTCCCACCGCTGTAATGCCCACAATTACAGAAATTAATATGTTATCTGTATTGTTAATAGCAACAGCTCCTAACTTATAAAGTAGCGTTGACCATACATTTTTTAAAATTTCTTTTTTATCAAATTCGACTATTTCACTTTTGTTCTTAAGAAAAGGGTGATATCGATTGCAGAGTAAGGTTAAAATAAAATTATTAATTAAGGTACCTACTATGGTCATAATAATATAGATCATGTAGTTTTTCCAAAATACAAGTACTAATATATAAAGTATTTGTTGTATAAAGTTGACCGTTAACATTGTTATTTTTTGAATACGAAGCTCTTGATAAGCTGATAACAACGCAACTTTATGTGCTACAAAATAAGACATTACCGTATTAATTAGAAATAAGATATAATATCCATTCAGTTCGTTTTGATTTAAGTCACTGTCTATAATATATTTTAAAAAAGGCAAGAGCATTAACCCAATTGCCGTAATGATAAACGCTAAAAAAATATATATTTTCTTAAAGTAATGTAGCATAGAAGAAATAAGTGGCTGATTGTTTTCAGAGACAGGCTTATAAAGAGAAAATAAAACAGCATTATCCAATCCTAATTCCACTAATGAAAGAACAGTCAAAATATTAGAATATAGACCATTAACTCCTAGATATTCAACCGATAGAAAATGCAGAAATATTTTTCTACCGATAAAGGTTAATATTATAATTCCTATCTGTGAAATATAGCCAAATAATATATTTAAAACAGCATTTTTACTTCTTGAACTACTCATGTTTAAATAGCCACCTATATCTATTTTTAAGATTTCTTAACCACAATACTGAAGGATATACATATGGATGGGTTATATATTTATCACATAAGGCTTGTACCGCATATCCTTCTTGATAATCTTGCCAAAAATCATCTTGATCAGATGGTTTTTCACATGATTTCTCTAGGTTTCTATTTGCTTTTAGAGCAGCTGCAATCGATTCTTTATTATATACTAATTGATTTTTGATTTGGTCAAATAGTTGATTTCCTTTATCATTGTTAATTAATACACAAGAAAGTCCAAAATTAAAATCTCTCATTTTAAACTCAGAAAGGGAGTAGTTCCAAAAATCAGCTAAAGTAATATCTCCCTGCCTATTCAATGTCGTATAGGGACAGCTATAACAACAATTACGCAAAGTATAATTAAAATTGAACAAATTATAATAGCCATCCATTACCGCTGGTCTTTGATAAGGATTCCCTTCTTTAAAATCAATTCTCACATTACTATAGTTCCAATATGGTGATTTATATCGTAAATAAATATTCTGAATATTTTCTATTCTTCCTTTTGATTGTTCCTCAAGATATCTGTGAAACACGGCTTCAGAAGGTACCCCATGACAGACTAAATCTATAGTATATAGATTCTCATAATTTTTACCAAGAAAGATTTGGAGTGCATCAACTTGACAAGGGGTTCCTGAAAAAAGTACACTCCGACCTGTTTGCAAAATAGATTTTATGTCTCTATAGACATTCCCTGTATGGCTTTGCACATACTTCGAACCTCTTAATAGGTGTAAATCTTCTTTTCTTTCTATTAAACAATGCTCTGCCTGATAGTTTTCTTTCCAGCGTACTCCTGCTACAATTCCTCCTGCTTCTATGACAGATTCAGCTAAAAGTGTAAAAACTCCTCCTGAAGAGGACTTTTTCCTAATTTTTTTATTCTTATTCCAAGCTGCAAATACAACCGGATTCGTTCCATTCGGCGTACGATTTGAGTTCGCAGGACATTTCGCTTGACAGAGCAAACAATCAATACAAGCAGCCGCATCAATTATTGGATGCAGAAAGCCCTTATGGTTAACAGACATATGAATTGCTTTTTTAGGGCAGACATTTTCACATAATCCGCAACCTGTACAATTTTCTTCTTCACAAATATTGAGCATTTCTGTTTAATTTTCCTCTTCTAGTATTTTTCTGAGTTTATCATAATATTTTTCTTTAAAATAGGGTACCAATGTATAATTAATATTGGTGTCTATTATTTTTGTTGCCAAATCATAAGCTTCATCTAAATCATTAGCAATAAATACATGGGTATCATATACCCCTTTGAACCACTCTCCACCAGTAATAACTTTGTGATCTGTTGTTTTAATAAGAATAACTGGCGTTCCAGCTATTAATGAAAATATAGTGCCGTGATATCGATCGGTTATAATAAGTTTATATTTTCCATAACTATCAATCTCTTTTTCAATGTACTTTTTTGCATCTCTAACGATGTCTTTTGCATTGCCTTTCTTAGTTGTGTCTGTTATATGCACAAGAACTTGTTTTCTACACTTCTCAATTAAACCATTTAACTCTTCTTCACTATAATATTTTTCTGTGTCATCACGACAACAAAATAATATACCCTCTCTTTGAAGACTTGGCACCCTTGTACCAATCATCGACGTTACAATATCTGGAAAAAGTTTGACCCTTATATCCGGAAACATTTTTATTGCAAGCTCAAAAGAAATTCTATCCCGAGCAAGAAATAACATGTTTTTTGCTCGATTATACACAAATGAAGTTTCATTTTGTTTTTGTTGGTCTTGAAAAAAAATGGTTTGAGGCATCATCAGAATTTTTGCATTTGGAAGTGCTGTAATCACAGCACGGTGCATTTCATCGGCAAATCCGCCTAAGTCTGTCGTTGTGTAACCACTTTGAAAGATAATAATGTCATCTTTTTGGTAGCATTGTTTCAATTGATTTATTAAGGGTAACTTGGTATTCACCAGACAGTCTGTCTCTAGTTCAATTACCTCTCTATTTGGATAACTTTCACGTATCCACTTGCGTATACATACTCCTTGAGCAAGATCTCCTAGATTGTTATGTACCGGAATTCCTATATAAAAGATATATTTTTTCTGGGCTGAAGTTTTTTTTAATATCCTTTTATACTGAACAAAAAGTGCCGTCTGATGATAGATATTGCGAAGAGGAAGTAATAATTTGAATAGCCGTTTATGCTTTAGTATAAAAGCTTTAATTTTCATAATAAATATCCTTATATAATGAAATGTATTCGCCTAATCTTTTTGTTGCATCAAAGGACTTCGATTTTTTTAAACAATTTTCTGATGTTAAATTATTGCTTCTACCAAGCCCTTTTATTTTTTCAATTAATATTTCTATATCATTGCATTCTACCACTATACCACAAGATTCATCTAGCATTTCTGCACTGCCACCTGTATTAAATGTTATTACTGGCGTTCCACAAGCAACGGCCTCCATGTTTACAGTAGGATAATTTTCTTCTCTTGTCGGGTTCACAAAAACATCTGCTGCTGAATAAATGCGAGCAAGTTCTTGTTGATTTTGAGTCCGATGAATTGAATATATATTAGCAGGAAGCACTTTATCAATTTCTTCAGTTGTTCCCACAAGGATAATTTGAAATTGCGTATCTAGTTTTTCTGCAAGCTTAATAAACACATCCAAGCCTTTGCGCATTTCCCACCCTAGCGCTACCCCTAATATGATAAACTTATTTTCCCATCCTTTTTCTTTTCTAAAGTCGCTTTGTATTGGCTTAAAAATATTTAAATCAATGCCGTTTTGCAATACTTTAGTAGAATAGTCCTTTAGAAATGATTGCTTAACCAAATTTGATAACCAATTTGAGGGAGTTACAATGGTCATACTCTTAATACCTGTAAACCATTTTCTTTTAAGTTTATACATTCTCCGTGTACAATCTATAAGAGTTTGGGGATAGGATTTATATTGTGGGCAGTGATGACATTGATTTTTCCATTTTTCGCATCTAGCGATAGTAAAATGTGGACATTGAGCTGTAAAGGCCCAGCAATCATGTAAAGTCCAAACAACTTTAATATTATTTTTTTTTATGTAGGAAAAGAGCATAGGCAAATTAATATATCCATTATGTAAGTTATGAAGATGTATTATATCTGGCTTAATATTTGAGATTGTACTTAAAAATTTCTTTGTTGCCAACCAAGAAAAACATCCCATAAAACCTGTCATTTTACCCAATAATAAATGTATATTACGATTCAATCTATTACCTATAAAAATGTGGTAAGATGAATTTGCTTTTTTCATACTTTTTCCTGCTGGACACGCAGTATATACTATATTTTTTGATATTCTTCCCAATTCGGCGATGCCGAGCATAATATTTCCTGTACTGCCAAAATTGCATGAATTAATCTCAAGTATTTTCAATCTATACCTCTTTCATAATGGCCTCAACAAAAGCACTTGGTGTGTTTTTATAGAAAGTGTCAGTCAATTGATCTTGCGATATATTTACCAAATCCGAATTCTCTATAAATTTAACAAGTGTTTCTGCCGTCTTTAAATAGTTTGTATCTGATTCATCTAAAAGTAAAGCATTCGGATATTTCTTTAAATACATATTACTAGGATCATCTTTTGCAGGATAAGTGGATACAATCTTTTGGCCCCAGGACATATACTCAAATATTTTTGAAGGAGTCATAGAAGGATTCGTATTTCCTATATTTAACAAAATATCTGCCTGCGCTTCATATTCCAAAGCCTGTTGATGGGTGCATCTTCCTACAATATGGATTCTAGGGTCTTTAGCTGCAGCAGCATTTAACAACCCACATTGATCTGTCCCAATAAACCATAGTTGCCAATTAAGATTTGTTAACTGAGCAAATAACTTTAAAAAATACTTAGGAGAACGAATTCCCTCTGGCAAAGTGCCAACATAAACAATTGTTTTAATCTTGCTATCATGTTGTTTGGTAGCAAGATTAAATCTCGGCTTTTTTAACAAAGGAATATCCAAAAAAACAAATTTATTGTAATAATTCTCATCCACACTATATTCTTTGTGATGTTCCTTACTAGACTCCATAGCAATAATTTTATCGGCTTTATTCAGTAAAATTCTCTCCCATTTCAAGCCACGCTTAACAAGCCAGTTTTTAGAAAATATTTTAGGCCCATATCCTCCTGATAATGAATCTAAAAAATAGGGGATATAAGTAATTTCTAGCATCTTTCTTTTAACCAGATTTGCAGCAATCAATGTATCAATCTGGGTGTAAACAGGAATAATATAATTAATCTTTTCCTCTCGGCAAATCTTTTTTGCTTTTCTATAAATACGACTTGTATAGGAAGGTGCAATTAGTGGCCATATTGGATAAGTAAGCAATAATTTCATTTTATTAATCGCAAATTTAAATGCTGACAAAATCCGATTCCAGAAATGCGGCAAGACTTTATGATTAATGTAAGAATCTATTCGATAGGTAAGTCTTGACTTGACTGTATAGAAATGTATTTCATTCTCTAAAAACTCTTTTTTCATATGATACTCACGATTAGAGATGCAATGAATTTGCATGCCATGCATTACTAGTTCATCCATTACAGCCTTACAGCAAATCCCATTTGCTGATTCCAGCTCATTTACAAGAAATAGAATTTTATTCGACATGCGCATACACCCCATTACTATCCTTAAAAGCATAAAATACAAGAATATATATAAATGTAATTACAATAAAATTTTCAGTGCTAAAAATTAATACAGAAAAAATTAAAAGAAAAAATTTAGTATAGGAAGAACTGTTTTTTACTATAAAGAATTTTAGGCATCCTAAAATATACGGAATTCCACCTAATATTCCATATATGCAAAGCCAGTTCATGTACGTAAACGTTGCCATATTATTGCACTTACTTTTTTCAATGTATAGGTAATTATTATAACCTGTTCCAAAAACAGGTGAGTGGATAAATTCTAAACCTGGATAAATGAAAGAATTTATTCTTACAGAAGTACTTTCATCGATCCTCCCGTTACTCATATTTAACTTTTGAAACACATGAAAAGAAAATCTATCCGATGTTATCCCGACAAAAAGCAATATAAGCATGGATAGCCAATATAAATATTGATACTTTCGAGGTAATTTTCTGAGTTGTGGATAAAAAGATATAAAAAGAGCTGTCATAGTAATAATTCCAAGAGTCGAAAGAGTAGTAATAATAGTGATAAGAAGGATAGTTATACGCTTTATATTCACTTCATTCTTTTTATTCTTTAAAGCATAAAGTTCAAAGAATAAAGCTATATTTAAGAAAATTGAGTACGCTCCAGGTTCCCAAAATAATCCAAAATTTCTTACAACATATGTATTGCTAGACAATACTGAAAAAAAAGCATTATAATAAGTAATGCCGGATCTAACCGTAATAATTGGCAAAAAATAAAGTAACTGCGGAAATAAGATATTTATTGAAAAAGTGACTAAAGAAAAAACAGATAAAAAAATAATTATTTTTTTATAAATAAAAACAAATACTTCAAAATCCAATAGCGCAGTAAATAAAAATCCATTAACTATTGAAAAAGTAATAATTATTGTTTGTTTTGAATTTTTTGATATTAAACCGGATATTACTACAAAAAGAATTAAGTAAAAAAATATGATATAGGTTTTTTTACTTAATACAAATTTCCTTTTATACCCTAATAAGAATAGTATTGATATAAAATTTATTGATATTCTCATTGTACCAGAAAGATGTTCCATGAACCAAAAAGAAGAATCTATTACTAATATTAAAAAAAGAATTATCGACAAAAAAAATTGTTTATTTTCTAAATTAGAAAATTTGTGATTTTGCATTTATAATTTGCACTCCTAATTTATATTCAAACATAACTCGCTCCAATTCAAATTTACAATTACTATGTAATTGATGTAAATCTAACTCATTTACATAGCTATAGATTTTATTTATAAAATCATCTTCATAAGGCGAACAAACTAGTCCCAACCCTTTTGTTGTAACCATATCACCCATAAAAGAATTTGGCATACATAGCTGAGGAAGATGAAATATTATGCCGTCATAATATTTATTAGCCATTGCTAATTTCATATTAAAATCATCATATATATTATGAATTATATCCGTGTTTTTTACAAATTCATATCGATCTTCCGGTTTATATTCACCATGAAAGAAAACATTTTGAGCCGAAATCTCTTGTACATATTTTTTAAGATTTAATGCAACTTTTTGTTCTCTGCCATAATAATGAAGTTCAAATCGATTGTCTTTAGCAATTTTTTCTACTATTTTGCGATTAAGTTCTTCATGCCTAATGAATCCCCAAAATGCAATCCGAATCGGCAAATTTCTTCTTTCTTTTTCAGACTTTATTATTCTGTGATCTAAAGATTCTATTAAGATATTATGAGAAGTGTATATTTTATCAAGTTTAGGAAGATACTCTCTAAAACCATCTGAACTAACAAAAGTCGCCGCTGAATTTTGAACCAGTTTTCCAATAATCCGCTTAAATAAAAAATTTCTCTCATAAGTCAAGTCGCGAAAATCAAAGATATAACGTTGTTTATAATTTTTAATTAAGTAACTATGCAGTAATATACCAGGCAAAGAGTGTAAGACAATCACTTTATCAAAGACATTCTTTTTTAGTAAGTCCAAAGCATATTTTCTGTATTCCAAAAAAGATTCTACTTTTTTCAATTTAAAAATATCATCTTCTTGATTTTTTTGAAATTCATGATACATATATTGAGTTCCTAATTTATCCTCATCTTTTAAATCTCTATTCCAATATAAGATGTGCACTTCATTTCTATGAGAATCTATGTTATTGAGGTAAAAATTTATATAAGGCATATATTTTAATTTTGCAAAACCTAGAATTAATATTTTCATTTTTTGCCTTTCAATATATCATTTTGTCTATCTCATTCGTAGAGTATTTTTTCGAACTCATTAATAAATCTTTCTTTACTGAAATAATGTTTATAATAGTTTTTAGCATTAAATGAAAACTCCTTTTTTTGATTCCCATCAGTAAATTTCAGTAAACATAATGCAAGTTCTTTTGAATCTTCAGCAGAACTGCAATAGCCGCACTGAGCACGATGAATAAGATCCGCACCTTCTCCATCAATTGCACCTATTATTGGCTTTCCTGCTGCCAAATAAGATTGTACTTTACCCGGTAAAGTTAAAGATAATGTAGGATTTTTTACCATTGTAATTAACATAGCATCTGCCATCTTATAATAGTAAACCATATCTTTTAAAGGCTTTCTTCCGTAAAAAGTTACATTTGTAAGTGCAAATTTTTCTACCAAAGATTTACATCCTTTTAAACTAGATCCGTCGCCTAAAATATGAAAATGTATATCCGTTCTTTGGCGAAGAATATTAGCAGACTCAATTATTGTTTCAACACTTTGTGCTGAACCAATATTACCAGCAAATACAAAGTTTGTTATTTGCTTTTTATCTCCTTCTTTGATTAAGTCATTTTTTATAAATATTTCTTCCGCAAATTGAGGTAAGTAAATAATTTTTTCAGGTGAAATATCAAATTCCTTACTAAGGTAATTTTGAAAAAGTTTTGACGAGATAAAAATAGTATCAGCACAATTGTATATTTTTTTTGAAACTTTGTGGTAATGCTTATATAAAGGAGAAGCTCTTTTTATTCCTCCTACAGCCAAACTCTCAGGCCACAGATCTAAGCAGTATAAAATCATTTTTTTGTTACGTCTTCGTTTATATTTAACCCCTGCATTTGCCATCATAATTGGCGATAATTGATTAACAAAAACCACATCAAACTTTTCTCGAATATGCGAAATATACAAATACGAAGAAATAGAGTAGCTATAATAGTTTAAAAATCGTCTGATTACGCCAGTCTTTCTACCAAAAGTAAAACAGCGATGAACATTGACCCCATTAATAATTTCATCACGTTTTTCTCCATGCCTGTATCCGTCATATATTTCACCCATAGGATAATTGGGTAACCCAGTAACAACCGTAACCTCGTGGCCTCGTTTTACCATTTCTTCACATATGTCTTGAATACGAAAAGGTTCAGGATAATAATATTGGCAAATTACAAGTATTTTCATCACTAATTACCCTCTTTTATAGTCTTTAATTTCATTAGTTATTCCTTCTTCAAAAACTATCGGAGAATACCCAAACGCTTCTTTTGCCTCTTGATAAGAAAAAACTCTTGGCTCACAAAGGCGTTGAACTTTTTCTCGATAATCAATTTTCGTTAAAGACACCCCGTATAAAACAATAGCCCCAACATATGCAATAGGATATGGACAACTTACAAAACGAACTCTTTTTCCCAACTGTTTGCCGATTGTAGTCAGCATATCTCGCAATGTGATTGGTGAACCTCCCGAGAGGATAAAATCCTTATTTGCTGTAGTTTCTTCATGCATTAACACTTGATAATATGCTTTACTTAAATCAGAATAGTGTACTGGTTGTAAATCATATCTTGCGCCATTAACTACAGGCATTAGCGGAAATTTGTCGACCATTTGGATAAACTGAACTACATTATTGTCATGCAGGTTACCATATATCATTGTCGGGCGAAGTATGGTAAGTATAATACCTGCATCTTTACAAGCTTTATATATATAATCTTCTATTTTGCGGTATCCTTCTCCCGCTTGCTTATATTTGGAATAAATTCCAGTTGTATGAACCAATATTAAGCGGCGAACACCACAGCTTATAGCAGTTTCTACAATAGTCATTGAAAGTTGAATCCCTGCAATATGAACAATTGTATCGACACCACTAAATACTGTTTTCAGAAAATTACTATCCTCCAGTATACCCATGCATTTTTGAAAATGTATAGAAGATTTGTCAAGTAGTGATGTATCTGATGATGCTCTTATAGTTGCACGGATTCCACCAGGAAACATGCTACTTATCTGGTCTGCGTGTTCAGAAAGTACTTGTGTAAAGTATCCACCTGATTTTTTGCCAGTGGCGCCTGTAATGGCTAATACCTTATTCACAAGATCACCTCATTTGCTGTTGTAGTATCTTTATCATACTCTTCGATTTGCTTGTTTGCAGGACCCGTCCCACCCTCTACTACGCCGTCAGAGCGCAAGACAGAAAAAATAGTGCCTAAAAAGCACTTAACATCAAACAAAAAGCTAACTCGTCTTGTATATTCGCCGTCTAACTTCGCTTTTGCGTCAATTTCCAGCTCGTCTCGCCCATTAATTTGCGCCCAACCAGTCAGTCCCGGGCGAATATCATTTGCACCATATCTATCGCGCTCTGCTAGCAAGTCTTCTTGGTTCCATAAAGCAGGGCGAGGACCAATGATACTCATTTTACCTGTCAATATATGTATAATTTGAGGCAGCTCATCCAGTGATGTCTTACGTAGTATACGGCCTGCACGGCTTATATATTGTTCTGGATTTTCAAGCAAATGCGTCGGCATATCCTTGGGAGTGTCTATTTTCATAGTTCGAAATTTCAACATATTAAAATAGGTTTTGTGAAGTCCTACTCGTTTTTGTTTAAAAAAAACGGGGCCGGGTGAATCAAGTTTAATGATAACTGCTGTCACTATCATTATGGGCGACAAAATAATCAGCGCTATCAATGAAAGCACTATATCTCCCCATCTCTTTATATATTTGTTATACATAAAGCCCCCCTATTCAGTCAAAATCACACTGCGGCTACTTTTTTTGCCGCAAAGTCCTCTTCTTTGTGCAATATTTGCTTTGTTTCTTTTCTCTCGTTTATTTCATTCGGAGTATAATAAGTAGGAACCACTTGCTTCAATACTTTCTTGATTTTGCTGTTGTCACCTTGTTTATTATACATCTGGGTAGCCGTACGCAAAATCTCGAGCTTTCTTTCTACCTCTTCTCTTGACAACACTACTTGACTTTCAATGAAAATTCTTTCATTCTCTGTTTTGGTGCAATTTTCAGTGTTAATCAGAAGCTCTTCATAAAGTTTTTCGCCGGGTCTAAGCCCTGTTTCGATGATATCAATATCTTCATAGGGTTTTAACCCTGAAAGCAAAACCATATTTTCGGCTAAATCAAGAATTTTAACGGGATCACCCATATTGAGCACAAAGAGTTCGCCGGAATTCGCCATAACACCTGCCTGCATGACAAGCTGAGAAGCCTCCGGAATCGTCATAAAATAGCGGATAATTCGCTTATCTGTTATCGTAATCGGACCGCCTCTTTCAATTTGCTTTTTAAAGAGAGGAACAACTGAGCCGTTGGAACCCAAAACATTGCCAAAACGAACAGCAGCAAAAGAAGTGGTTTCACTGTCTTTTCGGCACAGAACAATCATCTCGCAAAGACGTTTGGTTGCTCCCATGACATTTGTTGGATTCACGGCTTTATCGGTTGAAATCAATATAAACTTCTCCACTCCGTATTTTTCTGCAGCATTTGCCACATTATAGGTACCAAACACGTTGTTTTTAATGGCTTCCACCAGATTATGCTCCATCAGCGGCACATGTTTATGTGCCGCTGCATGAAAGACGATTTGTGGTTTATACGTATTAAAAAGAGTCTCTAAGCAGGCCTTGTCACATACAGTACCGATTTCAACTTTAATCTCGATTTCGCCACTATATTGACTTAACAAATCTTGCTGAATTTCATAAGCGCCATTCTCATAAACATCAAAAATAACAAGTTTTTTGGGGCGCATATTCGCCAATTGCCGGCAAAGTTCACTGCCGATTGAGCCACCGCCACCAGTCACTAAAATGGTTTTGTCAGAAAAATAGGACTGCGCCTTTGTATTGTCCAAGGAGACTGTCTTGCGAAACAACAGGTCTTCCACCTTAACTTCTCGCAGCATTTCTTTCAGTGATATTTTCTTATCTACACTCTCTTGCAAAGGAATATCATAGAACTTCACTTTGCAATCACTTTTTGCGTAAAAAGCCAAAAGCTCTTTTATGGTGTTTGTGTCGGCACGAGGAAGTGCTATAAAAATTTCCTGAATCGGCATAACCTTGAGCTTGCCTATTATGGTATCATCCTCTGCATACACAGGGAGTCCGCTTATGTATTTTCCAATTTTACTTTTATTTACATCAATAAAGCAAACTGGTTTATAGTGAGAATTTGCATTATAGCGCAACTCTTCTGCTAAAATGGAGCCAACCTGCCCAGCGCCTACAATCGCTACGCCAATTTTATTGATATCATTCAGTGAAACATTAAGATGTTTATAATGTTGTTGGTAAATGAAACGAGAAAACAAGGTAGCAATATCGAAAATAGCAACCAGAAAAATGCTTTGCCAAATCCCAAAATAAGAAGTAAAAACAATAAACCTAGTGAACAATATAGCGATTAATCCACCTAAAAAATCTGAAAAAATAATCATCATATAGGCTGCCGAGTTGGCATAGCGCCAAACATTAACATACAATTTGCTAATTAACCGCATAGAAAAAACAGACAGCAAAAAAATGACACTATTAACAATGTATTCACGCCCAGAAAGAATAATGCTAGTGCTGGAATTCAAAGACACCCAAACAGTGATGAGATAAGAAAAAATAAACAACGTTAAATCAATTCCCATTAAAGTCCATTTTCTCAGGTCTTGTCTACTTTTCAATTTATTTGTACCTCCTCAAGGAAGAAATTCTTCCCTTTTTTACGCCATTCAAGCATAAACGTAAAATCGATTCACCTTTACGCTTATCTATTAAAAGTCTATCAATTATCCGCAAATTGACACAAGTTCGCTTAAATTTCATTGATATTACTAAATTCACATTATTTTTATTATATATGACATAGGCTACAAAGTCTAGGATTTTCAGGTATTTTTATTTAAATTTTAGTATTTTTAACAGAATATTTATAGAATTAAGGTGTATTTTTTTAAAATAGAATAAATTTATTTTGTTTTTATGGCTTATCTTGCGTGAAATATTTCCACAAAGACATTATAGATTTATTTTAAAATCTCTCAATCTGTAAGGAGGGCAAGATTAAATCAAAATGCCACTCCTTTATACCACACCTATTTTAAATCTATCTTTTGAAATTATGAACGGCTAAAAAACCACTTCTCTACATTTCAATTCTGTATCGAGAAGTGGTTTTTTATATTCATTTTAACTTATTGCGCTCTAGCTGATTTATTTTGATATTAGCATTTTTTTCACTATCTCCAAATCTTGGATTGACGCTCCTGCTCTCTTTAGATAATCTTCTGCACTTCCATAATGACTAGTAAGATATTTTAGCGCCGTCTCTATTTGCTTGGGAGCTGACGAAAAAAGATAGTCAGGAGGCAGAAAGCCGTAAGTTTGCTCAAGATTTTTTCTTTGCTGGTCAAAAATGTCGGTCATATACACTTCTGTCATGCTGTAATCTGCTATGATAGTTTCCTCCCCCACACCAGCCAACAATAATAGAAGCATGGCTACAACACCTGTACGGTCTTTTCCAGCAGCACAGTTAAACAGAACCGTTTCATTCTTATAACTGGCAAAAATATGAATCAGCCTAGCAAGAACTTCTGATTGCTCCGAGAGGATACGGACATACATCTCTCCCATATTTTTAGGAATCTTATCTAATTGGAAGCCTTCTGAAGCAATACCGTCAGCAATAGAGACATGATAATAATCAATACCCATAACGTCTTTCAATCGAGAGGGAAAAGCCACCATCTCTGTTTCAGTGCGTAAATCAACGACGCACCTTACGCCATATGCTTTCAAAGCTTCAATATCCTCATTGGTAAGATTGGCTGGGGAATCCGAACGTAAAAAGACATGTGTTCGGGTTTTGCTGCCTCCCTCTATAATATATCCCCCTAAATCGCGGGTATTGCGAGTTCCTGTCAGTGGCAAAGGTTTAGCTACCACTATATTGGTATCCCTCAAAGTGCTCATTTGAAAATCTCCTTTACTGATTAAAAATAAATAACAGGAGAACACCGATCACCTCTCCTGCCAAATCTGTCAAATTTATTTGTTACTTGTTATTTTCCTCTTTCCCAAACCTCATCTCTCATGTTCGCACGGATATACACAATAGCTCCGCCCAAACACAGTAGAAAAATCAATACAGAAAGAGCAGCGGCACGTTCATAGTCCATGTAGGTAGCCGCCTGTTGGTACAGCAAAATACCCAGCATTTTTGGATTATTGGGGCCTGTCAGATACGGTATTGTGAAAGCACCAATTTGTCCCATCAGTACAAAGGTCGCCGAAACAATGATGTCCTTATAAGTAAGAGGCAAGATGATTTTGGTTAGGATAGACCCCCATGAGCTTCCTACATCACGTGCGCTTTCAATATAAGAATCATTGACGGCGGAAAGAGCAGCGCTCATCATCATAGCAGCAAACGGAATGCTGAACCACAGATTGCATAGAATAATTCCTTTTATATCATACAGCAACCCGGGCTTAAAATCGACCCCTAAAGACATACTGACACGGTTGATTGTACCAGAATCTTTGATGACATTCATAACCGCATAAACAGCTGCAATGCCAGGAATGAATCTTGGGAGCAGATAGAGCTTTCCCAGCAGTCTGCTAATCCAGCTTTTGGAGAACCGCAGATACAAAGCGAGTAAAAAACTTAGCACCACACTCAAAATCATAACGGCTAAAGCTACAATGGCAGTGAAAATCAAGCTTTGAAAGGCTTCTGCGCTGCCAAAAAAGTAGGTGTAGTTTTCTAGCGTAAGCTCACCCGATGTATTATGAAAAGACTTGAAAACTGTATTGAAAATCGGCAGTATCACGACAAACAACATGATGGAGAATGCCGGCAGCACCATTAACCATGGCAGCCATGGTCTTACTTTTTGGTTTATCATGTAGCATACCCTCATTGTGCCAGAGGAGCAATTTCTTCTGTCCAACGCACCGCAATATCTTTTTGGAGTGAGCCGATAGCAAAGTAGCGCAGTGTGCTGATGTTGGTTTCTTTAAGCCAATCACTATGATCCAAATTCTCAAGTTTATTTGTATCAACTACAGGAGAAGCATACATGGTATTCCAGCTGATTGACTGTGCTTCATAGCTCAGATAATAATCGATAACACTCAAAGCTGCTTCTTTGTCTTTTCCGATTTTAGGAATGGTGAAGCCAGCCAGCGCACCGGAAAAGGCGGGGTCTAACTGCTGCAGCTTAATGGATTCGGGCAAAGTTCCCATGCTCTTGTTAGTCAGTACCATATTAACGAAAGCAGTTGTCATGTCAACTTGTTTGTTGGCGAGTAAATCAAGAGATCCTGCATTTTTCATGGGATATTGCACCTTGCCTGCAGTTTGATAAAGATAAGGATGCAGTTCTGCCAGCAAGGAGAAACCTTTGTCCCATTCTTCTGTATGTTCTGTTTTCCATTTGGTGTCAGGAGAGGTAGCGGCCTCTTCCGGCAGTTGGTTATAGATGGCTGTTGTGGCAAAAGTATAGCCTGAACCGCCTGTAGAAGGATCACAATAGGTAAAGCGTCCGGGGTTGTCTTTAATCCATTGATACAGTTCTTCTGTCGTTTTGGGAGGATTTGAAACCACTTCTGAGTTATACGCCAGCATGACGGTTGTTCCACGATAAGGAACAAAAGTATCGCCAATGATATTATCTTTGAATACAACATTTTCATAATTTGGGATTTTTGTCGTATCAATCGGAACAAAGAAATCTTCACCATTTTGAGCGATTATTGGAGAAATACCGCTGTCATCCAGCGCAATCAAGTCATAATCTGTGTCTGTTTCACCTGCTTGATTAGCCGCCGTAATACGGTCTACCAAACTTTGCTCACTGGTACCCGACACAACAAATTGAACTTCCACTTTGGCTTTGGTATTGTAATCAGCATCCACATTAAAAGCGTCTGCCACAGCCTGCAGTGATTCACGGACTTCTTGACCGCCGCTTCCCCAAATGGTAACAGTGGGAATTTCGCCGGAAGTTTCTTGTTTTGTTTCACTCTGTGCAGTCGATTTTTCACCGGAAGAAACCGACTTTGAAGAGGAATTTTGCGGAGCAGAACTACAAGCAGTAAAAACCATGGTCATGAGAATGACAAGCACGGAACTTACCATCTTTTTAACAGATTGGTTCATGTGGATACATCCTTTCTTTTTGAAAGCAACTATTATGCGTTTATTTATCTTAATACCCTCATTCAAAGATTAGAATTTTAGGTCGTTAAGCTGTGTGTGCCAGAACATCAAAATGTCTGAAATGATTAAAAATGTAATCGACCGCTTGGTTCTCTGTGAAATATAAGGCCTGCTCTTTGGGCACAAAAGCCTTTAGCGCTGCACCATTGCGGCATGAAAGCACAATTTGTGTGTAATGCCCAAGCGGCATCACATTCTGGATACGTGCCATTCCCTCACCGCTTGCTGGTTTTAATACAACATCTTCAGGGCGTACCGCTAAAGTGCCGTTTGTGTCTTCTACAAAGTTCATTTCTCCTATAAATTCAGCCACAAACCGACTGGCAGGATTGTTGTAGATTTCAGTTGGGCTGCCTAGCTGTTCGATACAGCCTTGATTCATAACAGCAATGCGGTCTGAAATAGCCATCGCTTCTTCTTGGTCGTGCGTGACAAAAATAATCGTCAAGCCGGCTTCTTCCTGAATATTTTTCAGCTCCACACGCATTTGGGCACGGATTTTAGCATCTAGTGCCGAAAAAGGTTCGTCTAAAAGAAGCAATGAAGGTTTGAGCATTAATGCTCTTGCAATAGCGATTCGTTGCTGTTGTCCGCCTGAAAGCTGCGTTGGATATTTCTTTTCGCAGCCCGACATTTTAACCAGTGCCAGCATATCGGCAATCTGCTGTTTAATTTGAGCAGACGGTGTTTTGCGCAGCTTTGGACCGAATGCCATGTTTTCGTATACCGTCATATGCGGCCACAGGTTATAGCTTTGAAAAACCATGCCTGTAGGTCTTTTTTCGGGAGGAAGCGTCTGAATCTCCTGCCCGTCTAAAATCAGTTTTCCGCTGTCAATCTTATTAAACCCACCAATCGAACGCAGAATCGTCGTCTTGCCACAACCCGAGGGGCCCAAAAGTGTCAGCAGCTCCCCTTCATTTACTTGCAGATTGATATTTCCTACACCTTCTTTGGCACTGTATTTTTTAGTCAGACCTTGTATATCTAGTTTCAAGTTCGGCATATTTTTCTCCTTATCCTAACCGCTTTGCTTACATTTTCATGCCGTTGGAAAGAGCTTCGGCACTCAAATATTTGCGGAATATAATCAATAAAATAATAGACGGCACCAAAAGAATAATGGCAAAAACCGAGCCGGCTGTTTCGGGAAAAGACATGATAATACCATATAGCTCACTGGGCATGGTATGAATGGCAGGCAGTCCGATGAGCAAAGAGCCTTGCGCTTCCTCCATAGAACCTAGAAAGGTGTAGAGCGCCGCCACAATAATGCCCGGTTTTGCCATGGGGAGTGTGATGGAAAAGAAAGTGCGCAGTGGTGAAGCACCCACATCTCTTGCGCTTTCTTCCTGCTGAATGTGCACCGTGCGAAATGAACCGCTGGGAATCCACACCATGAACATCATTGTGTTGACGAGATGAACCAGCACGACTCCTGCAAAAGTACCGACCAAATCCAGCTTATAAAAAATCACGGTCATAGCAGTGTAAATCCCCATTTTAGGGAAGGCATTGGTTAGCAGAAAGCTTAACCGCACCAAGCTGCGACCCTTGAACTGAAAACGTGCCAATGCGTAGGCCGCCGGCAAACAGACAATCAGTGACACCAGTGTCACCACGATGGCCAAAATCAGCGAAGTACTGATGGACTGCACGAGCTGTGCTTTGGATAAAACATAGTCCCACCACTTCAAACCATAGCTTTGCGGAATGACATCTGGGTATTCGTACTTACCCGCAAATGACAAAAGAACCATATTGAGCAGAGGTCCATAGAAAAAAAGCATAAAGACAATAAATAGAAGATATTCCCAAAACTGCTTTTTCCCTAAACCGTAATATAAACGTTTCAATGCAGATTTCCTCCCGTTCTATAAATAGGTGAACCAACTGCCAGCAGATGCTCATAATCCCGTTTGTCTTCATATAATTTGACTACGGCACTTTGCGCTTCTAATGAAAAAGGAAAAGAAACCGCTTCTGCCATATCCGTGTCACAACAGATGACATTTCCCACACTGTCTGTTAGTTCAAGAATAAAGGTACGGTCTGCATATAAGTTGTTCCAGTTCAGATAATCAGAGCTATTGTCAAACTTGACAACCAATTTGTCTTCTTGCAAGCTTGTTTCAAACAGCGGGCCTTTGGTAATCATCGTTTTCTGCGAAAGTATCGCCCCAATGACTGCATCTGCACGAGAAACAGCAAGCTTGTCCTCAATTTGCACAAAGGTAGTAAACACATTGGCCTCTAGCGGCGGTTTATGGATATCTTTACCGGTCACAGCCGCTATTCTGTGTCCGCCAAGCACCAAGATTTCCCACAAAGCAAGCGCCTGCTCATTGCCGGAAAGAGCTTCAGCCAGCGGGTGATTTCCCATCTCTGATTCTGCTATGGAGGTATTGACCACTTCAATGTAATCCACAACCGACCAGTCGTGAATTGTCATTCCAAAACGGCAACCTATCATAATCGGCTCTCCGACACAATAGGGATGTGCAATTCCTACCGCTCTTGCCCCTGCTGCATGAAGCTCTGCCAAAAATGCCTCTGGGTGTTTCGGGTTGAGATGCGTGAAAGGAATCATCTGAGTAAGTCCCAGTGCCAGTATGTGGCCAAAAAAGGTCGTTACTTCTACACCCGGCAAAAAAGATAATTCATGCCCCTTTTGTTGGGTGATTTCACTGGCAAGGCTATGTCCTGAAACCGTGTTATGATCTGTCAGCGCCAGTGTTCCAAACTTATTTTGGGCGGCAAAGTCAATTAGTTCTTCCACTGTCATGGTTCCGTCAGAATGTGTGGAATGATTGTGAAGCTCTGCTCTTACAAACATACTCTTTCCACTCCTTCCACTGTGAGGATACATGCTGTATCATCGTTCAATATATTCAGCACATGCAATACGATACTGAATACTCCAGCGGGTCGGCAATTGTTAAAACCCAGCGAGGATTCTTCTTCAGAAATCCATATTTCTTTGGTCAGCTGATTACGGTGGGCAGACCCAACACAAACATCATTTAAAAACAGCGAGACATTGATTTCTGATTTTGGCAGATGATAAACTGCACTGGCCATACATTCTAATAACTCTGTTTCCTCTTCAAGGTTTTTCATTAAAGCCTCACGACAGCCTGCCTGCAATTCCTCTATGTCCTGCTCTGCATGAAGCTTGTCAAATGAAAATGTAACCTTCAGACGGGATAAATCATCAGGCAAAATAGTGGTGTAGGTGATATGTCCCTGAAATCCTTTCTCTAATTGGCTTGATACCTTATATAATGGTTTCTTTGATTTTATCGCCATAAAATCTTTCCTTTCATTCACTTGTACTCTCCTTTTTTACAGGCTCATTTTAACAAGAGATGAAAGATTTAAACAAGACATGAAGTCGTTAAATGATTGTTAAAAACGGAAAAACTCACCGAATACTGTTCAATATTATACAGTTTATTTGATATTGTTTAACTTTTTACACAACCTAAACACAAGCTTAATACGAATTGGTTTACAGCAATTTACTCGTTTGCTATACTGATGACAAACTATATAAATAAAGGAAATTGTACCTATGGGAAGATATGTAAAACATAGCGAGTTGCGGTATAAACTCATTTTAGACACCGCTCAACAACTTTTTATAGAAGAAGGCATTAAAAATGTAAGCTTTAGTGTGCTGGCAGAGGCTTGCGGTATTGCCCGAGCCACTTTGTATAAGTACTTTCCCGACAAAGAAACCCTTTTGTGGGAGATTCAGCGCCGTTCTTTCCAACAATTCGGAGAATCCCTTAGAAAGCAAGATTCGGAACAACAGCTGTCCGCTTTGGAGCGTTATGCTCTCTATTTTGATGTCATGCTGCAAGGTTTTCAGGTGAATCCAAACAATTTTCTTTTCTTTGATTTATTCAGCAAAACCTATCAAGGAGAAACCTTAAAATCTGAAAGTGCAATTTATGAGAGAGTTTTTCATGACAAAGATTTCGGAACGCATGATACCGCTAGATTTCTGCAAAAAAATTTTCATGACGGCTCTCTCAAGCCTACATTAGATGCCGAACTGACAGCTGTTTCAGCAGTCTATTCAAGCATTTATCTTTTGGTTGGACTCAGCAAAGACAACATGTCTATCGCCATTAAATATGGTATGCCTCCACAAGACATGGCTCGCTTTATATTTGATTCTTTTCTCATCAGAATCAGCTCAGACGGTAGCATTCCCTGTTACAGCAAAAGTAGTGATAAGACACTTTAAATAACAAAAAGCTTTATCTGTCCCCACTATGTTTCTGCATAACTTGTAAATCGTTGGATAATCTCATGGGGAGAACTACTTTCATTCCACAAAAAAATTGTTTTTTATCGGTATATATGGTAGAATTTTGTCATAAGATTATTTGTCTAACACAAAGGTTTGGAGGTTAAAATGGAGATAGAAAGACTGACAATCGGACAAATGGCAAAGCTAAACAGAGTCACTCCCGAAACCTTGCGTCATTATGACCGAACAGGGCTACTACACCCTTGGCTGATTGATAAGGAAACTGGCTATCGCTACTACCACATCAATCAAAGTGCCAGGCTCGATATGATTCAATATCTGCAAGCGTATGGTGTATCTTTGGAAGAAATTCGTGTGCAGCTTGATACAAATGACTCTGATTCATTGTGCAGCTTGCTTCGTGAACAAATGCAAACCATAGACAAAAGAATCAAACACCTCAAAAGAAGCCGCAAAGCGATTGAGCGCATGATTGTCAATCATGAACACCACAGAAATCTCCCCCCTGCCGGCACTATCTTTTACGAATATATGCCGAAACGACAAATCTTTGTCCATCAATCTGATAAGAACTTCTTTGACCAAGATGACACTGGCTATGAATTAATGCTGCGGGAATTAAAGCAAGACGTTGTGGTCAACAATCTCCCTTTTACCTACTTTCGAAATGTGGGCACAATGATACGACAAGGAAATCTTGCAAACAATCACTTTTTTTCAAATGAAGCGTTCTTCTTTGTCGAAGACGATTATGAAGGCCCGGGGCAAGTAGAAACTCTCCCAGATGGACTCTATCTATGCCTGTGTGCCAATGATTTTGCAAAGGAAATCGATTACGCTCGCCTGCTCTTACATCATCTAGGTAAATCAGGCCACACGATTGCGGGCGATTATGTGTGTGAAGTCATTGAAGAATTACCGTGTCTCAATGATGCTCCGCGTGATTTGTTCTTTAAAATACAAATTCCTGTCGTAAATCATTAAAATAGCGCTTGACATTTTTGTAACAAAAGGGTCTATACTATTGTTAAGGAAATATCAATTTCGTGTTGGAAACCTATTTTAATTTAATTCAGGAGGTAATTGTATGGATCGGAAAGTGAGAGCAATTCAGTATGGCTGTGGAAAAATGAGTGTGTATCTCATTCGTTACATGATGGAAAAGGATGTTGAAATTGTTGCTGCATTTGATGCCAGCCCTGCTGTCATTGGCAAGGACATTGGCGAAATCATTGGCGGCGAAAAAGTCGGCATTTTGGTGTCAGATTCCAAAGAAGCCGATACCATGATGGCAAACTTGCAAGCCGATGTTTGTGTTGTGGCAACGCTAAGCACCATGGCTGATATCAAAGATGCCTTTGCGGTATGTGCAAAAAATGGTATCAACGCTATCTCTACCTGTGAAGAATCGCTCTACCCTTGGAACTCATCACCAGCCATTACAGAAGAACTGGATAAGCTGGCAAAAGAAAATGGTGTCACCTTGGCAGGCAGTGGTTATCCCGATATGTTCTGGGGTGTATTAATTGATACACTTTCAGGTTCTATGCAGACGCTTACAAAAATCAAAGGTTTCAGCAGCTATAATGTCGAAGATTATGGTATCGCTTTAGCCAAAGGACATGGTGCAGGGTTATCCTCTGAAGAGTTTGAGCAAGAAATCGGCAAGTATAATTCGCTTTCTTCAGATGAACAACAGAAATTGGTCGAGAATGGCGAATATGTACCGAGTTATATGTGGAATCAAAATGGCTGGCTATGCAGCAAAATGGGTCTGACTGTTGTGTCACAAGTTCAGAAATGTGTTCCTACCACCCACACAGAGGATATTCATTCCTCCACATTAAACATGACTGTGAAAGCAGGCCAACCCACCGGTATGTCGGCCGTTGTCACTACCGAAACAAAAGAAGGTATTACCCTTGAAACAGAATGTGTCGGCAAGGTTTATGCCCCCGATGAATTTGACAGGAATGATTGGACTTTCTTTGGTGAGCCCGAAACGACAATCAACGTAAACCGTCCTGCAACCGTACAGCTGACTTGTGCTAATTTGGTCAATCGCATTCCCGCTCTCATCGCTGCTGCTCCGGGTTATGTTTCCACCGATAAAATGCCTAATAACGTATATCTATCTCAGCCTATGAACGAATACATTAAATAAAGATTATGTTTTAAAAAAAGCCGCTGGATTGTATAAATCCAACGGCTTTTTCATAGTTATAGAAAGATTTGTATCCAATTGAACCGTCGTAATCTTCTATCTTCTGACTAGAAAATAACCAGAAAACTTCATTCAATTCTCTTTGGGAAAGTATCTTACAAAAAAGTGCATGCTATTCATTTGATTATGTTTGTTATATAATAAAGTATACTAAATCTCATTTTGGAAAGGATTGATATCTGCATGAATATTTTTGATTCTGTTACTCTAAAAAGTTTGAAACTTAAAAACCGAATTGTCATGCCGCCCATGTGTCAGTTTTCTGTTGAGAAGAAGGATGGCATTGTAAACGATTGGCATTTTCAGCACTATGTCAGCCGAGCTGTCGGCGGTGTTGGCATGATCATTATCGAAATGGCTGATGTCGAGCCTGATGGCCGTATCAGCGACCTTGATTTAGGGCTTTGGTCTGACGATCACGTTGCTCCACTCAAAAAGATTGTGGAAGAATGTCAAAAATATGGAGCTGCCGTCGGCATACAGATTGCTCATGCCGGAAGAAAAGCGCAAGATGCCGATACACCGGTTGCACCGTCTAGTATCCCCTTTTCAGCAGATTCCAAAACACCTCACGCATTAACCACTGCCGAAACCGAAGCCATGGTGGTTAAATTTCAAGATGCCGCAAAACGTGCTGTGCAGGCTGGCGTAGATTTTGTTGAAATACACGGTGCACATGGTTACCTCATTCATGAATTCCAATCGCCCTCTATGAATAAGCGCGATGACAAATACGGCGAAGATTTGTCAAGATTCGGAACAGAAATAATCTCTGCTATCAAAGATGTCCTTCCCGCAGAAATGCCCTTATTATTCAGAATTTCTGCAGCTGAATACCTCGATGGTGGATATGGGATTGACTACGGCATTGAACTGGCAAAGAAATATAAAGAAGCCGGTGTTGATGTTTTCCATGTCAGCAGCGGTGGAGAATCACCAAAAGGACCGGATAACGTTTTCCCCGGCTATCAAGTATCCTTGGCTGAAAGCATAAAAAATGCACTTGATATTCCTGTTATCACTGTTGGTATCCTGGAAGACCCCGATATTGCACAATCAGTGATTCAAGAAAACAAAGCCGATTTTGTAGCTGTCGGGCGAGGTCTTTTAAACGACCCCTATTGGGTATTGCATGCCGCTGAACATCTTTCAGAATCGATTGATATTCCTAAACAATATCAGCGTGCCTTTAGATTGCGAAAATGACAGATAACGAATAATAATCATAAAAACACGCTAAGCATTTAGCAGCACAATGCTGCCGAATATGCTTAACGTGTTTTTTTAATTTTAGTATTTTTTCAATCAGAACCTGTGACGATTTTAATTGATTCCTGCAGCATCAGCGCCGTAAACAGCCTGCTCGCTAGTATAACCTTCAAATTCTAATTGTTCTATCAACTCTGCTCTTGAAAAAGAGTAGGGATAAGCTGAGTCAGCATATGCCTTTGCTTGTTTTGCAGCTTGTTCATACCAATCGGCTCCACAATTTTCCACTGCATAGCTAATCTCACTAGCTGTGAATTGATCATATCCTAACTGTTCGCTTAGTCGTTGATAAGAAAACGGAACAATACTCAAATATAGGTTCGCCTGTGACAGTGCATTTTCTGCCCAAATATCGCCGCATTGTTCTGCGGCTGCTCTTGCGGCTTCCCTAGTAAAGCCGTCATACTCTACCAGTTGATCAACCAAACCGCCAAAAGAAAAATGCGAAACATACGCATACAATTGCGCTGCTTCATAAGCTTCAGTCACTGAATTGTTACCCCCATCTGTTGATTCGGAGAAAGTTGGAGTTGGAGTACTTTCAACTGTGGGTTTAGGTGTAGGTTCGAGATTAGGAGCGGGTTTGGGAGTTGATTTGGATATCACTTCCGTAGCCGGAGTGGATGTTGGTTTACTGGAAGACTCAACAGCCGTAGCTGGTTCTATGGTAGGTTCTGGTGTAGATTTTGTTGCCTCAGTGCTTGCTTCATCCATAGACTTCGGCGTAGAAGTGGCCACCGGCGTGGAAGTCGCTTTTGAGGAAATTTCACTTTTTGTTTTTTGTGAAGATGTTGAAGAGCTCTCAACTTTTGATACATTGGATACATACTCTGCAATTGGCTTACTTTTGCACCCAGATAACGTTAGTACGGCCATAAGCGTAAAACCGGCTAAAACCACGGTCTTATTCATGAAATTATACCTTTCTTGGGCTATAAGTAAATTTTTCAAAAAACTAAATAGGCTAAATGAATCATACTATCATCAGCTCTTAAAGATCAAATTTTTTATAACACAAAACTGGATATCAATCGGCATATCCCTGATACATCTGTTTGCCCAGTGAATTCAAATTTCACTTTTCCCATACCTGAAAACCACAATTCAAGCTCACTATCCAAATCAAAAACACCTGCGGTTTCGACTGAAAAGGTCTGTATTTTGCTATACGGCATAGAAGTAAAATCTTTTTTCTTCCCCGTCATTCCTTGCACATTGATCGCGATAATTCTATAGTTGGTAAAAACGACCATATCACGAATAGACTGGAATGCAATCAAGATTTTTTCTTCATTGACAAACAATGGGGTAATGAGTTGTGCCGCTCCTCTTGGGTCCGCTTCTCTCAATTTCATAAAACTTGCGTTTTGAAAATCAATCATAGGATTCCCTCTCTTTTATTTAGACATTTAAGTTAAACAGAAGTGACTTGTCGCTTAATATTGTATAGTTAGCTATTTTTATAGTAATTAATTCCATTTAACTATAGCATATTTGTTCTACTGTAGCAATCTAAAAGAGAAAATATTTCACATTATTTCCCATTATTAATTTTATTGAGAGCATAAATTACATTATTTTAAAAGTGCTATGCCTAAATTTAGATACGTCGCAAATAAAATCCAAATTAAGTAAGGCAGAGTTAGCCAAAAGCTTAGTTTATTAATTTTGAAATAGATTGCCAGCAAATAACCTACCAAAATATCTAGGATAACCAAGACTAGAAGAGCTACCCAGTGCAATGTTAACCCAAAGAAGAGAATACTCCAAAAGAAATTCACGCTAAGCTGCATAAAATACCATTTTAGAGCTTGTTTCGATTCTATCGTATTTTGATTATATACTATTGCCACGGCTATACCCATACCGGCATAGAGTATTGGCCAGACAATGCCAAACAATTGCCCCGCTGGGGAGAACGGTGGTTTATTTAATTGAGCATATTTCTGACTAATATCACCTGACAGCAAACTACTGATATATCCAACCAATTCAGTTCCAATAACAAATAAAACAAAAGGCACAAATTTATTCTTTTTATTCTGCAATTTTATCACCTCTTGGTTATTTTATTCCATCATGCAGCGATATATGTACGGTTTTATCAATCTATTTTAGAATACAAACACGGGGAAAAGATTGGCTCAGATAGCTGTACCGTATATGTTGATTAATGTATAAAGAGATTTATACACATCAAAGATACAAACATTAAAAATCGGTTTTGATAAAAAATTTTATTGCTTATTCAAACATCAAAATAGATGGTTAGTCGGGTTAGTGTTGGTAGATTGAATCAAAGCAAATAGTTTCAATTCATTTACTTTTTAAAATTATATTGTAAAACAATCCCATTTAAGATACAATTGTGACATATTATCACTATAAATGGAGGGGTTTATTTTATGGTCTGGTATCAGAAAAGATGGGTCATTATCTTAAGTTCTATCGTGTTCTTTCCTTTAGGATTTTTCTTAATTAAAAAGAAATATCCGGGGTTAAAAAAGTGGAAAAATATCTCTTTGTATGTTCTCCTAAGTTTTTGGACTCTTATTTTTATTGCTGCTATTTTTGGAAAACCCCCTAAGCCAGAATCTATTGAAATTGACAGCAATATTGTTTCATTTGATTTGAACACAAGCAAAGAAGTGACGTTCACCGTGTCGCCTGCCAGCGCTAAAATTAATGAAGGTGAACTATCTTTTCTAGTTTCTCCTAATAATTTACTGGCAGTAAAAGACCTATCAGACTATGAAAACAAAGAGTACCGCCTAGCTATTCAAAGCCAAACTGCTGAAGGCAATGCTGACATTACAATAGGTTATGGCGATATAAGCAGCAATATTTTGGAAGTACAAGTTGTGAATACCGCCCGTGTAGAAGCTGTCTCCTCTTTAGAAGAGAAAATAGCTGCATTATCCCCTGTTACCATTGATAAGGAAAATGATATAAAGCAAGTCAGACAGCTTTATGATTCTATGGATTCAGAATGGAAAAAAACTGTCTCGAGTGTCAATCAGTTAGAAAAGGCTGAACAGGAAATTGAAGCGCGATATAATCAATTGATTGAGCCTATTAGTGCCGCTATTAAAGCAATAGGCGATGTCACACTTGACAGCGAGCCAACGATTGTAAAAGCAAGAGCTCTCTATGATGAAAGTGACCATAGTATAAAAGCGAAGATACCTAATGAATCTGTCACTATACTGATTGAAGCAGAAAAGGGTCTAAATGTACTAAAACTAGAGGCTGCGGCAGCTCCTGTTGTAGAAGCAATCAACCACATATCAATTGATAGCCAAGCAAGCATTACACAGGCAAGGACAACGTATGATGCTTTACCAGATAAAGTGAAACAATATGTTACCAATTATGAAAACTTAATGACAAACGAGCAAGAATACCAGCGAATATCAGAAGAAAAAGCTGCAGCTACCGAAGCTGCTGCGCAAGAGGAAAGAGCAGCAGCTGAAGCGGCAGCACAAGAGCAAGAATCAGCTGCAGTCGGTCAGACTGTGTATTGGGTCTCTAGCGGTGAAGTTTACCATAGTACAAAAGATTGTCCTTCACTGGGTAGGTCAAAAAATATTTATTCAGGGTCAATCGGCGCATCTGGCAAAAGCAGACCTTGTAAAAATTGTTATCATTAATAAACATTTTTGTGTAGCCGCCAAATTTACAAAAATATAATTAAAACCGTTTTGAAAGGTTTTAGCTTCACTTTATAAATCAATAAGAAAGCCCCTCTCTGCATAACGCAAAGAGGGGCTAATCAAATTCTAATAGCTTGGAATGGGGCTAGCAATCTTGTTTTTAGTAAAGATAATATTGCTAGCCCGTCCTGTATTGAGCAGCAAACGACGGATTCTCAAATTTGAGAATCTACATTGCCACTTGCACAAGAGAGCTCTGTTCCCATCACTTTAGCCAGCATCTCATTTTTCCTGCGCCTCTTTAGACTTGTTTTTTAGTATGTCAATCGACTTTGTAATGGCAGGATTGATAGGCACACCCATAAGCCCAGCATTTTCTGTGATAGATATCGCCTCATTGGCTAAATACGCAATGACAACGGCATCACGGACAAAGCTTGTCCCAATGACTTTGTCCAGTAGCGCTGCAACCAATACCATAACTAAAATCATGCCTTTGCGCATAAGTCCTTTAAACCCAGTCCTGCTATCTAAACCTCCATTTGGTGATTTAAGCGATTTGCCAAGCTTTGCAACGACAAGTCCTGATATGTAGTCAATTGCCATAAAAATGATTAGTGTAGTCAAGGCCACGTCCCAACCTCCAAATAGAGCAGCAATTGTGCTGCCGATAATTCCAATGACGGTAGACACGCTGTTTTCTTGTATAACGGATAAAACTTTTATCAACGCATTTTCTTTCATTTTGATTGCCTTTCTTTTACGCTGTCCTGCGCCACATATATACAGTAATGTAAGGCTGTAATTGGTTGATTTCCTCTCGTGGATTGCTATGGCTATACCCAACTAATACACGATTAGCAAAAGCTGCTGCTGAGCCTAACCCATAACCTGTAGCTTCTACGCCTGATTTCTTTGCACCAACTTGAGTATCTGTTAACGATATGGTTTTACTGCCACCAGTTTTTTGCGCCATATTAAAATCTGCATCGGACGGATTGACACCGACTAGAGTCTGTCCTTGTGCAAATGCCACCCAAGTACCGCCAATTATAGTTGATGGATTTGTGCTGGTAATGCTGATATAGATTGCTCCAACGGGATAGACAAGATTTAGCAAAGAAGCCTTCTCAAGCTTATTGTCTGCCAAACTTTGCAGATACTGGGCAACTGTCAGTGTCTCTCCTTGAATCCCAGCGTGGATATCACTACCATTCAGAGTGATATCTGATGATAATATTTTACCGTTGACTTTCGTGTTTTTTATTCCGTCAATTTGTTCTTGAATCGGATTAAGATTTCCAATTGCTTCATTTGCCTTGCTGACAGCAGTATTCAAATCTGTTTTTACTGTGTTTGCAGTAGTAGTCACATTTGCAAGGTTGGTTCGAGCGGTATTGGCTGTGCTTGTGGCAGTATCCAATTGACCTTTTGCGGTGTTGGCCGCTGTAGTTGCCGTAGTAAGATTATTCTTAGCGGTATCTGCGGCGGTAGTTGTATTTACAAGATTTGTGCGTGCTGTATTTGCTGCCGTAGTGCTAGTATCAAGCTGACCCTTTGCAGTATTGGCAGCGGTTGTAACAGTTACAAGATTTGCGCGTGCCGTATTGGCTGTTCCTGTGGCGCTTTCTAACTGTGTTTTAGCTGTATTTGCTGCCGTCGTTTTCTGCGTTAGTAAATCCAAAATATCATCCGCAGCATCTAGCCTATCGCCTGCGTTTTCGGCTTTATCGGCTACCACTGTAACCTGTTCCACAATGTCCGCTGTTACGCTGTCAATTTCTCGTTTTAAATCTTCAAAGGTCATTAAACGTTTGACCTTGCCCGGCTCAAAGCAGATGTAGAATGTTCTTCCATCCACAGCGGAAGAATCACCCGAAAGTACCACCGCTATTTCGCCAGGCAACATTTTACTTGCATCGAAGTCATTATACTTCCCTCGGCGCATTACAATTGCCATAATTATTCCTCCCTATACTAAGCACAATGCTTGTGCTGTGCCACCATCCGCTAATCTGACTTGCTTCCATTTGACTTCGCCGCCGTTTCCAGCTTTTAGATACATCTTTTTAACGTCATAAACATCCATGCCTCCGGATGCCCCACCTATAGACCCCACATTTCTTAGTGTAACTGCGTCATCACTAGATTGTAAAAACTGATATGTTTTGCCATCTGTCTTAGGTATCCACATACTTTTTACATCAATAGAGGTTGCATCGATTCTTTGCGTTTTTAACCATGTAATATATCCGTCTGTCGGATGATTCATACCAGCAAGCCACCCTACATTTTGCCCGTCTTTTTTTACCCAAATGCCACCGCCCGATGTATCGGCAGTATAAACTCCATCACTACTGGCTGTGGTTAGACTACCTGTCAGCTTTGCAACACCTGTATTCATATTAATTTCGGTCTTGCCGTTAAGTGCCTTTAAATTACCAGCTTTTATCCAATCTGCATCCAGTCCCACAACAGATAGCATTCTCGCCACCATATCACCGTTCATGGTAAATCCGGTTGGATAAGTCTTGCCTCCATCTGTGCTAACCGCCCATGCTTCGGCTGTAAACTTCCATACAATCGTGGATTCTGCCAGTGTCTTTTTATCGTGGGCATAGCGGATTTTAGAGCCATCCGGTTGAGTAACATCTGTACTAAATAATCCTGAACTGTTTGCCAGTGTATTGGTTAAATCAGCGATTGCCTGCTCACGAGCGGTGGTTTCAACTTTTACCCGATTTCGCATCTCTACAATTGCTTTTGTAACAGCTGAATAACTGGCTGCACTTTTGCGGCTGGGCGTGGCCGCATCGCATGAAAAGTTCTCCATTTGCCCCACAGTGAAAGAGAGATTCGATAGATGGCAGCGATACGAATTGCCTTTGCGGTCTGATACGATAGCTACGTCACCAGCTTCAATGCTAGGGTCTGACAATGCCGACACGGATAATGGTCTAAACCGCAATCCGACTATTTTGGCGCCGAGATAATTGGCCACCGTCTGTCCCTGTCCTGCTTGAACAAAAGGATTGCCGTCAATTCCAAGCACATAGCCGGGTGTTCCTGACATAAACGTTGGTGAGTCCGATTCTTCGGTATCTTCCGTTACCTGTATGCCTGTAATCACCACGTCGTCTGTACCAATACTTTGCCTGTATTGAGTACGGTTTCATCTGAAGCATTGCCGCAAATATCAAACAAGGTTGTTTCTTCTGCTCTGCTCATCGGATACCCTGTGTCTTCAATCGTACCGAGAGCCAAATGAAAATCGCCTACCAGCATACGGATCAAATCAGAATACTTTTTATTGGTATAAATGTAGGTATCTTTATTTTTGAAGTACCGGAGTTGGTCATAGCAAGTCACCTGAATGACTGGCATATCTGATGAATGCTTTTTCTCGAATATATAACCATAAAACACATTGGCTTTGTTCACACGCAAAGAAACAGCATTTCCCTCTTGAAAGTTCAGGTTACTGTCTTTCACACAGGAAAATTTAAGCACCGCAGGGCTTCCCTTGCGGTGCGACTCTAGCGTTATATCATCTTTTACACAGGGCAGCATGATTTTGTCTCCGTTTTGAATCAAGATTTCCACACCTGCCGAAAGCATTTTTGTGTCAGTTAAGTTTCCTGTGCTATGCTGTGCGGTACTGCCCTCCACAGATTTCACGACTACTTTTGTAATATCTTTGGTTTCTTTCTCTGCCTTTGCTTTAGAGGAGTTTGCGGTTGTGCTAGAATTTAGTCCCGGTAAATCTGCATCAATATATGGTGTAGGGTCACTTCTCACTCCCGAAGCGTTCCAATATTCAAAATGCAAATGCGCTCCATAAGAATTTCCTGTATTGCCCATATATCCCAGCACATCGCCGCTATTCACCTTTTTACCCTTGCTGACAGAAACATACTGCAAATGGGCATATCGGGTAAAGCTGCCGTCTGTATGCGTTACATCCACATAATTTCCATAAGCCGTCATACCGGAAGAACCTTGACGATTTCCATAGCCTGAAACAGCGGCCGTCACCGTTCCGGCAGAATGTGCTACCACATAATCCGTGCCGCCGTGACTGCCAATCAGGTCAATGCCATGATGAGAGCTATGATACCCCTGTGTGACTTGATTTCCGTAATTTTGTAAAACTCTGCTCATCGTTCACCTCACGGAATTGTCAAGACAGTACCCGGAAAAATCCAGTGTCCGCCAGTAGACAACCCTCTTTTTCGAGCGGTATCGTCTATTAGTATTTTGTTAGCATTATAAATTGCTGTCCATTTTGTACCATTGCCAAGCTGTGTGCGAGCGATATCCCATAGTGTATCACCTGATTTTATCGTATAGCTTTTTACAGCTGGTTTGGTGGATGTATCACGATTATTTTGCACCGAAGCTTTTTTCTGCTGAATAACTACAATTTTAGTGCCATATTCCCGATACTGCTTAAGCTTCAAATCGACCACGAAGTCAATTCCCTCTTTGGCATTTTCCTCAATCGTGTAATCTTCAATACTCACTTTCATGGATGTATCCCAGTCAAGCTGACGGCCATTATCCAGTGTACGCAGAATGACAAAAGGTACTATTTTTCTTTCTGCCTTAATTTTGTTGAACAAAGCTAAATAATAAGCTCCTTCTTTAAAAGTCCCCTTGCCAGCTTTTGCATAGCGAGCAAAGGGATATTCTACGTTGGGTAAAAGCAGTTTGAAACTGATTTCAGAGAGCCCTGGTGCCTTTAAGATATTGATTTCTCCGTCATTAATCAAGTTTAATGTCTTGTTCTTATTGCTGGTTTTAATTTTTACGCTTCCGGGAGCAATCGGAAATAACACATCATTGAGATAGAATTGATACATTACACTGGTACCCCCTCTGCAGTAATCAGAAGAACTTCTTCTAACTTATTTGTGAATTTATAGACTAAGCCGTCAATATCATCATCTGACTTAATCTCATTACGCATTCCTGTCATATCAATTTTTACTTCTGCCGTGGTGAATTTGTTGATTGCCTGTCTTTCTGCAATTTCACGGAGATATTTTAGTTCCGTTTCAGATTTGTCCATTGTGTCCGCCATACGTCCGGTATTATCAGCTGTATCCGCTATGTTTCCTGCTGTGCCACCGTACCCACTAAGGTCATAGGCAGGATAATCTCCTGGGTTTGGAATATTACTTGTAAGGTCATCTGGATTAAACATATTTCCGACCTTATTTTCTATTCCTTCGCCAAAATTATAACCCGCATCCCAAGCTTCGCCATAGTCAAGACCACTAAACTGATAATCAGAAGCATTCAATTTTTCCATAACGACAACTTGGTCGCCAACAATTTCAGCCGTTTTTTCAGCAACCGTATTCCTGAATCCTTCAACTGCACCTGCCATATCAGTTTTCAGTATTGTATCAATTAATTTTGCTGCTGCTTGAACAATCCCAAGAATAAAGTCAAACATTCCACTGAATAAATTGATGATTGCACCAACAGGGTCATTGAACACATTCGCAAAGAAATTTGCGAATGTTGCAATCAGATTATACAGTTCAATACCAATACCAATTACTGCATTGACTACACCCACAATGATGTTCCAGATAGCAGCACCAACAAATGCAAACGCACCCATAATAATTCCGGTAGCTGAAATAGTTGAACCTGTTACTTTGTTAATGGCTGCTACCACCGCATATATAACAACTATTAAAGCAATAATTGCAAGGACAATCCATGTGACAGGAGAAGCTAGTAGTGCTGCATTAAATCCGTATTGTGCAGCTGTGGCACTCGCCTTTGCCATGGCTTCATTTCTTTCAGCTGCCGCAAGAGCTGTGTTTGCAGCTGCGGCTGCGTATGCTCTTACAGCTGCAATACCTTTGGAAATATTGTTTGCTGCCTCCATAACATTAGAAATACCTAAGTACAACATATACAGCATTAAAGCACTCACAACTCCCATAATAATTGGTTCTAATATCGACCAGTTATCATACATAAAACTGCCAACCGTTGCCACCAAATCGAATATTGTCATGACAATGCCTGAAACAGTTACCAATGCATTTATTACACCCGACACCAAATTTTGAAACCGCTCACTATTGGCTATCTCGTTTAATCGTTCCAATACTGGTTGAAAAGCCATCAGGGCATTATTCTGTATGCTGGTTCCTATTTGTGCAAAGGTCATCGGCATCTGCTCAAATTTTGCGTTGGTTTCATCCGCTGCAGAAAGCAGTGCCGATTTTACAATATCGGCAGTTATTTGCCCTTCACTTGCCATGTCCCGAATTTGCCCGATGGGAACGTCCATATAATCTGCAATGGTCTGAATAATCGTAGGAGCTTGTTCAAATACACTATTAAGTTCTTCCCCTCTAAGCACCCCTGAACCCATGGCTTGTGTAAGCTGAAGCATGGCAGCATCTACCCCTTGTGTAGATGTACCTGCAATAACAAACTGTTTGTTAAGTTGTTCTGAAAAAGCGATTAGTTCATCATTACTGCCAAAAGCATCTTTAGCCATAATCCCCATTTTAGAAACGGCATCAGCTGTATTAAGATAGGCACCACGAGAACGCTCTGCGGCCAAGAAAATTTTATCCTGCAATTGTTTTGTGGTTTGCAAGCCGTCATTCATCATATTTAATCGTGCTGTTGTTTGGGTCATAGTATCTGATAACCCAATAACTTTCTGTGCACTCTGAACCGATAGATAGGCAGCTGCTAAACCAAGAACTTTCTTTTCAAGCCCTCCCATTGCAGATTGACCATTTCTAATTGAATTATTAAAACGTTCTTGTTCATTCTTATTCTGTGAGATTTCATTTTCAATGTTATCTAAAACACCATTCATTTTAGATAATTCTTGTTGTGCCGATTGTATCTGTGCAGGATCTAAGGCACTTTGAGAAGCGTTGTCCAAGGAATCGAAAGAATTAATCACCGAATTCATGACACTTATCATTGAACGAAAAACAGGTGTCATTCTGTCTTGTAAATCTACCGAGCTGCGTAGAGTTCCGATTATTACCACCTCCTTTTGGATATAAGGAAAGCACCCCGCAATAGCAAGGGTGCTTCTTTCGTTTTTTTTCTATATATACTTTATAGGTCTATCGCCGTTTTTGTATCGTTGCTAAAAGCTCTTCCAAAATGATTCTTCATTGTTGTCGCCTTAAAATATTCACTTTCTGGAATTTCAAAACTGATATTATTAATTTGATTATCTTTAAGAAAATTGATAATCAAATAATTTGTAATACTCGTAGAAGTCTTTTCCTTTGTTCTTCCTCCAACCAACGCGCCCAAACCACCAAATAAAATTGCCCCTCCAACGGCTCCTCCAGCGCTTGACACATAATGCTTTTGGACATCTACATCAGAAACAATATCAACAACTGTAATTTTTTCTTTTGAAAGCTTAAAATCAGCCCCGCCGCCCGCAATGTTGAATCCGTCTAAGTTAACTGTCAAAGTACAGAAAGTCCCTTCGGCCAATGGCAAACCTGTAGCATGTTTTAAGTAGAGAGTTGTACCCCGCTCAAGAGCCTCTTTGCTTTTTATTTTATTTCGTTCTTGATTTTGTATCAGCTTTTCTTCTTTTTGTTTCTTAGATTTACTCACAAGTAAAATCAGCCCTATTATCATAAAAATAATTGTAATCGGAAGCGTTTCCACTAAATCAAGAGTGCCCCTTGCAAGTTCTACTACCAGTACGAAGCTTGTAATACACAAGAGAATAATTCCAGCTATTTTTTTACCGTTCATAATACCCTCCAAAACATTATTGAATATTACCATAATAAACCAATTTTAAAATAAAGTCTAGGGATATTAATGTTTTCGTACTTTCGCCGCTTCCTTTTTCTCATTTTCTACTCTGATTTCAATGGCAGCCACAATAAACGCTTTTTCTTCACGAGGTAAAGATAAATATTGCGAGGGCAACATATGGAATTTGTGTAAGCAATAGTACGCTATATTCGCTTCATAGTCACCCTCGTTGATTAGTTTTTTGCTTCGTCTACCTCTTCTTCAAAACTGGCAAACCCATTGATATCGGTTACAGCTTGGGCTAAATCACTCATCTCTCCCGGCAAAAGCATAGCGTTCAGCAAGTCTTCTGCGCACATCACACCATAACTGTCTTGCAAGACAGCATCCGCTAGATCGGGGAATTGAATACATTTAACGGCTAATTTTGTTTGATATGCAGGATAGTCAAATTCTGCCGATTGTTTCTTTCCTTTTTTTACTGTCTTGGTGCATTCTTTGCGCAAAATACTGTCCTCGTTGCTGGAAATACAGCCAATTACCCATGGAACAGGCGCCCCGTTTTCATCTTTCATTCGTTTTGACACTGCCACCTTTACCGGCTCAACTGCCTCAACATTTTCTCTTAAAAAAGCTTTCAAATCCATATCACATTATCCTTTCTTATTCTTATTGCATGCCCGGAATCGGTTTAAATTTTTCCGGCATTTCCCAATCTTCGAAAGTGAAGTCCATTTCTTCTTCCAAATATCCGCCCTCTGCATCAAATTTAGCCAAAATACCGCTGTCCATATTGCAATCTTTTAAGATTACGGTTTGACGGCCAGCAGAAGAAGTCGGGTCCTCATTGGTCACTTGGATATCAAAATAAACATCTTCGCCGCTCTCTTTATAACGATATAAAAGTTCACGGAAAATCGAGGTATTGAAATAGAAAGTGGCTGAGCCTGTTCCTTTCCAGCCGGTAGAGCGATTCCCCTTGCCTGTCTTGCCCAAAATCGGCACTTCATCTTTTGTTTTTTCCATTTTTGCTTCTAGGTTTAGAGCTTGGGCAAACTTATACCGCTGCCCTTGCATTGTCACATAACATTCTGCCAACGAAGCCGACAAGACATCCATTGCTTTCATAAAAGCCATATAAATTCCTCCTTATTCAACGGTTGTTGTCATATAAAGCTGTGTCATTGCATTAATAACCTGTACAGCTTCTTTTGCCACTACTGCTTTTTTGCCATATGCCTCTATAACCAAAGATTCTTTGTCATAGTTCTCTATGGCCCTTATCTCTTCAAGCTGCTGGCGATTGCGCAGAATATCATTCCACAAGCTGGTTCTTCCGGCAGCATCATTTGGGACTTTGCCAAGATATTTCTGTGCAAAGATTGTAGCCGTATCGTTAGCAATCTGGTCAAGCACTCGAACCACTTGATTTTGCTTAAAATCAATATTTTTTTCTTCCGTGTAGGTCACTAGTGTATTGATATCCTCTAGCACCCTAATATCGCCGCTGACATTGTGCAGGACAAACTTACCTGTATTAAGAGCTTCTGCAAGCTGCTCCTGCGTATAGTCCGCTTTTACGCTTAGTTCGCCGTCATATTTACAGTTGGTATTAGACTCATTTACCGTACAACCGGCAATCATACCAGTCACCCAGTAAATTAATCCGCTTTTTGTCAACACAGATGTATCTCCGCTTTCTATCTCATTTTCAACGGATATAACACCTTCATAGTCGGCCGTGGAATGCTGGAATAAAACAGTCTGAAATTTTACCCCCGTTTCTTCCCGGAGTCGTTTTGTATAAGCCACAAAAAGAGCTTTGACTGTATCATCTTCTGAAGGACAGCATAAAGCGTCAAAATGATAGCTTTCCATTACGCCGAGAAAATTCTGATATCCTGCAGCTGATGCGATTTCATTTGTCCCATTCACCAGTGGAACTCCTGCTTCTGTCTTGAGCTCCACTTCTTTTTTCCAGGTGACGTATTCATTACTATGCAGTTCACTGATATCTTGCACCGTCTGTTTATCTACCAAAGTAATATCCAAATACGTGCACACGTCAAATTGTGACGGATTGTCTACATTGGCATAAATCACCGTCTTTAGATGATTCCCTCCTATACCGCCATATCTTGCTGTGCAAAAGATATTTTCTGCTTTTGCGCCACCGTTGAGCCGATATGCATAGACGGTATTGGCATGACGAAACAGCTCTCGCCACATGACAAGCTTAGGATTGTCTACCGAATACCCCAAAATCTCTAAAGAATCTTTTTGGAAATCTTCTGCTGTTAGTTTTATAACTGTCTCTTCAGCACCCCAGTCTCCGATGAAAGGTACTGCAGCTGTCCCTCTTTCTGAAAGTGTGCTTCCTACTTTTGCCGCACTCACAAAATTGTGATAAATACCTGGCAAAGGTTTATTGATTGTTTGAAATGTTCCGCCACCTAAAGCCATTATTTTAGCCTCCTTTGTAAAAATTGATTGATAAGCTTTTCTGCTTGTTCAATCGTATAGTTTTCTTTCTCGTTTAGCACTGCTTGCAAAATGTCTGTTTTTTCTTTAAATCGCTTTGCTTGTAAAAGCTGATTTTTAGAAAATACTGATTCCTCTTTTTCAAGGTTTGCTTTTGCCATATTACGGTTCCTTTCTTGCGATAAGCTCTAAATTTTCCATATCGGGTTCGGCCACTACTTTTTCTGTCATTGGAAGTGTATACGTCAAAAAAGCGTTTAATGTGCCGTCTATCACTTCACATCGCATCGCTTCTGCTCTAATGAGGTCATTGTTTGGTAGCGTTAGCCATTCCAACTCTTTCAGAATTGTGCCGGAAATAGTCCACGCTTCCACTAAATTCTCTTCATTTTCCGAAAAGTGCTGAATATTAAGTGCAATTTGGCGGCTAAACCGCTTTCCTAGTTTTGCTGTATCAGACATATCCAATAAAGTAATCAAAAAAGAGGGTGTCTTAAATTCCTGCATCGGCTTTTCTGCGCCATAAACCGTATGACCATAAACTTGTTTTAGCTTACGGCTGACGGCACCAATTACCTCATTTACCATCAAATACCCCTTTCAAGAATTGCATAATTTGCGGTTCTAGCATTTGTTGAATATACTGTTCTGTCTGATTTTCCGATTTTTCCATGAAGAAACTACCTTGAACCCATGACTTTTTGAGCCTTAATCCAATTTGCGGAACATATCTCCCTGGTGTTTGCCGATGACCATAATTAACGTAAGAGGCATATTCCATTGGATTAAAAATTGTGATTTGAACTATATCGCCTTTGATTTGGACACGTTCTGCTGTCCATGCTCTCCGCAAAGTGCCGCCTGTTCGTTTAAACTGATACTGCGCTCTTTTTTCATAATCCTTAATAGGATTAAGATAATCCGGAGTTTCATAAACCGGAGTATTCTTTTTTAACGCTCTTAAAAGCCGTGCTGCTATTTGTTTAGCTAGCTTTTCAACAAATGCAGGACTTTCCTGTTCCGCTGCTTCCAAGCGTTTCAGCAAATTCTTTAAATCCTCATAGTTTACATTTTTACTCACTACGCCCACCCTTTGAACAGTTCAACGGGAATTTCTTGATGAACAGAATAAATAGAGGGCATACCGCTCCTTGTGTAGGTTTCGGTATGCCTATTTTGGGTTACTGTAATTTTAGAGCCGGAAGGGATTTCTTTGTCTTTGGATATCAATAGCTTGACTTGCTGGAATATCTTTGGTGTATCACCGTCAGAAGAAGGCGATGTAGACTGAAAAGAAATGCGGCAAGGTTCATTTTCAAAAATCATATTCTCTGTAAATTCTTCCATTTCTGTCACAGGATTGGTTCTGCCTTTTCTAACTTTTACTGTACAGCTTGCAGTAAACATACTGAAGACTGTTCTTTGATAGGTTGTCACCATGTTAGGCGCCTATATTGTTCAAACTGCCCTTTTCCGCTGTTCTTCAGAGTAGAAATCAACCTTTCAAATTTTTGCAAAGGAGTTTCTTCGTCTGTATAAGACACTGTGACATCTCCCTCTTTGATTTGCTTCACACTGCCGGCTGTGATTTGCGGAATAAATCCGTCTGCAGAAACAGCTGCTTTTTCAGAAAGAAATATGCCGGCCGCACGGTCAATCCACACATATTTTAAACCTACTGGAATATCAGAAATATTACAGATATTCTGAATTTCTGTTTCCGCTTTCTCAATAGAAAAATCAAGCATGAATCCGTCAGAATCTGCGACGGCATAACCAAAGCCAAGAATTCTTTTGCTGACTTGATCTTTGATTTCCATTGTTATCCCTTTCTTTTGCTGCTCTTGGGCTTTTTCTCTTCTGCAGAAGCCGCTTCATCAATTTCTACAACCTCTTCCTGTACTGGAGGGATTTCTTCTTGTTCTTGTGATTCTCCCTCTATTAAAACTCCTTCAGCAGGAATTTCTTCTTCAGGCTCTTCTTCCTGTTCTGGCAAAGGTTCTTCCCGTTCTATGTTATACCCCTTTGACTCAAACCATTTTATTAAATGTTCGTCTTCCGTTTCACCAACGCCATTTACAAACGTAATGCCGGCAGAAACACCGGCATATTGCTTGTTGGGAGCGATAATCTTAGTCATGATAAAACCTCCTTATTTCACTTTAATTTGTCTTAATGCCCCGGCTGCTTTTGTGGCTTTTAAGGCAACCGCTGCCACCATTTCGACCTCGCCTTTTTTGACGGCACCTGATGTGCTGTAATCAGGCAGCCATGTTTTAACAGGAGGCTGACCTGACATAGAAACCGCATGGAACCCGTCTAAACCAAAACGCACCGCATAGAGGGAAGTTGTGCCTTCCGCATCAATACCTGATACAGGCTTATTTTCGCCGGGTTTCTCTCCCAAATCGATTAATGGAGTTGAGCCGTAATGTTCAATCTGCTGGCCGAAGTTGTTTTTGCTTGTTTGATACATACCGGCACGTCTGGCGCAAGCTCTGATTTTGGCAATTAGTTTGAGATTTCCCATAATAGCCGAGGGAGTACCGTCCAATCCCATTAGGAATTCATCCAGAATATCCAAAAATTCTTTATAGTTGCTGTCTACTGCCGCTGACGTGGATAAATCAATGACAGCTGAGGGAATATATTCCGTGGAAGAACCGGCAATGGCTTTTTCCAAACCGTCAAAAGCTTTTTCTTCTACCGCTGAATCTCCGTTGATTACTGTATCGTTGAAAAGAGCAGATGCCGCTTTAATTTTCTGCTGCATCTGAAGAGTAACCTCTGATACAATGCCGCCCATACCGGCAATAATACGGTCCACCGCAAATGCACCACCGAACACTTTCAAGTCTACGGTATGGCGCTGTTTGTCTACCTCGTGAGTGCTGTATTCGTTATTGACAGCTCTAAACTCAGCTTTCGGCTGTGTGATTAAACGAGTATAGCCATAAGTGAGCGTTGCTCCGCCTCCTGTAGGTGATACGCAATCATCAAAAGTAAGATTGTTAAACAAAAAGTTTGATTTTGCAAATTCGTCAATGACTCCCACCTGCAAATCATCCTGTACGTTGAGCCTTGCTTGTGCTAATGTTACTGCCATAATGTTAAATTCCTCTCTTTATTCAGATTTTTCTAGTGTGTTTCTGACCGCCTCTTCCAGTGTAAGCGGTGTGGGTGTATCATCGGGCAAACCATCTCTACCCTGCCCAGGCTTTGTACTGTTAAGGTGTCGTGTCGCCGGCTTAGTAGATTCAAACAGATACCCGTCTGATTCCTGCAGTGTCTTGATAGCTTTTGCAATATCCTCTTTTTGGTTTTGGCTGGATTTCAGACTATCTAAATCAAGCAAAGCCATAACCGCTTTTGCGTTTTTACACTTTGCGGACATCGCTTGCTCATTGACCAGCGCACTAAAAGCTTGCTCTGCCAATTTCTGCTGATATTCTGTTTCTTTTGTCTGTAAATCAGTCTGCAGCTCTGTGATTTTACCCTGCAGTTTTTCCACATCCACACCCTCAAAGCTTTTCAGCTGTGTCTGCACCGTGGTAAGCTGACCCTGCAACTCGGTTGTTTTACCCTGCTCCTCCTCAACATCATTTTTGTTGATTTCCAAGATTTTTTCTACTTTATCCTCCGGAACACCAAGAGCCAATAATTCTTCTTTCTTCATAAAACCTTCCTTTCTTCCCTTATGGGGGTTAAAAAATTGTATAAAAACAGCACGCCCCCAAAAGGAAGCGTGCGTGTTAACGGATATTAAATTTATACTTAATCGTTCATCTCAAAAATCTCATCATATATTTTTTGGAGCTTTACGCCTTCTTCAGATAGGTTCTCCTGTTGGTCATCATACTCATTAACAATTACATCATCAATCGAGGAAAGCAGCTGTTCATCCGTTTCTTTTGTGAGTAAATCGTCTATATCATCAATATACGAAGACAAATATTCTTTTTGAGCAGTAGTAATTTTTATCATGAGCCACCTCACTTTCTGTGTCTAGGATTCGCTTGTATTAATTTACCTGTATCGGGGTTCGCTGTTACAATAACCCTTTCACCAAAATACCGGTCACTAGAAACAGTTTTTCCTACCCTTGAATCTATTTTTTCAGGATTAGTCAATGCTTGCTTTATATCCTCAATATCAACACCAGACCTCTTTTCTTCCACCGACCCAATAACACGGTTTATAAAATGATTCGATTTAGAGGTTATCTGTGTTCCTTTTGATGTTGTTAGCCTAATCAATATATTATCAATTTTATCGCTGGTATGTTCATAAAGAGTAAAGTCCGCAAGTGCAGTTAATTCGCCACTCTCTAAGCTCCTTGCGTATGCTTTAAACAGTTCGTATTTTTTATTATTATACTTTATTTCTTTGAAAATATCAATTGATTCAGGCGCGTTCTTCCCCAAGGTTTCAACGAAAGAATTATATTCTTTTAAATCTTTGCTCACAAGAATTTTTTCTTTCCATTCCTTGTATTTCATGCCCTCCGGCACAAAGGTTGTTTTGCTGTCTGCATCTCGTGCAAAGCGTGTGCCGATATTATCATCAAAATAAGGGACTTTATCACAACGGCAACGTACATGAAATGGTGGTGCCGTAACACCCACAGTGTAGTCTTTCATATCAAAGACTCGACCGTCCATATCGCCGCATTCCGAGCAGGTAGTGGAATCAAGCGTGGCATCTATTTCATACTGCTCAACGTCTAAATCTTCATAACACTGTTTTTCGGCTTCCGCACTGAAATAAGCTGATTCATTAGAAACCAACGTGGCAGCTTTATGCATTTGTACATTGAACGTTTTAGATATACGTTTAATGAGTTGGTCAGGGGAATCACCTCGAATTAGCGTTTGAGCAATGCCTGTTTCTAGCTCTGCAATAAGTTTTTCTTTGTTTGTCCAGCAGCGGTCCTTAAAAGTGAAGTTGTCCGGTGTCCATGGCTTATCCAGTACCCTTTGTACCTGTGAGGGACTGAACCGATTGAGCTGAACCCCGTACCCCACCCCTTTTTGAATCTCAAAAGCTGTGCGATAATAATTTTCTGTGTATGTACTATTAAGGTGCTTTTCTATGCCTTGTACCTGCTTGTTTTCAAGCATTTCCAGTTCATGCCGGACTTGCATTTCTAGTGATTCCAAACGGCTGATATGTACCTTAGCAGAAGCATTCTCAAGCTGTTTTTTCCAATCAGCAGAAACACCATTTGCTTGGCCATACTTGATATATTCTTCTACGGTCCAATGGAATTCCTCCAATTCGTTGGCTGACAGCATTTTTCTGGCATCAGCAAGGCCTATGCTGTTGTTTTTTGCAATTCTTTCAAACCATCTGTCAATATCCTCTGTGAGAGAATGCAGTGCTTTTTTATACTCTCTGTTTAGAGATTCTATCAAAACATCGTCTTGCCGAAGCTGCCGCTTTTTCACTTCTATAATCCGCTTTCGCCAATAATCACGATTCTTCATCTTCGTCCTCTCCGTGAGTATGTGCATTTGGATAATTTAAGCTTTGCGTGGCTTTTTCCAAATTGCGCTGCTCCTGCTGCTGTATCCGCTCCAACTCTTCTTGCACATTGGTAACATAGGGATGTTGAGCAATCAAGGTTTCGTCCGAAAGAATACCCACAGAATTTTTAATGTCCGTTATGACCTCGGATTCTGAAATAATGGTATCACGGTTAAACACTACATTAACCTGTTCTTTTAGAAAATCCCCTTGCCCTGTAAACGCTAAAAACTGATTGACAAACCACAATAAATCTTCAAAAGCTGCCTGAAATTCCGTTTCCATGCTGTTGGCATCTAAATCAATATCATTTAGCACTGACTTAATATTCATCTGATTAGGAGATCCACTTGTCCGCAAATCTGCAGCATCATATCCCATAGCGTTAGATACCAACGCTCTTTTGAAAATGTCCAGTATTGCTTTATAGTTCTCCGAATTCACGTTTATTTCCAGTGCATCGACTCCTCCCTGGGCCTCTTGCGTGGACTTTACGTTGACAGCACCCGCAACCATAAGATTATGCCGAAACTCTGACAAATCTGTTCCGCCAAAGTTTTTAATAATCAGTATGGTATTGCGATAATCTTCCTGCATATTGTTCTGGAAATCTGAAAGAATGGCATTGATTCCGTCTTGCAGGCTCTTTATTTTGGTGATAAGAGGAATCTCGCTATTATTGCACTTGAATGCAATAAGGGGGATCCGTCCCCAATTCATGGATGTGATTCCCTCTTTAGATTCTGTATACAGATATTGCGCATTACTTTTTGTGGAATCAGCAACTAGCGAACCATTGACCAAGTCATAATATTCAATGCCGGTATCACGGTATATTTCTACTTTTTCGGCTATGCGATAATTAATGCCCTCATAAACCTCAACTTGATACAATCTCACAGCCATATCAATTTCTGTGTGTTCTCTATTTTTCCAAAACGGCAGAATCTCATATGATTTAAATGTACTAATTTTAAGAGTATCGTCCTCTATGTACGGATACAACCATGCGATACTGCCGTTAAAACAATCTTCTCCCATGTTGCGGAAGGTGCGCTGAAATCTTCGATTGAAAATATTTTTCAGCAGTTCTGTATAGGTTTCGTTCTTGCCGTCAAAAGTGAGTGGCTTACCTAACAAATAGTTGGTTTTCTGATTCACCATTTTTGCATATTGATTATCCATAACCCGATTGTTAGGCAAATTATGCAGTTCTACCAATTCTCCACCTTTTCCTATTGCCATCCGCTTTCGCTTTAAAACATCATGCTGCCCTCTGTAGTATCGTTCCCCCTGAATTGCCGCTTTCCTCTGAGGAGAACGCTTCCAACGAGATATTTCAAGTTCAATAAATCTTTGCTCAGGTATAGCCGCAGCAGCCCCTTTTTTTATGATCTTTGCCAATCTTCTATTTTCATCTCTGCCAAAAAACACATTTTCACCTCGTTACATAAAGCTATAAATTTCGTTTGTTCCTATTTTTTCAGCAATACCCGTCGTGGCATCGGGGGCATCATCATGAGCATTCTTACCCTCTTTTTGGTATCGATTCATGGCTTCGTAATATTCTGGCCACCGATCCTTCCAGTTAGCTGGAAAGTAGATGTGATTCATTACCCATGTGCTGTTAGTAAGGATTCGTGCAATTTTGTTTTTGGATTGGTGGAAAGGACGAATCTGACAACGGTTAGAGCTATATCTTTCTTTTAGCTCCCTCTCCACATTCCTAGCAAATCCCCTACCGCCGTTATTGGATTCAATGTCGCTGACATTTACATGGCTTCCATGCAGCATTTTGGCCGTTGCCGGTTCTGTGATTTCCATGCCATCTTTTGTGTAAAGCACGTCTAAAACATAAGCCTCACCGTTATACTCTCCGTAGTTAATACTGCATAGATAGTCGCTGCCAGTGTCGGCTGTATCGGTATAATTGCTGATACGAGTAAACAATGGGTTGTTATTACTATCTATCGGTATCTTGTCATATGTCTTGAAACTGGTATACAGTCTGCCTTTAATATCAATCGGGCTTTGCTGATAGTTTGCTTCAGCAATATCAATTCCCATTAAACCACGTTTATCTTCATATGATTTGCGTGATAAGATTTCGTCACACAGCATTGTGCCATCATCTTGCAGAGCTTTGTAGGTGATATGCTTGATTCTAGCACCGATTTTCGTATAATGCGCCAATGCTCGACCGGCTAAGTCTTGACTATGCCAGCGCGTCATGACAATAATTATCTTGCCGCCTTCCTCCAAACGGGAAAGCATTGTGTTTGTGAACCATTCCCAGTGCTTTTCTAACACATCGGCATTATTGGCTTCTAGTGCCGACTTGATAACATCATCAATAATCAGCAGAGAAGCGCCAAAGCCTGTTGCAGTACCGGTAGGGGATGTTGCCAAATAATTGTTATATCCACCCTCTAGGGACCACATATTCATAGCAGCATCGCCATATTTGATTCTTACCCCAGGGAAGATATCAGAATATACTAGCTTTGTGGCATCCGCTTTCTGTTCCAAAATTGTATTTCTAACATTCTTGGAAAAAACTGTTGAAAGTGTTTCGTTATAGGAGCCTGTCATAATCTTTTCTCTTTGATTACGGCCTAAAACCCACTCTACAAAGCAGCCTACTGTACGTGATTTCCCGTGTCTTGGCGGCATGTTGACTACTAATACTTCATCTTCACCCTCATAAAAAGCTTGCAAATCGTCGCAGAAATCAACGAGAAACCGCCTCTCACGCTTATAAAAGTCGGGAGCTTTTACGTTGCAGTAATTAAAAAAGCGCCTTTGCGACTGCAAAAGCACCTTCTTCTTTTTGGCCTGATATTCAGCCATTCTATCCACTTTCATCAATCCCAAGCAATCCGTTCAATTTTTCAATTTCGGTGTCCAGCTGCTCATTGGAAAGATTCATGCCTATATCACCCTCAACCGCAATATCTTTTTTATCTCTCCAAGCATCCGGCTTACGATTTTTAAGCCAAAAAACAGCAGCCCCCACATCAGGAGCTACTTGCTTCACAACCTGTACAACTTTTCTTGATAGTACCTGCCCGGCACCGTTAGTTTCCATCTCTATTTTTTCTTCGCAATATTCAAAGCCTTTAGCTCGTTTAAGAAGTGCGTTTTCGACTTCAATATCAACAACTTCCTTGCCCTTTTTTAAGGCCTCCGAAATCTCCGAATACTTCTTTTTCCAATCATAGAGAGTAGACGGCGTAATATTCATTTTCTTAGCAAGCTGTTCATCGGTTAAACCATCTCTTGCCCAAGCTTCAAGCCGTAATATTCCATCAGGTGTTAGCCACTCTTGATATTTGCCTTTCGCCACATCGTCACCACCTCCTGTGATTGATTTTTGGGTATAAGAAAAGCGCACCGCCGAAACGATACGCTACTTAACTATTCTGCTGCCTCTGCATCCGCTTTTGTTCTTTGAATGGTGCCCCACGGATGATGAGGGGGCGCATAAATAGTATAAATTTTTAGCGGGATATTTCCAGTATTAATCACATTGTGCCATG
>NZ_FZLO01000008.1 GCF_900197595.1 Scatolibacter rhodanostii | reverse complement strand
TATTTCGCTTTCATCCCAAGCAAAAGACTTTTTAGGCGAACTACTTCATCTGCGAGAACTTCAGCTTGTTTTGGTAATTCGGCATCTATGTATCTTTTCATTCATCCGTCCTCCCCAGTAAATAATCTGCTGAAACATTGAAGTAGTCGCAGAGCCACACGATTCTATTTGCGGTGGGTTCTGATATATCATGTTCGTATCGGCAGTAGACTGCATCGGATATTCCAACCGATTTTGCAACTGTCATCATAGATACGCCTTTATTTTTTCGCAGTTGTTTTAAGCGTTCTCCTAGCGTTTGCATTGTTATTTCCTCGCTTTCTGTATTGTTCATACCACGTCCATATGTGTGTGATATTATGTAAATAAATAAAATTAACGGAGGTCATTATGAAACAAAATAGTATTCCTGCTCTGAGAAGTAAGTTGGCCGTGTACAAGGTTTGCTACCATGAAGCCGAACGAACAAACGACCTTAAGCGTATCGTACTCCTTGACTCAATCATAAGTGACCTTCGACACGAAATTAAAACTTTCGAAGAATAAACTACAGCTCTTGCTTCGGCAGGAGCCGTTTTATTTCTGTATCGGTTGTCCACAATCAGGACAATTATCAGGTAATCGTTTTATGTCTATCCCAAGAGGACAGCAGCAAAACGGACACACGTATGTAAGCTGCCTAATATCCTCAAATGTGATTTGCTCTAAAGGTGTCATTGGGGGGGGGAATTGAGACGAAGTTGTTTTCGTTCGGATTGTTTCACTTTAGTGCCCTCCCGTCCATAATCCGCATAATTTTCTTACACCTATCGCAATTGCCTAATTCAACCTCTTTACTCATGCCAGCTAATTTTAAATTTCTTCGCTCGGTTTCTTGATAAATCTCTATAAGCCTGTTGCTGACAAAGAAAGAATCTAATAGTTTTTGTTTTTCTTTCTTGGCTTGTTCTCGGGTAATTATGCCAGTTTTGTGAGAATGATATAGGCACCTGAAAGATTGGAATAAAAGTTGTTCAGCTAAGTTTAACCTACCCGGCATTTCATCGCCATGCATAGCTGATTTTTCAATATCCACCGGATTCAATGATTCTCACCGCCTCTTCAACTGATCGGGCGATACCAGCAGCGTGGCCAAGCTGTTTCATACGCTCGATGAATTTTATTTGTTCCGGGCGAATACGTCCGGTTTCGTTTTTTGTCTCGATGAACGCTGTCCGATTCTGCCCAATGCAGAGTAAATCTGAAAATCCTTTAGGGAGACCATCAACCTTACGCAAATTGATTAGAACAGGCTGATTATATTCTTTGCTGAAAACTCTCTGACCTTGCCAATATTCGCCAGCGTTTGTTCGGAAAACTATTAAACCGTGCTTAGATAGTTCCACACGAATTTGATTCTGAATGACGGATTCACGCATCTGATTTTTCCTCCCAATATTCAATGAAACAGATAGTTCGATTGCCGTTTTTGATTTTTCCTTGTCGCACCGTATAACCGTTCATAGCCAAAATAGTAATCAGCGTTTCACGGTCAGAAGCTTTACTGACATTAATTTTGTATCTCATGAAGCAATCAACCCTTTCTTCTTGGCGTAATAATACCCAAATCCGGGCTTCTTGCCGTTTTGCTTACACCAAGCCATAATTTCGTACATTGTATGGCAGTCAGAAATATCCTTATGCTGAACCGATTCAGCTGCCCTCTGTCTATTCGATTCCTTAATTTCTTCCATGCGAATCTTTTTGATATTCTCAATCTCCTGCCGGGTCTTTTTAATTTCTGCGCCGCAGTTTGGACATACATCAGGACCCGGAAGAAAGGTAAAATAACACTCTTCACACTGTTTGACCGATAACGTACCGTCCTGCTGATATTGGCTGGGCGGTTTTATTTTGCTTTCAAGCGACCACTCTCTATCAGTATCAGGTAAGCCGTGCCGGGTGTAATTTCCGACATGGTCCAGTATAATTGCTGTCTTACCCGGTTGTGGTCTTAATGCTCGTCCTGCTTGCTGTATGGCAAGTGCTGTTGACATCGTGGGTCGAAGTAAAATACAGCACCAACAATCAGGGACATCAAAGCCGACGGATATTAAATCGACATTACAAAGAATCTGAATCTTTTTATCTCGGAAATCCTGTACAATTTGTTTTCTGTCAGATGTCTTGGTATTGCCGTCAAAATGAACTGCATTGATTCCTGCGTTTTGAAATTCTTCTGCCATAGCTTCAGAATGCTTAATTGACGAACAGTAACATATTGTCTGCAAACCGTCAGCGTATTTACGGTAGTTCTCTATAATATCGCCATATACAGCACGCTGCATTAATAATTCTGCAGCACTCTCTGTATCAAAATCAGAGCCTTTACGCTTTAGAGAAGATAGATCCGCAACAGAGGGAGCAAAATAACGGTACTCAGATAAATAACCCTGCTGTATAAGTTCTTTCGTCGTGATACCAATCACCATGCAATCATATGTAGAGCCTAGTGGTCTGCCGTCTAATCGGCAGGGTGTAGCGGTTAAACCGACCATGAAAGCATTTGGGTACAGGTCAATGAGTTTCTGCCATGTCGCTGCCATTGAAAAATGTGCCTCGTCAAATATGATAAAATCGGGTTTCGGGTATCGTTCCGGGTGATTTGCGTATGTGCCAACCATACCGATATGAATTGAATTTAAAGGAATATTAAATTTTTGAAATGTTTCTACTGTCTGATCAAGTAATTCTCGACGGTGAACAAGAAACCATACCGTAAGACCTTTAGCTTGAGATTGTGCAGCCATGTATGCAAACACAACTGTCTTGCCTGCACCACAAGGAAGAACAACAAGTGGACGTTTATAGTAGTGTTTAAACATCTTACGTGTTTCGGTAAGTATAGACTCTTGATAGTCACGCAGTTTTAATTCTGTCAAATTGAATTTACCTCCTTTTTGTGGTATTTGTAGAACCTTGTAGTACCTATGGTTCTACATCAAAAACATAGTGTTTATGCGGTGTTGCGGTATGTTGTAGGAATGTAGGACTTTTTGCACGCAATCTCTATAAGAAGATTTACTTATACATTTTCTTAAATTAGAGAGTGTTAATACTCTTCTATATATGTTTGTTTTACAGTCCTACAAGTCCTACATTCCTACAAACCTCTATAAACCGCATGGTTAAGCCGTTTTTTGTGTAGGACTTTTTGTAGGAACAGTTCTACAAAATGCCATCAAACGATAAATCATCATCGGGCGTGACCATAGATTCTTCTGTTGGAAGCTTCATAATCACACATTCCGTCGCCATGCCACCGATTCTTTTTGTTTTGGTGAATCCTTTTCCTCTTACTTGAATCAACCCTCTAGTTCTCAAATTACCAAGCAATGCCCTAGCATTTATCTGTGCATCCGAACACGCCTTATTGAACACAGAACGATTTATATACACCCAACCAACATCAACACCCTCATCTACAATCAATCCATATACATCGGTATTTTCGGACGAACCTCTGAACTTGTTACCGTTCTGCGAAACCCAGTCGCACATATACTGATAGCCTCTGTCGGCAGCAGAAACAGCCTCTTTGCTCTTTAAAAATTCAGCAATGTCTTTCACGGTCAAGGCTGAATCATCTTTAAATATCCAGCGTGTAGCTAGCGTGTCGGCTGTCACTAAAATAGCCGCTGCCATAGCTTGTTTTTCAGTGGTGTCGTTCTCCATGCATTCGGCATAGAATTTTTCATAGAGCCGCCTAGCTTCGTCCAGCGAATCAGAATCAGAGAGCATTTGTACAAACATCATGCCAGCAAAACCGTAGTTCTTCTTGACGATTGCAGCCGTTTCATGTCCTTTTTCAATAACTTTTTCGTCACCTTTACATTCCACTTCAATGACACGGTTTACTGCTCCGGCACCGTCATTTTCGTTTGTGAGGGGTGTTTCACCTGAGGTAACAAAACAGTTCGACCAAGTAATAGTTGGGGCAAGTCCTAATGTTTTGTTGGAACGCAATTTGCCTGATCCTGAAGCTAAGCCATAGACATCAAATACAACTTTTCCATGTTTATCTTTTGCTAATTGTGTTTCATCTGCAAAAACTGGTATAGAATTTAAAAATCCGGCAAGCGTTTCAAACCCGACATCTGTTGCTTTACAAGTCTTAAAGTATGCACCACCCACGGTTGGTTCAGCCCAAACCGAAGCAGCTACCATTTGGGCGACTGTTTTACCTGTACCGGAATCAATGCCCCACAAGTGGACAAAGAAAGGCAATACTCCACAAGGCTCTACTAACACAGAAGCAAAAGAAGCAGCTAGAACGATTTTGGCGGTCAAACTATATCTTCGAACTTCAATAGCTTTTTTTAGCCATGTATCAAATTTCCCAACCTGAGTAATGGCAGAAAATGTTTTTTCAAATCGGTTATCTCCATCAAAAAGAATTTCTTCCGTATAAGGAGAGAAACCTTCTTCATTCCAGCCCATACGAGAAGTGGATTTGAATTCTGGAATATAATCATAGCTGTTATCTAAAACATCAGTGATATAATCTACTAGGTTTTGTGCACGTTTTCCGGAAGTAACAGAAATCCCAATAGTAGCTAGAGCCGTAATATTTCTTGCGTTTGAAACTGTATCAAATCCGGTGGTTATTTCTGTCCAAGCTTTTTTATTCCTCATGCCACGCCGGAAAGCTAAAGTGACTTTAAGTTCGCCTGTGTCAATGTTTCTAAGGCGTTTTATCGGCATAAGAGGGTGACTACAAGCAATCTCAATTCCACCTTGCGCACCATATTTATACACGCCTGATTCGTCCGTTTTCCAATCACCTGTGTCCAATTGCAAAGGTTGCGCATCAAATTGGGATACATTTTCGGAATCTGAATTGACAAACCGAAGTGACTTTATGTATTTCTGATAAGCTCCTTTAAATCCATCAATACCTAGCGAATGTGCATATAGGCTCACGGCGTTGGTGAGTTGTTCCTCCTTAAATTTATTATTGTGAAATTCATATACAAATTCATACGGTGAGGTTGAAGTAAGAAAATCTGACGAAGTAAAAACTGGTAAATCAAATTTTTCAATTAATTCTGAGATATTAATTTCAGGGGCTTGCATCTGGTTTTTTCTCGTGACCGTCACCTCCATTCTGTGTTGTCAATCCAATAGTCTAAATATTCTCGCCGCCCAAGTTTAGCAGCATATTCGCCCCATAGGTGGCTGTCCTGCGGTGTTTCCTTGGGGGGCGGTGTCATATGCCATAAATTCCGAAACTCGTTGATTCTAGCTGTGCATTCAGCTCTGTAAGCTTCCAGTTCAGCCTGTTTCTTTCTGCGTTCCTCAACCCAGTGGTTTATGTTTCTACGTTCTGGTCGTTGGGTGGACAGCCCTAAATGAAAATCGTTGTCCAACCGCAAAACAGCTTGTCTTGCATTGATTGAAAACAGCTTGGTAACAAAATCAATCACGCTGCCACCTTCGTTGCAGACAAAACAATGCCAACCACGAGAACCGGGATAGACTGTTAAAGACGGATGCGAATCGTTATGAAAAGGGCAGAGCATAACGCCCTTTTTTACTTCAAAGCCGTACTGCTCTACCACTTCTTTCATCGTTAGGCGTTCTTTAATTTGAGTAAAAATATCCATAGATTAAAACGGCAAATCTTCGTCTGATAGACCGTCAATTTCTTGAAAACCACTGCTGTTTGTCGTTGCTGGTGCAGCTGAACCCGAAAGCGTTTTTAGCTTAGGAATTTCAAACTTGCCGTCTTTAATGGCTTGCGTACTATGTACCTCTGCTACATACAGCCGTGTGCCGATTCCGCCTTTGCTTTTAGAATATTCTTCTTCGCCTAGAACCAATCCCACCATTTTTCGTGAAAGCGTGTTTTCGTCATTCCCAAATTTATAACCGGAATTAGATTTTTCAACACTGGTCAAAAACGCTTTAAAGAAAGGCTGCGCTTTTTCCTTGTAACTGCGAATCAAAACGCCGCCCCAGTTCCAATCAGGGAATTTCTGCTGTTGCTCACGGTAATAGTTCTTGAATTCACCGTCTGCAATATCGTACTCAATGCGCAAGTATTCTTTGTCAGGGAAGTCCTCTACACGGACAATTCCGCAAATATAACCACCTACAGGCAGTCTTGAAAATTCCTTTGCTTCCTCTACATCATTCCAATTGATATTTTTCATATTAATAATCCTCCAATGCTTTAATTACTTCGATAATGTCGTTTGGAATTTCGTCCTGTTCAAACGCTCCCATAGGCGTTTTTGCTGTGCTGTTTCGTGCGTGGGTTTCAAAAACATATTTGCCATCAATTGCTTTTGAAATCAGGACCGTGGTGAATTTGCTTTCCAGTACAATTTTGTCCAGCTTTTTACCGCTTGTTTTAATGCGGGTAAAAGTAAACCCACTGTCATCACGCTCTGTCTGTGTATGTGCCGTAAAAATCACAGTTAAATCATCACGCAGGGTATTTGCCATGCTGACAAGATTCCACACAGAAGTGGCTAAGTCCTGCCATTTGTCATAACCTTTTTCTTTTGCACGGCTGAATTCATCATCAATCATGATTGCGTTCAGAGTATCAATGACAGCGACCTTAATTTGTGGAGATTTCTCGCTGATTCCGTGCAAGATTTGTTCAATAGATTTTGCTTCACTGGTTGCTCTGTAATTTTTGTTCGCTGAATTGTATTGCTTTTTCCAGCCTTTCCATGACAGACCTTTTTTGTCACAATCAAAATAGAATGTAGAAGCAGGGTCTAAATTTCTCATAGAAGTTGTTTTTCCACTGCCCGATTCCCCTGCAACACAGATTACTTTGCTCATAAAATCCTCCTATTCGTCAATTAATTTCAATGGACACTCATTGCCGATACTCAAAAATGGATATAATAACAATTCCCCTGTGAGCAGGCATTTCCATCGTTTTAGGCTATCCTCGTTACGAGCATAGGGACAATATTGACAGACCGTCTTGTCTTCAGGAAAATTGACTTTTATGCTGCCTTCTGCTTTGGTGTAATACTTAATACCTCTTTCAAATGCCATGGTTAATCCTCCGCCGTAGTGCGACTGCTTTTTATACAATTCTCACACCACGGCTCGCCGTCAATATCGTAGTAATCCTGTCCCTCTAAAATACTGCTGCCGCACCAAACGCACTCATGTATAGCTTTGGGCGGCGGTTCATTTGGGCAGCCACGCAAGTGAGGGGAATGGTTACATAGGTCACACATTGTTGTTAGCCTCCTGCTCTGCGTTTAATTGCTTTTTCAAGTCAGCAATTTGGTAATCTTTTAAACTAATCTGGTCTTCTAATTCGGCAATTCGATTGCCTAACGCTTCCAATACCTTAAGGAGATTATTTTCCATCTTCCAATCCCTCCATCCTCAACTGCTCCACCACGGTAGCAATAAACTCGCTGTTGGTGATTTTGTTTCTGTTATCCCCAAAGCACATTATGTATTCGTCACCTTTAGAGCAAGCCTTTTCAATAGCGTGCCGTATGGCTCGTTCTGCTCGGCTTGGTGTTGTGTCGTGTGCTTTAGCAACATCAGGGTATAACCTCTTAGTAACACGATTGATATAGCTGCTGTCCTCAAGACAGAGGGTGATAGCTGTTTTGAGATATTCATAACCTAACAGATTTGCCGGTACTCCCAATTTGCGGAGCATTTCAATTATTTGTTTGTTCATAGCTTGACAACCTCCTAAAATTTTGTTATCGTTTGGATAGATTATTTTTGCTTGCCGCCTTAGTGATTGCCGTCACCGGGCGGTATTTTTTATATTTGCTTGCGCACTCTGGGCAATAATTACGTGTAGCGTTGTTGCCGCTTGTCCGCACCAATCGCCAATGATTAGCTTTGGCATATGTAACAGCCTCTGCAAAGCTGTCAAATGCTCCGGCTGTTGTATTGCAAGTATCACATCGTGCGTAATACTTGCCTTTCAGTTTGTCAATCATGGGTGGTCTCCACTCTTTTCCAGCAATCAGATGTCCAACCCATTGCAATTTTTGCACCGTGATATGAGGAATACATTCTGTCCCAAATAATAGTACCGGTATAATCTTTTACTGTTAGACGGTAAAAGTTTTCTATCTCTTTTATAACTGCTGTAAAATTCTGAGAATCTTTGTAATATTCCTTTTTCACTGCTTGTCCTCCTGTTCCGGCTGATTCAGCCAATCAATCCAATATAAAACACTGCCTTGTTTTGTTCCAAAGTCAATCTTAGAAACCCCGTGCTCAACACCGTCTATAAATGTTTGTTGTATAAATTTCGCTAACATTTCGAAGTTTTCAGTGACACGGTCAAACAATGTCAGCGGCTTGTTTTCAGGGGCGGTGCGGCTGTTCCATGCGGTGATGGCTTCATCTAGAGTGCCCCATGTTTGGTTAATGTGGTGCCCGGGGCAATCTTCATTTTCACACTCAACCCCGTAGCTTGTGTGATAACCGATTAGCGGTATCATTCTTGCTTCGCCCCCACAAAACGGACAGTTAAGCAATTTCGGATAGTCTTTGTTCTGCATAGTCCATTCCTTTCTTTCTAATCCAATAATAAACAGTGAACGGGCTAACATCGACGGTTTTACACCATTCGGACACACATTTCCTTACTCCGTGTACAGTGAGAAATTTAGTATTTCTACGATTTCTACTGTTTTCTTTCGATGTAACCCAACGGCAATTTTCAGGCGAGTATCCTTTATCGTTGTTGATTCGGTCAAGTTGTAAGCCTTTCCGATATCCATTAAGCAATGCCCATAAAACAAATTCGTAAGAATCGTGCCATTTTTCGCAGACAGAAATTCCTCGCCCTCCGTAGTCTTTAAATTTTTGCCTGTTGGGATTTTCACATCTTGATTTCATCGAACACCAAACGCCATATAGTTCAGGGTAATCACAACACGCTCCGTGAATCCTGTGAGAGTAAGCTTGATATGGNTCTAAAACCTTACCCTTGCTGTTATCATGGTGTGAACTACCGTTCTCCATAACTTTTTTTACCCCTTTCATGTTTCTGTATGCCATTGTATGAAAGTTATCTTAGGTAAGTGTTTAAAAAGAATCCCTCATGCTAAACGCACAAGGGGAATACATAGGCGCTCAAGTTTGCTTTTCAGCCTGAGAGAACTGTTTAAAACCATCCCCACTGGGGCACATCGTTGAGAGGTGCGTGGGGTCTTGTTAGCTTTACAGGTCTTTCCCTGCCGTCAATATAATAAAGTCTCTTTATACCCCGAAAAGGTTACTACCCTTTGCCGTCAAGCGGTCTATCGGGGTGTATATACAGGCTGGCGTGACTACAAAGGTCGGCTGCCTGTTTACACGCCGCTTTTATTCCGGCTGTCACTCATGTCCTATCGAGTTGGGGCTGCTGACGGGAATATCTCCCTGCGCTCTGTCAGCTTTGCCGATTGGTGCCAACGACAGGAATTGAACCTATCTCTGTACAAATAATTGCACTTTTAAGTTGGCATATCAGCCCCAGCCGTAACCGGGGCAATTTAGGAGGAACGCAAATGACCTCTTGTAATCAAGTAGAGATAGCAAACATGCGAATCCGCATTAATTTGAAGTGTCCAGTCGGCTTATCTGCTACCTCAATTATTAGTTTAAATGATACTTTTGTGAATTTTGTGAAAAACTAGCCTTTATTTAAATAAGCTATAATATTTTTTTTGCACACTGTTTACGGTTATTCCTTCCCGA
>NZ_FZLO01000007.1 GCF_900197595.1 Scatolibacter rhodanostii | reverse complement strand
TATGCCGTTACAGGGCAGCGTGGATTTATTGCCACTCAGCGTGTTGACGGCAAACTCATTTTGCCTGAAGCTGTGAAAATCCTCAAAATGGGTGCTGGGACATGATAGAGGGACTACTTGAGAAAGTGAAGAAAAACCTTATTTTATCACATGATGAAGACGATGCATTACTTGAAAATTACATCAAGGCTGCGGTCAATTACGCTGAAAGCTATCAGCATATCCCAAATGGCACTTATCTTGAAAAAGATATGCCGCCCACCACAGAACAGGCAATTGTCATGCTTGCAAGCCATTTCTATGAGAGCAGAGATGGCTCAACAGGCGGCTTTTTCGCTGATTCCGTTCAGGCTGGGCAGCAAGTTTGGGATACCGTAAATATGCTGCTGCGACTGGATCGGGAATGGTTGATTTGAGATGAGTTTTGGAAAAATGAACACACCGATTACTATCATCGAAACGAAAAAAGTCAAAGATAAGGACGGTTTTGTTGTGACCACTGATGTGGTTGTAGCAAGCATCCGAGCCTATCGTGAGGAACGGCACGGCAGCACCTTTTGGGCAAATCAAGCTACATGGTCGAAAGCAACGAGCCTTTTTCAATTTCGTGTGATACCGAACTTAACCATTACCACGGCTATGAAAATTGGCTGTGGTGATGAGAAATTCAAGATCACCAGCGTGGAGAATGTGCGTGGCAAAGGAATGTATATTGAGGTGTTGGCGGAGAAAATGTCGGCGACATAGAAAAACAGAGCTTTCAGAAAAATGAAAGCTCTGTTCATGTTTTACAGAATATTCAAAGCTTCTTTTACTTCAATCGAACCGTTTATTTTGCCTTTCACCTTGACACTTTCAATAGTTTCTCTGACTAGTTCAGGGGTAACATCATCTGCAAATGTTAATGGTCCCGTCATTCGAATTTTGGCTTTCTTATTTGAACCTTTTATTTTTTCCAAATCCTGACGAGTAATTGTCGCTATGCCAATATATTGGGCTTCGTTTTGCGTTCTTAAAATGTTTTCATTAAGTTCTTCAAGAAGATTTTCCAATCCGATAATGCGGTTTTCCATTACATATTTCCTCCAATTTTTGTTTGATGGCTTATTTATTAAATTATTATACATTCTGAATGTATGTATAATGCTAAAATATAACTTTTGTTTTGTAACGACAAGGTTACGTTTTATTAACCTCAATCGCTTTACCTTGCTCCGTTATAGTGACTTGAGAAGCTAATTTTTCATCAAGAACTGGCAGCCCCAAAGCTTCAACAATATCCTTTGCCATATGGAATCTTTGCCATGCCTCTTCTTCGTTTGCTTGTGGATATATCGTGGGCATGAGCCAAATATTACAAATTAACAAGAACAATTCTGCTGTTAATTTAGGGTGTTTCGCTTTGATTGAGCCATCGTTTATACCTTCTTCAATAAGTTCAGCATATTTTGTTGCTAAAAAAGTGCGTTGTTTTTCCATATATATTTTGAAAGCTGTAGGGCTGTTTTCAATCAACGAAAGTATTTGAAGCTGAAGTGTGGCATAATCCTTGCTTTCATTTACTGTCTGTAAAGTCAATTTTATTTTTTCTAAACCATTGATGTCGGTACGCCCTTTAATTTTTACAAAAGGCTTCATATCGTTAAATATCTTATCAGTCAACGCAAAAAAAACATCTTCTTTTGTTTTGAAATGATGATAAAAGGCTCCTCGTGTCAGTCCACCCATTTCACTGACTATATCAAGAATTGTTGTTTGCTCATAACCCTTTTGAATGAATAGTTTTAATGCAGAATCTAGTATTTTCTGCTCTGTTTCTTCTGGATATTTGTTTCGTGGCAAGCCCATTCACCTCATTACATACATTGTGTATGTAATGAGTATAACATACACAATGTATGTTTGTCAAGACTGAAATGAAAATTTTAAGTATGTAATTGTTATAATCAAACCACAACTTATTATAAAAGAATTTTCAATTTAGTTACCTATATTAAAGCGATATAACGGACAATCACCCTCGCATATACTCGTATTAACGGGTAATGTGGGGGTGATTTTTTATGACAGAAGAACAGAAAATCAAGATCAAGCTTCTCCGGGCGCAGAATCTCACCTTTACACAGATATCAGAACAAACAGGAATTTCACGAAACACAATAAAATCTTTTATGCACAGGGAGACATCTAAAAATGTAGCAGTCTACGATAAGAACACATGCCTACAATGTGGAAAGACCTTGATTCAACCATCCAAAACAAAGCCAAGAAAATTCTGCTGTGAATCTTGTCGCAATGCCTATTGGAATACCCACAGGTATTTATCGAATCAAAGCAACTCAACCTATATAATCTGTGCTTATTGCAGAAAACCCTTTAACTCACACGGAAGAAAAAATCGCAAATATTGTTGTCGCAAATGCTATATCAATGCGCGTTTTGGGGAGGTTTCGCATGACAAAAAACCAACTTAAGCGTGAAATCAATTATGGAGTTCATATTGCTTTACTGAAAGAATTGCTTCAAGAGCACATCATTACACAGCAGGAATTTGATGATATGGAGAAGATTTGTCTATCACAAAGTCAGTCAATTATCCAGAATATAGACTCATGGAAAAGAAAATCTACACGTCAAAAAACATAGAATAACAGCCAAGATCTTTGGTGGATATACTTGCTCCATATTGCTTGATTAACCTTGCTTTCAGAGGTATCATGTTCATCAGAAAAGAGGTGATTACGATAAAAATAACACAAATTCAAGGGTTAGCTCCAGCCTTGCCGAGGCGAAAACGTGTGGCAGCTTATGCTCGAGTATCCAGTGGAAAAGAAGCAATGCTCCATTCTTTATCGGCACAAATCAGCTACTACAGCGATTACATACGTAATCACTCTGATTGGGAATATGTTCAAGTGTTTGTTGATGAAGCTCTTACAGGTACGAAAGAAGCTCGACCACAGTTTCAAGAAATGCTGGAAGCTTGCCGTTCTGGTAGAGTTGATTTAATTATTACGAAGTCCATCTCAAGGTTCGCTCGCAACACCGTCACGGTCTTAGAATCGGTGAGAGAGTTGAAAAACCTCGGGGTGGACGTCTTTTTTGAGGAACAAAATATTCATTCCATGTCTGCTGAGGGTGAAGTTATGCTCACAATCCTTGCTAGTTATGCGCAGGAGGAGAGCTTGAGTGCTTCCGAAAATCAGAAGTGGCGGGTCAGAAAAAGTTTCTCTGAGGGTAAGATATGTGGTATGAGAATGTTCGGCTTTCGCATACAAAATGGGCAGTTAGTAGTTAAGCCTGATGAAGCTCAAATTGTTAAAACTATATTTTCAGATTATTTATCTGGGATGGGTATTGTGGGCATTTCAAAAAAGCTACTTGCGCAGGGTATCAAGCTCAATAAATCCACTATAAGCGATATGCTTAGAAATGAAAAATATATGGGGGATTTAAGGCTGCAAAAAACCTTTATTAAAGACCATATATCCAAGACGAAAGTGAAGAATGTCGGACAGCTTCCACAATATCTTGTGGAAAATAGTCACGACTTCATTATTGGCAAAGAAATTTTCATTGAGGTTCAAGCAGAAATTTCTAGGCGATCAAAAAACTACAATCCTAAGCCACGACAATCAACACCCTATCCTTATACAGGCTTAATAACCTGTGGAAAGTGCGGATCACCGTATAAACGCAAGTATAATGCGGCTGGTACAAAGTATGAAAAAGCGGTATGGATATGCACGACCTATGATACCAAGGGTAAAGAATATTGCGATTCACAGCAAATTCCAGAGGATATTTTACACGAAAAAGTTGATGAGGTTGGTGGTATTAAGCAAATTGGTAACATCAAAGTTCCCGATAAAAATACACTTGTCTTTACAATGAAAGATGGTCGGGTGCTTGGTATTCCATGGGTTCACACTTCTCGCAGTAAGAGCTGGACACCCCAAATGAAAGAAGCTGCTCGACAACGTCAACTTGCAAGGGCGCAGAAAAGGAGAGAAAATGAGCAATAAATCCAATATTACAGTCATACCAGCCACTATACCATTGTTTACACCCACGACTTTTTCGCCGATAAACAAACGAAGAGTGGCAGCCTACGCCCGTGTTTCCACTGATTCAGAGGAACAATTAACCAGTTACGAGGCGCAGGTTGACTACTACACAAAATACATATCAGAACACCCAGATTGGGATTTTAAAGGCATTTATACGGATGAAGGTATTTCCGCAGTCAATACAAAAAAGCGTGAAGGATTCAAGCAAATGGTCGCTGATGGGTTGGCTGGAGAGTTTGACTTGCTTGTTACAAAAAGCGTAAGCCGTTTTGCCAGAAACACGGTTGATAGCCTAAACACCATTCGTCAGCTTAAGGAAAAAGGTGTGGAGTGCTTCTTTGAGAAAGAGAATATCTGGACTTTTGACGGCAAAGGCGAATTGCTTATTACGATAATGTCATCTCTCGCACAAGAAGAAAGTAGAAACATTTCCCAAAACGTCACTTGGGGGCAAAGAAAGCGCTTTGCAGACGGGAAAGTGACCATTCCTTACAAGCAGTTTTTAGGTTATCAAAAAGGTGAAAATGGTCGCCCGGAAATAGTCGAGAGTGAAGCCAAAATTGTACGCCGCATTTATCAAGAATATCTAAGCGGCATTACAATTCGAGAAATCGCTCGAAACTTGACTTCCGATAGAATCCCTACTCCTGCCGGAAAGGAAAAATGGGCAGTCAGCACGATAATGAGTATTCTCCAAAATGAAAAATATCGTGGCGACGCAAGGTTGCAGAAGACCTTTTGCGCCGATTTTCTTACCAAAAAGATGGTGAAAAATGAAGGGCAAGTACCGCAGTACTATGTAGAAAATTCGCACCCGGCGATTGTGCCGCCAGAAATATTTGAGATTGTTCAAGTTGAGATTGCCAAAAATCGTAAACACAACACTAAACGCAGTAGCAATTGTTTTGCTGACAAAGTATTCTGTGGTGAATGTGGTGCATTATATGGCTCAAAAACATGGAATTCTACGAGCAAATACAAGCGCACGGTTTGGCAATGTAACGGCAAATATAAAGAGCGTGGGGTTGAGCCTTGTGCAACACCCAATGTTGATGAAATAGCTTTGCAACAAGTTTTTGTGCAAGCGATAAATCAAATTTTAGGCGATAAAGAACAGTACATTTCTGCGCTTCAGCCCTTAATTGATATGCTGGCGGACACGAAAGAGTTTGATAATGAAATCCAAGTTTTAAATGAACGACTATCTGGAATTTATGCACAACTGGAGCTTATGGTTTACGACAACGCTCGGCAGTTACAAGACCAGCAAGAATATATGGAGCATTATTCTGAACTGAGCAGTCGTTATGAAGAAGTCAAAAATCAGCTTTCAGAATGCGAAGACAAAAAACAGTTGCGATTGGCGAGACGAGATAAAGTCCTACAATTTATGGACACACTACGCACCAGAGAAAAATTATTGATCGAATTCGATGAAGTTCTGTTTCGAGCAATTGTGGAGAAAATCACGATATTTTCCCTTAATGATGTCCGCATCATGTTCCGCGATGGCAGCGAAATTCAAACAGAAGCGCCACGTAAACATTATGCAGACTGAAGCGAATAGGTATAGAAAAGCCACCTGTGAAAGGTGGTTTTTGCTTGCCTATTTCTAAAATGCACCCAGCTTGTCAGGAAAAATGTGATTTTACGGACATGGGTGCATCTCAATCCTGCGACTATTTGTCCCTACGATTTACCAAGTTTGTCCATATCCTAATGATAGCTTGTGCAATTTGCACCCAAACGCAAAGAAACTCCTCTAATAGAGGAGTTTCTGCCACGTCTGTGATTATATCATCATTGACGTGATGTTATGGCGGAGACAGAGAGATTCGAACTCTCGCACCGGTTTCCCGGCCTACTCCCTTAGCAGGGGAGCCCCTTATAGCCACTTGGGTATGTCTCCATAAGTATAAGCAGGGCTATTCTATTTAATAAAGAAAAAATTGGCGGAGAGGAAGAGATTCGAACTCTTGGTCCCTTGCGGGATCACTAGTTTTCAAGACTAGCTCCTTAAACCACTCGGACACCTCTCCAGAGTACACCCAAATTAAACTGGTGCGATAGAAATCATACCACAGCTTGACCATATTTGTCAATATAGATTTTACTTTTCTTTATAGTATTTTTCTTGTACAGAGTATAATCATTCGATAATTACAGAAAACTTATGAGAAACTTCTTTAACCATATTCTAAACCTATGTTTTATTATGACCGAGTTTATCATAAAAATTTTGCTTAACTGTCTGAAAGTGTTCTCCAATGGGAAGCGCTAAAGATTCATCTGCAATCATTTCCTCTAATTGCTCAAATGATATCCACTTAGCGTCAACTGTTTCACCTGGTTGCATAATCAATTTAGAAATTGGGATATCACATCGTAACAAATAAATGTCCACAAAAGCTTCTATCTCTTGGCATGTTCCTAAAAAAGATAGTTCGTCTTCTACTGCCAATATTCCGGTCTCTTCTTTTAACTCTCTGATGGCAGCTTGTCTACTGGTTTCTCCAGATAAAACTGACCCGCCGGTGGCTTCCCATTTACTAGGGTAGTACTGTTTTGTAGAATCTCGAAGTGTAATCAGGATATTTCTATTACTATCTACCGTCCATATTTCTACATCAATATGGTATTCACCAAAATTCATCATTTCTCCACGCCGATGTGTGCGATGAAGTGGTTGCCGCTTCTCTCCAAATAAGTCCCAAATTTCCATAGATATTATTTGCTCCTTTCTTAATTAAATAATTCAAACACTTTATTTATCAATTATTAAATTTTACTGTAACAATGAAGTAAATGTCAAGATTCAGTTTAATTTAAAACAGGCCAAATTAAGTATACTAGACTATGGGTAGGTGGCAGTGACCCAAAAATATAAAGTTAAATTTTAAACACATTTTTAGATATCTTATCTGAATTCTTGTTACATTATTGTATTTGTTTCTGTGCTTGCCAAAAATGTACATTATATTGACTTTTCGTTCTTCCTTTAAATTGACAGACAACAAATTTTGTGATAACATATGTTAATAATATGATTAATAGGAATAGCTTTTAATCTTTGCTTATAAAGGGGAATGAACTATGCTTCAAGATACTGTTTGTGTTCACGGGGCGGCCTTAAAAGACAACCCTACCGGAGCTGTCTGTCAGCCAATTTACCAAAGCGCCACCTTCTCTCACCCATCGACTGACCAAAGCACGGGATATGATTATTCTCGCTTGCAAAACCCCACTCGTTCACATCTGGAAGAAATGATATGTCATCTGGAAAATGCAGATGATGCTATTGCTTTTTCTACTGGCATGGCGGCTATTGCCAACTTAATTGAGCTTTTAGGTTCAGGCGATAAAATTCTGGCTTCGCACGATTTATATGGCGGAACAGTTCGCCTATTTGATAACGTCATCGCCAATAAGGGCATTCTCGTAGAATATGTGGATACCTCTGACTTAGAATTGGTTGTGTCTAAAATTGATGATGCCACTAAAATTCTTTTTTGCGAAACGCTGACAAACCCTATGATGAATGTAACTGATATTGCCGGTCTTAAAAAAATAATCGGTACTCGAGACATTTTGCTGGCCGTTGACAATACTTTTTTGACTCCTTATTGCTGCAATCCCATTGAACTGGGAGCTGATGTCGTCATTCATAGCGGTTCGAAATACTTGAGCGGTCATAATGATACACTGGCGGGCTTTTTGGTTTCGGCACACGCTGAACTCAGTGAGAAACTTCGTTATATCAGCAAAACGCTGGGCGCTTGCCTCTCCCCTTTTGACAGCTATCTTTTAATTCGTGGTATTAAAACATTGGCTCTGCGTATGGATCGTTCACAAAAAAGCACGCTAAAAATAGCGGAGTGGCTTTCTGCTCATCCTCGTGTGAACAAGGTATTTTTCTGCGGACTCCCTTCACATCCCGGATATTCTGTTATGCAAAAACAATCTAAAGGCTTTGGTGCTATGATTTCTTTTGAGGTCGATAGTCAGGAAACTGCCAAATATATTTTGAACCACCTTCAGATTGTTACTTTTGCCGAAAGTCTTGGTGGTGTTGAATCCTTAATGACCTACCCGCTCACCCAAACACACGCTGATGTCCCACTTGAAAAACGTTTACAGCTAGGAATTAACGAAAAGCTCCTTCGATTCTCTGTGGGTATTGAAAATCCTCAAGACTTAATTGAAGATTTAGAGCAAGCTTTTCCAAAAGTTTAAACTTTTATTACATTTGACTACACCATTACATCCTTATTTAAAATATGATAGAACAAAACAAGCCGCTTTTATGCTTCTGTGTCGTTACAGGACAGCAATAAAAACGGCTTGCTTTGTTGTTATTAGAACATCGCTATTACATTAACATCAGCGATAATCTTTCATATAGTCTCCATGAGCTTCAATCAGTTCATCGCACATGCTGACAATATCATCAATTGAAAGCTCGGCAGCTGTGTGTGGTTCAAGCATAGCAGCACGATAGATATCTTCTCTCTTTTTCGTGACAGCAGCTTCAATGGTCATCAGCTGTGCATTGATATTGGTCATGTTCATGCCAGCCAATTGCACAGGAAGTTTGCCCACATGAGTAGGATGTACACCCATATTGTCAACCAAGCAAGGCACTTCCACGCAAGCGTCGGCAGGCAAGTTAGTGATCAGACCCTTATTCAGCACGTTACCGCCGATTTTGTATGGGTTACCCGTAACAATGGCTTCAATGATATAAGAAGCATATTCATGTGAACGTACATGGTCGATTTTTCCATCTGCCAAAATCGAATCACGCTCTTTTTCCCAACCTGCAATTTGCTCGATACATCTTCTTGGATATTCGTCCAACGGAATGTTGTATTTCTCAATTAATTCCGGATATCTAGATTTAATGAAGAATGGATTGTATTCTGCATTATGCTCGCTAGATTCTGTGCAGTAGTAGCCCAATCTCTTGATGTACTCATAACGAACCATATCCTTAAATTTCTCTGTCTCCAGCTTATGCAAAGCACGTTTTTTAATCTCGGGATACAAATCGTTGCCGTCTTTGTCATAAATCTCAAGCAGCCATGCCATGTGGTTAATTCCGGCAATGGTTTCTTTTCTGCCTTCCAACTTATCTTCCATGCCAAGTCCTGTCAGCAAGTCTTTAGAACAAACCTGAACACTGTGGCAGAGTCCCACTGTTTTCACGTTTGTATAACGCTGCATATAACCGGAAAGAATGGACATCGGGTTGGTATAATTTAGGAACCATGCATTCGGGCATACTTCTTCCATGTCATCAGCAAAGGATTTGAGTACAGGAATGGTACGCAAACCTCTCATAATGCCGCCAATGCCCAATGTATCGGCGATTGTCTGGCGCAGTCCATATTTTTTGGGAACTTCAAAATCAATGATGGTGCAAGGGTCATATAGACCAACCTGAATCGCATCCACTACGAAATCAGCGCCACGAAGAGCTTCTTTGCGGTTTTCAACGCCCAAATAGCATTTAATTTTGGCTTTGCCACCGTTTACATTTTTATTGATTGCGCTCAAAATAATTTCAGAATCTTTTAATCTTCCACCATCAATATCATATAAAGCAATTTCGCTCTCACATAAAGCTGGAGAACACATACAGTCGCCCAATACATTTCTGGCAAAAACGGTGCTGCCCGCACCCATAAAAGTAATTTTTGGCATAGGAATTTCCTCCTGTTGATTGTTATTTCTCCCTTATTGTAGTCACAAAAAAAGAAAAAGGGAATTGATTTTTGTTAGTTCTATTTGTTATAATGTTGTTTTAAGAGGGGATGTTATCAATATGGATATTGAAAATTTTTTGCTGCAAAACCGAAAATTTGTTGATATAAATCCATTAGTTTGTGGCAAACAGCAATGTGACCCTTGCCACAGCTTTGGTCCTGCTTCTCGTGATTATTATCTTTTGCATTATGTTATTTCGGGAACGGGTACTTTCACAGCCGATGATAAAACGTATTCTCTCAAGCCGGGCGAATGCTTTGTTATCTTTCCCTATGAACTTACTTATTATGAAGCGGATGCAGAAAGCCCATGGCATTATATCTGGATAGGGTTCGAGTGCCGTATTCCTGTTCCCAAAGTTTTTTCTGAACGCATTCTTTCTTTTCGGCAACTAGATGAAATCTTCACTCGGCTAGACAACATGATGAACATGGAAACCGGCAGAGAAGCTTTTTTATGCTCGCAAATATGGGAGATTTTTTCTTTTCTTGACAGCCGAAATGAATCTTCTGAAAATAGGGTCAAAACGTATATTGAACAAGCTATTTCCTGCATTGAAAACGAATATATGATGGAACTGTCTGTACAAGAAATTGCTGACCGATTGAATCTAAACCGCAGCTATTTCAGCACCCTTTTCAAGCTGCATACCGGCATATCTCCCCAACAATATTTGCTTAATTTCCGTCTTAACAAGGCTGCTTTTCTCTTACAGAAACATAACTATTCTGTTACGCAAGCAGCGCTTTCTACGGGATACAGTGATGTGTTCACATTTTCTAAGATGTTCAAAAAGAAGTTTGGAGTTTCTCCTCTAACCTATCAAAAACAAAAGTAAGGCAACAAGGAGCTTTTATGAATAAATCTATTTTTTATTATCACTATGTCAGCCCCCTCGGCGTTTTAACGCTCGAAGCTTCTGAAACAGCTTTACTAGGTTTACATTTTGGAGATGTGGTTCCTAAAAATGCAATCCAAAAGGAAACTTTATTGCTGACAGATTGCATGCACCAGTTAGAGGAATATTTTGATAAAAAGAGAACTGCGTTTACCTTGCCGCTTGAACCGAGAGGAACTGTTTTTCAGCAAAAAGTTTGGCAAGCGCTTACTACCATTCCCTATGGTGAAACTCGCTCTTATAAACAGATTGCAGAAATGATTGATAACCCAAAAGCTTGTCGTGCTGTCGGTATGGCGAATAACCGCAATCCTATCTCCCTTATCATCCCCTGTCATCGTGTTATCGGTGCAAACGGAAGTTTAGTTGGCTATGGCGGCGGTCTTGCTATCAAAGAGAAGCTTCTGGTCTTAGAAGGCTTTTTACTCGGTTAAAAATATCTTTTCAACCTATAATTCAACCACTTTCAAGTATGCTGTTATAAAACCACAATGGAATTTTTCCCTTTGTCGTTTTATACATTAATAACTAAGATTGCCATAAGGAAAAGCACCCTTCAACTGAAAACAGTCAAAAGATGCTTGTTTCTAAATAGTAAGACGATTTTGAGCCATTACCAATACAAAAGCGGATAACCGTATTGGTCGGTAAAAGAACCCGTTGCAATTAAAATAATGTCTACGATATAGCCGATGCCAAATAGGCCGCCTGTGAAAAGCCACAGAAGTCCTGTTCCGATTTTACCGGTATAGAATCTGTGAACACCTAAAACACCTAGAAAAATGCAAAGCAAGAGAGCTGCCAAACGACTCTTATAACTAGCAGCATATTGCTGTTGCTGGTTTTCTGTGTAGAAGTTCACATGAATTGGTGGTTGTTGATAAGCCGAATTATCATACGGCGGAGGGGTCTGCGGAGGTTGGTATTGCTGATTCTGCTGATTTTGCTCATTTTGAGAATATTGATACTGATAACGATATTGATTATAAAAATCGGGCGGTACATGCTCTCCGGACGGTTGAGAGGGTGGCACCTGTTGACCGCAATGAGGGCAATAAACACAGCCTGTTACATCTGCATTACAATTCGGACAATTCATACAAATTCCTCACTTCAGATTACTTTGCTATTTATTATTGTTATCATAACATTCGCACGATATCGTGTCAAATAAAACTGCCTTACAAAATTATTAATTTTATCTGACAACGTGCTTTGTGCCTGTCTTTTTTGAATTTATATCTATCATACTGTTTATATTTATTTATTATATTCTCATGCAGAAACATCTATGCAAAAATTGACGAAAAGACTTGAATAAGCATGAAAAAAATATTATAATAATTTGAATTGGTATTTGGCAAGGAGTTTATGTAACACCTCCCGTAAGCCCAAAGAATACAGAACCGAAAGGAGTACCAATATGAATTATTCCCATGAAGTGGAAAATATGTGTATTGTTGCAAAGGGTCCTCATCACGGTCCGGCTCCCATTCCGGAAGAAGGAAAATGGGTCAAGTCATATGAAATCAAAGATATCTCCGGTCTTTCTCACGGTATCGGCTGGTGTGCACCCCAACAGGGCGCTTGCAAGCTGACACTGAATGTTAAAGAAGGTATTGTGCAAGAAGCTTTGGTCGAAACAATCGGCTGCTCTGGCATGACACACTCCGCCGCTATGGCCGCAGAAATTCTGCCAGGCAAAACTCTTTTAGAGTGCTTGAACACAGACCTTGTTTGTGACGCCATCAACGTAGCGATGAGAGAAATCTTCAAACAACTTGCTTACGGCAGAACTCAGACAGCGTTCTCCGAAGGCGGTCTGCCCATCGGTGCAGGTCTTGAAGATTTAGGCAAGGGACTTCGTTCACAGGTTGGTACCATGTATAGCACTGGTGCTAAGGGCGTTCGTTTCATGGAAATGGCAGAAGGCTATGTCATCAAAATGGCTCTGGACGAGAACAACGAAGTAATCGGCTATCAATTTGTCAAGCTTGGCAAAATGCTTGAAGACATCCGTCATGGTGTCTCCCCTGATGAAGCCTATAAAAATAACATCGGTCAATATGGTCGCTTTGATAATGCAGCCAAATATATTGACCCGAGAGAAGAATAAGACCATAAAAGGAGGACAACTATAATGGCTAATGACGTCATGTTTGAAGGCAAGGATAGAAGAATTGCCAAAATTGAAAAATGTCTCGCCGAGTATGGCCTTGCCAGTCTTGAAGAGGCTCGTGAACTTTGTCAATCAAAGGGTTTTGACCCTTATGAAATCGTAAAGGGCGTTCAGCCCATCGCTTTTGAAAACGCAAGCTGGGCTTATACACTAGGTTGCGCTATTGCGATTAAAAAAGAAACAAAAACCGCTTCTGAAGCTGCCGAGGCAATCGGTATCGGTCTTGAAGCATTCTGCATTCCCGGTTCTGTTGCAGAACAAAGAAAAGTTGGTCTAGGCCACGGTAATCTTGGCGCAATGCTACTGAGAGACGAAACCAAGTGTTTTGCATTCCTCGCTGGCCACGAATCCTTTGCTGCTGCTGAAGGTGCCATCGGTATCGCTAAAACTGCTAACCGTGCCAGAAAAGAACCACTCAGAATCATTTTGAATGGTTTGGGCAAAGATGCCGCTTACATCATTTCCAGAATCAACGGCTTTACCTATGTAAAAACCGACTATGATTTCTACAATGATGAACTGAATGTTGTTGAAACAAAAGCTTTCTCTGACGGTGAAAGAGCTGCTGTTAAATGTTATGGTGCTAACGACGTTCTCGAAGGCGTTGCTATCATGAAAGCCGAAGGCGTTGACGTTTCTATCACAGGAAACTCCACCAACCCCACTCGTTTCCAGCACCTTGTTGCCGGTACTTACAAAAAATGGTCTAATGAAAACGGTGTTCAGTATTTCTCCGTTGCTTCTGGCGGTGGTACAGGACGTACCCTGCACCCAGACAACATGGGAGCTGGCCCTGCTTCTTACGGCCTGACTGATTCTATGGGCAGAATGCACGGCGACGCTCAGTTTGCCGGTTCTTCTTCTGTTCCAGCTCACGTTGAGATGATGGGACTCATCGGCATGGGTAACAACCCAATGGTCGGTGCTACTGTTGCTTGCGCTGTTGCTGTTTATGAAGGCACAAAATAATTCATTTGGAACTTTCAAAAGGGAGACATACAAAATGTATGTCTCCCTTTTTTGCTGCCTATTTTAGTTTTATCGGTAAATCAAAAGCGCTTTCATATTATTGGAATGATTCTGAAATTGATTTGCTTCTGCTATTTCTTCTTTTGTACAGCCAATCAGAATCTTGATTTCAGAATCCCTTTTCAGCAAATCCACAATACATAGCACTGCTTTTACCGTCCTTTCTTCATCAGAGCCAACATAAACGTCGATACCGCCACCATCCATTGCCGTGGTATTTTTCAAATAGCCGTAATCAAGCGGATAAATCATATCAGAATATTTAGGGTGTGCTGTTTGTTTAGGTCGGTCTATTACAATCTCTGACTCTGCAACTAATCTTTCCAGTGCTTGCCAAAATAATTCTTGATTTTCCATCATGCTCCCCTTTTTTATATGATTTTAAAATGGCCGTGGCATAATCTTTCTATCGTAATTTTTTTTTGCCATTTATTTTATCATCTTTTTTTGAAAACAACAATTCTTTTCTTCTTGCCTTAATCATTAACTTCTTACAAATTTATAACAAAGATTTACATTTTGCTTTCTATTCAAATTCTTCCCTTGACAGAGTGATATCCGCATGATATAACCGTCTTAAGCGTACTAGGATACTTAATACACTAAACAGAGAGAAAGGAGTTTATGAATGTTTCAGATTGATAATCAATCTCGTTACCCCGTCTATGAGCAAATCGTGCAACAGGTGGAGAAATATATTTTGACGGGCATTTTTTCTCCCGGCGAGAAAATGCCGTCTGTGCGTTCTCTTTCTTTGCAGATGAACCTAAACCCCAACACCGTGCAGCGTTCTTATACCGAACTTGACAGAAAAGGTTTAATCTACAGCAGCTCAGGTGTAGGCACTTTTATTGCTGATTCGGCTCCTGAAATTCTTTATGAAGAACGGCGAAACAGCATGCAAACTCTTAAGCCACTCATCCAAGAACTGGTCATTGCGGGTATTACAAAAGAAGAAATAATTAAGATGATTGAGAAAATCTATGAGGAGGATAACAAATGATTAAAGCGGAGCAAGTCACTAAAAATTTTGGCAGCTTCTGTGCTCTAAAAGAAATGAACTGCCAAATCCCTAAAGGTTGTATTTACGGCTTAATCGGTTCAAATGGTGCTGGAAAATCTACTTTTTTGCGCATGATTACCGGCGTGTATCAAGCCGACAGCGGACAAATTACACTGGAGGGTCAGCCCATTTATGAAAACCCTGCTATGAAGGCAAAAATCGCTTACGTCCCAGATGAGTTGTTCTTCTTGCCTAACGCTTCGATGAAACGCATGGCAACTCTTTATGACTCTTTATTTCCTAATTTTGACATGAAGAGATTCAATGAATTGACAGCAACTTTTCGGCTAAATCCTAAAGTTAGCGTAAACTCTTTTTCAAAAGGTATGAAGCGGCAAGCCGCTATTATTTTAGCTCTATGTCGCAAACCGGAATATATTTTCTTTGACGAAACATTTGACGGACTTGACCCTGTCATGAGAAATCTTGTCAAAAACTTGATTATCAGTGATGTTTTAGAAAACAATGCAACGGCTATTATCACCTCTCACAGCTTACGAGAGTTAGAAGACACCTGTGACCAGTTGGCCCTTCTACATCAGGGCGGTATTGTTTTTGAATCGGATGTGCAAAATCTTAAAACCTCTCTATTTCGTGTGCAGGTTGCTTTTCCTTTTGATTTTGATGAGACTCTTTTCTCAGAACTGGAAATGCTCAATTACAACAAAAAGGGATCAGTTGCTAGCTTTATTGTTCGAGGAAACCGAGAAACTGCACAAGAAGTGCTGAAATCAAAAGCACCCATTCTGCTCGATATCCTTCCGCTTTCTTTAGAAGAAGTCTTTGTACATGAAATGGGCGCTCTGGGTTACGCCTTTGAAAACGAATTAAATTGAGAGGAGATGAGAATATGAAACAGATTATTAATAAAGGTCTTTACAAAGAAGGATTGAAACAAACTGCTTTAGTTGCCGTTATTTATTTTTGTATCGTTGAACTAATCGGCGCAGTCGTCGCTTTCTCTAATGTTTCTTATGCGGCTAATCAAGAACTTAACAACGGTTCTGTTGAGAAAATGCTAATTGATGGCATAGATTTCAATCCTCTCTACATGCTATCTTTTGCCCTATTTGTTCCGCTTATGGGTCTTGTTGCTTTTCATTTTTTAAACGCCAGAAACAAAAGTGATTTTTACCATAGTCTTCCTCATAAAAGGAAAACCATCTTTGTTTCCTATACATTAAGTATTATCACCTGGCTGGTTGTCATTTTAGCGATTACTTCATTAACTTCATTTTGCATTTACTTTTTAAATGCTCGCTATTTTTCAATTGGATTTCAATCTATTTTCACCTATATATTTACTATTTTTTCCGCTTCTATCCTTGTTTTAGGTGCAGGACTTTTAGCGGTCTCTATTACTGGAACCATCTTCACCAATATTATTACTGCCTCACTTGTTTTGTTCTTGCCCCGTACCATTATGACGTTATTTGTTATGACCGTGCAGCGAAATGCCCCTGTCCTCTCAAACGGTGGTCTTGGCTTGATTAGTGATTCGGGCTATAATCTGGTTTTTGGCTTTGCCGCTAGCATACTTGGCATTTCTTCAGGTGATATTTTCACCGAAGTAAACTATGGTATTTATAGCCTTATTTTAGGCGTAATCTATATAATTATCGGTGGCATTTTATTTTCACTGCGTAAAAGTGAAACGGCCGGCAGTCCTGCTTTAAGCAAAAAAGTGCATGCTATCATCCGTATTTCCCTTAGTTTCTTTGTTTCTGTTATTGCTACCACTGTCTTATTTAACAATACAGAATCCACTGTTACCATTATTGCCCTTTATCTTATTTCTTTAGTGGTCTATTTCTCCTATGAAATCATTACTAAAAAAACTTTCAAGACAATTCCTAAAACGGTGCCCGCTCTCGGTATCTTAGCCGCACTCAATGTTGTCTTTGCTTTGGCTGTTGTTGGCGTAAGCAGCACTTTGCTGAATGTGAATTGGGAAGTAGATCGTATTGATTCTATCAGTATCAGTTATCAAGAAGATATGTATCAATCACCTTCATATGAAGATTATTTAATGGATGACACCACTATTAAAAATCCAGAAGTTTTAAACCTGGTATCTGAATTACTCACCCAAAATCAAGAAGCCGCTAAGATAGAAGAAAATAATTTCTATATCTACAATTCTTTTAATCACATTATTGTTCGTATGAAAAACGGAAAAACCTACCATCGCAGCCTTTATCTCTCCGACGAAGACTATCTCCGTTTTCAGCAAGCTATTTTGAAATCAGAAGTAAAAGAATCTGTTTTCTCTGAAATTCCCGAAGAGGTCGGTTCTATCTCCATCAATTCCATGACACAAAACTTTACAGAAGAAGACACCAACAACATTTACAATACCTTTAAAGAAGAAGTAACCGGTTTATCAACTGATCAGTGGGCCTCTTATCTCATTACCAACGGCACTCTGTCTTCTACTTTACCTTATGTGAAAGCTATGGAAATGGCCGAAGACACAACACAAACCATCACTTATAGCTCTCAAAATTTGCCCAGCATTTCTCTTTCAGGTTATTACGGCGTAAAGAAATATCAGAGCATTTATACGATTTCACCAGATTTAACACCAAAAACCTTTAGCCTAATCTGTGAGCTTGGAAACACCAACAGCAAAGAGGAATTCCTTTCCTATTGGAACGCCTACCAAGAAAATGGCATTCAATATCTTGATTATGACCAAGTACCTGACAGTGAAGGCGGTCTTTCTGTCTACGGTATTAACTTCTCTGGATATAACCCCGATACAAACGCTATCTTTGATGAATATTATAACAACAGTAATGCACTGGGTTCTTCTTTTGATCAAATGGAACCTATTCTTACCGCTCTAGACAAAGCTTTGCAAAACAACATCACCACTGTTGATTATAGTAAACCTGTTGTTTATGTAACCATAGATGCAGAAAAATATGTTGTAAGAAATAATGATATCTATATCACCAACAGCGAACGCCTCTGCTATATTGTTAATCTTGACCCCAAGGATTTTCCACAATCTAAATATCAAGGATAATAGGTATCGTAATTCAAGCAAAATGGAGTACATCTTTTTAGATGTACTCCATTTTTAGATTGGTCTTCTGTTTATACAAGCTACTATGGCAAAACTTGACGTTTCTTCTACAAAGTTGTATCATAATTAAACATGAAAATGGGTATTAATAACCTTAATGCGGTTATATAAATGCCAGCTAACCATATTAGGAGAATTGCTATGTCAAATGAAAAAGGCCAAAGTTTTCTCAAAGGTGCCGCTATTCTGTCAGCCTCTACGCTGATTGTTAAATTTGTCAGTTTTTTCTTTAGCATCCCGCTCACGAACATTATCGGTACAGCCGGTCTTGCCCCCTATAATGCTACGTACACCATTTTTGCCGTATTCAATGCCATCGCCACAGCTGGTCTTCCTGTTGCCGTCTCTAAAATGGTTAGCAGTGCTTACTCTTTGGGAAATCCACGTCAAGCCGAAAAAACTTTTTCTATTGCCTTGCGTACTTTTTCTATTTTAGGGCTTGTGCTGAGCATACTAATGTTCCTCTTTTCAGATTTACTTGCTTCCATTGTCCATGTACCCGGTGCTACTTATTCTATCAAGGCATTAGCTCCCACGGTCTTTTTTGCTTCTATTATGTCTGCAACACGAGGTTTTTTTCAAGGCAAGTCGAACATGAAGCCTACTGCCCTTTCGCAGTTAATCGAAGCCATTATTAAGCTTATCTTTGGGCTTTCTTTAGCCCTCTATATTCACACTACTTTTCAAAATGCAGAATATTCTTCTGCGGCTGCTATCATCGGAATTTCTTTCAGTGCCTTTTGCGGTGCTGTTTATCTTACCATTCGCAAACGGAAGGACCGCCGCCAAACGCTTTCCCATCCCTCTAATTCTTCCCGTCGAGTTGACTCAAGCAAAGTCATCTTAAACAATTTAATTCGGATTGCCGTTCCCATTACAATTGGTTCATGTTTGCTCTTTGTGCTTGATCTTTTTGATGCGTCTATCATCAACTCACGCTTGCAGACGTATCTCTCTAAAGAAGCTGCTGAAGATTTATATGGTGCTTGGGGTGCTGCCATTCGACTATTCGATTTGCCGGGCGCAATTACCATTCCTATCGCTACCAGCCTAATCCCTGTCATCTCCGTTGCTTTCACACAGCGTGATGCAAAAAAGGTGGCACGCAGTACAACTTCTGCCATTCGCATGACGCTCTTAATTACCGTGCCCTGTACGGTTGGTTTCTTCCTATTTGGACAACCTATCGCCCATTTAGCTTATTTTAGCAAGAATGTTTCTGCTGACATTATCGGTAGTATTTTGCAGACCGTATCGATTGGTATCGTTTTTAATGGCCTGTTATATACGACAAATTCCTTAATGCAGGCTATGGGACATGTAACTCAGCCCGTCATCAACATGACAATTGGCGGCATAGTCCGCTTAGTCTTAAATTATGTTCTCATCGGAAACCCGGCTATCAATATTCAAGGTGCGGCTATTACTACATCACTGTCTTATCTCATCACCTTAGTTCTTAATCTTATCTCTGTTTATCGCCTCGTACCCAAAGCGGAAAACATTCTCCTATCCTTTCTTCCGGTTGCTTTAGCCTCAGCCGTCATGGGTGCTGCTTCTTATTTCTCTTTCTTGGCTCTTTCTTCTATGATGAGTGAAAAAATAGCAGTTTTGATTGCTATTGCGGTCGCAGTTCTCGTCTATTTTCCTGCCGCCATTTTATTTAAGGCTATCCGTAAAAACGAATTAATGATGTTGCCGATGGGCGGTAAAATAGCTAAGATTTTTCATCTGTATGAGGGGGCTCACTTTGGATAACTTGGCTTGCTGTTTTACCGGACACAGAGCAATTCGTTTCGATATTCTGCCTCGCCTTTATACCACTTTGCTGGAAGAATTAGACGCTTTAACTGTTGAGGGTTATACTGATTTCTACGCCGGTGGGGCGCTAGGGTTTGACACCCTAGCGGCACAAGCTGTTTTGCAAAAGCAAAAATCAAATTCTCAAATTAAGCTGCATTTGATTCTTCCTTGCAAAAATCAACACGCAAACTGGCATAATCATCAGCAAGAAGTCTATCAGCAAATTTTAGAACAAGCGTCTTCTATCAAATATGTATCTGAGACTTATTCCGTTGAAGCTATGCGGCAAAGGAATCGCCTGTTGGTAGAGAAAAGCAATTATTGCCTGTGTTATTTAAATCGCAACAGAAGAAGCGGTACTGCTTTCACAGTACAATACGCCAAGTCTTGTCATGTTCCCGTTAAAAACTTACTCGACAATCTTTCTTTTCCCGATTCCACATTCATGAATTTTTAACCATATAATCATAAAAGAACAATATTACGCTAGTCAAGGAGGCCTCCCATGACGATAAAACAAAAAAAGATTTTGGCTCAAGAATGTGTCGATGCGCTCAAAACAGAATACCCAGATGCCATCTGCTCTTTAAATTATGAGGATCCTCTTCAGCTTTTAATTGCCACCCGACTGTCTGCACAATGCACAGATGCCCGCGTCAATTTAGTGACCCCTGCCCTGTTCGCCAGATTCCCTACGTTAGAAGCTTTTTGTGGGGGAACCGAAGAAGAAGTAGGCGAGTTAATTCACTCTTGCGGCTTTTATAAAGTCAAATCAAAGGATATTATCGCGCTCTCGCGTATGATTCGAGATGATTTTGGCGGACAAGTTCCTGATAACATGGAAGATTTGCTCAAGCTGCCCGGTGTAGGTCGCAAAACAGCCAATCTTATTTTAGGCGATATCTATGGTAAACCTGCCGTGGTTACCGATACCCATTTTATCCGAATCACCGGACGATTAGGGCTGACCAAAAACAAAAACCCGCTCAAAGTAGAAGAAGATTTGCGTGCTGTATTACCACCCGAAGAATCTAACAACTTTTGCCACCGTATTGTTTTGCATGGCAGAGCAGTTTGCACAGCAAGACAAGCAAAATGTGAAATTTGCTGTATGAAAGAATTTTGTGTTTTTTCAACAGCCAAAGAAGAAACGGTTTAAATAATATTTCTTATAAAAAGAAGTCGTGTCCCCAAAAGGAACACGACTTCTTTTTACATAATTTCAGCGCCTGCCACAAAGGCAAACAAATAGATGCCAAACAGAATAGAAAATACAACTGTGATAACTTTATCTAACCACTTCCAACGTTCTGTAAGAACAGCTGCAAAAATAAAGAACACAATACTGCTTGAAAGATATCGACCCGCACTTAACAGCCAAGAAAGCGAATAACTCACGGTTAAATAGGCAAGTCCATATATCGAAATAAAGGACTTATGTTTTTTTTGCATGATGGCCAATATGAGCAGTAAAAGAAATACGACGAATAAAATAAGCTCAGGAATCCATATTGACACACCATGCGATTCGTTTTTATATTCGCCTGCATTACGTACTAATAATCGAATCGTATTGGGAAGCCATTGCCCACCTTGTGCCCAGTGTCCTTGATACTCCAGAAAAGAAAAACAATTTCTTGTAACAGCATAATTTAGAACCAAATACAAAATTGTTCCTAAAAAAGGAATTCCTGCCGCCGGCAGTTTGATGATCCAACGTTTCATCCAGTTGTTGTCAATATTTTGTCTAAACGGCTTTGTATACTCTATGTATTCTACCAAAATAGCAATGGCTGTGAGCATTCCGGTCATGCGGCTCATCGCTGCTAAAGCGCCCCATAGCCCGGCTCTCCACCACTTATGTTCAGCGGTGTAATATAGCGAAGCCGCTGTCGTGAGCAAGAATAAACCTTCAGTCATCATGCCACCAAAAAAGAAAGAGAACGGGAAAATAGACAGATACAAAATACTACGAAGAGCTACTGTTCGGTTATAAAGCTTGTTCACCATACGGTAGACAAAACAACAACCGCCTGCATAACTCAAAAAAGAGACCAAAAGTCCAGCCGCCATCGTGTTTGGAATAAACAGCCTAAAAAAACGCACAACCCAAACATAAAGAGGAAAAAAGACAAGAAATATTGGCCTACCTGCTTCACGATAACCGCTGTATCCTTTTTCTACCAAATTGACATAATGTGTACCATCCCACGCAGAAAATATCTCGGTAAGCGTAGGTAACGCGCTGTCTTGTGAACTCAAAAATCGTACAAGAAATAAGACTAAAAACAGTATGCCAACACGAAAAAGAAGGGCTGCTGCAAAAACAAAGGCGGTCTCTTTTTTAGAGACCGATTCTTTTTCTGTATTTTGCGGTAAAGATGATGCTAATGTGCTGTTCTTGGTAAATCTAAAAATCAAAATAGCCACCAAAGCTACCCAAATAGGCGTCAAAATCACCCAAAATAACATATTTAGCAACCTTTCCTCTTATAAAATTCCTAACGCTTTTTTGGCAAGAATATCTGCCTCATCATTATAGCGATCTCCCGAATGACCTTTTACTTTGACGAAAGAAATATTCACGTGTTCTCTTGCCTGACGACAAAATTCCGCATAGTTTTTTGTTCCTGATTTATTCGCTTTCCAAAGTCCGTTTGCCCATTTCGAAATTCCCTCGTAATCATGATAAATTTCTACTGCTTTAATATCATTTTCAATGCAATATCGAATCACAATCATAGAACCTGTGATTTCTCCGGCAACGTTTCTCATTTCTGCTAATTCAGGGTCATCAAATTTTTCAGAAAATGTTATTTTTTCTTTATTATAGAAAAGTACCGCACCGCTTGCAAATTCTCTTGTTGCCGCCTTGTAACTGCCATCCACATAAGCAATTGCTGTATTTTCTTTGTAGGGAATACCGTCTTCTGTCATCACCGTCTCACCAGTAGTAGTCGGCAAATCTAAACTTAAAAAGGCTTCTGCCCCTTCTTTATTTGGAAAACTTTTATATTCCGCACCGCTGAAACCCGTAACTTGTCTTTTACATTCGTCCCATGTCAAGAATATTCCTGTCTTTTTTCCTTTTCTAACCGCATAAAATTTTTGCGCCATGATAAGTCCTTTCCTTCAACAAAATATAAGCGAAACAGCTTTTATGTTTTCTTTTATTGGTTTTACTAAAAAGCATTTTTCTTAATTCAACTTTTTGAGCTGGCCAACAGTTGCTAATTGTATTCCCATATAGTATAATTATTTTATTAATTTCTGTCAAAACTTTATTTTTCAGGAAGGGTTTTACCTATGAATAAAAAACACTATGACCACCCATCCGCCGACACTACTTCTGACAAAAAAGTCATGAATAAAAAGCAGAAAATCTTTCTCCTTGCCGCCGGTGTTCTCGTGGGCTTAGCCCTCATTTTCACAGGCATTTGGTTCTTTTTCTTGAAAGATTATTGGGCTATGCAAAAGGCTGACCCCATTTTAGTCACGTCGGTTTCTTCTCTCACCGGAACAGACCTGGGCATTACCGGTCGTTATGCCGGAGTTGTTGAACCCCAAAAGACCATTTCTGTCAACAAAGATGATTCTAAAACAGTTTCTGAAATTTTGGTTGTTGAAGGACAGAATGTAAACGCAGGTGACCCACTTTTTTCTTATAACATAGACGAAATGAAATTGACTTTAGAACAAGATAAACTTACGGTAGAAAGCATTAACAATACTATTGGTGAATATAAAAATCAAATTTCTGACTTAGAAACAGAACGAGAAAATGCTTCTGCAGACAATAAACTCTCCTATACCATTAAAATCCAAACGCTTGAGCTAAATATTAGAGAACAAGAATATCAGGCTTCTGTAAAAAATAAAGAAATTGAAAAAATGAATGCTTCTATCCAAAACAATGTGGTAACTGCTCCTGAAGCCGGCATTATAAAGACCATCAATGAAAACACCAACAATGCCAATGGCATGATGTATAACGGTGGCACAACACCTACAGCTTTTATTTCGATTCTTTCAACCGGTGAATATCGCATTAAAGCAACCATTACCGAACTGCAGCGCTATCAAGTCAGTCAAGGACAGCCTGTTATTATCCATTCCCGCATAAACCCCGATGTCACTTGGAGCGGCAGTATCGAATCCATCGATTTTGAAAACCCTGTTTCAAACAGTGATAGCGGCAATTATTCCATGATGTATGCTGCCGGCGATTCCAGCAGTTCGCAAGGCAGTTCTCGTTATAATTTCTTTGTTGCGCTTGATGACCAAAGCGTTATTGCAGACAGTAAAGACGGTCTTGACATAGTCGATAACAGCAAGCTGATTATCGGTCAGCATGTGTACATAGAACCTTCATCAGGAGATAGCTCTGCCCCTAAAACGGGTATTTGGCTTCCTTCCTATTACCTTGTAAAAGGCGATTCTGACAGCTTCGTTTGGGCGCAAGACAAGAATCAAAAGCTTGAAAAACGCAAGATTACATTGGGTGCTTATGACGCTGAAACTGATCTTTACGAAATCACCGATGGAGTTCATAGAGATGACTACTTGGCAATCCCGTCAGACAACCTGAAAAACGGACTTCCTGTTACAACCGACCCCATGCTTGGCACAACAGGTGACATGATGTCGCCTGTTGAAGAACAACCTACGATTGATATGCCTCTTGCGGAGAGTATTACCCCCGAAATGCAAGAAAAACTTCCCACGGTTTCTACTGAGGAGGTATCTTAATGTCCATTCTTGAACTCAAGAACATTTATAAAACCTACCGCCAAGGCAAACTGGAAGTACCCGTTCTCAAAGACATTTCACTGAATGTCGAAGAGGGTGATTACTGTGCAATCATGGGTCCCTCCGGCTCGGGTAAAACGACTCTAATGAACATTATTGGTTGCCTCGATTTGCCATCGAGCGGAGAATATTATCTTGGCGGGCAAGATGTACTGGCCAACAATGATGCTAAATTATCTGATTTGCGTCTGAATAGCATTGGCTTTGTATTTCAAAGTTTTCATCTGCTTTCAAGACAATCTGCTTTAGAAAATGTTGTTTTGCCTCTTTTATATGCGGGTGTCAGCAAGAAAGAGCGACTTGAAATCGGCAGAAAAGCACTTGAACGTGTCGGTTTGGGTGACCGCACTAACTTTAAACCCACCCAGCTTTCTGGTGGTCAATGCCAGCGTGTTGCCATTGCAAGAGCCATGGTCAACAGTCCCAAAATACTTTTGGCAGACGAACCTACCGGCGCATTGGATACTGCTTCTGGCGATCAAATCATGGAAATCTTTCACCAATTGAATGAAGAAGGAGTAACCATTATCATGATTACTCATGAACAGGAAATTGCAGACCATGCACACAAAACCTTTCACATTCGTGACGGGCAGTTTCTTGTTCCGGCAGCCGACAATTTGGCTAATGAAGATATCTCAACCGCAACAAACGATGCCATAACAGAAAATGTCTATTCTTATTCCTATGTTGAACATGAATTTGATTCTGCCGGTGATTTCATCCCCAAAGAAAGCGAGGCGGTAAACAATGAAAGCGAATAAAATTAGAAAAAGACTTATCATTTCTCTCATTGTGCTTACTATCATCGCTGTTTTGATTTTCACTATTTCTTATTTTGTCAAGAAACAACAAGACAAAACCAGTGTTGAAGTAATTCCCGTTTCTAATATCTATACGGAGAATTGGAACGATCAAGTTTACTCCTCTGGTCAAGCCAGCAGCGACTACATTCAGGAGCTCTACCCCGACTCTGAAAAAGTAATTAGTGAAATTTTTGTGCAAGAGGGGCAAACGGTAAAAATCGGCGACCCTATTTTGCAATATGATAAGACCCTGTTAGAGCTTGATTTGCAAAAAAAGGAACTTGAGCTACAGGCAATAGATGAAGATATCCGAATTGCCCAAAATGCGCTAATTAAATTAAATAATACTACCCCTTACGTCCCACCTCTAGTTACCCCCGAACCCCAGCCCACTCCAGAACCCACTCCTACCCCTATCCCTCCTGCTACTGCTACACTTTACAGTGAGCTGACCGCTGACTCTATCCCCTATGCGGGCAGCGGCACCGCAGAAGACCCCTATCTATATCTTTGCACACCAGATTGCACGCTAAGTGAAAGTTTTCTTCGCAAAGCGTTTAATGTTCAAATCAAAGAGGATGAAACACCCCTTCCTGCTACTACCTCTGTTCCTACTACCGCACCTGCTGCGGACGATACTGGTAGTGAATCTCCCTCTGAGGGCAGTGAGTCTTCTTTGCCAGAAGAAGAACCAACCCCTACACCCACAGAAACACCTAAACCACAAAATAGTGCCTTTGTGGCTGTTTTAGAAGTCAGAGAAGAGAATTCCAATTTTGGCAAACTACTTCAATCTTTTAAGATTAACGGTTTTTCCTTTTCGAGTTCGTTTTCGCTGTCTGGCCTATATTCTGAACAACCAAGCGATGAAATTGCTTTGCCTGAATTTTTAGATGGTGGAACTTCTTTGAATGATTTACCACAAGGAGGCATTTCAGATACTGTAGAAATGCAGTATACTGCTGAGGAACTCAAACAAGCCATTTCTCAAAAAGAAGCTGAAATAAAAACCCTTATTCTCTCACGCAAGCAGCTTCAACTAAACTCTCAAAAAGCTGCTCTTTTGGTTGATAACGCAACGGTTACCGCAACAATTGATGGCGTTGTTCGTTCTTTAATCAGCATTGACGATGCAAAAGCCAACTCAACTCCATTTTTAGTGGTTTCTGGCGAAAATACCTTCTATTTGCATGGTACAATCAACGAATCTCTTCTTGGCAACATTCACGTTGGTGACACAGTGACTGTTAATTCGTGGGAAGCCGGCGCTTATGAAGCACAAATCGTCTCAATCGGCAGCTACCCTATCACAAATGAATATGGCTATAGTGGCGGCAGCACTAACCCGAATAGTTCGACTTATGAATTCACAGCCATTTTTACCAATACCGAAGGAATTTACAATGGTATGTACTTTGATATTACCATTAATGCACCTGCTGAAAGCAATGACAGCGGCAGTTTTTACATTGACAAAATGTATGTCCGTGATGATGACAGCGGCAGCTATGTGATGAAAAAAGGCGACGATAATCGCTTAGTAAAACAACCGGTGCAGACCGGAAAAACCATGTCAGGCGGCTACTATATTGAAATCAAATCTGGCTTGACCGTAGATGACAGTATTGCTTTCCCTTATGGCAAAGATCTGCGTGAGGGTATGCGAACTAGGCCGCAAGGCACAGATGAAGATTATCAGGAAGAACCAACTACTGACAGCACAGCACCCTCAGACGACATAACTGCTCCTGATGAAGTCTTGGAGGATTCTCCTGAAGAAAATGCTGTATCTGAAAATGAAGCGGAACCAAGAATTGATGCAGAAGCAGAAAAACAAGATGATGCAGTTACTGCGGCCAATCCCTTATCCGTACACTCCTATACTGCAAGAAAGGTGGTGACGTCATGATTGAGAATATTCGCCTTTCCTTTCAAGGTATTTGGTCACACAAAATGCGTTCATTTTTAACCATGCTGGGTATCATTATTGGCATTGCCTCTATCATTACCATTGTTTCAACAATCAAAGGCACAAATGAGCAAATCAAGCAAAACTTAATTGGTTCTGGCAATAATGTGGTACGATTACAGCTTTATCAGTACGACTCCCCCTATGAAATTAGTTACATGGGGGTACCTGAAGGTATACCACTGATTACCGAAGAAACCAAACAAGAGGTTTTGGAGCTGGATCATGTTCAATCTGCCAGCATCTACAATTACCGCAACGAATACAATGAATCGTTGTATTACCGTAACAACAACCTAAGTGGTGCTCAAGTTTTTGGTGTTGAAAGTGACTATTTTGATGTCACTGGCTTTACGCTAAAAAAAGGGCGTAATTTTATTGAAAGTGATTACACACAATTTCGTCCAGTCATGTTAATTGACGAAACTGTGGCAAAAGCACTTTTCTCAGGAGAAGACCCTATTGGGAAAACCGTTGAATTTAAATCGACACCTTTTATCGTCATTGGCATTGTAGAAGAATCGCAAAAATTCACTCCTGTTATTAATAGCGAAGAAGACTATTACACCTATATGAGCATGAATCAAAGCTCTGGCAAAATTTTTGTTCCTAACAGTTGTTGGCCGGATATTTATATCTTTGATGAACCACAAGCTCTGGCTGTTAAAGCGGCTAACACCGAAGCTATGGCAGCCATCAGCAAAGACGCAGCTACAATTTTGAACCGCAACAATACAAACACGCAAAATAGCAGTGACATGGGTATTGCCGAAACTAAAGAGGCTTCTCCCGAAAGCGAATCCAATACCATTGCTTATAAAGCTGGAGACATGCTGCAACGGGCAAAAGAGCTGCAAGACCTTAATAATTCAGCCAACCAACAGCTTATTTGGATTGCCAGTATCTCTCTTTTGGTAGGCGGTATTGGAGTTATGAATATTATGCTAGTCTCTGTTACAGAGCGTACCAGAGAAATTGGTCTAAAAAAAGCAATCGGTGCTAAAAAGAAACGCATACTTTGGCAATTCTTGACAGAAGCCGCTGTTTTGACAAGTCTTGGCGGTATTTTTGGTGTGGCGGCCGGCATCTTGCTCTCCACAATTATGTCTTCCGTCAACAACGTTCCACCTTCCATCAGTGTACCCTCCATTTTCTTGGCCGTTGCTTTTTCCATGGTCATTGGTATCGTCTTCGGGCTCATCCCTTCTATTAAAGCTTCGAATTTGAACCCAATAGACGCTTTGAGACATGAATAACAATGATCATAATCTGGTTATTTGGATGGTTAGATTTGAATCTCATTTTTCAGGTAGACTAAAAGAGAGCCTTACGTTTAATACGTAAGGCTCTCTTTTTATCTTATTGCTATCAAATGCTATTAATTAAAAGAAAACTACTTCATTCTTTTCAGCAGATTCAAAGATGGCTTCCATCAGTTTCATCAAATCTCTTTGCTGATCATGTGTTACGATTTGCTCTGCTTCTCCGTTGACAACAGCAGCAATGTTGCGATAGTAATCTTTGATATCGCAATGTACTTTCTCAATCGGCAAAGTCTCAATGGTTTCAGGAGTTCTGGGAGCCATTGTTTTAGTAAGACCGGCAGCTGTCACAATCGGAACTGCGTCATGACCCTCTTTGCAAGTTGCGATTACAGTTCTGCCACTTACATCCCAATCTTCAATTACAGATGTACCGTTCAAACCTAGAATATACCAACGAGGCAAATTGATAAAGTTGCTGGTGCCTACTTCTACTGTAAAGACCAATCCATCATCGAATTTAAAGGTAGCTGTAAATCCATCATCTACTTCTTCATTGGTGACGTTAGAAAGCACAGCATAAACAGACACAGGCATTTTGCCCATCATCATGTTCATTTGATCGAGCAAGTGAACGCCCCAATCCAGAACCATACCGCCGCCTTGTGCTTTGGTATTACGCCAGTCACCAGGAATTCCTCTTGAGCCGTGCACGCGAGATTGAATCTCGAAAACTCTGCCCAAATCACCTGATTTATAGATTTTTTCAGCAGTTCTGAAATCTTCATCCCAACGACGATTCTGATGTACGGTAAAGAGAGAACCAGTTCTATTGGAAGCAGCAATCATGTTCTCTAAAACAGCTGTTGACATGGTAACCGGTTTCTCAGAGATAGCAGCCTTACCGGCCTCCATCACTTTGATACAAACTTCTTCATGCAAATCATTGGGGATAGCCACGGTAACTACGTCGATGGTTTCATCGGCAAGCAATGCTTCTAGACTGTCATAGGCTTTAATTCCTGCTTCTTCAGCAGCCTTATTGCGCTCTGGCAGAATATCATAAACCCCTGCCAATTCTACTTCGGGGATTTCCTGCAAAAGACGGGTATGCCAACCGCCCATGCCACCGTAACCTACTACTGCCACTCTAACTACTCGACTCATTTCGAACTCCTCCTTAATTTTGCGGGCTTACCGCTAAACAATTTCAGAGTCAGCGACTGACTCTTCTTTATTTGTGTATCAAACATTTAGTTTGTACACTTACTCTAGACTAATGTAACCCTTTCTAAGGGTTTTGTCAATAAGAAATCAGGCTAAAAGCCTGATTTCTGTGAATCAATATTTTGAAAAATAAATACAGCAAAAGCAATTTTTATCTTTCTGTTGCCAAAAAGAAAAGTGCTATTGTTCCAGGGCCTGCATGTGCGCCGACAACCGGACCAATTACATTTATTTTAAATTCTTTTACACCCATTTTTTCTTCAATCTGTGTTTTAACATATTCCGCATCTTCAAGACAATTACCATGGCTAATGAAAACGATTTGTTCAGCAGGATTAATCGCTGTGTCTTCCATCTGTTTCACCAAGGCATCTAAAGAAGCTTTTCTTCCTCTAACTTTTTTTACCGGAATCAAATGTCCTTCATTGTCTACGTGCAAAACAGGTTTAATGCTGAGCATGGTACCAATAAAAGCTGCTCCGGCAGAAACCCTGCCACCTCTTTTGAGATGATTTAGGTCATCCACGGTAAACCAATGGGCCATTTTCATGAAGTTTTCTTTCAGCCAGTCATAAGTTTCTTCAATTGAAAAGCCTTGCTCTTTCTTTTGGTTGGCTAAATACACTAAAAGTCCCTCACCCATTGAGGCACAAAGCGAATCAAAAACCACTATTTTTTGTTCGGGGTATTTTTCTGCCAGTTCTTTTTGCGCAATGAGAGCACTTTGGCAAGTACCGCTAAGTCCTGAAGAAAAAGCTATGTAAAGAATATCTATTCCTTTTTTTAGAACCGGCTCAAAGTGATCGACAAATTCCTCTGAATTCACCTGTGCTGTGCTAACTTTATCCCCATTTTTTAACTTCGTATAAAAATCTTCTGTTGAAATTGTCTTTTGATTCAGAGAGCCAAAATAAGTTTTGCCGTCCATAATAAATGACAGCGGAACGACGTTGATACCCAGTTCGGTCGCTAGCTCTTGCGTCAAATCGCAAGTTGAGTCTGTCATAATTACATAATCGCTCACTTCTGTTCTCCTTTTCTATATTAATAATTGTCTGACTACTCTCATTATACATGAGTCTGTTTTCAATGTAAATTGTATTTTAATCTATAATTGCACACTCATTTTTGCCTATTATGTCTGCGCTTATCCAAATGGTTTTGCAAAATAACCGTCGCCGCCACAGCGTCTACCGCCGCTTTACGCTTCTTGCCTCTGGTATTGGTTTCATTCAAATAATTGTGAGCGGTGATCGTCGTTCCCCGTTCATCACAAAGTTCAATTGGTAATTTTGTTTTTTCTGCAAGCAAAGCAGCTGTTTCTCTAGCCGATACAGCACTTTCTCCCTCACTGCCATCCATATTTTTGGGCAAACCCACGACAAGCAATTCTGCTTTACTTTCTGCCGCTTTCTCAGCAATCTTATCAATCAACCGCTCTCGGTTGTGTTCTTCTACTACACACAGCGGTACGGCCAGCATTTCAGCTCTATCACAAATGGCAAGCCCTGTTCTGGCTTTTCCAAGGTCTACTCCCATAATTACCATGGACATATGCCCCCTGTCAGCTCGGTCACAGATTTTATGCCATTTTTATCAAGATATTGATTCAGTCCCTCTGTGATTTTTTCAGCAATATAAGGGTCTGTGAAAATCGCGGTCCCAATTTGCAGCGCCGTTGCGCCCGCCAAAAGCATTTCAACAGCATCTTGCCAAGAAGCAATGCCCCCCAGACCAATGACAGGGATTTTCACTCGCTGTGCTGCCTGCCATACCATGCGAACAGCAACAGGGAATACAGCTGGACCTGAAAGTCCACCTGTATTATTGCGAATAATCGGTCGGCGAGAATTAATATCAATGCGCATACCAGTCAGTGTATTAATCAGCGACACCGCATCTGCACCGGCGTGTTCAGCGGCAGAAGCCACCTCACCAATATCACTAACGTTAGGTGAAAGCTTGACGATGAGCGGTTTTTTGCAGACCTCTCTCACAGCCTTTGTAATGCCGAATACGCCCTCGGCGCTTGTACCAAACTGTACACCGCCTTTTTTCACGTTTGGACAAGAAATATTTAGCTCGACCATATCCACAGCAGTGCTGTTTAGCATTTCGGCGACCGCACAGTAATCTTCATATTCATTACCGGCAATGTTGGCAATAATGCGGATATTCTGCTGCTCGAGCCACGGCAAGTCCTCTCGGATAAAATGCTCGATACCCGGATTTTGCAGTCCTACTGCATTAAGCATACCACTTGGTGTTTCTGTAATTCTAGGGGCAGGATTGCCTTGTCTTGGCTCTCGAGTTGTACCCTTGCAAGCAATACCGCCAAAAGCGGAAATCGGGTACATTTCACCATATTCACGTCCAAAGCCAAATGCACCTGAGGCGGCAATTAGCGGATTGTTAAATTCAACACCTGCTACCTTTACTTTTAAATCAGCCATGACAAACCTCCTTGGTGCCACATTCGCAACCTTTTTGATTCAAAACGGCTGATGTTTCGCCACCTGCAAACTGCACAACGCGTTTATAGTCAAATATCGGACCACTCTTACAAACGTGTCCGTTATATACATTTCCGCTTTCATCTTGCAAGGCAACTGCACAGCCTAAACAAGCGCCCACAGCGCAAGCCATGCGTTCCTCTAACGAAACATAGCAAGGCACTTTCCACTCATCTGCCAAACGGCATACTGCATTCAGCATGGGAGTAGGACCACAAGTATAGATAACATCAGGGCGGCTGTCTTTCAGCATTTCTGTCACTAACCCATGAAAGCCAGCAGAACCATCATCTGTGGCAATCAAAACTTTTGCGCCAGCGGCGGCGAAATCTTTCTCTAAAATGACAGAATCAGCATTCCGAAATCCCAATCCTACCGTGCTGTTTGCTCCGTAATATTGCGCTAAACCCAATAGCGGCGGTGTGCCTATTCCTCCGCCGACAAGTAATGCTTTCTTTTCTTTATCAAACAAAGGAAAGCTTGTCCCAAGCGGTGCCAATACATCCAGATTTTCACCCTCTTGTACTTTGGCAAGCTCTGCTGTCCCCTCGCCTCTAATTTGAAAGACAAAACGTAGAGTTTCTTTTTCTTTGTCAATCTCACAAATAGAAATAGGTCGGCGCAAGGTTTTACCTGTCACTTTAATATGCCCAAATTGACCTACTTGTGCCGTTTGTGCCAACTCGCCCGCCTCTACCAAAAAATCAAAGAAGCCATCTGCAATCTCCGTTTTTTTGATGATCTTACACAGTCTTACATCATATCGCTTCATGTTGTTCGCCTTTCTTTATAGCGGCAGTAAAATTCTGCCAACTTCTGCCATGATTTCATCTCTCATACGGATTGCTTCACGACGAGCCGCGGCAGCATAATCGGTTTCTGCACATTTTTCTTTCTGCCAAGCACACATAATCCCTCTTGAAGAATTCACAATCGCACCCAGTCCGTTTTCATCAAAAGCAGGTTTCACGTCACCGGCTCCCCCGCCCTGCGCCCCGTATCCTGGCACTAAAAAGAATGTATGCGGCATTTTGACACGCAGTTCATCAAGCTGCTCAGGGTAAGTGGCGCCGATAACCGCACCCACACCAGAGTAGCCGTATTTTCCCTCTAGCTCTTTGCCCCAGTTTTCGCACATTTCGCCCATTAGCTCATAAACTGCTTTTCCGCTTTCAAGTTTCTTATCTTGCAACTCACCTGATGAAGGGTTCGATGTTTTAACTAGCACAAAAATCCCTTTATCTTCTTTTTGGCAGACTTCTATCAGAGGCTTGATACCGTCTGTTCCCAAATAGCCGTTCACGGTCAGGGTATCACCGTCAAAAGCAGCAAACGAGTTTTCAGCAACTTCCGTTTTGCCAAGGTGCGCTGTTGCATAAGCAGTCATGGTCGGCCCAATATCATTACGCTTACCGTCTGTGATGACGTACATTCCCTTTTCTTTGGCATAGGCAATGGTTTCGGTCAACGCTTTCATGCCCTGCCAACCATACATTTCATAATAAGCCGCCTGCGGTTTAATTGCCGGAACAATATCACATAGTGCGTCAATCAAACCTTTATTAAACTGTAAAAGAGCATCTGCCGCTCCCTCCAGTGTTTCACCATATTTTGCAAAACTAGCTTGTTTGAGATAAGGCGGAATATACTCAAGTTTTGGGTCAAGCCCCGCTACACTGGGGTTTTGGGTTTCCATAATGGCTTCTATCATTTTATCCATAGACATATTCAAGTTTCCTTTCTTGAGACGGCTTTATTCTGCTGTGTCTTGATAGACTTTTCTTCCTTTAAAAAAGGTATATTTCACTTTGCCTTTTAGCTTCATGCCTTTAAAAGGTGTATTTTTGCTCTTGCCATGTAATTTATTTTCATCGACAATCCATTGCTCATTCGGGTCAAACAGCACAAGGTTGGCAAGTCCTCCCACCTTGATTTCTCCTGCGTCTATATTCATGATTTTAGCAGGATTCACACTCATTTTGCGAATAATATCAGGAATTTTCAGCACACCGTCCATCGCAGTAATGGTAGCGGCGAGCGAAGTTTCCATGCCGATTGAACCGTTAGGAGAATGCATAAAGTCTGCTTTTTCTTCTGGCGTATGAGGGGCATGGTCGGTGGCGATTGCATCAATCGTACCGTCTTTTAAAGCAGCAATCAGTGCTTTTCTGTCTTCCTCTGTTCGCAGCGGCGGATTCATTTTATAATCCGCATCTTTTTTGAGGATTTCTTCTTCTGTCAGCAGCAAGTAATGCGGTGCCGTTTCTGCTGTAATGGGCAAACCTCTGCGCTTTGCATCACGAATAATATCGACTGAGCCTTTCGTACTAACATGGCAAATATGAAGCGGTGCTTCAATGGCAGCGGCAGCGGCGATTTCTCTGGCTGTTCCACAGTCTTCAACAGCACGGTGATTGCCCAAAAGCCCCAGCTCTTTTGAAACGGTTCCCTCGTTGATACAAATGTCACCGATAGCTGTTAAATCTTCGCAGTGAGAAACGACAATCATGCCAAGCTCTTGTGCTTCTTGCAAGGCTTGCATGAGGTGACGAGTACTCAGCACAGGACGCCCATCGTCGCTCAGCGCAACTGCTCCGGCTTTTTTCAGTGCCTGAAAATCACAAATTTTCTGACCCTTGATTCCTTTTGTAATGCAGGCTGTCGTGTAGACTTCTGCATCTGCATTTTTAGCCTGATTTAAGATATATTTCACAGTTTTAGCAGAATCAACAGCGGGATTGGTATTTGGCATGGCGAGCAGTGCTGTTACCCCACCTGCTGCCGCTGCACGGCAACCGGACTGAATATCTTCTTTGTCTGTATAACCGGGATCACGCAAATGAACATGCATATCAACAAGCCCAGGTGCGGCAATAAAATGATTGGCATCGATAATGAAATCTGCTTTTGTAACATACGAAAACAAATCGTCTCCGATGGCCTCAATTCTTTCGCCGTCTATAAAGATGTCGCCCACAAAATCCTCATTTTTAATTGGATTCACAATGCGTGCTCTTTTGATTAATACGCTCATTTGCTTGTCCCTCCTAAGAATAATTCTTCTAATTTCCATTTGGTTAAGGATAACAGTTCTCTGCCATAATATGTCGGTAGCATTCTTGGGTCTGTCTTTGACGGCAAACTATAAGCCGTGAAGCCTGCACTTTCTGCCAGTTTAAGAGAACGATACATATGAAAGCCTTGGGTCACAACGGCAATTTCGTTGCCCAACTCATTCTCTCTTGCAATTTCTGCTGATAAATCCATATTTTGGCGAGTGTTGTGCGATTGGTCTTCCATAAAGATTCTTGTTTCATCAACACCCATTTTTATAAGAGCTTTTTTCTCAGCCAAAGCTTCGGCAAAGGGTTCGTTGTCGCCTTGTCCGCCTGTTGTGATACAGTTGGCTTCGGCGTTTTCTTCTAAGTATTGATAGGCTCTATCTACACGCTGTTTCAGGCTCAAGCTCATCTTGCCGTCTTCATAAATGCGTGCACCTAGAATGATGACATTGGTGTTTTCAGGGGGTTTTCGATTGGCGGCAGAAAGCATTAAAAAGGTAAGATATCCCGCCCAAAGCATTCCCGATACAAAGAAAAAGGCAAGCAGCCTAATTAACACCGTTTTCCACCCTCCTATTTTGTTTATTGGGGGATAAACCCACAGAAGAACAATTCCCAATACGCACACAAATACCCCAAAAACTGTCCCCGAACCCAAAAATCCTGTTGTGAGAAGGGGAATCATAAACCAAATCATAATGGCAGACAATATACCCCCTGCTATTACACGCAGAATACTTCCCACTTTCTTCTTTTGCAATTCCATCTCTTACTGTCCCTTTAATTCTTTTATTGTGTCCCATTGCGTTTTGACTATTATACAATAAAGTGGCTCTATAAGACAACCGTTAATGCCCAATCCCGCAAAAAATCCCCTATCAGCCTAAAAAAGAACGGCCAATAAGGGATTTTACATTGATATTACTTGCTTCTCTTTACATAAGTGGTGTGCAGAACTTCATGTGCCACATGTCCACCAGGTTCACCCAAAAATTCTTCATAACATTGTTTGAGAACAGGATTGTGATGACTCTTGCGAACTGTTTGCACCTTATCATGCTCATAAAGAGCTTTTGCTCTCAGTGCTTTGAGGTCATATTCAGCATGAACAGATGCAGGCTGAATAGGCATTCCACCGCCATTAACACAACCACCCGGACAACACATCACTTCAATAAAGTGATACTCTTTTTCACCGCTTCTCACTTTTTCAAGCAGTGCATTGGCATTTTCAAGACCACTGACAACGGCGACTTTGACTTCTATGCCTGCTACATTATAAGTGGCTTCTTTCAGTGCTTTTGTGCCGCGAATTTCATTATATTCAATGGCTTCAAGCTCTTTGCCTTCAAGAATATCAGCAGCTGTGCGAAGTGCTGCTTCCATAACACCGCCGGTTGCACCAAAAATCATGCCAGCACCTGTTGAAACGCCCATAGCATGGTCAAACTCTTCTTTAGGCAGTCTATTAAAGCTCAGCTGTGTCATTTTTATCATGTCAGCAAGCTCACGAGTGGTAATGGAATAGTCCACATCGGGAACCCCTGCGGCACTCTGATTGTCACGGGCTATTTCAAACTTTTTAGCCGTACAAGGCATGACAGAAACAGAAACAATCTTTTCAGGGTCGATTCCCTCTTTTTGTGCATACCATGTTTTAATGAGCGCCCCTGTCATTTGCTGAGGTGATTTACAGCTTGACAGGTTCTCCACCATATCAGGGAAATAGTGCTCACAAAATTTAACCCAACCGGGAGAGCAAGACGTAATCATCGGCAGTTTTCCACCAGTTTTTACTCTATGAATAAATTCGCTGGCTTCTTCCATAATGGTCATATCCGCACCAAAGGTAGTGTCAAACACTTTGTCAAAACCTAGCCTGCGCAGAGCAGCAACCATTTGGCCTTCTACATTCGTGCCGATGGGCAAGCCAAATTCTTCTCCCAAACCGGCACGAACAGACGGAGCAACCTGTACAACCACATGCTTATCAGGGTCATTGATGGCGTCGATTACCGGCTGAATATTACTCTTTTCAGTCAGCGCACCTGTTGGGCAGCTGATAATACACTGACCGCACGCCACACAGGCAACCTCATTGAGTTTCATTTCAAAGGCACAGCCAATTTGGGTGTCAAAGCCACGATTGTTCGTGCCAATGACAGCAACCGCTTGATTTTGGCAAGCCGAAACGCAGCGACGGCAAAGAATACATTTTGAATTGTTTCTTTCCAGATAAGCAGTCGAAGCATCATATTTGGCTGGGGGCATATCGCCGGCAAAGCGATTTTCATTGTCGATTCCCATATCACTGCAAAGCTTTTGCAATTCACAATTTCCGCTTCTTTTGCAAGAAAGACATTTTTTATTGTGAATGGAGAGCAATAGCTCAAGGGTCATCTTACGAGATTGCTGTACCTTAGGTGTGTTGGTGAATACTTCCATGCCTTCGTTTACAGGGTAAACACAGGCAGCCATCAAAGAACGGGCTCCCTTGATTTCGACCATACACATACGACAAGCGCCAATTTCGTTGATTTCTTTTAAATAGCAAAGGGTAGGAATGTCAATACCGGCTTCTCTAGCTGCTTCAAGCACAGTCGATTTTGCCGGAACTCGATAAGACAACCCATTGATTTTTATCGTTACCATATCCATTTTCATTACCTCACTTATCTCTTCACAACTGCGCTGAACTTACATTTATCCATGCAAACGCCGCATTTAATACACTTATCTTTGTCAATTTCATGCGGTTTTTTGACTGATCCGGCAATGGCATCCACCGGGCAGTTTCTGGCACAAAGTGTACAGCCAATACACTTGTCAACCATAATATAATAGGTTGTAAGAGATTTACACTGACCTGCCGGGCAGCGTTTCTCTTTGACGTGTGCTTCATATTCATCACGGAAGTATTTGAGCGTAGAAAGAACAGGGTTAGGGGCAGTCTGTCCCAAACCGCAAAGTGAGTTCTCTTTAATGTAATAGCAAAGCTCTTCCAGTCGGTCAAGGTCACGCATTGTGGCTTTGCCTTCTGTAATTTTTTCAAGTATCTCAAGCATTCTTTTGGTGCCAACACGACAGGGCGTACATTTGCCGCAAGATTCTTCGACTGTAAACTCAAGAAAGAACTTGGCAATGTCGACCATACAGGTCGTTTCGTCCATGACAATCAGACCGCCTGAACCCATCATAGAACCAATGGCAAGCAGATTATCAAAATCAATCTTTGTGTCAATTAAAGAGGCCGGTATACAGCCGCCGGAAGGGCCGCCTGTCTGTGCCGCTTTAAAGGTATGTCCGTCCGGAACACCACCGCCGATTTCATCCACGACTTCACGTAGAGTAGTTCCCATAGGTACTTCTACCAGTCCTGTATTGGTAATTTTTCCGCCCAAAGCAAACACTTTTGTGCCGGAAGATTTTTCTGTTCCGATCGATTTAAACCAATCTGCACCTTTTAAAATAATCTGTGGGATATTCGAATAGGTTTCCACATTGTTCAGAACGGTTGGTTTACCAAACAGACCTTTTACAGCTGGATAGGGAGGGCGATATCTCGGCTCACCGCGTTTGCCCTCAATGGAAGTCATCAACGCTGTTTCTTCACCGCAGACAAACGCACCTGCTCCCAAACGGATATCCAAATCAAAATCAAAACCTGAATCAAATATGTTTTTGCCCAAAAGGCCATATTCTCTCGCTTGATCAATCGCAATTTGCAGTCTGTGAACAGCAATTGGATATTCGGCTCTTATGTAAACAAAGCCCTGTGTCGCACCAATGGCATAACCCGCAATCGCCATGGCCTCAATGACACTGTGCGGATCGCCCTCCAAAACGGAACGATCCATAAAAGCACCTGGGTCACCCTCGTCAGCGTTACAGCAAACATATTTCTGATCCGCTTCATTGACAGCAGCCAGTGCCCATTTTCTGCCTGTTGGGAAACCCGCGCCGCCCCGGCCCCTCAGGCCTGAAGCCAGCATTTCGTCAATAACTTCTTGTGAAGTCATTTCTGTGAGTGCCTTGCCCAATGCAGCATAACCATCCAGTGCAATGTATTCTTCAATATCTTCAGGGTTAATGACACCGCAGTTGCGTAGAGAAATACGCATTTGTTTCTTATAAAAATTCGTTTCATTCAGTGATTTAATCTCACCGTTTTCTGACACTGTTTCCTGATATAAAAGTCGAGTTACAATTCTACCTTTAACCAAATGCTCTGAAACAATTTCAGAGATATCTTCAGGGGTAACACGGCTGTAAAAAGCCCCTTCGGGATAAACAATCATAATTGGGCCTAGTGCACAAAGGCCGAAACAACCTGTTCTGATTACACCAACTTCTTCAGAAAGCCCTTGAGCGGCAATTTCACTCTTTAATTTTTCAATAATTACCTCGCTGTTAGAGGACGTGCAACCGGTTCCTCCGCAAACGAGTACATTAGAACGATACATACACATTTCCTCCTTATTGTCTGGCTGCGCCGATGGTGTATTCTGTCACTATATTTCCACCGATAATATGGTCTTCTACAATTTTCTTTGCCATTTCGGGGGTTACTTTGACATAAGTGACTTTTTCTTTGCCTGCTGATATGACCTCAACCACGGGTTCATATTGACAGTCTCCCATACAACCTGTTTGCGTTGCCATTACATTTTGAATCTCACGCTTTGCCAGCTCTTCAACAAAAACAGTGAGTACCGGTCTGGCCCCTGCGGCTATCCCACATGTTGCCATTCCTACGAGGATTTTTGTTTCTGCTTCTGCATGCTCACGAATCTCCACACTCCGGCGGACCTTGTCTTTGATTGCTTTTAGTTCAGCTAAAGTCTTCACAATGATCACCATGCTCTCCTAGCGGTCATTTTTGCCGCTAACATATTTCCTTTTCGAGAACGATTCATACATTTTGGCAGAACAATAGAATTTTAATTTCTGCACCGTTTTCTCTCATTTTCAACCACGAAACAAGAGCAAATGCTTTTAAAACCAAAAAATATGCCTTGCCAACATTTTTTATTTTCAGTTTTTGCGCACCTCTTCGGAGCATTTCTTAAAATCAAAATATTCAGTTTTCAAGTTTCCAAGTCATTTTCCATTTCCTTCAGTTCATTTTTGAGCCATAAAACAACATCCGGATAGGAGAGCGAAATTTCTTCTCCCAAAACTTGTTTCAGTTCCCTTGTATCCACGAGGGATTTTTTATTTTCTATTTCATTTTCCTTGCAAACTCTTCTTTCAAACACAAAATCTAATGCAGGGTTTGCTGTAATTAAAAGAAGAATGACGGCATTTATATCTCCTAACGAAAGCATATTCATACTTTCCGTATGAAATAAAGCCGATACTGTTGTACCCTTTCCCAGTGCTGAATCAACCCTTATCTTTCCGCCCGTGTTTTCTGCTTGTTTTTTTAAAAGCGGAACACCTAAGCCTATGTTACGTGTTGTTCGAGTTGTATAAAAAGGGTCTGTCACGAGCTGTACTTGCTGCGCTGTCATTCCTATTCCGTCATCACAAACTTCAACCAATAGTGTGTGATAATGAATATTTTCTTCTATCGTTATGTACATCAAGTTTGCTTTTGCAGCAATTGAATTCTGCACGATATCCATAATATGCAGCGCCAATTCCTGCATTATCCTGCGTACTTGGCAAGAATGCCCTCAATATCTTCAGGAACCAATCTGCCGTAAACATCCTCATTTACTGTGAGAACAGGTGCTAGGCCGCAAGCCCCGATACAGCGACACGCTGTGAGTGAAAACTTGCCGTCTTGTGTGCACTCCTCAGGTTTAATCCCCAATTTTTCAATCAGTTTCTCAATCAATTTGTCTGCGCCTTTGACATAACAGGCTGTTCCCAAACATACTGAAACATGATATTGTCCTTTGGGTGTGAGCGAAAACTGAGAATAAAAAGTAGAAACACTATACACTTCTTCTAGTGGTACATCCAATCCATTCGCAATTTTCCGCTGTACTTCAAGGGGCAGATAGCCATAAATATCCTGCGCATGATGAAGCGCAGGCATTACAGCACCATCTTGTCCTTTTAGCCCCTGAATTACGGCGTCTAGTTTTTCTGCTTGTTCAGGTGTGTCATTGAACGGCAAAGTACTAATACGCTTTTGCATCATTCTTCCTCCTATACATATAGTCTCCCTGTCATTTGCCATGCTATATATCTACCATTCAAAATGATATTTAGCGAATGACGGTTTGTTATAAATATAACAAAAAATATAACAAAAATAATTCTAATAAATAATTATAAAGTGATACTTTTGACAAAATAAGCAAAAAAATTTAGTGATTTATAATAGTTTTTACTTTATTTTTTCTAAACAAACACTTTTCATTGTTTTACTTCCTATTTTTGTCAATTCTAACTCTTTTTAGAATACTTTGTATTTTCTAATTATTTCTAAATTATTTTTTATTTCTTAAAACTTAAAGCAATTTAATCCAATCTTTATATATTCATTATGCAAATAATCTATAATTATTAAACTTATTTTCAGATTCATGTGAGTATTATCTTTTTAATAAGTTAATGTGTTAATCTTATAAATTTAAGCGCGCATTTTGTCAATTATAACTTGCTTTTCGCCGGGGCTGGGGCTATAATAAATTTTATGAATTGATAGTTATTTATCAAAATCTTTATCTGGAGGTACCACTATGAAACGTGTCTATAACTTCTCTGCCGGCCCATCTATGCTGCCGGAAACCGTTCTTGAAAAAGCTGCTGCTGAAATGCTTGACTATGAAGGCAGCGGACAATCGGTGATGGAGATGTCACATCGATCTAAGGTGTATGACGCCATTATCAAGGACGCAGAAAAACTACTTAGAGAAGTCATGCAAATTCCCGACAACTATAAAGTTCTGTTTATGCAGGGTGGTGCTTCCTCCCAATTCGCTATGATTCCCATGAATTTGATGACAAAATCAGGCAAAGCAGACTATATTCTTTCTGGCCAATTCTCAACTAAAGCTTATCAAGAAGCTTGTAAATATGGTGATTGCAAGGTGATTGCCACCTCAAAGCCTGACAACTTTTCTCATATTCCTACATGGGATAAAAATGAATTTAGAGCAGATGCTGACTATTTTCACATCTGCATGAATAATACAATCTATGGCACACTGTTCCATGAACTACCCGACACTGGTGATGTGCCTCTAGTGGCCGATATTTCTTCCTGCATTTTAAGCCAACCGATTGATGTTTCTAAATTCGGCCTTCTCTATGCCGGTGCACAAAAAAATGTCGCTCCTGCCGGTTTAACCATTGTCATTATTCGAGAAGATTTAATCGGTGAACCTTTAGACAAAACCCCTTCCATGTTTAACTACAAAATCATTGCTGACAATGATTCTATGTACAACACTCCGCCCTGCTATCCGATTTATATCTGCAAGCTGGTGCTTGAATGGATTCAGAATGAAATTGGCGGACTTGCAAAAATGGGAGAGCGCAATATCAAAAAAGCCAATGTTCTCTATGATTTCTTAGACAACTCCAAACTCTTTAAGGGTTGTGCAGAAAAAGGCAGCCGATCCATTATGAATGCTACTTTTGTAACTGGCGATGCCGATTTAGACGCTAAATTTGTAAAAGCAGCAACAGATGCCGGTTTTGTAAATCTCAAGGGTCACAGAAGCGTCGGCGGAATGAGAGCTTCTATTTATAATGCTATGCCACCTGAGGGCATTGATAAACTAGTCGCCTTAATGAAGCAGTTTGAGGAGGAAAATATCTGATGTATAAAATTCTTTGCTTGAACCAAATCAGCAAAACCGGAACAGATCGTTTCGGCAATGCTTATGAATATTCTACCGAGATGAAAAATGCAGACGGCATTTTAGTGCGCTCTGCTTCTATGCACGACATGGCGTTTAACAGTGAACTCAAAGCAATTGCCCGTGCAGGCGCAGGGGTGAATAATATTCCGATTGACAAATGCACTGAACAGGGTATTGTTGTCTTTAACACCCCGGGTGCCAATGCCAATGCGGTTAAAGAACTCGTAATTGCTTCTTTGTTTTTAACTTCTCGTCGTGTTGCCGCTGCTATGGACTGGGTAAAAACCCTAAAAGGGCAAGGCGCAGAAGTTGGCAAACTGGTGGAAAAAGGAAAAGGCAACTTTGGCGGTCCTGAAATCAAAGGCAAAACACTTGGTGTTATCGGACTGGGCGCAATCGGTATTTTGGTTGCCAATGCCGCCAGAAATCTGGGCATGACCGTCTATGGTTTTGACCCTTATCTCTCTGTTGATGCTGCTTGGAGCCTCTCACATGGTGTTCTCAAAGCAGATTCTATGGATGATATCTTTGCAAAATCTGACTACATCACCTTGCACGTGCCGCTAACCGATGACACCAAAGGCTTAGTTGGCGATGAAAACTTTGCCAAGATGAAAGATGGCGTGCGCATTCTCAATTTTGCCCGAGGTGAGTTGGTTGACTCTAGCGATATGATTAAAGCTTTAGCAACGGGTAAAGTTTCAGCTTATGCTACCGATTTCCCCACGGATGATTTAATTGGTGTGGAAAACGTAATTGCTATCCCCCACTTGGGCGCTTCTACGCCTGAAAGCGAAGATAATTGCGCTGAAATGGCTGTCGATGAAATCAAGGATTACTTAGAAAACGGTAATATTACTCATTCTGTTAACTTGCCTGCTCTTTCTATGCCCCGCATTGAGGGAACACGAATCAGTATTATTCATAAAAACATCCCCAGCACAATCGCTAATCTGACCACCATCTGCGGAAAGGCCAACATTAACATCGAGCATATGCTCAGTAAATCTAAAAAAAGCTATGCTTATACCATTTTGGATGTTAGCGGCGAGGTTTCTGATTCAGCAATTGAAACCATCTCTGCCTTAGATGAAGTCATCCGTATTCGCGTACTTTAATAGAACTTAATTGCATTTTAATAAAAGAACCGCTTTCATTGTATTGAAAGCGGTTCTTTTTCTCTATCTGCCTATAAACTTTTTTATTTTAATGTAATTTCAACAACTGTGTCTTTTTCTTCTGGCAGTGGGTAGCTATCTGCTGTTTTACTGTTCAAAAAGAAGAAGGCATGGTCTGGATATTCTTTTAAGTTCCAATACTCTGCCGAACGAATTTCGCTGCCGTCTTTCAAGAAACGCATTTTATCAATTTGGTTGGCAAGATTGGATAAGCACACAGCGCCTGTTTGCTCCTCAAAAACATGAGCATAAAGCTTTTTGCCATTTTGGGTATATCTTCCCCACTCAGGTTTCTCAAATTCAGCCATACCGCAGCCATAAATGCTGTTAGCATTTTCGCTCATCCACTTTCCGACTTCTTCTAAAATTACAACTGATTCTTCGGGGATTCTACCTTTGGCGTCAGGACCCACATTTAAAAGTAGGTTTCCGTTTTTGCTGACGCAATCCACCAACATATGAACAATCATTTTTGCTGATTTATAATGCTTATCTTCTGCTGCATAACCCCAGTTGTTATTGAGTGTTACACAAGCCTCCCACGGGACAGGATCACCCAGCTCATTGACAATTCCCTTGGGGGGAATCATTTGCTCTGGTGAAGCAAAATCGCCTGCATAAATGGTTGGATTGGCTGTTAAAATAGAGCCGGATTCCTCTCCACTGCCTTCTAAGCGATTATCGGTAATAATATGTGGCTGAAGCTCACGCACCATTTGCATAAATTCAGTGGCTCTCCATTTTTCACCTTGCATATCATTATAAGAGAAGTCAAACCACATAACATCGAGCTTTCCGTAATTGGTCAAAAGTTCTCTTGCCTGTGCGTGCATATAAGTGAGATAGTTGTCAAAATTGTGTTCTTTGCCTTTGAACTCCTCGTTGTCTCGCATAGGATGTTGTTTGTCCCCATAATGAGGAAAATCCGGATGATGCCAATCGATAATCGAAAAATACAGTCCGACTTTGATACCTTCTGCACGGAAAGCTTCTAAGAACTCGGCTACCAAATCTCGACCACAAGGTGTGTTCGTAGATTTAAAATCAGTATATTGAGAATCGAACAGACAAAAACCATCGTGATGTTTGGCTGTTAGCACCGCATATTTCATCCCTGCTTGTTTAGCAAGCTTAGCCCACTTCTTAGGGTCATATTCTTCCGCGGAAAACTCGTGCTGCAACTTGTCATATTCTTCTACCGGTATTCTTTCTACGCTGCGAACCCATTCACCTCTTGCTGGAATCGCATATAGTCCCCAATGGATAAACATACCAAAACGTGACTCTTGATACCACTTTGTTCTTTGGTTTCTTTCTTCTATTCTTTGATTCATAAACAATCCTCCCTTTTGCATTTTCATTATTCATGCACTATTGTTAATAAGAGCATAAACCGTTCTATCTGTCAATGCTTTTTCAGTATTTTGATACCCAAATGAACCAAAATCTTGCATATCCATCTTTTTGTTCATTTCGGTTTTAAGTTAGGTTCGCTTAGTTAGACTTTTCAAAAAAAATTAGCAAAAAAACACCTGAGCGTTCTTCATGATGTTTCACAAAGAGGCTCAGGCATTTTCTAATTGAAAAGTTTTCAATTGGGTGGAACTATTTTTCTTGCTATCTTACTTTTTGCAGTTTAAATTGGGTGAGTTGTTTATATTGCTGTTGTTACCGTTGGGAACGCAGCAATCTTGCTTGCAGGGATAGAAAGCTTCTGTGGGGAAATCAATCGTATCAAAGACTTCGCAAGGGCTGCTTGCAACGGTTGAATTTGTGCTTTCTTTTGTTGGGATGCAGAAATCATATGCCGGAATCAACATTTGTACTTTTCTTGACAGTTGAATGATTGAGAACAAACCGATTGATGCATAGATGGCTTTGCAAGATTCTCCCCATTCAAAGGGACCATACTGGTTGGTGATAATGTCAGGGATGGGGCTGTCATAATCACACCCGCAATGGCAGTGAGGACGGTAGCCGGGATAGACCGGGCAAACTTTAACATGTAGTCCGATCGGGTCGGCAACCTGAACTGTCGCAATCGGTGCATCCGTTCTGTTTAGAGATTCGAGACTCAAGCAATTTTCATCTGAACTAAATGCTTTAGAGCCTGTGCTGACACCGCCGTGCATAATACTTGTTTTATTGAAAATTGCTACGCCGGTAATCGCCGCTACACCTTGGGGGGTGTATACATCTACGCTTACTTCAAGGAAATATGTCATTTCAACTGTGTAGCATCCGGGCTTGAAAGGAACATCTGATACATCGCAGCAAACCGTGATGACTTCTACGCTTCTGATTTTTGCGTCCTTTGCACACTCAAGATATTGCTGTTGTCCGGCAGGGATGAGTACTCTGACGTCTTCCAGGCAGTCTTTATCCGCACACGAATCATATACTCTCATCGTATCAATACAGACAGCCTCTTTGAAATAGTCACCGCCACCGCACACGGGGCCACATCTATTTTCGGCCATGGGAAAATCTCCTCCTTTAGATGAATATTCAAGGAATCCGGGTCGAGCTAATCCGCCCTGATTTTTTCGTGAAAGCAGCAAATCAAAGCTCGCCTTAAGGTTTCTCTTTCATATTCTATGGAAAAATCCAAATTTTGTGCTAAATTACTACCTACAAAACCAAACATTCTTATTCCAAAAAATCAGATGTCTCTTCAATTCTCCTAACTTTTTGAGAATTACCCCTTGCATTTTGATTTGGTCTTGTTTTCTAGTATATGCAACACAGGTTTGTTTGTATATTTTCTGGACATGCGTTTTACAAGAAAATCCTAATTCTATTTTTATTTTACCTTGTCTCTTCTTTAATTCATGAAAATTTAATAAATTAGACATATTTTATTCATCAATAAAATAGAAAAATTAGTATAATAATAATAGTTCTTATTTTTGAGATAAATATTACATTTATATATAACTTTTAAAATTTTAGGAGGAAAAAATTATGTCACTCATTAAAAAACAAGTCAGTCCTTTTAACGTCCAAGCTTATCAGAATGGTGATTTTAGCCCCGTCACCGAAAAAGATTTACAGGGTCACTGGTCGGTGTTTGTTTTCTACCCCGCTGATTTTACCTTTGTTTGTCCTACAGAGCTAGGCGATCTTGCTGATCACTATGATGAATTTAAAAATGTAAATTGTGAAGTCTACTCCATTTCAACTGATTCTCATTTTGTGCATAAACAATGGCATGAGCAATCCGATACTATTGCAAAAATTAAATATCCTATGCTTGCTGACCCCGCTGCAAAGCTAGCACAAGATTTTGAAGTTCTTGTTGAAGCCGATTGGCAGGCACTCCGCGGTAGCTTCATCATCAACCCCGAAGGCGTGATTGTTGCTTATGAAGTCAACGATATGGGCATTGGCCGTAACGCTACTGAACTCTTAAGAAAAGTAAAAGCTGCTCAATTTGTCGCTGAGCATGGTGATCAGGTTTGCCCTGCCAACTGGCAACCAGGTGCTGAAACACTTAAACCTAGCTTTGATTTAATCGGCAAAATCTAAATTCTAAATTTCAGCAGCGGTGTCAGTGAGGCATCGCTGCGTTTCTATACGCTACACGGCTCAATTATTTTTTGAAAAGAGGAGGTTTTTTATGACTGGGAACAATTTATATGATTTAGTGATTATTGGTTCAGGCCCTGCTGGAATTAGTGCCGCTATCTATGCCGGACGTGCCACACTGCGTACTTTGATTATTGATGCAGGCGATTCAGGCGGACAAATTACGATTACTTCTGAGGTTGTTAATTATCCGGGCATTTTATCTGTTTCGGGAGAAGAACTCGGCAAGACTTTTCGTCAGCAAGCTAAAAATTTTGGCGCAGAGTTTTTATCCGCCGAAGTCAAAACACTCGACCTTGACGGTGACATTAAAAAAGTTGTTACCGACAAAGGTGATATCGAAGCGCTCTCTGTCATCGTTGCGACGGGCGCACGCCCCAGAAAATTAGGTTTTCCGGGCGAAAAAGAATATCAAGGCAGAGGAATCGGCTATTGTGCCACCTGTGACGGAGAATTTTTCACTGGTAAGGATATCTTTGTCATCGGTGCCGGATTTGCCGCCGCAGAAGAGGCTATTTTCCTAACACGTTATGCTAAAAAAGTCTATGTAATTGCCCGTGAACCTGCCTTTACCTGTTCACAATCTATTGCAGAAGAAGTATTGCATCACCCAAAAATTGAAGTTCATTTTGAATCTGAAATTCTGTCTGCCTCTGGTGACAGTGTTTTGCGCTCGGCAGAGTTTATTAACAATAAAACCGGTGAAAAATGGTCTTATCAAGTAGAAAACCCAAAAGACACTTTTGGTATCTTTGTCTTCATCGGTTATGAACCTATGAGTGAACTACTCAAAGGCAAGGTCGAGTTGGACCGCTATGGCTATGTGCCAACCAATGATAAATTAGAAACCTCTGCCGCCGGTGTTTATGCGGCTGGCGATTTGCGCCCGAAACAGCTTCGTCAATTGGTCACTGCCGTTTCTGACGGCGCTGTTGCTGCGACCAATGCGGAAATTTACTGTCGTGAGAAAAAGCAGAGCTTAGGAATCACCATTGAAAAAAGCGAGCCGCAAAGTGAAGAAAACACATCGGCTAGTGAATCTTTCTTCTCTGCTGATATTGTAGAAGGTCTTAAACCGGTTTTTGACCGTCTGACCGACAAAGTGACGCTCGTTCAAATTGATGGCGGTGACAGTGCCATTTCTGCCGAGCAAAAGTCATTTGTACAGGATATCGCTAAGCTGACTGACAAAATTGATATCAAGCTTTTGCAAGCCGGTGAGAATGTTGAACTAGAAAAACAAGTCCACGCTGATATTTTCCCGCTTATTACACTTCTCAAATCAGATGGCACGCCTGTTGGTATTACCTACCATGCCGTGCCCGGTGGACACGAATTTAATTCCTTTATTTTGGCTCTCTATAATACAGGTAGTGCCGGACAGCCAATGGAAGACTCAATGAAAGAGAAAATTCTTTCTATTGCCAACCCTGTGCATGTACAAGTTGGCGTTACCCTTTCTTGTACCATGTGCCCTGATGTTGTGCAGGCTCTACAGCAAATTGCCGCCAAGAACAGCAACGTGGTAATGAATATTGTTGATGTGAGCAAATTTGCCGACTTTAAAGATGAATATAACATCATGAGTGTGCCGGCTGTGGTTATTAACCAATCTGATGTTGTGTTCGGTAAAAAAGACATGTCCGAACTAACCTCTATCCTTTTACAGCATACAAGATAAACAATTGTTTTTCCTCTTATAGGGGACCTGTTTTGAACAGGTCCTTTTCTCTTTTCACTCCTTTTCGAAAACAGAATATAATAGTGAAAAGGCAGGTGACGAGCTTTGAACTTTATCTTTGGTTCTAAAAGCCGCAAATATTTAGAAATTATGCTGCGTCAAAAACCCAATGCAGTTGCTGACGTATCCGGTATTCCTTCTCATCGCAAAATCAAGGGGACTGTCGCCTTTTTTCAAACAGATGAAGGTGTATTAGTACGTGCCGAATTTTCAGGACTTCCTAGTCGCTCCGGAAAGTGCGGCGGTGAATTTTTGGGATTTCATATTCACGAAGGCAAAACTTGTACAGGAAATAGGGAAGACCCTTTAGCGGACACAAAAAGGCACTATAACCCCAATCACTGTGAACACCCTTACCACGCTGGTGACTTACCGCCCTTGCTCTCAAATGGTGGTCACGCTTTTATGACTGTTCTAACCAATCGTTTTACCGTAAAAGATGTTCTTGGACGCACGGTTGTCGTACACAGTCATGCTGATGATTTCCACACACAGCCCTCTGGAGATTCTGGCGCAAAAATTGCTTGCGGTGTAATTCGGTGCAGTTAAAGCACTTCTATTTGCTGCAATATGATTCGAATTCATAGCCTAAACCAAATTGCAAAAAATTATTTGGCAGCTTTACAAAACAAAAACTGGCCTATCGTAAATTTAAAACGATAAACCAGTTTTTACTTTTATAAGACAAGAAATAGATGTTAGATTTTTTCCTTACTTTTTACATATCTTTTGTGGGTGTTGTGTAATGACCGTAGACAATCTCAGGGCTGGCAACTGGTTTTGCCCAGTTCACAGCATTCACAATGACCTGCTGAATCTGCGGATTATAATAAATAGGATAGGCTTCATGTCCCGGCTTAAAATAGAAAATTCTACCTTTACCGCGGTTGAAGCAGCAACCGCTTCTAAAAACTTCGCCGCCTGAAAACCAGCTGATAAAAATAAGTTCATCTGGTTGTGGAATCAAAAAGTGCTCGCCATATGTTTCTTCTTGCTCTAAAATAATTTTTTCAGGTAACCCGTTCATAATGGGATGAGAAGGATTAACGCCCCAAAGAATTTCTTTTTCTCCGTTTTCACGCCACTTTAAGCACTCTGAATCCGTGCCGCAGATTTTTTTAAATATCTTGGAGGCATGACCTGAATGTAGCACAATCAAGCCCATTCCTCTTTTTGTCACATGGTCATGCACACGCTGAACGATTTCATCATCAACCTTATCATGCGCAATATGTCCCCACCAAATTAATACATCTGTGTCCGCCAAAACTTCTTCAGTAAGCCCATGTTCAGGCATACGCAAAGTTGCTGTTTTGGTAGACATACCCGCTTCCTCCAAAAATTCTGCGATGCAATTATGAATTCCTTTGGGATAAATGGCAGCAATTTCCTCACTCAATACTTCGTGCAAATATTCGTTCCATACGGTTACCTTTGTCTGTTGCATTTTAATCCTCCTTAAAAGAACTTCTAATAAATTCTCATTGTTCTATTTGCACACCTAAAACAAATGTATATCTTCAAAGTTTGAGATATGCCAATATGACTTAACATCAGTTTATAACAGGCAGACATTTTTGTCCAGTGGAGAATTACAATTTACAAGTTGATTTTTTGTGTTTCTATTTTTGTTTTATAAACACCTTAATTTTACTACTAAAACCCTACTCTTTATTTTTGCTTAATAAAGACAAAAAATAAGCGAGAATGTTTCTTTTCATACAAACATTTTCGCTTATCGGTCCATGACAAAAAGATTTTATTTCATTGAGAAAAGCTTACATCTCGCGGTCAATTGTCAGAAGTGTTTCTAAAAGGACATTAACCCCTTTTAAACAACTCTCTACAGGTGTATATTCAAGCTCACAATGACTGTGTCCTTTTTCGCTGGGAACAAAAATCATGGTAGTTGGAATAACATCTGCCACATACTGTGCATCGTGTCCGGGGCCGCTGTACATGCGCTTGCTAGTATAACCGTATTGCTCTGCCCCATTTTCTACATAGTTGACCAATTCAGAATTAAAGGCAACCGATCTTCTTGTCCAGGCTTCTTCATATTTCACTTGACAGCGTTCTACTTCTGCAGGGATTTTCTGAATAATCTCTAAGACTTCTGCAATCACAGCCGGATTTTGATGTCTGGCATCTAATGTAAATTTGACTTCATCAGGAATAATGGTATGGATATTGGGATGAGCCGAAATTTTACCCGTAGTATAAACCAGTTTTTCGTCTAGCTTATCAAATTCATCATGCAGATACTGAATGGTTTTAGCGGCAGCATAAAGCGCATCATGGCGATATTTCATTGGTGTTGTTCCTGCATGATCAGCTTGACCGGTAAATGTAAATTCATAGTTAATCATGCCGCATACACCTTCTACAATACCGATGTCATAGTTCTCTGCTTCAAGAACAGGACCTTGCTCGATATGAAGTTCTACCAGTGCCGCATATTTCTCGGGTGTTAATCGATTTTTCACTTCTCCCTCAAAACCGCTTTCTTTAAGCGCCTGACCAAAGGTATATCCGGGTATATCTTTAGCTTCAGAAGCCAGCATCGTTTCTTTTTCAAACTTACCGCAGATTACGCCAGACGACATCATGGCAGGCTCAAATCTTGCTCCCTCTTCGTTTGTCCACACGACTACCGTAATGGGATGTCTATGCGGAATCTTTTCTGTGACAATGGTTTCGGCAACTTCCATCGCAGAAAGCACCCCTAAAATTCCGTCATAGTTTCCACCTTGCTTGACAGAATCCATATGAGAACCCGTGATAATAGAGGGGAGATTCTCTGAACCTGCGATGGTTGCATACATATTGGCCATATCGTCGGTAACAATGACAGCACCCAGCGCAGACATTCTTTTTTCAAATTCTTTGCGGGCAACCAGTGCTTCTGGCGACAATGAAAATCTTGTGATACCGCCCCTGCCTGTATCACCAAATTTTGAAAATGTTTTAATCTTATCTTCTAAGCGTTCTGCACTACATGATACCATGATTCTTACCTCTTTCCTTATATATCGCTTGCTTTATCTACTTGAGCAAGTTGCCGATCCAGTTTTCAGCCGCTTGCTCCCTCTATTCTCCTAAAGCCGTTTTGCATTAAGAAGCCGCTTCGTTTCGCTTTTTCTTAACACGTGTTCCTGGCAATATTGCCTTGACAGGACAGACCACCGCACATAGATGACAGCCCACACATTTTGAAGCATTCATCACAGGTTTTCCATCATTATCATTCTGTGTCAATGCTTGATGACCGCCATCATAACAGGAAAGTACACATCTGCCGCACCCAACGCAAGCAGTCCTGTTAAAGCGAGGATAGCATATGCTGTCCCTCTCCAATTTTTCTGTTGACACAATCTGCGGTAACGCCTTACCGACCAATTCCCCAACGGACGAAAAACCGCTTTCTGCCAGATAGATTTTCATTCCCTCTATTAAATCATCAATAATACGATAGCCATACTGCATAACCGAAGTCGTGATTTGGATATTCTCGCAGCCCATAGCGATAAATTCTGCAGCGTCACGCCATGTTTCTATTCCACCCATACCACTGACAGGAACGTTTGCAATCGGCTCACAAGCCTTTAGGTTTTGAATAAATCGCAAAGCAATTGGTTTAACTGCTTTTCCTGAATAACCACCTACACTAGTTACTCCATTGACATCAGGGCCTGATGAAAAGCTGGAAAGATTAACATTCATAATACTCTTAATTGTATTGATAGCTGCAATTCCATCTGCTCCTGCTTTCACCGCTGCCATAGCCGGAATTTCCATGTTGCCGATATTGGGTGTCATTTTGGCTAGAATCGGAAGCGACGTTCCTTTTCGAACCGCTGCTGTATATTCTGCCACTAGCTCTGGGTTTTGCCCTACATCTGACCCCAGACCGTCCTCAGCCATATGCGGACAAGAGAAATTACACTCAATGATGTCTGCGCCTGCCTCTGTCACGGCACGGGCAAGCATCTCCCATTCGCCCAAATTCCTGCCCATAATCGAAGCGACAATAATTTTTGCAGGATAATTTTGTTTCAATTTTTTTAAGTAACCCAAATTGTCATGCAGCGAAGAATCTGATATCTGTTCTATATTTTTGAATCCAACAAACGGGACAGATTCCTTGTGCATAGCATCAAAACGTGGTGAAACCTCATCCGGTACAAAAGCGCCAATTGTTTTAAATGCAACCCCACTCCAACCCATGTCAAATGCCTTGGCGACCATTTCATAATTACTGCCCACAACGGAGGACGACAGGAAAAATGGATTTTCACAAGAAACGCCGCAAAAGTCAATTGACAAATCAATATCTGTCAAAACAGGTGCTTCATTCATAGAAATGGCTTCTAACAGATTGGGAATATCCACAGGATTTCCAATTTTACCTTTTAGGCAAGACGATAGACACTCCTGTGTTTCGCAGGTCAGACAAGAAAGCTCTTGCGGCAGTTTAGCCGCAGCTCCCTTTGTATTTTCAAATCGAGCCGAACGAATTACGCTGTCTACCGCTAATCCATACGGACAAGCTTTCGTACAGGGTGCATTCTCACATAAAAAACAACCTGCTGATTCTTGCGGAATAATTAATTCCTGATAGGCTGTAGACTTCAATTCAGTCCCCTCCTTTTTATACTTGATTGGGTATGCGCTTGATAAAGTTTCCGTATCCGGGTTCTCCGACAAATTCACCTTGATCATAGACCAATCTACCCCTGACAAATGTCTGCACAGGGTAGCCATGAACGGTAATACCCTCCCAAATGGTATGGTCATAATCAGAATGCATCGCTTCTGTCGTGATGGTAAAGTCAAGATCAGGGTCATAGATGACAATATCGCCGTCTTTACCTACCGCTAAAGAGCCTTTACTCTCACAACCAAAGATTTTGGCTGGATTGGCAGCGCACAATTCTACCGCGCGGTTAAACGAAATCTTGCCCTCATTGGCAGCGGAAAGCATATAGGGGTACAAATTCTCTACACCGGCACAGCCATTGGGGATTTTGGTGAAGTCGTCTTTTCCCCAGTCTTTTTCATAACTTTGGAACGGACAATGGTCGGTTGCAACAGTATCAATATCACCATTTTGAATGGCTTTCCACAGTGCCTCTTTGCTTTCTTCGCCTTTCATGGGCGGAGAACAGACAAAATTTCTACCATCTTCTCTTTTGTATACATCACTGGTAAATTCCAAATATTGGGGACAAGTTTCGATAAAAATTTTGTGTCCCTGCCGTTTGGCTTCTGCGGCAGCTTCAAGCCCTTCTTTATCTGCCATATGCACGATATACAGCGGCGCATCGACTGATTTAGCCCAATGCACAGCTCGCTTGTCAGCCTCTGCCTCGACAAATTCAGGTCGAGAAAGGTAGTGATACCAAGCTGAAGTTTTTCCCTCTTTTAAGAACTTTTCAATATTCATGTCAATTAAATCAGGGTTTTCAGCATGAATATTGGTGAGTGCCCCCACTTCTTTTGCTTTTAAAAGAATTTTGACCAATGTGCCGTCATCCACCATCATGCCCTCTTTTTTATAGACCAGAAAGCACTTAAAGCTTGTAATTCCCTCATCAACAGCTGCTTGAAATTCGTCTAAAATTGTGTTGTCATTCAAATCGGTGATAATACAGTGAAAAGCATAATCGACACAAGCTTCGGGGTCACACATTGCTTTTCTCTCACGAATCGTTTCCAAAATCCCCTTGCCTTTGCGCTGCATGGGATAATCAAACACGGTAGTCACACCACCGCAAGCGGCTGCACGGGTTCCGGCCAGATAGCCGTCTGCTGACTGCGTGCCTCCAAAAGGCATCGCCAAATGTGTATGTGCATCAATTGCACCGGGTAACACTAGCTTGCCTGACGCATCAACCACTTTATCCGCTTTTATATCAAGATTCTGACCAATGGCAGAAATCACTCCGTCTTTTACAGCAATATCGGCTTGAAAACTTTCTGAAACCGTAACAATTGTTCCATTCTTAATTAATAAAGTCATACTATACCTCCTTTTGAACGATATCGGAATGTGTTAAAAACACACTCCGTATTCATTCTTTTTTTATTAGCCACCAATTTTATAAGCTAAAACCAAACCTGAGCGCTGGTAGACCTGTGCTATTTCTAATAGATTCATGCCGCCGGCATTGGCAGCAATTAAGTTTGAAACCCATGTGACACCAAAATCAACTTGACCCGTATAAACAGCGGTTGTTTCGCTGATATCTCCGCCGCCCGGAACAATCGTGACATCCAAGCCTACTTCAGAATAATACCCTTTGTTCAGTGCTACATAATATCCCATAAACTGAGCCTGTGGTAACCATTTGATTTGAATAGAAACCTCTTTTTTCTCTGGTGTACCCAGTGCTTCTTCTGAAAGCATAGCAGCTTCCCAATAAGACTTGTCATAAACATCGTCAGCTGTCATGGCTGCCAATTTTTCGGCTGCAGCAGAGTCAGAAAGTTGAATATATTTTTGCGCCAGCTCTAATGTCGAAAACATGGCTTCTTCATCAATGACACCATAATCTGTAACTGTTTTGCCGTTAGTATCGGTCTCTACCAATTTTTTAACTTCAGAGGCCATATAGCTTTGGTGTTCACTAGAAACCGATGAACCATATTGATAAACAATTTCGGCTGCTTCTTCCGGATTTTCAACAGCATATTTCCAGCCCTTCATAGAAGCGGCAATAAAGGCTTTGACCGTGTTAGGGTTTTCTTCTGCAAAGGTGCGCGTGGTGAAAATATTGTCCTCCAACATCGCTACACCTTCGTCATTCATATCAATGTATTTAACGGAATCTCCGTAGCTATATCCACCGTCATAATCATTTTTGATAAGACCTAATTCGTTATACGTCATGGCAGATGCTAAGAGAATTGAATCGTCATCAAAACCATCCATGTCAAAATTCTGGCTTAAATATTGAATTGGTAAATCATATTTTGCGAGCAGTGCCTGCACTTCATATTCATTGCCAAGGCCCCAGTTGCCTACCTTGCCTTGATCAGCAGCATCTTTGATGATACTCTCTACCGTTGCATCGGCACTATAGTATTTGCCTTCTTTCAAGACTGCTTCTGATTCTTGAGAGACAGTTGAAGCCACTGATGATGAGGCAGCAGATTCTGCCTTGGAAGATACACTGGATGACGGAGTCTCTTCTCCTGCACAAGCAGCTAAGCCAAGCGTGAGTGTTAGCGCTGTAAAGAGAGAGACAAAACGGTAAGCTTTCTTTTTGAATACTGATTTCATAATTCTTCCTCCTAAATTAAGTGATTACGGTTTTTATGATGAATTGGTTTATCGGCGTTTTTTCAGAACAGCATGTTCAGCAATTAATAATAGTACATAGAGTATAATTCCTACTAAACAAGCTACGGTAATGTATGACCATGCTGTGGCATATTGTGCCAAAACAATATTCTCTCGAATTTGCCGTCCCACTCCAATAATAAATTCTGCAAAATATTCGCTGACCAATGCACTGATGACAGCACCCGGTACACTGATTCGCAGCGCGGTAAAGATATATTCCACACTATTGGGCAGTCTCAGTTTAGAAAAAATTTCCCAGTTGCTGGCTGCCAATGATTTCATTAAATCTTCAGAAAATGGTTTGACGTTGGTTAAGCCTCTATACGCATTCACACTCATGGGAATCATCGAAGTTAAGGTTACAACAAGAATTTTTGCTACCATACTTCTAATTTGAGGCTCATCACTAATACTCTTTGTCAGATTGTTTAAAATGGGTGCAATGGCGATAATTGGAACAGCATTAAAGGCCGAAACAATGGTTAGACCTCCTGAACCCCACTTTGGAAAAATCGCTGCTAACACACCAAGCAAATATCCTAACAATGAACCAAATAACAATCCACCTAAAGCAGCGATTAAGGTTGCCCCGGTATTTTGCAAGATAGTGGGAGAGTTGTCTAAAATGATACGAACAATTCTGCCCGGCAGCGGCAACGTGAAAACATCTGTGCCAATCAATTTATGTAACAATTGAGTCTGCCATAGAATCATAATGAAAACACCAAAGAGAACCGGAGCAAGAATAGCAGAAAAATCAAATTTAGAGAGTTTTTCTCTTATATTTTTCATTTTATCTCCCCCTTCTTCTTGTTTTTGGCGTAAGGTGAAGTTATCTTTTCTAACAAGGACATTAGGTTATAACTTAGAATGCCAATGGCTGCACTAACAAAAACAATTTGCCAAAATACATAAATACTCATCGCATGCTTGAGTGACTGCGAAAGAAGTGTTCCCAAACCGCCGCTTCCTTGTAGGGTATCTACCAATATGGAAGCAGTAATCGCCATAGGAGCGGCAATTTTAAGACCCGAAAATAAATAAGGTAGGCTGGTCGGCAACAGCAATTTTTTATAGATCTGATAACGACTTGCTGCCAGAGAATACATTAAATCTTGCTTCTCTTTTTCTACCGACTTAAAGCCCGCCAATGTATTGGTTGCTACCGGGTAGAAAGTCAGGATAGCGGCGATAATAATTCGGCTTTGGTCAATATCTTTGGTAATCGCCAAAATAATCGGTGCCATACCCAAAATAGGAATCATCTGAATAATCATTAGATACGGAAAAATGGTTTTCTCAACAATTTTGAATCGGCTCATCAAAACTGCCAGCAAAAATCCAATAGCTGCTCCAATCACAAGACCAATTCCGGCTCTGAGCAGTGTAACACCGGCATTTGAGAGAACCAACTGCAATGCTGTTTGCGAACCATTTATCAGTTTTGTGCTGAACATAGAACCAAAAATTTGATAAATGTGTGGTAAGACATTTTCCGGAGTTCTTTTCGTGAATCCCACTATTGTGGCACCTATCTCCCACACAGCGATAAAACCAAGAACCCAGACAACGGTTACCATTTTGGAGGATGACAAGACTTTTTTGATTTTCCCCACGCTTACACCCCCTCGAAACTGCTTCTCACCTTTGCCACTAAAGCGCCGAATTCGGCTTCATTTTTAATGTCGAGTGTACGGGGACGAGGTAAGTCAATGTCAACCACAGCTGATACACGGCCCGGATGCGGAGAGAGTACCACCACTTTATCTGATAGAAATACAGCCTCTGAAATGTTATGCGTTACAAAAACAATGGTGGTTTTTGTCTTTGACCAAATCTCCAAGAGATCTTCATTTAGTTTTTCTTTGGTGAATTCATCTAAAGCGGAAAATGGCTCATCCATCAGAAGAATCTCAGGGCGAATCGCAAGTGCTCTGGCAATTCCCACTCTCTGCTGCATACCGCCACTGAGTTCTTTGGGGTATTTGGAACCAAAATCGAGCAAGCCGACCAAATCCAACATTTCTGTTACCATTTTGGTTCTGTGCTTCTTGGGCAATCCCATCAATTCCATTGGCATACAGACATTGCGTCTGACTGAGCGCCAGTCATACAGCACGGGGCTTTGAAACACAATGCCGTATTTTTTTTGCAATCTTACATCCCGTGGATTTTGCCCTCTCACAGAAATCTCTCCTGACGTTGGCTGCTGCAAATCAGCAATGGCACGCAGTAGTGTTGTCTTGCCACAACCAGAGGGACCCACTAGTGAAATAAACTGCCCACGTTCTATGGTTAAATCGACATTTCTAAGTGCTTCAATAATTTCTCCGTTTGCCGTATTGGGGAATGAAATGGAAACGTTCTCTACTTTGATTTCTGCCCCAACAGCAGCTTCATTATTTTTTTCCCAAGTCATGCGCGGTTCAACCGCCGTTTTTCTTCCAAACATGTGAATACCTCCAAATAAAAAAAGCGCAAGGTTATTAAGATAACCTCACGCCATTGTAAGAGCTGTACTATTTAATTCGTAATGATTTTTGCCTTATCTTACTGCCACAATTTTTTGTAAATAATAAGTATATCTTCTACTTGAATTTCTTTCCTAGTGTTGCCTGGGCTTCCGCTTTTCACGGCGTCCTGCGCCATTTTCTCAGCTGCCTGCATAAATTCACCTTCATCTATGCCATATTCAGCTAACGTCGGAATTTCTAACAGTTTCATTAATTCTCCCAGTGCGGTAAAAAATGCATTGATGGCAGTTTCTGTGCTGTCAGACTCTTTGGCAACGCCAATTGTTTTCGCCATTGTCGCAAAACGCTCTGGGCAGCCATCTACGGCATATGAAAGACATTCTTTAATAAGCATGGCATTTGAAATACCGTGCGGAACATGAAACAGAGCACCAATCGGCCTGCTCATGCCATGTACCAAAGTAACCGATGAATTGTTGATACAAATACCGGCTTCATAAGCCGCCACGGCCATTTCTTCTCTGGCTGTTTTATCTTCAGTCTGTTTATAAGAAATCGGTAAAAAGGTGAAAATTCTTTTAATCGCATCCAAAGCCCATAAGTCGGTTAATGTACTGGCTTTCTTTGATGTATACGCTTCTACTGCGTGGGTAAGGGCATCCATACCCGTTGCGGCAATAACACTCTTAGGTGCTGTCAGCGCATAAAGCGGGTCAATGATTGCTAGCTTTGGCAACATATCATCGCCTCTTAGCAACATCTTTACTTGCGTCTTTAAATCGGTAATGACAGAAAATTTTGTAGATTCAGAACCCGTACCTGCTGTGGTAGGAATCAGCACCATCGGCGGAAAATCACCCTGTATCTCTTTGCCTACATAATCCGCGATTGCTCCGGGTAACACCGACATGGCGGCAATTGCTTTGGCACTGTCTAACGGGCTGCCGCCGCCGATTCCAATAATAAAATCGCTGGCCGACTGTCTATAAGCCGATACACCTTCTTCAATCATCACATTTGTTGGCTCTCCTGTGATTTCGTCAAATACACACGATTCAATTCCCCAATTGGACAAGGCTTCTTTCAGCTGTGAAACAGCTCCTGAAGCACCAACGTGTTTACCGGTCACAATAAAAGCTTTTTTACCCATCTCTTCTATTGAATCTTTGGCAGAAAAAATTGCCCCTTCACCCACCAGTGTTCGTACAGGCATTGTAAACGAATAAGTCATTTTTGGCCTCCTGTTTATAGAATCATCTGGTCTACATCATACAGAACTTCATTTAATTTTTCAAGTTCTTCTTTTAATTGTGCTTCTGTGATGATAAGCGGCGGTGCCACCAAAATCATATTTTCATGTGTGTAAGTCATAAAGCCCTTGGCAATCAGCTTTCCGTTGATTTTCTTCATTAAGCCTTCTGTGTCCTTGCCGTACGGCACAAGCGGTTCTTTAGTTCCTTTGTCACGAACCAGCTCCACAGCTGAGAAAAGTCCAATATAGCGAACATCACCCACACACGCATGTGTTTCTTTGAGTTTTTCAAGCGTGTCACCCAGCACTTTGCCAACTTTGTTGACATGTTCTAAAATGTTATTCTCCTCATAATACTTGATACAAGCGTTTCCAGCTGCACAAGCTAAGGGGTGACCGCTGTAAGTAAGCCCACAAGAGAGAACGTGATCATCAAAGTAACCGGCAATTTCTTTTGATACTGCCACGCCGCCAAGAGGGACATAGCCACAGGTAACACCTTTTGCAAAGGTCACCATATCAGGCTTAATATCAAAATGCTCGAAAGCAAACATTTTGCCGGTACGACACCAGCCTGTCATGACTTCGTCACAAATTAGAAGTATGCCGTATTGATCACATAGTGCTCGCACTCCGGGTAAATATCCTTTAGGGGGAATCAGTACACCGTTAGATCCGGTAATTGTTTCTAAAACAATAGCGGCGATGTCATTCGGGTTTTCATATTGAATCTGTTCTTCTAATTTGGCAAGATAAAAAGCAGAGGCTGCTTCTTCTGATTCAAACTGAACCGCTTCACGGTAAAGGTAGGGGTCAAAGAACTTGACAAACCCCGGCACACCTGGCTCAAGCGGATAACGTCTTGGCTCCCCTGTCAAATTGCCTGCTCCAAAAGAAGAGCCATGATAACTTCTGTAACGGCTAAACACCTTTTTGCGACCTGTAAACATACGAGCCATCTTAACTGCGTTCTCATTCGCATCAGCACCCGCATTGGTGAAAAAAACTTTTCCCATCGTATCAGGCATTAAGCTGACAATTTTTTCTGCAAGCAGTGCTCTGGGTTCTGCCGCATAAGACGGTGCTATAAAACAATATTCATCTGCCTGTTTTTTGATGGCCTCCACAATTTCACGGTTGGCAAATCCTAAATTCATATTCACAAGCTGTGAGGACATATCGGTATAGCGATTGTCATCAAAATCCCAGAAATAAATGCCTTCTCCTTTTTGAACAGGAAGCGGGTTGGTTGCTGCCTGCGCACTCCAAGATTGCAAGTTGTATGTCTTAGAAATTCTTTTTATGTTTTCACCTGTCATCATTATTCACACTCCCAAAATAGCGAAAAGCAACAGCACACAAGCGCCATTGCTTTGTTTTAACCGTTATTTTTCTATGTGCTCTAGTATATGTGATTCTTCTTTAAAATGCAAGTGTCATATAGCCAATCTTTCATGTGCATTTGCACAATATCGTTTTTTAAATCATCTCTTTTAAATATAAACCGATAGAAAGCATGGTTTTTCCATCCACCTCAAATGGATTTTGCCCCGTTATAGCGGCTATCTTTTTCAGTTGATTCGTCACTGTATTTCGATGAATATACAGTTCCTTAGAAACCTCATTTAAATTCGTATTGTTTTTGAAATACACCTGTAACAGTTCTATTAAGTTGGTATCATTCTCCAAATCGAACTGCACGAGCTTTCCAATTGTTTCTTGATAAAAACTGCGCAAAACGCTCTTATCTTTAATTGCATAAAAAAGTTTGTAGATTCCCAAATCTTCATAATAAAGAAAGGTCTCTTTTCTTCGATAAGCAGTATCAACAGCAGACAACATTTTTTCAAAGTTCCCATTCTGCTTGCCAATTCCTATTTGACTAGGGCTAATTCCTATAGAATATCGTAAAGACGGAAATTTATTTTGCACCGCCTTTGCAAATTCCGAGATAAACCATTCAATGTCTGTTGGTTCATGATTGGTCAGCACAAATACAACTTGCTCTTGATAGAGAAACGACACAAAAGTTTCATGACGGGATTTTGCAATTTTCTCTCCCATCATTCGAATTGCCTTTTCTTGGTTATCATCTGCCGATTCCAAACTCTCTATGCGAACCCCCACAAAACAGTATTGATCATCTCTTAAATAGCCATAGCGCTCCATTTGTGCAATTTGACTCTCGCGGTCGCCCACATTGAAAATAATGTTTTTGAGTGTTGTTGCCATCGTTTGCACAGCCTGTTCTTCTTTCATAATCTGAGAACAAAAGTCGCGTGTCATATCAACCATTCTGGTTTTCCACGGAATTGTAAAAAGCGGCAAATTCACTTCGTTGCAATAGTTTAGCACTTCTTTAGGAACTTCATGGGTATGCGGGCCAATATTCACCACAAATGCACTGGCGTGTGCCTGATGTAAGCTCTGTGTAAATTTTAAAAGCCATTCGGAATTTTGCCCCATAATGCCAGCAGTAAACACCAACTCATTGCCGTGCAAGAAAGAAATAACGTCGGCATCTTCTACAATGTGAACCCACTGCACCAGATTGCTGACCCCTTTTTCTCCCGCCACCAATTTCATGTCATATAAAAATTTTCCGCTGTTATATAGCTTTTTTACGATAACTGCCATGAAGCTCCCTTTCTTGCAAAAGCATTTTGAATGAATTGTTTTTTCTTATCATGACCACTTACTGGCTATTTATCTCATTTTCTTGGAATTAATCATAACAAGAATGCAACTAAAATAATTACAACATAGAAATAATAATAAGTTATTCTAATAAAAATACCTCGAAAAGTCAAACAGTATTGCCTACTGTTATGTTTCGAGGTCTATATTGCTGTTATTCTATTTATCAATTTATGCTTCAGAAAGTTTATATCCCACTCCTCGCACGGTCTCAATTAGTTTTCCGCAATCACCCAGTTTTTGCCGCAGTGTGCGCACGTGTACATCTAACGTGCGATTTTCTCCGTCAAAACCATAGCCCCAAATTTCACTAAAAATTTTATCTCTTGTCAGTACAGAGGTCATGTTTTCCAGTAAAATGCAGAGCAAGTCAAATTCTTTTAATGTCAGGGAAACCATCTCGCCCTTTACCGTCACCAAATGCTTGGATGGACACACATAAAGATCTTGAATACGATATTCTTTATGCTCTTCTTTTCCTGTCCGTCGCAGCAAAGCTTTCATCCTAGAAATTAACTCCATCACACTAAATGGTTTGACAACGTAATCATCTGCTCCACTATCTAACCCAATAATTTTGTCATATTCTGTTCCCTTGGCCGTCAGTAAAATGACAGGCAGACTTTTGCTTTCTTGTTTGGCTCTTATTTTTTTCAGCACGGCAAGCCCATCCTCTTCCGGAAGCATAATATCAAGCAATATCAAGCTTGGCTGCTGCTGTGCCATAGCCCCCCAAAACTGAGAAGGCAGCGCAAATCCCTCTGCCTCCATGCCTGAATTCCTCAGTGCATAAAGCACAAATTCCCTGATACTTTCCTCGTCTTCCAATAAATAAATTAGGCCCATTGTACCCTCCATAATTCGCCAATACTACTCATTTCTACTCTTGCTGACCTGTGATGGAATAAATTACACGCTCACAAATGTTAACAGCATGATCCCCAATTCTCTCTAAGTATTTTGCAATCATAATCAAATCAATTGCTTTTTCACCGTTTTCTATGTCGGTTCTGATAAACTTAGTCAAATCCTTTTTGACGATGTCAAAATAACCGTCTACCACGTCATCTTGTGCGATAACTTCTCTCGCCAGTACTAAATCTTTTTTGACAAATGAATCAATGCTGCTCGTGACCATGTGAATGACTTCTGTTGCCATATCTTTGATATGCACCTTACTCATCACGCTGTCTTCTGCCACAAACTGTGAAATTTCTGCAATGTCTGTTGCTTGGTCACCAATACGTTCCATATCAATAATCATTTTTAGTGTGGCTGAAATCATGCGCAAATCACTTGCTACGGGCTGTTGCTGTAAAATCATCTTCATGCATTGCGCTTCAATGTCCCGCTCTTTTTGATTAATTTCGATTTCAATTTCTGCAACTTTTCCCATAAAGGCTGTTTTATTTTTGACAACCTCTGGTTCTATTGTTCCCGAAAAACTGCTGTCATATTTTAAAAGTCCCTGTATCGCTAGCGCAATGGATTCTTCACACAATGAACCCATTTGAATCAGCTCCGTGTGTATCAATTCCAACTGTTGATTAAATCTGGTTCTCATTAGCCAAACCTCCCCGTAATGTAATCCTCGGTTCTCTTGTCTGTCGGCATTGAGAAGACCGTTTCGGTCTCTCCCATTTCAACCAGCTCTCCCAAAAGAAAAAATGCCGTCTTATCAGAAATACGTGCTGCCTGCTGCATATTGTGGGTTACAATTAAAATGGTATAATCTTTCTTTAGCTGCGTAACCAAATCTTCAATTTTAGAGGTTGAGATTGGGTCAAGTGCGCTGGTCGGTTCATCCATCAGCAAAACATCGGGCTGAATAGCCAAGGCTCTTGCCATACAAAGTCTTTGCTGCTGTCCACCCGAAAGTCCGAGTGCACTCTTTTTCAAGCGGTCTTTGACTTCGTCCCAAATAGCAGCATCACGAAGTGCTTTTTCTACAATTTCATCTAACTGCGCTTTATTTTTCAATCCATGTGTACGAGGTCCATAAGCAACATTATCGTAGACGCTCATAGGGAACGGATTGGGCTGCTGAAATACCATGCCAATTTTTTTTCGTAAAATCGTAGTGTCTACCCTGTTATCATAAATATTTTCATCATCTAACAAAACCTCACCATCAATACGCACACCATCTACCAAGTCATTCATGCGGTTCAACGTTTTTAAAAAAGTGGATTTTCCGCAACCAGATGGTCCAATAAAAGCGCTGATTTCTTTTTCAGGTAAAAACACATTAATATCTTTCAGTGCATGATTCTGACTGTAATGTAGATTTAAATTCCTAACTTCAATCTTATTCTTTACCATATATTTTATCCTTTCAAAAAGGTGATTATTTGTCTTTACATTCTTCTTTTCATCTCTATTTTTTCTTGGCGCTACGGGCGACATTGGCGCTACGAGCGACATTGGCGCTACGAGCGACATTAAAACGATTTGTCAAAAGCTTCGTGATTAGATTTATAATAAGAACAATAGCAATTAGAATAACGGCTATGCCAAAAGCGGTGTCATATTGACCTTTTGACATACTCAAATAAAGCTGCACAGATAGCGTTCCGCCTGATTCCAAAACTTTTGAAAGCCATTGCCCGTTCTTTGGCAAAAAATACCCGCTTCCGGCGGTAAACAGGAGCGCTGCCGATTCTCCTACAATTCTGCCGATTGCCAAAATAACGCCAGTGATAATCCCCGGCATAGCAGAGGGCAGCAAAACAGTGCGAATCATATACCATTTTGTAGTTCCTAGCCCCAGTGCCGCACTGCGATAATTGAGTGGTACTGTCTTCAGTGCTTCTTGCGTATTACGGGTAATCAGCGGCAAAATCATTAAAGTAAGTGTTAATGAGCCAGTCAAAATTGAGTATCCCATTCCCAGTGTAATTCCAAAAAGCACCATGCCAAAAAGTCCGTATAAAATTGAGGGAATACCCGCCAAAATTTCAGTGGTCATTTCAATCAACCTGACAAATCGCCCTGGCTTTGCGTATTCGTTTAAGTAGATTGCTGAACCGATTCCAATAGGGGTGGCCAAGACCAAAGTAATCACAATAATATATAAGGTGTTGACGATATTACCCGCAATGCCCGTTGTGCCTTTCACGGCACTTGTGACGGTGGTGACAAATTCAGGTGTTACCGCACTAATGCCTTTGACAAGAACATAGCCAATAATACCAATCAACAACAGTACAGATACCGATGCAGAAAGATAGATGAGGACATAGACCGCTTTATCAATCATTCTATTGTTTTTCTTCATAATGCTGTTATTTTCTGTCGTGCTCACTTTAAGGCCTCCTATTGCCAAAGATTGATCAGACATCTACTCCACTCCCTTTTTTCAGTAATTTGGTCAGCAAGATATTAATGACCATGATGAATACAAAGAGTACCAATCCAATGGTGAACAGTACTTCTCTATGCGTGTCAGCTGCATATCCCATTTCGCTGACAATGGCTGTGGTTAAGAATCGAACCGAATTGAACGGAAGAGGAAAATTCACCGAGCTGCCTGTCACTAAGCTGATTGCCATTGCTTCGCCAATAGCACGACCCACTCCCAGCACAATCGCTGTAATAATCCCCGATTTTGCCGCTGGAATCTGTACCTTGAAAATGGTCTGAATTTTTGAAGCGCCTACAGCCAAAGAAGCCGCTTTCAACTCTTGTGGAACAGCTCTTAGAGCCGATTCACTGATATTAATCACCGTGGGCAAAATCATAACTGCCAAAACCAAAATAGCTGAAATCAAGTTAGCACCACCAGTAAATTGATGGGTTGTTGAACCTTTGAAAATAGCCAACTCAATTTGATACATAAAAGGATTCAGAATCATCAGACCCAAAAGTCCATAAATGACAGAAGGAATGCCTGCGAGCAATTCTACTGCGGGTTTTACGATAGCTGCCAACGGCTTGGGTGCAACCTCTGATAGAAAAACAGCTGTCAGCACCCCAATCGGAACGCCAATTAATACGGCAAATGCTGTGCCGATAATAGAGGTGAGAATCACATATAAAATACCATAATGCGGTTGTGCCGCTGTCGGACTCCAATCACTGCTGAAAAGAATCTCTAAAATACCAACCTTTGTTAGTGCTGGTGTGCCATTCATAATCATATAGGCTGTAATGGAAGCGACTCCTAAAACAGCAAAAAAAGCACAGACCAAAAAAATGGTTTTGGCTACCGTTTCACTAAGACGTCGATTTTTCCAATTCCCTATAATAGAAGTTGTTTTATTTTCCAAGTGTTATGACCGTCCTTCCCGAAATTCTGATACCTCTTATTTTCCTTAATACGCTTGATAAATTGATTTTAAGTAATCCTATCCGCATGTCTGCAAAATTCGTATTGATTTCATCCTAAAACACATTTTAATTATTTTTATTTTCAAAATCTTTCTCTTTGTTTTTATTATATCGTCTGATTGTAAAATCTAAAATCAAACTTGTGTTAAATCTAATTAAAATTGGAACCGCCGAACAAATCATAAATTTCGGTAATAAAAAAGCAAGCAGGGGTTTTTTACTTTACCCTCCTGCTTGCTTTGCTATTTTATAAATTCTTATTCTGTAGCGATAAGACCAACCGACTCAATCAGCTGTGAACCAGCATCAGAATAGATATATGCAAACAGGGCTTGCACCAATTCATTCTGTTCTGTCACTTCACCTGATGTTGCCATAACAAACGGTCTTGAGAGAAAATAATCGCCTGCTTTAATTTTTTCCGCCGTTGCTTCTACGCCATTTAGTTTTACGGCTTTCACTGTTTCATCGACCATATCCAGCGAAACATATCCAATTGCACCGCTTGTTGAAGCGACTTTAGCAACCACTGTACCTGTGCTGTCTAATTCAAGTGCATATTTGCAAGCATCTTCTACATCTAAGATTTCTTCAAAAGCACCTCTTGTACCAGAGCCAGCTTCACGACCAACTACTACGATTGGATCATCTTTGCCGCCAACTTCAGACCAGTTTGTGATTTCGCCTTTATAAATGGCTGTCAAATTTTCTTTTGTTAAATCGGCTGTTGCATTGTCGGGATGAACCACAATCGCGATTCCATCAATTGCTACCACATTTTCTACTGCCCCAGCGGATATTTCGCTTTCTTTCAGTTCTCTAGAGGCGTTACCAATATCAACACTGCCGGCTAAAAGTGATTCAATACCAGCTGAAGATCCTGTGAATTCAGCCGTTACGCTCACGCCATTATTTTCTTCCATAAATGATTCTGCCACTGCATTAGCCAATTTTTCCATAGATGTACTGCCGGCCAAAGTGATTTTCCCGCTAAGCTCTTTTGCTGCTTCACTGGCGGGTGCGCTTTCTTTCTTAGATTCAACTGTCGCTGAAGATTCCTTTGCTGAACTCGCTGAACTTTCAGAAGCTTGTGCCTGATTACCGCAAGCTGCCAATGTAAGTGCTAAAACGGCTGTGATAGCAAAAACTGCAATCTTTCTCATATGTTTCCTCATTCTATTGTTCTCCTTCATACTCATAATATTTCTTTTTTTAACAAGCTCAGTATATCGTGTGCAGCGTTAAATCAGAAATCTTATTTGTGTAAAAAGTTGATGAAGATTGTAAAAAGAATTTTTTGTTCATTGCTTATTTTATAAATCTCACAATAAAATTTTATTACATTATAAATGTTGTTCTATTGACATTCGTTCAAAATGGAATATAATAATTTCATGTGCAATTGTTGCTATTGCAACTATTACATCAGTAAATAACACGGAGAGCTTTGGATGAAGAATTTTTTGTTATACGCCAAAAAATATAAAAAAGAATTTATTTTAGCGATTATCTGTATCGAAGCAGAAACAATTTTTGAATTGATTATTCCTATGGTCATGGCTGATATCGTTGACGTTGGTATTGTAAACGGAGACAAACGATATATTCTGCTCAAAGGTGTGCAAATGGTTGTTTTTGCTCTTATTTCCCTTGTTTTAGGCCATATTTGCGCTCGATATACCGCCATTTGCGGTAGCGGAATAGCCGCTGAAATCCGAACGGCAGAATTTGAAAAAATGCAGTCTTATTCTTTTGCAAATACTGATAAATTCAGCACTCCATCACTCGTCACACGCCTAACAAGTGATGTCTCTGTCATTCAAAATTTTGTTTCTAACGGTATGCGACCAGGCTTTCGCTCCCCTGTGATGATGCTGACGGCCATTATTGTTTCTTTTAAGCTAAATGCCGAGTTGGCTTTCATTTTCTTGATTGCAGCTCCTATACTGGGCTTTTTCCTGTTCTTTATTATTAAGAACGTCAGACCTCTCTATTCTAGAATGCAAGAAGCTATTGACTCTGTGAACCGTGTGATTCAAGAAAATTTGGTTGCTGTCCGTGTAGTCAAAGCGTATGTAAGAGGCGACCATGAAATTGATAAATTCGATGATGTAAATGGAAATTTACAGCGTACCTCCAGCAAAGCTTTTACTATTGCTACATTAAACACGACTTCTTTCCAATTTGTCATGTATGGCACTATATTGGCTATTCTATGGTTCGGCGGCGATTTGGTCATGGCCGGCAATATGAAAGTGGGTGCTTTAACCAGCTTTCTAAGCTATGTTTTACAGGTATTAAATTCTCTCATGATGTTCTCCAATGTCTTTCTGCTCTTCACGCGTTCCCTCACTTCTATGAATCGAATTTCACAGGTATTGGACGAAAAACCAACCATTAATGATGACCGTGCCAAGGACATTTCCATTAAAAAAGGGAATATTCGATTTGAAAACGTATCTTTCAAGTATAAAGAAAAAGCGAAAGAATATGTTTTGTCTGATATTTCTTTTGAAATAGAAGCTGGTCAAACCATTGGTATTATCGGACAAACAGGTGCAGCAAAAAGCACACTTGTCCAGCTGATTCCCAGACTGTATGAAGCAACCTCCGGCAATATTTACATAGACGACCACCCCATCTATGAATATTCACAGGCTCATTTAAGAGAAGCAATCGGTATGGTACTGCAGCAAAATACTCTTTTTTCAGGTACGATAAAAGAAAATCTCTATTGGGGAAAAGAAAAGGCTACTGACGAAGAAATTGAAGCTGTTTGTCGCATTGCTTGCGTCGATGAATTTATCGACCGATTGGATAACGGCTACGACACCATGCTTGGACAAGGAGGCGTTAATGTTTCCGGTGGTCAAAAGCAGCGGCTTTGTATCGCCAGAGCCATTCTAAAATCACCTCAAATTCTGATTTTAGATGATTCTACCAGCGCTGTTGATACCGCAACCGAAACCAAAATTAATGAAGCCTTAGAAGAGGTCTTGCCAGACATGACAAAAATTATTATCAGCCAGCGAATTTCTTCTATTCAGCATGCCGACCAAATTATTATTTTGGATGACGGCAAAATTCATGCTACAGGAACACACGAACAGCTTTTGGCAGAAAATGAAATTTATCAAGATATATTCTTTTCACAGCAAAAGGGGGTGCTTGTTGCGCCATGAAAAAAGGAGTTTATGCCAGACCCAAAGATACAAAAAAAGCAATCACCTTTCTTCTAAAATACATTGGGAACCACAAACTGCCTATGATTACCATTGCTGTTTTGGTTTTAATCAATGCTTTTGCCGGTATTATCGGCACCTATATGCTAAAACCCGTTATCAACACTTATATTTTGCCTGGTGATGTTCCAGGGCTAATTCGTGTTCTTTTGGTTATGGGCGGCATTTATCTTGCCGGTGTTCTCTCTTGCTTCACCTACAATAAGATGATGATTCATGTATCGCAGCAGATTGTCAGCGAAATCCGTATGGATCTATTTCGCCACACGCAAAAACTTCCCTTAAGCTTTTTTGACACACACACGCATGGTGACTTAATGAGCCATTTCACCAACGATGTCGATACCATTTCAGAAGCACTTAACAATAGTTTTACGTTATTGATTCAAAGCTTTGTCACTTCTGTCGGAACTGTCGCCATGCTGATTTTATTGGACTGGCAGCTTTCTTTAATTGTTGTCTTCTTTCTGGCCATTATGTTATTATATATTCGTCGTAACAGCAAGCTCAGCCGAAAATATTTTGCTGAACAGCAGAAAAATTTAGGTGACATGAATGGTTATATCGAAGAAATGGTTGCCGGACAAAAGGTTGAAAAAATCTTTGGACATGAAGCACAAGATTTAAAACAGTTTAATGAATTGAACAATAAACTGAAAGACTCATCCGCTAAAGCTACTACTTATACCGGCATCACCATTCCCACTATCGTTTCACTTTCGTACGTTAACTTTGCTGTTTCTGCCTGCGTTGGCGGCCTTTTCGCCCTTTCGGGTCTGATTGATCTTGGCACTTTAGCCTCCTATCTTGTTTATGTACGCCAAAGCGCTATGCCGATGAATCAGTTTACCATGCAAATTAACTTCCTTATGGTGGCACTTGCCAGTACCGAGAAAATTTGCACGATGATAGAAGTAGAACCTGAATCTGACGAGGGAACCATTACCTTGAGCCGTGTCAAAGCTTACCCCAATGGTACGTTAGAAGAGAGTGAAGAATACACCGGCACATTTGCTTGGAAAGTACCTGATGAACAAGGAAATTGCAGTTTTGTTCCCCTCAAAGGCGATGTACGTTTTCATGGCATTGAGTTTGGTTACACCAAAGAAAACTCTATTTTAAACGGAATCAGCCTGTATGCAAAGCCAGGACAAAAAATTGCTTTTGTTGGTTCAACAGGTGCTGGCAAAACCACCATTATCAATCTAGTAAACCGCTTTTATGAGCTGAATAATGGTACAATTACCTATGATGGTCTTGATATTCAGCATATTAAAAAAGATGATTTAAGACGCTCCATCTCACTAATCATTCAAGAAACGCATTTGTTTACCGGCACAATTGCCGATAATATTCGGTATGGCCGATTAAGTGCTTCAGATGATGATGTTTTAGCTGCCGCCAAAATTGCCAATGCAGATTCTTTTATCCGACGACTTCCCGACGGCTATCAAACTGTTTTAGAAAGTGACGGTGCCAATTTATCACAAGGACAACGCCAGCTGATTGCCATCGCCAGAGCGGCTATCTCTAGACCACCTGTTCTTGTCATGGATGAAGCCACCAGTTCAATTGATACCCGCACCGAAAAACTGATTGAAAAGGGTATGGATACCCTGATGAAAGACCGCACTGTATTTGTCATTGCTCATCGACTTTCTACCGTTCGAAATGCCAAGGCTATTTTAGTTCTTGAAAAAGGTGAAATTGTTGAACGAGGCAGCCATGATGAGCTATTGCAAGATAAAGGAAGATATTATCAACTTTACACCGGCCAATCCGAATTAGAATAATGCTAACTTCTGAAGGAGTAACTGAATATGGTACAGCCAACGATTCGCGAGCTTTTGATTCGTGAAGAAAAAGCCCGAAAACAGATTATAGCGCCCCTCCTATCAAACCTCGGTTTAACACCGGGTCAAGGACAGGGAAGTATTTTAATGAAACTCTTACAAGAAGACCGAATTACACAAAAAGAGCTTTCTGATCGGTGTCGTCTTGATGTTGCCACCATGTCAAGAAATATCGACAAACTAGGTGATATGGGTTTCTTGACAAGAGAGCTTAACCCAAACTGCCGCCGTTCTTTTTTGATTTGCCTAACCGAAAAAGGGCGCGTGGAAGCACATAAAATTAAAGATGTTTTCCATCAGTTTGATACTGTTATCTGTCAGAATATTGCAGAAGAAGACTTGGCAGCTTTCCGCAGCGTGTTAACCCAAATATGCGACAATTTAGATTCTTATAAAGATAGCTGCGAGTCATAACATCTATATAAACTGAATTATATTATTATTTTAAAAGAAAAAGGACAGCTTTTGAGCTGCCCTTTTTTTATTCTTTCTATATAAATATCAAAATGCTAATTTGTTTTGACCTAAGTCCTCTATTCACCTTTTGATTTATCTAGTTCTTTCACCCACATAAATTTTAGCGGTATCTTTTGCTTGTGTGCAAGCTTCCTCTAATGTAGCTTCATCTTTAATGTAGGTGATAATACTGTCCCACATTTGTCGGCTCACTATACCCTCACTAATGAGCGGTGTTTTGAGCTGTGCCATAAACCCTGCTATATCTTTTTCATAGCCAAATGTTGGTTCTGGGTCTCCCTCCGGAAAGCCTTCGGGATAATCTGCCTTGTTCTTTTCATAGCTTTTTTTCGCGTTGGCAACCATGATATCCAATGCCGGCTCTACCATAGGGAAACTGCTCCAAGTATCTCCCCCTGCCTGTATTGATGGTGAAAGAGCAAATTGTAAGAAAGCGGTTGCCAGCTCCTGTTGGTCACTGGTAGCACTAATTGCCAACATATCGTAAGGAATCCACACACCTTCGTCAATGGAAGGTGCCAGCATAATTTTTTCATTGGGATAAAGATTATATTTTTCCTCTTGGGGATAATGAGCTGGCGTGTCAAAGTCCTGCAAAGAACCCATTTGGCTTAACTGTGCCATATCTTTGTTTAATTGTGAATTATGACGAAACTCTATTCCTGCAGAGGGAGAACCATATATAAACCATTCATAAGGATCTCTTCCATTCATAGCTACTTGTGAATTTTCTGCTGCAAGAGTACCCGTCAATTTATTTTTTTCTGCTATCGCTCTAAAAGCTTTCATGAACTTTTGCAGATTTTCTTCGTTAATCCCAGAATCTTGAATAATGCCTGTTTCGGCAGATTGCCAAAGTGCCGTATAGATATTCTGCAAATCTGAATCTTCTATAAACGGATTTTCTGCTGAACTGGCTTCTAAAAACGAAATCCACTCATCATAACTGGAAAAGTCTTCTCCCTTATAGTTAGACATAGACAGTACCGGAATCGATAAGCTTGTTGGGAGATAGAATGTGCCTTTTTCTCGTTTCATCTGTTCTGCCAGCGTACCAAAGAATTCCGAAGTATCCACTTTTCCTTCTAAATTCAGAAGCAAGCCCTCATCAGCATATCTTGTCATCGGAAAACCATCTATTAAAAAGACATCAGGTGCTTCACCGGCTAAGACACGTGTATTGAATTCTTTTAACATTTCATCTATATCTTCTGCAAAAAGCATTTTTTGATCCTGAAATCCATAGGTGGCCGCACCTACTTCTATGCTGATATTAAATTGTGGATAGGTCTGCAAAAATTGCGCTGCTGTAGTGCGAAGTGCACTATTTTCTTCTAATGTCCAAATCGTCAGCTTGAGATTGGGATCATAGGCAAAATTGGGGTCATAGGAGAAGCGCCAAAGCTCCTCGCTTCCGTTGTTATTAACTATAGCTAGAAAAACCTTATCTTCCAGCGCCAAAAAATTACTGGGATAAGAATCCGTGTCACCTAAAACCAATTTAGAATTATCGGCAATGAGAGTCGTCTCTCCACTTTCTAAATCAATTTGATAGATGCCGGTATAGTTTGTATTATACATGACTCCTTCAGGTGACAAGGAAAACCAATCTCCTGAATAACGACCACCGAAACTTTTGTCTGTAGTGACACGACTAATTTCTTCCCCATTTTGAGAATCAATTTTTGCAATCTCTATGTTATCATCATCGTTTGCATTAAATACATAGATACCTGTTTCATCTTTTGTCGCATTTTGGTAAGGGTGGTTTAGTTCAGGTGCCACATCATACACCTTTTCACCCGTTTGCGTGTCATAGACGGCATAGATATACTCGCCTACCCCCTCGACCTGACTGTAAGAAATCTGACCGTCTCCTTGGTCGTACTCTTGATACTCTATCCCGGCTATATATTCTACATACAACTTTTGATGGGCAACTACACTAGCCTCCAGAATTGCAATGGCTTTATCTTGGCTTATCACTTCTTCTATTTCATTAATTTTTAATTCGCTGTTTTCTCCTGTGGGTGCGATCTTAATAATTTTATCCTGGATTTCAGATTCGCCTCTTGCCCCTTTGGAACTCTGTATGGCATAGGTTGTGCCATCTGTATCCACAGTAGGACCTGTTATCGATTCTTTATCGCCTTCATCGATTAATTTTTTACCAGGCCCCTCCGATTTTTTCCAAGTATCGCCGTCATCCGTGCTTTCATATTTTTCTGTCAGCGACCAATTATACATCACCAAATGGCCGTCTGAAAGTCTGGATAATGTATTTATGCTCCCAACATCTTCGGGTGTGATATTTTCCCCAACATAGCTGCCTTTTTGCAAATCACCACCCAGTGCGGGCAGTTTAATTTCAATTTCTGCTGTTTTTTTATCATTTTCCGCTGCCGTTTCAGTGGCAGAAGTTTCTTTACCACTTGCTTCTGTCGGCTTTTCACTCACTTCACTTACTTTTCCGGATGAACAGGCCGACAAAAAAACAATCGCCGTCAAGGCAACACTAAGAATCTGTTTCTTTTTCATATTCAATCCTCCACCTATTACTTTCCTTTTATTGAATCATCTTTTTATTGCGAAGTTATTAAATATAGATAAAACTTTGTTATATCCGCAAGGCTTTTTTATTATTGATCTATCCTATAAAAAAGACTTCTGTTGCCTTAATTTTACAACAGAAGTCTTTTTATTTTTATAGTTTTTTTGCCTAACTCTTGATTTTCGACTAACTTTCTGTAACCAACAGTAAAAAATAAACTTTATATCTTTTCTTTACAGCGCACGTTTGTAAATTTCAATCATTTCTTCTTTCCCAAAAGACACAGGATGATTCGTAATGCTAGGGGCAGAAACTCTAAAGCAATTGTCTACCATCCAAGGAATATCCTCTTCCACGATACCTTGCTCGGAAAGTGTTGTACGCAGATTTAGTTGTTCTAATAGCTCCAAGATTTTCCGGGCGCAATCTTCCTCCTTTTTGCCTCCCAATCTTTTTGCAATTTCAGCATATTTTTTTGGTGCCCGTTTGCAGCTGAATTCTGTGATAACAGGGGTCAACGCTGCCAATCCTCTGCCATGCACAATATTTTTGAGTCCACTGGCGGGATGTTCCATGCCATGCGGCAAAACCACACCAGATAGATAAATTGCCATACCCCCCATGGTACTTGCCCATGTCACAGCATCCCAAGCTTCTGCATCTCCATTGCCCTCATAAATTCGAACCAAATTATTCCCTATCAATTCAATTGCTGACAAGCTCATCATCTTGCTCATAGGATTTTCAATTTTAGATAGATAGGCTTCCATCGAGTGACATAGTGCGTCAAATCCAACAGACGCTAAAACTGACTTCGGCATAGTCTCCATAAGTTCTGAATCAATGATAGAGACTTTCGGCACAATTAGATTGGTACGCAGTGATTTTTTATCGCCGTTGTCAGGATTGGTTAGAACAGCAAATCCGTTTCCTTCGCTGCCTGTTCCACAAGTGGTGGGAATTAGCACTAGAGGTAATGCTGATTCTCCGATTCGTTTATTAAAGATATAGTCGTTGATGTCTCCCTCATTTACACTCAAAAAAGCAATTGCTTTGGCGCAATCTAAAATACTGCCGCCGCCAAGTCCAACTACCACATCACACTGATTTTCTTTGCAGTAATTCGCTCCCTCTATCGCTATAGTCGTCAGCGGATTTTGTGTCACTTTATCAAACACAAAACTTTCTATGCCGGCTTCTTCTAAATATCGCAAGGTGCGGTCTAAGAGTCCGCTTTTTTTAGTGCTGCCTGTTCCCGTAACAACTAGTGCACGTTTGCCGTAGACTGCCGCTAATTTTCCGGTCTCTTGAACACGTCCTCTACCAAAAACAAACTCGCTAGGAATATGATAATTAAACTCCATTTTCAGCCTCCAATATCTAATTATTTCTTTCATAAAAACAAGGTTTTACCGGAACACCTAGATGTTCCGGTAAAATTGAACGTTTACCAATTTGCTATTCTAAAGCAACCAGAGAGAGGGCTGCCAACTTAAAGTCTTATTTATATAATCAAGTCACTATTCTATTAGCCGTTTACGTCCTTGCCAGCTTATAGAGACTTTTCACCGCAAATCTTTCTCACAGAAGAGACTGGACTGACTCTTTCAAAATCTCATAGGCTTGATCGCAATTTTCTTTTGTCAAAATCAATGGAGGAACCATGCGGATAATCTTTTGCCCAATTGCCGTAATCAACAGTTTTCTGTCAAAAGCAGCGTGCTTTACGTCTGCCGCATTAACACCTTCTTCAAATTCGACACCGACCAGCAAACCTTGATGCCGCACATCTTTTACCTTTGGAAGAGATTTCAGCTTCTCTGAAAAATAGTCGCCTAATTCTTTGGCATTCTCGGCACATTTGCGCTCCAGCATTTCTTCTATGGTAACCAAAGCAGCCGCACAAGAAATCGGGTGTCCGCCAAATGTTGTGCCATGCGAACCCTTTGTAAATGCTTTTGCTACTTCATTTGTTGTACAAATAGCACCAATGGGCATACCGCCTCCCAAAGCCTTTGCCATGGAAACAATATCCGGTTTAATGTCATAATTCATATAGCTCATGACTTCTCCGGTTCTGCACCAACCTGTTTGAATTTCATCCAGCAGAAGCAGCATGCCTTTTTCATCACAAAGCTCACGAAGTCCACTCATGAATTCTTGTGTCGCTGGGTACACACCACCCTCACCTTGCACGGGTTCTATCATAATAGCAATGGTATTTTCTGTGACAGCTGCCTTGAAAGAATCCAAATCATTATAATCTGCATAAGAAAAACCAGGTGTCATGTCGCCAAAACCGATTTGACAGGCAGAGTCAGGCTGTCCTGTAGCACTTAATGAACCCATAGTTCTGCCGTGAAAAGATTTTTTCGCTGTAACAATATTGTAGCGGTTGGGATTATATTTTTCAACACCGTATTTACGAGCCATTTTAATCATAGCTTCGTTTGCTTCTGTTCCAGAATTTTGATAAAAAATCTTATCCATACCAATGGTGGTGCAAACCTTTTCTGCCAAAAGCGCCTGTGGAATTGTATAAGGATAGTTAAAAGTATGCATAACTTCTGCAGCTTGTTCCTGTACTGCTGCCACTACTTTTTCATTACAGTTTCCCACACTGTTAACCGCAATGCCGGCATAAAAGTCGAGATAAGGTGTACCCTCTGTATCATATAGATACATTCCCTTTGCTGTTTCGGCAACAAAATCAAAACGCTCATAGGTCTCAATCATATACTTCTCGACTTTGTTTTTAATTTCCTCTGCTGTCAGTCCTGTTTCCTTCAATTTCATAAAAAACCATCCTCCTAAAATTTTATCAATTGATTATGCGGAAGAGGAGGGCAAGTCTTTGCATCAAGCTGATTGAACTTGATTGCCCGCCGATTCAAGGCAAAAGCTTGTCACTCTTTCGGAGAACGACCGACCGCTTTGCCAAGTGGCCGGCTCCCTCTCAAGTTAAATCAGATTTTTAATTTGAAGATATGCCTTGATCAGTTCTACACAGTTGTCTACACCAATTTTTTCACTGTTCAGTGTCATATCATAGTTCACTGGATTCGTCCACTGACCGCCATTTGTATAATGCGTATAATATTCAGCACGATATTTATCGGCATGAGCAATGGTGGTGTGTGCCGTTTCTTCTGTCACTCCCATATTCTCCATAGTGCGCTGTACACAAAAGCTCCGTGGTGCTTCGATATAAATGCTGACCACGTTTTCTCGATCACGAAGTACCCAGTCAGCACATTTGCCGACAATCACGCAGGATTCGGTATCTGCCAAATTTTCAATAATATCTTTTTGATAGGCAAATAAAGCATCATCAGACACAAACTTTTCATTACGGGTTATATATTGACGAGAACGAGGCAGTCCTTTAAGAAAATTTGAAAATCCACCTGAACTGCGTGTTTTTTCATTTACTGCCATAAAAAGATTCTCATCTAAGCCGCTTAGCTGTGATGCCAAAGTAAGAATTCTATTCTCATAGCAATGAATATTTAATTCTTTTGCCAACTTCGAAGCAATCTCTTTTCCGCCACTTCCAAAGCCGCGGGCAAAAGTAATCACAAAATGTTCCACTCCATTTTCTCCTTTCATCCGGCAATAAATCGGCTTAAGAATTGCTGTGTTCTGGGGTTTTGCGGATTTGTAAACAATCGCTCTGGCGCATCGCTTTCTACCACATACCCTTTATCCATAAAAATGGTTCGGGTTGAAACATCACGGGCAAATCCCATTTCATGTGTCACAATAATCATGGTCAAGCCTGTTCGTGCAAGCTCTTTCATGACAGCCAACACTTCACCGACCATTTCAGGGTCAAGCGCACTCGTTGGTTCATCAAACAACAGCACTTCAGGATTCATGCATAAGGCTCTTGCAATTGCCACACGCTGTTTTTGTCCGCCCGAAAGCTGTGAGGGCATGGCATTGATAAACGGAGCCATACCGACCGCCTTCAAATGGGTGATTGCTCTGTCAAAAGCTTCTTCTTTAGATATATGCAAAACTTTTCTGGTTCCAGCCATGCAGTTCTTTAAAACTGTCATATTATTGAACAGATTGAAGGATTGAAAAACCATGCCCACTCTTGCTCGATATTCATTCACGTCTTTCTGTGCATTTTTCACCGGCTGTCCATGAAATAAGATTTCTCCCGACGTTTGGTGTTCTAATCGGTTGATACATCGAAGCAGTGTTGATTTTCCCGATCCAGAGGAACCTACTACGCAGATAACCTCTCCGGCTTCAACCGCAACATCAATCTTTTTCAGCACTTCATGTGTGCCAAATGACTTGCTAAGATCTCTGATAGAAATGATTTCGTCTGCCATACTTTCGCACCTCCTCATTGATTATCCATATATTCAGCTGCCAAAACATATTCTTGTTTGCCTGCCAGTTTCTTTTCTAACAGCATAAAGAGGCGGTTGAAAACAAAACACAGCACTAGGTAGATAACAGCAATGACCAAGTAGGCTTCAAAATACTTATAATAGGTACTTCCGGCTGTTTTCGCTGTCATAAATAACTCTGACACACCTATGACGTTTAAAACCGAAGTCATTTTGATGTTCGATAGAAACGTATTCGCCATTTCAGGCATGATGTTTTTGAATGCCTGCGGTAAAATAACATTAAGCATGGCTGAAACAGGTGACATTCCCAGTGCCAGTGCGCCTTCACGCTGACCGGTTTCAATTGATTTAATACCGCCTCTCACCGTTTCAGACATATAAGAGCCTGTGTTGAGCAGTGTGACCAAAATACCTGCTGTGATTGAAGTAATTTTAACATCTGCTTGGTGTAGACCATAATAAATAATCATGCCTTGCACAATCATCGGTGTTCCACGAAAAATCTCTACGTATACCCAAGCCACTTTTTTCATAATATGATAAATTATTTTTTTAACGAGATGATCTTCTTTGCTGATTACGATATCCTGCACAATGCCTACAACATATCCCAGTACAAACCCTAATAAGGTACCGATGACGGCTACATAAAGAGTAATCCATGTACCTTCCCAAAACAGGTTGGCATACTTTTGCATCAAAAAAGCCATCCACCCCATAGAATTTTCTGGAGTTGCTGCTGCATTTAAAAGAGTAACTGTCATGCGAATTCTCCCTTATTTTTTAGTTTGCGGCCGGCTGTAGCTCAATGGCTTTGCCCATCATTTCATCCATGGCTGCTTTATCATTCCATTTCAGTTCATCCATGGCGCCTTGAATGCTATTTAAAAGTTCGGTGTCACCTTTGCGAACGGCGATACAAACATTGGTTGAACCTGTAGGATCTTCGATGGTGTCATCAGCTTTTAAGTCTAAAACCACCAAATCACTGTTTGTCATGGCAGCTGTTTGCGATGTCGGAAGATCGATAACAGAAGCCTCTACTGCACCATTGGCAACTGCCATAAAGCATTCTGCAGTCGTTGCAAAATTCGGGCCAAGCTCTACATCTGGAATTTGATCTAACAAATTCACCCATGCTGTGCCAGTCTGCGTTGTCACGGTAACATTCTTGCCTGCAAATTCTGAAAGAGAAGTGATTTCATCTAATCCGCTGCCTTTTTTTACGGTGATGGCAACATCTCTGTAGTAATAAGGTTCTGTGAAATCATACACAGCGGCTCTTTCTTCTGTTTTACCCATACCGGCAATAATGGCATCATAGTTGCCAGAGTCAAGCCCCATGCCGATTGAATCCCATTCTACTTTATAGATTTCTAAATCCCAGCCCAGTGTGTCCGCTATTTTTTCTGCCATCATAACGTCGTAACCATAAGCGTAATAATTTGTGCCGGCAATCGGAACTGCTTTTGCTCCACCTGGTACTTCCTCTGTTTCCTGGGTCCAGTTGAAGGGAGCATACGCACATTCCATACCCACTCGCAAAACCTTTTTTTCTTCGGTAGAAGTAGCAGCGGTAGAAGCGGTGCTTGTATTTGTATTGTTTTGATTATCCCCTGAACAACCTGCTAATGCACTTAAAGCAATTACAACAGTCAAAATCCCCAGCAATACCTTTTTCATCATAAATACCCTCTCTCTTCTTACTGTTTTGTTGAATCTACTAAATTTAAATACAATCTTGCTTTATTCTTTTTGAATAAACAAAAAGACAAAGGTGTTTACTATGCCAGCATAGTAAACACCTTTGTCTACAAAAACTCTCGAAAGAATTTGTTCATATTTAATTTAAAGAAAGTATAAACCCATTTTGATTGAATTGTCAATTCTTTTCCGTACAAAAAATATATTTTGTGAAGATACGTTTTGTTAAACAATTATCCAAGCTAATTTTTGGATAAATTTTACAAAAATTTATTTTTTCTGATAAAAATACCGTTTTGTATCCAATTTTTCTATTCGCCAATCTCTAAATTGTTTTCTTCTTTGTCCAGTGCGTATATATTTACTCCTCTATGATAAACAGACGTAGAAAACACGATTTGTGTACTGGTTTTACCAAATTTTTGCAACTGACCAATAAAACTATCCAGCTCACCTGTGCTGGGAAATGCCACTTTAATCAACATTGCATAGGGGCCCGTTACACAATTACACTCCAACACATAAGGGCAAGCTTGCATAAGCGGATAAAACTCTGGCTTGCGAACCGGGTCCATCTCCAAATTGATAAAAGCTGTGATATGATAGCCAAGCTGTAATTGATCAAGCTGAGCGTGATAACCGGTTATAATGCCTTCTCTTTCTAATTTTTCAACACGGCTAGCCACCGCAGGAGACGACAAAAACACTTTTTCTGCCAAAGCTTTTAGCGGAATTCTTGCATTTTTTTGCAGCACGTCAATAATCATTTTATCGGTATGGTCCAAAGTCATCTCTCCTTATTCTATCCAACTGGCTCTCATTTGTTTACAATTATAACTCTAATCGCTCAATTTGTCTATAAAAGAGCAAGCAGCAGATAATAAAATAAAGTTTTAAGAGTCATAACTTTATTTTATTATCTCTGCAAACCATAAAAAAAGTGATTGTTTTCTTTTCTTCTTTTCCTATTTACTTTTTGCAAAATAGAGTCTATTGTTTAGGAGATTTCTGAAAACGAAAATCTGCTAAGCGCAAAACAGAAATTGCAAAAACACTTTGCATCACAGTTTTCAGCATTGTTTTATGAGCTTTGCAACTTAGAAAAGAGGTCTTGATCATGCATACCACACGTATAGAAAGTGATTCCATCGGAAATATGTCTGTCCCTAAAAACGCACTTTATGGCGTTCAAAGTCTCCGTGCTAAGCATAATTTCTCTATCAGCGGACAAAATCTCCACCCAGAACTGCTACGCAATTTGGTACTCATTAAAAAAGCCGCTGCCACCAGCAATATGGTATCACAAGATTTAACCCAAGCCTATGGCTCTGCTATCATACAGGCCTGTGATCAACTTCTTGCCGGAAATTTCAAGGAAGCTTTTATTGTTGATTCGATTCAAGGAGGAGCGGGAACCTCTGCCAACATGAATGTCAATGAAGTCATTGCCAACTTGGCTTCTGAAATGCTAGGCGCAGAAAGAGGCAGCTATTTAATTCATCCAAATGATCATGTCAACATGTCACAATCTACCAACGACGTTGTGCCTACCTCCGGAAAATTGACCGCCTTAACTTTGACCGACACTTTATTGCATGAACTCAATCGTCTTTATGAGGCTCTTATCAATAAATCAGAAGAATTTGCCCTGGTCGTTAAAATGGGACGCACGCAACTGCAAGATGCTGTTCCCATGCGATTGGGACAGTCTTTTCATGCTTTTGCCTCTTGCTTGCACCGTGATATCCGTCGCATACAAAAAGCGAGAGAAGAGATGAAAACTATAAACTTAGGTGCCACTGCAATTGGTTCTTGTATTAACGCAAGCCCCATTTATTTAGAAAGCATTATTCCCATACTAAGCCAACTATATGGAGAAAAACTTTATTGTGCTGATGATCTTTTTGATGCCACACAGAACTTAGATGGATTTGTCACTGTTTCTTCTGCACTTAAAACCTGCGCCATTAATCTCTCTAAAATGTGTAATGATCTTCGCCTGCTTTCTAGTGGGCCTAAAACTGGATTGGGTGAAATTCAGCTACCCAAACGGCAGAATGGTTCTTCTATTATGCCGGGTAAAGTAAACCCTGTGATTCCCGAAGTAGTCAATCAAGTCGCTTTCGCCGTTGTCGGAAACGATCTCACCATTTCTTTGGCCGCTGAGGGTGGCCAATTAGAGCTTAACGCTTTTGAACCTATTTTATTCTGTCGCTTGTTTGAATCACTCGACTGGCTAACCCATGCGGTTTCTACACTGGTTGACAATTGCATTGTCGGCATCACCGCTAATGAAGAGCACTGCACTACACTAGTTGAAAGCAGTGCTGGCATTGCCACTGCTTTATGCCCGTATATTGGCTATCAAAAATCCGCTTTACTCGCCAAAAAATCACTGCAGACGGGTGTATCTGTCTTAGCTTTAGCCTTGGAAGAGCATGTGCTAGATGAGAATATTCTGCATGAAATTTTAGACCCCGTCATGCTTTCGCAGCCCCTTCATCAAACTGCCAGAATTAGCTCTTAAGTTTTTAAACTACAAGAAACCCGATTATCAGCTCTCAAGTGAACTGATAATCGGGTTTTTCTACCCTTTTAAACTTATTCTGCGATTATGGCTTTCAGCTTTTCTTCTGCTTCTAGTGCATTAGCACGACCTTTTGATTGGCGCATAACAGCACCCACAAGCGCTTTAATTGCTTTTTCTTTGCCCGATTGATAGTCTGACACCGATTTAGGGTTCTCGGCTACTGCTGCACGGCAAAGTGCTTCCAGTTCAGAATCATCGAAACCGGCCAAGTCCTTTTCAGAAAGAAAATCACCTGCTGGTTTTCCTGATTCCAACATTTGCGTAAACACGCGCTTGGTTAAATTGCGGTTGATTTTACCGCTTTCAAGCAGTTTCATCAACTCGTTCATCTGTGCTGCTGTCACCGTTGGCGACCAATTTTCACGCTCCGATTCCGTCGTAATCAAACTGAACATTTGGGTAATCATAAAAGTCGCTATGGTTTTAGGATTTTCACAATCTTTTGAAGCTTCTTCAAAATAGGCAGAGACCTTATGATATTTAGTCAGCAATTTAGCATCTGCTTCTGCAATACCCAATTCTTCAACATAGCGTTTACATTTCTTATCCGGCATTTCAGGTAAACTATTTTTGAGTGTTTCGAACCGCTCTTGCGAAATGACTACCGGCACAATATCAGGGTCTGTGAAATAGCGGTAGTCGTCTGCATTTTCTTTACTGCGCATACTGCTGGTCATACCGGTGTCCGCATCAAAATTGCGGGTTTCCTGCACAACTCTGCCACCGGACTCTAAAAGTTCTGCCTGCCTCTCAAACTCATAGGCAATGGCAGCGGCAACAGACGTGAAGGAATTCAGGTTCTTAATCTCTGAACGAGTACCAAACTGGGTTTCCCCTTTTTGGCGCAAAGAAATATTGACATCACAGCGCATAGAGCCTTCCTGCATACGGCAGTCTGATACCCTCACTGCGCGCATGATTATCTGCAATTTCTCAAGATATTCGGTTGCTTCTTCGGCACTGCGAATATCTGGCTCGCTTACAATTTCAATTAGCGGCACACCGCCACGGTTATAATCTATCATAACCGTATTGCCCTGGTGAACCAGCTTACCTGCATCTTCTTCAATATGAATGCGAGTGAGGTTAATACGCTTACCGTTTGAGAGTTCTACATAACCACCTTCGCACAGCGGTTTTTCAAACTGCGAGATTTGATAGGCTTTTGATAAGTCGGGATAGACATAGTGCTTTCTCGCCATAATGGATTTCAGGCTGATTTCGCAGTTGAGTGCTAAACCGGCTTTAGCGGCATATTCCACCACAGTTTGGTTCAAAACCGGTAAACTACCCGGCTGACCTGTGCAGACAGGGCAACAATGCGTATTGGGTTCTCCGCCAAACTTTGTGGTACAAGAACAGAATATTTTCGTTTTGGTCGAGAGCTCAACATGAGTTTCAAGACCGATGACCATTTCCCAACTCATAGCTTCACCCCCCTATCCGGTGTTTTGATATATTGCTCGGCCGTTTCTCTTTCAAAAGCCAAGGCTGTATTCAATATCAAAGCCTCGCTAAATTGATTGCCAATTAACTGCATACCAATTGGTAACCCTTTGCTGTCAAATCCGCAAGGAATGGACACGGCCGGTAGTCCGGCAATATTCACGGTGACTGTGCAAATATCCGTTTGATAGGTCTTAACGGGATCAAGATTCGCTCCGCTTTTCATCGCTGTAAGCGGTACAGTTGGGGTTAGCAGGCAATCACACGACTCAAAAATGGTTTTAAATTGGTTTTTAATGCTGTTTCTGACCAATTGTGCTTTGTGATAATAAGCATCAAAGTAACCCGCGCTTAACACATACGTGCCCAGAAGAATACGGCGGCGTACTTCTTCACCAAAGCCTTCACTTCTGGTACGGCAGACAAAATCTTCTAAATCTGAAAACTTTTCAGCGTGGTAGCCATAGCGTATGCCATCATAGCGACCAAGGTTAGAAGAAGCCTCGGCGCAGGCCAGTATATAATAAGTCGGCAGACTATATTTCAGCATAGGGAATTCAATCGGCACAATTTCTGCGCCCAAGGATTGATATAAAGCAATGGCTTGCTGTAAAGAGTCTGCGAGGTCTTTCGGCAGATTCTCAAAATACTCTTTGGCTATGCCAATTCTCAAACCTTTTATATCACCTGTCAATTGATCTGATACAGCAGAAGAATCTCGGCTTGTCATATCGAGAGGGTCTTCTCCCCGAATGGCATCAAAGACAAGGGCGGCATCTTCTACGCAAGTGGTCAACGGGCCAATTTGGTCAAAGGAAGAGGCATACGCAATCAGACCTCGTCTGGAAACGGCTCCATAGGTAGGCTTTAAGCCGACAATACCACAGAAAGAAGCCGGCTGGCGAATACTGCCGCCTGTGTCAGAACCGATTCCAAAAATGGAAAGTCCGCCTGCCACAGCCGCCGCCACACCGCCTGAGCTGCCTCCTGCGACATAGTCAGTGTTCTGCGGATTTTTAGCACCGCCAAAATAAGAAGTCTCGCAGGTCGAACCCATGGCAAATTCGTCCATATTTCCTTTGCCAATTAACACGGCATTTTGCTTTTGCAAGCTCTCCCACACCGCTGCATCATAAATCGGCACATGATTTTCGAGCATACGAGAAGCACAGGTGGTTTTGAGTCCCGCCGTGGCAATATTGTCTTTTAACACAAAAGGGATTCCCTCAAGCGGCAACAATTTTTCTCCACTTTGCTGTTTTTTATCTACTGCTGCTGCCGTTTTGAGTGCCGTTTCTTCGGTAAGAGAAATATAGGCATTTAGTTCAGCATTTTCTTGTTGAGAAGCCGACAAAAATTGCTTTGTGACTTCAACACAAGAAGCCTCTCTTGCTTCTAAAAGATGTTTGATATCTTTTATTTTATTCATCTGTCAGCCCTCCTAGCTTTCGGGCAACAAAATATCCGTCACGTTGCTCTGCAGCATTAGACAGAATGTCTTCTACCGATGTCGAAGGATAAATAATATCTTCTCTCAATTCTTTTGTTTTTTCCTCTGTTAAATTCAGCTCTCCAACCTCTACCTCTGCAATAGCATTAGCAAAATCTAAAATACTGCTGACATCGTTTAGCAGCGCCTGTGTATCTTCTTTATCTAGAGAAAGCTTGGCAAGTGCGGCAATTTTCTCCAGTTCTGTTTGTGTAATCATGGCTGTGTCCCGCCTTTCCCGTGCTGAATGATATAGTTTTAGTTATCTGTAAAACTTTTCCTTATCTAATTTTTATGTTGGCTTCTCTCAACTGCAATTCGCTGACCTCACCAGGTGCGCCCATGAGCAAATCTTGCGCATTGCCGTTAAGCGGAAAAGCGATCACGTCGCGAATGGTTTCTTCTTCGGCAAGTAACATCACCATACGGTCAACACCTGGTGCCATGCCGGCATGAGGCGGTGCGCCATATTGAAAAGCCGTGTATAAAGCGCCAAAACGCTTTTCAAGCTCCTGCTCGTCATATCCGGCAATTGCAAATGCCTTTTTCATAATTTCCGGGCTATGATTTCTAACCGCACCAGAAGATAACTCTACACCATTACAGACTACGTCATATTGATAGGCCAAAATCTGGAGCGGATTTTTTGTCTCTAACGCTTCTAAGCCACCTTGCGGCATAGAAAATGGATTGTGCGTAAAGATAATTTGGTTTGTGTTTTCATCACGCTCATACATAGGAAAATCAACAATAAAGCAGAACTCAAAAGCTTCTGTATCTATGATGTCCAGATTTTCGCCGAGCCATGTACGAATTTGTCCGGCATAACGATTGACCACATCAATAGAATCGCAAATGAAGAAAAGGGTGTCACCATCCTTCATCGCAAGACTATCAATCAACTCTTGTTTTTGTTCGGGTGACAAGAATTTCTCAATCGGTCCTTTAAATGTGCCATCTGTCAGAGTAAGATACCCCAACCCTTTCATGCCGATTGAAGTCGCAAACTTGAGAGAATTCTCAAAAAAGGTTCTGGAACGTCCTGCACAATCTGCTACAATTCCCCGAACCGGTTTGTTTTTAAACAGAGGAAATTCAACATGAGAGAAGAATTCTGTTAAATCACAAATTTCCAGAGGATTTCGTAAATCTGGTTTGTCTGTTCCATATTTCAGCATTGATTCCGCATAAGGAATTCTTTTGAACGGCGCGGCAGAAATCTTTTTCTCTGTGAAATGAGAAAATGTATCATACAAAACTTTCTCGGCTACCTGCAAAACATCGTCTTGTTCGGCAAAAGCCATTTCAAAGTCAAGCTGATAAAACTCACCCGGAGAACGGTCTTGTCTGGCGTCTTCATCTCGAAAACAAGGCGCAATCTGAAAATACTTATCAAAACCTGAAACCATCAGCATTTGCTTAAACTGCTGGGGTGCTTGTGGCAAAGCATAGAATTTACCCTTATGCTTGCGGCTGGGGACAAGATAGTCTCTGGCACCCTCAGGCGAAGAAGCGGCAAGAATCGGGGTTTGAATCTCCAAAAATCCGAGTTCTTCCATTTGCTTTCTCAAAAAGCTAATGATTTTAGCGCGCAAAACAATATTTTCATGTATGGCTGGATTTCTTAAATCTAAATAGCGATATTTCAATCTGACATCTTCACGAGTTGCCTGTGAGTCTCTAATCTCAAAGGGCAGCCGATTGCTACATTCCCCTAAAATCTCGATTTTGTCAACTACTAACTCAACAAGACCCGTATCTAGTTTTTCATTGACTGTGTCTTCATCTCTGGCCGAAACGACCCCAGACACAGTGATAACTGATTCTTTTGTGACGCCCTCTAACATACTGTCATCGTGGAAAACCACCTGCGTGATTCCACTGTGATCTCTCAAATCCATAAATTGAATGCCGCCGTGATCACGGATTGTGTCTACCCACCCGGAAAGGGTTGCTTTTTGACCAATATCTTTGGTTCTCAATTCATTGCACACATGGGTTCTTAACATAGCTCTTCCTCCTAAAATATAAAAAGTCCCGGAAATTATCTTACCAATAATTTCCGGGACGAGCTTCGTCAACATAGCCCGCGGTGCCACCCGCTTTGAAAGGGCGCCTTTGCCCTATCCACTTTCATATTCAATTTCCGGTTATACAATACAAACATCAAAGAAGTGTTCCCCTGCTTACTACTCTTCCACATCGCGCTTTCAATCGGTGACGCGAATTCCCTTTTGAAATTTCCTAAAAAGCTGGAGTCTTCCCCTAGATTATATGCGATGAAAAAAACTTTGTCAACAAAAAAGATTTGCGATAAATCGACAACTAAGTAAATCAACGCAGTTTTTATTCGCGGTTTTTGTTCTTTATGTGCTGTTATTATTCTGTGAAGATATAATAAACAGCCCCATTTACTATCGTTTAAAAGCGCTTTTTATCAGTGCTGTTAACAGTTATTTTTATCTGTAATTATAAAACTTCTTACCCTTGTGTCAATAAATGATAACCTGCGTATCACTTTCTATATTTTCATAAATCCATTTCGCATTGTCCATGGAAAGGCGGATACATCCATGCGAAGCAGGTTGCCCCAGTTTATCAATCTCGCCCTCTTGAAGCTCTCGATTGACATCAAATGGAATACTATGAAATAGATAATCACCATAGAATTGAGTCCAGTAATAAGCGCCTTCCTGAAGTCCTTCATTGAAGAAAGAATACCCTCTGCCAGCCACTGAATAAGTGCCCATCGGCGTTTCATACCCTTCTGTTCCTGTCGAGCAAGGGAAGGAATGCACAACCAAATTCTGTGCGTCGACTACTGAAACTGTTTGTTCCTCCAAAGAAACATAAATAGAAATCGGCCACGAAGCTTCTTCCCACGAAATTTGAGAAACTGTCGGAAAAGATGGATATTCTTGCAGTGAATTGGCCAGTTCTGTGACAGGTTCTGAACTGATATCCAAATATTCTTTATTACACCACCCTGTTCGTCCATCCAAGGCTTTGATGCGTACCCAGCTATTACCCAAATCTTCTACAATGTTCAAAACAGTTCCTTTGGCCGCTACAAAAACAATGTCTGAATCTGTTCCGCTCTCAATGCGAATATTTAAATCTGTGGTGCTCTTCCCTTGATATACCACAGTTTCATTTACATTTGGCAGCTCTTTGACAAGATCTTCTGTTTTATTTTCTGGATTTTGCACTGGTTGATTATCGGTAGAATCTTCTGCTTTATTTAAATCTCCGTCTTCTGTTTCTACCGTGAGTGCTGCTTGATCTTGTTCTGTATTCGGCACTGATTTTTGGCTTGTCTGCGTTTGTTCTTGTTTAAATTGATAGACCGTATGAATGGCATACACAAAAACAACCAGCACGCAGGCAGAAACCAGCGCATAGGCTTTCATTTCATAACCTTTTCTTTTCTTTCGTTTTGGCACAACAAACCTCTTTCTTTTGCGAAATACAATTTACCTTGTCGATTTGATTTTCCTTGATAGGATTTGCAAGCAAAAGCTGTTCTATTCTAAAAATATTGTAGAATTTTCAGTTCTAAATTTTATTCAGACCCATTAAATTTAATATTATATTGCCTTTTTATCTAATAAATTACTTTTTTTACCTATTTTTACTCGATTTATTCTTTCTTTATTCTACTATATTTTACACCATTATAATGCGAAGATATTGCAAAATTGTTAAATTGAAATCTTTTAACACTCTTTAAAGCAAAAGTAAATATTCTCCTTGCCTCAACAGCAAAGAGAATATCCAAATTTTACATTTTAGATTCCAAGCAATAGACCGGCAATCGTAAAATAGACAACCAAGGTGCTTGCATCAACAATCGTTGTAATCAGTGGTGCTGCCATCAAGGCAGGGTCAATATGCACTACATTGGCAACCATGGGCAAAACACCTCCCATAATTTTGGAAAGAATAACCGTAGCAATCATAGCAAGTGAAACAGTCAATGAAACCAGTGTGTTTCCGGGATAAAAAATAAGCATACGCGCAAAATTCACGGCCGCCAGCGGAACGGCCACAATCAAAGCCACTCTGAGTTCTTTCCAAATCACTGACCAAAAATTACGAAAAGTTAGGTCGCCAAGAGCCATACTGCGAATCACCATAGTGCTCGCCTGACTGCCAGCATTACCGCCTGTAGAGGTCAGCATAGGAATAAATGTGACTAGCAGCGGAATCGCATCGAAGGCTTTTTCATAGTGCCCTAAAATACTGCCTGTCACCATACCGCTCACCATGAGCACCAATAACCAAGGAAGACGATTGCGGGCAATAGAAAGGACACTGCTTTTGGAATAAGGCTTTTCACTGGGTGCGATACCCGCCATTCTTTCAATATCTTCTGTCGTCTCTTCTTGCAAAACGTCAACCGCATCATCCACGGTGACAATACCGACCAAACGGTTTTCGGCATCCACTACCGGCAAAGACATCAGGTCATATTTCATTAGCATGTTGGCAGCGACTTCTTGGTCTTCTGTTGTAATAACAGAGATAACTTCAGTTTCCATAATGTCATCTATCAGCTGTCCATCATAGGCAAGAAGAAGGTCTTTTACGGTTACAACGCCTTCTAAAACGCGGGTAGAATCAATCACATAACATGTATAAATCGTTTCACGATCTTCGCCTGTTCGGCGAATGCGCTTAATCGCATCTTCTACTGACATGCCCTTTTTTAAATCAGTATATTCAGCCGTCATTATGCTACCGGCTGAATTTTCAGGATAGCGAAAAAACTGGTTAATCAAACTCCGAGTTTGTTTAGACGAGTTTTGCAGCACACGTTTGACTAAGTGAGCTGGAAATTCCTCCAACATGTCAACCGCATCGTCCACTGCCAAATCTTCTATAATGTCGGCAATTTCACGGTCAGAAACCGCTGATATAATGGCTTGCTGTGTATCGGCGTCAAGTTCTGCAAATACATCCACCTCTTGGTCTTTCGGCAATGTACGAAACGTGAGGGTCGCTTGTTCCGCTGAAAGCTGACTGATAAAATGAGCAAGGTCAACAGGGTTCAATCCGTCTAAAGCCTGCCTAAGTGCGTGGTACTCCTGTTTTTCCAATAAAATCTGCCAAGATTCAATCATGTTTTCATCCAGCAAATTCATCCCCTCCTTCACCTTGTCATTTCATTGCTATTGCACTGATTCTCATATAATAATCATGCTTATGAATTTAGCATTTATCCAAAAATGGATTCGCTAACTAAAAGCCTTCTTTCTATAGCCTGTCCCCATTCTCTATCTTGTTTTACTATACTTAAAATTATCACACAAACAGCAATTTAATTTTTTAATTTATACCTAATATTATACTAGAAATGACCGACAAGTCAATCTTTCTCGTTTTTGTCTGCTGTAAATTTCTTGTTTAATTTATGCAAAACTTATGAAAATATTTAAAGACAGAATATAACTGTTGAATTGGTTCTTTCTTTTTATGTGTGTTATACTAAAGAAAATATTGTCTTCACTATTATTGTTAAATACAAGAAAACAGCTGTTATAATTTTTGCTTTTCAGGAGGTTTCATGCGGAAGTTACAATTTAAAGTTCCACAAGAATATGACGGAAATTCTATTAAATCCTTTTTAAGAGGTTATTGTGGTTTATCCGCACGGCTCATGGTAAAGTTAAAACGTGTCCCTTTAGGTATTACCCGAAACGGTCTTCACGCCAAAGTCATTGAACCATTAACAACAGGCGACATTGTAACAATATACATTCCCGATGACGATAAAAAGACCACTCCCGTTTCAATTCCTCTCACTATTTTATATGAAGATGATGACATTCTGGTGATTGACAAGCTCGCTGATATGCCTATGTACCCTACCCCCGGCCACGACTGTGATAGCTTGGCCAATGCCGTGGCCGCCTATTATCTCGCACACAACTTACATTTGGCTTTTCGCCCTTTATATCGCTTAGATAAAGATACTACCGGCATTGTTGTTCTGGCTAAAAACGCCTATGCAGCGGCTGCTTTATCACAACAGATTCAGAAAAAATATGTAGCTATCTGTGAAGGTCTTTGGGAGGGAGAAGGAACGATATCTCAACCAATTCGCCGAAAAGAAGGGCACAGAATTGAACGTGAAGTACACCCTTTAGGGGAACAAGCTATCACACATTATCACGTCTTATCAAACAGTTTCTCCTACAGTTTGGTTGAATTCAAACTCGAAACAGGAAGAACACACCAAATTAGAGTGCATATGTCTTTTCTGGGTCATCCTCTCGCCGGAGATGATTTTTACGGAGGTTCTTTAAACCATATTGCCAGACAAGCTCTTCATTGTTGGTTTATGCAATTGATACACCCTGTCACAAAAGAACCGATGATTTTTACAAGCCTGCTGCCAACAGATATGCAGCAGCTTTGCCAGACTGCCAAACTGACATTTTGCTTAAAAAACCACGATAACGTTTGGATTGATTAAAGCAGTTTGTATAAAAGTAGAGTTTTGTTATAAATATACTTGAAATATGAATATTTATGCGCTATAATACAAACAACATAAATTAAATCTATTCTTGGGGATAGGTAAAAGGGGTTTAAAAATTATGAAAAAAATAGCAGCTTTATTCTTATCCGCTGTCATGGTGCTTTCTTTAGGCGCTTGCCAAAGTAAAACAACCGAGGCTTCCTCTAACACAGACAGCACCGCTTCTACGGCAAACGAGCAAAGTGCCGAGACCGCTACTTTAGATACAATCAAAGCAGATGGTTATATAACTCTTGCCACTAACGCAGAATTTGAGCCATTTGAATTTAAAGACGGCGACGGCTATATGGGCATTGACATCGAAATTTCGAAAAAAATCGCAGAAAAACTTGGCGTAGAACTGCAAGTGCACGACATTGCTTTTGATACCGTTATTGCAGAAGTACAATCAGGCAAAGCAAACTTTGCTGCTGCCGGCATTACCGTGAACGAAGACAGAAAGAAAAATGTTGATTTCTCTGAAACTTATTTTAATGCCAACCAATCCGTTATTGTATTGGCTGACAGTGAAATTAAAGTGCCTGCCGATTTAAGCGGTAAAAAAGTGGGCGTACAGCAAGGAACAACCGGTGATGTATACTGCACCAACGAAGACGGCACCAGTGAAGTGACAAACATCGAAGTGCAGCGTTATAATAAAGGTGTTGATGCCGTTACTGATTTGATAAACGGAAGATTAGACGCCGTTGTTATTGATGATTTCCCTGCCACTAAATTTGTGGAGAAAAATTCTGACAAAATCCAGAAACTCTCTGACACACTGACTGTTGAAGAATATGCCATCGCTGTTAAAAAAGGCGACACTGCCATGTTGCAGGTGATTAATGAAGTTCTGAAAGAAATGAAAGATTCTGGCGAGCTTCAAACTGTTATTGATAGTTACGAGAACGTTCTAGTCGGCTAATTAATTGAACATTGAAATGGCCGGGGCGGCAATTTGTCTCCCCGCCTTTTCCTATTTTATCAGTTCATAAGAGGAGGAAAATATGGCTCACATACCCTTATCTGTTTTTTCTGCCGTGGGCGAAAAATTCTATGATGCCTTTATTTATAAAGACAGATGGAGATATATCACTGACGGTTTTGCACTCACCATTCTCATCACTTTGGTCGCCGTTGTTATCGGCACCATTTTGGGCACCATTGTTGCACTGATTAAGGTCGCTCATACCAATAATCCAAAAAAATTTAAGATTTCTAATGCAATCTGCAACTTATATTTAACTGTCATTCGTGGAACCCCCATTATGGTTCAGCTCTTAATTGTATACTCCATTGTCCTGCTGCCTTTTAAAGGGACAAGTTTGAATTTATACGCTTGTTTCATCGCTTTTGGCGTCAATTCGGGGGCTTATGTTGCTGAAATCATTCGAGGCGGCATTCAATCTATTGACCATGGGCAAATGGAAGCCGGGCGTTCTCTTGGCCTCAGCCAGCGCACAACGATGATTAAAATTATTTTTCCACAAGCACTCAAAAATGTTTTACCTGCCATCGGCAATGAATTCATCGCTCTGCTAAAAGAGACCGCTATTGCCGGTTATATCGGTGTGCAAGACATGACAAAAGGCGGCGATATCATCCGCAGTATTACTTATGACCCTTATACTTCTCTGCTTTCTATTGCAGCTGTTTATTTACTCATTGTAATGCTCTTCACTCATTTGCTAACTCGATTGGAAAGGAGGCTGCGTAAAGGTGATCAACGTTAAAAATTTGCAAAAAACATTTCATAATGCCGGCGGTGACGTTTCTGTTCTGAATGGCATTGACCAGACCATTGAAAAAGGCGAAAAAGTAGTCATTATCGGGCCTTCCGGTTCGGGAAAAAGTACTTTTCTGCGTTGTTTAAACTTGTTGGAAACCCCTACAGGCGGTGAAATTTGGTTTCAAGATACACAGGTCAATTCTGCTAAAGTAAACATTGACCAGCTACGTCAAAAAATGGGCATGGTCTTTCAGCACTTTAATCTGTTTCCTCATTTAACTATATTAAAAAACATTACGCTTGCTCCTGTTTCTCTCAAACTTCAAACAGAAGAAGAAGCTACCGAAAAAGCTATGAAGCTTTTAGAACGTGTTGGCCTTGCTGATAAAGCACAATCTTACCCTGTTCAGCTTTCTGGCGGTCAAAAACAGCGTATCGCCATTGTTCGTGCTTTGGCGATGAACCCCGAAGTTATGCTGTTTGATGAACCTACCAGCGCTCTCGACCCTGAAATGGTCGGTGAGGTACTCGAAGTAATGAAAGAACTGGCTGATGACGGCATGACCATGGTGGTTGTCACGCATGAAATGGGCTTTGCAAGAGAAGTAGCCACCCGTGTGTTATTCATGGACGGCGGTCAGGTTTTAGAAGAAGGCTCGCCAAAAGAATTTTTTGGCAACCCCAAAAATCCTCGCTTAAAAGACTTTTTATCAAAAGTTCTTCACTAAGTCACAGATATATTCACCTTTTATCTATACCTATTAAAAAGTGGGAGACCATCATAAAAGATGATCTCCCACTTTTTGATATATTTTCTTTATTGTTACTTCACAAAGCTTAGCTTAAATTATTTTTTTGGTATTAGTAAAATACTATTTTTGCACCCATAAACCATGTTGACTGCAAGCAAAATAGAATTTACCTCCACTCAATTTAGGAATTCTGACTTCTGCCCCTTGCTCGGGGTAAAGTCTAACCAAAAGTACTTTATCATAGGTGACACAAGCTACAAACTGCAAATAATGTTCTTTGTTCATAGGGTGTGTAAATGTAATATAGTGGTCATTCTCTATCGATTCAAACTGTAAGTTGTGTTCTTCATCACTTGGTTTGGGTGTCAGTGCTGTCAGTTTTCTGCCACAGCAAGAGACCTCTGTTTCTGCCGTCGCTGTAATTACATTTCCACAATCGGGGCAAACGTAAAATTTTATTCTTTTCATATTTCCTCCGTCTACGCGGTTTTGATTTAAATCTCCCAGCAAAATTTTTTCAATATTTACTTGCAACGCCTGTGATAACTGCGGCAAGAGTGATACATCCGGACAACCAAGTCCGCACTCCCATTTGGAGATTGTTTTGTCGCTGATATTCAATTGATGAGCTAGCTGTTTTTGCGTCATATGCCGCTCTTTTCTAAGCTTAAAAATCAGATTTCCTACCTTACTGCAATCCATAATCTTTGCCTCCCTATCGACAGTATATCTGTTTCAGATTCTTTTTTCAATCCACGTCCCGTAGAGCTAGTATGCTTATAAATCCATTCTTTGGCATTCTTTTAAATTGAAGTGAAAACTATGTCATAAAATCAAAAAAAACTTGCAATTACAGGCTCTTTATGCTATGATTATGTTTGCATGATTCAGAGTCAAGGAGGTGTGACTATGCCTAATATTAAATCTTCTAAAAAGCGTGTTAAGGTGACAACAGTAAAAAGCGCACAGAATAAAACAGTTCGTACAGATTTAAGAACTGAAATCAAAAAAGCGAATATCGCTCTTGAGAATAGTGCCGAAGATAAAACAAATGCTGTTCGCGTTGCCATCAAGAAAATTGACAAAGCTGTTGCAAAGGGAATTCTTCACAAAAATACAGCAGCCCGTAAGAAGTCAGCCCTTGATAAAAAACTTGCAGCTGGTGCTTAATTGTCTGTAAAGTTTTCATAAACGTATTTAAAAAGCAGAGCATGTTTATTTAACGATAGCTCTGTTTTTTTATTTTTATTTTATGTCTTATTTATCTTACAATTTTCTGAACAAATTGTTTTGATTTTCTTACTTAGGTTGACTTTTTTTTCTATGACAGGTATCATATAGTTATAGTGCAGCATAATAAACAGAGAATCACTTTGGAGGTGCTTGTCATGAAAAAAGGAAACAAACTTGCCCTTTTTATTGGATTTATTGCAACTGTGGCCGCTGTGATTGCCGCCGCTTCGGCTGTTCTTTTATATCTTGATCATAAGAAACAAGACGACGAAGAGATGGATCGTTATTTAGACAGCGTTATTCAATAAAAAGCAACGGCATAGAACATTCTATGCCGCTTTTTTATGCTCTAAAGAGCACTATCTTTCCTCTTTTTCTGTTTTTTTCTTCCTAAATAAATAGAAATAGCAAGTCCTGAAACAAGAAAAATCACTAGCGTGTTCATCCATATTTGAAATCCCGGATGACTTTGAAGCTGATACTGCTGCTCTGCGGTCATGGCTTCTGTTATTTTAGCCATGTTTTTGTTTCTTATGTAGTCACCCAAAAATTGTCCTGCAAAAACGCCTACAAAATTACCCGCTGACAATGGAATAGAAAATTTTAATTTGCCTATGGCTGTCAACCAAAATACAGCAACCCATAAATAAGAATAATAGTGGTCGGCTGTCCATTCAAAAAAATATAAATCTTTAAACACTGTTTGAGACAACAGCATGAGTATCACAAATGGAACCAATAGCAGAAAAGCTGCCCCTAGGTTTTCTTGTTTAAATTTTTTCATTATTCTCCTCGTGTAAGCATCTTCTAGAATTTTAATATTCTATATAGCATTATAGCAAAAAGTATAATTTTAATCAATTCTGATTTTTATTTGTTTAGCATGGCAAATATGTATTATACATTTTAATAATATCATAGTAAAAAAACACTTGGCATACAGAAAATATGCCAAGTGTTTTTTATGTGCTATACAGACATTACTTAATAGGACGGATAAATATAACCCTCTACTGGTTCTGTGGGGGTCACTTTGTTCACTAAAAGTTTAGGTTCACGATAGCCTTCTCCCTCTTTAATATCCAAAATTGCTTCTACTGTTACCCATGAACCTTCCTCTAATGCAGCTGCCTTCTCATAAGTCGCACGCATACCGGTAGGTACTAAATCGGCTATACAACAAGACATCATTAAGCGTGCCGGTACAAATTCATTGTCCTCTAAAAGTTCTGAATCCGTAAAAACATAACCTGTCATAGTAACAGTGTAGCCCTTAAATTCATCCATCCGGTTATATATTTCTGTCATCCACATGGAAAAATCTTTATCAGAAACCGTAATTGTTTTATTTTCTTTATCTAGGCCAGGCATTTCATCTATTTCAGCTCTTTCTGACGGCGAAATACCTAGCGTGCCGCTATCTAACGGTCGAGAAACACCTCCCATGGTATTGGCCGTCGCAAAATCTCCTGATAGATTGCCCCCGTCAACTGTTGTCTGCGGCAAAGAAATCATCAGAAGGGTAGGAATCAGAATGACCAAGCAGTGCATAGCTCTCACTTTATATTGCGGACGCATCAAACGCCAAAAAGACAAGGCAATCCAAAACCCCATGACAACTACAGAAAAAATTAGGTAGGGCATCATTTTGGGGGTGATATAGGAGAGATATTTTCCGCTGGCAAGAAACCATATCACTGTACCAGAAAAGAGAAAATAGCAGACCATCTCTAAGCAAATCTGCGCATTTATTTTTTTCGACTTTACCACGCTTTACATCCCTCCTATACGATAGAATGCGAGTATTACGACAAAACAAACCGACGCAATGACAAGCAAGAGTTTTCCGATAAATTTCTTTGAAAATCCCGAAGAAAGCATCATCACATTTTTGATATCAATCATAGCACCAAATACCAAAAAGCCCATGATTCCTCCCATAGGAAATTGATTGGCAAAACTTCTGGCAATAACAGCATCAGAAGAAGAACATAGGGAGAGTATAAAGGCGACAATCATCATAATAAGCAATGATATTGCAAGGCCACCAGCTCCTTGCATGGTCGTGAAGACTTTTGAACCCATCACCTGAAAAATCGAAGCTAATAATGTTCCAATTACAAGATATTTACCTACATTAAAAAATTCAGCTTGCGCGTGGTGCAAAAACAACTCCAATTTTCCTGTCAATCCAGATACATTCTCTGCCCCGTTGTAACAACCGCAGTTGCACATAACCCCGTCAACCTGTGTACTGGAAATCAAGGCTTCTTTATGATTTTTTTGCACGGCTCCCATAATGAGTCCAATGATAACTGCTGCAATCATACCAAAACCTACTCGCTGAAAGACAATCGAAATATCTCCCCCAAATGCATAATAAGTCGACAACATCACAACAGGATTGATCACAGGCGCGGCAGTCATAAAAGTAATGGCAACGGGAAGTGGCACGCCTTTTTTCACTAGACTTTTAAAAATGGGAATGGAAGCACAATCGCAAACCGGCAGACAAAATCCACCTACTAAAGCAACTAATATGCCTAAAGGGAGAGATTTAGGGAATTTTTCTTCAATCCATTTTCTAGGTATAAAAACTTGAATAGCTGACGATAGCAAAACGCCAATCATTAAGAAAGGAATAGCTTGTAAGATAATCCCTAAAAAAACATTTCCAATCGCTGCTACGGGAATCTTGATAGATTCTAGCACCGGTTTTGCCAAGAAAGACAAAACAATTCCCCAAAGCACGACCAAGAAAAAAACATCAATTGGATTTTCTTTTTTCCGTATTGTTTTTTTATAGAGGTGACTCTCATTTCCTTTTTGCGCTTCTTCTATATTGACATTGGGGTTCACTTCTCGAAGAAGACGTACTACTTTTTTTCTGGTTTCTTTAGAAGAGTTGTTTCGCAGAACAATTAAATCACTGTTTGCAATTTGCTCTGGTAAAGATTCTCCTGTTCTCCCCAGCAAATATTCAATTTTTTCTGCATTACAGATATGGAGCACTTTTTCTATCTTGCATAGTTTACGCAATTGTGGCTGCAAAAAAAGATTATGTAACTGTGAAAAAGGTATCATGCCGTTCCATTCAATCCATACTCTTTGCCAATTTTCTTTATTTTCTTCTATTGCCTCACAGACTGCCTTGCTCGTTTCTTCTGGTCTGTTTTCTAAATCTCTTTTAGAGAATACTTTCACAACGCAATCCGGATTACTTACTGAAATTTCTTCTTCTCCGCTTTCAAACTGAATTAATAGATTTTCATGAAACATCTCCTCTCTCTCATTTAACATTTGATTGAGAAAAGTTGTTTTACCCGCATCTAAAAATCCAGTCACGATATAAACAGGAATACTCATTCTGCCTTACTCCTTACCAAACTGTCGTATCAGCTTTTCTTTATTGAGGTTTTGCCCAATCACACACAAACTATCGCCGGCAATTTCTGATTTTGTTACATTAAATTCACCGGCCACATATTGTATATTGACATAGCCACTTTGGGAAGGAACAATGCCTTTAGCCCGTAAAATCTCACCGCTTTCTCTCGTTTGCAAGTTTGCTAGCTGTTGCTCCCATTCTTCTACCGTAAAAAGCTGCTCTACTTTTATCGTAATGGTTTCAAACACTTCTTCTGCACCATGATAATGATGACAATGGCAGTTTTCTCCATGCTCATGGTGACAGTGCTCGTGTTCATCGTGCTGGTGTGTGTGTTCAGGATGACAGCAAACCGACTCCTCTCCAGGTGAATCATTATGATGAGAATGAGTAACCTTTGCTGACTCTGTTTCTTTCTTCTCAATATCTACTGACAAAATATCTTCTACTGCAATTCTTTCCCATACTTTTGAAAAAAAACTAGCCTGCGGATTCAATTCTTTGATGAATCTCTCTGCTTCGACCATTTGATTCGGAGAATCACCACTTCGGCTTAACATAATTGTATCTGCATGCTTGATTTGATCTTCAAAGAATTCACCAAAATTGTCAAAATAGCGCCTGTATCGTTTACTATCAACTACCGTTATCGCTCTCTTAAGCTGTGCTCGATTCTCAAGGCACAAATCCGTGCAAGCCGTTATAATATCAGACAATTTTCCCACACCCGAAGGTTCAATAATTATATTCTGTGGTTCGAAATTTTCAATCAATTCATCTAACGCTTTCACAAAATCTCCTGACAAACTACAGCAGATACAGCCCGCATTAATCTCTTTTACTTCCACTCCACTCGATTTCAGTAGCGAAGAATCCACACCAATCTCCCCAAAATCATTTTCAATTAGAGCTGTTTTCTGACCGATAAAGGCTTCTTGCAATATTTTTTGAATTAGTGTTGTTTTTCCTGCTCCTAAAAACCCTGAAATAATATATATATTTGCTTTCATTGTTATTCCACCTTCTCTTTCATTTAGCATGTGACGAGCAAGCTTCACAATAGCCATAAACCTCGATACTATGCCCTAAAACCTGAAATCCCGTCTCAGAAATAGTCGGCACAAAATCTTGCATAGGGCAATTTACTATCGAAATCATTTTGTGGCATTTCAAGCATACTGCGTAGTGTTTATGATGAAATCGATTTTTTTCATACAGAATTGTTTCACTTCCCGGCCTAGAAACTCGAAAGATAAGTCCTTTCTCCTCCAATAACTCTAAAATGCGATATACCGTAGAGAGATTGATGTTCTCGTTTTTATCTTGAATTAAATCATAAATTTCTACAGCACTCATGGGTCTATCTATATTTTCTAGCGCCGTTAAAACATATTCTCGCTGCTTTGTTTTTTTTAGGCCAACTGGCCAGCTTTGAAGCATATCCTATATCCCATTCCTATATTTATATTTTACTTTATCGATGCCATAACCTAGATGCAAATGAATTGCATTTAGGTTATTTTATCCTTATCTTTAAAATTTGTCAACTTCTGGTTCTATTCTGCAATGCTGAATCTTGTGTATGCCTCTAAATAAATATTTTACTCTCATTTAGAACCTAAAACAAAAAACAACATACACTGTTATAGGTTACGTCTTATTGACTATCCCCTAAAAAACAAACAAGCTCTCTTATACTTTTCAATCATTTCTTAAAAAATAGACTTTAAGAAAGGAATATACTATGAATTATTTTAATGGAAAAGAAAATACTTCTTTTGATTCTCAAAAAAGTAATTGCTATCAATGCACAGACGGTTCTATTTCTCCCACTTACCCACGCCGTCCATGCTGTCCAACTCCCCCGCAACCTTGCTATATTATAGGAGCAACAGGGCCTACCGGTGCAACAGGACCACAAGGAATTCCCGGACCACAAGGAATTCAGGGCCCACAGGGTTCTACTGGCCTAAGTGCTTATGAATTGGCCGTATCACAAGGCTTTACAGGTACACTTGCACAATGGTTAGACTCTCTTGAAGGTGATACCGGAGCCACTGGTCCTACTGGCGCAACAGGCCCTAGTGGAGGTGCAACCGGCCCTACTGGTGCTACTGGATCTACAGGTACAACTGGTCCCAATGGAATTACTGGCCCCACTGGTGTCACTGGACCTACTGGCCCAATGGGACTTACAGGACCTGACGGCGGTTCTACCGGTGCAACAGGCGCTACTGGTGCTACCGGTGTCACTGGACCCACAGGTTTACAAGGACCTACAGGTATTGCTGGTCCCACCGGAGCTACCGGAGCTACTGGTATTGCAGGCCCCACTGGTCTTGCTGGCGCAACCGGACCCACCGGTGTTGCAGGTCCTACTGGTGCTGCAGGCGCAACCGGCGTAACTGGTCCTACCGGGGTCACTGGTCCAACTGGCGCTACTGGCCCTACCGGCGTAACTGGTCCTACCGGAATTGGAATAACCGGACCTACGGGTTCAGGTGCTGGCTCTATTATTCCATTCTCATCAGGTACACCTATTACTATGACTTCTTTGGCAGGAGGTTTAGCTGGTTTACCCAGCTTCATCGGATTTGGTTCTAACGCTCCTGGTTTAGAGGCATTTGATTCTACCATTAACCTTGAAGGTACCGCTTTAGGCGCTAATTTAAACTATGCTTTTTCTATTCCCAGAAATGGAACCATTACTTCTCTACAAGCATTCTTTAGCGTTACAGCTGCTGTTGGTGTAGGCATTGGCAACTATGCTATACACGCGCTGTTATATGTCTCACCAAGCCCTTCTACAAATACTTTCTATTCCATACCTTCTAGTCAAGTTATCTTGGCTCCTTCTTTCCCTGGAATTGGAATTTCCTTAGGCGATATCGCCACAGGCAGTGCAGCTTTGAATATTCCCGTTACAGCTGGTGATCGCTTGTTGCTGATGTTCTTCATTGAACCGCCTTCACTTGCAGTAGCCTCCACTATAACTGGATATGCTAGTGCGGGATTAACAATCGAATAATCTTTTGACATTATCTTGTTATAAAAACCCCCTCGTAAGATTTTACATTTCTTACGGGGGGCTTTTTGCTGTCAGATATTTTTGGACTTACAATTTTATCTTTATTTTTCTATATAAGAGTGTTTATTGGCTTGCTTCCTAATTTTCACGTGCATTCAATTGCATACCATTAAAATATTGACTGCCTTTTGTTGAAAAGACAGTCAGTATTTTTGAATCTATTTTACAACTAGTTTTTACTCTTATTCATAGCTATTGTTACCTATCAGACCACGTGTTGAAAAGCCTCCGCTGACGTCTTCTAATAGTTCATCTGGCAATTCACTTGCAATTTCTAAAGCTACCTGTGCATCTAAAGTAAGTTTAAGATTGCTTGCAAAAGCTTGTATTTCTTCTGCTTTTGTGAACGTATTTAAAGTCTTTTTCTGCTCTGCGTCCAATTGCTCATAGAATTCATTTTTAGTCATAATTTTCCGCCCTTCTTTATTTTGAAGTAATATTTCGTCTTGTACCATTAGATAAATTTCTTTTTGTCACCAAATGGGTGAAACGTATAGTGACTTACTCCGCCAGAAACTTCATCTAAGTTTTGATCTGATAATTCATTTAATGCTGACAATATTTCTTTTTCATCTAAGTCAAAACCTAATTGTTTGGCAAAATTTAAAATTTCTTCTGCCGTAGAGAGCTTGCCGAACTCCATCTTTTGTTCCTCTGTCAATTTCTGAATAAAATCTTGTCTATTCATATCCATTTCTCCTTTCATTTTAAACTGTATTTGTATGAAAGCCGTGTTTCTGCGAATGACTTCGCATTCTCTTTAATCTAGAGTTGGCATGCGAATGTCAGGGCGTGCAATCTTACGCCCTCCCGACACATTCTCCAAATCTTGATCCGGCAATTCCTTTAAAACAGAAAGTAAAGATTCCTCGTCTAAGTCAAAGCCTAGCTGCTTAGCAAATGCTAACCTTTCTTCTGCTTTAGAGAGCTTCTCAAACTGCGATTTTTGCTCTTCTGTCAGGTTTTGTACAAAATCTTTAATACTCATATAAATCTCCCTTTTATTATTTTAATATCGAGATAAAAAGTTCTACAATGTTAGTTTTTTATTCTCTGTCTTTCCGCAAGCTCTGCAAAAAGCCCATTTTTTTGTATCAATTCTTCGTAATAGCCATCCTCTACTATCTCTCCCTTATCCAAAACAAGAATGCGATCACACGCCTGAATGGTTGAGAGTCTGTGTGCAATAACAATTCTGGTACATTTTAACTTTGCCAAAGAATCGGATACCGTTTTTTGCGTCAAGTTGTCTAAAGCACTGGTGGCTTCATCAAACAGCAATAATCTTGGCTTTGAGGCAATTGCTCTAGCTATCATAATTCTCTGACGCTGTCCGCCTGAAATCCCTCCGCTTCCTTCAGAAATCAGTGTACGCATTCCCATTGGCATTGCTTGAATATCTTCGGCTACACCGGCAAGCTCTGCTGCTTGCCATGCTTCTTCCATCGTAAGCCATGGAGAAGATACCGCAATGTTAGCGTAAATATCCCCTTGAAACAGCTTACCGTCCTGTAAAACCACCCCTATCTTTTGCCTTAGCGATTTTAAGTTTAAGGAAGAAATATCTCTTCCGTCATAATAGATTGCTCCACGATTGGCTGTTTCCAGTCCCAGTAAAAGCCGAAGTAACGTTGATTTACCACATCCCGTTTTTCCTACTATTGCTATGTACTGACCTGCACGAATCTTTACAGATAAGTCGTTTAGGACAAACGGCATATTTTCTTGATAGCGGAAGGATACATTATTAAGTTCAATCGAGCCTGTCAGCCTGGTTACCGCCTTTTTTTCGGAAGAAACTTCTGGAGCTGTCGTTAAAATCGGTTCTATCATTTCCAGCATAGAAGGAACATCTGCAAAAAGAAACGCTGATTCAGAAAACGAGAGAAAAGCAGCATTTACGGTGCTATAGGCAGCATAAAAAACCATATATCCTGCGGGTTCCATACGAGTTTTTACAGAAAGATAGTAGAGTAATGCCATGCCCACCAAGCTAACCGCAACTGGCAGTACCGTATGTAATTTAAGAAACATGGGTGGGTTATAGCGTAGCTTTGCGATATCTTTAAACGAATTTGCCCATTTTGCCATAGCCCGCTTTTCGGCACCTGCTAACTTTAATTTTTGCACCCCTGATAGTAGCGAAAATTCAAGTCCGCTTTGTCTGGCCGCAAAAGGCATATATTTCTTTTGCAAATTCATTCGCAGATACATCGAAATAATAGCAAGCAAAAATTGAGCAAGCAAAATCAGAAAAGTTACTAATGTCAAATCGGGAAAAAAACTAAAAATCTGCACGAGATAAACCAAAGAAAATACAACAGAAAAGACCGATGTAAGAAGAAAATCCGTTAAGCGTTCACATAATTTTTGTGCAATGCCAATTCGCTCTGCGAGCTCACCGGCACTGTACCGTTTAAAAAATGCTGTCGGCAATGATAGAATTTTCATCATGACAGCTGACTCTGCCGTTATTTTCAACTGAATCATTACTCTGCTTTTCACAAAGGCTTTTAGCATATCTATCGCTGCTGAACCCATAATCGCACAAAGAAAAATAACAAAGACAGGTAGTAACGTCATGGCTTGTCCAGTGGGAACAACTCCGTTAAAGATAGTATTGTTTATGAAAGGAAAAACCAACCCTAAAATCATTACAACTAGCGTTGCGGTACCCATCATTACAATATCCATGACAGAAAGAGTTTTAAATAAAAAAGTCAAAAACTCTTTGCTGCTCATTCCCTTTGATGGCAAAGCACGATAAAAGCAAATGGCTTGCTTGTCAATTTGATCTGCCAGTTTTCTGGTAACATCAATCCATTTTCGGCTATTCTCCTCTCTAATCTGATAGCCGCCACCCCTTTTAGCAATGAATGCCATTGGTTCACCTGTTTGGTTTCTGCCAATCATAGGCAAAATTCCATCTTGATACCAAGTTTCTTCTAATGAAACTTCTCGGTACAAAATGCCATGGGGGTCTAAATAATAAGAAAGCTGCTCTTGCACATCTCGAAATTTTTGATCTGTCTCTATTTCTTTAATTTGATAATATTGCAAAATTTGGCGAATCGCATCTCTATTTTTCTGCAAACCATCTTTGTCAAATTCATGAAAGACGCTTTTGCCTGTTACAGCAGATGACAGCTCTGCAAATGCCTCTGCAAAACGGTTATCGTCACTCTTGATTCGTTCTTTAATTTGCTCATCAAACCAGCCCATAACCGCTTCACCCTCTCATTCATTCGATACCAATGCTTTGTAATATTTGTTGCTTTGATACAGTTCCTTATGCGTCCCTCGTCCCACAATGCTACCTTTATCCATAACAATAATTTCATCGCAATCACGAATTGCTGATAGCCTATGGGCAATCATTACACAGGTTATACCTCTGTTGCGAATCGCTTTTACCACTTCATATTCGGTCTGTGCATCAAGGGCACTGGTTGCCTCGTCCATAATTACCAATGTCGGGTCGCCTGCCAACACTCTGGCAATTTCCAATCTCTGGCGTTCGCCTCCGGAAAGATTCTTACCACCCTCTAAAAGCTTCGCCCTGTATCCACCCTCACGCTTTATGATTTCTTCATGAAGCTGTGCATCACGGGCCGCCAAAATCATCTCATAATCTTCAATGGAACTATCCCACATCTTGATATTGGCTGAAATTGTGTCTTCAAACAAAATAATATCTTGGTCGACAACCGCCACCGAACCGGTGAAAATTTCACGAGAGATTTCTTGTATATGGTTTCCATCAAATAAAATGCTACCTTCCCATGGCTGATAAAGACCTGCAATAAGCTTGGCTAATGTAGATTTTCCACAACCAGAAGCTCCCACGACAGCCACACTGTTTCCGCTTTTTAAAGATAGGCTAAATTCTTCTATCAAAGGTTTTTCTAACTTTGAATACCCAAAAGTTACTCTCTCAATCATTAAATTACCTGAAAGCTTTTGGTAAGATGTCTTTTGTTTTGCCTCTTGTTTATGATAAATAACGTCAGTTGGGTATTTTCTGACATCTTCTATGCGTTCTATATCCGTGCGCATTTCTTGTATACTCTGCCCTGCTTCTACCAAACGTTTGGCTGGCGCACTAAAAGCCGTAACAAAAGCTTGAAATGCTAGAATCATACCAATGGTAAATTCCCCTCTGATCATCAGGAGCGCACCTAAAAATAAAACCAGTGCATTCATGATTGATAAAATAACAGTTGGCAATGCGCCTAAATATTGATTCAGTCCCATATATCGTACATCCGCTGCATTCACAGCGGCACGATAGCCGGACCATCGTTTAAAAAAGCTTTGCTCTGCTCCACTGGCTTTGATAGTCTCAATCATTTCAATGCCTGAAATCGTAACACTTGCCAGTTTGCCTTTATCCCGCTGCTGTGCCCTTGTGATATTGACACGCCTGGCCGAAATTACTCTTGCCAAAAGCAAATGCAGTGTCATTGACACAACAACCACACCCGTTAAGAGAACACTGTATCTAACCATAATAAACAGATAAATTAATAACAAGCCAAAATCAAGAAGCAAAGGAGCAACTTGATAGATGAGCGTAGCTATGCTTTTTTCGTTAGAAGAAGCACGCTCCTGAATATCTCCCGCCATCCGCTGCGAAAAAAATTCCATAGGCAGACAGAATACATGCCATAAAAAAGCTGCGTTGGCGGTTATGGCAATCTTGCCTTCCATTTTCAAGCTATACACAGCACGAATCATCAGCACTATAATCTGAATTGCAGCAAGTGCTAAAAAACTTGCCAAAAAATAAACGAGCCAATCCGGTTTTTTCTCAGTTAGCAGTCGATCCATTAAAATTCGTGAAAAGCCCGGAAATAAAAGTCCCATTAAAACACCCAGTACAGCTGTCAGCAAGACAAAGGCAAAAGCATCTTTTGCTCCACGTAAGCTCTCTTTAACAAACGGCACAACAGAATATGGTTTACCCTCTTTCTGAAAATCCTCTGTGATATCAAATTGCAGGCAAATACCGGTAAAGCATTCATCAAACTTTTGCATACTTACTTTAATACTACCCAGAGCAGGGTCATTCAGATAGGCGTATTTGCCTTTGAACCCGCAAAGCACTACAAAATGATTTAGATTCCAGTGAAGGATGCAAGGAAATTTACCCGCACGCCTCAACTCTTCAGGCTCATATCGATAGCCTTTTGCCAAAAGCTGATAATTTCTTGCTGCTTTTAAAATATTTAGTGCCTTTGAACCGTCACGAGAAACACCACAGTCTTTCCTCACTTGCTCCAGCGGAAGCCATTTTCCAAAGTAGCCCAATATCATCGCTAAACAGGCAGCTCCGCACTCTAAAGCTTCCATTTGCATAATCATCGGTACTTTTATTTTTTCTGTTTTAATTTTTATCTTGCGCTGGACTGCCACCATATCGACTCCTTAATTCAGCAAAAAAGAAATAGGTCGAACTGTTTCTGTTGTTAAAATAATTTCATGAAGTCCATCTTTTACGCCATTTGCTAGTATTTTGATTTCTAGATTCCATTCTTGTGCCGCCAATGTGTCAACGATATAATCTTCTGAATATTTCAATGCTATTTCTGCTTGTGAAAGAGGCGTTTCTGAAACGGAAATCAATTCTCCTTTAGATTCTCCAATTGAAACAGACACCCTGTCTGTTATCTCCTCTGCCTGTTTAGGCGAAAGATAACAGACAATTTCCCCATTCTTGGCATACCCCATCGTAGTAATGGTAGTGGGTAGTTCTCCAAAAAAGCACCAAATGATGAGGGCAACCAGCATTGTTAAAACAAAAAACAGGATGAGCCAAACGCCAGGTGAAGCTACCTTGATATACTGACTCAGTTCATCTGGCGAGGATATTTTCTGTAAGCTTTTTTCTCTAAAAATCGGCTTATCCATCTATTCTACCGCTACCTTTCTCATCTTTTCTTTTTAACCGTCAGCCTATTTTTCCCTTCAGAATAGGCATATTCCACGATATCCATGCTCTTTTTAACGACAAGAATTCCCAGCCCGCCAATATTTCTTTCCTCCAACGGTGCTGTGATATCGGGTTCTTCCCTCTCTAAGGGATTGTATGCTTTTCCGTTATCTTCAAAAGAAATGCAGACTTCTTCGTCATTCACCAAGCAACGAATGACAGCTGAATCAGCACTGCTGTATTGCACAATGTTGGAGAAAATTTCATCGGCGGCCACTAAAACACGTCGAAGAATGGGCACAGGACAATTGCTATTCTCCAGAACCTGTTCTATAAAATCTGATACCACCGCGGTTTGCTCGGCTGATACTTTTGTTTCCAAAATCTCAGATAGTGCGTCCACTCTAAGTGCCAGCATCGTGATATCATCAGATTGCTCTACTCCCATCATAAACTTATCAAGTTCTGCTTTCATAGTCTGTAAAAGCTCTTCCAGGTTGTTTCCTTGTGTTTTATCGACAAAGGACTTTAACTTTTCCTCTCCGAATAAATCGCCTTTCTTATCACAGGCTTCTGTCACGCCATCAGTATATAAAAGCAGTATATCTTCTTTTTTTAGAAAGATTTCATTGCAGCAATAGACAATATCTTCTCTCATACCCAGCATAATACTTCGTTTATACGTCTTGTAATCCAGATAGACGTAATCTTGTTTTGCTCTTTTCAGCAATGGAGGGTTATGCCCAGCGTTGGCAAAGCAGAGCTTTCCATTGTCAATTTGCAACACACCAAGCCAAGCGGTGACAAACATTTCAGCTTCATTATTTTCACAGAGATGGTTGTTTGCTTCAAACAATACTTCTTCAGGCTGTTTGCCAGTCAGTGTCAGATTTTTAAGCAGTGTTCTGGCTGTCATCATAAAAAGCGCCGCCGGAACACCTTTTCCTGAAACATCGGCTATCACAATGGCGAGATGATTTTCGTCAACAAAGAAAAAATCATAGAAGTCACCGCCAACTTCTTTTGCCGGCTCCATCATCGCATAAATATTAAATTCTTTTCTCTCCGGAAAAGCCGGAAAGGTACGAGGCAGCACAGACGCCTGAATATTTTTTGCCACATCTAACTCTGCCTTATTTTTTGCCGCTTCCGCTGAAAGTGACATTCCCCTAAAAATGGACCAATACATTAATATATAGGCCGAAATCAAGCAAACAAAAACTACTACATAAATAGTCGTATCCATCCAGCTGACAGAGGCAGGCCCAATACCAAATGTACTCAGTGTTGAAATCAAAAGAGCAAAGAGAACGCTTGAGAACACAGGAATTCGGATAAAACTGTCGATTCTGCCATCAGCTGTTTCGACCATTTTTTTGAGTCGGTGACAACAAAGTTTTTGATAGAGCAGGAAAACTGCCAACATACACAAAATCATTGATAATACAATAATCCAAAGCGAAGGCATAGCTTTTATGACACCGTCTACACTCTCACCGTAAAAAGGCAACAGAAACAACTGGCTAATGTACGAAGATATAATCGACACGACAAGCCCCGCTAAAACAGCCGTAAAAATCTTGGCTGATTTTTGCTGCGGATAAATCCATACACTGCCCCAAAACGATAAAAGAGTAGGAAAAAGCATGACAAGCGAATTGAAAAGAACATATAGAATGGTCACCATCAGTCGCAGCGCAGAGGTATTAACCCAAAATTCAGGCATAGTTGTTTTAATATAGACATCAATGGCATTCATGCCTAAGGTGACTGAAAATAAAGCCAATTGCATAACAGCAATTACCATAGTCCACTTTAAAAATCTCTTATACCTATCTGTTTTAGCGCCTAATGTAACTTCTAATATAGAAATACAGAAACCGCTTGTCAGTAAAAAATCTAACGCATCGCTAGCCGCTCTGTTCCAATCTAATATCTCTGTGAACATTCTCTGCCCCCTGTTTTATCATTCAATTGTCAGAATATCAACCAAGCCCGTCATTTCAAAAATATCCATGATATCTTCATTGACATGTCTTACAACCATACCACCTTGCCGGCGCATGACTTTTTCTGCTGACATAATCACACGAATCCCTGCCGATGACATATACTCCACCTTTGAGAAATCAAAAACCAGCTTTTCAACTTCATCTGTCACAGCATGTTTTAGCTCACCCTCTAATTGGGGAGCTGTTGTGGTGTCAATGCGGCCTTCTATTGATACCGTTAGCTGATTGCCTTCTTGTTTTTTTGACAGCTGCATTTCCATTCTCCTTTTGCATTTTATACAGAATTTTTCTTTTTTATTATTAATTAGTCTTATTATATAATAAAATGTCTATTTTTGGCAATGTAAGTTTTGTTCTTTTTTCTACTTATTTTGTTTTGTTTTTATTTTTAGGTACTGCGCATAAAAAAACCACCTGTTTAAACCAGGTGGTTTTTTATAGCAATCCTTGTTTTTAACCCTTATTTCTTTTTGACAGGGTAGCAAACTTCTGTGATATATTCATCCGGATTTTGTGTTTCGTGCGGGCTGACATGGTAGATGTTAAACATAGGACCATCAAACTCATAGCCATTGTCTGTCACCCAATTTGCCACAGCCTGATTAATCGCACCCATTTGCTCATAGCTGCCTTTGCAGGTAGCAGAAGCCACCACCACAGCAGGTTCCGTTTTAAACACAACATTTTCTGTGTTTTGATACGTCCCTTTTATGGTTTTTTGCACCTCAACATCAACATTTTCTTCTTTGTAATCAGTATCATGAAAGACAGCACTTGCATAACAGGTGTTGGCATCTTGAACATTCAGCGGACCTGTTTCTTGCATCAAAATGCCCCACAGCATGCCCTCTTGGTTATAAGACGGTATTACCTTTCTCACGCTTACTACTTTTCTTTCGGGAAATTCTTTTAAAACTACATTATATTTCATGATTGTTTCATCCTCTCTCAGTCGTTGGATTGTGCTTTCAAGCAGTCGCATACGACGAGCAATTTCTTCTGATTCTGCTGTTATCTCAGCTCGCTTCACAGCCAGAAATTCTGCCAAAGCTTCTGGATTATCATAGCTTTGCAAAATTTCTTTGATGACAGAGAGGCTAAATCCCATTTCTTTTAGAGCGGTGATTCGCCCTGCCGTCATGAGCTGCTCTTCTCCATAATGGCGGTATGCAGTAAAGTCGTCCACTCTTTTGGGAACCAGCAGTCCAATTTCGTCATAATGGCGCAGCATTCGTATGCTAATTCTTGACAGCTTTGAAAAATCTCCTATTTTCAGCATAATTGTACCCTCACATATGTGTTTTCTTGAGCTCATAATTTAGTATAAAGTATACCACAATGTGAGAGTCAACCATAATTTAATTTATTTTTAACAGCTATTTCTTTGGACTAATACATCAATTTCTTATAGGATGAACGAGGAGGTGTGTCAACAAAAAAAAGATTGAACTCTTCTTTGCAAAAGTCCAATCTTTTTTAAGAAATCTATTTTAGTGTTATTCATTTACGAGCATAATCGCATTGTTTACATAATATTGAACAGCCGTAGGCAAAGCCTCATCCCGTACCACAAAACTACTATGGTGCCAACCGGGTGCATTTTCATCCCCATTTGAGCCGACAAAAGCGAATACACCGGGAAGAATATGACTATATGTGGAAAAATCTTCGCCGCCATGAGAAGCAAGTGCTTCTACAACGTTTGCAAAGCTTTTGCTATTTTCAACTACCTTTTCAGTCAATGTTTTGTCATTGAACGTGACACCAGGACCGTCTAGCCATTCAATCTTGCTATTCACCCTAAGTGCTTTTGATAGGTTATCTACAATCTCTTCAAAACGCTGTTTAATCTGACTGCGTGTATCTGCATCAAAGGTGCGAATCGTGCCCTCAAAAAAACCATTATTGGGTAAAACATTCCATGTGTTGCCGGCGTGCACCTGCGTGACACTCAACACAGCTTCTTCTCTGGCACTGACGTTGCGTGATACAACCGTTTGCAGTTGTGCAATTAAAGCACTGATTGCGACAATTGTATCCACAGCTAAATGTGGTTCTGCGGCATGACCGCCCACACCTGCAACCGATACAACAAAATGGTCAACTGCCGCCATGATTCCGCCTGATTTGAGAGCAATTGTGCCCACAGGATAAGCCGGGTGGTTGTGGAATCCTAAAATAGCAGAAACCCCATCAAGATGTCCCGCTTTTACCACGTCACGAGAGCCAAACTCAACTTCTTCGGCTGGCTGAAAAACCAACCTTACGGCTCCGTTTAGGCTATCTTCACGCTGTTTGAGCTCATATGCCGCACCCAAAAGAGCGGTGGTATGAAAATCGTGTCCGCAGGCGTGCATAGTTCCTCTTTTTTCAGAGGCATATGGCAACCCTGTTTGTTCCTCAATCGGGAGTGCGTCGATGTCAGCACGCAAGGCGATGATTTTTCCTTTTTCAGGTTGACCAATTTGAGCAATTACGCCTGTTTTCAGCGGTGTTTCTAAAATCTCAATCCCCCAGCTTATTAGATTTTTTTTGATAAAATCAGTCGTTTCTACCTCTTGCCAAGAAAGCTCGGGTCGACTGTGTATCTTATGGCGTATAGCCACCAATTCTTGATAGAACTCTTCTTTCATTTCTTCACGCTCCTTTACAATGCGTTCTCTTATTCATTATATATCTATGAATCAATAAACTCTAGTTTTTTAAAATGTTATTTCTTTTATTGGTCAATAACCGAACCATCCACCGATACCCTTGTCTGCATATATCGTTTGGAATAGGGATATTTTTCAGCGGCATTTTCAGCTAAGCAAATGCCAAGGCCCGCTATGTCAGGTAGTTCCATAAATCCATCTTTGCAAGCAAAAGTACGGCTGACTACATCTTTCTTCCGCACGCCTTTTTCCACACCGGTAGAGCCATATCGTTCAGAAAGTGCCGGTTTATCATCTCCTGTATATTCAAACAAAGAAAAATTGGGGATAACCGCCGAAATTTGCAGACAAGCCGCTGTTGATACGGGGCTAAGCGGACTATGCGGAACAACCAAAACGTCCATTGCTTCTGCCAGTGCCGCAATTTTCTTTGCGGCTGTAATACCGCCCACCATACAAACATCAGGGCGAATATAAGCAACACCGTCACGCTTCATCAGCATGGCAAAATCTTGCAAGGAGTTGAACCGCTCTCCCGTTGCAATCGGAATATTGGTTTTTGCCGCAATCAAGGCAGTCGAATCAAAGTTATCCGGCGTTGTGGGGTCTTCTAAAAACATGGGCAATGCGCTCTCAATCTGCTTAGAAAAGCTGATTGCCTCTGCCGGATTCAATCGGCGGTGCAATTCAAGACACAAATCCACATCTCTGCCAACCGCTTCACGAAAGGCATAGACATTGTCGACTGCATCGCCAATCTTTTTGCTATATGGTTCAAAATAGGGTACAGAACGAGAGCTGTCTAAAAAGGGAGAAAGATGTCCGACGGCATTGAATCCCTCTTCTTTGGCTTCTTTCAAGTTGGCAACCACTTCTTCTAAGTTGCGGCCGCCCACATGATAATAAACCCTGGCCTTATCTCTCACCTTGCCTCCCAATAGCTCATAAACAGGGGCATCGTGGTACTTTCCTGCAATATCCCAAAGTGCAATATCCACAGCACTAAGTGCGCCCATTATTGCTGCTCCTCTGAAATGCCAGCAGCGATAGAGATATTGCCAGTGGTGTTCGATCTGCAACGGGTCTTTTCCAACGAGATATTCGCCAAACAAATCAATGGCTTCTTTAGAGGCATCTAAAAAACCCCATGCGCCTGATTCGCCAACCCCTTTAATGCCTGTATCGGTCGTAATCTCTACAAATAAATAGCGATTGACCAAAAGTGACTTCACTTCTGCTATCTTCATATTTACCCTCTTTATTTTCACCTTAATTGACTATTCAGCCAATTCTTTTTTCATAAAAACAGTGTGATGTTTCTTTCCATTCAGCTGAACCGTCTTTGTTACTTTAAACCCCATACTTTCATACATTTCAACTAGCCAAGGGTGTTCCTCTGCTGTTCCCAAAGTATAAAAAGGTGTTTTCAGCTGTTTTTTGAGCACTTTTTCTTCTAGCTCTGCCAAAAGCTGTTTGGCATATCCTTTTCCCTGAAAAGCAGGGTCTGTCACAAACCAGCCAATATGCGGAACCTTATCAGGTCCGGGCAAAGGCCCCCACGGCATACGCAGGGTAATTGCTGACACAAGCTGTCCGTCCGCAAAAAAACCGTAAACTGGATGTGCCGCAAACCATGTCAAAGCCTGTTTTTTTGGAGCATCGATTGCCTCAAAAGAAATATTCATACCTTGAAGCGGCACATATCCTTTATGCAAAACATCATACCAACTGTCCGCATCTTCTTCTGTTAATATGCGAAATTCGTTCATTGTTCTCGCTCTCCTTAGCCATTGTCCTGCGCTGTTAAATATCCTTTTTTCGTCAACGCCTGAATTACTTCATCAACCTTTTGCTCGGCAAGTCCAGTATATTTTTCAGGCACTAGCCAGCTTTCTACGGTTTCTCTATCAAAATATTCGGCAATTTCGCTTTGCTCTAAAAGAACCTCACCAAAGCTGCGTTTTTCTTCATAGGATTTCATTGAAGCCTCATAAACGACATGATGAGCCGTCTGTTTGCCAAGCTTTTCGCCCACTTCAAACATAACTTTTTCAGATAGAAGCAAGCCATACTGCAAGTTGAGATTCTCATACATCTTTTCTTTATTGACAGTAATTCCGTCTAAAATGGCTTTGAGTGCAACCAACTGGTACGAAACATAGGTGTTCATCTCTGGCAGAGCAATCCACTCTAAACGCCAAGCCATAGCGTCACGCTCATGCTCCATATGAGCTGATTGATAAATCAAACCTACACTTTGCAGAACCGCTGGTGTTAAGCTGGCAAGTCCTTCAATTGCGGCTGGGTTACGCTTGTGCGGCATGGTGGAAGAACCAATTTTACCTTTGGTAAACTGTTCTTCAATCTCACCAATTTCAGTGCGCATTAAATTATAAAATTCATTTCCGGTTTTACCCATCGTGGCAGAAATGGAAGCCAACACAGAGGCATATTCTGCAAATCGGTCACGTGCTGACTGCCAGCAAATGTTCGGTGCATGCAAGCCAAGATATTCCATCGTCTTTTTTTCTACTTCACTGCCTAAAGGACCAAAAGAAGCGTATGTTCCCACTGCACCGCTCATACTGCCCGTAAAAACACGATCTTTGAGCTGTTCCAAACGCTCACGGTGACGGCCAAATTCGTCAAGCCAAACCGCAAGCTTATAGCCAAAGGTAATCGGCAAAGCATGCATGGCGTGAGTACGTCCCACCATGGGAACAGACTGATATTTTTTCGCCATTTTAGCCAGTGTCACAATCACTGTATTAACATCTTCCGTAATATAATTATAGGCTTTCTTTAGCTGCAGCATCATACCTGTGTCCACAATGTCCTGCGTGGTAGCGCCATAATGCACAAATTCCCCTGCATTCCCTGATTGTACCTGTAGGGCAGAAATGGTTGCCATAAGAGAGTGTTTTGAAGCCGCCGCTGCCGCTGCAATTTCTTCGATATTATACAATTCCACGTCCGAAGCCGCCACAATTTTTTCTGCTGCTTCTTTGGAGATTAGTCCTAAATCTGCTTCTGCTTTTGCTAAAGCGGCTTCTACTTGTAACTGCGCACTCATGCGAGCTTTATCATCCCAAACCAAACGCATTTTTTCGGTGCCAAAATTATTTTTGAGCATTGTTAAATCCATTACATGTGAACCCATCGTGATTCCCCTTTTCTATCTATTCATCTGCTCGCCGCTGATTTTCACCAGTAACTCGTCAATTGTTGTTTTTTCTAAATTCATAACCGCTGAAACCAACCTACTTCTTTGTGCTTCGTCAGGCACTGAAAAAGCCAGCTTTTCCATTTCATCTGCCAATGAAAGAGGATTTTGTGGAGAACCCTTCGGACAGCTGACTGATTCAATGTCACACGAACCGTCTTGGCAAAATACCTTAACCTGCGTATAAGGTTGACAGTTTGAGTCTTCTATCTGAAAACGGGTGATTCTTTTCAAATCCTCTTGTATTTCTTTCCTTAAAGGTTTGGTTGAAAAGTTCTCTATGCTGTAGGGAATTCCCAGTAAACCAAGCCATATGATGTATTCAGGCGAAAATCTTCCCTCTTCTGCGGTTTTCGGATTTCTCGCATAAAGAGCCGAATCTTTGCCCGCAAAAAAGCCAATCTCAATTTTCTTGATATCCTGCTTTTTATAGGTACGCCGGCTTCTCAGTGCCAAAGCCGCATCTGCTGCAGGCAAAGCCGCTGAACAAAAGGGATATTTTTTCAACCAAAGTCCGGGATTGCTGATTTTCCAGCTCTTCTCCCATTCTTTTTTGAACGGTGCTTCATACCTCTCTCGAAGCTTTTCTTCTATAGCGACCGCTGCTCCGTAAACTTCAAAAAAACCAAACTTCTTGAACAAAGCCTCTTTTTCACCATTCAGTCCCGCCTGAATTAAACGAACTGCTTCGAGTGCGTTTCTGGCGGCAAAACCGATGTGCATAGCTTTGACAGAACTTCCAAACTGAGCACGAAGTCCCGCTGACTGCGTTGCTGCCGCCCCCATTGCCTGTGCTGTCTGTTCAGCATTCAACTCAAATAAACGAGATAAAGCAGCGGCAGCTCCCACCGTGCCAAGCGTGAATGTATTGTGCCAGCCTTTTAGATAATGCTCAGGGTTTAATGCTTCGCCCAATCTTGCCATGACTTCTACACCAATGATGTAGGCGGCCAGAAATATTTCTCCCGAAGTCTGCGGTGTTGCTGCCGCCAAAAGAGCCGATAAAATAACTGCTCCCGGGTGTCCTCTAACATCACCATGTACATCGTCAATATCCAATAAATGGGCACGAAAACCATTGCAAACTGCTCTTGTACTTTCTGTCTGCTCGGTTTGTAAAGCTGTGCAAATCCCATCTTTCAGTTTCACACCATAAACGGATTGCAATATCTTTAGTTCTTCTTCATTTTGCGCCATCAAAGAGGAGGCAATATAATCCAGCAAACCAATTTTTGCCGCTTCTACAGCAGAAACATCTGTGAGTGGGTTTGACCCTACCACTTGTTTTGCTATTGCTAAGGTATGCATAAACTCAATATCCTCCGCTTTCATCGCACAATACAAAATGATCTGCTGAAACCTCTCTAAGCTCCAAGTTTCTGCCCTCCCATGTTTGAGGAGTATAGGCAATCGCCTGTCGCTTTCTTTCCACCAATGGCTCGGGTACTGGTATGGTTGAAAGCAAGCTTTTTGTATAAGGGTGAAGGGGGTTTTCATACAGCTCTTCGGATGTCGCCAGCTCAACCAGCTTGCCCCGATACATCACCCCAATGCGGCGGCTAATGTATTTTACCATGGATAAATCATGGGCAATGAACAAATAACTCAATTTTTTGATGCTTTGCAGTTCTTTCAGCAGGTTAACAATCTGTGCTTGCACTGAAACATCTAGTGATGAAATCGGCTCGTCACACACAATCAATTCAGGTGTTACAGCAAGCGCCCTGGCGATGCCAATTCTTTGTCGTTGTCCGCCCGAAAACTCATGAGGATAACGATCTATATACGATTTTTCTAGGCCCACCAGTTCCAAAAGTTCAGTGATTTTTTCTCGCTTTTCTTCACGATTTTTGACTAGTGAAAAAACTTCCATGCTTTCACCGACAATATTTTCTACCGTCAACTTGGGATTAAGTGAAGAATAGGGGTCTTGAAAAATCATTTGAATAGATTTGCGATAGGCCGCTTTTTGTTCCTTAGTTTTTAAGTTGAAAATCGATTTCCCTCTTAATTGAATATCACCATGTGTTGGCTTTTGCAGTTGCAAAATAGCTTTTCCTGTTGTCGATTTTCCGCAGCCAGACTCTCCCACCAAGCCGAAAGTTTCGCCCTCTTCAATATGAAAGCTCAAATCATCTACTGCCTTGAGCGGTTTTGCTGTATATCGGTTATACACATGGGATAAATGTTCCACGGTCAATATGGCTTGGCTCATGATAAAGTCCTTTCTCTCTTTCACATTAGCAAACATTCTTTTTCTACAAAGTAGAGCTGCCCAGTGATTTCATCTGTAATAAATTTTGATAAATTTTGTGTCGCCTTGCAATTTCAGGCGGCGGTTCTACTTTAGGCGCTCCCGCTGATAAGAGCCAAGTGGCTGCTTTATGCGTATCTGTCACCTCAAATAAAGGCGGTTCTTCCTGCGCATCTCTATCTAAAGCATAGTAATTGCGAGGAGCAAACGGATCCCCGACAATTTTTCTTATCAAATTGGGCGGAGAGCCGGGAATGGTGAAAAGTTGTTCTTGCGAAGTTTTGGTGGTCGGCATAGCTTCTAATAGTCCCCAAGTATAAGGGTGCTGAGGATTGTAGAAAACCTCTTCGGCTGTACCGATTTCGACCACTTTGCCGGCATACATAACCGCCACACGGTCAGCAATGTTCGCCACAACGCCTAAATCGTGGGTTATAAACAGAATAGCCGTGCCTGTTTTCTCTTGAATTTCTTTCAGTAAATCTAAAATTTGTGCCTGAATAGTCGTATCAAGTGCTGTGGTACATTCATCTGCAATCAAAACTTTGGGTTCGCATGCCAACGTGATAGCAATGCCTAAGCGTTGGCGCTGACCACCTGAAAATTGATAGGGAAATTTTCGCAAACAAGTTTCAGGGTCTGGCATGCCAACTAAATTCAGCAGTTCTAAGGCTCTCTCTCTGGCCGATTCTCTATCTGTCATGCTGTGATTATGAATTGCTTCTGTAATCTGTGCTTCAATGCGCATACTGGGATTCAATGCTGTCATGGGGTCTTGAAAAATCATGCCAATCGATTTTCCCCTGAATTTTCTCCACTGCTTCGCATTTTTCTGATAGATATCTTCTCCTTGAAAAAGAATTGTACCGCTCGTTACTGCTGCATTTTCGGGAAGAAGTCCAATTATACTTTTGCTCGTAACCGATTTTCCTGAGCCGGATTCTCCCACCAAAGCCAGTGTTTCACCTTGCTTCAAATCAAATGAAACTCCTCGGATAATCTCAACTTTCCCGTTTTTTGTGTCAAATGTAATTTTCAAGTCTTGAACAGATAGCAACGGTTGCTCCATATTACTATGCTTCCTTTCTAAGACAAGAGAGTCTTATCAACCCTCTTGTCTTATCCTTGTCTATTTTATTCGCTGAAAATAATCTGAGAAAGATTAGGCTGTTGCGTGGATGCAAATTCAAAGTTTGTAATTTTATTGGTATAAGCATAGCTGACTTTTGAGAAGACAACTGGAATTGAGTAATAGCTATTCCAGCAATATTCTTGCAGTTCTTTGTAAATCTCTTTACGCTTTGCATCGTCTGATTCAGCACGGCCTTTTGCCATTAACTCGTCAATGTGCGCATCGTTGGCATTCAAAGCGCCCTTATAGCCAGACTGCCAGTTCGCAAGAGCATGGTCTGGGTCACCGGTAGAGGTTGTAAAGTTACTTCTGCCAAAACGGGTTATACCTGCTGCATTGTTGTCTTTATACGTTGCTTGGTCAAGTGGCGTGATAGTAACATTAATACCTACCGCTGCCCACATTTGCTGTGCAATTTCAAGAGCTGCTTGTGTCACAGCGCTTTCACCAAAGGTAATTTCCGTACTAAATCCATTTGGATAGCCAGCTTCTGCCAAAAGTTTTTTTGCTTCCTCAACATCTTGTTTGATTGGTCCGATAGAGACATGGCCATACACCTTGTCGCTAAAAACTGAATCTGCAGGTACCCCTAATTCTCCCCAAACTGTTTTGACAATAGCCGGAATATCCAATGCCAAAGACATGGCTTTACGTACTTTTATATCAGAAAATTCTTCAGCTGTCATGCTGAGAAGCCATAGTTCATGAGTAAAACTGGTTCCTACCTCTGTTACAAGGTTAGGGTTATTTTTAATACGGTCATAGTCTGCAGGGTTTGTATCAAATAAGAAATCTACGCCACCTGACTCAAGTTCCATAGAGCGAACACTGGCATCAGGAATAATTCTGGCAATCAAGGTTTTATAGGTGGCTTTATCGCCCCAATAGTCATCAAATTTTTCTAAAATAATACGGTCACCGGATTCCCATTTAGAAAGCTTAAACGGACCTGTTCCAATTGGCTCTAAGCCAAAACCATCAAGGCCTTTTTCTTCTGCCGCTTTCTTAGACACAATTGATCCTCTTGTTGTGGCAAGATAAGACAAAGCGCCTGCAAAAGGTTCTTTTGTTTTAACATCAACTGTATAATCGTCCACTACCGCTGTTGCTTCACCGTCAAATCCCTTAAAGATTGAAGCGGAAAGTGGAATTTCAGTTGCTCTTTGAATGCTGTATCGTACATCTTCCGCTGTCATCTTTTCACCATTATGGAAAAGAACATCTTGACGCAGTTTGAATCGAATCGTGGTATCATCAATTTGTTCCCATGATTCTGCCAAAGAAGGAAGGAAATTACCCTCTTCATCTCTTTCAACTAACGTGTTAAACATTTGCTCTTGCACTTGGTAAGCCGACACAACACCCACATTCTGTGGGTCAAGTGAGCCGGGTTCGTTCGCAATCGCTACAACCAGCTGATCTCTGGCATTTTTGGTTACGGTAGAGGTCGCTGAAACTTCTGAACCGGACGATGATGCCTCACTTTTTTGCGGCTGGGTACTGCTGCAAGCAGTAAGCACCGTAGTCGCTGCCAGTATGAGTGCTAGAATCTTTAATTTCTTCATAAAATCTCCTCTTTCATTTCTCCATAAAAGCTTTTTGCTTTAGATGTTTAAATAGTTTGAAAACCAATTTCGTATCTCTCTGCTGTGTTTGAGTCTGGCCCTCGGTTTTCCGGATACTGCCAAAGCATGACTTTCTCCCTTAAACAAAATCAGCTTAGCTTGAACAGCATTGAGTTTTAGTGCCGTATACATCTGTATTGCTTCTGAAACGGGACATCGAAAATCCCCCTCAGCGTGTATAAAAAGTGTTGGTGTCTGACATCGGTCTGCATAGGCAAGAGGCGATGCTTTCCAAAATTCTTTGGTATCTGCCCACACTCGATTATCTATACTAACCAGTGGATATCGAAAACCCGTGTCACTCCCCATTTGCTTACTGATTCGATTACTGATACTGCGTATTGAAACCGCACACGCAAATCGGTTGGTTTGGGTAATCAGCCAATTTGTAAGATATCCACCATACGAACCCCCTATTAGTCCGATTCTTTTCTCATCAATCTGTGGATATTGTTTAATGGCTAAATCAAGTGAATTTAAAATGTCTTTGGTGTCAACCACCGCATTTTTGCCAATGATATTCGCAAAGTCGTTGTCTTGCCCATCGCTTCCTCTCGGGTTGCAGAAAATTACAAAATATCCCCTTTCGGCCCAAAGCTGAAAATCCATTATCAAAACATCTTTTCCGTAGGCCATTTTATGTCCCCCATGAATGGAGACGATAGCAGGATATTTTTTATTTTCTTCTAGGCTTTGAGGCGGCATTACAAAATAATCAATCACTTGATTATTGGTTTTAAAAAAGTATTCGCTGGCTCTGACAGGATTGAATTCCTGATAAAAGTCATGGTGAAAATTCGAAATTTGCTGACGTTTGCCGTTGTGATACCAATACAGCTCATCTAGTTGATGGTCATGAGCGCCCACTGTCAGCACACTGCCATCTGAAAATACAGCAAAATCATCGATGACACCATTTTCATGAATTACTTCTGTAATTTTCCCGTCCAGCGTGATTTTCTTTATACACACGTCGCCTCGCACGGTAGACAAAAACCAAATACCATCTTTTGCATGGACAAATTTTTGCGTCGTACCTTTCCAGTCTCGAACTACGGTGTGAGTGGCACTCGCTTCATTTTTATTTATAAGCCTTAGTTTGTTTTCGTGATTCAGACAATAGAAATAAGGGTTTTGATTCTGCCCATATTGTTTCATGTCTGACGCCGCCAAAATGATATCTTCTCCCACTGCTTGAATCGTATCAATGCGGTACTCGCCATCCGGTATGAGGGTCTGAATTTCGTCCAAACCGTTTTTACTCGTCAATCGGTAAAGACCGCTATGCAAAAAATCCACTCTTTCGATTTGCCGTTCATATCCTGTGAAATAAACATCTTCGCCTTTTAGCAAAACATCTTTTATATGAAAATTTTCAGGAACCAGTCTTTTCCATTCCTTTGAAACATGGTTATGTTGCCATAGAGAACGAAAGCTTTGAATATATCCTTTTCCGTCTGCTAAAAAAGGGAGGCTCTGGGTTGTATAGAAATCTTCGTCCTGCGGAATGCTTTCTTCTAAAATAAACAAAGTTTTCTGTGCACCTGTCAAAATCACTTTATCAATCTTCGCAGGTGAATCAAAAAGATTTTCTTCTCTGCTATTAATAGCAAGCTGTGTGTAACCTTGTTTTTGTTTCACAAGCAGTGTTTGCTCTGACAGCCACCAAATTTGAGGTTGTTCTATTGTATATTCTGAAAGAATGGGATTCCAACTGCCCACTTCATATAGAATCAGTGAAAAAACATAACTGTTCTTTTGAATGTCTGCTTTCTTTAGAACCACAGCCAATATTTTTTCATCAGGAGAAAGAAATGTTCCACTGACAATGCTCTCCTCAATCCATCTTTCATCTGTCATACAATCACCTCATTTCCTATAATTTTTTTCATGATTCTATTTTTCTTTAGGATCAAGCGCATCTCTCAAACCATCACCCAATAAATTGAGTGCACAAACAGTCAGCATAATCGCCATGCCGGGAAAAGTTACAATCCACCATGCGTTCTGAATATACGCTCTGCCTGCTGAAATCATACTGCCCCATTCTGCTGCCGGAGGCTGTACCCCCAAACCAATGAAACTAAGACTTGCGGCTGTCAAAATTGCACCTGCCATACCCGCTGATGCTTGAATGACAATGGGAGCAAGAATATTGGGCAAAATGTGTCTTCTAATAATCCTTAAAGGACCTGCGCCACTCACAATTGCCGCATCAATAAAATCAAGTCCTCTCACATCCAATACACTGGCTCTGACAATTCTTGCATAAATGGGAATAGAACTCACTCCTACAGCAATCATCGCATTGACAAGACCGGGTCCCATAGCAGCAGAGAGTGAAACGGCCAGCAGCAAACCCGGAATCGACTGCATGATATCAACAATACTCATGATAACACGGTCTACCGCACTGCCCCACCAAGCAGCGGTGATACCGGCAATAGTTCCAACTGAACAACCAATTCCCACTGAAATCAAACCAATAATCAGTGAAATTCTAGCTCCATAAACTACACGGCTAAAAACGTCCCTGCCAAAGTTGTCTGTGCCAAACCAATGTTGCGAAGAAGGCGGAGCAAAGACATTGTTTAAATCTTGTACTTCAAATGAATGGGGAGCAATCTGGGGAGCAAAAACGGCTATAACGGCAAATAACACCATAATGATCATACCGCCAACCGCTAATCTATTTTTAAGAAAGCGTTGAATAACACCGTCTTTGTTATATTCTGTCTGTGAAGCAGTCTCCAGTAGACCTTTGGCATAAGGTACTCTTTCCATTGTTTCCCCCTTATTTGCGGCGCAGCTGTTCTTTAATCTGCGGATTGATATATGTGTACAAGATATCTACTGCCAAGTTGATGACGCAGTAGGAAATAGAAATCAAAAATACGCTTGCTTGCACTACAGGATAATCTCTTGCCTTAATGGCATCTACAATCAGCTTTCCGAGTCCGGGCAAAGCAAAGATAGATTCAGCAATGACAGAACCACTGAGTGCATTGCCAAAACGCAATCCCAATACCGTTACAATCGGGATTAAAGCATTTTTTAAGGCATGACGGGTAATTACCCAAAACTCTTTAGTACCTTTGGCTCTTGCTGTCATGATGTAGTCATTTTTGAGTGTATCCAACATACTTGCCCTTGTGATACGCAAAATTGTTGACGCCATATGAATACCAATCGTAAAGGATGGTAAAATCCAATATTGCCAGCCATAAGAACCACTGGCCGGCAGCCATCGAAGCTGCAAGGAGAATAAGATAATCAATAAGATTGCCTGCCAAAACTGCGGCATAGAAACACCAAAAAGGCCAATGATTCGGGATAGATTATCTATTAATTTATTTTGATAAATGGCTGATAGTACACCGAGTGGTATAGCGATAATTACAGCTACCAATGTACTTAAAAGTGCTAACTTTATGGTTGTTGGAAATCTTGATAAAATGTCTTGCGTGACAGGACGCCCCGTCACATAAGATACACCTAAATCACCTTTCAGCGCATTGCCGATAAATCGTCCATACTGTTCAATGTAAGAATCGTTTAATCCCAATTCATCTTGCAGTTTTAGAATTTGCTCTTCCGTCGCTTCATCTCCCAAAATCATTCTGGCCGGATCACCGGGAGTGAAATAAAGTAAAGTGAAAATCAGTACCGAAACACCAAAGAATACCACAACCATAGAGAGCAGTCGTTTTAGAATATATTTCGCCATAAATTCAAAGCCTTTCTGATTCTTGATTGTCATATCGTTTCGGCACAGGACGATTTGTCTTTTGCAAAAAGTCATCTGCTGTACCGGCAAATGGTTTGAACTCTTGAGGGTATTTCCTTTCTTGCGCTAAATAAACCAAAGCCACTTCACAATGCAGCGCCGCTCCTATTATCAAAGCCTCTTCGTCCATATCAAACTGAGGCTGATGAACCGATGCAGTAATACCCTTTTCTTCATTTCGCACGCCGAGGCGTAAAAAAGCAGACGGATAAAAAGCGGAAAGAGTAGCAAAACTTTCTGATCCCAAACTAACAGGAACTTCTACCACATGGTCTTTTCCAACCAAATTCTCTACTGCTTCTTTCGCTATATCTACTGCAGAGGATTCATTAAATACTGAAAAACTGGGGCCTGTAAATTCTACAAAATCAGCTCTACAGCCATAGGCAGCGCTAATATTTTCAATCATCTTTTTCATTTTTTCTTTAAAAATCATTCCAGAATTCCAATCATGAAAACGAACAGTTCCTAAAAAAGTAAGTGATTCCGGTACGATATTTCTCTTATTGCCAGCATGAACGCTTCCGATATTATAGGTCAGAGGGCTGTCTGGGGCAACATATTTCATTCGCAAATCTTTGAGTGCGTTACCAATTGCCAAAAAACAATCAATCGGGTTGTTAGCTGTGTCCGGCCGAGAACCGTGTCCTGTTTTTCCCGCCAAGGTGATTTCGAAGTTTACATTTCCAGAATTTAAGATACCCTTGCGAAAGCCGATTGTTCCTACCGGCAATGCCGTATCCACATGCAAACCATAGCAAGCATCTATTTGAATCTTTCTTTTCTGAATTTCCTTCATGACATAATAAATGCAGTTCCCGCCTTCTTCTCCTCGTTCAAACAGGAAATAAATCCGCCCTGCAAAGTCTGTTTCTCTTTTGAGAATTTTTGCTGCCGTTAGCAACATAGCAGTATGAGCATCGTGCCCACAAGCATGAGAAATTCCATCTTTCAAGCTAACACAAGTTTTAGGATATAATTCATTTTGTTTGGATTCTAGGATAGGGAGTGCGTCGCAGTCGGCTCTCAATAAGACATGTTGACCGCTTTGCTTGCCATCAAGCCAAGCTAAAACGCCGCCATCCAAAATGTTAGCATACAAAATATCTTCATTTTCTAACTCTTTACAAATATACGCTACTGTCTCAAACTCTCTTGAAGTGAGCTCAGGATTTTCGTGCAAGTGCCTCCTTTGTAAAAGTGTATAAGAATATTCTTTTTTTGCCTCTTCTAGCCACCTCGACATCATTACCCCCCTTAATAACTCATATTAAACCTATAATATTAATATGAAATGGATTATACCACAGCTTTTCAATGATGTCAACGCATTTACCGCTTACTCATTTCTACTATAAACGACAAAAAATGCCCCATTTCTTACCATTAAGCTTATAATTCCTAGTTTACCTATCTGATTTTGTTAAAATTGTTAAAGTTTTTGTTCTTGACAACCATAATTTAGGTCATTTAATAAAAAAATTTTGTTTGTCCCTAAAAAAACAATAAATAGAGGTTTAAAATATTTTTTATGGCAAAAAGTAATTAATGTTTACTTTCTGTGCATAGTTAATCTTGCCTAAAAGTTTGGTGCAACTATTGTTATACTAAAACAAGCCATACAGTCTTCAAGTAATAGAAGCTGTATGGCTTGTTAATATTTTAATTTAAAATATAAGTTATTAAGTTTAATATCATATAAATAGTTTGGTTCCTAAAAATCACCTGATAAGGCGGTTTATCAAAAAATCATGCAAAAAACGTGTACAGATAAAAAAGAACCGCCTAAACACTATGTTTAGGCGGTTCTTTTTTTGTTTGGTGGACCCTCGGGGACTCGAACCCAGGACCGACCGGTTATGAGCCGGTTGCTCTAACCAACTGAGCTAAGGGTCCAAAAAAAAAGCCGCCGCTTAAAAACGACGGCCATATTATGGCTCCCCAAGTTGGACTCGAACCAACGACCCTGCGGTTAACAGCCGCATGCTCTACCAACTGAGCTATTGAGGAATATCTAACTATTTGGTGACTCGTGGGGGAATCGAACCCCCGTTACCGGCGTGAGAGGCCAGTGTCTTAACCGCTTGACCAACGAGCCAAGTCTTAATATAAAAAAGGCTCTTAGCCAGAAAATCAGTTTGGTGCACCATCAGGGATTCGAACCCGGGACACCCTGATTAAGAGTCAGGTGCTCTACCAACTGAGCTAATGGTGCATAATATTTTGCACTTAATAATATACACCCTGAAAACTGAATAAAGGAGCAAAGAAAAGAAAGGGAAAAGAAATCCAATAAAGGGATTATGGTCAAGCCCTCGACCTATTAGTACTGCCAAGCTAAACACATTGCTGTGCTTACACA
>NZ_FZLO01000002.1 GCF_900197595.1 Scatolibacter rhodanostii | reverse complement strand
AGGTTTTATCTAGTGTTTTCGGCTTTCTTTTGTCGTTTCGTTTTTGTCGTTTCTCTCGAGTGCTTGACTATAATACCATGCCTATTCCCTTTTGTCAACACTTTTTTTGAAAAAGTTTTCGGTTTTTGTCGATTTATTCTTCTACAGTAATTTATAGCCTGTTTTACATCTATTTTAAATTGATTTGTAGCTATTATTACCTGATATACCTTCTTTTTACTATTCAAAGCCATCTATACGCTACTTCTTTTTCGTTATCTATCTTACGATTTTTTTAGAAAATTATACTTTTTTTCAAAAATTATTTTTAATATCAAGATTTTTCCTTGCATATTCTTATATAAGTGCGGGGCAATCTGTTGTTATATAAGGAGGGATTATCATGAAATCCGCAAGATGTAAAAAAGGACTAACATATCTCTGGAAGATTTTTGTTGTTTCACTTGTAAATGTATTAATGATTGTTATTGTTGTCAACAGCAGCCCTGTAGAAGCTCTCTCTAAAGAAGGCTCTAGTGGTACTGAGGTTACTCAAATACAAACAAAACTCAAAAACTGGGGTTACTACTCTGGAAGCGTAGACGGTATATTTGGCAGCGAAACTAAAAAGGCTGTTATTAGCTTTCAAAAGAAAAACAACCTGACTGCTGACGGCGTAGTCGGCAATGCTACTCTTTCTGCATTAGGTATGAGCAGTTCATCTGGTTCTTCTAATTCATCTGGCAGCTCTGGTGGATATGGCGGTTACAGCGAAAGTGAATTTAACTTATTTGCGCAAGTCGTTTCTGCCGAATCTCGAGGCGAACCTTATCAAGGACAAGTTGCTGTTGCTGCCGTTATCCTTAACCGTGTGTCACACCCTTCATTCCCTAACACGCTTTCTGGTGTTATCTATCAACCTGGTGCCTTCTCCTGCCTTAATGATGGCGGTATTAACGCAGCAGTTGCTGATTCTGCCTACAAGGCTGTTCGTGAAGCTATAAACGGTTCTGACCCTTCAGGTGGTGCTATCTATTATTATAACCCTGTTAAGTCTACTAACAAATGGATTTTCTCTCGCCCTATCATTACTGTAATTGGAGCCCACCGTTTTTGTTCTTAAAATCACTAATTTTATTTACCTGTATTCAATACACTATACGTCTTCACTGAATTAAAGAAATGAAATAGTTTCTTTCCTTTTTCTCATTCTTATACAAAACAACGTTATTGAATGTAAGACTCACATGATAAACCATAATATAGAAAGAGGGATTTCATTAATCCTTCTTTTTTTATTGCAATGATTCTCTTAGTATCCTAGCTCTTCCCCAACTAATATAATTTCAATACGCTTTAAGTCATTTCTCTGATTAGAAGTAATCACATAATGCCGACAGATTCTATCTGGAGATTGGCATCCCTCTGTCATATTCCCATTCACTGCTATGCATTGGCCTTTTTGGGCACACGGTGTATTCTTCTTTAGTCTCATGCAGTTATACGGCGCTGCAATTGTTTTTACTCTCCTAACCGCCTCTTCTATATTTTTTACTATTTTATTGATTCCCGCCACTACAATAACCTTTTTAGGACCAAAGCTGAAAACAGCTACTCTATTACCAAAACCATCTACATTATAAAGCTCGCCGCTCTCAGTTATTGCATTGCTGCTTGTGAGATACATATCACAATTCTGTGCTTTTTGATAAAAAGCTACTCGCTCACTTTTTTTATTTTCTTTATCTAACCACTCATATTCGCCACTTGCTAACAGTTCTTTAATTCCAATCTGCTCCAAAGTGACTGAACCACCACTTGAAATAACATCACCTTTCTTTAATAGAGAGCGTATGATATCTTTAGCTTCTTTTTTGTCTTTGGCCATATGAGTTGTAAAGTTGTTTTTTTCCAAAACTTTTGCTACCTCTTCTAACTTCACTATATCAGTTGATTTAGACTTTTGGTTCATCTTATTTTCCCTTCTGTGCTTTTTTTCTCATACAATATGGTTTATAAATTGATGTCTTATGAAAGTCTACACATTCTCCACATTTTCCGTGCCGCTCACACTTTTCCTTTTTACATGGACATATTCCCTTTATTTTAAAATCTTTTTCTTCTTTTTCCATCTCATACACCTTTTCTTGCTTATACCAAATCTTTATTGGTATTTAATATTTTCTTTACTTTATTAATTCTTTCACTTTATTGCATTTAAACACTTTGCAAACAATTTCTATCTAGACTCCATCTTACTCGCTTATTAAGAAATTATACTTTCTTTTCTATTCGATATACGTTTATCATTATAATCTGTTGCAGCAATAGATACAACAGAAGTAAAAATTACCTACTAATATCAAAGAAGCACACAGCTCGTTTGCTGTGTGCTTCTTTATTATTCATTTATTATGCTTGGTGAAAAGTCTTGAAAAGATCGATAACTCTTTCTTTTTGAACTGCGTTTGCTTCTTCTTTGCTTTGATCTTGATAAATCATCACATATTTTCCGCTGTTACTGAGAACCGCATCCACTTCTTTTTCAATAACCTTCAATTTACCGTTTGCTTTTACATTTTCAAGATTCGTTTTAGCTTCTTCTGTTAAATTCTCTAAATCAAATTCATATACTTCAATCTGCACGGTACTCTTGTTATAACGGAATAAATAACGGTAACCGTCTTTTGCTTCAATAACATCATACGACATTTGTGCTTTTTCATCAGCCACTGAATAGGTCTTCTCTAGATATTCACAAAGCCCCGCCATATCATCTTTAAAATCTGTGTCAGAGATTTTTGGAAGGTCGATTTCTTCCTGTCCGCTTGCCTCTCCTGCTTTGGTAGGCAAAACTAAATCTACACTTGCTGTCGCATTTGCACTATTTCTATTTGTTGGCATACAGCCTGTTAATGTAAACACCAATATTAATGACGTAATTAACACAGCAATTTTTTTCATAAAGAAACTCCTTTCGGCTTGGGGCAGTTTCATTTTTATTTTAATAAGAAAATGGACGCTGAGCCTCGCTTTTGCGAGGACCAACGTCCCTTTGGGTTGTGGTGACCCGGACGAGAATCGAACTCGTGTTACCGCCGTGAAAGGGCGGTGTCTTAACCGCTTGACCACCGGGCCTCAATTGGTAGCGGCAAATGGACTTGAACCATCGACCGTTCGGGTATGAACCGAATGCTCTAGCCAGCTGAGCTATGCCGCCATATTAAGGTTGCCCCTTTGCTCGCCATATCTAGCAGAGCATTAACTAGTATAATGCATGTCCCTTTATTTGTCAACAGTTTTTCTAAAAATTTTTATTGATTTTTTTATTTTGTTTTTTAGATCTAAAATGAGACAAACTTACAAACAAATCTAACATCAAAATTGCTTTTCCAACTGACCTAAACAGTTTATCAGAAATAAAACTAAAATGCAACCTTACTGTAACGATTGTATTTCTATCATTCTTGTAGATACAATAAACTTAGCTTATAGCGATTAGTCTCTCTTGTATATGCTGTCTTATTCTTTTTCTTTCAACATTACCGCTTAATTGTGTTGAAAGAAAAACCGCTACTTCAATTCTATAATAATCCTATAATATAAAGAAAGAAGATTCAGCAAAAGCCAAATCTTCCTTCTTTATATTATTTAAATTATTCTGGATTAAAAGAATAGTTCGGTGCTTCTTTTGTAATTTGAATATCATGTGGATGACTTTCTTTTAGACCTGCACCCGTGATACGAACAAACTGTGCTTTTTCATGCAATTCTTCTATACTAGCACAGCCTGTGTAACCCATGCCGGAACGGAGTCCGCCAAGCATTTGGAAAATAGTATCAGCAAGAGGACCCTTATAAGGAACTCTTCCCTCAACACCCTCTGGCACGTGCTTTTTCTGCTCTGCCTGAAAGTATCTGTCTCCACTGCCGTGAGCCTGTGACATAGCACCCATACTGCCCATACCACGATAAACTTTAAATTGTCTGCCTTGATAAAGTTCATATTCACCTGGTGCTTCTTTACAGCCTGCCACCAAAGATCCTAGCATAACAGCACTAGCACCAGCTGCTAAGGCTTTTACAATATCACCGCTAAATTTAATGCCGCCATCGGCAATAACAGGAATACCATATTTAGAAGCTTCACATGCGGCGTCATATACTGCTGTAATCTGTGGAACACCAATTCCAGCGACTACTCGAGTCGTACAGATTGAACCAGGGCCGATACCAACTTTTAGGCAGTCTGCGCCAGCTTCTATTAACGCCTTAGCTGCTTCTGCTGTGGCAATATTACCGGCAATTACCTGCAAGTCTGGGTAAGCTTTCTTTATTTTAGCAACTGCCTTAATGATATCTTCATGGTGTCCATGGGCTGAATCAAGACCAACTACGTCAACTTGTGCTTCTACAAGAGCTGCTACACGCTCCAACACATCTCCAGTAGCCCCAATGGCTGCTCCACAAAGCAAACGACCGCCTGCGTCTCTTGCAGAAAGCGGATAGCGAACTGCTTTTTCAATATCTTTGATGGTAATCAGACCTTTTAGTCTGCCCTTCTCATCAACAATAGGAAGCTTTTCTATTTTATATTTACGAAGAATTGTTTGTGCTTCAGCAAGTGTTGTGCCAACAGGTGCTGTAATCAGATTCTCTTTTGTCATGACACCACGAATTGGCTGTTCAAAATCATTCTCTGTCATAAATCTCATATCTCGGTTTGTGATAATACCCACTAAAACATCATTTTCACAAATCGGGACTCCTGAAATTTTGTAACGTGCCATAATTTCATCAGCTTCACGCACAAGGTTGTCCGGTGCTAAGAAGAAAGGATTGACAATAACACCATTCTCAGAACGTTTTACACGATCTACCTGATCTGCCTGATTTTCAATCGACATGTTCTTGTGAATCATTCCGATTCCACCTTCACGGGCAATTGCAATGGCCATATCAGCTTCCGTTACTGTGTCCATTGCGGCTGTCATAATCGGTGAATTCAATCGAATCTTTTTAGTTAGATTAGTGCCAAAGTTAACTTGAGCCGGCAAAATGTGTGATTCAGCGGGAATCAGCAACACATCGTCATAAGTTAGTCCCTCTTTGACAAATTTTCCAGCATAATTGGTATTCAGCATTTTTTCCACTCTCTCCTTCTATTTATACATTATATTGTTATTATGAATTGAATTGTAAAAGAAAGCTTTTTTGATTTATAGTCGATAATTATAACACTCTCAAATCTCTTTTACAAGATAGATTTCAGGGTTGTAAATAGGTTTAGCGTTTTCACTAAAAACATTTCGTTTTCAATTGCTTTGTATGCTATTTTTCGGCTATTTTATGCCAAAATTTCACTTTTTTATATATTAAAAAGCTGCCCTAAAGAAATCTTCAGGACAGCTTATTTATTTAAACTTTAGGCACAATTCTATCCTTGCCACCCATATACATTCTAAGCGGTTCAGGAATTTTCACGCTGCCGTCTTCCAACAGGTTATTCTCTAAATAGCAAATCAGCATTCTGGGAGGAGCTACCACGGTATTGTTTAGCGTGTGGGCAAAATAATTCCCCTCACTTCCCTTAATACGAATACCCAAGCGACGTGCTTGTGCATCTCCTAGATTTGAACAGCTACCTACCTCAAAGTATTTCTGCTGTCTTGGTGACCAGGCCTCTACGTCAATACTTTTCACTTTAAGGTCAGCTAAATCACCTGAACAGCACTCTAGTGTTCTAACAGGAATATCCATAGAACGGAATAGATCTACAGTATGCTTATAAAGCTGATGGAACCAGTTCATGCTGTCTTCTGGTTTACAAACAACAACCATTTCTTGTTTCTCAAACTGATGAATACGGTAGACACCACGTTCTTCAATGCCATGTGCCCCCACTTCTTTTCTAAAGCACGGAGAATAACTGGTTAGGGCAAGCGGAATTTTTTCTTCTGCTGTAATCGTATCAATGTATCTACCAATCATAGAATGTTCACTTGTGCCGATTAAATAGAGGTCTTCTCCTTCTATTTTATACATCATATTTTCCATTTCAGAAAAACTCATAACACCAGTAACCACTTCACTGCGAATCATAAAAGGAGGTACACAATACGTAAAACCTTTATCTATCATAAAGTCACGAGCATAAGACAAAATGGCAGAATGAAGTCTAGCTATATCTCCGCAAAGATAGTAAAAGCCATTTCCACTGGTTTTGCGAGCACTGTCAAGGTCAATTCCCTCAAAACGGTCCATAATATCTGTATGATATGGCACTTCAAAATCAGGAACAATTGGCTCTCCAAATCGCTCTACTTCTACATTCTCACTGTCATCTTTACCAATTGGTACAGAATCATCAATAATATTCGGAATCACCAGCATTTTCTCACGGATTTGTGCTGCCAGTTCTTCTTCTTGTACTTCCATTGCTTTTAATTCGTCTGCGATGTCTGTTACTTTCTTTTTAGCTGCTTCAGCTTCGTCCTTGAGTCCTTTTCCCATCAAAGCACCAATTTCTTTGCTGACGGTATTTCTCAACGCACGAAGTTCGTCCCCTCTACCCTTTGATTCTCTGAATTTTTTATCCAACTCAATCACTTCATCAACCAAAGACAATTTATTGTGCTGAAACTTTTTCTCCATATTGGCTTTTACAAGCTCTGGATTCGTACGAACTAATTTAATATCTAACATACCTATTGACCATACCTTTCTTGGTAGTTTGCTCATTTGCCTAAAATTTTCTTTTTATTGCATTTATCTATTGATCTCTCAGCTTTAATTCATCAATTAGACTTTCTAAATCTTCTTCGCCATAAAATTCAATCTGAAGCAATCCCTTTTTCTTTGTTCCCGACACCTTTACTTTTCTGCCTAAATAAGCATTTAGTGCCAGTTGGGTTTCTTCATAATATTTTCTCTGCAAAGAAATCGGTTTTTCTTTTTTTTCTTCTTCTTGCCAATTTTGTGCTAACTTCTCAAGTTCTCTAACAGACATGCCTTCAGCAGCTTTTTTAGCCGCCTCTCTCATTTTTGATTCATCAGAAAAGCTTAAAAGTGTGCGAGCGTGTCCTGCCGTAATCAAACCACTTTCTAGCATTCTTTGAATATCCTCGGGGAGATTTAACAAGCGAAGCGCATTAGTAATTGCGGGCCGTGATTTCCCAATCGTCTTAGAAACATCTTCTTGCGTAAAATTCTGTGTTTCCATTAACGTTTTATACCCTTTTGCTTCTTCAAGAGCTGATAAATCCTCTCGCTGCAAGTTTTCAATTAAAGCAAACAGCATTTCATCACTGTCACTCATATCTCTTACAACAGCCGGAACTTCTGTTAGGCCCGCCATTCGAGCAGCACGCCATCTTCTTTCACCGGCTACAATGCGGTAACCCCCACTGAGCATGGGGCGAAGCAACATTGGCTGTAAAATACCATGTTGCGCAATAGAATCAGCAAGTTCTGCTAAAGCTTCGCTATCAAATTCTTTTCTGGGTTGTTCTCGATTTGGCTCTATTTCATTTATTTTAATCGTAATCGGGGTTTCAGATGTAGACACGTTTTCTGCAAAAATAGCATCAAGCCCTTTGCCAAGACCTCTCTTCTTCATCTAACTCCATCCTTTAATCAATTATTTGTTATTTTTTATTATTTCTTTTGCTAAATCATTATAGGTTTCAGCGCCTTTAGATGATTTATCATAGTATAAGACTGGTTGTCCAAAACCAGGTGCTTCTGATAATCGGACCGTACGAGGAATAACTGTCTTAAATACTTTACGCGGAAAATATTTTTTCACTTCTCCCACCACTTGTTGAGTCAGATTCAATCTGCCGTCATACATGGTGAGCAAAACACCCTCTATTTCTAACATCTCATTATATTGCCTTTTGATCAGACGCACTGTATTCATTAACTGCGAAAGACCTTCTAGGGCATAATATTCACATTGAATCGGAATTAAAATGGTATCAGCAGCATTCAGTGCATTGGTTGTGATTAATCCCAAAGACGGAGGGCAATCAATCAATATAAAATCATAATCGGCACGAACAGCAGAAAGCGCTTTTTTTAACACTTCTTCCCTATTCTCCAAAGAAACTAATTCAATTTCAGCACCGGCAAGATTAATATTAGACGGCAAAACATCCAGCTTTTTAAATTCAGTCTTAACAATAGCCTCTTCTATTTTCGCGCCATCAATCATAACTTCATAAACGGTGTTATTTTTTCCGCGGCGATCTACCCCTACACCGCTGGTAGAATTACCTTGAGGGTCAATATCGACTAAAAGTGTTTTCTTTCCCATTCCTCCAAGAGCGGCAGACAAGCTGACAGCTGTCGTTGTTTTTCCTACACCACCCTTTTGATTGGCCACTGCAATGATTTTGCCCATTGAATCATTCCTTTTCTTATGAAACATCTATTTCTTATGTTTATTATCATACCACAACTCACTCTAAAAAAAAAGTGTTCTTGCTACAAACTTTTAAATGTTTCACGTGAAACATTTTGTTTTGATAAGAAAAGACAGCTGTCAAATGACAACTGTCCTTTCAATGGGAAATGAATAAGGGAATGGGTTAAACTTGTAATCTGTTTAATTTCGGAATGCGAACGGTGCACTGAATATACTCTTCAGTTTCAATTCGTTCCGATTGTGCTTCAATGCCTGCCGTTTTCATCGCTATTACGGCATGGTCAATTGTATTAATAAACAAGCGAACATCTTTAGCTATAAAAGTTCGCATTGGTTTTTTCTTCTTCTTTTTCTCCGATAAGATGGATTCAATAAAATCTTCTGTTTGCGCAACATTAAATCTGCGTTCAATCACAGTTTCAAGCACTTTTGCTCTCGATTCAGCATCAGTAATTTTCAGAAGTGCTCTAGCATGTCTTTCAGTCAGATTAAACTTTAATATATCTGCTTGCTCTTTAGGGTTTAATCTTAACAAGCGAAGTTTGTTAGCCAAGTAAGATTGACTCATGCCAAGACGCCTAGCTGCTTCTTCTTGTTTGATATCCCATTCTGACAATAAACTTGCTATTGCATTTGCTTGCTCAAAAATATTTAGATTTTGCCTTTGAATATTTTCAAGTAACGCTAAAACGGCGCTTTCTTCCTGTGAAAATTCAGATATGATTGCTGTGATTTCTGTTAGGCCAGCTAGTTTTGTTGCTCTTAAACGTCTTTCACCAGCAATTAAATAATATTGTCCTTCATCCTTTCGCACTGTAACCGGCTGAAGCAACCCGTTTTCCTTTATACTTTCCGCCAGACCGGAAAGCTCGTCCGCTGAAAAATACTTGCGGGGTTGGGACGGATTCGGCAATATTTTTTCAACTGGCAGTGTAACAAGTTTCAACTTCTCCTTAAAAAACATGGTTGCGCCTCCTTTAGTGTTATTCTAACATTAGGCGAGTGCATGTTTTGTTGTAAGCTGTCGGCAAAAAATTAATTCATGACTTTTTTTTAGAAATAATACTACTGTGTCGCGGATACTTAGGGGAAGTCTTCTCTTTTTTTTGAATCACTACCAGTGTTCTTTCATCACCACACGGCAACGAGAAGTTTTCTACCTTCTGCGTTTTTGCACCAAGCTCTGCAATCATTCTTTTAGCAGAATCTAATTCATCCTCTAAATTAGGTCCTTTCATGGCAATAAAAATTCCGTTTTTCCTTACCAAAGGTAAACAATATTCAGAGAGAATATTCATATTAGCAACAGCTCTCGCAGTTGCCACATCAAAAGACTCACGATACACAGGGTCTCTCCCCGCATCTTCTGCACGAATGTGTATACTATCTGCTTCTATTTGCAAAGCTTCGCAAAGCGCCTCTAAAAATACAACTCGTTTATTTAAACTATCCATTAAGGTGAGTTCAATATCTGGTCGCATAATTTTGAGGGGAATACCAGGAAATCCCGCACCTGTCCCTACGTCAACCAAAGAAATACCTTTATCCAATTTGACTTTCTTTAAGATTATAACACTATCAAGAAAGTGCTTTTCAATAATTTTAACAGATTCTACTATAGAAGTCAAATTAATTTTGTTATTCCAATCCAATAGAACTTCATAATAGGTCTGAAATTGTTCTACTTGTTTATCTGAAATTTCTATATCTTCTTGTGTAAATAAATCTACTATTTGTTTTCTGATGTCTTCCATGTTAAGAGTTTCCCTTTTCATGTTTTCTAGTGGCAAGCCATATCAATAAAATAGAAATATCAGCAGGGCTAACACCTGATATACGACTAGCCTGTCCTATGTTTTCTGGATGAATCTTGTTTAGTTTTTCAATAGCTTCTAAGCGCAGCCCTTTAATGACAGAATAATCAAAGTCAATTTCAAGTTTTTTTACTTCAAGGCGTTGCATTTCGGCAATATCAGCTTTTTGTCTTTTAATATATCCCTCATATTTGAGTTCAACCTCAACACTCTCAAAAATTTCTTCTGGATAGTCTGGTCTTGTTTCATCTAATATTGTTAAATTGCCATATGAAATTTGCGGTCTTTTTAAAAGATCACAAAGTTTGATTCCAGTAATAACTGCCGATGTTTCACGTGAAACCAAAATATCATTTAATTCATCTGAGGGAGAAAAGACAACTTTTTGAGTTCGTTTCAGTTCTTCCTGCTTTTGTTGCATTTTTAACTCAAACTCTTGCCAGCGTCCATCTTTAATTAAACCAATTTCATGACCAATAGGCGTGAGTCTCTCATCTGCATTATCTTGTCTCAAAATCAAGCGATATTCTGAACGAGATGTCATCATGCGATAAGGATCGCTAACACCCTTTGTAATCAAATCATCAATTAATGTACCAATGTACGAGCTAGAGCGATCTAAAATGAGAGGTTCTCTTCCCTGAATTTTTAGTGCTGCGTTAATGCCGGCAACCAATCCTTGTGCCGCAGCCTCTTCATAACCAGAGCTTCCATTAAACTGTCCGGCTCCATACAAACCTGGTAAATCCATAAATTCAAGCGTAGATAATAATTGCAGTGGATCAGCACAATCATATTCAATTGCATAGGCCGTTCTCATAATTTCTACATTTTCAAGACCGGCTATTGTTCGATAAAACTGAATTTGAACATCTTCTGGTAAAGATGAGCTCATGCCCTGTAGATACATTTCCTCTGTATCCAGTCCACAAGGCTCAATAAAAAGCTGATGCCGTTTTTTGTCTGCAAAACGCATAATCTTATCTTCCAAGCTTGGACAATAACGAGGGCCTACCCCCTCTATCATACCGCCATAAAGAGGAGAACGATGTATATTCTTTTGAATAATCTCTTTTGTTTTATCATTTGTCCAACTAATATGACAAACATCTTTATTTTCTAGCTTTTCTTTTGTTTCATAAGAAAAAGGTACAATTGGTTCATCACCTTCTTGCACTTCTAAATTCGTAAAGTCAATCGAAGAGCGAAGCACCCTTGCCGGTGTTCCTGTTTTAAAACGTCTTAATGAAACACCTAGTTTTTCAAGAGAATCTGTCAAGAAAAATGCAGGAAACATACCATCTGGGCCACTGTTATAAGATACATCTCCAATAAAAATACGTCCACCCAAAAATGTACCTGTTGCAATAATAACAGCCTTTACTTCGTGTTTTGCACCCAACCGTGTCGTTATTTCCCAGTTTTCGTCTTTTCGCTGTAAATCAATAATTTCTGCTTGCTTTAAAATCAGATTTTTACAGGTTTCAAGTTTATGTTTCATTACTTTTTGATAGGCTACACGGTCAATTTGAGCTCGTAAAGAGTGAACTGCAGGCCCTTTCCCTCTATTCAGCATTCGACTCTGAATCATCGTCTTATCAGCTGTCTTGCCCATTTCTCCGCCAAGCGCATCAATCTCTCTGACTAAATGACCTTTTGCTGTTCCTCCAATACTTGGATTGCAAGGACAGTTTCCAACAGCATCTAGATTAATCGTAAACACAGCTGTTTTACATCCTAAACGAGCAGAAGCGAGTCCTGCTTCAACACCAGCATGACCTGCTCCAATAACAGCAACATCAAAGTTTTCTGCCTGATAATATTCCATACTTCTTCATCCTCCCGGCGGCGAATCACCGCTAACACATCGAGATACATACGCTTAATAGACCCCTTATTCGCCCATTTGCCTATGACAATTCGTCCACGTTATTACCCTATTTTCCTACGCAAAATTGTTCAAACACTTCACTAATCACACTTTCAGATACATTTTCACCTGTTAATTCGCAAAGAGCAGTCAATGAGTCTTCCACACAAATCGTAACAGCATCTAGCGTTAAACCTGATTCATAGGCCGATATGGCTTCACGAACAGCAATCAAGGCTCTTTCTGTATCAGCACGCTGTCTTTCTGTATATAAAATACCACTAAGCGGATCATAATCTTCTGTTTGCAGCACCTTTGCTAATATTTTTTCTAAATCTACAAGCCCATTTCCTTGCGCTGCCGACAAATAAACATAATGAGGAAATTTTTCAATAATCTTTTCTACATTAGCTTGTCTTTCTAAATCGGTCTTATTCAAAATGGCAATAACATGGCGACTATCCAGCTGCTCCATCCATTCCCATTCACTTTCTTCCAGCGGCCTTGAAATATCAAATACAGCTAGAATCAATTGCGCAGATTTTATCTTCTCTTTTGAAAGACTAACCCCAATTTGCTCTACAGGATCCTCTGTTTCACGAATTCCCGCTGTATCAGCTAATTTAAGCGGAATCCCACCCAACATAACCGATTCTTCCACAACATCGCGCGTAGTACCCTCAAAATGCGTCACAATAGATCGTTCACAGCCAGAGAGTAAATTCATCAAAGTTGATTTTCCTGCATTGGTGCGTCCGGCAATGACAACTGACACACCCTCTCTCATCATCTTACCTTGATCAAAGCTATTTAATAAATCGGTCAGTGCCTTTTCTACAATATGCAAATCTTCATGAAGCTTTTTTTCGTCCACCTGCGGTACGTCATCATCAGGAAAATCAGCCCATACAGAAAGATGAGCCGCCATATCTGTTAATCTAGATTTCATATCCGCTATTTTATGAGAAAGAGCGCCACTATTTCCAGCAACAGCAGCTTTAGCAGCTTGTTCTCCATTGGCGCTAATTAACTGCATAACAGCTTCTGCTTGTGCTAAATCCATTTTACCATTTAGAAATGCTCTTTTAGTGAATTCACCCTTTTCAGCTAATACTGCACCAGCTGACACTACCGACTGCAAAAGCTTCTGGGTGACATATAATCCCCCATGACAAGAAAGCTCAACCGTATCTTCTCCTGTATAACTCTTAGGCGCTGAAAACACCAGTGCCACAGCATCATCTATCTTTTCACCATCTTTTGTAAATGCTTCTCCAAAGGCAGCTGTATAGCCTTTCATTTCTTTTGTTTTTCGCCCATTTTTAGCTTGAAAAACCTGGTCAGCAATCTCTCTTGCCTGCTTACCCGATATTCTTACAATGCCTATACCACCTGGAGCTGCTGCTGTTGAAATAGCTGCAATTGTCATTATTTTCACTTCCTATCTCATATAAAAACTATAGTGAATCATATTCACTATAGCGCGTTTTATTTTAAACTCTAGGAATGCGCAAACTGCTCCCTTTTTAGAAAGCTTGTCTGCGCATTCAAATCTTACTTATTCTTCGTCTTCTTGCGTATTTTCTTCTGCATTATCAACGATTTCTGCTTCAAGTGTAGTAGATCCTTCAATGACTTCATCATCATCGCAACCCTCTTCACAAGAACCGTCATCTTCTATTTCTACTTCGTCTACCTCATCTTCTTCATGAGGAGCACGTGCCAACGTGACAACACGGTTTCCGTCTTCAATTCGCATAACCTTAACACCTTTGCTCGGTCTTGCGCAGATACGAATTGATTCAGCCGCAATTCGTATAATGATACCATTCTCTGAAATCAAAATAATATCATCATCTAAATCAACGACTTGAATAGCCGCTACTTTGCCATAACGGTCGACGTGATAGTTTTTAAGACCCTTACCGCCTCTGCTTTGAATACGGTAGTCAGACTGCTGAGAAAGGCGTCCATTACCTGTTTCTGATACAGTTAGTACATAACCACCTTCGCGTAAAACAGACATTCCAATGACAAAGTCATCTTCTTTGAGTGTCAAAGCTTTTACACCACGTCCGGTTCTGCCAATTTCACGCACATCATTCTCGTCAAAGGCAATCGCCATACCTTCTTTGGTCGCTACCATCAGCTTATTGTCACCATCCGTCATTCTAACCCAGCTAAGAACATCACCCTCATCCAGATTAATGGCAATTAAACCGCCTTTTCTTGCTGTATCAAAAGCCGAAAGCTTGGTACGCTTAATAATACCATTTTTTGTAACCATCACTAAGAATTTATCTTCTTCAAATTCAGAGACACGAATCATCGAAGTAATCTGTTCATTTGGTTCTAACGGCAACAGATTCATGATATTCATACCTCGGCTGGTTCGTGAACCCTCGGGTATTTCATAGCATTTCAGCTTATAAACACGACCTGTTGTAGAGAAAAACATAACATAATCATGCGTGCTGATGACAAACATTTCTGTAGCAATGTCTTCTTCACGTCTTGCCATAGCCGATACACCACGTCCGCCACGTTTTTGTGTCTTGTAGGTATCCATCTTTTGACGTTTGACGTAGCCAAAATTAGTAAGCGTAAGCACACATTCTTCTACCGGAATCAAATCTTCAATGTCTACTTCACCACTGACAGCCATAATTTCTGTTCTTCTGTCGTCATTATATTTATTCTTAATAGCAATTGCTTCGTCTTTTACAATGGCAAGACGGCGCAATTCATTTCCTAATATATCAAGAAAATCTTCAATTTTAATTTTCAGTGCCCCGAGTTCGTCTTCTAATTTAGTTTTTTCTAAACCAGTCAACTGTCCAAAACGCATTTGCACGATAGCTTGTGCCTGCACATCATCAAAATCAAAACGATTCATGAGTGCTTCTTTACCTTCTGGAATTGTTTTCGAGGCTCTTAAGAGGGCAATAACTTCATCAATGAAATCTAATGCCTTCATCAAAGCTTCTAAGATATGAGCTCTTTCTTGTGCTTTCTTGAGGTCGAATTCAGTTCTGCGCTTGACAACATCAAGCTGGAATTTAATATATTCCTGCAAAATCTCCGTGAGATTCAAGGTTTTTGGCTCGCCATCTACAATCGCCAGCATAATAACGCCAAATGTTGTCTGCATCTGTGTATAGGAATAAAGATAGTTTAGCACAATTTGCGGTGCGGCATCTCTCTTTATATCAATAACAATGTGCATACCGTTTCGGTCAGAGTGGTCATTAATACCTGAAATACCGTCAATTCTCTTGTCTTTGACCAAATCACTGATATTTTCAATCAATCTGGCTTTATTTACTTGATATGGAATTTCGCTGACAATAATTTTAGAGCGCCCTGTTTTTTCATCCTCAACAATCTCTGCTCTGGCACGAAGCGTCACTTTTCCACGTCCGGTTGCATAAGCAGCACGAATCCCTTTGCGGCCCATAATCATACCGGCTGTCGGGAAGTCAGGTCCTTTAATATGCTCCATAAGGTCATCTAGTGTGGCTTCAGGATTATCAATTAAACAGCAAAGCCCATCGATGACTTCTCCCATGTTATGAGGGGGAATATTGGTCGCCATACCAACTGCAATACCGGTTGACCCATTGACAAGCAGGTTCGGATAGTGCGTTGGCAAAACCACTGGTTCTTGCTTTTGATCATCAAAGTTTGGTTTGTAGTCTACCGTTTTTTTATCGATATCCGTCAGCATATCAACAGCAAGCTTGCTCATTCTTGCTTCTGTATAACGGTAGGCAGCCGGCGGGTCACCATCCACTGAACCAAAGTTTCCGTGGCCGTCTACCAGCATATAGCGCATAGAAAAATCTTGTGCCAAACGTACCAGTGCGTCATACACAGAGGCATCACCGTGAGGGTGATAGCTACCTAAAACAGCACCAACCGTTGTGGCACATTTACGATATGGCTTTTCCGGCCACAAAGAATTTTCATACATTGTATAAAGAATTCTTCTGTGAACGGGCTTTAAACCGTCACGTACATCAGGCAAAGCACGAGAAACAATAACGGCCATAGAATAGTCAATAAAAGACTTTTCCATTTCCTTTTTCAAGTTAACAATTTGCAGCTTGCCTGTCATATTTTCATTTGTTTCATTGTTGTCATTGGTATGATCTAAACTCATATTAACCCCCGTGGAGACTTTCTAACTTCAGTCGGCATATTGCAGCAAATCATGCAGAATCTTTGCCTTTCTTTCCTTTGGCAGGCATCTAAAGGGAATTGATAACAAGCCACTCTCCTGTGGCATAATCGCAATCATTTCATTTTTATTGCTTATTTTTATTTTAGCCTGTTTCAACGAAATTTCTAGTGTGTGTTCCGGCCCATAATAATAAATAGCCGTAGGATATAAGCGAAATCTTATTTTTTTCTCTGCTAATTTAGCATTCTTTTTCATATCAAAAATAGGCAATAAATAGAGAAATCCAGTTACAATTACACATACAATCGCCATTGCCAAATTGAACCACTCGTAGTTTAGAAAAAAATTAATAAGAAAGAAAATAAACATTACCCCTAAAAGGATAGTTTGTATCATCATTTTCTTGCTGCCATAAGAATAATAGCCCGAAATTTTTAAAGCTTTAACAATCTCGTCTTCTGCAAGTGTATAAGAAATTTCTTCATAAGCAGGCATATATTCTACCTCTATACATCAAATTCTGCATACTTGGCATTTTTCTCAATAAATAAGCGACGAGGTTCTACTTTATCACCCATTAAAATGGAAAAAGTCTCATCCGCTGCAACAGCATCGTCAATTTCAACTTTCTTCATCAAACGAGTTTCAGGATTCATTGTCGTCTCCCAAAGCTGTTCAGCGTCCATTTCACCAAGACCTTTATAGCGCTGAATATCATAACCAGAACCAAATTCAGCCATAATTTTATCTCGCTCTGCATCATCATAAGCATACACATGCCGTTTACCTTTGCTCACTCTAAAAAGAGGAGGACAAGCTAAATAAATATGTCCTTCTTCTACAAGGGGACGCATAAAACGAAAAAAGAAAGTCAAAAGCAAGGTACGGATATGAGCGCCGTCGACGTCAGCATCGGCCATGACAATAATTTTGCCATAGCGCAATTTTGTCAAATCAAATTCGTCGCCAAGTCCACAGCCAACAGCTGTAATAACAGGCATTAATTTATCATTCCCATATACTTTATCCAAACGTGATTTTTCCACGTTCAGCATTTTACCCCATAGTGGCAAAATAGCCTGAAAATTTCTGTCACGTCCATTTTTAGCAGAACCCGCTGCAGAGTCACCCTCAACAATATAAATTTCAGTTTTGTCAATCTCACGAGAAATACAATCTGCCAATTTACCGGGAAGCGTTGAATTTTCTAATGCAGTTTTGCGTCTTGCTAAATCTCTCGCTTTTCTAGCCGCTTCTCTAGCACGTGAAGCTGCCAACGCTTTATCAAAAATAGCACGAGCCGAAGCAGGATTTTCTTCTAAAAATGTCATCAATTTATCAGACAGCATTCCACTAACCAAAGAAGCAATTTCAGTGTTACCTAGCTTTGCTTTGGTCTGGCCTTCAAACTGTGCTTCTTTCAGCTTAACGCTGATAACACAAGTGAGGCCTTCTCTTACATCTTCTCCAGAAAGATTTTTATCATTATCTTTTAGAATATTATATTTTCTGGCATAGTCATTGAGAACTCTTGTTAAAGCTCGCTTAAATCCATCTTCGTGTGTACCGCCATCTACGGTATGAATATTATTAGCAAAAGAAAGCAATCTTTCATTAAAACTATCCGTATATTGCATGGCAATTTCAGCAGTAGCATTATGATCAGCAGCTTCTGCTTCTACATGAATAATCTCAGGGTGTACCACTTCAACTGCCATTTTTTGATTGAGATACTCAACAAAACTGCTAATTCCACCCTCATAATGGAATTCATTATCTACAATCTCCGCTTCATTTCTCTCGTCAATCAATTGAATGCGAATGCCACCATTCAAGAAAGCTTGTTCACGAAGTCTCTTTTCCAAAATTTCATATTCATAGACTGTCGTTTCTTTGAAGATTTTAGCATCGGGTTTGAATAACACAGTAGATCCACTTTCACGACCATCTGTAACAGGACCTCTATCTTCAAGCTCGGTCATGGTTTTTCCACGTTCAAAACGCTGATAATAAAGCCGGCCGTCGCTCACTACCTCGACTTCCAGCCATTCAGACAGTGCATTCACAACAGAAGCACCCACACCATGCAAACCACCGGAAACCTTATAGCTTCCGCCACCAAATTTGCCGCCGGCGTGCAAAATTGTGAAAACCACAGTGACAGCCGGTAACCCTGTTTTAGACTGAATTCCTACCGGAATACCTCTACCATTATCCGATACATAAATAATATCGCCAGGAAGGATTTTCACAACAATTTTATCACAAAATCCTGCTAGCGCTTCATCAATCGCATTATCTACAATCTCATATACAAGATGATGAAGTCCTCTGGGACCTGTTGAACCAATATACATACCAGGGCGCTTTCTAACAGCTTCAAGCCCTTCTAGTACTTGTATTTGATCTCCATCATATGCCTGATCTACTTTTGAAATTTCGTTTAGCTCCAAGGTGACCCTCCAACATAAACTAAGTTTACATAATCTTCTAATTCTTGCACAACAACAACATTGTCTTTTTATATTCACATTGTATCATATTTTTGACTTTCTGTAAATAGAAAGTATTGATTAAATCAGCTATAGAGGCCTCTATTTTAATTTTTTTACTGTTTGGCATATAAAAAGTCCCCTCAAGTCTATTTTTTAAAAATAAAGCGTGAGAGGAACTGTTTTTGATTATTTGCTTTTTATTTGTCTTTTTTGTTTTTAGAGAAGAAATCCTTGGGAATTTCAACTGCTTCGACTTTCTTTTCACGGTTTGCATTCAAAGAAAAAGCTTCATTTGTTTGATTTTTCGACTCAAAGTAATCTTTTTCTGTATTTTGAACCACATTTTTCGGAGGGACTTCAGGTGCTTTTCTAGGTGCTATTTTAGCATTCACTAAATCAGCAGATTTTGGAACTGTATTTGGCGAAGCAATATGCTGTGATGTTTCCCGAGATAAATTCACTCTGCTATTCGGTGGGCTAGAAGGTCTTCTTGGTTGTATCCCTGGATTTACAGTACCTGGTGATTGAAAAGAATCTCCCATTCTTGTTCTAGGCGCTGCTGTTTTTGGCGGTATTGTTCCTGTTGGTACACCCATTGGCACATCTAATGGTCTTCTTTGCTGTACCTCTTGTTTAACAGGAGGGCGAACAGACGAGTACATCGCTGTATTTTGTAAATTCTGATTTTCTCTAATCGGTTCTTTTCTTGCAGCCAACTGCGCAGAGGATCTAAATTCAGTAGTCTGCCCTAATATCCCCGTATCATTTTTTCTAATTTGCTGTGCTTCTAAATAAGCAGGCTGATTTTGATTTTCAATTCTTGGCATATAATCATCTTCAGAAAAATTCGTTGGTATTGCAGGGAGTGTTCCTGATTGTGGCCTCATAGGTACATTGCCACGTGGCGCTTTATTTTTGACGGGCGCTCTCTTGATAACCGGTTTTTCCAAGTAAGGTAAGAAAAGGCTCAATAAAAAGAATATAGCAAAAGGAATTCCCACCCAAATCATTGTTTTCCATGACATACTACTCATAATAAATTTATAGTAAAAATAGATTACAACACTAGAAAAAATCGCTAGAACGGCTAAAACATAAACTAGCGGCGACAAAAAAATATTAGAAATCCCACTGCACCGAGGACATTTATATTCCCCTTCTTTTTTCAATGACCAACGGCGAATAGTATTCACTCTTTTTCCGCAATATGGACATTTAGGCACACCAAAATACTGCATTTTATTCCTCCAAACGGCGGTTATAACGATAAATCAGTCACTCTTTAAAAGAATAGTATAAACCAATTCTATCAAAAAGACAAGTTTATTCTAAGCCGTATTTATTCAAATTTAGAAAAAGAAAGACTTCTTTTCAATAATGTTGCAGGGGAAATTTGAGAGATATACACAACTAAATTATCTTCTTTTTGACACAAAATAAAAGATTTTGGAAGCTCCATAGAGACATTGATAACAAGATGTTTTTTTTGTGCTTCTGATAGAAAATGACGCGTATGACTCGAAATAGTTGTATTGTCTAAATCAAAAATACCAATTACATCTTTCATACTCACAATCGTATCATTCCCCAAATGAAGCCACATCTTCCATAAACCCTTTCCACTACCTTTACTCTGCTGACACTACTCCATTTTCTAGGTAAAACCGTTTGCCTTTTTGCATTAAATTTACACTTTCAGGCGAACAACAAGTAATAAAAACTTGTTTGTCATACAGATGATTGAGCAAATAGTCTTGCCTGTTAGAATCCAATTCACTCATGACATCGTCCAAAAGAATAATGGGAGCTTCATATGTTTTTTCTTGCAAAATCTCTGCTTCAGCCAACTTCATAGCCAAAACAGCGCTGCGCTGTTGCCCTTGTGAAGCAAACAGGCGTGCAGAAACACCACCAATTTCAATTGACAAATCATCACGGTGAGGACCCACTGTTGTATGCCCTGTCTTAATATCTGTTCTTTCTGATTTTTTAAGTTCTTCAATCATCACTATCTCAAGAGATTCTTCTGTAAACTCATCTTGTTTAAAAAACACATTGGGAGCATAGGCAATTTTCATATCCTCCCTGCCTTTGGCTATTCCATCGTAAATGAAATCACATTTAGGTTGCAACAAACGCATATAATCAGCACGTTGTATCATAATTTGCACGCCATATTTAGCAAGCCGCAAATTCCAAACCTCAAGCGTATCGGATAAATCCGGATGTCGAACTATATCTTTCAAAAGCGCATTCCGCTGTAAAAGTAAGCGATTATAAAGCGTAAGTGTACGGACATAAGAAGGATTAATTTGACAAATAGCACTGTCAATAAAATTACGTCGGGTTGATGGACCTTCTTTAACAAGCTGTAAATGTTCCGGAGAAAAAATAACAGCACAAATCTTACCAACTAAAGCCGATCCTGTTTTCTTTTCAACACCATTAATCACCGAACGTCTTCTTCCACGTTCAATGTTTAAGACTGCAGTTTGATTTCTCTCTTCTTTAAAGAAATCAGCCTTCAATTTTGTATAATGGCTGTTATTTCCGGTTTCTTTTTCAAGCTTTGGAAGCTCACAATCTTTAGTCCCACGAAAAGAATGACCACCGGTAAAAAGCCAAATGGTTTCCAGTAAATTTGTTTTACCTTGTGCATTTTCTCCGTAAATGACGTTCATTCCCTCATCAGGCAAAATTTCACCGTCTGCAAGATTGCGAAAGTTCTCATAAACGATTCGCTTGATATACATAAACTTCTCCGCCGAACTCTACCTTATCTCCATCTTTGAGCTGATGACCTCTTTGTGTGCAAACTTCTCCGTTTACCTTGACATAGCCACCCTGAATCACCATTTTGACTTGCCCGCCTGTATCAGCCGCACCTTGCCATTTTAAAAATGCTTGTAATTTCATATAAGGGCATACTCCTTCTAAATCAAAATGTAATTTTTATGCGAAATAATATAATATTTATACATAAAAGTTACAAAACGCATAAATATTCGACTGGTTTTGACCCAATAATTTATAATTCTACAAATATTTATTTATTACTTCATTATTTTTTAGGCCGTTCTTAATTTGATTTTAGCTTTACCGGTAAAACTAAAAATAAAAAGCTATCGCCTTCTTTGGGAACAATTTTCATAGGACTGAGGGCGGTATTGAGCTGAATTTTAATTTCATCACACTCTGTATTTTTGAGCGCATCCAGTAAATATCGGCTATTAAATCCAATTTCTATATTTTCGCCTTGGATACTGGCTTCAATTTGATCGCTGGCTCGGCCCATGGCCGTTGTACATAGCAATTTTATGCTGTCATCTTCAAAAGTGCAGCGCAAAGGACTTTTTAGTCTGTCTGTAATTAGAAGTGAAACGCGTTCAACACTTTCAATCACTTTTCTTGTGTTTACAATGACTTCGATGCCTGTTTCAGTCGGAATAGTAGCTTTGTAATTTAAGAAATCACCTTCTAACAAACTAGAAGTAACCGTGTAATTTCCAATTTTGAATAAAACATGGCGCTTTCCGGCGGCAATTTCAATTAAATCATCTTCATCTTTTAGAAGGGAATTTACTTCGCGTAGTGTCTTTCCTGGAATAACAAACGATAGTTCGTCCTTGAAATCGATGAGCTCACTTCTTTTTGCCAAGCGATAACCATCAACTGCGACCATGTCTAGCCGGCCATCTTGAATGTTGAAAAGGCCACCTTGATGAATTGGTTTTGCGTCGCTTTCAGCAATGGCAAAACTTGTTTGGCGAATCATGCTTTTTAGCATTTTTGAAGGGAGATTAAAAATAGTTGAATCTTCCAATTTGGGCAATTCTGGGAATTCTTCCGGTAAAAATCCAATGATGGAAAAATTGCTGTGGCCGCTTACAATGGTGGCCATGTGTTTTTCGTCAACTTCAACCGTGATAATTTCTGCAGGAGATTTTCTAACAATTTCAGAAAACAGTTTAGCGCTTAGAACTGTTGTTCCCTCTTGGATTCCGGTTGCAGCAATAACTGTTTTTATGCCTAGTTCTAAATCGTAAGCGCTCATTTCAACAGAAAGCTCGCCTGTTTTGATGAGTATTCCTTCTAGGACTGGAATGGAGGTTTTTGTAGAGACTGCGCGTTGTATATTAAGCACAGCGTCAGTAATTTCTTTTTTATTAACAGTAAATTTCATAGAAGTTCTCCTTTTTAGCTGTGGGTTAGAAATTTATGGTTTTATACTGTGTTGTGAATGTAATAGATTTAGTGGTAGTAGTAGGGGCTGTGAATTTGTTGAAAACTTTCATTTTTTCAGTTCTACCATAATCAAAACAGCTGAAAGTTTTTCAGATTGCTCTGTTGAGGAAAAGTGAAAAGAAGTTGAAAGATTTTTTTAGTCCACAAACTGTTGACAATCCACTGTTGAATGTTTAAAAAAATGTGGAAAAAATTTCGACCTCATCGGTCGCGAATGTTTTTAATAATATCGTCAATGGTTGCTTTGGTATGAGGATCACTTTTAATGTTTTTTTCAACTTGTTTGATCGCATACACAACCGTTGAATGATCTCGGCCTCCAAATGTTTTTCCTACTTCTACCATAGAAAGCTGAGTAATCTCTCTTACAATATACATAGCAATTTGTCTTGCTGTAGATATTTCAGCTTTTCTTAGCTGCGAGAGAATTTCATCGGAAGATACTCCGTACGTTCTACCCACTTCTTCAATAATTTTATCGACAGTAACAGGGGTTGGTTGACTGTTATTGATAATATCGCTGATAGCAGCTTGCGCGGTTGCCACATTAAGTGGTTTACCTTCTAATAAGTTATAAGCCTTAATTTTTTTGACAGCACCCTCAAGTTGACGAATGTTACTTTTCAACTTATTGGCTATGTATTCACATACCGTATCAGGAATTGTAATATCGAGGTTTTCAGCTTTTCGGGTAATAATAGCAATACGCGTTTCAAAATCCGGTGGCTGAATATCGGCCGTTAGTCCCCATTCAAAACGAGTTTGAAGCCTGTCCTCCAAAGTGGAAATATCTTTTGGTGGGCGGTCAGAAGTTAAGATAATCTGTTTTTTTGCTTCGTGCAAAGCATTAAAGGTATGGAAAAATTCTTCCTGCGTAGAATCTTTACCAGCGATAAACTGGATATCATCCACGAGGAGAACATCAGCATGACGATATTTTTCTCTGAAAATTGGAGTTGTACCGGTACGGATTGCTTCAATCATTTCATTGGTAAAATCGTCACCTTTAATATAGATAATGGTCATGTTAGGAAAATGATCGTTGATTTCCTTGGAAATAGCGTACAATAAATGCGTTTTTCCTAAACCGGAATTACCATAAATGAAAAGCGGGTTGTAAAGAACAGCCGGTTTCGACGCCACGGCTAAACAAGCAGCGTGTGCAAATCGGTTAGAGGGTCCTACAACAAACGTTTCAAAGGAAAGGTCATAATCTTCATTTTTGTCCGCTTGCGAAGAAGATGAAGCGGAATAACCAAACCCGTTTGCGGCCTGTGGAATTTCTTCCTTCACACAAATTTTAAAGTTAATTTTAGAGCTAAATACATTTTGAAAAGCCTCATCTAATAAATCTTGATAGCAGCGGATTAAGGTCTGCTTGTGAAATTCATTAGGGGCTTCAATAATGGCCGTACCGTTTTCAAATTCAAGTGTGACAGGAACAAGCCTTTCAAACCAGGTTTTATAGGCTACTTCAGTAATATTTGACTTGCAGTAGTCGCAAATCAACGTCCATGCTTCATCAAAAGAGTTCAAAGACGTTTCCTCCTTATATAATCTGTCAAAGAGATCCTGTGATTTTACGATAGAAAAGTAAAAATGTGGAATAAAGACACAAAAACAAACAAAACACAGTACGGTTTCGTTTGCTTTATTAGACATATCGCAAGAGCAAAGATTTAATCTCTCAAAGTATTCAACATTATAACATAACTTGTGGAAACTTTCAAACCAATTAACAGCGTATAAAAAGAAAAATATTTATAGAATACTAGGTCTTGTGTAAGAAAAAAAGTTTTCAACAAGGTTTTCCGTTTTAATCTCAAAAAAATATTTTATCAATCACAAAAAAATAAAAAACAAAGTAAAAACAGGATAAATCGCTAAAAATAAGGTTGACATATTGAATGATTTTAAGTTATAATATTTACTCGCAGGGAAACTACCCCGAAAGGAGGGTTTTATATATGCTTAGAACCTATCAGCCTAAAAAGCTTCACAGAAAAAAGGAGCATGGCTTTAGAAAAAGAATGTCAGACAAAAACGGACGAAAAGTTTTAGCACGCCGTCGCGCAAAGGGCAGAGCTAGATTGTCTTACTAATGCCTTTAAGGTCACCAATGCGTGACCTTTCTTTGTTTATAATGATTTTGTTTCTTTCAGTTTGAAGGGAAAGGGTTCTCTTTTATTATGAAAAGTCAGATTACACCAATTTGCCATAATAATGATTTTAGGCGGATTTATAACCGAGGTAAAAGCTTTGTAACTCCGGTGGTGGTTGTCTATGTCCTTAAAAACAGAGAGAAAAAAACCAGGATTGGCATTACAACAAGCAAAAAAATAGGCAATGCAGTAAAAAGAAATCGCAGCAGAAGAATTATAAGAGAAGCTTGGCGAGAAATTTCTCCCTATCTGCAATCAGGTAATGATTATATCTTTGTAGCTAGAGGGAAAACACCTTATGTGAAAATGCAGCAGGTGAAAAAGCAGTTAGAAACAAGCCTTAAAAAGGCCGGATTGTATAATAAAGAGACGAAACCTGTTTGACAAAGCCAAGCGGGTTCCTTTTTAAACAAAGAAGGTGACAAGCCTAGATGAAAAAAATACTGATGGCTGTCATTCAATTTTACCGAACATACATTTCTCCCCATACGCGACCATCTTGCCGCTATATTCCCACCTGTTCGGAATATGGCTTAACGGCAATTGAACGCTTTGGGGCTTTTAAAGGCACCATTTTAACAGTTTGGCGGGTTTTGCGTTGCAATCCTTTTAGCAAAGGTGGCTATGACCCAGTACCGGAAAGAAAAATAAAGAAAGAGAATAAGTAATCAAGCAACTTGAAAACAAGAGATTGCTTGGGCTTAAAGGAGTTTTTGTTTTATGGGAGATATTTTTAACCTGATTGGTGGCTTGCTGGGCTATTTGCTCTGGGCACTTTTTGCTATATTTAAAAATTATGGTGTGGCCATCATCTTTTTTACTATTTTAACAAAACTCATTTTGTTCCCTTCTACGCTAAAACAGCAAAGAGGGATGGCGTCGCAGTCTAAATTTGCAAAAAAGCAAGCAGAACTTCAAAAAATCTATGGCAACAACAAGCAAAAATATAACGAAGAATTGATGAAGCTGCAAGAAAAAGAAGGTATCAACCCAATGGGTGGTTGCTTACCAATGCTTTTGACTTTTCCTGTTATGATTGGTGTTATGTATTCAGTGTCACAGCCGCTTAGCAACACCTTGCATATTGCGAAAGATACCATTGCACAAGCCACGCAATATGTGTCAAGAATTCCTGGTTCAGGTAATATGGGTTATTATGCAGAGCTTGAAATTCTTCGCAATTTTGGAGCGTTGCAAGATAAGCTGACCATGTTTACCCCAGCTGATGTTGAAAAAATAACAGAGCTTTCAAAAGGCTTTAACTTTTTAGGATTAGACTTGCTTCAAAGCCCTGAGTTTGGCAATTGGAGTAATATTTTATGGATCTTACCAGTGGGGTATCTTCTTGTATCCATTGCTAGCCAGATTTATATGCAGCGCAGTAATCCTGCTCAAGCAGCAGCACAAGGACAGCAAAAAGGCTGTATGGGATTCATGATGTACGGTATGAATTTCTTCTTTGCCTATCTTGCCTTTTCATACCCCGCAGCGGTTAGTTTGTATTTTATCGCACAAAGTATTACAAGTACAATTCAAACTGCTATTACCAATCAATTTTTCAGCATACATCATATGACAGCCAAATCAGAAGCACAAAGAGCCGTAACACTTGCGTTGGCTGAAGAAAAAATCAATCCTTTGTCAGCAGATGCACAAAGACAAATTGCAAAGAAACTAGATGAAGCAGCCATAAATCAACCAAAAGATAATAAGAAAAAAACAGCACAAAAGGGAACCGGAAAGAAATCTTCCGGAAAATCACGTAATTCTGATCAGTATTTGGGCAGTAAAAAGTAAGCGAGAGCCGAGTGAATGTCGGCAATTGAGGAGGAATTATTCATGTTAAAAGAAGCAATCGCAACCGGCGAGACAGTGGAAATTGCTCTTGACAGAGCCTGTGCAGAATTGGGTATTGACAGATCAGAAGATGAATTTGAGTTTGAAATTTTAGAAACGCCCGTCAAGAAGACATTTGGTCTGTTTGGCGGAAGTCCCGCAAAAGTGAAAGTGTTTTTGAAGCAATTGGATGCCGCTGAATCAGCAGCCGAGTATTTGAAATCTGTGCTGAAAGAAATGGGTCTTGTGAACGTTGGCATAGAAATTCGCAAAAATGAAAGCGGAGCAGAATTGGTTTTAAATGATCAAGATGTGGGTTTTATCATTGGTCATCGAGGCGAAACATTAGATGCTTTGCAGTATTTGGCTTCATTGGTTGCGAACCATAGCGGCGACGGATACTATCGTATTACATTGGATGTCGGCCAATACCGTGAGAAGAGAAAAGAAACATTAGAGTCTTTGGGCAAAAAAATGGCGCAAAAAGCACTCAAGACAGGAAGAAATCATTCCTTAGAGCCAATGAACCCGTATGAGAGAAGAATTATACATACAGCTGTTCAAGATATCGAAGGAGCAAAGTCTTGGAGTGAGGGAGAAGATTTACTTCGCCATGTTGTGATTGGCTCTGTAAATGGAGAGCGTTTTCCGAGAAGAGATAATCACCGCAGAGGTAACTATCAAAACCGCGGTGGAAAACCACCATACAACAACAATCGAAGCGGTAACAATAACAACCGCCGTCCTTATGCGCAGAATCAGAATCACAACAGCAGACCTGTGCAAAGCAGAGGGCCTAAACAAGATGTGGTAGACGCCCCTTTATACAGCAAAATAGAAAAATAATAGCTAGTAAATAAAAAGGAAATCTCTAAATCAGAGATTTCCTTTTTTTATGAGCAAAACACATAAATGTAGAAATTGAAGTGCCAATTGTTTTGCCATAAGCAGGAGGGAGCTATTAAGGTATTCAACATTTAACAGAATTAATCAAGTTTGTTGAATGTTAGCGGCCCTGTAAATGATTTGACACTGCTTTTACAAAAGAAACCCCCCTTTATGCTAGATACTAAAATACCTAACATAAAGGGGGTTTGAAAAGCAAAATTAAGTCTTGATACCACTTACAACACGATTTAGTCCGGCTAAATCTTTATGTACGGCAATAGAGAAAAATCCATGTTCTTTTAAGATATTTGTAACAGAATCAGCCTGCGTTTCGCCTATTTCAAAGGCCAATAAACCACCTGGCTTCAAACAATTTTTCCACTTAGCGACGATTTCATGATAGAATAGCAAACCATCTTTTCCGCCGTCAAGAGCTAAGTGAGGTTCTCGCTGTACTTCTTCTTGCAGAGTAGGTAGCTCATCTGATTCAATATAAGGGGGATTTGAGGCGATAAAGTCAAATGTGCCAGTAAAACTATGGATAAGCTCTTCGTCAAAAATATCGCCCTGTACAGGCACAATATCATATTCGGCATAGCTATCCAAGTTTTCAACAAGAAAAGAAAAGGCTGTGGAAGATATTTCAATCGCTGTCATTCTCAGATCAGGGTGCAGAGAAGAAAGACCAAGTGAAATAGCTCCGCTGCCGGCGCATAAATCTAAGCCGTCAGCATCTTCCTTATCAGCAAGCCATTCTGAAACTGTGCGTACCAAAACCTCCGTATCATCGCGGGGGATTAAAACACCTTCCCCTACCGCAATTTCAAGCCCCATGAACTCCCAAGAACCTAAAATATATTGCAGAGGTCTGTGTGTGGTTCGTTCTTCTACAGCTTTCAAAAAAGGTGCCGTCAACAGTGGAGAAGCGGCCTCATTACGTTTTGATAGCCATTCATTATGCGTGAGATGAAAGAAATGGCGGATAAGAACGACAGATTCAAATTCAAAATCTTCAATCGCTGCTTTTTGCAGTTCAACTTTACTGTGCAAATAGAGTTCATTCAAAGTCATGCAATCAGATCCTCTCCGTTTTCAGGAATAACAGCTTTCATTGCTTCAATGGCAGCTTCAATCATAGAGTCATCGGTAGGTTCTTTCGTTGTTAATCTTTGTACCCATAAACCCGGTGCAGAGATTAGTCTAGTCAAGAAATTATCGTGGCGGCTTGAAAATTTAAGCAGTTCATAACCAATACCCATAACAACCGGAATTGTCAGCAATTTTGCGAAGGTGCGTAAAAAAGGATTGGTAAAGGGAATGAAAAATCCAACGACGATACTGATAATTAAGATAAGAACCATAAAACTAGTGCCGCAGCGAGGATGAAATCGGGTTTGCTTGCGCACATTTTCAACTGTCAGCTCCATGTCTTTTTCATAGCAGAAGATTGTTTTATGTTCTGCACCATGATACATAAACAGGCGTTTCATGTCTTTCATCTGCCCCACGCCGGCTAAATAAAGCAAAAAAATTACGAGTCGAAGGCAACCCTCAAGCAGTGAGCGCCAACCAGCAAAAAGATTACCGACCACGCCATATAAAAGATTGACCAAAAAAGTAGGCAAAAAGAAGAAAAGAAGAACGGCTAATAACAGGCCTAGAACACCAGCTACAGACATAATAGCATTGGAACCTTTTTCACCTAATTTTTCGTCGAGCCATTTATCAAGTTTGCTAGGCTCTTCTTCCTCATCTTCTAAAAAGTGGTCTGCAGAGAGAGAAAGTGCAGCATATCCACAGCGGAAAGAGTCAATCATGGCAAAAAAGCCACGGATAAAAGGTGTTTTTAAAATAGGGTATCTTTTTGATAGAGGGGAAAATTCAATTTCTTCGGTCGTAATCTGCCCTTTTTTATCACAAAATGCTGCCACACGCTTATGTGGGCCAACCATCATGATGCCCTCCATTAAGGCTTGACCACCAATAGAAGTGATTTTTTCTTTTGGCATTTATTTAAGCTCCTTTTTCATTGTGATTGTTTAAATAAGTTTGAATTTCAGGAATATAGGCTTCATCAGGATGTTGTTCTATAAAGGCAAGGGTGGGAAATTGTACAGTAACGGTTGTTCCTCTCCCCTCTTTACTCTGAATAGAAAAGGTGCCACCGTGCAGTTTAATAATTTCATCTACAACAGCAAGCCCAATACCAGAACCACGGACAACCTGATTGGCTTTGTAGAATTTCTTTTTAACATTGAGTAGATGTTCTTGTGGAATACCGCAGCCGTTATCGGAGATAGAAACAGAAATCCAACCATCACTTTCTTCGGTACTAACGTTAATTTCTCCATTCTCATCGGTATATTTAAAAGCGTTGTCTAAAATATTAATGAAAATCTGCTTTAAGCGGTTTACATCAGCTAAAATAGGACTCAAAATAGCATTTTCCTCATAGGTAAATTGCTTTTGCTCAGTTCTTGCTAAATCCGTAAACATATAAACGGCTTCACCTAACTCGGCCATCAAATCAATTTTGGCAATATTGAGAACCATGCGACCACTTTGCAAGCGAGAAAAGTCCAAAAGCTCTTCTACAATGCTGTATAAGCGTTCTGATTCATGGATAATAACACCCATGCCTCTTTTTTCTGTGGTAGGGTCAACACCGGCTGTAATGGTTTCTGCCCAGCCTTTAATCGATGTTAGTGGTGTGCGAAGCTCATGGGAGACAGAAGAGATAAAGTCATTTTTCATCTGCTCAGAAGCACCCAGCTCACGTGCCATGTCATTAATAGAGTCACAAAGCTGGCCGATTTCATCTTCCTTTTTCTTTTGGATACGAACATCAAAGTCGCCCTGCGCAATTCGTCTGGCACTGGAGGTTACTTGTTGCACAGGCAAGACAATCGATCTTACGAAATAAAGACCTGAAAGAAATACAATGAGGATAATAATCATGCCGATAAAAATCAGGGTACTGACAATTAATCGGATTTGGCGGTCTGCTTTTTCGAGAGATACCATATAACGTATAGACCCCAACATATTTTGATCAGCGTCGCGCACCGTACGAGTAATGGCCATGACTTTTTCCCCTGTATTCAACAGAAAAACCTGAAAACCATAATTATCTTCGCTGAGAATCGCTTCTTCATAATCGGGCATTTTCTGGTTAAAATCGGGGTTAAAGCCAGTTGAGGTGATAAAAATCTTGCCATCTCGATCGATTCCCATAATCTCCATCGAGTTTTTGTCAGGGAAGTTTTCAATATAATTTCGGGAAACTGTTGAAAAGTCTGACGAAGTTTTATAGCCCCCAGAGCCTGATGAGAGGACATTCAGCAGCTCGTCCACACGACCTTTTAGGACTTGCTGAATGCTATTATAAGCATAGCTCTGCACCGTAACAGAGAGGACGACAATAAATGTCACTAAAATGACGACAATAAGACCAACTGTATTGACAAACCAGCGGCGTGAAATCCCCTTCATTTTAACAACCATCCCTTCGCTAAGATGTGATTGCAGAAATCTTTTAATGGCAGATGACAAATTATGCGGCATCTTTTGGAGAAGTTGCATCAGCGAGCTCTTTTTTCTCTTCAAGCTTAGTCATAAAGAAAATAGCAGCAAACCCAGCAGCAAAAAGTACAAGACAAATCGGAATTTCCCAGCCGATTGGTAAACCCGGAAAGACGTCGACAACAGAACCAATCAAAAAGCCAAAGACAATTAAATAAGTAATAGTCGGATGATCATTCAGTAGATTTTCAAGCAGACGAGTACAGGCGGCAATACCAATCAAAAGGCCAAGAATCAAAGGCCAAAGAGAAAGAATAGCACCAATATCATGCGATTTAATGGTTTTCAGAATACTTTCATAAAGTCCTAAAGTTAGCAACATATGAGAAGTGCTGATACCCGGCAAAATTAAAGCAATGGCAACAATAAGGCCGGCAACTAAAAGCATCAAAGAATGAAAGAAACCGGTGCCGGTTGTATTAAATAGGCCCTCAGGAATAAGAGAAATCAAAAATACGCCTAGACAGCCAATGAGAGGGTAAACAAGCACACGCCAGTCAAGTTTTTGAATTTTAGCTTTGCGGACCATCATGGGGGCACCACCTGCAATGGCACCAATAAAGAAAAATAGAATCATTTTTGGAAACTTATCAGTAAGAGATTCCAAAGGGCTTGCACATAAAACAATTCCTAAAAGAGCAAAAACAACGAAGAGACCAAGAAAAAGTGCGTTTCGCTTTTTATTCTTAAAAAAAGAGCTGACGGATGAAATCAAATCATCATAAACACCCAAAATCATAGCCATGGAGCCACCGCTGACACCGGGGACCAACATAGTTCCGCCGACAATAAAAGCCTTTAAAGCAGTTATAACATGTTTCAAAATAAAGAGCCTCCTAAAAACCTAAAAATACAAATAAATCTTTCAAGCAGTGAAATTAACAGTTTTCAGCAATCTTATAGAGCAATCTTTCTGTATCTTCCCAGCCAAGGCAAGGGTCGGTAATCGATTTTCCATAGATGCGCTGGCAATCAATCGGTTGAGTTCCCTCAACAAGATAGCTTTCAATCATGACACCCTTAATCAGCTTTTTGAGGCTGGGGTTGTAATTTCGACTGTGCAAAATTTCACTGACAATGCGAATTTGCTCTTTAAATTGTTTGTTTGAATTTGAATGATTCACGTCGATAATGGCGGCTGGATTTTTCAAATCCAATTTTTCATACATGCTGGATAGTCGAATTAAATCTTCATAGTGGTAGTTCGGCACACTGTTACCGTATTTATTCACACCACCACGTAGAATGACGTGAGATAAATCATTGCCGTTGGTAGCAACTTCAGCATTTCGGTAGATAAAATGGTGGCTGCCTTGTGCAGCTAATACCGAATTGAACATAACCGAAAAATCACCGCTAGTAGGGTTTTTCATACCAACAGGGATGTCCATTCCACTGGCAGTTAAACGGTGCTGCTGATTTTCAACCGAGCGTGCGCCAATGGCTTCATACGAAAGGAGGTCATCTAAATAGGCACGGTTTTCAGGGTAAAGCATTTCATCAGCAGAGGTTAACCCCGTGTTCTCGATTACATGAATGTGCATTTTACGAATGGCCAAAATACCGGCCATCAGATTTGGTTTTTCATCAGGAGAGGGTTGGTGGAGCATCCCTTTGTAGCCCTCACCGGTGGTGCGGGGTTTGTTGGTGTAAACCCGAGGAATCACCAGAACTTTTTCTGCTATTTTTTCACTCAAATCAGCCAGTTTTTCACAGTATTCCAAAACAGAATCTTCGCTGTCAGCCGAGCAAGGTCCGACAATAGCGACAAACTTGTTTGATTTTCCTGTAAAAACATCGCGAATTTCGGCATCTCTCTTTTGTTTGTGAGCAGCAAGTTCTTTTGATAAGGGATGAATCGCCTTTAATTCATCAGGATCAGGCAGCTGCTTAATAAAATTCATAGACATGGGGGTTACAATCCTTTCTAGAACATAAACTTCTTATAGAGTAAAATATTTTTTCCTGTTTATCATAAGGGTACTTGTAAAAACTAAAAACCCATAGCCGTTTTCACCAATTGCATTTGTGTTTCATCTGTCAATATTTTTAAAAGCTCAAAGGCAACAGATGCGGCCGTTTCAGGGCAATAAGAGGTAATAATATTGTCATCGACAACAATGGGTTGATTGATGACGGCAACACCAAAATCTGCTAGCTGCTTTTGACGATAGGCATTTTTCAGATGATAGGTAGTAGCTTTTTTTCCTAATAGGATACCACTCTTACCAAGGGGTAAGGCGGCCACACAAATGGTTGCAATGGTCTTTCCTGCTCGGTCAAATTGACGGATAATATCTAAAAATTTCTTATCGTATGCCTCTTCATAAAAGCCAAACTCTTCAAATCCCCCAGAGATAGCAAGAGCATCGTAATCATCAATAGAAATCTCGTCTATGGTTTTGTCAACCCGAATGGGTATATTAAAAGTACTGACCACAGTCTTGTGAAAACCACAAGTTTCAATTTCTATGTCTATACCAAAGTCGTTTCTTGCCCAGCCAAACACATCTACAAACACACTAAAGTCCATGGTTTCAAACCCTTTTGCCAAAAGAAGTAAAACTTTCATATTTAAAACTCATTCCATTATTTGTACTATCGAGAAAATCGTTGCGTAACAAGTTATTAATTTGTTGGGTCTATAACCCAACTGAATACAACAAAGCTAGAATCTATTATACCATAAAACCTCTTTAAAAATGGAAGTTGCCGCTTGCGGCAGGAGGCACCTCGTGCCGACAATCCATTTTTCCAATGAGTCCAACTTGTTGGACTCTATTATACCATAATTTAAGAATAGCAGTATTCTTTACGCAAAATTTTACAATCTATTAAAAATAAAAGAGAATCTGAATTTGGCATTTGTCAGATTCTCTTCTTTTTAATATTTACGGAAACGTTCATAACGGTTTGCCAACAACGTCTCGACAGGTAAAGCAGAAAGCAAAGAAAGGTGTTGTTGCAAATCTTCTTTAATGTCGCAGTAAACTTCATCGAAGCTTGCTTTTTCTGCAAAAATTTTCTCGATGATTTGCATTTTCAGCATATCTTCTGCTGTAATTTTCAGGCATTCAGCAGCCTCTTTTACTTTTTTAGAATCTTTCCAAAGAATGCTGGCACAGCCCTCAGGAGAAATAACAGAATAGACAGCGTTTTCCATCATCCAAACTTCATCGGCTACGGCCAAAGCTAAAGCACCGCCGCTGCCACCTTCACCAATCAACATAGAAATAACAGGAACTCTTAAATCCATCATTTCCATAAGATTTTCAGCAATTGCCTGTCCCTGTCCTCTTTCTTCTGCACCAATGCCGCAAAAAGCACCGGAGGTATCAATAAAACAGACCACGGGACGACCGAATTTTTCGGCTTGCTTCATAAGCCGAAGCGCTTTTCGATAACCTTCGGGATTGGGAGCGCCAAAATTTCGATTAATTTTGTCCTTCAAATCTCGTCCCTTTTCAATGGCAATGACGGTAACAGGTTTACCGTCAAGAGTAGCAATGCCACCAATAATAGCGGCATCATCAGAAAAACGGCGGTCACCATGAAGCTCAAAAAAGTCATCGAAGATATTATGGATAAAAGAAACACCGGTAGGTCGACCTGCAGAACGTGTGATTTTCAGTTTTTCATAAGCGCCCATAATCACACCTCCTTTTTATGAAGAATCAGCAGCTTAGAAAGGACTTCTCGTTGATTTGTTCTGTCAACAATAGAATCCACAAAACCATGAGAGAGCAAAAACTCTGATTTTTGAAAGCCAGTAGGCAACTTTTTGCGAATAGTTTGTTCAATTACCCTTGCACCGGCAAATCCAATAGTGGCGTTCGGTTCAGCAAGAATAATATCGCCTTCCATAGCAAAGCTGGCCGTAACACCGCCTGTAGTAGGGTCGGTCAGTACGACAATGTAAAGAAGCCCTTGATTGCTATGCTTTTTTACAGCCCCACTGGTTTTTGCCATCTGCATAAGAGAAAGAATACCTTCTTGCATTCTAGCACCACCCGAAACGGTAAAGCCGATAACAGGGAGCTGATTTTCGGTGGCATATTCAAAAAGAGCCGTAATTTTCTCGCCGACAATGGTACCCATACTGCCCATCATAAACGAAGGGTCCATGGCAAAAATAGCACATTTTTCACCCTTGATGAGAGCTGTTCCACAAAGGGCAGCCTCTTTTTCACGAGAAACGAGCCTTGCATTTTTTAGCTTGGTAGGGTAACCGGGAAATTCTAAGAGGTCTTTGCTTTTCAAATCGGCATTTAATTCCACAAAGCTATCAGCATCGGTTAGAAAACCAATGCGTTGTCTCGGGCTTAGACGAAAATGATGACTGCACTCAGGGCAGACTTTCTCATTCTCCCATAAGTCAGATTCGTTTAAAACAGCACCACATCCGGGACAAGTTGTTTGAATCCCGCTATTTTCTTCACTACCTGCTTTGCGTCCCCCTTTTTCCAGTTCATTTTGGGGAGAGCGGAACAGTCCCATCAAATCCACGTTATCAGCTCCTGTTTTTCATAAAATCTGTAAAATAATTTCCTGATTTAAAGTCGGGGTCACGAACAATGGCAATCTGACTTTCAATATTGTTCTTGGTTCCATCTACAACCAGTTCGCAAAGGGCCGATTGCATTTTACGAATCGCTTCTTCTCTTGTAGAAGAATATACAATCAATTTGCCCAGCATAGAATCATAATAAGGCGGGACATCATAGCCCTGGTAGACAAAAGTATCAAATCGAACCCAAGGACCGCCCGGCATAATAAAGAAATTAATTTTGCCGGCACTTAAGGCGTTGATACGACATTCAATGGCAGCGCCTTTGACTTCAATATCTTTTTGCGTGAAATCAAGCGGAACGCCCGCTGCAATACGAATCTGCCATTTAACAATGTCAATTCCTGTGACCAATTCAGAGACAGGGTGTTCAACTTGTAATCGGGTATTCATTTCCATAAAGTAAAAATTCCCGGCGGTATCCATCAAAAATTCAACTGTGCCGGCATTCATATAACCAACTGCTTTAGCGGCCTTTGTAGCAGCTTCAATCAGCTTTTCGCGTGTTTTATCGTCGACTGCGGAAGAAGGAGATTCTTCAATTAACTTTTGATTGTTTTTTTGAATGGAGCATTCACGCTCACCTAAACAGACAACCGTTCCTTTTTCATCGGCCAAAAGCTGCACTTCAATATGCTTGACAGGACTAAGGAATTTTTCAAGATACATTCTGCCGTCGCCAAACGCTTTTTGAGCCTCATTTGAAGCAGTCTTAAATTCTTTCTCCATGCCCTCCGGGTTTGTGACCAAGCGAATGCCTTTTCCCCCACCGCCGGCACTGGCTTTGAGCAAAATAGGATACCCAATTTTTTCAGCGGCGATTTTCGCTTCTTCAAAATCTTTGAGGATGTCACTGCCGGGTGTAGTTGGCACACCGTTTTCTTTCATCACTCGTCTAGCGGTATCTTTGTCGCCCATTTTAGAGATAATGTCAGAATTGGGGCCAATAAAACAAATGCCGTGTCGTTCGCACATTTTGGCAAAGTCGGCATTTTCAGATAAAAAGCCATAGCCAGGGTGAATGGCTTGCGCTTTGGTCGCGAGAGCCGCTGAAATAATGCGTTTTTTATCAAGATAGCTTTCAGAAGCAGGCGCTTTTCCAATGCAAATCGCCAAGTCTGCCAAAGCAACATGCAAAGATTCTTTGTCGGCTTCTGAATAGACGGCAACGGTAAAAATACCCATCTCTTTGCAGGCTCTGATAATACGAATCGCAATTTCGCCCCGATTGGCAATTAAAATTCTTGTGAACATACAGACTCCTTATGCTTGTGTTTTTTCTTCTGACACAAGCGCAAAAGAAAATTCAGCACTTACCGCCAGTTTGCCGCCGACAGTTCCCTTGCCTTTAGCAAAATAAAAGTTTCCTCTGGTGCGCACAATTTCACATTCTGTTTCAAAAATATCACCCGGTTTGACAGGATTTCTAAACTTCACTTTATCAAGACTGGTAAAGAAAGGGGTACATTTTTCGGTTTGTCCGCTGGCAAGCAGTACGCAGGCAGACTGAGCAAGCATTTCACAAAGAATAACACCCGGCACTACAGGATTGCCCGGGAAATGTCCTTGCAAAAAATATTCATCACCTTTTAAGGTGTATTTTCCTTTTGATTTGCCGTCAATTAGTTCAACCTCTTCTACGAGAAGCATAGGTTCTCTATGGGGCAATATATTTTTAATTTCTTCTTTATTCATGATGATTAACCCTTTCCATGCCGCAGAATGGGCATTAACGGTAAAACATATAAAATATTGGCACATGGCTTAGTTTCGCTCTTTTTGCATCATGACCTAAAGGAAAAAGAGAGACGCTAGTTTTATCCAAGCACATATCTATTACAATATCGAATAACCTTATTTAAAATAAAATGACTTCGTTAAACAATGCGGAAAAGCGGTTGACCATATTCAATCACTTGACCGTTTCCTACACAGATTTCAGCAATAGTACCGTCAAAATCAGAAGTAATTTCATTCATTAACTTCATCGCTTCGACGATGCAAAGAATATCACCCTTTTTCACTTTTGAGCCAATTTGAACGAAAGATTCGCTGTCAGGAGAAGGCGAAGCATAAAAGATACCCACTGTAGGGGATGTAACTAGGTTTCCTTGGCAAGAAGTAGTGTCATCTGTGACAATGGTAGTAACAGTATCAGCTTGGCCAATTATACCAACGCTGGCTGCGTCTCTCCATTCATTAGCGCTGAATGGTACAGGAAAAGAGTTGGCAGAAGCGGCAGGAGATTGTCTTTCCAAAGTGATTTCAGTATCATTTTCTTTGATTGAAATCGAAGTCAAGTTAGCATCTGTCATAATGGCGGCAAGCTTCTCGATTTGTTTGATATCCATTCGAATTCTCCTTGAAAATTAGTCGTTTACTTTTCTGAAAGCAAGATAGGCGTTATGTCCGCCAAAACCCAGTGAAGCAGAAAGAGCCAGCTCAATATCAGCACTTCGAGCTTGATTCGGCACATAGTCGAGGTCGCAAGCAGGGTCAGGTTCTTGATAGTTAATGGTAGGTGGAACAATACCATTTTTTAGCGCTAGAATACAGGCAATCGCTTCTACTGCACCCGCAGCTCCAAGCATGTGCCCTGTCATAGATTTGGTAGAACTGACCATTACCTTATGGGCGTTTTCTTCGCCCAAAGCCTTTTTAATGGCAAGGGTTTCGCAACTGTCATTCATAGGGGTGCTTGTTCCGTGTGCATTGACATATAATTTCGAGAAATCGTCGATTCCTCCTGCTTCATCATACGCCATCTTAAGAGCTCTTGCACCGCCAATAGCTTCAGGGTGTGGTGCAGTAATGTGGTGAGCATCACAAGTGACACCATAGCCCACAATTTCACCGTAAATTTTCGCGCCTCTAGCAATAGCATGATCGTAGTTTTCAAGAATTAAAATACCAGCACCTTCACCCATGACAAAACCACTGCGACGTGCGTCAAACGGGGTACAAGCTTTTGATGGGTCTTCTTCAGAAGTAAGCGCTTTCATATTGGCAAATCCGGCTACACCAACTGGTACGATAGCGGCTTCTGCGCCACCGGCTACGGTAGCATCTAAATAGCCATGCTTAATCGCACGATAAGCTTCACCAATGGCATTATTGCCCGTGGCACAAGCGGTTGTAACAGGCAGACATTCCCCTTGCAGATTGTATTTAATCGCAATAATGCCACCTGCGATATTGGCAATTAGTTTAGGTATAAAATAAGGAGAAACCTTTTTGGTACCTTTTTCAAGCAAGGCAGTTTGTTCTTCGGCAAAAGTTCCAAGGCCACCAATACCAGAACCGACATAGGTGCCGATTCTTTCAGGCTCAATGCTATCAATAATTTTGCTGTCTTCCATGGCTTGTGTAGCAGCGGCTAGAGCATACTGTGCAAATAAGTCATTTTTGCGAATATCTGACTTTTCCATATATTGCAAAGGTTCAAAATCTTTGACTTCAGCCGCCACTTTCACTTTATGGTCAGCTGTATCAAATTTGGTAATCAGTCCAATACCGGATTTTCCGTTTTTTAGCCCGTCCCAAAGCGCATCTACTGTGTTGCCCAGCGGTGTAACCGCGCCAAGACCTGTAACAACTACTCGGTTCATTCACTCACCTCACGACATGTCAAAGCATGTTCTTGTTTAAAATAAATCAGAAGATAAAATGTCTGTTAAAAATATAGCATAGTATAGCATAAATAAAAAATAAAATCAAAATGAATCCTAAAGAAATTAAGTAAGAATAGGAACTACATGGCAAGACCGCCGTCTACCTTCAAGACCTCGCCCGTGATGTAGTCAGAATAAGGACCGACCAAAAAAGCAACGGCATTGGCGATGTCTTCAGCTGTGCCCATACGGTTCATTGGGGTAGAAGAAAGAAGCTTATTGTCTTTGCTGATTTCTTGTGTCATATCCGTGGCAATAAATCCGGGAGCAACTGCATTGCAGTTGACATTTCTGGCGGCAAGCTCTCTCGCAACAGATTTTGTCAGACCGATAAGCCCTGCTTTTGAAGAAGAATAATTTGTCTGTCCAGCGTTGCCCATAATGCCGGAAACAGAAGTGATATTAACAATTTTACCACTCCTCTTGCGCATAAAAGTCTTATAACAGCTCTTTGTCATGTTAAAGGCGCCTTTCAGATTGATATCCAAAACAGCATCATAATCAGATTCTTTCATAGAAAGCATTAATCCGTCACGGGTAATGCCTGCATTGTTAATAAGAATATCAACAGTGCCGAAATCTTCAAGCACTTCTTTAATAGAATCCTGTGTGTTTTCAAGCTTCGATACATCACAGATGTAAGATTTCACTTTTACACCCAGTTCTTCAATCATTCGGCAGCTTTCGGCAGCCTCATTGGGGTCGCCAACATATAAAATCGCGATGTCAGCACCTAAAGAAGCAAGCTTGACAGCAATAGCACGGCCAATTCCTCTTGAGCCTCCGGTCACGACAGCGGTTTTTCCTTGCAGTTCTGATGTCATCATAATGTGTGTCCTTTCAAAAAAATCTAATGATTAGTGATTTATCAATAAAATAGAAATTTAAACGCAGTATTCTTAACAGTATTCTCTAATTCAGAAAGTAATAAACGCTATAGCGATAGTTTTGCTTTTACATACTCCAAATGCTTAGGGTGGATTAAGGGAAATGAAAGTTCATCGGGGATGTCGTCGAAAAAGTCAATCTTTTCAATTTCAAAGGGGGGCAAACTGCCGAATGCGGTAATATCGGCATAGAATAACATACCAAAGTTGTTAATCTTGTAAATACAAATTGGTTTTATTTCAAACTCTTTAGCACCTGTTTCTTCAAACAATTCTCTTTTTGCCGTTTCAAAAATAGATTCATCCTTTTCTCGATGACCGCCGGGGATTTCCCATTTTCGTGTTTTGTTTTTGCAAAAAACCCATTGGCTTTTATATTGTGCGGCAATAACAGCGTACTTTAATAGGGAATCATCTATCTGAGCAAGGTCGTAAAAGGTTAAATTCATACAGCATTCATCCTTTCAAAAAAGTCCAGTATTTAAAAAAAGGAAAGAAGCAAAGCAAAATCTTATAAAAGGTGAGCCATCGCTTCCTGCAAACTTTCTTTATCCTGAACGGCAAACACCTGAACATCTTTCAATGTTTTTTTAATTAGACCACTAAGCGTTTTGCCAGGGCCAACCTCGATGAAGGTATCGACACCGTCAGCGGCCATGTTTTCAAGAATAGACTGCCACTTGACCGGGTGGTTAATTTGGTTCGTGATTCTAGATTTTGCTTCTTCTACTGTATAGAGAGCGGCGTCTAAATTGGAATAAATCGGAATTTGCGGTGTATAAAGCGTTAGGCCATCTAAAACAGAAGAAAGCTCTTTTGCTGCATCATTCATAAAAGGAGAGTGAAAGCCACCACTGACATTTAGCAGAACGGCTCTGCCTTTTTCTTCGCCAACTCGCTTCACAAATAATGCTAGTTCACTCTTTTCGCCAGCCACTACCAGCTGTTTCGGGCAGTTATAATTAACGGGGTAAACCTGTTTAAATTCTTGGCAGAGTGTTTCTACTTGCTCATTTGAAAGTTTGAGGACAGCCGCCATAGAACCGGGATGGTTTTCCGCTGAGTTCTGCATAGCAGCCGCTCGGCGACAAACAAAATCAAAGCCATCTGCCTCGCTGAAAATACCGCTAAAAGTAAGCGCTGCGATTTCCCCAAGTGAAAATCCGGCAACACAATCGGGATGAATGCCTGCTTCTACCAAAGCTCTTGCGGCGGCTAAATCGACGGAATACAAACAAGGCTGTGTATTTTTGGTCAGTGACAGCTCCTCGTCACTCCCGCTGAAGCATTGTGCAGAGGTACCTGGGCGAATAGAATCAGCAATGTCAAAAACAGATTTGGCAGCGGCACTGTGTTCATATAGCTCTTTGCCCATACCGCTATATTGAGCACCTTGTCCGGCAAATACAAATGCGATTTTTCCCATGGAGAATTCCTTTCCAAATTCAAATAATAATAGGTAAAAAGATGATTTTTAATGTCAAGCAGACCCAAAGGTATATGAAACGGGCAGCCAAACAATAGGGTATTTATTAGCATAAAAATTGGTAGCTATATCGCTTTTTAGGGCAATACAGCTTGGAGTTTTTTTGTTTTATTGTATAGAAAAGCGATTAGCACCTGAAAGAATCTTCTCTGCCCCAGTCACAACATCAAGAATGATATCGGCTGCTGGTTCTTCTTTGGTGACAAGGGCGCTGATTTGTCCGGCACAGAAAGAACCGGTTTTTTCGTCGCCTTCAATAGCGGCACGATAGAGTGCTCCACCGCCAAGCTTTTCGAGTGCTTCGTCAGTTATATCACTGTACTCTGCTTTAAGATAATCTTTGGCAAATTGATTGCGCAGACCTCTAACCGGGTGGCCCAAGCGTTTACCGGTGGTCATGGTAGCCAAGTCATTTGCTTTGATAATTTTCTTTTTGTAGTTGGGGTGGACACCACATTCTTCTGCGACCAAAAAGCGTGTGCCCATTTGCACACCGACAGCGCCTAACATCAAAGCAGCAGCCATGCCCCGTCCGTCGGCAATACCGCCGGCGGCTATGACAGGCAGGTTGGTATTGTCGCAGATAATAGGAACCAACGTCATCGTGGTTAGTTCACCAACGTGACCGCCGCTCTCGCCTCCCTCAGCAATAACCGCAGAAGCGCCTGCTTTTGTGACAAGCTTTGCCATACCAACAGAAGCAACAACCGGAATGACTTTGATACCAGCTTCAATCCACATGGTCATAAATTTAGAGGGATTGCCGGCGCCGGTGGTGACAACGTCAATTTTTTCATCGGCAACTAGCTTTGCCACTTCGTCAGCAAAGGGACTTAACAGCATAATGTTGACACCAAAAGGTTTGTCTGTTAGAGAACGAGCAATGTCAATTTGCTTTTTGAGATAGGCAGCGTCTGCGTTCATGGCAGAAATCAGACCAAGACCGCCTCCGTTTGAAACAGCAGCAGCCAGTTTTCCGTCAGAAATCCAAGCCATGCCTCCTTGAAATACAGGATATTGAATGCCCAATAGGTCACAAAGTTCTGTTTTTATCATATGTAATCTCCTTTATTAAGGGTGCTGCTGTCATAAGCAGCCAATCGGTGGTAATAGAGCCCTATAAAAATGGGTTAATGGACAGTAAAACAATGCGAAATTAAAGTTTTTTATGACGCAAAACCCTACACCAAGTATATTATAAATTTGTATTGTAGGCCAATTGAAAAAAACAAGCTTTTAAAGATACAGAAACAAAAGCGTTAGCGGGTGAATTTTATCAAGATATTGGGGTTGTTAGAGGAACAATTTACCATGAAATAACAGCACCACCGCAAGTAAGGCCGCCACCAAAGCCAACTATGACGATTTTGTCGCCGGCTTTCAGTTTGCCTTCACGATTGAGTTCATCTAATAAAATCGGGATACTGGCAGAAGAAGTGTTGCCGTAGCGGTCGATATTCACACAAAAACGCTCTTTGTCGATTGATGGAAAACGATTGCTGGCTTCTTGAATAATGCGATAGTTTGCTTGGTGAGGAACAACCCATGCAATGTCTTCGGGTTTCACGTCGGCCAACTCCAACGCCTTTTCAATTTCATCCGGAACGGCTTTCACGGCAAATTTGTATGTCTCGCGGCCGTTCATAGCAATATGAGCATCCACTATTTCATTTTCATAGAAAGGAGAAGCAGCAAGGTGGGTTGGAATATTAATAGCATCATCACCGCCATAAGTGGACATATGAGAGGATAGATAGCCTTCGCCTTCTCCCAGCACAGCAGCACCGGCACCGTCGCCAAAGATACAGCAAGTGCCTCTGTCGGTCCAATCAATCATGCTGCTGAGGCGTTCGGCACTGACAATCAGCACTTTTTTGACGGCCTTGCGGGCAAAATAACCAGCGGCAACGTCTAAGGCAAAAACAAAACCAGAGCAAGCGGCACTCATATCAAAAGCGGGACAAGAGGCGCCAATACGGTTTTGAACCATGCAGGCAATACCAGGAGAAACACTGTCGGGAGAAATGGTTGTGCCAATGATTAAGTCAAGTTCTTCAGGTTTAATGCCAGAAATTTCTAGTGCTTGAAGAGCCGCTTGTTCAGCCATATCCAGCGTAGTTTCTGTTGTACAAACATGACGTTGTTTTACACCAATCCGTTTGGTAATCCATTCATCAGACGTATCAATGCGCTGTGAAAGCTCTTCATTTGTCAGAATTTTTTTTGGCAGAAAACGACCTGTTCCTAAAATTTTAAAGCTCATATTTTTTCTCCCATACTAAAAAATAGTTGAAATCGTATCTATCTTTTAAGGTAAAAATAGACGATAGAAATTGCATTATCTTGTTCATTTTATAAAATAAAAGACGTTTTGTCAATGAAAGAACATTAGGCGAGTCCACCGTTTACTCCGACAATCTGCCCCGTAATAAATTGATTTTCAGCAAGAAAGACCGCTGTTTCGGCAACATCAGACGGTTGTCCCATTTTGCAAAGCGGTGTTTCTTCACAGAAAAGAGAAATATCCTCTTGCGAAAGATGACTGTTCATTTTGGTTTCAATAAGTCCTGGGGCAATGGCATTTACGCGAATGCCAGAAGGCCCTTCTTCTTTGGCAAGCGCTTTTGTTAGACCAATGATGGCGGCTTTGGTGGCAGAATAGGCCACTTCACAAGAAGCACCGACTTCGCCCCAAATGGAACTGATGTTAACAATAGCACCTTCTTTGCGGCGAATCATAGGAATCAGTGCCCTTTTACAGCAAAGAAAAACAGAAGTCAAATTGGTCTGCAGCAGGTTTTGCCATTCATCATAGCTTACATCGGTAAATAATCCCATTTGAGAAATACCGGCATTGTTAATCAGTATGTCTACAAATCCAAACTTCGCTTCTGCAGCGTCAAAAAGTGCAGATACGTCTTTTTCATTTCGAATATCAGCTTGCACGCAAATACCCTCGCCGCCAAGTTCTTGCACCTTTTTGAGCGTATCCTCAGCAGCTTTTTGATTATGAAGGTAGGCAATAACGACCTGATACCCTTTTTTAGCAAACTCGTGGGCAATAGCAGAGCCAATGCCGCCGCTTGCACCCGTTACGAGTACCGTTTTCTTTTTCATAGCAACTCTCCTGTATTCAACATTTTACCGAGACAATGTTGAATAAATTCAAAACATGTAATAAATAAAAAAGCTTTATAAAGAGATAAAAGCGAAACGCACGATTTACTCCATATCGCCTTTAGCAAAGAGCAGAGCAGATAAAGCGGCAACGGGTGCGGTTTCTGTTCGCAAAATGCGTTTGCCAAGTGTACAGACTATAGCCTTATGTTGAATGGCAAAGTCGGCTTCTTCTTGAGCATAACCACCCTCGGGGCCAATAAAAACAGAGATTGTGTTGCCTGCATGTGCAATAGCGGTTGAAAGCGGAGTGCCACCCTTTTCATAAAAGAACAAGACATCGCCTTGGGCGGCAGCCTGTTTAATTGCCTTGTTAAAAGATAAAGGTGAATGAATTAATGGAATAATTCCTCTCCCACTTTGCTTGGCAGCTTCTAGGGCAATTTTTTGTAGTCGAGCTAATTTTTTATCGGTATTTTTGTCTGTTAATTTAGAAATACATCGCTCACTTTCTACCGGTGTAATGGAAATGCAGCCCAATTCTGTCACCTTTTGCACGACAGATTCCAGCTTGTCCTTTTTGGGCAAAGACTGGTAGAGGTGAATTTTGGTGGCAGGTTCGGTCTCGTTGGTTTTGGCAGAAAGTATTTTTACGACAACCATATCCTCTTGAAAAGATTGGATTTCACATTCGTAGTCTGTTCCGAGTTTATCGCAAAGAACCAGTTCATCACCTGTTTTCATGCGCAGAGAACGAGAAATATGGCGGCCGTTTTCACCGTCAAGCAAAAACTGAGTAGCGTCTCCAAGAGGAGTATCAATAAAAAATCTAGGCATAGTAAGAATTTCCTTAGTGAAAAAATGATAGATTAAAAAATAATGTTTTCTAGGTGAACATAAAAGCTTAAAAAGGCAGACCGAGCTTGTTTTTGCAGAGGCAAGACTTTTCGACTATTTTACCACAAAACAATGGGGAAATCTATCGTTATAAAGCGAATACAGTTTGAATCATTTTGCCACAGTAAAAAACTAATCAAACTAAGACGTAAATATAGAAGGCGAACAGAAGAATTTTCATGGGAAAAAAGAGGTAGATTTCATTAAATCAAGCGAATAAATATTTTTAAGTTCACTTTGTAACTTTTTTGTGATAATATAAAGCCAAAAGAATTGTTAGCGTGACAGAACAATCCTAAAAATGTTATAATGATTTACGCATGTTTTTTATGCGAAAAATTTAAGAAACTTTACAAATAAAAATTAAGGACTACAAAAGGATAGGGAGGTTTTCTGGTGGTAAAAAAGTTGACACGAATAGGAACCGTTTTACTGCTGCTTTTTTTATTGAGCGGCTGTGCTGTCACCGGATTAGACGCCCAAGCCTTGATGTCACCTCCGAATGCCAATGCCGATCAACAAGAAGTTCATCATCTGTTGGTGGGAGAAAAAACGGAAGTCAGTTTTGTTTATCCCAAAAACGGCGAATACCGTTCTGCGATTATTATGCAAGATTTTACGGGTGACGGAGTAGATGATGCACTAGGGTTTATTCTACTTGAAACAGGTGGAGCAGAAGTGAAGTTTCTCTCTAAAAATGAAGAGGGTGTTTGGAAGGTCATTGCTTCTTTCAAAAATCCGGCGACACAGGTTGATAGGGTTTGTTTTGGCGATTTGACAGGCAACGGCAGCGCAGATGTCATTGTCGGCTGGGGAAATACACAGAACAATATGTCAGCTTCTTTGAGTGTCTATCACTATCAGCAAGGTTCCATCAAAGAAATGCAGACGAAAAATACCTATGGCGGTATGACATTAACTGACTTTGATGATGATGGAGTGATGGAGATTTTCGCAATCCAGCGTGCTGTTCCGGCGGCCGAAGATAGCCAAGAAAGTCTGCCTGCCAAAGCGGAGTGGATTCAAGTCAGAGGAGAAGAGCTGGTGTCGGTGCTATCGACCGAAGCAGACAGCAGTGTTGTGAAATATTCTTCCATTCAATTTGGGAAGATTGCGCAGAATCAGTCTGCTGTGGTGCTGGATGGCACAAAAGCAGACAGCAGCATGACCACACAGATTTTTTATATGGGTACTGGCAGACGGCTTATGAACGTGCCGAAAGGGGTCAATGACGAAACAACGGCAAACCCGCTTTACCGTCCCCCCGGAGCCGGCGGTACCGCAAGAGATATCAATCATGACGGCATTATAGAATTTCCGATTGTGTCGCCGTTGCCCGCGCTTTTAGAGTCTTCGTCACTTGACTCAACTAGTTTTTTGGTTGAGTGGAGTAAGATTGATTTAGAGACCATGAGCTATAAAAGCATTAAGAGAACATTGATGAATCTTGCAGAGAATTATTGGTTTATTCTGCCGGGTAACATGGTGGGCCGAATTACGGCCATCAATGACAGCAAATTAAAAGCGGTTACCTACTATGCGGTGACGCCGGGAGAAAGTGAAGAAAAACAAGCCCTACTGGGTTCTCCCCTATTTACGATTCGTGTGTTTACCAAATCAGCTTGGGAGCAGCGAGGCGCAACAGGAGGCTATGAGCTTTTGGCAGAAAAGAATGACTATGTTTACGGCATTTCGGTTTTAAATACAGATGGCGAAAACTTGACAGCAATTAAACGGATTAAAAAGAGCTTTCAAATAGGCGAATAGATTCTGAAAAGATAAAAGAGCAAAAGTTAACCATGTTAACAAGAAAGGCGGCCAACCACATGAAAAGAGTTTTGGTGGCAGAAGATGAGCAAAATATCAGAGAATTTGTTGTTATTAATTTAAAGCGTGCAGGTTATGAAACCTATGAAGCTGCTAACGGAGAAGAGGCTATTGCGCTCTATGACAGTCTGCACGGAGAAATAGATGTTGCCGTTTTAGATATTATGATGCCCGGTAAATATGATGGCCTTGAGGTTTGTAAGCACTTAAGAAAAGAGAACAATTCGGTAGGTATCATTATGCTGACCGCTAAAACACAAGAAATGGACAAAGTGAACGGGCTTATGATGGGGGCAGATGATTATGTATCAAAGCCGTTTAGTCCGTCAGAACTAGTTGCCCGTGTAGATGCCATCTATCGTCGGGTAGAGCTTGCCGCAGAGCGTCAAGAAGATAAGCTTCGTGATGAAATGAAAAGCGGTGAATTCACTCTCAATCTGCGAAATCGATTGCTTTTTAAAAACGGCAGTCCTATTGAGTTGACACAGGTAGAATTCCAAATTATGGAGTATTTTTTCTCAAACCCAGAGTTAACACTAGAGAGAAGGGCTATTTTGCAATATGTTTGGGGTCCGTCTTATGTAGGAGAAGAAAAAATTGTCGACGTGAATATTCGGCGTCTGCGCATGAAGGTTGAAGATGAGCCTTCTTCGCCTAAACATATTGTAACGGTGTGGGGACTTGGCTATCGTTGGGCGATATAGTATGCCACACGATGATAATATTAAGTCTGATTCAATTCATCAATCATTTTAATAACTTGATAACGTTCGTTACAAGAAGGGCACACGTAATCGGTGTTGCTTTTCTTTGCTTTTTGATGAAAATGTTTAAGGTACGAATAGCCGCATTGAGGGCAAGCTGTTTTTTCACCGATTAGCAGTCGTTTAATCAAAATTACTTCTTCTTGTGCTGATTGAGTGTACATGAAACCGTGCTCCTTCACTTTGTTTGTTTTTATGTTTTCCAGTATATCAAAAAACAAGCAAGAAAGCACTTCTAAGACAAGACGGTAGGATATTGCAGGGAAATAGAATCAATGATTTGACTAAAGGGGAAGCTATGGAAATTGAAAAAAGAACTTTATATATTGTAGGAACACCCATCGGGAATTTGGGAGATTTGTCACCGCGAGCTGTAGAGGTGCTTGAAAAGGTAGACTTCATTGCGGCAGAAGATACAAGGGTTACACTTAAGCTGTTAAATCATTTTGGCATAAAAAAACCGATGATTAGCTACTTTGAGCATAACAAAGCGGAACGAGGCGGCTGGATTACGTCCAGAATACAAGGTGGGGAAAGCTGCGCGCTGGTTTCAGATGCCGGAATGCCGGCAATTTCTGATCCGGGTGAAACCTTGGTGGCAGAATGTGCCGAAGCAGGCATTCCTGTCTATGCTGTGCCAGGCCCTAGCGCCGTAATTGCCGCATTGGCTGTCAGCGGTTTGCCGACAGGGCGATTTACTTTTGAGGGTTTTCTGAGCATGAACAAAAAGAATCGTCATGAACATTTGCTTTCTCTGCAAAATGAAAACAGAACTATGGTGTTTTATGAAGCACCCCATAAGCTGAGAAGAACACTCTCTGATTTGTATAAGGTGTTTGGCGAAAGAAAAATTGCGATGGTAAGAGAAATCACTAAAATCCATGAAGAAGCACTGCGTATGAATCTTTCAGAAGCGGCCAAACTCTATAAAGACAAAGAGCCTAGAGGAGAATTTGTTTTGGTCATTGAGGGAGCAGCGTTGCCCGAGAGAGAAAAAGAAATTACTTTAGAGGAAGCGGTAGAAATGGCAGAAAACTTGATGAAACAAGGACAGTCTGCCAGTGATGCTGCCAAAGCCGCCGTTTTAGATACGACAATAAAAAAAGGTGATGTTTATCGCTGCTTGTCAAGGAATAACTAGTTTTCAAACAAAAAATGTATTTGAAACATGATGATATAGAAAAACTGATAGAGAAAAATTTTAGGCAGAAAAAGTTGGATCAACGTAAAAATTGATTCAACTTTTTTAAAAAGGAAAATAAAAATAAAATGAATTACTATGGGGTAAAATACTTGCATAGGTGAAATCAATAAAATTGGCTTAAAAAGTCGAATAATCTGATAAAATTGCTTTTTTGCACAAATTGTTAACATAGATTTGACATAAATTTCACAAACAATTAGACGATCAGCTAATGACAAACAGGTTGACAAGTGATATAATACGGATATAATGCGGAAAAATTTCGATTTTTCAGTTTTTAATTTGGTTTTTAACCCATGGAAAGGTGATGATTACGGTTGAGAAAGACAAAAATTATTTGTACTTTAGGACCTGCAACCGAAGATGAAAATGTTTTGCGAGAGCTTATGCTGGCGGGTATGAACGCAGCCCGATTTAATTTTTCACACTGCACGCATGAAGACGCTCTTAAAAAATTAGAGGCTGTTACGCGCATTAGAGAAGAATTGAAACTGCCAATTCCTACGCTTTTGGATACCAAAGGCCCAGAAATTAGGCTTAAGACTTTTAAAGAAGGCCGTGTTGAACTAGAAAATGGCCAAACCTTTACGCTGACTACTCGTGAAATTGAGGGCGATGACAAAATTGTTTCGGTCAGCTATCCAAATTTCCCTAAAGATATTCATACAGGCGCCGCTGTTTTAATTGATGACGGCTTAGTTGAAATGGAAGTTACGCGTGTAACGGATACAGACGTAGTCTGTTCTGTCATAGCTGGCGGTGTGATTTCTAATCATAAAGGCGTGAACGTACCCGGCTCTCAGCTTTCAATGCCTTTTGTCAGTGAAAAAGACAGAGCAGACATTATTTTTGGGATTGAGAATGGCTTTGATTTTATCGCTGCTTCTTTCACAAGAAGTGCAGCCGATATTTTAGAAATTCGTAAAATCTTGACAGAATATAATTGCCATAATATCAATATCATTGCAAAGATTGAGAACATGGAGGGTGTCGAGAATATTGACGAGATTCTTCGTGTGGTAGAAGGCATCATGGTTGCCCGCGGAGATATGGGCGTTGAGATTCCTCTTGAGGAAGTACCGGTTCTGCAGAAAAAGTTGATTGCCAAAGCCTATAAAGCAGGCAAGCAGGTTATCACAGCAACACAGATGCTAGAATCTATGATTAAGAACCCCCGTCCCACTCGTGCAGAGGCAACAGATGTGGCCAATGCAATTTATGACGGGACAAGCTGTATCATGCTTTCAGGCGAAACAGCCGCAGGAAAATATCCGGTTGAGGCAGTTAAGACCATGGTTAGAATTGCTCGTGAAGCCGAAGCAAATATTAATTATGTCAAGCGTTTTAATATGAGAGATAACTCTGACGTTGCATTCGACGTAACCAATGCAATTTCTCATGCTTCTTGTACCACGGCACATGATTTAGGAGCAAAAGCGATTATTACCGTTACAAAATCAGGGATTACCGCCAGAGAGATTTCAAAATTCCGTCCCTTCTCCCCTATTGTTGGTTGCACGATGGAAGAAAAAGTGTGCCGTCAGTTGAATCTCTCTTGGAACGTCTACCCGGTATTGATTCAGGAAGAAACGGATATTGACGCTTTGTTTGATCACGCCGTAGATGCCGCAGAAAATGCAGGTATTGTTTCCAGCGGGGATATTGCCGTTATTACGGCTGGTATGCCCCTTGGTATTACCGGAACTACCAATATGATGAAAGTACACGTGGTAGGTCATATCCTTACAACCGGTACAGGCATAACAGAAAAGACCGTTTCCGCAAGGCTTTGTGTCTGTGAAGATTTGGAAGAAGTAAAAACCAAGTTTGCCGACGGCGACATTTTGGTAGTTTCTCATACAGACAATTCGATTGTTGAATACCTACGTCATGCCTCGGGAATTATCACCGAAAAAGAAGGCATGAACACGCACGCAGCTATTGCTGGATATGCCATGGATATTCCTGTTATTTTGGGTGCTAAAAACGCAACCAAGATTTTAAAAAGTGGAGCCGTTGTAAAAATGGATGCCAAAACGGGCTATGTATCAGCTTGCTAACTTTTTATAAAGAAAAAGGGGAATGCATATGATGCGGGATGCGGTTAAGACGATTGGTAATTTGATTGACAAGCAGAAAACAGCCTATATTAGTTCGGTTGACGAAGAGGGATTTCCCAATACGAAAGCCATGTTGGCGCCTAGAAAAAGAGAAGGAATTCACACCTTTTATTTTACCACCAATACCTCCTCAAAGCGTGTGAGTCAATATCGTAATAATTCGAAAGCTTGTCTCTATTTTTGTGACCGTCGCTTTTTTCGTGGTGTTATGCTGAAAGGCATCATGGAAGTTTTAGAGGACGCAGAAAGCAAAGAGATGATTTGGCAGACTGGTGATACGATTTATTACTCCCTGGGTGTTACAGATCCTGATTATTGTGTGTTAAAGTTTACCGCTTGTGAAGGCCGCTTTTATCAGAATTTTAAATCAGAAGATTTTGAGATTTGATTAACGTTTAAACAGGAAAAAAAAGAAAACAAAAGGGTTGTCTTATCTTTTAGGACAACCCTTTTAAGATATGTGTCGCTGCTTATAAAATGATAAATTGGGTGGCAAATTGCATAGCAATCAGAATATTATTCTTATTTACCATGACATTTCTGATAATACACAAATAGATACATACAATATATAGTTGTATTCGACAGAATCACAACAAAATTCAAAAAATACCCCGAGAACTGTAACTTTTAATTCTTATTCAGAATCAAAAAAGCGGTTATATGGGTTACAATTCAGTAATAAAATTATGTTAAGTAAAGCTTGATCTACAATATGGAGGGAACTAAATGAGTGCAAAGCATTCCAGAAGGAAATCCAAGCTTATTCGTTTTTTGGCTGTTATATTATGCGCATGTATGATGGTGCCAACACTGGGAGTTAGTGCAGCGGATACATTGGCAGAGGTGCAAGCCGAAACAGACCGATTGAGCCAACAAAAAGATGAGCTCAACGCCAAACTCAGCAGTCTTGAAGCAGATGAGGCGCAAAAAACTGAATATCAGGCAACACTGCAGCAGCAAATGTCAGTGGTGGCTTCTGAAATTGCCGCTTTAGAAGAAGAAATTACTCTCTTAGATAAAAAAATCGGCGAATTAGAAGTTAAACTTGAAGCCGCGCAGGCCGAAATGGGCGATACTTTCGAACTCTTTTACGAAAGAGTAATAGCGATTTATACAAGTGGTTCATCGCAGCTAAGTACCTTAGAAATTCTGTTGAATGCGGATAGTTTGCATGACTTTACCATGAAGGCAAATATTTTGCAAAGCATTGATGAACATGACAGTATTATCATCAATAAAATTCAAGATTACTTAACCGCTACAGAAACAGATCGTGAAGAATTACGTACAAGTCAAGAAGAGTTAGCAAACAGTAAGAAAGAGAGAGATTCTCATAAAGCTGAGCTGACGGACTTGAGCGAGAAAAATAAAGTTGCTTTAGCAAGCATTAGTGAAGCAAAGCAATTAACTTCAGATGAAATAGCAGATGTAGAAGCACAAAAAGAAGCTGCTGACGCAGAAATGGCTCGCTTGATTGAAGAAAAAAGACAGCAAGAAGAAGCGGCAAGACAACAGGCAGAGGCAGAAAGACAAAAACAATTAGAAGAGCAAAAAAATAATTCACCCTCGGATGGTGGTTATACACCATCACCCAGTGATGATCCAGATGATACCTATACGCCCCCTAGCACTGGTGGTAGCTGGCAGTGGCCTTTGCCCGGCGGCATTGTAACACAATATTATAAAAGCGGACAGCATAGAGGAATGGATATTTCATCAGGCGGTGGCTCTCAAGTTCGTGCGGCGCAAGGCGGTACGGTTCTGGTTGCTAATGCAACAGATTCATGGGGTTCAGGCTGGGGATATTATGTGTTAATCTATCATGATGGCACTTATTCTTCTCGATATGCTCATATGGACTCACTGGTCGTTTCTGCAGGCCAAACGGTGAGTGCAGGTCAGGTTCTTGGGTATGAAGGTAATACAGGAGATTCCTATGGAGCACACTTACACTTTGAGGTTTTGGAAAATGGAACTCGAGTGGACCCACAACCTTTTATTGGCGGATAAATAGCAAAATTTTTCCCTCCCTGATTATGTCAGGGGGGTTTTCCTATTTTATTTTACGAATCAAAAATAAGAACCACAAAAGCTAGTAAACAAAAGATTATCGTGATAAAATGAAAATAGTATCAAATAGAGACTTTTAGCAAATTTGGTGTCCATTTTAAATCATTGTGCGCGATATGGAAAAGACTATAATGGAATAATGAGAAGAGGAACAAGATATGGAGAAAGAAACGACAGCGGCGCTGTTTCGCTTTATAAAAAATTCGCCCTCTGCGGCACATACGATAGATTCAGCGACTTCTATTTTAGAAGAACAGGGATTTGAAGAGATTTTTGAAACCGAAAAGTGGAGCTTGAAACCCGGCGGTAAGTATTACTTTGTGCGAGGTATGCGCAGCTTAACGGCTTTTTGTTATCCTAGTGCAGATTTTGAAGCCTATTCAGTCATTGCTCCTCATGGCGATTCTCCCTGCTTTCGAGTAAAAGAGTCTCCTGAAATGCGTGTAGAAAACCACTATACAACGCTCAATACAGAGGTATATGGTGGTTTACCTCTTCATCTTTGGTTGGATAGACCTCTCGGAATTGCGGGCATGGTCATGGTCAAGGATGGAAAATCTATCAGAACACGACTTCTTGATTTAAGAAAACATCGGTTTGTAATCCCCTCTCTGGCGATTCATCAAAACAGAGCAGTCAACGATGGCTTTAAGCTCAACCCGCAGACGCAAATTTTGCCGCTGTTTGGAGGAGGAAAAGCTGATTTTAAAGCACTGCTGGCAAAGGAATTAGGGGTGGAAAAGGGCAATATCCTAGCCCATGAGATGTATCTTTATAACGCGGAAGAACCTATGCTATATGGAGCAGAGGAAGAGTTTGCCGCTTCTCCTAAACTAGATGATTTGCAGTGTGTCTTTGCAGGACTACAAGCTTTCGTGACCACAACCAACCCAAAGAATGTAACCGTATTTACTATATTTGACAACGAAGAAATTGGGAGCATGACGAGACGAGGGGCAGATTCCGATATTCTGTCTTCTCTACTTTCGAGGATTGCCTTTGCGGCGGGAAAAACCAGAGAAGAACAAGCGGCTGCCATTGCGGCGAGTTTTATGTTGTCGGCAGACAATGGGCATGCCGCCCATCCCCTATATCCTGAAAAATCAGACCCGACAAACCGTTGCTATTTAAATGGCGGTGTACTGATTAAAACCAATGCCCGCTATGCAACTGATTTGATATCAGCTGCTGTATTCCGTGAAATCTGTGAGAATGCCGAGGTTTCTGTGCAGCAATTTTTTAATCGCTCAGATGTCTCAGGCGGTTCAACCCTTGGCAATATTTCTGCGACGCATGTGTCGATGAATTGTGTAGATATAGGTGCTCCGCAGTTAAGTATGCATTCCCCTTATGAAACGACGGGAACAAGCGATACGCTTAGCTTGATAAAAGCAATGAGAGAATTTTATGGCTCTACTGTTTTTTGGCAAGGTTCAAAAGGTTTTACGGTACAAAAAGCACCCCCGGCAGAGCGATGGACGGATATTTCATCCAATGAGAGTTATCAGTAACTTTCAATTTATAGGAAACATAAAGTATACGATTCTGTTGAGATTTTGAGGCAAACATAGTCTGCCCTGTACCTGCATAAATTTTTGTATTTAGTCATAGAAAGAATTAGCGGAAAAGAGGAAACCGTATGAAATTATCAAAGCTTTTAAAGCCGTTAACTTTGCAAGAGGATAAAGCTGTCATTGCCAACTTTGAAATGGAAATTACCGATATTATTTTTGATTCACGAAGCACAATTAAAGATTGTGCGTTTGTCTGCATGAGAGGTTCAGCGGCAGACGGGCACAAATATGCAAAGTCAGCGGAAGAAAAAGGTGCGGCTGTTATTATCGCAGAAGAGCCAGTGGAAGTTGATATTCCGGTTTTTCTTGTAAAAGATACGCGCAAAGCATTGGCACTTATGAGTGCGACCTTTTTTGGCAACCCGGCAGATAAAGATATTACGGTCATTGGTATTACAGGCACAAAGGGAAAAACAACCACAGCGACAATGATTCGTTCTATTTTAGAGGCCAGCGGTGCCAAAACAGGCATTATGGGAACGATCGGTGTTGGGATTGGCGACAAGGTTATTAAAACAGAGAATACCACACCGTCGAGCTATGAAATTCAAAAATATCTCCGTCAAATGGCAGACAGTGACTGTCGCTACTGTGTCATGGAGGTCTCCTCTATTGGACTAAAAGATTTGCGTGTCTATGGCTTTGAGTTTGCAATTGGGTTGTTTACCAATTTTTCAGAAGACCACATTGGTGGTGTCGAGCATAAAGATATGCAGGAATATCTGGAAAGCAAGAGTATGCTGTTCAAAATGTGCCGACTGGGTATCATCAATATTGATGATGAGAGTTGGCAGAATATGATAAAAGGACACACCTGTGCCATCAAAACGTATGGTTTTCATGAAGAGGCACAAATGAGAGCAGAGAGCTATCAACTGTTGTCAAGACCCGGCTTTTTGGGAATTTCTTTTGCCGTCAGCGGTGAGCTGAATTTTATAGCAGAAGTGGCGATTCCCGGCAAGTTTAACGCATATAATGCTTTGGCTGCGATTGCCTGTTGTCATGAGCTGGGTATTTCCTCGGAAATGATGAACAAAGGCTTAGGGCAGGTTAGTGTAAAAGGTCGTGTGGAACCGGTGGAGGTTCCGGGACATTATACACTTCTTATCGACTATGCGCATAATGCAGTTAGTATGCAGAATATCTTGGAGACCCTGAGAGAGTACCACCCTAACCGATTGATTTGCTTGTTTGGAGCAGGCGGTAATCGCCCCAAGCTTAGACGTTATGAAATGGGTGAAGTTTGTGGCAATATGGCTGATTTATCAGTTATCACCGCAGATAACTCTCGATTTGAAGATGTGAATGACATCATTGAAGATATTAAAACAGGTATGCATAAAACAAACGGCAAATATGTGACGATTCCTGATCGAAAAGAAGCCATTCGCTATTGCCTTGAAAAGGCACAAGAGGGGGATATTATTGTGCTAGCTGGCAAAGGGCACGAAGATTATCAAGAGATTAACGGTCAAAAATTCCACTTTGATGAGCGAGAAGTTGTAGCAGATATTTTGAAAGAGCTTGAGAATCGGTAAATCTGACGATTATGTCAGACTAAGAAAGGAACGAAATAAAATGAGGATGAAAATATCCGAAATTGCACAGGCATGCGGCGGAAAATTGCTCTGTGGAGATCCTGAGACTGTGGTTACATCCTTTTCAACAGATAGTCGGCAAGTAAAAACAGGCACCATGTTCGTGCCTATAAAAGGAGAAAGAGTAGATTCTCATATCTATCTGGAGGATGTGTTAGCGGGTACGGCTGCTGCATCTTTCACAGAGCAGGAGATTCTAGCTCAAGACAAACCCGTGGTGCTTGTTTCCTCTACGATTAAAGCTCTGCAAAAAATAGCAGAGGTTTACCGCAAAAGTTTTGATATTCCCATTGTTGGTATAACGGGCAGTGTTGGCAAGACAACTTCAAAAGAGATGATCGCATTGGCGCTTTCTTCTCAGCTCAAGGTAATGAAAACCCAAGGAAACCAAAATAGCCAGGTGGGCGTGCCAATGACGATTTTCACACTAAAAAAGGCAGATGAAGCAGCTGTTGTGGAAATGGGTATTAGTATGCCCGGCGAAATGGAAAGAATTGCAAAGGTGGTTCGTCCTACCATTGCAGTTTTAAGCAATATTGGGGTTACCCATATCGAATATCTTAAAACACAGGAAAATATTTTGGCCGAGAAATTTCATATTGCAGATTACATTCCAGAAAACGGGAAAATCTTTGTAAATGGCGATGATGTTCTCTTAGAAAAATTAAGTCACGAGCGAAAAGATTTAAACATAGTAACTTTTGGCATGAATAAAAATTGTGATTGCCGCGCAGCAGAATTAAATTCTACTGAAAAAGGAACCTTTTTCGTTTGCCAGTATAAAGGCAAAAAAACAAATGTGTTTGTTCCGGCGGCAGGCGTTCATAATGTGAGAAATGCTTTAGCAGCACTGGCGGTAGCATTTGAGTTGGGTGTGCCGCTAGAAGACGCTGTTAGAGCAATTGGAAGCTATAAACCGCCGAAAATGCGTCAGGAAATATTAGACTTGAACGGTATCAAGGTGATAGATGACACCTACAATGCAAGCCCTGATTCAGTGAAAGCGGGAATCGATATACTTTTAGGCATTCAAACCGACGGCAGACGCATAGCAGTTTTAGGAGATATGTTTGAACTAGGTGACTATGCGGCAATCAGTCATTTTGAAGTCGGCAAATATGCACAGGAAAAAGGCATAGATATGCTGGCCGCAGTTGGCGAAATGGGTGTAGAAACCGGAAAAGGTTTTGGCTCAGAACAGTTCTTTCATTTCACAGACAATCAAGCTGTTTTCTCTTTCTTGAAAAAAGAATTGAAAGAAGGAGATGTTGTATTAATTAAAGGTTCTCGCGGCATGAAAATGGACGAAATTGTAGAAGAACTAAAAAAATAGAAGAAAAATCTATTCGTTTGTTTTGCAGTAATATCGTGAATTGGATTATTAATAATGGAGGACACCTCATGAGAATTTTTCATCTCATGGGGTGTCTTTTTAGTGAAAACTAAAGATTAAACTTATTTAACATTAAAATTTATAGAAACTTAGATAATTTATAGGTATAGATAGTATCAATTTATAGAGAAATCTAAAGTTTATTGCAAAATAAAGTCATTTGAAGTATAATAAAACAAAGAAATATATCTAAAAATTGCTTTATAAATTGCAAATAAAAAATGGAAAAAGGTACTTAGGAAATAAAAGTAGCATTTTTAGTGAAGAAATAGGCTTGATTTATCAGCATACTGATTATTTTTATTGAGTCATCTATGTAAGTAAATAAAGTAATAATATAATGTACTAAGATGATATTTAACTGATAATGTGAGGAGAAGTGTAATGAAACCGATATTAAGTATCATTGTTCCGATTTATAATGCTGAAAAATACATCGAAGTATTTGCAGAATCTGTCTTGAATAACAACCATGACAATCTAGAATTATTGCTGATAAATGATGGCTCAACAGATTGTTCATTGGAGATTATGAATAGATTAGCCCAAAAGGACAGTAGAGTTAAGATTCATACAATTAAAAATTCGGGTCCGGCTAACGCTCGAAACATAGGGATTGAAAAATCTTTAGGAAAATATATCATGTTTTTGGATAGCGATGATACATTGGTACAAGAAACATTTATGTGGTCTTTGAACTATATAGAAGAAACAGAGATAGACTTCATGATTTTTGCCTTCCAAATTATTAACGTTAACGGAAGCCGTGATTTCTATTATGGTCATAAAGATGCCATTATTGATAAAGGGAATTTTAAGCAGCATTTTTCTACGCTATATAAAGAAAATCTTTTAAATCAGGTATGGGGAAAAATCTATTCTGCAAAAATAATTAAGGATAACAATATAAAATTTTTGGACTATAAGTATGGAGAAGACCGTCTTTTTGTACTAGAGACAATTGGAAAATGTGAGAGTATAGAAATTAGTGATCGTTGTCTTTATTATTATTATGTTAGACCCGAAGCAAGTTTAGTTACCAAGTTTTATGATAAAAAATTAGAGGTTTGTAATTTGATAGATACCAAAATTCATCAATTACAAAACAGTTATGGTGATTTTTCTTCTAAAGAACTTGCTGAAATCAACTATATGTATCTTAAAAGTATATTATCATGCGAAACCAATTTATTTTTATCAAGCTGTACATATAGTTTTGCTAAAAAAATTAGTGAGCTAAAATTAATTTTAACTCACTCGCAAGTTGTAGATGCATTAAAAAGATCGGAAAAATATGGTTTTGTTATGGATCTTTCCCTATCTATAATTAAAAGCAAAAACGTGATTTTAAATTATTTATTAGCCAAAATAATTGTAAAATCAAGTAATTTAATGCCGACTTTTTTCATAAAAGTAAAGCACCCTCAAGCGCGTGAAATTAATACAGAAAGTACTAAGGAATATGAATTAGAATAAATTTGGTTTCATTTTATAACTATATTTTAAACTTTAGGAGAATATTATGGTGGATTTAAGTATTATTGTGCCTGTATATAATACTGAAAAATATTTAGAGCAATGTTTGGAATCTTTAATAAGGCAAAATGCTTTAAACATCGAAATTGAAATAATAGTTATTAATGACGGCTCCACAGATAATTCTAAGCAAATTTTAGACCAATACCAGAAGACCTACCCCGATATTATTAAGGTTTATAATCAAGTGAATGCAGGGCTAAGTGAAGCCAGAAATACTGGTATACGTCATGCACAAGGTCAGTATATAGGGTTTGTAGATAGCGATGACTATGTGAATCAGGATATGTTTCGACTTTTATATGAGAAAATTAAGCAAGCTGACTTTGACATTGTAGTATCAGATATAGTATATACATTTACCGATAGGCAGGTGCAAATATCTTCTCAAGTAAAAGAAGATATTATTGACAAAGACAAAATAAAGGCGAGTATGTTGACGATTTATCCTACTGTTTGGAACAAACTTTTCAAAAAAGAACTATTTGAAAAAGATGTTTTATTTACAAAGGGAGTTTGGTTTGAGGACTGCGACTTTTTATATCGTCTTTATCCGTATATTAATAAAATTGGAGTAGTGCCAGAAGCATGCTATTACTATCGACAAAGAGAAGATGCAATTACTTATACGTATGATAGTCGCCTATATCAGCTTGTGACAAACTTTGATAATATCATTGAGTACTACCAAAAACATAATTTTTATGAGAAATATAGAAATGAGCTAGAATATTTATTGGTACGATATAGCTATGGAACCATGTTAAAAAGGCTTGCGAAAACCAAGAATTATGAAGAATATAAAAAAGGTTTTGTATTTGCCAAAAATAATATTAAAAAACTCTTTCCCCAGTACAGAAAGAATGCTTATTTCTTTCATCAAGGATTAAAAGGATATTTTTTATGGCTTTTTAATGGAGTTTTAGCAAAACTTCTTTATTACAAGGAAAAAAACACAGAAAACAATTTGTGATGGATGTGGCATTTAAAAAAATAAATGTCAGAGTCAAATAAGAAAGAGAGAAAAAATGGATAAAAAAATACTCTTTGTTGTTGATGAGATGAATTTTGGAGGGGTTTCAGTTGTTTTGCGGGATGTTCTAGAGAACATCCAAAAAGAAAATTATCAGATAGATTTATTGGTACTTCATAAGCATGGAGAGATGCTATGTGTAGTGCCTAAAGATATTTCAATAATTGAGGGCTCATCTTTTTTTAGTGTTATTGATGAAAAGTTTAGTGCTTTAAAACAAAAAAAGCAATATGTAAAATGTTTAAAAAAAATATGGCTTGCATTTTTGATGAAAACCAAGCTGATAAAATATATTATTCCTTATGAAAGGAAGAAAATATTAAAAGATGAATATGATATTGAAATTGCATTTAAAGATGGTTTTTGTACCATATTTACGTGTTTTGGGTCTTCTAAGAAAAAAATAGCATGGGTGCATAATGACTATAAAATTTTTAATGGCGCAGCACGGTATAATGAACTCATGAGTAAATCATTTGAGGGAATGGACACAATCGTGGCCGTCTCACAACATGCTTCTGATATGTTGAAGGAAGTATTTAATATTTCAAAAAATTTGACAGTGATATCTAACCCACTGAATGAAAAAAATATAATGAGATTATCTACAGAATTTTCACCTAATTATGAAGATAAGAGTTTAAATTTTGTGTCTATCGGCAGAATATGTCATCAAAAAGCCTATGACCGTTTGATAAAAATACATAAACAGCTGCTAGATGAAGGATATTTACATAGAATCTATATTGTAGGTGATGGTGAAGATTCTAAAGATTTAAAGGAAATGATAAGCAATTTGCAGGTAGAAAAATCTTTTGTTTTAGTTGGCTATCAAAAGAATCCATATCCATATATAGCAGCTGCTGATGGGTATATCCTTAGTTCTCGGCATGAAGGATATGGGCTTGTTGTAACAGAAGCATTTATCTTGCACGTCCCGGTCATTTCAACTGATGTTGCTGATGTCAGAGAACGAATGAATAATGAAAAATATGGTATGACAGTTGAAAACTCATATGATGGATTGTTAGTTGCAATGAGAGAGGTGATTACTCATTCTCAAAAACTTCAACAATACAAGAATAATTTATCAACATACCATTTTAACAGTGAGAGTATTTACAGTCAAATCAACAATTTATTGGAGTAGCAAATGGATAATTTACTTAATAATGAGGATAAAAAATTGAGAAAAAGTACAAAATTATTATTACTGTTTATTATCGTCCAACCTCTGCTGGATTTCTATTTTTTATTTGATGAAAGTGTAAAAAAAATCACATTTTTTTCACCCTCAACACTAATTCGTATAGGATATATTTTTATGGCGTTTATTTTGTTATTTATCAATACCCATCAGAATAACAGAAAAACATGGAAATATATTTTTTGCTATTTGGCAGTTGTATTTGGATATACGGTAGTCCATACCATAGCAAACTATTTTTTTGCTGTTAAGTTGCCCGCTAGTTTTAATTTTAATATAGTTGATGAATTGTTTTATATTATTCGTCTTTTATTGCCGTTACTGCTCCTTTTTTTAGTTTTTAAATCAGAATTAAAGCTTAAGCATATTAGATGGATAACACTAACACTGGTATTGATTATAGGTTTGATTATGATTGTTAGCAATCTTTTTCATGTCTCTTTGTTATCTTTTTCAGATGACCCTATACAAAATGAATATACGTTTTTGTCTTGGTTTTCTAAAGAAAAATTATATTATAAAAGTATCACAAGTAAAGGCTTATTTTATCGAGGAAATCAAATTAGCGGTGTGTTGTTGCTCTTGTTCCCTATAACATTGATGTTCTTATTGAAGAAACCAACACTAGGCTTTTTTATTATTTTGGCTATGCAAATTGTGAGCATGTTCATGCTAGGCTCTCGTGTATGTGTTTATGGCATGGCTATATCGTTTGTGGTGGTCATTGGCGTTTATATAGCCGACAAAATATACCACCATAAAAAAATAGAACTAAAAAAAATGATGCCTTACGCCATGATTATTATTATATTTGCTGCCATTTATCCATTCTCTCCGTTGCAGGTTAGAACTAAAAACGACCAAGATTCGTATCAGAGGCATGAGACAAAAACCATTCAATCCGAACAAGATACATTAGAGAAAGAAATCCAACCCTCAAAAAATATAAAACAAGATAAAGTGGCGTTGCTAGAGGGAGAATTATTAAAAAAATATGTGCCTTCCATGTTTTATAAAAACATATATCCAATTGCAGAGAATTATTCGTTTTGGCAGAATATTAATAAACTACCGGAAAATCAGTATGACAATAATCGTAAACAGCAAATTTTGATAACCAAAGATATCTTGGAACGTATTCCGAACAATCAAGAACTTTATGTTTTATTTGGGATGGGTAGGAGCAGACTTGCCAAGGCACAGTTAATCATTGAACATGATTTTTTGGCGCAATTCTATACAGTTGGTTTAGTAGGACTGGTATTGTTTTTTATACCGTTAATAGTAGTAATTGGTATATGTGTTTTTATTTTACTTAAAAACTTTGGGAGTTTATTCAATTTTGAAAATGTAATCTTGTTATTTGCAATATCGCTTTTTTTACTAGCATCTGCTTATTCGGGTCATTTAATCGACGAGCTATTTCCAATGTTGTTGTGCGTGTTTTACTTAGGTTTTTTATTGAAAAATATTTGGAATAAGAAAAAAGGTAATTCGACTGGGAGGCAAGAATAAGAATGAAGATAGGATGTTATTTTCATAGTGGTAGTGAAAATCATGGTTGTGAAGCCATAATAAGAGCCACAAACAGCATATTAGGAAACACTGGAGAGGTAGTAGTTTACTCTTTTAACAAACAACAAGACCAGAAGTATAGAGTGAATGAACAGATAGCCATAAAAGAAATTAAGAAGTTCCATAAATGGTCTTTAAGTCATATTTTTTATTATATACTGAAAAAAGTAATTAGAACCAATAAATACTTGATTGAGCATACATATAGACCGTTATTGAATGATAAAGTTGATGTTGCTCTTTCTGTTGGGGGTGACACCTATTGCTATAATCAAAGTTGGAAAGAGTTAAAAGATATCAATAGCGCTTTAAAACTCAAGGGAGTTAAAACTGTTTTGTGGGGATGCTCGATTGAACCAGACCTACTAAAAGAAAGCGCGGTAATAGAAGATATGAATCAATACAGTTTGATTTTAGCCAGGGAATCCATTACATATGAAAGCTTATTAAAAGCGGAAATCAAACATGTCAAATTAAGACCTGATCCAGCTTTTGCTTTAAAATCTATTCTATTGGATTTGCCCACCGGATTCATAGAGGGAAATACAGTAGGAATTAATGTAAGCCCTATGATTATTAGCAATGAAGGTGATAAAAATATCACGATGACAAATTACATAGCTTTGATGAAATATATACTGAATTACACCGATATGAACATTGCACTCATTCCCCATGTTGTTTGGGAAAGTAATAATGATTTAATACCGCTGAAAGAATTGTATTTATTATTCAAGAATACAAAAAGAGTAGTTTTGATTCCAGATTGCAACGCCAAAGAATTAAAAGGATATATCTCTCGCTGCAGAATGTTTATTGGGGCACGCACACATGCGACAATTGCAGCATATTCCACCAATGTTCCTACTTTGGTGGTTGGATATTCAGTCAAAGCAAAGGGAATTGCCAGAGATATCTTTGGGACGGATGAAGACTATGTTATTCCAGTGCAATCATTGCAAAGAGAAGAGGATTTAACGAAATCTTTTGAATGGCTTCAAAAAAACGAAAATAATATTCGCAGACATTTAGAATCTATAATGCCGCTATATTGTCAGGAAGCTTTTAAATCTAAAGATGAAATTGATCAACTAAGCGGAGGCAACATTAATGCAAATTAATCAACGAAAAGCAGGGGTGTTTTTATCGTATCTCTCAATGGGAATTAGTAGTGTTGTATATATTCTATATACTCCATTTATGATTCGAATTTTGGGAAAGAGTGAGTATGGTCTTTATAACCTTGTTTTTTCGGTAGTTAGTTCTCTGGGTCTGCTCAGTTTTGGGTTTGGCAGTGCATACATGAGATTTTACTCGCGATACCATGTAAAAGAAGATTATGAAAGTATAGCTAAATTAAATGGAATGTTTTTAGTAATTTATTTAGTTATTTCATCTATAACTATATTAGTTGGTGTGGTATTGGTAGTAAATGTACAGCTGATTTTTAAAAATAGTTTAACTAACAAAGAAATGGAAACAGCTCGAGTTTTAATGGCATTGATGGTGTTTAATGTTGCTATATCATTCCCGGCAAGTGTGTTTGATGCCAATGTGACAGCGCACGAAAAATATTTTTTTCAAAGAATTGTCAATTTGTTAAGGAGTGTTTTAAATCCTTTTTTAACGTTACCTCTTTTACTTATGGGGTTTAAATCAATTAGTTTGGTAGTAGTGACGACAATTTTGACAGTAGGTAGCCTGTTAATAAATATATGGTATTGCGTTAAAATATTAAAGATCCGCTTTTCTTTTAAGAATTTTGATTTTTCAATAGTCAAGGAAGTTGGTATTTTTTCTTTTTACATATTTCTTAACCAAATTGTCGATCAAATCAATTGGTCATCTGATAAATTTATTTTGGGAATGTTGCTCAATACATCTGTCGTTGCCGTTTATTCAGTAGGAGCACAATTAAATACTTTTTATATGAATTTTTCTACAGCTATCTCTACTGTATTCATACCAAAAATTAATTTGATGGTGGCCGAAACGAATGACAACAAGTCCTTAACTAAAATATTTACAAAAATTGGAAGAATTCAATTTTTTGTACTATCGCTAATCGGGACGGGTCTAATTTTTTTAGGACGCCCATTTATTCGGTTCTATTCAGGTGCGGGTTATGAAAATGCATACATGGTGTCATTGTTTTTAATCTTGCCAATAACTGTCCCTTTGATTCAAAATATTGGAATTGAGATACAGCGTGCCAAAAACATGCATAAATTTCGTTCAGTTTTATATATTCTTATTGCACTTGTCAATATCATACTGAGTGTTATATTAATTCCGCGATATGGAGAAATTGGAGCCGCTTTTGGGACAGGTTTAACACTAATAATAGGAAACGGACTTATTATGAATTGGTATTACCAAACAAAAGTAGGACTAGATATATTCTACTTTTGGAAAGAAATATTGAGATTTGTTCCGGCGCTGATTGCACCAACGATTGTTGGCGTTTTGATGCTTTTATTTGTTGACATGAACAAAATTACGACCTTTTTACTTTGTGGAGTTATATATGTGTTAGTCTTTGTTTTAAGCATGTGGATATTGGGTTTAAATCAGTATGAAAAAGATATGATAAAGAATTTAAAAAAAGTATTTAAGAAAAATTGAGGTTGCCAATGCTCAATATTAAAGACAGTTCTGAATGTTGTGGATGTTTTGCATGTAAATCAATTTGTCCAGTTCAATGCATTAGCATGGAGAGTGACTATGAAGGTTTTTGGTATCCTCTCATCAAAAAAGAACATTGTATTAATTGTAATTTATGTGAGGCAGTATGCCCTATCATGCATACACCTACAGCATACAAAAATTTGGCAGCGCTGGCAGCATATAATCAAGATGCTAAAATAAGAGCGCAAAGTTCATCTGGCGGAGTCTTCACAGCACTAGCAGAAAACGTTCTATCTAGTGGAGGAATCGTCTTTGGTGCAGTCTTTAACAGAAAGTTTGAAGTTGAACACACGTATATCAAGAAAAAAGAAGACCTTAGAGTTTTTCGTGGCTCTAAGTATGTTCATAGTAAAATTGGTTTTTCATATATTGAGGCAAAAGAGTTTTTAGACAAAGGAAAACTTGTTTATTTTAGTGGTACTCCATGTCAAATTGCTGGGTTAAGGTCTTATTTGCGTAAAGATTATGATAACTTAATTTGTCAAGACGTTATTTGTCACGGAGTACCTTCTCCAAAAGTGTGGATAAAATATGTCAACTATAGAGAAATAAAGGCCAGGGCAAAGATAAAAGGAATTACCTTTCGAGATAAAGAAGATAGTTGGAAAAAGTATTCCGTTAAATATGAATACGAAGGTAGAGATCCCTATAAAAAAGTTTTTTATAGGGATCCAATGATGCAATTGTTTCTAAAAAATATTTGCTTGAGACCATCATGTTACCATTGTTCTTTTAAATCTTCTCAACGATATGGTGATATCACACTGGCTGATTATTGGGGCATTGAGAAAAAACATCCGGAAATGTTTGATGATAAAGGTTGCTCATTGGTTTTAATCAATTCTCAAAAAGGCCAAGATTTATACGATAAAATTAAGAAATCAATCAATAGTAGGGACACTGATTTGAATTATGCTATTCGTTGTAACCCTTCAGCTACCCAGAGTTCAATTGAAAATGTAAATAGGACAACTTTTTTTAGCCAAATAGATAAAGTTGCTTTTAACAAAATTATTAATAGATATGCCAAAGAGAAAATACAAAAAAGACTAAAAAATAAACTTTTAAGCTTAATTTTAGGAAAAAAAATTGGTGGCAATAATCTTGAGGAGGAAAAATAAATATGCAAAAGAAGTGTAAGATACTAATTTGTTCTTTGGTAATTACATTATGTGGCTTTTTTGCTTTTTCAACGAGAGTCTCCGCAGAATCTGTTTTGGCAGCTGAATTGTTAATGAATGGACAAAGTCTAACTGAAGTAGAGGTTAAGCTGAATGAAGTAGTAAAGTTAACTGGAGAAGGGACGGGAGGAATAGGAGGCCCCTATTATTACCGATTTGCAGTAGAAAACAATGGAAACTGGGAAATAGTCAGACCATATCAAAAGGGAAATACTTATGAATGGAGCGCCAAAACTCCAGGAGTTTATACATTGGAAGTGGATGTTGCCGATACCAGTTGGAATAGGATAGTAGTCAAAAAAATTCAGGTAACGGTGCCACAGTTAGATGCCACACTGCAGATTAGCACAGATACAGTTGTGCAGCCGAATGAAGTAGTAAAGTTAACCGGAGAAGGGACGGGAGGAATAGGAGGCCCCTATTATTACCGATTTGCAGTAGAAAACAATGGAAACTGGGAAATAGTCAGACCATATCAAAAGGGAAATACTTATGAATGGAGCGCCAAAACTCCAGGAGTTTATACATTGGAAGTGGATGTTGCCGATACCAGTTGGAATAGGATAGTAGTCAAAAAAATTCAGGTAACGGTGCCACAGTTAGATGCCACACTGCAGATTAGCACAGATACAGTTGTGCAGCCGAATGAAGTAGTAAAGTTAACCGGAGAAGGGACGGGAGGAATAGGAGGCCCCTATTATTACCGATTTGCAGTAGAAAACAATGGAAACTGGGAAATAGTCAGACCATATCAAAAGGGAAATACTTATGAATGGAGCGCCAAAACTCCAGGAGTTTATACATTGGAAGTGGATGTTGCCGATACCAGTTGGAATAGGATAGTAGTCAAAAAAATTCAGGTAACGGTGCCACAGTTAGATGCCACACTGCAGATTAGCACAGATACAGTTGTGCAGCCGAATGAAGTAGTAAAGTTAACCGGAGAAGGGACGGGAGGAATAGGAGGCCCCTATTATTACCGATTTGCAGTAGAAAACAATGGAAACTGGGAAATAGTCAGACCATATCAAAAGGGAAATACTTATGAATGGAGCGCCAAAACTCCAGGAGTTTATACATTGGAAGTGGATGTTGCCGATACCAGTTGGAATAGGATAGTAGTCAAAAAAATTCAGGTAACGGTGCCACAGTTAGATGCCACACTGCAGATTAGCACAGATACAGTTGTGCAGCCGAATGAAGTAGTAAAGTTAACCGGAGAAGGGACGGGAGGAATAGGAGGCCCCTATTATTACCGATTTGCAGTAGAAAACAATGGAAACTGGGAAATAGTCAGACCATATCAAAAGGGAAATACTTATGAATGGAGCGCCAAAACTCCAGGAGTTTATACATTGGAAGTGGATGTTGCCGATACCAGTTGGAATAGGATAGTAGTCAAAAAAATTCAGGTAACGGTGCCACAGTTAGATGCCACACTGCAGATTAGCACAGATACAGTTGTGCAGCCGAATGAAGTAGTAAAGTTAACCGGAGAAGGGACGGGAGGAATAGGAGGCCCCTATTATTACCGATTTGCAGTAGAAAACAATGGAAACTGGGAAATAGTTAGACCATATCAAAAGGGAAATACTTATGAATGGAGCGCCAAGACTCCAGGAGTTTATACATTAGAAGTGGATGTTGCTGATACCAGTTGGAATAGGATAGTAGTCAAAAAGATTTCCGTCAAGGTCAATGCATCAACGCTACAAGGTATTGATGTCTCAAAATGGCAGACAGAAATTGAGTGGAACAAAGTGAAAGCAGCAGGCTATGATTTTGCGATGATTAAAGCCGGTGGTAGTGATGACGGGTTTTATCAAGACAGTTATTTTGAAAAGAATTATAAAAAAGCTGTTGAAAGCAATTTTATGATTGGGACATATTATTTTGGCACAGCAGTTACCGAATCACAGGCTGTGATAGAGGCCAAAAAGTGTTTAGAGATTCTAAAAAACAGAAATATAGACTTATATGTTGCTTATGATGTTGAATATAGTAAACAAAAAGATGTAGGAAAAGCACAACTGACAAAGGCAGTAATTGCATTTTGTGAAGTTATTAAACAAGCTGGATATAAGCCGATGGTATATGCAAACCCCAATTTTTATAATAACTATATTGATATTTCTAAGTTGAGAAGTGTAGGATATGATATTTGGGTGGCTCACTATGATGCGGACTATTATAACCCAATCGCTTTTCCCGCTAAAATTTGGCAGAGCTCTCAAACCGGCAGAATAGATGGTATTTCTGGAAATGTGGATATTAATACACTATATTACTATCAATCAGGTATGCAAATTGTAGAATGCACAGGGTCTGGAGTAAATGTAAGGAAAAATGCCGGAACTAACACTTCTATTGTTGGAAGTATAAATCATAGTTTTTCAAAGCTACTAGGCACTCAAAAAGCTTATAGCGTGGATATCAATAAGGAAGAGACTTGGTACCAAATTGAATGTAATGATGGAATGGTAGGGTGGATTTCTGAAAGATTTGTTAAACTTTGGACATTTAATTGAATTTTGGGCAATAGAGTTTTGTGGTTAGTTTTAAGAAAGATTTGCATCGTACAAAGAAAAAAGCACCTCGAGACAAATGTTTCGGGTGCTTTTTTCTTAAATCGGCAAACAGGAAAACAAATTAAAATAAATAATCATAGAAAGATAAGATGATATTTGTGCGGTTGCTAACACATATATTTTCTATAATCCCATGAAAAGCAATTTAAATCTCAAACAGCAGCTCTGAATAAGTCGGCATTGGCCAGGATGATTTTGCTATGAGTGTTTCGAGGGTATCAACAGAGGCGCGTAGTGTATTCATAGCGGGAATGACAGAGCTACGGTAATATTCTGCTTCTGCGAGGATGGGCTCATTAGGAGTTTTGCAATCACCTAGAATGGCTTCAAGTTTTTTAAGGTGCTGATAACTTTCGTCTAGTTTAGCAGAAATAGACGAAAGAATATCGTGTTCTGCTGTACAAGCAAGAGACAGGCCAACACTTTGTTTAGCAAGAATGGTGTCTGCCAGTGTTTTTGTGAAACTGCTAACGGCAGGCAAGATTTCTTTTTGCACCATGTCAATCATGGTTTGTGCTTCAATGTGAAGTGTTTTGCAGTAGGTCTCTAAGATCACTTCATAGCGAGAAAGCATTTCTGTGTTGGTATAGACATGATGTTTTGCAAATAAATCAAGATTTTTCTGTTGAATATAGAGAGGCATAACATCCACAGTGGTGGAAAGACTTAACAGCCCTCGGCGAGTGGCTTCATCACGCCACTGCTGAGAATAACCATCACCATTAAAGATAATACGCTTATGGTTTTTAATGGTACGCTTAATGAGATGATTAAGCGCTTTCTTAAAGTCGTCTGCTTTTTCCAGTTCATCAGCAAATTGACGAAGTTCATCAGCGATGAAAGTGTTAATCATAATATTGGAGCAGGCAATTGATAACTGTGAACCCAGCATACGAAATTCAAACTTATTGCCGGTAAAAGCGAAAGGAGACGTACGGTTACGGTCTGTTGTATCTTTAGGGAATGTTGGCAGAACATGTACTCCAATTTCCATCATACTTTGATCTTTGCTGTCGTAGCCCGTATCTGTTTCAAGTGCATCTAAAATGCCAGTGAGCTCATCTCCTAAGAAAATGGAGATGGTAGCAGGAGGCGCTTCATTTCCGCCTAATCGATGGTCGTTTCCGGCAGAAGCGACAGAGGCTCTCAGCAGTTCTGGATACTCATCAACGCCTTTAATAACGGCGGCAAGGAACAGCAAAAACTGTGCATTCTCATGCGGTAGTTTTCCCGGGGAAAGTAGATTTTTGCCAGAGTCAGTCGTGAGTGACCAGTTATTGTGCTTGCCACTGCCATTGACACCTTCAAATGGTTTCTCATGCAATAAACAGACAAGCCCATGACGAGCAGCAACGTTTTTCATGATTTCCATGGTCAACTGATTGTGGTCAGTGGCTGTGTTAACGGAAGCGAAAATAGGGGCAAGTTCATGCTGAGCCGGGGCAACTTCGTTGTGCTTGGTTTTGGAAAGAATGCCAAGCTTCCAAAGTTCTGTGTCTAAATCGTGCATAAAAGCAGCCACTCTAGGCTTAATGGAACCAAAATAATGGTCATCCATTTCTTGCCCTTTGGGAGGCATAGCGCCAAATAGAGTGCGTCCGCAGAATCGCAAATCTTTTCGTTTTTCATATAGCTTGCGGTCAATCAGAAAATATTCTTGTTCAGCACCAACAGTTGGTGTGACTCTTGTGGTGGAAGTATCACCAAAAAGACGAAGAATACGAAGTGCTTGCAAGTTTAAGGCTTCTGCTGAGCGAAGTAAGGGTGTTTTTTTGTCTAAAACTTCGCCGCCATAGGAGCAGAAAATACTCGGAATATAAAGAGAACCGTCCTTGATAAAAGCATAAGAGGTTGGGTCCCATGCGGTATATCCTCTGGCCTCAAAGGTGGCACGCAGTCCGCCTGAAGGAAAAGAAGAAGCATCTGGTTCGCCTTTAATCAGCTCTTTTCCGGAGAAATCCATAATGACACGGCCGTCTGTGGTTGGCGAAATGAAGCTGTCGTGTTTTTCTGCTGTGAAATCGGTCATAGGTTGGAACCAGTGAGTATAATGAGTAGCTCCTTTTTCTACTGCCCAATCTTTCATCGCATTAGCGACGGCGTTAGCAACATTAAGATCGAGATCTTTGCCTTGATCTAAGGTTTTGCGTAAAGACTTATAAACATCTTTCGGCAACTTCTCACGCATGACATCATCGTTAAATACCTGACTGCCAAAGATTTCAGGTACTGTTTTTTTGGATGAGTAACCTTGTGAACAACCATTCTCCATTTATTAGACACTTCCATTCTTCAAAATTAAATAGAGGACACGATGAAATTTTCACCAGCGCCCTCCCCTTTTGCATTCGACTCCGTAATGACTGACTCTATTTTATAAGAAAGCCTTTTGGTTGTCAAGAAAATCGAATGCAAGGATATGCAGAAATAAAGGTTGAGATAAACAAGAATTCTATTGAAATTTTTATTTTTTAACAGATACTTTCGAAAATTAAGTAAACAGCACTTTAAACTTAATAAAAGAAGAATAATACCATCTAAAACTTTATGGTTTCACTTGACAAGCAGAGATTTCACATTATATAATAATGCGAAGAAATAAGCGTTTTGTGTTGTCGCCCGCCTCGAACCTACTACTTTCGGTGTGCAGCAAAGGACACAAGCGCTTTTGTTATGCGTATTTATAGGAGAAATGTGACAAACTCGCCAAGTGTTTTTTCACTAAAATGATGAAAATTTATTCATTTTAGAACGTAAGCTGTGCAGGACGCCAAAAAGATAGAAAATGGGTTAAACTCTTTTCGTAGAGGTTAAAATGATGTATAATATAAGGTGATAAAGAAGCAGGCTATCGTTGGTTTTGGAAAGGGAAAAGGTGTGAGAAGAATGCATTTTGACAAGTTGCACGAAGAATGTGCCGTGTTCGGTGTCAGCCTAAAAAGCAGTATCAGTGAAAATGAAGAAGCTGCAGGTATCACCTATAATGCGCTTCTGTCTATGCAGCACAGAGGGCAAGAGGGTGTTGGAATTGCCGTTGCACAAGGCAATGCGATTGTGTGTGAAAAAGATGTTGGCTTGGTCAGTGAGGTTTTTACACCAGATGTCATGCGTAACATGCCTAAAAGTGCAGTAGCTATTGGTCACAACCGATATTCTACAACCGGTTCGAACTCGGTTTGCAACGTGCAGCCTTTTGTGACAGAATATCTGACAGGGCGTATTGCCACAGCGCATAATGGCAATATTACTAATGCAATGGAAATTCGTGAAAAGCTCACAGGATATGGTCTTGACTTTACCGCAACCAGTGACAGTGAAGTAATATCTTCTTTAATTGCCTACCGGATTATTCGTGCGGGAGATTTCATGACAGGTATCATTGCAGCAGCAAAGCTTTTGCAGGGTGCATTTTGTCTTATTATTATGGGACCCGGCAAGCGAATGGCAGTGGTACGTGACCCGAACGGTTATCGACCCCTTTGCATTGGCGAGAACGAAACAGGTGTAGCGATTGCTTCAGAGAGCTGTGCGCTTGATAGCTGCGGTTTTCAATTTGTGAGAGATGTTAAACCTGGCGAAGTGCTTTTAATTGAAGACGGCAAGATTTTGAGAAGTGAAATTGCACTGACTTCTAAAAATGAAAGCCTATGTATTTTTGAATATGTTTATTTTGCAAGACCCGACTCCATCCTTGACAACTTGAGCGTATATGAAGCTCGCCGTAACATGGGTGTCATGTTGGCCAAAGAGAATCCGGTAGAAGCAGACGTAGTTTGCGGGGTTCCTGATAGCGGTCTGGAAGCGGCAATCGGTTTTTCAGAAGAAAGTGGAATTCCACTTGCTACAGGTTTTGTGAAAAATCGTTATATTGGACGTAGTTTTATTTTCCCCACACAGGCACAGCGTGAAAATGCGGTAGTGATGAAGCTCAACCCGCTTCGTGCAGCGGTTGAGGGCAAACGAGTGGTGCTGGTAGATGACTCGATTGTTCGTGGGACAACCAGTGCTAAAATTGTAGCAGCGATGAAAAAAGCTGGCGCAAAAGAAGTGCATATGATGATTTCCTCTCCCCCGTTCCGTTATACTTGTTATTTTGGAACCGACATTGACAGTGAGGAAAATTTGATTGCCAACCAAATTACCATTGAAGAAATTAGGCAGAAGATTGGGGCTGACTCTTTGGGGTATATTAGTATAGATGGTTTGAAAAAAGCTTGTGAAGGTTGCAGCTTGGATATGTGTACAGGCTGTTTCACAGGAGATTATGGCTCTGATGTTACAAGATATTCTAAAAATGTTTTAGAAAAAAAGAAGAATTAAGAAGCACAAACGCTGCCCACACTGAATTTTCAGTGCGGGCAGCATATTAACATCAATCAATAATAGGGATAAAGTGCATCGGTTATGAGTGGTGCATCATGGCAGGAAGGAGAAAACAGATGGGAAAAACAGCATATCTGGTTTTGGAAAATGGACAGGTGTTCAAAGGGGAATATTTTGGTGCTGAAGGCGAAGTGATTGCAGAGGTTGTTTTCACAACGGGTATGACGGGTTATTTAGAAACCCTGACAGACAGAAGCTATTATGGACAAATGATTACACAGACGTTCCCTTTAATCGGGAACTATGGTGTCATTCCCGAAGATTTTGAAAGCAGTCAAATTGCTGCTCGTGCTTATATTGTTAAAGATTGGTGTCAAACTCCTTCTAATTTTCGTTCAGAGGGTAGTCTTGACACTTTTTTAAAACAAAATAATGTGGTGGCCATTAAAGGAATTGACACCCGTACGCTGACCAAAATCATTCGTGAAAACGGCACAATGAATGGCATGATTACGGCCGACCCCGAAAAAGTAGATTTTGAGAAAATTAAGGCCTATCGCGTGGAAAATGCAGTGCGTACTGTCACGACAAAGGAAGTCTATGAAACAGGCGATTTGAATGGCAAATGGCATGTGGCACTGCTTGATTTCGGCCTGAAAGAAAATATTGTACGCAAGCTTGCCTCACAAGGTGCAAAAATTACGGTTTGTCCTGCGCTAACTCCTGTTGAAGAGCTGAGAAAACTGAACGTTGACGGGGTTATGCTGTCTAACGGACCGGGCGACCCTGCTGAAGATAAAGAAGTCATTGAGAATGTGCGCCAAATAATGCAAGAGGGGATTCCGATTTTTGGTATTTGCTTGGGACATCAAATTTTGGCACTGGCACATGGGTTCAAAACAGAAAAACTAAAGTATGGCCACAGGGGCGGCAATCAGCCCGTAAAAGACCTAGACACGGGTAGAGTGTATATCTCAAGCCAAAATCATGGTTATGCAGTCGTAGCGGAGAGCCTTGATCCTCAAATCGCAAGAGAGACTTTCGTGAATGTCAATGATGGTTCCAACGAGGGCGTAGAGTATAAAGACTGCAAAGCGTTTTCAGTGCAATTTCACCCCGAAGCTTGCGGAGGCCCGCAAGACACAGCGATTCTGTTTGACAGATTCTTTGGTATGATGGAGAAAAAGTAAGAGCTTCTCCCCAATGCAGTTGATAAATGGGAAATTTCATGATTTTGGAAGCGGTTTTATTAAAATAGAGAAATAAAACCCGGAAAGGACTTTATTATGCCGAGAAATAAAGAGATAAAAAAAGTTTTAGTGATTGGTTCAGGCCCAATTGTGATTGGACAAGCGGCTGAATTTGACTATGCCGGTACACAGGCATGCCGTGCCTTGCGTGAAGATGGCATTGAAATTGTGTTGATTAACTCAAACCCCGCCACGATTATGACGGATAATGCGATGGCTGACAAAATTTATATTGAACCACTGACGCTTGAAACCATTAAGCGTATTGCCATTAAAGAAAAGCCTGATAGCATTCTTTCGGGTTTTGGTGGGCAAACAGGATTGACACTTTCTATGCAGCTTGCAAAAGAAGGTTTCTTGGCAGAACAAGGAATTCGCTTGTTGGGAGCTTCTCCTGAAACGATTGACAAGGCAGAAGACCGTCAAATTTTTAAAGACACGATGGAGAAAATTGATCAACCTTGCATTCCCTCTAAGGTTGTGACAACGGTAGCCGACGCTTTAGATTTTGCCGAAGAAATCAGCTATCCTGTTATTGTGCGCCCTGCGTTTACGCTTGGTGGCAGCGGCGGCGGTATTGTTGACACCAAGGCTGAACTTATGGAAGTGGCTGCCAATGGTTTGGCACTTTCCCCCATCACTCAAATTTTGGTGGAAAAAAGCATTGCCGGTTGGAAAGAAATCGAATTCGAGGTTATCCGTGACGGTTTAGGCAACTCTATTACCGTTTGTTCTATGGAAAACTTTGACCCAGTTGGTGTGCATACAGGCGATAGTATTGTTATTGCTCCGGCGGTGACACTGGCCGACAAAGAATATCAAATGCTTAGAACAGCCGCACTCAAAATTGTCGATGAGCTTGGTGTTGAAGGCGGTTGTAACTGTCAGTTTGCCCTGCACCCCACCTCTTTTGATTACGCTGTTATTGAAGTGAATCCCCGTGTGTCTCGTTCTTCAGCACTGGCTTCTAAAGCGACAGGTTATCCAATTGCCAAAGTTGCCACCAAAATTGCGATTGGCTATACGCTTGATGAAATCAAGAATGCTGTTACTGGCACAACTTATGCAGCATTTGAGCCGGCCATTGACTATGTAGCGGTAAAATTCCCTAAATGGCCGTTTGATAAATTTGTCTATGCAAAGCGTAATCTGGGCACACAGATGAAAGCCACAGGCGAAGTGATGTCCATTGCCGACAGTTTTGAAATGGCACTGATGAAAGCGGTTCGTGGCGCAGAGATTTCACTGGATACGCTCAATATGCCTAAGTTTGCTAAAGCAGAGGATGACTATCTTTGGGAAATCACGATTCATGCAACAGATGAGCGCTTGTTTGCTCTTTATGAGTTGATGAAACGGGGCGTGACAATTCAGGAAATTCACGAAAAGACATTGATAGATGTATGGTTCTTGGCAAAGCTTGAGAATCTCCTTTCCTATGAAAGAGAACTGGCAAGCGAAACCCTGACACAGGAGCTTTATAATAAAGGCAAAAAACTGGGATATCCTGATAGCACGATAGCACGCTTGAGCGGACAGAAAGTTAGCTTTGAGCGCAAGACCACTTACCGTATGGTTGATACCTGTGCAGGTGAGTTTGTAGCGCATACCCCCTATTTCTACGGCACGTATGATACCATAGAAAATGGCGGAGAAAACGAGGCGGTCCCCTATATAAATAACGAAAAGAAAACGGTTATTGTTTTGGGTTCAGGACCTATTCGTATTGGGCAAGGTATTGAATTTGACTATGCCAGCGTGCATTGTGTTATGTCTTTGCAGGCAATGGGTTATGAAGTGGTAATCATTAACAATAATCCCGAGACCGTTTCTACCGACTTTGATACAGCCGATAGATTGTATTTTGAGCCCCTTTCTCCTGAAGATGTCATGGATATTATCAACATGGAGCAACCCCTTGGTGTTGTGGTGGCTTTCGGCGGGCAAACAGCGATTAAACTAACCAAAACTCTGTCAGATAACGGCATCAGAATTATCGGCACGTCTGCTGACAGCATTGATATGGCGGAAGACAGAGAGCGCTTTGACGAGCTTTTGGAGCGTTCGGGCATTAAGCGCCCCAAGGGATTCACCGTTATGACAGCAGAAGAGGCACTCAAAGCTGCCGCAGAGCTAACCTATCCTGTCCTCATGCGCCCGTCTTATGTTTTGGGTGGACAGAACATGATTATTGCCTATTGCGATGAAGATATCGAAGAATACATGAAAATTATTCTTACTACAAAACAAGACAACCCTGTTTTGATAGACAAATATTTGAGTGGTAAAGAACTTGAGGTCGATGCAATTTGTGACGGAGAAAATATCTTAATTCCCGGTATTATGGAGCACGTCGAGCGTACCGGTATTCACTCCGGCGATAGCATTGCGGTCTACCCTGCTTCTGACATTGACGACATCATGACTGACCGCATTATTGAAGTGACAGAAAAATTAAGTCGTGGACTCAATGCACTGGGTCTGATTAATATGCAATATATTTTAAAAGACGGCGAGATATATGTTATCGAGGTGAATCCTCGTGCCTCTAGAACCGTGCCTTATATTAGCAAGGTAACAGGTGTGCCGATGTGTGATTTGGCAACCAAAGTTAGCTTGGGTCAAAAACTGGCTGACTTGGGTTTTGGAACAGGACTCTACCCCACTTCTCCTTATACAGCTGTAAAAGTACCGGTATTCTCCTTTGAAAAATTAACGGACGTTGATACCCACCTAGGACCGGAAATGAAGTCAACCGGCGAAGTTTTGGGAATTGGTAATAATATGGAAGAAGCTCTTTACAAAGGGCTGATTGCTTCTGGTAGTAAGATGAAGAAAGACGGCGGTGTGTTCTTTACCATTCGAGATTCTGATAAAGCCGAAATCAGCGAAATTGCCAAGAAATTTGCGAAAATGGGATTTGAACTGTATGCCACCATGGGTACAGCGGCTGTTTTGATGAGGAGCGGACTTTCTGTTAAAGTAGTCGATAAGATTCATGAAGGTCCTGAAAATACCATTGTGCTTTTAGAAAGCGGTAAGCTGAACTATATTATCTCCACGTCGGCTAAAGGTAGAAACCCTGCTCGTGACAGTGTAAAAATCAGAAGAAAAGCCAGTCTTTTGGGCATTCCTTGTTTGACAGCCATTGACACAGCCAATGCACTAGCCGATAGTTTGATGAGCCGTTATACGCAAGAGAACACTGAAATTGTGGATATCAATAGTCTCAAAAAAGAAAAACAACATTTGTCATTTACTAAAATGCATGGCTGCGGCAATGACTTCATCTGCGTGAATGGCTTTGATAAAGAAGTGACCTCTCCTGAATTTTTGTCCTTCTTCCTTTCTGATCGTCATACAGGAATCGGCGGTGAGGGTTTGGTTGTTTTAAAACGCTCTGCCATAGCGGATGCCAAAATGCGGATTTTCAATGTTGATGGAACAGAAGGTAAGATGGGTGGTAATGCCATTCGCTGTGCGGTCAAATATCTCTATGACAATGGTATGGTAAATAAAAAAGAGATTACCATTGAAACACGCAGTGGAATTAAGACTTGTACATTCTCCACTAAAGACAATAAAGTTTTGCGTGTTAAGGTTGATATGGGTAAAGCGGAGCTGAATCCCAAGAAGATACCCGTAAAGTTAGAAGGAAGCGAAATCATCAATCGTCCTGTGGAAATTGGTGGTTGGGAATACAATATCACTAGTGTTGGTGTTGGTAATCCGCATTGCGCTGTATTTGTCCACTCGGTAGATAAGCTGGATTTAGCCGCTACAGGGCCAAAGTTTGAGTTTAGTCCGTTGTTCCCTGAAAGGGTAAATACCGAGTTTATTGAAGTTATCGACGAGAAAACCATAAAAATTCGTGTGTGGGAGCGTGGCAGCGGCGAAACCAGAGCTTGCGGAACCGGAGCTTGTGCGGCTGCAGTGGCTTCAGTGCTGAACGGATATTGCAAAAAAGGTACAGATATTCGTGTAATTGTGCTAGGTGGCGATTTATTTGTGAATTACACCGATGAAGCAGTTACTTTGACGGGCGCAGCAGAAAAAGTATTTGACGGCGTGATTGAAATTTAAAAAATTTGGAAAATAGGAAATACCCGGTAAACTTTGCCGAACCAAAGAACAGCATAGCTGCGCGATTTAGCTCTTGTTTGCCGAGTATGCCTAACAAATTATTGTTTCTGTTTGAGAATAATAGAGTGGAAATTATATTTTGTCAGGCTTGACAGCGGACAAGATTTTGGGTAGAATAAAACGTAATAGAATAATGGAATAAGAATGTAAAAAATATAGAAAAGCGAATTCGTTTTGGCTGGGGTCTTGTTTGTAAAAGAAAAGAAATTTTGCGCTTGCATTTACAAAAAAGATCTTTTAGGCAAGGCGATTTCGCGTTTTGATGAAGGAGAATTTTAAAAAATGGCTAAGTATATTTTCGTGACAGGCGGTGTAGTATCCGGTCTTGGAAAAGGCATTACCGCAGCGGCTTTAGGTAGATTATTGAAAGCAAGAGGTCTGCGCATTACGGCACAAAAGCTGGATCCTTATATCAATGTTGACCCTGGCACGATGAGTCCTTATCAGCACGGAGAAGTATATGTGACAGAGGACGGTCTGGAGACTGACCTTGATCTTGGCCACTATGAAAGATTTATTGACGAAAATTTGAATAAATACTCTAACTTAACCACTGGAAAAGTATATTGGAACGTTCTCAATAAAGAGCGCAATGGTGAGTATTTGGGCGAAACTGTACAGGTTATTCCTCATATCACCAGTGAGATTAAAAGCTTTATTTACAGCGTAGGTGATCAAAGCAACGCTGACATTGTCATCACTGAAATTGGTGGTACAGCGGGCGACATTGAAAGCCAGCCATTTTTAGAGGCTATTCGTCAAGTTGGGCATGAAGCCGGCCCCGGTAATGCCCTGTTTATTCATGTCACCCTTGTTCCCTATCTTAAAAGTTCCGGCGAACATAAATCAAAGCCAACGCAGCATTCTGTCAAAGAAATGCAAGCGATGGGAATTTCTCCTAATATTGTAGTCATGCGCAGCGATGAACCGGTTGATCAGAGTATTCGTGATAAAATTGCCTTATTCTGTAATGTAAAACCGGATTGCGTGATTGAAAATATGACCATTCCGGTTTTGTATGAAGCACCTTTAATGCTTGAAAAGAACAATTTTTCCAATATTGTCTGCCGTGAGCTAAATATTGATGCTCCTGATGCGGATATGAGCGAATGGGAAAATATGATAGATAAAATCCGCCGCCGCAAAAAGCTCGTTAAAATTGCGCTAGTCGGAAAATATGTGAAACTACATGATGCTTATCTTTCTGTTATGGAAGCGCTGCGTCATGCCGGTTATGACCACAGTGCAAAGGTTGACATTAAGTGGGTTGATTCAGAATGTCTGGACAAAGACAATGTGCAAGATATATTGTCAGGCTGCCATGGTGTGCTTGTCCCGGGCGGATTTGGTGACAGAGGCATTGAAGGCATGATTATTGCTGCTCAATATGCTCGAGAGAATAATATCCCCTATCTTGGCATTTGTTTGGGTATGCAAATTGCTGTTATTGAGTTTGTTCGCAATGTTTGTGGTATTGCAGATGCCAACTCAGGTGAGTTTGACGAGTATGGACTGAATAAAGTCATAGATTTTATGCCTGACCAAAATAAACATATTGCCAAAGGTGGAACGCTTCGTTTGGGAAGCTATCCCTGCAAAATTCGCAGTGGTTCAACCATGGAAGAATGTTATGGTAAAGACTTGATTCATGAGAGACATCGTCATCGTTATGAATTCAACAATGATTACCGTGATTTAATTGAAGAAAAAGGGATGACAGTCAGCGGTGTTTCTCCTGACGAACGAATTGTAGAAACCGTTGAAATTCCAGAGAATGATTTCTTTGTAGGTTGTCAATATCACCCAGAATTCAAAAGCCGCCCCAATCGCCCTCATCCACTATTTGTTGGATTTATCGGTGCTGCTGTTGACAATATGGAAAAGTAAATAGAACATAAAAAAACAGCAGAGTATTCTCTGCTGTTTTTGTTTAAATAAATAGTTTAGAGTGAATGAAGAAAAGGTAAGTACAAATAATAAATAGGGGATTAAATACTTAGATTAAATGGTAAAATATCAGAATAATTGGCATTGATTTTTACAGAAACGCTTGTTATACTATTGGTAAAGAACAAAGTAGCCCAAGATGTACATACGTTTATAGCTGGAATATAAATTGACTTTCTAAAAGGAGAGCATGCTATGTTAGAAGAATTGAAACAAAGAGTGTATGAAGCGAATATGCTGTTACCCAAATATAAACTCATTACCTTTACTTGGGGAAACGTCAGTGAAATTGATCGTGAAACAGGAATTATGGCGATTAAACCCAGTGGAGTAGAGTATGATGAGCTGAAAGCAGAAGATATTGTTTTAGTCGATATTCAAACAGGAAAGAAGGTGGAAGGTAAAATGAATCCATCTTCTGACACGGATACGCATGCAGAACTATACCGTGCCTTTCCTGAGATTGGCGGTGTTGTGCATACACACAGTCGTTGGGCAACCATATTTAGTCAGGCCGGAAAAGGGATTCCTGCTTTAGGAACGACGCATGGAGATTACTTCTATGGTGAAATTCCTTGTACAAGAAAAATGACAGCGGAAGAAATTGCTGGCAGCTATGAACTGGAAACAGGAAAAGTAATCGTTGAGACATTTAATGGCAAAAAAGCCGAAGATGTTCCGGCGGTTCTGGTGCATAGTCATGGGCCTTTTACTTGGGGCAGCGATGCTCTCAATGCGGTTCATAATGCTGTTGTTTTAGAAGAAGTGGCTTTCATGGCTTGGCATAACTTGGTCATGAATCCCGAAATATCACCTATGCAAGCCGAACTTTTAGATAAACATTATTTAAGAAAACATGGTGCAGGCGCTTATTACGGCCAAGGTAATTCGTAATAGAATAATTATAAGAACGAATCTTTTAAAATCGCATAAATTGCAAAAAAGCGGAGCATACTATCTCACATAAGCAAAATAAACAGATAAAGAGGGATCATTATGTTAGATAGAATTGCTCTGATATTGACGATTATTGGTGGCATTAACTGGGGATTAGTTGGTATCTTTCGGTTAGATTTAGTGGCCTGGATTTGCGGTGGCTCTGATAATATAGTAGCCCGAATTATTTATACAATTATCGCCATTGCTGCTATTTGGTGCGTGTCACTGCTGTTTCGTGATAACGACATTATTGATGAAAAACGAGCGGCGAAATAAAAAAGACCTCGAATGCCGCTAAGCATTCGAGGTTTATATTTTTAATGGATGGATAGGTAAATTAGAAAGGGCTGGGATATGTTTTTGTTGGCCACATAGGAGTATAAATAGAGAATATATCAAGTCGTCTAGACTAAAAACTTCATGTTGGCATAGCGTGTTTCTAAAAATTCATCATCAAAATGTTTATCAAGGAAAACCTGAACTCTTGAGGTGGCACTGATATCTTGGAGACGTTGCTTTTGCCGATATACAGCACCTGCAGAAAGTAAAATATCAAAGCACATGAAAATGACAGTAAAGATAGTCACTATATTTCCGATTTTTTTGGGGGCTTTTTCGATGAGCAGAGAAATACGGGGGTAGACATCTTTAATCCATACCATACCAAGAATGCCCCAAAAAAATGAATACATAAGGTTGGTACGACCGCCAAGGTTTAGTGTAGAGTTGGTATAATCCCAAGAGACAGAACCAAAAATAACTTCTTGGAACCAGCTACAAAAATATTCGAAATAAGCTCCTGTTAACATACTCACTAAAAAGAGATAAAAGCTTTTTTTATGGTAGAAGCGATGAAGTAATAAAGTTAAAATAACAGCGCCAAAGCCATAAACTAAAACAAAAGGACCAATGACGACACTGACTCTTAGTTGAAATTCATGAGGCGGAGAGAGGAGACACCAAAAAGTTTCAACTAAAAAACCAATTACATTACCAATCATGAAGACCCAAAAAAGTTTGGTAAAAGAGATGCCGTGAGCAAAAGGTTTTGGTTCACCGGGTTCTAAGTGAAGATTATACGCACTCTCCGCTAGTTTCTCTCGTTTTTGCATAAGTCCTGAAGATTTTTTTGAAAGAATGTCTAGTGTATTTTGAATTTGGTGGAGCTGGTCATTGTAAAGATGAGAAGAAGCGCGTGGGAAAGCTTTAATCAAACGAGTTTGCCATCTGTTTTCATTCAATGACTGCAGAACTTTTTGATATTTATCTTTTAACTCCTGTATTTCCGAGGTTGCCTTATCAGAAAACTCATCATATTTTTCTTTTAACTCAAGTTTGTCGTAGGTATCTCGTGCAATCAAAACTTTATCAGAAACAGCTTTGCCAATTAAGTCAGAACCCAACTTCATGCTAGCAGAAAGAGTATCCAGTTTTTGAAGATGTTTTTGTAGGCCAATAGCCGAAAAAACAGTTAAGATCAAATCTGAAAGAGCGACTACCATAAAAATAACAAGTATGATAATGCCTAAGGGTAGAGGGATAAGATCAATAAGAGATATTAAAGTTGGCATTAGATAACGGACTGCAAAAAGACCCGCCATACCCCAAAAAACAGAAAATCCAAGACAGATATAACCGTTTAAATTATAGGGAAGATTAGAATAGTCCCACCACTTTTGGTGAAAAATTTTTTCTAAAAGGAAGCCCGCAATCCACTCAACCGCAGAACCAATTAGCATGGAACCCAAAAATAAAAGCATAACACCATCAATAGAACCCAATAATAGATACATAAAAACTGCTCCAATTCCATAAATTGGGCAGAGAGGGCCGTTCAAAAAACCACGATTCACAAATCTTTTTTCAACAATAGCTGCAAAAGCGACTTCGCCAATCCAGCCGACAAAAGACAATATGAAGAAGCTCCACAAAAAAGTATACATACATACTCCTAATATATAGAATAATGAGGATATAAAACAATTATAACAAAGCAAGGGGAGACTGTAAACTGGCAGAGGACATTGTTAAGAAAACTGAAAGTATTGCCCTTTTCCTGCATAAATGAAGAAAAATTTAGAAACATAAAAATTAAAATAGCGACAAAAAGAACGGAAAAATTATGGTTATTTTAAAGTTTTTATAAGACTAAAATAAAGTATAAATTATCTATTGACAGATTAAAAAAGATTTGATATAATGTACAAGCTGTTTAAGATAAATAGCAAATAGATATTAGTAATAATTTGTCCATTAATTATCGAAAAACTCGATTATTATAACAAAAATATAATATGACTCATTAGCTCAGCTGGCAGAGCACTTGACTTTTAATCAAGGTGTCCGGAGTTCGAATCTCCGATGGGTCACCAAATAAATCCGCATAAATACTGATTAAATTCAGTTTTATGTGGATTTTTTGTTTTATTCTCTGGAGTAGTAATGTTGTAATGCTATTTTAACGGCTTAATTATTGTCCACAATTTTTTTGAAGATGCAAGATACAGTGTTTGTATTAAATCTGAAAATGAATTTATATATACAGATTTTAGAGAGTATGATACAATAAATTACAAGATAAACCAATTATAGAATTTTAAGCTGTTTTGCTTTTTGAGGGGGATAATTAGTGATTAAAATAGATGACAAAGTGACAATCTGTCAGCTAAAAGGGGAAAAGCCTGAATATCATTATTCCAGTAGTGTGGCTGATGTGCTGGGGGAAAATCAATTTTTATTCTATATGCCGCAAGTAAAAAAAGTGGTTTTTAAACCTTCAGTTGGGAGCCGCCATGAATTTGTTCTCTATACACCAGGTGGGTTATATAGTGGTGAGGGTACAGTGCTTGGCTTTGTGTGGCAAAACAATGTATTGCTGATGAAAGCAGAAATAGATGAACTAGAATATACCCAAAGGAGAGATTTTTTTCGGGTGGATGTTTCCATACCCATGACATATTCTTTGCCGGAAAATCAGGAGCCTCTTGAAGATGGAACTCTGCCGCTTTATAAGGGCAAAATAGGCAATCTAAGTGCTAGCGGGCTTTGTTTTATTACCGATAGACCATTGCAAGAACAAATGACCATTGAAATTAACTTTCCTGATGAAATTTTACCCGATGCAGTAAAAGCAGAAATTCTTTCGTCTACAGAATGTCTACATAAAGTGAACGGACATAAGGCCTATAAAACTCGTGTAAGGTATAGAAATTTGACGAGCAGACGCCAAGAGAGAATTATAAGATATGTATTTAAAGCGGAACGTGAAATTATCTTAAGGAAAAGAAATGTGCTCGAATAGTGGATAAGGCAACAGAGTAAGAATTAAAGGGAGGGAAATATATGCTTTGGAGAGAAGCTTATGCGGTGGGAGTGCCGCTCATTGATTCACAGCATAAAGAATTATTTAACCGAGTAGAAGTTTTTATGCAAACATTACGTTCGTCTGTCTCATGGGAAGAGAAGGTCTACCGTGTCAATGAAACCTTGGATTTTATGAAGGGTTATGTGGTAGAGCACTTTCAAGATGAAGAGACTTTTCAGAAGCGTATAGAATACCCGGGGTATCAAAGGCATAAGGCCATTCACGATAGTATGGTCAGCTATGTGCTAGAAGTTTCAGAGCAATATGAGAAAAGTGGATATAATGAGCAGCTCATGCAGCAGTTTGCAGGTAAACTGATGGCATGGTTGATTAACCATGTGGCCGTTGAAGACAAACGAATCGCAGCCTATGTCACCGAAAAGGGGGTTACCCTTGATGATTGATTTTCATGCTTCTCTTTTTGAGGCGGCTCAAAATGTAATGAGCTTGATGTTTGGAATAGACCATGTTTCCAAGAGTTCAACAGAAAATTTCATGGCGGGCACTGAAATTGATATTTCAGTGGGTGTTGTGGGTGATTATGAAGGCGAACTAATCTACCGATTCCCTGAAGAAGTTTCTCTCAAAATGGTAAATACCATGAGTGGGATGGAAGTTGAAAGTGTAGATGATTTCGTCACCTCTGCTATTTCAGAAACAGCCAATATTATCAGCGGTAATGTCTTGACAATATTAGCCGATAACGGGAACGTGAAATGTGACATTTTACCGCCTGTCTTGCAACTGCCAGCGGACAAGCCATATAGCATTCATGAGTCTTGTTCTGTAACCAGTGAAATCGGCAATATTTATCTGGGTATCCGTCTAAATACAGCCATATAAAAGAAAAAACGCATCCTTTCGTTTAGCAGAATAAGCTGCCGAACGAGGGATGCGCTGTTTTTATTAAAGATTGCAGAGAGTAAAATCTATTTGACACCAAACTAACGAGGCAGTTATAAAGAAAATCTATCTCCTCTTTGTAAAATTTATTTTTACTGGAGACACCTAGCAAGTGATTTATGGATTGCCAATATGATCGCCTCGACCAGTTGAAAGTTCAAATCCCGAAGATTGAATGCGGCGCTGAATACACATACGACATTCAGCGGCTTCATCACCGGTACAAATTTTATTGTCATATAGCGAGTAATCTTTGCGCACATTAAGCGGGGATAAGTTTGGCATGACCACATTGGCCCCTGCTTTCAGTCCTTGTTCACGCCCTGAGGGGTCGATAGAACCAAGGGCTGTAGTCGCTGGAAGCAGTGCTGTTGGCAGCATAAGTCTTGTTAAAGCGACCATTAACAGAGTAAGATTTAGGCTGCCTTGCGCCTCTTCTCGAAAAGGAGTATCAGCATGAGGGATAAAAGGACCAATGCCCACCATTTCAGGCTGCAAATCTTTGAGAAACAATAAATCTTCTGCCAGCATTTCATAGGTTTGCCCAGGGGAGCCAACCATAAAACCGGCACCAGTTTGAAACCCAATTTCTTTTAAATCACGTAAGCATTGTTTGCGGTTAGAAAGTAAAAGATTTTCAGGGTGCAAGAGGGAATAATGCTCGTCGGTGGCGGTTTCGTGCCGCAGTAGGTAACGGTTTGCACCCGCGTTATATAAACGCTGGTAGCTTTCTTTGCTGCGCTCACCAAGCGAAAGAGTAATCGCACAATCAGGGTAAATTCTGCGAATGTCGGATACGATATCACACATGATGTCATCTGTAAAATAAGGGTCCTCGCCTCCTTGCAAGACATACGTGCGAAAGCCAAGATTATAGCCGATGTCACAGCAGGTGAGAATATCTTCTTTTGTCAGGCGATAGCGGTGAACGTTGCCATTGGCAGCACGAATGCCGCAGTAGTAGCAATTGTTTTTGCAGTAGTTTGTGAATTCGATGAGCCCACGCATAAAAACTTGTTTGCCGTAGACACTGTCACAAAGCCGTCTTGCCTCTGCCAAAATTTCGGGGTCCGGATTTTCTGCATTTTGAGCAATCAGCTGGGTCAGTTCGGCTTTATTCATTTGCTGAATGTTCATTCCATTCTCCTTCTAAAAAGTTTTTACAGCGATTCCATGCGCCGGAGAGAATTGCTAAACACATACCATAGTTGGTGACAGGTAAGCCAGCTTCGTTCATGTGACGAATGCGGCTTTTAATTTCGGTTTCGTTTAGCATACAACCGCCGCATTGAATAGCCAGCGCATAGTTGTCTAATGAATCAGGAAACTGATAACCGCTAAAATAATCAAAATCTAGTTTTTTGCCGGTCTTTTTACGCAGCAAATTGGGGATTTTAACTCTTCCAATGTCCTCATGCGTGCTGTTATGTGTGCAGCCCTCTAGCATTAAGATTCTATCGCCGTCTTTTAAATTTTCAATTGTCGATGAGCCATAGACCAGTTCACTGATAGAACCTTTTTGCCTAGCCACCAAAATCGAAAAAGAAGTTAGGGCAATGGTAGGAGGTGTGATTTGATTGACAGCAGCAAAAGCCTGACTGTCAGTTACGACTAAATCAACCTTGTCAAATCGGCGAATAGTTTCTGCCAATTCTTCGACTTGACAGCAGGCGGCAATCATGTTGTTGTCTAGGCAATCACGTAGAATCTGCACCTGTGGTAAGATAAGCCTCCCTTTTGGCGCCTCTGAGTCTACGGGCATAACCAAAATAACAACACTGCCTTTTGGCAGTAAGTCTCCTAAGAAAGTGCTTCTTTCAGAAGATAGCTTTGCAAGTTCTTCTGCTAGTTTTTCCCGTAATGCATCAGTCGAGGAAGTCTCATCTATAAAAGGGACGGAGTTGGAATAGCTTTCCTTTAAAGAAAAAGCCGTTTTTTCATCTAATAATCCCCATTTATTGAAAACAAGAAGATGGAGTAGCTTTTGCTGGCAAAATTCCTCATAAGCTGCACTGTCATAATCGGTTGCATCGACAATATAAAGCGCAAAATCGGCACGCCGCATGATATTTTTTGTCTTTTGCATTCTTGACTGACCTAAAGCCGTTTCATCACTAAGTCCTGCCGTGTCAATCATTACAATAGGCCCAAATGGAATAAGCTCCATTGCTTTTTGCACAGGGTCGGTGGTGGTTCCGGCCTGAGGAGAAACAATGGCGTTTTGCTGCCCTGTTAAAGCGTTAAAAATGGTGGATTTGCCGGCATTTGTTTTACCAAAGATAGCGACATGACGTCGCATAGAATTAGGTGTTTTTTCCATATTTATCATAGTCCTTTCCGGTTTTTATATCCCCCAAAAACATAAAAACACAGTGCAAGTTGGGTGAATTTGTGTAATAAAAAACGGATAGAAGCTTATAAATACAAATCTCGTTTGCCGACTTTTATTTTCTCAAGATTTTCTGTTACTTTGCGGCGAATGGTCTCATTGCCAATATTTTGAATTTGTTGGTGAATGACCTTTTCGCTTTTTTGTAAAAAAGTTTCGTTGCCATAATCTACTGCATATTCATATAAAGTCATTAGGGCATTAGGCAGGCAGACGTTTTTAATTTGTCCTGATTTAGCTAGGCTCATAAAGCGGTCCCCGGTACGTCCGCTGCGATAGCAGGCCGTACAGAAGCTGGGTACATAACTATCATCGAGAAGTTCTTCAATAATTTCACCGGCAGTACGGTCGTCATTGATTTCAAATTGTGACTGCTGATTCTCTCTTTTATTATAACCGCCGACATCGGTACTTGAACCGGCAGAAAGCTGGGAAATGCCTGTTTTAAGGAGTTTTTTACGCATGTCATGATCTTCTCTGGTAGAAAGAATCATACCTGTAAAAGGAACAGCTAGACGGATAATAGCGACAATTTTCAAGAAAGTATCATCGTCTACAAGATGTTTGAAACCGTCAAGAGTCATTTCTTTTGTTTTGCAAAGTCTGGGGACAGAAATAGTATGAAACCCGACCCCAAATTTTTCTTCAAGGTGTTCATTGTGAATCATAAGTCCCAAAACCTCAAAAAAGGGTTCGTACAAACCAAATAGCACCCCTGCACCTACATCATCAATGCCACCTTGCATGGCACGATCAAAAGCGGTTAGATGGTATTCATAATTGTGTTTTGGCCCGCTGATATGCATTTTTTCATAAGTAGGTTGATGATAAGTTTCTTGAAAAAGAATGTAGGTACCAATGCCGGCATCGTGCAGCTTTTGAAAGTTTTCAACGGTAGTAGCAGCGATATTGACGTTGGCACGACGAATAGCGCCGTTTTCAAATTTCATGTCATAAATTGTTTTCAGGCACTCTAAAATATAATCAATTGGGCAATTTTCATCGTCTTCTCCGGCCTCGAGCGCAATTCGTTTGTGGCCCATTTGCTCAAGAATGCGAACTTCTTCGCGAATTTCGTCCTGTGTCAGCTTGCGGCGTTCAAATTTGGTGGTGCAGCGATACCCACAGTAAGCACATTGGTTAACGCAGTAGTCACTAACATAAAGGGGAGCAAACATAACAATGCGGTCACCATAGATATGCTCTTTAATTTTGCCGGCAATTTTGAAGATTCTCTCTAGGTAAGCTGGATTTTCATTGACGAGCAAAGCAGCGACTTCTTGATGGGTCAGCCCTGCAAATTCATCAGCTTTGTCTAAAATGGAATCAATTTCGGAATCAGGCACGTTTTTTGCTTCAATCAACAAATTTTCAATATAATCCTTATCAATAAACATACAATCATTTCCCTTCTTCCGCAGAGCGGAGGGCTTGCTGAATCTTATTCAAACAGCAAGCAAAAATAGTTTGCCGGGAACAGTTTTTATACAAAGTTTTCCATTGCCTTTTGCCTTGGTCTAGCTGCTTGAAAAATTAAAAATAAAAAAGCTTAATTCTCAATAATTTTACTAGATACGGCGGCTTTAACGGTTGCACCGCTTAAAGCACCCAGTTTTCCTGTTAAGCTATTGATTTCATCAATTTCACCCACTACAGTCAGTGAGATGACGGCAACGCCATGTTCTTCTAGGGGAATACCCATTCGCCCTTTGACAATTCCTTGAAAATCTGAGACAAGCTGATTAAACTCGGTTTGCAAATCGTGTGGGTTTTCCAAAATGGCTCCGATAACGGCTATCTTTTTCATAATGGGTTCCTTTGGTAAATCTAATTTTAAAAACATTTTGCAAAATAAGCAGATTTAAAATGGAGTAATAATCAAAAAGACCCCTCAAATATTTGAGGGGTCTTCAGAGGAAAAGACAGAAAATCTATTTTTACAGAGAGTTTGCCTATTGTAAAAAAGCTGTCTATTATCTGTTTACCCTCGTGAGGCAGAACAGATCTTTCCTCCTAAGCAGCAAAAATTCAATTATAAAAATGAAGAGTCTATGCGCTTATTAATAGTTTTCTGCTTTGATTTCGAAATAGGACTGCGGATGTGCGCAGACAGGGCAGACTTTGGGAGCTTCTTTGCCAACGTGCAAATGGCCACAGTTGCTGCAGAACCACACAACATCGCCTTCTCTAGAGAAAACAATGCCTTTTTTCAAGTTTTCAGCCAGTTTTAAATATCTTTCTTCATGGGATTTTTCAACAGCGCCAACGCCATCAAATAACTTTGCAATGCTCTCAAAGCCTTCTTCACGAGCTTCTTTAGCAAAAGTTGCATACATGTCAGTCCACTCATAATTTTCGCCGGCAGCAGCATCAATTAGGTTGTCCAAAGTTTTGCCAATTCCGCCGTGTACGAGCTTAAACCACATTTTGGCATGCTCTTTTTCGTTGTTGGCAGTTTCTTCAAAGATGTTTCCAATTTGAACATAGCCCTCTTTTTTTGCTTGGGAAGCATAATAGGTGTATTTATTTCTTGCCTGAGATTCTCCCGCAAAAGCCGCCAAGAGGTTTGCTTCGGTTTTAGATCCTTTTAAATTAGCCATAACTAATCCTCCATATACATATTTTCACTTGTGGTTTAATTATAATATCAATAAAATTCTTTGTCAACACGATTTATGGTAATTGTTCTTGTTTTTTTAAGAAAGCGTTATAAAAACGCAATTATAAAATCTATTTATCTAAAGTGAAAACAAATTGTAAACTTCTTGTGAAACTTTTGTGGAATCTTGGAAATCATCTAAAAAAGTTGTATACTAAGAAACATAAAAATTATTTGGCGGTGATTGCGCCGGTAGGTTGGTGTTATCTTTGATGATGGAAAAATTTAAGCGCTTTATGTATGGGCGATATGGTGTTGATTTAGTAAGCCTAGCTGTGTTAGTGGTTGGTTTAGTTCTTTCTACTTTTGGTCAATGGTTCAACTTAATTATATTAACCCTTTTTTCGTATGCACTTTATATTTATGGCTTGTTTCGTATATTTTCAAAAAATATTCCGGCAAGGCAGCGTGAGCTAACTATTTTGATGAAATACAAGTCAAAGGTGCGAGGCTGGTTTTCGTTCAAAAAGAAGCAAGTAGAAGAACGAAAGCTATACAAGTATTTTGGCTGTCCCAATTGCAAGCAAAAACTGCGTGCACCAAGAGGGCGGGGTAAAATTCAAGTTACTTGTCAAAAGTGTAAGACTACCTTCATTAAAAAAACATAGTAGTTAGCGAAACTTTTTGAAGATATTCAATTATTCGTTAGAAAGTAAACTAGCTGAGCGAAAACACAAAACATATAAGTCTATACTAAATGAATACCCGTGACGAAATAAACAGCTGACTTTGCCCTTTGAGGGAAAGGTGGCTGTTTATTTTTTAGATAAATGGGACATTATGAATAGAAAGGGGCAAAGAAACACGCTAAAAAAAACATTTTAAAATAAAATTGATAATTGTTCTTGACAAATGGATAATTAGTAACTATAATAGTAACAAATAAAGGAGGAAACAATGTACTCAACTAAATATGCCGTCAGTATTCATATTCTTAGTTTAATCGCTCTAAAAGAAGAAGAATCGATTACATCAGAGTATATCGCAGGCAGTGTAAACACAAATCCTGCTTTAGTAAGAAGATTAATGAGCGCTTTAAAAAAAGCAGGCCTCATTGAAGCACAAACAAAGATTGGCGTGACCGGTCTTGCAAAATCGCCAGAAGAAATTTCTCTTCTCCAAATATTTAAAGCAGTAGAGAAAGAGCAAAAGCTATTCGGCATTCATCAAAACACAAATCATAAGTGCCCAGTGGGTGCCAAAATTGGAAATGTACTAGAACATATTAACAGTCAGGTACAGACAGAATTTGAAAAAGAGCTTAATGCTTTACGGCTTTCTGATATTTTAGCGGATTTGCATCTGGAAACTTCAAGTCTTTAATATAAAATAAAACTATTAAATTAAAAAATTAAAATTTTAGGAGGAAATTATTATGAGTAAGAAAAAAATTGGTATTGTCGTAGGTAGCTTGAGAAAGGGTGCTTTCTCTCAATCAGTTGCTAATTATGTAGCTTCGATTCTCCCATCTGACTATGAAGCAAAATTTGTGGATTTGAACGGTGTAGATTTGTTTAATCAAGATTTAGAGGGTAACCCCCCAGCATCTTGGACTAGATTAAGAGAAGATTTGAAATCTGTCGATGCTTATTTGTTCTTTACCCCAGAGCATAACCGTTCCATTCCAGCTGTTCTTAAAAATGCGTTGGATGTTGGTTCAAGACCTTATGGTGAAAGCGTTTGGGGCGGAAAACCCGCCGGTGTTGTCAGTGTATCTCCAGGTGGTTTAGCTGGTTTTGGTGCTAATCATCATCTCCGTCAGGTTCTTTCTTTCTTGGATATTCATCCCTTGCAGCAGCCAGAAGCATATATTGGTTCTGTTCATACGCTCCTCAATGAAAATGGAGAAGTAGTAAATGAGGATACTCAAAAACATCTGCAAGCTTATGTAGCTGCTTTTGAAAAATGGGTTGAAAAGTTTTAATTGTCGGATAAGTGGCAAGGAAAATTGAATATAGCAATACGAAAAGACAAGGTGCAAAACACCTTGTCTTTTTTTGTTTTTATAGGGGAGATTGATAGATTTTTAAAAACTCATGAAACCAAAAAAGATAGTCAATATCAGTTAAACTGTTTTTAGGATAGACAAAATGAAGTTTGCGCATAGCTAAAAAATCTTTAATTCGAAGCTGCACAAAATTTCCAGACAGTAGTTCATCTTTTGCAGAAAATTGATATAAAAAGGTAATGCCGGCATGTTTGGCAACCAATTTTTTAATAGAAGCCAAGTTGTTGACTTCTATTAACCGAGGGAATTGCCATAGATTCAAATAATTTTCGTGTAAAATTTCCTCATAGATTTCGCGGCTGCCCGAGCCTTTCTCTCGCACAATCTGACGTTGATCCAATAAATCAGAAAATAAAATTTCACGATTTGCTAAAGAATTGGTTGGGGAGCAAACACCAATAAATTCTTCGTTTGAAAAGAGAATGGATTCATAGAGCGAAGCGTCAAAATAGCCTTCCAATAGTGCAAAATGAATTTCTCCTTCTTGAAGCTTATCTAACAAAATATTTGTGTTGTCTATCACTAATCGAAAATCCACATTTTCATGGATACGCAGGGAGTTAGCAATAATATCCGGTAAAATACATTCTCCAATGCTTCGTGTGGCCCCAATGATAATCTGCTGAGAGGGAGAGTTTGAAGTCTGCATGCGCTGCTCTAAGGCAGATAAACCACTGTCACAGGCTTGAATGAAAAGCAACAATTCTTTTCCGGCAGGACTAAGAGAAAAACGCTTTCCTTTTTCAGCAATCAGTTTGACTTGATACCATTGCTCTAAATATTGAATATGCTGAGAAACAGCGGGTTGTGTAATGTGCAACGCCTCTGCTGTTTTAGCATAGTTACCATGGCGGCACAGCATTCTGAATGTTTCATGACGAAAATCAAGCATGAACTTAACCTCTTAATCATTTATTAAATAAATTTATGAGTTTATAAAGATATATAATTTGATATTATCATGAGTGGCGATTATAATCAATATGAATTATTTGTTTAGGGGGAGTTCTTTTGGAGATGAACAAACAAACAAAACCACATTTGTGGTCAGGTATTTTGGTTTCAATACTACTTGCCTTTTTTTCGATTGCATTGAGTCGACTGGCAAGCTTGTTGCTATCCTTTGCCATGAAAGCCATTTTTCACATTGAAATTGCTGATGATTTAGTTGAGCCCAGCATTTTTGCGCTTGTGATTGGTATGCTGTTAAACAAACAAGTTAGCCGATTTAGCGTGCTTAAGCCCGGCATTCAATTTGTATCAAAGTACATATTAAGAACAGCGATTGTGTTGTTGGGTCTGACGTTAAGCTTTAGTCAAGTTTTTTCTGTGGGAAAAATTTCGCTGATTGTCATGTCCTTTACTTTGTTTACTTCCTTTGTCATAGGAAATTTATTAGGGCGGTTATTTGGAGTAAACTGGCGATTGTCTGCTTTGTTGTCGGCTGGAACAGGAATATGCGGCGGCTCGGCTATTGCAGCATTGGCACCGGTTATTGAAGCAGAGGATAGTGATGTCACATTCGCACTTTCTTCCACCTATTTATTTGACGTTATCATGGTCATTCTTTTTCCTTTTATTGGACGGTTTTTAGGGATGACTGACGCCGGATTCGGTGTTTGGGCGGGTACTTCAGTAAACGATACATCTTCTGTTGTGGCAGCAGGATATGCTTTCTCGCAGCAAGCGGGGGATGTGGCAGTGATTGTCAAGCTAACAAGAACGCTATCAATTGTTCCTGTTGTTCTTATTTTTTCGTATATCAACGCTAGAGTAAAAGCAAAGGCACTTTCAGCAGGAGGCGAGATTAAAGCGGTTAAAGTAAACTGGAAAAAAGTTTTTCCATTTTTTATTTTACTTTTTCTGGCTATGGTAGCCATTAAAAGCACGGGGATTGTCCCTGCGCAAATGAATCCCGCTATTTCTACCACAACAAAATTTCTAATGTTGGTGGCACTGGCAGCAATCGGCATGAAAACCAGTAAAGAAGATTTTGCAGACAAGGGCAAAAAACCATTAATCTTCGCTATTGGAATTGACATTCTAGTAACCATTGTCGCTTATGTGGTGCAAGTTTGTATACATGCGACGTGATAATGGTAGATAGCAATAAATCAAAGAATAAGATAAATTTTCCGTATAAAAAGCGAGCCGATTCATCAGCTCGCTTTTTTCATGCGTTATTCTCCCACGGCCAAGCCAATGGCTTTTTCGGCAATTGGTTGGGGGGCTTCTTCATAGCGGGCAAAGTTAAAAACAAAACTACCTCGCCCTTGTGTAACTTGGCGTAAATAGGTACAAAAATCATGCATTTCTGCCATGGGTACTTCAGCATCAACCGTTTGGGTACCGTGTCCAGCAGGATTCATCCCTAAAATGCGACCTCGCCGCTTATTGACCTCACCCATAATATCACCCATGTTGGCATCAGGAACAGTCGCCTGCAAAGAGCCTAAAGGCTCAAGCAAGACGGGATTAGCTTTTGGTAATCCTTCCCGATAGGCAATGGAAGCAGCCATTTTAAAGGCCATTTCTGAGGAATCGACAGGATGATAAGAACCATCATAGAGAACCGCCTTGACACCCACTACGGGGTAACCGGCTAGAGGTCCTTTTTGAATGCTTTCTTGCAAGCCTTTCTCGACAGCAGGGAAAAAGCCTTTTGGTACAGCACCGCCTACCACACGTTCATCAAAGACTAAACCGTCACTATCACAGGGAGAAAATTCAATCCAAACATCACCAAATTGACCGTGACCGCCAGTTTGCTTTTTATGACGACCTTGCACCTGAACCGTTTTGCGAATGGTTTCGCGATAAGGAACCTTGGGTTTCTTTAATGAAACCTCGACACCAAATTTAGATTTCAATTTAGAAACGGCAACGTCGAGATGTTGATCTCCGAGTCCACTGATAATCATTTCATGTGTTTCGTGATTGGTGTGGAATTTAAGCGTGGGGTCTTCTTCAGCAAGTCGCATAAAACCTTGTGCAACTTTGTCTTCTTCTCCTTTTTTAGCGGCTGTTACGGCCATACTCATTGCGATACCGGGATATTCGACTGGTTTCACAATGATTTTGCGAACAGGGGAGCAAAGCGTGTCGCCGGTGTTAGCCGTGCTAAGCTTAGGGATGGCGCCAATATCACCGCAAACCAAAGTTTTCACTTCCGTTTGTTTTTTTCCATTCATCACTAAAAGCTTGCCTATTCTTTCTGCATTGCCTGTAGTCATATTCACAAGGGGTGTTTCAGCGGTAATTTTTCCGGCAATCACTTTTATGTAAGACAGTTTGCCGATAAATGGGTCAGCAACCGTTTTGAAAACAACAGCAACAGGTGCTGCATCTTCATTCACTGTGAGTTCAATCAGGTTGCCTTCTAGGTCTACTCCCGTTTCACCTGATTTTTCCTCTGCACTGGGGGCAAGCCATACAATTCCATTGAGGAATTGTTCCATGCCTCTCATAAGCAGAGCATCGCCGCAAAATACGGGGGTAATAGAGCCTCGTTTAACACCTTTGCTCACGCCCACAATAATTTCTTCAGGTGTAAATTCTTCGCCTGAAAAGTATTTTTCAAATAGCTCGTCATCGGTTTCAGCCACGGCTTCACAAATGGCAGCACGCAAACCTTCTAACCTGTCACCCATGTCTGGCATAGCAACAGGTACAGGCTTTCCACCAGAATAATCATAGGCCTTGTATTCAAGGATATTGACATAGATATTAGCCTGTCCGTCCACAATATAAGGAACAACAACAGGGCAGATGGAAGGACCAAATTTAGATTTTAAATCTTCAAATACACGATAAAAGCGTGCGCTCTCATCACAAAGACCGTTGACAAATACGAATTTAGAGAGATTTCTCTTTTCTGCGGCAGCAAATGCTTTTTCAGTACCGACAGCCGGACCGTCTTTGCCCGAAACCACAATTAGGGCGGTGTCAGCAGCACGCATGGCTTCGCATAAGCCGCCTTCAAAGTCAAACAATCCTGGAGCATCAATTAAGTTTAGTTGTTTATTTCTCCATTCAAACTGAGCAGTGGCAGAAGAGATAGACGTTTTTCGGCGAATTTCTTCCGGGTCAAAATCAGTGACCGTGTTGCCGTCATCCACTTTGCCGCGGCGTTCAGAAGAACCAGACAAATACAGCATTGCTTCTGTCAAAGAAGTTTTTCCCGAACCGCTGTGTCCGGTGACAGCTACATTTATGATATTTTTTGCAGAATACTGTTTCATAGATAGATGCTCCTTTCAATTGGCAGAAAGCTAAATGGATTCATTCGACAAAATCAACAATTTATTTCTGCTATGATAGAACGATTATATAATATAAACACAAAGAAAACAATCCCAAAACCAATATTTATACAAATTATATTTAGTTTTATCAATTGATTTAGATATATTATACAATGATTAGCCAAAAGAAAGGGTCGAAGTTTCTGTAACAAAGAATGTAGACCAAGCAAGAGGGATATGTGAATTGTGTCGGCATAGTAGGAAATAGATAGGAGTGCAACATCATTTGAAATGAATTACTTATAGCGGCAGGTTCTGAATTTCCCCTCAATCCAAAACGTAGCTTCTATTGTGTGGAATTTAAGTAGGCGAAACTTAGGGTCATCGATTCCTTTTTTAAAGAAGCGGCGGTCAGATTCCTGCCAAAAAGTTTCCTGTTCTGTTTTGTCAGTGATAAAGGAGATATCCCCAATTAAAGTGACACTATCGCCAGCCAAAGAATAGCATACGCTGGCTTTTGAGCAGTTTTCAAAGTGAGTGGCCTTGCCATTGATGGCAGACCGCTTAGAAGTGACAAAGTAGAGATTTAAAAATCCTTCATTCTTTATTTTAGAAACGGTGCAGATGCGAGGATACCCCTCTTTATTTATGGAGGCCAGAGTCATGGTAGAGCATTTTTGCAGTAACTGTTCCGCTTTGGTTTCTAACACTTGCGTACGCTCTTTTTGAATTTGAGAGGCAGTTTTTTGCGCCATAATGAAATCTCCTTTAAAGCAGTGGTCATGCTGTTAATATAAAAAACAGACAGCAAACAAAGGGAAAGTTTGCTGTCTATTCGTAAGTTGGTTTATATTATGGTTTTCTCATCCGTGGAATAATCAAAATAATGAGTAAGAAAAGCAGTTCAAAGGCAAACAGTGCAAAAACAGAAAGTTTGCTGATAGCACCGAAGCAGGAAAGGAACGCAACCAGTAAAAAGCCTAAAACAACACTGATGTTTTGCAGTGCCATAATAAAGTTAGCGTCTCTTTTACTGCCGACACAAGCAGCCAACACTGTCATAAGAGATTCTATGCGGCCTTTGGTGGCAATAGTTGCATCGCTGCGAGGTGTCTCTTTGGCGGTAAGGTCTTGATAGACATTGCCAAGAGAATCATCCAAAACAGAAACAGAATGTTGATCAATTCCAAAGAGTCTGCCGACAAATTGAGGAGTAACATTGGGGTCTGTCGTGCGGATAACCACGCTAATTCCGTTGTCTTCCATCCGTTGAAGCTCATTTTTACGGCGGCGGTCAGCGGTGTAACTAAGAACCATCATGGCTACAACCGTTTCATCTTGTGCAAGATAGATAATTTGCTTGTTGCTGGCAGCATAAGGAGATTCATCCTCACGAGCCGGCGGCTCAATTTTATGTTTGATAAGCAAACCTCTTGCGCCAATATAAATAGTTTTGCCGTCAACATGACCCACAACACCAAATTCATCTTCATAGCCATAGCGTGAAACATCAGGTAGGTGGTCTTCTTTTTCCATGATAACCTGTTCAAACACGCCGCTTAGAGGTCCGCCAACTTCTTTCATTAAAGCAGAAGCACTCATAATTGCATTTTCGACTTGATCACGGCCTGTATAGGTCTTAATACCGTCTAGCACAACTGTACCTTTGGGGAACAAGTCATCCGCATCCATCATCACGGCATTGACATCTCCGGCCAAGCGAACAGCTTCATAACCCGAAACCATGGCACCGGCGCGTCGGGCAAGCTTGGCCAAACGGCTCATAGGCAGGTTAATAGAAAGCATATTTCCGACGGGAACGCTGACAATTAACGCAGCGGCTAAAGAGTTAATGGCCATGGGAACACTGCCGGTTACCAGCATACAGACAATCGTGAGCACCAAAGAGGCAATCAATCCAATAGGAGCGAACATCTGTGAAGATGTTTCAGAGGGATCAGGACGATAGGAAATTTCAAGAAAACGACGTAAAAAGGCTGTCTTGCCTTGGTAAGCCATGACAGGTTTATCAGCCACAACTTGTTTTGTCATTTTTAAAGCAGTGTTATGGTCGTCAAATAGATTCACCGCATATTTTTGCTCTCTTGAGGTGACAAAACGGAAATTGCTGTGAATTCGGCGAATCATGGTCAATTTACCGGCAGCATTAATACACAAAGCGCCTGTGAGTACGACGGCATACATACGCAAGCTGCCGTCAGCTAATGCTTCTTTAAAGAAGAGTCCTGAAAGTGTCTGCAGCATGGCACCAATGGCAGCAACAGCAACAGCACTATCCGAATTTGCATTAAAGGTAAACAAAGATTTAAGTCCGTTCAAAATCGTGCGGAAACACCCGACAATAGCAGCAGATAAGAAGATAAAGGTGAGGGCAACATAAATTGTCGAAGAGCTTGTCGCATCAGCTGAAAGAGAACGTCCGAAAATAAGATTTACAAAGATCAAAATGGCAGTAGCGGCACCAGTAATTAACACGCGCAGTGTCAAATCATGCATATCGGCCTTAAGCTCATTGGTAATGGCATGTGCATCGTCAGGACTGGTGTAGTCATCAATGGATTCAGGCTGTTCATAAAGAGAAGCAGGTTTTTGCTTAGGAGTCTCTTTTTGCACGGAAACAGGTCTTTCTTCATCAGAAATAGTCTGGTTTTCATTGCTTGAAGGGACCATAGACTGAATCATGCGAGCGGTTTTATTAATTATTGAGCGAGAAGTTGGTTCAGCGGGTTTATTAAAGTCCAAAATTCCCGATAAATCAGCATTTAGGACGTGCATAGGAATGCCTTTTTCACGATATTCAAAAGGACTTTTAACTTCTGGAACAGTGGCGGGCGGATTATCTAAAGCCGGCACAACTTTTTGTGCAATTGGCATTTTTTCAGGTCTCTGCTGAACAGGAGCAGTTCTTTCTTGATAAGGTTGCTCGGTGACAGGAGACTGTACAGGTCTTTGCTGAACAGGAGCAGTTCTTTCTTGATAAGGCTGCTCGGTGACAGGTGGTTGTGCAGGTCTCTGCTGAACGGGAGCAGTTCTCTCTTGATAAGGTTGCTCGGTGACAGGCGCTTGTACGGGTCTCTGCTGAACAGGAGCAGTTCTCTCTTGATAAGGTTGCTCGGTGACAGGAGACTGTACAGGTCTCTGCTGAATGGGAGCAGTTCTCTCTTGATAAGGTTGCTCGGTAACAGGAGCTTGTACAGGTCTCTGCTGAACAGGAGCAGTTCTCTCTTGATAAGGTTGCTCGGTAACAGGAGCTTGTACGGGTCTCTGCTGAACGGGAGCAGTTCTTTCTTGATAAGGCTGCTCGGTGACAGGAGTTTGTACGGGTCTCTGCTGAACGGGAGCAGTTCTTTCTTGATAAGGCTGCTCGGTAACAGGAGCTTGTACAGGTCTCTGCTGAATAGGAGCAGTTCTCTCTTGATAAGGCTGCTCGGTGACAGGAGGTTGTACAGGTCTCTGCTGAACAGGAGCGGTTTTCTCTTGATAAGGTTGCTCGGTGACAGGAGGTTGTACAGGTCTCTGCTGAACAGGAGCGGTTTTCTCTTGATAAGGCTGCTCGGTAACCAAGGCTTTATCTCGAGGTGGTAGATGATTCAAGAAAGGATTCTCAGATTTATCTCGGGCAGCATGTGTAAACAGTTCGGTTTCTGTCTGCACAGGCGCCGCTGCCAATATTTTTTCCACCGTTTCATCTGAGACAGGAGAAGAATTTCTAAGGCTTTCTAGCTCCATGGTGTCATTTAAAATATTAAGCTTAATTTGCATGGTCTGCTCGTTGTTCTGCAAAGAGTTAAGCTGTGCTTGTTGAAAGCTTGGAATATTAGCAGTTTTAGAGCCAACTCCTTCAATTTCAACACCATGCTGTTTGGCATATGGATCAGCAGCAAAAGAAGTGACAGGCATAGGAGCTACAATACCAAGCTCATCGGCCAACTCGTTTTCATCCATGCCAGAAGATTCCATGGCTTCTTGCATGCGAGAATGACGCTCTTTCTGCAATTTTCGAAAGCTTTCTGCCATATCGTCATCAATTGAGTCTTTTGACTGATCAAATAAATCGGCATAAGTGTCTTGTGGAACAGGAATTTCATCGGTGCTGTTATAGCCTTTTCGATATTCGTCAATTGGCTTCAGTTGAAGTCCATAAAACATATCATTTGACTCATCGAAATCGGGGACTTTTTTCTTTTTGTCTTTGCCGCCAAACCAACCGAAAAATCCTTTTTTCTTTTTCTTCTTTTTTCCGTCATCAAAATCAACAGCCTTAATATTGCCTGTGGCATATAGATTGATATCTTCGGTGGCACTCATGTCTTCATCCTGATTGGCACGCAGCGCTTGCTGTGGATTGGCAGGTTTAGGAGCCATAGGTTTTGTTCCCGTAGGAAAAGACGGAGGCGCTTGTGTAGGAGAAGGCGCAGTTTGCGCAGGAGATGGAGATTGCATAGAATCAGCAGGGGGCATCTCCTTCTTTGTGGGCATAGTAGTTTCAGGAGAAGCAGGAGCTTCTGGTTGATTGGTCTCTTTCTTTACCCTTTGCTCTGCCAGAATATCATCAAGAGTAAAGTCGTTTTTTTGGTTATCTGCCATAAAACGCAACCTCCTTTAAGGATTAACGGTATTTAGCCGACTTCTTTGACGTGAAATTTCGTAAGAAAGAATACCGGCAGCAACCGAAGCGTTCAGAGAGTTAATTTTGCCTTTCATAGGCAAAGAAACAATAAAATCAGATTTTTCTTTAATCAGTCGGCTTACGCCTTCGCCCTCAGAGCCGATGACCAAAGCGACAGCCCCGCTAAAGTCGGTTTGACACCAGGGCTGACCGTCCATATCGGCTGTATAAATCCAAACGCCGCGTTTTTTAAGCGTTTCAATCGTGTCAGCCAAGTTTGTCACTCGCGCAACGGGGAGATATTCAACAGCACCGGCCGAAGATTTACCAACCGCAAAAGTTAGTCCCACATTGCGTCTTTTGGGGACAATGACACCGTGAGCACCGGCACATTCGGCCGTGCGAATAATAGCGCCCAGATTGTAAGGATCAGAAAGTTCATCGCATAAAATGAAAAAAGGTGGTTCACCGCGCTCTTCTGCCAAACGAAAAAGATCGTCTAAATCGGCATAATCTTTGACAGCAACCGCTGCCACAACGCCTTGGTGAACAGCATGACCACACATAAAATCAAGTTTTTTGAGGTCAACTTCTTTTATAGGAATTTCTTTCTGTTTTGCTCTTGCCAAAATCGAAACAATCGAACCATTTTTTTCTCCTCGCAGCACATAAAGAGCGGCAATGGGACGCCCTGCGCGCAGAGCCTCACTAACGGCGTTTCGACCGGCAATGATATTGTTCTCATGATTATCCATTAAATTCAAAATCATCCTTTATTTCATTCGGGATAGATAGGTATTATGCCGATTAAGCATATCAACCCATAATTTAATCTATTGTATCACAATAATCGCATTTCTTCAAATAAAAATGTAAAATTCAATCTGAAAAACAGAGAAAATGAATGAATGACGGAAATGGAATGAATATTTTTACATTTTTTCCACAAAGTTAAATCGAAAAGGTTATCGAAAATGAAAAACACCATTCAGTTTACATAATTGATAATTTCACAGAAAGATGGAACTGTTGATAACTCTGTTAAGAATGTTAAGAACTTCTTGTCCCACAAGGTTTTCCAGTTTTCAACAGGCTTTCTAAAAACTTATTTTATGTAAACACATGTCGAAATTTGAGTTGCTCATATTTAATAATTCTAAAAAAGAAAAATAACAAGATGTCCATAAATTGAATTTTTTGTTTCAAAATTGTCTATATATAGGGGACGGTTTGTTCGAAAATTTATTACCGAGGAAAAGTAATTGAGTTTTCCACAGTTTCAACCCTGTATATCCACAAAGCGGTAAAAAAAGCAAATTATTCACAAGCAGATTGCTACCTTTTTAGCTGAAAATGTGATATACTAGCTCAAAAGCAGTTGAAAACCCTGTTTATAATGTTGAAAGCTATGGGGAAAACCTGTTGACAGTGGGAAAAAACAAGCTTTAGGGGTTGGATAGTAAAAGCATAAATATGCAGAAATAAATTTATAATTTAAAAGAAGGGACTTGACATGAGAGAAGATATATGCTCTATACCGATTAATGATATTTTTCAGCCCAAAGAGGGTTGTCCGTTTTGCCGTATGAGAGATATGCTGGAAGACCGGATTGCCACTTATATCACAGGTGCAGCTATGATGGAACCTGATGTCAGAGAAGAAACGAATCGTCTGGGTTTCTGCGAAACTCATTTTAATCATATTTTGGCTCGAGGCAGTCGTCTTTCAGTGGCACTCATTTTAGAAAGCTTAATTGCCGAAACCTCTAAAGAAGTTTTTCCAGAGGGAAAAGTGCCCGCCAAGAAAATAGTAGAAGCAGTGAAACGCCGGCAGCATGATTGTTTTATCTGCGAAAACGTAGAGAAAAATATGCGCCATTTGTTTGACAGCATGGTTAAACTATGGGAATCAGAGGAAGAATTTCGTCAAATATATGCAGAACAAGAGTTTATTTGTTTGACGCATTACGGCATGGCCATTGAGTATGCTCAAAAAATGCATCGTAAAAACTTTCCTATTTTTGCCGCGCAGACAGCTAAACTTGCCAAAAATCAGCTGGCTGGTTTGGGTGATGACGTCACGCATTTTTGCCGTATGTTTGATTATCGCAGCAAAGGTGCCGACTGGGGAAATTCAAAGGATGCCATTGAGCGTTCGATAGAATACTTCACTTCTCGTAAGCCTGAAATTCAGCAAAAGGCGGATGAGAAAAATCGATGATGACAAAGACCGGTATACAAATAAACAAATGCTTTGACTTGGAACAGACCTTAAATTGTGGTCAAAGTTTTCGGTGGAAAGAAATAGAGAAAACGGAAGAATACAGCATATGGGAAGGCATTGCCTTTGGCCGCTTGCTGCAAATTCGTCAGGATGAAGATGAATTGACGTTCTTTTGTTCACAGCAAGATTATGAAACCGTTTGGTATGATTACTTTGACCTTGCGGTAAACTACGAAGAGATGAGAGAAACGCTTGCTAAGCAAAGTGAACCGCTGAAAGAGGCGACAAAATTTGCTCCGGGCATTCGTATTTTAAGACAAGATGCTTGGGAAGCATTAGCCTCCTTTTTGTTCTCTCAAAACAATAATATTCCCCGTATTAAAGGAATTATCGAGCGATTTGCAGAATTGTGCGGGGAACCAATTGACGGAGGTTTTACTTTTCCCGCAGTAGAAACAGTGGCAAAAATGACGGTAAAAGACTTAGAGCCCATTCGTGCCGGATTTCGTGCCAAGTATATTATCGCTGCGGCACGCGCAATTGTAGAGAGCAAGGTTGATTTGCAGGCAATTCGGGAAAAGGATATTCACTTTGGGCGCTATGAATTGCAAAAAATTCATGGAGTAGGGCCAAAGGTGGCCGAATGCACGCTTTTATATGGTTTTCATAAAACAGAAGCTTTTCCGCTGGATGTGTGGATGAAGCGGGCAATGAACAAGCTTTTTCCCGGGAAATCACCGGAAGAGTTTGGGAAACACGCTGGATTGGCGCAGCAGTACATTTTTCACTATAGCCGAATGCACGCTGAATTATTTCAAACGCCAGATACATAAAATCTAATGGGGATAGTCAATTGAAAAAAGCCTTGCCGTTTTTTGGCAAGGCTTTTTTTATAAAAGATTCACGTTTTGTTTTTCTTCTTCTGAACAAAATAAAAGCATAGAAAAGTAACAGACATTCCTACAAGGACACCGCAGGTATCAATCAAAACGTCTTTAAAACTGCCGGCACGGCCAGGGATAAATAGTTGGTGAATTTCATCGGAAACCGCATATAAAAAGCCAGCCATCAATACAAAGATTAGTTTCTTGACAAGAGAGAGGGGAAAGGTAACCGCTAAAATAGATAAAAAGATAGAGGTGGCAGTGTAAATGGAAAAATGAGCACATTTACGAATGAAGAAGCTCAACCATTCATATTCTGCGGGGGTGGCCTGTGGTAGAAAAAACTGAAGAAGCATATGGAGCAAACCACCACTGAGAGCACCGCTCTTTTCGCCGTCTTGAGCAGAAAATAGAAAAATAGCAGTCATGCAGAAAAGAGTACCGATTATACCAATTATTCGCAGATAAAAAATTTGTTTTTTTGAAAATATCCAAGGCAATTGAACGTTCATCCCTTTATTGAGTTTATTTGTGAATTTATAGAAAAGCTGAAAATACCAATAATTTTACGTGCCTTTATGGCGATAAAACTAAAGTCATGGTTAAGCAATCTAAAAAGCTAGTTAGGTGGAATAAAATAGACTTTAAGAAAGCAACGTTAAAATCACTGCGTTAGAGACAGCAAAACCCGCTGGTGTTAATGCAATTCTTTGAGGATTCGCTAGGAGAAGGTGAGGAGGACATTTCTTTACGTTGGCCAGTAAAACATTAAATTGAGCTTTGCCATCGTCAAAATGTTCCTCACAGGCAGAGCGCGAAATACCCTCTCGAAGTCGTAAGTTTAGCATGGCAAATTCTTCAAAGTCTCCTCCGGTTCCATCAGAGAGGGGGGCTTTTCCGGCAAGAAAATGGTTCACGCTGCGAGGATAGTAAAAGCGATTACCCTCATAAAAAGAATGGGCAGAGGGGCCGAATCCCAAATATTCTTCACAATGCCAATATTTTAGATTGTGGCGGCTTTCAAAGCCCAATTTAGCAAAATTGCTGATTTCATACTGCGCAAAGCCTTTGGCTGGCAAAGTGTCTGTACAAAGCTGATAAAGGTCAGCCATACCATCATCATCGGGGACAGTAAGCGTCTCGCGTTTTGTATAAAAAGGCGTATTTTCTTCAATTTTCAGCATATAAGCGGAAACGTGCTGAATGTTTAGCTCACCCACAAAATTCATAGATTCCCTCAAATGCTCGGCAGAGCTTTCAGGTATGCCCAACATTAAATCAACTGAGATATTATCAAAACCAAATTCCTGTGCTGACTGAACCGCTTTTTTAACGTCGTCAGCACTGTGCTGACGGCCAAGACAGCGCAGCTCGGTTTCGTTTGCCGACTGCATACCAAAAGAAAGGCGGTTGAACCCTCCTTGTTTCAGTTTAGCGAAAAAAGAGTTGGACAGATTTCCTGGGTTTGCTTCACAAGTAATTTCGGCTTGCTCTGATACAGCAAAATTTTCTTTGACTATCGTAAGAATGCGCACCAAATTTTCTGCACCGAGCAAGCTGGGTGTGCCACCTCCAAAATAAACCGTGTCAACCGAAAGCCCCAAATGAGCATATTTTTGCATAGCTACTTGCAGTGCATGGATATACTCGGCGGCAAGGTTGCCTTTTGGGGGCAGCGAATAAAAGTCACAATACGGGCATTTTTGAGAACAAAACGGAACATGTATATAAATGCCGAGGGGCGGATGCTTAATCATAAACAATCCCCTTTCAGGTTGAATTTAAATCTACTCTTTACGATACCATGTTTGACCCTATTTGTATAGACAAACCAAAGAAACTTTAAAAGATAAAAAGATGAAGCAAGCAGTGAAAAACTCTTGCTTCATCTTTATTAAGTAGATTAATGTTCTAGATTAGATTTGTTAGCGTTACTGCCCTGCAAACACGGTTTCAGCAGTTTCATCTTCAAATTGCTTGTTATAAAGATCGGCGTAGTAGCCACCGTTTTTCATCAAGTCATGGTGTGTGCCTCTTTCAATAATCTTGCCATGCTTTACGACCAAAATCAAATCAGCTTGACGAATGGTGGATAAACGGTGGGCAATTAAGAAAGAAGTACGATTTTCAAGCAGAGTAGAAATAGCGGTCTGAATAATCTGCTCGGTGTGCGTATCAATAGAAGAAGTTGCCTCGTCCAGCACAAAAATGCGGGGATTAGATAATACCGCACGAGCAAAAGAAACGAGCTGCTTTTCGCCGGTGGAAAGCTGTCCGCCACCCTCGCCGACATCGCTGTCATAACCTTTTTCCATTTTCATGATAAAATCATGAGCACCCACAAGTTTGGCAGCGTCAATAATTTCATCATCAGTGGCGTCGAGGCGGCCGTAGCGAATATTTTCTTTCACAGAACCTGAAAACAGGTGAGGGGTTTGCAGAACATAACCAATATTGCTGTGCAGCCACAGCATACTGCGGTCTTTATAGTCTTTGCCGTCAATCAAAATGCGACCCTTTGTGGGTTCGAAGAAACGACAAGCAAGATTAACAAGGGTGGATTTTCCCGCTCCGGTTTCACCGACAATGGCAATCGTTGTGCCGGTAGGAATATCGAGATTAAAATCCTCAAGAACATATTCGGTGCCGTCTGAATACATGAAGGAAACATTTTCAAACGTGATGTTGCCCTCAATGGCTTCCCAATTGTCAATTTTAGGCTCAAAAGAGGTGCCATATTTGGCAACAACTTCAGGAGTGTCCGTAATTTCAGGCTTGCTGTCAAGCAACTCAAAAACACGTTCTACGTTTGCCTGTGTTGAGAAAAAATTAGTGATTGTATTGGCAAAGCTTTGCACAGGGTGTGAAATGGTCAGCGCATAGTTGATGAAAATAGTCAGTGTACCGATATCAATTAAACGATTCATCGCCATGCTTCCACCGCTTGTCAGCACAAAAGCAACAGCAAGAGAGGTTAAGAACACGATAATCGGAACATAGACGGAACCAAGAAAAGCCAAATGCACTGATTTTGAGCGCATTTCTTGTGTAACTTTCTTGAAAGCGGATGTGTTCTTGTCTTCAATAACCATTGTTTTAGAAGTTTTTGAACCTGAAATACCTTCGTTATAGTGGCGGGTGATTTCAGAATTGACTCGGCGTACTTCACGATTGGTAGCCAAAATTCTTTTCTGAAATTTGATGGTTAAAAATCCAATAATAGGGATAATAACGATAATCATTAAGGCGAGCTTCCAGTTGATAAAAAGCATAGAGCCAATGCAGCCAATCAAATAGGCAGAACTCCAGCATACATCGACAAGACTCCATGTAAAAGCAGCGCCAATACGTTCAGTGTCACTCATCACACGAGAAAGAATCGTGCCAACTGGCGTGACATTATAATAAGAAAAGCTAAGTGTTTGCAAATGATCAAAGAGTGTAATGCACAAATCTCTGCGAATTTTGGTCTCGGTAAAAAGAGCTTGACGCAGAAAAAGAATAGTAGAGAAGGTTTGAAGAATGATGATGGCCAAGTAGATCAGGCCAAAGGTCAAGAGTCCCTCGGTTCGACGGGGCTCAACGAATTGGCTGACAGCACGCCCTGCCAAAATGGGATAGATGACATCGACAGCAGCGTTAATCATCATTAACACACCGATGGCAATCAAAGATTTTTTGTAGGGCTTTAAGTAAGGAATCATTCGTCCCCATACTTTCAGAGAAGAAAATCCAATTTTAATATCTTTTTGTTCGTTCATAAGTCACCTCACAAGGGTCTGACTGGCAGACCGAAAAGAGCACATGGCTGCTGCAATTAAGAATTGCGGCTGGCACTCTGTGCATCGTAAATGCGTTTGTAAATGCCGTCTTCTGCAATAAGCTCTCGGTGTGTACCAATTTGACTGACCTCGCCTTTGTCTAGCACTAGAATGCGGTCGGCGTTCATTAGCGTGGTAATGCGATGGGCAATCAAAATAGTGGTTCCTGATACATTTTCTTGCAGAGATTGGCGAATCTTTGTGTCGGTTTCCATGTCAACGGCAGAGAGCGAATCGTCAAAAATTTTGATGGGGGTGTTCTGCATCAGCATTCTGGCAATTGCCACGCGCTGTTTTTGTCCGCCTGAAATTGTCACACCTCGCTCACCAATTGGTGTTTCATAGCCTTCAGAGAAGCTTGAAATTGCTTCATCAATGACGGCAAGTTTTGCAAAATGGCGCACTACAGACAGTTCAGCACTTTGTGCACCGTCGGCGATTCCCTCTTTAAATGACTTAGAAAAGAGAAAAGGTTCTTGCAGCACTACACCAATATGTTTGCGCAAATGAGTGAGTTTAATCTGTGAAACAGGCACGCCGCCAATTGTAATTTTACCGTGGTTTTCAGGTAATTCATAGAGACGGTCAAGCAAGCTGATCAAGGTTGATTTGCCGCTGCCGGTTGCGCCTAAAACGCCAAAAGTCGAACCAGCTGGAATGGTAAAAGAGACATTTTTAAGTACATCTTGAGAACCTGAATAGCAGAAACTGACATTGTCAAAGACAATATCGCCATCCATGTCAGGTGTCAGAGGATTTTCGCAGTCTTTTTCTTCTTCGGCGTCTAAAATTTCAAGCAGTCGGACCGAGCTGATTTCTGATTTGCTCAGCTCGCCTAAAAGTCTGCCAAGGCTTCGTGCCGGCCAAACAATCATCGAAGTATAGGCAAAAAAAGTCATGTATTCGCCTGTGGTGATTTCACCGTTCACAACAAAGAAAATACCGGAAATAATCGAAACCAGCACTTGCAGGGCGGCTAATAAATCACCTGAACCCCAGTTCAAGCTCATCAGCTTGGACAAGCCAATCCAAAAATCAGCCAATTCATGGCTTTTTTGGCGAAAGCGATCAATTTCGAAACGCTCACGGCCAAAAGCTCTTACCACTCGAACCCCAGTAAGATTTTCTTGTGCCATGGCCGTTAGTTCACCCTCTGTTTCGTCAGCCTGTAAAAATTTTTTCCCTGTCAGCTTAAAAAAGACAACAGAAGAAAGCATTAAGATAGGTAAGAAAGCGGAGATAATGAGTGAAAGCTTGACGTTCATCATGAACATCAGAATAAGAGAAACCACAAGCAGCAGCACGGTACGAATAATTTCAAGCAGCTGGCTTCGAATGAAGTTAAGCAGCATATTAACATCTTGTGTGCAACGCTGAATCATGTCACCGGTTTGATGTTTGTCATGCCATGCAAAAGGAAGCTTTTGAATGTGGTCAAATAATTTATTTCGTAGTTGTTCTGCTGTGCCTTCGCTAGCTTTGGCAATGCGCATGCGATAAATATAGTCGAAAATCCCAGAGAGCACCGCAAAAAAAACAGCAGCGGCTGCACATAAGATAATGTTCTGTTGCAAAAATTCACGGCCACCAGCCTGTTCAATCCACTTGACCAGAATAGTAGGAAGCTGAAAAGGGGTGTCCCCTATAACAGAGTCTACCGTGAAGCGAACCACCTGTGGGGTCATATAGTTGGCAATAATAGAGAATAATAATGCCACAGCAGATAAGCAAAAAGAAAAGCGAAACCCTTTTGTAAAAGGATAAAAACGAAGAATACCCCCCTTTGGGGATTTGTTTTTTTTCATGAATTTACCTTGCCTTTCCGATACATCAAATAATGTATCGCTACGCAGGATATCCTGCCTGTAACGGTTCTTCTTTTCCTATCTTCTGCGGTGTAACGGACCGATAACGGATGAAGATAAGGTTTTCCGTTTTTAAGACTTTTAAAGTCAGAAAGCCGGAGAGAAAATGATTCTAGCACACCGAAAGAATCATTTGCTCTCCGGCTTTTATTGGCCGCCTACACGACAGACGGCGCATTATCCCAGAAAGTCTTTGCGAGGTTGTTTATAATAAGGGGTAATTCTGGGATAAACAACGGTGTTTTCACTTTAGCATGTATCCATATAAAAGTCAATGGAGTTCATAATTTGTAAGGAAAATGACTAAATTGTATAGATAAAATATGAAATACGAATAAAATGAGGGGGCAGCGACTATCTATTACTGATGAGGTGGTGCAAGTATGAAGAGTAGTTGGAAATATAGCGTTATAAAGGTAACTCGTCTTAAAATTTTATCTATTTTGGCCCTGCTTGGGCTTACTTTTTTAGCCATACATTTTTTCGCTCCAAAACAAGCAGATAATTCAATTCAAACGAATACCGAAGAGAGCATAGCCGTTCCGGTGGTGATGTATCATTCGTTGTTAAAAGACCCAAGCCGTCATGGCGAATATGTTATTTCTCCGGATACATTGGAAAAAGATTTAACTTATTTAAAAGAAAATGGTTATGAAACAGTGGTAGTACAAGACCTAATTAATTATACAAACGGAGGAAATTTGCCTGCAAAACCGGTAATGATTACCTTTGATGACGGTTATTACAACAATTATCTTTACGGAATGGAAATTGCCGAAAAACTAGACTGCAAATTTGTAGTTTCTCCCATTGTTTCTGTGACAGAGTTATTCACGGCTTCTCAAGAGGAGAATGCCTATTACTCCCATTTGACTTGGGATATGCTGAAAGAAATGAGCGATTCAGGGAGGATAGAGGTTCAGAACCATAGCTATGATATGCACACCATAGGTGCCAGAAAAGGAGTTAAAAAGAAGCAAGGCGAGTCGGATGAAAGCTACAAAAAAGCAATAGAAAATGATTTGCTGAAAGCACAAGATGAAATTGAAAAACATGTGGGGAAAAGACCCACCGCTTTTGCTTACCCCTTTGGGGCGGTCAGTAAGACTACACCCGAGTTGATTAAAGAAATGGGGTTTTCAGCGACATTGACGTCAGCCGAAAAAATTAGTGTGATTACTCGAGATAAAGACTCGCTTTATAATTTAGGCCGCTTTGTGCGTCCCTCGGGAATTACAACAAAAGAATTTTTTGAGAAAAAAATGAAGTTGGCGATAGAATAAAACAGAGGAAATTCAGGTAAAATGGAGGGTGTAGAATGGCAAAAATCTATATCAGTTTGCCAAGAAAACGAAACCGGCAATATCCAAATGGCGGAGATGAAAGCTTTTGGATGAGTGAAATGGCGCAGTTAATAGCCAATGACTTAGCCAATAAAGGGGTGATTTGCGTAATTTCTCCAGAAGAGCTCAAAATGCCGGCCCTAATACGTGATGCAAATGCAGATACATATGATTTACACCTTGCTTTGCGTTCTAATGAAGCCTGTTTACATTATAAGGGTAGAAGAAAAGGAGCGCAGTTTTTTTATTATGAACACGATACAAAAGGAAAAGAAATTGCCCAGAGCATAGCGGAAAGTTACAAAAAAATTTATCCTGAGCCGAACTTGGTACAGGTAGATTCTGTTACCGCTCTAGATGAATTACGTAAAACAAAAGCTACAGCAATTTTGGCAGAGCTCATTTATCATGACAATCCGCAAGATGAAATATGGCTGACCCATCATACGGATGAAATTGCAAAAAATTTGTCAAGGTCTATCTATTCTGTTTTAGAATTTTATGAGCTGACAAATTAAAAGGGAATCATACAAGGTTGTAAATCTCAATTCAATATAAATAGATACCAAAACATATTTTTCTGGAAAGGAATGAGAAATATACTGCAGACAATTAGCAATATGCTTTGGGGTTGGCATGTTCTCATTCCAATTTTGATTGTGGGAATTTGGCTGTCCCTTAAAAGCAAATTCTTTCAAATTAGAAAGAGCAAATTTTGGATGAAAACAGCCCTTTTTGGGTCAAAATCAGAGAAAGGAAAGATTTCTTCTTTTCAGGCGTTAACAGCAGCACTGGGAGGCTCAATTGGAACCGGAAATATTGTTGGTGTGGCGGTAGCTGTTGGCACTGGTGGGCCAGGGGCTATTTTATGGATGTGTATCTCTGCGTTGTTTGGCATGATGACCTTGTTTGCAGAAAATATGCTGGCGGCCAAATATCCCCAGAAAAAAGGGCCGTTAGGGTACATAGAAAGAGTAAAAAAGATAGGAAAACCTTTGGCGGCTTTGTATGCGGTTGGATGCTTTCTTTCTTCTTTAGCCATGGGCAATATGGTACAAGTCAATGCGGCGGCTTCGGCCTTTTCAGAGTTTGGAATTTCCCCGGAAATGTCAGGCTTCATTTTAGCCGCTGTTCTCTTTTTTGTGGCAGTGGGCGGTATGCAATTTGCGGTGAAAATAACAGAAAAATTAGTGCCTCTAATGACAGTTATCTTTTTTTCTGCAGCAGTGGTTGTGCTATGGGTGTTTCGGGCTAACATTCCTTCGGCAATAACTTCTATTTTTGAAGGCGCTTTTTCTTTGCGTGCAGGATTAGGCGGGGCAGCCGGCATGATACTGGCGGCCAAAACAGGGATTTCTCGAGGTGTGTTCACCAATGAGGCCGGACTTGGCAGTGCCAGTTTTGCTTATGATGAAGTAGAAAGCTTAACGCCGGTGCAAAAAGGTTGCTTAGGGATTTTTCAAGTTTTTGCGGATACCGTTGTCATGTGTACCATAACAGGTTTGTGCATTCTCAGCGCACAGGCTCCTTTAAACCTAGAAGGAGCAGCGATAAGTTTTTTTCCATTTGAAGCGGCGATGGGTGAGTGGGGGGCTAAGTTAATTTCTTTTTGTACGGCCTTGTTTGCCGTAGCGACTACCATCACATGGTGCTGTTATGGGCGAGAGGGACTTTTTTACCTCACCAAAGGCAAAGGAAAAACGACATTTGCCGTTGTGTATGCTTTTTGTGCTTTTTTAGGCTGTGTTGTACCACTTGACTTTGCTTTTCAGCTTGGGGATAGTTTCAATGGATTGATGGCCATTCCTAATATAATAGCGTTATTTTGTTTTGGCAGTGAAGTAATGACTGTAATAAGAGATAAAGACAGAAAGGTGAGATTGCGTGAAAAGACAAAAAAAGCAAGCAAATTAATAAAAAGCAAGTCTAGGCAAAAATAGGGTGAATCTTTGGTAATTGTGAGATAAACGTAAGACTTATTTCTCAAATTGCTGTAAAAATAGTATAGATTTTTTAAAGAGTTTATGGTATGATAGGTTCGTAAAACAGCAATAAATAGGAAGATTTTTTGTATATAAAATACGAAACAAACGAAAGAAAGGCGGATTTTATGAAACTAATTCTTGCAATTGTGAGCAATGATGATAGTGGTGCCGTTTCTTCTTCTCTAACAAGAGAGGGATATTCTGTAACAAAGCTTGCCACAACAGGCGGATTTTTAATGGCAGGTAACACTACATTCATCTCTGGTGTAGAAGATGAGAAAGTAGACGAGGTGATTGAAATCATCTCCAAACATAGCAGCCGCAGAAATCAGATGGTGCCCAATACTTCTACCATGGATATGGGCATGTATTCTTCTTTCCCGGTTGAGGTGACAGTTGGCGGCTCTACTATTTTTGTATTAGATGTCGACCGATTTGAAAAGGTCTGATGAGCTTTATAGATTTTTTAGGGAATGAGCACGTCAAGCAAAGCCTTTTTTCTGCCCTGCAAAGTGGAAAATTTCCGCATGCTATTGTTTTGCAAGGTGAAAAAGGGACCGGAAAACGCACGTTTTCGAAGCTTCTTGCACAGGCACTGGTTTGTCGACAAAAAATACAGGCACCGTGTGGAGAATGTCCCTCGTGTGTTCGTGCCAAGGCAGGTTCTCATCCTGATATTCGTATAGAAGAAGGGAGCGGGGCAACTCGCTCCCTTACTGTTGATACCGTGAAAGCGATTATTGCAGATGCTTATCGAATGCCCGAAGAGGCCGATATACAAGTCTATTTGCTCTTCATAGAGAATAGAATAAGTGAAGCGGCACAGAATAAATTATTAAAAGTAATAGAGGAACCCCCTGCGCGCACTATTTTTATTTTTACTTGCCAGAGCGCAGAAGTTTTGCTGCCCACCATACGGTCACGTGCGCAGATTTTTACGCTCCAACCGCCTTCTATTCAAGAATCAGCTGAGTGGATTGCTCAAAAACAAGAAATGCCACATGAGAAAGCATTGACTTTGTCAGAGCTTTGCGCAGGTAATCTCGGCAAAATGTTAGAGGAAGCAGAAAGCGGTACAGCGGCATCGGTGCGAGAAATAACAGACTTGATTTTACCGCAAGTTGCGGGGAGAAGTGAAAATGAAATTTTTGCTAGCACCTCTGCGCTTATTCGAGATAAAAAAATGTTTGCTGCCGTGTTAGAGCAGTTAGAAGAACTTTTTCGGCAAGCTGTGTTGCTCAAAAGTGGCTATACAGGTCTATCTGTAAAAGAAACACAAAGACTGGAATCGCTGCAGAAGATTTCTGTCAAAAGACTTATGCAGATGCGGGAGGTCGCCAGAGAATATAAAGATAAAATGGAAAGAAATGCTAATATGACACTGCTTGTAACTGCCTTTTGTGCGCAGTTAAGAAAAATGGCAGGACGATAGCCATTTTCAGATAAATACAGAATAGGGTAAATTTTTTGCAATAAAACAGTTTGTCTGCCTAAATAAAAGATAAACGAATAGATAGATTTATAACTGCATTTGCAGAATATAGGAAAGCGGCTTTTTGTTTTGAAGCATAAGGTCGGGAAAGGATATAATTAAAAAAATGGCAGAAGTAATTGGTGTTCGGTTTAAAAGCACCGGTAAAGTATATTATTTTGACCCTAAAAGCATACAGCTTGAAAAGGGAGATATGGCCATTGTAGAAACCGCCAGAGGAGTTGAGTGCGGTGAAGTAGCTATGGCCAATCGGAATGTTAGTGATGACAGTATTGTGCAACCATTAAAAAGCTTAATTCGCAAAGCAACGGCAGACGATATCCGGAAACTAGAAGAAAACAAAGAGAAAGAAAAGACTGCCTTTATTCAATGTGAAAAGAAAATTGCCGATCATGGGCTTGATATGAAGTTGGTTGATGTTGAATATACCTTTGACAATACAAAAATTTTGTTTTATTTCACAGCAGATGGACGAGTTGATTTCCGTGAGCTTGTCAAAGATTTAGCCGGAATTTTTCGTACCCGCATTGAGCTAAGACAAATTGGTGTGCGTGACGAGGCAAAAATGCTGGGCGGCCTTGGTATTTGCGGCCGAGAATTTTGCTGCGGAAGTTTCTTGAATGGCTTTCAGCCTGTCTCCATCAAGATGGCAAAAGAGCAGGGCTTGTCACTGAATCCAGTGAAAATTTCGGGTGCATGTGGCAGATTGATGTGCTGCTTGAAGTATGAGCAAGACGCTTATGTCGACCTCTTGCGGACAACGCCTAAAATGGGAGCGATTGTCTTGACTGATGAGGGCAAGGGTGTGGTTATTGACCAAAATCTTCTTACACAGAAACTGACGGTTAAACTTGATAAAGACCCTGATGCTGCCCCTAAAATCTATAAAGTAAAAGACGTAAAATTGATTAAGGACGGCAAAGTAAAGGTGAACCCCAAAGAAGCCGCTGAACTGAAAGCATTGGAAAAAGAATAAATAAAAAAACTGTTGCAGGGAATTTTTCCTTGCAGCAGTTTTTTTATTTAGATTAAATTGATAGAGAATAGTGGTGTGTAATAAAGGAAAACTTTATAGGGTTTTCCTTTGTTTTCATTTCTCCACGTATTCCGCTATATCCTGCAAATTGCAATTTAGAATAACACAAAGAGTATTCAGCGTGTCTGTGGTGACATTTTCGTTTGCTTTGAGTCGTCTTATCGTGCGTGAGTCGATATTGTGTTTCTCACGAAGCATGTAGGTCGAAACATTTTTCTTGCGCATGGTTTCCCACAGTCTATCAAATACAATCATGATTATAAGCCCCTCAACAAACATCTAATCTTCTCATGATTTCTCTGCATGAGTTTTATAATCCCCATAAATAGCAAGCATTTCTGCGGTATACCCATTTTCATCTTCAATCAGCAGCGTGGGTTCAATGATTAATCCGCTTTTGCCGCCCTTTTTGCATTCTAGGAGAAAAAGTGAGGGCTTGCTGTTATTTCTTTGTTGCACTAAACGAAGACGCTTAGGTTCTAATCCATGTTGACGAAAGATATTCATGGCATCTGTTAAACGTTCTGGACGTTGACAAATGCAAAAGCGGCCGCTAAATTTAAGGGCAAAGCGAACACTCTTGGCAAGCTCATCCAAAGAAAGCGAATCTTCATGTCGCGCTGTTTTACGAGAGGAATCTTCGTTTTGCAGACCGGCACCGATGGCTTTGTAAGGGGGATTACAGGAGATTAGGTCTAGCGATTCTGGTGTGAAAAGAGAGCGGATATTGCGTAAATCGGCATGATGAATGGCAAGCTGAGGAAAGCCGTTGCGCTTTGCTGAGGCTTGCAGTTGCTCCACTGCATTTTGCTGAATTTCTACAGCATGAATTTGTGAGGGGCAAACTCGAATTTGCCATAGCAAAGGAATCATACCACAGCCGCTGCCAAAGTCAGCACAGATATCTTTGGCTTTGGGGGCAGAAAAATGAGCAAGCAAAATGGTATCCGTTGTAAAATGATGTTCTGGTGTGACTAAAATGTAGTGTTCAGAGGAAATGGGTTCCCACGTTTCATGTGTGTTCATAAAAGTTTCCTTTCATATAAAAACAGGACCTGCCACAAGGTGCAAGTCCTGTTTCTGTTTCTTTTGAAAGAAATTACGGCTGGGGAGCGTCTACAGGGCAAACACCTGCGCAAGCACCGCAGTCGACACATGTATCAGCATTGATTACGTATTTTCCATCGCCTTCAGAAATTGCTTCTGTAGGGCAAGTGTCGGCACAAGCGCCGCAAGAAATGCATTCGTCATTGATTGTATAAGCCATATTCTTACACCTCCATAAATATACACAGAGCATTTTCACAAGGTTACAATTGTCCATGCTCTCGATTAGCTATATTTTATCACATTTTTCAGAAAAATCAATAGTTTTCTAGTTTTAGAGCAGTTCAACAAAGTGGTTTTAGGACAAAAGCATACGATCATTTGTCAGGTTTTGTCCGCTTTGTGCTTTGAAATTTTGCAGAAGACTTTCTACGGTCATATTGGCTCGCTCTTCTCCTGCAATATCCATGACAATTTCACCATGCTGCATCATGAGGGTTCTGTCCCCATAAGCAAGAGCGTGTTCAATGTTATGTGTAATCATCAAAGTGGTAATGCCATGTTCTTTGCTGATTTTTTGCGTTAGATTTAAGACCTTGTCAGCGGTGGTGGGATCAAGTGCAGCGGTGTGCTCGTCTAAAAGCAGCAAATGCGGTGTGGCAATTGTGGCCATAAGCAAGGTGACAGCTTGACGCTGTCCACCTGAAAGCAGGCCAACCTTGGTTTTTAAGCGACTTTCAAGACCTAAATCTAAAGATTTTAAGTGCTCTTCAAAAATAGAAATGTTTTTTTTACTAAGACCGGGCCTCAGTCCTCGATGACCGCCTCGTAAGAAAGCAAGCGATAGGTTTTCTTCAAGAGTCATATTTGGCGCCGTGCCCATAAGCGGATCCTGAAAAAGGTGACCAATATTCTTAGCTCTTTGGTGTTCCGGTAAATAAGTAATATCTTCATCAGCCAACAAGATTTGCCCGCTGTCGGGAAAATGTGTGCCGGCAATTAAATTCAAGAGAGTGGATTTTCCCGCACCGTTTCCACCGATAATCGTGATAAACTCACCGTCAGAAGCCTTTAAACTGAGAGAAGAAATGGCATTGCGCTCATTTTGGGTGCCTTTGTGAAAGGTCTTGCTAATTTCATTGATGATCAGCATAGTTTTGGCTCCTTTTCAAACGAGATAGTTGAATCGAATCACGCACAGCTGGGTAAGAGATTGCCACAATAACAATAATAGAAGATAGAAGTTTCATGTCAGAAGCCGTAATATTCAGGAATTGCAGAGCGGGTGCATTGTTGTGCTGTAGGACAAAGGCAATGATAATGCGGTAGATGACAGAGCCTAATAGCACAGAAATCAGTCCTGTTAAGATGTTGCGCTTGTGAAAGACAGCTTGAATTAAATTGCCAATCAGAACTTCACCAATAATCAAGGAGGCTAGTCCCGTAACGACAACGCCGATACCCATACCGGCATCGGTAGCTTGCTGATATTGTGCCAAAACAGCCCCCGAAAGCCCCACAAGGGCATTGGCAATGACAAGACCAATGGTTTTCATCATACCAACATTGATGGAAGAGGAGCGCACCATGTTCTCGTTGTCACCCGTTGCACGAATAGAAAGTCCCAGCTGTGTCCCTAAAAACAAAACCAAAATAGCGGCACAAATGACCACCAAAATCAAAATGAAGACAAGCTTTCCGTAATCTCCGAATCCGGCTTTAAACCAGTCAAAAATATTGGGCTGATTAATAGAGTTTGCACTGGCTTTGTTGTCCATCACTTTTAGATTTATGGAGTAAAGCCCCGTCATGGTGAGAATACCGGCTAAGATGGATTGAATCCGGAGTTTCGTCTGTAAAAAAGCAGTAAAGAAACCGGCTAAAGCACCTGCCAAAATGGCAGCTAAAAGTCCTAGCCAAGGGTGCCCTCCTATCGTCAGCATGATAGACGCAGCAGCCCCTAAGGTAAAACTTCCGTCAACCGTGAGGTCGGCAAGATTTAAGATTTTATAACTGATAAAAAGTCCGGCGGCAACAAGGCTATAAATCAGCCCTAATTCAATGGCACCTCTTAGCGCAATGGCAGTCATAATGTCACTCCAAATTCAATGAGATAGCCTGCGCGGTATAAAATCCGTGCAGGCTGTGTGTTTTTACGAATAAAAATAAATTTGCTATGGAAACACAAGAGCTTTTATTCAAAAGTAATGGCGGAGGATAAGATATCTTCCGGAAATTCAATGCCCAGTGTTTTCAATGTTGTTTGGTTAATGTAGGTATCATAAGTTTCAAAAAATTTCACAGGAACTTCAGAGACAGGTTTGCCCTCTAAAATTTCGATGGCTTGGTCAGCGGTTTCAGCACCTAATTTAGAGTAATCAATCCCAATAGCGGCCAGTGCACCGTCTTTGACCATAGAGTCAGCGCCAACATAGAAAGGTACTTTGGCGGCATTAGCAGCTTCTACTACGACAGGCATATTCTGAGCAATACTGTTATCGGTAGAAGTAAAAATGGCATCGACCTGTGTGGCTAAGTTTGTGGCAACCTGCTGAATTTCACTGGTGTTAGAAACAGTACCCTCGACAACAGCAATTTCTTTTTCAGCGCAGTAAGCTTTTGCGGCTTCAACAGCATCCACAGAGTTGGTTTCGCCTGAATTGTAGAGCAAGCCAAAAGTTTTCAGCTCCGGGTTCACTTTAAGAGCCAAATCAATGGTAGAAGAAACTGGAATTCTATCAGAGGTACCGGTGATGTTACCCTCAGGCTTTTCAGGTGTTTTAATGCCAAGGCTATCAACAGGGTTGTTCACGGCAGCAAAGACAACTTTAATATCAGTGCCTTCTACAGCAGAAACAGCAATTTGTGCGGCAGGAGTAGCAATGGCAACAATCACATCTACACCGTCGCCAACAAATTTTTGGCAAATAGAGTTGAGGTTAGCAGTATCGCCGCTGCCGTTTTGATAATCAATGGAAATTTTGGTTTCATCGTAGCCCCATTCATCGATGCGGGCCAAAAAAGATTCTCTAATGGTGTCTAAAGAAGCGTGTTCGGTAAATTGAACCAGCCCGATTTTTAGAGGTTTGGGAGCTTCTGAACTGCTGGTTGAAGCAACATCACTCGAAGTGGAAGATTCGCCCCCGTCGCTTTTGCAAGAAGCAAGCAATGCGGTAAGCATTAGAACAGACAAAATCAGAGACAACATTTTTTTAACTTGAAATTTTTTCATGGCATTTAGTTCCTTTCCTCAACAAAAATAAATTTATGGATGAGGGACAGATAAAACAAAAGCACCTGTCCTCATTACAAGGACAGATGCGAAATCTGCGGTGCCACCTTGCTTGCCGATTTTTTCGGCCGCCTCGTAGAATGCTAACACATTCCTGCCTGTTAACGCCGGCAAACGTCCTGCCATACTCAGCCAAAGCTTTTCCGCAAGCCCTCAGGGGTCCATTCCATAAAAACGTAGCTGTCGGATTTCACCACCCCGACTCTCTTTCAGTTCGTTTTTTTATGTTATATCCCCGTCAACGGTTTAAAAACATTAAAGCACAGTGGTGTGATTTTGTCAATTGTTTTTGAAAAAATTTTTAAGATTCTTTCAAGACTTCATTCTTAGAAGCTCTGTCCAACAAAGTGATAAAATCATCTAAAGAAACTTTACGGAGAATACCGCTGTATTTTCCATTTAGTTCAGCAACATAGCGATCTTGACCCTCTAAAGCGTAGAACTTGACTACGTCGCTTCCACCTTCAAAATAATCATACTGCATAGAGAAAATAGGAGATGCTTTATCGTATTCAACCACTTCAGATGAAAGGATAGGCAAGCTTAACATAGCACTGTACATGGGCTGATAAGTTTTGGAATAATCAATGCTGCCACCGTTAAAAGTAGCTGAAATATCATACTGAATAGCGTCGTCAGTTGATTTTTCTTCGTTTTTCTCTCTGGTCATGTCAAAAACATAGGTAGAATCTGATTTTGTATAAGTTAGCTTACTGACATCTTGAATGTTGGAGAGCAGGATATACGAAGCGCGAAGTTTATCAAGCTTTGCATCACTCCAGACAGAGACAGAAGAGGAGGGAACTTCATAGATTGTTTTGTTGTCGTCAATGACTAAATAATGATTTTTGTTTTCATTGGCATCACTGATTTTTACCGTATGTTTTTCGCCGTTAATTTCAAAGTCGGCCTGTGCATAAGGCTCGGCTAGCCCATAAGTTTCAAAGTCAGCGTCGTCGGCCTTTACCTGAACAACATTTGTTGCCGTAATCGTTCTCAAAGCTGTTGTAATTTCAGAAATGGCAGTGGAATTGCCATCAGCCTCTATGGGAGCGAGCACGCGGTTAGGGGACATACTGGTAGAATCATTTGGATTAAGCGCAATTTCGATTTGTTCAGGGAATTGCTTGCCCGACAAGGTCAAGGCGGTCAGTACATCAGCGCCTGCAGAAACATTTCCTTCGGCATCGGTGACTTCAACATCAGGAATAGCAAGGACGGCTGTATCAACAAAGCTAAGTGCGGTATCAAAAAAACTTTGTGAAACAGAGCTGACGATATAAACGTTTTTGTCTTTCAAGACATAACGTCCTGTGGTACCTGAAGAAGGTAGGCCGACAATCAGAGTTTCATGGGTGCCGTCTGTATATTGCAGGGTAAGAGTGGCCTCTCCTTCACCGTCTAAGCCAAAATCAGCAAGCTTTTCTGGTGTGTCGAGCTGTTTGACAGCATTGAGAGAAACAACTGTGTTGGCTGCAGAAGAGAGGTTGCTGGCATTGAGCGCAACGCCGTCGAATCCTTCTAAAGAAAATTCAGTAGAGGCTTTCGTTTCGGTAGCTTCATCCGCTGCTATTTGTTTAGCGGTAATGACAAACTGATCTGCTGCATTTTTCACAGAAATAGAGGAAAGATCGGCTGCTGTTTTCTCAACAACAGGGATGATTTCTGTGGCAGTACTGGAGGAAGGTTCTTCAGCCGTATCCTCTTTTGGATTAAGCAGCAGGGCGGCTGCTATGCCGCCCACTGCCAAAAGAACCACCAGCATAATGATAATGTTTTTGGTCTTTTTTTTCATAGCTTACAAATGCCTCCTGCGCAGGAAGATAACCAATCCAAATGCAATGATAACGAGAGGGATGGCAACAGTAAACACACCAAACCCAAGAATATTCATGACAGATGCACTGGCGGCAATGTCATACTGATTGACTGTCACGGGAGCGATATAAACCTGGGACATATCTGAACCTGTGAGATTAGAGAATAAATCAGTAAAGAATTGCTTATTGGCAAAGGTAGATGAATTGATAAAGTTATCGGTGAAAGCAACGGAAGAAGAGAAGACAATTACATTCTCATTTACATATTCACCGTTTTTCTTAACAGCTTTGGTAGACATGGTAGCTACCGGATATGCATCTGTTTTAGATGTATCGCTATCTTCATTTTCCATGACATAAGTGCTGTCATAAGAAGTCCATAAAGCAGTAGTAGAGATACTGTCATTTCCAGAGAAAAGAAGTTCCATTGGTGCGGCAACTGGGGCAACAAGATAGGAATAAGAATTTTTAGACAGTAGCTCGCTAGAGGAATTAACAAAGATGATGGAAGCATCTCCGCCGGGAAGAACATGGTCTGTGTTGGTTTCGACAACAACAGCTTTTTGCAGTTTGACGCCCCATTCTTCTAAAAAGCTTTCGAGAGTCGGCATAGTAGGCTGGCTGTAGTCGGCCGTATAAAGAATGCTGCGAGAGTTTTCAGCTGTTTCATCAGAAAGAAACGTTCTTAGTTTTGTGATTTCAGCTTCTGTATAATCGGTTGATGGAGTAGGAATCATAATGATATCGGCATTTTCAGGAATGTCATCTGTCATAATGTTGAATTCCACTACATCAATACCACGGTCAGAAAGGTTCTTGTCAAAAGCAGCACGAGCAGTAGAAACTAGTAGCTCTTCGTGGCCGTTGGCTACCGCCATGGTAGGAACTTTCTCTAAGTTAACCAAGCTGAGAGCATTGGCCAAAGCCCCGTCTACTTTAGAAGTGTAATCGTAGCCGCCAGTTTGTTGGTTCTGAGTGGCGCTGAACAAATCAACCATGGGGGCAAGCACTTTTATACGCTTGTTTGATTTTACGATAACAGAACCGGTTGAAAGACTGTATTCAGAATACTCTTGTGTGAATTGAGGGTTGGTGTCTAAATCAACAAAGCTCACTTGAATTTTGCTGTTGACTTCTTGCAGCTTTTTAGCCAGCGTAATAACTTGGCTATACTGCATGTCGCCAGAATTCAATAACTGGTCTGCATTATCTTCACTGGCAAGAATAATAATCTGTGTATCTGTCTGAACCGATTTGGCAATTTCTACAGCATCTTCAGAAAGCGTGTTTATTTTCTGAGACGTTAAATCAATATTTAAAGAAGGAAAGCGGTCTGTTAAAACCGAAGCCAAAATATTGACCACGATGATAATGCAGAGAAAGACCACTGTCATGATAACGGAGGAAGTTCCGTGTTTGAATTTTGTGCTTTTTAGAAAACTGGGTTTGCTCTTTGTGGTAGCTTTGACTTCAGTTGTCTTATTTTCTTGTTTATCTTTCATTTTTAATCCTCCCTTAACTCCAACGGCGGCTTTCTAGCCTGCGAGAGGTGAGAAAGACAAAAATGGAGATGACGCTGATGAAGAAAATGCAGCTAGCAAAGCTGAAAGTTCCTGCAGTAAAAGTAGCGTTACGGGTAGAGAAAGAAATCCAACCAACAATTTTAGTAACAATTGGATTGTTTATACTAGCCGCAATGCCGTCTATATACATAAAGATGATAGAAGCAATAAAAGTGCCGACAGCAGCGATAACTTGGCTTTGTGTCAGACTTGAAATAAACACGCCGATAGAAATCATGGCGCCGCCATAAAGCAGGGTGGCAATATAGTTGCCAAAAATAATGCCCCAAGGTGGAGAAGATACAAAAGCTAGGGCAAAGGCGGGTAGAAGACCAAGTGTTGAAGCAACAAAGTAAACGGCAAAAGAGGCAAAAAACTTACCGGTTACAATAGAAACTACGCTGACAGGAGCGGTTAATAAGGCTTGGTCGGTTTTGTTTTTCTGATCTTCACTCATGCTTCTCATGGTGAGGATGGGAAGAATAATCATGGTAAAGCTGAACAAAGTGCTGTATACACTGCCGATGTAGGCGGTAGTGCCCGAGCTCATAAGAATGGCATAATAAAAGAAGCCATAAAGAGCCACAATAGCGGCTACACAAACATAGCCAATAGGGGAATAAAAATAAGATTTTAATTCTCTTTTAAAAATAGCAATCATGCGTTGTCCTCTCCTTTCTCTTCTGTCTCAGTTTGTTCTTCGTCAGAGGTATCTGCCTCATCTTGTGCTTCTTCCAGTTCGATTTCAGGGTGTTCAGAATTTTCGAGGTCATGCTGAACAGCGAAATCTTCTCCAGAAGTCAGCTTGAGGAACAAGTCTTCCAAAGTGAGATCAGAGTTTTTGAGAGCGAGGAGCGGCCAGCCTTTGCGTGCCAAAAGGGCAAACAAACTACGGCGGATATCGGTTTCAGGGGTAGCTTCAATGCTGATTTCAAAGACGCCTTTTTCTTTTTCGCCTAGGGAAAGGACATCTTCGACGTGTTCTAACTCACGAATGCCCTGCACAATTTCTTTTTCAATACCAGCAATTCTTGCCACCAACTTATGGTCTTTTGAAAGATCATGTGCCAGTGTATCTGCTTTGCCGTCAGCAACGATTTTTCCTTTGTTGATGACAATGATACGTTCGCAAACAGCCTGTACTTCAGGAAGAATATGCGAGCTAAGAATAATGGTATGGTTTTTGCCAAGGCTCTTGATTAGATTTCGGATTTCAATAATTTGTTTTGGGTCAAGACCAACGGTGGGCTCGTCCAAAATCAAAACAGGAGGATTTCCTAAAAGGGCTTGTGCAATGCCGACTCTCTGGCGATACCCTTTTGATAGGTTGCCGATTAAGCGGCCGTACACGTTCTCAATTTTTGTCAAACGGCAGATTTCGTCAATGTGTTTTTGACGAGGCAGCGCTACTTTTTTCAGCTCAAACATAAAGTTCAAGTACTCTTTGACTGTCATGTCCAAATAAAGTGGTGGCAGCTCAGGCAGATAGCCCATCATTTTCTTGGCAGCCGACGGGTCTTCAAGTGTATCAATATCCTGAATAGTGACAGAACCTGATGTAGATGAAAGATACCCGGTGATAATGTTCATAGTAGTAGATTTTCCGGCGCCGTTCGGTCCTAGAAAACCAACAATCGTACCTTCTTCGATTTTAAAGCTAACGTTGTCAATCGCGGTGTTGACACCATAGCGCTTTGTGAGGTGTTTGACCTCTATCATGGTAGATTCCTCCTGCTTTCAATAATCTCGATGTAACAATTTCTTATTTTATCGCACTATATAGGAATTTGCAATAAAAAATACGGATTTGTAAGGGCTATTTCTGCGAAATCTGTCTGAATAAAAATTTTCGTAGAGAGTAGAGCGAATGGGTAAAGTAAAAACAATGAATGATTCACTTACATTACCAAAACAAATGCAAAAATTTTTTTTGATAGACGGCGATTCAAGAGTTGCACACATTTTCGCTCCGAGTAAGCCCTAAATATACTCTCTTATTATAGAATTGATTTGTGAAAAGAATGTGAAGATAAGGCAAGAATATAAAAATTTTTAGAATTTTGTACTAAATTAGCAGAAGCACTTTTTGAAAAGCTAAGAAAAGAAAATTTCAAAGAAAATTTATAAGTGTTTTCTAGCCGTGATTTGGCTTGACGGCAATAAAAAATCAGGATAGAATATAAAAAGAAACAGGTGGTAATAGCTCCTTGTCTTATCGTTAGGAAAGCATAGCCGCTGTTTGAATATGAAAGTTTAATGGAACAAAATCAATCAATGGCATAAGATGCATAGTAGAGATCTTGTGCCTATAAAAATAAACTCGGAAATATCCGGCATGAAAGGAAATAAAATGGCACAGATTAAAGCGTTTAAAGGAATGAGATACGGACAAAAAGCAGGAAATATCGAAGAATTGGTTTGCCCCCCCTATGACATTATCAGCGACAAAGAACGTGCAGAATACTTGGCACGCAATGAGCACAATGTCATTCGCCTAGAACTGCCAAAAGGAGAAAACCCTTATGAAGAAGCAGGAGATATCCTCAAAAAATGGCTATCTGATGGCGTTTTGCAATGCGATATGGACGAGGGTCTTTACATCTATGAATTGGAATTTAAAGAGAATGTTACTACGGGAGAGACCAAAAGTCTGAAAGGTATCATCTGCCGAGTGAGAATTGAAGATTTTGCCAACAATGTGGTTTTGCCGCATGAAGAAACTCTTAGCAAGGCAAAAGAAGACAGGCTCAATCTGACAAAGGCAACAAACTGTAATTTCAGCCAAATTTATTCTCTCTATCAAGACGAAAAACACGTCACCAGAGAGCGAATGGAGAATCTTTCAAAATCGACAGCACCTCGTTATGAGTTTGATGACGGTTTGGTTATTCACCGTTTGTGGGTTGTCAATGATAAAGCCGCTATTGAAGCAATTGCAGAGGATTTTGCGCCAAGAAAGCTTTATATTGCTGACGGTCACCACCGTTATGAAACCTCCATTAACTATCGTAATTATTGCCGTGAAAACAATATTTATAATCCCTCAAGTGAATATGTCATGATGTATTTGGCAGATATGGCCGATGAGGGCTTGGTCGTGTTCCCAACACACCGTTTGGTCCGTGATATGGAAAGCTTTGATACCGAAAAAATGTTGCAAGATTGTGAGCAATATTTTGCTGTAGAAAAAGTGGGCAGTTTGGATGAGATTCATACGGAACTGGCGGAAGCTTCGAAAGATGCCCAGAAAGCATTTGGTTTTTATGATGGAGAAACCAAAGCTGTGCTAACTTTAAAAGATATTACCGTCATGCGTGATGTCATTCCGGAGCAAAGTGACGCCTATCGTTTCTTAGACGTATCTATTTTGCATAGCCTTGTTTTAGAAAAACTTCTTGGCATTGATAAAGAAAACATGGCGAATCAAGTGAATCTTACCTACACACGTTCTTTTGATGAAGCGGTAGAGAGCACCGAGAGTGGAAAAAGTAACTGTGCCTTCTTCTTAAATTCCACTTTGGTATCTGAAATTGGTGCTGTGGCGGCAAATGGAGAAAAAATGCCGCAAAAATCCACTTATTTCTACCCTAAACTCACAACAGGTTTGGTTATGAACTGCATGAATGAGGACTGAGAGCAGAACGCATGACAGCTCAAAAGCATAAGCAAAATGGAGACAATTAGCGGAAAGGTTCTGAGAGTATGAAACTACATGAAGAAAAATTGTCAGAAAAATTGATTTATGACGGGCGCATTATTAAAGTTCACGTTGATGAAGTCAAGTTGGAAAACGAGAAAACGAGCAAGCGTGAGGTTGTTGATCACAATGGTGGTGTTTGTGTAGCCGTTCTGACCGAAAAAGATGAATTGCTTCTTGTTCGACAATTTCGCTATCCTTATGGTGAAGTGCTGCTTGAGGTTCCTGCGGGCAAGTTAGAGCTGGGCGAAGACCCATTTGAAGCCATGAAACGTGAGCAAAAAGAAGAAACCGGTACGACCGGAAAAGAATATATCTCTTTGGGACAATACTATCCCTCTCCTGGCTATTGCGGTGAGATCATTTATATGTGGGCCTGTCGTGAAGATAGGGCAGGCGAACTGAAACTTGATGAAGATGAATTTCTTGAGGTTGTGAAAATGCCTTTGGCAGAAGCAGTGGACAAAGTGTTACAAGGAGAAATTCCGGATGGCAAAACACAAACCGCTATTTTGAAAACAGCGGCACTCTTGAAATCCAACAGAATATAAAGTTTTGTTGGATTTTGAAGTAGAAACAAAAGCGAGGCGAAAAATTGGGAGAATATGAAATTGTTCAGCATGAATTTGAACCCGTGTATAACGAAAATTCTCGTATTCTGATTTTAGGGACAATCCCTTCTGTCAAATCGCGAGAAAACCATTTTTACTATGGACACCCTCAAAACCGCTTTTGGAAAGTATTGGCTGAACTCGTTTCTTGTGAATTGCCCCAAACAATAGAGGAAAAAAAGCAAATGCTTTTGCTTCATAAAATTGCGGTGTGGGATGTACTGAAAAGCTGTGAAATCGTTGGGAGCGGAGACAGTTCTATTCGTGCCGAGATTCCCAATGAGATTTTGCCTTTACTCCAAAAGACACAGATTAAGAAAGTGTTTACCAACGGCAAGAAAGCAGAAGCTTTTTACCAAAAATATTGTCGTGCTGAAACAGGGGTAGAAAGTGTTTGTCTGCCTTCAACAAGCCCTGCTAATGCAGCATGGTCACTTGATAAATTAGTGCAGGTATGGCGAAAAGAGATGAACCCTTTTTTAATAGATTAACCATATAAAATGTACCATTATGGTTTGAAATTTTACAAATATCGGTGAAATTGATAAATGAAATAAATAATAAGGTAAAATTTTAGAAAAATCAATAAATAAAAATAATTATTATTTTTCTATTGAAATTCACTATAAGATATGCTATAATTTTATAAATCCTAATAAATAGAAATGGATTAAATATAACTAGGAGGCATATATTATGAATGAATTTGAAAAATTATACCAAGCGTTGAATAGTAGCGAGTCTGAAATGTCGCTAAACAGTACAGAAGAAATTGTTTGCTCTCCTGAGTTCCCAGATGGGTGCATTGATTTAGAGCAATAATTAAAATTTCAAAAGCCTCGCTTAAAGCGAGGCTTTTTTCTTTGCCAATTTTAGTTTTACGGTACTGGATATCTTTTTTAAGATGAACCATACTAGTCATGAGGTGATAGTATGAAAAATGAGTCTAACAATATAAAATCAACGGCTGATGAAAAAAATAGTCATAAGGGGATAAGTGCAGAGTTGACAAAAAGCAGACTCGTCAATCAAAACCAAAGTCATCATGTAAAAAAAGAAGCTTTAGGGCCCAATACCAAACAATAGCAAAAAAATTGTTAAAAATTACGTTAATTCTCAGTTTATGCGAAACAACCATAAGCTGAGAATTTTTTGGTTGAATCAAAAATAAAGTTTTCAGAAATCAATCTTTGCTGTCACCTGTGAGACATCAATTTTATTTTTGATGAGCCCTGTGTCATACATCCAGTCAATATTAGCCTGCCAGTTTTCGTCGGTTTGGCTCAAAAAAGAAGCGTTAGCGGTTTCCATCAAAGGTAGCAAGGTTTGGCTGGATTTTTCCTCTACAGAAGGGGAAAGCGGAAAGTTTTCTTCATTTTGATTGTCGAGCAAAATTTGCAGAGAACTTTTTGTATCTTTTTGAAAGTCTGCAAATCCTTTAGCAGAGGCTCGGAGAAATCCGGCCAAAACATCAGGTTCATTTTCAATCATTTCATTGCCGGCTAAAAAGACAGCTTCATAATAATTAGGAATTCCGTATTCATTTACCATAAAATAGTTGATATCAAAGCCCTCTTCCTCCATTTGGGGAACCTCATGGTTCACAAGACAACCGATTGTAGCGTCAACATTGCCCGTAGTCATCGAACTCATCAGTTCAAACCCGACATTCACCATGTTTACGCTGGAGAAGTCTTCACCGCTTGCTTCCATCATAGCTTGTACAAGCGCTTCGCTTAAAGCAGTCCCTGCATATCCCACTGTTTTGCCAACAAGATCGGCTGGCTTTTGAATATTTTTGTCAGATAAAGAGAGGATGATATTCAAGGGTGACTGCACGACAGCCCCAATAGATTTTACACCGACATCTTGGTTTGCAACGGCTTGGATGATATCATGCTGGTAGTATAGACCAATTTCTGCTTTGCCGGCCGATACTAGAGATAAAGCATCATTTTCATTGGCTGGGAACTGAATTTTCACATCTAGCCCTTCGTCTTTATAGTAGCCTCGCTCAATAGCGGTATAGATAAAAGCGTGCAGAGCATTGGGATACCAATCCAGTACCACATTAACTTCTCTAAGGTTTTCACTGCTACCATTGTCTTTTTTTGTGGTACAGCCACTCATAAGGGTTATAAACAGTATTGCTGACAAAAACAGCGCTATCATTTTTTTCATACATATACCTCTTTCTTTATTGACCGCGCCATGTGAGGACACGTTTTTCGATTATGCTAATAATTCCCACTAAAATCATCGCCACCACAGATAGCAGTAAAATGGGAGCAAAAACGCCTGCTCCGTCTAACTGTGTCATCATGCGTCGGCTAAAATAACCGAGACCGTTTTGTGCACCTAACCATTCGCCGATAGCGGCTCCGATAATGGACAAGGGAATTGCCATTTTAATAGCAGAAAAAAAGTAGGGCAGTATGGTGGGAAATTTCAATTTCCAAAAAATCTGCTGTTTGTTGGCTCCAAAGGTAAACAGCAAATCTGTCATTTCTGTTTTGACTGAACGAAATCCGTCAAAAACGGTGATGGTAATAGGGAAGAACGTCATCAGTACCGTCACCAAAACCTTGCTCCACAAACCATAGCCAAACCACAGCACAAATAAAGGGGCGAGAGCGGTTGTGGGAATCGTCTGCGAGGCGATAATCAGTGGATACAGTGCCTTTTCGGCAGCAGGATAGCAATCCATGAGGATAGCTAGTCCCAAACCCAAAAAAACAGAAAGAACGAGACCGACAACAACGACCGTCATGGTTGCCGGTAAATGAGCAGAGAATAGGGGTCGACGAAGCTCCCACAGCCGCAAAATAACTTGCAGAGGGCTTGGCAGAATATAAGCGGCCTGAATGCCCATGGCAGCCGCTTGCCAAATCATGAGGAGGGCAAGCGACAACAGAGCGGCGGGGATATTGGCTCGATTTGTTTTTCTCATAGCTTGTCCCTCCTAAGCATAGAAATTAACTGTTCTTTTAAGGCAAACATTTCTGGCTGTTGAAGGGTTTGCATAGAGCGGGGATATCCGGAGGGAACGTCAAAGGACTGTAGATGCGTAATGGGTGCATTCTGCGCCACTAATATTCGGTTAGAAAGGAACAGAGCTTCTTCTACGTCATGGGTAATGAAAAGGACCGTTTTACGCTCTTGTTCCCACTGTTTTAACAGCCATTCTCTCATGGTTAGTCGAGTTAAATAATCCAAAGCTGAAAAGGGTTCGTCTAATAATAAAAGGTCTGAGCCTGTGAGCAGCGTTCGAGCAAAAGCGGCCCTTTGGCGCATACCGCCGGAAAGTTCTTGGGGTGATTTTTCCCCCCATTCCTCCAAGCCAACAGCTATTAAAGCTTGATTGGCACGTAAATCCATCTCTGGATTGGATAAATCGCCTTGAATCTCAAGCGGCAATCGTACATTTTCTGCTACAGAGCGCCATGGAAACAACATATCTTGTTGAGGCATATAGCCGCAATAGTGTTTTTGGCTCTTGATGTTTGTTTTATCGACGAAAATCTCACCGCCGGCTGATTTCAAAAGTCCATTCACCAGGCGAAAAATGGTACTTTTTCCACAGCCCGACGGACCAATGATAGATACAAACTCCCCCTTATTTATAGAAAAGGAGAGATGGTTAATAAGAGGGGAATCTTCTGTTTTGTATTGAAAGCTTACATCTTGGAAAGTCAGCATAGGCCTATTTCTCTCATTTCCCAGGACATATCCCAAAAGGCTGCTTCATACCGTGAACAGTTGATAAAGATTTCCTCCAACCGTTGCAGCTGCTTTTCGGAATAATCAGCAGTGAGCTGTTCCAGCAAAGCAATCAACTTTTTATTGGCATTGGCATATTCCGGGTCAGCATAGCCACGCACCCATTCACCATAAAAAGGGTGATTGGTGCAAGAGGGAAAGGTTTGAAGCATTTCTTTGGCGATGACTTCATAACTCAGGGCACAGGAGAGAATCGCTGCCGCAATTTCGCCTGCACCACTTTCATAGGCAACTCGAAGCATATACGAGGTGTAAGAAAGATTATCCATTGCTTGGGAGGTGTGTTCGGCTTCCTCTAAAGATATCCCAAGCCGTTTCATATAATTTTTATGAATATCCATTTCGCCGTCTAAAATTTGCGAGACATAGCTGGCAAACAGGCGCATGACTTTTTCGTTTTGTGACTTGGCCGTGCCGACAGCAAAAACCTTGGCATAGTCAAGTAGATAGAGATAATCTTGTATCATATAGTATTGAAACTTTTCTTGTGGCAGACTTCCGTCTGCAATTCCTTGAATAAAAGGATGATTGTGATAGGATTCCCATATTTCTTTCGAAGCATCAAGCAGACGCTTCGTTGTTTTCGTATTCATGCCTGTACCTCAAAGCGAAAATTCGCTTGTCATCGTGAAAGCGTGGTTCATAGGGCCAGAGCCTGCACCCAAATTGAGCATAGCTCCCAAAGCTCCCGAGATATAAGCCTTCGCTTTCTCTACGGCAGTTTCTAAATCGTATCCCTTTGCCAAGTTAGAGGCAATGGCACTGGAAAGCGTACAGCCTGTGCCATGTGTGTTGGGATTTTCAATTCGCTTTCCTTTGAACCAATGATGGCTTCCATTTTGATATAGAAGATCGTTGGCGTCATTGAGGTTGTGGCCGCCCTTGCATAACACAGCACAGTGATAAGTTTCACTGATGTATTTGGCAATCATGAGCATATCTTCATTGCTTTTTGCTTGCATTCCTGAAAGCTCCTCTGCTTCGGGAATGTTGGGCGTTAACAGTGTGGCCAACGGCAGCAGATAGTCTTTTAAAGCATCAATGGCATCTTCGTTTATCAGTCGAGAGCCGCTGGTTGCCACCATAACGGGGTCAACTACGATATTCACCGCTTGATATTGCTTGAGCTTTTCTGCAATCACTTTGATGAGTGGAGCGGAAGATACCATGCCAATCTTGACGGCATCAGGACGAATGTCTGTAAAAACACTGTCAATTTGCTGAGCAAGAAATTCTGCTGGGATTTCAAAAATCCCTTGTACGCCGGTTGTGTTCTGGGCAGTCAAGACCGTGATGGCGCTCATGGCGTATACGCCGTTGGCGGTCATGGTCTTGATGTCAGCTTGTATGCCGGCGCCTCCGCTGGAATCAGTTCCAGCGATTGATAATGCTGTTCTCATAGTAAAGAACTCCTTTCATATAGGGCATATCTGAAAACCCAATTTAAAAAGAATTTTGCTTTTTCAGATATCCCTTAACACTATTTTTATAAAGCGACAAAGAGTGGTGCCCCCGGTCTGCCGCTATTTCAAGGCATTTTGCCTGTGAAACCAAAAATGTAAAAAATTGGGCTAAATTTAAAATATTGTGAATAGCAAAGTGGATTTTCAGGCTTGTACCATTTCTTTTGCAAGCGTTAATAACTCTGCTGTTGCTTCACCCGGATTTTCTGCCCCAAAAATAGCAGAAACCACGGCGGCACCGTCTACACCGCTGCCTGAAAGCTGTAAAATATTTTCCTTCGAAATGCCGCCGATTGCGACAGTGGGAACAGAAACAGCACTGCATATGTCTTTAAGGGTTTCATAAGACATTAAGTTTACATCTGTTTTGGTAGAGGTAGAAAAAACAGCACCAAGCCCAAGGTAGTCTGCTCCACTTTTGACGGCACACAAGGCTTCTTCAACGGTGTGGGCAGAAACGCCGATTATCATGTTTTCGCCCACACGGGCACGCACATCAGAGGCAAGCATATCTTCTTGTCCCACATGAATACCGTCTGCATCGCACGCAATGGCAATCTCTACATTATCATTAATAATGAACGGTACATGGTGTTGTTTGCAAAGTTTGGCAAGTTCAATGGCTTCTGCCAAAAAGGTATGCTCATCTAAATCTTTTTCTCTGAGCTGAATACAAGTAGCACCATTTTGTAGGGCTTGTTTGACCTGCTCATATAGGCTGAGCTTTCCTACCCAAGCTCTGTCGGTTACGGCATAGAGCAGCATTGTGTTTTTATTGCACTTCATAGTTCGCTCCTTCTTCTAATTCATCGGGGGATAGATTATAAATGGCATCAATAATATAGTTTCGGTAGCTAGAGTTGCCATCAAGTGTTGTCATGCGTTGTCTTGCCTTTTCGCCGCAAATACCCATAGCGCAGACAGAAGCGGTAGCAGCTTCTAACGGGTGATTAGGGTTGGCAGTCACGTAGGCGGCTGTCATGGCAGAAAGCTGACAACCTGTACCCGTAATTTTGCTCATATCGGCATGACCATTGCGAATGCAGTAGGCGATATTTGAATCGGCGACAATGTCGATTTTTCCCGTAATAGCAATGACAGAACCTGTTTTCTTGGCAAATGCTTTGGCAAAGCTGACAGCCTGTTCCAAGTTTTCTTCGGTGACTTGGTCAGCCAAATCCGCATCTACACCTTTGGTTGTTCCATTGCCGTTGGCAAGAACCTTGATTTCGGAGATATTGCCCCGAATCACCGCAAACTGGATTTTCTCAAGCAGCATGAGAGCAGTGCTGGTGCGCAGCGCAGAAGCGCCTGCTCCCACAGGGTCGAGAACTATAGGGTGGCTCAATTCATTTGCTTTTTGTCCAGCGGCAAGCATGGCAGGAATAGTACGCTGATTCAGCGTGCCAATATTAATGGTTAGACCGCCACAAAGTGAGGTGATTTCCACCACTTCATCAAGGTCATCTGCCATAATAGGAGAACCGCCGCATGCCAAAAGAATGTTGGCGCAATCATTCACAGTGACATAGTTGATAATATTGTGAATCAGCGGCGCTTGATTTCGTAAGTTGGTGAGCATTTCGTTTAACATAATTTAGTTTCCTTTCTTGCGATAAGCAGATGAATCCAGGCGAGATTGAATCGTGGAGAGAATCTCTGATTTGTTCAGGGAAAAGACGATAATTCCCGATAAAATTGAGCCAACAGCGGTTGAAATTAAGAAAGGAATGATGTAGGCATAAAACGCTAAATCACCTGCGGACCGTCCCATAAAGAAAATAGCGATGGGATAAGCACATAGACCGCCTAAAACCGCAGTGCCGAATACTTCTGCCAGCAACGTTGGGAAAATTCTTTTGCCTTTCCAGTAGACCAAACCGCAGAGAAGAGCACCAAACATGCTGCCCGGAAAAGCCATTAGACTGCCAAGACCAAGCAGGTTTCGGATTAAACTGGCGCCGAAGGCAACTGCAACACCATAACTCGGGCCTAGTAGGACGGCGCAGAGAATGTTAACCATGTGCGGTACAGGGGCACATTTGCTTCCAAAAACGGGAAAAGAAAACAGGCTGCCAACAATAGCGACGGCACATAAAATTCCTGCGATTGATAGTTTTTGAATGTTCACTTTTTTCATGAGACAATCTCCTTTAATTTGGGTAGAGAAAACGGCAAAAACAGCGTCGTTCTTCTTTTGATAAACTGAGCAAAAGTTGGCTCAGGAATTCGGTCGAGACTTTTTGGTCTCCTCTCACGCCGGAACACGGCTTCCCATCGCTGTTATAGAGAACATAGGGCGCTCCCCCTTGTCCACCACGGTTTCACCGTGAATGCCGTCATCACATCCTTTCAAAAAAGCAATAAAAAACGGAGACACCTTATGCGGTATCTCCGAAAGAATCAAAAGACGACTCCCTACGGCGGCATTATCCGCATCAGGTTCTAGGGTCGAAGTTTGAAAACTTCCTCTCAGCCTGTCACACAAGCTCCCCGTTTTTAATTTTCATATAGCTAGGAACAAAAAAAGGAGATACCCATGCGGTATCTCCGAAAGAATCAGTATAGATTCCCTACGGCGGCATTATCCGCATCAGGTTCTAGGGTCGAAGTCTAAAAACTTCCTCTCAGCCTGTCACACAAGCTCCCCACAGGTAGACATTATACGCTACTCACACTGAAAACGCAAGAAAAATGGCGAAATTAGGTTTACAATTGATTTTTGACAATATCTTTTAGTAAGACATCAGCTATAAAAATGATACTATTTGTCTCTCCTTAACGTTGTGTCGCCACACGGTTTAACATTTGCTTGACGGCAAAACCGAGGACTAGGTAGGAGAGTTTATATCATAAAATTGGTGATTAAAATAGAACATTCTGGTGCCTAGCAAAATTCTTAAATATTGTACTAAAGTTATGAATGACTTTCACGCAGATTTTTTGTGGTAAGAGGAAGAAGAACACCGCCTGCCATGTTACCTAATGCATAAATAAGGCTGTACAGAACAGCTTTGAGACTCCACAGATTTGCCATTGATATGTAGAAAAAATTAGCAATGCTATGTTCAAAGCCTGCAAGCAAAAACACCATGACAGGCATAATCAAAGCAAGGTGCTTGCCTACGCTGTCTTCAATGGAGGTAAATCCCAGTACGGCAATGGCCATCATTAAGCCACACAACACTGCCATTATAAAAACACTAAAGGGAGAATCAGCAAGTTTTGCTGTTACTAGTGATGTGGTAACTTCTGACAAATGCACAAGTTTAGTAGCACGCAAAAGATACCCCATACCAACAGCACCCACTAAATTTCCAGAGTAGATTAAAGCTAATTCTCCCAGAAAAGATGGAGGGTTCTCTGGAATAAGGCAAACTTTGCCTGTATATAAGTATAAGCCAAAGGTATAGATAGTAAAAAGGCCTACACAAAATAATAGTGCTCCGACAATGTGGTTTTCTACTGAGAGGTAAACCACTGCTCCAAGGCTCACAAGAGCCCCACCCCAAATTGATTTAATCCATTTATTTAACACATTATACCCCTTTCGTCATAGAAATCCGTCGTTTATCATAACTTGAATTATCAATAAAATACAGAGATTTCTCAACTTCTCTATTAAAGGTTACCACATGAATTCCCTGCCTATTATGACAAATAGCCGAGAGTAGTGAGAAGAACACCTTTTTGTAAAACTATTTTTGCCTTTCAAACCATTTATTCGATTTGTATGCAGACAAACAAAATCCCACAATTCTTAGCAATTTTACTAAGAATTGTGGGCTAATTGGTCGAGGCGACAGGATTCGAACCTGCGGCATCTTGGTCCCAAACCAAGCACTCTACCAAACTGAGCTACGCCTCGATTTATTCATTTTTGTGCTTAGTTATTATAACGTACCGAATGGAAAGTGTCAAGCCTTCTAAGGCAATTTAATCAGGAAAATTTATTTGTACTGTTATTATCATAATTTGTCGAATAAAAAACTATATACATATTTTTTATTTTGACTCACAATTTAAAACATTTAGGGTTATGAAAAAAAGGTATGGAATGAAAAGATAATATAACTGATAGAAAACTTTTCTTACTATAGATGGTAGTTTTAAAGGTATAAGTTATAGTTTTTTGCACATAATTAAAGAAAATTACTGCAAGTTGTCTATATAAAATGAATGTTTATTTTAGATTTAATAATGAAAATTTATGCAAAACATATCATATTTCTTTATTCAATATTTGAATGTTGCAATTTAAACAGGGCAGTGTTATACTATATCGTACAAAGTTATGGAAACCAATTTTTTCTATCGTTATGATGTGGTTTCCCCTTAAATTAGATTACAACACACCTATTTATTTTCAAAGTATAAGTACACGAGAAAGAGCGGCTGATCATTATCGGCCGCTCTTTCTCGTCTTAATTTTAAAAAGTGAATTTGACGTTGTTCAATAGAGTTTTAGATAAAGCAGCGTGAGGGGTAGATAAAAATTGCAGATGCGCAAGAAAATAATTTAAAAGGAACCTAAACCCTCTAACTCTTTTACCTTAGAAATTTTTCGATAGATAAAAATCATAAGGCTGGTTAATATCATTAATGCCACAGAAAGTGCCGCAGCAAAAGGCCAGTTATGTACTTTCATGAGCTGTTCTTGAATAACGACACCAATCAACACTACTTTATTTCCACCTAAAATATCGGCGATAAAGAAAAGCCCCATAGAAGGAACGAATGTCAAGATGACACCTGAAAGCAGTCCGGGTAGAGTGAGCTTGAATGAAATGGTCAGAAAAGCTTTTGCTGCATTAGCACCTAAATCACGTGCCGCTTCAACCAGAGTGAAATCCAGTTTCTCGGCGCTGGAATACACCGAAAATATCATGAAAGGCAAAAGTGTATAGACCATTCCCCCGACAACAGCAGGATAGGTATAAAGCAGGCGCAGAGGAGAATCGGTCACGTGCAAAGTCATCAAAGCTTTATCCAATACACCATTAGCGGTAAAAATAGTAATCCACCCATATAGGCGAATCAGTGAGCTGGTCCAAAAGGGAATCATCAGAATCATCATAGAAATCTTTTGCCATCTTGCAGATAATTTTGCCATAAAATAGCCGCAAGGATACCCGATTGCCGCAACTAAGAGAGTGCTAATGGCGGCTAATTTTAAAGATTCTTTGAAAGTGTTCAGATAGACGGGGTCAAACATGTCAGCATAATTTTGTAGAGAAAATTCCCATACGACGCCCCACGTTTCAGCGCGTTTTAGAAAACTAAGAATAATCATATAGACAAGGGGACCTAATATGAAAATAATAGTAAAAAGGTACATGGGCAGTAGTGTCAAGAAATAGCCCCAATGCCAAATCTTCTTATGGTTTTTCATGGTCGAAAGCCTCGCTTTCTTGCAGGTCAACGGGCACACAATGTTCGGGGAGCCAAGTGATAACAACATGATCACCGGTTGCTAAGGCAGAATCAATGCCCTGACGGCTGCAAATAATTTCATTGTCATTTGCAGTTTTAACGGCAATTCGCAGCATACCGCCGGCAAAGTTTTTCTCATTGACAATACCACAAATTCCGGTTTGTGCACCTCGTTCATCTTCAGTATCAAGCGTAATGTGGGTTTGTTCAGCACGAACAGCCAGTGTCACGGTATCTCCGGCAGCAAATTTGTGCCCGACAGTCAAGAAACTGCCAGATCCATCTTGGTTTTGAAATTGAATCAAGCGGCCATCAGAAGAGGTGACAGTTCCCTCAATCAGATTGGCTGTACCCACAAATTTAGCAACAAAGGAGGTGCGCGGTGCATCATATACCTCACTAGGGGTTCCAATTTGCTCAAATCGACCGTCTTCCATTACAACGATTCGATCAGACATATTAAGAGCTTCTTCTTGGTCATGCGTAATGTAGATAAAAGTTAGGCCTAGCTTTTTTTGCAGTCGTTTCAATTCTAACTGCATTTGACGTCGAAGCTGCAAATCAAGTGCACCGAGCGGTTCATCCAGCAAAAGTAATTTGGGGCGGTTGATTAGCGCCCTTGCGATAGCAACACGCTGTTTTTGTCCGCCTGAAAGCTCACTGGGCATTCTTTTTTCATATCCTTCAAGCTGAACAAGCTCGAGAATCTCTTTTACCCGAGCAGCAATTTCTGCTTTTGGTGTATTTCGGATTTTCAAACTATAGGCTATATTGGCTGCCACATTCATGTGCGGAAACAAAGCATAACTCTGAAAAACAGTATTGACATCACGATGATTCGGTGCAATTTCGGTCACGTCTTGCCCTTCTAGCAGAATACTTCCGTTGTCAGGCGTTTCAAGACCGGCAATAATGCGAAGTGTGGTCGTTTTTCCACATCCTGAGGAGCCGAGTAAAGTAATGAATTCCCCCTGATAAACAGTTAGCGAAATCCCCTTAAGAACTTGGGTTTCGCCAAAAGATTTTTCGATTTGATTCAATTGTAAAAGAACTTGTTTTTCCATTCCAACCTCCATGTACCCCAAATTCAATCTAGCCAACATAAACAGAATCTTGCACAAAGTTGTTTTGTGCAAGCAAAAGGCTTTAGAAAGACTCATTTATTTTCCATTATAATACAGGATAGTGAGATTCTCAACTGAAATCCCCTATCCTGTTTAAAGTTTTATTTTTATGAATTTTCTTCTGGCAGTAAAACTGGTTCTACTAAGTTATCTATAGTAGGAGGAGACGAATCTAAATTCTCTCGCTCGGGGAATGTCCTTTCAATTCGCTTCATGACAATAAAATAAGCAGGAATCAAGAAAATATCAGCTAATACCCAAGCAGAGGGGTTAGCAAAACAGGCAGCAGCAAAACCAAACAGAGGAACAAACACATTACCCACAATTACACGGGCGACCATTTCACAAACGCCTGACATCATCGCAAGCTTTCCGTATCCCAAACCTTGAATCACCAAACGGAGAATATTGACAAGAGCCAATGGGACATAAAACAGGCTGCTAACTTTAAGGAATTGATAAGTATAGTCTACAATATCTTGACTGCTGCTGTCGCTGATAAACATCATAGCAAGTGGTCTGCCAAATATAAAGCAAACAGAAATAGCAAAGACAGTAAAGACCAAAGAGATATAGACAGCAGCGTGTACGCCTTTACGTAAGCGGTGAATTTTTCCGGCACCGACATTTTGTCCGGCGTAGGTGGCCATCGTAGAGCCTAATGTGTCATAAGCACAAGAAATCAGGGTCATGACTCTTCCGCCAGACGAAACGGCGGCTACAATAACAGACCCTAATTGATTCACGGCACTTTGCAGTACGGCACTGCCAAAACCGGTAATAGAAAACTGCAAGCCCATAGGAATGCCTATTTTTAGCAATTGAGAAACATATTTTGTCTGCAGCTTCAAATCTTTTTTATCGAAATGCAAGAGAGGAAACTTTTTGACGATAACGACAAAGCAGCCAATGGAAGAGAGTGCTTGTGAAATAAAGATTGCCCAAGCTGCACCACCAACACCCCAATGAAATACATCAATAAAAACATAAGCCAGTCCAATGCTAATGAGAGAAGAAAGCAATAAGATAATAAGAGGAGTCTTACTGTCGCCTAAAGAGCGCATCAAGCTCGAAAGAGCATTATAAGCAAAAACAGTTGGGACACCCAAGAAGAGAACCAGCAGATAGTTATAAGCATCCTGCAAAATGCTTTCAGGTGTATTCATCAATAACAAAATGGGACGACAAAGAACAGCCGTAACAATGGTGAAAATAGCCGAGATTATAATGGAAAGAGTCGTGATGTTTCCAGTAAGACGCTTTAACTCAGCATAGTCTTTAGAGCCAAAGGCTTGTGCAATGGGAATCGAAAAACCGGTTGCAACCCCGACACAAAAACCTAAAATTAAAAAGTTGATAGATGCCGTTAAACCAACCGCTGCTAAAGCATCGGTGCCCAAAAATCTTCCTACGATAATAGTGTTAATTAAGGTATAAAGTTGCTGTAATATATTACCGAAATAAAGCGGTATAGCAAAACTTAAAACCTTTTTTAGCGGTGAACCCGATGTTAAATCCTTGGTCATAAAAAAACCTTTCTGCGCTGCCGGAGCCAACACCGGTTCTTGCGCCTCCCCTTAAATCATAACAACAATTTTACCATGTAATTTAAATTTGTAAACAAGTATTTTTAACTTTTCATAAAAAATAATTAACCACCATGAAAATATTGGTTTTTATTAAAAAAGAGGCCAGTTTATATAAGAAAAAGGAAGATGCTGTTGGCGATATAAATGAAGAGAGAACCCTCCTAAAAAGGTTCTCTCTTCACGTATAAAAGCATGTCTGTTTTAAGAAATCTGGTTTTTCAATCTTTAGTCGCTTCAGAATGTCTTCTTTCTAGAAGTGCATCAATTTTGGCATGTGGATCAACCAATTTGCTGATAGACATGTCGTGATTTAGAGCAGCTACAAAATAAGCAATATATTTTGAAACGTCTACTTCATAGAACCAAGAACGATTTTTAAGTTCTTCGGTTCGATAGGTGAGGTTGCTGCCAAATACGCCGTCAATAATGCCATCAGCATGCGCTTTGTCAAAGGCTTCTAATCCGTTTGTAAAAATGCCGTAGGTAGCATAAGCAAAAATACGTCTAGCTTTTTTCTTTTTAAGATTATATGCCAAATCCAGCATAGAATCACCCGAAGAAATGATATCGTCAGAAATAAAAATGTCTTTACCAGCTACATCAGAACCCAAATATTCGTGTGCTACGATAGGGTTGCGGCCATTGACGATTTTAGAGTAGTCTCTTCTTTTGTAGAACATACCCATGTCTACGCCTAAGACAGAAGCATAGTACATGTTACGGCTAAGAGCGCCTTCATCAGGACTGACAATCATAAATTCACCACGCTCAGTTGAGATATCAGGGAAGCTTCTAAATAATTTCTTCAAAACCTGATAAGAGGGCATAAGATTGTCAAAACCCATAAGCGGAACTGCATTTTGCACGCGGGGGTCATGTGCATCGAAGGTAACCACGTTTGAAACGCCCATACCTTGTAATTCTTGCAAAGCGAAAGCGCAGTCTAATGATTCACGATAGTTTCTTCTGTGCTGACGTCCACCGTACATCAGTGGCATAATGACATTGATACGATAAGCTTTACCGCTGGCAGCTTGAATCAATCGTTTTAGATCTTGGTAGTGGTCATCGGGAGACATGTGGTTTTCTTTACCAAAGTAATTGTACGTAACGCTGTAGTTTCCAACATCAACAATAAAAAACAGATCATAGCCACGAATGGTAGACTCAATTAAACCCTTTGCATCGCCTGAAGAAAAACGGGGGCAGCTGTTGCCAATTGAAAAAGTTTCAACTTCGCGTCCTGCACCTTTCGCCCAGCGAATTAAGTGCTCCTCAATCTTTCTGCCTAGTTCTTTTGCACCGTCCATAGTTACGATACCAAGTGGTGCTGATCGATGATCTGTACTGAAAACCTCTGATGCCTGATCAACCATAAAATCTCTCCTTGCCTATATTTTGTCTTGACTAACTAGGGGGCTGAAAACCTCAAAACAACTTGTTCGGTTTTACTAAAAACAGTGGTCGGTTGTGTCAAAGAATACTTCGCATAAAAAATATTCCGGCAAAAATTTGCCTTGCACTTGCCTCATTGTTCTCAGAAAACCAAATGTAAATTTCGATATTCAGAAAAGCCCTAATTGTCATCCGATTTTGTCACAACAATTTTAACACACAAAATGAAATATTTCCACACTAAAAAGGAATTTAATTTATCCATTTTTAACATAAGATTACTCCCATAGAAATTTATTCACTTGTGATTTTATTTTGTGTAGATTTATACATTGTTTTTCGTTATAGCAAAAGATACACTGAGAATTTACAGAAAATCTCAGTGTATCTTTTTTTATCCTTTATGAAGCGGATTTACTTTTCTTTCATTGATTTCTTTGATTATTTCTGGCGCGATTTTAAAGTTTCTTTCCTCATCCATAAGTCCATTTATTTCTTGCTGTACATCGCTGACTTGTGTATAGCAAAAACCGCAGATATACGGAATTTCTTTGACAGCAGTAGTGATATCGTCAAATCTCTTAATAAAATCTTCTTGCGAGTTTACTTTGTTTCCATAACCCCAACCCACATTATCATTTTGGAACGCAATGCCGCCATATTCACTAATTAAGATAGGTTGACCTTTATAGGCAAAGCCTTTTGCCATAGCAAATTGACTCAGGTTATGAGACAGTTCACCGGCAACGATATCTTCTTTATGATTTTCGTATCTTGCGCGCAAAATTTTGCCGAGTTCTTCATAATCATGCAAAGTAATTATATCAGAGCAGGTGTGCTCCCAGCCGTCGTTAAGGACAACAGGGCGCATAGGGTCAAATGTTTTAGTCAGATGATAAACGGCCTCTGTTAAATGCTGTTGGGTGCGGTTTGATTTGATGCCGCCAATGCCCCATGATTCATTAAAAGGTGTCCATACAATAATGGAGGGGTGATTATAGTTTTGCCGAACAATCTGCATCCATTCTTCTGTCATTAACTGCACAGCATAGTCACTGAATTGATAGGCAGCGGGGAACTCGCTCCAAACCAGCATACCTTTTACATCACACCAATAAAGAAAACGCTCATCTTCGGTTTTTTGGTGTTTGCGCAGACCGTTATAGCCAAGCATTTTAATTTTATCAATGTCTTCGAGGAGAGCTTCTTCATCGGGAGGTGTGATGTGAGAATCTTTCCAGTAGCCCTGGTCTAAAATTAAGCGTTGATAAATAGGTTGCCCGTTCAGTAAGACATGACCGTTCTGAATAGCAATTTCACGCATGCCAAAATAAGAATATACAGCATCATGCTGTTCTTGGTTTTCAAGCAGACGAAAAGAAATATCATATAAATTTGGATTTTCAGGTGTCCAAGTGTGAATATTCCATTCAAATCCATCTAAATCAGTACGACCGACAGGAAGAGAAAAAGCAAGGTTTTTTTTCATCACAGGTATAATGATTTTGTTAATAAACTGATCTTGATAGCTGACAGAAGCTTCTAAAAGCAATTCTTCGCCATAATTTTCTGATAGAACTTTAGCATCAATGTCTACTGAACCTTTACCAAGATTGGGTGTCATTTTCACTTGTTCAATAGAATTTTCAGGTACATATTCAAGCCATACAGTCTTCCATATGCCGGTGGTTTGCACATACCAACAAGCATAGCTTTCATTAGTCCAACGCTGTTTTCCACGAGGCTGCTGTGGGTCTTTGCTATCCTCTACTCTCACCACAAGTGAATTTTCACCGCTGTGAAGAGCTTCTGTGATATCAAATGAGAACCGAGCATAACCGCCTCGATGAGAACCGCAGAACTTCCCATTTACCCAAACTTTTGTAAAATAATCGCTGCCTTCAAAATGCAACATTACTTTTTTAGTTTGCTTATCTTCTGGAATGATGACAGAGCGCTGATACCAAACCACTGGATGTTGGCTTTCGTCTTCTATGCCGCTAAGCTTTGTTTCATAAGTAAAAGGAACCTGAATTGTGTGTGTGGGTGTAAAGGCTCTTGCCCAACCTTGTTTTTCACCCTGGTTGATATCATCAAAGGAAAAGTCCCATGACCCATTTAAATTTTCCCAGCCCGGACGAAAAAGCTGTGGTCGAGGATGATTTTTTTCATAGCTTTTCATTACAAGTTGACCTCCAGTTTGTTTCCTATAAATCTTTATGTGTCTGCAAAACCAATACATCAAACTGGAAATTTGACGTTATGACAAGCCAAAAGCAGTTTGAATCGTGTGTTAGGTGATGTTGGGGTAATCATACAATAATTAATAGCGGGTTTCAATATAAAATAAGCCTATTTACAGTTACAAAATGATGTTTCAATTTCGAGATTAAACCATAAATATTGAATTAAATACAAAAAATCGGAATGAATAGACAACAAATAGAAGATGGCTAAGTTGGAATAGTTACTTGCCTAAAATCAGTAGCAAAAAGACAGTTAAAAAATCAAGGCCATTAGCAATAGACATCATAATTAAGAAACGATAGTTGTAATTTATGTATAAATAGTCTATAATATAAAATATTATATCGGCATAATTTTTTGCTTTGAATACCATGAAGAAATGGCGTTGTCGTACTATTTTTTTGTTGGTGAATGTTTTAAAGAATAACAATGATATCTATATAGAAAATAGTTATGTGTGATTTCAGATTTTTTATCTTTTATGAAAACAATTTACTGTTTTTTAATCTTGTACATAATGACTGGCCAAAAAAGAATAGATGGAATTTGTGAAATTATATACTGAAAATGAATAAAATTTTTCTTGAATCCTGTAAGCATATGTTTGGGAGAATCTACATGAAGGCAAAAGAGTCGTCAATTTTGTTGCAGCTCAAAAAGTATAGTAAACAGCCAAAATCAATTCGCACAATTATGGCCATGCAGCTTTGCATTGTGGCGCTCCTTTGTATTTTTATGGTGTTTTTAATGGCGGTGCGCACCCTAGATTTAGCAGAAAAAAACCGTTTTCAAACCGCGTTGAGAACGTATACAGAGCAGTTAGATAAGCAAATCAATCAGGAATTTGATTCCATTGTCAATATTTCGCAGCAAATGTTGCCGGTTGGTAATATTGGCTCTATGGTAGAATCTTATCTCAATGCAGAATCTCCTTATGAGAAAATGTCAACACGTAAGTGGCTTGACAGTCTGATTGGTCAATCCGCTTTTTCATCTAATCAAATAGAATTGGTGGCCTATTGTGAATATCCGGCTCTCGTGTGGGTCGGCAACATGAAAACGCAAGCAGATTTTGACCCCATTGGCAATGATATGCTTTCTCAAACAACAGATATTACTTTTCAAAGTATTCATAATACGGCTAACCGATTTACCAACTCGGAGGTATTTTCTATTATCCGTCCGGTGCTTTTTAGCGATGATATCCCCCGTTATATTTACCTTGAATATCGTACAGATATAGCCAGCAGTATGGAAGCTCTTGAAAAGGAACAAGGGATTCCTTATAAATTGATTCAGTTAGACAATAACAATGTGGTACGGTATAGTCTTGCTGAAGATATAGCGGTGGGTGATACCTTTGATTTAAGTGGTCAGATGACAAAGACAGCAGATATGAGCATGGGGCGAGGCCAAAAGTATGTGTGGTGCTATGCTCCCGCTAAATATGGCTTTAAAAATGTGCTGTTGCTGCCGGAAAACTACTATGACTATGAGCGCATGACATTATACCGTGACATTCTTCTTTTTATTATGCTAGCGCTTTTAATTATTCTAATGTTGTCTTTTCTGTTCCGCAACCAGATGTATCGACCGCTTAAGCTGATTGAAAATGAAATTATGCTGACAGGCAAAGGGGACATGGCCATTCGAAAGCACCCTTTCCAAATACAAGAATATCAGGTCTTATATGAAAGATTTCTACATATGAAAAACCAAATCAGCGGTTTGATGGAAGATATCGTTCAAGGCGAACGAGAGAAACGACGATTAGAGTTGGACAAGCTGTATTTTCAAATCAACCCGCATTTTATTATGAATGCACTCAATTCTGCACAGTGGCAGGCACGAATGGAAAAGCAGCCTGCTATTGCGGATTACCTCTCCCATCTGAATTTTATATTGGCTTATACACTGGGGAAAGTGAATCAAAACACCACGCTGAATTCTGAGATTAAAATGCTGATGGAATATCTTGAGCTGCAGCAAACCAGACAAGATTTTGAGGTGCATACTGTCATTGAACCAGGTCTGTATCTAGACGAACCTTGTGCCCGATTAATTTTGCAGCCGGTTGCTGAAAACGCGGTTTGCCATAGTCTAAATGATTTTGGCAACTTGTGGATTGAGATTCACACAGATGATCAGGAACGAGTGGAAATTAAGATTCGTGATGATGGAGCCGGTTTTAATGTAGAGATGCTGTCTTATAAAGAGGCTTTGCCGCTTGAAGGAGAACGTCAAGCTCACAATGGAATTGGGCTGCGATATGTTTGGTTAACATTGCAGGAGTTTTATGGTTCTTCAGCAGAAATGGATATTGCCAGCGAACCTCAAAAAGGCACACTGGTAACGATTCGCTTTCCGATACATAGAGATGAGAAGAAGCCGCCGAATACAGAAGATAAGAAATAGATGGAAGAAATGATTAAACTATGGGAATAAGGTGATAGCATGATTAAAGTGCTGATTATTGACGATGACAAATTAGCTCGCATGGGGTTAATTTCCCTGGTTTCGTGGGAAAAATGTGGCATGACAGTGGTGGGAGAGGCGTCCAATGGAGAACGCGGTCTGGCGTTTCTTCAAGAAAATGAAGTGGATTTGTGTGTAGTCGATTTAGCCATGCCGGTCATGCCGGGGTTGGAATTTATTAAACAGGCAAAGCAACAACACCCTAATTTGCAATATGTTGTACTAAGCTTTCATGAAGATTTTCAAAATGTGCAGGCAGCACTTCGGTTAGGTACGCTTGACTACATATCAAAAATGAGGTTAGAACAAAGAGATTGTGAAGAAGTTTTTCTGCGTGTCGGAGAAATTATGACCAATATGGAGCATTCAGATTTTTCGGAACAAGAAGTCATGCTGGTCGATGCCGACCTACAAGAGGAATGGTTGCAATTCAGGTGGCTTTACTCAAATCAAGTGATGGAAGATTTAATTGCCAAAACCTTAAAAAAATCTGTTTCACACCGCTGGCTAGAGCATTTATTGGTTCGTATTTTAGATAAGTCGCTAGAATTATTTGAAATAAAAGGGTTGCCGTCCGTCCCCTCCGTTCACCATGCACAAACCGCCTTAGAATGGATTAGCAAGTTAAGAGAGATATTGAGACAAAATTTACATGAAAAAAAGTCATCGAACAACGAGGTCTGTATTTTCCATGCAGTAGAATATATTAGTTTGCATTTAAATGAAAACCTTTCTATCCACACGGTTGCCAATCAGGTAGGTATTAGCCGAAGTCATTTTGCAGCTACCTTTAAGAAAATAACAGGGTTAACTTTCAATACATTTATCCGGCAAGAGAGGGTGAATCTTGCAAAATCTTTAATGGAATCCGGCGAAAGCGGTCCGGCTACGGTTTCTCATAAAGTGGGATATGAAGATGAGCAATATTTTTGCCGCATTTTTACAGAACAAACGGGAATGTCCCCTAGTGCCTTTTTTCACCAAGTGTCGTTGAAGTAAAAGAGAGGCTAAAAATAGCAAAGTTGTAATGAATGCCAAGAATAGGGTGATTTTAAGATAATCGTCTGATTATTAAAAGACGATTATCTTATTTTTTTTAAAAGTCTAAAAAAGCTCATACGATTATCTGTTTTATATTACTATAAATTATGTTATATTCTATACACATTTAGTGACAATGACTGTTGGTTGTTACTAAAAAGCGAATTGTGGTAAAAGAATTGAAGTGGAGGTACACAATGAAAAATGTGAAAAAGTTAGCAGCATTGTCGCTTTCTTTGGTAATGCTTTTCTCTTCTCTTGCTGGATGCGGAGATGGCAAGGGTAAAGAAAGCACGGCAAGCAAAGCAGAAGAAAGCAAGGTATCAAGTAAGGTAGAAGAAAGCAAATCAGAAGTCAGCACCAGTAAGACAGAGGAAACTTCCTCTGGAGACGATTTAGCTTTTAAAAAATTTGACGAACCTGTAGATGTACATATCGGCATGAGCGTTTCTCCAATCGACACAACGTTGCCGGCTGGTGATTCAGCACAAGATAACCAATATACTCGTTATCTGCGCGACAACTACAATATTAATGTTATTGTAGATTGGACAGCAGCAGAGGGCAATGACTACAACCAAAAAGTTTCTTTGGCTATTGCCAGTGACACTTTGCCCGATGGTTTGGTTGCCAATGAGCAATCTTATCTGCGTAAAGCAGCTAAGTCAAACATGCTGATGGATATTACCGATTTATTTGACCAATATGCTTCAGAGCAGGTTAAAGGAATTGTTGATTCTACAGATGGCCGTGCTATTGAAAGTGTTAGCTTTGACGGCAAAATGCAGGGCTTGCCCAACGTCACAGTTGATACAGACGGTGTTCACATCTTGAATATCAGAAAAGACTGGTTAGATGAATATAGTCTGGAAGTACCGAAAACTTTAGATGATGTTGAAAACATTGCTAAAGTCTTCAAAGAGAAAAAACCTGCCGGAGACCAGACAATTCCGCTTTCTGGCCCAGACAAGAACGAAAGACTTTACTGCACATTCTTAGAGTCTTCCAATAATGCACACGGTTTAGACCCTGTTTTCTCCGCCTATGATGTTTATCCCGGCTATTGGCTGCAGGATGATAAAGGCGAAGTTGTTTACGGTTCAACCGATGAAAAAATGAAACCCGCTCTTGAGCGTTTGGCAAAATGGTACGCTGAAGGTTACATTGATCCAGAAATGGGCACAAGAGATTCTTCAGGCGAAGCTGTTAACGCTAACCAAGTTGGTATGTTCTTTGGTCCTTGGTGGTCACTTGGCTATGGCAACGGAGATTCTTTCAAGAATGATCCTACTGCCAACTGGCAGACTTACCCGATCTTTAGTGATGACGGCAAATGGAATGTTCATATGAAGAGCGTAGGTACTTCTTCTACTATGATCAGCAAAAATGCTTCTGAAGATGTTGCAGCTGCTATCATTATTATGTACAATGCATTGGTTCGTGATGAAGGTGTTTTTGATACTTCAGTTGCCATCGGCTGGTATCCTTTGAGAACAGTTGCTGCTGCTGCTGATGAAGTAGAGCATGAATCTCAAGAACTGACAAGAGTGCTGAACGGCGAAGCAGACCCAGAAGAATTTAATGACCCAATGTCTATCTATAAACTTCTTTATCAGGATGCTACCAAAGTTCGTAACGTTGTTACTGGCTATACAAAAGATAGAGAATTGGCTGTCACAGATTTCAGCATGGAAAATGAAGGCGACTTCAAACGTATGTATGCAATCTTGATCGGCAACCGTCCTTATGCTACAACAGAAGTTGATAAGAAAGTCTACAGCCTTACTTACAGCATGACAGAAACAATGGAACGTAAATGGGCTAACCTCAAAAAATTAGAAGATGAAACAATGCTAAAAATCATCACCGGTCAAGAGGACATCAGTGCTTTTGATACCTTTGTCAGCAATTGGCATGCACAAGGCGGAGATGAAATCTTAGCTGAAGTAGCAGGCTTAAATTAAAAATTGAATGTGAGATAGTGTTGCGGTGTAGAGGAGATGTCTCTGCACCGCGGCTATCCTAAAATTGGTGTTTTACAGGGATAATAACACAGATGCTATGTATAAATGGCATAGCTTATATTGAGATGACAAAAGGGAAATGTTCAAATAATAAAAGTTTTCTTAATAAGTGAATTGGGATTTTGGTGAGGTTGAACGTGTATTGGCTCTAAAGTATCACGGCATGGTTTTGCCTTCAGGAAGGAATGATTAATAAGTTATGAAAAGTAAGTTTATGAATCAAGTCCATTATACGCTGATGATTCTCCCCGGATTTGTGTGGTTGATTTTGTTTAGCATTGTACCCATGGTCGGTATTGTTATGGCTTTTCAGGATTATAACCCCGGACTGGGATATTGGCAGTCGGAATGGATAGGACTTGAAAACTTTAAATATTTATTTTCAATGAGTGATGCCTGGCAGGTTATGAAAAATACAATCATCATCGCAACGTCTAAGATGATATTGAATCTAATAGTACCGTTGACTTTTGCTATTTTATTGAACGAGATTAAAAGTGTGAAATATAAAAAAGTAGTACAGACAATTGTTTATCTTCCTCACTTTTTGTCTTGGGTTATTCTAGCAAGCATTATTATCAACATCTTTGGTTATAACGGTGTTGTGAATACGGTGGCAGGCGTGTTTGGAGCAGAACCGCGTGTGTGGATGCAGGAATCTTCTATTTTCCGTCAGTTGGTCATTGGTACTGATGTTTGGAAAGAATTTGGATATAATGCAGTTATTTATTTGGCTGCTTTAACGGGCATTAACCCAAATCTTTATGAAGCAGCAGCCATTGACGGTGCAGGTCGCTGGAAATCCATCTGGCATATTACGATACCGGGATTAATTCCTACCATTGTTCTGTTAGGTGTTTTGGGATTAGGCAGTGTGCTCAATGCTGGTTTTGATCAAGTCTTTAACCTTTATAACAAGATTGTTTATTCTACCGGTGATATTTTAGACACATGGGTTTATCGCATGGGGCTGATTGATTTGCAATTTTCTCTGGCTACCACAGCCGGACTTTTGAAATCGGGTGTCAGCTTTATCTTGATTATCATTTCATATGTTACCGCATATAAAGTCGCTAATTATCGGGTATTTTAAAGGAGGGGAACCGCATGATTGAAAATAAGACTCTTAGTTCCCGTGTATTTAATATCCTGAATAACATTATTATGGGTATTTTAGCTTTCAGTTGTATTTATCCACTTTGGTATGCGCTTTCGCTCTCTTTGTCAGATAAATCAGCTGCAAACTCAGGACTAGTGACCATATATCCTATCGGATTTACTCTTAATTCTTATAAAGAGATTATGGGAGATTGGAAATTCTTTAATTCTTTTTGGATTTCGATTCAAAGAACTGTTTTAGGTACTGGTGTGACCATGCTCGTCTTGATTATGATGGCCTATCCACTTGCTAAATCTAAAAAAGATTATAAGCCCCGCAATATTCTCATGTGGATTGTACTTTTCTGTATGCTCTTTAGCGGTGGAACCATACCGTGGTATATCACAATGCAGAAATATGGATTGATTGATAACATTTGGGGATTAGTTCTTGGAGGCAGTTTACCAGTTTTTAACCTAATTGTTATGATGAACTTTTTCCGTAATATTTCTTCTGACTTGGAAGAAGCTGCGGTTGTAGATGGTGCAAATCCATGGAGAATTCTCTTTCAGATTATTGTACCGGTGTCTATCCCTGTGTTAGCAACAATTGTTTTGTTCACTAGTGTTTATCACTGGAATGAATTCTTCCAAGGACTTGTTTTAACAACAGGAGAAACTAATTATCCTCTACAAACGTATATTAAACAGCTTGTGGTCAATATTCAAACCACAAACTTGACGAAAGATCAGATTGAAAACCTGAGTAAGCTTTCTAATAAATCGCTAGATGCTGCTAAGGTGTTTATTGCGATGATTCCTATGCTAATTGTATATCCGTTCCTACAAAAATACTTTGTAACGGGCATTATGCTAGGAGCAGTCAAAGAATAAAAGCACAAACTATGCTGTATAAAAATGAAAACCATATATGGCTAAAATAAGAAGAACAACCACTATCAGATAATTTCTCTGATAGTGGTTGTTCTTTATTATAGAGTTGATATGGTAAGAGTGAGGTAAATCAAAATAACCCTGTTAGAAAGCTGCTTCTGGTTGTAGATTAAGCAGAAGAAGATATAACAATCGATTTAGTCAATAAGCTCATTCGCTATATTTCAGTTATTTGTTTAATGGGCTTGATTTCTCTGAAATTTCTTTGGAGATGATATCTGATTTTGCTTGCATGAATACGAATTTTATACAACCAGATATCTTTGCTGTGTAAACTGATATCGATGGCGCAAGAATGGACAGTAATCCCTCTAATTTTAAAGCTATTATCTTATACATGAGATTATATTTATGGCCATTATATGCTACTAAAAGAAGCGGTAGCGATGAAAGGGATTAAGATTATGTAACAGCAAAACAGACAATTAGGACGGCACCGTTTTACGGTTTAAAATGGAAGTGCTGTTCTGCAGAAAAAACAACCCTCTGCAAGTCTGCAGAGGGTTTAAAATTAGTCATTCGTTTTAGGCTGTTCTGTAAGACTGATTAATACTTGTCGTCGGGATTGCTGTCTTCTAGGTTATCTTCTTCTGAAAACTCGAAGGATTCTTCTTCTATCTCTAAATCATTGCTTTTTAACTTAAAGGAGCTAATGCGATTCTGTAAGATATCAGATTGTGAAAGAAGCTCTTCGCTAGAGGCGGCGCTTTCTTCTGCTGTGGCAGAATTGGTTTGCACCACGGCAGCGATTTGTGTGATACCAATATTGACTTGTTCAATTGAACGAGACTGATCATCAGAGGATGAGGAAATCTGTTGTACGATATCAGAAACCTCATTGGCTAACGAAACGGCTTCTGATAAAGAGTGTGCTGTTTCGTTGGTAATGGAACCGCCTTTTTGGACAGCTGTCAGCGATTTTTCAATTAACACGGTAGTATCTTTAGCAGCTTCGGCGCTCTTACTGGCTAAGTTACGGACTTCATCAGCAACAACGGCAAAACCTTTGCCGGCTGAACCGGCTCTGGCGGCTTCAACAGCAGCGTTAAGAGCAAGAATATTGGTTTGGAAAGCAATGTCTTCAATCGTTTTGATAATTCGTCTAATCTCATTAGAAGTGCTGTTAATTTCCTGCATAGCAGCAGTCATGTCTTGCATTTTATGGTTGCTGTTCTGCAATTCTTGGTTGACTTCATTCATTTTTAGGTTGCCCAGATTAGCATTTTGAGCCGCATCTTTCACTTTTACAGCAATAGTCTCCATGGTAGCGGCTAATTCTTCCAAAGAACCTGCTTGTTCTGTAACGCTTTGAGAAAGATTTTGAGCACCGGAGGAGAGTTGTTCTGCACCTGATTTTACTTCGGAGGAAGCAAGGCCAAATTGGGAGAGAACATCCGTCAGACCCTCAATAATAGTGACCAGTGACAGCTTAATCTGGTTAAAATCACCCGGATAGTCTGCCTCGGTAGTAACCAATAAATTTTCAGATGAGATTTCTTGCAAGACATTTGAAATATCTTGAATCAGCGTTCGGTAGGTGGTTGACATACTATTCAGTTTCTCTGAAATCAGGCCAATTTCATCCTGTCTTTCTGCCTTAAATTCAATGGATAAGTTACCCTTATACATCTCATCAATATTGACGACCATTCTTTCAATGGGTTTTAAAATCTTATTGGAGATTCGAGTAATGACAAAAATAGCAACAATTAAATCGACGATAGCAATTAGAATCATAGCAATCGTTCCTTCGGTTGCTTTCTTCATAAACTCAGATTCCAAAGCGGTTACGTTGACAGACCAACCGTCCGTGCCCTCAATAGGAGCGTAAGAACCAAACTTCTTATCTCCCTTCCAAGTGTAAAAATTAAAACCGGAATTACCTTGAATCATATCACTTTCCAGATTTGCGACAGACTGGTAGGTGCCAGGGTCTGATTTGACTTCTTCAAGATTGTTTTGCCGACTTAAAACGAGCGAAACATCATCGTGAATCACTTTAGTACCGGTACTGTCGAGAATGTAGGTGCTGCCAGTAGAACCGATTTTAACAGAAGAAACAATATCGGCGAAGAACGAATAGGGAATATCTATTAGTATGATATAGCCTTGATAGGGGTAGGCATATTGAAAATATACATTTTCGCCGCTAATAATAGGTTCACTCAAACCCGGAGTGCCCGCTGCTGCCATTTTTAGGGCATTGTTAGGTGTATATTCATTTGAGGTATCAACAACAGAAATAAGAGAAGAACCCAGCATATCAATTTTCTCATATCCATATTGCTCGCAGAGCGTCTCTAAATAGCTCTTAAAACCGGCTGGATTACTTTTTCTATAATAAAAACCAACAGAATCTGAAACAAGGCGAAATTTATCGATTTCCGAAGTAATCTTTTGAGAAACAAGCTCACTAGTTTCTGTCATACTTTTTGTTAAAGACTCGGTTGTGGAATTTCTGATAAAATAACTTGAAGCCAAGATTAAAATCACATTGACAGTTGCAAAGATAATAATGACAGCCTTAATAAAGTCGGTTCTGATGCTTTTTTTAGATAACATAATCTCAATTTCCTCCTCAAAAGGACCGCAGACGCGATTAAATTTATTAAATTAGAATTATTATACTTCTTTTTTTGACAAAAAGCAATCAAATATTTCATGAATAACCAAATTTTTACAAAAATTCTTATTTTTTATAACTAAATTTAATATTTTATTATTACGTACAATTAAATTTGAAAAGGTGCCCACTACTGGTAAATCAAGTAAATTATTCAATATCTTATCACGGAGAAGTATTTATATTTGGTAGTGTAAAATTCATATTAAGAAAATAATAATAATATTTATTCCTTTGTATAATTATTCAGATTATAAGCCAAAAACTTACATAATATTGACTTTTTCGTCAGATTTCGTGAATTGTATTGACTTTTTTCACGAAAATGTTATTCTATAATTGATAAAAAAGGAAAAATATTACTGTAAAACACCTAATTTATAAACGCTTTTTAATAAGCTTTGTGATGTCTAATTTGAAAAATAAATATTGACTCTCTCTTTTTTTTAATGGATGCAATAATGTGTGAAATAAAGGATATAACTGTGCGTCTGAATGAAATTTAACGCTAATTTCAAGTTTGACTTCAAGAGGTTATATGCTTTTCAATAAAATATCACAAGAATCAGGGGAAAAACATGAAAAAAGAAAAAGGAAACGTATCAGCAACAAAGAAGAAAACAAAAAAGAAATCAATCAAAAGAACTCTTTTAATTTCTATTAGTTCACTATCTGTTGCAATTGTTCTCCTTTATGGAGTGATTAGCGGATCAATTTTATATGCTCAATCTATTGACAGCACCAATGAGAGACTGCGTGAAAACGCGATAGCTTACAGTCAATCTGTTGAGAATGCGATCTCCGTATTTAAAACTAAAATTGAGATGATTGCTCAAAATGAATCTATTGCTAATCCGAAAAGATCGTTAAGTCAGCGAGTTGAAATCCTAGAAGAATTGGCGACAGCAAATGGTTTTGAGGCATTGATAGTAGCAGATGCTAACGGAGAAACGACCGAAGGCTCGCAAGTTAGTGAACGTGAATATTATCAAAAGGCTATGCAGGGAGAAACATACATGTCTTCTACCAATGTCAGTAGTGTGACGGGTAAGACGGTTTTAATGGTGGCCACCAAGCTGAAAAGCGAAACCTTTAACGGAATTGTATACGCTAGATTAGATAGTGATACCTTTAGCTCCATTATTGATGATATATCTATTGGGGAAAGTGGATATGCTTTCATTGTAGATAAAAATGGTAAAATCATCGCCCATAGAGAAAACGATAGAGTGGTCAATCAAGTCAATTATATAGAAGAATCACAAAGTGATGAGAGCCTTAAAAGTACAGCAGCTTTAATTGAAAGTATGATTGCAGGCGGAGAAGGCAAACAAGATATCGTGTTTAACGGCGTTAAACAGATGGCAAGTTATACAAGTATTCCTAATACAGATGGTTGGTCAATTGGTATTACGGCAAAGAGAAGCGAGATGTTAAACTCTTTTTATATGGGTCTTGGCGTGACAGTTGCTCTCGGTGTAGTATTCTTTATTCTGGCATTCGTTGTAGCGTTTAGAATTTCAAATAAAATGGTGAATCCTATCCTTGGTTTGGTTACCAGAGTGAAAATGCTTGCTGAGGGTGATTTACATTCGGCGGCTCCAGTTATTGAAGATAATAATGAAATTGGTGTTCTGGCAGACTCTTTCTCCGATACAGTCATTTCTCTTAATTCTTATATTAGTGAAATGTCGAGTGTGTTATCTTGTCTTGCAGAGGGGAATTGTACGGCTGAAGTGCAGCAAGAATATAAAGGCGATTTTGTAGTGATCCGTGATTCTTTGAGACAGATTGTTAATAATTTAAACACGGTTTTTGCAAAGGTAAAGGATTCTGCAGAGCAAGTAGCAGGAGGTTCTGAACAGGTGGCTATGGCTTCTCAAGCTTTGGCTTCGGGTGCGGCAGAACAAGCTTCTACGGTAGAACAGCTGACAGCAGCCATTACGACCATTGCACAGCAAGCAGAAGACAATGCTAAAAATGTTCATAAAGCAAAAGAATATGTAGCGCTTTCTGGTGCGGGTGTGGCCAAAGGAAATCTGTACATGCAGAACCTGACCGAATCCATGAATGAGATTACCGCTTCCTCAGAGAAGATTTCCAGTATTACAAAAGTCATTGAGGATATTGCTTTTCAGACCAATATACTCTCTTTAAATGCTGCCATTGAAGCAGCTCGTGCCGGTACCGCTGGCAAGGGATTTGCGGTTGTAGCTGACGAGGTACGAAATTTAGCTTCTAAATCAGCGGAAGCAGCAAAGCAAACAGCTGCACTAATTGAACATTCTAATCTTTCTGTTATGGAAGGCGAAAAGCTGGTTACTGAAACCGGTAAAGTATTGTTGGATGCAGTAGAAAAGTCAAAAGCAGTAGAAGCTTCCATTCAAGAAATAGATTCTTCTTCTACCGCACAGGCGGAATCTATTGATCAAATCACACTGGGATTGGCACAAGTTTCAGATGTTGTGCAGACAAATGCAGCAACGGCAGAAGAAAGCTCTGCTTCTAGTGAAGAGCTAGCAGGACAAGCCGATATTTTGCGAGAAGAAGTTGAGAAATTTAGATTGCAGAATGAAGGAGTATCCTATTGTTCAGAAGCGAATGTGCCTGCCGAGTTAGATTCTGCAGATTTTCTTGAAGCAGAAACTCAGTCAGACAAGTATTGAGATTGTTTTTAAATAAAAATGCCCTATAAAGAAATGAGACGTTGATGATTGATTGGCGTCTCATTTTTTGTTGTGTTATATTCAAAATCTTTCTATTTGGTCTTGACGGCAGCTAAGGCTAAATGATAAAATTGTTGCAAAATAGTCTAAAATTTGGAAGTGAGAGAGGAAATTTAATATGAAAACACGATTTGGAATTATTGGGTTAGGCGCAATCGCCAACCGATTTGCGTCTGTATTGAATACGATGGAAGAAATTGAATTGGCGGCAGTCGCTTCAAGAGATAATCAAAAGGCAGCCGAATTTGCAGAGAAATACCATGCTACTAAAGCCTATACAAAGTATGAAGATTTAATTTTAGATGAAAAGGTAGAAGTGATTTATGTTGCCTTGACACATAATTTTCACTATGAAATCGTGAAAAAATGCTTAGAAAATAAAAAAGCAGTTATCTGCGAAAAACCGTTAGTATTGAATCAAAAGCATGCGCAAGAATTAGTTGAGTTATCTAAGAAAAACAATACAGTACTGATGGAGGCAATGTGGACACGCTGTCTGCCGGCTTTTCAAAAAGCAAAAGAGTGGACGTTGGGGGGCAGTATCGGTAAAATAAAACTTATTCAAGCCTCATTTTGTTTTAATGCTCCTTTTAACGAAGAAAACCGTCTTTATAAACCCGATTTAGCAGGTGGCAGCTTATATGATGCCGGCGTCTATCCTATTGAATTTGTAACAGGTATTTTAGATGAAAATCCTATCTACACAAATGGTGTTGCCAGTATTTGTAAAACAGGCGTTGATGATGTTACAGCTGTGAATTTTGGCTTTAAAAGCGGTGCTTTGGCCACAATTTCCTCTGGTATTTCAGTGAACACATCATCGGATGCTTATATCTACGGCAGTGAGGGACATATTGTAGTCTATGATTTTCTGCGTACTAGAAAATGTGAGAGATATGATAAGAGCAATCAATTGGTTGAAACTTTTGAAGGCATAGATGAGGACGGATTTATTTATCAAATTCGAGAGGTGTGCAGACTGTATCATGATCACAAAATTGAAAGTGAGTTAATCTCTCATAGAGATTCAATTGCTTGCGCTGAAGTTTTTGATATACTGATGGCACAATTTGAAGAACAAAGGGTAGAATCTGCTTCAAACTAAATAGATTTAAAGGAATTGAGACAGCAAAAGAAAAGAGGTGTCCTATGATTTCACTTGCCAAGCAATCTCCTCTTTTTTTCAATATGGGAGACGACGACATTCAAAAGTGTTTGACAGACAGTGGTTCGGAGGTCGTTTCTTATGCAAAAGATGAAATTATCTTTTACCAAGAGGACAAACCTCAAAAACTGCATATTTTGCTGGAAGGTACAGTAGTTATTGGTACTGATTCGGCATCGGGAAAACGCAGCATTATCGCTACCTTTAGTCACCCAGGAGAACTTTTTGGAGAGGTCTTTCTATTTTTAGACAAAAAGGAATATGACAACTACGCACAAGCGGTCAATGATGTTAAGATATTAGAAATTCCTAAAGATTTTCTTTATCATCCAAGTGAAAAAAACGATGATTATCATAGGAAACTAATTTCGAATATGCTAGAGATTTTGGCGAAGAAGGCTTACTACCTGAATCAAAAAATTCAGATTATGTCAGCCATGACAATCAGACAAAAGCTTGCTAAAGTGCTTTTGCAGAACAGCAATCATGAAGGAAAAGTTTTTCTGAAAATGAATCGGGAAGAATTAGCTGATTTTCTCAATGTAGCGCGTCCTTCTGTTTCAAGAGAATTGATGAAAATGCAAGAAGATGAGCTTTTAAAGTTGGACGGAAAAGCTATCTTTTTACCAAACAAAAAAAAATTGCAAGATATTTTATAACGATACCTAAAAATCCGATTTTAGTATGCTTAAAATCGGATTTTTCTTTTTTTGTAACGCTTGTTACGGATTTTCAAAAAAAACTTTGATAAAATAAGAGCACGTTATAAGAATAGTAGTACAATCTATGTTGCCCATAGGAGGGATTTTAATATGAATTCATATTTTTCTTTTTCTGATAAAGTGTATGATGTGACCGAGAAATACCCAGAGCTAATTGACGTGCTTGCGGCGAATGGATTTGAAAATTTGCGCAATGAAATGATGCGCAGAACACTGGGTAAGACCATTTCACTTCAAATGGCACTGAAAAGTAAGCAACTTAATGCAGATTCTTTTGAGCGGCAGTTAGTGGAAGCTATCGAGCAGCAACGTCCGGCTCTTTCTACCGGACTTGTCGAGGCGAAACAAGAAAACGGCGGAGAAGTAAAAGTTAAAGGGATTTTACCTTGCCCCATTCGTGTGCCGTTTATGGAAAAACTGGAAGCTTGGTTTGCGGCACAGCCAATTCAATATGACTATAGCTTGCAAGCTGCCAGCATGGGCCTTGACTGGATAGAAGATGACCTCATCCAGAATGAGCATAAAGGGGAAGAGGCACTGGCAGATGTCTATCTGTCTGCTGGATTTGGTTTGTTTTTTGACCGTAAAAGAATGGGCAAATACAAAGAAAACGGTGTGTTTTCAGATTTAACGGGCGCAAAAAAATTAAACAGTATCTTTGATAATGATAAAATTGATTTAAAAGATCCCTTGCACCAATACTCAATTTTGGGAGTAGTTCCTGCCATTTTTATGGTAAACAAAGAGGCATTGGGAGATAGAACCGCTCCTAAAAGCTGGGCCGACCTTATGAGACCAGAGTTTGAAAACAGCATTGCCCTCCCTGTTCGTGACTTGGACTTATTTAATGCTCTATTGCTGGGCATTTATAAAGAATATGGCGAAGAGGGAATCAAAAAGCTTGGTAAAGCGATGCTGAGCAGTATGCACCCCGCACAGATGATAAAAACGGGTACAAGAAAAGCCGAGGCAAAAACACCGGCAGTCACCGTTATGCCGTATTTCTTCACTTGGATGGCCAAAGAAAATGGTTCACTCATTCCAGTATGGCCAGAAGACGGTGCAATTGTGAGCCCTATCTTCTTGCTATCAAAAACAAAAACGGCAGAAAAGATACAGCCCTTGGTAGATTTTCTGTTTTCTAAAGAGGTTGGAGAAGTGTTTGCGGCGGGTGGTAAGTTTCCCTCGACACACCCTGAAGTGGACAATCAACTGTCAGCAGAGAAAACATTTTTATGGCCGGGTTGGGACTTTATTCATTCACATGATATCGGTAAATTGTTGAAAGATTTGGAAAATGTGTTCTTTGCCGTCACGGGAGGTGGCGAATCATGAATTTAACTATTTTTTCAGGCCCTCCGTCATCGGGTAAAACTTCGGTCATACTCAAGGCAATTGCTTTCTTTCAAAAAAGAGGTATCAAGGTTGGTGTCGTCAAGTTTGACTGCTTGCACACGGATGATGATACGCTGTATGAGAAAGCAGGTGTTCCGGTTAAAAAGGGACTTTCAGGAGCACTTTGTCCCGACCACTTTTTTGCCTCGAATATCGAAGATGTCGTCAAGTGGGGGAATCAGGAAAATTTAGATTTGCTGATTACCGAATCAGCCGGACTTTGCAACCGCTGTTCGCCTTATATTGTGGGCATTAAAGGGGTTTGTGTCATTGACAATCTGTCAGGCATTAATACACCCAAAAAAATTGGCCCTATGCTGAAAGCAGCTGATTTAGTGGTCGTGACAAAGGGAGATATTGTGTCGCAAGCAGAAAGAGAAGTATTTTCCTCTCGTGTTAGTACGGTTAACCCCAAAGCGATGGTCATGCACGTCAATGGTCTAACAGGGCAGGGAGCCTATGAACTCAGCACACTTTTGTATGACGAAAATCAGCAGGTTGATTCTGTGCAGGGTATGAAATTGCGTTTCCCCATGCCGTCAGCTATGTGTTCATACTGTTTGGGTGAAACGAGAATAGGTGAAAGTTATCAACTTGGAAATGTGAAGAAAATGGACTTTGGGGAGGATGAAGGATGAAAAACATGACCATTGCTGAATTACTCGAGCGTTACCCCTTTGTCGAAGATTACTTTCAGCAGAATCGGCTGCAAGTAACAGGATTTGAACATCTCACATTTGAAGCATATCTACAGCATTTCTCTGCCGAAGAAATAGAAGATAAAGCAATTGACATAGAGCGTTTCTTGCCAGAGTTAGAAACCTATATTGAAAAAATGCTTGAATTTCTTGGTGTACAGGACGATAATACGGTACAGTCGCTGACGATTATACCCGGTACCGATAAAAACGGAAATCCTGAAAAGTTTGAAAATCTAACTGTTTTGCCCTCGCAAATTATCTCTATTGTGGGTCCTACAGGTTCAGGAAAAAGCCGACTGCTAGCCGACATTGAGTGGGCAGCACAGGGTGATACACCCACAGGACGCAGCATTTTAATTAATGACAAGATGCCTGATCCCAAGTGGCGCTATTCTGCCAACAATAAATTAGTTGCCCAGCTTTCGCAGAACATGAACTTTGTCATGGATTTGCGTGTGGGTGAGTTTTTAGAAATGCATGCGCAAAGCCGAATGGTGCAAAATCCAGAGCAAATGTCAGCTCGCATTTTAGAAGCCGCCAACCATTTAGCAGGGGAAAAGTTTTTGGTCGATACCCCTGTGACAAGCCTTAGCGGAGGACAATCGAGAGCGTTGATGATTGCCGACACAGCGATTCTTAGCACATCACCGATTGTGTTGATTGATGAAATTGAAAATGCGGGTATTGACCGCCGCAGAGCGCTCGAGCTTTTGGTTTCAGAAGATAAAATTGTGCTGATGGCGACGCATGACCCTTTATTGGCTCTCATGGCAGACAGACGAATTGTTATTCAAAATGGTGGCATTCACGCTGTTTTAACCACAACAGAAGAAGAAAAATCTTTGTTACTGGAACTTGACAAAATTGACGGAATCATACAATCTGCAAGACGAAAACTTCGTGAGGGTAGTTTGCTGACAAAGCAGGAGATTTTTAAATAAAAAAGAGCGATGTTATCACAATGGGATAACATCGCTCTTTTTTTATGAAGCATAGAAATTTTATGATTTTGTGTGGTGTTTGATGAGTCCTACTGCTTTTGAGATTTCCATGATTAATAGAGGAGTGAAAATCAAGCATAGGCCGATTAGGTAAAGATTTAAAGGTAGAATGACAAGGCTGAAAGCATTGGCTAAAGGAGTGAACATAACCAAAGCAACTAAAAGAACAGAAATGAGAGATGCCCAGTTTAATTTGTGATTAGAGAAAACACCAATTTTGAAGAGAGAATGTTCAGAACGCATATTATAAGCCTGAACAATCTGTGACAAGGCTAAGACCATAAAGGCAAGTGTTTGTCCGCCGGCAAGTTCACCGGTAACCGTCTCACCTGTTTTAAAAGCAATAAGCGATAAAGTACCGAACATAACACCCTGCAAGATACTGCGAACACCAAATCCATGAGCAAAAATGCCTTCATGTTTTGGTTTTGGTTTGCGATCCATGACATCAGCCTCAACAGCTTCCATGCCTAGCGCAATGGCAGGCATACTATCTGTTACGAGATTAATCCACAAAAGGTGCATAGATAACAACGGAGATTTATGCCACAGAAGCATGGCAACAAACACGGTGATAATTTCGCCGATATTGGTACCTAAAAGGAAACCGACGACTTTTTTGATGTTGGCATAAATGCCTCGGCCTTCTCGAACAGCGTGCACGATTGTAGCAAAGTTATCGTCTGTTAGGGTCATGTCAGCAGCGCCCTTGGCAACGTCGGTGCCTGTAATGCCCATAGCACAGCCAATATCAGCGGCTTTCAAAGCAGGAGCATCATTTACGCCGTCACCAGTCATAGCGACGACATGGTCTTTTCTCTGCCAAGCTTTGACAATACGAATTTTATTCTCGGGCGATACACGAGCATAAACAGAAATATTGGCAATAGATTTCTCAAGTTCAGAATCGGTCATTAAATCAAGTTCTGCTCCGGTAATAGCAAGATCACCGTCTTGCAAAATACCCAATTCTTTAGCAATGGCAGAAGCCGTGACAACATGGTCACCGGTAATCATGACAGGTTTAATGCCGGCTTTACGGCAAATTTTGACAGCTTCAGCAGCTTCGGGACGAGGCGGATCAATCATGCCCACAAGCCCCATAAAGGTTAGGCCAGATTCAAGCTCTTCTGGTACAAGCTTAGCTGGTACACGGTCAATCACTTTATAGCCGATAGCTAAAACACGCAGCGCATTTCGGCTCATCTCTTCATTCATTTCTTTTGCTTTTTCAATGTTGCCGGTAACACATAGAGGAGCCATCATGTCAAAAGCGCCTTTGACAAGAACCAGATATTGTCCGTCAATTTTATTGATGGTGGACATTAGTTTACGATCAGAATCAAAGGGGATTTCAGCATAGCGTTTATGCTTTTCTTCCAACTGATTTTTAGGCATTCCGTTTTTATGGGCGGCTAAAACAATAGCGGTTTCGGTAGGGTCACCCATGTGTTTTTCTTCATTATTCTCAAAGCCCACAGAACCGTTGCTGCACAGTGTGCCGTACATGAGCAATTTTTTAGTTTCCTCAGTGTTTTGAGTGGTGACTTTTTCAAGTTTATCGGCACCGTCCAGATAAGTTTCTACAAGCGTCATACGATTTTGTGTCAGTGTTCCTGTTTTATCAGAGCAGATAACGGAGGCACCGCCAAGGGTTTCAACAGCAGGCAAGCGGCGGATAATCGCATTATGCTTAACTAAACGTTGTACACCAATAGAAAGAACTACCGTAACAATGGCAGGTAAGCCTTCGGGGATAGCCGATACGGCAAGAGAAACAGCGGTCATGAAAATTTCTAGTACCGGAATTTGATTGAGAACGCCGATAAGGAAAACGATGGCGCAAGCGGCAAGAGCCATAATACCAAGGTATTTACCGAGCTGGGCTAATTTTTCCTGTAAAGGAGTTTGCCCGTCTTCTTCGCTGTCAAGAAGATTAGCAATCTTGCCCATTTCTGTGTCCATTCCAGTAGCGGTGACAATAGCTGTTGCTGTGCCATAAGTAATACTACAGCCTGAGAAAACCATGTTGCTTCGGTCACCCAAAGGAGCATTTTCTTCTACAAGAATACTTGCCTCTTTTTCAGAAGCCACAGATTCACCGGTCAGAGCAGATTCTTCACTTTTTAAGCTGGAACTTTGCAGAAGACGTGCATCGGCGGGGATAAAATCGCCAGCCTCCAATCGAATAATATCTCCGGGAACCAACTCAATAGCATCGATAATGTCTTCTCTGCCATTTCGAATAACACGGGCATGGGGAGCAGACATGTTTTTAAGCGCTTCTAATGCCTTTTCAGCTTTGTTTTCTTGAAAAACACCGATGGTAGCATTAAGAACCACAATTAATAAAATAAGAAGCGGTTCAAAAAAGGCTTTTGCTTCTCCTTCATAAAAGGCGGTAATAAAAGAAATAGCGGCAGCGGCAATTAGAATCAAAATCATAACATCTTTAAACTGATCTAAGAAACGTTGAAAAGTTGTTTTCTTTTTTTTCTGGCGAAGCTTATTCTCGCCAAATTGCTGCTTTTTTTCAGAAATTTGATTGTTTGTTAAGCCGTTTGCAGGATGAGAAGATAGCTGCTGAACAACGGCTTCTGGAGTTTCATGATAAAAAACCAAAATAGTTCCTCCTTTTGCGCTCCTATTTTTTTAAAGAAGTTAGAAACGCTGATCCTAAATGTATTTTATAGTTATTATTATAAAGAAAAAACGCATTTTTTCAATGGACAAATGATAGGGATGTCATAATTTTGCCCTCAAAAAGAAATTTGTTACATTTTTAGACATTTTTCTTTTTTTGTCCCATAAAAAAAAGAAAAGTAGTTGCCCTTTTGCAGGAATATGATATAATAAAAGAATATAAGGGAGTAGTCTGCACCATGGTGTGATGATGTCAACATGCTGGATTTATCCTGGCTTCATCTTAATAGACGAGACTTATCTGCAGCGACAGATGGGTCTTTTTTTATATCTTCTGTTTCTGCACTTAAAATTTGTCAGAAAGAAGGAAGAGAAAGATGAAAATTTGGGAATTATTCATTATTGCCGTGGGGCTTTCTATGGATGCTTTTGCAATAGCAATCTGCAAAGGGTTATCCGTAGAAAAAGTGAGCAAAAAACAGCAACTCACCATAGGTTTGTATTTTGGTGGGTTTCAAGCACTGATGCCATTGTTGGGATACCTTTTGGGTATACGGTTTCAGAGCTTGATAGCCGGAGTGGACCACTGGATTGCCTTTGTTCTACTGGCGGTTATCGGAATCAATATGATTTATCAGTCGTTTAAAGAAGAAAAAATCGGCGATTCTTTTGCTGCTAAGGTTATGATTCCACTAGCGCTGGCCAGCAGTATTGATGCGTTGGCTATAGGTGTTACCTTTGCCTTTTTACAGGCAGATATTGTGCCTGCCATCAGTTTTATTGGTGTGATGACTTTTGTTATTTCAGCAATAGGCTTAAAGCTGGGACACGTTTTCGGGGCAGGATATAAAAAGACAGCGGAACGTTTGGGTGGTGTGGTGCTCGTTTTCATGGGAGTGAAAATACTTCTTGAACATCTTTCGATTATTTAGACTTTGGGTAGGGGAGAATATATGGCAGATTCCAATATAACCAAAAGGGCCCTTGCAGCTTCTTTAAAAGAGTTAATGGAAGAAAGCTCGTTTTCTAAAATCAATATAGCCGATATCTGCGAGAAGTGTGAAATGAATCGTAAAAGTTTTTATTATCACTTTAAGGACAAATATGATTTGGTAAACTGGATTTATCAAACAGAATTTATTAGCGTGGCAAAGGAAAAAGACTATGCGGGAGCATGGGATTTTATGGAAGATATTTGTGCTTACCTTTTTGAGCATAGTCGTTTCTATCGAAAAGCTTTTTTGATTGAAGGGCAAAACTCTTTTTTCGATTATTTTACAGAGATATTGAGCCTTTTTATTGGAGAATACATAGAGTATGGTTCACTTTCTCAGGAAAATGCCGATTTTTATCTCCTTTTTTTGGTAGATGCTTTTACATCAGCCATTCGGCGTTGGCTGCTTTCAAGAGAATCACAGTCTCCCAAAGAATTTGTCACAGGACTAAAAGCGTGCATTCGTTTTGCAGCAGAAGAAATGGCATGATAAAATTAAATAAAACCAAACCAAAAGGGCAATGCTTGTAAAAGACATTGCCCTTCTTTTTATAATGAAGAAAACCCCCGGCTATGCCGGGGGTAAAGCTTTAAGTGGTATTGAGTAAAAAACTCCTTTTGATAAAGTAAATAAGCGGTCTGCCAACTGCTTAGTCAAATCAAAAGGAGGAGATTCAAAAATGAACGATACCAACAGTTTATCGCATACAAAGTGGAATTGCAAGTACCATATAGTGTTTGCACCAAAATATCGGAGAAAAATAATATATGGTGATTTAAAAGTAGAAATAGGGAAGATATTGCGTCAATTGTGTGAATGGAAAGAAGTAAAGATAATTGAGGCAGAATTATGTCCTGACCATATTCATATGTTGGTTGAAATTCCACCGAAAATAAGCGTGTCAGGATTTGTAGGATATTTAAAAGGAAAAAGCAGCCTTATGATTCATGAAAGACATGGAAATTTCAAATATAAATATGGAAATAGAAGCTTTTGGTGCAGAGGATACTATGTTGATACTGCAGGAAAAAATGCAAAGAAAATTCAAGAGTATATCAAAAATCAATTAAAAGAAGATCAAATTCATGACCAGATGACAATGAAAGAATACACCGACCCGTTTACGGGTAGCAAGTAACAAGCTTTCGCAAATGGCAGACCGTGCTACACGTCTTTAGACGTCGCTAGTATCATAGGGCTTTGCCCGCATAAGCAATACCCCCGGCTTAGCCGGGGGATACTTATTATAAATTAGCATAAAGTCGTTTGATGGATGAAGAAATTTGGCATCTGTTAGCACTAAAAATTAGCGGTGTTTCGCCGTTGTTTTTGGGAACGCCGCAGAAAAAATAGTGCGTAAATCAGATTGAAAACAGTTGAAAGGTTGAACAGTCTTTTGCATAAAAGTGGGATGCAAAAAACCGTCTTCATCAAAAAAGGCCGTGCAGGCATCTTCTGAGATAATACTGTCGATGAACATGTTGTCATATTTAATATCCATCAGTAGAATCGGTACTTTTTGTTCTTGCCGTATATGACAAATATATTGATAAACCAGCTGCTCTGTTTTTTCGGTGCAGCTTTTTTGCGGAATAAAAAAGGCAAAGGCCGGCTTCAGAAGAAGAATCTGACGCAAAATTTCACCATTGATTAAAGTTTTGGCTTGCTGTTCTGTATAGCGTAAGTAAACAGAGAAAAGAAGTTTTTTGGTTCTTAATAACCGACATGCGGTTGAAGCATGCTCATCATATTGAATAGCATACATAAGATGTTGCAAACCAGAGGTTCTTTTCAGAAAGGATGATGTTATCCATTTTCCAGAAATAAAGAGGAAAAAGGCGCAGTCTGGATGAGCTTCTATAAGAGGAAGCAAAGTTTCAGGATTTTCTTCCGTGAAAAGCAGATAGGTATATATTCCTAAAGCCTTACCTTGTGTGATAAGAGATTGATATTGTGCAGTTCGATCAGCATTCGGTGAAATTTGCAACGAAAGTGACCAAGGAATATTAAATCCCTCTTTTTGCTCAATTTTGCGAATTTCTTTGGCTCCCGCTGAACAGCTGTTGTAGCCAACATTCAGGCCAAAGGCAATGATGTTGTCAGTATCAACCTGTGAAATTAAGTTGGAGGCTAATGTATAATAGGCACTGTCTTCGTTTTGAAGCATTTCCTGTATATCGCTGAGAATCTCTTTTTGAAAGTCGCCGCTTGAAAAATTTAAGGCTAAATCAACCAGATTCCGAATGGTTCTGTCAGGTGATTGATGAATGTCTTTTAACGTCTTGCGTAAAGTGGTTTCAACTAAAACACGGGTAATATCTTTTCCCATTTCATAATGCTCCTTTCTATATCTGATTTTACTCTATGGTTTTGCAAAGATAAAGGGACAATCGTTGGGTTGTGTCCTAAAATCAGGACACATGAATAGAGCGATAACAGACCTTTATATTATATTCGCCAGTTGGGTGTGATATGGCGGTTCCAGTAAAAATAGAGGTTTAAATCAATAAAAGCTGTGAGAAATTTTCTCACAGCTAGGAAATTTGGCGGTCTAAAAGCCTCAAATAAGATTTTTAATAGGTAAAAGCTTTAGAAGTAAGCCGTAAATTTACAGGATTTTATAAGCCAAAAGCATTGTTTTATCTTCTGCCGAAACGCGCAGAGACTCTCGAATTTTTTGAATAGCTTTATTTTGTATAAAAGGGCGTAGTTGTCTAGCAGAAATCAACGCAAAAGTGGGTTCACGAAATTTAATGAAACAAACAGAAACAGCCCACGCGACAGCCATATTGATGTAGTAAGTATCTTGAGAAATTGAAAGAAGAAGAGAAAGGCCTTCTTCTACAAAAAATTCTTGCACAAAGTGTCCCAGAAACATGACCACTGCAAAACGAACGGTATATTCAGATTCCGATTGAAAAAGGGGTTTTATGAATTCCCATACCAAAGGCATTTCTTTGGGTTTGCATTTAAGAGAAGAACAAAAAGTGTCACAGATAGCCCAATTATCAATGAGAGGAAGAAAATCCTCTACAAGAAGCAGTTTTTCAGCAATCGGCATTTTCATACCGGCGAGGACAAAACCTTTCAGCATAATTTCTTCGTAAGAAGTAGGCTGTGAAAAGCCCAAAAATGCAGTGGGGTCTTGACGAAGAATTTCTTTGGCCATGCGGCGAATTTCAGGTACCCGAACTCCATAATGGATAGTGGTGCCAGGTACAAGGGAGGCGTGAAAAACGCGGTATTGTTCGTCGGATAAATCTGAAAATTTTTGAAGAATGAGAGCATAATCGTCAGGGGTAAATGTCATTTCTTCACCTTTAAAGAGATAGATTTATGCTTTTTGGGAATGGATTTAGGGGAGATGAGATTTTCTGCCAGTTCTACAGTTTGAGGAACTGAATCGGACTTATCAAAACGGCGGCAATTCTCTCGCATTTGATTCAGACGCCCTGTGTCTCGCACAAGAGATAGCAATACATCAGTAAAAGAATTATCTTTTGGAATTCGAATGCCCATGCCATTATTTTCAAGGAAAAGAGCATTGTCTTCTTCTTGTCCGGGAATTGCATTAAAGACCGCCAAGGGTAAGTTGCAGGCCAATGCTTCAGAAACCGTTAATCCACCTGGTTTGGTGACAATTAGGTCAGAAGCATTCATGTATTTTTGCACCTCTTTGGTAAAAAAGAGTAAATGTGTGCGATTTTTATTTTCACTGCTGGATTCAATTTCTTCTTCAAAGGCGCTGTATAAGCGTTCATTTCGTCCGGTGATTACAATCATTTGCAGTTTTTTTTCTGCACTTGTAAGACTGCGATACATCTTAATGATGTCTGACACCCCAAAGCTGCCCGCCATAAAGAGAACGGTAGGAATTTCAGGCGAAAACCCCAGTTCTTTTAAAGTGTCTTCACGAGAAGGAGGATTGAAGAAGGCTTTGTGAACAGGTATGCCGAATACATGAATTTTATTTTCAGGTACACCCAGAGCCATTAAAGGAGCGATCATATCCTCGCAGGCGACGATATAGCCGTCCACATGCTCTGCAATCCAAGCACGGTGAAGACCATAATCGGTGATAACGGTCAGCAGCTTGGCACTGATTTTTCCCAAGTGTTTAAGGTGAGAAATCATTTCAGTGGCAAAAGGATGGGTAGAGATAATCACATCCGGGTCTACTAAATGAATAGCCTTGTTAAGAGAATAGCTGAAAGTAGAATTGATTTTTGGTGCCAAATAAGATAGATAGTTTGGCTTGTTGGTTTGTTTGTAAAGCTGACCAAATAAGAGAGGAACTCTCTTGGCCATAAAGAGATAGCTGTCGCAGATGGTTTTATCCAAAAACCGTCCAATTGCTTTTAGTGCATCAACGGTAACAACTTCATGAGAAGTGTTTTCTCGAATATATTCTTCCAGTGCACTGGCGGCACTCAAATGTCCTCCGCCTGTAGCAGCAGTTAAAATCATAATTTTCATTGTACCACCCTTTCGTAATACCAAGATAGTGTTGAGAATAAGGTATTAAACGTTAAGAAAATTTTTATATTAACAAAAAGTGAGAAAGACTTTAATAAGTTGGTTACAAGTTTACCATATATTAGAGAGCAAAGAAATTAAAAAAATCTTACAAAATCATAATTTTTCTTGATGAAAGCAGAGAGGATGAAATAAATAAAAGGGAAAAGAAAAAAATTAGCAAAAAAGAGAAATAAAACTGTATGAAAATTATGAAAGTTGATGTCATTTATCAGAAGAAAAAGGGGGGAATTTGACACTCGAAACTCTTCTTTAGGCTTTACTTTATTGGTAAAAATTTGTATAATGGTTTTGTCAATATCTTGTGGAAAAAGTGAGACCGGATTCAAAGTATGGATGAACCGAGTAAATATGAAAAAAGACAAATAAGATGAAAAATGGAATAAACCGGAGGGGTAACCGCCGGACTAGTATTGTATGCAGATAAATCTTAAAATCATAGCGATTTTTCTTAAGCTGTGTACAAATGTTGGGAAAGGAGTGAACGTAATAATGGAAAACCGTCGATCAAATAAAGAAAAAAATTTAAAAGCTATTTTTGCTTTTTTGGTAACAGCCGCTTTGCTGGCAGGTTGTCAGACAGCTCCCGGGAATCCTACAGAATCTTCTGCTGAAGCAAAACCTGTGGTTTTTATAGAAGGCAGTATGCTTGAGGGTCAAGATATTTCTGGAAAGACATCAGAAGAAGCTGTCAAGCTAGGGAAAACATATATTGAAAACAAACTGAATAAATTGGAGGTCAGTGTCAAGTTTCAAGACGACACGATTGTGCTGAAAGGCGAAGATTTTACATATAAAGAAATGTTGGAGATTACACTGCCTAAACAAATTTTGAGTGGGAAAATAGAAGACTTGACTGTTCCTTATGTCATTGATCTTTCCAATCAAGGCAAAGAAAAGATTATGGCTGCCGCTCAGAAATGTTTTGTTAAAGCAGTAGAATCTACTGTGGAGGGTTTTGACTCTGCCAGCGGTTCTTTTGTGTTTACAGCAGAAACAAAAGGCAAAAAAGTCGACATTGATAAAACGCTTAAAAATATTCGCCAGCTGATCATGCAGAAACAGGGTGGTGCTTTGCAAGCTGAATTTATGGAGGTTATTCCTACCATCACAAAAGAAACTTTGCAAAGTCAGTTTGGTATGCTATCAACTTTCTCCACGATTTCAACCAATGGTTATAATGGCAATTCCAATATGGCACTGGCTCTTTCTCGTGTCAATGGCACTAAATTAGAACCCGGAGAAGTTTTTTCATACAATGGCACCATTGGCGACAGTACCTCAGCCGCAGAAGGTTATTTGCCGGCTGGCGGTATTAGCGGCGGCGCAATTGTGCAGATGTACGGAGGGGGAATCTGCCAAGGTTCTACCACGGTTTATAATGCGGTGGTTCATGCCGGACTGGAAATTGTAGAGCGAGATTGTCATGCTTTCGAGTCATCTTATGTTCCCACTGGATTGGATGCCATGGTCGACTATGGTAACTATGACTTTAGATTTAGAAATAATTCAGGTAATCCTATTTACATTCAAAGTTGGATGGATGGCGTTACACTGACTGTATCGATTTATGGTGTAAAATCTCCTGAATGGGATACAATAGAAACAAGTTCAGGTCGAGTGGAAACCTATGCAATTCCAGATACGGTTAGCTTTATAGAAGATCCGGGTCTTGCAAAAGGCGATTATGTGTTAGATTCTGCCGGCAGAGTAGGTGTTTCTTCTTACGCAGCTCGCCACTATTATAAAAACGGAGAATTAGTGAAGACAGAGGATTTGCCTAGCTCATATTATCCTCCTAAAGGCAAAATATACAAATATGGACCGGGCACAGATGTATCAAAAATAGACACGACAAAGGATAGTGGTAAAGTAGAGGGTGAACCCACCCCTACACCGGTACCGACTGCGACACCAACTCCCGCCGCACCCGTTGTGACAGCCACTCCGAAACCTGATCCAACTCCTGATCCAACACCAACACCGACTCCGGTTCCTACTACTACTCCGACTCCCACTCCAATTCCAGTTTCGACACCTGAACCAGAACCGACCCCAGGAAAGCCAACAGATCCAGTTTCTTCGGTGTCCGGTGAAGTCGTATAGCAGCAATAGGGTAGGGAAAAGCTCAGTCTAAAGGTGTTAAGCAGGTTTTAGCGAATAAAATACGGGTTTACGATTTAATACTATAGGCAGTTATAATGTTGCTACAAAAATAAGGGTAGTTCAAAGATGAAATCCTCTGCGGCTGCTTGCCCAGAGGATTTGTGAATAGAGGGAAAAAGATGAGAGATGGATTAGTTCGAGTGGCGGCTGTCACACCGAAGGTCAAAGTGGCAGACGTCGCAGCGAATAAGATAAGTATTCAAAAGTTGATAGAAGAATGTGCAGAAAAGGGCTGTGCCGCTGCGATTTTTCCAGAATTGTCACTAACGGCTTATACGTGCGGCGATTTGTTTTTTCATCAAACACTGCGGCAAGCGGCAGAAGAAGCATTGAAAGACCTTATGGCTGATACGGCTTTGCTTGACATTGTGTGCGCTGTAGGACTACCTGTAGGTTTTGCTGGAGAGCTTTATAACACCGCAGCGATATTCCATAAAGGGAAGCTGTTAGCTTTGGTGGCCAAGACAGAGATTCCTAACTATAATGAATTTTATGAATTGCGCTATTTTGCGCCGGGGTGTGCGCCAGAACCGATTCATTTTGCTGGACAAGATACGATTATTGGAACAGGCATTGTGTTTCCATGTGAGAATGTTCCTGATTTGTGTTTAGGAATTGAAATTTGTGAAGATGTGTGGTCATCGTCACCGCCCAGTACCGAATTGGCTAAAGGCGGAGCATCTATTATTTTCAATCTTTCTTGCAGTGATGAAACAGTCGGAAAAGCGGAATATCGTCGTGAATTGGTCAAGAGCCAGTCTGGCCGTTTGATTGCCGGTTACCTTTATGCTGACAGCGGCTGGGGAGAATCTAGCACAGATATGGTTTTTGCCGGCCATAATATAATTGCTGAAAATGGCTCTATTTTAGCAGAAAGCAATCTTTTTTCAACCGGTATTACAGTGGCTGAAATTGACGTAAATTTGATTCAACAAGAGCGGTTGCGCAATACAACATGGAAGAACAAATTGCCCGATATAGTACAAGTTCCTTTTACGATGGACAAGCAAACGATTGAGAGCTTTCAAATGCGAAGAAAGTTTTCTCCTCAGCCATTTGTGCCTAAAGACGAAAAAACAAGAAAAGAGCGTTGCCAAACCATTTTAAATATTCAGGCACATGGATTGGCAGTGCGCTTAGAGCATATTGGCGCTCAAAATGCTGTTCTGGCACTTTCTGGCGGACTTGATTCCACCTTGGCACTAATAGTAGCGGTTCGGGCATTTGATTTGTTGGGATTAGATCGAAAGGGCATTCATACAGTATCAATGCCCTGTTTTGGCACGACAAACAGAACAAAAAACAATGCAGAGTGCCTTGCAAAAGAATATGGCGTTGATTTTCAGGTGATTTCCATTGAAAAGGCTGTTTTACAGCATTTCAAAGATATAGGACAAGACCAAAATCGCACGGATGTCACCTATGAAAATTCGCAGGCTAGAGAGCGAACGCAGGTGGTGATGGATCTTGCCAATAAGTGCGGCGGAATTGTCATTGGTACCGGTGATTTATCTGAGCTGGCATTGGGCTGGGCAACCTATAATGGTGACCAGATGTCGATGTATGGCGTAAATGCATCCATTCCCAAAACGCTGGTGCGACACTTGGTGAACTATGAAGCAGGAGAGAGCGGAGAAAGTCTGAAAAATGTGCTGGTAGATATATTAGAAACACCCGTTAGTCCTGAATTATTACCCCCTAAGGATGGAGAAATCAGTCAAAAAACTGAAGATCTCGTTGGTCCTTATGAGCTTCACGACTTTTTCATTTATTACACATTGCGTTATGGATTTGCACCGGCAAAAATTTTCCGTATGGCTGTGTCGGCTTTTCAGGGGAATTATGAGCCATCTACTATCCAAAAATGGATGAAGACATTTTATAGGCGGTTTTTTGCACAGCAGTTCAAACGCTCTTGTATGCCTGACGGTGTTAAAGTGGGTTCGGTCACGCTGTCACCCAGAGGCGATTTTAGAATGCCGAGTGATGCCTGTGCAGCTCTTTGGTTAAAAGAAGCAGAAGAGCTAGAGGCATAAATATAAATACAAACGAAGCAGAAACAAGCAATAGGTTGAGGACTTATGTGTAGGCATAAGCCGGGAAGGGTTGGCGTTTAAAATGAACAAAACTAAAAAAGTGTTGGTAACAGTACCTCTCAAAGAACATCATCTCAAAAAGATAGAAGCAGCAGCACCTACCTATGAATTTCGCTATGTTAAAATGCAAGAAACAACACAAGAGGATGTGGACTGGGCTGAAATTCTATTGGGAAATGTCAACCCTAATTTGTTGCACGGTGATTCTTCTATAGAGTGGGCACAGACTAACAGTGCGGGTATCGAGGGTTATATTGTACCGGGAAGACTGCACGAAAATACCATTTTGAGCAATGCGACAGGGGCATATGGACTGGCAATTTCCGAGCATATGTTGGCCATGTTGATGGAGCTTCAAAAAAAGCTGCATCTCTATCGTGATGCACAGCATGAAATGCTATGGAAAGCTAAGGGTGAAGTTAAATCTGTTTACGGCTCTACTATTTTGGTACTAGGCATGGGCGATATTGGTAGTGAATTTGCTAAACGCTGCAAAGCTTTAGGGGCTTACGTCATTGGTATGCGTCGCGTGAAGCACGAGAAACCAGAATATATTGATGAACTTTGCACACCGGAAGAACTTGATGCTGTTTTAGCCAGAGCAGATGTGGTGGCAATCAGTTTGCCGGGTACAGAGAAGACGAGAAATATGATTTCCCGGGAAAAAATCGAAAAGATGAAAGACGGCTCAATTATTCTTAACGTAGGCCGAGGAATTGTGGTCGATACAGAGGCAATGTGTGATGCGTTAGAAAGCGGCAAACTTTGGGGTGTTGGTCTGGATGTAGTAGAACCTGAACCTCTTCCGGCTGATCATAGACTATGGAAATTACCAAATGCCGTTGTCACGCCACATATTTCAGGTTTTTATTATCTGCCAGAAACACACGAGCGTGTCATCCGTATTTTAACTGAGAACTTGGCGCGTTATTACCAGGGAAAAGAACTCATTAATTTAGTGAACCGCAAAGAAGGATATCGAGAATCAGTAAAATAATGATATGTGATAAATATAAATTGTCAGTGTCAGCGCATTTAGAAAGGCAAGCATGGAACATTATCTAGATAATAGTGCCACAACAAAAGTATTGGAGTCATCCGCACAAAAAGCTTTGTTTTTAATGACAGAAGAGTATGGAAATCCATCGTCTCTGCATACAAGAGGTTTTAGGGCAAAATGTGAGCTAGACAATGCTCGTGAAACAATTGCCAAAAGCTTGGGAGCCGATGCAGGAGAAATTTATTTTACATCTGGCGGTACAGAAAGTAATAATTTGGCCATTTTTGGAGCAGTGCAAGCACAAAAAAGACGGGGAAACCGAATTGTTACCACGAAAATAGAACATCCTTCAGTTTTAGAGCCGATGAAAGAGTTGGAAAAACAAGGCTTTGAAGTAATTTATCTCAAATTAAAGCCAGATGGAACAATTTCTACGGAAGAATTGCAACAAGCCATTGATGGCAATACAATTTTAGTCAGTATGATGTTGGTGAATAATGAAACGGGCAGTGTACAACCTGTCAAAGCAGCGGCCGATATTATTCGCCGAAAAAAACTGACTGCCCTTTTGCATACTGATGCTGTGCAGGCTTATTTGAAAATGCCAATTTCCGTCACCCGACTGGGGGTAGACTTATTGTCTCTAAGCGGACATAAGATTCATGCACCTAAAGGGGTAGGGGCTTTATATGTAGCCAAAAAAGCAAGGATTTTACCAACCCATTTTGGTGGTGGGCAAGAGAAAAAGATTCGCTCAGGGACAGAAAGCTTGCCTTTGATTGGCGCTTTGGCAGAGGCTGTTCAGCAAGGAGAAGACATACAAAAAAATCTTGCGTGGGTGGCAGAATTGAACGCTGCGTTGCGAAAAAACTTGTCGGCGATACCCGAGATTCAAATTCACTCTGCCGAAACGGCGCTGCCATATATATTGAATTTTTCTGCCGGACGTATTCGTTCTGAAACCATGCTCCATTTTTTGTCGGCTGAAGATATTTACGTGTCTTCAGGTTCTGCTTGTGGAAAAGGCAAGCCTAGCCATGTGTTGGCGGCATTAGGCTTAGATAAACAAGAAGTGGATAGCTCAATTCGAGTGAGTTTTTCACGATTTAATACAAAAGAAGATGTAGAGGTCCTGACTGCAGCCTTAAAAGAGGGCATTCATACGCTTCATCATGCTTAAGAGAAAGGAAAATAAAAATGGACTTTATTTATGAGAGCAATCGTATCTATGCGGAGTCAGAAAATGGAGACGTAATAGCTGAAGTTGATTTTCCCAATGTAACAGACGAAGTGGTGGATATTAATCACACTTTTGTAGACGATTCTCTACGGGGTCAAGGCGTGGCAGGCAGACTTTTGCAAGAGGCAGTCAAGACAATTCGGCAACAAGGCAAAAAAGCAAAAGCAACTTGTTCTTATGCTGTCAGTTGGTTCGCCAAGCATGAAGAAGAACAGGATTTGTTAGATTAAGGATAATCCTAAGAGATTTTCTGCTTGATTCAGCTAGATTAAGTACGGTTACATTATTGATTAAGTTACTTGAGTTGTTCTATCGAGAGCTTGTTTTTTTTGTTCGTATTAACAGTAAGAAAGGAATAGCTAAAATGGGGCCTTATGAATACGTTGTGGAAGATATGAATGGGGACTATGCATTTCTCCGGCGCACAGATATTTATGATGCGGGAGAACCTATGATGATTGCGGTTGCCCTTTTGCCTGATGATGTAGATGTCGGCACAAAACTCCATTGGGAAAATATGATGTATTCAGTGATTGGGTAACATACAAGTTATAGAATAATAAAGGCGATTGGTAAGTGCAAATATACAAAGAAGAGAGCAAAATTTCTAATTGGAGAGGAAATTTGCTCTCTTGCGGTGTCGCTATTTGTTAAATCTATTTTATGAGGAGAGGGAGGGGAAAAGAAATGTTAAGGCTGTCTATACAAGACCCAGTGGTGCTGGCAAAAGTTTGTCATGCGCTTTCTACTCCCTTGCGTTTGCAAATGGTTAACCTATTGCAAAGCGGAAGCTTGAGTTGTGTTGACATCGCTAAGGCGCTACATACACCGGTTTCTACGGTGTCAGTCAATGTGAAAATTTTAGAAGAAGCAGGGCTTATCATGACTGAACTTCGGCCGGCCAAAAATGGTTCTCAAAAGCTATGTAGTTTAGTGTATCAAGATGTTCTCATTATGCTAACACATGGTGTGACCATTCCGCCCAATAGCAAAAAATTTGAAATTGCTGTTCCCATTGGTAACTACCAGCATTTTGAAGTGCACCCCTCTTGTGGTTTTGTCTGTAAAAACAATCTCGAGAGTATGGTAGGCGACACACATTGTGACGACCCTTATTATTTTCTGCATCCTTCTCGCATTAATGCAAGTTTGATTTGGTTTAGAAAAGGTTTTGTAGAGTATATCATTCCTATTTATCAGTCGATAGAATTAGAGCCTGAGTCAATTGCTTTTACAATGGAGATTTGTTCAGAAGCCCCAGGATTTAACAATCTATGGAAATCAGACATTACTATGTGGATTGAGGGAAAAGAAATCGGCTCTTGGGCTTCACCGGCTGACTTTGGAGATCGAAGAGGAGAATTAACCCCGCAACAATGGAAGTTTGGTGCTACACAATACGGCGTTTTGACCGAGTGGATGGTTAACGCACAAGGTAGTTTTGTAAACGGAGAAAAGGTTTCGGATATAACAGCCAAGAAGCTTTCTTTAAAAGGGAAACGCTCAGTAACGATGCGCATTGGTGTCAAAGAAGATGCGAAGTATGTAGGTGGCCTGAATATTTTTGGAGAAGATTTCGGCGATTATCCACAAGGAATTAAAATGTGCATTCGTTATCGGGAGGATGCTAGATAGTATTGAGAGATGAATAAGAGAACACTAAGCAATGCGTAAAATAGAATTCAGGAAAAATAAAGAATCTATCGTTCACTAACAGCAGTTAGGAAAAATAGATTCTTTTTATGTGTGTATAAATAAAAGAGAACGGTTTAATTTAATAAAATCCCGCGGTAAAGAATATCAGAAGAAATATAAGAAAGCTCGGGAGAAGAGGCTGGATAATCTATTTTAAAGAGAATATGATTAGCCAACCGTGCACCAAGGCTCTTAGTTTGTACATCTACAGTAGTAAGACGACCAGCCACATTGGCATACTCTGTGTTATTATCAAAGCCAGTCAAAATAATTTTTCCCTGTGGGTTAAGATTATACTCATTGAAACAGAGCTGTACAAAATCAGCAATATAGTCACTGGCACAGACAAATGCTTCTGGTAAAGAATCCAAATTACAAATGAATCGACAAATTTCTTCATAATGGGTACGAAAACCAAAAGGACCAAGCAGGCTGAGAGAGAGGTCGGGAGAAAGAGATTTTTCTTCAAAAGCGTCTAAAAAGCCTTGAAAACGGTCTGTGTTGGTTTGAGCATAATCAACGTCACCAATAAAGCCAAGTCTGCCTCGGCCAGATTCCAGCAAACGAGAAGTAATTTCTTTGACAAGGCAACGGCCTTCTAGTATCACCAAATTGCCATTTAATTTTGCAAAGGGCAAGTCAGGTACCGTATCAAGAAAAACTTTGGGAAGCGGCAATGCGGCAAGCTTCTCCAACAGTTGTTTGGCATAAATGTTTAGCACAATCATGCCAGAAACAGAACCATCAGTTAAAACAGACGGCAAAGCATAGCCGGGTTTGTAGGAGGTGGGCAGATAGGTATACATCAAATTAATGCCTTGTTCTGAAAGCGTTTTGGCGAGTTCGTGAATAATTTCCATCCAAAAAACCGATGATTCAGGACGGGAGACAACAGCGGCAATAGTACGTGAAGCCACTGTGTTTGCTAAAGGTAACTCAGTTTCTTCAGAGAGATAACCAAGTTCTTTTGCTCTTGTTAGAATTTCATGCCGTAGCTTGCTAGAAACACCGGGCCTGTTATTCAGAGCTTTCCAAACAGTAATGCGCGAAGTGGAAAGTTCGTTAGCAATGTCCTGCATAGTAGGTTTTTTCATAATGAAAGTTTCACCGTACCTTATAAAATAATGATAACGTTTGCTTTAAATTAAGTCTATTATACGCAACAAAATTCAAAAAATCAAGGAATTGTTAATTGTTGTTAATATAGATATTTTCAGTTGAAATTTGACTATACTAAACAAATTATAAAAAATAAATTGAAAAGTAAAGGCAGAATTTAAGCGAAAACTGCTTTATAATCCAAAAAAATATTGTGCATTTAGTTAAATTTCACAATTGACTAATCAAAAAACTTAGGTTAATATTTAAGTTAATAAAAAGAATCAACTTAAGAGAGTTTGGTTAACTATTCGTTAACTAAACGTGGCTTTCAGCACTGAGAGGAGGAAATAATGAAAAATCGAAAGAACTTTTCGGCTGTCGCAGTGCCGAAAAAACATCGAAAGTGGTCGAGAGACGATACAGAATTGTCTTTGTTGGGGTTGCCTACCTTTATTTGGTTTGCGATTTTCAGCTTTTTACCTATGTTTGGGTTAATCATCGCTTTTAAAGATTATAAATTGACACCTGGAAGAGGCTTTCTTTACAGCTTGATAAATAGTGATTGGGTGGGCTTTTCAAACTTCAACTTTTTTTTGAAGAGTAATACCTTTGGAATGCTTCTAAGAAATACGTTGTTATATAATATCGTTTTTATTCTCTTGGGAATTATCATTCCTGTTACTTTCGCAGTAATGATTAATCAGCTCCATAATAAATTTATATCTAAAGCCTATCAAACGATGATGTTTTTTCCTCATTTCATGTCATGGGTTGTAGTTAGTTATTTCGTGTTTGCCTTTCTGAATCCAGATAAAGGCCTAGCCAATGCAATTATCAAAGCTTTTGGCGGCGAAAGGATTCTATGGTATTCTCAGCCTCAGTATTGGCCATTTATATTGATAATTATGCAAGTGTGGAAAACCATGGGATATAGCATGGTGGTTTATTTAGCCAGCATTACAGGTATTGACGGTAGCCTTTATGAAGCAGCCATGCTAGATGGTGCCAATAAGTGGCAGCAAGTAAAGTATATCACCTTGCCATCTATCAAATCAGTTGTCATTATGATGTTTATTTTGAATGTTGGACGCATTTTCTATTCTGATTTTGGCCTGTTCTATCAGGTAACACAAGGGGTTCCCAATTCGTTAACAAATGTGGCAAGTACATTTGATACTTACATTTACATGGCTCTTCAAAGTAATGTTAGTATTGGCAAAACAGCCGCTGCAAGCTTGTTCCAATCCATTGCCTGCTGTGTCACCGTTCTGGCAGCCAACTTCATTGTATCTAAAATTGATGAAGAAAGTGCTATTATTTAGCGAAAGGAGAGAGTATTATGTCAAAAGTTACTACAAAGAAAAATGATTCTGACGAGCTTAAGCTGAATGCGATTAAACCGGCCACAAACCGACTGTTTAACCTTGTATTTATTATACTGTCATTTGTATCGTTGTTTCCTGTGTTTTTTGTGCTGATGATTTCTCTTTCCTCTGAGCAATCTATTGCACAGTTTGGCTACCAACTTTGGCCCAACGAGTTTTCCTCTTCGGCGTACCAATTTTTGTGGCACGAGAGAGGCATGATTTTCAGGTCTTTATTTGTTTCAGTCCTTGTCACTGTTTTAGGAACCGCAATAGGTGTTTTGCTGACAACATCCATGGGATATGTACTTTCTCGCCAGCAATTCCGTTTAAAAGGTTTTTATACATGGATTGTGTTCATTCCGATGATTTTTAACGGCGGAATGGTGGCGAACTATGTGGTAGTCAATAATATCTTAGGACTGAATGACACAATTTGGTCTTTAATTTTACCGCTTGCTGTTTCTAGTTTTAATATTATTATTTGTAAAACTTTTTTCCGAACCACCATACCAGATTCTATAGTAGAATCGGCTAAAATTGACGGAGCCAGCCAATTGAGCATATTTGTCCGCATTGTTGTGCCAATATCTAAACCGGTTTTTGCAACAATAGCATTGTTCTTAACCTTTAGTTATTGGAATGACTGGTTCCAATCCTCTTTGTATATATCAAACGCCAAATTAATTTCTTTGCAGGCACTGCTAAATAACATGATGAAGAATTTGGAATTTATCGCTAAAAACCCTTCAGCAGGACTGAGCTTGCAACAGTATAAAAATAGCATGCCATCCGAATCAGTTCGAATGGCTATCGCCATGGTGATTGTCCTTCCTATAGCATGTGTTTATCCGTTCTTCCAGAAGTATTTTATTTCTGGTTTAACGATAGGTGCAGTGAAAGGATAACGATAAAATATTTTCAATGAAGGAGAAAGATATGAAAAAGACAAGTAAGATCGTTGCACTGCTTCTTAGCATGGTTATGGTTTTCGCTTTAGCAGCATGCGGCGGAAAAGACAAACCTGCAAGTGATGCTTCAAAAGCTCCTGTTTCAGGAGATAGCAGCAAAACCGAAGAAACAAGTTCAAAAACTGATGATGCTGCATCTGGTGATGTAGTAACATTGAAATGGGCTATGGTTGGTAACGGTATGCCAAGCAACTATGAAGCTTGGGCTGAAAAGGTAAACAGCTATATGGGCGAAAAAATTGGTGTTAACATCGATTTGGAAGTAGTAAGCTGGGGCGATTGGAGCAACAGAAGAAGCGTTATCGTTAAAACCGGCGGTGACTATGACATTCTGTTTACCAATGGTGATACCTACACCAGTGATGTAAAGACAAATGCTTTTGCTGATCTCACTGATATTGTAGAGACAGCATCGCCAGAACTTTACAGTTCTATTCCTGCTAACTATTGGGATGCTTGCCGTGTAGATGGCAAAATCTACGGTGTTCCCACTTATAAAGACAGTTCACAAACTAACTTTATTGTTTGGGACAAAGAACTGGCTGCTTCAGTAGGAATTGATACAGCTTCTATCAATACTTTGGACGCGATGACAGAACCGCTTCAAAAGATTACAGATAAAATCTCCAAACCTGCTTTCCCAATTTTCAAATCGGGTGCAACATGGGTTTATTATGAGTATGACAACATGAGCAGCGGCCTGCCAGCAATTGGTGTTCGCTATGATGATGCTTCTACAAAGGTTGTTCCTGTTTTTGAGCAGGACGATATCATGAAAGACCTTACCACACTTCACCAGTGGTATCAGTCAGGCATCATCAATTCTGACGCAGCAACTTTGCCAGAAGATGCTTCTTATAAAGCCGTTCAAATTGCTCAAGGTTGGTCAGGCGCTGCCAAAACAACTTGGGGACCGAACATGGGCGTTGAAGCAGAAGCTTATCAAATCGGCGAAGGCGTTATTTCTAACGACACAGTTCGTGGTTCTTTGAATGCAATTTCTGCTAACTGCGAGAATCCTGAAAAGGCTTTGGAATTCTTACAGTTGATCAACACAGATTCCTATGTACGTGACAGCTTCTATTATGGATTGGAAGGCGACGACTGGGATTATACAGCTGACAACAAAGTTCACCGCAATAAAACAGACTGGTCAATGGCTGGTTATACACAAGCCAGCTTCTTCACCGTTACACAGACAGATGACGTAGACTTTAACCAGTGGGATGAAGTGAAAACACTGAACGAAAAAGCAACTCCTTCTGTTTTGGTTGGTTTCACATTTGATACAACAAAAGTCAGCGATCAGCTTGCTAACTGTGTTTCTATCTATGAGCGTTATAAAGGCGAAGTTCTGACTGGCACAACAAATCCAGAAGAATCCATTCCTGCTATGATGGCAGAAATGCGCGATGCTGGTTTTGATGAGATTGTGACTGAAGCACAAACACAAGTTGATGCTTTTATAGCGTCTAAATAATTCTAAATACGCACTTGTGTTTTTTATAAAGTAATTGCCAAGGGGCGGGAAATGGAGATTTCTCGCCCTTTCTTTTAAAAGTTTTAATTCTATAGGGTAGTCAAAAAGGAGAAGTATTATGGCAAAAATTATCGGGAATGCTCTTCCGAATATTCCTTGGCAAGAGAAACCCCAAAACGTAGAGATGCCACTGTGGCGTTATGCAGAAAATCCGATTATAGGAAGAAACGGAAATAAGCGTTCCAATAGCGTTTTTAACAGCGCAGTTGTTCCGTTTGATGAAGGCTTTGCCGGTGTATTCCGTTGTGATAGCCGTTCTATTAGTATGGATATCTTTGCTGGTTTTAGTGAAGACGGTATTCATTGGAAAATCAATGACGAACCAATTCATTTGGTTGGTGATGAACCTGAAGTTTTGAATAGAGAATATCGCTATGATCCCAGAGTTTGCTTTATGGATGGCAAATATTATGTGACATGGTGTAACGGCTATCATGGCCCAACTATAGGCATGGCTTGGACAGAAGACTTTAAGACTTTTCATCAGATGGAAAACGCATTTTTACCCTATAATCGCAACGGGGTTCTGTTTCCTCGCAAAATTAATGGACGTTACATGATGATGAGCCGTCCGAGTGACACTGGTCACACGCCTTTTGGCGATATTTTTGTCAGTCAGAGTGATGATTTAATCGCATGGGGACGTCACCGCTATATGATGGGTGCAGTCAGTGGCGATACGTCAGCATGGCAGAGTACCAAAATTGGCCCTGGTCCAATCCCAATTGAAACGGATGAAGGCTGGCTGATGATCTATCATGGTGTTATCAACACTTGTAACGGATTTGTCTATCGTATGGGTTCTGCCATTTTGGATATTGATGAACCATGGAAGGTAAAATATCGCTCTAAAGATTACATTCTGGCTCCACATGAAATCTATGAATGTATGGGTGACGTGCCAAATGTTGTGTTCCCATGTGCGACTTTATGTGACAGTGAGACAGGAAGAATTGCGATATACTATGGTTGTGCTGACACGGTAACAGGTGTGGCATTTACGACAGTAGACGAGCTAATTAACTACACGAAAGAAAATTCATTTGCTTAACAAATGCAAATGGGAGGAAAAAGATGGACTTTTTAGATAAACGTATTAAAGGGATTTGCGATGAGCTAAAAAAGCTGACCGTTAAGCAGAGCCTTCCTATGGAAAACTGGGTTTACAAAAAAGGCAACTTTGTGTACCCGGCAGATGCCGATGCAGACAGCACGGCCTTTGAGGTATTTGACAGCCGCACCATGCACTGGTATGGACCGGATGAGCATTATTGGTTCCGCTGTGATTATACTGTGCCGCAGGAATTTGACGGCAAACCGCTTTGGATGCATGTTCGCACTCAAATTGAAGAGTGGGATGACGGAAAAAACCCGCAATTTTTGCTGTTTAAAGACAATGTGCCAATACAAGGTATTGACATGAATCACCGTGATATCTTGCTAGAAAGAAAAGCGGTAGCCGGCACGACTTACCGCTTGGATTTACAGTCTTATACAGGCACTTTGCACTCTGAATTTAATTTGATTGTAGAAATGCAAGAAGTCGATCCTGAAATCACGGGTTTATATTATGATTTGCGCATTCCGTTAGATGCTTTCCCTCGTTTACCGAAAGACGGTAAGGAACGCCGTGATTTAGAACGTGTGCTGAATCATGCTATTAACTTGTTGGATATGCGTACCGCTTATAGTGAAGCTTTTTATGCCAGTGTACAACAAGCAAGAGAGTATTTAGCAAAGGCAATGTATACCGATTTGGCAGGGAATAGTGAAGTAATTGCCACTTGCATTGGTCACACACACATTGACGTGGCATGGTGGTGGACCGTTGAGCAAACCCGTGAAAAGGTAGGCAGAAGTTTTGCGACCGTGCTCAAACTGATGGAAGAATATCCTGACTATAAATTCATGTCGAGCCAACCGCAGCTTTATCAGTTCTTGAAAGAACGTTATCCCGAACTCTATGCACAAGTTAAACAGCGTATAATTGAAAAACGCTGGGAGCCGGAAGGCGGTATGTGGGTCGAAGCGGACTGTAACCTGACAAGCGGTGAAAGTTTGGTACGTCAGTTCCTCTACGGCAAACGTTTCTTTAAAGAAGAATTTGGTCTTGATAACCGTATTCTTTGGCTGCCGGACGTGTTCGGTTATTCTGGCGCATTGCCGCAGATTATGCAAAAAAGTGGTATTGACTATTTTATGACCACAAAACTCGCATGGAACCAGTTTAACAAAATGCCGCATGACACCTTTATGTGGAGAGGAATTGACGGCACAGAGATTTTGACTCATCTTGTCACTACCTTAGGTGTAGGACAGAGTGAAGATGATTTCTTTACTACCTATAATGGTATGCTGCATTCTGACGCTATTTTGGGTGGCTGGCACCGTTATCAAGACAAAGAAATCAATAACGACATTTTGATTTCCTTTGGCTATGGAGATGGCGGCGGCGGTCCAACTCGCGATATGCTAGAAGCTTCTACCCGTTTGGATAAGGGGATTCAGGGCGTGCCGAAAGTCAGACAAGAGTTCTCGCGTGCTTATTTTGACGAGTTGGCAGAGCGTGTGAAAGATAACCCCCGTTTGGCAACATGGGTTGGCGAGCTTTATTTTGAATACCATAGAGGAACCTACACCTCGATGGCACGCAATAAGCGTTCAAACCGTAAAGCCGAGCTACACATGATGGATTTAGAGCTTTTGAGTGTATTGGCTAAAAACCAAGTAGCTTATCCGCATGAAGAGATAGACAAGCTTTGGAGAAATATTCTGTTGAATCAGTTCCATGATATTCTCCCTGGTTCTTCTATTAAAGAAGTATACGAAGTCACGAAACGTGAATATGAAGCCATGGAAGCTAAAATGGCTGCCTTGTCAGAAGAACGCTTGCAAACACTAGTTAGCGGCAAAGAAGGAGTAACCATATTCAACACCACTGGCTTTAGCCGTGATGACGTTGTCGTGCTTAAGGACTGCAAGGCAAAAGCTTTGACAGATGAAAATGGCAAAGTTTATCCTGTTCAGCAGACAGAAGACGGTGCTGTAGTTTATGTAGAAGATTTGCCGTCTAAAGGCTATAAAGCATATAAAACAGCTGATTCGACTGAAAAGAACAACGTACTGGAAATTACAGCAGACGGAATTGAAACTCCATACTATACAGTAAAACTGGATGAAAATGGCTTGATGAGCAGTATTCTGGATAAAGAAAATCATCGTGAAGTTGTGCAGGAGAAGCTTCCGGCTAACTTGTTCCGTATGTATGAAGATAAGCCGATTTATTATGATAACTGGGATATCGATATTTATTATACCGAGAAATTCTGGGATGTTACTTCGCTTGAAAAATCTGAATGGATTGAAAACGGTCCTGTTCGTGCCACCTTGTATCAGGAACGTAAAGTCAGCAATTCGCTGATTTGCCAGAAAATTCATTTCTATGCCAATTCTCGCCGTATCGACTTTGAAACTACCGTCGATTGGAAAGAACACCAGCATTTGCTCAAGGTTCATTTTCCTGTTGCGTTGCATACGGATGAGGCAACCTTTGAAATTCAGTTTGGTAATGTAACTCGTAAAACACACGCGAACACCAGCTGGGATAAGGCTCGTTTTGAAAGTTGCGGCCAAAAGTGGATGGATTTATCTGAGGGTCATTATGGTGTCAGTTTGCTGAATGACTGCAAATATGGTCATTCTGTGAAAGACAGCAATATTGGCTTGACATTGATTAAATCAGGTATTGAACCAAACCCAACTACCGACCAAGAAATGCACTATTTCACCTATTCACTCTATCCCCATGCTGGAAACTGGCGTGAAGCAGGAACGGTGAAGCAAGCTTTCTTCTTGAATCAGCCAGCCTTTGCTTCTGCAGGCGGGACAGAATACAACGGTCTTTCTGTTGTTTCGGTAAATGCGCCCAATGCGGTTATTGAAACCGTAAAAGAAGCAGAAAACGGCGATGGTGTGATTGTTCGTTTGTATGAATGCGACAATGCACTAACAATGACTGAACTGACATGGAACGGCAACATTGTTTCAGCAGAAGAATGCAATTTAATCGAAGAAAAAATAGCAGATGTGTCTGTTCAAGGAGCAGTGCTGCCATTTACGATTAAACCGTATGAAGTAAAAACATTCCGTATTCGTGGCTAAATTTAGAAGAGTTAAAACAATCTCCAACCTCAAGGTTAGGAGATCGTTTTTGTGTTTGTTGTGTCTTGAGATTATCGAAGTGTAAATTTTACTTTGCAAAAGAATAAAAGAAAAAGGTCTTATCCATAGAATTTGGATAAGACTTTCTTTCACGCTTTTTTATATCAATAAAGCGATAAAACCCAGGGTGAAATGGATGTCAAACAAGAATATATACATAGGAAGGAAAGATGAATAGAAAGGTTTATGGGAAACTACTAAAATGAAAAACAAAAATATTTTTGAAACAAACTATAATTTTGCATAAGAAAAATTGACAGAAACCTTAAATTTTAACACTTAAATCAAAAAAATGACCTGTTAATTCAAGGATTATCTCTATATAATTGTTTTTGGATAATAAATAAAGGTAAATTATATATAGTTTTATGAATTATGTATAAGTTTTGTGAACAACAAAAGCGAGGGGGATTTTGATTGAATTGGGTCAAAGTAAGACGTAAATTGATTGACCAGAAATATTTATTGCTAATGGTAATTCCCGGCATTATTTGGATGCTGATTTTTAACTACACACCGATGTATGGAATTATTATTGCTTTTAAAGATTACAAGATAACGAAACCAATTTCAGAAGCCGAATGGGTAGGGCTGAAACATGTTATAGAATTTTTCAAGGATGAAAGATTTTTCTTGATTTTAAAAAATACATTGGGAATTAGTTTTCTTAAATTAATCATTGGTTTTCCTCTCCCAATCTTGTTTGCTATTATGTTAAATGAAGTAAAGCACAACCGATTTAAAAAAGTGGTACAAACCATCTCTTATTTGCCGCACTTTCTGTCATGGGTTGTCTTGGGTGGCATAATGATTACATGGCTTTCAGAAAGCGGATTGCTCAATGAGTTGCTCTTGAGCATGGGACTTATTAAAGAAGCGATTCCGTTTATAGCAAAATCAGAATACTTTTGGGGAGTTGTCATTGTTTCGGATATATGGAAAGAGCTTGGTTGGAACGCCATTATTTATCTGGCCGCTATTTCAGGAATCGACCAATCTATGTATGAAGCAGCCACGGTAGATGGTGCCGGAAGGCTGCGCAAAATATGGAATATTACTTTGCCGAGTATCGCTGGTACGATTACCATTTTGCTAATTCTGGCAGTCGGTAATATGATGAACTCGAACTTTGACCAGATATTTGTGCTGAAAAACACATTAAATGCAGACGCCAGTGATGTGATTGATATTTTTGTTTACCGCATGGGTATTCAATCAGGACGTTTCTCATTTGCCACCGCAGCGGGGCTGTTTAAATCTCTTACCGCAGTGGTATTATTGGTAAGTACGAATACCATTGTTAAAAAAATTAACAATACATCGTTATTTTGATGAAGCAGGGGGAGATAAAATGAAATCAAACAGAAGAACAAAATCAGAGATTGTTTTTGATACGGTCAATGTTCTGGTTATGCTGCTGATTTGCTTTGTGCTGCTTTATCCGATATGGTATACGGTGGTGCATTCCTTTAATGACGCAACAGACGCTATGATGGGACATCTTTATTGGTGGCCTAGAAAATTTAGCTTAGACAGCTATAAAGCAGTATTTAAGAGCAATGAAATTTTTACAGCTTTTGGCATTACAGCAGCAAGAACATTAATCGGAACGGTAACCAGTGTGTTTTTTACAGCGATGGTTGCTTATGGTCTTTCAAAAACAGAACTAATTGGAAGAAAATTTTTCATGGGTATGGGCATTGTGACCATGTTTTTTTCAGGCGGGTTAATCCCTACTTTCTTGTTGATCAAGAATTTGAACTTGTTGGATAATTTCTTCGTCTATATTATCCCGTCACTCTTTAGTTTTTATAACTTGATTATTTTTCAGTCATTTTTTCGTGAATTACCTAAAGAATTAGAAGAAAGCGCAAGAGTAGATGGTGCCAATGACTTTCTTATATTTGTGAGAATTATTATGCCGCTATCCAAAGCGGTATTGGCCACGATAGCACTGTTCAATGGGGTCTATCACTGGAATGAATATTTTTCAGGGGTTATCTACATCAATAACACGAATATACAGCCCATTCAAACGTATTTATACCGTATTGTGGCAGAAGCCAGTTCTGCCGAAATGATGGCCAATATGCCGGGCGGGGTACGATCGACTACGATTAGCAGTCAGTCCATTAAATTGGCGACTATGGTAGTCACAACATTTCCAATTGTCTGTATCTATCCATTTCTTCAAAAATATTTTGTTAAAGGCATGCTTTTAGGTTCTGTGAAAGGCTAATAACAAAATATAAAAAGTTTGGGTAGAGAGGAATATATTTTAGGGAGGTACAAAAGTGAAAAAGAGACTTAGCATGCTATTTAGTGTTTTGATGATTCTTTCAACCTTAGCATCTTGTGCAAGCGATTCAAAAGAATCAAGCAAAAACGCAAGCGAAGCGGGAACATCATCTGCGGCAACATCAGATGTTTCAGCAACACCGACAGCCGATGAACCAGGATGGAAAAGCAATACGGATCCGGTTACCTTTGATTGGTACATTAACTTTTCTTGGTATAAGCCAGCTGAAAGCACAACCATGATTTCCAAATACTTAAAAGAAAAAACAGGTGTAAGCATCAACTTTATTGTTCCCGCAGGCAACGAAAAAGAGAAGTTGAACACGATGATTGCCGGCGGATCATTGCCTGATATGGTCACAATCAGTGCGACAGAAGATAGCATTCGCCAAATTATTGAAGCTGACTTGGTTTATAGCCTAAATGATTTAGCAGACGAGTATGACCCCTACTTCTATGAAGTTGCTGACAAAGAAGTGTTGGATTGGTATGCTCAGCCGGATGGCAAAACATATGGCTATAATAACTCCTATGCTGTTTCAAGCGACTACAAAGAAAAACCTGAAACAATTGAAACACAGCAGACTTTCTTGGTTAGAAAAGATATGTACGAAGCTCTTGGTAAGCCTGACATGCGCACACCTGAAGGCTTCTTAAAGGCTTTAGAAGATGCAAAAGCCATGTACCCTGAAGTAAACGGGCAACCGCTTATTCCTTTTGCATTACATGAATTCTCTGATACAGGCAACTATTCTTTAGATGATTTTTTACAGAATTTCTTGGCTATTTCTAAAGTAGATGCAGATAATAAACTGATTGATAGAAGAGAAGACCCTGAATATCTAACATGGTTGAAAACATTAAGAACAGCCAATGAAAAAGGCTTGATTTCTTCTGATATCTTCATTGACAAACGTGCTCAGATTGACGAAAAAGTGGCACAGGGTCGCTATTTTGCAATGCTTTACCAGAAATCTGACGTTGTCAGCGGACAGGCAGCCAGAAATCTAGAAGATCCTAACAGTGTTTATATTGCGGTTGACGGCATGTTTAATTCTAACTTAGATCAACCTAAACTGAACGGTACTTCTATTACCGGTTGGACACAATCATTAATCACCAAAAACTGTGAAAACCCTGACCGTGCCATTCAACTTTTCACTTATTGGATTTCTGACGAAGGCCAAAGAGATTTATATCTAGGTAAAGAAGGCGAAAGCTGGGATATGGTTGATGGCAAAGAGGTTATGAAGCCAGAACTAAAAGAATTGCTTGTCAATGACCGCGATGAGCACGATAAAATAGTTGGTATGGATCCACTTTGGATGCTTCGTATTGATACCAAAATTCATCAGTGGAAACCTGAAAAAGCAGATTACCTCAAGCAAATGGACGACTGGACAATTGGAAAATCGATTAACTATGCTGCTTTTGATAACATCGCTCCGCCAACAGATAGCGAACAGGGCATTGTAGATACAAAAATTAAGCAAGCATGGGGATTGGCTCTGCCAAAACTTATTTTAGCTGAATCGGAGGAAGAGTTTGATAGCTTGTTCCAAGATTTTGTGAAGACAAAAACTGATTTGGGCTATGACAAGTTGATGGAATATGAGCAAGCCAAGTATGAAGAAAATTTGAAAAAATTGCCGGCACAAGAGTAATTTTTCATTTATAGTAAGCAGAGAATATAGCATACTTATTATGCTGTATTTTCTGCTTTTGTGGTGATTGTGAAAAAATATGTTTTATAATAAAACAGGAGGAGTTTTATGAAGCTGACAATAAATCAAAAGTTAATTTTAGTGTACTTAAGTATTTTTACGGTCCCCAGCATCTTTTTCTCCTTTGTGTTTTTTCACAATATTAAGGAGCAGGAAGAAAAAGATCGCTTTAAAGCCATACAAGAACGATCTAACCAAATTGAAAGCACAGTCCAAAAAAATGGAGATTTAATTTCTAATATTGAATGGTACATTTTACAGGATTATAATTTGTTAGATTTTATTTCGTCAAATCAAAAAAAGACTTCGATGGACTATGTTAATTTTAATAATGATACTATTAAAAACATAAATCAAATGATGGAGATGAATCAAGATATTTATCAAATTCGAATCTTTTCGCATTATGATAACAGTCTTGAAATTTGGCCTCATCTTTATAGCGAAAAACATTTGCAAAGTACTGATTTTTATTCGTTGCTAAACAACAGTAAATCGGGCACCTACTGGCGTTTGAATCACAATGAAAATCATATGGTTTATAATCAGGACAGCAATGTGTCCGTTGTGTCCTTTTATCGCAAAATCTATTATCCGGCAGGAAATTTTGTCGGTATTCTTGAAATAGTTATGTCGGCTGAACATTTTTGGGGATTGGATAACAGTGAGACATCTTTACTGCAAAATCAGCGAGGTCAGCAAAGTAGAGTGTTAATAACCGGTTTGGACGAAGATATTAAAAACCGAGATTACAGCAGTTTTTTGCAGAATTTATCCAAAGAAAAGGCAACTCCCTATCTGCAAACAGTAGAAGATGAGACATTTGCTATTTCACAAACTTATATTGAAAATTTGGATACGTATGTGGTTAATATTTCTGATTTAAGCGAATATAGAGATGAGCTAAATAAAAAAAGAAATTGGACGGTAACCATTACAATTTTATTATTAGTGGCCATTTCGTTTGTGACTGCAACGGCGACAAACGGGCTAATGAAAAAGTTGAGTATTATTACGAAATACGTGAACTACATGCAAGAAGGCAATTTAGATGTAGAAATACCTCTTGACGGGCGCGATGAGTTTGGTGATTTGGCAAGAAGCTTTAATAAAATGGTGCGTTCCATTAGAGAACTGATTGCTAAAATTATTAAAGAAGAAACGGCCACCCAAAAAGCAGAATTAGGCGCACTGCAAGCACAAATTGATTCTCACTTTTTTTACAATACACTAGAAAATATAAAAATGAAAGCAGTCATTGCAAATCAATATGAACTAGCAAACGATATAACAGTATTGGGAAAAATTATGCGCTATAATTTAAACTGGAAAAGCAATTTTGTGTCTTTAAAGGACGAAATAGAACATGTTAAAAATTATTTTGCTGTAGTGAGCATTCGCAATAGCGGGCGTTTTCAGTTAACAATTGAAGTAGAGGATAAGTATCTTAATATGCGTATTCACAAAATGATTTTGCAGCCCTTAGTAGAAAATTCTGTGGTACATGGTTTAGAGAGCAGAAAGTCAGGAAAAATTGTGGTAAAAGCTTATGAAAATGAAAAAAGCTATTGTTTAAGAGTGGAAGATGACGGAATTGGTTTTCCACAAAAAATTGAGCGTGGGACAGTGGGGGAGATTTTAGAAAAAGTTTATACTGTCCATCCCAAAAGTAATGGAATTGCCATTAAAAATGTTTATGAGCGCCTAAAACTATACTATGGAGATAGTGCAGAAATATATATTGACAGCGAGCCCGAATATTACACCCGAATTACCATTGAAATTGATAAGGATAAGGTGGAGCTATGATTCATGCATTATTAGTAGACGACGAAGAAAATATAAGAAAAGGGATAGCCAGCATCCTGAAAAATTCTGATTTAGAGATGGGTAAAATATATGAATGTGAAAATGCAGAGGAAGCGCTGCAGGTTTTGCAGGAAAATGAAATTCATGTCATCATTGCCGATATACGAATGCCGGGAATAAATGGGCTTGCGTTTGTAAGAGAAGCAGCTGCTCAAAACAAAAAAATGCCTCCTGTTATTTTTCTTAGTGGTTATGCCGAGTTTGAATATGCGGCAGAAGCAGTTCGCCTGCAAGCTTTTGACTACCTATTAAAACCGGTCGATATTCAAGAATTGGTAGAAACAGTTCGGCAAGCCAGCAATAGAGAGATGATAATGGCAGAAGGCTTGTTGTATGAAGTGCTTTCGGCGAAGATACAATCAGTGTGGATGTCACAAACAGAACAGGCAGCGAGTGAAGGATACGATTTTCAACAGCATGCAATCTTTGAAAATGAGTTCTGCCTCATGATTGTTAAGTGTGCTTCGATTAAAAATGAGATGCGTTTTATAGAAAATAATCAACATAAATTTTCTTATAGCACACCGTGGATTGCTATGCGTTTCAAGTCAAAATTATTGGTAATTTTTCATCCGCAAAATCGTCAGGCTATTTTACATCAAATCGGAGAAGAAAATATCATCAATCTCTCGCAAACTTCAGTGGGGACGAATGTGAATCATCTAAAGTCGCTTTTGCAAGAAGTTTTAGAAGTGGACAAATATCATAGTATACAGGACATAAAACAGATTAAATTTTCTGCGATTCAAGAGCGCATACAAGGAGAAATATCTTCAAAAGATTTTTCTGTGTTAGAAGATTTCAGAAATCAAGATGAGAAAAAATTAAAAAAAGCAATAGAAAACCTTTTGTGCGAGGAAGCTAAAAAGACTTACTTCTTTGATTATTTTGAAAAACTGGAACAAGAGATATACGTAAAGATTATTAGCAAATACAAAATGGTTTGCCATGAGGCAGATGTATTTGAAAAAGATTGCATACTTAAATACGGGATTGAAGTCTATCAAAAAAAGCTAATTGATTTTTTTGAGGCTGTATCAGAAACTCTGTCTTCTTATCAAAATGGAAAAAATGATTATGAGAACAAGATGAAAACAATCGAAAAATCCATATTGTTTATTGACGAAAATTTTAATAAGAATATCAATATGGCTAGTGTGGCAAATTATGTAGGGCTTAACTATTACTATTTTTCGAATATGTTTAAAAAGATGGTGGGACAATCGTTTGTAGATTATTTAAAAATGGTTCGAACCAATAGGGCGAAACAACTATTGGGTGATTCTGATTTAAAAATATCAGATATATCAAAGAAATGTGGGTATGAGGATGCCAAGCAGTTTTCTAAGATATTTAAAAAACTAACAGGGATGTCTCCCAAAGAATATCAGAGATTTTATGGGCAACAAACAATGGATTAACAGAAAAAGGGACCTGCTAAAAACAGGCTCTTTTTTTTAATCGAACAGCTGAAAGGTTGAAAGAATTTGTTTTAAAGCTTGTAGGGAAGCGTAAAAATGATATAAAGTAGGTCGTAAGACTATGATGAGCTAAAAGCTTGAAGGAGTGTAAGGAGTGAAAAGAAAAGTTTAATTCGAATAATTAATCATAATAGGTTGACTTTTAGACCTAAAATGCTATAATATACTAAAATATTACAAATTTCATATTGGTCATATTCCGGTTGGACAAACTGTGTTCGTGGGTTTGTTTTCAAGTTTTTTGAGCTTCAGGGTGGAGAGCTCCCTTAGGGGAGATTTCCGCCCTTTTTGTCGTCCAATTTACAAAATTGGATTGTATAGCAGCAATATAATTTTATTATTTCATAGAAAGGATGGGTCATAGTATGGGTATTTTGGAGAGCTTAAATATTTCTGTTTTTATGATGGCAGTTGTTTTTGTGGTTTTGTGCGGTTTATTTCTTTTGATTAATCTTTTTTCTTTAATCATTCGTTCAATTGAATCAAAGTCAAAAGATGATGTGAAAACAACAAAAAGACAATAAAAACTACTTCTAAATAGAAAATGAGCTTGGGTACGTAAAAGAGGGAGAATAATATGTTTATTGAGGCTATTCAAAAGATATGGGCCAGTTCTGGCTTTGTCAGTTTAACATGGCAGCATTTGGTGATGATATTGGTTGCTTGCGTATTAGTTTATTTGGCAATTGCCAAAAAATTTGAACCAATGTTACTATTGCCAATTGCATTTGGTATTTTGCTTGTGAATTTACCCTTTACCGGTCTTATGGATGCACCGGCTTCGTCATCTGAAGCAGGTGGATTATTATATTATCTGTACCAAGGTGTAAAAAAGGGAATTTATCCGTCATTAATTTTCCTTGGCATTGGCGCTATGACAGATTTTGGCCCGCTCATTGCCAGACCGGCCAGTCTTTTTATCGGTGCCGGAGCACAGTTTGGTATTGCCATTGCGTTTATGATTGCTACAGCACTGGGATTTACACCGCAAGAAGCAGCCAGTATCGGTATCATCGGTGGTGCAGATGGCCCCACAGCTATTTTCTTAACATCTAAGCTAGCGCCTGCTCTTTTGCCGGCTATTGCAGTGGCAGCATACTCTTATATGGCACTAATTCCTATGATTCAACCACCTCTTATGAGATTAATGACTAGCAAAAAAGATCGCGAAATTAAAATGGAGCAAACTCGGACGGTTTCAAAGCTAGAGAAAATCTGTTTTCCAATTATCGTCACAATTTTTTGTGTTTTGTTGCTGCCTTCCACAGCTCCGCTTATTGGTATGCTGATGCTTGGTAATTTATTTAAAGAATCAGGTGTGGTAGAACGTTTGTCAAGCACAGCGCAAAATGCTTTGATTAATATTGTTACTATCTTCCTTGGCGTCACCGTAGGTGCTACAGCCAATGCCGAAACCTTCTTGAAGTTGGACACCATCAAAATTATCGTACTAGGATTGATTGCATTTATGTTCAGTACAATTGGTGGGTTACTTCTTGGAAAATTGATGTGTGTGATTACCAAAGGGAAAATCAATCCGCTTATTGGCTCTGCTGGTGTATCCGCTGTGCCAATGGCCGCTCGAGTTTCTCAAATTGAAGGACAAAAAGCCAATCCGGGCAACTTCTTATTAATGCACGCTATGGGACCGAACGTTGCAGGTGTAATTGGTTCTGCGGTTGCGGCAGGTGTTTTGCTGGCTCTCTTTGGTTAATAATTTAAAAGTTCTTATTTTGTGCCTGATTTCAATGGATACATTAAATTCAGGCACTACTTTTACTTATTTTTGGATTTATAGTAAGAGAAGCAGATACAAAATGATTTAGAAACTTAAGGCTAAAAACATAAAAAATAAAGAGAGGGATAAAAATGATTGAGCTAACCAAGTTAAATGACGTTCCCTTCGTTCTAAACTCAGATTTAATTGAGACCATTGAAGAAACACCGGATACTACCATTCGCTTGATTAATAAAAATTATTATATCGTGAAAGAATCAGCTCATGAAATTAAACAAAGAGTAATTCGCTTTAAAAAGAACTGCAGTGGGTTTTCTTGGTAAAATGAATTCTAGGATAAGGAGTTGAGTGGGAGTTGAAAAGATCGTTTGACATTGCGTCAATAATTGGATTTATACTCGCAATTGGATTGGTTATTTTTGGGATTGTGTTTGTGGTAGACAGTGAGACGAATGTAGGGTCTATTGTGACCACAAATATCGGAAGTTTTATTGATATCCCTAGTGTGGCGATTGTGTTTGGCGGTGTGCTGGGGTGTTTGCTCGTTATGTTTCCGATGTCTCAGTTTGCAAAAATACCCAAACATTTAAGAATTATTTTTATGCCAACTCAATATGTGCCAACTAAATATATTGAAGTGTTAGTTGAATGCGCAAGAAAAGCACGTGAAAAAGGCTTGTTGGCATTGGAAGAAGACGCCAATACACAGCAAGATGAATTTTTAAGAAACAGCCTTCAGATGGTGGTAGATTCTCATGACCCCGAAAAAGTAAAAGAAGAAATGGAATCTTGGCTAGACAGCATTGATGAGAGGCATGCGCAAGAACGGTCTTTTTATGATAAGGGTGCAGCGCTAGGTCCCGCATTTGGTATGATTGGCACTTTGATTGGTCTCATTAATATGCTGAAAACATTAGAGGACGTTTCTTCGGTTGGTCCTAATATGGCGGTTGCATTGGTCACTACTTTTTACGGATCTATATTGGCGAATGTTATCTTTGCCCCTATTTCAAACAAACTTCGTGCCAGAAACGATGAGGAATATCTTTGTATGCGCATTATTTGTGAGGGTGTACAAGCCATTCAGGCAGGAGAAAACCCTAACTTGGTACAGTCTAGATTATTGCATTTGTTACCGGCTTATAAGCAAAAAAAATACGGTGGCAGCACTAAACGAGAAAATAAAGACAGCAAATAAAGTGATTTTGATTGGATGGTATCAACAGGCAAGGGGGGGAGAAAATGCGTAAACAAAGAGATGACGGAGAAGGTGGAGATAGTTGGCTTAATACATATGCAGATATGGTGACTTTGCTGTTGACTTTTTTTGCGGTGCTTTTGAGCATGTCTAGCACAGACGAAGGAAAGTTTAATGCATTTATTAAGTCTTTTTCTAATTTATCTCCTGAAGTGATTGAGCAAATAACGAATCCATCTAGTGACGCTGTGGCAGATAGCGATTTGGTTATAACAGATATGGAAGAATTGTTTAAGCTGCTAAACAACTATGTTCATGAGAGTAATCAGGAGAGTCAAATACAGCTTTCGGTGGATAGCGGCATAATTTATATTCGTTTCTCTACAACACTATTCTTTGAGCCGGATGAGTATGTTTTACGTCAAGAAAGCCTACCTGTGTTAGATTTTATCAGCGGCGGTCTAAAGCAGTATGAAGAAAAAATCCGAATGGTAAATGTAATCGGATACACAGCTACCGTACCAAACGGCACCTCCTATTGGATGCTTTCTGGAGAGCGTGCCGCAACAGTTGCCACTTATTTTAATAATAAAAGCAACTTTGATGCGGAAAAACTGACTGTGATGGGATATGGAAACCAATACCCTGTATCTGAGAATGATACAGAAGCGGGAAGAAGAAAAAACAGAAGGGTTGAGTTAGTCATTATCGGAAATGAAAGCTCGGCAGATTTTAATATGGAAGATGTTTTGGGTGCTTTTTATGATAATAAAGCCTACCCAGCGACAGGAAGTGTAAAAGATATCATTTTGCCAGAGTCAAGTTTGCCAAAATCCGAATAAACATAAAGAGATAACATCACGCCAAAAGAGAGCCAGGTTTTTTTACCTAGGCTCTCTTTTGGCGTGATGGCAATAAAATATTTTAAGTTTAAAGCGCGATAAGCACCTATTTTCAAAAGTGGTGAGATTAAGTGTATCTGGTACCGTTTTAATTTAGAACACATATTATAATTAATATTAGGGTAAAGTTAATCAAAGCTCTATTAATAATTACTTTTGAAGGAGCCTTATCCATGAATCAATATAATGATTATCAATGCACACGCTGTGGAGCATACTATGGGCAATGTGGATGCAACTCAGGGTACTGTTGCTACTGTAACGGAAGTATCTGTTGCCAGTATTTGCAAGGGCCAACGGGGCCGACAGGTCCACAAGGTGTCACGGGTTCTACGGGAATACAAGGTCCACAAGGCATTCAGGGCAATACCGGCTCCACAGGTCCGACAGGAGCAACTGGTCCCACTGGGGTTACAGGTCCAGCCGGAGCAGACAGTGACACAGGAGCTACCGGACCGACAGGACCGACAGGAGCCACTGGTCCCACTGGGGTTACAGGTCCAGCCGGAGCAGACAGTGACACAGGAGCAACCGGCCCCACAGGTCCGACGGCTACATATATTTATGCTCAAAGCTGAAAAAACCTTTGTTTACAGGGGTTTCACGCAATAACAAAATAAAACATATAACCGAATAACCACACAAAACGCTGTCTGAAAGGAATACAAGCCGCAGAAAGCGTTTTGTTTCATTTTTTAATATTTTCAAACATTGAAACAAAATACTTGAAAAATCCTTGTTTTTATTATATAATGATACTGTTTCAAAGTAGAGTACGAGGTGAAAATATGAACAGTGATGAACTGATACCCAAATTAGTTAGAGCTTGTCTGGATAATGATAGGCGCTTAGTCGAAGAAATTTCTACAATGTTAGTGAAAGTATTTAAAAAGAGCGCTCCTGATATAGCTCGTGAAATTTCTCAATCTTTAACATATGCACGTAATGGAGCTTCCACAATACGTTCAATGGATGTCCAACCACTTCCTATTGACAGAGAATCTAGATTTACTTTATGTAAAGCCGAAGAACCGCTGGAAATAGAAGAACCAATTTTGATGGAAGACACATTTTTAGAATTGCAGAATTTTATTTACGAACGAAGCAAGATTGAAAAGTTAATATTGGAAGATATTACTCCACCAAATAGTTTGCTTTTCGTAGGAGACCCTGGAGTTGGAAAAACTTATTCGGCTAAATGGCTTTCTTATAAATTAGATTTGCCATTAATAACAATGGATTTAGCAACGTCTATTTCAAGTTATTTAGGTCGTTCTGGTCAAAACATCAAGAGTATATTTGATTATGCACGCTCTTTTCCTGCTATCCTTTTATTGGATGAAATTGATTCTATTGCTAAGAAAAGAGATGATTCTTCTGATTTAGGAGAATTGAAACGCTTAGTTAATGTGTTGTTAAAAGAACTGGAAACTTGGCCGAGTCAAAGCGTGGTGATTGCGGCTACAAATCATCCTGATTTATTAGACAAAGCAATTTGGCGACGTTTTGACCGTACAGTTGATTTCAAATTGCCGGGAATTCAAGAACGACAAGCATTGCTTGAAAGATATTTAGGAAAGTACTATAGACTATTATCGCCCGCTGCAATATCATTTGCTATAAAACAAACTGATTCAATAAACGCAGCCGATATTTGCAAACTCTGTATGCATGCAAAAAGAAAAATAGTTTTGGAAGACAGTAATCCAGATTTAGTTATATTTGAAGAATTTTGTTCAGGACATTTTTATAGTAGAAATAGTAAAATAGAGATTTGCAAATTATTAAAAGAAGTTAATCCAGCGTTTAGTGTTAGGGATATTTCTAGAATAACGAAAATTTCCATAACATCAGTAAGCAGATATTTACAGAACGGAGGTAACGTAAATGAATAATAAACATCCTATTTTAGGTCGTGGTGAATTATATATCAGTGACATAGATAAACGATATTATGGTGGTCCTCCCAAGCTTCCACATTCTTATCATGAAAATAAAATTACTTTAATTAACAGTATTTCTTCCATACAAGAAGAGATCAAACATAATGATGAGATATTTTTGTCAGAAAAAGTTATATGTATGCGTATGGAACCAAAATTTGAGGCTAAATCTTATTCTCCTGATATGCTTTTATCTATTGACGGAATTACGCCTATTGGCGGAAGAAAGTATACGATTTCCAAGTCTGAAGAAGGGCAGGTTAAATCAAAACTATACTTTGCTAAAACTAATGATGACGGACTTGAAAACTTGAAGCATGTTCTTCAATCGGGACAAAAAGATAGTGTTGTAACATGGCAAAATCAAATATGTACTATCCGTACTATCGACCTATTGGCACCCAATGAAAAATTATCAGGATTTTCAAGCACATGGGATAGTGGATTGGTTGAAATAGTTTTACATCCATTCTTTTGGGATGACAATTTTGCTATGGAGCAGTTTCTATCAATACTAAATTTAGATAAAGATAAATACAAAATGACAGGTTATCACAACGGACCTTTATTTTGTGCCGCAGAATGTACTCAGGAAACTATCAATAAATTGTTAATGTTTAATCCTTTACGCACTATACATCCATTAGGCGAATTGAACATCCCAAACATGAGAGGAAAAGATTTTTTTGACGCACCAGTGCCTCCCATCTACAAGGGAAAACCGCAAATAACAATTGGTATATTTGACGGAGGTGCTGATGAGACATTACCTCATTTAAAAGATTTTATTACAGTTCATAATCTAACATCCGTAAATAGTCACCCATCTTTAATTGCACATGGAACGGCTGTATGTGGTGCTTCTTTATATGGAGTGCTAAATTATAAAAAAAGTAGTGAGCAACTAGATACCCCTATTGTTTCAGTTGAATCATATAGAATTTTGCCACAAAAACAGACAGGAAATCCATTAGAAGATAACGGACTTTACCCAGCAATTGATGAAATCGAAAAGGTGGTTACTCAACGTGCTGATATTAAATTATATAATCTGTCATTCGGGCCCCGTGGTGCAATTATTGACGATGATATTAGTAGGTTCACATATGCGTTAGATATATTATCTACATTGCCACATCATCCGTTATTTTGTGTTGCGGTTGGAAATGATGGCGATTTACCTTATCCATTTAACCGTGTCCAAGCTCCGGCAGACTTAGTAAATGGTTTAGGTATAGGTGCATATACTTTTGATAGAACAGGAGATAAGGTTCGTGCTAATTATAGTTGTATTGGACCAGGACGTGAGGGTTGTAAAGTCAAACCAGACATATTAGAATTCGGTGGTTCTCCTGAAAATCCTGCAATTTTAATTAGTACTACTGCGAATAAAACAATAACTGAGTGCGGCACAAGTTTTTCTTCTCCGATAGTTGCGGGAAAATTAGGAAAAATCATGGCGTTATCACCTGAAATTTCTCCTCAGATGGCAAGGACATTACTGATTCATACTGCCGAAGATTCGGAAGAATTAGGTATCGAAGAAATCGGATTCGGCTTTTGTACAGAAAACATACAGGATATTCTTAATTGTGAAGATAATAAAGTAATAGTACTGTATGAAGGTAATATTGTACCAAAGCAAAATATCAAACTCCCTATACTACTTCCTAATTTGAATGGAATTAAATGTAATGCTAATATTACATGGACAATTTCAACATTAGCTGAACTAAATCCCAATGATGTTGATTCGTATACATGTAATTGTATCGAAGATTATTTCTATCCACATGACAATCATTTTAATTATTTTAAAAACACTATAAATGGTAGACGTCAAAAAGCCGCTTTTGCTGGAAGTGGAGAAGAACAGGAACTTATTGACTTAGGATATAATCGTTCTGATTTGCCTATCTCAAAGCCACCAAAAAAGTTTTTAAGTGAAGATGAATTACGGTCTCAACATTTAAAATGGGATACTATTGTAAAGAAGACACTTAATATGAGAGTATCTTCTTTACATAATCCATTTTTTATTCTTCATGGTATGAATAGGGATATTTTCAATACAGAAACTATGAAATACTTTGTGGCAATAACTATAGATATCCCAAAATATTCAGGAATTTTATATGATGATATATTGACACAATATCGTGGGCTTGTACCCATAAATATCCAAACGGAAAATCAACTATTTGTCAAAGTATAAGGGGAAATATTATTATTCTGATATTATATAACTGAATAAACGCACCAAACGCTATCTGAATGGCACACAAGCCTAAGGATAGCGTTTTTTTATACCCATTTTCAAGAAAGGAGCTATTGCAATATGAGCAAAGAAAAAACCATCGGTGAACTGCTGGAAGAAGCGCGGAAAAAATCCGGCGCCCCCAAACTGGCAGGGCACGACATTATGGACCTGGAGCGTTTCGCTCCCGATACCCGGCACATGATTGTCTTTGATGTGCTTTCCCATGAATCCCCCGTTGGTTTCAAAGGTGAGCGTATGCGTCTGTTCCTGACGGACGAAGGATACAAAAAAGCATTGGCCTCTCAGGGGCGCAATGAAATTAAAATCAGAAACCATGCCAGAGTATCATCCAGCCATCTTCTCTACGACCATAGGGAACAGCCTCTATAATGCGGAGCCGCCCGGAAAGGAGCTGATACACAATGGCAGTATTCCGTATAGAAAAAACCAGGGATTATACGGTGATGGCAAACCACCATCTACGCAACACGGCACTTTCGCTAAAAGCAAAGGGGCTTCTCTCCCTCATGCTCTCCCTGCCGGAAAATTGGGATTACACCACAAAAGGGCTTGCCCGGATATGCAGGGATGGCGTGGACAGCATTTGCGCCACGGTAAAGGAACTGGAAGAACACGGGTACATCATCCGTGAGCGTATCCGCAATTCCAAAGGGCAGCTCACCGCGATTGAATATACCATTTTAGAGCACCCTAAACTGCCTTTGCCTGAACAGGAAAAACCTGAACGGGAAAATCCAGTTTTGGATAATCCAATCATGGAAGAACCTGAACAGGTAAATCCCGCACAATTAAATACTAAGAAATCAAGTAACCAAAAATCAATAACTGATTTATCAAGTACGGAACCATCAAATCCTTATGAGCCGCAGGCGGCGGATGGGATAGGAATGGATACGAGAGAAACATACCGTGAAATCATTTTGGAAAATATCGAGTATGACATTCTCATTCAGGACCGCAAACTTGACCGTGACCGTCTGGATGAAATCGTGGAACTGCTTGTGGACACGGTTTGTTCCGCAAGGCAGACCATCCGCATATCGGGGGATGACTTCCCCGCCGAGGTGGTAAAGTCCCGGCTTTTGAAGCTGGACAGTAGCCACATCCAATATGTGCTTGACTGTATGGCGGCCAACACCACTTATGTCCGCAACATCAAGAAATATCTTCTGGCGGCGCTGTTCAATGCTCCGGCCACCATTGGAAATTATTACTCTGCCCTGGTAAACCATGACCTGTACGGCAGCGGAGAAAGGAGGTAGCCCTTGCAGGAAGAAGTTACTCAAAAAACCATAGCCTTATCCATTCAAACGGCAAAGCTGACCGCCTCTGTTTTACAGAAAGCCCTTAAAAAGCTGCTGGAGGCGCAGAAAAAGAAAAAGTCTCGGCTTCATCAAGGCAAACAGACCTTGCGGCAGCTTATGAAACACAATACAGGCGTTTCCAACATTGAAATCACTGACGAGAATATCAAAGCCTTTGATCACACGGCGAAAAAATACGGTGTTGACTTTGCCCTGAAAAAAGATATTTCCACGCAGCCGCCCCGTTACCTGGTGTTTTTCAAAGGGCGGGACGCTGATGTGCTGACAGCGGCATTCAAGGAGTTTTCCGCAAAGAACCTTAACCGGGAGAAAAAGCCCTCCATCCGAAAACTGCTTTCCCAAATGCGGGAGAAAACAAAGCAGCATCGGCAGCGGGAAAAAGTCAAGACCAAAGAACGGGGGCAGGAACTATGAATGTAAATATCAAGAAAATCATTCTCCCGAACCTGCCCTACGTACTGTTCCTATGGTTGTTTGATAAAGTTGGGCAGGCGTTCCGGCTTGCGGCCGGTGCGGACCTCTCCGCAAAAATCATCAACCTGGGCGGAGGCTTTAACGCAGCCTTTGAAAATATGGCGCCCTCTCTCCATCTGCTTGACCTCTGTGTCGGCATTGTGGGTATGACCGTTATTCGCTTGGTTGTTTATTTCAAAGGCAAGAACGCTAAGAAATACCGCCAGGGTATTGAATACGGCTCTGCCCGGTGGGGAAATGCCCAGGATATTGCTCCGTACATGGACAGCGATTTTTCAAACAATGTCATTCTCACCCAGACGGAGCGCCTCACTATGTCAAGCCGCCCGAAGAACCCAAAGTATGCCAGAAATAAAAACATCCTGGTGATCGGCGGCTCCGGCAGCGGCAAGACCCGTTTCTTTTGCAAGCCTAACCTCATGCAGCTCCATTCTTCCTATGTGGTGACGGACCCGAAGGGCACGGTGCTTGTGGAGTGCGGCAGATTGCTCCAAAGGGGCGGCTACCGGATAAAGGTACTGAATACCATCAATTTCAGAAAGAGTATGCACTACAATCCCTTTGCCTATATCCGTTCCGAAAAGGACATTTTGAAGCTGGTAAACACCATCATTATGAACACCAAAGGTGACGGTGAAAAAGCCGGTGAGGATTTTTGGGTGAAAGCGGAACGGCTCTTATACTGTGCCTTAATCGGCTATATCTGGTACGAGGCCCCGGAGGAAGAAAAGAATTTCATTACCCTGCTGGAGCTTATCAACGCTTCCGAGGCAAAAGAGGATGACGAGGAATACCAAAGCCCTGTTGATCTGCTCTTTTCGCAGTTGGAAGAAAAGGACCCGGACCATTTTGCCGTGAAGCAGTATAAAAAATATAAGCTGGCGGCAGGCAAGACCGCAAAGAGCATACTTATTTCCTGTGGTGCCCGCCTTGCCCCATTCGATATAAAAGAACTCCGTGACCTGCTGGAATATGACGAGCTCGAACTTGACACCCTGGGCGATAGAAAAACTGCCCTGTTTCTCATTATGAGCGATACGGATACTACTTTTAATTTCGTTATTGCTATTCTTCAAAGCCAGTTGTTCAATTTATTGTGCGATAAGGCGGATGATGTATACGGCGGGCGGCTACCTGTTCATGTCAGGTGCATTTTAGACGAATTTGCCAATATCGGGCAGATACCCAATTTCGATAAACTCATAGCCACCATCAGGAGCCGGGAAATCTCGGCTTCTATTATTTTGCAGTCGCAGTCACAATTAAAGTCCATCTACAAGGAGGCAGCGGATACCATAGCCGGCAACTGCGACACAACCTTGTTTTTGGGAGGCAAGGAGAAATCCACCCTGAAAGAAATCTCGGAGATATTGGGCAAAGAAACCATAGACAGCTTCAATACCTCCGAAAACCGGGGTACGCAGATTTCTCACGGCCTCAATTATCAAAAATTAGGAAAGGAGTTGATGACCCAGGATGAAATTGCGGTAATGGACGGAGGCAAGTGTATTTTGCAGGTACGGGGTGTGAGGCCGTTTTTCTCAGATAAATACGACATTATGAAACATCCGAACTACAAACACCTTGCCGACGCCGACAAGAAAAATGAATTTGATATTGAACGGTACATAAAAAGGAAACTAACGCTGGTAAAGCCGGATGAGCCCTTTGAACTGTACGAACTGGAAATATAAAAAGAGCCCGAAGGCTCATTTCTTGTGGTTGTTGTCCTGCTGGTTGCCATACAACCCTGCTTACCAAAGCTCCCCGCGGTTCCAAGCAGGACAACGAGAAAGATTGCTAACATAGACATCCACTCCTTTAATTTAGGGAAAAGATTTGTTGCAATTTCTTGTATTATTGCTTCTGCAAAAGCAGAAAGCGTAAACACAAGCGGTGTAATGGCAATGTTGGGGAGTGTGGGAATTGAACCCACACAGAGGAACATGCTGAAAAAATTATAACATGAAAGCGAGGAAAAATATATGGCATTTTTTAATTCTGCGGTAGATGTATTGCAAACCCTTGTTATCGCATTGGGAGCCGGTCTTGCCATCTGGGGCGTTATCAACCTCATGGAGGGATATGGCAATGATAATCCAGGCGCGAAATCACAAGGGATGAAACAGCTTATGGCTGGCGGCGGCATTGCCCTTATCGGCCTTACCCTTGTGCCTCTGCTCTCCGGCCTGTTCGGTTAAACCGTGCAAATTCAACCCTTTGTGTCCTCCTGCTTCTATGCGGGAGGGCACAGGAAAGGAGGTGGTTCTGATTGATATTAGACATGATTAAGGAGTGGTTCAAGGAACTTCTGATTGACGGTATTACCAGCAATTTAACAGGAATGTTCGACACGGTAAATACCAAAGTGGCGGAAATCGCCGGTGATGTAGGCATGACGCCATCCGCATGGAATGGCAGTATCTTCAACATGATAAAAAGCCTTTCGGAAACCGTCATCCTCCCCATAGCCGGTATCATTCTGACCTTTGTCATGTGTTACGAACTGATACAGATTGTCATTGAGAAAAACAATCTCCATGACATAGACACATGGATATTCTTCAAGTGGATTTTCAAGACAATGTGTGCCGTGCTGCTGGTAACGAACACCTGGAATATCGTCATGGGCATATTCGACCTGACGCAGCATGTGGTGAACCAAAGCGCCGGAGTGATTATTTCCGACGCGGGAATAGACATCACAAGCACCATAGCGGACCTGGAAACAAGGCTTGCGGATTGGGATATTGGCACCCTGTTGGGATTATGGTTTCAAAGTATCTTTGTGGGGCTTACCATGAACATTCTTTCTGTGTGCATTTTCCTTGTCATCTACGGCAGAATGATTGAAATATATCTGACGACCTCAATCGGGCCTATTCCTCTTGCCACAATGGTAAACCGGGAATGGGGCGGCATGGGCCAGAACTATTTGAAATCCCTGTTTGCCCTGGGCTTCCAGGCGTTCCTTATCATGGTGTGTGTCGGTATCTATGGAGTGCTGGTACAGAATATCTCCGTGGACGATGACATAATGGGAGCCATATGGTCCTGCATGGGGTACACGGTTCTTCTCTGCTACACATTGTTCAAAACAGGCAGCTTGGCGAAAAGCCTGTTTGCAGCCCATTAAAGGAGGTGTTTTTTATTGGCCTATGTAACGGTCCCGAAAGACCTAACCAAAATAAAAAGCAAGGTACTGTTTGGCCTTACCAAACGGCAGCTTGCGTGTTTTTCCCCGGCGGTGCTTATCGGAGTGCCGCTTTTCTTTTTGCTCAAAAGCAGCGCCGGAAACAGTGCGGCGGCATTCTGCATGATACTTGTCATGCTCCCGTTCTTTCTGCTCGGCATGTATGAACGGAATGGAGAACCTTTGGAAGTTATCGCAAGGCATTTTATCCGCACAAAATTCCTGCTTCCAAAGGAACGCCCCTATCAGACCAACAATTTCTATGCCGCCCTCATGCGGCAGAACAGACTGGAAAAGGAGGTAAAAGCCATTGTCAAAAACAAAAAGAACCGCCCTGCGGCAGAAGCTGACCCGTGCCCAAAGGCGGGAAATTGAAAGAATTATCCGTGAGGCCAAAGGCGACGGGAAGCCCCATTCGGCTCAGGACAGTATCCCTTTTGAAAATATGTACCCGGATGGGCTTTGCAGGCTTAACGAAAAAAGCTACTCAAAGTGCATTGAGTTTGAGGACATCAACTATCAGCTTGCCGGGGCAGATGATAAAACGGCAACCTTTGAAAACCTCTGCGACTTCTATAACTACTATGACGCCTCCATTGGTATCCAGCTTTCCCTTATCAGCCGGTACGCCAGCAAGGAGGATTTTGAACAGTCTATTGAAATACCGCCCCAGGGGGATGACTTTGACCCTATCAGGGCGGAGTACACTTCCATGCTTGGCGGCCAGCTTGCGCGCGGCAATAACGGTCTTGTGAAAACAAAATTCCTGACCCTCACCATCGAGGCGGATAATATCCAGGCTGCCAGAAGCAGGCTTGCTAGGATTGAAACGGACAGCCTTAATCATTTCAAAGTGATGGGCGCGGGGGCAAGGGTGCTGAACGGAAAACAGCGTCTTGCCCTCCTGCATGGGATTTTCCACCCGGACGGTGAAAAATTTGCCTTTGAATGGGGCTGGCTTCCGCAAAGCGGCTTGTCGGTGAAAGATTTTATTGCCCCGTCCTCTTTTGAGTTTGGCGGCACCCGAACATTCCGTATGGGGAAAAAGCTGGGGGCCGTTTCCTTTCTGCAAATCCTGGCACCGGAGCTCAATGACCGTATGCTTGCGGATTTCATGGAGGCGGACAGCGGCATTATGGTAAATCTCCATATCCGCAGTATCGACCAGAACGAGGCCATCAAGACCATCAAGCGGAAGATTACCGACCTGGACGCTATGAAGATAGCGGAGCAAAAGAAAGCCGTGCGCTCCGGCTACGACATGGATATTATCCCCTCAGACCTCGCCACCTATGGCGGGGAGGCAAAGAACCTTTTACATGAACTGCAAAGCAGGAATGAGCGAATGTTCCTCTTGACATTTCTTGTCCTGAACCTTGCAGATACGAAACGCAAGCTGGAAAATGCGGTGTTCCAGGCTTCCGGCGTGGCGCAGAAATATAACTGCCAGCTTGTGCGCCTGGATTTCCAGCAGGAGGCGGGGCTCATGTCCTCTCTCCCTCTGGGGCTCAATCAAATCAACATCAAAAGGAGCCTCACCACAAGCAGCACCGCCATATTCGTACCCTTTACCACCCAGGAGCTTTTCCAAAACGGAGAAGCCCTTTACTATGGGCTGAATGCTCTTTCCAACAATATGATACTCTGTGACCGCAAATGGCTGAAGAACCCCAACGGGCTAATTTTAGGAACACCGGGCAGCGGAAAGTCATTCTCCGCAAAGCGTGAAATTGTTAATGTGTTTCTCGTTACCCTGGATGACATTATCATCTGCGACCCGGAGGCAGAGTATTATCCTCTGGTGAAAAGGCTTGGCGGGCAGATTATTAAAATCTCTCCGACAAGCAGACAGCATGTAAACCCTATGGATATTAACCTGAACTACTCAGAGGATGACAGCCCCCTTGCCTTAAAGAGTGATTTCATTCTTTCTCTGTGTGAACTGGTGGTAGGCGGCAAAAATGGCTTGGAGCCGGTGGAGAAAACCGTCATTGACCGTGCCACCCGCAATGTCTACCGTTCCTATCTGGCAGACCCGAAACCGGAGAACATGCCGGTTTTAGAGGACCTTTACAATGAGGTAAAGCAGCAGCCGGAGCCGGAGGCACAGCGTATCGCCTCCGCTTTGGAACTCTATGTTTCCGGCAGCCTCAATGTGTTCAACCACCGTACCAACGTGGATATTGAAAACCGCCTTGTCTGTTTTGACATTAAGGAACTGGGCAAACAGCTAAAGAAACTTGGTATGCTCGTCATCCAGGACCAGGTATGGAACCGTGTCACCGTGAACCGCGACCAGGGAAAGGCAACCCGGTACTATATAGATGAATTTCATCTGCTATTAAAAGAAGAACAGACCGCCGCCTATTCCGTGGAGATCTGGAAGCGGTTCAGGAAGTGGGGTGGCATACCGACAGGTATCACACAAAACGTCAAGGACCTTCTGGCCTCCCGTGAGGTGGAGAACATATTTGAGAATTCTGACTTTGTGTATATGCTCAACCAGGCGGCGGGCGACAGGGAGATACTTGCGAAACAGCTCAATATCTCTCCGCAGCAGCTTTCCTATGTTACCCATTCAGAGGCCGGTGAGGGCCTTATTTTTTATGGCAATGTCATTCTGCCGTTCATTGACCATTTCCCCCAGGATACTGAGCTATACCGCATTATGACGACAAAGCCAGAAGAAATGAAGGGAGACTAAAAAAGGCGATTGGCGGCGTTATTTACCACTTTTCCCATGCTTTGGGAGGAAAGTTGTGGTAAAATGATGTTATAAATTTAAGTGAGAATGGAGACAACAAAATGAAAGCCACTTTTTATTGTGATGAAAGCGGTAGCACGGGTACAAATTGGTTAGATGCAGCTCAACCGTTTTTTGTTTACGGTGGATGGCTAATTCCGGATGAGAGTAGAGATGCCGTTCTTTCTGGCTTGGCGGATATTTTTGCAAAGTATCCCGGTAAAGAAATTAAATCGAAACGTTTCTTTAGAATGGGTAAAGCAGATGAATATTTCAAGCGTCTGTTTGACCTTATGCTTAACACCCCGGCTTTTCCTGTATTTACAGTTACAGATAAGGCTTATATCGTTGCTCCCAAAATCATTGATACTTATTTTGATCCTGCTTATAATCCATGCCTAAGTAATCAATTTAGTTGGGATACGGGATTAAAAAAACAGCTTGCGGAGGTAATTAAGACAAATAGGGTTATTAGTGACTTCGCAGTAATAATTCATTCAGGAACGCCTTCGTTAGATGAAATGCGAAGTTTGAAAGTTGCTTTGATATCTGCGTTTTCACAACTGCCAAGTATCGTTGTTAGTTTGCAACAAATCACAGACAGCGGATTAAATGAAATGATTGATGAATTTAGTACACCAAATTCATCAAGAAGTCTTACAATACCCTCACTCAATCATCTAATGCAAGTCTTACAAGTATTTTCTAAAAACTATAGTTTAGAAACATTGATTAAACACGATAACATTCGCGGATATGATGATGGGTTAGATATTATAAGGGATATTTATTTATCTCAAGGTGAGGTCGAAATACTCAAGAGCAAGGATTTTGAGTGGTATTCTAAATTTCCCAATATATCCGAACTGACTCTTGTTGATTCAAAAGATGAACTATTAGTACAGATTTCGGATTTACTTTGTGGATTTCTTTTAAGATGTTTTCAGAAAATAGACAAGGAGGTTGACTTAATAGAATCCGAAAAAGAAATCATGAGACAGTTATCTGTGTTGCATGATGAGATGCACACATGGGATTTTGTATTTCCTGAGAAACTAATTGTAAAATATTTAAAGGCTATTGGCTTAAATCCAGGTAAACTTACACCAATAGATAATAGTTCATTAAATCAGCATTTCTCGAAATACCTAAAAAGTTAATTACCCAAACTGACCCGCCTACAGTGGCGGGTTTTCTTATGCCCAAAATCAGGAGGTGACAACCAAATAAATAGTAAACTTACCCATGCAAGCCTATTTTCAGGCATTGGAGGACTTGACCTTGCTGCAGAGGCAGCAGGCTTTGAAACCGTCTGCCAGTGCGAATGGGCGGACTATCCCTATTCCATCTTAGAAAAGCATTGGCCAGACGTACCGAAATTTAGGGATATTACCACATTCACAAAGGAGGCATTTATTGAAAAAACAGGACTTGAAACAATCACCATATTGTCCGGCGGCTTCCCCTGCCAGCCGTTCTCTACCGCAGGACGACGAAAAGGATTTGAGGATGAACGCTATCTATGGCCGGAAATGTGCAGAGTTATTGACGAGCTGCGGCCCCGTTGGGTGCTTGGGGAAAATGTTGCTGGCTTCATCAATATGGGGCTCGACAAAACGATTTTTGACCTGGCAAAAGCGGGATACGCTATTCTCCCATTCGTATTTCCGGCTTGCAGCGTCGGGGCATGGCATGAGCGCCAACGAACTTTTATCGTTGCGGCTGATGTTTCCCACGCCCCTTGCCTCCGACAAGGGCACGAACCGGGATGCGCAAAACCTGGATGTATACCTGTCGGAAAATGGCGTGTTCCGAAAGAAGAACAAAAACGGAGCCATCTGGAGTCTGCCCCTGTCGGCAGCGGTGTTCTATCTGACCCCGGTAGCGTCGGACGGTTTCCGCTCCACGCTGAAACCGACGGCCTACGACCCGAACAAGAAGAACGGAAATCTGTCGGCCCAGGTTATCGCAATGGAGAACCCTGCGTCAGATACGGCGGCCCTGAACCCGGATTGGGTGGAATGGCTGATGGGCTTCCCCCATGGATGGACGGACGTATCCTGTGGGCAAGGGAGCCTAAGGACATCCCACGCATGACGGAAGAAACGGAAAACCGTGCCTTGCGGCTTAAAACTTTGGGGAATGCTGTCTGCCCGCCCCAGGCGTTCCCTGTTTTTAAGTACATTGCGGATATAGAAACCGGGCGCTGTAAGGATTGGTGCGTCTTTGGAAAGGCAGGTGATGAAAATTGAAAGAGTATAAGGCACCTAATAAAGTGGTGCAGAAAATGACCCGTGCAGGTGCGGAGGTTCAGAACCTTACCACGGGTGAGGCGGAGAATATTTCTTCCCGCCCTGATGACAGTAACATTTCGGAACAGCCGGTGAATACAGCGGGGAAAGTGATTGACAGGTTGGATAAGGAACATACCCGCCGTTCTTCCAAAAAGGCGGCAAAGAAATCCCGAAAAACCTCGGACCGGGGCATGGAGGCTGTCAACCGGCCATCTTCCCGGTTGCAGTTTACCAAAGAAGAACGGGCAGCTCCCAAACTTCAAAAGTCTATCCGCAAGTCGGATATGGCAGCAGACAGGCTGGATACAGTACGGGAAAATATCCCAAAGAAAAAGAAGCTGGTTCGAGAACGTACCTTTGACGAGGCTTTAGGCAAGGGCAAAACCCGGCTCCGCTTCAAGGAAACGGAAAAGCCCTTTGGCGGGAAAATGCGGCTCAACCCTCTTTCCCGCCCTATGCAGGAAGTGGGCATGAAGCTCCACGGCAAAGTTTATGAAGTGGAAAAAGAGAATGCAGGTGTCGAGGGCGGTCATGCGGCGGAACGGTTGGGGGAAAAGGCTGTCGGCAAGGGATACCGTCTTGTAAAAGGCAGTATCCGACATCATAAGCTGAAACCCTACCGGGCAGCGGCAAGGGCGGAACAATCCGCAATCAAGGCCAATGCGGATTTCCTGTATCAAAAGGCGCTCCGTGATAATCCCCAGCTTGCCGCCTACAATCCTCTTTCTCGTTTTTTGCAGAAACAACAGATAAAGCGAAACTATGCCAAACAGATACGGGACGCAGGAAAAAACGCTCAAAGTGTGGGCGGAACGGTCAAATCGGCGGCAAAGAAAGCCAAAGAGGCAGCGGAAAATACGGTAAAGTTTATCACCCGCAATTGGAAAGGCGTGCTGGTGCTTCTGGCTTTGGGGCTGCTCATCCTCTTTTTTTTAGGCGGATTGCAGTCTTGTTCTGCTCTATTTGGGGGAGCTTCCTCATCTGTGATAGCAACCTCTTATCTTTCGGAGGACACAGACATGCTGGCGGCGGAGGCTGACTATTCCGCTATGGAGTCGGAGCTTCAATATGAGGTGGATAATTTTGAAAGCCTGCATCCAGGCTACGACGAATACCGCTATCATCTGGATGGTATCTACCACGACCCACATGAGCTGGCGGCCTACCTCTCTGCAAAATACACCGCCTATACAGAAAGTGATGTGCAGCGTGAGTTGGAGTGGATTTTGGGGCTGCAATATGACTTAGACATTCGGGAGACGGTGGAAATACGCTACCGAACCGAGACCTATACCGAAACCTGGACTGACGAGAACGGAAACAAGCACACCGATACTTACACCGAGGAAGTGCCCTATGAGTACACCATTGTTACGGTTACGCTGAAAAACAAAGGACTTTCCTCTATTTTTAAATCGAAACTGACCCCAGAGCAAAAAAAGCTATATGACATTTACCGTCAAACACTGGGGAACATGCCCCTGCTCTTTGGCGGTGGTTCTGTGAACAACAATCCATCCACCGATTTAAGCGGTGTGCGCTTTGTGGATGGTGAGCGCCCTGGAAATCAGGCGGTGGTGAACATAGCGAAATCCCAGGAGGGCAATGTTGGTGGATACCCCTATTGGAGCTGGTACGGCTTTAATGGCCGTGTGGAATGGTGCGCATGCTTTGTGTCCTGGGTTTACAATCAAGCTGGATACAGCGATCCCCGCTTTGCGGCCTGTACTTCTCAGGGCCGACCCTGGTTCCAGTCCAGAGGACAATGGGGAGACCGATATTATGCGGACATAGCGCCGGGTGATGCCATCTTTTTCGATTGGGACGGTGACGGAACCGCCGACCATGTGGGCATTGTCATTGGAACAGATGGAACAACGGTTTATACCGTTGAGGGAAACAGCGGCGATGCCTGTAAAATCCGCAGTTACCCGGTGGGCAGCAGCGTGATAGACGGTTACGGCTTAATGAATTGGTAAATCAGAATATGAAATGGAGGTATTTTTAATGGCAGCAATTGATAAAATCCGAAGCGATATTGAAAAAACAAAAGTGAAGATTGCGGAGCAGCAAAAGCGGCTCCGTGAATTGGAGCAGAAAGTAGCGGAGGAAAAAAATCTGGAAATCGTCCGCATGGTAAAGGCGGTCAAGCTGGACAACAAGGAGCTTTCCGCTTTCCTGAAAGCCTATGCCAGCGGTCGTATCTCTCTCCCTGCCGATATGCAGGCAGAGTTGAAAGAACAGGAGGACAGCGAAAATGAAGAATAAAGGAAAAATGCGGTTGTTCGCCGCTCTCCTGGCCGTCATGCTCTGCATGGCGGCCTTTCCATTGACCGCCTTTGCCGGCGGCGGATCTGAATATGAGGAACTCTCACCCAAAGAACAAGCGGAAGAAACTACGGGCGGATATGAGCCGGAACCCCTTACCCCGGAGGGCAACATGAGCCTTGTGGATGACATTGAGGGTGAGGCTTCCGGCGATAAGCAGTTTATTACTGTCGTTACCAAAAACGGCAACTATTTTTACATCATCATTGACCGGGCGGAGGACGGAGAAAACACGGTCCACTTTCTGAACCAGGTTGACGAGGCCGACCTTCTGGCCTTGATTGATGAGGAAGTGAAGCCTCAGGAGCCCATTGTTACGCCGGAACCGGAACCTACTCCTGAACCGGAGCCGGAGCCCGAACCTGAAAAGAGCGGCACTGGCGGTATCCTGGCGGTTATCCTCATTCTTGCCTTGGGCGGAGGCGGTGCATTCTACTATTTTAAGGTGATGAAACCCAAACAATCCGTAAAGGGCAACTCGAATTTGGATGATTTCGATTTTGAGGATGACGAGGACGAAGAAACTGAATTTGAGGACGAACAGGAGGACACGGAAGAATGAAACTGATTATATCGGAAAAACCGAGCGTCGGGGCGGCCATAGCCGCCGCCCTGGGCGCTAAAGAAAGAAAAAACGGATACATCGAGGGAAACGGCCTGATTGTTTCCTGGTGTATCGGCCATCTTGTGGGCCTTGCCGACGCAGGCTGCTATGATGAACGTTTCAAAAAATGGCGTTATCAAGACCTCCCCATTTTGCCAGATGAATGGCAGTATGTACTTTCCCCCGGCAAGGAAGAACAATTCACCGTTCTTAAAAACCTGATGGAGCGTTCCGGCATATCCGAGATAGTAAATGCCTGTGACGCTGGCCGTGAGGGTGAGCTTATCTTCCGGCTAGTCTATGAAATGGCTGGCTGCACAAAACCCATATCCCGCCTGTGGATTTCCTCAATGGAAGATACCGCCATCTGTGAGGGCTTTGGAAACCTGAAACCGGGCATAGAGTATGAAGCCCTGTATCAATCGGCGCTTTGCCGCTCAAAAGCGGATTGGCTCATAGGGATAAACGCCACCCGGCTTTTCTCCGTTCTCTATCATAAGACGCTGAACGTGGGCCGGGTGCAGACGCCTACCCTTGCTATGCTGGTGGATAGGGACAATAAAATATCCAGCTTTACGAAAGAGAAATATCATCTTGTCCGGCTGGAACTGGATGGTATCGGGGCCACAAGTGAAAGAGTCCCTGACATTTCAGAAGCGGAGCAGATGAAAACGGCTTGCCATGAACGGCAGGCCGTTTGTGCTTCTCTGGACAAAGAGAAAAAGACGGTAAAGCCACCAAAGCTCTTTGACCTTACCACCCTGCAAAGGGAGGCTAACCGCATATACGGCTACACGGCGAAACAGACCCTTGATTACGCTCAAAGCCTCTATGAGAAAAAACTCATTACCTATCCCCGCACGGACAGCCGGTATCTTACTTCCGACATGGCGGATACGGCTACCTCCGTTCTGGAACTGGCGGCGGGGCTTCCGCTCCTTGCCGGATACCCGGACTTTTCTCCGGACGCGGCGGCGTTGATTTCCGAAAAGGGCGTATCCGACCATCACGCCATCATTCCCACTCTGGAGGCGGGAAAGGCGGACCTCACCGCTTTGCCTGTTGGGGAGCGTTCCCTTTTCTTCCTAATATGCTGCAAACTGCTGTGTGGGGCGGCCTCTCCCCATGTGTATGAAGCGGTCACGGCGGTATTTGAGTGCGGCGGATACCGTTTCACCGCAAAAGGGAAACGGGTACTTATGGAGGGATGGAAAACCTTTGAACGGCTGTTTCGTGCTTCCCTGAAAGAAAAGCCGGAGGACGACACCGAGGATGAAAGCGATCTGCCGGAGTTGATCCAGGGGAAAATCTTTGAGCGTGCGGCGGCTTCCATTGCCGAGCATTATACCACGCCGCCGAAATCCTATACCGAAGACACGCTGCTTTCCGCTATGGAGCACGCAGGCAAGGACGATATGCCGGAGGACGCGGAGCGGAAAGGTTTGGGAACACCAGCGACCAGGGCAGCTATCATTGAAAAGCTGGTATCCTCCGGCTTTGCGGAGCGCAAGGGGAAAAGCCTTATCCCCACAAAAGACGGTATCAATCTGATTACCGTTTTGCCGGAGGTTTTGACCTCTCCGCTTCTCACCGCCGAATGGGAAAAGGGCCTGTCTGAAATCGCAAGGGGCGCTGCCAATCAACGGACCTTCATGGAGGATATACAGAAAATGGCGGCGGAGCTTGTAAACTCTTACTCCCACATTTCGGAGGACGGACAAAAGCTGTTTGCTCCCCAAAAGGAGGCTATGGGCCTCTGCCCCCGCTGCCGGGAGCAGGTGTATGAGGGAAAGAAGAATTTTTACTGCGGGAACCGTGGCTGCGGTTTTGTCCTCTGGAAAAATGACCGTTTCTGGCTTTCCCGCAAAAAGGAACTCACAAAGAAGATGGCTGCTGATTTGCTCAAAAAAGGCCGTACCAAAGTCAAGGGGATGTATTCGGAAAAGAAAGATACCACCTATGACGCCACGGTGATTTTGGATGACACGGGCGGCAAGTATATCAATTTCAAGCTGGAGTTTGAGAAGAAAAAGGAGCGTGCAAATGAACGGTAATATCACTTCTGATTATATTTTCAAGGCTTATGTGGTGAACACCCAGGCCTATGACACTGGGGAGCGTGACGCTGGGGCATGGCTCTATTTCCCGCCCTATGCGGAGGATATTCAGGCTCTATTTGAGAAAATCGGTCTGCCGCCCGACGCCATGCCGGATATGTATTTCATGGATGATTATGTCTGCAAGGTGGAGGGCTTGAAGCCGCTTCTTCCCATGTACGGCGACATTGACGAACTGGCGGCGCTGGCCCAGGGGCTTTATGACCTGCCGCCCCATGAGCGCAACAAGCTGGAGGCCATCCAGTTATCCCCCATACAGTTTACTTCTCTGGAGCAATTCCATGAATATCCCTGGAACGTGGATTATTTCTGCCTGGGCACGGAACTCAGGGATGACGCGGCGCTTGGATGGAACTGGCTGGAGCAGCAGGGGCTTACGGAAATCCCCGAAAGCTGCAGGGGAGCCATTGACCCGGAGCCCTTTGGCCGTTATGTGAGGCAGAAGGAACAGGGGATTTTTACTGACAAGGGCTATCTTACCCTATCCGGTGATAAGTGGCTGCATGAGCGGCCGCTTCCGAAGCGGGAGGAAAAGCAATCCCTGAAAGCGCGTTTGGAACAGACAAAGAAAAAATGTGCCGCCCGTGAAACGAAGCCGGATAAACCGGAAAAACACGGGCCGGAACTTTAGGAGGTGCTTGTATGTATAACTACGACCATGACTGCCCCTTTGAGGCGTATATTACCAATCTCGGCAAATACAACGTGGGTGAGCTTGTCGGAGAATGGGTGAAGTTTCCCACTACCTATGAGGAAATGCAGAAAGTCTTTGAGCGTATCGGTATCGGCAAGGAAGATGAATTTGGAAACATATATGAGGAATGGTTCATCACCGATTATGACTGCTATGTAGACGGTTTGCATGATATTCTTGGGGAATATGAAAGTTTAGATGAACTCAATTATCTGGCTAACGCCATTGAGGCAATGGACAAATCCGATTTTGAGAGGTTTGAGGCAGCCATAGGAATAGGCGACTATGCGGGCAGCGTGAAAGACCTTATTAACCTCACGGAAGACCTGAATAAATATGACTTTTACCCGGATGTTCACGACCACGACGACCTGGGGCGGATGTATATCGACGAGTACGGCGCTATGGAAGTCTCCGACCATCTGAAAAACTATATCGACTATGAGGCGTATGGGCGGGATATTGCTCTGGATGAAAATGGACACTTCACCGATCAGGGCTACGTCCGGGATACGGGAGACAGCTTCACCGAGCATTACGAGGGGAACCGTGATGAAATTCCCTGGGAGTACCGTGTCACCGCTACAGTGGATGAACAGGAATTTATCCAGAGCCAGGATGAGGAAATGAAACTGGATATGACAACGAACCTTGCCTTTGACTTGGACGAGTTTTTCCGGCAGAAAGACCCGCAGTATGCCGCCGCCCACCCGGATGCCCACGTAGGCAAGGAACTGATTGCGGATTTGCTCCTGGAGGGGAAAACGGCGGCCATCAAGGACAGGCTTGCGGAAATGGTGCAGACATCGGAGGATGAACTTCTCTCCCGTATCGGCAGCTATGAGCAGGCAACCGGCTATGAGTCGTATCTTGATACGGATGTGGCCGCTGTCCGTGACAAGCTGGAGCAGGCCCAGGACCATAAGGATACCATGACAGTACTTGTGGTAGAGCCGCTGAAAGAACCGTACCTGAAAGAAATATCTCCCGGCCTCTCTGCTATGCAGCAGGAAGTAAACGGCCTGATTGCCGCCGCCTATCCCTTTGACGACCCTGTCGCCCTTATCTGCAACGACGAGGGGAAAATAAACGGCATGGAGCTTAACCGTTCCCTGCGGGATGACCGGGGGCAGCTTTATGACATTGTGGCCGGACCGTTTCTTGTGGCAGGGCTCAGTGAAGATAACTTTGATTCCCTTTCCCCGGAACTGGCACAAAAGTACATGAAGCATTTCAAAACACCGGAAATGTTCGCTATGGTGGATGGGGAGATTACCGCTATCCCTGTTCCGGCGGAGGTCATTACACCGGATGATTTTTTAACCGGGGAAAAAGTTAAAACACCACGGGGGAGCTTTTTTTTGACAAATATGTCAAAGGAGCAGATGGAGGCTGCCGGATATGGCTTTCATCATAGCTCAGATGATGGCCGCTTTCATATCATGGGTAACGGTACACGGGCTTTTGCCATTGTAAATGAAGAAGCATGTACCTATGACATTTATCAGCTAAAGGATTTTTCGGGCAGGCGGGATTATGCCTTTGAACCTCTTGACCGCCTCCGTGGGATGAAACGCAAGGTGGATATGCAAAACTATGATAAAGTATATTCTGGTGTTATGTTCCCCGGTGAAAATCTGGAAAGCATTTATACCCACTTCAACGTGGACCGCCCGAAAGATTTCAAGGGCCATTCCCTTTCCGTGTCGGATGTGGTGGTTATCCGGCAGAACGGCCAGGAAACCGCCCACTACTGTGACAGCTTCGGTTTTGCGGAAGTGCCGGAATTTTTGAAGCCGGAAAACTACCTGAAAAATGCGGAAATGGCTATGGAAGATGATTACGGCATGGTTGACGGTATTATCAACAACGGCAAAAAAGAGGTTACACCTCTCGGCACGGAGGAAAGGACTTCCATCCGGGACCGGCTGGCGGAGGCAAAACGGGAATGTGCCGAGCGCAAGCCGCCCGAAACAAAGAAACCGGAGAAGAACAGCCCGGAGCATGACCTATGAGCAGAAGCAAGAAATGGAAAATAGAATGGGCTTTCTTCCTGGGCAAAAACGGTAGGCGGCAGTATAACCGTATTTGCAAGCGGTGTGTGCATGACTGCAAGCAGAGTTTCCGGGCAGATTTGATACAATGCCCGAAGTATATCAGCAGAGAGGCAAAACATACCCCGAAAAGGGTTAAAAAAGAGCAATAAAATCCTCTGTATCGGCTTCAAATTAGGTAGGCAATATTCTTTCCCTTATATGATTATCCGCTCAAAAATACAAGAAAAAAAGTCTGTTTTTGCACCTTTTTACTGCATAAGAAACGGGAGCGTATCCATTGGTTTATCTTTTGGGTTCGCTCCCTCTCTTTTTTGTTCCTCTGTTCGTTGTATAGACTAATATAGGCGTTCTTTCACATGTTGAGCAATGTAGACAATCAATTCCTCCGGCGTTGGTATATCACCCTTACAAGGTATTTTATTCCACTTTGCTCTGATTGCCGGGTCCTGGCTGCATAAGCCTATCAGCATAGCTTTTTTTATTTCTGTTCGTACTTCTTCAACGGTAATTCCCTCGCTTAAAGCTATTTTTCTTATTGTGGCTTCCGCATTTATCTTTTTCATAGACACTCCCCTTTCTTTATGGTTGACATTCAGTGAATGTCATATTAAGCGTTATTTTAACATATAATTTTCTTATTGACAATCAGTGAATGTCATAGGTAGGAGGGATGCTATGTATAAGAACAAAGCTCCCGACGGGAGCAATAATATTTGTGGTAAAAGGATAAGGAAATATCGTGAACAGTTGCTGGAAAAAACTTCTCAAAAGCAATTTTCTGATATGCTGCAAATTGCCGGATTGGATTTAGATAAAAATGCAATTCAGAGGATAGAGAGTGGAGACCGTTTTATCACAGATATTGAATTAAAGGTTATTGCCAGAGTATTAGGTGTATCCTATCAGGAATTACTGGACTAAAATAGGAGCTCGGCCATCTGTTTTTCGATGGTTGAGCTCCTGTTTTTTATTAACTTGTTTTATTTTATTTTTATAAGAATTGATAAGAAAGGAATAGGTTTTCGTAGTAGTAGTAGGCGCTGTGGGACTGTGTATAACTGACCGGGTTATGGAACTGTGGGAAACGGTATTTGCAGGCTGTGGTAAAGCCTGTACTTTTCCACGGGCTGTGAATGCTGTTTTCCATCAGCGGAATGGCCTGTTATGCACAATTTTCATAGTGCACAATAAATTTGAATTTACTTATGGCCTTGCGGCTGTAACTGATATATCAAATTGTTTTTTATATACATAATATTGGCCCCATTATCCGCTAAATATTGCATAATACTTCGAATATGTCCTAATCTAAATCGACTTTTCAAGAGGTTTTCATCCGCTTTAGCTCTTTCAAGATAGGAATGGGCAGTATATTTTTCGTTTTCCTCTATTGCAGTGTGCTCAATCGGTGCTAGCAAAAACTTATACTCTGATATAGCATTAAAATCATTTGAAAATGATTCTTTAATTACAGTGTATTCACCTTGTTTCTCTATCGTTTGTGTATCCATAGATAACCTATCCTGTAATGCTTCTAGTATCATGGCGTACCCTATATAAGGACTATTTTTTCCCTTAACTCTAAAAATCCTTGTATTATTATAATATAGTTCATAGGATACCAGCTTGCCATAGGGTTCAAACTTTATTCCTGTTGTTTTTGTAGCGGAATTAGAATATACACTTTTTATCCTGATTGACTTAGGAAAAATGTACGATACACATCCTAAAGTTTCATCTAACCGGGATTTTATCAGATCAGAAACATCAATTTTCCCGTGTTTCTCTTGTAAATAAATTTCGTCAAACAACATCCAATAACCTTTTATAGAAATAGCAAAAAACAATTCAAGCTCATGTTTATGTGCATAGTCTATTCTTTTTTGAAGATTTCCAGCACTAATTGAATATTTTTCTTTATCTGTATGTTTTATTTCCATCATAAACTTCTTGCCATTTTTTAATTCGATAAGCAAATCAGAAGTCGCTGTCTTAAGTAATTGAGACACTCCTTCGTCAAATCCCGTTATGCTTTTGCATACTTCCATAAATAGCAGTATTAAAATAAATTCGTCTTCTTTATTTTTTCCAACTAAACGTTTCTCTATTTCCTGTAAATCCATATTAAGAGTATTTGCTAAATTCTCTTGTTCTTCTTTGTTTAGGTAAGGCATTATTTGTTGGAATGCTAATATTTTATTAAAATCAGACATATTGTCTCATCCTCCACACTCATTAATAAGTTTAAGTTACTGATAGTAGCAGGAATGCCGATTTCTGCTTATCTGCGTTAATATATAGATACTCCGTGGCTCTACTGTTGCGTAAGTTCCTATTACCTATCCCTTGCTTTCAGATGAAGCCCCATCATTACAATAAATCCGATACCCATCACTACATAGAACCACACCATATCTTCACCTGTAAAGATATGTGCGAAGAAGCCGAACACAAACGCCCAAAACGCTGAAAGCAGCACTCCGATAATCCAAAATCCCGCTTTTGTATTTTGCAACCAAAAGAGGACTGCGAACAATACAATCGCTATTACTACGCACAATGCGGGATGAACGTGCCATATTTGATTGCAGATTATTCCACTGATTGCTGCAAGAAATATACTGTCAAATAAAATGATGTGTCCGAGAAAAAGCCCTATCACGGTAAAGATAAGGCCAATGATAATGCTGATAGCCAGGACAAGCCCATATGTAAATAACCCTGCCATGATTGACCTCCTTTTGTAAATCTCTGTTTATGATTTCATTTCCATTATACACCCAAAATCTCCCTGAGCCCAGGATTTTCGTCATCTTTCCGTATATTTCTCCTGCTCCTTTTCTTTTGGAGGAGAAAGCAGACTGTCAACATTCTGTTTAATGATGCGGTATTCCTTTGCTTCCTGTCTTGCAGTTTTATATGCAGAGTACAGCTTTTCCTTTTCGATGGTAAGGGCTTCATACTCCGCTTTCATCTTCTCGGCGGAGGGGAGTTTTTCTATCCTTATTTCCTTTAAGGCCTTGGCTGACGCTTCAAAAAGGATAATATTGCTCTCATGGCCTCGTAGGAACTTTTCTTTATCCGAGGATTTCCGGTAGCTGTCATAAATGGGTTTAAGCTTCCGATAGGCGGCAGCGTGCTTCATCAGCAGGGAGAGATCCGCTATGTGGGTTTCCGTGGACTTGACAGAGGCAAGTAGCTTATCGCTGGCGGAGGCAGTAGCAGTGGCCTTTTCCTCCAATTCCTCATAGCTGCTGATACCGTGTTCTGTGAGGAAATTCATAGTCTTTGCCGCTTGCTTTAGGTTGTTGATTTTTGCCCAATGAGCAAAACCGGCGCTCTCCTGGGCTTTGATATTGTTATGAATATCAATAAGCAGGTTAATCCGCTTGTCATCTTTTTTAGGCTGTCTGGAGGGGCGGGGTCTTCCGGCAATCCGGGCGGCAACTGCTTCCTCCGTATAATCGGCGCCCAGGGTTTTCATGCGGGTAAATCTCTCCTGACCGGAAGCCCGGCAGGACATGTATTTCCCACGTTTGATTTCGTATCCCCCGTTCTGCAGACGGCGGATTAAATCCTCAAAGTCGGAGGATACGGGTATCAGCCGGTCAATGGCTGCTTTGAGTTTTGCCTTATAGCTGGTTCCCGCTTTTTCGGCGGTATATTCCGCATAGCTCTTTCCTCTGTCCTGTCCAGGGATGATGACCGACAGGCCATGTTCCTTGCATAACCAATCACTAACGCGGCGGATATAGTGATAGCTGCGTTTATTGGAATGGTAATGACGGTAGTCCGCAAAGCTGACGGCATTAAATATCAGGTGATTATGAATATGCCCTTTGTCTATATGGGTGGTAAGGACAAACTCATATTTGCCGCCCAATATCTCTTTTGCAAGCTGCATACCGATTTCATGGGCCTGTTCCGGCGTGGTTTCGCCCGGTTCAAAAGCCTGTATCAAGTGGCGCCCCAGGTGCGTCCCCTTGTCTATGGAGTGTTTGCGGGTCCAGGCAAATTCAATGTCGGCGGTTTCGGCGGCGCAGCCAAAGGAAGACACCAAAAGTTTTTCGTCTGTCTTGACTGGATTGCAGATATAGTCAATCGCTTTTTTCAGCGTAGACTTGATAGGATGTGTCTTTGTAATTGCCATATCTGATTCAGCCTTTCTTTAATCTCCGTTATATCCGCTTCATAAACCGGAGCCCCGGCGTTGAGCCGCTTTGCTATCTGGTTGATGTTCCGGCCTATGCCCTGGAGCTCCGCGGTAAATGCTTTGATGTTTGCCGTATCGGTGTAAATGATGTATCCGTCAATCGCCATTTTACGCAGATAAGCCCCATACCGCTGTGTCGGCAGGAGCTTCATCTTTTCCTCTATCAGCCGTTTTTCTTCTTCCGTAACATAAAATTTCATCTGTATATTCCGTTTTCTGTTCGGCATGGCGTTCCTCCGTTCTATAAGGGTTTGGGATTATCCCAACGAGCATTTTTGTATTTTCGGGCAAGGGACCTGAAAATGCAAAAATCCGCAAGTGGGTACTCACTTGCTGTGCTTGCTACGTTACTCTATCCCTAATACCTACAACAAAGGAAAAGCCTATTTTGCCAAATAAAAAACGCTACAAACTTTATTGTCTGTAACGCTTCTTATTTCATATTCTGTTGTGTTCAGAACATTCACTGATTCTCTGTTTCGGATTTTTTTAATGTCTTTTTTGCCGTGGCAGCAACTATCCGCACAAAAAAGGGTAACAAGTCATAGCGAGGGGCTATTGTGTAATGCCTGTTTTCTATATTCGGCAGGAGTGATCTTATAATAGCATTTGAACTTTCTGCAAAAATAAGTATTGCTGGAAAAACCGATAGTGAGTGATATATTAGAAATGGTCTTTTTCGTGTTCTTTAGTAAAATAGCTGCCTGTAATAAACGATATTCAATTAAGTAAGAAACTGGAGATTGTGCAATTCCGCGACGAAAAACTTCTAATGCACTACTTTTGCTAATGTTAGTGGATTTCGCTATATCCTTAAGTCCTATATCCTCTGCATAATGGTCATGGATGAATTGTAACATAATCTGTAATCGTGAAGATTGAAAGGCTGATTTCACTCCATTTACAGAAATTGGTTCAATATTTATATTTTGAAATAGATGTTTCCATAAATCAGTAGTTAGAAGAAGTGTATTTAGAGGAGATAAAGAATCCACGTTCTTTTCTTGTATGTCATATATTTGATTCAGTAACATCAGTATCGTATTTTGCCATGAGATATTTGGGTTTAGTATCTGATAAGCGGGACCGGATGACAGTATGGGTAATATATATGTTTCATGAATTAAACTTCTTTCTGTGGCAATCAGTTCTGGTGCAAATACAATGTTGGGCATGATACCGTTATCATCGGTTTCAAAGCGATGAATGGTTCCACTATTAATAAAGATTCCCCGACCTATTTCCAGATGAATTCTGTTTTGCCCAATCAGACAATTTACAGTACCCTTTGAGACAGTTACAAATTCAACTTCTCGATGCCAGTGCCAGTCTATGCATCCAAGATCAAATTGCCAGATATCATCTACATAATATGCTATGGGATATTCATCACTTCCATGAGTAGCGGTTTCTCTTAATGTTTCATCGGTAGTAGTTTTATAAAACTGCATAATTTTCACCTCTGTTATATTATACTATAAATTTGTGATTTTATGTAGTGAAAAAATATTTTTATTGGGATATAATGCAATTGGACTAATAGATAATTAATCAATTTAGGAGGAAAAGATATGGCTGACTTTTTGAAATGCAATCCGGAGTGGATTCGTAAACCAGTTCAGACAATGGTAAGTGAAGATAAGGTAGTGATTATTACAGAAAAAGGAACAGATTTGTGGGCGCGTACTTATTATGGTTTTCAAAATGATAGTGCTCCCGTGTTACAGGTGAAAACAACTGAACAGTTTTTTTCCTTTATAGTAAAGACGGAGTTTGAAAGCGGCCATCGTTTTGACCAGTGTGGCGTTGCAATGTACTTAGACAGCGATAATTGGTTTAAGGCTTCGATTGAATACGAGGATAAAAAAGTGCAGCGATTGGGGAGTGTAGTTACCAATCATGGCTATTCTGATTGGGCAACTACAGATATTTCCTCAGAGATTAAGGCTATGTGGTATCGCTTTTCACGTAGAGAAAGTGATTATTGTATTGAATGTAGTCAGGATGGTATTTCCTTTAAGCAGATGAGAATTTTCCATATGTGTCAAGCGTCTGGTGAAATCACTTTTGGAATATATGCCGGAAGTCCGACGGAAGGCTCTTATAAAGCAACATTTACCAATATGGAAATTACGGAGTGTCAATGGGAATCAGATGCAGAATGGCGTGTTGAAAAACATTAAATATTATTAGGAGAATTTGTTATGGAGTTTAAATGGTTAAATCAAAGCACAATAAACAAGTCAGGAAAAAGAATTGAAATTTTCGCCCCTAAAGAAAGTGATTTTTTCTGTAATGGTGGGACTGTCGGAGAAGAGGGTGTCACCCCGGAATCACTTAGTAATGCTCCTTTTTATTATACGGAGGTGACAGGTGATTTTGTGATGAAAGTAAAAGTATCACTTGATTTCAAAGATATTTATGATTCTTCTTCTATTATGGTAATGCAGGATATGACTCACTGGGCAAAAGCATGTTTTGAGCTTACCGATTTTAACACACATGCCGTTGTTAGTGTTGTTACAAATGGTCAATCAGACGATGCAAATGGTTGCAATATAGAGGAAAATTCTGTTTGGCTTCAGCTATGTCGCTTAGGACAGTCTTTCGCATTCCATTATTCAATAGATGGCAATAATTATTATATGATGCGGTTTTTTAACTTACCAGCAGAGGAAACTTTGAAGGTGGGTCTGCTGGCACAGGCTCCTACCGGCACTGGCGGGGTTCGTGTCTATGAGGATTTAACCATAGAAAACAGGAAAGTTAAAAATATCCGAATGGGAAAGTAATTCCAGATAATGAAATAGTTATAAGACAGAGTGCAGAGCCGACGAACTTTTAGGATAGTAAATTACAATCTATTTGTACAATTCATTGATTTATTCATAAGTGGCGGCTAACAATGGAGGATACATGAAATTAAATTATAAACATACGCTTTACGCTTGCTTTTGCGGATATATTTGCCAAGCTATAGTAAGTAACTTACCGCCACTTTTATTTGTTATATTTCAGGCGCAATTGGGTGTTTCACTTGAAAAAATAACACTTCTTATTACTGTGGGATTTTGTATTCAAATTTTGGTTGATTTTTTGGCGGCCAAGATTGTTGATATTTTCGGTTACCGTATTTCTGTTACTATTGCTAATCTCTGTTGTTTGGCAGGGCTGCTTGGCATGAGTATACTCCCCATGATTATAAGTCCATTTATAGGATTGTTGATTGGTGTAACTTTGAATTCTGTAGGCGGCGGCTTCATTGAGGTTGTTGTGAATCCTATTGCAGAAGCCTTACCAGGGGATAAAAAATCGGGCGTTATGGGAATTTTACACTCATTCTACTGTTGGGGGTATGTGGCGGTTGTTTTATTGTCTACGCTATTTTTCACATTAGTCGGTGAACAACATTGGTACTTGCTGGCGATACTCTGGTGTATCGTTCCGCTTTTTAATCTGTTTCTATTTCTTAAAGTACCGATGAAGACTTTAGTTGAAAAAGATGTTCAGATTCCATCAAGAAAGCTTTTTTCAATAAAAACATTTTGGATGTTGTTCGTATTGATGGTGTGTGCAGGTGCTGCTGAGCAGGCAATGTCAAAATGGTCTTCCTTTTTTGCCGAAATTGGTCTTGGCACATCTAAGACGCTTGGTGATTTACTTGGACCTTGTTCATTTGCCTTCTTGATGGGTATTACAAGGTTAATCTATGGAAAAAAAGGTGCGAAATATGATTTGCGGAAGTTGATTGCGATTTCTGGAGGGATGTGCATCTTTAGCTATTTATTGGTATCGTTATCCCCGATTCCGGCTATATCACTGGTTGGTTGTGCCTTGACTGGGCTATCGATTGCTATTTTGTGGCCGGCAACTATTAGCCTATCTTCCAAATTATATCCAAATGGAGGAAATGCTATGTTTGGATACTTGGCTTTAGGAGGGGATATCGGGTGTGCAGTTGGGCCAAGCCTGGTTGGGTTTGTGTCAAACATAATAATTAAGTTTAACTATACAGATGTTGAACACTTGTTTACAGGTGTGGATATTACACAATCTGCTCTTAAGGTAGGACTATTCACCGCAATTGTATTCCCTATTGTGATTCTACTAAGTACCCGTATATTAAAGAATAGAATAACTATTGTGAGTTCTTCGCTTAAATAGATTCAAAAATTTTGATTTGGATTCATGTATTGGACAGATTTTATTAGGGGTGATTGGTGTACTTATATTAGCAACAATGTTGTTTGCTTAGTCATTTACGATTAGTCAAATAAAGTGCGTTAACTAACGGTAAATAAAAAAAACCGTTGTTATGGTAGCAGGGATTGGCGTGCGCTTAAGTAAAGTATAGTAACCAAACGGCGGTTTTGAAATAAAATTCAAAGCTGCCGTTTTTCTGAAAGAATGAATTGTGGAGGGCGTATTAAAGGCGCCTTCTTTTCATGGTACAACGGCACATGGAGGTATCGCCGTGTTACCTGTTGTTCGACATATTAATGTAAATATTGACATATCAAAAAAAGAAAAAGCTATTTACAGGATAACTATGCTTATAAGTCAGTAAGTTCATCTTTAATCATAAAATTGATGCCCAGTTGCGCTATGCAACCGGGCATTTTTGCGTTTTTATCAAATCTTTTTTTAAAAAATCCTCTGCTGTCTTTGGCAGTTTTCAATTTCTGTTTGTTGAGGGTTTACGAAAGGGGAAATCATCACCCGCCTTCGCGGTTGCGAAAGGAGGTGAATACCATGAATGAACCTGCTCGTACCCAATGGCAAATCCGTTGTGCGTTTAATGGGTTTTGCAAAGAAACACTCCGAAATGAAGCGGTCAACGCTCACAATCATGTAAAGTGGCGGCAGTCACGCGAGACCGTTTTTTCCGACCTGTCCCCACAGGAGGAAAATCAGCTTTACACCTATGACCGTTATTTTGCGGATGATAAGGCTGAACAATCCTTTTGTGTCGCGGGAAAGGAAATCTCCGCAAAACTGTTTGCCGAGGCTATGCACAGCTTGCCGGAAGAAAAGCGCGAAGCTGTCCTGCTGTACTACTTCTTTGACATGAGCGACGCGGAAATTGCTGAACTCTATGCAATTCCACGCAGTACCGTACAGTATCGGCGGACAAGCTCTTTTGCATTACTAAAACGCTATTTGGAGGAACGCGCCTATGATGAAAACAAATGGTAACACCGGAAACGACGAGCGCGGCTTGCTGCCTTACCCGGTAATTATAGCCGCAAATAAGGGCGACCCGGAGGCTATGAAGATTGTTGTACAACAGTATGAAAGCTACATGGCCAGCCTGTCTATGCGAAAGCTCCGCGACGAACGCGGCAATACCTATTACGGCATAGACGAGGATATACGGGATCGCTTGCGCTCAAAGCTCATGCGGGCTGTCCTTTCATTCAAGGTTTGAGTTAAACGGTCTGCGCCCCCCTTTTCCGCAGACTGTAAACCCTGCCTTGCCTTTGCTCTTTGACAAAGAAAGCCCGCAAGATAACGGCGGTGCAGTATAGGGCATACGGATACATTCTGTCTGTATAGAGCCAAACAGCCGGTGCGCCATGACCTCTTATGAGCGAGCGATCAGCACCCAGGCTGCAAAGCAAGCGTGGCGGCTTGCGGGTGGAGCGTACAGGCAGGACAATGATACTCCCTTGCAGCCACAGTCCGAGCGTTCAAAGCGTCGCAGGCAATGGGCAGGGCTCCGGCAGACCGTCGGAGGGGTGAAACTCCCGTGGAGCTGTGCCAGCAGCCATCCGTTTTTATGCCTATCATACTGGACAATCAGACCTTCATATCATGGAGATAGAGGAAACTTTTATTTCTGATGTGTTTTTCTCCTGCCTTGAAAGGGGGAACTATGATGATTACAAGCAGCGAATTGGAGATTATGAGCCAGCAGAACATTGAAACAATCAACAGGAAAGAGCTGGTGGATTTATCCGCTATTCACATAAGACAGGATTTACCTCATGAAGAAAAAATACTGGACTTTTTGGAACGAATAAAAAATCCTTACTGCTTTCTATGCGGGGATATTCCCGTGAGAGTCTGCTTTACCGATAACGGTCCGAAACTTAGCAAAACCTTGGAAAATTATTTTATTCGCATAAAACAAGGCTGACATTTTACCAATAACACGGCATAATAGTGTTGTGGTTATGCGGGATTGGAGGTAAGATGGCACGCATACGAAAATCGCAAACGGATGAAAAATCTACAGTAAAGAAAATTGTTTGGTACATTGCACTCTATATCCGTCTTTCTAAAGATGATGGAAATGATGAAAGTCTCAGTGTGACAAATCAGAAGAAAATTCTCGCAGAATATGTAGAGAAGTTTTTTCAAGGGGAATATGTAATCATTGATTATTATGTAGACGACGGGCGAACAGGAACAGACTATGACCGCCCTGATTTCCAGCGTTTGATACAGGATGTAGAATCAGGAAAAGTCAACTGCGTTATCTGCAAAAACCTTGCCCGTGCTTTTCGTAACTACTCTGACCAGGGCTATTTCATTGAAAGTTTCTTTCCATTGCATGGTACACGTTTCATCACACTTGGCGACCCAAAGGTTGATACATATCTGAACCCGGAGGCCGTAAGCGGCATGGAAGTCCCCATAAACGGTCTTATGAATGACCGCTTTGCTGCCCAGACTTCAAACAGTGTGAGACGTACATTTGATAACAAACGCCGCAACGGTGAATTTATTGGTGCTTTTGCTCCCTATGGCTATGAGAAACACCCTACCGATAAAAATGCTCTTGTCATTGACGAAGAAGCGGCTCAGGTGGTACGGGACATTTTCCAGTGGTTTGTCTATGGTGACGGGAGTACAGAAACTCTCGTGGATGAAAATGATGGCCTTTGGATGGGAACTTCCGTTTCAAGACTTCTGAAAAACAAAGTGTACATGGGAACAATGGTACAGGGCAAGCAGCGGGTTATCAGCTACAAGGTGCATGATATGGTGAATGTTCCCGAAGAAGATTGGTTTCAGGTAAACAATACCCATGAGGCGATTATTTCCTTAGAACTCTTTGAAAAGGCCCAGGAACTTCACGCAAAGGACACACGGACCGCCCCGGGCAAAACGGAAACTTACTTATTCTCAGGTTTTCTCAAGTGTGCTGATTGTGGAAAATCCATGACCCGCAGGGCGTCAAATGGTTTTGTATACTATAACTGTTCCACTTATAAGAGGAAATCAAAGGATAAATGCACCAAACACACTATGCGGCTTGATGTACTGGAAAAAACGGTTCTGCTGGTTATCCAAAAGCAGATTGAGCTTGTGGAAAGCCTGGAGGAAGTGCTTAACAACATCAATCAGGCACCCGTTGTTCAGACAAAATCCACTCGGTTAGAGCACCTTTTGAAACTTCGTGAACAGGAGCTTGAAAAAATCGAGGACTTAATATCAGGGCTCTATATGGACTGGAAGAACGGCGATATTACCCGTGAACAGTACCGAAAGATGAAAGAGAAGTTTGAGCAGCAGGAAGAACAGCTAAAAGAAGTCATTGAGCACATTCGAGGTGAAATCGGCACAATGGAACAAGGGATTACTTCTGACGACCCATATCTGCAAGCGTTCCTGAAGCATAAAAATATTCAAGAGCTTTCACAAGGGTTATTGGTAGAATTGGTGAAAACCATCCTTATCCATGAGAACGGAGAAATCACGGTACAATTCAAGTTGGAAAACCAGTACAAACGCATGATAGACTTCATTGAAAACAACAAATATTCATTAACAGTGGTGGAGAATAAAGTAGGCTGATTTTAGCCGAAAAGAAATTCTCTATATTTTAACCAAACTGTTTGAGCATAAATTACTGTAGCTACAGGAGCCACTGGCCCCACTGGAGTTACAGGTCCAGCTGGAGCAGACAGTAACACGGGAGCAACCGGACCGACAGGACCGACAGGAGCCACTGGTCCCACTGGGGTTACAGGTCCAGCCGGAGCAGACAGTAACACGGGAGCAACCGGACCGACAGGACCGACAGGAGCAACTGGTCCCACTGGGGTTACAGGTCCAGCCGGAGCAGACAGTGATACGGGGGCTACCGGGCCTACTGGTCCGACAGGAGTTACTGGACCTGTAGGTCCAACTGGTATAAATGGTGCTACAGGTCCCGATGGCTCCACAGGTGCTAGTGCGTATGAAGTCGCTGTAGAGGAAGGATTTACTGGTACACAAGAGCAATGGCTAGAAAGCCTTGTTGGTCCAACGGGACCACAGGGACCGACACCAACACAAACCTCTTTCCTTGTCCATCAAGATACAGGAACCTACAATCTACAAGTGTTGCCTCTTGCTACGCCAGTAGATTTCCCTGCACCGGTCTTAACTTCACCGGATATTAATGTAATTTCTCCAACAGAATTTCAGATGGCAACAGCAGGAACCTACCTACTGACCTATTCAATTGATGTTTCTGGTCCAGAACAAACAACAATAGGTGCTATTTTTTTGATCGGGCCTGAAGGAAATCAAACACCTTACAATCCATCTATTGCAGATTCTGTACAATCTTTAATTCTATCAGAGTCTATGACTACGATAGCTGTGTTGCAAGCTGGAGATGTTATCTCGTTGGGTCTATTTGGCGCAGCGGGGGAGACTGTAACAATTGGTTCGGGTGCTTCTATTGGAATTGTAAAGTTAAGCTAAGGGAGCGTTGAACAAATAGACACAAAAAGGCTGTAGCAAAACAGAAATGCTACAGCCTTTTTGCGTTTTGTTCCTAAATGGCCATAGAAAAAGGAGATAGAAACTAAGAGAGTTAACGTATAACTATAGTAATTTACAGATGCGGTTAAGAGATGTCCCAATAATGGCTCCGTTATAGATTAAAAGCTGTGATAAAAGAATGAAGTAACTCTTTTATCACAGCTTTTAATGTTATGGTGGGGACAAATGGACTCGAACCATCGACCTCCTACGTGTGAAGCAGGCGCTCTAACCAGCTGAGCTATGCCCCCATAAATGAATTTTTATTATTATATCAATTTTTAAAGCATCAGTCAATAAAAATATTTTAGAATAATTATTTATAAATTTATAAAGTAAAAAACAGGCAAATCGTGAAATTATTAACAATATACAGCTAATTGCAGACTGAATACACCATATATAGTGTATTCAGTCAAAAATAAAAGAAAATTAGAATAAATATAGAAATTTAGGGCATTATAAATAAAAAATTAACAAAGTTTATGAAATATAGATAAGAATCATCCTTATTTGTTTAAGATTTATCAATGATAGCAGTGATTTATTAGATTTATAAGATGATATAAAAATGATTATTTTTATATTTGGTATTGATTTTTTTAAAAATATATGGTATCTTAAATGAGAAATAAAACATAATATATTATAAATTCAAATGAAAAGTTTCCAAATAGTTTATAAATGTTTATAAACACTCAAAAACGAGATAAAGAGATTTGGAAAATAGCAGACGAAGGAGAGTATGAGTGATGAGTGCTTGGAATGGTTTTAAAGGTGGCGTGTGGGAGAAAGAAATTGATGTTCGCAATTTTATTCAGCGCAACTATGTACCTTATAATGGGGATGACAGCTTTTTAGCGGGACCCACAGAAAGAACGGTGGACTTGCGCAATCAGTTTGAAGAATTAATGCGTCAAGAGCATGAAAATGGCGGTGCTTTAAAGGTTGACACCGATACAGTTATCACCAGTACTTCTTTTGGACCTGGCTATCTGGATAAAGAAAAAGAAATTATTGTTGGTTTGCAGACAGATGAACCTCTTAAACGTGCTTGCAATCCTTTTGGCGGCATGAGAATGGTTCGTCAGGCATGTAAAGCGTATGGCTATGAAGTTTCCGAAAATATTGAAAATGCTTTTCGTTATCATAAAACACATAATGATGGCGTTTTTGCTGCGTATACACCTGATGTTAAAAAAGCAAGACATGCCGGCATTATCACAGGCTTGCCTGACGCCTATGGCCGTGGCAGAATCATTGGTGACTACCGCCGTGTAGCACTTTACGGCATTGACAGATTGATTGCAGAAAAACAAAAAGACAAAGTAAACGTAGATGAAAAAAGAATGCTAGTTGGCAGTATTCGTCTTGCTGAAGAAGTTTCTGACCAAATTTCAGCGCTTAAAGACATGAAAACCATGGCAATGCAATATGGCTATGACATTTCTCTTCCGGCAACCAATGCAACAGAAGCTGTACAGTGGCTCTATTTTGCTTATCTTGCTGCTATTAAAGAGCAAAACGGCGCAGCTATGAGTTTGGGCAGAGTTTCTACTTTCTTAGATATCTATTTTGAGAGAGATATGGCAAACGGTTTGCTCGATGAATCTCAAGTACAGGAAATCATGGACGATTTTGTTCTTAAACTGCGTATGGCCAGACATTTAAGAACTCCTGAATATAACGAACTGTTTGCTGGTGACCCCATGTGGATTACCGAAGCAATCGGCGGTATTGGCGAAGATGGCAGACACCTGATAACAAAAACTTGCTACCGTACTTTGCACACTCTTTATAACCTCAACCCTTCTGCAGAGCCGAATATGACCATTCTTTGGTCACAAAATCTGCCTGAAAACTGGAAACGCTTTGTCGCAAAAGTTTCTTGTGATACCGATGCGATTCAGTATGAAAATGATGATGTTATGCGTCCTCATTACGGTGACGATTACGCGATTGCCTGCTGCGTATCTGCTATGAGAATCGGCAAAGACATGCAGTTCTTTGGTGCCAGAGCCAATATCGTGAAAATGGTGCTTATGGCTATCAATGGCGGCCGTGATGAGCTGAAAGCTGAACAAATCGGACCGGAAATGCCGATTTGGGAAGACGAATATTTGGATTATGATAAGCTAATGGAAAGATTGGATGTTTATCGCGCATGGTTGGCAAAGACCTATGTAAGTGCCATGAACATCATTCACTACATGCATGACCGCTACGCTTATGAAAAATCTCAAATGGCTCTGCATGATACAACCGTTAGAAGACTGATGGCTTTTGGTATCGCTGGTATGAGCTGTATGGCTGACTCTTTGTCTGCTATTAAATACGCAAAAGTAAAATGCGTCAGAAATCCTGAGACAGGCATTGTTACTGACTTTGAAATTGAAGGCGATTTCCCGAAATTTGGTAATGATGATGATAGAGTTGACTCAATTGCTTGCGAGCAAGTTGAGAAGTTCTATAATGAGCTTTGCAAATATCCTCTTTATAGAAGTGCAGAACACACACTTTCTATTTTGACGATTACCTCTAACGTTATGTACGGTAAAAAGACAGGTAACACACCTGATGGACGTAAACATGGTGAACCTTTGGCTCCTGGTGCAAACCCCATGTCAGGCAGAGATACTTCTGGTGCATTGGCTTCTTTGAACTCTGTGGCTAAAATTTCTTATCGTTATGCTCGTGACGGTATTTCTAATACTTTCTCTATTACTCCTGAATCACTTGGCAAAACAGATGAAGACAGAGTAACAAATTTGGTTGGCATTATGGAAGGCTACTTCAAACAACTTTCCCATCACCTCAATGTCAACGTTTTGAACCGTGAAACATTAGAAGATGCTATGGAGCATCCTGAAAAATACCCGAACTTAACCATTCGCATTTCTGGTTATGCTGTTAACTTCCACCGCCTCTCTAAAGAACAGCAGAGAGAAGTTATCTCTCGTACGTTCCACACTTCAATATGACAAAAGGACGGATTCATTCCGTACAATCGCTCGGTGCAGTAGACGGTCCTGGACTACGGTATGTCATTTTTATGCAGGGTTGTCCTCTGCGCTGTGTGTATTGTCATAATCCGGACACGTGGGAATTTGCCGGTGGACAAGAGATGACAGCGGACGAGCTTGTCGCCAAAGTGGTCCGGTTTAAGACCTATTTCGGCAAAGATGGTGGTGTGACGGTTTCAGGCGGTGAGCCGCTCATGCAAGCTGAATTTGTCACAGAGCTATTTCAAAAACTACATGCACAAGGCATTCATACGGCGTTGGATACGTCTGGCATTTTGCTTGGTGAAAAGGTTGAAAAATTACTGGAGCACACCGATTTGGTGCTGGCAGATTTAAAATTTACCACGGCAGAAGATTATCAGCAGTTTGCCAAAGGGAACTACGGTCATGTTCGTCAGTTCTTAGAGCTTACAAAAAAGATGCGAATACCCATTTGGATACGCCATGTGGTAGTCCCTAATATGAACGACTCGCTTGCTTCGATGCAAGAGGTCAAAGATATTGCTGAGGAATACCCCAATATGCGCAAGTTAGAATTTCTGCCGTTTCACAATTTGTGCCAAGAAAAATATGACACAATGCAGATTCCATTTCCGCTAGAAAAGACAGAATCGCTTTCGCAAGAAGCATTGAATGAACTTGTCAGTCAGTTAAAATAGAGTAATAGATAGAATAATCTCCCCTAAAGAAATGTGTTGTGATTCTTTGGGGGAGATTATATTTTTACTATATAAAATGAATTAGAGCTCAAAAAAGCGTATCAGCCAATTATGGGGAACAATTTTGGCGATTAAGTGATACATCTTGTAAAAAGCACCTTTTGTGTAAAAGGCTTTCTTATAACGGCCAGCCCGAAGTGAGCTTTCGGCAAACTCAGCCGGAAGAATTTTGGGGAGCGAGTCTAAAAACTTAGAAGGTCCCTCGGGTGCGTAGGCGATATCATAGAAATTGGTTTCCATAACACCTGGGCAAGCAGCAAGTACATTAATGCCTCGGGGGCGCAATTCTTCTCGCAAAGCTTTAGAAAAAGCCAGAACATAAGATTTTGTTGCGCTGTAGACCGACATTCTGGGCAGAGGAGCAAAAGAAGCAATAGAAGATACATTAATCACGAGACTGTCGTCAATCATATAAGGCAGGCATAGCCTCGTCATATGAGTTAGCGCACGGCAGTTCAAATCAATCATATCGGTCTGCCTTTTCTTATCAGCTGAAAAAAAGCTGACGACTTGTCCAAATCCAGCACAGTTGATTAAAACTTTAATTTCAGGTTCGTTTTCACGTAACAATTTTTCAAATATTTCAAAACTGGTTGATTCAGCTAAGTCTAAAGAAATAGCAGCAATTGTTTTGTTTTGGTGTTCATCTGCCAATTCCTTCAAGTTTTCTTTATGGCGGCTAATCAGCCAAAATTCATCAATTAAAGGATATTGTTCAACAACTGCATTTACATATTCTCGTCCAAGACCTGAAGAAGCGCCTGTAATAATTGCAACGGCCATATTCGATTCCTCCCATGTCCTCTTTATACTTAGTTTTATTTTATGTCAAAAAGAATACTTCGTCAACTCTTTCTCAAAATAATTGAGAAATACAGCAGGAATCACGTAAGCAGATGTTCACAAAAAGTTATTTGTATTGAGAAAGAATTGTTGCTATAATAGTGTCAATATAGTGTATATTTTAAAATTTGTATCTCAGCAGCTATTAGATTGTAAAAATTGGTAAAGCTGCGCTTTATTTTGGTACGGTTTAAAAGTATGGATGATTAAAATTAAAAGGTGGATGGCAATGAATTTGAAAAAGACCGCTTCTGTTTTTTTGGCAGGAATTATGGTGATGATGATTCCGCTTTCTGTTTCGGCGGCAGAGTTTAAAAGTGATGACTTTGAAATAACAGCACCCGATAATCTTTATACCTTCACAGAGCAAACAGCGTTATCAGACCCAAATTGGACATTGGCAGGCATTTCAGACCCGGTCGCTACACTTAAGCTTTTCAAGTCGAGCGAAGATGAGGGTATGAATGCAATTGTAGATTTTATTGGTGAAGAGGGAAGCCCAAATGTACTTGTGACGAAAAAGACATCAAAAGAATCGTGGGATGTTTTCAATTTATCAGAAGTTACCGAAGAAAAGAAAAAAGAATTCTTAGACTCTCTTTCTTCTCCGGTAGAGCATTTTGAGTTACAATCAGAAATAGTAGAAAATAATGGGATTACTTTTATTTCTATGCGATATGATTCGTTAGAATCGTTTAGTGAAGCATCAGAAATGGGAGAACTGCATGAAAAAGTTTACGCCACTATTTTTAATGGATATATCGTAACCTTTAATACACAAGCACAGGGCAGAGATTTTAAACCTGAAGAACTTGACACGCTTGAAAAAACAGCTTTTTCATTAAATATTACTAACCTCATTACAAAAGAAGAGGCAGAAGCCGCCAATCAGGTGCCTCCTGAAGAGATTTTTCGCATGCTGTTGGTTGTGGGTGGATTTTTAGTTCTCATTATCGGCAGTGTTGTTTTTGTTAAGGTACGTGAAAAGAAAGAAAAAAAGCAGAAAAAAGAAATGGCAGAAAGACTTTCAGCCTATCGAAAAGAAAGCGTAGGCAGCTCTGAAATAAAAGGAGAAATGCTTTATGCGAATATTACGGATTGCTCTAATGAAGTATTGCATACCTTCAGTATCTACCATGCTTATATAAAGAATATTGTGCCAATGGCGATTGGTCTTCTTTTCAGTATTTTGTTAGTAGTTCTAACAATAGTGAGTAAGACGGAATGGTGGATGATTTTGGTAGCGATTGCTCTTTTTGCTTACCAAGTTTATAGAATTGCAGTATCTTCAAGCTCAATCGAAAAAATACAGCGTAAAGTGTATGGGCAAAACAATAATAAGCGCAGTGCAAAATATGCTTTCTATAACAGTGCGTTTCGTGTGTCTGGCGTTCAATCTGCTATCGCTTATCCCTATTTTCAAGTTACAGATATTCGCCGTTATAAGGATTTTTTCTACATTTATTATGGACCCGACAATGCTTATATCCTAGATGTGAATGGGTTTGAATCGGGAGATAAAGATACTTTCTATCAATTTATCAAAGAAAAAATGGAACAAAAATAAGCTGTTTTAAACTATGTTAAGATTAGGCTACTAATATAAATTTAAAAGGATAGAAAGGATAAGCCAAAATGCAAAGACCTATTGGAATTATTGGAGCCATGAATGTGGAAATTGAAGCGCTGCTTTCTCAGATGGAGATTGAGAACGAAGAAAAGATAGCGTCGCTTACTTTTTATATAGGCAAATTAAATCAGACAAACTGTGTTATTTCTCGATGTGGGCCAGGCAAAGTGAATGCTGCTGTTTGCGCACAAACCATGATATTGAAATATAATCCACGGCTTGTGATTAATTCGGGTGTGGCTGGGGGAATTGCTTCAGACATGGAAATTGGTGATTTTGTCATTGCCAATAGCTGTGTGCAGCATGATTGCGATACAACAGCGTTGGGTGATCCACCTGGATTGGTGTCAGGAATCAATATTATAAACATTCCTTGTGATTTAGAAGCGGCTGAAAAAATCAAAAAGGCGGCGCAAGATATTTACGGCAATGCCTATATGGGTGTTATAGCAACAGGCGATATTTTTCTAAATAGCAGGGAGAAGACGAAGGAGCTAAATCATTTGTACGAGGCGATGGCTTGCGAGATGGAAGGCGGTAGTATAGCACACGTGTGCTATATGAATCAAATACCTGCCGCAGTACTTCGGTCTATATCAGATAAGGGTGATGAAGACTCCAATATGGACTTTCCTGCTTTTGCAAAAATGGCAGCTGAAAAAATGCAGAAACTTTTACTGGCAGTGATTGATAAGCTTTAGTTGATTAATTTGGCGACAATGTTAGGTTTAAGTTTCATTAGAAATCAAAAAGGCCATCTTGTTTTAAACAAGATGGCCTTTTGTTTTCATTTATTAATGCTTAGTTTCTGCGATCACGGTCGCCGCGGTTAAAATCTCTTCTAGGAGGAGAAGGACGGCGTGGTCTGTCAGACAAAGTGTTTTCTGGAACAGCACCATCTAAATCGATAAGGGCTTCTCTGCGAGAAAGGTTCAAACGTCCCTTATCATCGACTTCCAAGACCTTAACTTTCACGCTGTCGCCGATATTCACAACATCTGTAACCTTATCAGTACGTTTAATGTCGAGGTGAGAGATATGAACCATACCCTCTTTACCAGGAGCAATTTCCACAAAAGCACCGAAATCCATGATACGAGTGACCTTACCGTTATAGTAAGAGCCGGCTTCAGGATCGTTAACAATGGTATTCACAATATCAAGTGCACGCTGACATTTTTCGTAATCAATACCAGCGATAAAGACATGACCGTCTTCTTCGATATCAATTTTAACGTCGCATTCAGCACAAATCTTTTGAATCACCTTACCACCTGAACCGATGACTTCACGAATCTTGTCAACAGGAACATTCGTAGAAAGCATTTTAGGAGCATAGGTTGAAAGCTGTGAACGAACCTCAGGGATGGCTTTTAGCATGATATCGTCTAAGATATAATCTCTGGCTTTGTGTGTTTTTTCAAGCGCTTCTTTGACCATTTCAGGAGTCAGACCTGTGATTTTCAGATCCATTTGAATAGCAGTAATACCTTTATGGGTACCGGCAACTTTAAAGTCCATATCGCCGAAGAAGTCTTCTAAGCCCTGAATGTCAACCATGGTCATCCAACGGTCGCCTTCAGTGATTAATCCACAAGAAATACCCGCAACCGGTGCTTTAATCGGAACACCTGAGGCCATCAGAGCAAGAGTGCTGCCGCAAATTGCGCCTTGTGAGGTTGAACCGTTAGAAGAAAGAACTTCTGAAACCAAACGAATGGTATAAGGGAATTCTTCAACAGGAGGAATGACAGGCACAAGCGCTCTTTCTGCTAAGGCACCATGACCAACTTCACGACGTCCTGGTCCTCTGCTGGGTCTGGTTTCGCCAACGGAATAAGACGGGAAATTGTAGTGGTGAATATAGCGTTTGCTTTCTTCGTCGTCGATACCGTCTAACAGCTGATTGTCACGGATTGAACCGAGTGTCGCAATCGTGAGAACCTGTGTCTGTCCTCTGGTGAACATACCAGAACCATGTACTCTGGGGAGCAAATCGACTTCTGCGGCGAGCGGACGAATGTCATTCATGCCACGGCCGTCAACACGTTTTTGCTCATCCAAAAGCCAACGGCGGACGATATATTTTTGTGTCTGATAGAGGCACTCGTCAATTTGTGCACCTTGATCAGGATATTTCTCATCAAACTCAGCATGTACCTTCTCATAAATCGGATGTAATCTTTCATCACGTACGGTTTTATCATCGGTATCAAGAGCTAGTTTGATATCTTCTGTTGCAAAAGCTTTAATTTCTTCCAACATTTCTGCATTTGGTTTTAGAGAAGGATATTCAAATTTGGCTTTGCCAATTTCAGTTTGAATGTTTTTAATGAAAGAAATAATATGCTGATTAGCTTCATGTCCTGCCAAAATACCGGCAAGCATAACGTCATCAGGAATTTCATTGGCACCGGCCTCAATCATAGCAATTCTTTCGTCAGTAGAAGCAACGGTGACAGCCATTTCAGAAATCTTGCGCTGCTCAGCATTGGGATTGATAACAAATTCACCGTCAATCAAACCAACAGATACACCACTGATTGGTCCGTTCCACGGAATGTCAGAAATGGAAAGGGCGATAGAAGTACCGACCATAGCTGCAATTTCAGGAGAACAATCAGGATCAACAGACATGACAGTGCAAACAATAGAAACGTCATTGCGCATATCTTTTGGGAAAAGCGGACGAATGGGGCGGTCAATCATACGGCAAACTAAGATTGCTTTATCAGTAGGACGACCTTCTCTTTTCAAGAAAGAGCCAGGGATTTTACCGACAGAATAAAGTTTTTCTTCAAAATCAACGGAGAGTGGAAAAAAGTCAATGCCATCTCTGGGTTTTGTGGCAGCTGTAGCGGCAACATGCACGGTTGTTTCACCATAGCGAACCAAACATTCGCCGTTAGCGAGCTGCGCCATTTTACCGGTTTCTACGACAAGGGGTCTGCCGGCAAATTCTGTTTCAAATACTTTAAAATTTTCAAACATAATAGCATCCTTTCTGCCTGATTCGGCACAAGAGTATCCGGCAGCTGTTCAACAATTAAACCAATTCTCCGCAAAATGCCGAAAACTCGTTTCACTGCTGAACTGCACCCTAAAAACTCTTTTAGTTAGTAAAAAGAGGAAAGGCCGTGGTTGCCATTCCAAGGAATACAGCCACAGCCACAACTTTTTCTTATTTACGAATACCAAGTTCTACGATAAGAGTACGATATCTTTCGATATCAATTTTAATGAGGTAATTCAGAAGGCTTCTTCTGGTACCAACCATTTTCAAAAGACCGCGGCGTGAGTGGTGATCTTTTTTATTTTCGCGAAGATGTTCAGTTAAATCATTGATTCTCTTGGTAAGAACAGCAATCTGTACTTCAGGAGAACCTGTGTCACCTTCGTGACGAGCATATTTTTTTAGGATTTCGGTTTTTTCTGTTTTTGTCATTGTGTTTTAGCACCTTTCTGCATTAAAATGCGATTCACCATTATCCACAGCAAGGGTCGGTGTTATCCTTATAAAGCTTCTCATTCATAAGAATAAGAACTTCTCAAAGGTTTAGTCCCGTAACCGCAGACAAGGTAACCTTTACAAGTTTACCATACGAGCTAATTTTTGTAAAGGTTTTTTCACTTAAAATATCAATTCAAAACATTATAAATAATAGAAAAAATGCTTTCATTAATAAGCAATCACTGAGAATTCAAAGGGTCCAATTTCTTTGTTTTGCTCATTAAAATGTTTGCCTAAAATAGATTTTCCATCAACAGGGAGAATATCCCCAATATCATGAAATTTTTCACCTCGATTGACTAAAACAAACAGGGAAGAACAATCTGAATGAATAGATTCACGAGCATAAGCAAGAACATCATTTTCAGCATATATTTTGCGGAAATTGCCTTGTTTTAAGACATGATTCGTGAGGCGCATTTGTCCAAGGTCATGATACCATGAAGTAAGTTCAGCTTTTTCATTTTCATAAAGGGAATTTCCCCACGGAAAAGTTCTGCGGTTGAAAGGATCCTTACAGCCCTCCATGCCAACCTCGTCGCCATAATATAAAGCCGGCACACCGGGCAGCGTATATTGCAAAAGCGAAGCAAGCTTCAGACGTTTGACAGCAAGCTCTCTTTGCTGCTGGGTCAATTTTTGCTCACTTTGCATTTTGCGGTCAAGACCAACCGTTTGAATGCCACCAAGCAGCGTTAAAATTCGCTCGGTATCATGTGTACCAAGTGGATTCATCAAGACTTGCAGACTTTCAGCAGGATAATTTTCCACAATCGAAAGTATAATTTCAAAAAAAGCAGAGGAGTTTCCCTCGAGCAAATAAAGTAAAATGGCGTTTTTAAAAGGGTAATTCATAACAGAGTCAAGTTGACCGCCCAGGAGGTAACGGCGCAAGGAGCCATATGCCATTTTGTTGGTAGCATCTTCCCAAACTTCGCCCATAATCAGCGCATTTGGTTTTTCAGCTTTGGCAGCATCGTGTAGGTTGTCTAGAAAAGTGTCTGGCAGTTCGTCAGCGACATCAAGCCGCCAACCTGAGGCACCCAGTCGGAGCCATTTACGCACAATGCCATTCTCGCCATTAATATAGTCATTGTAAGAGCTGTCTGTTTCGTTGACATTAGGTAGTGTGATAAAGCCCCACCAACAGTCATAATCGTCAGGAAAGTTCTTGAATTGGTACCAACTTGCGTAGGGTGAGGTTTCAGATTGATAAGCACCGATTGAATCATAACGTCCACTGCGATTAAAGTAGACACTGTCGCTGCCTGTATGGCTGAAAACGCCGTCTAGTAGAATATGAATCCCCAGTGTATTTGCTGTTTTGCAAAGAGAAACAAAATCAGCTTCTGTGCCGAGCAAGGGGTCAATTTTGGCATAATTAGCTGTGTCATATCGATGATTAGAATGCGACTCAAAAATAGGGTTAAGATAGAGACAGGTGACACCAAGTGATTGTAAATAAGGAAGCTTTTCTTCAATTCCCTTTAAGTTTCCGCCGAAAAAATCATCGTTGTAGATTTCGCCGTCTTCGGCGGGTTGCCACCGAATATCCTCGTCCCAATTTTGATGAATGAACCGTTCATAGGGTATAGTATTTGCTGTTTCATCAGATTTATAAAAACGGTCGGGAAAAATCTGATAAATTAGTCCGCCTTTTAACCATTCTGGCGTTTGAAAGTCGTTATATACCGTCAGTTGCCAACGGTCAAATCCTTGTAAAACGGCTTTTCCATCTATTCCGCGCATAAGTGCACGAATACCGCGGTCAGTGCGGCACTCAAAATGATAGAAATAAATGCCGGCAGAATTTGGTGCGAAATGGCACTCCCAATATTCGTGGGAATCTCCATTCATGCCGCACCAAAATAGGTCAAGTACCTGTTTGTCACTGTTATTTTCCACTATTAAACTGGCGCCAGAACAGTGAAAATCACGGGGTAAATTAATTTTAAAATGGACGGCAGTGCCGGTTGATACAGCACCAAAAGGGTTCTTGTAATTCAAGTTTCTAGAATCAAACAAAAGAAAAAGCTCCTTTTTGCTTACTGAATGGAAAATAGAGAAATCAATTATGAGTGTAGTGAGGTTTGATAAATGCGAGAACTATCGCCCCAAGGATGATAACCATCGCCAAGATATGAAAAACCGTATTTTTCATAATAACCAATGTGGTCAGTACAAAGATAAAGATGGGAGAAACCTAGTTTTGATGCGTCTTGCTGGATATGGCGAATCAGCAGAGAGGCATAGGCATGACCTCGGTGTTTTTCTTCAATAAAGAGAGCACAAAGCCAAGGAGATAAATCCGCACGGCTGATAAAATCATTGGGGATCAATCCTGCTCCGCCAATCAGTTCATCTCTGTCATAGAGCAGGTACCATTGTGGCAGTAAAGAGGAAGAAGTCAGACAGTTCGTGATACAATCTTCATAGACCATCTTGTTTTCTTCAGTTGCCCAATGCTTTTGAAAAAAGGCGATAGCAGTTTTTGCGTAATCAGGTCGTTGTCTTACAGAAATAATATGCATAGCAACTCTCTTTCTGGTGGCACTGTTTAGATTTTTATTGTATAGAAAATAAACCTTAGCGTGGTGATACCACAAGTATAGATGACTTAAAAAATATTGAACATAAAATTAGAAAGTTAAAAGGATAAAAACAAGATATAGCTGTCTTTCAAAAATAGCATAAATGTAATGAAAAGGCAAGCGACAGATCGCTTACCCTTTCATCTTTTATCGTATAATGCCCAACAATTGAGTTTATTTTTTAAAGGCTGACTCAGTATGCCAAATACGTTCTGCATAGTCACGGATAGAACGGTCTGATGAGAATATGCCGGCATGGGCAATGTTCATCAGGGACATACGGTTCCACTGTGTTTGGTTAGCATAAGTTTCAGCAGCTTTTTTCTGTGCCTGTGCAAAAGCATCGAAATCAGCAAAAGCCATATAATGGTCTGTGTTCAAAAGGGTAGCTACAATATTTTTAAAATTCTTGCCGTTTAGTCCGTTTTGCATGGCATCAAGTGCCTTATGAATAGTGGGGTTGTTGTCATAATGATAGCGAGGCTGATAACCACTTTTACGCAAGTCTTCAACCTGCGAAGCGGTCATGCCAAACAGGAACATATTCTCATCGCCGACAGCCTGATGAATCTCAACGTTAGCGCCATCCAATGTGCCCAACGTGAGCGCACCGTTAATCATAAATTTCATGTTGCTTGTGCCGGATGCCTCTGTGCCCGCCAGTGAAATTTGCTCGCTGATTTCAGCGGCAGGAGTGAGCAGTTCTGCCCATGTTACGCAATAATTTTCGACAAACACAACTTTCATTTTTTGGTTAACAGAAGGGTCGTTGTTAATGGTATCGGCCAAATGCAAAATGAAAGAAATAATTTCTTTGGCTAGATAATAGCCCGCAGCAGCTTTTGCACCAAAAATATAGGTGTGCGGGGTAAAGTCAGCATTTGGGTTTTCTTTAAGCCACTGATAGGTCGCTAAAATGTGAAGCGCATTCATATGCTGACGTTTGTATTCGTGCAAGCGCTTAATCTGTACGTCAAAAATGCTGTTTGGGTCAATTAAAATCCCTTGTTTATCTTGAATATAATTGGCCAATCGAACCTTATTGCTATGCTTAATTTTTTGCAGTTCTTGCAGTGCAGAAGAATCATCTTTATAGGATAAAAGTCCAGAAAGTTTGGCGGCATCATAGATATAGCCGTCACCAATAGTTTCGTTTAAGAAAGCGGCAAGTTTCGGGTTGGCTTGATTTAGCCAGCGGCGATGAGCAATACCATTGGTTACGTTCTTGAACTTTTCAGGGGTTTGCTGATAAAAATCATGGAATAAATCGTCTTTCAAAATTTCACTGTGCAGTTCTGAAACGCCGTTGACACTGTGCGAACCGATAACAGCCAAATTCGCCATTTTAACATAGCCATCCCCAATTGGTGCCATATATTCAATGGCTCCTGGGTGAACATTTTTGTCTTTCATCTCCTCCCAGAAACGGCGGTTGATTTCTTCTACAATTTGATAAATTCTAGGCAGACGCATTTTAAAGAGGTCAATTCGCCAGCACTCAAGTGCTTCAGACATAACCGTGTGGTTGGTGTAAGCAATCGTGCGTGTGACAATTTTCCACGCACTTTCCCAATCATATCCGCATTCGTCCAGCATGACACGCATTAATTCTGGGATAGCCAAAACCGGGTGGGTGTCATTAAGATGAATTGCCGCCAATTCAGGCAGGTTATCTAGCGTGCGGTTAGACATTAGGTGGCGACGAATAATATCTTGCACCGAAGCAGAAACAAGAAAATACTGTTGTGTCAAACGCAAAATTTTGCCGCCTTCGTGATTGTCTTCGGGGTAGAGAACCTTGGTAACCACTTCTGCCATCGCATTGGCTTCCATTGCGTGCAGGTAATTGCCGCCATTAAAGAGCTTCATGTCAAATTTGTCGGCCTCGGCTTTCCAAATGCGCAGAATGCTGATGCCTTTACCATCGATTCCAGCAACAAACAAATCATAGGGAATTGCTCGAATTGATTCATATTCTCTGTGATGAACAACATGATATTGGTCATGCCATTCTTCGTCGACATGACCGCCAAAGCGAATTTCAAAGGCGCTGTCCGCTACTTTTTGCATCCAAACTTCGCCGCCAGGGAGCCAAAAATCGGGCAGTTCGGTCTGCCAACCCTCTACAAATTTTTGGCGGAACATTCCATATTCATAGCGCAGAGAATACCCCATGGCAGGGTAACCCTCAGAAGCCAAGCTGTCTAAAAAACAGGCGGCAAGACGGCCTAAACCGCCATTTCCTAAGCCGGCATCTGGCTCCTGTTCATATAACTTATCAAGGTCAACTTGCATTTCAGTCAGTGCTTTACGTACATTTTCTTCTAACCCCAAGTTAAAAAGAGTGTTCTTTAGAGAGCGCCCTAAAAGAAATTCCATGCACAGATAATAAATGCGTTTGCTTTCTTTTTTAGCGGCATCTTTAATGAATTCAGAACGGCCCTGTGCCATTTTTTCACGTAGAATCATAGCAAGTGCTTTATAGAATTCCTCATCAGTCGCATTGTCAACGGACACTACACCAAAGGTATGCACCAGTTTTTCTTGAATCTGTTTTTTTATTTCAGAGGGGCTCATGTTATATTTCATCATCAAAAACCTTCCTTTTGTCCGGATAAACGTTAAAATGGTCATTTTGTAGTAGAGAAACGGTTACCCAAATTTTAAATAAAAGCAGTGCGGAAACGGATTTGAAATCGTCAGCGTTCACGTTCTTGGCTGCAATAAAACTAAAATAAGAATTGCTCTGATTATAGCACATAAAGTCAGTTAAAACAATATTTTGTCACTTTAGCAATAGGTTATATCTTTGTAAATAATTACGATATATTCTAGTATAGACAACTTTATTCCACTTTATTGTTTTTGAAATAAATGAAATCAGATATTGAGTAGTTTTTGTTGAAAAAATGTGGTTGAAAATCAAACAAAAAAATAGAGAGTGTGATGAAACTAGTCATCACACTCTCTATTTTATGTTTTCTTAGGAATTGAGTTCAACTCAAATACCCAGAACAGCTTCTGTAGCAGCAGTCAAGCTATCAATCAACACCTTAGTTTCTTCTTTTGAAGGAGCATTGACAGACAGATAAATCTTAATTTTTGGCTCTGTACCAGATGGACGAACCATAAATTTATTGCCGCCGGCCAAACGATATTCCAAAACGTTTGATTTTGGCAAAGTAATCGGAGTTTCGCCGTTTTCATAGCGAATGGATAAGAGATAGTCGCTGTGACCTGTTACAGTCATGCCGGCAATTTCTTTCGGCGGATTTTGGCGTAAACCATCCATAATGCTGTCCATTTTTTTCACACCGTCTTGTCCTTCAAACGTGAAGTTCAAGGTTTCGTTGGCATAGTAGCCATGTTCTTTATATAGGTTTTGCATGGCGTCATACAAAGTAATACCTTTTTCTTTGTAGTAAGAGGCCATTTCACAAATCAGCATGCTACCATCGACAGCATCTTTATCACGAACATAACCGCCAGAGAGATAACCATAGCTTTCTTCAAAGCCAAAGATAAAGTCATCTACACGGTTTTCGTCTTCGAGTTCGGCAATGACATCGCCGATGTATTTAAAGCCTGTGAGAACTTTGCGCAAATCAATACCGTATTTAGCAGCAACAGGGTCGACCATGTCAGTGCTGACGATGGTTGTAACAGCAACTGGGTTTTGTGGCAGTTTGCCTTGTTCTTTTTTGATTCGGGCGACGAAATCGAGTAAAAGAACACCAACTTCGTTGCCACTGACAAGCACAAAATCGTTGTCTTTTTTAACAGCGATACCAACACGGTCGCAGTCTGGGTCGGTAGCAAGCAGTAAATCGGGCTGTACAGTTTCGCAAAGTTCAAGACCCTTTTGCAGAGCTTCTCTAAATTCAGGGTTTGGATACGGGCAAGTGGGGAAGTTGCCGTCCGGCTCGCTCTGCTCGGGTACAACCGTGATATCTTTCACGCCAATCTTATCCAATATGCGCAAAACGCAAGCCTTGCCGCTGCCGTTCAAAGGGGTGTACACGACTTTGATGTTAGAGGCATCGCCTTTTAGGCTCTCGTTGTAAACCGCTTCAATGAAAGAATCGGCGACTTCATTATCCATATAAATAATACTGCCAGCTTTGATTCCCTCGTCAAAATCAATTTTCTTGACATCTGCAAAAATATCCAGTGTGTTAATCTCAGCCATAATGCCGTCAGCCATTTCAGAAGTAACCTGACAACCGTCACTGCCGTAAGCTTTGTAACCGTTATATTTGGCTGGGTTATGGCTGGCAGTTACACAGATTCCGGCGTTACAGTGCAGGTGGCGAACTGCAAAAGAAAGAGCAGGCGTTGGCATAAGCTCGGTATAAAGATAAGCAGTAATACCGTTTGCGGCCAAAACGGCAGCAGACTGCTTGGCAAAATCGACGCCTTTGTTACGGCTGTCATGTGCAATCGCCACTGATTGCGGTTTGCCGTCAGCGTGTTTCAGCAGATAGTTAGCAAGACCCTGTGTGGCTTTGCGAACCGTGTAAACGTTCATGCGGTTGGTGCCGGCACCGATAACACCACGCAGTCCGCCTGTACCAAAAGCAAGGTCACGATAAAAGCGATCATTGATTTCATCCGGCTGACCTTCAACCTCTTTTAATTCATCAATCAACGATTGGTCATCTAAATCTTGATTCATCCATCTTTGATATTCTGTCATATAAATATCCCCACTTTCGTGTCATAAAATTCGGAAATCTTACATCTATTTTGAAAAATAGAATGTCAATTTGTTTAGATAAGATAAGACTATCACATCAATAAAGTGCTGTCAACGAAAATTCCTGAAAGCCAAGTCAAGAATGAGATTGATTGCGATAGATAATATTTGTGACAATTCCTTGCGGCGTTATATCAATAAAGCCATAGCTTCCGTGGCTACCCTTGAGTGAACCGGGATTGAGAATATGCAATCCGTTTTGATAAGTACTAAGCGGCACATGGGTGTGGCCATAGAGAAGAACATTGGCTTCTCGCTTTTCGGCAGCAGCAAGAATCAGGTCATCTTGCCATTTGACATCATAGAAATGGCCGTGTGTGTAGAAAATCTTGATACCCTCGGTAACAAATTCTTCACTGAGCGGTAGTGTAGAGCCAAAATCACAGTTCCCCCGAACCTGTAAAAACATTTTACTAGGGAACTCGTACCGTACGCTTTCTACATCAGCCTCACCGTCACCGAGATGAATAACAATGTCAGCCTGGGGTTGTGAGAGTAAAGCCTTATAAAGAGAGTTTGAATCTCCGTGGGTATCAGAAAAAACCAGTATACGCATTTCAAGTCCTTTCGCACAAGGGTTATATTTTGAGCTTTTGTTTCATATAAATAAGCAGGTAATAATATTTGAAATAGGGTGATTATAAATGGATGATAAACAGCTAAATGAAATTTTGAGAAATGCTGCGCAAAAACTGGGCACTTCTGCAGATCAGCTAAAAGAAATGGCTCTCAACGGCAATCTTGAAAAACAAATTAATAATTCCATTGACGGGCCATCACAAGAAATTAAGAAAATGCTGAATGACCCTGAAACAGCGAGAAAGTTGCTTTCTACGCCAGAAGCGCAAGAAGTGATGAAGTGGCTCAATCAGAGAAATAATGGAAAATAACAAAAAAGGAGGGGGATTCTGAAATGGACGATATTAGTGGAAGATTAAGTGAAATTTTATCAGACCCGCAAAGCATGCAGCAAATTCAGTCGCTCATGAGTTCACTTGGACAAAGCGGAGCCACAGCAGCTGATCAGCCAGCCGGAGAAGGGTCTTATACAGGAACAAGCGGCGGTATGCCTGATATGTCGGTTTTAAGCAGTTTGCTGAGCTCTATGAATGGTCAGCAAGCAAACGCCTTGCCCGGAGTTGCCTCTCAAACGGGAGACGCTGGTATGGCAGATGCCTCACAGATGATGGCAACTGTTAGCCAGTTGGCGCCGCTCATGCAAAAAATGAGAGAGGATGATGATTCTTCACGCCTTCTTCGTTCGCTGCGTCCGCTTTTGAGTGCAGATAGACAACAAAAATTAGATGAATCTCTTAAGATTATGCAGCTTATGCGGTTAATGCCGATGATGAAAAATTCCGGATTTCTTTCGGGGCTTTTATAAAGGAGGATAAAAATGGCAATTGGAGATAGTCCTGAAATGCTGCGTATGCAAGAGGAGGCCATGAATCGTGCCAGAGAAATGTATCTGCGGGCAAATCCTACGGCAGCACAAACAACCACTCAAACAGCAAGAGCGGCAAACAATCAAACGGCCACGGCAACAGCTACAAGGGCAGAGACACAGCAAGGAACCAATACAACACAAAGGCAAGCAAGCCCAAGAACTGTTCCTCTCTCGATGGGAAACACAGGGAGTGAAAGGAACACGGCTGAACGTACGGCGCAGACAAACACTAACTTACAGGCCAGTTCATCTGCCCCTAATGCGCCAAGCATTTTAAATACATTGATGGAAGACAAAGACCGCACACTCATTTTAATGCTGTTGGTTTTGCTCAGCGGTGAAGGGCAAAGTAACGAGTTGATGTTTGCGCTCTTGTTCTTATTAATTTAAAAGCAACAAAAGTGCTTCAAGCATATTTCATGAGGATAAATAAGTGTAATTGTGAGAGCGTGTTATTCGGCTCATAACAGTTACACTTATTTTAATTTTTGAACAATATCATAATAATGAGTTTGCAAATCAAGAGAAATTTATTTTTGCTGATGAGCGCCATATTGATTTTTCATGTCAAAAAATAGTGCAATCAGGCTTTTGTGATAAGGGATAAATTCTTTGCTGTCAATCATCGTAAAAATTTCTTCCTGTGAAGCCCATCTCACAGCTTGCACCTCTTCAACTTGCAGAGTGAGTTTGTCAAGCTCCACCTCTTTTTGCAATAAGTAGATATCGTCAAATCCGTTGGTGTGAAAAAGTGTCAAGTGAGGGCGAATACCAGCAAAGCTGACTGTTAGCCCCAGTTCTTCTTCGAGTTCTCTGGCAATGGCAGTTTGGCTTGAATCGCCTGCAACGGCACTTCCACCGACCGTAATATCCCATAAATTGGACCAACCTTGCTTGAAAGGTTGTCTTTGCTGAATCAGCATTTCACCTTTTTGATTAAAGATACAGACATGAACGACAAGATGATAATCGCCTTCTTTAAAAGCATCGCCTCTCACCATTACCCGACCGGTTCTATTTCGGTCAGCATCATAAATATCCCATAATTCCATAAAAATTCCCCTCATCCCTGCTTTATTAGCAGATGAATTTTTGATGGCTCTGATTCCACTATCGTGCATGAGAATCAGAGCCATGATGATTTTTTAGATAGAGGTTGAAGATTGCACAGCGTGAATAACCGCTTGCACACTTTCTTCAAAATTAAGATTGACAATTTCAAGTATTGGACAAGGCAGCGTTTTCATCCATTCTTGATGTTTAGCTAGACTGCGTCCGTTTTTCGGTTTGCCGTCATAATCGGCTGCCCAAGAAAGAAACTTCTGCGATTTTTCATAGTACAAGCCACCCGGCATCATAGCATCGCCATAGCGTTCAAATTCACGTTTCCTTAGCCGTTCTAATCGAATTTCAGCAGGAACATACACAAAAATTGCTAAATCAAATAAAGGAGTTAACTCTTCGCCCCAACCGATGACAGAACCGCTGAGAATCCAGTTTTGGTGAGAGGAAAAGTCTTTTTCCATTAGTGAGTAACACTCTTCTCGGGGTCTTTCCACTGCAAAAGGTTCTTCTGTTGGCAGCCAAAAATAGTGGTCAGAGTCGAAGTGGACGAATTGGAGTAGCTCACTTGCTCGTTTAGCAATACTGGTAGTACCCGAACCGGAAGCGCCAAAAAGATGAATATGATGATAGCGCATCAGCGCACCTGTCCGTTTCCTCGAATCAAATATTTTTGTGAGGTGAGCTGTTCTAGGCCCATAGGACCTCTTGCGTGCAGCTTTTGGGTAGAAATACCGATTTCAGCACCCAGGCCAAACTCGCCGCCGTCGGTAAAGCGAGTGGAGGCATTGACATAGACAGCAGAGCTATCGACTCGGTTTAAGAATTCTTCAGCACGGGTAAAGCTCTCGGTAACAATAGCTTCACTGTGGCCAGAAGAATAGCGGGCAATATGGGCAAGTGCCTCTTCAAAAGAATCGACCACTTTGACAGACAAAATATAGTCTAAGTATTCGGTCTCCCAATCTTCTTGCACCGCTGCTGTTGTATCAGGAAGAATAGCACGCGCTCTTTCGTCGCAGCGCAGTTCAACTTGTTTTTCGTCCAGTTTAGCCTTGATAATCGGCAGTGCTTTTTCAGCAAGGCTTTGATGAACTAGCAAAGTTTCGGCAGCATTGCAAACAGAAGGACGAGTGGTTTTGGCGTTGAATATGATATTGGAAGCCATATCGATGTCTGCCGATTCATCAACATAAATATGAACAATGCCAACACCGGTTTCAATGACCGGTACTTTAGAGTTCTGTTTCACAGCTTGAATTAGACCTGCGCCACCTCGAGGAATTAATACATCAAGGTATTCAGTCAAATTCATCATTTCTTGTGCTGAAGCGCGAGAGGTATCATCGACCAATTGAACGCTGTTCTTGGGCAATCCGCTTGCGGTAAAAGCTTTATCCAGAATATCGGTAATCATGCGGTTAGAATGATAGGCTTCTTTTCCGCCGCGCAGAATCACAGCGTTGCCAGCTTTTATACACAAAGCTGCCGCATCACTGGTCACGTTGGGGCGAGATTCAAAAATAATACCGATTACGCCGAGCGGTACCGTTACTTTCTCTATTTTGATGCCTTTGGGGTGAACGGTGCCTGCCAGCACACGCCCGACAGGGTCGTTTTCATTTGCGACATCACTCATGCCTTTTGCCATGCCTTCAATACGTTCTTCGGTTAAGCGAAGGCGGTCAATCATAGCAGCTGTCAGTCCATTTTCTTCTGCTTTTTCAATATCTTTTTGGTTTGCCGAAAGAATGTCGGCAGTATTTTCAATCAATGCGTTGGCGGCGGCAATCAGAGCCGTCGTTTTGGCAGAACCGGCCAAAGCCAAATCGGCAGAAGCGATTTTAGCAAGTTTGCCCATTTCCTGTAACTTTGTCATAGTCTGAATCATCCTTTCCGAAAGCATTTCTGAGAACTTCAATCTTTTACACTATCATAGCGAGACAAAGCAGTTAGGTGAAACTGCGCCAAGTTCACGGCACTCTAGCTAAATATCTCGATAGTAAATAATACTTTTGTTTCAAGAAATGCTTAAATTGGTTTATTATCGTGTAGGTGAATTTTATTTGGTCAAAAATTAAATGAATGATTTATACGTTTGCAGGTACAAAATAAGTGCCAATGGTTTCGCCATTAATCAGCTTATATAGATTTTCAGGCTCACTGCCATTCATGATATAAGCAGGAATACCGTGTGAGGTGGCAAAATCTGCCGCATAAATTTTGGTAGACATGCCGCCAGTGCCTCGATTGGAACCGCTGCCGCAGGCAATGTCCCGAATTTCATCGGTGATATCATCTACTTGATGAATAATGTTAGCGTTTGGGTTGTTGCGGGGGTCGGCGTCATATAGACCGTCAATATCGGTGAAAATGACGAGAGAGTCAGCGTGAATCAGTTCACTGACAATAGCAGAAAGCATATCGTTATCACCGTAGCTTGTGCCCTCCAGTTCTGCTGTTTCTACTGTGTCATTCTCATTCACAACAGGCACAGCACCTAAACGAAATAGTTCATTAAAGGTGTTTTGTACATTTTTGCGGCTTCGATCGGTTATATTTTTCGTCAGCAAAATCTGTGCAGCTACCTGATCATATTCGCTGAAAAACTTATCATACATAAACATGAGTTCACATTGACCGATAGCAGCAATTGCCTGCTTTTCTTCGGTCTTACTAGGTCGTGAAGGCAGGGAAAGTTTACCAACGCCAACGCCGATTGCACCTGAGGTGACTAATACAATCTCTTTATCGGCATTTTGTAAGTCACTAATGACTCGACAAATTTCGTCCATGCGTTTGAGGTTTAGCTTACCGTTTTCATGTGTTAGAGTCGAAGTGCCGACCTTAATCACAATTCGTTTTGCCGTCTGAATACTTTTCATGATTTTCTCCAAGACCTTCTCTGCTTATTTTATGTAAACCTATGATTCTTTGAGGATAACCTCAACTTAGGTATTATTTATTCTACCATAATTGAAAGGGGAAAATCAATCCTAAATCCATTTGAAGCAGAGCATAACAATCCAGTAAACAACCTTAAATATTGTCAAAAAAAGAAAGAGGTTTTATAATACAGTTAATATAGAAAAGATATTCTTTAAATCGTGGGTTAAAATAGAAAAAAGGAGCATTCATTATGGTTTATGAGAAAGATTGGGTTATGCGTCAAATTTTGCAGTCAGTAGACACATTGGCACGCATTGTTTTCCAAAAAGGAGCCGATAAACAAGAAGAGTTTCAAAATGTTGACAGTACAGATTTGAACTTGCGCATAAAAAGTCTTTTGTATGAAAAAAGATATGGAGAAGCAGAAAATATCCTATTTGAGTCGATGACCCTAGGCGATAAAGCTGTTCTAAGACAAGCGCTCGATTTTTATATAAGCCTAAATGAAAAAAGCGAAGAAGAGTTGAAAGAAGGAAACTTTTCGCATGAAGAAATTCAGCAGGGAATTCAAGATATAGCCAAGAAATATGGGATTGACGGTGTTCTGTTAGACTGACATACGAGTTCATAAAACGAAGTCTTACAAACAATAATTCCTAATTCTTCTACTTGAAACAAGTGTTTGGTTGTGATATAATTGTGAAAATCAATTTAGTCTTATAGAAGCAATAAATTGTGTCAAAACCATTTTCTTTTATGGGTGAAATGACAGTGTTTCTGCTGTTTATTAAGTTTTATGATGAGTGAAATGTAAGGTATAAATCAACAAATAATTTTATGTCTATTTAGAAATTGGTTAGAATGGGAGGGTGCTATGCTTAGAATTATAACGGACAGTTCAAGCGATTTAAGCCTGCAGCGCTGTGAAGAACTGGGTGTCGAAATTATTCCGCTTCGAGTTCATTTTGGAGAAGAATGCTTTAAGGCTAATGTGGAGATTAGCAATGAAGAATTCTATGAGCGACTATCAAAAGCAGAAAGTTTGCCGACCACCTCACAGATTACACCCGCTGAGTTTGAAGATATTTTTAGACCATATGTAGAAGCGGGCGATGAAATTGTCTGTCTGTTTATCTCGTCTAAAATGAGCGGTACCTATCAATCGGCACTTGTAGCAAAAGGCCTTGTGGGCGGAGAGAACATTCATATTGTTGATACACTGACCGTGACCTTTGCATTGGCTCTTTTGGTAGAAGAAGCAGTAAAAATGCGTGACCGCGGTTTTTCGGCAGCTGAAATTGCAGAGCAAATTACCTCTATTGTGCCAAGAAATCATTTGTGGGCTGTTATTGAAGATTTAAAATATCTTAAAATGGGTGGTCGGCTTTCGGCAACCAGTGCTTTTTTTGCCAGCATTTTAGGCATTTGTCCCATCATCACGATAAAAGATGGCTTGGTAGAAACAGTTGGCAAGGCAAGAGGCAAAAAGGCCGCTTATAAGCTAGTGGAAAATCTGATACAGAAAAATGAGATTTCAAATGACTATGGCGTGACGCTAGGGCACAGCAATTCACCCGAAGGGATCAAAAATTTTGAAGAGTATTTTCATGATACACTCAAAAAACGCGATGTTACCACTTGTGATATTGGCAGCATTGTTGGCACACATGTCGGCCCAAATGCCTGCGGTTTATCATATATCCGCCGCTGATTGATAGGGAGGAAAGATGGGTAATAATAAGATTGTAGTGAGGGGCGCCAGAGAGCATAACCTTAAAAATATAGATGTAACCATTCCAAGAGACAAATTGGTTGTATTGACAGGACTTTCCGGTTCAGGAAAGTCTTCTCTTGCCTTTGATACGATTTATGCAGAGGGGCAAAGACGCTATATGGAGTCGCTGTCCTCTTATGCCAGACAGTTTTTAGGACAGATGGAAAAGCCAAATGTCGAAGGCATTGATGGGCTTTCACCTGCTATTTCGATTGACCAGAAAACCACTTCAAAGAATCCTCGTTCTACTGTGGGCACGGTTACAGAAATTTATGACTATCTGCGTTTGATGTATGCAAGAATCGGCATACCTCACTGTCCAGTTTGCGGCAAAGAAATTAAACAGCAGACCGTTGACCAAATTGTAGATAAGGTCATGGCTTTGGAGGAGAAGACTAAAATTCAGATTTTGGCACCGGTTGTCAGAGGACGTAAGGGTGAGCACACCAAAGAATTTGAAAGCGCGAGAAAATCTGGTTTTGTGCGTGTAAGAGTAGATGGGATGGTTTACGATTTAAGCGAAACGATTGCGCTTGAAAAGAATAAGAAACACACCATTGAAATTATAATTGACCGTTTGGTGATGAAAGAAGATATTCGCTCGCGCCTTGCTGATTCTGTTGAAACAGCGGCAACGTTGGGTGGCGGTGTAGTGGTTGTCAATGTCATTGACGGTGAAGATATTACATTTTCGCAGAACTATGCCTGTTTAGAGCATGGCGGCAGCATGGAAGAACTGACTCCCAGAATGTTCTCTTTCAATAATCCGTTTGGTGCCTGTAAAAAATGTACTGGCCTAGGGGTATTTATGAAAATTGACCCAAGGCTGATTATTCCGGACAAAAAGCTTTCTATTAATAAAGGCGGACTGAAAGCCAGCGGTTGGGCCATGGAAGGCAGCACGATTGCAGCCATGTACATGAAAGGTCTTGCTAAAAAGTATAAATTTTCTTTGGACAAGCCAATTGGCGAGCTTTCCCCTGAAATTATTGATATTTTGCTCTATGGTACAAAGGGAGAGAAAATTAAGTTAGAACGTACCAATGAATATGGCATGGGTAAGTATGAAGCGCCTTTTGAAGGGGTTATTAATAATTTGGAGCGTCGTTTCAGAGATACCTCGAGCAACTGGATTAAAGAAGAAATTGAGCAGTATATGACGGCTGTCCCCTGCGATGCCTGCGGAGGAAAACGACTTTCTCCGGAGAGTTTGGCGGTGACAGTTGGTGGCATCAATATCAGCGATTTCTGTGAGCAGTCTGTAACAGAAGCCCTGAAGTTTATTGATGGACTTGTGCTCAGCGAACGAGAAACGATGATTGCTGCCCCTATCATGAAAGAAGTAAAGTCTCGTTTGGGATTTTTACAAAGTGTAGGTCTTGAATATCTCACTTTATCTCGTGCCTCGGGAACATTATCAGGCGGTGAAAGCCAGCGTATTCGTTTGGCAACTCAGATTGGTTCTTCTCTTATGGGTGTTCTCTATATTCTAGATGAGCCGAGTATTGGTCTGCACCAACGTGACAATGCCAAATTACTGGATACACTAAAGCACCTGCGTGATTTGGGCAATACTGTCATTGTGGTAGAGCATGATGAAGATACTATGCGTGAAGCTGACTATATTGTAGATATTGGCCCCGGTGCAGGTATTCATGGCGGCGAGGTTGTCTATAGCGGAACAGTGGCGGGGATTTTGAAAAATAAAAGCTCACTAACAGGACAATATCTTAGCGGAGCTAAAAAGATTGAAATTCCGGTGAAACGTCGTACAGGAAACGGAAGGACGATTGAAATTGTGGGGGCAGACCAAAATAATCTGCACCATGTTGATGTATCCATCCCTTTGGGCGAGTTTGTTTGTGTAACAGGCGTTTCGGGTTCGGGAAAATCTTCGCTGATTAATGAAATTCTCTACAAAAAATTGGCAGCAGATTTAAACGGTGCCAAAACATTTGCAGGAAAGCACGAAGACATAAAGGGAATTGAGAATCTCGACAAAGTGATTCAAATTAACCAGTCGCCAATTGGGCGAACTCCTCGCTCTAACCCAGCGACCTACACAGGTTTATTTACGGATATTCGTGAGCTATATGCCAGCACACAGGAGGCAAAGGTAAGAGGCTTTAATTCGGGCAGATTCTCTTTCAACGTAAAAGGTGGTCGTTGTGAGGCGTGCCAAGGCGACGGTATTCTGCGCATTGAAATGCACTTCTTGCCGGACGTCTATGTTCCGTGTGATGTCTGTAAAGGCAAGCGCTATAATCGTGAAACACTTGAAGTTAAATATAAAGGCAAAAACATTCATGACGTTTTAGAGATGACGGTCGAAGAGGGCCTTAATTTCTTCCAAGATATCCCTAAAATAGCCAGAAAATTGCAAACCCTTTATGATGTTGGATTGTCTTATGTTAAAATTGGTCAGCCGGCGACAACCCTCTCAGGCGGTGAAGCACAGCGTGTCAAGTTAGCTTCAGAACTGAGCAAACGTCCCACAGGTAAAACCATTTATATTTTAGACGAACCAACCACCGGTTTGCATATCGCCGATGTTCATAAGCTGATTGAAGTTTTGCAAAAGCTGGTTGATACGGGAAATACCGTGCTGGTGATTGAGCATAATCTAGACCTTGTCAAAACGGCTGACCACATCATCGATTTAGGACCGGAAGGCGGTAACCGAGGCGGAGAAATTATTGCAGAGGGAACGCCGGAAATGATTGCTACAGTAGAATCCTCCTATACAGGACAATATCTAAAAAAGCTTTTGAATTAAAAGAATTTTAGAATAAAAAACTTTATCTGAAAAGAGTGCTATAAAAAAGTCACCTGTCTGCATAAAAGACAAGTGACTTTTGCGTTTTATTAAGAGATCGAATGGCGTTTTGGTGAATTTATTCTTTGACAATGCTGGTTGTCTTTTTGGCTACAACAGCTAAACGCCCATTATTGGCTAAGGTATATTCACAGGTAGAAAGTGTAAGTAGTTTATCTCCAAATTGAAAATCAACGCCGGTATCATAGAAAGAACGATTTTGCACTTCTTGGCGGTAGGTCTCAAAATCTTGTTCATCCGTGAAATTGAGATAGTCATTATAGAAGAATACATTTTCACCCTCCGAAGGGGTTTTAAAGACAGCAACAATTTGGTACTCTGACAATTCATTTAGCGTATCAAAGCGAATAATAGGATGACTTTCAAAATAATCATAATCAGTATATTGAATTAAGTCGGCAAACATGGTGCCGTCCTTCATATGGTGGCCATAAAGAAGAATGTTGTCAGAGCGTGGATCTAACTCATTGCGGTAGTCGATGAAGGGTGTACCGTGAGAACTGTCAAGTTTTTCGAAATTGCGATGAAGGTAAAATTCAGGGTCACTAACAGTTTGCATGACAGGATAGTTGATTTTAGTGTCGTCAATTTGAATCCAGCCTACAAAATCTTGGTTTTGGTCGTAAAGTTTTTGATAAGCATCAAACCACTGAACAGATTGGTTGGGTGCTTCGTTTAGCGTAGCAGAATTGCGTATAGGAAATTGTACAGAACTAGAAAGTGTCTGAAAATCAGACTGACTTTTATATTGCTCATAGAAATATTTTCCGACCATAAAAGCTGAAAGCAAAAAGGCAATTATGCTAATGGTGAGAAGTAGTCGATATATCATTTTTTTCATTCTATTTTACCTCTTGGGCTATAGATTAAATTTAAAAAAAGAATGCAGCCGTTATGCGGAAAAAGACATTTTTTTTATTGATGATTTGTGCTGCAAACAATTTTGATAGGTTACCCCTATTGTAACATTTCAAAAAAAAGAAAGCAATGTATGAAAAAGGTTGATTTCATCGGCTATTCAATTTATAATCATATTAAATAGAATGAAGGTGAATTTATATGAGGATTAATACAGAAGAACAATATCTTCCTGTTTATGAAGCATTGGCCAGTGCAGTGCGATTAAGAATTTTAAATCTCTTAGCCGAAAAGCCTTTGAATATCAAAGAGCTGGCAGAGGCTTCAGGGCTTAGCAGTGCGATCATGACGATGCATGTACGCAAGCTGGAAACAGCGAACCTAATTATAACACAGCGAAAGAGAGTGAATGGTTCTGTTCAAAAGATTTGTTCTCTTTCATCAGATAGAACAATTGAAATTGAACTGCCCGAAGGTCGAAAAGAAAGACGCTCTCATCAATATGTACTTCCTATCGGACATTTCACCGATTTTGACGTTACGCCTACCTGTGGTTTAGCAACCGAGAAAAAGGTGATTGGCAACTTTGATGATGTACGCTCTTTCTTACTTGCAGAAAGAGTCAATGCCAAAATTTTATGGTTTTCGCAAGGCTTCGTTCATTATAAAATTCCTAATTTTCTTTTGGCAACGCAAAAACCCAAAGAGCTTGAAATCTCTATGGAAATTTCATCTGAAGCACCTGGTATTAATGAAGATTGGCCCTCTGATATTGGTTTTTGGTTGAATGGAGTTTATTTGGGGTATTGGACTAGTCCCGGAGATTTTGGTAAGCAAAGGGGCAAATTAACCCCAAGTTGGTGGAATGATAAGATTAATCAATATGGCGTGATGAAAGTAATTCGTATCAACGAAAGCGGAACCTTTATTGATGGCAACCAAATTTCAGAAAAAAAGCTATCTGAACTGGATATACACAAAAATATGTGGGATTTCAAAATCGAAGTAGATAAAGAATCAGAGCATGTTGGCGGTGTTACACTGTTTGGGGATCAATTCGGGAACTATGCACAAGACATTCTTTTTAAATTATACTTTGAGTAAGTAGGAGCATGATCGTAAGAAAATAAGCAGAACCCTTTTGCTATAGGCGAAAAGAAATGGCTTATTGGAAGAAGCATAGAATTAAAGCTTATACTGCATATAATTTTCATTTTTGACAAATCCAAAATCAGAGTAAAGCATAACGCCCATATCAGAAGCTGTAATCTGTATCACTTTGCAGCCATAATTTTTAGCTTCATGGAGAACGCATGATAAAAGCTTTTTAGCAATTCCTTGCCTGCGATATTCCTTTGCAGTAAACATGCTGGATAGCAACCCGATTTTTCCGTTTGGACAACCATAATACGGCGGTTTTTCAATAAACGATATGCCACTGGTGCCGACAATTTTGTCGCCATCAAAAGCAATCCATGAAATAAAGGTACCGTCAGCTATATGACGTGTGTAATAATCAATGAGTGAAGGAGTTAGATCGATATCTGCAGTTGCACCTTCTTCTCTTAGCTGGTTAATGCGCATATTGATAAATATGGGGATATCGTCGCTTGATAACTTTCGATATTGAATAGGCATTTATCATCTGTCCTCCCAAAACTTCTATAATCTGCTGTTGTCGTATAGTTGCAAAGAAAGCCAATCCTTTTCAGAATTGGCTTTCTTCATAAATAATTTGGAGCGGGCGACGAGGCTCGAACTCGCTACCTCCACCTTGGCAAGGTGGCGCTCTACCAGATGAGCTACGCCCGCATTTTTCAGCGGTTTTTTAACTGCTTTAATATTCTAGCCTATGAAGAGGGATTTGTCAATACTCTTTTTTCTTTTTCTTTACATTAAGCTAACTAATTGGCCTAGAAGGGATTCTTTATAGCCGTTAAAAAATATTGACAAATTATCGGTTAACTAATATAATATATTCTGCAGAGAACAAATTTTTTCTTTCTTTTATCCAAGTGAATTCCTCAGCACTGGTTTATAGTTGCTGTGTCAATTTAATCTGAGGATAATATACAACTAGCCTTTCTTTCCTTTTGGCTACCCTCGGATTCTCCTGTCCTCGCCATAGGATAGGAGATTTTTATTTTTCTTTTTGGAGGTATCTTTGTGAAGTATTCTTTTTCTGACAGGGTGCAGAATTTAAAACCTTCTGCTATTAGAGAGATATTCAAATATTCAGCAAATCCTGAATATATTGCCCTTTCAGCGGGAAACCCTGCGCCGGATGCCTTTCCGGTGGAAGCGATAGCCGAAATATCACAAAAGCTGCTGATAGAAAGCCCTATATCTGTTTTGCAGTACGGCACAACAGAGGGCTATTTACCTTTGCGGAATTTTCTGATTTCATATCTCGGTGAAAGATTACTCTATAAACAAAAAGATAGCTTGCTGATTACAAGCGGAGCACAACAGGCAATGGATTTGCTGACAAAATCGGTGCTCAATAAAAATGATGTAGTGCTGTGCGAAGCACCAAGTTTTATTGGTTCTCTGAATAGTTTTCGTTCCTTTCAGGCAAATTTAGTGGGCGTTGAGGTTGAATCCGATGGAGTCAATATAGATAAATTGGAAGCGGCATTGCAAACACATAAAAATATTAAATATTTCTATACAATCCCCAATTTTCAAAATCCATCCGGTGTGACGATGAGTCTTGCCAAGAGGAAAAAAGTATATGAGTTGTGTCGCCAATATGGGGTCTTGATTTTAGAGGACAACCCTTATGGAGACTTGCGATTTGCAGGGGAAGAAGTACCTGCCATTAAAACATTTGATGAAGATGGTATTGTTGTTTATGTAGGTTCATTTTCTAAAGTGATTGCGCCGGGCATCAGAGTAGGTTATGTAGCTGCTCCTGAAGAACTTGTCAGCAAGATGGTGGTTTGCAAACAAGGAGAAGATGTTCACACCAATATGTGGGGACAGATTGTTTGCCATGAATTTATGACAAAGTATGATTTTTCAGCGCATATAAAAAATCTGCAACAAATATACCGGCGCAAAGCACAAATATTGACAGATGCAATGGAAAAATATTTGCGGCCTAAGCAAATCAAATGGAACGCTATAGAAGGCGGACTGTTTGCATGGTGCACGCTACCAGAACAGATTGATATGTATGAGTATATACAAAAGGCATTGGCGGAAAAAGTCTGCGTAGTGCCAGGTACAGCCTTTTTAACAGACGAAAATCAACCTTGTTCTTCTTTTAGAATTAATTTTTCTACGCCAACAGACGAACAGCTTTTGTTAGGAATTGAACGGCTGGGGTCATTGCTTTAAAACAATTTGGGAGGCAAGTTTTATTATGGAGTCAATAGAAAAAAAGAAGCGTATTGTCAGTCTTATCCAGCCAACGGGTGTATTTACGTTGGGGAATTATTTGGGTGCGCTGAAACGATTTGTGGAGTTGCAAGATGAATATGAGTGCGTTTATGGTCTTGCTGATTTGCACGCTATTACCGTTCGACAGGAGGCTGCTGCTTTCAGAAAGACTATTTTGAGTTCTTATGCGCTGATGTTGGCTATTGGCATTGATCCGCAAAAAAGTCTTTTTTTCATTCAAAGTCAGGTTCCAGAGCACTCACAAATGGCATGGGTGCTTAATTGTTATACCCAGTTTGGGGAATTGTCCCGTATGACACAGTTCAAAGATAAATCAGCCGCACATACCGATAATGTCAATGCCGGATTGTTCACTTATCCCAGTCTAATGGCTGCCGATATTCTGCTCTATAATGCAGAATATGTTCCGGTAGGGCATGACCAAAAACAGCATATCGAATTGACCCGTAATATTGCCGAACGCTTTAATGCAACGTATTCTCCCACCTTTGTCGTTCCAGAACCTTTGATTGCAGCAAAAGGTTCAAGAATAAAATCGTTACAAAATCCTACTAAGAAGATGTCTAAATCGGATGAAAACGTGAATGCGTTTGTTTCACTTTTAGACAGCCCTGATGATATCATGCGTAAGTTCAAGCGGGCCGTGACAGACAGTGAAGCGAAAGTCTACTGTGCCGAAGGCAAAGATGGAATCAACAATTTGATGGAGATTTATTCGCTAATGACAGGCCTTGATTTTGCCGCAATAGAAAAAGAGTTTGAAGGAAAAGGTTATGGCGACTTTAAGGTAGCTGTTGGTGAATCTGTGGTAGAAAAGCTTCGTCCTATCCAAGAGAATTACAAAAAACTATTAGCAGATAAGGCTTATTTAGAAGATTGCTTTAGCAAGAGTGCACCAGAGGCTTCTTCCATTGCCAGAAAAACACTCTCTAAAGTGATGAAAAAAGTAGGCTTTCTTCCTAAAAAGTAAAGAAGAGCGACATTTGTTTAAGTATTGGTGATTGTGAGAATAAAAAGACCTCACATTGTATATGTGAGGTCGATATTTATATCTATTTGTTTTATTCAAGTTGTTCATATTCAGCTAAAAGCTTAGTGGCAAGTTTAGCATTCACTTGCAAAAATTCTTCTTTTTCTTCAAATCCAAGGGTATCAAGGATAGAAAGAGATTCTTGATAGATTTCTGAGCGGAGGACATGATAAATCGGTTCTTTTTTATCAGGGATAAAAAGTGCAAACTCAAATTCGCCGTCCTTTTCTCTGCTAAAGAGAGCTTTGAGTTTAGTGACCTTATACTTGCTCAAAACTGTTGTACAAAGTGCATTTTTAACGAGTTCTAAAGCAACATCATTATGCCCACTATCAAAAATCAATAGTTTTTCTTTTAGTTCGGCAGGCGTCCGTACAATTCTTTTTGTGTAGCCGCTGAGCTGTTCAGGTAGTTCTGGTAGTGGTACATTGCCAACAGGCATAAATAGCAGAGCATATCTAAATTTGATATCCATAAATAGACAAGGGTAAGTCATGTCTGCCACATAACCACATTTAGGACATTCCCAGTTAAAAAAGGTCTCTTTCAAAATTTGCTGTTTAACAGCAGGATCTTTCGCCGTATAAATCTGTAAGTAGATTTTGTGCTCTTGCGTTTCACCGCATCTGGGGCACACAACCTCTTTAATCGTTTCATTTGCCATTGCATTAACCCTTCTTGAAATTTTACTTCTCGGAATCTGCAAATGGCAGGTCCGTATTTTCTAAAACAGGCGGTTCGTCTAAGACAACAACATCTTCGAGAGAAATTTCTTCGCTAGAATCTTCATCATGTTTAGCTGCTTCGTAATAGGTCTTTTCGAGTTCATCCATGGCAGCGTGAATCTTCTTTTCGAGCTGATCGATTTCAGCGCAATGCTTTTCAGTAACAGCATTGTTTTCGTCTCTTAGATTTTGATAATAGTAGCGTCCAAGCGTAATATATTCTTTTTCTGCCGCTTTTTGCTCTCTTTTCATAATACTACGAATTCGATTAACCTGAGCGGCTAAGTGATTTTTCTGCTCAATTTTGTCGATTACTCTTTCGACAGATTTCCCTATATTTTTCAATATACTCATCATCATAACCATCCTTTCAATTATCGCTTAATTTAAATAGAGAAAGATTCATACTGATGACAAAAGCATACGCCGTCAATCACAAATGAATCATGTATACATCTCTATTATATATGATGAAACGCAAAAAGAATAGTCTTTTTTGTGTAATATATTTCAATTTAGGAGGAAGAAAGTGAAATTCGTTTGCATGTTTTTTTATATTACAGAAAAACCTCCTGAAAGGATAGGAGGTCAGTTAAAGTGAAATTATCTTTGATGAAGATTTTTAGGTCAGGATAGAAGTTTTGCTGCAATGGCTAAAAAAGAGATATATAGGCACACAAGGGTATTCTGTTGTACCTACTCTGAACGTTGGAGCGGGTAACGAGACTCGAACTCGCAACATCCACCTTGGGAAGGTGGCGCTCTACCATTGAACTATACCCGCAAAAGTAAGATCATAAAGGGCAATATTTTTTATCAGACCGTGGTGAGATTCGTCTATTGAAAATTGCTTTTCTCAAATCAGGCTGTATACAAAACAATATTTTAGACATATTATAACACCAAAATTTGGTCAAGTCAATAATTGTGTGAATATTTTTTACTTAAGCTGTCGATATTACTACAAAATTGGAAAATTTATCCAAATAATCTAAAAAGAAAAATAGAAGTCGACTTTTGTAGTCTTTTGTCGAATTTGGTACTAAAATTTATGAAACCACGGTATAATAATGAAATAATTAATTTCTTTTGATATATTTCATAAATGGAAAAAATAATATGATATATTTGATTTTTCTATGGTAATATAAAATTTCTATGGTAAGCAGGTGCATAATAATGATTAACAAAAATGAAAAAACTACTTTGGGCAACATGCTAAGAAAGCTTAGATTAAAGGCAGGGTATACGCAGCAAAATTTGGCAGACGCACTCAATATTAATCGTTCTACCTATACCTATTACGAAACAGGCAAAACTACACCCGATATTCATACACTAAAGTCACTTGCTCAGATATTGGATGTTCCGGTACATTCTCTGCTGGAAGAAGAAGTTGTCAGTATGTTTTCTGATGCGAATAGTCGACGCCCGCGCAGAATTATTCGAGATAATCCTCACAAGATTGGCGATTTATCCAGTAAAGAAAAATCTGTAATTGCACTAATGCGTTCTTTGAGTCCAGAAGAAACAGATGAATGGGTAGAAGAGTTGAAGCAGAAGTTTGATATGGATGATTTGGAATTTTAATAGGCTTATGATTTTGACATGATGGTGTCGTTCCAAAATTTTTCTTTCTTTTTTATCAGTAGGTGTGCTATAATATACAACGTTGAGTGCTGCTTAAACCCAATTACTCGATTTATTGATTTGTCTTGGAGTTAAGCTAGGCGAGCGATAGACTCTGATAACTGTGATAGAATTGTTCGATGGATGAGAGCATTTTGTCGCAGGAGTTGAGTTGTATAGGACCGACAAGGAGTTATGTAAAGTATCGCAAAAGAGAACTTGAAGACGGATGGAAAATGAATAAAAAGTTGCTCGCTTTCTATAGAAGTGGATACTGCTAGGTGGGTTTCTGTTTTATATGCGTCTGTAGCTCAGCTGGATAGAGCGTTGGACTCCGACTCCAAAGGCCGCAGATTCGAATTCTGTCAGGCGCACCAAGTAAGAACCTTTATACGCAATTTGCGTGTGAGGTTCTTTTGTTTTAGTAGATGTAAAAATTCTTGACAAGCTGTAGTACAAGACATAAAATAAATTGAAGATTAATTTATAGGACAAGCCAAAAATCATGTATAGATTGGAAAGGAACGAGTGTAGAATGGAAAAAATTCGTATTGCAATTGTGGGATATGGAAATATCGGGAAATATGCAGTTGAAGCAGTAGAGGCAGCAGAAGATATGGAGCTTGCCGGAATCGTTCGCAGAACGATTGGTGGAGAGCAACCAAAAGAACTGCAAGATATAAAAGTAACAGATGATATCAGTGAGCTGGGCAAGGTGGATGTTGCTCTTCTCTGCACACCCACACGAAGTGTGCAGGAAAATGCTGAAAAATTTTTGGCAATGGGCATTTGTACAGTAGATAGCTTTGATATTCATACCTCTATTGTAGAGTTGCGCCGTAATTTGGATAAAGCAGCAAAGGCTTCAGGCGCAGCGGCGATTCTGTCAGCCGGTTGGGACCCCGGCAGCGATTCTATTGTGAGAACACTGATGCAGGCTTGTGCACCAAAAGGTATTACTTATACAAATTTTGGACCCGGTATGAGCATGGGACATACCGTAGCGGCAAAAGCAGTTGCGGGGGTTAAAGGCGCACTGTCTATGACCATTCCGCTGGGCACCGGTGTCCACAGAAGAATGGTCTATGTTGAACTGGAAGAGAATGCCGTTTTTGCAGACGTTGAAAAGGGAATAAAAGGCGATGCATATTTTACGCACGATGAAACTCATGTCATTGAAGTATCCGATATCAACACAGTGATTGATAAAGGTCATGGGGTTCATATGGTGAGAAAAGGTGTTTCAGGCGAAACAGACAACCAGATTTTTGAGTTCAACATGACAATTAATAATCCGGCGCTAACCTCACAGGTTTTGGTTGCTTGCGCTAGAGCGGTGACCAAGCAAAAACCAGGAGCATACACCATGATTGAGATTCCGGTCATTGATTTATTGCCCGGTGACAGAGAAGCGCTGGTAGCAGCATTGGTATAAACAGGATAGCAAAACGAGCAGTAATAATTTAGATAGAAAAGGACAGCAGAGTATATCCTGCCGTCCTTTTTTTATGATAAATAGCCATCGCATGTCGAATAGCAACTCTTTTATTTTTTCAACGGGGATAATGTCAGGGGAGACTAGCTTTATTAAAAAAGCGAACACTAGCATAAGAATATTTTACTAAGAATATTCTTATGCTCTATCAGATTTAGTTTTCAAATCAAGCCCCAATAAGCCGAAAATTTATATTACAGAAATCTTAAATCTCCTTAATAAAGGTAAAAATCCAGTAAAAAAAGTTGAAAAAGCCCAAAGAATCCCATATAATGAAAAAAGAATTAGCAAAAAGAGCAGAAATACTTCACGAAGTCGAGAAAGAAAAACGGCTGTTTTTTCTTACAGTAAGGTGAAGTAGTCTAGCTTGAATCTAAGTTAGCTTTATTCTTTCTCTATCGATTCTACTATAAATTTTAAGAAAAGGCACTTTTGCCGGGAGGCTCTTTTGGATATGCATAATAAAGCAATTGAAGCGGCCTTGAAGATGATTTCGGAAAATCAGCCGGAGGTGCAGCGAATCTATAAATTACAGCGGCAGCTTTCAAAAATCGGGAAATTTCATCGATTAGACCCAACTTTTAGTGGAGCTGACTTTGACGTAGTCTGTGAAGAGCACGTGGTGCCTGTTCGGATGTATTATCCCCTTGAGAATTGGAAAGACAAATCTGTCATTTTGTTCTTTCATGGCGGGGGCTGGGTCTCGGGCAATGTAGACAGCTATAATCGTGTCTGTATTATGCTAGCACGTCAACTGAATTGCCGTGTGGCAGCGGTAGATTACCGACTTGCGCCAGAACATCCTTTTCCGGCAGGGCTTACAGACTGTTATGCAGTCAGCCGATATTTCTATCAGAACGCTGAGTTTCTATTTGGGGTTTCTTCCGAAAAATTAATATTGATGGGTGATAGCGCTGGAGGCAACCTAGCCGCTGCTATCAGCTTGAAAGCTCGTGATTCGGGTGAGTTTACGCCAGTGTCACAGATTTTACTCTATCCAGCTTTATATAATGATTATACAGTTACTTCTCCTTTTGAATCAGTACACAGAAATGGGAAAGACTACATTCTTACGGCAGAACGCATACAAGAATATATAGAGCTTTATGCGGGCACAGGTGATAGAACACAGCCTTATTTTGCGCCTTTACTGGCAGAAGATTTTTCTTGTCAGCCCAAAACATTGGTGATTACGGCTGAATTCGATCCTTTATGTGATGAAGGTGAAATGTATGCTGACAAGCTCAGTGCGGCAGGTAGTCAGGTTACAAAATATCGTATGGAAAATGCCCTGCACGGTTTTTTCTCAATGACGTTAGGAACACCTGCCAAAAAGGCCTGCCAGTTGATTCGAAACTTTTTAGATAAAGATGGGGTGAGCGATTGAAGCGCAAAAGAAGGAGAAATTGGATAAAACTCGATAACGCCGCTAAAATTTTTCCTCCTTCAACCAATAAAATGGATTCAAAAGTTTTCCGTTTTGCCTGTGAACTGCGGGAGGAGATTCAAGAAGAAGTTTTGCAGCAAGCTTTAGACAAAACTTTGAGTATATTTAAAGGCTATCAAGTTGTCTTAAAACACGGCTTGTTTTGGTATTATTTAGAAGATACAGAGCTAATGCCTAAAGTGCACGAAGAACATACACCAATTTGTCAACAGTTGTACGATAAAAATGAATCAGCCCTGTTATTTGACGTTTTCTACTATCGAAACAGGATTAGTTTTGAGATTTATCATGCATTGGCTGATGGTAGAGGAGCCATGCTGTTTTTAAGAGAACTTGTCTGCCAATATTTAATGCTGACACATGCAGATGAATTGGGCGAAAATCCTCCAGATTCAGAATATGAAGGTTCGCATTCAGAGAGAATGGCCGATAGTTTTGATAAGTATTATGTTCCCCAAAAAATCAAGCGAACTAAAAGTCCGATAACTCATCAATTGAAAAGGGGTCGTCTGTCAGAAAATCGCCTAAAAGTGATTGAGGGGATTGCAGACACCGGCAAGGCTTTGGCGCTAGCAAAACAGCATGATGCGACCTTAACTGCTTTTTTAGTGAGCCTATTGATTTGTTCTATTGCAGACAATATGACTGTTCGTGAGAGAAAAAAACCAATTGGTATCTCTATTCCGGTAAATCTGCGAAGTTACTTTCCTTCAGAATCTTCTCGTAACTTTTTCAGTGTAGTCAATGTTTTTTATCGATTCAAGGGTGAAGAAGTGAACTTTGAAGACGTCTTAACCAGCATTAAAAAACAGATGGCAGAAAAACTTTGCTCAGACTGTATCAGAGAAAAAATGAACAACATGATTGCGATTGAAAAAAATCCAGCTATTCGCATTATTCCGCTGACTTTAAAGAACTTTTTTATGAATCTTGGATATAAAATTGCCGATCGATCGGTCACAGCTTCCTTATCAAATATTGGTAAAGTGACAATGCCCGAAGTATATCAAAAACATATTCGTTTGTTTGATGTTATGGCAAGTACGAAAAAGATACAAATTTGTTTATGCTCTTATGGAAACAATTTGGTGATGAGTTTCACAGATGGCTTTGTTAGCGCAGATATCCAAAAATGTTTTTTTCGCAAACTGACAGCAATGAATTTACCCATTGAAATTGTTTCTAGCCCTTTGGAAGAAGGGAACTAATCGTGGTTTATAAAGAAGGGGGACAGATATGAAGACTTGTTCCAAATGTGGAGTAACGGTAAAAGGCAAGCGTGAATTTTGCCCGTTATGTCAAGGTAAGCTTAGCGGAGAAGATTCAGAAGAAGTTTTCCCTTTGGTGCCAACCGTCTATCAAGAATTTCATTTTTTGTTTAGAATACTCATTTTTATCTCTATTGCCGTGGTTGTAGTAGCCGTGGCAGTAAATCTGATGTGGCGAGATGCAGGTTGGTGGTCAATTTTTTGGGTTGCCGGTGCGGCTTGTTTATGGATTGTCTTAACGCTTGCTGTACGAAAACGAAAAAATATGCCGAAATGGATTTTCTATCAGGTGGTTGTTATCTCTCTAATTTGCACGCTATGGGATTTTGTTGTAGGCTGGAGCGGTTGGAGCATAGATTATGTAGTCCCTATTTTATGCCTGGTAGGTCTTGCCAGCTTGTCTGTACTCTCACGAGTTTTGCGGTGGAGAGTGGAATATTATATGATTTCTGTAGTTGTCAATGCTTTATTTGGCATTGTGCCGTTAATTTTCTATATCACTGATTCTGTGTCGGTACGATACCCAACCGTCATTTGTGTGGCAGGCAGCGTAATGTCTTTGGCGGCCTTGGCGGTTTTTAAAGGAGAAAGCATGTGGGAAGAACTTAAAAGAAGGCTATCCCCATAAAAGCAGAAGATTTAACATAGAATAAAACATGGTTAGGCGAAGTTTTTCCATCGACAGCAAGTTTAATTAAAATCGTTTTATGAAAGAATGCAGAAAGCCCCCTGCCGCGGTACTCCGCAAACAGAGGGCTGTTTTGTTCAAATAAATTCCCGCCTAACCGTAATGTGCTTCTCAATAACCTGCTACTTGAAAAGCAGGTGGGTATCCTCCTGATTGTTTCTCGCTCCCTTCTTCCAAAAACATGTCTAGCATGCCTTGGGAGGTCTGCAGTCCACAAACAGAGGCGGATTCCCGAGAATAAGATTGTAGGGTTATTTTTGCACAGTCCGCGTGAAAGGTAGGAAAAGCCTGAGCAGGATATTTTGACGATGTGTCATCATACTAGAATAGAGACAATGAGTCTACTCTAAAAGTTTTTCCGCAATGTCTATAAAAATTCCTGCCGGTAAATTTTACATGCTATTGTTAGTTCTCGTCTTCGAAATAAAGCTCATTAAAGCGGTTTTCAAAAACATCAGCCAATTTATTCAGCAAATCATCATCTTCAACTTCTTGCAGTTCTTCTTCGCCATCTACATCAACAATTTCAAAAATATAATAGGTTTCAGCGTCAGCAGCCAAATCATCGGCATCTTGATGAGTGGGAACAAGGGCAATAAAATGACCGTCGTCATTTTCTAGTTCATCAATGATTTCAAATTCGTGTTCGGCACCGTCGTCGTCAAGCAAGGTTAGCAAATCTGCTTCGAATTCATCTGTCATGTTAATCGATCCTTTCAGTATTATAACGACACAGCCGAGAAAGCTATGCTCTTTTATACCGTTATTGTACACAAAATAGGCACGCAAGTCAAGAGAACACTTGTGAGAGAATAAGTGGATAATCACCTATATTTTATTGAAAAATGGGAAAAACCTTACATTTAGTTGCCAAAAATAAAAATGAACTGATATTAACGAAATCTTACAGAAATCATAAATTTCAGCTTTATAGGCCGATTTAGCAAGCTAACCTTGAAATTCGACGAGAGTTGCATTATAATATTTGAGTTAATAGCTAAAACTTAGGCTTGTTCTTTGGCTCATGCTGAGTTTAGTTGATAATATGCGGGAAAGGATATGCTGTGAATAGGATAAAGAAAATCATCTGTCAATATCGTGAACCGATTTCCTATTTGTTTTTCGGTGTTTTAACGACAGCGGTAAATTACATTACGGCATTGGCAGCCAATGCGTGGTTTTTGCAAATTGGTGTAGAAAAATCTTGGCCATCAGTAAGTATCGCATGGGCAATTTCAGTCCTTTTTGCTTATGTAACGAATCGTATTTGGGTATTCCGCAGTAAAAAAAGCGGCAAAAAAGAGGTTTTGAAAGAACTGGCAGCTTTTGTAGGGGCTAGACTTTCTTCAGGCATTATAGAGGTTGTGCTAATGACTCTTTTTGTAGACAACATGGGATATAATTTTGATATTATGAAGTTGCTTTGCAATGTGTTGGTGATTGTTCTAAATTATGTATTTAGTAAGCTGTTTGTATTTAAAAAGACGAAAACGCAGCTTGCTCATGATGATGAAGCAAAGCAAAACGGAGGTTAAAAATGAGTCGGAATGAAAACAGACATAATCGATATGATGATAACTACGAATATCAGACCAATAAAAGAGCACAGGCAGTGCCACAGGGATATGGAGCCAAAGGCAGTTTTGAAGATGTTTCTTCTTATTCTTCACAAGGTCAGAAAGGCCCTAGAAAAAAGAAAAGTGCAGGCAGAAAAGCAATTGAGATTATCTTGGCTGTTATTTTCTCGCTGCTGATTGTCTTGGGCGCAGGATTGATTTATGTGTCAACGTATCTGCTCGGTGATTTGAATACCACTTCTTTGACAAAAGATCCCGCAGAGCTTGGTATTGCGTCAGACGTCATTTCTGATAATAGCATTAAAAATATTGCTTTATTTGGTGTGGATTCACGTGGCAATAGCTTTACGGGAAACTCCGATGCGATTATCATTATGTCAGTTGATATGAAGCATAATAAAATCAAATTAACCTCGGTTTTGCGTGACTCTTATGTTCCAATTGAAGGCAACGGTTCTTACAAAATTAATGCGGCTTATTCTTGGGGCGGTTATGAGCTTGCCATTAAGACGCTCAACCAAAACTACAACATGGACATTATGGATTATGTCACCGTCAATTTTGGCAGACTCGCAGAATTAATTGATGCAGTCGGCGGTGTAGACGTTGAAATAAGAGAAGATGAAATTTCATATATGAATGATAACTTGAGAGGCTTGGCAATTGAGCAGCCCGAATTAGGGATTGATTCGGATGACGAAGTGACAGAAGCGGGGCTCCTGCATCTTTCAGGGCATCAGGCAGTTGCGTATTCAAGAATTCGTTATTTAGATAGTGACTTTGGCCGTGTGGGTCGTCAGCAAAATGTGCTTGAGGCGATGTTCCAAAGAGTAATGACAATGAGTAAAGCAGAATATCCAAGTATGATTAAGCAAATGATGCCGCTCTGCGAGACTAGTTTAGACCCCGGTGATGTGTTGCCCCTTGCACAAGTGGCACTTTCAGGTTTCACAATGGAGCGCATGACAATACCTAATGAAATTACGGGATATGATGATCCATATATAGATGATATGTCAGTTATTTTGTATGATTTAGAGGATGCGTCTCATTTAATCGATGCCTTTATCTATGAGCAAGATTCTCCCTATTATGACACTTATTATGGTAGCAGTACAGAAGTAGATGAGTAATGCATGAAAAGGAGCATTTTATGATGAAAGAACCTGTTTTATTGATTATGGCAGCCGGACTTGGCAGCCGCTACGGTGGTTTAAAGCAGATTGACCCTGTAGGGCAGAACGGTGAAATTATTATTGACTATTCGCTTTTTGATGCTGCCAGAGCTGGATTTAAAAAAGCTGTTTTTGTAATCAAAGAAGAAAACTTGAAGGACTTCCAAGATGTGATTTTGCCAAAAGCCGGCAAACATATGCAAATTGAATTTGTTTTTCAGACGCTCGAGAAAGTTCCTGCTGGTTTTAATGTTCCTGAAGAACGGGTGAAACCTTGGGGAACAGGGCATGCAGCATTGATGGGTAAAGAGTGCATTGAAGGCCCTTTTGCGGTCATTAATGCCGACGATTTTTATGGCCGAGAAGCGTTTGAGAAAATTTATCAATTTTTGACACAGGCAGAGGAAACAGAGATTTTGCCTTGTGCCATGGTTGGCTTTCAGCTTAAAAACACAGTGACAGAAAACGGCTCTGTTTCTCGCGGTGTATGTGAAACAGAAGGCGGATTGCTAAAAAACATTGTGGAGCGCACCCGAATTGAGCAAAGAGAAAATGCGATTGCCTACACAGAAGACGAGGGCAAAATATGGCACGATTTGCCCGAGAATGCACCGGTTTCGATGAATATGTGGGGATTTACCAACCAATTTTTTGCCGAACTTGAAAAAGACTTTGCACGGTTTTTGCTTGAAGAAGTGAAGGGCAACCCTCTGAAAGCAGAATTTTATCTTCCTTTTGTGGTAAATGCTTTGCTGCAAAAGGGTAAGGCAAAAGTAGAAGTTCTGACTTCTCAAGATAAATGGTATGGTGTGACCTATAAAGAAGACAAAGAAATGGTGATGGCAGCGTTAGCAAAACTGGCACAAGAAGGAATCTATCCGTCGCCGCTCTGGTCTTAACGGTTATAAAAGGGCAAAAAAACACCCCTTGATTATCTACATCAACCAAGGGGTCGAATAAGTTAACCAAAAGGCGAGCAACTGGTCTTGAAAGCACTGTAATAAGCATAGAAAAGAAATTTTATAGTAAAATCCTATTCTCGCTATGAAAGAAATGCTTCAAGCTGCAAACGCTTAATCCCTGTTGCTGTTAGTATTATGACCGACTTCTTTGCGGTTTATGCAAACGATAAAAAAGAAATTTTTTCTTGCAAACGTACAGAGTTTGTGGTAAAATATTTTTTGATTATTAAAGAAGTATTAAAAGATGGATGAGGTGCTGTCATGTCAGTTCTTAATATTGTTTTAGGCTCTATATTGATTCTTTTTTCTGTTTTGGTGATTATTGTTATTTTGCTGCAAGAAGGCAATCAGAAAAACGTGGGTGTGGTAACTGGCGGTGCAGATACGTTCCTTTCTAAAAATAAAGCAAGGTCGGCTAACGCTTTTCTATCACGTTGGACCAAAGTAATTGCGGTTGGTTTTGTTGTGTTAGTCATTATTATCAATGCGGTTGCTTTTTTTGCAAAATAAGTTGTTTTGGGTTTTGCGCCTCGCTTTTGCGAGGCTTTTTTTGTGTAATCTAAGGGGGATAAAATGATTCAGGTTGCAGAAAGAGAAGAACAAAGAAAGAAACTTTTGGAGCTGTGCCAAAAGTCGGCATTTGGCTGTAAAATTGCTTCTATTGCTACGGCCTATGGATTTGACAAGAAGTTTTCGTGCTTTTGGAAGGAACAAGATTCCAATGCTGTGTATTGTTTGGTAGATGATGTTATGATTATCAGCGGCACACCCAAAAATGCAGAAGAGACAAATATGTTTCTTAAAATGGTCGGCGCCAAAGAAATTATGTGTGCCTTGCGAGGGGCTGAAAAACTTTCTATGCCCATGCAGCATCAAGGTGATGTTCTGCAAAAAAAGCTAGAATTTGAGAGCGGTGCTTTTGTAGACACCAGTGAAGTCAATATTCGTGAAATCTATTTTTTACTCGAAGAATGTGGTATGGAAACCGACTTTGAAGCTTTTTATATGGATTTATCTCACCGATTACGGCATGAAGCGGCACTTGTAGTGACCGAATATCAAGAAAGCCAGCTGGTAGGTTGTGCAGTGGTTTCATCCATTACAGACACAGCAGCCATTTTGTCGGCAGTAGCGGTAAAAGAATCCTTTCGAAGAAAAGGAATCGCCAGTGAATTAATAAAACAGGCCGAAGCTGCTTTGGGCGGTAAAACGATTTACATATTTAAAGAAAAAGGACTGCACGAGGAATTTTATAAACAGCTTGGGTATCATAAAGCCGATACGTGGGTAAATGCGCCTGTTGAATAGCGATGATGGGTCGCGTATCCTATTTTAAAAAGCAAAGTAGAAAGGAAATCTAAGTTCATGTATGAATATTTTACAATAGATGATAGATTGAAAGAACTTTCAAATCAAGCAGAAGAAATGGCAGCACCTTATTATCGCAAAACGGAAGAAATTCAGCGGTATACGCAGCAAAAGATGTTGGCAGCTTTTGCTAAAGCGGGTGTTAGCGAAAGTCATTTTGCAGACAGCACAGGGTATGGATACGGCGATAGAGGACGGGACGTACTGGATGAAGTCATGGCATTTGCGCTAGATGCAGAAGATGCCTTGGTGCGCCATAATTTTGTCAGCGGAACACATGCGTTGACGGTAGCGCTTTTTGGTATTTTACGACCCGGAGACACGATGCTTTCTGTCACCGGAATGCCATATGATACGATTCATGGCGTCATAGGAATCGGCAAGCCATCTAGTGGTTCATTGAAAGAGTTTGGGGTTTCTTATGAACAGGTTGATTTATGTTCTGACGGCACGCTCGACTATGAAGCGATGAAGCAAACTATTTCTCCGAAGTACCGTATGATTTATTTACAGCGTTCTAGGGGATACAGTCTTCGCCCGTCTCTTAGCGTGGAGGAGATTGCCAAAATAATAGCCATTGCTAAGAAGAATGCACCGAATGCAATTGTGATGGTGGATAACTGCTATGGAGAATTCTCACAGACCACAGAGCCAACTACCTATGGCGCCGATTTAATGGCAGGTTCGTTGATTAAAAATATCGGCGGAGGTATTGCGCCCACAGGCGGATATCTTGCCGGTAAAAAAGAACTCATTGAGCAGTGTGCCTATCGCTTGACAACGCCGGGAACAGGCCGCGAAATTGGCTGTACTCTAAATACCAAGCGCGAGCTTTTTATGGGACTTTTTCACGCGCCTCATGTAACGGGAGAAGCCATGAAGACGGCTATTTTTGCGTCAGCACTGTTTACGCTCATGGGCTATGAGGTCACCCCTCGTTATGATGAGCCGAGAGCAGACATTATTCAAGCCATTTTACTGCAAAAGCCGGAGGCACTGATTGCTTTTTGCAGGGGGATTCAAAAGGGAGCACCGATTGATTCTTTCGTTGTGCCTGAACCAGCCCCTATGCCTGGTTATGATAGCGACGTGATTATGGCGGCAGGCGCCTTTACGCTTGGTGCTTCGGTAGAGCTTTCTGCAGATGCACCGCTGCGTGAACCGTATGCAGTTTGGATGCAGGGCGGTCTGAACTATCATAGCGGCCAATTGGGTGTGCTGTTAGCGGCACAGGAAATGCATAGCCAGAATTTGCTCCATTTATAGGATAAAACAGGTGTGTTTAGAAATTTAGCACTTGGTAAATGTGGGCTTGTCACATTGGGTTTTTACAGCAATTATGTGGTGAATTTATCGGATATCAGATTACCCCAGACAGTTGAGTTTGCGGGAAAGGATGAATGAAAAACAATGGGATTACTAAACAGAAAGAAAAATTTGCTGGTGATGTTTGCTTCACCAAACTCACAACAAAATACCCGTACACTTCTAAACAGTTTTTTGCAGCCTTTTGAACAGGATAAAGACTGGAAAATTACCGAGATGAACACCTATGAAATGCGGGCAAAGCCTTGTGTTGGCTGCCGGGCTTGCGCTAAAAAAGAACAATGCGTGTTTGACGATTTAAACGATTTTGATAAAGCGTTTCGGCAAAGTGATTTATTCGTCGTAGCTTCTCCCGTGTATTTTGATTCGTTTCCGTCACCGTTTAAAGCTGTTTTAGATCGAATGCAGCGCTATTTTGAAGCTCGATTTTCACTGGGAATTGAACAGTCGATTAAGAAAAGCCGAAAAGCAGTTTTGCTGCTAACGATGGGTTCTGAACAAGAAACCGCCATTGAAGTCACCATTCGTCAACTCGAAATGGCATTTGGCGTGATGAACACAGAGCTAAGTGGTTGTGCGGTTTGGAGCGGTACAGACCGAAACAAGGCAGAAGACAGGGCGTTTGCTCAGAAAAAAGCACATGAACTTGCGCTTGAAATACTGGGGCGACCGTGATATGATTACTATAATATTTTAATATAAGGAGTTTTACGATGTCAGGGCATTCGAAATGGAGCAACATAAAAAGAAAAAAAGAAAAGACAGACGGCGCCAAGGCTAAGATATTCACAAAAATTGGACGTGAATTGGCTGTAGCGGTAAAAGAAGGCGGCAGTGCTGACCCTGCGTCAAACTCTCGTTTGAAAGACTGCATTGCCAAAGCCAAGGCAGCGAACGTTCCCAATGAAAACATTGAGCGAATTATCAAGAAAGCTGCCGGTGACAGTGATTCAAACAGCTATGAAGAATGTACGTATGAGGGATATGGTCCTTCTGGTGTGGCTGTTATTGTAGAAGCGTTGACAGACAACCGAAACCGAACAGCGGGTGAGGTTCGCCATGCTTTTGATAAAAACAATGGTAATTTAGGTGCGACAGGCTGTGTATCGTTTATGTTTGCTAAAAAAGGTGTTATCGTTGTGGAAGGCGATGGCATAGATGAAGAAAAGCTGATGAATGATGCACTTGAGGCAGGCGCTTCTGATTTTGCCGCTGATGAGGATGTATTTGAAATCACTACTGAACCGGAAGACTTCAGCGGTGTTCGTGATGATTTAGAGGCCAAAGGGTATTCATTTATTTCAGCAGAAGTAGAAATGGTGCCGGATACCTACACGAAAATAGAAGATGAAGAAGTCAGTAAAAAAATGCAGAGAATGTTGGATATGCTTGAGGACAACGACGATGTCCAAAACGTCTGGCACAACTGGGAGATGCCTGAGGAAGATTGAGTTTAACACTTAAACAAAATTGGGTTTTCTTTTCAATGAGTCCATCCAAATGAAAACAAAGAAAACCCTGTCGGCAGATAAAATGTCCGATAGGGTTTCTTTTATACGAAGTGTTCTGAAAACGGAGGTATATATGCGGCATTTAATCAACCCACTTGATTTCACAAAAGAAGAAACAGATAAGGTAATAAAGTTAGCAGAGGATATTTCGCAGAATATAGAGAAGTATTCTCATACATGTGCCGGTAAGATTTTGGCGACCCTGTTCTATGAACCCAGCACACGTACCAGACTAAGCTTCGAATCAGCAATGATGCGCTTGGGCGGACAAGTTCTGGGATTTTCATCGGCGCAAAGCAGCTCGGCTTCTAAAGGGGAAAGCGTGGCTGACACGGCTCGCATGATTTCTTGTTATGCCGATATTGTGGCGATGAGGCACTATAAAGAGGGCGCGCCTGCCGTGGCAGCCAAGTTTGCTTCCGTTCCAATTGTCAATGCCGGCGACGGCGGGCATCAACACCCCACGCAAACATTAACCGACCTGTTGACGATTCAAAAAGGCAGAGGATCGATTGACGGCATTACCATTGGCCTTTGTGGTGATTTGCGATTCGGAAGAACAGTGCATTCGCTAATTCAGTCACTTGTACGCTATCAAAATGTACGATTTATATTTATTTCTCCCAAAGAATTAACACTTCCTGACTATATCATTGAAGAAGTGGTAAAACCGTCAGGATTCCCTTATCGAGAAGTTTCTTCTATGGAAGATGTTATCGGTGAGCTAGATGTTCTCTATATGACCAGAGTGCAGAAAGAACGTTTCTTTAATGAAGAAGATTATGTGAGATTGAAAGATTCCTACATTCTCGATCACAAAAAAATGGCACTGGGAAAAGATTCTCTCATGGTAATGCATCCGCTGCCAAGAGTAAATGAAATTGCAGTAGAAGTAGATAAAGACCCTCGTGCTGTCTATTTCAAACAAGCGCAGAATGGTGTCTATGTACGCATGGCGCTGATTCTCTCTTTGCTGGGCATCGAAAACGAGATTTTGGAGGATTCTTTATGCTAAATATCGATAGTATCACGAATGGAATTGTGATTGACCATATCACAGCGGGCAAGGGAATGCGCATTTATGAGCTGCTAGAGCTCGATAAATTAGATTCTGGTGTGGCAATTATTAAAAATGTAAAAAGTAATAAATACGGAAAAAAGGACATTATAAAGATAGATAGTATCACAGGTGTCAATTTAGATGTGCTGGGATTTATTGATAACAGAGCCACTGTTTGCACCATTCAAAATGGCCAGCTTGTGGAGAAGAAAAAGCTTGATTTACCGGACAAGCTTGTCAATATCGTTTCTTGTAAAAATCCACGTTGTATTACTAGTATTGAAGCCTCAATTGAACAGGTTTTTTATTTGTGCAGTGCGGAAGATCATCGCTATCGCTGCCAATATTGTGAAGAAGAGTTGACCCAAGAATGACGCAGTGGCAGAACAGAAAATAAATTTCTCAAAAAGGAGGTCATTGCTATGAGAAAGTATCCTAAAAGAAAAGAACCTGTCTGGCCAAAACTGTTTTTAGGGATTATCACAATCTTGCAGTTGGGTCTTACCATCATGTTGCATGTTATGAATCGCCAAGATACTCTCAAGGTGATTCAAAAGGAAGATGAGATGACCGTAATTAATCGTGCTAGGCAAGAAACTAAAAAAGTGAAATAAAACAATTTTTTTAATTTATTTATCCTTGATTCTTTAAAAGGCAAACAAAAACAAAGTATTGTTTGACAGGCAAGGACAATTTATAGTAAAAACAGGGAATCTGTTTTTTGATGTTGACAGACTAGATTTAATTATGTATAATAAATTTTAATTTAATAAAGCGAAATGTGATGAAGGGAAATAGTAGTCTGCGTGTAATGTTTCAGAGAGCTGCCGGGTGGTGAGAGGCAGTACGGCAGCGCATGATGAAGTCTCTCCCTGGAGCAGCCGCCTGAAGGACGAAAGTTTGTGTAGGCGCGGTCGACTGGCACTATGTTACAGTGCCCGATATTATCTTTTATACCCCGGGTGTAGAGAAAGATAGATATTGCTAAGTGGTTATGGTGTAATGCCATAGCAAAAAGAGTGGTACCGCAGAGTTTTTACCTCTGTCTCTTATATAAATTTATAAGAGACAGGGGTTTTTTGTTTACCATCAATTATAAATAACAAATATAGCATATTGGCAAAAGAAAATGAAAATTAGGTTGTTTTTGAAGTGGTTGCTTCAAAAATCTCCGAAGAAAAGGAGGCAGCATTATGAGAGTTTCAGGTGCAGAAATAATTTGCAAAATTCTGATGGAGCAAGGCGTAGACACGATTTTTGGGTATCCAGGCGGAGCTGTTCTGCCGATTTACGACGCTTTGTATGATCATCGAGACAAAATCAAGCATTATATCACAGCACATGAGCAGGGCGCAGCCCATGCCGCAGATGGCTACGCAAGAGCAACGGGGAAAACCGGAGTTGTTTTGGCGACTAGCGGCCCCGGCATGACAAACCTTGTTACCGGCATTGCAACAGCCTATATGGATAGCATTCCGATGGTTGCGATTACAGGTAACGTGGCAAGCTCGCTGATTGGCAAAGATAGCTTTCAAGAAGTATATACCATGGGCATTACGATGCCGATTACCAAACACAACTTTTTTGTACAGGATGTAAATGATCTAGCAGAGACACTGCGAGAAGCATTTCGTATTGCCGGCAGCGGCAGAAAAGGCCCTGTGCTAATTGATATTACAAAAGATGCTACCATTAATGAGGGCGAATTTCACAGTGGTAAGAAATTCGAAGAGAAGAAAAAACCTTTTGATAACAAAGATGCTTTGAAAAAAGTGGTTGAATACATTGATAGCAGCAGACAACCGTTAATTTGCTTTGGCGGCGGTGTGGTAGGCAGCGAAGCAAATGCTGAAATGTATGAATTGGTGCACAAAATGGACATTCCGGCGGTGCATTCGATTATGGGCACAGGGGTTTTGAGTTGGAATGACCCGCTGAATATCGGCATGGTGGGCATGCATGGCAGATTTTCGGGCAACAAAGCGCTTGATCAAGCCGACTTGATTATAGCAGTAGGATTTCGTTTCTCCGACCGTGTGGCATTGAACCCAGGAAAATTCGGCAGAAATGCAAAATTTGTGCAGATTGATATCGACCCCAGTGAAGTGAATAAGAACGTGAAAGTAGATTATTCGGTCATTGGCGATATCAAGCAGGTGCTGCAAAAATTGATTCCTATGTTAGATGACACAAAACACCCGAATTGGATTCACCAGATTGACGAATGGAAAAAGGCCGATTATCAAGAAGTTGACAGCGAAACTAAGCTGAAACCTCACCAAATTATTGGCGCTATTACCGAGGCAGTTGGTGAAGACGGCATTATGGCAACGGATGTGGGACAGCATCAAATGTGGGCGGTGCAATATTGCTGCCGTACCAGACCGAGAAGCTTTTTGACAAGCGGCGGTTTGGGAACCATGGGATTCGGATATGGCGCAGCCATTGGCGCAAAGGTAGCACAGCCCCAGCGTAAAGTGGTTCATATCACAGGTGACGGTTCTTTCCATATGAATATGAATGAAGTAGCAACGGCTGTCAGCTATAAAATTCCTGTTGTAACAGTTGTTATTAACAATGATGTGCTTGGTATGGTTCGTCAGTGGCAGCACAGTTTTTATGATGACAGATATTCAAACACCACACTTTCTCGTGCAACTGACTATGTTAAGACAGCAGAGGGTTTTGGCGCAAAGGGTTATCGTGCCGAGACCATTGCAGAATTCAAGAAGGTTCTGCAAGAGGCACTGGAGGTTGACGGCCCAGTTTGGATTGAATGCCCGATTGGTAGAGATGAACAGGTGCTGCCGATGATTCCAAATGGCGGCACAGTCGAAAACATTATCATGGGATAAGCAGAAAGGAGGAAAAACAATGGATCAAAACCGACAAGTGGTGTCTATGCTTGTAGATAACCATTCAGGCGTATTGGCGAGAGTTTCAAGCTTGTTTGCCCGAAAAGGCTTCAATATCGATTCGCTGACTGTTTCGGCAACCAACGATGAGAAAATTTCTCGCATTACCATTACAACAACAGGGGATAAAAATACACTGCATCAAATTTTGAGTCAGACAGGCAAATTGATTGAAGTGCAGTGCGTAGAAGCCATGGATCCCGATGACAGTATTCAGCGTGAGTTGCTCTTGGTGAAGATTAAGGCAGGAGAAAAGATGCGCAATGTCGTTACCAGCGTATCGGATATTTTCAAAGCCAATGTAGTAGACCTCTCTGTGGATAGCATGGTGGTGGAGTTGACCGGAAAGCCTTCTAAAATTGATGCGTTCTTAACCGTTATCAATGAGTATGAAGTGATTGAGATGTGCCGAACCGGTGTTACAACCATGGCAAGAGGCAGTCGGGTGCTCGAAAAGATCTAAAAATAAAATAGACTAAATTAGGGGGAATCTCCCTGATTTACATACAGAAAAAAGACGTTTTAAATTAGAAAGGGGTACTAAACCATGATTAAGAAATATTATGACAAAGATTGCAATCTAGGAATGCTTGACAATAAAACCGTGTCCATTATCGGCTTTGGAAGCCAAGGTCATGCTCACGCCCAAAACCTGAACGAAAGCGGTGTTAATGTTGTTGTCGGTCTGCGCAGTGATTCTGCCAGTGCTGCCAAAGCAAAAGCAGCCGGTCTTACCGTTATGGAGCCTGCTGAAGCTGCTAAAGTCGGTGACCTTGTAATGATGCTTGTTCCGGACGAACTTGCTCCTTCCATTTATGAAGAATCCATTAAGCCAAATCTAGTTGAAGGCAATGTGTTGATGTTTGCTCATGGCTTTAACATTCATTACAACCAAATTGCTGCTCCTAAGGGTGTAGACGTTATCATGGTTGCTCCTAAAGGACCTGGTCATACTGTTCGTAGCGAATATGTTCGTGGTGCAGGTGTGCCTAGCCTTATCGCTATTCATCAGGACGAAACTGGCAGAGCCAGAGATTATGCGCTTGCCTACGCTTCCGGAATCGGCGCTGGCCGTGCAGGAATTTTGGAGACTTCTTTCAAAGAAGAAACCGAAACAGACTTGTTTGGTGAGCAAGCTGTTCTTTGTGGCGGTGTGACCGAGTTGATGAAAGCTGGCTTTGAAACTTTGGTTGAAGCTGGTTACGAACCAGAGATGGCATATTTTGAGTGTATCCACGAAATGAAGCTCATTGTTGACTTAATCAACGAGGGTGGATTTGATTACATGAGATATTCAATCTCTAATACAGCTGAATACGGCGACTATCGCACAGGCGAAAGAGTCATTACAAAAGAGAGCCGTGCAGCGATGAAACAAACCATCAAAGAAATTCAGGACGGCACTTTTGCAAGCGAGTTCATTCAGGAATTTGGCGCAGGCAAAAAAGCACACTTCCTTGCCAAACGCCGTGTAGAGTCTGAACATCAGCTTGAAAAAGTGGGTGGAGAACTGCGCAGCATGATGAGCTGGCTGAAAGATAAGAAATAAGAGAACGGCTGAAAAATTCAGGCGGTAAAAGAGAACAGTGCCGCTTTTGCGGTTCTGTTCTTTTCTTATTCTAAAGAGGAATGAAAAAGTAGCATTTCTTTGCTAGAATAAAAAAGGGTTAGCACTCATTAAGAGTAAGCCTACGAGATAAAAACTAAAAATCCTAATCGTTGTCGGCTCAACCACGGTATTTGAAATTGCTGACAAGAACAAAAAGGAGATGAATCCTGCTATGAAATGGAATAGTAAAAATGTAACTGAGGGCGTGGAGCGCGCGCCGAACCGCTCGCTTTTTCATGCAATGGGATATACAAATGAAGAACTGGACAGACCATTGATTGGTGTTGTCAGTGCGTATAGTGAGGTTGTGCCGGGGCATATCCATTTGGATAAGATTGCCGAAGCCGTAAAAGCGGGTGTTCGCATTGCTGGCGGTACACCAATTTTGGTGCCGTCTATCGGTGTTTGTGACGGTATTGCGATGGGGCATATCGGCATGAAATATTCACTGCCGAGCCGTGAATTGATTGCAGACAGTGTTGAAACTATGACACGCAGTCACGGGTTTGATGGTTTGGTGCTCATTCCAAACTGTGATAAAATCGTACCGGGCATGATTATGGGAGCAGCAAGAATGAATGTGCCTGCCGTTGTTATCAGCGGTGGTCCTATGATGGCCGGTAAGGTCGGTGAAAGAGAAGTCAGCTTGTCGCAGATGTTTGAGGCAGTTGGCTCTTATAAAGCAAATTTGATGGACGAGGCAGAGTTTGAAGAATTTGAAATGGGCTGCTGTCCCGGCTGCGGTTCTTGTGCCGGTATGTATACGGCTAACAGTATGAACTGCTTGTCAGAAGCACTTGGCATTGCACTGCCCGGCAACGGAACCATTCCGGCTGTCAAGGCACAGCGTATTATGCTTGCCAAAAAAGCCGGTATGCAGATTATGAACCTTGTCGAAAATAATATTCGCATTCGAGATATTCTGACCGACAAAGCGATTCAAAATGCGATGGCCTGTGATATGGCTTTGGGTTGTAGTACCAATAGTGTGCTGCATTTATTGGCAATTGCTAACGAAGCAGGTGTTAAGCTAACGCTTGAAGATATCAACAATATGAACCCCCATGTGCCGAACTTGTGTCACCTTGCTCCGGCAGGTCCTGACCATATCGAAGATTTAGATGCCGCTGGCGGTATTCCCGCTGTTATGGCAGAACTTGCTAAAAAAGGCAAAATTGACACTACGCTGATGACAGCCACAGGCAAAACAGTAGGCGAAAATATCGCCAACGCAAGAAATAAAAACCCCGAGGTTTTGCGTCCGATTGACAACCCATATTCAGAGAGCGGCGGCATTGCTGTGCTTTGGGGCAACATAGCCAAAAAAGGTGCAGTTGTCAAAAAGAGTGCAGTTGCACCTGAAATGTTGGTGCACACAGGTCCGGCAAGAGTATATGATGACGAATCGGAAGCAATTGCGGCAATTTATGGCGGTGAAATCAATAAGGGTGATGTCGTAGTCATTCGCTATGAAGGCCCAAAAGGTGGACCTGGTATGCGTGAAATGTTGAACCCGACCTCTGCACTTGCTGGTATGCGTTTGGATAAAGACGTTGCACTTGTGACAGACGGACGTTTTTCGGGAGCTTCTCGCGGTGCCTCTATCGGCCATGCCAGTCCTGAAGCCGCAGTCGGTGGCGAAATTGGGTTGCTGCAAGAAGGCGATATCATTGAGATTGATATTCTCAAGAACAAGCTTAATGCAAAAGTTTCAGAAGAAGAATTTGCGGCAAGACGTGCTGTTCAACCTGAATTTCAACCAAAAGTGACAGAGGGTTGGTTAAAGCGTTATGCCAAGCTGGTGACCAGTGCTGATAAAGGCGCGGTGCTAGATTAATAGCTGTCACTCAAATTTGAAAGAGTTGCCTTAAGAAGAATAAATAAGGACATCGCCACTTGTTATAGGCGATGTCCTTATTTATGTAGAAGTTTTATGGTTTAACAAGTTTATAATCATACTGTTGCAAGTCATTGTTGTGAGCAAAGCTATTCTTGCCTAGATAGCCTAGATTAAAAGGCTAGCACTCCCAAATGCTCCAATAGAATTTTGACGCCTATTATGACTAAAACAACTCCGCCAAAGAATTCTGCTTTTGACTTAAATTTTGCGCCTACAAGATGACCAACCTTGACGCCGATAACCGACAAAGAAAAGGTAGTGATACCAATAAAACTAACGGCTGGCACAATATCTGTGCTGAGAAAAGCAAGGGTAACACCAACAGCTAAAGCATCGATGCTGGTGGCAAGAGCAAGCGGCAGCATTTCTTTTGCCCGTAAATTTTCACAACCACAACTCTCTTCTTCCTTTTTAAAGGAACCGATAATCATGTTTACACCGATAACGGCAAGTAAAAAGAAAGCAATCCAATGGTCAATACTTTTGATTTGCGTTTCAAACTGCATACCAACTAAATATCCGATTAACGGCATGAGAGCTTGAAAAATCCCAAAATAAAGGCCAACGGTGATCGCTTTTTTAGCGGTGGCTTCTTTCATAGTCAAACCCTTGCAGATAGCAACGGCAAAAGCGTCCATAGAAAGTCCGATAGCAATCAAAAACAGTTCAATAAATCCCAAAATATTCTCCCCTTGCTTTAAGATGGCGTAATTATCAGGATACTCTTTTGTGGAAAAATTGTCAATGAAAGTTTGTCGTTTGGCTTATTTTTTTGTGTCCTGTTTGGGAGAAAATAATTCTTTTATCCCAATGAACAAAAGGAGAACGCCAAAACCTTTTCTCAGCCAAGTGACATCTAATTGAGAAGCAATTAGAGAGGCAATGATACAGGAGGGGATACCGCCAATAATGCAGAAAATTAAGATTTTTTTATCTATGAGTTTGTTTTTTGCATGTGATATAAGAGCAGGGACAGCAGAAAAAACAAAGTAGAGAAGATTAATACCTCCCGCCTGTAATTGATTTAGTCCTGCAAATAGAGTTAGCCAGAGGATGAGCAATGTGCCGCCGCCAATACCGAATCCCGAAAGGATACCGGTTGCTGTGCCGATAAGAACGTCAATCCACCACATCGTTTTTTTAGGGCTAGAATCCAAATAAAGCCCGTATCCCTCCATATAGAATAAGCAGAGCAAAAATTTTGCGAAGAGCATGTATGGGTACTTTTTTGAATAAGTGACCTGAAATAATACCGCCTACCGTACCTCCAATCAAAAAAGGAAGTGCCGATAATAAATTGATGGAACCTTTCATAAAATACATAATTGCAGAAATAATAGACAGGGGAAGAATAATGCCAACAGAAGTAGCGAAAGCTTTTCTCTCATCAATTTTAATCCAGCGAGTGAGCAGAGGTACCAAAAAAAGACCTCCTCCTGCTCCAAAAAAGCCATTGGCAAGGCCTGCTAATGCGCCTGTAATGACAGATTTTACCTTATTCTTCATTATCTTCTCCTTAGGCTTAATAAAAATTAGATTTTACGGGAATAGGTAGAATATTCGCTTTGAGCGTTTATGTTTTTAAAAAGTAAAAATCAAGTGCAACACAGTTTTCAGCGAAAAGACTTGAATTATAGGCTGAATTCATGTATGATTGAATAGAAAGAATGGCAAAACTGTAAGAATGATGTTTTGGAGGTGTCACTTGTATGTCACAGGATTTTAATACGATTACCTTTTCTATAGATGAAGTAAAAGAAGCAGACATGAAGAAAATATTGCTCACGGTATATGATGCGTTGAAAGAAAAAGGGTATAACCCCATTAGTCAGATTGTAGGTTATATTTTGTCAGAAGACCCAACTTACATCACTACCCATAACAACGCCAGAAGTTTAATCCGCAGAGTTGATCGAGATGAACTCCTCCGAGCAATGGTACGCTCTTATTTGGGCGAATAAAATTTGGAAAGTATGGTGATTTTTTGAGTACAAACGAGATGAAGTTTCCAACTTACAAAGGCAGACCTTTGGTACGCAGCGGGGATACGCTGTATTACGGTGATATGCGAGAATTGTACGTAGTAAAGATTGATGTTAAGACCAAAGAAAAATTTCATGATTTAGACATAGCGGGCAAAGTAGGAATTCAGCTTTTAAGTACCGATCCTTTAAAAACGGGAAAAGCGATTTTGAAAAGCAGCGAAAAAGAGGGTTTATTCACAGCAATGGATATTGCAGATGCTTGGCTTGAAAGAGCACTGAAAGACGAATAGAAAGCGGCGGGTACAAATTCCTGCCGCTTTTGTTTTCCTGGTTTTGTTTGCATTCTAATCTTTTGTATAGTCAAGTTTTCCGTCTTTTTAGAAAAGGGTTATCCGGATTAAAATGTGGCATAGGGGTTACAGGTGATTTTGCGTTTTTCTTTCTAATATAAATATCTTCTGTTTTTTGCTGAGCGGATTTCAAGATTTCAATGGCTTGTGTAACTTCTTGAAAAAGTTCTTGGTACATCTCTTGATAAGGGGACATAACCGCCTCCCGTTGATTTTAATAAGCGATAAAGCTTGTGAGGATTCGAGAAATGAAAAGAGAGCAGATAAACGTATATAAAGGTTATTGTTAAAGATGAAATTATAAATAGGGATGATCGGTGTGACGTGTAGGTTCAATTTTTAAAGGTTCAGAGCGCTCGCGTTTTCCAGGGGCTTTTTTAGGAATGGCAGTAGAGCTAATATCCTGATAAGATCGAAATTCATCATTTGTCTGGGCGAGTGAGGGAATAAGCCCGGTGGTTTCATTCGCCGATGCTACATTGCCGATGTTAGGATAATTTTTAACTTCATCATGTTCATGATAATCGATTTTATTTTTTGACATTTTATCATCAACTCCTTAAACATTATAGTTGCCGATGAAAAGTAGAATTATTCATGAAACATAGTGTCAATCAAAACTTATCAAGCTTTGATTGACAGGTGATAATTAGAAAAAATTGGAATATTACATGAATATAGGGGTACAATATGATTGGTTATTGTTTGCGGCAATATAAAGCTGAAGATGATGCAGAAATGGTAAAACTTTTTCAAGAAACAGTTCATAGTGTCAATGCCAAGGATTATACAAAAGAACAACAGGATGTTTGGGCACCGAAGGAGATTGAACTAAAAACTTGGTGCAAGGCATTCAAAGAGAGTTATACGGTAATTGCTGAATCAGAGGGAAAGATGGTTGGATTTGCAAACCTTGACGGAAACTATTTTGACCGTTTATTTGTACACAAGGATTTTCAGCGTTTGGGAATAGGGGCAATGCTCGCCGAAGATATAGAAAGTCAGGCCGTAAAAAAAGAACTTACGTATATAGATGTTCAAGCTTCCATTACAGCAAAACCGTTCTTTGAAAGATGTGGTTATAAGGTTATTAAAAAGCAAAGATTTAAAAGAAATAATATTTTTATGGAAAATTTTGTGATGAAAAAAAGTTTAAGAAAATGTTAAAAAAAGCTTGCAAACAGTGACATACGATGATATAATAATCAAGCACGACTGCGACAGATATGCGTTGAAGCGGGAGGTTGCGGCAGAAACGAAAGGTTTTGGACTAGCATTGATTAGAACAAACATCTTGCGATGAGCCGGTTTTTCCGTGGAGTATGTCCGATTTTAAACCGGGCGATGAATTTAAAAAGTTGGAACCATGAGAAGGGATTCTCATAGGCCGGATTGCGCTTTTTAAAGCTTATTCTAGGTGCTTGCACTGAAATTACCCCGGAATTCACTGTGTGAATTTCGGTTTTTATTTGTCCGAGTGAACAAACACCCGGTACAGTGTTAAAAACCTGATGCCCGCCAACTCAAATATTTAAGGAGGCGATGAACGTGGCAGTCAAAGAAAAAATCAGAATCAGATTAAAGGGATACGATCATCAGCTGGTTGACCAATCCGCTGAAAAAATCGTAGCAACAGCCAAGCGTACAGGAGCAAGAGTTTCTGGACCTGTGCCGCTACCGACTGAAAAGCAAATCATCACAATTTTGCGCGCTGTGCATAAGTACAAAGACAGCCGTGAGCAGTTTGAGATGAGAACCCACAAGAGACTGATTGACATTTTAAGACCCAGCAACAAAACTGTTGAAGCTATGATGGGCCTTGAACTCCCCGCCGGTGTTGAAATCGAAATTAAACTTTAATTTCGGTTATAAACCAACCAGTAGGGTCATGTTGGCGGCAAAGCCGTTCAACCAATAACCTTAGGAGGAACAAAGATGAAAAAAGGAATCATCGGTAAGAAAATCGGCATGACACAGATTTTCGATGAAAACGGGAAAGTAATTCCTGTAACTGTGATCGAAGCCGGTCCCTGTGCTGTAACACAGAAGAAAACAAAAGAGAACGACGGTTATGAAGCTGTTCAGATTGGCTTCGGAGACCAAAAACCGCAGAGAGTCACAAAACCGCTCACGGGTCATTTCAAAAAAGCTGACGTCGCTCCAAAGAGAACACTTCGTGAACTCAGACTAGATGACACCAGCGCACTGAATGTTGGCGATTTGATCAAAGCTGACGTCTTTGAAAACGGAGACAAAGTTGACGTAACCGGCACCAGCAAAGGTAAAGGCTATGCAGGTGTTATCAAACGCTGGAACTTCTCCAGACTTAAAGAGACTCATGGTAGTGGACCTGTTGTTCGTCACGGCGGTTCAAACGGTGCTTGTTCGACTCCGTCACGTGTTTGGAAAGGTCTTAAGTTGCCTGGACATTTAGGTACCGAGAAGGTCACTGTTCAGAATCTTACAGTCGTAAAAGTGGATACGGACAATAATTTGATTGCTATTAAAGGCGCTGTTCCGGGTCCGAACGGCGGCATCGTGATAATTCGCGATAGCTTGAAAGCGTAAGGGAAGGAGGAATTAGAATGCCTAAAGTATCAGTTTTGAATATGCAGGGTAAAGAGATTGAAAAAATCGATCTTTCTGATGCCGTTTTCGGTATTGAGCCCAATGCATCTGTTATGAACGATGTTGTAAAAAATCAGCTTGCTAACAAGCGTCAGGGCACTCAGTCTGCTCTTACCCGCGCAGAAGTTTCCGGCGGCGGCAAAAAACCGTGGAGACAAAAAGGCACAGGACGTGCAAGACAGGGTTCTACCCGTTCACCACAGTGGACACATGGTGGTATCGTTTTTGCTCCGAAGCCTCGTGATTACAGCTATGTGCTGAATAAGAAGGTAAGACGTTTGGCTATGAAGTCTGCTCTTTCTTCTAAAGTGGCTGACAATGAAATCATCGTATTAGATGCGATTGATTTAGATTCCTACAAAACAAAAGCGATTGCTGAAATGCTGAAAGCAATCGGTTCCGAGAAAAAAGCCCTCATTGTGCTTGATTCTTTGGATGCCAAAGTAATTGCTTCTGCCAACAACATTCCTGGTGTGAAAACCTCTCAGGTGAACACGCTGAATGTATACGACATTCTGAATGCCGATAAATTTATCGTTGTAAAGGGTGCCGTTGCGAAAATTGAGGAGGTATACGCATGAAAACATCTCAAGACATCGTGATTCGCCCAATCATCACGGAAAAGACGATGGCGGGAATTGCTGATAGAAAATATACCTTTGAAGTTGACAAGAGTGCAACAAAGATTGAAATTGCTGCTGCAGTAAAAGAGCTGTTTGGCGTAAACGTCAGCAAAGTTCACACAATGCATGTCAGAGGCCAACTCCGCCGCCAAGGCAGAACAGAAGGCTACACAAGAAGCTGGAAAAAAGCAATTGTGACTTTGACAGAAAACAGCAAGACAATCGAATTCTTCGAGAGCATGATCTAAAATCAGCAGCGATGCTGACCGGCAGCAATGCCGATTGCCAGCAATGGCAATTGCCCCCGAAGGGCACGAATGGGGAACGGGCATTCCCCGCAAAGCCAAAATAGGAGAGTGAATTCCATGCCAATTAAAGTTTATAAGCCTACGTCGGCGGCAAGACGTAATATGTCTGTCACAGACTATTCAGGCCTTTCTAAAAACGGCCCTGAAAAAAGTCTTTTGACTTCTTTAAACAAGAATGCAGGCCGTAACAGCTACGGAAGAATCACCGTTCGTCATAGAGGCGGCGGCAACCGTAAAAAATATCGTATCATCGATTTCAAACGCCAGAAAGAGGGCATGACAGCTACTGTTTTGGGTCTTGAATATGATCCAAACCGTTCCGCTTTCATTGCACTGATTCAGTATGAAGATGGCGAAAAAAATTATATCTTAGCACCACACGGCCTTAAAGCCGGAGATAAAGTTGTTTCAGGTGCAGAAGCCGATATCAAACCCGGCAACGCCTTGAAATTATCTGACATTCCTGTTGGTACTTTTGTTCACAACGTTGAGATGCATCCCGGAAAAGGCGCACAAATCGTACGTTCTGCCGGTGTTATGGCTCAGCTCATGGCAAAAGAAAACGGAATGGCTCTTTTGAGACTTCCTTCCGGAGAGCTCAGAAACATTCCTGAAAACTGCATGGCTTCTATTGGACAGGTCAGCAACATCGACCACGAGAATGTGAAGCTCGGCAAAGCAGGACGCAAACGTCACCTAGGTTTCAGACCAACAGTTAGAGGTTCTGTTATGAACCCGAACGATCACCCGCACGGTGGTGGTGAAGGTAAGAGCCCGGTTGGACATTCAGGACCGCTTACTCCTTGGGGTAAACCTGCTTTGGGATATAAAACACGTTCCAAGAAAAATCATAGCGATAAATTCATCGTTAAACGCAGAAACAGTAAGTAAGGCGTGCGGAAAGGAGCTTGAAATAAATGAGCAGAAGCTTGAAAAAAGGACCTTTTGTACAGCCTGTGCTGCTTAAAAGGATTCAATTAATGAATGAAGCCGGCGAAAACAAGATCATCAAAACATGGAGCCGTTCTTCCATGATTTTCCCGGATTTCGTAGGTCATACGATTGCCGTTCATGACGGCCGCAAGCATGTTCCGGTTTATGTTACCGAGGATATGGTTGGTCATAAATTGGGCGAATTTGCCCCCACAAGAACCTTTAAGGGCCATGCCGGCTCAAAGACGAGCAAATGATGAAAGGAGCAGAGATTAAATGGAAGCAAAAGCAACGCTGAATTATACTCGAATCTCTCCCCGCAAGGTGGGCATCGTGCTCGATTTGATTCGTAACAAGCCCGTTGACCTTGCAGACGCGATCTTAAAGCACACACAAAAGGCTGTCTGTGCTGATCTGCAAAAGCTGCTCAAATCTGCTGTAGCTAATGCAGAAAACAATTTTAACATGGATAAAAACAGCCTTTATGTTAGCAAATGCTATGTGACACCCGGCCCAACCCTCAAAAGAATGAGACCCGGCCCTCATGGCAGAGCATTTAGAGTGCTAAAAAGAACTTCACATATCACTTTGATTGTGAAGGAAAAAGAATAAGGCGTAAGGAGGTAAAGATATGGGTCAGAAAGTAAATCCGCACGGTCTTCGTGTGGGCGTTATTAAAGACTGGGATTCCCGCTGGTATGCAAGGGATGAAGTTTTCGGCGATACTTTGGTTGAAGACTACAACCTCCGTAAGGTGCTGAAAAAGCAGCTTTATTCCGCTGGCGTTCCGAAGATTGAGATCGAAAGAGATGCTTCAAAAGTTAGAGTGCATATTCACTGCGCTAAACCCGGTATGGTTATCGGTAAGGGCGGTGCTGAGATTGAAAAACTTCGTGTACAATGCGAAAAAATGCTGAAGAAACCAGTTGTTATCAATATTATTGAAGTAAAACAACCTGATTTGAATGCTCAGCTAGTTGCTGAAAACATCGCTTCACAGCTGGAGAGACGTGTTTCTTTCCGTCGTGCTATGAAACAGTGCATCGGCAGAAGCATGAAGTTCGGCGCAAAGGGTATCAAAACACAGGTATCCGGTCGTTTGGGCGGCGCTGATATCGCTAGAACAGAACAATATCATGAGGGAACAATTCCGCTGCAGACCATTCGTGCAGATATCGATTATGGTTTTGCTGAAGCTGCTACCACCTACGGCCGTTTGGGCGTTAAGGTATGGCTGTATAAAGGCGAAGTTCTCAACAGCAAACGTCAGTCTACTGTAAATAATACAGAAAAGAGACCGGCAAAAAGGGAAGGAGGCCGCAGATAATGTTACTACCAAAGCGCGTGAAATACCGCAGAGTTCACAGAGGTCGTATGACCGGTAAAGCAACTCGTGGTAATCAAGTCACTTACGGTGAATTCGGCCTTCAAGCACTTGAGCCCACTTGGATTACTGCTAACCAAATTGAAGCCGCTCGTGTTGCCATGACTCGTTATTGCAAACGTTTCGGTAAAGTTTGGATTAAAATTTTCCCACACAAACCAGTCACAAAAAAACCTGCTGAAGTTCGCATGGGTTCCGGTAAAGGTGCACCTGAATTTTGGGTAGCCGTTGTTAAGCCCGGCCGCATTATGTTTGAACTTGGCGGTGTATCAGAAGAGACAGCCAGAGAGGCTATGCGTCTGGCCGCCAACAAATTGCCTGTTAAGTGCAAATTTGTTGTGAAAGAAACGGAGGTCTCAGAGTAATGAAAACTTCAGAAATCAGAGAATTAACTGCTGAAGAGCTGAACAAGAAACTCGCTGACCTTAAAGCGGAGCTCTTTAACCTTCGTTTCCAGCTTGCTATTAATCAGCTTGACAATCCGATGAGAATTTCTGCTGTGAAGAAAGACATTGCTCGTATCAAAACAATGATACGCGAAAATGAACTCACAGCACAGAAAAATTAAGGTAAGGGAGGATTAAATAGTGAGCGAATCAAGAAGCAACAGAAAAACGACTATCGGCCGTGTTGTCAGTGACAAAATGGATAAAACTGTAGTTGTGGCTGTAGAAGACAGTGTTAAGCATCCGCTTTACAAAAAAATCATTAAGCGCACCGTGAAAAGAAAAGCCCACGATGAGAACAATGAGTGTGGCATCGGCGATCGCGTACGCATCATGGAAACCCGTCCCTTATCCAAAGATAAGAGATGGCGAGTGGTTGAGATTATCGAAAAAGCCAAATAAATTTGGCAAAGTTTTAATTGGCACAAATTTAAATTTGGCCTAAGTAAAGGAGGAACGCACTGTGATACAGCAAGAATCTTATCTCAAGGTTGCCGACAACACCGGCGCGAAAGAAATTATGTGCATTCGCGTTCTGGGCGGCACTGGCAGAAGATATGCCAATATCGGTGATGTTATAGTAGCTTCTGTTAAAAAAGCAGCACCCGGCGGCGTTGTTAAAAAAGGTGACGTTGTAAAGGCTGTTATCGTTCGTTCAGCATTTGGTGTTCGTCGTGACGACGGAACTTACATCAGATTTGACGAGAACGCAGCCGTTATTATCAGAGATGACAAGAACCCCAGGGGAACACGTATTTTTGGACCGGTTGCGAGAGAACTTCGTGACAAAGAGTACATGAAAATACTCTCACTTGCCCCGGAAGTACTTTAATGGAGGTGCACGGAAATGAATCAAGATAAAAAAGTTCATGTAAAAACCGGTGACACCGTTATGATTATGAGCGGCAAAGACCGCGGGAAAAAAGGTAAGGTTTTACAGGTCAGCCCAAAAGAAGGCAAAGTCATCGTTGAAAACGCAAACTTTGTTTCTAAGCATGTTAAACCCAAGAAAATGGGTGAAGCAGGCGGCATTATCAAAGCTGAATCTGCCCTTTATTCCTGCAAAGTGCAAATCGTCTGCTCACACTGCGGAAAGCCCACCCGTGTTGGTCACAAAATTTTGAACGACGGCACGAAAGAACGCATCTGCAGAAAATGCGGCGAGTCGCTGTAAGGGGGAAATAATTGATGCCAAGACTGAAGGATTTTTATAAAAGCGAAGCTGCTCCTGCGCTGATGAAAAAGTTTGGCTACAAGAGCGTTATGGAAATTCCTGCTCTAGATAAAATCGTAGTGAACGTTGGCGCTGGCGAAGCAAAAGATAACTCAAAAGCAATTGACGCTATCAGCGGAGACCTGATGAAAATTACAGGTCAAAAACCGATGGTGTGCCGTGCAAAAAAATCCGTTGCTAACTTTAAGCTGCGTGAGGGCATGGCAATCGGCCTTAAAGTAACACTTCGAGGCGACAGAATGTATGAATTCCTAGATCGTCTTTTCAACGTGGCTCTTCCCAGAGTTCGTGACTTCAGAGGAATCAATCCGAATTCTTTTGACGGACGCGGCAACTACAACATGGGAATCAAAGAGCAACTCATTTTCCCTGAAATTGAGTATGATAAGATTGACAAGGTTCGCGGAATGGATATCTGTTTCGTAACAACCGCAAAAACAGACGAAGAGGCCAGAGAGTTCTTAACTCTAATGGGCGCTCCGTTTACAAAATAAGGAGGGATACTGTGGCCAAGACTTCAATGAAGGTTAAACAACAAAGAACGCAAAAATTCTCCACAAGAGAATATAACAGATGCAAAATCTGTGGCAGGCCGCATGCCTACCTTCGTAAATTCGGTATATGCCGTATTTGCTTCAGAGAACTTGCCTATAAAGGCGAAATTCCTGGCGTAAGAAAAGCAAGCTGGTAAGAAGGATAAGGAGGTTATTCACATGCAAGTTACAGATACAATTGCCGATTTGCTTACTCGTATCCGAAATGCGCAGTCTGCAAAGCATGATACCGTTGAGATTCCCGCTTCAAACATGAAGAAAGCGATTTGCCAGATTCTTGTTAATGAAGGTTATGTGAAGAGTTTTTCAACAGCCGAAGATGGCAAACAGGGTATGATTAAAGTTGTACTCAAATATTCAGAAGGCAAAACACCTGTTATTAAGGGACTCAAAAGAGTTTCAAAACCAGGTCTTCGCATTTATTCAAATGCAGAAGAGTTGCCAAAAGTCATGAAGGGCCTTGGCGTTGCTTTGGTTTCTACTTCTAAAGGAATCATGACAGACAGACAGGCAAGAAAAGAAAATGTCGGCGGCGAAGTGCTGGCGTTCATTTGGTAATTAAGGGGGTGCGATAGTATGTCGAGAATTGGAAGAAAACCCATAAATATTCCCGCCGGCGTCGAAGTTAAAGTTGACGGCAGCGTAGTATCCGTGAAAGGACCGAAAGGTACACTCACACAAAAGTTTGACCCGAATATGAGTATTGCAATTGAGGGTGCTGAACTGACTGTTTCTCGTCCAAACGACGCGAAAGAGAACAGAGCTCTTCATGGTCTGACCCGTACACTAATCGCTAATATGGTGACAGGTGTTACAGAGGGATTCAAAAAGGAACTGGATATTTTGGGCGTTGGTTATCGTGTTCAAAAACAAGGCACAAACCTTGTTATGAATATCGGCTACTCACATCAAGTGATTGTAGAAGAAACCGATGAAGTTAAAATTGAAGTTCCCGGACCAAACAAAATCATTATTGTCGGTATCGACAAACAAAAAGTCGGCCAATTTGCAGCAGAAGTTCGTGAAAAACGTCCGCCAGAGCCTTATAAAGGCAAGGGCATTCGTTATGCTAACGAAGTTGTTCGCCGCAAAGAAGGAAAAGCCGGTAAGGGTAAATAATTAAAGGAGTGTGATCAATATGGTAAAGAAGCCGGATACCAATAAAGCCAGACTGCGCCGCCATAGAAGAGTGCGCGGTAAAATAAGCGGCACGGCAGAAAGACCTCGTTTGAACGTTTTCCGCTCCAGCGCTAACATTTATGCTCAGTTGATTGATGATGTAAAAGGTGTTACCCTTTGCGCAGCATCCACATTGGATAAAGAAATCAGCGGGAACGGCGGAAACAAAGAAGCAGCTCTTGAAGTTGGCAAGCTGATTGCCAAAAGAGCATCTGAAAAAGGAATCACCGACGTGGTATTTGACCGCGGAGGACATATTTTCCACGGCCGTGTCAAAGAGCTGGCCGACGGCGCCCGTCAGGGCGGCCTGAACTTCTAAGAAGGAGGAATAGAGTTTGGCTACTAAAATTGACGCATCGGTGCTTGATTTGAAAGAGCGTGTGGTTTCTATTAACCGCGTTGCAAAAACAGTTAAGGGCGGAAGAATCTTTAAATTCTCTGCTTTGGTTGTTGTCGGAAACGGCGAAGGAATTGTTGGCTTTGGAATTGGTAAAGCTGGCGAAGTTCCAGATGCTATCCGTAAAGGCATTGAAGATGCAAAGAAAAATTTGATTGAAATTTCACTTCGTGGATCCACCATTCCGCATGAAGTGATGGGTGAATTCGGTGCAGGCAGAGTGCTGCTGAAACCAGCTGCTCCCGGTACAGGCGTTATCGCCGGCGGCGCAGTTCGTGCAGTGGTTGAAAGTGTCGGCATTCAGGACATTCGTACAAAGGCGCTTCGCTCTAACAATCCTTGCAATGTTGTTCGTGCAACAATGGAAGGGCTTGCCAGTCTGCGTTCTGCTGAACAAGTGGCAGCGATTCGCGGCAAATCTGTAAAAGAGATTCTGTAAAGGAGGGTGCAAAATGGCAAATATTACAGTCACTTTGAAGAAAAGCATAATCGGCAGTAAGAAAGACCAGATTGCAACCGCCGAATCCCTCGGTTTGAGAAAAATCGGGGATAAAACGGAGCAACCTGATAATGCCCAAACACAGGGCAAGGTGAAAAAAATCGCTCATCTCGTAGAGGTAAGCAAGTAAGAGGGAGGTGCAAGGCATGAAACTAGAACAGTTAACAGCAACACCCGGCGCAACAAAAGTATCAAAGCGTATCGGTCGTGGACATGGATCCGGTCAAGGTAAAACTTCCGGTAAAGGTCACAAAGGACAGAATGCAAGATCTGGCGGCGGTGTCCGTGCTGGTTTTGAAGGCGGCCAAATGCCTCTTCAGAGAAGAGTTCCGAAGAGAGGTTTCAATAATATCTTCAGAACTGAATATGCTGCCATTAATGTTGAAAAACTCAACTGCTTTGAGGACGGTGCTACAGTAGATGCAGCAGCTCTCGTTGAAGCTGGTATCATTAAAAAAGTCTGCGATGGAGTGAAAATTCTATCTAACGGCGAAATCACAAAAAAATTGACGGTAAAAGCTAGTGCCTTTTCTGCAGCGGCCAAGGAGAAAATCGAAGCTGCGGGCGGAAAGACCGAGGTGATTTGATGCTTCAAACGTTAAAAAACGCATGGAAGATTCCTGATTTACGCAAGAAAATACTCTTCACTCTGGCAATTGTTGTAGCCTTTCGTTTTGGTTCTGCGATTCCGATGCCGTTTTTAAACATGGATGCACTTTCACAGCTTATGAACAGTGTGCAGCAAAGCGGCGGAAGCTGGGGCATGCTGAACATGATGACGGGTGATGCTTTCTCAAGGGCAACTTTGTTTGCTCTTGGTATCTCCCCTTACATCAACAGTTCTATTATTATGCAGCTTTTACAGGTGGCCATTCCGGCACTGGAGAGGCTTGCAAAAGAAGGCGAAGTCGGCAGAAAGAAAATTGCGATGATTACGCGATTTGTCACTGTCGGTTTAGGTCTTATCACAGGAATTGGTTATTATTTCTTCCTTCGTAACAACAGCATTGTCAATTACACCACTGGTTTTTCTGGCGTGTTTGCGGCAATTGTTATGGTATTGAGCTTTACAGCAGGTACAGCTATTATCATGTGGATGGGCGAGCAGATTAATGACAAAGGGATTGGCAATGGTATTTCCATTCTTTTGTTTGCCGGCATTGTCGCAAGACTTCCGGTAACATTTGGCGGCGTTTGGGAGTTCTTTAAAATGGCTCTTGAAGATTCAGCCAACTATGGTAAATACTTTATTCTTTCTCCGCTGTTTGTTATTTTGTTCCTTGGCATTATTTGGCTGATTATCTTTATGAACGAAGCAGAGAGAAGAATTCCTGTTCAATATGCTAAAAAAGTTGTCGGACGCAAAATGTATGGCGGACAAAGCTCTTTCTTACCAATTAAGGTAGCGATGAGCGGTGTTATGCCGGTTATCTTTGCTAGCTCCATTCTTTCCATTCCAAGTCTTCTTGCGATTTTTATTTCACCAAAAGAAGGCGGCCTGTTTGAAAAGATTTTAAAAGCGATGCAGAACACTGGCGGAGCTTACATGGTTATTTATTTCTTTTTAATCCTCATGTTTGCATATTTCTACATGGTTATTCAGTATAATCCTATTGAGATGGCGAACAACCTGCGTCAGAGCAACGGCACGATTCCTGGTATTCGTCCCGGCAGACCGACTTCTGATTTTATTTCTAAAATTCTTTCAAAGGTAACCTTGATTGGTGCTTTGTTCCTTTCCGTAATTTCTATTGTTCCTATGATTTATGGCAGAGCCACAGGTATGGCAAGTCTGACCATAGCAGGTACTTCAACCATCATTATGGTTGGTGTAGCTTTGGAAACAGTGAAACAGCTTGAATCTCAAATGATGATGCGTCATTATAAGGGATTCTTGGATTAACGAGAGGAGAAAAGAATGAATCTGATTTTTTTAGGAGCCCCCGGTGCTGGAAAAGGTACACAGGCTGAAGTAGTTTGTAACGAATATAATATTCCTGCCATTTCGACAGGAAATATTTTAAGAGAAGCGCTGAAAAGCGGCACGGAGATGGGTCTGAAAGCAAAATCCTATATGGATAAAGGCGCTTTGGTGCCAGATGAGATTCTCATCGGAATCATCAAAGACCGCTTGGCAGAGGAAGACTGCAAGAATGGTTTCATTCTTGATGGTTTCCCCAGAACCATCCCGCAGGCCGAGGCACTGGATAAAATGGGTGTAGTGATTGATAAAGTCATTGACATTGAGGTGTCAGACGAAAGAATCGTCACCAGAATGTCTGGTCGCCGTGTCTGTGAGAAATGCGGTTCTTCTTATCACATGCTTTATAAAAAGCCTGCTAAAGAAGGCATCTGCAATGCTTGCGGAGGCACCCTTATTCAGCGTAAGGATGACCACCCCGATACTGTGAAGGATCGTTTGGACGTTTATCATGACCAGACAGAGCCTTTGAAAGATTTTTACAGCAAACAGGGCAAGCTGTTTATCGTAGAGGGACAAGAAGAAGTGGCTGATACTACCAAACTTGTCTTAGAAGCGGTTGCCAAACAGGCATGATGAAAACCCAAAAGAATGGAGTCAAATCATGATTGTTTTAAAAACCAGTCGAGAGCTTTCTTTTATGAAAGAAGCTTGTAAAATTTCTGCGAATGCGCTAAAGCTTGCCGGAGAAATGGTCGAACCCGGTGTTTCCACTTGGGAAATTGACCAAGCTGTCCGTCATTATATCGAGAAAATGGGCGCTGTGCCCAGCTTTCTCGATTATAACGGATTTCCGGCCAGCGCCTGTATTTCTTTAAATGAAGTGGTTGTCCACGGCATACCATCCAAACACGAAATTTTGAAGCAAGGCGATATTGTTGACATTGATGTCGGTGCCTATTTTAAAGGTTTCCACGGCGATAATGCTTGGACATATCCTTGCGGAAAAATTAGTGACGAAGCCCAAAAGCTTTTGGACGCAACAAAGGAAAGCTTGTTCAAAGGAATTGAGCAGGCAAAGCCCGGAAACCGTATCGGCGATATAGGCCATGCGGTGCAGGAGTATGCCGAAGCGCGCGGTTACTCGGTGGTACGAGAATTTGTCGGCCACGGAGTAGGTGCGAAGCTGCACGAAGATCCAAGCGTTCCCAATTACGGCACACCCGGCAGGGGCGTGCGACTGTTAAAAGGCATGACAATTGCTATCGAACCAATGATTAACCAAGGTACTGAAAAGGTTCATATCCTTGAAGACGGTTGGACAACGGTAACACGAGATAGCAAACTTTCAGCTCACTTTGAACACACCATAGCCATTACCGAAAACGGTCCGGTTATTTTAACGATACCGGATTGAGGTTTGAAGATATGGAGATAAAAAGAGGGCAGGTTGTAAAGTCAAAGGCCGGACATGATAAAGGGGATTTTCAGGTCATTCTGGAACTTCAGCTGCCCTATGCCTTGGTATGTGACGGCAAACGCAGAACACTTGAGAAACCAAAGAAGAAAAAGCTGATTCATTTGGCACCGACAACAGAACGACTAGATGAAGAAAAGCTAAAGACAAACCGGCACATCAAAATCGCCTTGAGGGCATTTATGAATAAATCCGATGACGATAAGGCTTATTGCTGATATGGAGGTTTTACATGTCAAAACAGGATGTAATTGAGATTAACGGAGTGGTTACAGAGGCACTCCCCAATGCTATGTTTAAGGTTGAGCTGCCAAATGGACATATTATTTTGGCACACATTTCTGGCAAGCTACGAATGAACTTCATTCGTATCCTTCCGGGAGATAAGGTAACAGTTGAAATGTCACCTTATGACCTAACCAAAGGGCGCATTACATGGCGTTCTAAGTAAATTCGACAATAAATTCTTCTGGGGCAGGTTATAATGGACTCGCCTGCCAACTACACCAGAAGTCAGAAACCCTAATAAAAAGGAGGGCACACAATATGAAAGTCAGACCTTCTGTCAAGAAAATGTGTGAGAAATGCAAAATTATTAAGCGTAAGGGTAAAGTCATGGTGATCTGTGAGAACCCGAAGCATAAGCAGCGCCAGGGCTAATTTTCCCGGGCTACTAAATATGGAGGTGTAAGTATGGCTCGTATTTCAGGCATTGACTTACCAAGAGATAAGAGAATTGAAATTGCTCTTACCTATGTTTATGGTATTGGACGCAGAACAGCCGAAATCATCTGTAAAGAAAGCGGAGTAGATCCTGATATCCGCGTTAGAGATCTTTCAGAAGATGACACTGCAAAGCTGAGAGAATATATTGATAAAAACTGTAAGGTTGAGGGTGATCTTCGCCGTAAAACAGCTTTTGACATCAAGAGATTGATTGAAATTGGCTGCTACCGTGGTATCCGTCATCGTAAAGGCCTTCCGGTAAGAGGTCAAAGGACCAAAACAAATGCAAGAACACGCAAGGGTCCGAGAAAGACCATGGCGAACAAGAAGAAATAATCGGGAGGGATAAAAATGGCAGCACAAAAAGGTAAAACCAATACACGCCGCCGCCGCGAGCGCAAGAATATTGAGCGCGGTGCAGCGCATATTCAGTCCACTTTTAACAACACAATCGTTACCATCACTGATGTTCAGGGCAATGCGATTTCTTGGGCAAGCTCCGGCGAACTCGGCTTCAGAGGCTCCAGAAAATCCACTCCTTTTGCCGCACAAACAGCTGCAGAAACAGCTGCTAAATTGGCAATGGAACATGGTATGAAATCCGTTGAAGTATATGTTAAAGGTCCTGGTGCAGGACGTGAAGCCGCTATTCGTGCTTTGCAAGCTGCCGGACTGGATGTCAGCATGATCAAAGACGTCACACCTATTCCGCATAACGGATGCCGTCCTCCGAAAAGAAGACGCATCTAGCCTATCTTACAAGTTGCCCAGAAGATAAGGAACTTAAAGTTGCTTATCTTTAGGAAAACCCCATGCTGACGTGCATGGCTGTGGCACAAGATCCGACAGAAATATTTGCCGGAGAATCAATGTAAAAGGAGGATCACGGATGATTGAGATAGAAAAGCCCCTCATAGAGCTTGAAGAGATATCCGAAGACAACACATATGGTAAATTTGTGGTAGAACCTCTCGAAAGAGGATTTGGCACAACACTTGGCAACAGCCTCAGAAGAGTGCTGCTTTCCAGTTTGCCTGGTGTCGCCGTGAAATCGGTTAAAATTGACGGTGTTCTTCATGAGTTTTCTACTGTTCCCGGTGTGAAAGAAGACGTGACCGAAATTGTGCTGAATATCAAAGGAATTGTGGCAAAACTACATTCTGACGGTGAAAAGATTGTTGAAATTTCAGCAGAAGGTCCCTGTGAAGTCACAGCTGGTTCAATCAGTTGCGACAGTGAAGTTGAGATTTTAAATCCGGAACTCCATATTGCAACCCTTGGAGAAGGCGCTAAGCTTTTCATGGAGTTAACGCTGAGCAAAGGCCGCGGATATATATCAAGTGAAAGAAATAAGCAGAACATGGACAACGAAGTGATTGGTGTGATAGCAGTTGATTCTATCTATACACCAGTGCTGAAAGTTAATTTCAACGTTGAAAATACCCGTGTTGGTCAAAGCATTGATTTTGACAAGCTTACACTTGAAGTTTGGACGAATGGTGTTATTAATGCACAAGAGGCTGTTTCTCTTGCCGCAAAAGTTTTAACAGATCATTTGAGCTTGTTTGTTGATCTCTCTGATAAGGGAAAAACAACTGAAATTATGATTGAAAAAGACGAAGGCGGAAAAGAAAAAGTTCTGGAAATGACAATTGAAGAATTGGATTTATCTGTTCGTTCTTTCAATTGCTTGAAACGTGCAGGGATTAATACAGTCGAAGATTTAACAAATAAATCTGAAGAAGACATGATGAAAGTTCGCAATCTGGGAAGAAAATCACTAGAAGAAGTTATGCAGAAGCTAGAATCTTTAGGAGTTAATCTTCAGCCAGAAGACGAATGATTTGAACAATAATCTACTATATAAAGATAGGAGAGTGAATATCGATGCCGAGAACCAGAAAACTCGGACGAGACACTGCTCATAGAACCGCTATGCTTAGAGGTCTTGTCACGTTCTTTTTTGAGAATGGAAAAATCGAAACTACAGTAACTCGTGCCAAAGAGGTACAATCAATGGCTGAAAAAATGCTGACCATCGCGAAAGAAGATAACCTTCACAATCGCCGTTTGGTACTCAGCTTTATCACCAAAGAAGCAGTTACTCATAAGCTGTTCACAGAAGTTGCTCCCAAATATGTTGATAGAGCTGGTGGATACACCAGAATCACCAAAATTGGCCCGCGTCGTGGTGACGCCGCTGAAATGGCAATTTTAGAATTAGTTTAATTGATTTAAACCAAAACACCTATGCTTTCATAAAAAGCATAGGTGTTTTTATTATAAGAGGGGAATCTCTATAGAGAGAATCAAGATTTGGGTATACTTTGTGAAGGAAAGGTATGGAAAAGCTGGTAAAGGTAAATGTGAATATTAGTTCTAGTAATCTACTCTAAAGGTTGAGTAGATTACAAAAATGCTTTTAAAATGTAGTAAAGTGGGCTGATTTTTGTACTTTAAGCGTTTCTCTGTAGATAGATTCAATATTAAAAGAAAAAAGCCTGCTTCATTTAAAGAAGCAGGCTTTATAGTCATCACTTAACAATCTCGAAAACGGTTTACTTGGTTTCTTCTTCATCAGGCACTATCGTTACTTTGGGTGTTACAGTAACAAAGCTAACCTCGACTCGGTGGTCTTTAATCTTTGAAACATGAATAGAAAGATTGTCATATTCCATCGTAAACTCGGTGCCATCATCAGGGATAGAACTGTAAGTACCAAGCACAAAGCCGCCGAAAGTATCGTATTCTTCTGTCGGCAAACTGATAGCAAGCATTTTTTCCACTTCATCTAATTCAGCGCTGCCAAGAATTTTCCACTTGTTTTCTTCCAACTGTTGAATTTCAAACTCTACCGGTTGGTTGGCATCATCATCTAGATCACCAACCAACTGCTCTAAAAGGTCATTCATCGTGACGACACCTGTCACACCGCCGTATTCATCTAAAATAATAGCGAAGTGATTGCGAGTTTGTCTCATGCGATGAAATAAGATATCAGCACGAATATTTTCAGGGACAAAGAAGGCAGGTGAAACTGCATCTTTTAAGATATGCTCTTTATCTATTTTGTTCAAGCGGAAGTAATCTTTTGTATTCAGTACACCGATGATGTCATCGACACTTTCGTCACAAATTGGCAAAATAGAGTGGCGACTTTCTTTAATGGTTTTACACCATTCTTCTTCGTTGTCTGCCATCCAAAGAATTGCTAAATCGGTGCGGTGTGTTGCAATTTCATCAGCAGTTATATCATCAAACTCAAAAACATTTTGAATCCATTCTTTTTCAGAGTTATCAATGGTTCCCTTTTCACTGCCCACATCGACCATCATACGAATTTCTTCTTCCGTTACTTCGTCATCTTCTGCATTAGGATCAATTTTGAGAAGACGAAGTAAGGCATTGGTTGAAACGGTAAGCAGAGCAACAATGGGGCGGAAAAGATTGGCCATGGCACTGATGAAGCCTGACATACCTAAAGCAAGTTTTTCTGCTTTTTTCATGGCAACACGTTTGGGGACCAACTCACCCAAGACGAGCGTAAAATAGGAGAGAATAAGCGTAATAGCAATAAGCGAAAGTGTATCAAGAGTAGGACGAGAAATCGTGACACCCAAACTAATAATCCATTCAGAAAGCATAGTTGAGAAATTATCGGCAGCGAATGCACTACCTAAAAATCCTGATAAAGTAATGGCGACTTGAATGGTTGACAAAAAGCGTGCAGGCTGACTCGTCAGTTTGGCAAGGCGAACGGCTCGCTTATCTCCTTGTGCGGCTAGCTTAGCAATTTTGTTGTCGTTGATTGAGATGACGGCAATTTCAGCACAGGCAAAAACAGCATTCAGTGCAATCAAAAAAACCTGTAAAAGTAACTGCCACCCTATGGGAACGTCGTTCAATGGTGGATCCTCCTAAAATTAATAATAATATTGATAAAAAGCAAAAAAACACAACCTGTATGAATTTAGCTTCAAACAAGTTATGCCTCTATTAAAAGATCGTGTCATATGTTATTGATAATCGACTGGGGGTATTACTATCCGGGTCGTCCACAAATACACACTCCTAAAATTGCTTTCTAAAATAAAGCTATTATATACCAATTGAATTTAATTGTCAAATTAATTTAGTAAAAAATGAGATAAATTTGATTTTCTATATCAAAAATGTATATAATAATAAGCAAAACATACAAGTAGGAGGATGCTAGATGAGAATGTACGATATAATTCATAAAAAAAGAGATGGCAGAGTTCTTTCTCCTCAAGAAATTCAATTTTGGATAGAAGGTGTGGTGAACGGAACCGTACCAGATTATCAGTCTTCTGCACTTTTAATGGCTATTTACTATCAAGGTATGACAGATGATGAAGCGGGCGAATTGACCGTAGCAATGGCAAATTCAGGCGAGCAAGTTGATCTTTCGGCAATTGATGGTATTAAGGTAGACAAGCACAGCACAGGCGGTGTGGGAGATAAAACAACGATGATTATAGCGCCAATGGCGGCAGCTTGCGGTGTTTCCATCGCTAAAATGAGCGGCAGGGGTTTAGGGCATACAGGGGGAACAATCGATAAGCTTGAAAGCATTCCAGGTTTCAAAACAGATTTATCTCGAGAACAATTCATCGAAAATGTGAAACGAATAGGAGCAGCTGTTGTATCACAATCAGGAAATTTGTGTCCGGCGGATAAAAAGCTGTATGCGCTGCGTGATGTCACAGCCACAGTAGAAAGTATTCCACTAATTGCAGCGAGTGTCATGAGCAAGAAAATTGCCTCGGGGGCAGACAGAATCTTATTAGATGTTAAAAAAGGTAGCGGTGCTTTTGTCAAGACTGCTGAGCAGGCAGAAAAGCTAGCCTCTATTATGAAAAGTATTGGGGAAAAAGCGGGACGAAAAACCGAAGCGATGATAACGGATATGGATAATCCGCTTGGATACTGTATTGGTAATGCACTAGAAATTATAGAAGTATGTGAGACATTGCAAGGTAAAGGGCCAAAAGATTTGACAGATTTATGTGTGGAGTTAGCGGCACACATGATTTATCTGGGAGAAAGAGCAAGTAGTTTAGAGGAGGGAAGAGAAAAAGCAAAGTCTTCGATTACAAATGGTTCAGCGTTTGCAAAATTAAAAGAAATAGTAAGTGCACAAGGTGGCGATGTAAGCTATATAGAAGATAACAGTTTGTTTCCTCTTTCAGCAATACATTATGAAATGAAGTCAATTCAATCAGGAGAAATTCAATCAATTGACGCAGAAGCTTGTGGAATTGCCGCCATGACACTGGGGGCTGGACGAGAAACAAAAACAAGTGAAATTGATTATGGTGCAGGAATTATTCTGTGTAGAAAAAAGGGAGAACACGTTGAGGCGGGTGAAGTTTTGGCAAAATTCTATAGTGAAAGTAAAGAAAAATGCCTAGCCGCAGAAAAAATTCTACAGCAGGCATTTAAAATAAAAATAAATTAGATATTGTTATAAATCTCAATTTGATTAACTTGGATAACAGAAAAAATCAAGTTAAAACTAGCTATATGCGGTGCACTCTAATTTTCTTTTTTGTCTTCTGGTTTGACAAAGCTAGCATTAAAGATCGGGGCCGGCGACGGGAGCAGGATATTCTACACCAAAAGTCTCTACGGTAACTTTTTCCATGATTTGATCTTCATTTGGTTTGTCAGCACGATCGCGTTTTTGTGAAACGATGTCTTGTGCCACTTCCATTCCTTCAATAACTTTGCCGAAAGCGGCATAGTTGCCATCAAGATGAGGAGCGTTTGCAACCATAATAAAAAATTGTGAACCTGCACTATCGGGGTAGCCTGTGCGAGCCATAGAAAGAACACCAGTGGTGTGCTTCAAATCATTTTGAAAACCATTAGAGGCAAATTCACCTTTGATGGAATAACCGGGTCCGCCCATTCCGTTGCCGTCAGGTGAGCCACCTTGAATCATAAAACCTGGGATGACACGATGAAAAATGGTGCCGTCATAGTAATTGCTGTTAATGAGAGATATAAAATTGTTCACGCTGTTTGGGGCAATTTCAGGGTAAAGCTCTGCTTTAATAACCCCTTTTGTGGTTTCAAATGTAACGATTGGATTTGGCATATTCAATGAACCTCCTGTTTTTAGCATTTGCCGTAATAGTTCTAGTATGATAGAATAACAACAAAGCTTAATTTTTGTCGGGTGGATATCAATAAAGCAAACATCATTAAGATATCTGGACAAATAATCATGACTTTTAAAGGTTGTGTGGTAAGTGTGTCAGTTCATATTGTCAGATAATGATTACCTTATTATTTTAACATAACCAAAACTAAAAAGCGACAAATATTACATTTTTTATTAACTATATGGATGAAAGGAAGAAAAGAATGAAACTGATTTCTTGGAACGTAAATGGCCTAAGAGCCTGTATGAAAAAGGGATTTGAGCCTTTCTTAGAAGAACAGTCTCCCGATATTATATGCTTGCAAGAAACAAAAATGCATCCTGAGCAGGCAGATTTCAAATTTGATGGCTATCATATGTATTGGAACTCGGCTGAGCGGAAAGGCTATTCAGGTACCGCCATTTTTACAAAAGCAGAACCGATAAAGGTTACCAACGGTATGGGAATGCCTGAACATGACAACGAAGGACGTGTCATTACAGCTGAATATGAAAGATTCTTTCTCGTGACGGTTTATACGCCTAATGCAAAACGTGAGCTAGAGCGTTTGGATTATCGCATGATTTGGGAAGATATTTTTCGTGGATATTTAGCGCAGTTGAAAGAAATAAAACCGGTTATTGTATGCGGTGATATGAATGTAGCACATAATCCAATTGACTTAAAGAATTTTAAGAGCAATATCGGTAATGCAGGCTATACATACGAAGAGCGTGGCAAAATGACAGAGCTTTTAGCAAGCGGCTTCGTAGACACTTTCAGATACCTCTATCCTGAGCAAGAGGGTGCTTATTCTTGGTGGAGTTATATGGGAAAAGCGAGAGAAAATAACACAGGTTGGCGTATTGACTATTTTTTGGTTTCAAACGGCTTTGAAAATCAGGTAGAAGAAAGCTTTATTTTGCCTGAAGTGCTAGGTAGCGACCATTGTCCGGTAGGGATTGTTTTAAAATAGAAATATACGTTTTGAACAAAAAAATCGATAAACAATAGAATGATTAGATAATTATAATAGGGCATTCGTCAGATTGACTAAATTAATTTATTTTAGTCATAAAACATCGATAAAAATGAATGTAACAAATTGCTTGATTTTTCTCGATAAGAGGTATAATATAAGCTAAAGAAAGCCCTCATGGAATCTGGACTTTACCAGTTTTATGGGGCTTCTTTTTTATAAGGTAAATGTAGTGCGCTAAAAAGCGGGAGGGACGCTATGAAAGACATGATTGAACAGATCGTAGAGGCAGACCGAAAGGCCCAGGCCCTTGTGGATCAAGCGGAGGAAAAAAGAAAGGGTGCGGCTGAAGAATTAGCTCAAAAGCGTCATGAGCTTGCCAAAGAAGCCAGAACCCAGGCAGATGCAGAAATTGAAGAGAAGAGGAAAGAACTGCGCTTAGAAGCAGAACAGAAGTGGGAAAAAAAAGCAAAAGATTATGATAGAGTGAAAGAAAAGTTGAATCAAGAATATCAGGCAAATCAAGAAGATTGGGTCAGCAAAATTGTCAGCAGAGTTTTAGGGAAGTGATACTATGTTGCATTCATCAGGCGCCGCCGCAATCAGTAAAGTTCGGGCGATGTACGGCAAACGTCTTTCTCCTAAAGACTGGGAGAACTTGTTGGCATGCTCAACCATAAAAGAAGCGGCAGCTTATCTTAAAAACAATACAGCCTACCAAGATGTACTCAGCAAAGTATCCAGTGAAACCATACATCGGCATGAACTCGAGCGGTTTTTGCAAGAACGTTTGGTTCAAGAATCTTTTAAGCTGAGTCATTATGATGTTTCGGGCAGTTGGAACGCTTCTCACTTCATTTTGGCAAATTTAGAGATTGATCAGATTTTGTCAGCGGTGATACGAGTGATTTCACATGAAGATGATCATTATTTTCATGAGCCTAACCGTTATCTAGATGCTATGTCGAGGCTTGATCAGCGTAGTTTAGACAAAGCAGACACCTTTGCAGAGATTTTAGAAGCGATTGAAGAAACACCATATTACGAAATTTTAAATCCATTTTCTTTTGAAAGCGAAAAGCAAGAAGACTATACGCGGATGGAACGTGAACTGCAAGTTTATGCTTACCGTAGGATGTATGAGTATATCGATCAAAATGCAAGCAAAAACGCACAGAAAGCGTTGCGTCAGTTGTTTGATGAGATGATAGACTTAACCAATTACAGTCGAATCTTTCGAATGAAAAAATATTTTGGAACGTCTAACGTAGAAATACGTTACCGATTGTTTCCGTTCGGGAATATAAACAAAGAGCGGATGCAAGAGATGATTGCTGCAGAATCAGAGGTGCAGCTGACAGAAATCATGAAACAAACCCGTACAGGAAAGCGAGTTCTCAAGATTGAACATCAAACAATTGATGAACTGGCAGCAACGGTAAGACATCAGCTATGCCGGCGTAACATTTTATATAGCGAAGAATCCAGTGTAGTAATGTTATCGTATATTTTCTTGCTGCAAGCAGAACTGAATGGATTGATTCATGTTATTGAAGGGGTACGATATGGCATGCCCAAGGCAGAAATCAGACGGCTCTTGCAGTTATATGACTTTGTATAAGGATGGGTGATCATGGCAATTGCAAAAATGAAGAGGATTAGCATTATTGGCAATATGAAAGATTTGGATGCGGTAACAACAAAATGCTGCCACAGTGAAGTCTTTCATCCAGAAGAAATTCAGCATTTTGAAAACGCTGATAAACTTTTGCCGATTAATGAAGAAAATCCCTATGAAGAATGGATTGCAGAAATAACAGAGGCTTTAACGGTTCTTCACAAAAAGCCTGAATTGATTGAAAAAACGAAAGCTTCACAGCTTGATTTTGCGAGAGACGAAGCAGAGCAGTATGTTCAGTATGTCAGTGATACTTTAATGGCACTGAGAAACAAAAGGACAGCCTTGCATAAATCAGTTGCGGCAGCAGAAGAAGAAATCAGTAATTTACAGCATTTCACGGGACAAGAAATTAGGCTGGATGAAATTCGCCAATGCGAATTTATTAAAGTAAGATTTGGATCAATACCGCAAGAAAGCTATAAAACGCTTAAAACCGAGTATAAAGATCATCCCTACGTTACTTTCTTCCCCTGTACAAATGACGTCAACTATGTTTGGGGCCTTTATTTCTGCCCGATTGATATGGCAATGGAAATCGACAGAATTTTCTCACGACTCTATTTTAAACGTCTTCGTTTAAGAGAGCTGAGTGATACGCCGGCAGAGATGATAAAGTCTTTGCAAGAAGAAATCAAAAGAGATACAAACGAGTTAGGTGAAATAAATAAGCAAGGCGAAACATTCTGGCAAGAAGAAGGCCTGAAATGTCAGCAAATGTATTCATGGCTTGTAGAAAGAAGCATTTGCTTTAATCTAAAAAGTTTTGTCATGCGCTATAATGACTCGTTCATTTTAACAGGTTGGGTTCCTGCTAAAGCAAAGAAACAGCTTACCAGTGAACTTGACAGTGTCGCAACGGTAGAATATTCTTTCTCAAGCGATAAAGAAGAAGCTCGACATTCTCCACCAGTTATGCTGAATAACCATGCGCTTAGCAAGCCCTATGAGTTCTTTGTCGATATGTACGGTTTGCCTAACTACAATGAGAGTGACCCAACCAAGCTGATGTCTATTCTATTTACGCTGATGTTTGGTATGATGTTTGCCGATGTGGGACAGGGGATTTGTATTGCACTGATTGGCTACTTCCTCATGTGGAAAAAGAAACATTTGGCTATTGGAAAGATTTTGCTTCCTTGTGGTATTTCAGGAGCGGTGTTTGGTCTAATTTTTGGTTCTGTTTTTGGTTTTGAAGAGGCACTCAATCCTTTATACCATTTACTGGGCTTTGCCGAAAAACCGATTGAAGTCATGAATGGCGACACGGTTATGCAAATTATTATTGCCTCAATTGGAATCGGATTTGTCTGCTTATCAATTGCAATGATTGTTAATATTGTTACCAGTTTCCGTAGAGGAAATTTGCCTAGAGCGTTGTTCAGTGAAAACGGAATTGCCGGCTTTGTCTTTTATTGGGCATTGGTGCTAGGCTTCGTTATTCAGATGCTAACAGGAAAAACAATTTTGACAGTGCCGTACATTATTGGACTAATTATTGTACCTCTGCTAGTGATTTTCTTTAAAGAAGTTTTAGGTGAGTTAATCGAAGGCAAACCGGCTAAACCAGAGAAGATAGGTGAATATCTCATTCAAAGTTTCTTTGAACTCTTTGAGGTCTTACTTTCTCTTCTGAGTAATACAGTATCATTCTTGAGAATTGGCGCCTTTGTGCTGGTGCACTCCGGTATGATGTTGATGATTATGAGTTTGGCGGATATGATGGGACCTGTTGGCAGTTTAGGTTTTGTTATTATGGTCGTGTTTGGCAATATTTTTGTCAGTGTTCTAGAAACTTTGCTAGTTTGTATTCACGTGCTGCGTTTGCAGTATTATGAGATGTTTAGCCGCTTTTACGACGGTGACGGTCGCCCGTTCCACCCGATTACAATTTATAAATAATAAAGTGGGAATTTTAGGAGGATTATTATGAATATTATTTTGAAGTCTATTATGTTGGCATTGCCCGTTGTTTTTCTAGTTGCATCTGTTATCATGGCAACCAAGAGTGTTCAAAGAGGTAAAAAACCCAGAACTGTTATGCTTTCTCAAATTGGTTCTTTCTTGCTAGTTGGCGTGATTTCTTTTGCAATGCCGTTGGTTACCTCTGCTGCTACAGCAGAAGCAGCTGCCCCTGCAAATGGTTTAGGCTTGCTTGCAGCAGCATTAGCTGTTGGTATTGCCGGTATCGGCGGCGGTATCGCTGTTGGTCCTTCTGCGGCAGCGGCTATCGGAGCTACGAGCGAAGACCCCAAGAACTTTGGTAAGGCAATTATTTTCGTTGCTTTGGGTGAAGGTATTGCTCTTTATGGTTTGCTTATTGCTATTTTGATTTTGATGACAAAAGTTTGATGGAAACCTGAAAGAGGGTTACTATGCGTTTTTATTTAATCAGCGACAACGTTGACACACAGGTAGGAATGCGTCTGGCAGGAATTGAAGGTGTAGTGGTGCATGAAGCCGCAGAGGTGAAAGAAGCATTGGACTATGCCACATCGCAAGAGGACATTGCTATTGTTCTGATTACGGCAAGACTGCTAGAGCTTTTACCCGATATGATTTACGATTTAAAGCTAAAGATGAAAAAACCTCTAATTGTTGAGATTCCAGACAGACATGGCGATGGACGAACACAAGATTCAATCAGCCGCTATGTTAGAGAAGCAATTGGACTCAAAATATAGGTTATGAAAATGAGAAATCAAAACTGAATAGAGAAGAGAGGGGAGAAAATGGCAGATCAAAAAGAGCGGATGCAGAATGCAGGAAAATTTCAAGAAGCCATTTTTGACTATGCTAAACTGCAAAGTGAGCAAATTTTGCAGGAGCTTCAGCAAAAGCAACAAGAAGAGCTGAAATGTGCCAAAGAAACCATTCAGCAAGAAATGAGCTTATATATCCAACACCGTTTAGAAAAAGTTAATTCTGAGATGTCACGCGAGATAGCACATCGCGAACAAGATGTAAAGCAAGACATTCTCAAACAAAGAAGAGAAATTACAAATCAAGTATTTGAAGACGCCAAAAAACGACTGCTGGATTTTACCCAGACAGAAGAGTATTTGCCGTTTCTGCTGAAACAAGTTGAGAGCATAAAAGAACTGTATGCAGTAGATGATGCTGTGTTTGTTATCAAACAAGCAGACGAACGCTATCAAGAAGATTTGCAGAAAGCCTTTGGCAGACCATGCCAGTTTCAAACAGATGCAGCGATACAAATCGGCGGTTTACAGGTCAAGAGTACAAAGCTCGGCAAGATGGTAGACCAGAGTTTAGATTCTTTGCTGTGTGATCAGCATGATTGGTTTGCTCTGTATTCCGATTTATCTGTGATTTAAAGAGGGAAAACATGAGAAATGATATAGTTTTTGGAATAAACGGGCCGGTCGTAACGGTGCGTGACACAAAGAGTTTTTCAATGATGGAGATGGTTTTTGTCGGAGAGAAGCGCCTGATTGGTGAGGTCATTCACGTTGAAGATGAAATCACTACCATTCAGTGTTACGAAGAAACCACCGGATTAAAACCGGGCGAACCCGTTGAGGGCACAGGCAGCCTGATGACTGCTATGCTTGGCCCCGGCATTTTGGATAATATTTTTGATGGCATTGAAAGACCGCTGAAAGAGCTTGAAAAAACAAGCGGAGCTTTTATTGCTAAGGGCAGTCATGTTTCTTCTTTAGATGAAGAAAAAATGTGGGATATTATCTTTAAGGTGCAAATAGGCGATACACTTGAAAGTGGAAATATATTTGCTGTTTGCCCTGAAACGGCCATTATTGAGCATCGATTCTTAGTTCCTTATGGTGTGAGCGGCAAGGTTGTCAGCATCAAAGAGAACGGAAAATACTGCTTGAAAGACATAGCATTGGTTTTGGAAGCGGAAGACGGCACACAGCATGAGATTAAGTTCTATCAGCAGTGGCCAATTCGTACACCCAGACCCGTTCAGAAAAAGCTTGAGAGTCGTGTGCCTCTTATTACCGGACAGCGTGTCATTGACACCTTATTCCCGATTGCCAAAGGCGGCGCTGCTGCGATTCCAGGCGGATTCGGTGCCGGCAAAACCATGACCCAGCACCAGCTGGCAAAATGGTGTGATGCTGACATTATCATTTATGTTGGCTGCGGTGAGCGTGGTAATGAGATGAGTCAGGTTCTTGAAGAATTTGCGGCATTGATTGACCCGAAAAGCGGACGCCCCATGACAGACAGAACGGTGCTGATTGCCAACACCAGTAACATGCCTGTGGCCGCCCGTGAAGCTTCTATTTATACCGGCATTACTTTGGCTGAGTATTATAGAGATATGGGTTATCACGTTGCCGTCATGGCAGACTCCACTTCTCGTTGGGCAGAAGCGCTTCGTGAAATTAGCGGACGTTTGGAAGAAATGCCGGCAGAAGAAGGTTTCCCTGCTTATTTGCCCAGCCGTTTGGCTGAATTCTATGAGCGTGCAGGGCTTGCTGAAACACTTGGCGGTCAAGAAGGTTCTATTTCGATTATCGGTGCTGTTTCACCAGCCGGTAACGACTTTTCTGAACCGGTCACGCAGAATACAAAACGTTTTACCCGCTGTTTTTGGGCGCTTGATAAATCACTGGCCTATGCAAGACACTATCCGGCTATTAACTGGACAGACAGCTACAGTGAATATCAACAAGATTTGCAGCCTTGGTATGCAGCACATTTAGGCATGGATTTCTTACGATATCGCCAGAGAATGGCTGCGGTTCTGCAAGAAGAAAACAAGCTTATGGAAATTGTGCGATTAATTGGTGCTGATGTTCTTCCTGATGACCAAAAGTTGGTTTTGGAAACAGCAAAAGCCATTCGTGTAGGTTTCTTACAGCAAAATGCTTTTCACCAAGAAGATTCTTACGTTTCGCTTGAAAAGCAAATGAAGATGATGCAAGTGATTTTATATCTTGACCACAAAGCCAAACAAATTGTTGAAAGAGGCATTCCGATTTCAGCGGTAACAGAAACAGGCTTGTTTGAAAAGGTTGTCAAGATGAAATATGATATTCCCAACAATCGTCTTGAAATGTTTGATAGTTACATCAAAGAAATTGACGAGAAGTTGGAAGCAATTCAAGGAGGTACAGTATGATTATCAAATATGTTGGGCTGAAAGAAATCAGAGGCTCGCTGATTGTGCTGGACCACGTAGAAGATGTTTCTTTTGAAGAAGTTGTTACCATTGAACTTGACAATGGCACAACCCGTCAAGGCAGAGTGGCACAAATTGAAGGCGACCGCGTGACGATTCAGGTATTTGAAGGCACACGTGGCATGGCACTGGATAACACCAAAATCCGTTTAGCGGGTCATCCCATGGAACTTCCCTTGGCACCTGAAATTTTGGGTCGTGTTTTCAACGGCTCAGGCAAACCAATTGACGGCTTGGGCGATATCTTCCCAGAAAAACGCATGGATATTAACGGAAGCTCAATTAATCCTGTATCAAGACTTTATCCGCAGAATTATATCAATACAGGTATTTCTTCAATTGATACGCTGATGACGTTGATTCGTGGACAAAAGCTCCCGATTTTTACCGGTTCGGGTATGAAACACAATGAGCTTGCCGTTCAGATTGCCCGTCAGGCAAAAATTGCTGACGTGGATGGAGAAGATGACTTCTGTATTGTTTTTGCTGCCATGGGTGTTAAGCAAGACGTTGCTGAATATTTCCGTCGTAGTTTTGACGAAAGCGGTGTTTTGAGCCACGTTGTCATGTTCTTGAATCTTGCCAATGACCCGATTATCGAGCGTACCTTGACTCCTCGTTGTGCTTTAACCGCAGCTGAATATTTGGCCTTTGAACTTGGCAAGCACGTTTTGGTTATCATGACTGACATGACTAGCTATTGTGAAGCACTGCGTGAATTTTCTTCCAGTAAAGGTGAAATCCCTGGCAGAAAAGGATATCCGGGTTATTTATATAGTGACTTGGCTTCTATTTATGAAAGAGCCGGTATGATTCATGGTAAAAAAGGCAGCGTAACACAGCTTCCTATTTTGAGTATGCCGAATGATGACGTAACGCACCCTGTACCTGACTTGACAGGCTATATTACAGAGGGTCAAATTCAGCTTGACAGAGATTTGGATAATGCCGGTGTTTACCCGCCAATTGACGTTTTTGCTTCTCTTTCTCGTTTGATGAAAGATGGTATTGGTGAAGGATTCACCAGAGAAGATCACTCTGCCGTATCCAGTCAGCTGTTTGCTTCTTGCTCAAAGGTATCTGAAGCTCGTTCACTTGCTTCTGTTATCGGTGAAGAAGAGCTTTCTCCGGCAGATAAAAGATATATCGAATTCGGCAAGGTTTTTGAGAATAGCTTTATCAAGCAAGGGTTTTATGAAAGCCGTACGATTGAACAGAGCTTAGACCTAGGTTGGGAGCTTTTGGGATATCTGCCCAGAGCAGAGCTTGACCGAGTGGATGACGAGATTCTAGACAAATATTATGAACCGGCGAAGAAAAGACTAGAAGCAAGACTCGAGGCACAAAAATCAAAAGAACAAGAGAACGAAGAAGAATATGAAGAATTAGAAGATGAAATCTGATAGGAGGTGACAGGCTTGGCAAATGCAGTTGTACCTACCAAAGCCAATCTGATTGCGGCCAAAAAGTCGCTTAGCCTTAGCAAAGTCGGATATGATCTCATGAACCGCAAACGTAATATTTTGATTCATGAGATGATGCTTTTGATTGACCGTGCCTCTCATATTCAGGCTGTCATCGATGACACATATACAGCCGCTTATGCTGCTTTGCAGCAGGCAAACCTGACACTGGGCATCTGCAAAGAGCTTTCTGGAGTAGTACCGGTAGAAACAGGTGTGCAGCTTAGCTTTAGAAGTGTTATGGGTGTGGAGATTCCTATTGTGCAGCTTGAATCATCAGAAGTCTACAGCAAAGTGCCATATGGCATGGCAAAATCCAACGAAACATTAGATGAAGCCTATATGCAGTTTTTGAAGGTAAAAGAATTGACCGCACAGCTTGCCGAAGTGGAGAACAGTGTCTACCGTTTGGCAGATGCCATTAAAAAGATTCAAAAGCGTGCAAATGCTTTGAAAAATATTATGATTCCAAGGTTGATACAGTCTGTAAAATTTATTACAGATTCTTTGGAAGAAAAAGAGCGCGAAGAATTTTCTCGCATGAAAGTCATCAAAGCGCAGAATACAAAAAAAGACAGTTAAGTCTTTCTTTATTAACAAGTTTGGTGTATACTACTTGCCATAGCTTATAGAAATTTGGGTAGATAGCCAAAATAAAAATGAAGTGTGGTAAGAGAGGGACTTACATGAACCAAGAAAACCAATCGATTGAAGAACAGGATGACATCATTTCAGAGAAAGAAGAAAAAGTGAATCCTGGGAAAGAAATATTATCTTTCATCTTAAGCACGGGGAGTTTTCTGCTTATCTTTTTGCTGATTATTCATTTTATTGCACGCCCTATTGTTGTTGAGGGGCAGAGCATGGAGAACACTTGTCATAACGGTGACTATATGATTATTTGGGAGTTAGCGTATGAACCCCAAAGACATGATATTGTGGTGATTGATCAAGATAACCCTCTTGGTAAACGGCTTGTGAAACGAGTAGTTGCCGTGGGTGGTGATCACGTTCAGATTCAAGATGGCCAGCTGATTGTGAATGACGAAGTGCAGCAAGAAGAGTATTTGAAAGAGCAAGACTGGGGCAAAGATAATCAAATTGACATGGTTGTTCCAGAAGAAGAAATATTTGTGATGGGCGACAATCGTAACGACTCTGCCGACAGCCGCATGATTGGCACACTCTCTCAAAAATTAGTCATGGGCAAAGCCGTCGTTCGTCTTTATCCGTTCAACCAGATAGGCACTTTGGCGTAAAACACAGCCTTACAGCACAGAAAAGAAACTGACAATTGACAAACAAATGAATATTTGCTATTATGAGAATAATAGTCAAAGGCAATGATAGAGAAACTAAGTACAGTAGGAACGATACAGCAAATTCGGGGTGTTGAGAGCCGAATACCAGTAGCACTGTGCCCAAAATCACTCTTGAGCTGCAAACTGAAAGCCCTACAAATGGGCAATTAAGTTTTGCCGGATTTCCACCGTTAAAGGGAGCTTATGTGCTGGCATGGGTGGTATAACGAAGGTCAAAAGCTTCGTCCTGTTATCAGGGCGGGCTTTTTTTGTTTTATATGCTTTTGATAAGGGCATACTGGATAGTAGTGGATAAAGGAGCAGAGAGAACCTGCACTTTGTGAAAGGGTGGTCACCGATTATGTATCAAAAAGTACCGACAAATCTCAATTTTGTTGAGAGAGAAAAACAAATAGAAAAGTTTTGGAAAGACAATAAAATCTTTGAGAAAAGTTTAGATTTGAGAAAAGGCAACGAGAGCTATGTGTTTTACGACGGTCCGCCGACGGCAAACGGCAAACCGCATATTGGTCATGTGCTGACGAGAGCGATTAAAGATTTAATCCCTCGTTATCGTGCGATGAAAGGCTATGATGTTCCTCGCAAAGCCGGTTGGGATACGCACGGTCTGCCTGTTGAGCTTGAAGTGGAAAAACTCTTGGGTCTTGATGGCAAAGAACAGATTGAGGAATATGGACTAGAGCCGTTTATCGAAAAATGCAAAGAGAGTGTTTGGAAATATCGTGGCATGTGGGAAGATTTCTCCGAAACCGTTGGCTTTTGGGCCGACATGGAAAATCCCTATGTCACCTATGACAACAATTTTATTGAATCAGAGTGGTGGGCACTCAAAGAAATTTGGCAAAAGGGCCTGCTTTATAAAGGTTTTAAAATCGTACCTTACTGTCCTCGCTGCGGAACACCCCTTTCTAGCCACGAAGTAGCACAGGGTTACAAGGATGTCAAAGAGCGTTCTGCCATTGCTCGTTTTAAAGTTAAGGGAGAAGAAGCTAGCATTTTGGCATGGACGACTACTCCTTGGACATTGCCATCTAACGTGGCGCTTTGTGTGAACCCAACCGTAGACTATGTTAAAGTCAAGATGAACGAGGACGGTCAGGTCTATTATTTGGCACAGGCACTTTGCGATACTGTTTTGGGTGAAGGCACTTATGAAGTCTTAGCGCATTATATTGGTAAAGACTTAGAATATAAAGAATATGAGCCGTTGTTTGACTTTGTGCATCCAAACGGTAAAGCCTATTATGTCACTTGCGGCGATTATGTCACGCTGACAGACGGTACCGGTGTGGTTCATATTGCTCCCGCATTTGGTGCTGATGACTATGAAATTGGCAAGGCCTATGAGCTGCCATTTGTGCAGTTAGTTGATGGAAAAGGCGAGATGGACGCCAGCACACCTTGGGCTGGTATGTTCTGCAAAGATGCCGATAAAGAGGTTTTAGCTGACCTTAGAAACCGTGGCTTGCTGTTTAGTGCTCCTGTATTTGAGCATAGCTATCCGCATTGCTGGCGCTGCAACACACCGCTGATTTACTACGCCAGAGATAGCTGGTTCATCAAAATGACCGACGTGAAAGAAGATTTAATTCGCAACAACAAAACGATTAACTGGATTCCTGAAAATGTGGGAACAGGCCGTTTTGGTGATTGGCTTGAAAATGTGCAGGATTGGGGCATCAGCCGTAACCGCTATTGGGGCACACCACTAAATATTTGGGAGTGTGAATGTGGTCATCGCCATGCCATTGGCAGCATTGAAGAACTGAAATCAATGTCGGATAATTGCCCTGACGACATCGAATTACACCGCCCTTACATCGATGGTGTTACCATTAAGTGTGATCAATGCGGCAAGCAAATGAAGCGTGTGCCGGAAGTTATCGATTGTTGGTTTGACTCAGGTTCGATGCCGTTTGCACAGCATCATTATCCCTTTGAAAATCAAGAGTTGTTCAAAGAACAATTCCCCGCCAAATTTATTTCAGAGGCAGTAGACCAAACAAGAGGTTGGTTCTATTCGTTACTCGCTATCTCTACCTTGATTTTCAATAAAGCTCCTTATGAAAATGTTATTGTCATGGGGCATGTGCAAGATGAAAACGGACAGAAGATGAGTAAATCTAAAGGTAATGCTGTTGACCCGTTTGACGCACTCGAAAACTATGGTGCCGATGCGATTCGTTGGTATTTCTACAGCAATTCGGCCCCTTGGCTGCCAAACCGTTTCCACGGTAAAGCTGTTATGGAAGGCCAGCGCAAGTTTATGTCTACCCTTTGGAATAGCTATGCGTTCTATGTGCTATATGCCAACATTGATCAGTTCAATCCGAATGAATATGAGTGGAAGCCAGAGACGCTTTCGATTATGGATAAGTGGCTTTTATCTAAGCTCAATACCATGGTAGCCGAAACAGACAAGAATCTTGAGAACTACAAGATTACAGAAGCGGCTCGTATTCTGCAAGACTTTGTAGATGAAATGAGCAACTGGTATGTCAGAAGATGCCGCCAGCGTTTCTGGGGTAAAGAGCTGACACAAGATAAAATTAATGCTTATAAAACACTGTATACTGCTTTGGTTACAACAGCGAAAGCTGCCGCACCGATGATTCCATTTATGGCCGAAAGCATTTATCAAAACTTGGTTTGTAATCTGGACAGTAACGCTCCTGAAAGTATTCACCTTTGTGATTATCCGGTCAGTGAGTCGGCTTGGATTGACACAGAGCTTGAAAATGAAATGGAAAATGTGCTTGAAATTGTGGCGCTTGGAAGAGCAGCCCGAAATGAAGCTACCATTAAAAATCGTCAGCCGGTTGCCAAAATGTTTGTCAAGACAGATAAAGGTGAATCAGGCGAATTATATCAAAGAATTATTGAAGAAGAACTAAACGTCAAGCATGTTGAGTTTGTTAAAGATGCGGTTATGTTTTCTGATTATATCTTCAAACCACAGCTTAAACTGCTGGGTAAGAAATTCGGCAAACAACTTGGTGAAGTGCGTGAAGCTTTGTCAGCACTTGAGGGCTTAAAGGCCAAGAGAGAGCTAGATGAATCAGGAAAGATAAAGCTTACACTCTCTACGGGTGAAATCGAACTGACAGAAGAGGAACTGATTATTGAAACGGCGAAAGCAGAGGGGTTTGTTTCTGTTACTGACCGAGGTGTGACAGTGGTTCTGGATACCACGCTGACACCTGAACTAATTGAAGAAGGCTTTGTGCGTGAAGTTATCAGCAAGATTCAATCTATGCGCCGTGACGCTGATTTTGATGTCATGGATACGATTAAAATCTATGCACAGGGAAGTCCAAAAGTGCTTGCTGTAATGAACGAGAACAAAGAACAAATTATGGACGAAGTCTTGGCTGAAGAACTGAATATTGATGTGGTCGGCGGAATTGAAACCGAATGGGATATCAATGGTGAAACAGTTCGCTTTGGAGTCGAAAAAATCCAAAAATAAGAAATGAAATAAGTCTGGGTTTTGTTTGGTATGCCATGTTGTACCAAGCAAAGCACAGCTTATTTTTATAAAAAGAGTTTTATTAAAAATTCGACAGTAATTGACATAACAGCAATTGTATATTAGTATTGTCTTTATTGCCAAGTCAACGTGAAATCTAAGAACTATGACTTTGTTTACCAATCAGTTTTGGAGGTTATGCCGTGAAGAAAAAATGGAAAAAGGTACTGAAAGCTCTTTTAAGTGCCGAAGTGCTTCACTTACTCTATATCGTTGTTTCTTTGGCGTTCCAAATTTTTATTTTAGTGTTGGCTTTTACAGTCATGCAGCAGCATTTTGTTTATTTTTATGCAGGTTCGACGGTATCCGCCGTTATACTATCTTTCTATATCATCAATAGCAGAAGTAACCCCGCTTATAAAATCACATGGATTACATTGATCTTATTTCTCCCCGTGTTTGGTGCGCTAATTTATATTTTATTTGGCATGGGCTACATCAATAAAAAAATTAGAACGAGGTTGAAGAGAGCCAATGAACAGAGTGAATTTCATTTAAAAAGGGCGCAAAACCTGAGTGTGGAAGAAGTAACTGGCAATCATAAAAGTATAAAAGCGCAAATAAGCTATTTAAAAGAGAAAGTACATTGTCCTATTTATAGTCACACAAATGCGGAGTATTTTCCTTTGGGAGAATTGGCCTTTGAACGAATGAAAGAAGAACTTCAAAAAGCGGACAAGTTCATTTTTATTGAATTTTTCATTATTGCATCGGGCGAGATGTGGGATGGAATTTTGGCGATTTTAAAAGAAAAAGCAGCACAAGGAGTAGAAGTAAGGGTTATGTATGATGGTGTTGGTTCCATTATTACACTACCCAAAAACTATGAGAAAGAGCTGAAAAAGTATGGGATTCAGTGTTGTCAATTTAATCCCATGATGCCTGTTTTGAGTGCCCTACTGAATCACCGTGACCATCGTAAGATAGTAATTGTAGATGGTAAGGTTGGTTTTACGGGAGGAATTAATATTGCTGATGAATATATTAATGCCTATGAAAAATATGGGCACTGGAAAGACACAGCTATTCTTTTAGAGGGTAATGCCGTTTGGAGTCTGACGGTGATGTTTTTGTCGACATGGGAGTTTGTAACAGGAATAGAAGAAGATTTCACCCGTTATCAAGGTTTAAATCAAGAAATATTTGAAGAAAAGGGCTTTGTACAGCCGTATTATGATAGTCCACTGGACAAAGAATTGGTGGGTGAGAATGTATATCTTAATATGATTACCAGAGCCAAAGAATATGTTTATATTCAAACGCCCTATCTTGTAATTGACAATGAAATGCTGACAGCGTTATGTAACTCGGCAAAGCAGGGCATAGATGTGCGGATTGTTGTACCGCATATCCCTGATCATTGGTATGCACATGCGATGACACGTTCTAATTATGAGATTTTGATAGAGAGCGGTGTTCGCATTTACGAGTATTCACCCGGATTTATCCATTCTAAAATTTTTATCTGTGATGATAAACTGGCGACTATTGGTACGTTTAATGTAGACTATCGCAGTTTATATCTTCATTTTGAATGTGGAGTGTTGCTTTATAAAGCTCCGATAATAGCAGAAATGCTGCAAGATTTTCGTCACATTATTGAAGTGAGTGAAGAAGTTACGTATGAGCAAGCAAAAAATGTACCGTGGCCTATTAAAATTGGACGTGGACTGCTTAAAATATTTGCGCCGCTAATGTGATTTCTTAATAAAAACAAAAAAAGGAAGAACCGGCTAAGCCAGTTCTTCTTTTTTGCTTGAGGGGTATTATTGAGGAGGGTAGAGCATGTACTCTTCGTTCAGAAAAGGTGCGGTCCGTTTCTGTTTGAGTACACTTACATTATACCCCGAAAATGATTTTAGTTGTTAAAAGGCTATGAATAAAGATTTAATTTATTAAGTGGATTATGTTAACTCTTCTTGAATGAATGTCAGAAAGTTTTAAAAACGTTTGTTTACAAATACAAGCTAAGTATGGTATAATAGCAACAAATAAGTTTACTGTATGAAAAAGCAAAACACTTAGATGTCTTCGTTTTTTTGGCAAGAAAGACAACTATGCAAATTTCTAAAATAAGTAGTATGATACAAATTGAGTTTCGATTTTAGAAAATATATGGTTTATTGGCAGATAAGCATTTTGAGTTTGTTTTTGAATATATGGAGAAGAATAGAATATATAAATGAGGGGTGTTAACAGAACATGGGAAACAGGTTAACAGACAGCCAACGAAAAGTATTTGAGTTTTTAAAGAAAGAAGCTGGTCGAGGTGTGCCGCCTTCTGTGCGAGAGATTTGTGCTGCAACAGGTCTAAAATCTACTTCTACCGTGCATGCTCACTTAAAAACATTAGAAAAACTAGGATATATTGAGCGTGATGCGGGCTTGAATCGTTCCATTCGTTTGGGCGGGGCAGAAAAATCAACGCAAGTGCCGATTTTAGGAAGAGTTACTGCTGGGTTGCCTATTTTAGCGGTTGAAGATGTAGAAGGTTATATTCCCTTTGTCGATAAATCAGGCAAAGAATTATTTGCACTTCATGTTTGTGGACTCAGCATGAAAGATGCTGCTATTTTAGATGGAGATTATGTTGTTGCTGAAAGTACACCGACAGCAGAAGATGGCGACATTGTGGTAGCTCTGATTGAAGATGAAGCTACCGTCAAGCGTTTTTTCAGAGAAGAGAATTGTGTTCGTCTGCAACCTGAAAATGCGGATTTTGAACCTATCTACAGTGACAATGTGCAGATTTTGGGCAAAGTAGTAGCGGTATTGCGTTATATTTAAAAAAACGAGATAGTGCATAGAAAAAGCAGAGGATTTATCCTCTGCTTTTTTATTTGGAGTTACAATATACTCTCGTGATAAAGAATTGCATAGAAAGAAAAATAAACACAATAAAAGTTTAAGTTAGCTTTCAAATGTTGTAGCCAGCCCATATCCATTTAGAGATATCGTTTTAAGAATCAAGTGTTTATTAAAATGCTTGACTTGCCTATTACTCTGCGTCTGCAGATTTAAATTGAGCTAAAACCTCGGTAGGATCAAGATAAGCTCCATCACGTTTTACTTCTAAATGCAGATGAGATTCTTCGGCAGCTTCTGAAGGAACAGCTGTAATTTTGCCGATAATTTGACCAGCAGAAATAATTTCGCCTTTTTCTACTTCAAATTGTTCACCTAGTCCGCAATAGTAGAAAACATAATCGCCATGTTCAACGGCAACAATATTTCCAAGCAAGAAATCGGTGTAAATATCTTGCACAACGCCATTGGCAGAAGCTTTTACCTCTTCGCCAGTCGCAGCTGCAAAATCGGTGCCGGTGTGAATACGCCAGTCTTTCATTGTGGGGGAGAAAACGGGAGTGCCTTTGCTATATGCTTTTAAAATTGTTTCAGAAGAAACGGGGTGAATCATCACTTCGCTGACAAGATACAAGGGGCCTGTTTCAGCAACAGGTGCATTTTCTTCCACTTCTGTGTTGGTTTCTTCTGTGTTACTTGTTTCGCCTGTTGTTCCTTCTTCGGCGTCAGTTGGCTGTGCATTTGGAGTGGGAGCAGGGGTTGATTTAACAAAGTTGTTATCTTCAGCCGTTCTGCTACTTGTATTGCTTTCAGAAATGGGGATGTTGTCCTCTGTGTCAAGATATCCTTGCACAGCTTCATAGGTACTCCATGCTGCAATTCCTACGGCTACAAGACAGACAGCCAAGGCCAGATAAAACCCGTTTTTCTTAGCTTTATCTCCTGAAAAACGTTTTCCGCTCATAATCAAACTTCCTTTCAGATTAAAATAGAAATCGCAGGATAACGTTTACTGCGACTGCAAGTTTAAGTTTAACTTATGAGTAGTATGAGCGGATTTTCTGGGTTTCATTCCTTGACAAAGCAAATTTAAGAAATAATTGTTTTCATTTAAAATAAGAAATTAAAACTCATTTTGCTTTTTTTTCGCCCTCTTTCTTTTGCTCATCAAAATAGAGGATAGTTGGTTTATCTTCAGTTTCATCGATAAAGGTAGCGAGATAGAGTTCTTCCATACCCTGCTGTATCTCTGTAATCTCATTTTGCAAATTAGTTAATTTGTTGAATAAAGTAAAATATAGATGCTTATACTTGTCCATAAAAGAGTTCCTTTTCTGTTAATTGGTATTATACATTACTAATTATAACATTATTTTTTGATATAATTAGTGATATATCACTAACAATGCTGTTCTATAAAGGTTATTCTCTTCTTAACAGCAGTTTGCTAGGAGGAAAACATGAATACAAGGGAGGCTGTACAACAACGCATTTTAAGTTTGTGTAAAGAGTATCAAATTACACCCAATGCATTGAGCTATAAAGCCGGCGTACCGCAGTCAACCATTAAAAGCATTCTCAACAACGAAACACAGAATGTGGGTATTGTTACCCTCAAAAAAATTTGTGACGGTTTTGGAATTAGCCTATTTACATTTTTTGATACAGAAGTTTTCCGAAATTTAGAGCAAGAGATTCAATAAGCTATTTTTTGAATTAGTCAAGTCCCTATAATCATAAGAGCCTGTGCTACATCTAAGCACAGGCTCTACTTTTAAGACTTTTTGTTTTCTTCTTCTTTGCGGTCGCGATTTTCTTGCGCCACTGCTAACATCAGTTTGATACGGTTTTCTTGATTGACTTCAGTAGCACTAGGGTCATAATCAATGGGAACGATATTGGCATCTGGCATTTTTTCTTTTACTTTGCGAATCATACCCTTGCCGACAATATGGTTTGGCAGGCAACCAAATGGTTGTGCACAAACAACATTTTCATAACCATTCTCAATCAATTCCATTACTTCTGCTGTTAGAAGCCAACCTTCTCCCATTTTGCAGCCATAGCCAATGACGTCACCAGCAAGCTCCTTCAGGTGAGAATAAGGAGAAGGGCAGGTGAATTGGGGATAAGGCTTTAAGGCGCTAATCAAATCGTTCTCATATTTGGTGAAATACCATTTCAGGAGCGACATCGCATTTTTTTTAGCAATACTGCCTCCATATAGATTGACATCTTCTAAACGATTATCAACCTTGAAAATCATAAAGCCAAGAATACCGGGCACCATGACCTCACAACCTTGTTCATACAAAAAATCTTCCAAATTGTTGTTAGCGAGAGGAGAATATTTGACATAGATTTCTCCTACGATACCAACCTTAATTTTATTTGTCTTTTGTATCGGAATTGCAGCAAAGGACTGCGCAATTTTATCGTAATAGACCTTAGATTCTTTTTGTGAAAAGGCCTTGTTTTGAGCAAATAAATCGGTTAGCTCGGTAATCCATTTTTGAACCAAGTCATCACTTTGGCCTTTACGAACCTCGTAAGGCTTTGTTTGATTTTTGAGGAGAAGCAGCAAATCTCCGTAAGTCAGTGCTGCTAAAGCACGGCGAATCATGGGTAGAGTAATCTTGAAACCAGCATTGCTTTCTAATCCTGAAATATTCAGCGAAATAACAGGGATATGGTCTAATCCATCTTGTTTTAAGGCCTTGCGCAAAAGATGAATATAATTAGAGGCACGGCAGCCGCCGCCTGTTTGTGACATAATTAAGGCTACTTTGTCGAGGTCATATTTGCCGCTGTGTAAAGCGTGCATCATCTGCCCAATTGACAAAAGTGCGGGATAACAGGTATCGTTATGCACATATTTCAAACCCTCATCCACGATTTCACGGCCTTGTGTGCGCAGCAAATCCACTTTATAACCGAAGCTCTCCATTACATTTTTAATGAGCTCAAAATGTATCGGAGCCATGTTAGGCGTAATAATCGTATGGGTTTTCTTCATTTCTTTGGTAAATTCAACTTTTTTAAGCTCGTGTTCAGCCATGAATAGCCTCCTTACCCAGCTTGAGTGCCGCAAACAGACTTCTCATTCTAATTTTAACAGCGCCAAGATTGGTGATTTCATCAATTTTAATCTGTGTATAAATGCGACCGCTATCCTCTAAAAGACTTCTGGTTTCATCGCTGGTAATCGCGTCAACACCACAGCCGAAAGAAACGAGCTGTACCAAGTTGATACGGTTATCGCCACTGTCTGCCACATATTTGGCAGCAGCATACAGACGAGAGTGGTAAGTCCACTGGTTCAAAACATTCACAGGGAATTTTGAAACCAAGTTGCTGATAGAGTCTTCCGTTACCACAACGGCACCGCATTCGCAGATTAGTTTGTCAATGCCGTGGTTAATTTCACCGTCTAAATGATAAGGACGACCGGCAAGAATAATAACAGGCAAGTTTTGGTCTTGTGCAATTTGAACGTACTGCTTGCCCTTGGTGCGAACCTTAGTCATGAAAATCTCATATTCGCCATAAGCCATATGAGCGGCTTTCTTGACTTCTTCTTTATCAATATCATCAAAGTATTTTGCCAAAATAGCTGTCATTTTAACGGGGAAGTCTTTGGGACGGTGTAAGCCGACATAGTCGTAAATGAAATTTGTCTTTTCAAGTGCACCGATATTGGCATTCAGCACTTCGGGGTAATAGGCCACAACAGGACAGTTAAAGTTATTGTCGCCCATATCCTCATCAATGTTATAGCTCATGCAGGGATAGAAAATCGCATCTACATTCCTTTTAAGCAGACGTTCAATATGTCCGTGTGAGATTTTAGCCGGATAGCAGACGGTATCGGATGGAATGGTGTGCTGTCCTTCAAAATAAAGCCTACGGGAAGAATCAGGAGACGGCATTACACCGAATCCCAGTGCCTTGAAAAAGGTGTGCCAGAAAGGATACAGCTCAAACATATTGAGCACCATTGGAATGCCGATGGTGCCTCGAGGACCTTCAAAAGGTTCATAGGAGGCAAGCAGCTTTTTCTTATAGTCGTAAAGGTTATATTCCTTTGTTTGATTTTTCTTGGCTAACGGGCGTTCACAGCGATTACCGGCAATATAACGTTCTCCGTTTGAGAAGCGGTTAATCGTGAGCTGGCAGTGGTTGGAACAAATCTTACAGGTGGTGGTTTTAACTTCATGTGTAAAGCTTTCAAGCTCCTCAGGACCAATAATAGAACTTTTTTGAGGCGCATTGGCTTTAGCAAATAGGGCAGCACCGTAAGCACCCATCAAACCTGAAATAGAAGGACGAATGACGTCTTTACCAATTTCTTTTTCAAAGGCACGCAGTACAGCATTGTTCAAAAATGTACCGCCCTGCACGACAATATGCTGACCTAAAGAATCAGAATCAGTAACACGAATGACTTTATAAAGTGCATTTTTGACGACACTGATAGAAAGGCCGGCAGAGATATTTTCAATGGTAGCGCCATCTTTTTGAGCTTGTTTAACCGATGAATTCATGAACACCGTGCAGCGTGAGCCTAAATCAACAGGGTGATCGGCGAATAAACCGCAAGAAGCGAAATCACTCATTTTGTAGCCAAGCGCACCGGCAAAAGTCTGCAAGAACGAGCCACAGCCTGAGGAACAAGCTTCGTTTAAGAAGATATTGTCGATTGTGCCGTTTTTGATTTTAAAGCATTTAATATCTTGACCGCCGATGTCAATGATAAAATCGACATTTGGGTCAAACTTTTTGGCAGCAGTAAAATGAGCCATGGTTTCGACAAGGCCGGCATCCAAATGAAAGGCATTCTTAATAATTTCTTCGCCATAGCCTGTAGAAGCTGAAGCCATAATTTGAATACCAGGGAACTTGTTATATAAATCTATCAAAAATTCACGAATCAGCGGAATCGGGTTACCGCTGTTTGACATGTATCTTGAAAAAATAATCTCTTCATTTTCGTTGATAGCAGTTGCTTTAATGGTCGTAGAGCCAGCGTCTATGCCTATGTAGGCTTTTTTGTTCTCGCCTAGCGCTGCTTCGGTAGAAACAGCATGAGAATCATGACGCTTGCGGAATTCTTCGAATTCATCCCAGTGATTGAAAAGCGGTGCATCACTTTTATAAGGTGTTTTAGAAACGTAAGTTTGAATTTGTCCGGTAATATTTTTTAAATCAAAGTTTTTTTCTTGCTCGGTAAGAGCAGCACCAGCAGCAACAAAATAAAGGGAGTTTTCAGGGCAGATTCCTTCTACACCAAGAATTTCATCAAAAGAATCTCTCAATTGCGAAAAGAATGTCAAAGGGCCGCCGAGATATACAACTTTTCCCTTGATTTCACGGCCTTGTGCCAATCCCGCAATCGTTTGGTTGACAACAGCAGTCAAAATACTTTTAGAAATATCGTTTTTCTGTGCACCTTGATTCAAAAGAGCCTGAATATCGGATTTCGCAAACACACCGCAGCGAGAAGCGATGCTGTATGTTTTTTCACTTTCACCAGCAATATCATTTAGCTCTGTGGGGGTAATGTGCAACAGTGTTGCCATTTGGTCAATAAAAGCACCTGTACCGCCGGCACAAGAACCATTCATGCGAACTTCCATAGAGCCAGAAAGGAACAGAATTTTAGCATCTTCACCGCCAAGTTCAATAACCACATCGGCGTCGGGGATATATTTTTTGGTTGCCAGACGAGTGGCATAAACCTCTTGAACAAAGGGGATGCCTAGGTCTTCAGCAAGACCCATACCGGCAGAACCTGAAACGCAAAGTGAAGCTTCTGCTGTGTCAGGAAATTCATTTTGAATTTTAGTGAGCATTTCTCCGGCCTTTTCAGCGATTTGAGAGAAATGTCTTTCATAGGCAGAAAAAGCGATATCACCTTTTTTATCATAAACCACACATTTTAAAGTGGTTGAACCAACATCGAGTCCTATCTTCATACATATCACCATTCAACTTTCTTAGTTTAAAACCTAATAATAATATAATAGAAACTAATATTATTATTGCGAAAATAAACGATTCAGCATAACTTTTCTATAAAATTGCTGCTACTTATCATATCATTTTTTACTACAAAAAGCAAATGCTTAAATATGAACTACGCATTAAAATTTTTCGTCAGATAGCGTTCAAAAATTCGAAAAATAGCTGTTAAAATAGATGCTTTTGCAGTATAATCAAAATAAGTATAATTTTATAAAGCAAAAATAAGGCACAAATGGGCAAACAAGGCAAGGGGGAGGTCTAAAATGTTCTGTACTTTTTATGAACGATTAATACAGTATTATGAAACTGATAAAATGGGATGTGTTCATCACTCTAATTATATTCGATGGTTTGAAGAAGCGCGTACGAAATGGCTGGAAGAAACAGGTTTTGGTTATAGCAGGGTGGAGCAAATGGGGTTTATGATTCCTGTTTTAGAAGCAGAAGCAAAATATATTGCCATGACCCATTTTGCTGAAACAGTTATCATTGAAGTTTCACTCGAAAAGTACACAGGCTCTAAAGCCAGTTTTTGTTACCAAGTGACAAATAAAGAAACAGGAAAACTCTGTTGTACAGGTAGAACGCAGCATTGTTTTTTAAATAGCGAAGGAAAACCGGTTTCTCTGAAACGTGCGATTCCGCAATTGCATGATTTCTGTACAAAAGCATTGGAGAAGGCTGATTTAGAAAGATAAAACGAGAAAGATTACATATTATTTATGACATACTAAGGTCAGAGGAAGGAAAGTATAATTTACAGCAGGAAGTGATGATTTTGAAAGATAAACCCAAATATTTGCAGCTTTTTGAGCAGATTAAAAGTGAAATATTACAGGGCGTATATGTGGGTGGTCAGAAAATCCCGGGAGAGAACGAGACAGCAGAAAAATATGGCATGAGCCGTCAAACAGTGAGACAAGCTTTGGCAATGCTTGAACAAGAACAGTTTGTAGAAAGAAAACAGGGTAGCGGCACCTATATTAAAGAGAGCAAAAAAGAGCGCAAAAAAACATGGCGTGTGGGTGTAATTGCCACTTATATCAGTGAATATATCTTTCCCTCCATTTTGCGGGGAATGGAAAGTGAACTGACAGAAAATGGTTTTTCCATGATGCTGAATGCGACAGGAAACCGTGTAGACAGTGAGCGGGCTATTTTAGAAGAATACCTAAAAAAGCCAGTGGATGGACTAATCGTTGAGGGTACCAAAACGGCACTGCCAAACCCCAATTTATCTCTTTATGAAAAGCTGGAGAAAAAGGGAATACCTGTGGTTTTTTTTAACGGCTATTATCCCCAAAATCAAGAACAAATTTATGTAGTCATGAATGATAAAAGAGGTGGATATCAAGCTGTTTCACATTTGATTTCAAAAGGTCACAAGAAAATCGCCGGCATTTTTAAGAATGATGATAGACAAGGATTGAATCGTTATGCTGGTTATTTAGAGGCTCTAATTGAACACAAATTGCCGATTCAAGATGAATGGGTTATTTGGTTTAATTCAGAAAACCGCCGTTATCTGTTGGCGGATGAGGGAGCAAGAGTGATACAATCCTTGCAAGATTGCACGGCAGTGGTGTGTTATAACGACGAAATTGCTGTAAAGCTTGTCAATCTTTTAAAGTCTTGTGATAAAGAAGTACCACAAGATATGGCCGTTATCAGCTTTGACCATAGCCTTTTTAGTGATTTATCTGCCGTGCCGTTAACATCACTGAATCATCCGAAAGAAGTACTTGGTTCTGTCGCCGCACGCAAATTGCTCAATATGATGGAAGGGCGAGAGGAATCTTCGCTTGTTATGGAATGGGGTTTTTCCTCTGGGAAAAGTACAGAGGGAAAATTGATAAAATAGAAGAAGCCATAGAAAAGGAATAGATTATGAATTATGACGTTTTATTACTAGTTGATATGCAAACTGCTTTGGTGGAAGCCAAACCATATAATAAAACTGCTGTGATATCCAATATAAGCGGATTGCTGCAAGCATGCAGAGAGAAAAAAATACCCATAATTTATGTGCAGCATGATGGAGGAATCGGGGATGAGCTCGAAAGCGGAACGGCAGGCTGGGCAATTTATGAAGAACTGGCTCCTTTGGCTGAAGAGAAAGTGATTGAGAAGCAATATAACAGTGCCTTTCGTGAAACAGAATTAAAGGAATATCTTCAAAAAAATAAAATGCAAAGTTTGATTCTTTGCGGTATGCAGTCAGAATATTGTGTAGATACTACCTGCAAGGTTGCCTTCGAATATGAATATGATATTACCATACCTCAAGGAACGACAACAACATTTGACAGTGCATTTGCAAGTGGCAAGCAGTTGTCTGAATATTATGAGAATAAAATTTGGAGAAATCGCTTTGCAAGGGTCACCAAGGTAGAACAAGTTATTGCTGAGATAAACGGGTAATAGTTAGTGAATAAAAAAGCCGCAGAAATTTTCATGTTTCTGCGGCTTTTTTATTTTGTTTTATTTATTGACCAATTTAACAAATGAGCGGTTATAAGGATACAAATAGCTAAGCTTCTATATGCAGACAGCGATAGGCGCGATAAGAATAGGTAGAAAGCGGGCGGTTATCTGAATCAAATGTATGAGAAGCAATGAGAACGTTTTGCACCGTAGCGGGGCTGCCAACAGCCACCACAATAAGAGTGTGGCCAAAAGTTTGGGGAAGAAAAGAAAGCTGAATGACATCGCCTGGTTTAATCTCTTCAAGAGGCACTACTGTTGCTTTGGGGCCGATGCCCTGATTTGTTGTAAGAAAGCGATAGAAGTACTCCACCCCTGTCCATGCGGCTGCACGATCAAGAGGTGAATTATAATACCAACCGGTGTATCGTGTGTAGTTTTGAGGAAGACCACCGGCTTTTAAGCATTGTGAGACAAAATTGGTACAATCGCCGCCGATTCCATGAAAATCCATATAAGCAGGATTACGCTTAAATGCCCAGCGGTGAGCATAGTCTACAGCAGCAGTTCGATTATATAAGGTAGGCATATTTTTCACCCTTTCTCTTTATATGATATGAAAAGACAAGAGTGTTGACACAAAAAGACAGCTCACCAGTTGTGAGCTGTCTTTTAAAGAGAAGGTATAAAGATTTTATATAAAGTTTGCTTATTCTCCTGTAGTAGCAGTTTGACCGCTGTTTTCAGAAAGTACCACTTCAATGGTTAACTTTTCAGAGGTTGAAGGTCGTGTTACACCAAGTGAGATAGTTTCTCCTGGCTTTTTCTGAGCAAGAACAGAAGTAACAGTAGAGGTAGAAGTGATATCAGTGCCATTAATGCTGGTGATAAGGTCGCCCCATGCAAGCCCTGAAGATTTTGCGTTATCTGTGGTTAAACCATAGACAAATAAACCAGTGGCAGGTAGACCGTTATAGCGAGCTGTAATTTCATCTACATAAGTGTAGGTAATGCCAATCATGGCACGGTCTTTTACATAGCCGAATTCCATTAAATTGCTGACAATTGGTTGTGCGGAGTCAATCGGAATTGCAAAGCCAAGACCTTCATAGCCGGTTTGTGATATTTTTGCTGTGTTAATGCCGATGACCTGGCCGTACATATTGACCAAAGCACCGCCGGAATTACCGGGGTTGATTGAAGCATCTGTTTGAATATATTTTAGAGCATAGGCGTTTTCAGCAGATGCAACTTCACGATTTAAAGCTGAAACATAACCCATTGTCACTGTTGAGTTAAGGGCGATGCCGCCCGGGTTGCCGATTGCCATGACAGAGTCGGCTACTTTCAAATCATCGGAGGAGCCGAATTCAGCGGGAGTAAAGCTAGCGCCATTTCCGTTAATTTTGATGACAGCAAGGTCGGTTTCTGTGTCAGCACCAATCAGCTCTGCTTCATAAATTTCGCCGTCGTGTGTGATGACTTTTAAGTTATAATCACCTGATACAACATGGGCATTGGTGATAACGTAGCCATCTTTGTTATAGATAATACCAGAACCCTGTGAAACCGGCTCGAGCGTGCTGTCACTGTCAGAAGAGTTTCCATACGCATTAAAATTGAATTGATTCTGATTTTCTTTTTGGAAAACTTGTATGCAGACAACGGATGGAATTAGTTTTTCAGCAATGGCTTGGGGTGTCATTTGAGTAATTTCGGTGGACATGTTGTCTGCCGGAATTTCTTGCCTTACCACTTTATTGATTGTAAAAGCAGCTGTGTTGTCTGTGTCATTAGCGGCAATAGAGATATATCCCTGTTTAATGAGATAGGAAAAACCACCCATAGAACCAACTGAAATAAGCAAGCAAGCAAGCAGTACAGCTACAATCTTAAAACCAGTATGTTTCTTTGCTTTTTTAGGTTTTACCGCTGCGTAGACAGGCGGCTGATTCGCGGTGCTCCAAGTATAGGAGCTGTTTTGCTGATATCCTTGTGTATTAGGCGGGTTTTGTGAAGTCCATGTCGGGACAGTGTTCTCATTGTTTTTAGGACTTTCTTGTGGATTATTGTTTGCATTATACGGATTGGAACCGTAGTTGTTTGAATCGTTCATAATGAAACTCCTTTCATGTTTTGCTCTGCGTAGGTAGGGCAAATTTTAATGCATGTATCAATGTTTATTTTATGTGGTCTGTTAGACGGTTTATGATTGATGTTGACTATAGTATGACCTAAACATGTGAAAATAGTGTGAAGAGAGATAAATCTTTTTATGAAAAATTTGAAAAATATAAAAGGAAAAACAGAATAAAGAAAAATCAATACAACAACGAAACGGTAATATCATGCTATGCGTAACCCTTTTTGACCTTGAAATTATACTTTCTAAATCTTGATTTTAAAGAAAAAACAGTTACAAGAGCGAAAGAAAAGTTTATTTTCAATAAAAAAATAAAATGCGCAGTCGTTTTTACACAAAATTCATGTATTACGCTTGCTTTTGATTTATAATAAAGATATTATTATTAAAAGTAGGCTCATGAATTTTATGTAGATATGCATAATAAGAGCAGAAAGAAGGATAAAAATGGCGAACGGAAAAATATTGATTGTAGATGACGATAAAAATATTTGCGAGCTTTTGAGATTGTATATAGAAAAAGAAGGATATGAAGCGGAGATTGCCAATGATGGAGAAACGGCACTTGATATATTCGACTCTTGCAATCCTGATCTAATGCTTTTGGATATCATGCTGCCCGGGCTTGATGGATGGCAGGTTTGCCGTGAAATTCGCAAGCGTTCGAATAAACCGATTATCATGATTACCGCTAAAGGTGAAGTTTTTGATAAGGTTTTAGGTCTTGAGCTTGGAGCGGATGACTATGTTGTCAAACCATTTGAAGCCAAAGAAGTCATTGCTAGAATTAATGCGGTTTTAAGAAGAACCATTAAGGAAGAACCCGATGTGGAGAATAAAATCGTCAATCATGATAATTTGCACATTAATTTAACCAATTATGAGTTAAAGGTGGGAGGCAAAAAAGTAGATACGCCTCCTAAAGAGATGGAACTTATCTACCATTTGGCCTCTAATCCTAACAAGGTATTCACCAGAGACCAGCTTTTAGACGAAGTTTGGGGATTTGATTACTACGGTGACAGCCGTACCGTTGACGTGCACGTTAAGCGCTTGAGAGAAAAATTGGAGGGCGTGTCAGATAAGTGGTCGTTAAAAACGGTTTGGGGTGTTGGCTATAAATTTGAAACCAAAGATTAGCCTATACAAAGCAGTTTGCGAAATTCAAAACCGTGTCAGCGTCTTTGCGAGAAGCTGAATTGCTGTTTGTTCACGGCAAAATCTTTTTATCAGAATTCAACCGCAGGTTTTTTGCAATGGCTAAAATATTTTGGAAGTAATTTCACATGGTGCACAGAGAATGCCGCTTTCCAGGGCAAATAAAGACGGTGCTTCTTGAAAGGATAGTTCTATACGATGCAAAAATCAATTTTTAAAAAGTATCTCACTCTCACGATGATTACGATTGCGCTTAGCTTTTTCACGCTTGGTGCAGCACTTATGACTTTTTTTGGGAGCTATTGGAAAGAGGAAAAGCAAACTTTGCTGCTGCAAAATGCTCAATCGGTTTCATCAGTGACAAAGAAAGTGTTAGAAAGCGGCACAGGCAGTACGTTGGTGCCAATCTTATTGACCACTTTTTCTCAAAATATTGATGCCGATATATTTGTGACAGGACAAGATGGCGAGGTTTTCTTTGGGAATTATGCCAACAGCCATAGGACAGCAAAGGAAAAAGAAATTGTCGGCACCAACATTATGGATAAAATCAAGGCGCTTAAAGCAGAAGAACCTTGTTATGAAGAAAGAGGAATGCTGGACAGTTTTTACACCAATAAAATGATGACTGTGGCTGTGCCGGTTTATATAGTGGATGCGGATGGAAAAGAAACCTTTGCTGCTGCTGTATTTGCCTCGACAAGCTCAAGCCCTATGAATTCAATTCAACAGGGACTTCTCAATATCTTTTTACTGGCGGCACTGCCAACATTTTTAATTACTTTTGGTTTAGTTGTGCTTTATTCTTACAATATGATAAGACCCTTGAGAAATATGTCAGTCGCTGTGAGACGTTTTGGTGACGGCGATTTTTCAGTTAGAGTTCCAGTTAATTCAGAAGATGAGATGGGGCATTTAGCAGTAGCTTTTAATGACATGGCCAATTCTCTTTCTAACAGTGAAGTGATGCGCAGAAGCTTTATTGCCAATGTTTCTCACGAACTGAAAACGCCTATGACAACCATTGCAGGGTTTGTTGATGGTATTTTAGATGGAACTATTCCACAGGAGAAGCAAACGAAGTATTTGAAAATTGTTTCGGTCGAAGTGAAACGTCTTTCTCGTCTTGTAAAGTCGATGTTAGATCTTTCTCGAATTGACAGCGGTGAAATGCAGATACATCCCACTTGTTTTGATCTGACAAAGACAATTTTTTCAGCGATGATTACCTTTGAAAAAAGTATTGATGATAAAGAGATTGAAGTGCGGGGTCTTGATGAAATGGACGCGCAAACGGTCTTTGGCGACCAAGATTTGTTGCATCAAGTGGTATATAATTTAATTGAAAATGCAGTTAAGTTTACCAATAACGGTGGCTATATTTCGCTGAAATTGGTGGACAGTATTGATAGAGTATGCGTAGAAATCGAAAACAGCGGACCTGGTATTGAGCCTGAAGATTTGCCGATGATTTTTGACCGTTTTTACAAAACAGATAAGTCAAGAAGTCGTGACAAGAACGGAATGGGATTGGGCCTTTTCATTGTCAAAACAGTGATTCGTTTGCACGGCGGCGATATCAGCGTTATGTCGAAAATGGGTCAATATACAAAGTTTTCTTTCTTCATTCCTAAAAAGAATTGCGCACCAGAAAGAAAAGATTATAACCAGTCTGACATTTTAGATGCACAGATTGTAGATGATGCCATTCCAGCTTCGGCACAGGAAATACCACCTCTTCGCGATGAGGGGAAAAAGAGCAAGGATGAGGTGAATACGAATGACAGATGATGGCAAAGAAAGTGTGTTAAAAGAAGACATTGACCCTGTAAAAGAGCAGCAGGAGAGAACAGAGGCGTCTTCAGAACAACCGGTTTCTGAGGTTGATACAAAAAGCTCACCAGAAGCAGAACAAGCAAAAGAAGAAATAGCAGCAAAGATGCCTCCGAAGCAAACAGCAGAACCTGTTCAGTCAAAACAAAATTTTGAATCACAACCGGTTCAACCAATTTATTATGGCAAGCCGCCCAAAATGAAGCGTATGCCAAAAGAAAAACTGCCGCTTGCCACAAAAGTCTTTCTTTGGATTTTATCTTTGGTGGCTATCGGTACGACAGTTACCTTTTTAGTTGTTTTTGCCTTTAAGATATCGCCGTTTACGTTAGAAGAAATGAGAGACTATGTACAGGGCGAACCTTATTATGAAAATCCCGGAAATGGTGCTCAAAATGGAGACAACGATACTTTACAGGATACAGAGCCGGAAGAACCTAAGGAAAAACCGGATATTACAGTAGAACCAAATGAAGAGGGAATTTCAATTAAAAGTAAGCCAAACACAGAAGAACTATCGGCGGTAGATGTGTACAAAAAGGTAGTGGCATCTACTGTGACGATTCGAGCTTCTATGTACGTAGAACAATATGGAAAAAGCACAGAGCCGGCGACGGGAACAGGCATTATTGCTACCTCTGATGGCTATATTATCACGAACAGTCATGTTGTGATGAATTCGCAAAAAACAGATGTCAAAGTAATCACCAATGATGGTAAAGAATATGATGCGGTAGTCGTGGGTGTGGATAAAACCACGGATTTGGGAGTGATTAAAACCAATGACCACAATTTTACACCAGCTGAATTTGGAGACGCCAATGAATTAGAGATTGGCGAGTGGGTATTGGCAATTGGTAATCCGGGCGGCGAGCAATTTTCAAGATCTTTAACAAGGGGAATTATTTCAGGACTTAACCGCAGTGTGGGAGCATACAGTGAAAACGGCATGGCATATATTCAAACCGATGCTGCCATTAATCCCGGCAATTCAGGTGGGCCTCTTGTCAATATGCATGGTCAGGTGGTAGGCATTAATTCATCTAAAATTGCCAGTACAGATTACGAGGGAATGGGATTTGCAATTCCGGTTACCAATGCAAAAGAAATTATTAACGAGCTTTTCTCTGGTGGATATGTAAAAGGCCGTACGAGACTTGGCATTAAAGGGGCAGACAGCGACACACAGAATTACTATTTTCAGGGGCTGCCTAATGGTTTTGTGATTGAGGTCATAGACGAAGAAAGTTCATTTACCGGTACAGAGGTTCAAGTGGGAGATGTTATTGTCTCAATTGATGAAACAGAAGTAAAAGGTGTTAACGACATTGCCAATGTTCTCTTGGGCTATAAGCCGGGAGATCAAGTAAAGGTAAGTCTCTTCCGCCCCAACGCCATGGGTACAGGCGAAGGTAGTAATTTTGAGGTAAGCGTTACACTGTTAGAAGATAAAGGCGAAACACAAAAATAAATAAAAACGAGGAGAGATAACAATGTATAAAGCCTGTGACAAACGATATGAAAAAATGGTTTATCATCGTTGTGGGGATAGCGGACTAAAACTGCCTGCCATATCGCTAGGGTTCTGGCATAATTTCGGAGATAAATCCTCTTATGAAGCCATGGAGCAGATGTGTTTTACTGCCTTTGACAATGGTATTACACATTTTGATTTAGCAAACAATTATGGGCCTCAACCGGGTAGTGCTGAAAAGAATGCCGGCAGAATTCTTAAAGAACATTTTCAGTCTTATCGGGATGAGCTGATTATCAGTACCAAAGCCGGTTATGATATGTGGGAAGGCCCTTACGGCAATTGGGGCAGCAGAAAGTATTTGCTCTCCAGTTTGGATCAAAGCCTTAAGCGCTTGCAGTTAGATTATGTTGATATCTTCTATCATCACCGCATGGACCCTGAAACACCACTAGAAGAAACTATGGGTGCACTCAATCAAGCTGTTAAAAGTGGAAAAGCGCTTTATGCAGGTATTTCTAACTATGACGGAGCTACCCTGAAAAAAGCAATTGCATTATTAGAAGAATTGCATTGTCCCTTCATTATCAACCAAAATCGTTATTCCATTTTTGACCGCACCATTGAAGAAAATGGATTAAAAGCAACAGCAAAGAAAAGTGGCAAAGGCATTATTGCCTTTAGTCCGTTAGAGCAAGGAATGCTTAGTAGCCGTTATTTGCAGGGAATCCCGGAAGATAGCCGTATTAAAACAGACGGTCGGTTCTTAAGAGCTGAAAATTTGACACCAGAGCGATTAGAGCAGATTAAGCAGCTTAATCAAATGGCAGAGCAAAGAGGCCAAACATTGGCTGAAATGGCACTGAGCTGGGTTTTGCGTGATGGTGTGGTAACCAGTGTGTTGGTTGGTGCTTCTAAACCCTCACAGCTTCTCGAAAACATAAAAGCAGCTCACCATACAGAGTTTACAGAGAGTGAATTGCGAGAGATAGATAAAATTAGTCTGCAGTAAAAGAAAAGGATATGCTTGGAGTAATTTCAAGCATATCCTTTTTGTTTTGTAAGAGAGAATGGCCAATATAGAATAAGGCTTTCAAGCGGCACCGTGATTACGCAAGTAATAATGATACAGAGTGAGCGACTAGTACGACCCCGACTAAGCCAACAAGAGTGGGGGCAGCCACATGAGAGAATCGGGTAATCTGCTTTTTTATGAGGAGATATAATGCGTCAAATTTATCTTGTGCTTTGGTGTATACAAAGTATAAGACCATCAGAGGTGACATATAAATCAAGTTATATAAAATCAAAAGAAAGGAAACTTCTAAAAAAGTAAGTGGTTGACTAAAGAGTATAGCCAAAAAGGCAAAATAAGGCAAAGCCGTGGCTAATTCAGAGATGGTTGCTCCTATGCCTAGGACAGTTAAGGCAGCAGGGGATACGGATTTAATTTTTCCGACGGCTTCTTCTCTCTCTTTTTCCTCATCAGAGGAGCAGGTGGAGGCAATCTGTTTTTGCAGCGTTTTGATTTTTGCGTTTTGGATAAGATAGCAGACCGCAATTAAAAAAGCAATGCCCAAGATAAGTTCAGCTGTAAAAATGGTTTGTGCGTGATTGGACATTATTTCTGCAAAAAAACGGCCAATCACGTTTACAAGACCGAAATAAGCTAAAAATCCTCCGATTAAATTTGTAATACCTGTAGCTAAAATAAAAAACCAAATATGTTTTGGCTTTTTTACCATTCCCTGCAAAACAAATTGTTGTGTAATGGCAATGGGGTTAAGACTGTCAGCGGCACTTGTCAAAATGGTAGAAATAGTCAATGCAAACATAATGAACTCCTTTTTAAGTAAAAAATAAAGCCTAGGAGTGTAATATACTCCTAGGCTTTTATCCCACCGTGTACATAATCGCATGATTATGCGTTTTCTCTCGGACCAGACCAGCATTTCTGCCACGGAACCCTAGAAAACTATACTGTATTCAGTTCTATGCTCAACAGGATAACAAAAAAGCAAGTAGATGTCAAGTACATAAGTACATAGTCAAAATGATTCTCGACAGAATAGATAGCTTTATAAGAAAGCTATGATATTTTTAGAAAGAGCAAGCAGATAAATTAACAAAGCAAAATTAGTAAGAATTGTTGTCCGAGTGAGGATTGTAGTTGAGAGCTTCTCTTAAAATCTCTTCCGTGTTATAGGATTGGGGAGAAGGGTTGTTTACGGATTGAGAAGGCTCGTTGGCACTATAAGAAGGGTAGACCGGAGGGGCAGCCTGATAATTGGATGTAGCGTCGACTGACGAATAGTCGTCATACTCATCCGGTGAATAAGGGGCAACCGGAGAGGCAAAAGCAGCATAAGGGTCTTCAGTTTCATAATTGACTTGCTCATTTTGATAATCGTAGGCATTCTGTGATGTGTTATAAGCAGAGTAGTTTTCAGCCGCTTGATAGTTTTGTGTGTTATTATATTCTTGCTGAGGATAACCGGAAACATATTGCTCGTTAGGATAATCTTCTAGCATTTCATTATGCATGGTTCCAGCGCCGCGAGAACGATCTTCGGCCTCTCGAATAGCAGCAAAAATTTCGTTGTTATCAGATGGAGGCAGACGTCTTCTTTTAATATGCAATAAAATCAGGATAAAAATGCCCAGTACACCAATAGCAATAAAAACGGCACCCAGCATAAAGAGATTGCGTGACATACTGTTTTCTTTTAAATTAAGAGTAGCAAAAGTGACATAATTGCTTTCTTTCTTTTCTTCTACTTCAGTATTAGCAGAAAAATCAGGTTTGATAGTGGCTTTAGGACGTTCTATAGAATTTCTTTTAGGAGCAGGAGTAGGTGTTGCTTCGGGTTCTTCTGAAACAGTTTCGTAGACAGGAGTTTCTTCTTCAGAGGATTCTTCCGGCTCAGTGTAGGAAGGTTCGCTGGAAATAGAAGACTCACTAGAAGAGGTCTCACTAGAAGAAGGGTCACTAGAGGAGGTCTCACTAGAAGAAGGGTCGCTAGAAGAGGTCTCACTAGAAGAAGGGTCGCTAGAGGAGGTCTCACTAGAAGAAGGGTCGCTAGAAGAGGCCTCACTAGAAGAAGGGTCGCTAGAAGAAGACTCACTAGAAGAAGTCTCACTAGACGGGGTTTCTTCAGGGGCTGGCTGTGAAGAATCTTCTGCAAAGGCATGGGGCAAGCCAGACAGGTTAAAAGTCAAAGTAGCTGCTATCATCAAAGCAGCCAGTTTTTTTACAATATGTTTCATCGGAGTTCCTCCTGACGGAATATTACATAATAACTTATATATTTTATCACAATACATGAATAGGCGCAAGGCAAATATAAAAAGGGGTGCTTTATGTCATAATTTCGTAAGATTTTTGTTATGCAGTTTTAATCTCTATGCTTTACTATATGAATAAATTGTGTATAATAAGATTTGCATAAAACAAACAGTAAAATTTAGGATAAAACGATAGGAATTTAGGAGGCACCAAAAAGTAAGTTTGGTGATAAAGAATATGCATACACTTTCTTATATTAATACTATTTTGATGATTGTCTTTTCTGTTTTTACAATTCACAAAATATTTTTTTGGCTGATTAAGTATTTTAAACCGGCAAAAAAATATGCGGCACTCAAACTCAACCGCTATGCTGTTGTGATTGCTGCCCGCAATGAATCTGATGTTATCGGGCATTTACTAGACAGTATTTATCAGCAGGATTATCCGGCAGAATTAGTGGATGTTTATGTTGTGGCTGATAACTGCACAGACAACACCGCTGAAATTGCCAGACAAAAAGGCGCTTTTGTTTATGAACGTTTTAACAAGGAGCAAGTGGGAAAAGGCTACGCACTTAGCTTGGTTTTTGATAAGATGAAAACAGAACATGCTGATTGTCACTATGACGGCTATTTTATTTTTGATGCTGACAATTTGCTTGACAGTCACTACATAACAGAAATGAATAAAGTTTTTTCAAATGGCTATCAGGCGGTTACAAGCTATCGCAACACAAAGAATTTTACAGACAGCTGGGTTTCTGCAAGTTACGGACTATGGTTTATGGTGATTTCAGAATATCTGAATTATCCTCGCTCTGAAATTGGCGCCAGCTGTGCTATTTCCGGCACAGGATTTATGTTCAGTAATGAATTATTGGAGAAAAACGGTGGCTGGCCTTATCACTTGATGTCTGAGGATTTGGAGTTTACAGCTGATTTAATTACCAATGGTGAAAAAGTTGGCTATTGCCGTAATGCAGTGTTATATGATGAACAGCCGGTTTCTTTCTCACAGTCTATTACACAAAGAAGCCGTTGGATGAAAGGCAGTATGCAAGTCATTGGCAGCTATGGCGGCAAACTGGTAAAAGAAGTTATTAAAAACGGAAATTTTTCAAGTTATGATATGCTGATGGATGCTATACCCACCATTGTTGTTGCTGGTGTTGGCATGATTATGAATTTGCTGATGTTTTTTGTGGCGCTAAGAGGTACACCGGCAGAATTTCATATGTTTGTAGAAGGTGCTATCAGTGCATTCTTAAATTCTTATGTAATGGTCTATTTATTAGGAATTTCTGTGCTTGTCACAGAGTGGAAAAAAATAAATGGTGCAGCATACAAAAAAGTTTTGTATGCCTTTGCGTTTCCTGTTTTTGTCATCAGCTTCGGCTTGGCGGTTCTCACAGCATTATTCAGCAATGTTGAATGGAAACCGATTAAGCACACAGCGGCTATGTCTTTGAGCGATATGAATTCAAGAAAAGATTAAAGATAGGTTTAAAAGTTAAATCACACGATTGTATTTGAATTTCAAAAAGAAAAGTTGAATTTTTAGAGAAAGCTTTTGCCATAAACGGCAGAAGCTTTCTGTTTTATTTTTTACAAACACTGTTTTGTGCTAGAGCGTTTTGCGCTTTATGCACGGTTCGTGAAAAGAAATGAATACAAATTTCATCTTAAATCACGGTTTATAATAAGAGCAAACTGTGATAAAATATAAGACATAGTCAACACAAAATAAAGTTTTGCACTGCTTGTCGGCAGAACGGAGGAAGTAATGGTTACCAGACTTTTTGTGGAAAAGAAAAAGGGTTTTGACATTGAAGCACAGCACATGCTAGAAGATCTTGTACAAAATCTTGGCATTCATGAACTGAAAGATTTGCGGCTTTTAAACCGTTATGATGTTTCAGGGTTGAGCGAAGAGGAATTTCAAACAGCAGCAAGAACGATTTTTTCAGAACCGGCCATGGATAATGTATATGCGGAAGATTTCAGTTTGCCGCAAGAATACAAGGTTTTTGCGGTAGAATATCTCCCCGGTCAATATGACCAGAGAGCGGATTCGGCAGCACAGTGTGTTCAGCTGCTAACGCAGGGCGAACGTCCTGTCATTGCTACGGCAAAGCTCATTGCGCTTTCAGGGGCAATTTCTGATGAGCAGTTTGAAAAAATACAAGCTTATATTGTCAACCCTGTAGAATCTCGTATTGCTTCTATGCAGAAGCCCGACAGTCTTGCCATGAAAACAGATTTGCCGGCAGACGTAGAAAGAGTAGACGGTTTTATCCAGTGGAATGATGAGGAAATGCAAACCTACTATCAATCTATGGGATTTGCCATGACGCTTTCTGATTTGCTTTTCTGCCGCAATTACTTTAGAGATGAAGAGAAAAGAAATCCGAGTGTCACTGAATTGCGTGTCATTGATACCTACTGGAGCGACCATTGCCGCCACACAACATTTTTAACCGAGCTCAAGAATATTGAGATTGAAAAAGGTGTGCTGAGTGAAGCAATTGAAAGTGCACTGCAAAACTATTTATCGAAAAGAGAAGAACTTTATGCCGGGAAAGACAAGCCGGTCTCTTTAATGGATATGGCAACTTTGGGCGGAAAATACCTATACAAAAAAGGTTTTGTTCCAGATTTAGATGTCAGTGATGAAATTAATGCCTGCTCGATCGAAGTGCCTGTAACCATTGATGGTGTGACAGAACCGTGGCTCATTCAGTTCAAGAATGAAACACATAATCACCCCACTGAAATTGAACCTTTCGGCGGCGCAGCCACGTGTTTGGGCGGTGCGATTCGTGACCCGCTTTCCGGCAGAGCCTATGTCTATCAAGCCATGAGAGTAACCGGAAGCGGTGACCCCAGAATTTCGGTCGAAGATACGATTAAAGGAAAACTACCTACTCGTAAAATTACTACAGGGGCAGCAGCAGGATACTCCTCCTATGGCAATCAAATTGGACTTGCCACCGGACAAGTTACCGAGCTGTATGATGCCGGATATGCAGCCAAACGCATGGAAATTGGTGCGGTTGTTGGTGCTTCTCCTAAAGAGAATGTTAAGCGTGAAGAACCGGAAGCCGGTGATGTGATTGTCCTCTTGGGCGGTGCAACCGGACGTGACGGAATTGGTGGTGCTACAGGTTCAAGTAAAGCGCACACACAAGAATCTGTTGAAGTTTGCGGTGCAGAAGTGCAAAAGGGTAATGCGCCCACAGAAAGAAAAATTCAGCGTTTGTTCCGCAAAGCTGAGGTAGCAAAACTGATTAAACGCTGTAACGATTTTGGCGCAGGCGGTGTTTGCGTTGCCATTGGTGAGCTTGCTCCCGGGCTTTCGATTGATTTAGATGCTGTTCCAAAAAAATATGAAGGGCTTGACGGCACAGAACTTGCCATTTCAGAATCACAAGAGCGTATGGCTGTTGTGCTAGATAAAGCAGATGTCGATACCTTTATTAAGCTTGCTGATGAAGAAAATCTAGAAGCGCAGGTTGTTGCTATTGTCAAGGCAGAACCTCGTCTAAAGATGACATGGAGAAATGATGAAATTGTCGATTTGAGCCGTGCTTTCTTAGATACCAACGGTGTCACACAGACCGCAGAAGTTAAAATCGCTGCGCCTACTACAGAGAATTATTATTATGCTGTACCAGGCGTTCTTAAAAATAAATCTCGTAAAGAAGCGTTTCTTGAAAACCTTAAGCGCCTAGAAGTTTGCGGACAAAAAGGACTTTCTGAGCGTTTTGATGCCAGTATCGGTGCCGGAACGGTTCTGATGCCGTTTGCCGGTGAAAATCAATTGACACCGGAAGAGGCAATGGTAGCAAAAGTTCCTGTTGTCAAAGGGGAGACCAATGATGCAACGGCCATGTCTTATGGCTATATCCCCGGTTTAATGAAATTTAGTCCATTCTTTGGTGCGGCGTATTCTGTTGTGGAGAGTCTTTCAAAACTTGCTGCTGTGGGGGCAAATCCTCTGAAAGCAAGACTGACGTTCCAAGAATATTTTGAACGTTTGAGAGATGTGCCGGAGCGTTGGGGCAAGCCAACGGCTGCTCTTTTAGGTGCCTTGACAGCACAGTTGGAATTGGACATTCCTTCTATTGGCGGTAAGGACAGTATGTCCGGCACTTTTGAGGACTTAGACGTTCCTCCTACATTGGTCAGTTTTGCCATAACCATGACGAAACTCAACCGAACACTTTCTGCTGCGATGAAAAATGCAGGTTCAACAGTTATGTTGCTGCCGATTCCGCAAGATGAAAGTGGCATGCCCAATTGGAAGAAACTTAAGAAGTTTTACCAAGAACTCTTGCTGCGAATGGAGACCAAAGATATCATTTCTGCCTCTGTCGTCAAAGAGGGCGGCGCAGCGGCCGCTGTTGCCAAAATGTGCTTTGGTAATCAAGTTGGATTCCGTTTTACAGATGGTTTGAGTGAAGAAGTCTTGTTTGCTCCGCAAGCAGGTGCTATTGTTGTCGAGCTTTCTGCGGAAGCCTATATTGAAGATACTTCAGTATTATCACCGATTTATTTGGGAAGAACCAAGGGATATTCTCAAATTAAAATAGGCGGCGAAGAGATTGATCTAAAAGAAGCTGTTGCAGCATGGAGCGGTACGCTTGAGAAAACGTTCCCTGTTCATGCTAAAGCTGTGAAAGTAGAAGATGTTCCACTTTATAAAAATCGTAGCACACATACACCTGTTGTTAAGATTCGCAAGCCTAAAGTTTTTATTCCGGCATTTCCAGGCACCAACTGTGAAATAGATTCTGCCAGAGCTTTTGAAAAAGCAGGCGCAGAAGCAGAAATATTAGTGGTACGAAATCGCTCTCCTAAAGATATTGAAGAGACCATTGCAGCGATGGAAAAAGCGATCCGAGAATCACAGATGATTATGCTGCCCGGAGGTTTTTCAGGCGGTGACGAACCAGATGGCTCGGGTAAGTTTATTGCCACAACATTCCGTAACCCGAAGATTGCAGAGGCTGTTATGGACTTACTGAAAAACCGTGATGGCTTAATGCTTGGCATTTGTAATGGTTTCCAAGCGCTTATTAAGCTGGGTCTTGTTCCGTACGGTGAAATTACAGAACCGAAAACAGATGACCCCACACTAACCTTTAATACGTTGGGACGTCATATTTCCCGCATGGTCTACACTCGTGTGACAAGCGTGAAATCTCCATGGTTGGCTGGCGTACAAGCAGGCGATGTGCATGCAATTCCTGTTTCTCATGGCGAGGGCCGCTTTGTGGCTGATGAAGAAACAATGAAGGCGTTAGCAGAAAACGGGCAAATTGCTACACAGTATTGCATGCCTTGCGGTGAAATCAGTGGAGATAGCATTTGGAACCCCAATGGTTCAGTTTGTGCAGTAGAAGGTATTATAAGTCCTGATGGCAGAGTGTTTGGTAAAATGGGACATTCTGAGCGTAAAGGTAAACATCTTTATAGAAATGTGCCCGGTGACAAAGATCAGCTGGTTTTTGAAAGCGGCGTAAAGTATTTCGGTTAAGAATAGAATTGAAGAATTCAAAAAGGACGATACTGAGGGAATCAGTATCGTCCTTTTAATTTGCAGAAAGAGTTCAAGATTACTTATGTAGAAGGCGTATTCAAAATAGAAGACAATCTATAACAAGTATTATAGATTACCAGTAAGGGCATTTAAAATCAGCTCATAAATTTTGCCCGGATTGCTGTGAAAGTTGGATTTCACCATTTTTGCTTGTTTCTCGTGGGGAACATAAATAGAAATTTCCATTAAATCGACATCGCCGCCTGAGATATGGCAAATTACTCGAAAGCCCTTTTCTTCACGGATAATTTCTACTTTGTTTTCTTTTTCACTGCGTGTTCTAGCCATGGTGGTTACCGCAGCTTCTAAGGCCTTATCGCGAACAGAAAGTGGGAGAGTGGTATCTAGTGTATCTGCAATTTTTCGTCCGGTTTCGCAGATTAGGTAATCGCCATTTTCATCTGCTTGAATATTTTCTTTTTCAATTAGAGCGTTAATGGCATCAATAATTTCAAAATAGTTGGCCAAAGATTTCTCTTGTAATATTTGTGCAAGATCATCACCAGAAAGTGGGGCATTCACACTCTCTAAAATATAGCAAATTAAAATGCGGATGTCATTTTTTGTGCGCAGACCGCCCGGGTCAACTCCTGCGGTGAAAGCATCATAAGGGGACATAAAAGCAACTCCTTTTTGTAAAACAAGCAGAGCGTGTGAATAATAAAATAGTAATTTTGCGAGGAGATTTAATTCATCGGTCTAAGGATAAAAAGAAACTCAAATGAATCCAATAAGTTGGATTCTATTATATCGTAAAACAGTTTTAAAAATAGGTGTTGACGCTTGCGTCGGGAGGCACGTCGTGCCGAGAACCTATTTTTCTCATGAATCCAATAAAGTTGGATTCTATTATATCATAGTTTTATTACAAAGACCATCGTTTATTGGCTTGTTTTCTGTTTAGACCAGTCGATGATTTTGCCATTTGCCACGAGCAAAGCGAATTATAAAGCAAATGGAGCGGAAAAGCCAGTCGATACACATAGCGACCCAAATGCCAAAGACATTCATATCAAAGTAAAATGCCAAAATGTAGCTGAAAGCAATACGGAATATCCACATAGAAAGCAGTGAAGTAATCATTGTGAATTTTGCATCACCCGCAGCTCGAAGTGCATTAGGAAGCGTGAAGGAAAGTGGCCATATTAACACACAGCAGAAAGCGTGTACGAGGAACAACTGAATTAAAATATCAGTGGTCTCTGTAGATAAATTATATACACCTAAAATTAAATCTTTAGAAAGAAAAATAGCTACAGTGGTAATCCAGACAGAAACATAAGCAATAATCATTAACCTTTTTGTATAGGTCTTGGCACCTTTAATATCTCGTGCACCAACGCTCTGTCCTATAATTGTCAGCATAGCCATGCCGATAGCACTGCCAGGAATAATCTGAATGGAGGATAAGTTACCTGCAACCGCATTAGCGGTAATGGCGGCAGTACCAAAGCTGGAAACAATACTCATGGTAAGGATTTTTCCCAGCTGAAAAACACTGTTTTCTAGCCCGCTAGGAATACCGATTTTCATTATTTTTTTTATGTATTCAAGATGTATTTTAACTTTCCAAATCTGATCTAAATAAATTTCTCGATTTGGATTCAGCAGTAAAATCGTGATGACGATGGAACCTACTATACGAGCACAAAGAGAGGCGAGAGCTGCGCCCATGACGCCAAGGTTAAACATATAAATTCCGACAGCACTAATAGAGATATTAATAATATTCATCAATATAGCAATCAGCATTGAAATTTTAGAGTTGCCCATTGAACGGAATAAAGCGGCACCGGCGTTATAAACAGCCAAGAAAGGGTAGGAAATGGCAGAAAGTAAAAAATAGATGCGCGCATTTTGCATAACTTCATCAGAAAGTTCACGAAAGACCACTTGTAAGATGGTATCTCGGAAAATAATGGCAAAAGCAGCAATTAAAAGAGAAGCACCTACAGAAAAATATTCTAGTTGATTGGCGATTTTGTTCGCGTTCCAGCGTTCCCCTTTTCCAAGGTATTGTGAGGCAACCACGGCTCCTCCAGTAGCAATAGAAGAAAAGAGATTAATCAGCAGCAAGTTGATTGAGTCAACCAACGAGACGCCTGAAACTGCTGCTTCTCCCACTGAAGAAACCATAGCGGTATTCGCGATACCGATTGTAACAGCAAGAAATTGTTCGATAATTAGGGGGACAATTAAATTGCGAAGACTTTTATTAGAAAACATGGGAGACCCTTTCTTAAAAGTGATAATTGTGCGAAAGTATTTGCCGCATTTTCAGCTCACAAAATTAAAAATTTCTGAAAAATCAGTTTTGCTATAAGTCACTTTCTCCTTATTTAAACAGCACGTTTTTGGAAGGAGAAAAAAGAAAAAAAATTAAGGCTTGCGAAAGAGTCAAAAATATAATGGAAAAGTATAAGTATAAAAGCATAAAAATCACAGAAAGTGATTCGTAATAATAGATAAAATTAGTTTTACAATGTACAAAAAGGCTAAAACAAAATAAAGAACTTTTTTGAATGGCGAAAAAGGACAGCAGTTTTCGTAATTCAAAAATAGTCTTAGCTTTATTCTACTATTAATCTATAAATTTTGCAAGACACATAGAATATTCTGTCAAAATAGAGTAAAATATTTTGAGATATTAGGAGGGGTTAAATTAAAAAAATAAACAAACACTGTGCTTTTTTCGTCAATTTTTGAGACAAAAAGCTTGTAATGAGAACTGAATAATGATATGATAGAAACAAGAATAAAATGTGGGAGTATGGGCTGTTTTTCAAAGTGCTTAATCTTCCTTGTTTATTGGATTAAACAGAAAGGAGAGAACTATGGTAGTTCAAAACGAAGTTAAAAACCTGGTTAAAGAGGTACTGCAGGACGCTTTTCAGACTGAAAAACTGATGGGCTTGCTCATTGCGGCAGTAGCCATTACGGCTGTCATCGCAATTGTGTTAATTTATATTGCAGCAAAACTCAAAAGAATAGCAGACAAACCAACAGGAACTTTGGTTCAGTCGCAAGCTGCACAAACGGCGAATTTACCAGTCGCTCCGGCAATGCAGGTCAATGAAAACAAAGGTGAACTCGTGGCGGTGATGGCCGCTGCAATTGCAGAATCGACAGGAACTGACGTTTCTCGTCTTCGCATTCACTCCATTCGCAGAGTGTGATTTTACACCCTTTGCCTTGTAACAATGTAACTATTAATTTTCAGAAGAAAGGTCTATGGCTATGAAAACATATCACGTAACAGTTAACGGCTCAACGTATGAAGTCAATGTATCCGAAGTCGCAGAAGGCACACCGGCACCCGCAGCTGCTCCCGTACAGGTTGCTGCTCCAGCTCCTGTTGCAGCTGCACCAGCTCCCGTTGTTGAGGCAACACCAGTTGCAGCACCGGCAGGCGCAGGTGAAGAAATTGCTTCACCAATGCCCGGCACAATTCTTTCAGTCAACGTTTCTGCAGGCCAAGCAGTTAAATCAGGCGATGTGCTGATGATTTTAGAAGCTATGAAAATGGAAAATGAAATCATGGCGCCCAAAGACGGTGTTGTGACTTCTGTTGCTGTCAGCGCAGGTGCAACTGTTGAAAGCGGTACACCTCTTTGTACAATTGCCTAATTATAAAAATAGGTAATATGAAATAAAACAGCAAACGGAGGAGAGAAGCTATGGCAAAGAATCCAGTTAAAATTATGGATACCATTCTGCGTGACGCTCATCAATCTCAAGCTGCCACTCGTATGCGTCTGGAAGATATGCTTCCGGCCTGCGAGATTCTGGATAAAGTTGGATATTGGTCACTGGAATGTTGGGGCGGTGCTACATTTGATGTATGTATGCGCTTTCTAAACGAAGACCCATGGGAAAGACTCAGAGCGCTGAAAAAAGCAATGCCGAACACAAAATTGCAGATGCTTTTGCGCGGTCAGAATATTTTAGGTTATAAACATTATGCAGATGATGTTGTTGAACAATTCTGCAAAAAATCCATTGAAAACGGCATTGACGTTGTTCGTGTTTTTGATGCGCTCAACGACACCAGAAATATGGAAGCCGCCATTAAATTCATTAAGCTGTACGGGGGACACTGTGAAGTAGCAATCAGTTACACCAAAAGCCCTGTACACAGCGAAGAATATTTCGTGAAGCTTGCGATGAAGCTTGAGAAAATGGGTGCCGATTCTATCTGTATCAAAGACATGGCAAACTTGCTTTTGCCTTATGATGCTTATTCACTTGTGAAAAAGCTGAAAGATAATGTCAGTGTGCCGATTCATCTGCATACTCATAACACAACAGGTACAGGCGACATGACCAACCTCATGGCGATTCAAGCTGGTGTAGATATTGTAGACTGTGCTCTGTCACCTATGGCAAACGGTACAGCTCAGCCGGCAACGGAATCTTTGGTTGCTACACTGCAAGGCACAAGCCGTGATACCGGTTTTGATTTAGGCCTTTTGAGTGAAGCTGCTGCTCATTTCCGCACGGTGGCTGATAAATTGGATATTGACCCGAAAGTCTTGAAGGTTGATACCAATACGCTATTGTACCAGGTACCCGGCGGCATGCTTTCTAACCTGATTTCTCAGTTGAAGCAGGCTAACGCACAAGATAAATATTATGATGTGCTGGCTGAAATTCCACGTGTAAGAGAAGATTTTGGTTATCCGCCGCTTGTTACCCCAACCAGTCAGATTGTTGGTTCACAAGCTGTGCTGAATATTTTGGCAGGCGAACGCTACAAAATGGTTTCCAAAGAATCTAAAGGTCTGTTGAAGGGTGAATATGGACAGCTTCCAGCTCCTGTAAATGAAGAAGTCCGCAAAAAAGCAATTGGCGACGAAGAAGTGATTACTTGCCGTCCTGCTGATTTGCTTGCTCCTGAAATGGATAAATATAGAGAAGAGAGCAAAGAGTTTGCAAAGAGCGAAGAAGATGTTCTAAGCTATGCTTTGTTCCCACAGGTAGCAGAAAAGTTTATCAAATGGCGCAATGCCGGTGGTGAAGCTGCTGAACCTGTTAAAGAAGAAGCAAAAGCGGCTGCTCCTGTAGCACAGGCAGCACCTGCTGTGCAAGCTGCTCCTGCAGCTGCTTCTGACAATCGTGTGAGAACACTGATTGTAGAAGATTTAACCGGCGGGAATTTCTAAAGTAAACAAAAAACACTGTCAGCAGACTTTCTGTTGGCAGTATTTTTATATTCTGAAATAAGTTTTGATTTGGAGATAGAGTGGATTTTCATTAAAAGTTTGTTTTGTGAATAGAAGGATAAAGAATGTTAGAGCATTAGTGTAGAATAGATGAAACAGAAAAAATAGTGCTTTTACTTGGTAAGGAGAAGGATAGAATGAATTGGAATTCGGAACAATATTTAAAGTTTGAAAAAGAACGGACAAAGCCGGCAAGAGATTTGGCAAATGAAATTGATGTTGCAAAACCAAAGAAGATTTTGGATATTGGATGTGGCCCTGGAAACAGTACCGCTGTTTTAAGAAAAAAATATCCAGACGCTGAAATTTTGGGAATTGATAGTTCTCCTGAGATGATTGAACAAGCGTGTCAAACGGATAAAAAAACTTTTTTTCGTGTCTTTAATGCATCAGATGATTTGACCAAATTAGGTACAGACTTTGATGTTGTCTTCTCCAATGCTTGTATTCAGTGGATACAAAATCACAAGTTGCTCATCCCTAATATGATGAAATGTCTGAAAAAAGGCGGAATTTTAGCAATTCAAACACCAATGAATGAAGAAGAGCCAATTCAAAAAATCATTATGAATCTTGTGAAAAAGAAAGAATGGGCAGACAAAATTGACGAACCAAAAATTTTTCATAACTTAGCGCAAAACGATTATTATGATATTTTTAACGTCTGTGCAGAGTCATTTACTCTTTGGCAGACCACCTATTTTCACATTATGGAGAATCACGAAGCAATTATGGATTGGTATCGTGGAACAGGACTGCGTCCTTATATTCAATCTCTTTCCAGCGAACTAGCGGATGAATTTCAGAAACAAGTTTTTGAAAAAGTGAAGCGGGCATATCCTGCTCAACAAGACGGAAAAATTATTTTTCGTTTTCCCCGATTTTTTATGCTCGCAGAAAAATAGTGTTCTTAGCTTTAAAGCAAAAGTATAAAATTCGAAGAACAACTCATACTAAAAGCAAGCAAAGCTTTGTTTTCAAAGGTACTATACCAAAAGGCGCAAAGATGAATTATTGGGGAGCTTTTGAAGGCAAAGTTTTGATCATTATAAAGATAGAGAAAGGCACCCACAGCCTTTCTCTATCCTCTTTTTTATGAAATTGTCAATAGCCATTTAAGGACGCAGACGCCGTAAACGGCTAATCGCTTCTTCAAGTACCGAGATAATTTGCCTAACATCTTCCTCTGTGTTTAGGTGGCTCAGGCTTATGCGCACCGAACTACGCGCGAGGTCTTTCGGCACACCCAATGCCAAGATTACATGGCTGGGGTCAGTGGCACCGCTGGTGCAAGCAGAGCCGGAGGAACAATAAATATTGTGCATGTCCATCATTAAGAGAAGTGATTCACCCTCAATGCCCTCAAAGCAGAAATTAGCGTTGCCGGGCAAACGCTGATTCGGGTCTCCGTTTAAGGAACTGCCTGGAATTTTAAGCACATTCTCAATGAGCAAATCACGTAATTTTCTGATTTTTTCATTTCTTTCCGTCATTTCTTGGCAAGCAAGCGATAAGGCCGTAGAAAGCCCTACAGCGGCGGCAACATTTTGGGTGCCGGGCCGTTTCGCACGTTCTTGTTCGCCACCGAAAAGAAGGGGAGGAAGATTGACAGAACGGTTGACATAAAGCCCTCCGATTCCTTTAGGACCGTGAAATTTATGAGCAGAAAAGGAAAATAAATCGACAGGGATATCATGAGGGTTGATCGGAAGATGCCCCACAGCCTGCACAGCGTCAGTATGAAAAAGGACATTGTGACTACGACAGATACCTCCGATTTCTTGAAGAGGCTGAAGAGTACCGATTTCATTGTTGGCCGCCATAATAGACACAAGAGCAGTATTTCCACGAATGCTCTTTTCAACATCAGCGGGGTTAACTAAACCGTTTTTATCAACGGGCAGATAGGTAACAGTACCGCCCTCTTTTTCCCACTCCTGACAAACTCTTAAAATAGAGTGGTGTTCAATTTGGCTGGTAATTATATGCGTTTTACTCTCTTTAGATTTTTGCTTCATAATACTTTGAATGGCCCAATTGTTGCTTTCGGTACCACCTGAAGTAAAGAAAATTTCAGCAGCATCACAGCCAAAACAATGAGCAATTTCGGCTCGGGCGTTTTCTAAAGCGGATTTAGCTCTTCTGCCAATCTCATAAGGGGAAGAAGCGTTTCCGTAAATTTCGGTAAAAAAAGGCAGCATGGCATCAGCAACGGCAGGAAGAACAGCAGTTGTGGCAGCATTGTCTGCATAAATGAAATCATTATGACTCATGATAATAAAGACCTTTCTAGTAGATTCTTTTTATAGTATAACAGGTTGCGTTACGTTTGCAAATTTTTTCTTCAAAGCTTGCGCAAATTGGTTTGCGTGACAAATGGTGGCTTGACATTCATTAGGGTAAAAGGTAAAATAGTAATAATATTATTTTCAAGTTGATAATGGCTAGGTTAATCCGTCTTTACGGTTTATATAAATAGTTCTCACTTTATTTTGGCTTTTAGCGGTATTTGCCGCCTTTTGATAGATACCTGAGAGATGTTTGACAAGATTTATTTTTATTTTACTAAAATAGATTGTCATGACAAAGTGCTTTGTTGCCGACACAGCGGTCAACGAGGTTAACTGAACTCTATATGGAAGCAAAATGATGCACAGAGATTTTCTTTGTGTCTATTTTGTTATTTTTATATTCAGGAAAATGGGTTACGGACTATACAGCATAACAGCGGACAGATAAATTAATAGTACATAAAAACATTTTAGGAGGAAATTTGATTGATAGACAACAACAATAAAAAAATAAATAAAATGCGACATACCCCGTCGCTTAATAGCAGTGAAAAACAGGTGGATTATATGCTTAGTTCTGCTGACTCAGCAACCACTGCGGTTCATGAGCAAGCTAAAAAAGAAGTTGTGGCTAATGCAGTGGAAAAACCACAACAAAGACAACAAGCGAGACCAAAACAAAGACCCCAGCAGAATGGGCAGGAAAAGAATGCTCAACCCAACAGAACCAATGGACAAGGGCAAAAACCATCGCAGCCAAGAAGAAACAACAGAAGACCTGCTAATGCGACACAAACCGGTACAGCTCAGGGCAATACACCCCGTGGTAATGCCACCCAGCCTAATGTAGCAGCAGCAAATCAGAATAATAAACCGGCAACAAATGAAAAGAAAACAAGCACAGCTGAGAAAAAGTCTGAAAATAGAACGCAACCGCAGAATAAAAATACCGCAGGTAAGACACAAAAATCAGGCAATAGACGCCCAAGAGGACAGAAGGCTTCTAATAAACCAGCTGTGAAGGTTTATTTCTTAGGTGGTCTGAATGAAATCGGCAAAAACATCACGGTATTTGAATGCAACGGAGATATGGTGGTTGTAGATTGCGGTTTAGCATTCCCAAGCGAAAACATGTATGGTGTAGACATTGTTATCCCTGATTTCACTTTCTTAGAGAAAAATTTTGATAAAATTAAAGGTATCGTTATCACTCACGGACATGAAGACCATATCGGAAGTTTAGCCTATCTGCTAAAGAAGATTAATGTTCCGGTTTACGCTACTTCGCTGACAATTGGTTTAATTGGCGGCAAACTGAAAGAACATAATTTGTTCAATCAGGCAAAACTGAACGTTACCCCTCCGGGTTCTCATATTAAATTGGGTTGCTTTGATATTGAGCTGATTCATGTCAATCACTCTATTTCAGATGCCGTTTCACTTGCGCTTCATACACCGGCTGGTACGATTGTGCACACCGGTGACTTCAAAATAGATTTTACTCCCACAGAGGGAGAAATGATTAACTTGGCTCGCTTTGCACAGTTGGGTGAAGAAGGGGTTTTGGCTTTAATGGCCGACTCGACCAACGCAGAACGCCCTGGCTATACACAAACCGAGCAGATGGTCGGCAACACACTCGAGACCTTGTTTGGCAAGGCAGAAGGAAAACGTATTATTGTTGCTACCTTTGCTTCCAATATCAGCAGAGTGCAGCAGATTATTAACTGTGCGGTGAAATATAAACGTAAAGTGGCTCTTTCTGGACGTAGTATGCTGAACGTCATGGGCATTGCCACCGAGCTTGGCTATTTGCATGTGCCGGAAGGGCTATTGATTGATTTGAACACGATTAACCGCTATGATAACGGCGAAATTGTACTGATAACAACAGGCAGTCAGGGCGAACCTATGGCGGCATTGTCACGAATGGCATTTGCTGATCACAGACAAGTAGAAGTTGGACCGAATGATTTCATCATTATTTCGGCAAGACCGATTCCCGGCAATGAAAAAACGGTTGGTGCTGTTGTTGACGAACTCTTGCGCCGTGAATGTACGGTGATTTACGAGTCCATGTACGATGTGCACGTTTCGGGTCATGCTTGCCAAGAAGAACTAAAAATCATGCAGGCTCTTGTAAAACCGAAATTCTTCATACCGGTGCATGGCGAGTTTAAACATTTGAGAAAGCATGCCAATATTGCCAAATCACTGGGCATGCCAGAAAAAAATATTTTCATTGGCAACATCGGAAATTGCTTAGAGATTCAAGAAGGTTATATGAGAAAAGGCCCTGATGTACAGGCAGGTTCTGTCATGGTGGATGGCCTTGGTGTGGGCGACGTTGGTAACGTAGTCTTACGTGATCGTAAACATTTGGCCGAAGACGGCATTATCATTGCAGTTTGTTCAATTGACGCAACGAGCGGTCATGTGGTGTCGGGGCCTGATATTGTTTCGAGAGGTTTCGTTTATATCAGAGAATCTGAAAAGCTCATGGACGAAGCGCAGAAATTGGTGTATAATACTCTTGAAGAGTGTGCCAACACCGGCGTGAGAGAGTGGAACGGGCTCAAGCAGAACATTAAGGAAGAGCTTTCTCGTTTCCTTTATCGAAAAACAAAGAGAAGTCCTATGATTTTACCAATTATCATGGAGATTTAAACTTTTAACAGGCGGTAGGATTTCAGGACTCTGGGCTCTTACCGCCTGCTTTTTTCTGAAAAACTGCTGTGGCTTGATAGGCAATACTCAACAATTGTTTTGGGGTAAAACAACGGAAAGGACATGAGTATTAGATTGAAAAAACGAGTTTGGGTGATTTCACCACTGTTTTATCTAATGGCGGCAGCCCTTTTGGGAATGTCATTAGTGAGCTATCGATACAACAAAATATTGTTTGCCATGGAGCTGACAGTATCTGTTTTGGCGATTGTAGGTGTAGCAATCAGTGATGTGATGCTGCGCAGAAAGGTTGGTTCGGCCGTTAAAACAGCACAAAAAGTGCTTGCCGCCAGAGAAGATATTTCACTGGAGGATTTCGCATTGCCGCTTGCGGTCGTGTCACCACAAGGTGATGTGACATGGTGCAATAAAATGTTTCGAGAAAGCTTTGGAGCAAGTTTTCCGGTTGCCGGCGAAAACATTGTGCGGTTTATTTATCCGAAAACCCTTCGTCAAATCTTGAGCAATGCCGGCACACCGATTACATACGGCGAAAGGCAATATACGGTCTATGGCGCTAAGGCAGAAGGCTATATGGTGCTTTATTTCGTGGACGATACCTTTTATAAAGAGATACATAAAGAGTATCGGGAGAAGAAACCTGTGGTCTGTATGGCTGCTTTTGACAATCGAGAAGAAATGGTTAGAGGTGTACCGGGCGGAGAGGAATCTCGCATTGTGGCAGAAGTGGATGCCGTTTTAAGAGAGTGGGGCAACAATACGGTCGGTGGATTTCTGAAAAAGATGAGCAATGGCCGCTATTTGATTGTAACGTATGATGCCCAAATTGAACAGGCAAGAAAACGCCGCTTTGCTGTTTTAGATGAAGTTAGAAAGATAATGAGCAGCAATAATATGAATGCTACGGTTTCGATTGGAGTCGGTCGAGGGGCTAGCAATTTGGCAGAGAGCGAACGATTCGCCAGACAGGCGCTGGATATGGCATTGGGGCGAGGCGGTGATCAGGTTGCAGTGATGCAGTCTGATGGAGCATACGAATTTTTTGGTGGCTTGTCAAGAGGCGTTGAGAAACGTGATAAGGTTCGGACAAGAGTTATTGCGGCAGCGATTTCAGACCATGTACGTGCCAGCGACAAGGTGTTTATCATGGGACATAAAAACTCTGATTTAGACAGCGTTGGTTCAGCGGTTGGTATGTGGGCCGTGATTGCCAAAGGGTTGGATGTTTCGGTTCATGTGGTGGTAGACCGCAGCCGTACACTGGCAGGACAGTTGGTGGATGCCGTAGAAGATTACTATAAAAACGACAGAGTTTTTATCAGCCCGCAAGAAGCCTTGCAAATGCAAACAGAGCATTCTCTTTTGATCATTACGGATACACATTCGCCGACTTTTGTTGAGAGCGAAGAAATGCTCACAAGATCCAAACGTACAATTGTCATCGACCACCACCGTATGATGGTCAATTACATCCGAGAGGCCCTGATTTTTTATCATGAACCGTATGCCAGCTCCGCGGCCGAAATGGTCACTGAAATTGTACAGTACATCAAGTCGTCCTCTATTTCGCCTGCTGCTGCCCAAGCTCTTTTAGCAGGTATTATGCTTGATACAAAGAGCTTTGTCTTAAAAACAGGTGTCAGAACGTTCGAAGCCGCCGCGTTTTTGCGTCGATGCGGCGCGGACACAGTAGAAGTAAAGAAACTGTTTGCCAATTCTTTTGAATCTTATAAAAAGAAAGCGGCGATGGTTTCAAATGCTGAAATCTATCAAACCTGTGCTATTGCAGAATCCGCTGAAACAGAGGGTGATATTCGCATTGCTGCTGCCCAGGCGGCAGATGAGCTGCTGACGATTCAAGGCGTGAAGGCTTCTTTCGTTTTATATCGCAACGGCAGTGATGTGAATATTTCAGGACGCAGCCTAGGCGATGTAAATGTGCAGTTAATTTTAGAAGCTTTCGGCGGGGGCGGCCATTTTACCATGGCTGGGGCACAGCTTAAAGACATTACGCTGAAAGAAGCCAGAGAGAAATTGATTCAAGAACTAGATGCCAAACTCAAAGAAGTAACCATACAAGACAACACAGATGCTTAGAAAGGGATAGGTCATTATCATGAAAGTTATTTTGTTACAAGACGTAAGAGCGATGGGAAAAAAAGGCGAACTCGTAGAAGTTTCAGACGGCTATGCCAGAAACTACCTGCTGCCCAGAAAATTGGCGAAAGAAGCCAATGCCCAAGCCATGAACGAGTATCAAAATGCGCTGGCATCGCAGGAATATAAAATCAAGACTGAAACCGAAAATGCTCAAAAACAGGCAGATGCTTTGACCGATAAAACAGTCAAAATTCAAGCCAAAGCAGGTCAGGGCGGCAAACTTTTTGGTTCTGTAACCGCCAAAGAAGTCGCAGCCGAAATCAAGAATCAATTTAACGTAGATGTGGACAAGCGTAAAGTCAGCTTGGTTTCTGAAATCAAGACTTTTGGAACCTTTATGGTCGAAGTGAAGCTTTATGCCGGTATCACAGCTAGCGTAAAGGTTGAAGTAGTCGAAGCTTAATCACTGAGGAGGTGCCGTCATGGCTGAAAATGAATATGGCAATTCAGGCGGCATGCCGTTTAGTTTAGAAGCAGAACAATCTGTTTTGGGTGCAATTTTGCTTGAGCCAGAGACCATTACGGCAGTAATGGAGATTTTACCGAGTTCTGATTATTTTTATGCGGTCAATAACAAGTTGATTTACTCAGTTATGCTGCAAAAGTTCACTCTGGGTCAGCCAATCGATTTCATTACAGTTCTAGAAAGCTTGAAAGAAAGTGGCTCGTTTGACGAAGGTAGCGGCAAAGTATATTTGACACAATTGGCACAAATTGTACCTTCCATTTCAAATGTACACATTTATGCCGGCATAGTAAGAGATAAATATGACATTCGCACGCTCATGGAAACGGCTCGTAATATCTTGAGTGATGCGGCAAGCGGCGCAGAAGATTCAAGTTTACTTTTGGATTCTGCCGAACAGCGTATTTACGATATACGCCAAGGCAAGAACATGAAAGGGCTTCAGCACGTCAAAGAAATTCTTTTAGAAACATTTGACCGTTTAGATTTGCTAAATTCGCCCGATAATGAACAATATAAAGCTTTGCCAACCGGTATTGGTGATTTAGATAAGGCCATTACCGGTTTAAACCGCTCTGATTTGATTATTCTGGCAGCTCGTCCCGGTATGGGAAAAACCAGTTTTGCTTTAAATATCGCCAAACATATTGGTCAGAAAATCAAAAGGAAGGTTGCCTTTTTCTCTTTAGAAATGTCAAAAGAGCAGCTTGCTTCTCGTTTGCTCTCTAGCGAATCGTTAGTGGAAGGAACCAAGCTTAGAACAGGTCAGCTTTCAGAGGGCGAGTGGATTCGCGTGGTCGAGGGCGGCGATTTACTCTCGCAAGCAGAGCTTTATTTGGATGACACACCGGGTATTACGGTACCCGAAATCAAAGCCAAGGTACGCAGATTGAAAAATGTGGATGCTGTTATGATTGACTATTTGCAGTTGATGTCTAGTGCAAAGCGCATTGATAACCGTGTGCAGGAAATTTCAGAGATTACACGAAGCCTGAAAATTATGGCAAAAGAACTCAATGTTCCGGTTATTGCGCTTTCGCAGCTTGCCAGAGCGAGTGAAAAGAGAACCGACCATCGTCCTGTTTTGTCGGACCTTAGAGATTCGGGTTCTATTGAGCAGGACGCCGATATTGTTTTGTTCCTCTATCGTGACGAATATTATGCTTCAAACGGTGGAGAACCGCCGGCTGAAGAGGCCGATGCCAACAGTGCTGAATGTATTGTTGCCAAAAACCGTCACGGTGAGATTAAGACAGTTATGATGCATTGGCAGGGCGAATTCATGCGTTTTACTTCATCAGAGGTAATTCGTCATGAGTAGGCTCTGTGAATTAGCCAATTTAAGTGCACTGCCGTCTGAAGGAAATGTGATTGTGGGTTTTTCTGGCGGCGCTGACTCAATGGCTTTGGTGTGTTTTCTTTCCGAAACGATAGCAAAAGAACGAATTCTGTGCGTGCATGTGAATCATATGCTTAGATCAGAAGAATCAGAACGTGACGAAGCTGCTGCTGAGCTATTTTGCCAGCAGCGAGGGCTTCGTTTTCAATCTTTTCGGGAAGATATTGCAGCTAAGGCAAAAGAGCTTAAAATGGGGCTGGAGGAATGTGGACGTCATGTGCGTTATGCGTGTTTTAATTCCCTCATTAAAAGCGAAAATGACCGCATTTTAACCGCTCATAATGCCGATGACAATGCAGAGACAATTCTTATGAATTTGGCAAAAGGAGCAGCACTTTCAGGACTTTGCGGCATTCCTTATCAAAGAGAAGCGATTATCCGTCCGCTGCTAGCGGTTTCTCGAGCCGAAATTGAGCAGTATTGCCGTGAAGAAAAGCTTTCTTTTGTAGAGGACAGCAGTAACCAGTCAGATGGTTATACACGCAATCGAATCCGACATCATATGGTTCCGTTGATGAAAGAAATGAATCCTTCTTTTATTGAGTCGGTTTCTTCGACAGCACAAATGCTTTTACTAGATGAAAGCTATATGCAGGCAGAAGCTGATAAGTTGCTAGAGAGGGCGAAGGTAAAAGGCGGACTTTCGGCAGCTGTTTTGAAAAATGCACATACAGCCGTTAGACAGCGCGCTGTGAAGCAATTTTTGGAAGAAAGCGGCAGTGGACGATTGAGCAGTCAACATATTATCCAAGCGGCAGAGTTGCTAGAAAACGGAAAACGATTCACAATTCCAAGTGGAAAAAAGGTAGAGTGCAGCGCGGGCATTCTTTCTGTGCAATCACTGGAAAGACCAAAACCATGGAGAACAAAAGTTATCGGCGAAAAAACTTTTTTGCCGAACGGTAAGGTATTAATCTTGCAAAAAAACGCTGTTTGTGACATAATAAACAGTAAAAAAATTAATAATTTGTTATTTAACTCTTCGTTCGATTGTGTTACAATATATGAGAATTTAATAGCTCGTTCACGTGGGGCCGGAGATGCATTTATTCCCGTAGGCAGGCGTGTAACCAAGACACTGAAAAAACTATTTAATGAACAGCAAATACCTCTGTTTGAAAGAGATCAAAAGTTGATTTTAGAATATGACGGTGAAATTGTTTTTGCAGAAGGAATTGGGGTAGCTGAAAAATTTCGAGTGACAGAATCTTCTCTTTATGGAGTAACTGTTCGGATTGAAGAGGTGGATTGAAGGACAAGTTTAGTGAATAATAAGGCTAAATTTGATTGCCTGATTTCCGGGAAAGGGGTCACTCATTATGGTGCAGAAACACGAATTGATAGACGATATCGCAGAGGTTCTTTTTACAGAAAAGCAGATTGCGGCTATGGTAGAACGAGTAGGACAGGAAATTTCACGCGACTATAAAGATAAAAACTTACTTTTGGTTAGTGTTTTAAAAGGTTCTATTGTATTTATGGCAGATCTTATGCGCTCCATTAACATTCATGCGCGCATTGATTTTATGGCGACATCCAGTTATGGTTCTGGCATGAAGACAAGCGGTGTTGTAAAAATAGTAAAAGACCTTGACATAGATCTTGAAGGATATGACATCCTAATTGTGGAGGATATCTTGGATAGTGGTAAAACACTTAGCTATCTTTTAGAAATTATTAGATCGAGAAACCCAAAAAGCATTCAACTTTGCACTCTTTTTGATAAGCCTGAAAGACGTGAAGTAGACGTAGATGTGAACTACATCGGAGCCAAAATTCCAGACGAATTTATCGTTGGATATGGATTAGACTTCGATGAAAAATATAGAAATTTGCCGTTTGTCGGTATCTTAGATCCGAAGGTTTATTCTTGACGAGAATGTTGTGAAGAATCAGCTGTGAGGGACAAATAGGCATATCAATATGGTAGGAGGATATATTCTTGAACAACGACAACAAGAAGATTTTGAGAAATATTGGGCTGTATCTTGGCATACCTCTAGCACTGATTTTGCTGATTGTTTTTTTATGGAATCAAGCACCTCAGCAGGAGAGTAAAAAATATTCTGAAATTATCAATTATTTTGAGACTGACCAAGTTAAGGAATATAAGCTTGATTTGGGTACAGGAGAAATGCTTGTCAAGCTTACAGACGATAAGACCGTTCCTTATGTTGTGCCTAACATCAGCCTTTTTTATGAGGATGTTTCAGACGATATTGCTCGCTATAACCAAGAGAATCCTGACAACAAAATGGTGCAGGATGTCTTGAGACCAGCACAAACAAGCTGGTTTATGAGCCTTGTGCCAACATTAATTTTGTTTGTGGCTTTGATGTTGATTTCTGTGCTGATGATGCGTAAAATGGGAAGCAGCATGGGCGGCGACAAGCAAATGAATTTTGGCAAGGCCAAAATTAAGCAAATGGCGGATGAAAAACGTAAGACCACTTTTGCGGATGTGGCCGGTGCAGATGAAGAAAAAGAAGAACTTAAAGAAATTGTAGAGTTCTTAAAAAGCCCAGGCAAGTTTAACACCTTAGGTGCTAGAATCCCTAAAGGCGTTTTGCTTGTAGGCCCTCCCGGAACCGGTAAAACTTTGCTGGCTAGAGCCGTTGCAGGTGAAGCAGGTGTTCCATTCTTCTCGATTTCAGGTTCTGATTTTGTGGAGATGTTTGTTGGTGTCGGTGCTTCTCGTGTGAGAGATTTATTTGATAAAGCTAAGAAAAACCGCCCATGTATCATTTTTATTGACGAAATTGATGCAGTTGGACGTCAGCGTGGCGCCGGTTTTGGTGGCGGACACGACGAGCGTGAGCAGACCCTTAATCAGCTTTTGGTTGAAATGGATGGCTTTGGCGCAAACGAAGGCGTTATCATGATTGCAGCGACCAACCGCCCTGACGTTTTAGACCCTGCTTTGATGCGACCGGGTCGTTTTGACCGTCAGATTATGGTGGGTTATCCCGATATTCAGGGACGTGAAGAAATACTGAAAGTACATTCTAGAGGTAAGCCTTTGGCACCTGATGTCAGCTTGAGAACCGTTGCCAAAACGACAGCAGGTTTTACCGGAGCTGACCTTGAAAATCTTTTGAATGAAGCGGCACTGCTTTCTGCCAGAAAAAATCGCAAGGCGATTACCATGCCTGAAATTGAGGAAGCTACCATTAAGGTAGTTGTGGGACCGGAAAAGAAAAGCCGTGTTATGAATGAAAAAGAGAAAAACCTGACGGCTTATCATGAAGCCGGTCATGCTGTTGCTTCTTATCACTGCGAAACACAAGACCCTGTTCATCAGATTTCGATTATTCCGACTGGCATGGCTGGCGGTTATACGATGAACTTGCCGACAGAGGATCGCTCTTATAAGGGACGCAAAGAGATGAAAGAAGATTTGATCACACTCTTAGGCGGTCGCGTAGCAGAATCTTTGATTCTCGGTGATATTTCAACGGGTGCTTCCAATGATATTGAAAAAGCAACCAAGATTGCTCGCAGTATGGTTGTGAAATATGGTATGAGTGAAAAGCTTGGCACGATTATGTATGGCACAGATGAAAGCAATCCTTTCTTGGGCAAAGATATGGGGCATGTGAGCAACTATTCAGATGCCACGGCGGCTGCGATTGATGAAGAAATTCATTCTTTGGTCACCACTGCTTATCAGCAAACAGAGAAAATTTTGTCTGACAATATTGATCAGCTACATCGCGTAGCGCAAACTTTGTTTGTCAAAGAAAAGATGTCTGGTCAAGAATTTATAGACATTATGCAGGGCAAAGAGTTGCCGGAAGAGAAAGCTGAACTTGACAATCTGCCTGATTCGGAATAAAATCAGCGGTATGAAACTTTCTACTACACAAAGAAAGTTGGATTTGTACCTTGCTGAAAAAACAGGAGGTTTTCATCACGACAAGCGTGTATTGAAAATTCTCTGATAAAATGCAGTGAAAAGGGTTACCGCAGGGTTAAAATCCAATCTTTGCGCAAAGCAAAGGGGAGATTGACTTTTGTGGCAGCCCCTTTATCTTGTTTTGTAGAAGTAAATTGAAAGAAGTTTGTTTCGTGAAAGGAAGGCCTACATGCCAAAAAAACAGACCTACGGCAATGAGAGTATCAGTTCCCTTAAGGGCGCTGACAGAGTCAGAAAAAGACCGGGTGTCATTTTCGGTTCAAACGGGGTTGACGGTTGTCAGCATTCTGTTTTTGAGATTCTTTCCAATGCTATTGATGAAGCAAGGCAGGGGCATGGAAACGAAATTTCTGTGACTAGATATCTGGATAAGTCAATTAAAGTTGAAGATCATGGCCGAGGTATGCCGGTTGATTATAACCCAAATGAAGAAAAATATAACTGGGAGCTACTTTTTTGTGAACTTTATGCCGGCGGAAAGTTTGATAATGATGACGGGCAAAGCTATGAGTATTCTCTTGGACTGAATGGCTTAGGCTTGTGTTCTACCCAGTATGCTTCAGAATTTATGGATGCTGAAATTCGACGTGACGGCTATCTCTATCGTCTTCATTTTGAAGAAGGCGAAAATGTCGGTGGATTAAAAAAAGAACCCTATAAGAAAAAAGATACAGGTTCTATTATTCATTGGAAACCCGACCTCAAGGTGTTCACAGATATTGACATTGGTTTAGATTATTTTCAGGATGTGTTGAAAAGACAGGCTATTGTCAATGCCGGTCTAACTTTTCACTTTTTAAATGAAATAGCGCCGGGGGAATTTGAAAACACAGATTTCTGCTATGAAAACGGTATTGCAGACCACGCAAAAGAGATAGCGGGAGAAGATTCGCTGACACCAGTTCAGCTTTGGCAGAGCGAAAAAAAAGTACGTGACCGTGCTGATTTGTCGCTCTATAATGTCAGAATTTATGCAGCTGTTTCGTTTTCGAACCGCAGTCATGTAACAGAATATTATCATAACTCCAGCTGGCTTGAGTATGGCGGTGCGCCCGATAAAGCGGTGCGCAATGCTTTTGTATATCAAATTGATGCGTATTTGAAGCAGAATAGCAAATACAATAAAAACGAAAGTAAGATTACTTATCAGGATGTCGAGGACTGCCTGATTTTAGTCATGTCATCTTTTTCAACACAAACTTCTTATGAAAATCAGACTAAAAAAGCGATTACGAATAAAGGTATTCAAGAGGCTATGGTAGAAATGCTGCGGCACAATCTTGAGATTTATTTTATTGAAAATCCGATGGAAGCCGATAAAATCAGCGGCCAAGTGTTGATTAACAAAAGAAGTCGTGAAGATGCCGAAAAGACACGCCTGAATCTTAAGACAAAACTGACAGGAAAAATGGATATCACCAGTCGAGTAGCAAAATTTGTTGACTGCCGCAGTCGTGATGTCAGTGAGCGTGAGATTTATATCGTGGAAGGGGATTCCGCTTTGGGTGCTTGTAAACAGGCGAGAGATCCTTCTTTTCAAGCTATTATGCCGATTCGAGGAAAGATTCTCAACTGTTTAAAAGCAGACTATGATAAGATATTTAAAAGTGAGATTATTACGGATTTGCTGAAAGTTTTAGGCTGTGGAGTACAGGTCAAAAGCAAAGCAAATAAAAATCTTTCGACATTTGATATGGACAACCTTCGTTGGGATAAGGTTATTCTTTGTACAGATGCTGATTATGATGGGTTTCAAATCCGCACCTTGCTATTAACGATGCTGTATCGATTGACCCCTAAGTTAATTGAAGAAGGTAAGGTGTATATTGCAGAATCACCACTTTTTGAAATCACCTGCAAAGGCGACACCTATTTTGCCTATACAGAAGAAGAAAAAGAAAAGTTCTTAAAGCAGCTAGAGGGACAAAAATTTACAATTCAGCGTTCTAAAGGATTAGGCGAAAACGAGCCTGACATGATGAATTTGACAACAATGAATCCTAAAACACGCAGGTTGATTAAAGTCGTTTATAGCGAAGCTGAAAGAGAGCAAACAGATCGCACCTTTGATATCTTATTGGGCGATGATCTTTCTGGCAGAAAAGACCATATTGCAGAAAATGGATATAAGTATATCAGCCAAGCAGATGTTTCTTAAATCTTGTTTATAAGTTGTTACAATAGATTTTTGTCCGTAAATGAGTACTGTTGTTAAAAAGAGGCTAAAATGCTAAAAGCTGGGGGAATGAACCTCAAAGAGGGGGTTAGAAATGGCAAGAAGGAAGAATACAGAAAAACCCAAAACATCAAAAGTGCATGGCTATATAGACGGAGCGGGTCAAATTGTTCAGAAAGGTGTCAATGAGACACTGGAAGAAAACTATATGCCCTATGCCATGAGCGTTATCATGTCACGTGCGATTCCGGAAATTGACGGGTTTAAACCGTCTCACCGCAAGCTGCTATATACCATGTATAAAATGAATTTGCTGAGTGCATCCCGAACCAAAAGTGCGAATATTGTGGGACAGACGATGAAATTGAACCCGCATGGGGACAGTGCGATTTATGACACCATGGTTCGCTTATCAAGGGGATATGAGGCACTTTTACATCCTTTTGTTGATTCAAAAGGTAATTTTGGTAAGTTTTATTCCCGCGATATGGCGTGGGCAGCTTCTCGTTATACCGAAGCAAAACTCGATGAGATTTGTAAAGAACTCTTTCGGGATATTGATAAAGATACTGTCGATTTTGTGGATAACTATGATAATCAGATGAAAGAACCGACTCTTTTGCCGGCAAGTTTTCCTACGGTACTTGTCAATGCCAATACAGGAATCGCGGTAGGCATGGCGAGTTCGATTTGTCCGTTTAATCTGGCTGAAATTTGCAAAGCTACGATTAATTTGATTAAAACACCGGATGCAGATTTGTTTGAAGTGTTGCAGGCACCCGATTTTCCCGGCGGCGGACAAATTATTTTTGACCGCAAGATTATGGAAAAAATCTATGAAACAGGGCGGGGAAGCTTTCGTGTCAGAAGCCGATATAGCTATGATAAAGCGGCCAATTGTATCGATGTAACACAGATTCCTCCCACTACTACGGTAGAAGCCATTGTCGAAAAGGTCATCGACCTTGTCAAACAAGGCAAGTTAAAGGAAATTTCAGATATCCGTGATGAAACTGGTTTAGATGGACTCAAAATTACGATTGATCTGAAACGAGGAGTAGAACCAGACCGACTCATGCAGAAGCTGTTTAAGCTAACAGCTTTGGAAGATAGTTTTTCTTGCAACTTTAATGTACTGATTGCCGGTATGCCAAAGGTTATGGGTGTGACTGAACTCTTAGAGGAATGGATAGCGTTTCGTGTTGAGTGCGTGAAGCGCAGAACCTATTTTGACTTAAAAAAGAAGAAAGAAAAACTCCATTTGCTTGAAGGTCTGCAAGCTATTTTGTTAGACATTGATAAAGCAGTTCGCATTGTACGAGAAACAGATGAAGAAACAGAAGTTGTGCCCAATTTGATGATTGGGTTTGGAATTGATGAAATTCAAGCTGAATATGTAGCCGAAATTAAACTACGTCATCTGAATCGTGAATACATTCTCAAGCGTACACAAGAAATTGAAAATCTGTTAAAAGATATTCAAGAGCTAGAAAGTATTCTTTCTTCTAAAACCAAGGTGAACAATATAATAGTCAAGGAATTGACGGAGGTTGCCGAAAAATATGGTCAGCCAAGAAAATCCATGATTATTTATGCAGACGAGATTGAAGATGTTGATATAACAGAAGAAATTCCCGATTATCCCGTGCATGTTTTCTTCAGTCAAGAAGGTTATTTCAAAAAAATTATGCCGCAGTCACTGCGCATGAGCGGAGAGCAAAAGTTAAAAGAGGGCGATGAACATGTTTTGCAGGTGGAAACAAGCAATACAGCCGATTTGCTATTCTTCTCGGATAAAGCCAAAGTGTACAAAATGAAAGCCAGTGAATTTCCTGATACAAAAGCCAGTGTTTTGGGAGAATATATTCCGGCAAAAGTGCAGATGGAAGATGACGAAAAAGCGATGTCGATGGTTGTGACCAAAGATTACAGCGGTTTTTTGTTGTTCTGTTTCGAAAATGGAAAGATTGCGAAAGTAGAGCTTTCTGCTTATCAAACCAAGACAAACAGGCGTAAGCTTGTAAATGCGTATAGTGATAAATCGCCGTTGGTAGGTGTGCTTGCTATGGAAGAGGACAGTGACATTTTGTTGACGGCTTCTTCAGGCCGTATGCTTCTCATTCATTCCGCGGTTATTTTACCAAAGACAACTAAAAATACACAAGGTGTTGCCGCGATGACCATGAAAAAAGGGCAAAGTCTAATGAAAGTTTCACTTTATCAGGAGGGGGATTTACAAAATCCTAGCCGATATAAGAAAAAAATTCCGGCTTTGGGAGCATTGCCTACTGCGGATGAAGAAACGGGAGAACAACTGAGTCTCTCTTAAAACAGTATATTTTCAACATAAAACAGAAATAATGTTGAAAACACAAAAAGAACCTCTTTGATAAACAAGAGGTTCTTTTCATCTGTCTAAGGGAGTTATCAGGAATAAGGGGAGAAACGTTATACAGCCAAGACACCATTGTCGCTATAGGTGAGAATAAAGAGCTGTTCTTCCATACCGGTTTCTGCATTAACATAAATGAGAATATCAGTTCCTTCATCATCTTTGCAGACAAACTCATAAGCAAATATTTCGTTGAGACCGGCAGTAGGGATGATGGCAAGGTTGTAACTTTCTACCGTTAGCAAGGAGCTTACTTTCTCTTGCGCTTGTTCGGGGGTTAGAGCAGGGGCAGGGAATTCACGGTCATGATGGTTCATCAGATAACCAATTGGGTCATATTCTACAATGCTGCCATCATCCAGATTAACGCTCACTTTGAGCAAGTCCGGATAGCAGATAACGGTGTTTTCACCCTCTGCGGTATAGGCAAAATTGATGGTGCAACGGTTATCATTTAGTACATAATAACTTTCTTTTACGGTTTCAATGCCTTGCGATTTCAAAAATTCTAGTGCAGAAGCCATCGCTTGGTCATAGTCTAGTTTTCTTTCTTTAATATCAGAATCGCGCGTGAAATATGAAATTTCACCGCCAAGCTTTGTGATTAGAATTCGGTCATTGTTATAATTGAACACATAAGAGGCAAGCGTGTTGTCTTGTGTGCCGCCATCTTGCAGTTCAGAGACATCACACTTTAAAAAAGCGGCAGCTTTCTTTGCAGCTTCTTCTTTGCTAATCTCTGCTTTTCCTTCTAAGAACATAGCAGTCTTTTGTAAGATATGGTCAGAGAAAGGACCATCATAGAGCATGGTTGGAAATTCATTGAATTCTTTGGCAATTTCATCTAAGCTGTCATCAAAAGAGGGTAAGTTGTCGATTTCATCAACATTGTTCAAAAGCTGTTTGGTTTTGCCTACAGCTGCTTTTTCTGCGCTTAAATGAGCCTGAATTTCTTGCAGGGCATCTCTCAGTTTTACGGTGTAGTCACGCATGGTGACAAGGCTTTGCACTTCTTCCTCAGAAATTTCAATATTAGCAGCGGCTTTACGAGAGAGAGACATAGAATAGTCACCGATTTGAGAAACAAAGCGTGAGATTTTCTCTGTCTTTTCAGCTGAAAATGGTAAAACTGACATAGATGTTTTGGCACCACTGCTTTGCTCTAAAAGTTGGGCAGAAAGCTCATGACGCAAGGTAGGAGTGTTGGCGTAGCTGGCTTTTTTCAGCGTAAATTCCATGTCGTCAATGGAATTACTGAGGTCGTTCAAAGCTCTGCGATATGTGTACTCGAGCTCGGTTTTACTCTGCTCAAGCATAAAATAATTGCGGATGGCAAATCCGCCGAGTATCAATATAGCGGCGGCAATAAAGCTACCTAATCGAATTTTATTTCTAGTTTTCATGGTTAGCCTCCAAAGACTTAATATCCGTTTGTTTTTTATAGTTTGTACCGCTACCATATAAAAATTCATTTCATTGTGATTTTTTTATTTTGGGAGGCATAGGGGCAAATTTCATGATTTTCTTTTGATTGTATAGAAACGTAAAATATGCTATAATAACCTTCAAACAAGTTTGAAGGTAGCAAAAATGAATTGTCGGCACGAGGTGCCTTCCTGCCGCAAGCGGCACCATTCATTTTTAAAACAGAGTTATAGATAAAAACCTTCAAACAAGTTTGAAGGTAGCAAAAATGAATTGTCGGCACGAGGTGCCTTCCTGCCGCAAGCGGCACCATTCATTTTTAAAACAGAGTTATAGATAAAAACCTTCAAACAAGTTTGAAGGTAGCAAAAAATGAATTGTCGGCACGAGGTGCCTTCCTGTCGTAAGCCTTACTGTTTATTTTTGCATTGCGTGATGATAAGAAACTTTTTAAAGAGCTTCATTAAGAATATAACAACCGAATTTAGGAGATGAAAGTTTGAAAATACTGGGCATCGACCCTGGCTATGCAATTGTGGGATATGGTGTAGTGCTGAAAGAAGCGGGTCGCTATCGTTCTTTAGAGCATGGCGCGATTACCACCGAAGCCAAACAAGACTTTAATCTTAGATTGGCAAAAATATATGATGGTATTTCTTTTATTTTACAAAAACATCAGCCTGATGCTGTGTCGATTGAAAAGCTGTTTTTTCAGAACAACCAAAAAACGGCAATTGGTGTAGCAGAAGCCAGAGGAGTGATTCTTTTGGCGGCAGTGAAAGCCGGTGTTCCTATTTTTGAATATACACCGCTGCAGATTAAGACAGCTGTAACGGGATATGGTAGAGCACAAAAACCGCAAATGATGGAGGTTACAAGAAGAACCCTTTGTCTGAAAGAGGTGCCTAAACCCGATGATACAGCGGATGCACTTGCTATGGCAATTTGTCATGGGCAAGCGGCCTCTACCCGCCTTAGACAACAACTTTTAGGATTTTCTCCACGCTGACGAGCTCAGAATATCAACAAGGATAAGGAGACGTTATGTTTTATCGCTTAACAGGAAAGCTAATTCATACTGAGCCGGGCATGGCGGTTATTGATGTGGGAGGCGTAGCTTTTCAGTGTGCTGTTTCTATGCAAACGTTAAGAACACTGCCGAAAACAAATGAAACAGCTACTCTTTATACGCATTTGAATGTGCGAGAGGATGCACTGGATTTATTTGGATTTTCTTCGCTCTCTGAAAAACACTGTTTCAAAATGTTGACAGCAATTAACGGGGTAGGTCCAAAAGCCGGTATGGCGATTTTATCAGAACTGACAGCCGAAGAAATTGCTTTGGCAGCGGCTTCTGGAGATGCCAAGCAATTTACAAGAGCAAGTGGTGTTGGGCCTAAACTGGCGCAAAGAATTATTTTGGAGCTGAAAGACAGAGTAAAAGATATGTCAGCGTCCAGCGGTATTTCTTTGACAGAATTATCACAGGGAGCAGTTTCGGCGTCCTCTCATGCTGCTCAAGCAGTCAGTGCGCTTGTGACACTGGGCTATTCTCCATCAGAAGCTTCTATGGCAGTAGGAAAATTAGATTCCTCTTTGCCAACAGGAGAGCTGGTAAGGTTAGCTCTGAAATCTTTTGCGCAGTAATACATAATGGAAAAATACTCAGAACACAACAAATATTTGGGTTTGCATTTAGCGTTTCTAATTTAAAACCCAATATTCATATTTTTGGGTTTATGGATAGCAATACAATGATTTAGATTAGAGAAAAATAGTAGAAAGGGGAAAACAGGTGGACTATACCAATTTTTCAGAATCAGATTTTGAAAACCGCGTGATGGAAGCAGACTACAATCCTGAAGACGCTGAAGTGGAAAATCCACTGAGACCGCATAGTTTTAGTGAATATATTGGACAGGATAAAGTAAAAGAAAATCTGTCAATTTTTATTGAAGCGGCAAAATCTAGAAAAGAAACGCTTGACCATGTTCTTTTATATGGTCCTCCCGGACTGGGCAAGACGACGCTTGCCGGCATTATTGCAGCCGAAATGGGCGTAAATATGCGCATTACCAGTGGCCCTGCCATTGAAAGACCGGGAGATTTAGCCTCACTTTTGACAAATCTAAACGAGGGCGATGTGTTGTTCGTCGATGAAATTCATCGTCTGCCCCGCACAGTAGAAGAAATTCTTTACCCTGCCATGGAAGACTATGCACTGGATATTATCACCGGAAAAGGGCAAATGGCCACTTCGATTCATCTGCCGTTGCCGCATTTTACATTAGTGGGTGCTACCACAAGAGCTGGGCAGCTATCTGCTCCTTTGCGAGATCGATTTGGCGTGTTGCTGCGGCTAGAGCTATATTCTCCGGAAGAACTCGCAAAAATCATTGTGCGCAGTGCTAAAATTTTGAATATTGAAATGGAACCTGATGGCGCGTTAGAGCTTGCCTCTCGTGCCAGAGGAACACCTCGAATTGCCAACCGCCTATTGAAGCGTGTGCGAGATTTCGCACAGGTTATGAGCGAGGGTGTGGTGACATTTCAAACAGCAAAAGTGGCACTTGACCGTCTTGAAATTGACGAGTTAGGCTTAGATTCGAGTGACCGCAGAATGCTTGAAGCAATCATCAAGTTTTATGGCGGCGGTCCTGTTGGAATCGACACGTTAGCGGCGGCGATTGGTGAAGAAGCAATCACCATTGAGGACGTCAACGAACCCTATCTCATGCAAATTGGCTTTTTAACCAGAACCCCTCGAGGAAGATGTGTTACCAAAGCGGCTTATTTGCATTTGGATATGCCTGTGCCGGAAAGCTATGAAGAGAGTCCGCAGCAAAAGCTGTGGGGAGAACCGGTTTCCTGATTTTAAATCTTGAACAATCACATAGATTTAGTGAATGGAAAGAGGAGAGATTATTCAGCAAGGGCAGTCAGCCATTTGATATTAGTGTAGTTATGAGAATAGACAAAGTTTAATACTATGTTTAATCAAGACATAGGCTAGCATAAATTATAAAATCAAACCCCTGATTGGTTTGCGTCAGGAAGCACAGCAGAAGCAATGTGCTGAAAATCAGCAGACAGAAAGGTTATCAAAATTATGGGAAGACTTTTTGGAACAGACGGCGTGAGAGGAATTGCAAATAAAGATTTAACATGTGAGCTTGCAACACAGCTTGGTAGAGCAACGGCAAAGGTTCTCACAGGCAAATCAAATAAACACCCCAAAGTCATTATTGGTAAAGACACTCGTATTTCTTCTGATATGCTGGAGCACGCATTGGCCGCTGGTCTTTGCAGTATCGGTGCCGATGTTGTTTTGCTTGGCGTAGTTCCAACACCGGCTGTTGCTCACCTTGTCGGTAAATATAAAGCAGATGCAGGTGTTATGATTTCGGCTTCTCATAACTCTTTTGAATATAACGGAATCAAGATTTTCAATGGTTCAGGTTACAAACTGCCTGATGAATTGGAAGAAGAAATTGAAGATATTATTCTGGGCAAAGAGAAAATTGATCACCTGATGGCTGTCAATGAAAATTTGGGAACAGTCTCTACTGCTGATACAGCGATTAGAGATTACATTGATCACGTCAAAAGCACCGTGCATTTTGGCTTTGAGGGTCTGGAAATTGCGGTTGACTGTGCGAATGGTTCTTCGTCGGCATCAGCCGAAACACTTTTCACCGAGCTTGGTGCGAAAGTACATATTCTTCATGCAGAGCCAGACGGTGTGAACATCAATGAAAATTGTGGTTCAACTCATATGGAGGATTTGATTGAATATGTAAAAGAGCATAAATTGCCTGTCGGTTTTGCTTTTGACGGAGACGCAGACCGTTGTTTGGCTGTTGACGAAAACGGTGAGCTTGTTGACGGCGACTTTATGATGGCAATTTGTGCGATGGATATGAAAAGCCGTGGCAAATTGGCGCATAATAGCTTAGTAGGAACGATTATGACCAACTTGGGTCTTGTGAAATTCTGCGAGCAAAATGAAATTCGTTTCGAGGCAACCAAAGTTGGCGACCGTTATGTGTTGGAAGAAATGCTTTTGGATGGTTACAATTTAGGCGGCGAGCAGAGCGGCCACGTCATATTCCACGACTTCGCTACAACAGGTGATGGACAGCTCACAGCGGCACAGCTTTTGAGCATTGTGAAAAGAAGAGAAGCAAAGCTCTCTTCACTGGCTTCCTTAATGAAACGCTATCCGCAGACCATTATCAACATTCGTGTGTCGCCTGAAGGTAAATTGGCTTTCTACACAGACCGCAAAGTGAAAGCGGCGATAGACAAGGCAACAGAAGAGCTTGCTGGAAACGGTCGTGTAATTGTTCGTCCGTCAGGAACAGAACCGCTATTACGTGTTATGGTCGAAGGTATTGACGAAGAGCAAATTCAGAGATTGGCAAACGATGTTGCAAAAGTAATAGGAGAAGAATTGGTATAAATGAGAACTGCACAGTGGAAAGATTACGAACTGATTGATACAAGTGACGGGGAACGGCTAGAGCGTTGGGGCGATATCATCCTGATTCGTCCCGACCCTCAAATTATTTGGGATTCAGGCAAAAAGAATACTTTTTGGAAAAAAGCACATGCACAGTATAACCGCTCTCGTACAGGCGGTGGAGCATGGAAAATGCTGCAAAAAACACCGGATGTTTGGAAGATACATTGGAACGAACTCACATTTCGTTTAAAGCCAATGGGATTTAAACACACGGGCATATTCCCCGAACAGGCTATCAATTGGCAGTTTGCGATGGATAAGATTAAGCAAGCAAATCGGCCGGTTAAGGTGCTGAATTTGTTTGGCTATACTGGTGCGGCAACACTGGCTTGTATGGCAGCCGGAGCAGAAGTCACTCACGTGGATGCCTCTAAAGGCATGGTGCAGTGGGCAAAAGAAAATGCGGCAGCTTCCTCACTATCGGACAAGCCTGTGCGCTGGCTTGTCGATGACTGCGTGAAATTTGTGCAGCGTGAGCAAAGACGCGGCAATCACTATGATGGCATTATTATGGATCCGCCGTCTTATGGCAGAGGCCCCAACGGTGAGGTTTGGAAGCTGGAAGAACAGCTTTGGGAGCTTGTCAACACCTGTTTACCGGTGCTGTCTGAAGACCCATTATTCTTCATTCTAAATTCATATACAACGGGACTTTCTCCTGCTGTTATGGAATATTTGCTGACAATTCTGATGCAGAAACGCTTTGGAGGTCAAGTTTCAGCAGATGAAATTGGATTGCCTGTTACGGAAACAGGCTTGGTACTGCCGTGCGGAAGTACAGCGATTTGGCAGAAATAAGAGGTGCGAAAATTGGCTTTTATAGAAGTAGAAAATGTACATTTCTCGTATAACCCAAATGAAATCAATGTTGTCGAAGCACTTGACGGTGTTAACCTTTCGATAGAGCAGGGAGAATTTGTAGCCATTTTAGGACACAACGGCTGCGGAAAATCGACAATGGCACAGCTTTTTAATGGTATGTTGGCGCCAACAGCAGGTAAGATAACCATAAGTGGTGTTTTGACTACTGACGAAGAAAAGCAGTTTGAAGTGAGAAGCGCGGTGGGACTGGTGCAGCAAAATCCAGATAACCAAATGGTGGCTGGTATTGTCGAAGAAGATGTGGCTTTCGGTCCTGAAAATTTGGGAGTGCCGCCACTTGAAATTCGCCAGCGTGTAGATGAAGCTCTAAAAACGGTAGATATGTATGCGTATCGCACACATGCACCGCATAAGCTTTCAGGCGGGCAAAAACAGCGTGTTGCCATTGCCGGCATTATCGCCATGGAGCCCAAATGCATTGTACTCGACGAGCCAACTGCCATGCTTGACCCAAGGGGAAGAACCGAGGTTATGGAAACTATCCAGAAGCTGAATCGTGAAAATGGAATCACGATTATCTTGATTACCCACTATATGGATGAAGCTGTACAGGCGGGTAGAGTGGTTGTCATGGACAGCGGTCATATTTTAAAAGACGGTACGCCAAAAGAAATCTTTTCAGACGTTCCGTTTTTGAAAAAACATGATTTGGATGTTCCGCAAGTCACAGAACTGATGTATCGCCTGAAAGGTGCCGGTTTGCCGGTTGCAGACATGCCGTTGGAGACAGAAGAGGGCCTACGTATGTTAGCAGAACTGATACAATAGGGCCATAAACAACAAAATGGGATAGAGCCTGAAAGGGCATATGGAGCGGGAAATATGATCGAAACAAAAGGTCTTTCATACCGATACAGTGTCGGTACACCGTTTGAAAAAGAAGCGGTGAAAGAAGTATCCATTCAGATTCAAACAGGGGAGTTTGTCGGCTTAATCGGGCATACCGGAAGCGGAAAATCCACCTTAATTCAGTTGCTGAATGGTTTGATTAAACCCACAAGCGGACAGATTCTTTTAGACGGCAAAGACATTTGGGCTGAGCCGAAAAAAATTCGCGATGTCCGTTTTAAAGTGGGCATGGTTTTTCAATATCCAGAATATCAACTGTTTGAAGAAACAGTTTTAAAAGATATTATGTTTGGCCCTAAAAATATGGGGCTTTCTGACGAAGAAGCGAAGAAACGTGCAGAAGAAGCAGCAGCGTTTACCGGTCTTAAACCCGAGCTATTAGAAAAATCACCGTTTGAACTATCGGGCGGTGAGAAGCGTCGTGCAGCCATTGCCGGCGTGATAGCGATGGATCCCGAGGTGCTGATTTTGGACGAACCTACGGCCGGACTTGACCCAAGAGGTCGTGACGTTTTGCTGACACAAATTCGCTCGTACCATCAGCAAAGAGGAAATACCGTCTTGCTGGTTTCTCACAGTATGGAAGATGTAGCAAGAATGGCAGACCGTATTCTTGTCATGAACAAAGGCGAAGCACAGCTTTTTGATGAGACAAAAAAGGTGTTTTCTCAGGCAAAGTCACTTGAAAAAGCGGGCTTGCGTGTGCCGCAAATCACAAAAATTATGCAACAATTGCATGAGATGGGACTGACCGTAGACCCTGCTACATTGACAGTAGATGATGCGGTTCGTCAGCTTCTGCCAATTTTACAGCAAGGGGGAATGCAGAAATGATGGATATTACCATTGGACAGTTCTTTCCGGGAAAATCAATTATGCATAAGATAGACCCCAGACTAAAAATCTGCTTAACTATTTTTTCCATTGTGCTGCTGTTTATGGCGCAAAATTTTCTTTCATTAGCTGTGGCAGTTGCCTTTATCTTTATCGGTATGCTGATTTCAAAAGTGCCGGTGAAACTCTATTTGAAAAGCATTCGTGCGGTTATCTTTATTGTTGTGTTCACTTCGCTTCTAAATGTTTTTTATGGAACAGGAGAGCCGATTGCGCAGTTTTGGGTTTTTAAAGTTACAGTAAATGGTATTTTAAACAGCGTTTTTATTTCTACCAGAATCATTTCTCTTATTTTGGCAAGCTCGGTGCTAACGTTTACGACCTCGCCGACACAGTTAACAGATGCGATTGAACGGCTTTTAAAACCACTGACGTATATCAAAGTGCCTGTGCATGAATTTGCCATGATTATGACTATTGCCTTGCGTTTTGTTCCTCTTTTATTAGAAGAAACAGATAAAATTATGCAAGCACAAAAGGCGAGGGGTGCCGATATGGAAAGCGGCGGTATGGTGCAGCGTATTAAGGCGATGATTCCGGTTTTGATTCCACTGTTTGTCTCTGCTTTTCGCCGGGCTTATGATTTGGCAACGGCCATGGAGAGCCGATGCTATCATGGCGGTGAAGGCCGCACAAAAATGAAGATTTTAAAAATGCAGAAATCAGATTTTTTTGTCATCTTGTTGGTGCTGATTTTATTGGTCGTGTTTTTGCTATCAAACAGGATTTTTCCACCTGTATTTATGATGTAAACGAGGTGTGTTGTGAGAAATTTGCTACTGAAAATTGCCTACAACGGTGAAAAATATCATGGCTGGCAAATTCAGCAAAATGCCGTGGCGGTGCAAGAGGTATTTCAAAAAGCACTCTATAAAGTGACAGGTAAAGAGTCAGATTTAAAGGGCTGTAGCCGCACAGACAGTGGGGTTCATGCCAGAGAGTTTTGTTTAAGTTTAAAAACAGATTCGCCCATTCCGTCTGAAAGAATGATAGCAGCCATCAACCACTATTTACCCTTGGATATTGCTGTGCTGGATTGCCAGGAAATGCCGGAGGATTTTCATGCTCGCTATTCATGCGTAGGAAAAATGTATCGGTATGAAATCTGGAATAATGCAGTTCGAGACCCCTTTTTAGAAAATCGTGCTCTGCACTATTGGTATCCGCTTGATGTAGATGTATTGCAGCAGGCGGCGTCTTATTATGTGGGAACGCACGATTTTTCCTCATTCTGTACATTAGACAGACGAGAAAAAGGTGACTTGGTACGAACGATTACACAGGCAAAGGTTTTTCGCGAGAAAGAAAAAGTGATTTTTGAAGTTTGCGGAGATGGATTTTTATATAACATGGTCAGAATTATGGTTGGCACGTTGCTGCGTGTGCAGCAGGGCAAGATTCTGCCTGATGACATCGGTAAAATCATAGAAGGAAAAGACCGAGGGCTGGCTGGCCCTACCGCTCCACCAGAAGGTTTATATCTGCAAAAAGTGTTTTATAAGGCAGAAGAAATGCCGAATTTTGAAATTCTGCCTCAATAAAGGCGGAAATGAGGGAAACGAATGAAAACTTCAAAACACATGAAACCAAAAGGGGACAAAACTGCAAAAAAAAAGGTAAGTGCCAATCATTTTGACGAACCACTTGCTGTGATTGAATATGAAGAAGAACCGAAAAAGAGCCGCTTTTCGGTTGAAGAGACGGTAAAAATTCCAAAGGCTGTTTATCGCATTGGGTTGATTTTAACAGTCGCTGTTTTAGCTTTGGCGGTTTGGCTGAACAGAGAAAACCTAAAGCCGCAAAACGTTAAAACATGGTTTATGCATCAGCTTAAGGGTGATGAAGTGATAGAGGGGTTTCCTGTTGCCATTAAAGGTAATCAGGTAGAAGAAGGAAACTTTATGTCTTCTTTGGGCAATTGTGCCATACTCAGTGATACGGCTTTAACAGTTCTTGACTCGGAGGGTTCTCAAATCTCTTATACTCGCCATAGCTTTGCTAACCCTGCCTTAAAAACAGCCGGAGGCTATCATCTGATTTATAACGCTGGGCTGGAAGGCTACCTTTTGGGTTCAGGAAATGATATTTTACTTGAAAAAGAAGCAGACAGCAAAATCTATTTTGCCGATGTTGCCCAGAATGGCACTTTTGCTTTAGGACTGCAGGGAGAAGAATATGCTAGCCAGCTGCAAGTGCTTAAAAAAGATGGCACTCTTATCTATAAGTTTTCGTTTGCGGATGGATATGCCAATGCGGTTTCGATTAATTCTACCGGAACAATGGGTGCGGTTAGTACACTAGGCAGTGAAGGTGGTACTCTTTATTCTAAAATAATTATTTTAGATTTTAGCAAGAATGAACCGGTTCTTGAATATGATTTAAAAGATAATATGGTCATTGATTTATTTTGGTCAGAATCCGGTCAGGTTTTGGCAGTAGGAGATAACTTTGCTGCAAGGCTTTCGACAAAACAATCAGAAATGCAGGAATATAATTTTGATGAACAACAGCTTACAGCTTATGCTGTGTCTTCAGGCAAGCTATTCGTGGGACTTTCAAAATATAAATATGGCGGCAGCGGCAAGGTCATGATAATTGATGATTCAGCTGTTGAGGCACAGACGATAGAACTCGAAAATAGAGTCCTCTCACTCTCTAGCTACGGTAGTACCCTTGGGATATTAACCAACGAAGAAATGCATTTTTATGATAGTGTCACACAGCAAGAACAGAAGAAAATAGAGGTAGGCAGTGACACTCGTGCTATTGTGATGGAAAATGAAAGCAAGGTCTATACATTGGGTGCATCAGAGATTAAAAAGCTAGATGTCAATCAATAAAACGCTTTAAAGAGCATAAAAATGGATTTACAGGTTCAAAAAAAGATAAGAATTTTAATCGAGTGACAATAGATACCTTTTTAACAAGAGAGGTTACGAGGGAAAATGAATCGTCAATTTCCTCTGTAATAGTCATTTTAAATATTAATGAAACCTTAACATTTGCCTTTTGAATGGAATAGGACTTGTGAAAATAAAAGAGCTGTGTTATATTTAGTGATAAGGTTTGTGGGGCTATCAAGCGTGAAAATGCGAGTATAATTGATGCCTTTATATACCTTTGATAGAAATGGGTGAAGGAGAAAAAGCATGTTTTTAGATATTATTTTAGTCGTGATTTTTATCCTTTGTATTGTGTGGGGTGTTCGAAAAGGATTAGTACATTCTGCTCTTCGCTTTATTGGAACAGTAGTGGCGGCATCTTGCTCGGGACTGCTGGGCGGTATGGCAGCTCAATGGATTTATGACACCTTTTTTCGGCCGGCGATTGTGCAAAAAGTGAATGAAGGCCTTGCAGAGGCTGCCGCTGAAGAAAAAATGTATCAAGTGTTTGAGGGATTTCCCGAATTTATTATTCGGGCATTAGAAAAGCTTGGTGTGACGCAAGAAAGTCTTAGTAATCAAATGACAACACAGGTTGACAAAGCGGCAGAAACTGTTGCGCAGGCCTTTGCACCAATTATGGTTGGTTTGTTAAAAGTGATGACAGTTTTGGTTATTTTTATGCTTTTGATGATTGTGGTTCGTGTGCTTGTGAATTCGATTTCAGCTGTGTTCAAGTTCCCTGTTTTGCGAGAAGTGAATGGGGCACTTGGAGGAATATTCAACTTATTAACAGCATTGGTTTTTGCTTGGGCAATTTTTTCGTTGTTTCAAATGGTTCTACCCATGTTAACGCTTGAGATGCAGGCAGAAATTCAAAAAGTAACAAATGAATCGAAGATAGCTCAAATGTTTTTTTCTTTTAATCCATTTAGAAATTTATTTGCTCTATAAAAGATTGAAAAGCAAAGTTTTAGCATAGAAAGGGAAATTTTATGACCAAAGGCGGCCAGATGAGAAATAAAAATATTACAATACCGAATTTAATGTCAGTGGCCAGAATCATTATGGTGCCTTTTTTCGCTTACTTTTTCTTAAAGGATAAATTAACAGTTGCGGTTGTTTTACTTGTTCTTTCGGGACTTTCAGACCTTTTTGACGGATGGATTGCCAGAAAATTTAATCAAATTACTGAGCTTGGAAAAATGCTTGATCCGCTGGCCGATAAGATTACACAAGGTGTCGTTGCCATCTGTTTAGCGATTAAGATTCCAGAAATCAGGCTGCTATTAATCTTGTTTATTGTAAAAGAACTTTTAATGCTGTGCGGTGCCATTATATTGTTAAAAAGAAAAAAACGTCCAACCTCAGCAAGATGGTACGGAAAAGTCGCAACAACATTCTTTTATGTTTCAGTGACTGCCATTGTATGTATGCGTACTATCTTTGAAGTGACGCCGTTCATGTTTCAGCTAACATCGAACATACTACTGTTGGTGACAGGAATATTTATGTTTTATGCCGCCGTGCAGTATTTCCAAATCTTTTTAGAAATAATTCGCTCTGATGATGAGAAGTATAAATTTGACTTACCTGATGAAATTAGAGCAAAAGAATTGAAAAAATCGAAAAAAAATAGAATTAGTTAGAGCAAAACCTCTTGAAAGGGAAATTTGACATATGATGATGTGTACAAGATGTAAAAAGCGACCTGCCGTTGTCTTCGTTTCCAATTCAATGGACGGAAACAACACGCAAGGTCTTTGTATAGTTTGTGCGAAAGAACTAGGAATAAAGCCTGTTAACGATATTATAGAAAAAATGGGTATATCAGAAGAAGAGTTAGAGGCTGCTACAGCTGAGATGGATCAGATGATGGGGCTCATGACAGCAGATTCTGATGATGATGAATCAAGTGATGACAAAGATGACTTTGAGCCGGGCGGTGCCGCTACCATGCCTCCTCTTGAGATGATGCTGGGTAAGAATCCGGGAGAAAATGCATATAGTGGCAGAACAAAAACGGAGAAAGAAAATGTCCATAAGAAAAAACGCAAGCATATTACAAACTATTGCACAGACTTAACTGGAAAAGCCAGACGAGGTGAATTAGACGCTATCGTTGGCCGTGATAAAGAAGTAGAGCGTGTGGTACAGATTTTATCTCGCAGAACAAAAAATAACCCTTGCCTAATTGGTGAGCCTGGTGTGGGTAAAACGGCTATTGCCGAGGGACTTGCCATTCGCATTGCCGAGGGCAGAGTACCGGCAAGGCTGAAGAGCAAGGAAGTTCAGCTGTTAGATTTGACTTCTCTAGTAGCCGGAACACAATTTAGAGGACAATTTGAGAGCCGCATTAAGGGTCTTGTTGACGAAGTGCGTGCAGACGGGAATGTTATTCTCTTTATCGATGAAGTGCATAATCTTGTCGGCACAGGTGATGCTGAAGGCAGTATGAACGCCGCCAATATTTTGAAGCCGGCTTTGTCGAGAGGCGAGATTCAAGTTATTGGAGCCACTACCTTTGCAGAATATCGCAAGTATATCGAGAAAGATGCTGCGTTGGAAAGACGCTTTCAACCGGTAACAGTAGCAGAACCATCTATTGAAGATGCTACCGAGATTATTTTGGGCATTAAGACTTACTATGAAGAATTTCACCGTGTGAAGGTTTCAGATAGAGTTGCCCGCCGCATGGTTGTCTTGGCAGAACGCTATATCAATGACCGTTATTTGCCAGATAAAGCCATTGACCTTTTAGATGAGGCCTGTGCAAGCGCAGCGCTTCGCAACAAGTTGCTAGAAGAGTATGACAATTTGCAGTTTGCCTTGGCAAAAGAGAAAATGTATGAGGGTAAGCTGACAAATTCTGAAAGTCAAGAAGTGAACTATGAAGAGCTTGCAAAGGCGCATTACCGCATTGCCACCTTGGAAGAAAATATCAGTACACTTGACGAAGAGGGCATATTTGCAGAAGTAGAGGAGAAGGACCTTGCCAAAGTTATTGAGCTGTGGACAGGGATTCCGGCTGCTAGAATTGAAGAGAATGAGCTGAAAAAGCTTGCTGATTTAGAGAAAGTTCTGTCTCAAAAAATTATTGGGCAAGAAGAGGCTGTAAATGCCATTTCTGCTGCCATTCGTCGCAGCAGAGTGCAGATTAGCCCTAGACGTCATCCGTCCTCATTTATCTTTGTAGGGCCAACTGGTACAGGAAAAACAGAACTTGTAAGAGTGCTTTCTCAAGAGCTTTTTGATACCCCTGAAACGTTGATTCGTTTAGATATGTCTGAGTTTATGGAGAAGCATTCAGTTTCTAAAATCATTGGTTCACCGCCCGGATATGTTGGCTATGATGAAGCAGGTCAACTGACAGAAAAAGTTCGCCGCCGTCCTTACTCTGTATTACTTTTTGATGAAATTGAAAAAGCACACCCCGATGTCATGAATATTTTACTTCAGATTTTAGATGAGGGAAGAATTACAGATGCTCACGGGCGCACAGTGAATTTTGAAAACACAGTCATTGTCATGACCTCAAATGCGGGCAGTGAAAAACGTGAAAATACGCTGGGATTTGCCAGAACAGCGGCAGATATTAGTCGTGAGAGAGCTATGAAAGCACTCAATGAGTTTTTACGTCCTGAATTTTTAAGCAGAATTGACGAAGTGATTGTTTTCCGTCCGCTCACAGAAGAAGATTATCAAAAGATTGCTAAGCTGATGATTGATGAATATTTGACATCCTTGCATGAAAAGGGAATCGCGCTGCGTGCGACAGAGGAAGTGTATAAAAAGATTGCCAAACAGTCAATTGGTGGAAAAAGCGGTGCCAGAGATTTGCGTAATAATATTCGCCGTGAAGTAGAAGACAAAATTGCGTCTCTCATTGTAGAAAAAGGCGAGGGAAATATCAGCGCCATTGCTATCGACGTGAAAGATGACAAACTAGTTTTAGAATCTTTTTAAATTAAATCGACAAAATGTATTGACTATATTGTGGCGAGATGATATAATATTATCCGTCACAAGTTGTGCGGGTGTAGTTCAGTGGTAGAACCCCAGCCTTCCAAGCTGGTTGTGTGGGTTCGATTCCCATCACCCGCTCCATTTTTATTGAGACCTTTCTGGTCTCAATTTTATGCGCCAATAGCTCAGCTGGATAGAGCAACTGCCTTCTAAGCAGTAGGCCAGGGGTTCGAATCCCTTTTGGCGCGCCACATGAAAAGGTAATATAGTATTGGCTTTGAGGTCAGTAGACATGCCTTTTGAGGACCTTCACTTTTAAAGTGAAGGTCCTTTTTTATTTTGTAATGAAGAAAACCCCCGGCTATGCCGGGGGATACTTATTGATAGATTGGTGAGATTTGTTAATGCAATTTTTAAGAAATAAAGAGAACTAATTGTAGTCATATTTTTTAAGAGGTATTAAAAGTCAGAACTAAATTAGACCATATAAACCAATTGCATATGAAAAAAGACACTGATTTTATGGCAAACTAAAAGCCAGTATAAGCAGTGTCTTTTTTGCGTTTTATATAGCAATATGAGAGGAATGTTTAATGAATAGCGTTTTTTGTAAAACTTTTTATATACAGGCATAGCATGATATTAAAATTGGATTAAAGGAAAGTACATGCCCTGTACTGAAGAAATAGTTTGTTTTGCTTGCTGTATTGGAATAAAATAATTGATTAAGTTTACCTATTGCGCATCAAAATTTGACAGTTCTAGGTTCTGAAGTAAAGGAATAAAAGGTTGCGGTTGCCTCTTCTAAATATAAGACTTCCATGAGGTTATCATCTACGGTATACATACTGCTTAGTGCAGCGGTGTTTGCGTCCATCATAGCTTGTCGTGCTTCACGGCGATCATCATGAATTGCTTTACCTTCCACTCGAAGCCATGCCCCTTTGTTCATTCCGCAGATTTCTATGCAAGCATTATTCAAAATCTGGTTGTAGACGTTTTTCTGATTGTTAGTAACAATGTATAGCTTGCCTTCGAATTCACATACTGCTCCAAACGGGCGAACGTGAGGTTTATCCCCTTCGTTAGTTGCCAAGTAAAAGGTTCCGCAGCTTTTTAAAAATACTAAAACTTCATTCATGATGATTGCTCCTTTTCAAATTATATGGTATTCTTAACTACATAAACATTATATAGCATAGGATTGATAAATCAACTACGATATTTTACGAGACCAGTATCAGAAAGGATACCATTATGTCAAAAAAAGAACTGTTTGGCTTTTGTCCATATGTGACTTCTCAAAAGGTGCTGACTGGAAAATGGTCAATGTATATTATGTATTTATTATCATTGGAACCAGCAATACGTTTTAATGAACTTCAAAGAAAAATGCCAGAAAATATGACGCATACAACTTTATCGAGGCAGTTAAAAATGTTAGAAGATCAGGGTCTGATTATAAGAAAAGAATATAGTCAAATCCCCCCAAAGGTGGAGTATTCTCTAAGTGAAATAGGCAAAAAATTTGAAGTGGTTTTACAGGCGCTTTGCCAATGGGGCAATGAGTATATTGATTATTTGAACGGTGAGAGTTAATTATGCTAGAGAGATTAGGCTGGTTTAATGATATCGGACAGTTGTGCCTGATTTAAAAACAGAAGGATAGACTGCTTTTTCAATTTAGTAAATAGAGTCACTTGCTGCCGATGAATAACGAGTGAAAGGTCTTTGTTTTGCTCTACTACTATTGATACATCTTGCGGTGTATTGGAAAAAATGATTTCAGTTCATTGACTAAAAAACAATTATTTAATAACCGGAAAATAGAGGTATTCTTACGTCTCCATTTTCCGGTTATTTTTGCGTTTTCAGAGAAGGTGTAAATGCTATTATTCTTTATAGTAAGGAGTAGGTAGGCAAAGTTTGGCGAAGATATCAATTACGCTGGGAGAACATACACACCGCCGTGGTAGCAGTAATAGTAGTCAGCTTTCATAGACAATAATCTGGACATGGATTGCATTGCCTGTTCAATATCAAGTGTAAATTGAGGATTAGCAATAGCAGGTTGATTGTTTTCTAAAGCAATCGCATCACCGGTAATAATAATGGAATCAGCTTCTATAAATAGCGAAATATGACCGGGTGTATGACCTGGTGTTGCAACCACACGACAACCGCCGCACCAATCTAAATTATCCCCGTCGTGCAACAAATGGTCTATCTCAACTGGCTCGACTTGACGAAGCATTTCGCAAAATGCCTTGCCAAAAGCCTGTTGTTCTGGCGGGAGTGCTTTTTGCATTTCTTCTGCCTGACGTAATCTTAGAGGTTTTTCCTGAGCGGAAATATAGGGTGCTTCTGCAGCAGAAGTGTATATTTGAATGCTTGGATTTTGTTTTTTGAGTGCAGCAGCTGTCCCCATATGATCATGATCGTGATGTGTGAGCACAAGTCCAGTCAGTTGATTCACTGAGAGATTGTACCGACACAATTCTTCTTCAAGCAAGGGGAGTGAGCCAACGAAGCCGCAATCAATCAAAATAATATTTTGTTTGTCCCAAAGTAAGGTGGGGTATATCGTATTTTCAATATCGCCAAATGGTGCGCTTATAGTTAACCGCAATATTCTGTGTTCCATAATAATCGTTCCTCGTTTTCTTTCGTAGAAGTAAGTATGTTTCATCTTTTATAATACAAATAATAAATAACTTGATTTTGTGACATTATCATATCACAGGTTATTAAGAATTTCCACAGCCTGTCTAGAAGCCTAGATAAACGATATAGAAAAAATTTGAACTAGGTTTATCTTTTAAGTTGCGTTCAAGTTTGTATTATAACCACGGTTAGCACCTAAAATATATTTGTTTAATAATTTTTATGATTAGCAGAGGTACATAACAATAAGGATTGACAAATACTCAAGAATGCGATATGTTTGTATGTACAAACAAATGAGGTGATTTATTTGAAGGAAGACATAGATAAAGAACGGCAGAATTGCAGACTTGATGGCTGCTTGTTTTTCTCGATAACCAAGCTTGCCAGAGAATTTAGTAAGCTTGCAGAAAATGCTTTCAGTAAAACCGGTCTATCTCCCAGTCATGCGGTGCTGTTATATATAATCAATCTGAAAGGGAGTATGCAACAAAAAGATGTCGGCGAATTGCTCCACTTGACACCTTCTACCATTACTCGCTTGATTGATAAACTGGAGCGAAAAGGTTATGTAGCAAAGCAATTGGAAGGCAAAAATGTCTGTTTGCTGTCAACTGAGAAAGGGCAGAGTCAACAAGATTTGATTATAGATGCGTGGAACTTACTGCATAAAGACTATCAGGATATTTTGACACAGGAAGAAATGATGCAATTTTTAGAGATGAGCGGAAAGCTGTTAGAAGCGCTGACAAACAAGTCTGAATAAACAAAGATAAATAGGAGGTCATGCATTATGGAAGAAATCTTTATTAGAAGAAGTATTAGAAAATTCACAAATCAGGCTGTAGAGCCTGAAAAAATTGACAAACTGCTTAGGGCTGCTATGCAAGCTCCCTCTGCTGCAAATCAGCAGGCGTGGGAATTTATTGTCGTGCAGGATAAAGCAAGATTGGAACAGATGGCGGAAACCTCTCCCTATGCAAAGCATCTTGCAGACTCTGCTGTGACATTTGTTCTTTTGGCAGATGAAAGCAAAATGAAGGTGCCGACTGGCTGGGAACAGGATATGGGCGCAGCGGCAGAAAATCTACTGTTAGAGGCCGTTCATTTAGGCCTTGGCGGTGTATGGCTTGGTGTTGCTACCGCTGATTTTGTGACAGAAAATGTTCGTAGCCTGTTTGCGCTACCAGAAAATATCCGTCCATTCGCAATGATTTCGGTCGGGTATCCGGACGGGCAAAAAAATCAATTTGTAGACCGTTATCAAGCTGAACGTGTACATTACGAAAAATGGTAATGGAAAGGAAGTTGTTGTATGAAAATGGATTTTTCGGTTGAGGAGACAGTAAAAAAAAGACAGAGCGTTCGCTCATATCTAGAACGTCCGATTCCTGCGGGTGAAAAAGAGCAAATTCAAAATTATATGGCCAAACTAAACAACCCGTTTTCTGTGGAAGTTTCTTTTCATCTTTTAGAAAACAAACCCTCTTCATCAGGAGAAAAACTGGGAACCTATGGTGTGATAAAGGGGGCATCTGATTTTATTGGGGCGTCTGTTGCTCCGGGAGAACTGGGACTGGAAGCCCTAGGTTATTCTTTTGAACAATTAATTCTATACCTCACATCGCTAGGCTTTGGAACCTGCTGGCTTGGAGGAACTTTTGACCGCAGTGGTTTTGCTGCTGCAATGAAGCTAAAGGAAGGGGAACTATTCCCCGCAATTTCTCCTATTGGATATCCGCAAGAAAAACGGCGCATGATGGATTCTATGGCCCGTTTTATCGCAAAATCCGATCAGCGGTTGCCTTGGGAAACTATGTTTTTTAAAGGCGATTTTTCACATACGCTTACACAGGATGAGGCTGGCGCATATGCCTTTCCACTTGAAATGCTGCGACTTGCACCCTCTGCCGCCAATAAGCAGCCTTGGAGAGTCGTTCAGGATGGGGACAGTTATCATTTTTATGAAATGCGTTCTATGAAAGATAATAAATTAGGGATTGATATTCAACGAACGGATGTGGGAATCGGCGCCTGCCACTTTCATTTGGCTGCACAAGAAAGAGATTTGTCCGGTCAATTTGTAAAACTATCGGAGCCTAAAATCCAAAAGCCAGAGCAAATGTGCTATCTTTTCTCTTGGAAAGCAGTGTAATCGAATCATAAATAAAATAAAAAAAGGAGATAAACAACGATGTCAATTGTCAGTATGATTTTTGTAGCAATCATTGCATTAGAACATTTATTTATAGCGTGGGTAGAGATATTTGCTTGGACTAGCAGAGGACCCAAAATGTTTCCGCACCTAAGCATTGATTTTCTTAAAAGCACGAAAGAAATGGCCGCTAATCAAGGGCTTTATAACCTGTTTTTGGTGGCAGGGCTTATGTGGTCACTGCTCATTCGAACTGCACCATGGAATATTTATATGGCGGCTTTCTTCTTGGGATGTGTTATCGTAGCAGGTATCTTTGGTGCGCTTACTTCTAATAAATCAATCTTTTTTAAACAGGCATTGCCAGCCATTATTGCTATGATAGTACTTTGTGTAGCTCAATAGATGAGAATAAATTTACATTAGAGAAAACATAAAAAAGGGTGTATCGGTTTAAAGTTTATCGATACATCCTTTTAAAATTATAAGTTTATTTTTTTACATCATTTTATCAATTTAGTGTTTGGCAAGAAAATGAATCACTTTCAATTTAAATATCGTTTTCAGAGAAATAAGGAAAGCCAAACGACATCAGTAGTCTTGAAATAAAAGTTTATGCTTGGCATAGAGGATTTTTTGTTTCTCATAAATTCGCGAATTACCAGACAGCATATAGCTAACACCAATGGCTAAGAAGTAGAAAAGAAATCCTTTTTCGCCAAAGACTTCTAAGCTTAATAGTAAGGTACTGATAGGGCAATTTGTTACCCCGCAGAATACACACAGAAATCCAATAGCAGCGGCAAAAGAAGGGTCTATACCGATTAGACCTCCGAAAAAATTGCCGAAGGTAGCCCCCACAAAGAAAGCAGGAACAATTTCTCCTCCTTTGAAACCGGCTCCCAACGTTAAAGCCGTGAAAATCAGTTTGAGTAAAAAAGATTCGGGGCGAGTAACTCCGGAAAAAGCAGATTCTAATATGTTTTCACCTATTCCCATATAATCAATGCCTACTAGGCGTGTTAATAAGAGAATGAACCCCGCACCAACTAAAATGCGAATATAAGAATTGGAAAAATATTTTTCATAAAGGGAATTAGCTTTATGCATGACAAAGCAAAACAATAAGCTAATAATAGCACAAGCAGCCGCTAATATAATAATTTGCAGAATCGAAACAAATTCGAATGACGGCAGGTTATTGACATGAAAAGAAGTTGGAGCAATTCCAAAAAATCCTGCAATAACTTTTCCAACAATAGAAGCGATAGTACAGGGAACCAATGCGGAATAATACATACTGCCGATTGTTACGATTTCCATAACAAATACGGCGGCAGTAACCGGAGTACCAAACAGAGCTGAAAAGCAAGCTGCCATTCCGCACATGGTAGCTAAATGCAAATCTTTTTCATCCAGCTTAAATACTTTACCAACATGATAGCCCAAACTACCGCCTATTTGCAGAGCGGCACCCTCTCTGCCGGCAGACCCACCAAAAAGATGGGTTAGGCAACTGCTGATATAAATGAGTGGACTCATTAAGAGTGGAATGGGTTCTGGAGAGCGTATGGCATCAATAATTAAGTTAGTGCCCTGTGGCTTTTTAATTCCGGCAAGCCGATATAAAAAGACAATCACAACACCCCCTAGCGGAAGAAACCAAATTAGAAAAGAATTTGCTAATCTAAGGTTTGTTAGAAAATGAATGCTGATAGAAAATAAGGCTCCGGCAGATCCGGCTGTAATTCCTATAAATAGAGAAATAGCAAGCCACTTAAAAAAAGACAAGAAAAGAATCTTCTCTTGTTCTATCGATTCGAAACTGAGACTACTTGCTTTAGATTTTAACATGTTTTTAAACTCTTGGGCGCGCTGGTATAATTTGTATTGCATAGATTTCCTCTTATCCTTTTATCAAAATTTCCCCTATAAAAATTATACGACTGTTAAAATAAAATTTCTAGAGCAAAGAAGAATAAGAAGTGATGGATAGAAGATAAAAAAATTATGTGTTTTATTGAAAATACTTTCTTTTCTTTTTTAAAGGAGTGTATTTCTTTGTTTTACTCAATTTGTCATTAATAATTGAAAATTTAAACAAAAAAAAAGAACTTCTTTTACAGAAGTTCAAGAAAGATTCTATTCAGATAAATTAAAATGCTGATTCCATTCATTACAACTGCCTAATTTTTCACCTAGACTAAAATAATGATAGGGAGCGTAAATAACCGGGTCTAATTGCATTAAATCAATCATTTGTAAATCCATATTTTCAAAGCGCTTATCAATTTGGATATTTTCTATTTTGCTCACGAAAATATGGCTATCTGTAAGCTCAACAACTTTGCTAACTTGGCACTCAAAGACCCATTTGCTTTGCTCTATAATGGGCACATCTACTTTTTCTCCCCACGTAAATTCATAAGGAATTTTGTCTTTCTGGCCTTCGTTTCCTTTTGTACAACCAAAATAATCAGCCAGCCAAACCATATCGGTACTTACCAAATTAGCCGAGAAAACTTTGTCTCTCAAAATATTCTCTTTTGTTTTCTTTGTTCCGCCTATACACAACATGATATGAGGGCTGTCATTCCAGCTGAATCCTATCCAAGTAATCACACTGAAATTTGCCTGTCCATCCTCATTCTTTGTTCCAATTATGTACATAGGTTGAGGACAAAAAACTTTGTCTGGCGTTATATTTATCTTTTCCATAATAGCCTCCCAATATAAAATAAACAATGGATAGCTTTTTAGGTACTAAGCTATTTTACAATAATGGCAAAGTTAACTATTTAAAAGCTTTGTTAAATCAGATACCGAAACATCCATACGCTTAGAAGTTTCCTCCATAGATAGACCTGAATCAAGAAACCGTTTGACAACCATTTTCATGTTTTCTCCCACTTCAATGATGTGGCTATCCAAATCGTAAAAGCGAATGGAGCGCTGTCCCCATTCAGTTTCTTTCATGCCGTCGCCTAAATAGCAGATATCATTACGTTGTTTTAGTTTTGCAACAAAGCCATCAAAATCGCTTTCTTCAAAGTACAACTCCATATTGTGTGATTTTTCTAAAATGCTGTCTTTTGAAATTTCTAGCAGCCAATCAAAGTCCTGCTGTAAAGACAATCCACCGAAAGAAACATTTCTGCCATAGTCTTGAAAGACCTCTAGCCCGAATACATCTTCATAAAACTTTTTAGAAAGAGGATATCCTTTACAGCAATACAAACGCCTTGATATTTCATTTGAATTTCCTCCATTATTACCATATAGGGTGAAGCTGAAACTTATCCAGACTATTTTTAGAATTCTGATTTATGAATGCGATATAGGAGCATCATGCATTGGTGAGTAACTCTTCTCCCATATATTTTTCTACTATATTTTCTTCTCCGCATAAAAGATAAACAGCTTGCAAAATTTCGTCTTTCAGCTGGATTGCTTCCTCTTTGGGTAAATCAAGAATGACATCTCTGATATCATAAGTATAGCGAAATTTGCCAACAACAACTCCTCTAAATTCACCGTTAATCAGCAGATAATATAAGGTGTCTGGATAGCCGTGGGTATATTTTTCTTTCAGCCAGTGTTCATTTGACTTCACCAGAATATCATTGCGGTGCATAGCATACACAGAGTTAGGGAGTATAGGCGAGTAAGTTGCAAGCAGGTTGCCGTCTGACTGCAACAGATAGCCATTAGCTAGCTCTGTTAATATGTCTTCGGTTTTTAAGGATTCTATAGCAAATTTTATGTCTTTAAGAGGCAGTTTAAAATATGATTTTACCATTTCTGCATCAAACCAAACCATGCGATAGGCAAATCGTTGAAGCAGAATTTTTAGTGCAGCTTGCCGCGAATATTTTTCTAAATTTACATCGGGAAACATCTCCGTAAATCGGTACCAGCCTCTGTCAGCTTGTCCCTCATTTTGGTCCTCATAAATCAAGAAGGCTTCTTGCAAACGGTGCAGTGCAGGGGTGATTTCTTTCACTAACATACCCATCCATTCTTTCATTTGCTGAATGGTCAGCGGCCCTTCGTTCTCAATCAAATCTAAAAGAGCCAATTGACGAGGGTTTGGTTTGGTCAATGGTTTACGATATAAACAAGCAAACAATTCCATATCTTCTGGGACAATCCACCCTAGGTTGCCGCCAGCAAATCTCCCTTTTACAAGCTGATGAATTCTTTGCCGTTCTCGATTATATTCGATGTCGTCAAAGTTGGCACGGTAAGTCAGGCTTGGTGGGTTACCAAAGCCATTCCAGTACACATTTTGACCAGGTTGTAAATCACGATATAATGCTAAATATTCTTCTTCGTTTGCCTTGCGAGTAAGGTATTGCCGTTCCATCCGCAGGGCAATGATTTTTTCTCTGTTCAGTATGAACACCCCTCACGTGGTAAAATTCAATCTTGTTTTATGAAAATCATACCATTTAGAACTATAAAAGACAAGCTAATTGCTAGGTGAGTAAATAATATTTATTTGTATACTATTTTAAAAGACTTATAGTTTAATTTAGGTTGCCTTTTAATTACAAAACAGGAAAAGTCTATCCCATTGCGAAAAGATATTGTGTCATGTTATAATGAAAGTTAGTTTAAGTTAACCTAATGGGAACAATAGAGGTATTTCTATGTATAACGATAAAAAAGCATCGGATTTTTTGACAGAAGATTTTGCAGACGCCATTCATCTTTGGAATCGAGCTTCCATCTCGCTTTTAGATATTCGCCACCATTTAATTTCTCGGCAAGAAGCAGTTTGCGGTTACATCATGCCGGCAAATACATTTCTTTATACCAGTGGAGGCAAGGCAGAGGTATGTTTGGACAAGCACTCTTATGCTATCGAGCGTTTTGGCGTATTTCATGGCAGAAAGGGTACAGAACTCTCGATTTCTCCTGATTGTGATTGGCTTGAATATTATTTGATTTTATATAAAGCGGGTGAACCGGCTTTCCATAGAGGAGAATTTTCAAGGCTCATGAAAAAAAGGAATCCTTTTGAACAGCAGTATGGATTTGTGCCGGCAAATCCCCTTTTTTTCTCAGAAGAGTTAAGAAAGATGTATGAAAAGTGGAAAGGACCAACCGCACTAAATCTGTTTTATGGTAAGGTGGCATTTTATCGCTTTGTATATGAAATCTATGAAGAGATTGCGCAAAGAAGCATACAGATTTTTGAGCCGGATGTCATTGCTATGGCGAAACGATATATGGATGAAAATTATAGCCAAGCGATAGCCATTCAGGAAATCTGTGAGATGTTTGGCATTAGTTACAGCCATTTCCATCGAAAATTTAAACAGCAGAACGGAAAAAGTCCGCAAGAATATCTGATTTATATTCGTTTAGCAGAAGCAAAGGATTTGCTGCAAAACAGTGAAGCGTCTATTCGCCAAATTGCAGATTATTGTGGATTTCAGGATGAAAGGAACTTGCAGCGCATGTTTTCTAAGCATTTAGGGTTTCCGCCGAATGCCTATAGAGAGAACAGGTCGCTTCAGAAGAGAGATGATGACCTTGGCAACACCAAAACCTTCGCCTATAATGAGAAAAGTCAAGTTAGTTATGTAAAACTCAAAGGTGAAGGGGAAAGATTAATCATGCAGAATTTCAAGAGTAAAACCATTTTGGCAGCAGCTTTGTCATTTGTGTTGTTGCTTTCAGCTTGTGCACCGGCAGCAGATAATAGCAGCACTACAAAAACGGAGGCTTCATCAGCAGTAAGCAGTCAGGTTTCAGAAAAAGAAGCAGCAGAGCCTGCTGAAGCGGAAACAAAGATAATCAGTACTGTAAAGGGAGATGTGGAAATTCCGACCAATCCTCAAAGAGTGATTGTACATTATTTGGCGGGCGATGCTGTGGCATTAGGTGTTATTCCTATTGCTGTATCAGAAGTGCTGCCTGGCTCGGTTTTCCAAGACGAATTAAAAGATTCGGCTCAGTTGGGGCAATGGGATTTTGATTTGGAAGAAGTTATGTCTTTGGAACCTGATTTAATTGTTTCTGTCAATGAAGAGCAATATGAAGAGCTTTCAAAAATTGCGCCCACGGTACTTGTTCCTTATGGGACAATGACCACAGAAGAGAGAGTCGCGTTTATGGGTGAAATATTCAGTAAACCAAATGAAGCTAAAGCGGCACTCAAAAAGTATGACGATGCCATTGCTGACGGAAAAGCCAAGCTTGCCGAAGCAGAATTTGGAGAAGCAACCGTTTCTGCTATGCAGGTTTCAGACAGCAGCATTGCTGTGGCAGGAGATAAACATGCTTTAGGTGTCATTCTCTATAAAGAATTAGGCATAAAAGCACCCGAAATCGTACAGACCAGCATCATTGATGCCGGCGAATATTGGGGAGGCCCTTCTATGGAAGTGCTTTCAGATTATTGCGGAGATTACATATTCCATTTAGGTGAAGTGCCTGAAAGTATTGCGGCTAATGCGGTTTGGCAGTCTATCCCAGCGGTCAGTGCCGGTAAAGTGCTGATTATGGATACAGCTATTACGTATTATACTGATATTTCTTCTTCTACTGCGATGGTAAATAATGTGGTTGAACAGCTCCTAAACGCTAAAGGATAAATAAATAATCTGCCAAAAACTTTAATTAAACAATAAAAAAACCGCTGTAATTCTATTTTTGAATTTAGCGGTTTTTGTTATTTTGGCAAAAGAAAATAATGTCAAAATATGTCGTATTGTGTAAAAACAATAAAAATAAAAGTAAAAATTGAATAAATTCTAAATTATTTACAAATTGGTTATGGAAAATAATGGACAGAAGTAGTATGATTTTAATGACTGATATTCTATATCTTGAATAAAGAATGATATAAAAGTTAAAAAATGCTTTGTAAGTATCTAAAATGGTCGAGAGGGAATATCAGATTTAATACGGAAAAGTAAAAACACCCATTGGGAGGTGGGAAAGAGGAATGCAATATTTAGCACATATAAGTGAAGACGGACAAAGAGAACAAAGTGTGTTAAATCATTTGACGGCTACTGCTGAAAAAGCATCACAGTTTGCAAAAGCCTTTTCTGCGGCAGATTTAGGGTATTTATGCGGGATTTTGCATGACATAGGGAAATATTCGCTGAAATTTCAGCGGCGAATTACAGGTTCAAATGAAAGGGTAGACCATTCGACGGCAGGCGCACAGGTGGCTTGCCTTGAATTAAGAAATGTTCCGGTAGGGTTTTGCATTGCCGGACACCATGGTGGGCTTCCAAATGGAGGGAACCCTAAGCTGGCAACCTCAGATGAGCCTACTTTTGCTGGCAAGATGTTGCGCAAAGTGGGGGAGGACATAGAAGACTACCGTGTCTATCAGAATGAACTGGCTGTTTCGGCCTGTGAGATACCAAAAAGATTTTTGGCTAATGCTCAAACAGGATTTTTCTTTACCAGAATGCTTTATTCTTGTTTGGTAGATGCTGATTATTTGGACACAGAGGCTTTTATGGAGGACAACCCTCAAAAGCGCTTAGAGGGAACTGGTTTAAAAAAACTGGATATGCAGTTAGACGACTTTATTGCCCCTTGGTGGAAATCAGATAAGCTTTTAAATCAAAAGCGATGTGAAATTCTAAAAGCGTTGATAGAGGGTAGTGGTCAAAAAGCAGGGCTTTTTAGCCTGACTGTGCCGACAGGTGGTGGAAAAACCGTCAGCTCTATGGCTTTTGCTCTTAAGCATGCTCTTGAAAACGGTTTACGGCGAGTTATTTATGTGATTCCCTATACGAGTATCATTGAACAAACGCAAAAGGTATTTGAAAAAATATTTGGTGAGGAAAACGTCGTGGCGCACTATGCCAGTTTGGATTATACCACAGATGAAAGCGGGAAAATTACAGACAAGCGTTATCTTGCTACCGAAAATTGGGATGCTCCTATTATTATTACCACATCAGTGCAATTTTTTGAGTCTTTATATGCCAATCGGCCTTCACGATGCCGAAAGCTACACAATATAGCAGAGAGCGTAATTATTTTTGATGAAGCGCAGATGCTTCCAGTCCCTTATCTCAAGCCTTGTATTCATGCCGTTGCCGAGCTGATCAAAAATTATGGATGTTCGGCTATTATGTGTACGGCGACACAACCAGCACTTACCCCTTTGTTTGCAGAATTGCTCCCCGAGTTTGAAAGCCGTGAGCTTTGCCCCAATGTGTCAGACATGTATCTTTTTTTTAAACGAGTAGAGTACAAAAAAGCGGGTCCGCTGTCTGATGAAGAAGTAGCGTATCGTTTAAATGAACAGAAGCAGGTTTTATGTATTGTCAATAATAAAAGGCAGGCTCAAAAGATTTACGGTTTGCTAGATGGAAAAGGTTGCTTTCATCTTTCTACTATGATGTGTCCGATGCATAGACGAGAAGTTCTTGATGAAATTCGGGACAGATTGAAACTGGGCAAGCCTTGCAGAGTCATTTCAACTAGCTTAGTAGAAGCTGGGGTAGACGTAGATTTTCCTGTGGTTTATCGTGCTTTGGCGGGACTTGATTCTATCATTCAAGCAGGTGGGCGCTGTAATCGCGAAGGAGCACCGGAAAAAGGATTAGTCTATATTTTTGAAAGTGAACAAAAGCCGCCCCAAGAAATTTTGCAGAATGTAGCAGCAGCACAGCGTATTATGCGCGATTATGAGGATATTTCCTCACCTGAAGCCATTCAAGCCTATTTTGATTTTTTGTACTATCGGCTGAAAGATGAAAAAGATTTGGATAAAAAAGAAATTCTACGTGAGATTCAAAAAGGGACTATGCCGTTTGAGACAGTGGCAAATGAATTCCAGTTTATTGAGCAAGCCAGCTGTACGGTTTACGTTCCTTGGAAAGAGGGAGAATCGCTTATCAATCTGCTGAAAAATGGTATGATGAGTCGTGGACTGCTGCGAAAGGCAGGACAATATGCGGTTAGCGTTTATCAACCGCATTTTAATGAGTTGATTCGCTCGGGCGCAATTCAAAAAATAGGAATAGATTCTGCTGTTCTCAGCGATATATTATTGTATAAAGAAGAAACCGGTCTTTCTTTTGAAGTCAATTTTGGTCAAGAACATATTGTTTGATGAGAGGTGATAGAGAATGTCTGTTAAGGTAGAGGTTTGGGGAGATTATGCGTGCTTCTCTCGACCTGAAATGAAAGTAGAACGTGTTAGCTATGACGTGATGACACCCTCAGCGGCTAGAGGAATTATAGAAGCAATTTATTGGCACCCCGGTATGAGATGGATAATTGATAAAATTTATGTGATGGAAAAGATTCAATTTACCAATGTTCGCCGCAATGAGGTGAAATCTGTTTTATCAGGAAGAAACGCAAAAAGTGTGATGGAAGGAAGCCAGAAACCAATCTTTATTAGTGCTTCTGATGATATTCAGCAACGGGCAGCCATGATTTTGCAAAATGTGCATTATGTCATTGAAGCGCATTTTGAAATGACTGATAAAGCAGTACCTAGCGACAATGAGGGGAAGTTCAGCGATATCATGCGACGGCGATTGGAAAAAGGGCAATGTTATCATCAACCTTGTTTTGGTACTCGTGAATTCCCTGTCAATTTTAAAAAATGGGAGGGCGGCGATATAGAAACAGCCTACCCCCATGAGGACATCGACCTAGGATTTATGCTTTTCGATATGGACTACAGTGACAGTCAAAATATAACGCCTTTGTTTTTTCGGGCACAACTGCAAAAGGGCGTGCTGGATTTACAAGATTGTGAGGTGTACCGATGATACTGCAATCACTGGTGGCTTATTATGAAGCACTTGCCGATAAAGGCAAAATTGCCAGACCGGGTTGGGAAAGAGTCAAGGTCACGCATGCACTCGAAATTGACAGCGAGGGGCAACTGCTCTCTATTCTTCCGCTCAAAACAGAGAGTAAAGATGGGAAGAGAATGGTACCAAGAGAAATGGAGTTGCCGGCACGAGTGAAAAAAACAGTGGGAATCAGCTCCAATTTCTTATGTGAAAATGCGGCCTATTTTTTAGGCATAGGAGACAAGGAAAAGCCACAAAGAGTGTTGGATTGCTTCGCTGCTGCCAAACAATTGCATCAAGAGATTCTTTCGGAGCTTGATAATGATTACGCAAAGGCGATTTGCTTATTTTTTAATACATGGGATGCCTCACAAGCAAGAGAAAATGAACTTATTCTACCCTATATAGAAGAGCTAGAGGGTTCGGTTAATCTTATTTTTTACTTCCAGAATCACTATCCGCTCGAAGAAAAAGAGATAAAGGCGGCTTGGCAAAAGTATTATGATCAAGATGAAACAGGCGACAAAATGCCTTGTTTAATTACAGGAGAAAGCAGGGTTCCAGCAGCAACTCATCCTTCTGTTAAAGGGGTAGCTGGGGCACAGTCAAGTGGGGCAGCGTTGGTGTCGTTCAATGCTCCGGCCTATTGTTCTTTTGGCAGAGAGCAAAATTATAATGCCCCGGTCAGCAAATATGCAGCCTTTGCTTATACAACTGTTCTAAATCACCTTTTATCAGAACGAGAACACGTTAAGCGTATAGGTGATTCAACACTTGTCTATTGGTCAGAAGATGCGGAGCAAGCGCCCCAAGAGTGTTTTGGCGCTTATATGTACGGAGCAAACAATACAGCAGAAAATCAAGACACAGTAGACGACAATGACTTAGATGACTTAATGGGCAAAGTGGCAAATGGAGAAGTTGTCAACTGGAAAGGGAGTCCAGTAAACCCTAAAAATCGATTTTATGTGCTGTCATTGGCACCCAATGCCGCCAGACTTTCAGTAAGATTCTTTTTTTGTGATAGTTTTGGCAGCATGATTCGTAACATACAAAATCATTATAAAAGAATTGAAGTGGTGCCGGATAATCGAAATACCTATAAAAATATCCCTTTGTGGGCGCTTTTGCGTGAAACTGTGAATGAAAATGCAAGAGAAAAAGTGGCTTCTCCACAGATGTCGGGCGATATGCTCAGAGCCATTTTGACAGGGGGGCGTTATCCGTCGACACTCTATCAGCAAACACAGCTGAGAATTCGCGCAGAACGCACTATAACTAGAGGGCGCGCGGCCATTATAAAAGCTTATTTAGATAGAATAGACCATCACAAGGAGGTATTAACAGTGGAACTAAATGAACAAACAACCTATCAACCTTATGTTTTAGGAAGGTTATTTGCCGTGTTGGAGGAAATTCAAAATAAAGCAAGTGGCGTTACAACCATCAAGGATAAATATTTTACTTCGGCTTGTGCAACGCCCTCTGTTGTGTTCCCCATTATTGTCAGTTTGTCAGAAAAGCATGTACGCAAGTTGGAAATTGGCTCTAAAATTAACTTATCTAAAAAAATGGGGGAGTTGATGGCGATGATTACAAACAGCTATCCGGTTCACCACAATTTATATGATCAAGGTATTTTTCAACTAGGTTATTATCATCAGACACAAAAACGCTATGAAAAGAAAAATGAAAACCAAACAACCAAGGAGGAAAATGAAAATGTCTGAAGCAATTAAAAATCGATATGAATTTGTTATTTTGTTTGATGTGGAGAACGGAAATCCCAATGGTGACCCCGACGCAGGCAATATGCCTCGCATCGACCCCGAAACCAATTTTGGGTTAGTAACAGATGTTTGCTTAAAAAGAAAAATCAGAAATTATGTAGAGACCGTGAAAGAGGGAGAAAGCGGTTATCGCATTTATATTAAAGAGAAAGTGCCGCTTAATCGTAGTGATTTAGAAGCCTATGAGTATGTTGGTGCAGACGATAAAACCATAAAAGATAAGAAGAAAAAAGACGAGAAGATCGACGAAAAAATTAGGGACTTCATGTGCAGCAACTTCTTTGATATTCGTACTTTTGGGGCAGTTATGACGACTTTTGTGAAAGCGGCACTTAATTGCGGACAAGTTCGTGGCCCTGTGCAGCTTGGTTTTGCCCGCTCTGTTGACCCTGTTATTCCACAGGAGGTAACGATTACTCGTGTTGCCATTACGACTGAAAAAGATGCTGAAAAAAAGGGAACAGAAATGGGACGTAAATATATTGTGCCTTACGGTCTATATCGTTGTGAGGGCTATGTTTCGGCGAATTTGGCCCGTAAAACAACAGGTTTTTCAGAAGAAGATATTGAACTGCTGTGGCAAGCTATTCTCAATATGTTTGAGCATGACCATTCTGCTGCCAGAGGAAAAATGGCGGTTCGGAAGCTGATTATCTTCAAGCATGATTCAGAGTTTGGCAATGCGCCTGCCTATAAGCTGTTTGAGACGGTCAGTGTTAAACGCAAAGAAGATGTCGAGATAGCACGCAGTTATAGTGACTATGAAATTTCGGTAGATGAAATAGCGATTCCGGAAGGTGTGACATGCACGCAAATGGAATAAGCGGCTATCCGGAAGAAGATTTTCTGCAGTTATCAGGACTCCAGCATTTTCTTTTCTGTCGGCGGCAGTGGGCCTTGATTCACGTTGAGAATCTTTGGGCAGAAAATCTGCGTACCATCGATGGGCAAATTATGCATGAGCGTGCTCACGATGAAACATACAGAGAAAGACGAGGTAACACGGTCATAGCCCGTGGAATCAGTGTGAAATCCAGTCGTTTAGGGGTTTCAGGTCAATGTGATGTTGTGGAATTTCATCGTGATGAGGCAGGGGTGTCCATTCACGATTTGGACGGCTTGTGGATTCCCTTTCCGGTGGAATATAAAAACGGTGAACCAAAAGAAAACAATTGTGATGCAGCACAGCTTTGTGGACAAGCCATGTGTCTGGAAGAAATGCTGTGCTGCAAAATAGAGCGTGGTGCTTTGTTTTATGGTAAGACAAAGCGCCGCTTTCCTGTGGAATTCACTAAGGAACTTAGACAGGAAATTGAAGACGCCTTGCAAGAAATGCACCAGCTGCACGAGCGTGGATATACACCAAAAGTGAAACGAACAAAAGCTTGCAATGCCTGTTCTTTAAAAGAGGTTTGCTTGCCGGCTCTTATGAAGATTCGTTCTGTCAAAGACTATATGGAGGAAAATCTATGAGGAAACTTCTCAACACGCTTTTTGTGACAACGCCTGATGCTTATCTGAGCCTTGACGGAGAAAATGTGATTGTGCAGCAGGAAAAGAAAGAATTGGCAAGATTTCCTCTTCATACGTTAGAAAATATTGTCACTTTTACGTATCCGGGTGCTAGTCCCTCTCTAATGGGAGCCTGTGCCAAGCACAATATCAACTTGTGCCTTTGCACACCAAATGGTCGCTTTTTGGCACGAGCGGTAGGTAAATCAAATGGAAATGTGTTGCTGCGAAGAACGCAATACCGAATAGCTGACGACGTTAGTGCCAGTTCTCGTATTGCGAGGAACATGATATTTGGAAAAGTGTATAACGCTAGGTGGAGCGTTGAGCGAACTATTCGAGATCATGGCATGAGAATTGATAAAGAAAAGCTTCAAAATGCTTCGGGAATATTGCAAGATATGCTGCCTAAAATTCAAAATGTGGATACTTTGGAATCACTGCGAGGATTAGAAGGAGAAACGGCGGCTACTTATTTTTCAGTATTAGACGAAATGATATTAAATGATAAAGAAAATTTTTATTTTCCAGGAAGAAGCAGACGACCTCCCCTAGATAAAATGAACGCCATGCTTTCGTTTGTTTATTCTTTGCTGGCTAATGATTGTGCGGCAGCACTTGAATCTGTAGGACTAGATTCTTACGTTGGATTTATGCATCGTGACCGTCCGGGGCGGTCCTCTTTGGCATTGGATTTGATGGAGGAATTGCGTGCTTGCTTTGCAGATCGCTTTGTGCTGACCTTAATCAATAATAGAATCATAAAAGCCAAAGATTTTCAGGATAGAGAGAGTGGAGCGACCCTAATGACCGATGAGGGACGAAAAACCGTGATTAAAGCGTGGCAAGAGCGAAAACGAGAAACGATAACGCATCCCTATTTGAAGGAGAAAATTCCATGGGGATTAGTACCGTACGTACAGTCCTTATTGCTGGCAAGATATTTGCGAGATGATTTAGATGGATATCCTCCTTTTTTGTGGAAGTAGGTGGTTGAAATGCTGGTACTTATTTCTTATGATGTCAATACAGTAGATTCAGCAGGACGACGAAGGCTGCGCCTAATTGCAAAGCAATGTGTCAATTATGGCCAGCGCGTGCAAAATAGTGTTTTTGAGTGTCTGTTAGATGCAGCACAGGCCAAAATGCTTCAACATAAACTTTGCAGTATCATCGACCAAGAAAAGGACAGCCTACGTTTTTATTATCTAGGAAAAAATTACAAAACGAAGGTTGAACATTTTGGTGCAAAGACAAGTTACGAACCAGAAGGTGTATTAATGGTTTAGTGCGAAGGATAAGCAAACATAAATTACAAGAGGGCTCGCACCAATTTTTGATTGATTCTAAATGGATATTAATCTTTAAAAAGAAAGTTTACACCTGAACAAGCAAAAAATTAAAAATATATGACAAACAAATTAAATTTTTACAAGCAAAAATTATAACTTTTTGCTGTCACTCCCCACACGGGAGTGTGGATTGAAATGTCGAAGAGGGGCAAGAACTCACACCCCAGCAAGTGTCACTCCCCACACGGGAGTGTGGATTGAAATGGTAACACCTTCTTGCGCCACCAAATAATCGGCAATGTCACTCCCCACACGGGAGTGTGGATTGAAATTTTGTCCTATCGGATTTATTGTGATGCAACAAGAAGTCACTCCCCACACGGGAGTGTGGATTGAAATTTTTTCTTGATATTTTATTATTGCTTCAGATACTTGTCACTCCCCACACGGGAGTGTGGATTGAAATTTTGCCCAAGCTGTTTTCTTCAAGCCTAGAAAAATCGTCACTCCCCACACGGGAGTGTGGATTGAAATCCCTCTAAAATATATTTCATGGCATTGCTAATTTGGTCACTCCCCACACGGGAGTGTGGATTGAAATCCAGTAGGCAGCATCATCAATACGCTGTTTTGCAGTCACTCCCCACACGGGAGTGTGGATTGAAATTTTTAGGCCTAAATCGCATATTCTGTGCTGTATCGGTCACTCCCCACACGGGAGTGTGGATTGAAATGCAACAGCAATGTCACCAAGGTAAGACCGCTGCGTCACTCCCCACACGGGAGTGTGGATTGAAATCACAGGAGTTTTGTATCGGCGTGACAATAACCGCGTCACTCCCCACACGGGAGTGTGGATTGAAATTTTTGGCTGCAACAGGGTCATTGAGAAGAAGTGAAAGTCACTCCCCACACGGGAGTGTGGATTGAAATTTTTGATTGAGAGCTTATTAGCTCCGGCATTGTGTCACTCCCCACACGGGAGTGTGGATTGAAATAGTGTCAATATCACCTGTAACCACTTGTACAGTAGGTCACTCCCCACACGGGAGTGTGGATTGAAATACAAAATGGCAAAACGGAGAAGCTACACAAAAGCGTCACTCCCCACACGGGAGTGTGGATTGAAATTACGGTACCGCTCCGCACACTCCGGGCAATAATTGTCACTCCCCACACGGGAGTGTGGATTGAAATGCATATCCACAGGTTGTTGCGATATGCTTAAATTTGTCACTCCCCACACGGGAGTGTGGATTGAAATATGTGCGCACCTCCTCAAACTCGGATATGTAAATCGTCACTCCCCACACGGGAGTGTGGATTGAAATACCCTCGGCGGTTGTGTGGTGTGTGAATGATGTAAGTCACTCCCCACACGGGAGTGTGGATTGAAATCTGTAAATTATCAACTGGCAGGTTGACAATTTACATGTCACTCCCCACACGGGAGTGTGGATTGAAATTGTATCAGCTATCACATACTCCAAAGTGTGGATTGTCACTCCCCACACGGGAGTGTGGATTGAAATGCTGGTAGCGACATCTAATTGTGATTGCAAAGATGTCACTCCCCACACGGGAGTGTGGATTGAAATATCGATGTCATAATAATCGTCATTAAAAACTAATCGTCACTCCCCACACGGGAGTGTGGATTGAAATTTGTTTTCATTTTGCTTTTGCGTTGTGATTGCACGGTCACTCCCCACACGGGAGTGTGGATTGAAATCCTTCCGCTTTTTAAATATTTTTGAAGAGTATCTAGTCACTCCCCACACGGGAGTGTGGATTGAAATATCTTTTGTGCCTGTATAACCTATAAAGTTATAAACCGTCACTCCCCACACGGGAGTGTGGATTGAAATACTCGGGCAGAGGTCATCACGCCCAGCTCATGTAGTCACTCCCCACACGGGAGTGTGGATTGAAATGGATTCCATTTCAACTCTGCACTGTCATTCGGTGTCACTCCCCACACGGGAGTGTGGATTGAAATATCAGGCGTGACAAAAGCCTTGCCCTGTGGGACAGGTCACTCCCCACACGGGAGTGTGGATTGAAATCTCCATCTCCTGTCATAGGCTCTCCACAGTGCCCAGTCACTCCCCACACGGGAGTGTGGATTGAAATATTTGTAACGAACGCTGGCGGTGTATCGAAGATGTCACTCCCCACACGGGAGTGTGGATTGAAATAAGGCAGTGCTGCTATGATGAAATCAGCATGGGGTCACTCCCCACACGGGAGTGTGGATTGAAATGTATTTGTCTAGTTTCGAAACGTCAGCGGTGCGGTCACTCCCCACACGGGAGTGTGGATTGAAATGTCAGCAAGGCTTCTGCCGTGCCGTCCCCGAAAACGTCACTCCCCACACGGGAGTGTGGATTGAAATTCAACTCAAGCAAAATAGGGTTGGCAATGGTAAGTCACTCCCCACACGGGAGTGTGGATTGAAATAAACTATCCAAAGAATCACACTGGAGCAAGGCAAGTCACTCCCCACACGGGAGTGTGGATTGAAATAGTTAGAAACTGCAATTGTTATGGATGACAACTATGTCACTCCCCACACGGGAGTGTGGATTGAAATTGTCAGTAACAGCAGCAACAATTTTATCAGCTCTAGTCACTCCCCACACGGGAGTGTGGATTGAAATGTCGGGTACTGGAAATCAGGCAGGATTTAGGCAAGACGTCACTCCCCACACGGGAGTGTGGATTGAAATCGTTAAATGGGTATCTATTTTTTCGGCTGATACGCGTCACTCCCCACACGGGAGTGTGGATTGAAATAAAAAAGACATCAGTGTGTCGCTGGTGTCCTCAAGGTCACTCCCCACACGGGAGTGTGGATTGAAATGGCGATTGAAGCCCGTGTTATTGCTTGGCTTGCCGGGTCACTCCCCACACGGGAGTGTGGATTGAAATGGTTCCCAAAAATCCTGCCAACAACAGGGCTCTGAGTCACTCCCCACACGGGAGTGTGGATTGAAATTAAATGACATAAAAGTAATGTTTTCTCTGCCAAGGTCACTCCCCACACGGGAGTGTGGATTGAAATCGGCCGTAAAAGGCGACAACGGCACGCCTGACAAAGTCACTCCCCACACGGGAGTGTGGATTGAAATAGTACCAATTTTTTTCTGACGTGTTTCTCTCGGGTCACTCCCCACACGGGAGTGTGGATTGAAATAGTTTTACCGCTAACAGATTTTAAAACACCCGCTGTCACTCCCCACACGGGAGTGTGGATTGAAATTTGCTGGCTTTAAAAGCAAACCTAGCCACTAGCAGTCACTCCCCACACGGGAGTGTGGATTGAAATATCCTCCTGCAATGGATTTAGAGTTAGAAAGGCTGGTCACTCCCCACACGGGAGTGTGGATTGAAATGAGTAAGCTCTAGTTTTGCTCCTGCGTAAATTTCGGGTCACTCCCCACACGGGAGTGTGGATTGAAATATTTGAAGACGCCGCCGTTGAATCCATCTCTTGGGTCACTCCCCACACGGGAGTGTGGATTGAAATAAATCTTTGAATCTAAAGCAACCACGCTCAAAATAGTCACTCCCCACACGGGAGTGTGGATTGAAATAAAGACATGCTATGAAAATATGTTTGCATTATGTGTCACTCCCCACACGGGAGTGTGGATTGAAATTACCTTTTGTTGTTTTATCGTAATTTCTATCTGAAGTCACTCCCCACACGGGAGTGTGGATTGAAATTGACATTTTGCATCGACCCATTAACCGATATGTTGTCACTCCCCACACGGGAGTGTGGATTGAAATTTTTTGGCTTGCTAAAGCGATACAAGAAGTAGGGTCACTCCCCACACGGGAGTGTGGATTGAAATATTATTAATTTGCACACCAATAGGAACATTTTGTGTCACTCCCCACACGGGAGTGTGGATTGAAATCCGGAAGACTAATAAAAACACATATTGAGGGTGGGTCACTCCCCACACGGGAGTGTGGATTGAAATATCTGCTCTGCATACGTCAAAGCAGAATCAAAAGTCACTCCCCACACGGGAGTGTGGATTGAAATATACCAAACTAAATACGCTTGGTTGTTTTGAAAAGTCACTCCCCACACGGGAGTGTGGATTGAAATGCTTTGAAACTCGTCAAGCATAATTCTTTGTGTGGTCACTCCCCACACGGGAGTGTGGATTGAAATATTGCCTTTAGGAGGCTTCTTACTTGGTTTAGGCTGTCACTCCCCACACGGGAGTGTGGATTGAAATTGTGAAACTGAAGAAGCAAGAATCGGAATTAAAAGTCACTCCCCACACGGGAGTGTGGATTGAAATATTTATTACTTGAAAAGGAGATTAAGGTAATGGCAGTCACTCCCCACACGGGAGTGTGGATTGAAATATAAGGAAACCCGTTGTAATCAATAGGTGATAAACGTCACTCCCCACACGGGAGTGTGGATTGAAATAATTTGTGCCTTAATATCAGCAATTTCTCCACCCGGTCACTCCCCACACGGGAGTGTGGATTGAAATATTCTAGGCCTTTGGAAAACGGCTGACGGCTTGATGTCACTCCCCACACGGGAGTGTGGATTGAAATAAAGAATTGCCCTCCTCGCTGTCTGTCATAGGAGCGTCACTCCCCACACGGGAGTGTGGATTGAAATTTAGACGGTGCTGCAGCTACCCAAGGGCGATTTTGTCACTCCCCACACGGGAGTGTGGATTGAAATTTATGTCATTTTCACAAAGGCTGTCTGAATTAATGGTCACTCCCCACACGGGAGTGTGGATTGAAATATTGAAGAAGAACTTACAGTAAATACGCTAATTGGTCACTCCCCACACGGGAGTGTGGATTGAAATAGGAAAATTATCTTCTATTAATACACTGTATAAGTCACTCCCCACACGGGAGTGTGGATTGAAATAGCTGTGTTCCTCCATGCCACCACATCAATAAAATGTCACTCCCCACACGGGAGTGTGGATTGAAATTGTTGCCTGAATAGGTGGGAACTGGCTCGCTGTAAGGTCACTCCCCACACGGGAGTGTGGATTGAAATCTGTTTGGTGTAGTTTCATAAGGAAAACCATTGTGTCACTCCCCACACGGGAGTGTGGATTGAAATATTTGTAATAGGTATTCCTATAGGCACATTTTGGTCACTCCCCACACGGGAGTGTGGATTGAAATACCTACAATCCGCAAACATGGCGGATATTTAACCGTCACTCCCCACACGGGAGTGTGGATTGAAATAATAAGACAATATCAACTGTAAGTAGCTTTAGTGGTCACTCCCCACACGGGAGTGTGGATTGAAATCTCCTTTATCGTCTGTAAGGGTTGTACCCCTCGCCGTCACTCCCCACACGGGAGTGTGGATTGAAATGTTAATACTGGTATGGCCGTCTGCGTGGGTAACTGGTCACTCCCCACACGGGAGTGTGGATTGAAATCAAAAACTTTCTGCGTGCGTTGCTTGGCCAACTTGTCACTCCCCACACGGGAGTGTGGATTGAAATTAAGCCCTGTGTAGCACATAAAGAAGATGTAATCGGTCACTCCCCACACGGGAGTGTGGATTGAAATAATATGGATTCCTGCTGTTTCAATCGAACCGAAGGTCACTCCCCACACGGGAGTGTGGATTGAAATGATGATGTTATCACCGACACAAAGGAGAAATAAACGTCACTCCCCACACGGGAGTGTGGATTGAAATTGAAATTGACTCAATCAAACAAATCACAAACAACGTCACTCCCCACACGGGAGTGTGGATTGAAATCCCCTTTAAATAACTATTATCTTACAAAAGTAAGAGTCACTCCCCACACGGGAGTGTGGATTGAAATAATCGAACCGAAGCAGCGTTGAAATCTTCCCAAAGTCACTCCCCACACGGGAGTGTGGATTGAAATAACGCAACAGACTTAATAATTACTATGTTTATAAGTCACTCCCCACACGGGAGTGTGGATTGAAATACAATGGAATCATCCCAATCATAGGCGATTTTAGTCACTCCCCACACGGGAGTGTGGATTGAAATTGACTACTCATGGAAAATGTCGTCAAAATGTGCGTCACTCCCCACACGGGAGTGTGGATTGAAATATAGAAAAGGTGTTTTTTACAACGGAAGTACAGGTCACTCCCCACACGGGAGTGTGGATTGAAATGCTAAAAACAAAAGACGGCGCTTACAGTGCGTTGCGTCACTCCCCACGCGGGAGTGTGGATTGAAATTCGAACGTCCTGCAACGTGCCGACCTAACAATCATGTCACTCCCCACGCGGGAGTGTGGATTGAAATATTTTGCGCATTAAACCAAAACGCTGTAACACGCAATGTCACTCCCCACGCGGGAGTGTGGATTGAAACAATAATGCGCAGATACCAAAAAATTATCTGTACGCCGTCACTCCCCACGCGGGAGCGTGGATTAGAATTGACAATAATAAAAGACATTCTTACTCTTTCGTATACACCAGTGAAAGAAAATAAAAATGTCTTTTGCGGATTAATAATAAGGAAAACACCATAAGTAGCGAAAATAAATTTCTTATTTTAGTGTTTTAGAGAATCAAAGAAGGCTTTGTTATGCAAATAAGATTGGCTTTCTGGTTTTAACTTGCCAGCTTGCTCATTATGGTAAATGGATTTTTCGATGTTGTTTAGTCGGTAGTAGCAGACACATAGTTGCAGATGGGGTTGAAAATCATAGCAGTCTGGCAGAATAAAAGCGCCAGATTGATCATTTCGTTCGCAAGATAAGGCTGTTTCATACCAAAATACAGCAGTATCATATTTTTTTTCTTCTATGAAGTATGAACCTAGGTCGCAACAAATTTCGGCACGGGGACGATCGAATTCAAAACTGTTCAAGAGAGAATAAAGAGCCTTTTTGCGGTTATTTAATTTAAGATAGCTGATATAAAGGCTACGGCAAGCTTCAATTTGATTCTCAATCCATGCAGTGGGGTCGTCTAACACTTCCTCCAACACTTGGGTAGCTTCTTTATATCGATTGTGATAAGTAAGCTCTCTGGCATAATAGAATTTATCTCTAGCACAAAGGGGATGGCCTTTAGAAATTTCACTTTCATAAATTCTCAAATTGCGCGTATTGTCTCTGCTCTTTAGTTTACGATGGCTGATGGCAATTTCTGTATACAATCTTTTTCCAATACTGCTGATAGCTTCATGTACGGCGCCTCGCCAAATCATACCGCACGAGCGGCGAATTAAACGCTCACGATAAAAAGAAAAAGAAACATTTCCTTTTTCATCAAAGCCAGTATTGTATTTCATGTAGACAACATTAACGTCTGTGGGCAAAGTCTCTTTTAAAGCAATGATTTTTTCGATTTCACTGTCTTCAATGATATCATCGGCGTCCAACCACATACAAAAATCTTGGGTAGCCTGAGAAAATGAATAATTTCTGGCAGCAGAAAAATCTTCAATCCATTCAAAATCATACACTTTGTCAGTGAACTGTTTTGCAATTTCTTTACTACTGTCATCGCTTCCAGTGTCAACAATCACAATTTCGTCAGCAAATTTTGAGGCACAGGTAAGGCATCTTGCCAGAACATCTTCTTCGTTCTTAACAATCATACATACGCTGATAGTCATCATAGATTCTCCTTTATTAACTAAGGTGGAAATTTAAAAACACTATTTTTACCAGTCTATGCGGACAGGTTTACAAAGGTGTATAAATTTTAAAAAAATAAAGAAAAATAATGATACTCTAGTAGGTTAGCAATAGATATCAATAAAAAAAGCCTTGTGATTTCATGTTAAAAGAAATCACAAGGCTTACATTAATTATTTTATTCTTTTACTAATATTTCGCAGATTTCACCGATAAACATGCGATGGAGTCCGTCTTTACTATAATTTTTTGTATAGAGATCCGCATTAATAAAGGCTTTTTCTTCAAACGACTGCGTATACAATTTGCGGCAGATAAGTACTAACTTTGCTTCTTCATAGTAAGGTGCTTTTTGGTCAAAAACAGGTGTAAGCCCTGTCTCTTTGTCTTTGTCGCAGTCACGGCCACTGTGCGAACCGTAAAAGCCTAGTGTCTTTCGGTGAGTTTCGTCAAAGAAACAGAGTGAATAATATTCTTCACGGTCTAAAAATTCCAATGTGTAGCGTTCAGGGCGTACATAAATGGTGCTGGTGTAATAATTCCAAATTTCTCCCAAAGCTCCCCAACTGGCTGTCATGGCATTATGTGACTGTTTGTTGCCGGCTGCCACAAGCATCCAATCTTTGTTGATGAGGGTAAATGGGTTAACAAGTAGCTGTTCAGCATTTGACTTACGAAATGACATAATAAACCTCCATTAATATTTTTGTTGTGTTGTTGTATTCTTACAGTTTTATATGATTTAATTAGTCAAAATATCTCTTTGCTAATAAGGGTAAATCAGGTATAATAATCTGGTATGTTTAAAGGGGGATGAGTATGAGTGGAAATATAATAAAAAAAGTAAAGCAGCATCCGCTGATTGATATGTTGATTCATCTGAAAGGAAACCCTAAAATAGCTATTTTGGTAGAACCATTTTGGGGAATCCCTTTTAATCTGATTGCTCCTTTTACGACGCTATATATGTATTCATTAGGAGTTACAGATGTTCAAATTGGATTGATTTTATCGATTTCTATGGTGGTGCAACTGTTCTTTTCTCTGATGGGCGGGATTATTACCGACAAGCTTGGTCGAAAAAACACAACCATTATGGGTGATTTTTTCGGTTGGACACTAGCTTGCCTTATCTGGGCTTTTTCGCAGAATTTTTGGTTCTTTTTAGCAGCAGTATTAATGAACAGTTTTGAACAGATTAATCAAACTGCTTGGGTATGTTTGCTGATGGAAGACAGTGATAAAAGACACACAGTTAACATTTATACGTGGGTCAGTATTGCCGGTTTGATGGCGGTGTTTTTTGCACCTATTTCAGGCGTACTGGTGGCAAAATTCAGCCTTGTTCCTGTTGTACGCGTGTTGTATTTTATCTTTGCGGTTAGTATGATTGTGAAAGATATTATCACGTGGAGACACACAACAGAGACTAGACAAGGCAAGATTCGCAGACAAGAGACGAAGGGTGTATCGGTTGGGAAAATGCTGCTTCAATATAAGACGGTGATTCCAAATCTTTTAAAGAATAAGGCTACCATTCAAACACTGGCCTTGATGATTTTTACGTATATCACAGCCATGATCAGCAATAATTTTTTTGGCTTATACGTCGGAGAAACGCTAGATGTAAAAAAGGAATATTTGGCATTCTTTCCCATTATAAAGGCCATTGTGATGATTGCCTTTATGTTTGGACTTCAGCATAAAATTACAAAAATTAAAAGACCTTTGATTATTGGCCTTGTCATTTATATTGTAGCACAATCGGTTTTAATTGTTTCGCCAAAAGGGCAGATTATAACCATTGTTGTCTATATTTTTATGGATGCTGTTGCCAATGCGCTGGTATATCCCAGAAAAGAGTCTATGTTGATTTTAAATGTTGACGAGGGAGAAAGAGCTAGAATTATGGCCTTGATGACAACGCTAATGATTGCTTTTTCTGCACCGTTTGGTTATTTAACGGGTCTATTATCGGGCATAGACCGTCGCTTACCTTTTGCTTTTGGTATTTTGATGTTCGTCCTTGCCATTTTTGTGGTCAGCCGCAGCAAAGAACCAGAGCCTGAAATACAAGTTGAACCATAAAAAGGAACCATCTTCATTTGAGTATAGAAAAAGGGAACGGAATTTATTTTCTGTTCCCTTTTTGTTTGTCAAAAAGTAAGTAATGTGTTTTATAGGTTTCTGGATTTTTCAGCGCTTATATGAACTGCTTTCATAATACTGCTTCTCATACCTGTTTCTTCCAGCGTTTTGACGGCTTCAATGGTGGTACCGGCGGGGGAACAGACCATATCTTTCAAGGCAGCAGGGTGTATACCGCTTTCCAGTACCATTTTAGCGCTGCCTAAAACAGATTGTGCTGCAAAAGTATAGGCTTGGCTGCGGGGCATACCTTCTGCAACGGCAGAGTCAGCCATAGCTTCGATGAGCATAAAAATATAAGCGGGAGAACTGCCGCTGACACCGACCACAGCGGGCATGAGATGTTCAGGAATAACTTCTGATTTGCCAAAGCTGCTAATAATTTTTTGTGCAGTTTCGAGCATTTCAGGAGTGACATTCTCATTGGGAGAAAGAGCCGTCATAGCTTCACCCACGAGAGCAGGGGTATTAGGCATCGTGCGGATAACGGGAATATTATTGCCCACCAAAGCACCAATAAAATCTAATCCTTTGCCGGCAACAATGGATATTAAAAGATGGTTGGAGGTAAGAAAAGGAGCAATTTCTGAAAGAACATTTGCTGTAAATTGCGGTTTAATAGCCAAGAAGATAATTTCAGAAGCTGAAACAACTTCTTTATTATCAGACGTTTCTTGAATGCCATATTTTTCTTTTATCTGATCTCTGGCAGCGGCATTCACATCTGACGCCGTAATATCAGCCGGAGCACATAGGTTACTGTTTAAAATGCCGCCAACAATGGCACTTGCCATATTTCCGCAACCGATGAATCCAAGTTTCATGTTGTCACCTCATTTGAATAATTACTTTAAATTGTAGAACCAAATGAAAAAGAAGTCAAGAAAAATGATTTTCTTTTTAGCGGGATGACAGCAAAAAAAGAAAAAATTGTAAAACCAAAAAGTAGAAAAAGAGTTGACAAACCGTACATAAGTTTGATAAAATAAAACAAACAAATGTTTAAGAGGGCTAATTATGGAGAATCCGATTTTGCATATTGATATGAATAATTTTTATGCGTCGGTAGAATGTCTATATGCGCCAGAATATCGCAATGTACCGATGGCAGTGGCCGGTGACAAGAAAAACCGCCATGGTATTATTCTTGCCAAGAATATGCTTGCAAAAAAAGCAGGGGTAAAGACCGCAGAGACAATTTGGCAAGCACAGAAAAAATGTCCGAACTTGGCACTGATTTCGCCTCATTTTGAACGGTATCAGCATTATTCACAAAAAGCAAAAGAAATTTATAGCAACTATACTGACCGTGTAGAAAGCTTTGGCTTAGACGAATGCTGGTTAGATGTGGGTGGTAGCGGCCGGCTTTTTGGTGACAGTCTGCAGATAGCAGAAGAAATTCGGGAGAGAGTGAAAGCGGAGTTGGGTTTGACAGTGTCGATTGGTGTCTCATTTACCAAGACTTTTGCTAAACTGGGCAGTGATTATAAGAAACCAGATGCGGTTACCGTATTTAGTAAAGAAAATTATAGGCAGCTTGTTTGGCCACAGGCAACAGAGAATTTGCTTTTTGTGGGGGCAAATACCAAGAAAATATTGAATCAATATGGAATAAAAAATATAGGGGATATTGCATGTTCTGACAGAGTTTGGATGAAAAAGAAGCTTGGCAAAATGGGAGAATCTTTGTGGCTTTCAGCAAATGGAGAGGATTCTTCTGTAGTAGAGAGAATTGATGCAGAAGAGGATGTCAAGACTATTGGCAACAGTACCACTTTGCCCAGAGATATCAGTAAAGAGCAGGACATTCAGACAGCGCTTTTATCTTTGGCAGAAAGCGTGAGCAGCCGATTGCGAAAACATGAGAGGCGCTGTGGCGAAGTGCAAATCACGGTTCGCAGCAAAGATTTTGAAGAGTTTCAAAGGCAATGCAGCGTTTCGCCCTCTATTTGTGATTCGCAAAGTATTTATGAAACGGCGTGGAAGTTATATAAAAAAGAGAACAAAAGATGGCAAGTGCGTTTGCTGGGGATTCGTGCAGGTAAGCTGACAGAAATAGAAGAAGAACAAATTTCGCTATTTGGTGAAACAGAGAAGCATAAAAAAAGAGAAAGATTAGAAATGACCATGGATAAGGTCAGAGAGCGTTTTGGGGACGATTCTGTACACAGGGCAGTTTTAAAGCCAGAGGATGATGAGGGATAAGCAATGGATATGTTTCAGAAGCTAGAGATTTTGACGGATGCCGCAAAGTATGATGTGGCCTGCACGTCCAGCGGCGTAGACCGAGGGGGAGAAAAAGGAAAAATAGGCAACACTGTTGCTGCCGGAATTTGCCATAGCTTTGCGGCAGATGGACGGTGTATTTCTCTTTTGAAGGTTCTTCTCAGCAACGACTGTGTCTATGACTGTTCTTATTGCGTTAACCGTCACAGCAATGATGGCCAGCGAACAACCTTTACCCCTGATGAGCTTTGTGAACTAACCATTCAGTTTTATCGCCGCAATTATATTGAGGGGCTATTTTTAAGCTCCGCCATTGTGCGCAATCCTGATTATACCTGTGAACTGATGATTCAGACGATTAAAAAACTGCGCAATGAATACCGTTTTAATGGTTATATCCATGCCAAGGCCATTCCGGGAGCAGACCAAAGACTGATAGATGAATTGGGACTCTATGCGGACCGTATGAGTGTGAACATTGAATTGCCCTCGAATGACAGCCTAAAAAAATTGGCACCACAGAAGAGCAAAGAACGCATTTTAGGCTCAATGAAACAGATTAAGAGCGGTATTCAACAAAATAGTACGGAGCTGGTGAAATATAAATCAGCACCCAAATTTGTACCAGCCGGGCAATCTACACAAATGATTATTGGTGCTTCTGATGAAAGCGACCGACAGATTTTGAAGCTCTCTGAGGGGCTATATCAAAAGTTTGAACTGAAACGAGTGTTTTTTTCTGCCTACATGCCTATCATTAACGATAGAAATCTGCCAGCGTTAGACACGCCTCCGCCGCTTTTGCGTGAGCATAGACTTTATCAAGCGGACTGGTTATTGCGATTTTATAAGTTTAAGGCTGACGAGATTTTAGATGATAACAACCCAAACTTTAACCCCTTGTTAGACCCTAAATGCAACTGGGCGATTCATCATATGGAGCAGTTTCCTGTCGAAGTGAATCGTGCACCTTATGAAATGTTGTTGCGTGTGCCGGGCATTGGCGTGAAAAGTGCCTTGCGTATTGTGCAAGCTAGGCGATATACGATTCTCAATGTTGAAGAATTGAAGAAGCTGGGCATTGTTCTAAAACGAGCTAGATTTTTCATCACGTGCAACGGGAAAAGCGCTTCTCTTTTGCGCACAGATAACCCCGCTGTCATTGCCGGTGCGATTTGTGAGCGTGGATTCTCAGAGCGTGAATTGGCGGCACCGGAGCAAATGTCGCTGTTTGCGCCAACAGGGGAGGATAAAGTCAAATGCTTGAGTGGTCAAATATAGTCTATCAATATGACGGCAGCTATGACGGTTTTTTGTGTTGTGTCTTTGAAAGCTTTTTGGCAAAAGAAAATCCTGCTGACATCATTTTGCATGATGAACAGCAGGAAACGCTTTTTCCTGTCAAATATATTGAGACAGATGATGTGCGTGCAGGTCGGGTAAAACGGTCGATTCCACTGAAAATGTCACAAGAAGCGGAAGATATTGTCAAGCGTGCCTTTCTCAGTTGTATGGAGCATAAAGAAACTAAAATTTTGGCATTTCTTCGTCTTGGCTATCAAGTGGGCGCTAAAGTAACAAAGCTCTCCACGCATGATGTTGTGCATACGATTGACAAAGCCGTGAAATTTGTTGGGAATGAAGCACATCTATCGTTAGAATTCTTGCGATTCTCGGAGTTTGGAGAGTTTTTAGGCGCAGAAATCACGCCTAAAAATAATATTTTACCGCTGATTACCTATCATTTCTGCGACCGTTTCCCTGATGAAAACTTTGTTATCTACGACAAAAACCACCAAATTGCTTTTTTGCACAAAGGAGACGGCACAACCGAATATCTATATGGCAATGTCACATTCCCCGACCCTGATGAGGAAGAAGAAAGCTATCGTCGTTTATGGAAGCATTTCTACGAAACCATTGCGATTGAAGGACGGCGCAATGAACGTTGCCGCATGAACCATATGCCCAAACGGTACTGGCCCAATATGACTGAATTTAAGGCATGAGCGGTTTATAGTCTGGCACGATAACCGGTAAATCGGCAAGGTAGCGACGAACCATGTCTAGTGCCTGTGAGGCTGAACAGTGCCGGTGCCATTCACGGGTTTTAGTGCGACCAATAGGATTACGACGGCTGACCCACGTGTTTTTGCCGTCACTTAGCGCAATATAAACAAGGCCGACTGGCTTTTCGGCAGTGCCGCCGTCAGGCCCTGCAATGCCGGTAATGCCAATGCCAATATCGGCGCCCGAGGTTTTTACAATTCCCTCTGCCATGGCTTTAGCAACTTGTTCGCTGACTGCTCCATACTTAGCAAGCAGTTCATGGGGGACACCCAGCAGTTTTTCTTTGACTTCGTTGGAATAGGTCACGCAGCCCATTTCAAATACGGCAGAGGAGCCCGAAATATCAGTGATTCGCTTGGCAAGCAATCCGCCTGTGCAGGATTCTGCAGTGGCTATTTTTCTATTGGCTCTGGTAAGTTCTTTGACTACAAGTTCTTCCAGTGATTCAGCATTGTCAGCATAGACGAAATCACCCAAACGCTCTCGAATGGTTTGGATAGCAGGTTGGCAAAGAAGGTCAGCTTCTTCAGGAGTGGTGGCTTTAGCGGTGACACGCAGATAACATTCACCTTCTTTGGCATAAGGGGCAACAGTTGGGTTGCCGCCATCAATTAAATCTTTCACAATTTGAGAGACAACGGCTTCGCCCTTGCCAAAAATGTGTACGTTGTGAGAAACAATAACAGCATTTTGCTCTTTTTGCAGATAAGGTACGACAGAATCAAGCAGCATAGGCTCAAGTTCAGAGGGAGGGCCTGGCAACATGATAATGGTGCTGCCTTTGTCGTCAGAAAAAGCACAACCCGGTGCAGTGCCGTTGTTGTTTTGGAAAACAGTGCAGCCTTCAGGAAGCATGGCCTGTTTCATTTGATTTTCGCTAACAGTATGTTCATTAAAATAGTTTTCAATGCGACGCAGGCTTTCTTCGTGCAGAACTAATTTTTTGCCTGCGGCACGAGCAGCTGTTTCTTTGGTCAAGTCGTCTTGCGTGGGGCCAAGTCCCCCCGTGAGAATCAGCAGTTCACACCGAGTGAGTGCCGAGCGAATGGATTCATCCAAGCGTTCAGGGTTATCGCCCACTACAGATGAGAAGTGAAGATTAATGCCTAAAGCGGAAAGCTCTCTAGCGACAATAGCCGTATCTGTATTGATAACTTGTCCGAGCAGAAGCTCTGTTCCGACAGAAATAATTTCAGCATTCATAAAAACACATCCTTTAGATTTATTTAAGTTTATAAGTAAGCCCCTACTCAGTAGGGGCTTTTTGGCTGCCTTTAGCATATCTCAAAATCACGGTGAAATGTCAATGAATTTGCGGTTTTCAATTGCTTCCATCATAAGGGATTCGCCGTCAAAGTTCTTCTCTGCAAATTCAATGTGATGTAGTTTTGGTTTGGTACGGGGGTGTTTGGGGGTGAAAATTGTACAGCAATCTTCATAGGGTTCGATGGAGATATCATACGTATCGATTTGATAGGCAGTCTTGACGATTTCTGATTTATCCGAGCCAATCAGCGGTCTGAACACTGGCATAGACACCACGGCGTCTGTACAGGCGATGGCTTGCATGGTTTGGCTGGCAACCTGACCCAAACTTTCACCTGTGATGAGTGCACCGCAGCCTTCAAGCTCGGCAATCTTTTCAGCCGCACGCAACATATAACGGCGCAAGATGACCGTGTTTAGGTCACCGGGGCAATTGTCACGAATAGCTTCTTGCAGTTTGGTGAATTCAACAGAAATCATCTGCATTCTGCCGGCATATCCTGAAACTTTTCGCAGCAAATTTTCAACCTTACGATGAGCCAGCTCACTGGTGTAAGGTGGGCTTGAAAAATGAATGGGAACAAGCTGAACCCCACGTTTTGCCATAGTCCATGCGGCAACAGGGCTGTCAAGTCCGCCGCTAATGAGAACAGCACCACGTCCTCCAGTGCCAACGGGTATACCGCCTGCTCCTTTTTTTGGAGTGGTGTGCACATAGGCATGGTCCTCACGAACTTCGACGTTCACGATGAAATCAGGGTTGCGCACATCTACCGTCAAATGAGGGTATTGTTCCAAAAGGTAGCCGCCTACCAGATTAGAAACCTCGGGTGACTGCAAGGGGAATTTCTTGTCACTGCGCTTGGTCTCTACTTTAAATGTTGCGGCCGATTCCAAATCGTCACGTAAGTATTCGGCAGCACGTTTTTGAATCTCTTCTATTGCTTTTTCACAGCCGCCAGCTCTGGCATAGCCAACAATACCAAAAATTTTAGAAACAATATTTTCTGCCATATCCATGTCAGAATCCTCGTTTTTTGGCACAACATAGATGGTGGACTGCAATGTTTTGACGTCAAATTCTCCCGCATGACGTAAACGTCTACGCACCGTTTTCACTAACATATCCTCGAAAGTGCGTCGATTTAGACCTTTCAGCACAATTTCTCCGAGTTTTAATAAAATTACTTCCATTCTTTTATCCTTCCTAGACATCATTTTGAAAATAGTACAGAATAAGCGCCGTATTGCCGCATTTAGTCGCAGGCAATGCGGCGCTTTTGCTTTTGTATGAAATAGATTATTCAGTCAGCAGAGCTTCGACCTTATCAATTGCTTTGTCAAGCCAGTCTTTATCAACCAATTCAACCACACCGCGGTCGCATGAAGAAGCAACAACAGGGTCAATCGGCATTTTAGCGAGAATCGGCAAATTATATTTAGCGGCAATCTCGTCTACATGGCTTTCACCGAAGATGTTGATGTGCTTGCCGCAGTCAGGGCAAAGAGCATAGCTCATGTTCTCGACCAAGCCAAGAATCGGAATATTCATCATATTTGCCATTTCAACGGCTTTGGCAACCACCATAGAAACCAATTCTTGCGGAGAAGCCACAATAATAATGCCGTCAACAGGGAAGGATTGGAACACAGTTAAAGGAACATCGCCAGTTCCGGGAGGCATATCGACAAACATAAAGTCGACATCTTTCCAAATGACGTCTTTCCAAAATTGCTGAAGAACGCCGGCAATAACAGGCCCTCTCCATACAACGGGAGCGGTTTCTTCATCTAATAAAAGATTGATGCTCATGACGTCAATGCCAGTTTTGGTGGTGACAGGTAGCAAAGAATCTTCTGTGGCTTGTGCTTTTTCTTTCAGCCCAAACGCTTTGGGGATGGACGGACCGGTAATATCAGCATCTAAAATAGCAGTGCGATAATCGCGACGCTGCATACCTACGGCCATGAGAGAGGTCACTAGTGACTTTCCGACGCCGCCTTTGCCACTAACCACGCCGATTACTTTTTTGATTTTGCTCAACGAATGAGGAGGGATTTTTAAGCTTTGCGGTTCGCTTTTGCGAGAAGAACAAGTTTCACCGCAGCTGGAACAATCTGTCGGTTTACAATCTGCCATATTTAATCATCCTTACTTTATAGACTTAAAGGTGGGTGCGATTCACTCACCTGAATTTATACTCTTTAATGATATGACTTTTAAGGGATAATGTCAAATAATTTGTTCATCTATATTCGAAAGAGAAAGTTCAAACCAAAAGGTGCTGCCAATTCCGTCAAGGCTGTTGACACCGTAATCGCCTCCATGCAAAGAGAGAATGTTTTTGACAATGGAAAGTCCAATACCGGTGCCGGTTTGTGACTGTCGATGCTCTTTGTCAATCTTAAAATAGCGTTCCCAAATATCTTTTAGTTTATCAGCAGGAATGCCTTCTCCTTTGTCAACAACAGAGATTCGCACTTTATTTTCGGGTAGATGTTCTTGTAGAATGGTAATCATTTTCTCGTTCCGGCTGTAATGAATAGCGTTGTTAATTAAATTATAGAGAACTTGAGAAATTTTGAGTTCATCTGCATGGACAAATAAATCTTCATCAGGGGTAAAGACAAAGATAAAATCACTTAGCTTTTCATATCTCTTAAGAGTTTCTCGAACGCTTTGTGTAATATTGAAGGTGGTCAGGTGCAACGGGTTTGCTCCTGCTTCTAATCGAGATAAATCTAGCAGGTCGTTCACAAGGGCATTGAGTCTAGCAGCCTCATCAATAATAATTTGCACATTTTCGGGAGTGTTTTCACCCGGCAAGTCACGCATCACTTCGCTGTATCCCTGAATCATCGTCAGTGGTGTGCGTAAATCGTGTGAGACATTGGCCAAAAGCTCATGTCGAAGTGCCTCTACTTTAGACAGTTCACCGGCTGTGTAGTTCAGTGTTTCAGCTAGTTCACAGGTTTCGCGGCTGCCAATTTCAGTAAAGTGAGTAGCATAATCTCCGCCAGCCATTTGTTTAGCGCCCTGATTAATCGATTCAATTGGTTTGGTTAAGCGAGAAGAAATCCAAACAGCCAATGTGCTGCCCAATAAAATCATGACGATAGTCACACAAAAAAGCTGGATTTTTAAGGTATCTACAGTGGCATCTACCGGTGTAATTTGCACCTCAAGCAGAATCAGGTAATCATTGCCCTCGCTATCTTTGGGAGTGGAAGCCCAAATAATGCCGTTTCGATCGTCGCCTGTTAAAGTGCGCTCATAGGTCTGCATGACCTGTCCGTTGTCAGAGCGTGCCAAGTTAAAAATATGCATCAAATCATAGGCATTGTAGCTTTCAATATAATTGGTTAGAAAGTCGGCGCTGGTGCTATAGCCATACAACCGTTTTCCTCGACTATTGGCAACCAAAAGATTGATATCTTTCGTAAGAACCAGCTCTCTTAGAATGTCATCTAGGTTGTCGTTATCTAAGTTGGCGGCAATTTTTTCAGCCGCTGACCGTACCTCCGCTTTTTTGATATTGCTATAAAAGGTATTTAAGAAAAGGATTTGAAATACCCAAAGCAGAATGCCGATAATTATGGTAAAAGCCAAAAATCCAAGTAAAAGCTGGGTGCGGATTTTGAAACGGTGAGGACGGGCTTGAGTGGATAAAAACACGGCTGTAGGCCCGTCATCTCCGGTTAATTTGATGATTTTCTTTTTTGTTTTCATGATTCAAACCTGTAACCGACACCCCGCAAAGTGACAATGAATTTGCTATAAACGCCAAGACTTTTGCGAAGCAATTTGATGTGAGTGTCTAAGGTGCGATCATCGCCATAAAAATCATAGCCCCAAACATTGGTAATGAGCTTTTCACGGGTCAGCGCAATATTTTTGTTGTTGACAAGATATAACAAAAGCTCGTATTCTTTCGGAGAGAGCTCGGCTCGCTGGCCGTCTATCGTGACAATGCGGGCATCGAAATCGATAACTAAACCTTCAAAAGAGACAGTTTGATGCAGAGCCGTTTCTTTTGTAGGATGAATGCGATTCATAATAGCGGAAATTCGCATCATCAACTCTTTAGGCGAAAAAGGTTTTACAACATAATCATCAATGCCTAATTTAAAGCCATAAATTTTATCATATTCTTCGCCTCGTGCAGAAAGCATTAAAACGGGGGTGACGGAAACTTTGCGGATTTCTTCTACAGCAGAAAAGCCGTCTAATTCAGGCATCATGACATCCATAATAATAATATCAAAACCGTGTGGCTTTTGACGGCAAATCTCTACAGCCTGCATACCATTGGCAGCTTCTGTTACGGTATGCCCCTCAAATTCAGCATATTTGCGAATTAGTGAGCGAATTTTATCCTCATCATCGACAACCAAAATATGATACATGATAGACCTCCTGTTTATTCGAAAATGGTAAAATACCATAGTGCTGATTTTACTGAATAAAAGTATATTTTAAGAAGTGTGTTAATCTGCAATATAATAGAATAGTATAAAAAAATGATGTGAAGATTGTGTGAAAGCAGGGTTAGCAAAGTTAAAAATAAAGATTTATCTAGAATGATAGCCTTGTTTATTATTTTACTGCAAAATAAAGTGTTTTTCAATTTTAAAGTAGAAAAGAAAACGCAAAGACTACCCAATATTCTTTTTTTATGCTTCTATTTGTGCTAAACTTAAGATGTTTTTAGTAGTTTAATAGCTACACCGAAAAATAAAACAAAGGGAGAAAATATGAAAACAGCAAACACATCCTCTTCCTCCAAGTTTAAAATACTAACGATTCTTCTTGGGGTTGGTGCCATTATTCTTATCATTACAGCAGTTTTTATGTGGTTTATACCGCCTGGCTATAGTGTCACTACTTATTCAATGGAGTCTTATGTGAATCAAACAATATACGGCAAGAATAGAGAAGAAGCCGCCGAAGAAGCTGCGGATAAAGTTGCGATGCTGGAAAATAAAATTTCTTGGCGTATAGCCGGCAGTGAGGTAGAACGATTAAATTTAAATGCCGGAACCAATTTTTTATCGATTGATGAAGATGTCATTTCTATTTTAAAAACTTGTCGAGAAGTATCTGAAAAAAGTGCAGGTGCCTTTGATGTGACCATTGCTCCCCTGAGTCGACTTTGGGGTTTTGGAGATGCAAAAAATACGGTTCCGCAAGATGAATTGATTCAGAAAATTCTGCCTTATACCGATTACAACAATATTCTTTTTAATGAGAAAATGACACAGGTAGCGTTAAAGACAAAGACTACTACATTGGATTTAAGTTTGATTGCACAAGGTGCTGCCTGCGACGAGGCAGTGAAAGTTTATGAAGAAGAAAAAGCCTCAAGTGCGGTTATAACGGTGGGCAGCACAATCGGTTTGTTTGGAGAAAAGTGGTTTGGCTTGCCGTGGCAGATTGAGATTCAAAATCCATCGGGAGAAGAAACAATAGGAAAAATTTCGATGCAGGCGGGGTTTATTTCTACGGCGGCAAATTATCAGAATTACTTTGAAGAAGACGGTAAGGTTTATCATTCTATATTAGACCCTAAAACAGGATATCCAGCTGAAAGCGGATTGGTTTCGGTAACTGTGACAGCAGAAAGCGGAGTTTTGAGCCAAGCTCTTGCACAAGCGTGTTTTGTCTTGGGATATGAGAGCAGTCTACCGTTGCTTCAAGATTATAATGCAGAAGCAGTATTTGTCACAGAGGCGAAAGAGGTGTACATAACAAGCGGATTAAAAAATCAATTTAAGCACATTAATCAAGAATATCAGCTAATAGGAAACGATTGATAGAAGATAATCTTTTAGTTTTAAGACGATGGAATTTCTATTATGGGAATAACCAAGAAATCTTTTTATAGTACAAATTTAAAAACCTCTGCAAGTTAACTTGTGCAGAGGTTTTTAAAAAAATAAATATTGTTGTATAATAAAATTTTTAAAAAGAGAAAGCAGTAGAAATAACATTCTTTTTGTCATATAAGAATTAACGTTTTATATGTGGCCGCATAGAATAAAAAAGCAAGATATTTGCTAATGAACATATGAAAAGCAGCAATTGACAAAAGGAGATTTCTGCAGATGAAAATTTTACAGACAAAGATGAAGGAGCAAATGCAAGAGGAACAGTTAAATTCAATTGACTGTTTTTGCCCTCCGCCATGTCCTCCACCATGTCCTTCGCCGTGCCCAACACCCTGTCCTCCCGGTACAGGAATTACAGGGCCAACCGGTCCTACAGGCCCACAAGGTATACGTGGAGCAACAGGAGCACAGGGTGCACAAGGCCCAATGGGACCCCAGGGTGCAACGGGTCCTATAGGGTTGCAAGGCGCGACTGGACCGCAAGGGTTGCAAGGTTTACGGGGTGCGACAGGAGCACAAGGTAACACGGGTGCTCAAGGTACACAGGGGCCTATTGGGGCACAAGGAGCGCAAGGTGCACGGGGTGCAACAGGCTCACAAGGTGCAACAGGGCCTATAGGATTACAAGGACCGACAGGAGCACAAGGACTGCAAGGCATACGAGGTGCAACCGGTTCGCAAGGTGCCCAAGGCTCTCAAGGTGCTCAAGGTCTGCAAGGAATTCAAGGACCTATAGGATTACAGGGGCAACAAGGCGTACGAGGCGCAACAGGTGCTCAAGGTGCAACAGGTTTACAGGGAATTCAAGGTCCGACAGGTCCACAAGGCTCAACCGGAGCAAGGGGTGCAACAGGTCCGCAAGGAGCAACAGGTTCTATAGGAATGCAAGGACCAACAGGAGCACAGGGTCCACAAGGAATTCAGGGGCCGGCAGGAGCACAAGGGTCACAGGGAATTCAAGGGCCAACCGGTGTAGCGGGTGTGCAAGGAGCACAAGGTGTGCAAGGCCCACAAGGATTACAAGGTGATGTAGGCCCAACAGGCGCAGCCGGATTACAGGGACTGCAAGGAATTCAGGGACCGCTGGGAGAAGAAGGCCCCACAGGTCCTGTAGGCCCACAGGGTGAACAGGGAATTCCAGGGCCGGCAGGCCCGACAGGTCCTCAAGGGATTCAAGGAATTCAAGGACTGCAAGGAGAACCAGGGCCAACTGGGCCTCAAGGTCCTGCGGGACCAGCAGGTACAATTGGATTGCGTGGCAGCACTGGCTTGCAGGGTACTGAAGGAATGAGAGGTGCGACAGGTTTACAGGGGATTCAAGGATTGCCGGGGCCGCAAGGTCCACAAGGGGCACAGGGTATACAAGGAACAGTTGGAGCGCAAGGTGCAACAGGCCCACAAGGCTTACAAGGTATACAGGGGGCACAGGGTGATCCAGGCCCGACAGGAGCACAAGGCCCAACAGGACCGACAGGAGCAACGGGTTCAATTGGAGTACAAGGGCCTACAGGTGCGCAGGGTGTTCCGGGAGCTAGTGCCTATCAAGTTGCACTTTCAGAAGGATTTGTAGGAACACAGCAACAATGGTTGGCTTCTTTAGAAGGCCCGACAGGACCCCAAGGTATCATTGGTCCAACAGGACCCCAAGGCTCTACAGGTACTCAGGGTGTTCCGGGTCCTAGTGCCTATCAAGTGGCTCTCTCAGAAGGATTTGTGGGAACACAGCAACAGTGGTTGGCTTCTCTAGAAGGTCCGACAGGTCCACAAGGCGCCATTGGCCCAACAGGACTGCAAGGTCCCACCGGAGCTCAAGGTGTTCCGGGTCCTAGTGCCTATCAAGTAGCTCTCTCAGAAGGATTTGTGGGAACGCAGCAGCAATGGTTAGATTCATTGGAAGGCCCCACAGGGCCTACCGGGCCAGCCGGACCGGCTGCTAGTGCAGATAATTGTATGATGACAACCAGTATGGGGAATATTTCTACTTTCATTACACCCAATGAAGGAGGAGGTAACAGCCAAGCAATCGGGGGAATTGCTTTTGGCGGTGATGCAGATGTCAGAGAAATTACAAGCGTTTCCGCTTATGTGATACAAAGAGGAGCAGGAACGGGTAGTTTCCAAATGGCTATTTTGGAAGCGGTAACCAACACCAGTGCGGTTGTTGTTGGCATTACCAATATGGTGACATCTATTTCAGGCGGATTATTTACCTTGCCGCTCATTTCTGCAACAAATGTTGTAGGTAGAAATATTTACTATTTAGCAGTTTTCAATCAGGTAAATGCTTCTGAACTAGGCGCCATTGATGCCGGAACGAATACAGTAATTGACGCACCGCCAATTAACTTCAGAGCTCAAAATTTGAATTCTGGATTTTCTGTTGGACAGACGATTAGTGTCAGCGATGTAAGTTTGCATAAAACACCTTGGTTATGTGCAATGAGATAACGTTTTTGGAGACAATCGCAATTTTCAAACTTTATAAGCAAGTGCAAGAAAGCGCATAAATCTATAAGATTTATGCGCTTTTCATTTTTATGGAAGAGTCATGTTAAATCTTCTAAATCAGCCGTAGGAAAATGATTTTCAAGATTATCTCTTGCTAAATCAGAGTCAATGGCAGGGTAAATGTCTTCAGGAATTGGTCTTTCGTAATCTTCTTCTCGATTTAGAAGAAAGACTCTTTTTTTAGAACTCATTTTAATCACCTCGCAGTTAGCATAACCGAAGAAAAAAGGATTATGAGAAGCAACGATTGGCAATTCATTAAAGTAAAATAGTGCGATAATAATGGCAAAAATTTTAAATTTTAAGATAAATATAGTGAAAAACGATAGGCCTATTTATCACAGGCACTATAAAAAATGTAAGTTCCTTTTTTTACTTCGTAGGTTTGATTGGCAATAGAAACAGATGTGTTCGTAGGGGTTTCAATTTCATACTGCCAAACGTCATCTTTTTTCTTCCATTCGGAGCGAATCAATCCATGTTTGGTTTCTAGAGAAGCTTTTAGCCAAGTTAGGCGTTGATCGGGATTAGGACAAATAATGACTTTTTCATAACCTGGGGCATTTTCATCTGTTTTAATTCCGGCAGCAGTTCCATATACCCAGTCTGCTACGGCTCCATAGGCATAGTGGTTATAAGAATTCATATCAGGACTCCAAAAATCTCCATTTTCCATAATGCCATCCCAGTGTTCCCAAATGGTCGTGGCCCCTTTTGTGACGGGATAAAGCCATGAAGGATATTGCTCACGAAGTAGCAGAGAATAAGCCAGTTCTGTGTGGCCATAGTCACTCAATACATGCAAAAGATAAGGTGTTCCTACAAAACCAGTTTGCAGTTTGATTCCGCTTTCTCGAATCATGTCGGCCAATTGGTCGGCAGCAGATTGACAATCAGGTGCCAATTTGAAATGTGCTGCCAGGACACATTCTGTTTGTGTCATATATTCGGGATAAGTATTTTGAAAAGCGGAAGTAATATTTTTGTATAATACTTTATATTGGCTGACATCTTCTCCTAATATTTTGCCAGCCTTTATCACAAGTGAAGTGGAGTAAGCATAAAAAGCAGAGGCGATAAAATCTTCTCGGCTAGAACCCTTATAGCTTCCTACAGGAGCATCTAAACCCAACCAATCTCCAAAATGAGTGCCGCCTGTCCAAAGATTCTTATCTTGCGTATGGGAGGTGATATAGTCTATCCATTTTTTCATGCAATTAAACTGATTGGATAAAATTTGTGTGTTTCCATAGGCAAGATAAATCTCCCAAGGACAAATAACAGCAGCATCTCCCCAAGCAGCACTGCCTCCGTCTTTTATAATGTCGGGGATTACATGACCGATTCGCCCGTCTTCTTCTTGGTCGGCAGACATATCAGACAACCATTTGGTGAAAAATTTCTCGACATTAAAATTGAGCGCAGCTGTTTTAACAAAGACTTGAGCATCACCTGTCCAGCCTAAGCGTTCATCTCTTTGAGGACAGTCGGTAGGAATATCTAAGAAGTTGCCTTTTTGTCCCCAGATGATATTTTCGAAGAGCTGGTTTAAAAGGGGATTAGAGCAACTTAGATGGCCGGTACGTTTGAGGGCAGAGTGTACCACAATGGCACTGAAATTCTCAAGATTAGCAGATTGAGTACCGTTTGGGAACTGGTCAACACGGATATAACGGAATCCAAAAAAGGTAAGTTTAGGTTTATAAGTTTGCTTGCCATCTTTGCAGACATAGCAATATTTTGCTTTTGCACTGCGATAGTTTTCAGTATAAAAATTGCCGTCCTTATCCATAACTTCTGCGTGTGATAACACAACTTTATCGCCTGCTTTGGCCGTTAGATTGATTTCTACATAGCCAGTGACTTCCTGACCAAAATCAAACACCCATTCTCCTTTGGGAGTTTGGAATCGCCTTGCCGGCCTTAGCTGTTCTTGTTCACAAATGTCCTCGCCCTGTTGTTCTATTAAAGTAGAAAATGGCCCTTCAAAAGTTTCAACGGGACTGTTGGCGACGGGCAAATAAGAGGCATCATAGGTCTCACCGTCATAGATTTCTGAAAAAAGAACATTACTTTTTCCGCAAAGCCAGCTGTTATCGGAACAAATCATCGTGGTAGTTCCGTCTTGAAAAAAGATTTCGAGCTGTGCCAAAAAAGCAGCAGGTGCCGCTTGCAGCTTTTTTTGCTCAGGAAAGCTTTCCCAGCCCAATCTGCTTCTATACCAGCCTTTTCCGACGGTAACTGAAATTTGGTTATGGGTGCTTAGCAAGGAAGTTACGTCATATTCTTGATATTGCAATCTTTTTGCATAAGAGGTCCAGCCGGGTGCCAGTACAAAATTGCCAATTCGATTTCCATTCAAGACGGCTTCATAGACACCCAAAGACGTAATAAATAGTTTTGCTGCTTTTATAGGACGGTCAGAGATAAATTCTTTAGAAAAGAGGGGGCAAATATCGCCAAAGTCTTCTATCGGTTTAATCCAATTTGCTTTCCACTGCATGAGAGAGCCTCCCAGTTTTATTTATTAGTTGACTTTAAGATTAACAGATAGTATGCTGAAATAAAATACCGGATTATAACCAATATAAGGGGGTGTTTTAACCTATGAAGCCAAAAGCTACGTTAACACTCAGAAATACAGAGCTTGGTATGAGCACTGCTGATAAATTGGTTATCATACCGCTTAGCCAAGAAGATATGCAAGATCATAAGCATGATTTTTTTGAGCTGGCTTATATTACAGGCGGTTCTTGTGTGCACACACTGAATGACATGAGTTATTCAGTAGCTGCCGGAGATTATTTTATTGTGGATTATGGGAGCGTACATCGCTATACAGACAGCAAAAATTTAACGCTGATTAATTGTCTGTTTCTGCCGGAAATCATTGATGATACCTTGAAAGGGTGTTGCTCTTTTGAGACACTAATGCACGCTTGCTTTCTGCGCTATTATAAGTTCTATTGGGGGAAAACCCCCGTTAATCGCATTTTTCATGATAAGGATGGAAGGATTGGAGAACTGTTAAATGGGCTGATGAAAGAATATCAGGAAAAACAGGTGGGATATCGTGAAGTATATAAAAGTAAGCTGCAAGAAATTTTGATTATTATGATGAGAAATGTGCTAGATTATCATTCTTTTTTTACGAACAGCAAAATGGTCTCAGATGTTATAGAGTATATCAAAAAGAATTATCAAAGTCCCAAAATATTAGATGAGTTTTCAAGACAGTATCATTTTACCCCTCAATATATCAGTCGAAAGTTTAAGCAAGAAACCGGGGTTACGATTCGAAATTATCAGCAAAAAGTGCGAATGGAAAAGTGCTGCGAACTATTGGTGGGGAGTGATATGCCAGCTGTGGAGATAGCCCATACAGTCGGTTACCACGATTATAAATTTTTTGGTGAGCTATTTAAAAGAATGTTAAAAATGACGCCAAGTCAGTATAGAAAAATATCTGCCGACAAGTAAAGTAATTAATTTTTAAATTGATTAGTGTTTATAGCCCTTGAATTTTTATAAGAGGGATTGAAAGAAACAAGTACCATAATGAATGACAAGAGGAGCAAGTGAAATGAAAACAGTATTTGATCAGACAGAGTTTGCAGGACTGAAAGCGAAAAATAGATTTGTACGTTCCGCAACTCACGATGGGAGAGCGGATGAATGGGGACATGTAACAGATAAGCTGATGCATCATTATGTAGAGCTTGCAGAAGGCGGCGTTGGAACCATTATAACGGGTTTGGCCAATGTAACAGATAGAGAGAGAATCATACCTGGCCAAATGGCAATTTATAATGATTCTTTTGTTGAAGAATATCGCAAGATGACCAATGCTGTGCATGAACATAATTGTAATATCATTATGCAGTTGGTCTGTAATGGCGTTCAAAACAAAAGTAAAAATCAAGGGGTACTTTGGGTGCCAAGCGTGATTGCAGAAGATACTTCCATGGCAGAAGCAACCGAAATGACAAAAGAAGATATTGAAGTCATGAAAGAAGCATTTACAAAAGGGGCTGTAAGGGCTAAAGAGGCAGGCTTTGACGGTGTGCAGCTTCATGTAGCTCATGGCTATTTACTCAGCCGATTTCTAACGCCTTATTACAATAGAAGAATGGACGAATACGGTGGTAATACTGAAAATAGAGCAAGAGTGGTAGTGGAAATTTGCCGAAATATCAGAGAAGCTCTAGGAGCGGATTACCCCATTTTAGTCAAAATTAATTGTGAAGATTTTATGGAGCAAGGATTGACGTTTGAAGAATGCAAATGGATATGCCTAAGATTGCAAGAGGCAGGGTTGAGTGCTGTTGAAATTAGTGGGGGAACCAGACTTTCCAGAGCTAATGAGGGCGTTATCAGGAGAGTGACACCTGCCACCGAATCTTACTTTAGCCAATATGCTGCCGAAATGGCAGAAGAGATTGATATTCCCGTCATATGTGTTGGTGGACACAGAAATATAGACAAACTGACTGATATTTTGAACCAGACTAAAATTGAATATTTTTCGCTTTGCAGACCGCTTATCCGTGAGCCTGCGCTTATTAATCGTTGGGAAAAGGGTGACACAGCACCTGCTGCCTGTATTTCTTGTACAAAATGCTTTGGCATAGAAACAAGGTGTATCTTTAAGTAAGTAATCATACAGCATGAGTGTAGATAGCTTTACAGGAATCATTCATGAAGAAACTGAGTAAAGTAGGCTGATTTAAAATTTTGAAGGAGGTTTTTAAGGGTGGTTAGAGAATAGCAAGAATAGGAAGAGAACTACGCAGATGAACGAGAAAGTATTTGCAGAAATTAACGGCATGCAGCGAGAAATGTTTTTGCAAAGTGAAAAGATTGAAAAAATCTGTATGATTATTTCTCCATGATGGTGCGGTTTTTCTGAAATTGCATTTACCGAAGAATATCTCACAGGATTAAATAAAACCGTTACTGTTTGTTGGAGAGAACAGCATGGAAGCGGAATGATTAGTTAAATTAAAAACTAATATGACTAATTTGTAAGTAGGAGATTAATATGAAAAAAGAGAAAACATGCCTTGAATATATTCCGGCAATCATTTGGGGTGAAAAATCTGATAAGGTCTATATTTTTGTACATGGAAAGATGTCGAATAAAGAGAGTGCAGAAGCATTTGCCGAGATTGCTGCTAGTAGAGGTTATCAAACAATCAGTTTCGACCTACCCGAACACGGTGAGAGAACAGACAGAAATTATAAATGCAATGTTATGAACGGGGTTACTGATTTAGCTAAAATAGGCAACTATGTATTTGAAAAATGGCAAACGGTGTCCTTGTTTGGATGTAGCTTAGGGGCTTGTTTTAGTCTTTATACCTATCAAAACAGACGTTTTGAAAACTGTTTATTTCAATCGCCGATTGTAAATATGGAGTATCTCATTCAACAAATGTTCATATGGTTTGGCATTACAGAAGAACAACTTAAAGTAGCAGGAGAGATTGAGACCCCTGTGGATACGATGTCGTGGCTCTATTATCAATACATAAAGGAAAATCCTATTTATCAATGGACTGCTCCAACCCATGTTTTATATGGTGCCAAAGATAACCTGCAAAGCCGAGAAGTCATTGATGAATTTGCAGGCCAATTTGGGTGCAAAGTTACCGTTGCCGAAAACAGTGAACACGCCTTTATGAATCATGGAGATGAGGCAATCGTCAAATCATGGATTGAAAAGAGTTTGTTGTGAAGGCAGAGAACTTCAAAAGAACAAGGATAGTTCTTAAGATCAATTTGAATTCTTGCGAGAAAAAATAGTAAGAGTAGGAAGCTATAAATAAAAGCAGGGCGTAAGAGAGAGTTCTCCTATACCCTGCTTTTATTTATTTTATTGGTCTGTATCAATCAATAGTTGTACGCATACGTGCTTAGCTTCTTTTTTAAAAATGATTAACCCAAGCGAATAATCATCATAGAAGCACCCAGACTACTGCCTAACAAGGTTGCTACACCTGCCAATAACGGTGCATACATTTGCAGACGTATGGTAGTACCTGCATTTAGGCTCAACTCAATTTCATTGTAGAATTGAGATAATGACAGAGCAGGGGGAATGGTAGATTGAGGAATATTTGCCCCATTGATTACTAGACGTGTCCCCAGTGCGACAGCAGCTGTGGTATTAACATGGTAAGAGATTCGGTACAAACCTGTTGTGGCAAGAGTGAATACAGTATTTCCGCTTGTCAGTGTGATATCGGATGACAAAAGTTGTGTATTGGGAAAGGCAATGTCTGTTCCCAATACCAATACTGAGATCAATCCTCCTGAAGTATTAGCAGCAAAGGCGGCAGTTTCAGTAGGGGGCGGAGTAGGAGCTGCTGCTCCACTGATTCCTATAACCCCAGTGGGTCCAGTAGGTCCAATGGGGCCCGTTGGACCTACTCCGGAGATAGCACCAACAGGTCCCGGCAGTCCGTCTGAGCCTGTTGGACCGGTAGGACCAGCAGGACCAGTGGGACCGGTAGGGCCTAAATCTGGGCCAGTAGGACCGGTAGGGCCTTCGGGCCCGGTTGGGCCAAAAAACACGGGAGATTGTAATGCTTCAGTGAGCTTACCCGTCAATATAATTTGATTTTCCAATACCGTGTTGAGCATATTGCCTGCACTATTGTTTATATTGAGGACATCTGTGATGCTAGCACTTTCTTCTAAACCGGGCAGCGTACCGACCGCATATTGAATTTTTTCACCCTCAGTATTGATGATATGGCTAAGTGCTAGTTCTTCAGATGCAATGGAAGAAATAATTTGATTAATGGCATTGGGTCTATTCAACTCAGGAACTAAGGGGAATTCAGGCTTTGACATAATATCCTCCCTTTCTTAGCTCAACCGGGTAATCATCAATGTGGCACCCGCGCCTGTTGTCAGCGTTAAACTAATGGATGCACCAACCGCTTGCAACTGTACGGTACTTCCGGCGGTTAAGTCTGTTATAATTTCATTAGAGTAATTCGAAAGACTTAGGAGTGGTGCAACAGTAGAAGCAACAGAGGCTGCTCCATTAATCATAAGTCGAGTGCTGAGCAAAAGTGCTACGGTAGTATTAACCGCATAAGCAATTCGGTAGCGCCCCGGTGTAGCAACAGTAAAGGTGTTATTGGCTCCGTTAACCGTAATTCCACTGGGCAAAATTTGTCCGCTTGGCAAAGGGACAGGGGTTCCAGCTGCTGAAGCCGACAGGGCACTTCCTGAGGCATAAGCAAATGAGGATGTTGCGGTCGTATTTGTACCAGTAGGGCCGATAGGACCGACCGGGGCACTATTATTAGGAAAACAAACTGCCTGTAAAAATGCGGTCTATCTAAACCGCTTTGGATTGGGTGTTAATTTCTATATATTTAATGACCCGGCGTAGTTCATCTGCAAACTTAAACTTTACGCTGATGTTGCCGTTCTCATGTACTTTGATTTGTTCCACAAGTTCGGTTAGAACATCCCTTGTCAGCTTCTCAATGTTCTGAAATTGCTTGAAAACTGCTAAGAAAGGACTTTCGGCATCAATGCCATTTTCAAGCTCATCCTTTTCTGCTCTAAGGGTTTCGATAACCTGTGTAAGCTCCTGCATCTGATTGTCATAATCTTCCCGCATATGGCGGTAATCCATATGTGAGATTTCTCCGTCTTTCCAATCCTGCCAAACCGCTTGCTTATATCGGGTAATTTTCGCAAGCTCTTTTTCTTTTTGCTCTAAAGCGTTCTGCAATTTGACAGACTGGCTTTTGAGTAAAGGGGCTTTATTGATATAAGCAATCGTATTGGAATAATGAACCGCTAAGTAAACCTGTTGCTGAACCGCATATAATACAGCCGCTTCTAATCGGTTGTGCTTGATGGAGTGCTTCGTGCAAGCCGTTTTAGACTGGTCTTTGTAGGTACGGCAGAAGTAGTATACTGTACCCTTAACTTGACTTCGTGCCATTGCTTTGCCGCAATCCGCACAGCGCAAGAAACCGGAGAATAAATATAGCTTTTTCTGCTGTGGGCCGGTTCGAGTATCTTTCAGTAGTAATGTCTGCACTTTTTCAAAAATAGCACGTTCTATGATTGGCTCATGGGTATTCTCCACGATATACCATTCTTCTTCGGGCGTTCTTTCCTGCACATGGATTTTATAGCTTTTCTTGCGGTAGCGGCCCTGTACCATATCACCGCAATACATACGGTTTTTTAATATGGTAGTAATCGAGGTTGCTGTCCATAGGGTTTTTTTAGCCGGGTCAAGACTTGGATTGGTGTATTTCTGCTTTAGAACCTCCCGCTTATATGCCGCCGGACATAAGACACCATGTTCGTTCAAATTTTGTACAATCGCATTTTTGCTCATACCGTCTAAAAACATGGTGTAAATATCCCGGACAACAATGGCGGCAACTTCGTCAATGACTAAAGCATTTTTATCCTCTGGGTGCTTCAAATACCCAAAGGGGGCAAATGAGCCGATATGCTCCCCGTTGCTCCGCTTCATGTCAAATACCGCCCGGACTTTATCGGAAGTTTCGGCACAATGATTTTCATTCATTACGCCTTGTATTGGTACGGCAATACTCCGCATATTGCGGGGGTCTTTATAGCTGTCCAGCGTTTGATGATACAACGATATGAAACGTATATCATGGCGGGGAAAGTAATCATCTAAATAATAGCCCTGATCGCCATAGTTACGGAAAGAACGTGCCAAGTCTTTCACAGCGACACAATTTATCTTTCCTGCTTCAATATAAGTCAGCATATCTTGAAAATCTTCTCGTTCCTCGTCTGTTGTGCCAGATATGCCATCGTCAATAAATACCTTGATAATCTCATATGTGTCGCCATCGTCCATAGCGGCAAAATGCGCTCTTAGGATTTTTTCTTGGTTTTTAACACTTTCGGAATCGTCATGTTTTAGTGGGTGTTCATCCTCTTTGGACAATCTAATGTAAAGTCCAACGCACCATGTTTTTCTGGATTTTCTCACCATAGATGTTTGTGAAATATTAGCTCGGCTTTTCCGCGCCATAGCGGCCTCCTTTCTGTCACCTTACACCTATATTATACCATTTTGGCATAAGGCACACAATGTTGTCACAGCCTGTAAACTGGCTTTACAGGCCACTTTTCTTGCGTTTCAGAAAGTCGGCAAACACATCTTGCAGGGCAGGGGCATCCTCGGAAAACTCCAATTTTACGCCCATATCGCCCACACGAAAACAATAGGGATTTTTTACTGCTGTTATGATTTTTGCCGCACGTTGTTCCTGCGGTACAGTTGTATCAAAGATGAAGCCGCTAACATCAACTAAATCCTCTTTGTTTACCGATTCTATGTCTACGCTTGCCAACTCTGAAATTGGAATACGTTTCTTCAATCACAATCGCCCCCTCCTTTCCATGTATATGAATTGCTCGGATTGTCCTATGAGGAAACACAAACAGCCACCACTTTATCATCAAAAGTGATGGCTGTTAATCTTTCCTCACACTTCGATTTATTATCACAGTGGAGAATACCGCACCGCTGTAAGTTGGCTTATCGTTAGACAGAAAGAAACGGTACGGTACTCCCTTTATATAAAAGACAATAACCCGGACGGGCGGCGGCACCACCCTCATGGGAATTTCACCCCGCCCCATGCTGATGGCGCGACGGTCAATGCTGTGAAGCGTTCAAACCGTAAGTATCATTGTATCAATCAAAAGATTATCGCCGGGCAGATTGCCACATCTGCCTTGTCATAGTAGGTAGGAATCGCTCACGCTCCGCTTGGTCTTTCCCCCTTTCAACGGGCGGTCTTGGCGTACCCTATGGCTTGGCTCCCTTTTGATTGAACGTATCCGGGTTATCGGTATTCAGTTGTCAAAGAACAATAGATGGAGAAAAACTCCTTCTATTAGTCATGTGATTTAGAGGACAAATTCGGAACTAGAAATCAAGACTTTTTCAAAAATTTCTCCATGCTTTTTAACCCTTTCTCAATAGCAACTCTGATGGCTTTTTCATTTACACCCTCTGCTTGCGCAATATCAGATTTACTCATGCCGAGTATGTAATGAGCGTAAATCCGTTTTCCCTGCTTGTCCGGCAAGGAAGCGATTGCAGAATGTAACTGTTCGGCTGTGATTTTGCGTTCGTAAATCTCACTAGGAGAAAGGGAGACAAAAAGAATATCCTTTTCAATTCCATCGTCAGCGTCCAGTGAATAGTGGGCTTTGTTATAAAAGCGGCGGCGAATGTAATTCTTCTCCAACCGTTCTGCTTCCAGCAATGTGTCCTTTATTTCATTGGGTATATCTACAAAAAAGTCTGAATGATAAAACGGGTAAAAATCCCGCAGATTAATTTTAGCCATAAGACATTCCTCCATTTCGATTTTTTAGGGGCTGGCGAATCAAAATGGAATAGGAGGAGAACGACAGCGGTACGGAACTTCGGGCCAAGTTGGCCCGAAGTGATAGAGCGTGTCCCATACGTTATTAGTGAAAAAAGGGTACAAAAAAACACCTTTGCGCAAATATGCACGAAAGGTGTCGAATAAAAAATAGGCGCAGTAGCCGCCCATTTTTTGATATAATTTTCTGAAATTATATAGCCTTAAAACATCAGCTACGCCAAACCGTCACGATAAGGTAACGGTTCCTCCCGAACATTTATCAGCGGCTTCGGATACATAAGAACCTCCTATCCTAAAGCCGCTAAGCTATAACACAGTGCCTGCTACAAGATTCATAAATACGCAGAATAGCGGCTTTGATTTTCTCAAAACCGCTATTCTTTGATAATACAGTTATTAGGGCATAACGAATCCCCCGCCGAACAACGGTTTTTTTCTTTTCCGCTGGCATGGCGGCATGGGGAGTAATTTCATGTTTTATTATATTGAAAATATTACAAATTTTTATCCAAAGGCTCTACATGCTTTTTGCTTTTGCAATTATCAATTCCAAGTAAAGAAAATTTTTGTAGATACGATGTAAGGCGGTAAACAAGAATCCAGATTACAAATATTTTTACTGGAACCATAATTGCATTTTGTAAGATACGCGTCGGTAATACTGCTAGATAGCCTTTCCCTGTCATCATGTATACCCAATATGTACTTAACCCTAAGCTAATAGATAAGCCTTGGATAATACAAGCTAAACTTATACGCCACAATTGTTTGGGTTTGCGGTAAAGTATGAGGCCATATATTAGTCCATTAAGAGCGGCAGACACGGTATAACCGGGAAAATAGATTCCTAAGCCTTGCGGAAATAAAAGTGCTCCGATAATATCAGCAATAGCTGAACTAGCAGTTGCACAAACTGGTCCAAATACGATTGCATTTATCACCAATGGTACAAAAGAAAAGCTGATTGACACAATGGGTGTCATAATACCAGCAAAGCGTCCCAATACTACTTGTAATGCAATAAGCAAGGCTACATAAGCTATTTTCTGTGTTTTGTTAAAATTCATTTTTTCCCTCCATTTCATTGAACAGCTTAGTAAATGCAGTCTGTAGTTTGGCCTTTGCACCTATAAAAAGGTCTGTGTTCCAGCTGTTCAATTCTTCTTCTCCATAGTAACAATTGTCAATGTATTGCGAATAGCGTAACTCCATTTGAATACAGTCGATATTATCTCTAAAAATTTTCTTATAGTTTTTCAGGATATATCGACCACGAATGACGTTAACTCCTACCTTATATCCTTGCTCCGCCAGTATGTCACGCAAGGCTTCGATGGATTGTGTTGTTGATGATTGATTATTGTAATTGGATAAACTGATGTCCTCGTTGGCTCCCTCAATAAAATCCACACAAAAGCTATGCAGGTCTAAAAGTAATACCTTATTATAAAAACGTAACTTTTCTTTAATTAGCTTTTCCAATGCAGTATGATATGGGTCATAATACTGTTTCAGGCGTCCTTGAATTTCGTCAGGGCGCAAGGGCCTAGAGTACAGGGGATTCCCAAATGTATTATGAGTGTGTACCAGCTTTGTCCAGAAGTCCTCACCATTTATGTCCTCTGTTTTATCGCGATTAAGGTCAATAACATATCGGCTGATATTAGAGGATATAACCGTGATACCCATATCAGGTAAAAAGTCATACAGTTCTTTTAAGAACCAATCAACATTAGATAAAACGACTGACTGTAACATGCCTGAACGTATATCATTTGGTACAAATGTGCCGCTATGCGGTATACTCACTATTACAGGACATTTATGGTTGTCCGCATTGTGAAGATTGAATAAATCCATATAATCATTATTCCTCCTGTTCGTTCTTAACAGCTATCCAAAATTCACACTTTGAACAATATTCAAAAGGCTGTGTGAATACCTCGCGAGCAGGATATACCTTCATCTCGGCAGTTTGAGCTACTTCATAATCTGTAAATGGTAGCCACTCAGTAAAAAAGCGTTTATTCGCTTCCTCATATGTCAGCAGTTGCCTTCCAAAGTATGTGAACACAGCCCACCTTGTGGCTGGTATCACAATCTCTGACATATTGCGTGGTTTAGGCTTATCCGTTTGAACTGCAAGGTAATATACTGGATTTTGAGGGTCAATGTCACTTATTAGTCCGCAGACGGTTGAATCTATATCACCACCAAATTCAATTACCTTGCGTAGTGTACCATTAGCGGCTGACTCTTTCCAAAACTTACCGTAATGCTTCTCGTATTGAGATATATTGTTTGGTAAAGGCAGCGTAACACCCACAAACCGCATTGCTTCCCGTTTCTCCATTCGATAACGAAGCCCATTCGTACCACTAATTGATACCGAAAAGTGTAGTTGTGGGTAAGAATTAAGTTCGGTGCCGGGTAATCGCGCTGCTGATGGAGATACACCGTGAACCGCCTGAAAAGCACGATGAAATGATGCAGGAGATACATAACCATATTTTGTACCAATATCCTGTATCTTTTCTTGTCCATTTTGCAAATCAAAAGCCGCTTGGGTCATACGCCTCTGTCGGATATACTCCGAAAGAGGTAGTCCTACAACATAAGAAAACATTCGTTGAAAATAATTTGTTGAACAACAAGCAATCTTAGCAGCTTCATCATAGCTAATTTCGCTGTCAAGATTTTGCTCAATATAATCAATTGCTTGTGAAAATCGTTTTAACCACTCCATATATCAACACCCATTTGTGAAATTTGTTATATATACTATAACATAATATTTTGTATTTCTTTTCTCTTTTCATGTCCTCATATGTAAACACAATCGCTGTCTATGACAAAAAAGCAGTTCATATATTCATATAAGAACGAAATCTATTTGGTGCAGATTGCATACTCATATTGAGCGTTTTTTAGGCTTTCCGCTAAACGGCAAGCAGGGCAACTGTGGCCACAGTTGCACGTTTTGAGGATTTTCCTTTACGGGAAATCCTCAAAACTGCTTGTTGGGGAGTGCCTTCCCCAAACCCTGCAATTTCGGGCCAACTTGGCCCGAAATCGGTGCGTTGCACCTCATGTTGCGTCATGTCGCTATCGCTCCATTTCCTTATTTTTCTGTCCGTCTGTCAAGCCGAGCAGATGGTCTATATTGCTTTTTACCGTTATAATTTCCTGCATATCCTTTTTGGCTTCCCGGTACTCCCGGTAAGCTTTTTTCTTATTAGCAGCCAACCGCTGAAACTCTGATTTGAGCGTATCCATTTTGGGGAGCTTGAAACCGTTCACAAGCCTATCCATAGTAGCCCTTGCCGCCCGGTAGGCGGCAATATCCGCTTCATGCTCCGCAAGGTATTTCCTGCTGTACTTCGCCGCCTTGTACCCCTCGAAAACAGGCCGGGTCTTAGCGTAATCCACAACCGCCGCCTTTAATTCCGTGTTGGTACGCATGGCGGCTTCGGTGGATTTTATACTGTCTGAAAGCATATGAAAACGGTCTGCCGCTTGTGTGGCTTTTTGCTCCAAATCGGCATAATCCATCAAGCCGTTTTCCTGCAAATACTGTAACGCCGCCGCCATCTGCTTCAGGTTATATATCTTGGCCCACTGTTCGTAAGCAGGGCCTTTCCCGGCTTTAATCCGGGACTGAATATCCACAATCAGATTTACCTTGCGCCGTTCCATAGGAGCGGCCCGGCCCTCAATCGCCGCCTGTATATCCTCTAAGCCGTAACCCTTGCCAAGCGTAGCGGCACGAAGCTGTGTAAAGCGTTCCTGCCCCTCGGTGCGGAAGCTAATCCCACCGCCTCGCCTGTGCTTAACCTCAAATCCAGCGGTAACCATTGCCTGCAAAAAGCTGTCCATATCGGGCGGCTTTTCCGTAAGGCAAATGTCAATCTGCGCTTTTAGGCGCTCTTGAAAGGTAGGCGTTTTGTTGCCGCTGAGCCATTGCCCGTAATGCCTGTATTTCCCCTTACTTTTCGGCTTGGGATTGGCGATATAGGAAAGTCCGTTTTCAAGGCAGATACGGTCAGAGAGCCGCCGAACCGCACGGGCCGAGCCAAGAAAATCCCGAAACTTCCTTGTGCAATCGAGAGTAGTTGAATTGTAGTAGATATGCACATGAGGGTGGGGGCGGTCAACATGGGAAACTACAAAAAAGGCGTGTTTGCCCTTTGTCCAACGCATGGCGAAATCATATCCGATTTGAAGTGCCATTTCGGAATCCACTTCGCCGGGGACAAAAGACTGTCGCACCTGATAGCACAAAATGTCCTCGTCCTTTTTCTGCTCCCGGCCTGTGATGGCCTTGTACTTGGCCTTGCTTAAAAGGAACTCTGCATCTGCGGTTTTCGGGTCGCACTCATAGGCAAGAACCAAATCGCCGCCCTGTGTTTTTTCGGGATTCTGTCCGTAGTCAAAACGGTCTTTCATAGACTGTGCTATCGTTTCGCCCCTGCTGATATGGTGGGGCTTAAAGTAGGTTGTCGCCATGTGCGGCCCTCCTTTCCTGCAAAAAATAACTTCGGGCCAAGTTGGCCCGAAGTCGTCCGGCACTTATACAATTTCTGTTAGTCCATAATGTAGAACCGGAGCCGGTTGCTTATGCCGTTTACTCCATCAATCAACCACTCCGCAATAGCCTGTATTCCAAAGGGGGAAAGCAGGAAAGCAAATACCATTACCCATATGCAGTTGTTCAACATACAGCCTGTAACAAACATGGCAATAGCCAGTAGACCTAAAATGCCCGATATAACGGTAAGAATTGATGAAGCAAAGCAAAAGAGAAATCGTGTCATTGCGCCAAACAGGGTCAGCACAATCATAAATGGTATAGCAATAATTTTGCCGATTATTTTCATAATACAAAGCCCCTTTCTTAAAAACATAAGTTAGATTGTTTATCCTACCTATATTTTACCATGCGGGAAAGAGGACAACAATGTTGTCGAGGCCGCACCGATCTTGGCTTAAAGTCAGCTAAAAGCAATCCGTGAGTGTAACTATTCTTGTATTTCCATATTTGGTGGAAGAATGGAAAGTGGAGTATCGTCCGCTTTGATATACATATCCTCCGTTTGCTGTTGAGCATAGATAATATGCTCTATAGCTTCTTGATTGAGTTTCAATGCTTTATTGGCAGCTCTCATTATGGTTAAGTACATTTCCTTGTAATCTGGCATGGTAGCCCTCCTTGTCAAGTTTTTTACAGTATGGGGCATCCAGACAATGAACACAATGTTGTCAAAGCCGCACCAATCTTGTCCTATCACTTCGGGCCAAGTTGGCCCGAAGTGCCAAATTTTTGTTGTTAGTTTCAGAAAATAAATGTATAATCATATTTATATTAACGATAATTCCTAATCTCGAATAGTGGAGGTGTAAGTAATTGTGGAATTACAGGTAGCTCTTAACAATACTAGCTTTGATAGAGCAGGACTTCCCAAAGATTGTAAAGATGCGATTTGCGAATATATTTGGAATGGGTTTGAATCAGGTGCAAGCAAAGTAGCTGTAAGGCAAAAGGGTATCCCGTTAAGAGAGGCTATGTCTATCGAAGTTGTTGACAATGGGACGGGCATTGTTTATGAGAATCTAAGTGAAACATTTGGAACTTTTCTTTCTTCTATTAAAAATGAATCTAGCATTAGAATAAAATCACAAGTGAATAAAGGTAAGGGACGTTTTTCATATTTGTGCTTTGCTTCCTCTGCGGAATGGAAGACAGTTTATAAAAATAATGATATCTATCAAAGGTTTAGTATAAAAACTGATTCTATGGATAGGTCAAAATTTATTACAGATGAACCATCCATTACTCAAGAACATGAGCAGACTGGAACTACGGTTGAGTTTCCTATTTCCGATGCAAGAACAACAGACCAACTTTCTTACACCAATATGCGTCAAAAGCTCCTTGAAGAATTTGCATGGTTTCTATATCTGAATAAAGATAAAAACTTTTCTCTTGAGTATATGGGCATAGAACTTGATGTTTCCCACTACATTAATACTGACCTAAGCACTACCCAGACGGCTTTAATTGAAAATTATGAGTTTGAAATAAATATAATTATCTGGCGCAAAAATGTAGCTAACGCATCAAAAATCTTTTATCGCACTCAAAACGGTGAAATTGTAGCCGTTGAAAATACATCTTTCAATAAAAATACTGTTGGGTTCTCTCATGCTGTATTTGTATCATCGGAATATTTTAGACCGGGCATGTTTTTCCCGCAAGATATTGAGGAAAGCCAATTAGCACTTGAACAGGAAAGCGGCCAACGAATTATATTGCGTGCTCTAAAGAAAAAAATCATCTCTCTCATTTCAGAAGCACTTAAATCATTTTTAGTCTTAAAGGCAGACCAACGCTTGATGGAAATGGAAAAGAATGGGAATTTCCCCTCTTTTAGCGAGGATGTATACGGACAACTACGAAAAAAAGATTTTCAACAAGTCACTCGTGAATTGTATTGTACAGAACCTAAGATTTTTCACAAGCTAAATGATACGCAAGAAAAATCAATTTTAGGATTCTTGAATTTGTTGTTATCTTCTGAAGAGCGGGAGAATGTACTTCAAATAATTGAGCAAGTTGTAAATCTGACTCCAGAGCAGAGAAAAAGCTTTGCAGAGGTGTTACAGCGCACAAATTTGCAGTATATTATTGAAGCAATAAGCATAATTGAAAAACGCATTTCAGTTGTTGAAAATCTTAAAAGTATGGTTTTCGATATGACCTCTTTTACAAACGAGAGAGATCATATTCAAAAAATTATTGAGCAACATTTTTGGCTTTTTGGTGAGCAGTATCATTTACTGACTGCTGATAAAAACATGAAAACCTCGTTGCAGGAGTTCGAAAAGGTCACAGAATCCGCAGGAAACACTACTGTTTCGACCCTTTCGCCTCAAGAAACGCTACAGAGAATAGATGTCTTTTTATACACACAAAGGGTACAAGAAGATTTAAGTAGTGAAATGCTAATTATTGAATTGAAAGCTCCCTATGTAAATTTATCTCTTGATGTCTACAACCAAGTTGTACGTTATGCAACTACCATACGAAAAGAGCCTCGTTTTAGCGGCATTAACAGAACTTGGCGTTTTTTTGCGGTATGTGCAACTATTGATGATGAAGTAAAAACAAAGTATGCCAACTTTGAGCAACATGGCAAGAAAGGACTTGTCGATATAATTGGTAATTTTGAAATATACGCCTTGTCCTGGGATGATATTTTTCAAGCTTTTGAAGCCCGTCATAGTTTTTTACTTGAACGACTAAAGATAGATTTCACTCAAATATCTTCTTTAGAAGACGATACCAATGCTCCAATATCTCGCAATAAAGTAACAGAGCTAGCAAACAAGCTTGTTGCTATAAACGCCTAATAAACAGCTTATGGGAGCAACGTAAATTTCGTTGCTCCCATAAATTTATAGGGCTGTAACTGCCGCAAGCTGTTCCAGAATATCGGAAACCCGGCCCCATAGCTCGGCGTAATCCTTTTGCAGGGCTGTAATCTCGGACGGATAAACACCGTAGGTATTGGCATGAATGGCGACCTGATTGAGATTGTTCGCACATCTGCGTTGCAGGGAAACAAGCTCCCGCACAGGAGAAAGGTCAACATTCAGCACATACCCATTGAGCGCCATTTTGCGGATATATGCGCCTGCGTTGGTTATCCCGGCTTCTGCCATACGCTGTTTAATTGTGTCAAATTCATCTGCTGTAACCATGACATGCAAATGAATATCCCGCTTGCGTTTGTATGGTATCACCGTTCCTCCCGTTCCCGGCTGCGCCGCTTTGCCGGCGGCTCCTTTACCCGGTCTTTTTGCTGTTCCTTCGGGCGGGCCTGTGGAGTAGGCAAAGGGGCATTATTGGGAATCCCATCAATCATATTGTAATTCTGCTCCGTGGAAAGCTCGGCGTTTTTTAAATAATTGTCTTTTTTATTCATGGTGAAGCTCCTTTCTTTTCATTGAACATATGTTGATAAGCTGATATACTTTATTTAAGTTAAAATATAGTAGAGTGATAAAAATAGAATTTTACAAATATGGAGTAAAGGAAAGGGAAACGATGGAGTCCAAAATTGAAAAAAATGCTACAGCAAGTAAAGAAAGCTTTCTAATGATTATAGATGTTTTATCTGAATTGAATATCCCGTATTGGGTTGAAGGTGGCTGGGGTATTGATGTTCTAATTGGAAATCAAATAAGGGAACACAGAGATATTGATATAGACTTTGACGCTGTTTTTGAAGGTTTGCTAATGGAAAAATTAGAGGAAATAGGTTATCAAATTACTACTGATTGTCGTCCAACTCGTGTTGAGCTATATCATCCTATGCACGGTTATATTGATATTCATCCCCTTATCATCAGTGAGTCGGGTAATGCGAAGCAAGCTAACCCGGAAGGTGGATGGTTTGATTTAGAGGCAAAATGGTTTTCAAAAAGCACTTTTGAAGGCAGAATTATCCCCTGTATTTCAGTAGAGGGGCAAAGATTATTTCACTCTGGATATGAATTAAGGGAAATAGATAACGCTGATTTAAAAAGACTAAATGATACCTTTCCTCAAAAATAGGTTAAGACTATGGATATTGGCGTTTACCACAGCAAGCTAATAAGCACTTCGGGCCAACTTGGCCCGAAGTGCTTATTTGTCTTTATTTATAGGGCGCTGTTACGATTGGGAAAGTGCGGTCATAGGATAAGCCACACCTGCCTAAAACAGACTCCCCGAAGCCGCATAAACAGCGGCTTTTTTCAACTCTAATCGTAACAGCTATGCCTTATTCGAACTCCTCTTTTTGCTCATTCTTTCTCGGCTCCTGCGGCGGTTGCCCTCCGCTTGGCAGGCTGGCGAGCAGTAGGCCCGTGTTTCGTTCGATACAAACGCCTTGCCGCAAATGGCGCAAGCGTCCATTTCGGGGGCGGCCTTGCCTAACAAGGTGGCCTCCAGCTTTGGGTCATTGGGAAGGACGGCATTTTGAAAATACTTGCAGTATGCGCCTGTCCAGCATTTATCCAGCATATAACAGCCGCCATAGTCGAGGGGCAGACAGCCGTATTCGCTGTCGTAATTGGCGCACATGGAAGTGACTAGCTTGCGGATTGCCGCCCGTTCCCCACGGGTCAGCTCCCGGCTATCCATGACTTTGCCCTCCCTCCAACTTCGGGCCAACTTGGCCCGAAGTTCTGGAACGGGTTAAATCCCGGTAGCATACGCCGACACAAGCCATGCCCCGCCAGTAGGAACAGCCACAGCAGGGAGAGCCGGGCGGCGGATTTTTCGGTGGGGCTGGGCGCATTGGACGGGGCTTCTGCTTCATCATTCGCTCAAAGGGGTTGTCGGTGAAATTCATGCTTCACCGTCCTCACTGTCGGCCCCGGCTTCGTCCTCGTCCTCCTGCCACGGTACGCTGTCATCTTCCTGCTCGGTGTAGGGGTCGTCCTCATATTCGCTGTAATCGTCCTCGGCATTGTCGGCCCGTTCCTGCTTCGGGCGGTAAACCTTGAAGTAATACCCGGCCCCGCCGCCAGCCAGCAACACCAGGACAACAACAATCATCATGCCGTTACCGCCTTTTCCCGGTTCGGGGGCGGGTTCCGGTGTCGGCTCCGGTGTAACAGAGGTTGCAGGTGTTGCAGGCTCGGCGGGTTCCTCGGATTTTTCGGCAAGGGCCAGCAGGTCTTTTTCCGTTACCGCATTGAGGAAATACACATTTTCCTGCTCCCGCTGCTTGTCGATAATTAGGTAGAACACGTTTTCACTTGGGGTCATTATGGTGTAAAACTCTTTCCCGTCCTCGTCCGTGGCGTTGTCAATGACGGTTCCCGTCCCGGCAGGGGTAAAGGGATTGGGAGCGGCTACCGGCTCCGGGGCCGGGGGTTCCGTCACTTCCTCCGGGATTTCCTCACCGCCGCCAGCATAGGCGGTCAAAGGAAAAGCCGCCATGCAGAGCATAGCGGCGGCAATCAGGGTCAATATACGCTTTTTAGGCTTATTCTTCATTCCTCGGTTTCCTCCTTTTCGATTTTGGCGGGCGCTTCTAACTTCGGGCCAACTTGGCCCGAAGTGGCGCCGCCTGATTTTGCTGCTTTCAGCAGGGCCGCAAGGTCAACAAGGGAAATGTCCATGCCCCGCACAGCGTCCACGATTTCCATGTTCTCAAGCTCGGTTTTCTGCTTTTCCAGCTCCCACAGCTTGGATTGAAACTCATTGATTTTGTCCTTTGTTTTCTGTATGTCCTTGCTTACACGCTCTATTTTTGCGTTCAAGTTACCACCTCCAAGTATTAGGGCAAACGCCCGAAAGAATAATAATGAGATTGCCAGTAGTTGGTTTCGATAGAAGCATAGCCAATGGGATTTCCGCAATGCAACATCATTCCCCCGCCCACATAGATACCAACGTGCGATACGCCGGGGGTGTCATAAGTTCCTACAAAGAAAATTAGATCTCCCGACCTTGCATTGGCAGAGGACACAGGCGTACAGATGTTAAACAGCCCTTGCGCTCCAAGCCGCCCCACATTCCAACCGCTGTGATTGACTACCCAAGACATGAAGCCCGAACAGTCAAAGGAAGTGGAGGGCTTGGAACCGCCCCACACATAGGGGTAGCCCAAGTATTTCTCCGCTTCCGCAATCAGGGCCGCAAAGACCGGGTCGGACAGTGCTTCGGGCGGTATGTCGTAATCGGTGTATTCGCCGGGGTGGGTATAGATATTGCCCTCAAAGAGATTCGGGCGGTTGCCTTGGGTCTTTTGGTAAATCAGGTAGCGTTCTGTCTGCTCCGGGTTGAGATTGGCAAGGGCCACGGCTCCAAGCGAGTGATTGCGTAGGCTCACATTCAAAATGTAATAGTTATAGGGAACCTCCACCGTGTAGGTGTCGGAATGGGTATTGCCGTCCTCGTCCGTCCATGTGTCGGTGCGGGTTTCGGTACGATAGCGTACCTCTACCGTCTGCGTAATGGTAAGGGTATATTGCTGTTCCATAAGAGCTTGAAGCTCTGCCTGTACCTGTGCCGGGGTGTAATCGTCATATTTGGCGGTCAGATAAGAAGCCAGCTCGAAGGGGTCATGCCCGATTTCGTCCACCGAATAACGGTACTCGTCATAGGACGGATAATCGCTTTCTATCCGGGCCAGCTTATCCCGCAACGCCTTTTCCAGTGCGGTATAGTCGGCTTCTACGGCTTCAATATCACTGTCTGATGATACATAGGAAGTGCCGCCCACAACACCAATCAGGCCGTTGCCAATGGTAGTAAGCGCCCCCATGCAGGATTGCAGAACCACAATCAGCAGGAACGCACAGGCCAAAATCAATACAACTTTAGGATTGCTCCGAACAAACCGCCATGCGGCCTCGGCGATATTTTTTTCTGTGACCGCCGTTTTCTTTGCCGCCTTTGCGCCTGTTTTAGCTGCCTCTTTTGCCTGTTTGCGATATTGCCTTTTTAGCTGTTGCTTTTGCCATAGCCGGGAAAGCGGATTGCTTTTCAGCCCCGGATTTTCCTGCACTAACTGGCGGTAGGCATAATCAGCCTTTGCGCTGATGGCTTTTCGTTCCCACTTGCGAACCTGCCGGGCCGGGCGGGTACGAATACGCTTTTTGATAAAGCGGGTGCTGCCACGAACCACACGCTCCCCGGCAAGCTCGGTTTTGTGAGCCGCTTCAATACCTACGTTTTCACGTTCTACCTGATGAATTTTGCCATGCACATACCGCCAAGTCTGATGTTGTGCGGCCCGGCCCACGGTCTTGAAGGGGCCGGGCTTCTTGGGCGGCTTCTGCTCCGCCAGCTTTTCACGGGCGGTATTCAGCTCTTCACCGATCTTTTCCATGCGGAGCTTGGATTTCTCCATGCGCTTACCGTTTTTTTTCGCCTTTTTATCAGCAGGGCCAGTATGGGGAGCGGCCCCGTCCCCGGCAGTTTCATCAATGGGCGGTGGCCCCCCGTCACGCCGCAAGCGTTCGGAGGGCCGGGGTGCTTTACTGTCTTGCCGGAGCTTTCCCGACTTCGGGCCAACTTGACCCGAAGTGGCAGGGTCAGCGGATTTCGGCGGGGCTGGGCCAGAGCCATTGCCCACAGGTGGCGAAGCTCCCGGCTGGTCGGAAATCGGCGGCGGTGTAGTAGCGGTAACAGGGGGTTCCGTCAACTTTTCTCGGCCCTTTACACCGGGTTTTGACTTCGGGCCAAGTTGGCCCGAAGTTGCCGCCTGTTCCTCACGCTCAAACCGCAAACGGCTGATGGCCCCTTACGGCTCTTATCCTCCATTTTGGGCCTCCCTTGCTATGTCCTCCGGGCGGGTGGTGAGCAGATTGTATATCTCACCATGGGGAAAGCGGTCTACAAAAGGAATGGTCGTACTGCCAAAAAACAAAAGTCCTTCGCCGGGGTTACTGTGAGCGATATAGGAAAGTTGGTGTTCCGATATGCCAAGCTGTTTGGCTAAAATAGCCCGGTCAGCCTGTGCCTGTGCAAGCAGTATCATAAAATCCGAATTGTCAAATATATTCTCTACCTCACGACTGGCAAGCAGGTCTTTCACATTCTGCGTAAGTGCGCTCGGCACACAGCCCTTTTTACGGAGCATTTTCCAAACACGGACAAAATAGCTTGCAGAAAGGGCATCCTGCAACAAAATATGAAATTCATCATAATAGCACCATGTTGCAAGGCCAGCCGAAAAGTTTTCGTCTACCGCCTGTGTTACAAGCTCGTTGGTGATGTGCATAGCGATTTTTCGTAGGTTTTCGCCCATGCTTTTCAGCACGATACAGATAATCCGCTTGTCGGTCTGTACGTTGGTGGCAAAGTTGAACGTATTGAGGGAGCCGGTGCAGTAAAGCTCCAGAGCGGTTGCAATCCGTTTGGCTTCGGGTTCCGGTTGCTGGCACAGGGTTTCATACAGGTCTTGCAAAAGGGGCATTTTCCCGTCCCCGATACCAAGGGCAAGCTCCCGGTACACCAGCCGCACACAGCGGTCAATCACCGTTTTTTCAATGGGCTGTAAACCCTCCTTACCGCCGATTATCAGTTCACAAAGGGACAATAAAAAGTCCGCTTTCATGGAAAGCGGACTGTCCTCTGCGGTCATATTGAGCTTTAAGTCCATTGGGTTGATATGGTGGGGGCTGTCGGGGGAAATGTCGATTACCTCACCGCCAAGCCGTTTTACCAGTGGGGCGTATTCGCCCATCGGGTCTACGATAATAATTCTATCGTTCGTGGCAAGAAATACATTGATTAGCTCACGCTTTGCAGAAAAGCTCTTGCCCGAACCTGTACTGCCAAGATACAGGCCGTTGGCGGATTTCAGTTTTTTGCGGTTCGCCATGATAACATTATGGCTTAAAGCGTTCATGCCGTAGTACAACGCCTGTCCGTCCATGCGGAGTTCTTGGGTCATAAACGGCACAAAGATTGCGGTACTGCTTGTTGTCATGCCCCGCTGTATCTCAATACCGTTGTACCCAAGAGGGAGAGAGGACATAAAGCCCTGCTCCTGCTGAAAGTCCAGCCGCTTCAAAAAGCAGTTGTATTTCTGCGTAATGCCCGACACGGTGAAAATGTCGTTTTCCAACTGCTGGCGGGTGGGGGCCGTGTTCACCACAAGGAATGTAAGCAGGAACATTCGCTCATTTCTGGACTGTAAATCTGCCAAAAGAGCGGCGGCATCCTTACTGTACGTCAGCAAATCCGGGGGCAGAATATCAATATCATACCCGGCCCTTGCCGCCTTTTTCTGCTCGTCCATCTTCATTTTGCCTATGTCGGAAAGCTTCGCCTTAACGGTTTTCACGGCCTTATTTTGGTCAACTGTTTGAATGTGCATGGTGATGGTCATTTCGGCATCCATTTCCAGAAGCTCCGCAAGGAGCTTATCGGAAAGCTCCGAAGCCATAATCTGCATATAGGAAGCCGCCCCCCATGTGCTTCCCACACGAAATAAGCGGCTTTGCCGAAAGTCAAAACTGGTCGGGGCTATAAAATCCTTTGTTCCCATTCCGGTTTTGGGTATCATATCCCATGAGAACCGGAACGGCTCCCGTCCTCTGGGGTGGAGCTGGCTGTGCAGGATTTCCAAGCGCTCCCGCCCGGAAAGGGTTGCCGACTGAACGCCTAATTTTTTGAAGTTGCCCATAATGTCCGCTTCGATACGCTCTAAGCGGGGCCGGGCCATATTGATTCCGTCCGCATGAATTCCGAACGTGATGTACTTGGAGCGGACAATGCCGTTGTTGCTTCTGGCAATCTGGCCTTTCAGCATATTGGTAAATTCATTGCGAATACCGTTGCAATCATCATCTTGCGGGGGAATGTTCACACTGTACCGATTTTCAGGCCGGGAGCGGTGGTTGATGAACGACATTTGAAAGGGCAAGGCACTGTCAAAGTAATTGAGAAAGCCGCAGTACCCATCAAAAATGGTGCTTTGGTCGTCCGTTGAAGCCACGGCGTAGTTAATATCTTCATAGGAAAGGGTCTTGGTGTAGTAGCCCTCCCGTACCTTGCAGATACCGTCTTTCAGCATTTCCTTATAGGGAATGGTCTGCTGTGCGGTCTGCGGCCCACGCTTTTTAGACTTTGCGCTTCTTGCGGGAGCGGGCGGGCATTTTGTTTTTTGTGCCAATCTGCTGTACCTCCTTTCTGGGGCTGCTCAAATAGGCGTAGATATTTTGGGTTCGGTATGGCCTTGTGCTGGGCCACAGAAATTTGGAGCGGACAATATTCCGCACTACCTTTTCAAAGGGCAGTCCGTCACGCTCGTACATGGCGAAGAAAAAGCAAGGGAGCATAAAGGAAATCATCAGGAGCATGGCCCCGGTGTTGCCAATAGCGGTACGGGTAAACAGATAGGCGGGGATACCGATTACTGCCGCCGCTCCGAAGCAGATTAACTGGCGTTTGGTAAGATTGAATGCCAGCTTGGTCTTAACCTTTGATAAATCATTGGGTACGCTTACATAGGCCAATGAAAAATCCTCCTTTCCGGGTGTTTTCATGGTATAATTTAGAGAAAAAAGCAAGGAGTGTGTTTATGGAAACATTGAATACAAAAGGGTTGTTGCCGATTGCACTTGACGCTGTTGTGTTGGAGTGCAGGGACGCAGCCGCTTTATCTAATTTTTATATACGGCTTCTCGGCTGGAAGAAAAACCATGTGGAAGAAAATGAGTGGACGGATATTATTTCTCCGTCCGGTAGTGTAAAAATCGCCTTTCAGCAAAATCCAGACTACGTTCCGCCCGTATGGCCGGACGAGCCGGGCGCACAACAGCAAATGGCACATTTGGATTTTACGGTACATAATCAGGAACAGATGGAGCTTGCCGTACAGCACGCTCTTTCCTGTGGGGCGGTAAAAACCAACGTACAATATGGCGAAGCTACTTCATCGGAAAGTGAATCCTTATGGACAACAATGCTCGACCCGGCTGGACATCCCTTTTGCTTTGTCATTTGGTCGTAACTTCGGGCCAAGTTGGCCCGAAGTGTCAGCGTTCGGCGCTGTGAGCCGGGGCAGTCTGCCGGGCCGGGGCCTTTTCAAGCCCGGCCTGCCGTATACGCCAATAGTCCGGGTTATATTTCCGGATAGAATTGTTGATGTTTTCCTCAAAAGCGGCCTTGTCCTTGATACGGTCAGGAGCGGCCCACAGCTTTTTATCCAAAAGCTCCCGCAGGGCAACATCTTCCTGTGTATCTTCCTCAAAGCAGAGAAAGCCGCCGTGACGAAAGCCGCATTTCCGGGCGGCGGGAGAGAGAACCGCCGCCATATCCTTAGAAAACATGGTGCCGCCGTAACTGGCGGTACTTACAAGAAACACGCCGGGGCAGAGAATTTCGCAATGCTGAACCTTGCCCCACGGCGATTGTTCCGGTTGTTGATACATAAAAATCTCCTTTCCACTTCGGGCCAACTTGGCCCGAAGTCACAATACTATCTTTCTGCACTTTTAGCCTTGCTGGCCTTTGCGGGAGCAGGACGGGCGGCTTTCTCCTTTGCCGCCTGTTTCGCTCCCTCGGCAAGCTGTTCCGGGATAGATTTCTTTTCCGGGACGGTAACGGCAGCGGCACGGGACTGTAATTTTTCCACCTCCGCATGGTAGGCGGCAACCACGGCCCCGGTCAGCTCCTTGCGGAACTCTGCGATAATGGGCTTTGCCGTATCCCGGTAGCCGGTCTTGCTGGTCTTATCCGGTTTGCTCGGCATCCCTACAAAAATGCCCTTGTCGCTCTGCAACATCTTGAAATCCTCCACGACAAAAGCGTCATTAAACTTGATACTGGCAAAGCCCACAAGGTTTCCTTTCGGCTCAATGGGCCGGGCAGTAACGTCCAGTTTCAGCGGTATTGCCGCCTGTCCGGGTTGCTGTTCCGCTTCTTGCGAAACGGTGTTTTTTTCATTGCTCACGTTAAATTGCACTCCTTTCCACTTCGGGCCAACTTGGCCCGAAGTCGCTAATGTGAACCGAAAATCGACTTGGAAAGACTCCCGGTTTTGAATAAAGTAAAGCAAAGCAAAACGGTATAGCCTATCACCTGCCATACTGCACCGATAATGTCCGAAGCTCCTGCGGTGGCAACGCTCTGTACCAGCTTTGCGTAGATTGCCACACACACCATAATCAAAAAGCCCTGAAAGCCTACGGCGCAAAGAGATTTGAGATAGTTTTGGCCCATACCGCCGATTTCACGGTTTACCAGTGTTGCTATTGGCACAGGGGCTAAACTAGAAAGCATATAGATTTCCAACATTCTGCCATACACCACAACGAAAATCACAATGCCAATCGCTTTCATAGTAAAGCCGATAAAAATAGTTTGGAGCCACAGGCCAATGAGAGGGCCAATCTCCATACCCTGCAAAGTTGTTTCCAGATTGTTCATCATGTCGGCGGTTACATCGGTACTGCCTTGAATCAGCCCACCTGCGTTATTTATCACGCTTTGAGAAATATCAAATACCGCCATGACGATATTGAATGTATTGGAGAGAATCAGCACCGCCGCCGCTGTTTTGAAAATCCATTTGAAGAAAATCCAAGTATCTATGTCATGCAGATTGTTACGGTCAATGATAAGCTGTATCAGCTCATAGGTGGCTACAAAGGTCAGCACAAGCCCGGCAATCGGCAATACAACCGTTTCGGAAAGTTGCCGTATCATGGAGAATACCCCGGAGTGCCAAGCCTCCGGGGTGGTTCCCACCTGTGTTGCAATCTCTCCGACACGGTTATTTACATCGGAAAAAAGGCCCTCCAAGTTTCCCATGATACCGTCAATCAGCAGGCCCTTTATCCATTCGTTAATCCAGTCGGTGAGAAAATCCATAGGCTAACCTCTTAAAACAGGCTGGAGAGCATAGGCACAAGCGTTGTTCCCAGCAGGATAACGCCGCCACCTGCCATAAGCTGCTTAATCCCTTGCGATTTTGCGCCGGGATTGTCCGACCCGTAACCTTCCAAAAGGTTGATAACGCCCCACACCGCAAGGCCAGCTCCAAGCGCAACAACAAGGGTCTGCAATGTGCTAACTGCACTCGTAAAAAATCCCATAATCAAATTACCTCCATTTTTTCGTTTTGTTTTCGGGTACGAAAAAACCGCCATTTCTGGCGGCTGTCACTTCGGGCCAACTTGGCCCGAAGTTGGGGATGTGGATTTTGAGGGAGGGCCACGGGGCAATGTCAAAAACGCTCCTTTCTCGTTGTTTATCGTTGAAATGTAGGGTATAATTAGGTTAGTGATTGATGGGAGGGCGTCAAAATGAATCTTGAATTTGTGCGGGAAGGCAATGAGTTGATTCTAATCTACCATCCAGAGACAATCGATGGTGAACGAATACTTCAAGAGCTTAAAGAAGGAAAATCTTGGAGTATCAAACGTTGCTTTGCTGTTACCGCTGAACGCATTCGCTCTCATACTGCCGAATATGATGTTGATGACGATTCATTGTTTTTCTGCATCGGCGTAGTAGGAGCTAAGTACACGTACATCGATTCAGGCGTTGTTGGTACGGAAAATAGAATTTATTTTGCAAATGAAATCCACCTGACTGAAAAGATGTTCATAGCCTCTTATCACATTTCAATTTTAAGAACACTCGATAAAGTTGCTAACGCGGATATATATACCGGAGACAGCTCTGATAGAAAAATCAACCTCCCTCTTTCGGTATTTGCGGAGCTGATTCGGAAATTTCCCAAAACTGCTGAAATGCGGCATTACACTTACTCCCGCATTTCAAGAATCATCAAGGAATACTTTGGTGAAGCTGAACGTTATGAAAAACGTTTCCAAAAGTTCTTGGAAAATCGTTCAAAATCGGTTTGGGCCACAGATAGAAATGCTGGTTTTTTACAGCACACAAAGCAAGTTGAACTCGCCCAGTTCAAGCTCGCGGATGAGGAGCTTCGTTATCTTTTGGATAACGCTGAAGGAATGACTGAAAACGAATGGCAAGAAAAAATACATAATGTAATTCGATTACTTTATCCGAAATATATTGCAGGCATCCGTGAAGTTACAATCCGAGGCGTTGATGGATATGATAAACGTCCAGATTTTTTGCTGATTGACGCCAATGGATTCATTGATATTATGGAAATAAAAAAGCCCGGTGTTCAGTTGCTTACAAAACAATCTTCTTATAGAAACAACTATGTACCTGTTAGGGAGCTTGCTGGGACAATCCAGCAAATAGAGAAATATGTTTTTTGTATGAACAATTGGGGTAAAGATGGAGAAGCATCCTTAACAAAGGAACTGAAAGATGCTTTGCCAGAAAACATAAGCCCTAAAATTGTAAACCCACAAGGCATTTTGGTTCTTGGTAGAAGCAATGATTTTAACCCTCAACAGCGGAACGACTTTGAACTAATCAAGCGGCAGTACAAACATATAACAGATATTATGAGCTACGATGATTTGGTTACTCGCATCAGAAATATTATTGCTGCTTTAGAAATGTCAATTTAGTGTTGTAATTTCAACAGAAAGGATGGCGGCCATGAGGTGTCTTTTTTGTAAACAAGATAGCTCTAACTCTAAAAGTGTAGAGCATATAATTCCTGAATCATTAGGAAATAAAACTGCAACGCTTCCAAAGGGTGTTGTTTGCGATGACTGCAATAATTATTTTGCACGAAAAGTTGAGAAGCCCTTTCTTGAATCAACTGAAATAAAGGCTTTGAGATTTAGGGAGGCTATTCCAAGCAAAAAGGGCGTGGTTCCCCATCTCAACGGAGTGCTGCCCGATGGTAGCCAGGTAAAAGTTATAAACCCATTTCCGGGATTACCGCTATTTGAACAGAGCAGCAACCCAATTGTAGCCATAGAAACTGAACATTCTAACATCACGAAATTATTGCAAAAAGGCACAATTATTACGCCAGCGTTTGTAGATGAAATGATACCTAAAAACACAATTCCTCTCTCACGCTTTATAGCCAAGATTGCATTAGAATCACTAGCGTTAAGATTTGCCAAGATTGATGGTGGCGTTGACTATTTAATCGACAACTCAGATTTTGACCCAATTCGTGATTATGCTCGCCGTGGTAGTAACAAAGAATGGTCATGCAATATTAGGCGGATATATGAAATCGATAAGCTATGGCAAGGCAATACAGGAGATCCATATCAGACAATACATGAAAGTGATTTTTTGCTAATCCCAGTTGATGAGAACACGGATGTACTGCACGATAATCCTGTAATTGCATATCCCTTTTTTGTTTTTGCCCTATTTGGTCTTGAATTTACAATTTGTATGTCTGACCCTGCTTCAAAAGGACTTGATATATATGGGCGTTGGTTGCAAAAGCACGGAAACATTAGCCCTCTCTATTATGGAAAAAATGAAAACTAACTTTTTTTCAACATCGGGCCAAATTGGCCTGATGTTATTTTTATGCAAACGCTTCCGGGTCGTCCACATCATCATAGTTGAGAATGTCCTCATCCTCGTCTATGGCGGCGGCTTCCGCTTCGGCGCTAACTTCATAAAGGGTATACTGCTCATTGGGGTTGAGCTTTTTCATGCGGCGGCTTCCGCTTCGGCGCTAACTTCATAAAGGGTATACTGCTCATTGGGGTTGAGCTTTTTCATGCGGCGGTTTATCAGCTTTGAAGCGTCAAAAGCGTTGCGCTTGTCGGCTTCGGCTGTACGCCTGTAATTGGGGTGCTTTTTCAAATCATATTTTGGGGAAAGGAAAGGCCGCAATCCTCGTAATTGCAGAATACACTTGTTTCCGTCCATTGTGGTCAGCTCGTCCATTGTCATAAGCTCTTTGCCAAGCCGCTGCATATTCTGTCCGTAGCTTTCCGACTGGCCCCGTGTTCGGCTTTCCGTCTGCATGGAAATGGTTTCTTTCCCCAAAACCTCCGAAAGCTCCTTGATGGTACTATGTTCCCGTCCACCAAGAAAAATCACGCTGTCCATATTGCCCATAATGGTTTCAGCGTGGTCTTTGTATAAGGCTTTAAGTTGGCTCTGTGCCTGTAAAAACAGGCACAGGGAGATTTCACGGGAGCGTATAACGGCAACCAGTTTTTCCAGTTGCGGAACCTGTCCTGTGTTGGCGGCTTCGTCCCATAATACCCGTACATGATGGGGGAGCCTGCCACCGTGTACGGTGTCAGCCCGTTCGCAAAGCAAATTGAACATCTGCGAAAAAGCAAGGGCAACTATGAAGTTATACGTTGTATCCGTGTCGCTGATGATGAAGAAAGTAGCGGTTCTCCTGTCGCCCATGCGGTCTAATTCCATTTCATCATAGCTTGTAATCTCCCGAAGCTCTCCAATATCAAAAGGGGCTAAACGTGCGCCACAGCTAATCAGAATGGCTTTTGTGGTCTTGCCACTGGCGAGCTTGAACTTCTTATACTGCCTTACGGCGAAGTGGCGGGGGTTCCGATTTTCCAAGCCAAGAAACATATAGTCCACGGCGTTCTTGAAATTTTCATCATCTTCCCTCGTTTCCATGCTGTTAATCATATCCACAAGAGTATTGATATTGCGTTCTTCCTCTGGCCCCTCAAAGACGATATATCCAATCAAGGCGCAGTATAAAAGAGTTTCTGATTTCGTCCAGAACGGGTCGCCCTCCTTGCCGTCCCCCTTGGTATTTTCAATTAGAGCATTTACAAACTTCAAAATATCGCTCTCCGTTTTGATGTACGACAAGGGGTTATAGTGCATACTTTGGGAAAAATCTATACTGTTGAACACCTTGATTTTGTAGCCCTGCTTTTGCAGGAATGTACCCACCTGCCCCAAAATGCCGCCCTTTGGGTCAACCACGACAAAGGAAGAATGGGCTTGAAGCAGATTCGGGGTCAGCCAAAACCTTGTTTTACCCGAACCGGACGAACCAATAATACAACAATTCAGATTCCGGGCGTTGGCGGGATTGGCAGGCCGGGTGTTCATGGTAAGAAACTCTGTGCCTGTGAGTATCACGTTGTTGCTGAATTTGGGGTCGATAAAGGGTTTTATGTCCTTTTGCATTCCCCACCGTGCCGAACCATATTCCACATCCCTCCGAAACTTTTCTGCGTTTTTTACCTTATACCATACCACCAACCGACGTATAACGGCCCCGGCAAGGCCAATGAGCCAATCGGACAGCACAAGGCCCGGCGCTATTGTTTCAAACGCCGGGCCTATGGTTTTCACTATGCCAATCAGCTTATTGCCGAAGTCTGCGCCGGGGGCCATTCGGTAGGCTGTGCCGAGCTTCAGGAAAAACCAAAGTGCAAACAAGTACGGAATGTTCGGCAATACATATTTTCTGATTTTATCGTTCATTCCGCACCGCCTCCCGTTTTCGTTCATGCTGGCGGGGCTTGGTGCGCTCCCGGTCTGCAAAGGATTTAATCTGTTCCAGAATAGAGGGGCGGCGGTTCTTGCCCCGGTTCAGTACCAGCTTGCTGTATTCGCCAAAACAGGTGGTAATAGCGTCCGCCTGTCCTGCCTTAAAAAACAGCAGGTACTTGTTCGGCCCTGTCTTGTGGAAAGCATAGTCCACATTGTATTTCCGAGCTACACGGTCAAAGCGCTTTGTATCCCCGGAGAGGTCAAGGCTTTTCGTGGAAGCGCCGTGGTTCATCAGCTTTTTTACGCTCTGCTTTCCTTGAGGGGTCTGTCCCTTTTGGTAGTCCTTTTGGATCTTCCGCACCGCCGCCCCTAAAATCTTCGCCAACGCCCGGCCCGTCAGCTTTGTGGCATTGACGGATAGGGCAACCGTTCGGCGTTCTATATCCTCCTGCATGAAAAAACCTCCTTTCTCACTTCGGGCCAACTTGACCCGAAGTTTTGTGTTCTCCACTTTCTATGCAGAAACAGTGCTCGTAGGTTTATCTTCATAGTCCATAGTTTTTTGGCGTATACTATATCCAAAGGGGTGATTGCTTGAAAATCAAATGGAAAACACTATTAATTTGTATCGCTATTCCACTGATTGTGGGTGGGATTGCGGGCTTTATTTCAAAGGACAGCATGAGGGTGTTTGAAACGCTCAACAAACCGCTATTGTCACCCCCCGGCTGGCTATTCCCTGTGGCATGGACTATCCTCTATATACTCATGGGCATCGCCTCCTATTTAATTGTTACATCAAGTGCGCCGCAAAAAAGTGTTAGCAAAGCCATCAAGTTATACGGAGTACAGCTCTTTTTCAATTTTTTGTGGACGTTTTGGTTTTTCAATTTAGGGCTATATTTTTTCGCATTTGTTTGGCTACTTATTTTATGGCTTTTGATTTTAACTACAATGATTTCATTTGCACATATTTCAAAACCGGCAATGTATTTAATGCTTCCATACCTGTTATGGGTAACTTTTGCGGGATATTTAAATCTTGGCATAGCGCTTCTGAATTAATAAACCATATTGCGATTTTTAAGACTTCGGGCCAACTTGGCCCGAAGTCTTTTATCGTTCCTCAACGTTCCTCATTGGCAGGTTGGGGGCGTTCATGGGCGGCGGTGACGGTTTCGCTTATCAGCTTGCCGTAGCTTTCCAGCGTTTTCTTGATGGATTTTTCCGGTTCTGGGTAAGCGAAAATCTGGTATTTATCCGGCAAATCCTCACGGCGGTTGTAATGCTCGATAAAGCTGTAGCCTGTCCGCACCACATAGCCGCCATCGGTAAAACGCCCGTCCTCGTCCAAGTTCATATCCCGCCCATAGGCTTCATAATCAATATAGTTCTGCAAATGCTCCGGGATTTCCAGCGTACACATTTCTTCAATATAGTACCGGCCCAAATCTTCCTCGTTGTTCACATTTGAATAAAACTCGAAGCAATCCAGATTTTGCGTAAGGTTGATTAGGGCTGGTACACTATTGTATTCCCCGAAGTCCACGGCGGCGGCAAACTTTTCGACTTCCCATTCATCCATATCGTCCAGCAATGCCGCCAAATAGTTTAGCTCGTCAATGCTTTCATTTTCGCCCATGCAGCTACGCAAACCCGGAATGTCGGTAATATAATCGGTAATGAAAATTTCTTCATACCGTACACCGTCTACATGGATTCGCTTCAAAAGGCCCTGCACTTCCTCGGGCGGGGAGCTTCAAATACTCCCCGTCCAAATATCCCTCATTGTACCGCCCAAAATTGGTGATAAAGGCTTCAAGCATTGTCTTTCGCCCGGCCCTGTGTTTTCACGGTCAGAATACCGTCCAGCGTGGTTGCTGTGATATTCAGCCGCCCAGCAATGGCAATGTCGTTTTTCATATCCTCGTCAACCTCATTGCCGCACACCACCAGTACATGGGAGCGGCGCAAGAGGTCACGCCCCATGTCAATGCCGCTTTTGTGTTCCTCCGGGATAGCGGTATTGAGAAATAAGGGCAGATATAGCAGGGGGCAGATGGGCGAAAAGCCCGCTTCATAGACTGCCCTGCAATACTGCGCCGCCTGTTTGGTGTCCGTATCGTGATCGCCGCACCATGCGGCGGTAATATATGCTAATGGTCGTTTCATGGTAAAGCACCTCCGTTTCTCTTGCGTTAAGTAATCAACCTATCCCCTCCCTTTCCACTCATGGAAATGGAGGGGCTCAAAGGAATATATATCCCCGTCGCTTGACTGCCTTAAAGCATACCTGGGAGAAATCCGTCAAGAGTGCGAAGCACCGACTACGGCGGCAGGCTCTTGACTGATTTTCCCGGCTATGCTACCCAATAAGCGGCGACGGGGAATACATTATATCCTTAGAGCTTTGGGGTGCGGGGCAACGCCCCGGAAAAGAAAACTTCAGGACAACTTGGCCCGAAGTGCTTTATTTCTCCTGCTCGGCTTTCTTTTCCGGGGCTGAAATGTCTTTCAGCTTATCCTTGTTTTCCTCAAGCAGCTTCATAATGGTGTCTTTCATTTCCCTTGGGGTCTTTTCCTTCCCGAAATACTGGCCGAGTTCTTGGCTGGATAAAATCACTTTGTCTACCTCCTTTTTTTCTTCGAGCATAATACCGTCAATAACATCCGGGTTTAACAGCTTTTTACCGTCAAGCTCCCGCATACGCTGGGCCTGTGAGAGTGAGGGGGCCGACTGCTGGCCCTCAATAGCGATAGCTATATATCGCTGATTTTTAGGCGTGATGAACGCAAGCTCCACAGCGGGGGTGAACGCTATTTTTTTCTCGTCCACCATTTTCATCAGGTCAGGCACAAGCTCATTGAGCTTGATATACCGCTGTACCTGCTTGATTGTCATTTTGTTGCGCTCGGCTACAACCTCATTGGAACGCTGTCCGTTGCCGGTTCGTGCGCCCTGCTTTTTAATGGCCTCCAACTGCATTTGCAGGGCTTTGGCCCGTTCACTGGGCAGGATATTTTCACGCTGATTGGTGTTGTCCTCTACCATCTGCGTGATGGCTTGTTCGTCCGTCATGTTGCGGACGATACAGGGCATATCCGCATACCCGGCTAATTCGCTGGCTTTCTGGCGGCGGTGGCCCGATACAATTTCATAGCCGCCATCTTCACGGGGCCGAACAATGGCAGGCTGGGTAACGCCCTTATCCTTAACGCTCTCCACCATTGCCGCCATTTCTTCATCATTGCGGACTTGGAACGGGTGGTCTTTGAAAGCGTGAAGCTCGGAAAGATTGAGATAAACAATCTGCTCCTTTTCTTCGGGCCGGGGCGCTTCTCTCGGTTCGGGCGGCTGAACAGGAGCCGGGGGCGGTGTTTCCTGTTTAGGCTGTTCGGCAGATTTTCCCGAAACAGAACCGCCACCGATTCCCGCTGATTGCTTTTGCTTGGCGGTTTTATCCGCTTGGGCGGCTTTGCTCTGTTTTTCCTGTTTTGCAGGGTGGGAGGGCTTCTTGTCCGCTTTGTCGGCGGCTTTTGGCTGGCGGGGTTTGGGCTTGCTGTCAGTCGTTTTCGGCTCATTGCTCTTTGCTTTTTCAGGGCCGGGCTTCTCCGGCTCTGCTTTTTTATCGGCGAGAGCTGATTTTTCCGCTCCTTGTTTTTCGGGAGAAGCGTGTTCCGCTTCCTTTACCACCGCCTGTTTCTCGGAAACAATCTCATTGATTTTGTCAAAAGAAACCACTACATCACCGGGGGCGGGAATATCAAAGGGCGTGGGCGGCTCCAATCCATCATCACCAACTTCAAGCGGGGGTGCGGGAGCCGCTTTTTCTTCTGTCGGGGCCTCTTGGCCCGGTGTGATTTTTACATCTTCGGGATTATTTGGCTCATTATTTGTCATGTGCTTTTCCTCCTAATCTGTTTTATGGCATGAAAAAAAGGCCTGATTTTTCAATCAAGCCCCCATAGGGATTCGCAATCCCCCCTTTCCACTTCGGGCCAACTTGTCCCGAAGTTCCGCTATCCAGACACAGAAATACCGCCCTGCTTGTCCAATGGGGCGGTATTCTGCGTAAGGTGACAGCTCATATTTTATTGTGGTATCCCTTATCCCGCATGAAATAAGGTTTTTTGCAGTTTTCCTAATATGTGTGCCCCGACCGGACCGGTTGGCCCAGTTGTGCCTGTGACACCTATAGGACCAGTTGGTCCGGTATCTCCTGTAGGACCTTGTGCGCCTACGGGTCCAAGTGCTCCTGTAGGACCCGCTGGTCCAGTAGGCCCAGTGGGTCCACCTGGATCTCCTGCGGGTCCGGATGGTCCGGTGGGTCCAGTTGGTCCAGTCATTTCAGATGCGGAAAGTGCTTGCTGCATTTTAGATCTTAAAAGCAATTGATTGTAGGACGCGTTCTGCAAGAGATTTTGAATACTTGCATTAGCGTTGAGAACATCTTCAATAGTTGCGGAAGGGCCAGTCACACCGGATAGTGTGCCTAGGATATATTGTAGTTTTTCTCCTTCGGCGTTAATAATATGGCTTAAACCAAGTTCTTCCATAGCAACAGAAGACAGGATTTGATTAACTGCATCATCCCTGGTTATGTCAGGATTAGCCGGAAAAGATGGTTGTGACAAGGATATCACCTCTCTGATAATTTAAAAGATATAGAGTCTGTTATCTATTATATGTCTAAATGAGTGCAAAGGGACAACATCTATAGTTCTGAGAATATAATCCTACCTTCCTGAACATTTATTTCGCAGGGATTACACACAGAAACAGATGCATAACATGGAAAACATGAACAAGGCATCTGAACAGTAAATTGTTTAAAGGGAGTAGAAGAACCGCAATAAGGGCTGATATTTATTTTTTTGACAATAGGCGATTTATCGCGGCAAGAAACTATAAATTCTAATCCAACACTAGATGAATTTGTGCAGCCGACATTTAGGACCAAACCAATGGTAAACCGGCCAGTACGGGGTACTAAAATTTTAGAGGAATCATCGGGAGCAAGTGAAAAGCGATTCCAAGCGCTACTTTCTTTCCATTGCAAACGTTCGTGACAACAATAGTTTCTTGGAATTATATTGAAACAAGCTATGCTAAATAGGCAACAACCTATTGGTGAACAAGGGGATTGAGAAGGAGGACAAGGTGGAACAGGGGGACAAGGTGGAACAGGAGGACAGGGTGGAGCAGGAGGACAAGGCGGAGCAGGAGGACAGGGTGGAGCAGGAGGACAGGGAGGAACAGGAGGACAGGGAGGGCAAGGTGGAACAGGAGGGCAGGGAGGCGTAGGAGGATTCGGTAAATATGCCAATACCTTATCCATTTTATTTTTCAAAATCATTTGATTTTGAGATACAATTTCTAATAAATTAGTGACACTTTGATTAACCGCTAAAATACTATTTAGATTAGCGGAATCATTACCGCTGGAAGCTTGATCTAAGATATGGTTTATCTTCTCTGCTTCCGCATCGATAATGCGGCTAAGCGCGGCTTCTTCCATGGCAATAGATGCTAAAATCATTTTCAGAGCCTCTTCCTGTGTTAAAGCAGGGTCAGGCTTTGGAAATTCAGGCATGGACATAATAGATACCTCCTCCTCTATTGTATTCTAAAAATAAAGTGAGGTGAGAACGGCAGAGAGTTAAGCATTTTTGTAGTCTAAGTTTTTATAGAGAGGGTATATATAGATACAAATCTGGTGGGTGTTATAGGGTTTATTAATGTAGTCTTATTTTCTATAAAGTAAGAAATCAGACATAACTCTGTAACATTTAAAATTTATAATTAGAAATTAGAAGCGTATTTTTAATATAAACACAGGATAAATAACGAAACTTTTTAGTGATTTTGACAATTGTCCCTTGGATACAGGGCAGAAAATAAATGGCTCACAAAATAATGGATTGAGAAACAATAGGGTATGTTTATGGAATTTTCAAAGAGATTAGCAGCGTTTGGACTCGGCTTGATGATGGTGGGCAGTTCAGCCATTGGTGCAAGTGCAGGTAACAAAGAGTATTCATTTTATTTTAAGGGATTCAATGACACAAAATATTCTCTTTATAAACCCAAAGATGATGATGAATCAAATCACTATTTAACCATTTCAAGTAACAATGTTTCCACAAGTAATGTATTTGGTTATAAAATGCATAGGAGAACTGATGACAACGTTGATTACTATCATACAACAACAAACAATGACAAAAAAACCGTTAGCTATACAGGTAGCGTCAAGAAATATGATAGAATGCGATTAGCCGGTCAGAAAGATGACAAAAGCAAAAATTCAACGGTTACAACAGTAAAAGGTAAATTCTGTCCGTAAGCAAATATCCTAGCAAAAGTCTCAAAGCTATAAAAAAGTAGGCGCTATTTATCGTCTGTACTATAAAATAAAAGTCTTGGTTAGAGCAGAGGATTATCCCTAAAGATTTTTAATAAAAGCTGATAGAGATTCAAGCCTCTATGGTTAAAGCGAAATTCAGTTTCTTTAAGATATAAGTTTAATAAATCTTTAGGGATACCTTTAAATTTTGTCGATCGATGTTTAGCATAACCTCAAAAGCTTTCAATACCATTTATGTGGTTACCATTTCCTTTTGAGAATTCATTTTCACCCTGATTTACACGAAAAAGCTTTTCATAACCTAAATCGGCCAATCCATCATATCCACGCCCGTAGTCTGTGTGAATAACAGACTACGGGCGTGTGTTCTGATAATTCCTTGTAATGCAGTAGCTTTGGCGTTAGGAATAATTTCAGTGTATACTTTTCCGTCACGTTTAAACAACCTAAACACAATGGTTTTTCTTCTTGCACCACGACCTCACTTACCACGAATACGCTTTGGTCCAAAGTAACTTTCATCTGCTTCAAACTCTCCTTTAATAGGAGATGTTTGTGCGCTATATTCAGAGATTCTATATCATATTTTTGCGTATAGCTAATTCACAGCGTTGCGATTTAGCTTAGTCAACTCAGCTGTCTGGACTGCTATCAAATCTAAAGAAAAACTAAAAAAAGAATTGAATAGGTGTAACTCACCCTTTAAAAGAGCAATGGTATTATAAAAGCCAACTCAAATGCAATTTATTAGAACATCTATAAAGAATTAAAAGATATTGACCTCAAAATACAACATCCACAACGGAGATTACAAGCATCTAAAATTCTTTCCCCACTGGCTAAATATGCGTAAAGCTACATAGCCTTTTCTATTGACAAGTTTTTTTTGCAAGTATATAATTTAATTTGAAAAAGTAAATTTATGGAGGGCATATGAAGTATCTAACTATTGCAGGGAAGATATTCAAATCTCAATTTTCATATACAGCGTCAACGGTGATGAGATTATTAGTTTCATTGCTGACTTTTTTTATACAGATAAATTTATGGTCGGCTTTAACTGCAACAGGTAAATCAGAAACAACTATTGAGGATATGATGATTTTTGTAGTTATAAACCTTATTATAACTACTTTCACCTCGGCAAATATTGCCAATGAACTTGAACCTGCCATACGGGATGGTTCAGTTGCCAACTACTTCATAAGACCTGTTTCTTTTAAGTACCATTGCTTTAGTGAAAACCTTGGGAAAAATCTATATAATGTTTTGACAAGTGCTTTACCTGTATTAATTTTAGGTTTCGCTGTTTTTAAGCTTCCCGTACCAAATATAAGTTACTTTCTACTTTTTTTATTATCCCTTTTATTAGGCTGTTTAATAATGCTTGAGCTTACCTATATATTTGGCTTACTTGCCTTTTTTACTCAAAAGACATGGTATATAAGTTGGTACTTAAGAGCTTTTACCACATTGTTTGGGGGCACAGTTGTCCCGTTATGGTTTTATCCTAGAGGGTTAAATGATTTTAGTTATTACTTACCTTTTAGATATATTAGCTTTGAGCCTATCAATTTATATCTACAAAAGACCCAACTACAGGATGTTTGGATCATTATATCAGTGTCTGTGTTTTGGATATTACTTTTAAACCTTATTGGTCTTTGTATATATAAGGTTGTAGAAAAACGTATCACTATAAACGGGGGTTAAGGGGAGGATAAAATGAAAGAGCATATAAAACTATATTTGCTGTTTGCTAAGCAAACTATCCGTGGTGAACTTGTACATAGAGCTTCTTTTATAACCGGTGTTATAGGACAATGGATTTCATACGGCACTACCTTTATTACCCTGTACTTCCTAATAAGTAATTTTGGGGATTTAGGCGGATGGAAGGCTGAAGAAGTAATGTTTCTTTACGCTTTTAACCTTTTATCCTATGCCATTGCAGCATGCGTGTTTTTTACACCATGCATTAATTTACCTACCAAGATACGGACAGGTGAGTTTGATGGGGCTTTGATTAAACCTGTAAACCCGTTTATGCATGAAATATATAACGGTTTTAACTTTGGATATATCGGACACACCATACTCAGCATAATAGTTATAGCGATTACACTGCCTCAAACTGATTACGCCTTTAATATTCAAAATGCCTTTATGTTTTTGATTATGCTGATAAGTTCGGCGCTGATACAAGCTTCTTTGTTAATAGCAGTATCTTCCATAAGCTTTATAACTATAAATGAAAACCCAGTTGGGGATTTAATATTTAGATTCAAGCAGTTTGTAGATTATCCCATAACAATTTACAGTGCATCCATACAGATTATTTTAACGTTTGTACTACCTTTGGCATTTCTTAATTTTTATCCTGTAACAGCGATACTCAGAACACCTTCGTCGCCATATTTGCCTGATTTTGTGCCTTATTTAACTCCGTTAATGGCGGGGTTAATGTTTTTCTTAAGTATAAAGGCTTGGAATAAGGGGTTATCAAAATATCAAAGTTCCGGTTCATAAGGAGGAGAATATGTCTTTTATAAGTGTTAAAAATGTTTCTAAAACATTTAAAATTGCAAAGTCAAAACCGGGTATCCTAGGTAGCTTAAGTTCACTTTTTCATAGAGAGTATGAGTACAAAGAAGCAGTGAAGAATATTAGCTTTGAACTTGAAAAGGGTGAAATAGTAGGATATATAGGGCCTAACGGTGCAGGGAAATCTACTACAATAAAAATGCTTTCAGGCATATTGACGCCAACTGCAGGCAGTATCGAAGTTAATGGGATTATCCCATACAATGAAAGAAAAAGAAATGCAGCAAGGATTGGTGTTGTATTCGGACAGCGCTCTCAGCTTTATTGGGACTTACCTATTGAGGATACATTTGAAGTATATAAGAAGATGTACAAGATTGATGATAATACATACAAAACTAATAAAAAGCTGTTTATTGATGTACTTCAAATGAGTGATTTTATGGATAGGCCTGTAAGACAGCTGAGCCTTGGACAAAAGATGAAAGCTAACTTAGCCTTATCAATGCTTCATGACCCTGATATACTTTATTTAGATGAACCTACTATTGGTCTTGACGTTATGAGCAAAAAGGCATTGAGAGAATGTATTTTAAAGATAAATGCAGAAAAAGAGACCACTATTATTTTAACAACCCATGATATGGATGATATTGAAAGCACCTGTAAACGCCTTATTTTAATTGATGAAGGCGCAAAGTTATATGATGGCGGACTTGATTTATTTAAAGAAGAATATGATGACGGTTACTCTGTAATACTGTCATTTGACGATTTCCCAGTATGGCAAAACCATAGGGGTTATAGTCTTGAATCAAAAGATGAACATACTTGGACTGTATCGGTAAATTCAGATATACTGGCTAAAAATGCCCTTATTGAGCTTATAAGGATGTATGACCCTATTAATGTAGCTGTTAAAGAATCTTCCATTGAACAAATTGTGGGTAATATATTTTCAGAAAATAATAAGACATCGAATCGTCCACAATAAACTGGACAAAAAAGCCTCAAGAAACAACTGAACTCACCAACGCTATTATAGAAATATTTCAGACTAGCCGAAATAATTATGGCACTCGCAAAATTACGAAAGAGCTTGCCGTAAAGAACATTCTTGCATCTAGGCATGATTGCAGCACAGGATTAGCTCAAATATTTGCAATGACAGCTATCAAAGCTATTAATTTTGCTGTTGACCAAGGAATTATTAGAGATGAAAGAAAGTATAGCAGTGAAAATCTTGAAGATATGAAAATCATTTGGTATAAGTTAAAGGATGACGTTAATTTTAATATAAAATGTTCTGCTTTAACTCTCATATACAAATCTTTTTCCACTCTAACATATAAGAGTGGTTTTACCGGTTATACATTAGAGCAAATAGCTATGGCTTTCAGTAAATATAATCCTCTTTCAGATATGCCAAATAATTATGGAAAAGATTGTGCTGATTGGTATCAGGTTATCCACAAGTATAATCATTAAATCCATAAAGTTACCTTTGTTAATATAAGATTCAAGAATTAAGTAGAGATATTGCATTGAAATAAAAAACAGTCTTCAGTAACACTATTGCTGAAGACTGTTTTTATACACAAATGCCGAGCGTAATAATAAATCAAAAAATATACTAAAAAGCAAAAGCACTTAAAAATTCACCTAATCCCATTATCATCACGACTAATATAAAAAGAAAAATAAACCATAAGACAGGAATTAAGCACATCCATTTCTTTCTATGGTAAAGTGTTTTTCCCAACCAGACAGTAACAGGTATAGCTGCTATTAGCCATACGATTAGTGCAACGACTCCAATCATGATAGAAATATCAAGGTCAGCTCCTATTTCAGGACTATCACTTTTACTCCGCCCAGTAAGGCATAAAACAATAAAGCCTATTGCAAATGGTGAAAAAAGAGATATAAGAGTTTGCCATATAAAAGCTAAAATTAATTTTAAATTTTTCATTTTTTCTCCTATCTGTTAGTGCTGAAATTAAGTACTTATAAATTAAAATAGTATATAAAAAAGTGTATCACTAAGCTAGTAAAAAAGCAATGTGACCTGTCAGAACACTATCTGTTGTTAGTAGGGTATGACTGCAACCACTATATTTTCAACGATCTGCACAGAAGACCGTTATCTTAAAATTGTTACCATTGAGGTGACTCACAAGTACTATAAAGGAATTATAACTGAAATGATTTGGAATGAAAATAACAGTTATCAGGTTAGTGTATTGCCAAACGATGAATATAACGAGACAGTCTTATCTTTTTCCGCGGATACCACAATCCCAATAACGGGATTAGATAAAGTAGATGACATAGAAGTTGGTGATACGATAACTGTTATTTATAAGAACGATAATGTTGCTATCGATCTTTCAAACGTACAAATAGTGAGTATCAATGTATCACCTGAAAATTTTCAGACATATATAGGTGAGGTTAAAGAAGTTAGGGATGAAAGTGATAATGGTATGATTAAAACATTTATTATTTCGTCAGCATAAATAAATTTTACCGTATTCTATAATATTATTTGAATCTTAAATAACATTCAAATAATATTAGCACTAAGACCTGAGGTTTCACTCAGGTCTTTTCTTTTGCCCATTCTTAAAATAGAGGAGAAATAAAAAATGACAAACTTAAGCCTAGACTACTTTTATGGCAACAGCGCCGAGCAATACAGTTTCTTTTCCATGCCAAAAGTTTTATTCACCAACCCTGCCTATCGCTTGGTATCAGACACTGCCAAAATCTTATACAGTATCCTCTTAAGCCGTAATTCATTCTCTCAACGCAACAATTGGATTGACAAACAGAATCGGTCATACATTATCTTTACGATAGAAGAGATAAAAGAAACTCTCTGTTGCGGCAATAGGAAGACCGTAAAGGCACTCAATGAGCTTGTGACAGTCGGATAAATTAAAAAATGCAGACGTGGTCAAGAGTTGCCTACGATTATCTACGCCAAGAATTTTTCTGCTGTAGTTGCACAGGATTCATCATTATCTAATCAATAAGAGTGCAATTCAGTCCCCTTGATACTCCATCGGACGAACTAGTTAAAAAGATTCGTTTTTTGTCTTTAATTCGAAATTCAAGGCAAAAAGAATAGAATAAATAAAATTCAATGTTTTATTTAATTTTGTACGGCTGATGTAGTTTAAGAACGAAATAAGGTAGAAATACAGTATAGGTTCTGGTATGCAAGAAAAAAGCTTTGGTAGAACAATCTAATAAGAAAGTTCTGCCAAAGCTTTAAAGTATGGTGGGCGATAACGGACTTGAACCGCTGACCCCCTGCACGTCAAGCAGGTGCTCTAGCCAGCTGAGCTAATCGCCCATAATGCATGAAAACTAACACTAAGTAGTAATCAGCGATATTTATAATATCATAATTTTTCTTTTTCGTCAAGAGTTGTAAAAATAAAATTATAAACTTCTGCAAATTATTGAGCGAAAGAGAAAAATGAAGAATAAAAGGTAGAAGATTAATCTCTGATTTATGATATGGGAAATGGTTGTAGAAAGGGATTTGATTCTGTTATTTTAGATGGATTTATTGACAGTTTATGTCGATTAAATGGATGAATTCAGATGTCTAACAGGTTTTCAAAAGCCAAGATTGCGAGATAGCTGAAGTGGCTTCTATAAATGTAAACATAGAGCATAGGATTGTAACCTGTGTTCTGCCTTGTTATGGTAGTAAGAAGGGAAGTAATATCTCCTAGGTGTCTTTTTAAAATTGCTTTAGCATAAGTTAATACCTTGATGTGGGGGATATAGTTAATGATAAAGCAAAATTTGCATTCATTTTGTTAATCAAAGGTTAATGGCAAACAAAAATTGGTAAAAAATAATTGAATTTAGAATTATTAATTTGCATTTTTTGTTATGATAAAGTGTCAGATATTGTTGAAACCAAGAGAATTAACGTATAAATACAAATTAGTTTAGAATATAGGAATATAATTTTTTTGGAAAAAACTTACAGTAGCAGTGTTTTAAGCATCAAAAAACTGCCTTACTTCGGATAAAACGCTTAGTTGGATTTTATCTGCAATAGAACTAAAGTAAAAGCATATTACTGCTTTAAAGATAATAGTTTGAAAGAATTAGTTTGACTGAATTGCGGCAAAAACAAAAAGATTCAGGAAAACTTTAAAAAAGAAATAGTCAGATGGTGAAAAGATGAAAAAATCTCACAAAATAAAAAGCATGTCTATCCGCAGCATATTTTTTATGATCTTTATGGGCTTGATGATGGCTGGTATTTTTATTACAGGACTGGTAATTTTAACGAATGGGTATGCCTCTATTGAACGTGGAGCTTCGGCTATGTCTGTAGGCATGAATCAAAATATTTCCAAGAAGATTGCAGAGTTCTCACTGATTCCGGCTAGTGTGACTGATGTAACGAGCAGACTAGTGGAAAATGGCTTGATAGATTTAACCAATACCGATGATTTGGAGGGTCTGTTTTTTAGTGCACTGACCACCTATGGCAATGCCTTTTATAGTATTGGTTATGGAACGGTAGACGGAGAATATTATGCGGCCTATCGCGGAGAAGACGAAGAACTGGCTTATGTACAGAACGATAAAAATCTGCCAGGGCAGGCACCCTATTTTCCTTCGGAAGAAAATTGGGTTACCACGGAAGTGATTAAAAACAAGGGAAGTTTTGACCCTAGAGAGCGACTTTGGTATCAAGAAGCTATCAGGGCAAACGCTTTAGTGGTTTCACCAGTATTTGCTGCTTTTTCAAATTTAGGTATTTCTGTGTCGACAGCAGTGCCTGTCTATGACGAAGATGACCAACTCAGAGGCGTATTGGTTGCCCATATGCGCTTGTCTGATTTAAATAGTTCTCTAAGTGATATCGCATCCGCATCAAACGGATATGCTGTCATTATAGAGAAAAACACAGGGTACTTGATTGCTAACTCGGCAAATATTGAAAATGCCCAAGATAACCTTGATGGCACTTTGACGAGAAAAACACTTGAGGATTTGGATAATTCGATTTTTAATCAGTTGCCTAATTATAATGAGTTTTCAGATGGAGATGCTTTTACCATAAAAAGTGAAAACGAAAAATGGTATGTGGATGTACAAGAATATCAGCATAATGGAATTGATTGGATGACAATATCTTTGCTTCCGGAAAGTTATATGGCCGGTGGATTTTCTTCGAACATTTGGATTACGGTAGTAAGTGTTATCGTAGTCGGCATTGCTTCTCTTTTCGTCTATTGGGTTGCTTCAAGAAAGTTATTTGCGCCAATACGCTCTCTTCTAGCTGCTGCTAAGACTTTTTCAGCAGGTGATTTAAAGCAACGTGTTCAAATTATTCGAAATGACGAAGTAGGGTTTATGAGTGAAATTTTTAATAGCCTTGCTGATCAAATTCAGCAGCAAGTGAATAACTTAGAGGAAACCGTCGCAATACGTACGTATGAATTAAATGAAAGCAATACTATGCTTGAGAAACAAAGAAATCAACTGCGTTTGATTCTTAATTCTACAGCAGAGGGTGTTTTTGGGATAGATTTAGAAGGAAAATGCACCTTTTACAATAAGAGCTTTTTAACACTTTTAAGATATAAAGATGAAGAGAGCTTACTGGGAAAAGAGATGCGAGATTTGATTCATCCCAGTAATCATCTAGCTTTGCATAACTTAGACAATTACTTACCTGTCACAGAATATCTGCAGGCTGGTGAGGCAGGACGTCCAGAACAAAATACTCTTTGGCGAGCAGACGGATCTTTTTTTGATATTGAATACCGCATACTGCCACAAATTCGGCATGGCAAAAAAATTGGGTATGTCATTAGTTTCATCGATATTACGGAACGAAAAAAAGCAGAGCAGCAAATTGAATATCTTAGTTTTCATGATTCTTTAACTGGATTATACAACCGCACTTTTTTCGATAAAAAAATGATGGAGATAGATACACCCTTAAATTTACCGATTTCTGTCCTCTATATGGATATGAATGGGTTAAAGCTTTTGAATGACACATTTGGGCATACGGCAGGGGATGAACTGCTGGTTAAAACCGCAAAAATCTTAAAACGTAATTGCAGAGAAAATGACATAGCGGCTCGTGTGGGTGGAGATGAATTTGTAATTTTGTTTCCTTGCACCATAAAGGACGATGCCGTGAAAGTAATGGCAAAGCTAAAAGAAGAACTTGCTTCTCAAAAAATCAAGATGATTCCTTTTAGTATGGCAGCTGGAGTTGCCACCAAGCAAAAGCATTGGCAAAGTTTACAGCAGATATTAGAAAATGCTGAGCATGAAATGTATCATGAAAAAAATGTCTCTTCTAAAAGTTTCTGTAACGCAGCCGTTTCAGATATTATGAAGGCTTTACATGAGAAGAGTGCGAAAGAACGTCAACATTCTGAACAAGTCAGCTTGTTGTGTGAAATGACAGGACGAGCAATGGGACTTTCTGAAACCATAATTCGTCAGTTGAGAGACGCAGGTTGGTTTCATGATATTGGCAAAATCACGCTGGATGACTCGCTGCTTTTTGGGTGTGAACGTGAACAAACAGAAGCAGGAAGGGAATTGGTTCGGCAACATCCCATCGTCGGCTATCGAATTTTAAACTTGTCTCCTGCAACGCTGGATATTGCGGGGGGCGTTTATAGTCACCATGAACGTTGGGATGGACGTGGTTACCCCAAAGGATTGCAGGGAGAAGAGATTCCCCTTATTTCAAGAATTATTTCGGTGTCAGAAAATTATGAAAGGGCGTTAAACCTTAGCGGAGACACAGAAGAAGGTAGAAAGCAGGCACTGCAAGTTATTGCCGAGGGTTCGGGTAAGCAATTTGACCCCGATATAGCAAGCTTTTTTATTAAAATGATGAAGAACAATAAACAATAACAAATAGTTTGAGGATGTTAGAAGTTGAGGAGGGAGAAAATGGACGCTAGTACCTATAAAGGAACAAATGTAAACGATATTATAAAAAAGCTACCGCTTGATCAATTTACACATATCTGCAACGTTAAACAATTGGTTAGTACGTTGAGTGACTTGTTAGACTCTTCTGCACAATATTTACAAGAAGCAACACCTGAGGAAGTTAAGCTATTTGGAATGGCAGCTTTTTACCACGATATTGGAAAGGTCTGTGTTCCACCTGAAATTCTATCCAAACCAGGAAAACTTACTTTACAGGAGTATCGGATTATTCAGAGCCATACGAGATTTGCGGATAAGCTTTTTGTGCATATCCGTGCAGGTGATATAACGGGTATGACAGAAGAGTTAATTCCTTTGGCTCATGATTCTTCGGTTTATCATCACGAGTGGTGGAATGGGAAAGGGTATCCCTATGGAATAAGCGGTAAGGATATTCCACTGGTGGCAAGAGTAACCTCTATCTGTGATGCTTATGATGCCATGGTTAATAACCGCAGCTACCGTTTGGCGCATTCACATGACTATGCGTGTGAGGAGATTAAGAAAGGTGCAGGCACTCAATTTGAAAAGGGGTTAGTGGATATATTTTTAAAGTATGAGCATAAGTTTAATGATTTGGTTTTGCCAAAAGCAAGTGTTATAGAATAAAAAGTGGAAAGATACATTTATGCGAAAATAAAATATAACAAAAAACTTAATTCTTTATGTTGAATTTGTTAAAAGGCTTTCTTTTTAGTACTTGTTTGTTATAATACCAGTATAAACAGCGTATAAAAAATAGAAAGCTAAAAATAAAGCTGTTATTGATGATTGGTCTTATGTTTAGATAGATTAAAAATAGAATTTAATTTGTAAAGGAGCCTGACGAATGCAAGATAAAAATTTTCGTTCTATTTTATGTATGATAGCCGGTGCCGTATTGGTGCTATTTCCTTACTCTGCCCTTAAATGGTTGATGGTGGTTCTTGGTATACTTGTTTTGATTTATGGAGTGTCTTGTATCAATAATAAAATGGGCACACAGCAAACAGAAGGCATTATTTCTATTGTAATTGCGTTGGTGCTGATTATTTTACCGCAATTTATTTTAGGCTTGCTGCCCACGTTGCTTGGTATCCTTATTCTTATGTATGGGATTACAGAAATTCAAAAGGCCTTTGAGAAAAAGAAGATAGGATATTCTCGTTGGGTAGTAGATCTGATTATTGCCGTGTTCATCGTTATTCTGGGAGTATCCTTAATTACCAATCCGTTTGGTTTGATTAAGCTGTTGGTAAAAATAGTAGGTGTATTGGTTATTTATGAAGGACTTTCGCCGATGATTCGGCAGAATAAAAATTTCTAAAATTTAAACAAGATTGCGCAGAACAGCAAATAAAATGCCGATGACGATAAGTGTCAGCAAAAATAGCTGTTCTGCTTTTCTTTGCAATATTTTGCCCGTTTTTACATAGCGGCAGCTTGCAATAATGGTGAAAATAGCGGTGATGGGTAGCGCAAAAAACATAAATTGGTTTTGTGAAAAAGCAGATAAGAAGTTTCCTTGCTTTAGATAACCCATCATGCGTACAGTGCCGCAGCTAGGGCAGTCAAGATGAGTAAGTGATTTTATCCAACAAGGGATTTCTAACTGAATTACAAGAATAAATAAGAAAATACCTAAAAGCCAGAAAACAGCTACATGTGCAAATCTTTTTTTGCGTAATGACATCATAAAACCTCACTGCTTTTATTACAGCTGATTGTTCCTTAGACTACATGAGGAGCCAGCTGTTTTCTATTATAAGGGATTTATAGAAGCAGAACAAGAGGGTACAGACCGCATTTATTTGCTTGACGATTTTAATATTAGACGATATACTCAGGATAGGTGAGGAAATTGTATGTAATAGGAAAGCTAGAGGAGGAGTTAAAATGTCTGAAGCTATCGAAAACCTTAATATCAAGAAACTGGGATTTGGTTTGATGCGTCCCCCTATGATTGAAGGGGAAGTGGATGTTGAGCAAGTTAAGAAAATGGTAGATACGTATATGAGCAAAGGCTTTTCTTACTTTGATACGGCCTATGTGTATTTAGGAGGTAAGTCGGAGGAACTTCTAAAGGAAGCTGTCGTGAAAAGATACCCCAGAGAGAGTTTTCAGACAGCTGATAAATTACCCATTTGGGGCGAATGCAATAGCTATGAAGACATGGAGAGAATCTTTCATGAGTCATTGCAGCGGACAGGTTTATCGTTTTTTGATTTCTATCTTTTGCACTCCTTAGATCAGGAAAACTATCGCAAAACCGAGAAGTTGAAAGCCTGGGATTTTGTGGCAGATTTAAAAAAACAAGGCAAAGTCAGCCACATGGGATTTTCTTTCCATGATAATGCCGAACTGTTAGATGAAATTTTAACAGCACATCCTGAAGCTGAATTTGTGCAGTTGCAAATTAACTATGTAGATTGGGAAAACGATGTAGTTCAATCTCGTAAATGTTATGAAGTGGCACGTAAGCATAATAAACCTATTATCATCATGGAGCCGATTCGCGGTGGGGCATTAGCAGAAATGACACCAGATATTCAAACTTTGTTTAAAGAAGTCAACCCAGATGCTTCGATTGCTTCATGGGCTATGAGATATGCAGCTTCGCTAGAGGGAGTTTTGACGGTATTAAGCGGTATGTCTGACAGAGAGCAGATGGAAGATAATTGCTCTTATTTAGAGAATTTTGAGCCGCTTTCTGAAAGGGAATATCAGACAATTGGCAAGGCCGTAGATATTTTAAATAGTTTGCCGACCATTCCGTGCACAGCTTGTCAATATTGCGTAGATGGTTGTCCGATGAATATCAATATTCCGGGAATATTTGATGTGGCCAATTTTCGTACTCGTTACAACAATTTGGCCATTTCACAAAAACGATATACGGGTGTAATAGCAGAACGCGGCGCAGCTGCTGACTGTATTGCCTGTGGAGCATGTGAATCTCACTGTCCTCAGCATATTGCCATCATAGATGAACTCTCTGAAATTACGAAACTTTTTGCATAAAGCAGAATAACAAAGAGAACGATAAGAATGATTTTATTTATCATCTTATCGCTTTTCTTTGCTTTTTTTGAGTTGATATGATATAATATGACGTATTTTAAAGAAAAGATTAAGAATACATTAAGAATATATAAATTTTATTTAGGATGATATTTATAATGAAAATAATAAAGAAGTTAAAAAAGACAATTGTATTCTTTTTAAAAGTTACACTTTTTGCCTCTCTATTTGCAATTTTCTTTGGCATTTTTTCCATGGACAATCCTTGGCTTTTAGACCCTTCTAGAACGATGGGTATCACTATGGTAACCTTCACCGTGATGGGCATGGCCTTTATGTCGATTTATGGGGGATATGCCATTGGTCAGCAGAAAAGTAAGCCGATTATTTATTCGCTGACTTTGGCAACGATTATTACCGATTTAATTACCCACTTTGAGCTTTCTATTATGAACGCCGGTGCAGGTAAACACGGCCGTTTTGTTTATGAAGATCCTCATCTGCTTCTATTGGTGATTATCTTACAGATTTTAGTGATTATTGCTTTTACCTATCTAGGTAACTATATTTATTTTTTAATAGAGCCACCAGAAAAATGTTGTGTTATTGCTTCTTCAGAGTCAAGTTTAGGTCATGTTATCCCGAAAATAAATCGATTTAAAAAACAATATAATATAGTTTATAAGATTCACTATGGAAATAGAGCTGTTTTTGACAGAATAGATGAATGTGATACTGTATTTATTTATGATATACCAGAATCGCATCGAAACCGTTTTATAGACTACTGCTATCAAAACAACAAGCATATTTATTATAATTTTGAAATGGCTGATGTTGTGGCAATGGGTGGAAAATTTACGACAATTGATGACAAGTCTTTTGTTTGCCATACTGTTAAAGAGATGACGATTGAACAACGCGCTGTCAAAAGATTGATGGATATCTCTATTTCTTTGGTGGGTTTAATTGTTGCAAGCCCTATTATGTTGATTAGTGCCATTATTATCAAAGCTGAAGATGGTGGCAAAATCTTTTATCGTCAGAAACGCCTGACTAAATTTGGCAAAGTATTTGAGGTTCTAAAATTTCGTACGATGAAAGAAGAAAATTCCGTTCATAAGTCGGCGGCACAAGATGATGACCGTATCACAAAAGTGGGCAATGTTCTGCGCCGGTTCAGACTTGACGAGCTTCCTCAGTTGATTAATATTTTGTGGGGAGATATGACATTGGTTGGTCCGAGACCTGAAATGCTTGAAAATGTGGCGGAGTATACCTCTGATTTACCTGAATTTTCATACCGTCTAAGAGCTAAAGCAGGTTTAACGGGTCTTGCACAGATTAGTGGAAAGTACAATACTTCACCTAAAGACAAATTAGTGCTTGATTTGATGTATATTGAGAATTTTAGTATTTGGTCTGATATTAAAATTATCCTTCAGACAGTCACCGTATTTTTTAAATCATCAGAAAGTACAGAAGCTTTTGGTAAACAAGAAAATTATAGTTTTGATGATAAATGCGGTTCAGACGCAGAGTGATATCTTGAAATAAAATGATAGTATAACAATAAAGCCGGACTGAAGATTAAAAGCTTTGCAATAAAAAAGCTTTTGTTTTGAGTGTCGGCTGAATTGACATTTGACCTCTGGTTAGAAATTATAGTTGTTATGTAGAAAAGGCAGTTTATGTCTTGGCACGACCTCTCGGTATTTAAAATAAAGGTTAGCGGGTGATTTTTTGGAAAAACAGGCTGAAGAAAAGGGAATGAAACTAGGGATACATTTTGCATTACAGAAGAAGAATTGGATAGCTATGGTGGCTTATTTATTGCCATCAACGCTTCTGTTTGTTTTTTTTCCGTATCTGATAACACGTGCACATGTGTATCAAAAAGGTACGGTTGATGTATTGAAGGTCGGTATGTTTATCATACTGGGGCTAGTTGCCGGCTTCTTTCAACTTTTACAAATAGATGTTGGGAATAAGATTCGAAGACGGATTTCTCGCATTATGTTGTTTATATTGCCAGCACTGTCTATGATAATGGTCGAATATATTAACCATACCTCGGCTCTTTCTTTTGAAGAACCAGGGAAAATATTGGCGAACTATATTTGCTATTTGATGTTGTTTGCTGTTATCTACTTGATTTTCCGCCGTGCTGTGATTACCGGTTGGTTGGGAATGTTAATTTCTCTTATTTTTGGTATTGCTAACTATTATGTAATTATTTTTAGGGGTGACCCCGTTTTACCATGGGATATTGGTTCTTTGGGTACAGCCATGGAAGTGGCTGATCGTTATGAATTTGTCCTTACAGATGCGATTGCGTTGTTTTTTCTTTTTTCAGTTGCTCTGCTTTCCTTGTTTTCTAAAATGCAACCAGAGCATAAGAAAGAATCAATGCGCATGAAATTAGCAGAAAGAGGAGTAACGGCAGTTTTGGCACTGGGGTTGTATTTGGCCGTTATGCCGCTAAATGTCATGTCGTATCTAGGAATTGTTGTGGGTCCTTATAACCAAACAATGAGCAGTCAAAACACTGGTATGCTGGCTGGATTTTTAGCAAATATGCAGTTTATGATAGTTGAAAAACCATCTAATTATAGTGTCGAAACACTGAATAACATTAAAGACGAGATTGATGGACTGGAAGAACCATCTTTTTTGGGAGACCCAGGCAAAAAACCAACTATTATTGCGGTGATGTGTGAATCGATGACAGATGTGCTAACGACAAACCCAAATTTGGAGCTGTCTAAAGATAATATGCCTTTTATTCATTCTTTACAGAAAGATCCAAATGTAATTTCGGGCACGGCCTATTCTTCTGTATTTGCCGGAAATACTTGTGACAGTGAATATGAATTTTTGACAGGGAATTCAATGGCATTTTTCCCGATCGGCAGCAAACCGTATCAACAGTATGTTACGACACCGCAAGATTCGTTGGTGCAGACATTAGAACAATATGGTTATAATACGTTGGCAATTCATCCGGCTAACGGTGCTAACTGGCAGCGAGATCGAGTTTATGAAAACTTTGGTTTTGATCAGTTTACAGACTATTATACTTTTAAGACAGAAAAAGTGATGGAGCGTGGCTATACAGACGATGCTTCAAGCTACAATGAAGTAATCTATGAATATGAGAACAGAGATAAAGAAGAACCTCTTTTTACCTTTCTGATTACGTTGGCGAATCATGCCGGATTTGAATTTGAAGACTATCCTTCAACGGTAGAAATTATGTCTGGTGAAACGGATTTCTCGGCTGCCAATCAATATCTTACCTCTACGAACTCTTCTGACAAAGCGTATGAGATGTTGATTGAATACTTTGAAAAAGAAAAAGAACCTGTGGTTATTCTTTTCTTTGGCGATCATTGGCCTTTTGCAGGTACAAATGATCAGATGTCAGTACTATTAGATGCTCCGACTTTCCCCGACTTATCAAAAGAAGAGTTTATGCGTCGCCAAGAAGTACCTTATATCATTTGGGCAAACTATGATTTGGAACAACCAGAGACAGAGGTTACGAGTATAAACTATTTATCAAGTTTATTGATGCGTGCGGCTGGTTTGGAAAGTACGCCTTATCAAAAGTATTTGCATTATTTCAGTCAGTCATTGCCTGTTATGACCGGTGTGGGCGCCATTGATGAAAACGAAAATATCTATTGGCCTGACGAAGAAAAGCCATATGAAGATTTATTGAATGAATATGCCATCCTACAGTATAATAATGTATTTGATAAAGAAAATCATATGTCTGAGCTATTTACAGTGACACCTTAAAACACAAAATGCAAATAATATAGTTGAGATTGAAAGCCAGCGCTTAAAAAACGCTGGCTTTTTTAGATAGAATGGAATTTTGTAAAACCAATCATGAAAGACAAAAAAGAGGAATACTATTAATATAAGAATTGTTTACATTCAAAACTTGATTTTTATAGATTGAAAAGGTATCATAAAATTAAGATATTATAATTTGAGAGAGGTTTTTGCGATGTATTTACCGGTAGTTTTAATAGCAGCGATTTGCGTAATCATAGCTTTTTGGCTTTGGGCAATCGCACCAAATGTAGAACACAGGGGATTTTTGCAGAAACTTGCTAAGTTTGACTACGCGCATAGGGGACTTCATAATAATAAAAATGGAATACCCGAAAATTCATTGAAAGCCTTTCGCTTAGCGGCTGAATCTGGCTTTGGCATTGAGTTAGATGTTCAATTAACAAAAGATAATCAAGTTGTCGTTCATCATGACGCTGATTTGCGTAAAAGCGGCAAGGTCAATAAAAAAATATCTGAACTCACCTTTGCAGAGCTTCAAGCATTTTCTCTTTTCAATACAGAAGAACAAATACCTCTATTTTCAGAGACGCTGAAAGCAGTAGGAAGTCGTGTGCCGATTATTGTGGAAATCAAAGCCTATAACAATCCGGAGATTATTTGCCCATTGGTGGCCAAAATATTGCAAGATTATACGGGTCTTTACTGCATAGAATCCTTTGACCCTAGGATTGTTCGTTGGTTTCGGCAGAACCGACCGAATGTGGTGAGGGGCCAGCTTATGGGGAAATTAATCCCGTCTAATGAGCTTTCAGCTTTTGGTGCTTTTGCAGGAATGAATATGCTGACCAATTTTTTAACTAGACCTGATTTTGAAGCGTATGATTTTATTTTTAGAAATAATATTTCTTTACGATTGGCAAAAACGTTGCTTGGAATGCAAGAGGTTAGTTGGACATTAAGAAACCCAGAGGACTATGCGATTGCGAAGAATGATGGCGCCATTTGTATTTTCGAGGGTTTTGTTCCGAACCAACCGCAAACCGACGGTAAAAAGTCTATTTTTGAGGAAGCACGAACCGCAGCGGCTGCTTTGATTACCGTTAAAAATTAGAAAATAAGATCATATATACAGTTTTTCGACACTCAAAATAAATTTAAATTCAATGAAATAGATAATTGGAAGAAACTTTCTTTAAGAAAGTTTCTTTTTTTGCATAAGAGCCGCATTTGGATAGAAAATAATAGTAGCTTAAATTTTACCTATCAATTAAATCGATTTGATGGGCATGAATAAGTTCTATTATTTTGCAAAAAATAGAACTATTCTATCAGATGAGGTGATGTTGTGAAGATAACTTCTAAAGAACAATATGGAGAAATGGTAAAACTAGAATCTCCGAATTCGAATTATTTTAAAAATAGTTTAATGGCGTTTTTATTTGGCGGGTCTATTTGCACCTTGGGGGAGTTTTTTTGCCAGCTCTATTTGAGTTGGGATATGGAATTAAAAGAATCTCGAACGCTTGTTGCGATAACGCTAATTTTTATAGCGGCTGTTCTAACAGTTTTAAAGGTATATGATAAAGTCGCAAAGTATGCCGGAGCTGGTATTGTTGTGCCTATTACAGGTTTTGCCAACTCTGTGGTGGCTTCTGCCATAGAATTTCGCAGTGAAGGATTTGTAATGGGATTAGGCGCCAAAATTTTTAGCATTGCGGGTCCCGTACTAGTATTCGGCATTTCTTCTTCAGTGCTTTATGGCATTATACTTTATGTAATTAAGCTTGTACAGGGGGGTTAAAATGAAACGGATTGGCAGATATACATTGGAATTAGAAACGAAGCCGCGCATTTTAGCCAGTGCAGCATTAGGAGGAAAAAAAGAGTCAGAGGGACCGCTTAGACAAGATTTTGACCAAACTTTCAGTGATACCATGATGGGTACAAGTTCCTGGGAGCAAGCGGAGGCCATCATGCAGAAAGAAGCTTTGGGGCTTGCTATTGCCAAAGCAGGCATTACAGCAGAGGACGTAGATTTAGTTTTTGCAGGAGATTTGCTGAACCAGTGCATTTCATCGACATTTGGCTTGCGTGATTTTAACATTCCTTTTTTAGGTCAATATGGAGCCTGTTCAACAATGGCGCAAACACTTTTAATGTCTTCATTAATGGTGGAATCAGGAGCTGCGCGGATTGCCGCAGCAGTTACATCTTCTCATTTTTGTTCGGCAGAAAGACAATTTCGACTGCCACTTGAATATGGAGGGCAGCGAACACCGACAGCACAGTGGACAGCGACCGCTTCTGGAAGTGCCATTGTGACGAATAGAGGAGAAATCCAGATAGAACATGTCATGCCGGGGAAGATAGTTGATTTGGGAATTAAGGATGCGGCCAATATGGGTGCTGCGATGGCGCCGGCAGCAGCAAACAGCTATGCAGATTATTTTAAGGATACAGGAACATCACCGCAGGACTATGATGCGATTTTTACGGGTGATCTTGGAAAAGTTGGTTCAAGTCTTTTAGAAAAGCTGCTTTTGGAAGAAGGAATTAACATCGCCGGCAAGCACAAAGATTGTGGGCTTATGATTTATGATTTGGAGGGGCAAGATGTTCATGCAGGCGCCTCTGGCTGCGGTTGTTCTGCTTCGGTGCTTTGCGGACATATCTTGAAAAATATGCGTGATAAATCGGGAAAATACAAAAATATACTTTTTGCAGCAACTGGCGCATTGATGTCACCGACCTCCACACAGCAAGGTGAAAGCATCCCTGGCATTGCTCATATTGTGCACTTGCGAACATGTCAAGATTTGACATAAAAGTTGGAATAAGTCGAAAAAAGACTAAATTGTTGTTAAAAACAATAAAATTTATTAGAAAAATTTTTACAGTTTCTAAAAAATGCCCAAAGTATCTTGACATCTCAAAAAGAGAATGCTATACTGATTACAATATTCTGAATGTACGAACTTGAACTCACATTTGTATGTAAGTCATTGTCCGTTTATGATTTACATGATGTGAGTTTTCTATTTGTCAGAGGGAGAATATAATATTACTTGGAGGTGCCGGTTTATGAATAACGGTACAGTTAAATGGTTCAACGCAGAAAAAGGATATGGCTTCATTTCTAATGATGACGGCGGCGAAGATGTTTTTGTACATTTCTCAGCAATCATTTCTGAGGGATACAAATCACTTCAAGAAGGTCAAAAAGTTACTTTTGACACTGAAGTAGATCCTAAAAACAGCTCAAAATACAGAGCAACAAACGTTGTTCCAGTTGTTTAAGTTTTGAACCTCAAGAATTTCTCACTCTTGTGAAAAATCCTTTTTGTGAAGGTGAACCCCTTGGCGTATAGCCGGGGGGTTCACCTTTTTTGCATTCATCAAGAAAATTTAACAAAAAGTTATCTTACAATTAAAAATCAGTTTAATAAAAAACAGCATAGAATTGTGATTTTATCACCACTCTATGCTGTTTTTTTTATTTTGTTAGGAAGATTCAACAGCAAAATTTACATAGTACAAAGAGTAAATTCATTTTATGGGAGGATACTAGATAGGGATAACATTTTGTAGGTATCGTTTGTGCTTAGCATAACGTGCATGATAGTTTAGAGGTGATCATTTGTCCTATGAAAATTTAGATTTGTTGATTTCTAAAAGTAAAAGCTCAAGAACTTATTTTTTGTCTTTGCCGATATCGTTGCAGATGACATTGCATGAGCAAGGGGAGTTTATTCATACAGCTTTTGATTTACGCAGACAGGTTAAAGCAGTAGAAGAATATCAGAGACTCTCAAGCCTGGATATAATGAATTCGAATTTTAAAAGTTAATAGGAAAGCTAAAAAGCAGTGCAAAGAACATACCGATTTTGTTCTTTGCACTTTTTAATTGTGGTCGATCTTGAAATATTTGAAGGAGCAGAAAAAAGAAAAAAGCTATAAATGTTTTCTTTTCGGTGAAAAATCGACTGAACTGAACAAAAGCTTATAAATTTATCAAGCCGAGTTATACAAAATTTGACGAAGTTCAAATGATAAAATACTGAACTAGGGACAAATTTAAAAGTAATAGAATTCTATGCACAAACAAGACAAATACTTTTAAGAATCGACTTTTTTACCGTCTCTAAAAAGTAACCAAAGAAAAACTATATTTAAAAAAGTTGGCATAAATGTGGTGTCTCTAACGTATGAAATAGTAAGTAGAGCCTGTTCGGAGGAAAGCTCCGCTAAACATCTTGAAGGTATACATTTTATATGGACTCATTCTTTAGCGAGAGGGGAATATATCTGTGACAAAGTGGAAAAGAAGAAAGAAATTAAAGTTCGGCAAAAAAGTGTTTTCTCTTATCATGGTACTGCTCATAACAATTTCTGCTGGAACACCGTTGGTCTATGCAGAAGGTTTGCAGGATAAAGAGGAAAGTCAATTAGGAGAAATAATAGAAAAGCTTCCGGCAGAATCCGCAAGCTCATCACCCACAAACTTAGAATCTGAAATACCACAGCAATCAAGTCAAATAGAAGAAAATACAGAAAAAAAGAGTGTTGAACCAGCAGCAGAACAATCGGAAACCGTAAATAAACCGAGCCCAAAAACGGAAGTATCTGGTAAGAATTCTGAGGTTCAAGGACAAAATTCTGAAATAAAAAAGGACTTGCTTAGCGTTGATATTTCTCCCTATATTACTGGAATGAAAATAGAGAAAAAAGAGGGAGATCAATATATACCTGTGTTAGACCCAAGCAAGGATATTTATGACAAAGATGAAATTCAAATAGAAATTAACTTTGATATTGAAAACGGAAAAGTAACGACTGACAATCCTGTAGCCATTCTTAAATTGCCCACACAAGGAATTAGTTGGTCAGAAAATCAGAGTGGTGCGATTAAAGAAGGTTCTGTGATAGTCGGTCAATATGAAGTGAAAAATAATGAAGTAGTTCTTACATACAAGCAGGAATTTTTAGAATCGAGACCTGAATCACGTATTGCAGGAAGTTTTTATATGCAAGGACAGGCAAGTCTGCAAGAGGGCGGAGAAGGAACTTGGATTATCATTGGTGAAGGAGAATATCGTTTTCACGTTAATCCAATTCCAGAAGAAAAACGCACCGATGTGAAAATAGAGAAATGGCTGAATGGTGACCAGGCAGATGATAAAGCAAACTATATGGTTAAGGTCTCTTCTGTAAAAGGAACCAAAGGAACAATCAAAGTCATGGATAGTTTACAGCATGAAAAGATTGCTTATGATACAGAAAGCTTTCAAATTGTCAAAAAGAAAGCAAGCGGTGAAATAGATACAAGCTTTTCTGCTGAAAAACCTGAAATTACAACAAATGAAGGAAAACAAAGTTTTATCTATGAAGCACTTCCTGCACTGGCAGCAGGAGAATCTTATGAAATTACGTATACGGCGGTTCTTCAAGAAGGCTTCTTTTTAGGCAAGGATGGGAAGCCGATTAATGGAGAAATAACGGTTGAAAATAAAGCGATAGCACAAAGTGGTCCGAATAATGACAACTCTTCTACTACGATTACTTTCAAGAATAGTATTATCAGCAAATCAGGATGGTATAGCAAAGAAACCAATAAAATAACGTGGACAATCACGCTTAATCAGAGTAAGCAGGATATTAATGGTTGGTGGCTTCAAGATATTTTAAAAGAGGCAGGCACAAACATTGGTTTATCAAATGTAAAAATAACAATTAAAGATGCTGGGAATCGAGTGATAAAAGATAATATCCAACTTCCTTATCAGTTTACAGATATGCCCAAGGATAAAATCTATATCACTTATGAAACAGAAGTTACCAAAACAGAAATTGGCGAACAAGTGCTTTACGAGAACCAAGGAAAGGTAACGGATGAAGATGATAACGATTATACATCAGATTATCCGGTGATTGCTAAACCTGATTACCAGACCAAAAAAGCAGAAAATGTAACCACGAAAATCAGAGAAGGCGAAAAATATACTTGGACGACTACTCTAAAAATGCCAAAGCTGAATGACACGGGCAATAGCTTTTCATACATAGATACAGCAGGTGACCACCTTTATTTTACGGGAGACACTTTTGGATCATTTGAAATTAAGGCGACAAAAGGAAATCAATCTGTTTTACTGGCACAAGAAGATTACACGTTGCTTTTTTATGAGGCAGCCGATGCAGCAGGGAGCTCGTATACACGACAAGAGTTGATTGAGAATTCTGATTTGCAGCTGAAATCGTTTAAAATTGTGCTTACAAACCCCGATATGATTTTGAAATCATATGACCAACTTCAATTTTCGTATGGCACTTATGCAGATTACAGTTGGATTGAAGACAGAGGAGATACGGAATTTGTAAACACAGCCAATTTTACGATAAACGGCAAGACAGAAGTAGATGTCGCTAAAAAAACACATACTGTTGAGTATGCGCTGGTAAAACAGGCGAGCCCAACAGGGTCAGGGGCAACATCTTATCAAGAAGAATCTTTTAAAGTAAATTATGGTGACATTCAAAATACACTTTATTATCGTCTTTTAGTGAATTTGGATGGATTGCAGGAAGGTGATTTATTACTAATAGATTCTTTACCGGCCGGAACAGAATTTGTAGAAGAATCTTTTAAAGCTTCTTTCTACGGAAGTGATCACTACGAATATGACTATAATTGGACCACCAAAAAAGACATAAAAGATTTAGTATCTTATGAGATGACAGATAATAATCAGCTGCAAATTCAGATTCAAGAAGGATATGGAGAGAGTGCGGTTGCTATTTATTATCAACTGTCAATCGCCGAAGATGCAAACTGGAAAGATTTCATCAGTAAAACTGTTACCTATCAAAATACAGTAATCATGGGTGAGTTTTCTGGCAGTCAAAAGGTTGAAGTAGAGAGAGAAGTTAAAACAATAGACAAATTCGGTGAGCAGCAAGATGAAAATGATATTCTCTATCGAATTATTATTAACCCCAATGCAGATGATTTGGACAAAAATTCAAATGTGCTTACCCTTACAGACCAGCTAACAACTGTTACTGCTAATTTAAGACAGCTTTATCTAGTGCCGAATTCAGCAAGACTCTATTACTATGATGCATCGAATGAGCAAAATGGTTATAAAGGACACGAGCTGCTGCCGGGGTATTTTAATTTTAATCATGATGGGGCTACTTATAAAACCAATTTTACAGTGCCTGACAGCACGGCTTTAGTACTGGAGTATCACTATTACTTTGAACCAATTCGGACAGGTGTCGATGTTACTATGGACAACAGCATTGAACTCAAAGGAGTAGGTAAAGGACACGGAGATAAAGACAAAACAATTATTGACACTTCAAAAAGTGGAGCAACGTCCTATAAATTCCAGCTTACCTTATACAAAACAGACAGCGAGAATTATCAGAAAAAGCTTTCAGGAGCGGAATTCTCTCTCTATAAAATAAAAGCGGATAATTCAAACCAAGGATGGGAACTGGTAACCAATCAGGCAAAGTCGGATGAAAATGGAAAAATTCTTTTTAGACCGATACCAACGCAAGGTGCTGTTGGGGCAAATCCCAATATTGATGTGATAGAACAATCGCAGGATATTCTCTATAAATTAGTAGAAACCACTGCACCGGAAGGATATGATTTAGAGACAGCAAAGCCTCTTTATTTTGTTTGGTCACCTAGCCAGACACAGAGCATTGATGAGAATAAAGAGGCAATTATAAATCTGATCAATCGTTTAAAAAATTCTCTGGGAGAAGAAAAAGTAACGGCAGAAAATATCAAGGCATTCATTAAAGGCGGCGGAGAACTGTTCTTACCCAACGAATATAAAGTGCTAAAAGTTGAAAAATACTGGAGTGATAAAGTAGGAAAACCAATAGAACCCGTGGTTGAGGATATTCAGGTTCAGCTTTACCGACAAGAGACTCGTCCGATAGGGCATACGGTTACCATTCAAGCTGAATCGACAAATCCCAATCTTTCGCAGACCAAAACTATTTTGGTGGCTCCCGGGTCAACCCTAACAGTAGAAATTGAAACAAATTATAACAGCTTAAGTTGGAATGTACTTAAAAATCAAAGCTTTATAGAAAAAATTGAAAATCCGTGGGATAAAACTTTTTCGTATACAATTCCGACGATCACAGAAGATGTGGCGTATAAGTTTGATGCCTTAAGCTGGCTGAATCAGATAGATATAAAACTTTCTGACTATACAAATCCAGAAAACGAAGCAGGAGAAAAGGAAAAAGTGGGAGAACCTGTTCATCTCACAAAAGAAAATGGTTGGCAGTATGCTTGGGAGAATTTAGAGAGAACAAACCCTGAAGGGAATAGTTATTACTATTCTGTAGAAGAAATAGGAATTCCAGCTGGTTACATAGCGGTTTATCAAAATAATGGAATTCCGAAAGGTACAATCAGTATTACAAATATTTGGGAAGCGGAACAGGCAGAGCTTCCTGAAACAGGTGGCATAGGAGATGCTTTCTACCACTTGGCGGGTATAGCTATGGTAATTTCCAGTTTGATTTTGGGATTGTATGCAAAGTCAAAACGGAAAAATAGAAAACAATTAACCAAATCTTAGCGCAGTCAGAAGAATTTGTTCAAACAAACGAGGAGGAAGAAGCATGAAAGTAATCGGAAAAAAAATATCCGCATTTTTCTTAGCAATGTTAGTTGTTATGAGCATGGGCATGATAGTATCAGCGGGCGCTTTAGTCGGCAGTATCAAGATTAACGCTAAAGACGGGCAGAGCCTAATGGGAAAAGATTTTTCCTATTATCGCATTTTAAATGCCAGTGTAGCACTAAGCGGAGAAGATTCTCAGCCTAAAATTTCTTATACACTAAATCCGGTTTTCGAAAATATCTTAAAGACAGTGACAGAAAAAGAAGAAGAGGAAGAAATTTTAGCCTACATACAAGCGCTGACGGAAGAAGCTAAAGTTCGGGAATTTGCCGATGAGGTTCGCTTAGCTATTCGTCAGGCAGTGGAAGATGGAACAATTGGTGTAGGAGACTATGGGACAATAACAGCCCAACAAGATGACTTTGTATTGATTGATGAACTGCCATTTGGTTACTATTTGGTAGACGAAACCAATCAAACGGGGGGAGCAGCTTCTCTCTGTATGCTAGATACGGCTATGAGTGATACCGAAATTACAATTAAGTCAGATTATCCATCTGTAGAGAAAAAAGTATTCGATGAAGAATATAAAAATGCCGAAGCGACAGAGATATATGGTGAAGGATTTAATGATGCGGCAGATTACCACATCGGTGATGAAATTCCCTTTGCTTTTTATAGTAAAGTGCCGGATATCACAGGATATAAAAAATATGAGATGACTTTTTATGATGAAATGAGCGACGGGCTTTCTTTTATTTATAATAGCAAAGCCGATATCCGCATAACAATTGGCGACATTGTATTGCAGGATAATCAATTCGATGTCTCTACTGACGTTGTAGGTGCTACTTTTTCAGTGACTATTCCTAACTTAATGACGATTGCGGGCATTCAAACAGGCGATGAGATTGAGATTTCTTATAAAGCCGAATTAAATGAAGATGCTGTGATTGGCATTGTGGGAAACCCCAATGAAGTTTGGCTTTCTTATAGTTCAAACCCCTATTCGACCACAGACAAAAAAGAAACACCGCGAGATAAAGTGGTGGTATTCACTTTTGGTGTAAATGTAAATAAAGTGGACGGAGAAAGTGAAAACGCCGATACAAAGCTAGCCGACGCTGAATTTAAACTATACCAGGTATGGGGAAATAATCCGGAAAATCGTACGGAAGTAAAGGTGAAAGAAATTGTAGCAGGCGCGAAGTATGTAACAGGCGGCGAGGGTGATGTAATTAAAAGTAATGGAACAGATGAAATACTCATCAGCGGTCTTGATTCAGGAACGTATTTGTTGGAAGAAATAGAAGCGCCTGACGGATACAACAAACTAAAAGAGCCTATCAGAATTTTGATTCAGGCAGAATATGAGGAAGAAATCAGACAAATTTGGACCGGTGCCACAACTGAAATCTTGACCAATATCGCTGCACAGGTTGGCGAAGTAAATACAACAGTTGAAGCTGGAGTTGTAAAAGTGGAAGTGAAAAACTTTTCAGGTAAAGAGCTTCCTTCAACCGGTGGGGTAGGAACAGTACTGTTTACAGCTGGCGGAACGGTTCTTATGGCAGGAGCAGCAGCAATGTTTTTGAGAATGCGTAAAAAAGAAAGAGACTAAGAGTAACTTTGAAATCTCAATCAAGCAACAATTGTTTTTTGAAATCAACCATGCAATAGCAGGGTTAAAGGATGTTTATATAAAGGAAAGGAATGGAGTACCTTGAAGAGAAAAATATTCACAGCTATTTTGGGCATTGTTTTCTTAGCAGGGGCATCCATTCTCCTTTATCCTTCTATTAGTAATTGGGTTAATCAAAAAAGTCAAAGTCAGGCGGCCGCCGTCTATTTAGGCGAAGTGGAAGAAATGGATGAAAAAGATTATAGCAAAGAAAAGGAACAAGCAGATCAGTATAATCAATATTTGCGAAAAGAATATCAGTCATTGAGTGAAGCTAACATTGTTGAAACTAAGTCGAGAGAACTAAAATATGACAATATACTAAATATTGGAGAAAACGAAATTATTGGAGTTTTAGAAATTCCGGCTATTAAAGTGTATCTACCTATTTATCATGGCACAGAAGATAATGTGCTGCAAGTTGGAATCGGTCATTATATTGGCTCATCTTTGCCAATAGGCGGAGAAAGTACCCATGCAGTGCTGACTGGACATAGAGGTTTACCCTCTGCAAAGTTATTGACAGATATTGATCAATTGGTGGAAAAAGATTTTTTTTATATCCATGTACTCGATGAAACATTAGCATATGAAGTAGATAACATTGAAACGGTTTTGCCTTCAGAGTTAGACAGTATGGACATTACGGAGAATAAAGATTATGTGACTTTAGTGACCTGTACACCCTATGGGATTAATACACATAGATTACTGGTTAGAGGAAAACGAATTCCTTTTACGAATCAAGCGCAGGCAGTGATAGGCGAAGTTGAAAATAATGAGCGACAAGAAAATGCTTTATGGATACTTGCTTTTTTAATACCAATCATTTGTTTTTATATCATGAGAGTCGTTTACCGCAAACAGAAACTGCCTGAGTTAAAACACCAAATGAATGGAAAAGGAAAATTCTATAAATAAGCAAACAAGAAAATGGAAAAATGGAACACAACCTTATTTTAAAGATACTGAACGGAATAACTTATTTTTAAAAAGTAATTTGATAGCTTTTAGCAAGCAAGTCTTTCCTATAGATGGATGAAGAGAGATGTGGGGGAACATATGAAACATAAATTGGCAAAAAGATTTCAAAATTGCATTTTTCCAATGATACTCATGTTTTTTTTACTGAGCGCCATGCCAGTATCAGCAGACTCTCTGTATGAAAGAGATAGAATTGGCAGTGTTAAGATAGAATTGGCAGAATTGGGTACACCTAAGGAGAATGTAGAGTTTTCTCTCTATCAAGTAGGTCTTCCGGTAGAAAACACAACTTTGCAATTTGAACTCATTCACGAGTTTTCAGATACTAAAATTGATTTAAATACGCTCATTTATGGGAAACAACAGCGGCAGGCTTCTCAAAAATTAGCCAATAATCTGCATGGAAAAAAGCCGATGGCACAAAAATTAACAGAGAAAAATGGGGTAGCCAATTTTGCGGATATAGAGCAAGGGGTTTATTTAGCTGTTCAAACAGAAGAAAGCCAGTATGGAACAGTGGAACCATTTTTGATTTATCTACCTCTTTACACAAAGGACAGTGAATGGTTATATGATCTTGAAGTATATCCCAAAGCAGAAAAAAGCAATTTTATTCCCACGCCTACACCGGTAGTGCCTGATAAGCCGACAGGAGGAAAAATTGTACAAACAAGCGATTCATTCAATCGCGAGGGTATGATATCTTTGCTTTTACTATCATTTGCAGCAGTAATAGCTTTGCTCGCTGTAAAGAAAATACTGTTTAAAAATAATAAAACCGATAAAGGATAAAATAAATATTTGAGTTCGTTAAAGAGGACTGTGTGTTATAGAGAAAAGGATAATTCCTCCAAATAGGCTTTCCACAAATCGGGAGTAAAGTCGATAGGAGAAGTATCCTGTTCAGATAGTTCTTCTTGCAAGATATTATAGATAGCGTCACTGCAAAAATAGTGAACTTTTTCATAACTAGTATCAGAAGAAGTGGTATAAACAATGCTAAACTGAGGAAAGCAAAAAATGGCCGCTTTAGGGGAATCTGAGCTAAGAATTTTTACTTTGTGGTTCTCAACACCATCCACAAGGGATTCAAGTCGAGCTAGATAGTCGATTCGTTTATCCAGTGGAATATGCATGGTAGAGACAAAAGGGACAGATAAGTTGCCAGACAGGCAGAAGTGCTGCAACGTATCTTCAGAAATATAAAATAAAGTTTGATCAAGTGAGATTTTTTGAAATAGGCTAAAAATACCGCTGTTCATTACACTAGAAGCATCTAATGTTTCAATCTCTTCTTTTTTTAATAAATAGCCAGCGGGAATTAGGTTGTAAACCGCCTTGACAGGGGTTGCCAGTAACTCGGAAAGTAAATTAGGTGAATTGGCGATTGCAAGGCGGCCTTCTTCACGAGTATAACTTATCTTTTTTGCTCCTAAATTCATAAGGTGGTTAAAAAAAACAGTCAGGTAACTTTTATGTGTGATAAAAGTCATTAGAGGTGTACCATCAAGTTGAGAGCTGAAAGTGAGCAAGCAGTATCCTTTTACAAGCAAAAAGGTTGGCTCAATTTTGTTAGCTGTCTCCCAGTAGTTGGTGTTGAGGGCACCCTGTAAATTTATGACCGTGTTAATGATATGAATATTGTTTTGATGAGCAGATTCAAAAGTAGGTATATCAAAGAATTGATTCAATACTAAATTTTCTTTATTAAACTTAAAAACAATGAGACGTTTAAAGATATCAGGGAAGAGAGATTCAAATAAAGGCAGTGTACTGAAAAATTCTAAAAACTCATTTCGAGTGTTTTTAACATAATCCGACAAAATTATACAAAACATGTTTAGAATGGTTTTCCTGCCCAAAAAAGAAGATCCCTTATCATGATATTCAAGACTATGATTGATTTCAAAAGCATAATCACAGTCAAGGCTATATTCAATAGCCGCTGTTAGAAAAGCTGTAAGCTCAGATTGTGAAGTAAAATCATAGATTACGGGAAAGGTATTTTCAAATTTAAAGTGGCAGCCTTGGCAAAAGATAAGGTCTGAAAAGTATTGTCCGGCTTGGCGACTAAAAAACCTCTTTTCTTTCATGACGGGTAGGCGATTACCTGTTAGGATTTTACTTAATCCGCTAGGGGTCATATTCATGAATAAAGCAAAATCAGTTTTTGAAATATGAGCAATGAAAATTAATTCTTTGAGCAGCGAACTCGTTTTATGAGCGACATTTTTCATTTTCTTCTCCATTCAGTTTTTATTTTTACCATTATAACTAGATTTATAACAACTTGCTTTCCATAAATAGAAATTTTATTTTTAAAAATTTCTATTTATGGAAATTTTATATGTTTTCGTAGACCAACAATTCAAGCGGAAAAATTTAGTTTTCGGTATAATTTTACATGGTATAGGTACTGTATAACTAATCTGGAAATAAATGGTAAAAAAGAAAGACTTTACTAAAGCGCAAAATGTATAGCAGAGACGTTTTTTAAAACCTTATGAGTGCAGTATGCATTGGTAAGAAATAAGCGATTTCTAGCATGACTGATTAGTTGTAGCACAGCAAAGATATTATGCGGTAAAGGACCATATTTGAGTCAGAAAAAATTATTTGAGTAGGAGAGATTAAATGATGAAGAAGAACAAAAAACATTGGCTTCTTAGCAGCGTACTGGCATTAGCGATTGTGTTTAATTCGGTATTGCCAATTGGCGCTGTAGAGCCCAATAATCCTTCAGCACCAGAAACGGTGACAACAGGGCAAGTTGAGCCCTCGGATATTCCAGTGCCAGAAAAAGAAAATGATGATGCTAAAAAAGATAACCCAGATGCAGGGGCTGAAGAAGTGAACAATCAGGCTTCTTCCGCACAGCCTGAAGAAGCGGTTGCCGATACGCAAAATAGAGGTACTGCTGACGTAAGTCCATCTGCGTTAATGGTTCCCTTGGATGCACCAACCGAAGGCGAAAATAGGAGTAATCTTCTAAAAAGCCCAGTTATTGGTTATCGATATGAAGACGGGAATAGAGAAGAAATTCCTGCTAAGGGGCCAATTGACCGGACCAGACCTATTAAATTGACGATTTCATTTGGTGTGCCGGTTGAGGCAACGGCTGCCGAGGGTGAGCAAATTGTTCATAAAGGTGATTATGCCGTTTTTGAGATTGATGATAAATTCAAGCTCATGACCAATACCAATGAAAATTTAATGTTTGGCGGCTTAAAACTAGGTACGCTACATAGCGATGCAACTTCAACATATGTTGTATTTGATGGAGCTGACAGCATTTTTAATGGGGAAGATCTGTCTATTGAAAATGTTAAAGGCGAAATCAGCCTTTCTCTGAAGTTCGATGAAAGCAGTGTGGATTACGGTGATGTTGATGAAGAAGGAATTAGCCTAATTAAAGTAGGCGACTTTGAATCACCCAAAATTCCGATTAGTGAACAAAAAACGACCATTGACTTATCAGTAGTAAAAACAGGTGAGGTAACAAGTAAAGCAGATCGTACGGTTACATGGACTGTGAAGCTTTCTGCCCTTACAAAGTATTATGACGGACATACCAAAAAGCTAAGTCTTGCGGGTATGGAATTTTTTGATGATTTGGCCGCTAATGGTAAAGATGCAGGTGAATATGTAGACGGATCTTTTAAAATTGATGGGGATACTATTTCACCACAACCAACAGTGAGTGATAATCAAATTTTATATACATTCCCTCAAGATTATTTAGATTCAGAAGCTGTTGTTACATTCGAGACTAAATTCCCTGAAACAGCGCAATATGTTGGCTGGAACGGATATAACAAAGCTGGTCTGCGTACTACGGATGAAGATGACCAGCCAATAGAAAAAACGGATGATGAGCCTGTAACAATCCAACCTTTCAAATGGTTTGAGAAAACGGGTAAGCTCACAAGCAGTGGTTGGAATGACACTAAGACAGAGTATGACCCCGAGAATCGTGAAATTACATGGACGATTATCGCCAACCATGAAGGTGCGTCACTTGACAACGTAGTTATCACCGATTTAACGCAAAAAACTGGCTCGAAAATGGAGTTTGTATCAGCAACTCTTGAGAAGGTTGAAAAAGTCGAGGGTGTATGGAATTCAACCGGAATGATTGAGGATTATAATGAAGAACCAAGTAACGGCAAATATAAAATTGCCTCAGTTAATACGCCTATTCGTTTGACTATTGTGACAAAGGTAACCGATACGTCACCTACAGGCACATTTAATGTCAACAATGATGCTGAAATTACTTGGGACGGTTTAGGCGATTACAATCCAGATGGAAAATATGTAGGCAACGATAGCGTATCTGTTGGTTATGCTGCTATTGACAAAAAAGGTGAACTGATTGATAAAAAATCAGAGCGCTCTGTAAAATGGACCGTAACTGTGAAACCCGGTAATCAGTCAAATTTGAATCAGCTAAAAGTATATGATTTGTTGATTCATCGCGGGAGTTTTACAGCAGAAATTGAAAGCCGACTTTTGGTATTAGGACTTTCACAATCAGAAATCAATACGTTAAAAGAAAAGTACCAGAACAATAATAATGTCTACCAGAAATACGCAGGCGAGTTTGTTGATATTGGGAATGTGGGATTATCAGATAATGTTCAACCCATTTATGATGGAAATGGTAATCTCCTTGCTGATTTGCTGACAGTCACTGGTTTTACAACCACGGTTGACCAATCTTTCAGCTTTGAAACCACAGTAACAAATCCTGAGATTTATGCGGCAAATGCCGAGAAGACCGTTTATAACACCGCATTTTTGTATAATGGTACAGACTATCGCGGAAAAGCTTCTAATAATGTAAAATACAATACGAATCTGCTTTCAAAAGAAGTGTTAGATAGAGCGGCATTAGATGCAGACAAGAACATTACAGACCCAAACCAAGATACAAAAGACGCCAATAAAGCTTTTGATTATCAAGATAAATCTGTTATCTTCCGTTTAAGCATTAACGCTGATGGATTAGATTTATCAAGTGACGGTAAAGTTACTGTAACAGATTTACTACCCCAAGGTTGGGAACTCGCTGAAATTGAATCTGGAAAAGATTTCTTGATTTACGAAGGCGAAACTAAAGCAGTGGGCAGCAAAGTTGTTAAAGCAAAATTGCCATTGACTGAAGCAACAGGAGTAGTTGGATTTGCAAAGTCTACCTATGATGCTGCAAGCAGACAGAAGTTGGAATTTGTTTTTGCAGACGGCTTGGGAAAAGATGAAACCTATGTTATTTTAATCAAAGCAAAGCCAACTGAAGCAACTTTAAAGACTTATTTTTCAGACAATCAAAATATTCCTACTATTAAGAATGATTTGACACTGCAAGCAGAGGACTGGCCAGATGACCGCAAATTAACAGCTGATCAAAATGTCCAAATTTCAAGAACTATTTTGGATAAAAAAATGGAGGCACCATATGGCGGATATGCTGGTGTTGACGGTGCTGTTAAGTGGACAGTAGAATATAAGCCTTATAATCTTGATATTAAGGGAAAAGTAATTACAGATAAGCTGCCTGAAGGTTTGGATATGCGTACAGATTCTAAAGGTAACTTAATATTTGAGGATAATATTTCTGTTCAAGAGTTAGAGTTGAAGGCTGACGGCAGCTATGTAGAAGTCGGTGAACCGTTAGACATTGAAGAGCTGAAACAAGTTATTACCTATAACTTGAAAGACAGAGAGCTCAAATTCGAAATTCCGGAAAGCAATCAAGCATATCGTTTCGTTTATATGACAGATTATACTGGAGAAGAGGGAGCTAATCTCTTTAACGAGGTTCGCCTTGATGGCACAGGCAGTGCACATGATACAAGCAAGAAAGTACCTTTCAATATTCAGTATGCCAATGCTTCTGCTTATTTAGAGAGAAGTGGTTGGGTTGAAATTCAAAAGACAAACGGTGCAACCGGTCAGTCTTTGGATGGAGCAGAGTTTGCTATCTTCACCACCAATAATGACGGTGAAGCAACCGATACCGTCTTCAGAAGCGGAATAACGGTAGCCAATGAAGGTAAATTAATTCTTCGCGGTTTAGCTGTCGGTGAATACATCTTGAAAGAGACAAAAACTGCAGGCCCGCAGTTTGTTTTAGATGGCACTGAATATCGAATTGTTGTAACACAAGAAGGCGGAGAAGGACGAATTGTTACAGCAGTCGATGAAAAAACAGGTGCAAATTCGAACAAAATTAAGGTTGCAAACTATCCTGTGGGCACAGCAGGACATCTAACTGTCGGTAAAACCGTGACCAGTTATGATAACGATACATCAGGTGAATTTAACTTCACTTTGGCACTGGAGAGCAATAATACAGCTACCTATCGCTACAAAAAAACAACAGCGACAGGTGATATGACAGGTGAATTACTACCGAATGCAAATGGTCAATATACATTTACACTAAAACATAATGAAAATTTGACCGTGCTAAACATTCCTAAAGACACAAAATATACAGTAACAGAATCAGCAGATGTTAGATACAATACAGAATTTACTGTAAATGGTGACAATGAAGATACTGCTTCTGGTACTATTGCTGCTGATGAAACGCAAGAAGTTGAATTTATCAACACAAAAAGAGAACTAGGCAGCTTAGAAATTTCAAAAACAGTTGTCGGTGATGCTGAGCCGAATCAAAAGTTTGGTTTCACTGTTCATTTCTTAAATGCTAATAACTCTGCCAATGAAGATTCTTATCAGCTTCAGGGAGTTGAAGGCAAGACCACCATTAAGAGCGGTGATAAAATCAATCTTGGCAATGGTGAGACGGCCACAATTAACTATATCCCCAAAAATATCAAGTATACTGTGACAGAAGATTCAACCAATGGGTTTAAAACACATGTGAACGGCCAGGCAGAAGAATCAAATACAGCGGCCGGCACAATTGCAGCTGACGATACACAAGAAGTTGCCTTTACCAACACTGTGTTGCAATACCATAACCTAACGATTGAAAAACAAGTTATCGGTGATTTGTTAGACAGTGATTATACAAGACAGTTTAACTTTGCAGTAACCTTTGATGGTCGTGGTAAAGATGGCACGTATAATTACGAAAAAACAGTTGGCGATGTAACGACGACAGGAACGGTTTCGAACAGCAACAATACGTTCACGTTAGCACATGGTGAAACTGTTGTAATTAAAGACTTGCCAGAAGGCACAACCTATGTAGTAACAGAAGATGACTACACCGGTGAAGATTATGAGACCGAGGTTGTCAATGGAACAGGTGAAATCACAACGCAAGATGGCAAGACAGTTTCTTTCACCAATGATAAAAAGACGGCTTCATTAGTTATTACTAAATCGGTAAGCGGCAATGCAGCTGATGAAAATCGCAAGTTTGAATTCACAGTAGAATTTAGAAACAGCAATGGTGATTTAAATGAAACAGCCTATCCTGCTTCTGGCGTAGAAGGTATTACAGAAGTAAAGAGTGGTGACAATATCTATTTAGCACACAATGAAAGCCTTGCAATTGTTGGCTTGCCGAATGGTGCAACCTATACAATTACAGAGACCGACTATAGTGACGAAGGCTATGTTGTAACCGCAGAAGATAATATGGGTACGCTGGTTAAAGAAGAGATTGCGACAGCTTCTTTTGTCAACACAAAAGATGTTGGTAGTTTGACAATTCATAAAACAGTTTCTGGTAATGCGGCTGATGATCAAAAGAAGTTTGCATTCACAGTTGAGTTTAATGCTGTTGGAGAATATGCTTACACCGGAGTTGGTGTAGAAGACGGAACCATTCGAAGCGGAGATGTAATCGAGCTGGCACACGGTGAGAGCATTACCATTCATGGTTTACCACAAGATGCAACATACAACGTAACCGAAGAGGACTATAGCAATGACGGTTATGTGACAGAAACTACAGGTAATGAAGGAATTATTGACAAAGATATTCCTGCAGAGGCTGAGTTTATAAACACAAGATATTCAGCTTCCCTGAAGATTCAAAAAACAGTAACTGGCGTTGTATTGCCAAGTGACTATGAGGTTCCGTTTGATTTTGCCATTGCTTTTGGCGGCAGAGGGGCAGAGCAAACTTATAATTACGAAAAAACTTTGGCTAACGGCGAAAAAGTAACAGGTACTATCTCTAATGAAGAAAATACCTTTACACTTGCTCATGACGAGAGTATTGAAATTTATGACGTATGGGCAGGCACAACATACGAAGTAACTGAAACACCGCACGATGGTTATTACACTGCTTACCCAACCTTGAATGGTGAGATTACAGATGTCGACACAGTTGTGAACTTTAATAACGTGAAAGAAACAGGTAATCTGCTCATTACTAAAATGGTAGAAGGCAAATCAGCTGATCAGACTAAGAAATTCGACTTTACCGTTGAATTTGATGCTGAAGGTGAATATGCTTATACCGGAGTAGGGGTAGCAAACGGCACATTGAAGAGCGGCAATCAAGTCTCCCTAGCACATGGCCAAAGCATTACCATCAACGGATTGCCGGAAGGCACAAAATATAAAGTGTCAGAGGCTGATTATAGTGCAGAACATTACACAATGACAGCTGAAAATGCAGAAGGAACCATTGTCGATAAAGCAGTTTCTTCCGCAAAGTTTGTGAATGCTAAAAAAGTCGGCGACTTGAAGATTGAGAAAACAGTTGCTGGCAGTGGAGCAGACAAAGACAAGAAATTTGACTTTACCGTTAAATTTGATGCTAAAGGTGAATTCGCATATATCGGAACTGGTGTTGAAAACGGCACACTCAAGAGCGGTGACAAAATTTCTCTGGCAAATGGACAGAGCATTACAGTTCAAAATCTGCCAGCAGATGTAGAATACACCGTAACTGAGGCTGACTACACGAAAGAAGGCTACACAGCGAAAGCAACAAATGCATCAGGAAAAATTTCTGACGCCGAAACAAAAACAGCTTCTTTTGTCAACACAAAAGACAGCAAGAAAACAACTACCACACCGCAAACAGGCGACAATGGTCAAATGGGAGCGTGGCTTGTAGGATTGGGAGTATCTTCATTAGCACTTGTTACATTGTTGATGATGAAAAAACGTTCTGCTCCTACAGGAAGAAGATATAGAAAAAATAGTTAAATTGTAGCAAGTTAAAAAAGGCTGTGACAGGTAAATCCTGTTTCACAGCCTTTTTGTTTTTTAAATAATAATGAATTAAAAATACAATCTTAAAAAAGTTTGATTATTACAAGGTAAAGATTCTAATCCTATCTCGTGAAATAAAATGAATAATTTTTTGCTTAGCGTATAAAATAAAAGAGAAAGAGAGGTTGAATGTACCTATGATTTTTTTCAACGCTTTTTGGGTTGGCGGACTAATTTGTGTAATTGGGCAGCTGTTAATTGATTTAACGAAGCTGACACCGGCGAGAATCATGGTGCTCTTCGTTTGCACCGGTGTTCTTTTAGGAGCACTTGGCCTATACCAACCTATAGTAGATTTTGCTGGATCTGGTGCTACTGTGCCATTGGTTGGCTTTGGCTGGGCTTTGGCAGAGGGAGTGAAAGAAGCAGTGAACCAAAAAGGCTTTATCGGCATTTTTTCTGGAGGTCTTGCGGCAGGAGCAGCCGGTACAACGGCCGCTTTATTCTTTGGACTTTTAGGCTCTCTCATTACGAAGTCTGGAGATAAAAGTTAAAATTTTTGATAAGTGTTGGCAAGCCGTTCAGCACAACGGTAGGAAACTACTTTCTGAATGGCTTTTTTGCCTTTAGTTAGATGGCGACTAATAGTGCTCTTATTGAGCGAGAGAGCCTTTGCGATTTGTGGTATGCTCTTTTGCTCAAAAAAATAGAGAGAAATACAAGTTTTTTGCCTGTCCGTCAATTCATTTTTAATAGCCCATTGCATGGCACTGGTCATTCTTTGAATTTGTACTTGGTTATCTGAGGCTTTGCCCTCGTTGCTCAAGTGATTTGTTAGCTCGTCAAAACTAAGCAGTCTAGTTTTCATTTTTATTACCTCTCTGTAAAAGTAATTCTCCTGTGTGTTTGCATTCTAAGTACATATCATAAAGAATAGCGGTTCGGTGGTTGATAGAAAGCTTTTCATCTTGCGATTTATGTTTCCAGTTTAGTCGTATGTTATCGATGTGAGCTTTGATTTTTTTGGCTTCTATAAGGTATTCTTGTCCCCATTTTGTATAATCCAAATTATTTCCCTCCTGTTAAACGTTTGTTCTTAAACTGTAAAGTTATTGTATCAGGTGAGAAAATAATAATCAATAGAAAATCGAAAATATATTCGGCTAGGAGAGGAAATAAAGTTCCTCTCCCATTTTTCTTCTTTTATAAACAGAAAACTATATATAGTATTCATAATAAATTCGCAAAAAATCTAAAAATACTAGATATTGTATTAAAAATTACATAAATCTTTCATAGAGTACCATATAGTTACAATAAAACCCAAAGTAAAAAAGACAAGATATGCATAAAAGTAAAGGTATAATTCTTCTATGATTTACATAAGAATATAGGTTATAAAAAAACTGATTACAGAGGTGTTTGTCTTGGAAGAACAAAGAGTCAGCGGAGTGAAAGAGCGATTAAAGCTTTTATGGCAGTCAGCATACACCGAAAAAATACTCATAATTGTGGCAAGCTTTTTATCGGGAATAGTTTCTTCGCGAGGTTTGGTGTTCGGAAAATATTCTCCGTTTGGAGTCGCCGTGGTGGCCGCTGTTCCCCGAGAGGGATTATGGGCTTCGGCTTTGGGCGCTTTTATCGGATATTTACTGCCGTCCCCTGTATACATACCAGTTCGATATATAGCCACCCTAGTCGCTGTCTTGGCCATTCGTTGGTCACTTTCAGAGCTTAAAGCAGTATCAAAGCATCCGGCATTCGCACCGGTAGCAGCCTTTTTGCCGCTCTTGTTGACAGGAATTACCATGATATTGATTCAAGGCACACTGAATTATTCAGCAGCGCTCTATATGGCAGAATCTTTTCTAGGTGCAGGCTGTGCTTATTTTATACAAAGAACGGCAGACATGATTTTGTATAGAAGAAAAGAAAATGTTTTTGATAATATAGATTTAGCTTCATTGATGATTACTGTTTGCATTTTTATTTTGGCATTCACGCAGGTTGATATAGCAGGCATATCGATTGGCAGAATTTTGAGTGTTTTGATGGTTCTTTATTGTGCTAGAGTGGGCGGTGTAGCGGGAGGAACAATCTCCGGTGTAGCGGCAGGTGCCATTCAAGGACTTTCACTTTCGGGGCTTTCTTATCTTTCAGGAGCGTATGGGTTAGGTGGCTTAGTGGCAGGAGCATTCTCTCCGCTGGGGAAAATTGCTGGAGCGGTTGCCTTTATCTTGGCACATGGAATTGCGTCCATTCAAGTAGGGGATAGCAATATTGCTTTTAAAGGTGCGGTAGAGGTAGCGGCAGCAACCATTCTTTATATGGCGATTCCAAAAAGCAGAAGGATTAGCGAGTTTTTTACCATGCGCAAAGATAATTTAAGCGGTGGTGCTTTGCGTGGAAACATTGTCATGCGTTTGAATCATGCCTCAGAAGCGCTAACCGGTATTTATGCGTCAGTTGAAGAAATCTCTAAAAAGCTAGAGGCTGTATCTGCGCCGGACATACAGACGGTCTATAACCAATCTGCGGAAAAAATCTGTGCCGGCTGTGGGAAAAGTGTGATATGCTGGCGAAAATATAAAGAGGTCACAGTTGCCAACTTTGCCTCATTAACAAAGATTTTAAAAGAAAAGGGCAAGATTGAATCTTCAGATTTTCAAAAAGAGTTTCTGGACCGCTGCGGACGCTCGGGCGAAATGAGAGATGAAATCAACAAAAACTATGCACGTCATTTGGCACGAGAAGCTGCGGAACTTAGAGCTTTACAGGTACGTGAAGTAGTGGAGTCTCATTTTAGAACAACGTCGGGTATTTTGGGAGAAATGGCAGAGGAATTTGCCAAATATGAGCAATTTGATGAAGAAGCTTCAGAACGAATTAGTGCCATTTTATCGGACAACGGTATGGTGCCGATAGAGGTTTGTTGCCGGGTCGACCGATATGATCGCATGACAGTAGAAGCAGAAGTGGAGAAGGATAGACGAAAGAAGATTAATCGTGCCGGTTTTACAAAAGATATTTCATCAGCTTGCGGCAGAAATTTCTCTCCCCCTTGTGTCAGTGTAATAGAAGACCGTTGCAGAATTCAAATGTGTGAGAGAGCTAAATTTGATGTTGTCAGAGGATTTTCACAGTACAGTGCTCGAAATAGTTCGTTCTGTGGAGATTGCGCGGCTGTTTTCTATGACGGAGCGGGGCATTTAATCGCACTGATTAGTGACGGTATGGGAACAGGTGGGCGCGCTGCGGTGGACGGCGCAATGACAGTAGCAATGGCCGAGAGTTTGCTCAAAGCAGGCATTGGGTTTGACAGTATGTTAAAAACCGTAAATGCTGCCTTGATTGCCAAATCAGGAGATGAAACACTGGCAACGCTTGATGTCACCTCCATTGATTTATTCACGGGTATGGCAGAATTTCGCAAAGCCGGTGCAGCTGGTACAGTGCTGGTCAGGGGTAAAAAAACTGAATACATAGAGTCTTCTTCTATGCCGGCTGGTATCATGCCTGATATTGAATTTGTTCGCACCAATCGAGAGCTTGAAGCGGGCGATATGATTGTCATGGTTTCTGATGGTGTGATTGCAACAGGAAGCGAATGGCTAATTGATTTTGTGGAAAATTGTGATGAAGAAACAGAACTCAATATGTTGGCAGAGCAAATTACTGTTCGAGCAAAGAAAGAGCGCAGCGACGGTCATGATGATGATGTAAGCGTACTCATTTTGGTATTAAAATAAATAGGTGTGAAATAATTCCTACGGCAAGTTGGCGGTAGGAATTATTTTTATAGAAAAACAGGAGCAATAAAATATAAATCATACTGATTGTATAGGAATAAAAAAGAAAGATAGGATTACTTTTTTACTCCTGCAAAGTTTCGAATAATAATTTGTGATAACGCTGAATATAGATTAGAAATCTAGATATACCAAGGAACTGTTAAATAGAAAAAAGGTTTTTGGAGAAAAGATAAAAAAATATTTCAAGAATTGAAAATAAAAAAGTTTAAAAATGTATTGACAAAATCCATGCAAATGCATATAATCATATTAAACAGATATGAAAAGCGAGTAATGAAATATGGAAACTGATTTTGCAAGAAACAAACAATTGATAAGAAGTGCTCGAATGTGTAGAATGCTTGCTTGGGATGATTATTGTTAAATCTCAAAAAGGATATTTATTAAGAAAGATATATCTGCTATACTAGAGAGATAAGGATGTCTTATGACAGGTATATAGCAAAGATATGTCATCACAAAAATAAATGAAAGCAGGTATTAATCATGAGCAACAAAAATTATAGATTTGAAACGCTTCAACTTCATGCAGGACAAGAAAATCCGGATCCTACCACAGACGCAAGAGCAGTTCCGATTTATCAGACCAGTTCTTATGTGTTTAAAGACAGCGCACAGGCAGCCGGACGCTTTTCATTATCAGAGCCAGGCAACATTTATACTAGATTGATGAATCCGACATCTGACGTTTTTGAAACTCGTATTGCTGCTTTAGAAGGTGGCGCAGCTGCTTTGGCAACAGCTTCAGGAGCGGCAGCAGTTGCCTATGCGGTACAGAATATTGCCATTGCAGGCGATCACATTATTTCTGACAAATATATTTACGGCGGCTCCTATAATCTATTTGCTCATACTTTTAAAGATATCGGCATTGAAGCAACGTTTGTAGACGGCAGTGATCCTGAAAACTTTGCCAAGGCAATTCGTCCTAATACAAAAGCTATTTTCTTTGAAACTCTTGGCAATCCTAACAGCACTATTATTGATATTGAAGCGGTAGCTGCTATTGCCCACGAAAATGGAATTCCTGTCATTGTAGATAATACATTTGCAACACCATACTTGCTGAGACCCATTGAATATGGAGCAGACATTGTTGTTCACTCAGCCACTAAATTTATTGGTGGTCACGGCACAAGCATTGGCGGTGTCATTGTAGATTCTGGCAAGTTTGATTGGAAAGCCAGCGGTAAGTTCCCGAGCTTAACAGAGCCGAATGACAGCTATCATGGAGCTGTATTTACAGAAGCAGCTGGGAATCTAGCATATATCACGAAAGCAAGAACAACATTGATGAGAGATACGGGAGCCGTGCTTAGCCCGTTCCATTCCTTCCTCTTTTTGCAAGGACTTGAAACACTTTCTCTGCGTGTAGAGCGTCATGTTGAAAACACCAAAAAGGTTATTGACTATCTTTTAAATAACCCTAAAGTAGAAAGAGTAAATCATCCTTCAATTCAAAATCGTGCCGATTATGATTTATATCAAAAGTATTTCCCACAGGGCGCAGGTTCTATCTTTACTTTTGAAATCAAAGGGGGAGAAGAAGAGGCAAAAACATTCATTGACCATTTACAATTGTTCTCTCTGCTTGCTAATGTGGCCGACGTAAAATCTTTGGTGATTCACCCTGCTTCAACTACACACTCACAGATGAGCCCTGAAGAGCTTTTAGATTCAGGTATCACACCAAGCACAGTTAGACTTTCTATTGGAACAGAACACTTTGATGACATTAAAGCTGATCTCGAAGAAGCATTCAGCTTTATTAAATAAAAAATAAATTTAGGCGGTGTCAATTATGAAAATTTATCAAAACATAACCGAACTCATTGGCAAAACCCCACTTATAGAAGTTGGCAGATATGCAAAAGAACATGATGCGGCAGCAAAAATTATTGTAAAATTAGAGTCTTTTAATCCCGCAGGAAGTGTAAAAGACAGAATCGCAAAAGCTATGTTAGACGATGCAGAACAGCAAGGTCTAATCAAAGAAGGCTCTGTCATTATTGAGCCAACAAGCGGTAACACAGGTATCGGTCTTGCCTCTATTGCAGCAGCAAGAGGATATCGTATTATCCTGACAATGCCTGAAACAATGAGCGTTGAGCGTCGCAATCTTTTAAAGGCTTATGGTGCAGAATTGGTGCTGACAGAAGGTGCGAAAGGCATGAAAGGTGCCATTGCTAAAGCAGAGGAGCTTGCCAAAGAAATTCCGAACAGTTTCATTCCCGGACAATTTGTGAACCCCGCAAACCCACAGGTGCACCGTGTGACAACAGGCCCTGAAATTTGGGAAGATACAGACGGCACGGTTGACATTCTAGTAGCTGGAATCGGCACAGGCGGCACGATAACCGGTACAGGTGAATTCTTAAAATCCAAAAAGGCTGATGTCAAGGTAGTCGCAGTTGAACCAAAAGATTCTCCGGTTCTTTCTAAAGGTACTCCGGGCCCTCACAAAATTCAGGGTATTGGCGCTGGATTTGTGCCGGATGTATTAAACACCGGTGTCTATGATGAGATTATCGCCGTATCGAATGAGGATGCTTTTGAGACAGGACGCCAAATTGCCAAAACAGAAGGTGTGTTGGTCGGAATATCTTCAGGTGCAGCGTTGTTTGCAGCAACTGAACTGGCAAAACGTCCTGAAAACGCCGGAAAAACCATTGTGGTTGTTCTGCCGGATACAGGTGAGCGTTATTTATCTACCCCCATGTTCACAGAATAAAATTTTGAAAGCCTCCCTTTTTCAAACAGACAGCAATTTTGCTGTCTGTTTTCTTTTGCGGCTTGACGAGTTACAAAAATGGTTTATACTTATATTCATCAATTATAAAACTACAGGTAAGAATTTTAAATATAAATCATTTTAGGAGTAAGAGTGTGAAAAATCAGTTTAACGCTATTTTGGTAGCAGCAGGCAATTCTTCTCGTATGCAGGGGATAGATAAGATTTTTGCAAGTATTAATGGAAAAGCGGTCATAGAAAAAACAATAGAAGCTTTTTTGCAGACAGATAGAATTCAAAAGATAGTGGTTGTTTGCCGACAAACAGACCAAGAGAAGCTACAGAAACGATTGGCAAACAAGAATAAGCCTATCCTGTTTGCAGTGGGAGGAAAATCCAGACAAGAATCAGTTTTGAATGGGATTAATCTGGTGTTAGGCAGCGACTATTTTGTGATTCACGATGCGGCAAGGCCCATGGTGACACCGAATTTGATTGAGTCTCTCTGTGAGGAGGCTTTGATACATGGAGCTGTGTCGGCAGCGGTTTGGGCAAAAGATACTTGCAAGCTTGTAGATGAAGATGGATTTGTGACAGAAACACCGCAAAGAGAGCGTTTAATGATGGTGCAAACTCCTCAAATATTTGCTGGCAACCTATATTTAGAAGCCGTAGAAAAAGCTAAAAAAGCAAACCGTGAATTTACGGATGACTGTCAGTTAATTGAATTTAATGGTGGCAAAGTCCGTTTGTGTCTAGGAGATTATCGCAATATAAAAATCACGACACCCGAAGATTTGCTGACGGCCAATGCGTTTTGCGAAGGAGAGAGAAAGATGAGAATTGGTTATGGCTATGACGTACATCAGTTAGTAGAAAATCGAAAGTTGATTTTGGGCGGAGTGGAAATACCGTTTGAAAAAGGTCTGTTGGGGCATTCTGACGCCGATGTATTGGCTCATGCTGTTTCGGATGCGATTTTGGGAGCAGCGGCTATGGGAGACATCGGCAAGTTGTTTCCGGATACAGACGACAGTTTTGAGGGAGCAGACAGTTTGCTGCTTTTAACAGAGGTTTGCCACCGTATTAGAGAAAAAGGCTATGAAATTGGCAATATTGATGCAACCATTATGGCGCAGAGACCAAAGCTTTCTCCTCATATTGAAAAAATGAGAAAAAAACTAGCAAAAGCCTGTCAGATAAGCCATGAAGATATCAGTGTAAAAGCTACCACTGAAGAGGGGTTAGGGTTTACTGGCCGTGAAGAAGGAATGGCTGCTTCGGCGGTATGTTTATTGAATTAAAGAGGAATTGAATATGGCAAAAGAGTTATCAGAGATGTCATTGGAAGAATTGTGGCAGCTTTTCCCTATTATTTTAAAGGAACATAATGAGGAATATGCAAGGTGGTATGAAGAAGAAAAAGAGAATATTCTTTCGCTTTTACACAAGCAAGAGTGGTATAGAATAAACCATATTGGTAGTACAGCTGTGAAAAATCTTTTAGCAAAGCCAACAGTGGATATCTTGTTAGAGATAAATCCGGATTGTGATGTTGTTTATTTAAAAGAAAGATTGCTGACCCAGGGTTGGCTGATGATGCACGCTGAAAATGAGCCTGAATTTCGCTGGGTACTAAATAAAGGCTATACTTCTGCCGGATTTGCGGAAAAGGTATATCACTTGCACGTTCGTTTAAAATCTGATTGGGATGAGCTCTATTTTAGGGACTATCTCATGGAACATCCCCAAACAGCTGAAGACTATGCAAAGTTAAAAAGAGTTTTGGGGCAGCAGTTTGAGCATGACAGAGACGGTTATACGGAAGCAAAAACAGAGTTTATTCAGACCGTGACAAAGAGGGCAAAATTACTATACTTAGAACGATATATGCCGAAAGAGAGAGAGTTGTTTCTATAAAAAGAAACGGCTCTCTTTCTCAATTAAAAGGCAAGAAAATTGTTAAAAATGTGACGGCAATGTAATCAGCAGCATATAATGGACAAAAAGTAGTGGCAGATTTGCTCATCAAACAAAAATGCAAAGTTTATCGAAAACCAATTATTTTTGTTGAGGGCAAAATTTGCATGAGGAAATTCAGCATACAGAATAGCTATTGGGCAAAGCTGATTTCCTAACGATACTTTCTTTTTAATTTATGACAATGTTCTTTTTGTATAGGATAAATAGCGAAAAGCGCTCTTTTCTTTTATGGGATTCCAGTGAAAAAAGATAAACTGGATTGACTTCAAACTAGATAAAAAAAAAAGCACATTTTACAGATAAATGAGGTGATTGAATGGAACTGATTCTAATGAAGACGGTCACATATGCCATGAAAGGAAGAGATGTTCTGACACAATGGGGTATTTCTTGCCGTGTAGAGCGTATTCCTAAAACGAGAGAAACCGGATGCGGATATGTATTGGCAGTACAGGGTGATATTAATTATGCAGAAAATGTACTCAGACAGAATGGTATTAGAACCTATGGAAGAGTACCGCAGACAGGGATGAATAGATTATGATTTATCTGGATAATAGTGCAACAACATTTCCAAAACCGATACAGGTTATAAACAGAATGAATTTAGCTTTAAAACAGTTTGCCGCCAATCCAGGACGGAGTGGTTATGAAATGAGTATGCGGACAGCCGAAGAAGTGTATGCTTGTCGGCGCGATGCAGCTCAATTTTTTGGCGCTGAAGGAGCCGAATGTGTGCTTTTTCAGCCAAGCTGTACACAGGCGGTCAATATCGTCATAAAAGGACTTCTCAAGCCGGGAGACCATGTGGTAGTCTCTGACTTGGAGCATAATGCCGTAATGAGACCTTTAGAAAAAATGACAAAAGTGGGGATAAGCTATACAGCAGCAAAAACGTATGAATCTAAACCGCAAAAAACGGTAGAATCATTTCGAGAGGCTATTCGCCCTGAAACAAAACTAGTGATTTGCACGTATGCTTCAAATGTATTTGGAATTCGCCTGCCTATTTTAGAAATTGCGAAAGTTGCTCATGAAAAGGGTGTCCAAATTTGTGTAGACTGTGCGCAAGCGGCGGGGGTTGTTCCGATTCATATGCGCAAAGATCAGTTAGACTATTTATGTATTGCCGGACACAAGGGGCTATATGGTCCTATGGGAACTGGGATGCTGATTATGAGTAGTGAGCAACAGTTAGACACACTGGTGGAAGGTGGAACAGGGACATCTTCACGAGAACTAATACAACCCGATGAATTTCCAGAGCGTTTTGAAAGCGGAACACAAAATATACCTGGTATTGCAGGGTTAAGAGCCGGCATGGATTTTGTTCAAAAAACAGGCATAGATAATATTTATCAAAAAGAAATGAAGCATATTGCGCAGCTATATCAATCTTTAGAGAAAATACCAAAAGTGATTCTTTATACCAGTAAGCCGCAAGCTCCTTTTTTTGTTCCTGTGCTATCTTTTAATATAGAAGGCATGGCAAGCGAAGAGGTGGGCGCATATCTGGCACGCCATGATATTTGTGTGCGCTGTGGGCTGCATTGTGCTCCTGCTGCTCATGAAAAAATGAACACATTGGATGGAACTGTTCGCATTTCTCCGTCTTATTTTACAAAAGAACATGAGATTCAAGTTTTTTTGCGTGCTATCATGAAAATTGTACAATAAACCACTAGGTCTGGGGAAATTTATTTAGATATTCTTATCTAAAAGGGGTTTTCTTGAGAATAGTTTTATGATAAAATAGAATCCAGTAAGTGAGTTTGTTCGAAATTTGTAGTCAACGTATGCTTGCCATCTGCCGCCAAAGCGGCAATGCAAATTTCAAAATTAGAATATGAGAAAACACGTTTAGCTTTTAAAACAGCTTGTAAGACTTTAAATTATAGAAATCATTTTGGAAAAAAGTTATATGATTTCATTTAAATTTAGAATTAAGATGGGATAGAATTAGATAGGGAATATGCAAATGAAAGGACTTCGAAATGGATACTTTGGGAGCACAATTAGCCCAATTTGGACAGGTATTAATTAATATTGCTCGAGGCTTTCAATGGAAAGATGCGCTGGATATCGGACTAGTTGCAGCCTTGTTGTATCAGCTTATTAAATTAATGCGCGATAGCAGAGCCGGACAGCTTCTAAAAGGAGTTGTATTGGTTTTTCTTGCTAGAATTATTTCTTCGTATTTTAAGTTACTGCTGCTTAGCCGTATTATGGATTTCTTTTTTGAGTTTGGCTTTATATCCGTTATTATTCTTTTTCAGCCTGAAATTAGAAAGGCACTGGAAAAAGTGGGACGCAGCAATGTCAGACGTTCTGTTTTAGGGGTGTTTTTTGGGAATAAAGACGGAAGAGATTATAGCGCGAGAATGCTTGAAGCTATTGATGCTGTCGTTGAAGGTACAGCCATGTTGCAACAATTGCGGATGGGTGCACTGATTGTTTTTGAAAGAGAAACCAGATTGGATGAAATCGCTGCTACGGGCACAATCATTGATGCAAAACCAAATGCTCAAATGATTGGAAACGTTTTCTATAATAAAGCGCCCTTACACGATGGCGCTTTATTGATTAGAAACGGGAAATTATATGCAGCTGGCTGTATATTACCATTAACCAATAGCCACAAGGTGAGTGCCTCATTAGGGACAAGACATCGAGCAGCCATGGGTATTAGCGAAGATTCAGATGCTGTGGTAGTGGTAGTTTCAGAGGAAACAGGGCAAATTTCTTTTGCCGATGCAGGCAGGCTAGAACGGAATTTAACACGTCTGCAACTCAATGATTTGCTCAAAAAATATTTGATTTTTAACAATGAAGATCGAATCTCTGTTTCTCCTTCAGCTGTTTTTGGAAGGATGAAAATTAGCTCCAAAAAGAAAGGAGCGGAGAAAAAATGAAAGAATCAGATAAAAAGAATGCTGGTCTAAATTTGTTTTTTCACAATGGATTTGTTCTAGGACTTTCTGTTTTAATAGCGTTAGTGATCTGGTTTGTGATGTCATTTTCTGAGGTATCGGAAAAGACCCCTAGACAGATTCAAGAAGTGCCAATTAGCATTAAAATGTCTGATAAAGCACAAAATGATGGATTGGCAATTTTCTCTCAATCGCAAAATACAATAGATATTTCTGTCACCGGAAATTCTTCTGTTATTAATAAATTGACAGTTGATGATTTTTTGGTAGAAGCCAATTTTGATCCGGATTCTACTAAAGTGACAGGGTCTTCTTTGCAGTCACAAGCAATCTCACTCAAAGTGCAAAAAGCACAGTCTCTCAAAGATTTTCAGATTGTTTCGGTAGAACCCAATGAAATCACAGTAGAATATGACAGGGTGAAAAAAATCACGTTGCCTATTGAAAATGAAATTAAATATCAGCTGGATTCTTCTTACTATGTTTCGGCTCCTGCTTTTTCGGAGACCGACGTGATTGTTACGGGACCGGAATCAATTGTCAATAAAATTAAAAGGGCGGCTATTTCTTATGAAGTAGGTGGAACTTTAAAGCAAGATGTTTCTTTTAACACGGGTATCACGCTTTATGACGCAGATAATGTGGCAGTTACTGATGTGAACCGTGAGAAGTTGACGCTGAGCACAGACAAAATTGATGTGACAATTTCAGCTTTACCTAAAAAGACAGTGCCAATTGAATTGAATTTAATCAATCGTCCTGAAGGTTTTGCTGATTCTAGAATCACAATTTCGCCAGCAACCATTGATATAGCGGCATCAACTGATAAACTAGCGGCTATTAATAAATTTCTCATTGAAAGTCCTATTGATTTTTCCACGATTACACCGTCCAATCAATCTTTTAGTTTGGATATTCCCGTAGTGGCAGATGTGAAAAATATCAGTAATGTAGAATCTGTTCAGGTATCATTTAACTTGAATTCTTATAAAGAAAGTAAGTTTTCTACCACTAATATTAAGCTAGTAAATGCCCCATCGGTGTCAAATCCGCAGCTTGTAACAAAAGCGTTATCGGTCAGTATTATGGGTTCGGAAGCACAAATTAGCAAATTGACTGGCGATTCCATTTATTGCACGGTCAATCTCGAAAATGTGAATACTACTTCGGGCAGTGTAGAAGTTCCGGTAACAGTGCAAGTGAACGGAGCGAATTCTTGTTGGGTAGTAGGCAATAATTATGTTGTTACAGTTGATATGGATGCTGTTGTTGCCAATGCACCGGCACAAGAAGATAATGACAATGATGCTGTAGCAACCGTACGTGCCACGCAGTAGGTTAAGAAGGCACATTTCCATTTTTCTTATTAGATTGATATTTCATAGAGTTTTAAATTTAAAAAAGGCTGCAAACTATGCGGCCTTTTTTTGTTTTAGTAGTAAGCACAATAGCTTAGTAGTGGAAGTAGTAGGCTTTGATTTTTATAGAGAAAAGGTTCAAATTGCAAAGACCTTTCCTCTACTTTTTAGGTAATAATAATGTTTTTAAAGAATTTATAGATTTAGGAATGACAGTGAAAATAAAAAATGATATGATATACATACCTTTAAAAGTTTGAAGCGAACAAAAACGAATTGTCTGCGGTTGACAATGTGTACCACAAATTTTTAAATGAATATAGGATAAGGAAGGAATTAAGGGGTATGAATAAAAGTTTTCTCAAGTTGTTAGAAAGAATAGCAGAAGAAAATGGACTGCGTGTAGATCAAGATTCCGGTGTGATTTTTGGTGTGAAAAGTGAGTATGAGGTTTATCTTCAAGCTCCCGAAAATACGCGCCAGTTTGTTTTGAGTGTTTCAGTTGTGAACAGAGAGACGCAGGCACTCTCTTCAAAAGAATTTAAAGAATTAGTGAAACAGTCAAAAGCAATTGCAGGTTGTAATACTGCATTACATAAAGCTAACTTTACCATTAATCCTGGTATGTCAAAAAATAAGACCACAGAAAATATTAGAATAGCTTTAGAAGAAGTTATATCCTATCTAATTAGTAATCAATATCAGAATTGCTGCCAAGAGTGCAGTGCAATTGGTTCTACCGATACCTATATGGTAGCAGGTGTGCCAGAAATACTCTGCAGCTCTTGCTTTGCCGGGAAAAGCAGTAACATAGATAGAGAGCAGCAGACAGAAAAAATGAAGAAAGAGAATATAGCGGCAGGTGTTGTGGGTGCGTTGATAGGCTCTTTACTTGGTGTAGCAAGTATCATTATTTTGGGCCAATTGGGATATGTAGCCAGTATTTCTGGTTTTATTATGGCAATTTGTGTCTTAAAAGGTTATGAATTGCTGGGAGGAAAGCTCACGATTAAAGGAACGATTATTAGCGTTGTTATTATGTTGGTCATGGTCTTTGTTGGCCATCAAGCTGACTGGTCAATTACTGTCATGAGCTATTTTGAAACAGATTTCTTCACTGCCTTTAGAACAATACCTCTTCTCATTGAAGAAGAAATTATCGATTTGGTCGATTATCTTGGAAATCTTGGTTTGGTCTATTTGTTTACATTAGTCGGAGCTGTTCCTACTATTTACAATGCAGTTAAAAAGAAAAAAACAAGCCGAATCAGCTATAAAATGGGAACACAAGATAATTTAAATTAAATTTTGATGCATTTAGCATTTAAAAGTAAAAAAGCTTGAGATTTTAAAATCTCAAGCCTTTTTCGTATGATGATAAACTTAGAATTTATGATTGAGTAACAACAGTCAAAGCTTCATCGCCAAGAACTTTATATTGCCAGTTAGAGCCGCCTGTAACTTGTAGAGTAACAATATCGTTGCTACGAACAGCCTTAGCGTTCATAACGATTTTGCCGGATAGATCTGTGACAGAAGCTTCAGCAGCAGCACCGTCTTCAGGCATGCAAATATAGAATGTCACGCCGTCAGCATAGTCATAATCAGGTTTGGTGTCACAAGAACCAACAGCAAGAAGGGTGTTGGGGCGAACGAGTAATGGCATGGAGAAGTAATCATGTGTTTCAGTTTGCCATTTTCCGCCTTCAACAACGGTTTCAGTTAACAGGTTATACCATTTTCCTTCTGGTAGATAGTATTCTACTTCGCCTGAATTTTTGAAAATAGGAGCGACTAATAGAGAATCGCCAAGCATATATTGTTTATCAAGAGGTTCACAAGCGCGGTCGGTTGGGAACTCTACAAACATGGGGCGCATCATAGGAGTACCCTCTTCATGAGAAAGAACAGCCTGATGGTAGAGATAAGGCATAAGAGAGCATTTCAGTTTTGTGAATTTCTCTAGCACATCGCAAGCTTCATCGTCAAAGAGCCACGGCACACGATAAGAAGAAGAACCGTGCAAACGGCTATGAGAGCTTAAGAGACCAAACTGGCACCATCTTTTATAGATATCGGCAGGTGCAGTGCTTTCAAAACCACTGATATCATGGCTCCAAAATCCAAATCCGGCACAAGCCAAAGAAAGACCGCTGCGTAGCGTTTCTGCCATAGAGAAATAGCTAGCTGAACTGTCACCGCCCCAGTGTGCAGGGAATTTTTGTCCGCCAACAGTAGCGGAACGAGCAAACAAAACAGCTTCACCAACGCCTCTTTCTCTTTCGAGTAATTCAAAGACAGTCTGATTATAAAGTTGAGTGTAGTAGTTATGCATTTTTACAGGATCGGAACCGTCAAAATAAGCGATATCTTTGACAGGAATTCTCTCACCAAAATCTGTTTTGAAGCAATCAACACCTTGGTCAAGCAGCACTTTTAGCTTTTCTTGATACCAACGAACAGCTTCGGGATTTGTAAAGTCGACTAGGCCCATACCAGCCTGCCACATATCGGTTTGCCAAACATCACCGTTTGTCTTTTTAATGAGATATCCACGCTCTTTGCCTTCTTGGAAAAGATAGGATTTTTGAGCAATATAGGGGTTAATCCAAACACAAATTTTGAGACCTTTTTCGTGATAGCGCTCAATCATGCCCTTAGGATCAGGGAAAGTTTTGGAGTCCCAAGTAAAGTTACACCATTCAAAGGCTTCCATCCAGAAACAGTCAAAATGGAAAACGTGAAGAGGGATATTGCGCTCTGCCATGCCATCAATGAAGTGTGAGGTAGTGGTTTCATCATAGTTGGTGGTGAAAGAGGTAGTGAGCCAAAGACCAAAAGACCATGCCGGCGGCAAAGCGGGTTTGCCTGTTAATTCGGTATATTTTTGGATAGTTCCTTTAGGGGTTTTGCCGTTGATGACAAAGTAATCTAAACGCTCGCCTTCGACAGAGAACTGAATGCGTTCCACTTTTTCACTGGCAATTTCATAGGCGGCATCGCCTTCGTTATCGATTAAAACGCCGTAGCCTTTGTTTGTAATATAGAAAGGAATGTTTTTGTAGGAAATCTCACTGGCGGTACCGCCATCTTCATTCCACATTTCAACGGTTTGTCCGTTTTTAACGAAAGGAGTGAAGCGCTCGCCTAAACCGTAGATATATTCATCTACGTCAATGGAAAGTTGCTCAACCATATAAGTACGGTCAGTTTCTGTGTTGGTCATGTAAGCCATATTGCGGAACTGTGTGTTGGTTAACTCACGGTCACCATCGAAGAAGCGAATTGACCATGCATTTGGTTCCTTGCAAATAACAGCTTTGGTTGAACCAGTGGTATAAGTTAAAGTAGTATCTGTTTCTTCAATGCTTACATGTGGGTGTGTATCATTGATTTCAACAAAAGGACCGGGATAAGTTGTGCCTTCAAAGTGTCGCATGGATACTTTGATAACGTCTTCCATCGGGCTGGTTAGTTCAACGGTAATCATACCCAAATTAAGCGAAGCACCACGGTGGAATACGTTTCTACCCGGCGCATAAATGGTCAAAGAGTCTCCATTTATACGGTGATCAGCATATTCTACAGCGAAAAGTGGGTTAATCTCGTCACGTACATGCCAATAGCCATTTGTAAATTTCATAATCGTTCTCCTTTTAGGCAAAAGCCTGCAATAATGTATCAATTATTTAGCTGACAAGAACATTTAAGACGTGAAATAAAAAATGTGTTTCACAAAAGTTTGTGAAGAGTAATAAAAGGCTGCTCATTCTACCGCCATTCATATGAATTAAGAAATAGGAATAAAAGACAGTTCTCTATTACTGAATTGATAATTATTATACTATCATTTTTACAGATAAAAGTATAGCGAAATGATAACCTTTTATAGTCAATTTTTATCTTTTCGTAGATTATTTGAGTAAAAATTTGAGATAAATTTAACAATTTGAAAAAAGATAATTTCTAGTTAGAAACGAAAGATTAAAAAATTAATAAAAAGTATTGATTTCTTTAAATTTGTCTTACTATCCTAGTGAAAGAGTTGATTTTAAATTAGAATAAGCGTAAGATAAAAGAGTAAAAATTGATAGATAGGGGTCTTGATGATGCAAGATAATTATAACGGAAATATACCAAATCATGAGCAGCCTTTTAATACACAAACCACTCAGCAACCGAATAATCAACAAGCGGGACCAATACCACCCAATAATCAACAGCAGCCGGGTCAGTCATCTTATTATAACCCTCCACAATATCAACCTCAGCAAGGCATGGAGCCACCTCCAGGTTATATGCAAAAAAGTCGAATTGCTGCCGGTATTTTAGCGATTCTCTTGGGAGAGTTGGGCGTACACAGTTTTTATCTTGGCAATACATCTAAAGGCCTTACACAGCTTTTGGTTTCTCTTTTAACTTGTGGCATTGGTGCGATTGTCATGAAGATTCTTGCCATTATTGAAGGGGTGAGAATTTTGGACGGACGGATTACTACAGATGCTTATGGTATTTATTTGAAAGACTAAATTGTCATGGAAGTGAGGTGAAAGCAGTGGCAGAGAATGGTTATCAGCCGCATCAAAACAAGGATGGGTCTGTACAGGGAGCAGAGGAGTTTAGGGCAGCTGAAAACAATGTCCCAAATGGAGTGCCTGTGCCGCCACCCAATGGATTTTATACACAACAACAGTTTTACCCAAATGGACGACCGATAGAACAAAATGCTCAAAACAATGCACCCATACCCAATGGATATCCTTATTATCAATATCATAAGAAAAGTAAACTGGCTGCCGCACTCTTAGCCTTTACCGTTGGTGTTTTTGGCGTGCATAACTTCTATTTGGGTTTTAGCAATAAAGCGGTTATTCAACTTGTGTTGGCGCTCGTGGGACTAATGAGCAATATTTTCACACTTTTTATTCCAACTCTTGTGGTGTTGGTTTGGAGCTTTATTGAGGGTGTGCAGATTATTAGCAACAACGAACAATATCGTTATGATGCAAATGGAATTGAATTAAAAGACTAAAAATCCTGATTTTCAGGATTTTTTCTTTTTTTGCCCAAATTAACTTGACATTTCAGATTGTTGTGATAAAATACATTGTATAAAATGTATTTTAAAGGAGACGATATGAGTCGCTATGAAGCACTGAAATTAGAGAATCAACTTTGTTTCCCTTTATATGCGGCAGCAAAAGGTATTGTAAGACTATATACTCCTCATTTAAATGAATTAAAGCTCACCTATACACAATATATCGTCATGATGGTGTTGTGGGAAGATAAACAAATTGCTGTTAAAGAATTGGGCGAGCGTCTTTTTTTGGATACCGGCACATTAACTCCTTTATTAAAAAAATTGCAGTTAAAAGGCTATATCACTCTTAGCAAAGCAGAAGAAGACAGACGCAGTGTTTTGGCGGCGATAACAGAAAATGGATTGGCTGTGCGAGAAGAAGCATTGAAGTTACCGGAAATCATTGGAGGGTGTATTCCTCTTAACGCCGCAGAAATGAAACAATTATACGATTTGACACACAAACTATTAAGAAAAATTCCTGAGTCAAATGTATATAAACAGGAATGTTAATCAAAATAAAAAAGAAGAAAAAGGAGAATTAAAATGAATATATCTGATTTTAAAGTAAAAGACAGAAAAGGCGAAATCGTTTCCCTTTCAGCGTATCAAGGAAAGGTTCTGATGATTGTCAACACAGCAATCAAATGTGGCTTAACACCACAATATGACGCATTAGAAGCTGTCTACAAGAGATATAAAGACAGAGGTTTTGAAATATTAGATTTTCCGTCAAACCAGTTTTTAAATCAGGCACCTGGTTCTGACGAAGATATTAACAGTTTCTGCACACTCAATTATGGAACGACATTTCCTCGTTTTTCTAAAGTCGATGTAAACGGTAAGAATGCCGACCCGCTTTTTGCGTGGCTTAGAGAAGAAATTGCCGAAGATAGTGGTGATGAAGAATCAGCTGCTTTTGAAAAGAAAGTAAAACCATTGAAACCATTCGCAAAACCGGGTGATATCAAATGGAACTTCGGTAAATTCTTGGTAGACAAAAAGGGAAATGTAGTCAAGAGATTTTCTCCTGGCTATACACCTGAAAAAATAGAAAGCACGATTGAAGAACTACTTTCACAAGAATAAAATAATAAAAATGCACCCTGATTTTAAGGTATTTACCAAAGAATCAGGGTGTTCTTTTATGCAAAAAGGAACAGACTGTAAATCTGTTGCCTTTGACTTCGATGGTTCGAATCCGTCCTCTTCTACTAAATAGTAAAAGTCCAGAATCCTAGTGGAGTACGGGGCTTTTTTCTTTTGCTCAAAAGGCTTTTGTATTGAGGAAACACAGGTTTATTTCCTCAATTTTTCGACAATCTTTAAATAAATCTTTCAATGAAATTCGTAGACGAGAACCAGTATTTAAGTTTTCATTGGATATTCGGGTACCGAGTATGATAATAGAGACATGATAACGAGAACGGAACTAAGAGAAGACTACCTGAAATACAATATACGCGCCTTCTGATTTGAAAGCGCTTAAACGCCTGCCAGCTCACAGCAAGATGTGAAGCTTGACCTAAAAATATATAAAAATTTTCCAATGTTACTATTGACAAACAGTAACACTGGATGTATCGTTTAACTAAAATTATAAAAAAATAAACAAAAATAATAGTAATTATAGTTAGCGAATTAAAATGACAATAGACCAGCGGTTGCCAAGTGGATACTCGTCAAGAGTGCAGCTGAAAAGTATTCCGATGTTTGGTACAAATAGGAAAAGGATTACGGAAGAAGCATGTCTGGTTAGTGGATTAGCAGAATTCTTTGAACGGTTACAAACATTTTCCTTGTACAAATTTCGTATACCATTATCTCAAGTAAAGTCCACAAAATCTTTTTGTTACAGTCCAAATGAACGGTTAATGGATATCAGTGCTTATGAAATTGGTATACAGGAAAGTTTAGAAAAGCATATAAGTTGTTATCAGATATAGAAAAATCCAGTCACATAGCTAGGCGTATACACTTCTCGATAATACAGAAATATATATGCCTAGCTATCTGACTGATATATGCTACGCGACAAATGAGATAGCCCTCGAGCAATGCGAATGAAGAAGCTTATATAAGCGATTTGTGAAATATTTGAACGGTACTCAAATAAATGCGTGTTGAAAATTGACCAAGCATTACCTACAATTTCGCCTGAGACTGTGTTTGGTCATAATAAACAACTGTATAATGGCTTGATGGAATTAAAAAATTGTGAATTCCTATAGGAAGATGCATCATTTGGTCTATCGATTCCTGTTGTTATTACTAGAGTATTGACGGAATTATTACAGGGAAGACGTCTAACAGCACGAGCGTTGTGGTTTCATGAGTTCTCGGTGCCGAATAGCTATCAAGTATATAATTATGATAAAATCATGCGAAGTAGGGATGGTCAATATCCTTACTGTATATTTCAAAAGACGGATATGAATGCGGACATGGACATATGACTACCGAAAACGCAAGCTTCTGCCAGCCATATGTTGAAATTCTTGATAGAAATCGTTCACAAGAACAATTGGGAGGTATATGTGAGAAATATGTCTTATCTTAGTTTTTCTACTTGCCAAGTCATCATCCTTGGAATCAGTGAGATTTAGTATTCCAAACACGGGAGCTCGCAGAGGTGAAGAATGAATGATTGCATCAACATGCTGCCACGTGCGGCATTCGTAGATTTGTTATAAGAATATTCTTCATTCATATTGCGAAACCAACGACGTAGGCCTCATGCTCATATGAAATTACTGGAAGGATTTGTACTTCGACTGACAGTTTTGGTTATTACCAGTGTTTGCCTAAGATGAAAAAGGGTGACATAATTGTAATACCAAATTCTGGGGCATATTGTTATAACATGAACCCATTACAATTTTTAGGGTATCTGTTGCTAAGTGAAGCGTTAATACCGCCAAATGAAATGTTGATAAACAATAAAGAAAAAAAGAGGTTATCTTATGAAATACAGTCGTTTTGTAGGTGTCATGGTTTTATTAACTTGTTTCAATGCGGCCACATCACTGGTTGCACCGGTATTACTGTCAGTGTGGTCCAGAAATGATCAATCTATCGATTTGGTGAAGGCGGGTATTCTGCTTGGAATTCTATTGGGTACAATAGCAATTAATATTGTAATAGTGTATTTTCGGGAACAGTTTGCGGTGGAATTTAATGTTAGCCACGGCAAAGAACTGTTTGGCTATTTTGTTGATGTTGACTATGATACGATTAACGAAGCCGGCCCAACAAGTATGATTGAAAAGATTTTGATGGCTGTCAATAATTCGTATCGATACTACACCAGTGATGCGATTGAAATATGGAGCAACTTGCTCATTTTGTTTGCCTTGTTGCTCATGACATTTTTAACCAATATACTGATTGCCTGTATGTTGCTGATTTTGGTGCCGATTAATTATTTTGGATATAAATGGTTGAATAAGGAATTGCTGCAGCGCTCAAAAGATATGCAGGAAAAAACATCTGAAGGAGCGCAATCTTTAATCTCTATTGCCGGCCAAACAGATTATTTGAAGCAGTCTTCAGACCATACGAATGTGTTGGAGCAAATTGCGACCCCATTGAAAAAGATGTATCAGGCGATGTCAAAAGTCAATAAATTTGGTCAAATATCGCATCAGCTCTTCTCAAATATCAATGATATTTGCAGAGTCTTTATTATGGTTTTGGTGGTCTACGAGTTTACTAGCCAAACGACAAATGTGGTGGATTTGATCTTTTTCACTGTTGTTTTGCCAATTTATTTTTCTGGACTGACAAAGATTGTCAGTGCTAACCTAAGTAAACGAGATTTGATTGCTTCAAAAGAGTTTGTGCAGTGGATGCGAGACAACAAGGAAGAGAACGGGGAAAGAGAGCTGGCACAAGTCGATTCCATTCGGTTGGATATCAAGACGTTACAAGTGAACAATGTGATTTTAGGCAGGGATATTGAAGCGGCATTTACAAAAGGGGATATTGTCTGGGTAAAAGGAGAGAGTGGCAGTGGGAAGTCGACGCTGCTAAAATTGTTGCCAAAGTTTCGAACAGCAGATACTGTTTATATCAATGAGATTGATTTGCGAGAATACACAAATGCGTCACTCAGAAAACAGGTGGAGTATTTATCTCAGAACGTACCGATTATTCATGGGACGCTATTGGAGAATTTGTTTTTTAATAAAGCTTACAGCAAGGAAGCGGAAATCACCATGCAACAGGATCCGCTGCTGCAGACAATACTGGCAGAAAAGAGTTTGGATGCCGAAATATTTGAAAATGGCAGCAATCTTTCGGGAGGGGAAAAGCAAAAAATCGCTTTTATACGGGCGCTTTATAATGAGGCAGATATTTTGATTTTGGATGAAATCACCAGCAATATTGATGTAAAAAGCGCGGTGGAGATATATGATAGAATGAAAGAAGTGGCAGCCGAAAAAATCATTTTTGCAATCACGCACAGCGATGCACTTGACGGGATAGCAAATAAAGTCATTGATCTCGATGTAAGAAATAGATACACCTGTTAAAATTGTATATTATGAAAGGAAATCAGTTATGTATTATTTATTGTATTTGGCGATTAAACAGGAACGATATAATGGAAGATTATATCAATATCGAGCTTGAATACGAGACTCATAATAGGGATTTATGGCCGGTCAAGGCTCAAAAGTATGGATACAAATCTGATTTCTATTTACTTTTTCGTCAAAATTTAATGAGAATCTACATCTTCTTAACAAAACAGAACTACGCCTATTGCATAAAAATACAAGCCTTAAAAAAATGACACGCATATGCGTGTCATCTTTTAAGACTTGTATTTTTATTATTCCCTAAACAATATGTCATGACATCACTGAGATTAACCATTGAGTCTGGCCGGTTAGACTGATATTCAGATAATTGAGAGTTATATTCTATCTCTCTTGTAAGTCTAATATCCTAAAAGTATAGATAAACATTGGCGTTTTGGAAGAGTAAAAGAATATAAACTTATTGATTTAAGCTCCAACATTCCTGTAAATCGGTTCCTTTTTCTATTTGTAGGAAATTAGTCCTCTAAAAATGCTTTAAAGCCTTTATAAGCCATATAGACATCGATTTTGGAGACAACTTCCCAAGGAGCGTGCATGGAAAGCACGGGAACGCCTACGTCAATGACATCGGCATTGAGAGCGGAAACTGTAAAAGCAACTGTACCGCCGCCGCCTTGGTCAACTTTGCCAAGCTCGCCAATTTGCCACAGAATATCATGGTCATTGAATACTTTGCGTACCTTGCCAAGAAATTCAGCAGAAGAATCATTACAGCCGCTTTTTCCTCTGGAACCTGTGTATTTTGCCAGAGCAACACCATGATTGATAAAAGTGCTGTTTCCAATTTCATAGGCAGAAGCATAAGTGGGGTCATAAGCAGCGGTTACGTCAGCAGACAAACAAGTGGATTTTGAGAGGACATGGCGTCCCTCGAAACCTTCTTTTTCCGCCAAATCAGTGATGAAATAAGACAAAAAGTTAGAGGCAAGTCCTGTGTTGCCATTGCTGCCAACCTCTTCTTTATCAGCGAGAACCGTGACAACGGTCTGCTTTGGCTTTTTGCAGTTGAAGATAGCTTCTATAGAAGAATAGGCACATACACGGTCATCGTGTCCGTAAGCACCCACCATACTACGGTCAAAGCCGACATCTGCTGCTTTAAATGCGGGGACAAATTCAATTTCGGCAGAGATAAGATCTTCTTCAATAACACCGTATTGTTTGTTTAGAATTTTCAGCACGTTCAATTTGTAAAGCTTTTCACCGTCTTGACGGTCTACAGGTAGACTGCCAGCGAGAATATTGAGAGATTCACCCTCAATGGCTTCACCAAGCTTTTTGGCTGCTTGGTCTTTACCAAGGTGAGGAAGTATATCGGTGATGCAGAACTGAGGGTCACCCTCTTTTTCGCCAATATTAACGGTGACTTCAGAACCGTCACGTTTCACAATCTTGCCATGCATGGAAAGCGGAATTGTTGTCCACTGATATTTTTTAATACCGCCGTAATAATGTGTCTTGAGCAGAGCTAGTTCGTTGGATTCATAGAGAGGGATTGGTTTTAAATCAAGGCGGGGACTATCAATATGGGCAGCTAGAATGCGCACACCGTCTTTGCAGCCGTCACTGCCGATGACAGCCAAGCAAATTGCTTTGCCGCGGTTATTATAATAAACCTTGTCGCCCGGCTGATAAGCGGTTTGGGAATCAAAGGCAACAAATCCATGCTTTTCAGCGTGTTTTATCACATAGTCAACGCTTTCACGTTCGGTTTTAGCCGCGTTTAAAAATTCTTTATAAGTTTCGCAGAAGGCAGTCGCTTTTTCCATATCTTTATCGGAGATTTTATGAAAACCATTTTTTCTCTCTAAAAGAAGTTCTTTGGGCAATGATTCTGATTTGCTTTCATTTTTTTTAGCCATTTTAAATTCTCCTTTATTAGCTATATAAATTATTGTATTTTTCGTAGTTCTTATGAACTTTTTTTACGTATTTTTCGGTTTCAGGAAAGGGGATAGTATGCAAGGTTTTGCCGTCAGAAGAGTACCGCTCATCAGCAAGCCATTTGTCAACATTGCCCATTCCGGCGTTGTAGGCACTCAGGGCTACGTCTAAATCACCATAGTGATCAAGCAGAAGCTTGAGCAAGGCACAGCCAGCGTGAATATTATCTCGCGGTTCTAACACGTTTGGCAGCTCGGCTTCAGACGGATATTTGCTATTGATCCACTCAAACGTTTCATCGGTTAACTGCATTAAGCCTGATGCACCTGCATGTGATTCTGCTTTATGATCAAACTTGCTTTCAGCATGAATAACAGCATAAACCAGATTTTTATCTAATGAAAACGCTTGCGATTTTTCTTCCACAATTTCAGCGTAGGGCTGTGGATAATAAATTTTAAGAACGTATTCTATCAATTTTGGAGCGATTAGAACACCCAAAATAAAGACGATAAAAAGGACAAAAAGAAGACTGCTGCAATTTTTCTTCATAAAACCTCCTCTCAAAGCATGTAGATATAACGCAGGCTTTGCTATTTCACGAAGAAGAGAGATAGCAAAAAATCCTTTGGCGGCAACAAATTTTAAGTGCCATAAACAAGATTTTAGCGTTTTCTTTAAGATGTATCTAAGTTTTAAGTATGGTCAATGTTTTGCAGAAGACCATTAACAATGGGTGTGAGACGTTTGGCGAAATTACTGCCGTCATCACCGCTGATGATGTGATCAGCACGAGAAAGATAAAAACTGGGTGGCTTTTGTGCTTTAATCCTCAGTTCTGCTTCTTCAAAAGTTAGATTATCACGCTGCATAATTCGGTGAATGCGGGTTTCTTCTTTGGCAGTCACCACCAAAATTCTGGCACATTTTTCGTCTAAACCTGATTCAAACAGAGTGGGAGCATCGACAACAATCAGCTTTTTCCCGACTGCCTTAGCTTGTGTTATCATTTCCCAAACTTTGGCTAAAATGCGGGGATGGGTAATTGCATTCAATTTTTTGCGATTGTCATCTGAAGCAAAAGCTATTTTAGCAAGCTCTTTGCGCTGTAATTTGCCATCTTTTAAAATGGTACTGCCAAAGGCATTTTGCAATTCTTGTAAGCAATCTTTGTCATATACGGCTGGTGATTTTGAAACCTCGTCGCAGTCAATAATAGCAGCTCCAAGTTGATTCATCACTTGGCAGACAGTTGTTTTGCCGCTGCCGCTAGGACCGGTAAGCCCAATCACATAGCAATGTTCGGGGTTGCAAATTTGAAATCCGGCAGCTCTGACAAGGCGATTATAGACGGCTAACCCCACACCGTTTTTGGAAGGAATCCTTGCGTAAACAGTCTTAGCATTCTTTTCGTCTAGTTCATGGAGAGCAGAGAAAAGCCGCTGGGCTTGTTTTTCGCCGTCATATCTTGTGCCATAGCTGACAAAAGGAACGCCTAAAGAAGAAGTATCTTCTTCAAAACATAGGGCATGGCAATCTCCCTGTTGGTTGACAAAAGACACAAAATCAAAAGGAGAGCCATCAATGATTGTTATGTCAGCCTTAGGAGAATAATGCATATATTTCATGCCAGGGGAAGAAACAGTTTGTCCCTTAGCTACAGGGTTTACAACCGCTGAATCGACTTCGACATGACCGAGGACAGATTCAAGCTGGTGCTTGGTGATTCCACCCGGACGAAGAATCTTGATAGTATCGCCTACAAGTGTAATCACAGTGGATTCTACCCCGACTTCGCAGTCTTTTCCATTGATAATAGCATCAACTCGTCCGTTTAAATCATCTTTGACATGGGAGAAAGTGGTGGGGCTTGGTTTGCCGGATAGGTTGGCAGAGGGGGCCGCCAAAGGTGTGCCAGCCGCATTGATGACCGCCAAGGCCGTTTTGTTAGACGGAAAACGAATGGCAACTGTTTCGAGCTTTCCACTTGTTTCATAAGGGATAAGCTCTGACTTTGGAAAAATCATAGTCAGAGGACCCGGCCAAAAGGCGTCGGCCAAACGCAGAGCACTTTCGGGGATTTCTTTCACTAAAGCGGGGAGCTGACTTAAATCACTGATATGCACAATCAACGGATTGTCGTTCGGACGCCCTTTGGCTTCAAATATTTTGGAAACAGCGGTAGGATTCAGCGCATCAGCGGCAAGGCCATAGACTGTTTCGGTAGGAATGACCACTAAACCTCCGTCATGCAGAAGTTTGCCTGCTGTTTGGATATCTTGTGGATTGTTTTCATCTAAAATAATCGTATTCATAGAACTACCTGATTTCGTTACTTTGTTTATCTAAGTTTTACTCTTGTGATTCTAACTGTTCTGCACGGTAAGCAGAAATTAAAGAGTTGATGATTTCATCGATTTCGCCTGTGAGAATGTCGTCTAAATGATAAAGCGTTAAGCCGATTCGATGGTCGGTGACTCGGTTTTGAGGGTAGTTATAGGTGCGAATTCGCTCAGAGCGGTCACCCGTGCCTACTTGACTTTTGCGTTCTTGGGCGACTTCAGCATTCGCTTTTTGAATCTCTTGATCAAGCAAGCGGGCACGCAGCACTTTCATCGCTTTGTCTTTGTTTTTCAGCTGACTGCGTTCATCTTGACACTCGACCACTAAGCCTGTGGGTAAGTGGGTGATACGAATCGCAGAAGACGTTTTGTTAATATGCTGACCGCCTGCACCGCTGGCACGGAACGTATCAATCTGCAAGTCTTTCGGATTGATTTCAATATCAACGTCCTCGGCTTCGGGCAGTACAGCAACGGTTGCGGTTGAAGTGTGCACACGGCCTTGTGTTTCGGTTTCGGGGACACGCTGCACACGATGTACGCCGCTTTCAAATTTTAGTTTAGAATAAGCACCTGCACCGTCGATCATAAAGCTAATTTCTTTAAAACCGCCAATCTCCGTTTCATTTAAGCCAACAATTTCGACATTCCAGCCGTTTTTTTCGGCATACATGGAGTACATTTTGAAAAGCACACTGGAGAACAGAGCAGCTTCTTCGCCGCCAGCACCGCCACGGATTTCCATAACGACGTTCTTATCATCATTGGGGTCTTTGGGCAGTAAAAGAAGTTTTAAATCTTCTTCGGTTTGCGACAAAGCGGCAGTGGCTTCTTTGAGTTCCTGTTGTGCCATTTCTTTGAAATCTCTGTCAGAGGTTTCAGCAATGATTTCTTTACTTTCCCGAATCGTTTCGAGTAAGGATTTATATTGACGGTAGCTTTCGACGATGGCACTGATGTCCTTATGCTCTTTCATGAGCTTGGCATACAGTTCACGGTCTGAGGCTACAGTAGGGTCATAGAGTTTCATATTTAGTTCTTCATATCGATTTTCAAAGGCTTGTAGATTTTCAAACATAGTGGTTTGTTTCCTCTCTGCTGTTTATTTGTAAAGTAGTTATAAAAGCAGAGTGGCTAGGTTTCTTCTTCTGAATTTTCACGAATAATCTGCTTGATGTTTTTTTCGCATTTTAGGCGGGGAAGCATGACTTCACGGCCACAGCCAGTGCAGCGAATCTTGAAATCCATGCCGACACGAAGTGTCAGAAAGGAATGACTGCCGCAAGGGTGCGGTTTTTTCATTTTTAAAATATCGCCAACCTTGACGTCCATTGCTTTTCCTCCTTTATATTTGTTGTGAAAGAGTGAATTTGATTTTAATAATTTCCTAATAAAACGGAAAAATTTAACTTACCTTATATTATACAACAGCGAAAGGATTTTAGCAAAAATAAATTTTCATAAAGATAATAAAAAGGAAGTTTAGTTCCTTTTTTCGAAAAAGTTGCCTTTTAGAGGGCAACTTTTTTAGTTTTTGGAGGGAGATATGAGGAGACAAAACCTCAAAGATAAAAATTAAAAATAATTGGGAAGGGTGATGAATTGGAAGATATAAAAGAAAAGGTGCTAGATGGATATGAAAAGCTAGCGTTTGGCGACGTCAGCGACCCAATTCGGTTGTTGTTCCAAGAAAAAGTGACTTCTGCTGCGTTGCGGCGAATGAATCTTTTCAACATTGCACAAATCAAGAAAAAGGACAGTGAAGTTGACATTAAATTCTTTGACCGAATCAAAGCGCTGCAATGTATGCAAGAGCTTGAAAGAGGAGAATCGGGAGCGTCAGATTTTTTGACGGCAGTTCAGCAAGCGGCAGAAACCATGCAGGATGATGATGAATGAGAATGGTTCCGTTTTCACGCAAGCAAATGCGTGTGCTTTCTTGGTGGTGCAAAACAAGTAAACAGAAAGATAAGTTGGCTGTCATTTGCGACGGCGCAGTTAGAAGCGGTAAAACGGTTTGCATGGGGATTTCTTTTATGATGTGGGCATTTGCTTCGTTTGATAAAAGGAGCTTTGCCATTTGCGGTAAAACCATTCGTGGTATTCGGCGCAATTTGATTGTAGATTTAATCCCCATTCTAAAAGAAATGGGTTTCACGGTAACCGAGCGTTTAAGCCAAAATATGTTGGAACTATCTATGCACGGCAGAACAAATCGATTCTATTTATTTGGCGGCCGTGATGAAGCTTCAGCTTCGTTGATACAAGGGGTGACACTGGCTGGGTTGCTACTAGACGAAGTGGCACTTATGCCTCGTTCTTTTGTAGAGCAGGCCATTGCAAGATGTTCGATCACCGGTGCAAAACTTTGGTTTAATTGCAACCCAGAGCACCCACAGCACTGGTTTTATCGAGAGTGGGTTTTGAAAGCAGGGGAAAAGAATGCGCTCTATCTGCATTTCACAATGGATGACAATCCTTCGCTTTCAGCAGAAACCAAGGAGCGATATAAGAATCTGTTTTCGGGTACGTTTTATGAGCGTTTTGTGGAAGGAAAATGGGTTGCTGCAGAAGGGTTAATTTATCCGTTCGCCGCAGAGTTGGCCTGTCATGTGCCTGATGTTGCCTTTGCAGAATATGCTGTTTCGTGTGATTACGGCACGATTAATCCGGCTTCTTTTGGACTTTGGGGAAAACATGAGAGCACATGGTACAGAATCGATGAATACTACTATGCCTCACGAGAGACAGGTACACAGCGCACCGATGAAGAACATTATGCGCAATTGGATAAGCTTTGTGAGGGCAGAAAAATCAGCACAGTAACGGTTGACCCAAGTGCAGCTAGCTTTATACAGACGATTCAACGGCATGGGCGGTTTAGGGTGATTCCAGCGAAAAACACGGTGGTAGACGGCATTCGTGAAACGAGCAATGCACTAAAAAGCAGAAAAATCAAAATTTGCCGAAACTGTACGGATACCATACGAGAATTTGGTCTTTATCGCTGGCAAGATGACAGTACCAAGGATATGCCGGTAAAAGAAAACGACCATGCCATGGATGACATTCGTTATTTTGTAAGTACAATTTTGGCTGTAGAACCGCCAACTAACGTTTTTGCATTTGCCGTTACTAGAAGATAAAAGGGGTGAGAAAAATAGGTGTTTTCAAGAAAAAAGACAAATATGCGACCTTAAGCGTACAGACCAGACCCACACAGCATGACGTTTTTTCGATAAAATCGGGAGAGCGTGGCTTGTATCGTGCTTTGCGAGAAAATGTGCCGATTATTGATGCCAGCATTGATAAGCTAAGACGATTAATCGGTGACTTTGTGGTGAACTGCCCGAATCAGAAGGCAGAAAAAGAACTGGCGTACTTCTTAAAAAATGTTAAGGTGAATGCGGTTTCCACGGGCATGGATAGCTTCATCGGTTTATATTTTGAAGAGCTGCTGACATATGGCAATGCAGTGGGAGAAATTGTACTGTCGGGTGACGAAATTTATGCGCTTTATAATGCTCCTCTTTCCGACATTGTTATAGAAGAAGGAGAAAATCTTACACTCCAAATCAGCTGTTTGGAAGAAGGTAAAAAAATTCCATGTCGTTATCCACAATTACTGTTGGCTTCGGCGCTGAATCCACCGGCGGGACAAGTAGAAGGTATTTCTATTTTGCGAGGGCTGCCGTTTGTAAGCGGTATTCTGCTTAAAATCTACAACACAATCGGCACAAATTGGGACAGAGCAGGGAATGTTAGGTTTGCTGTGACCACCTCTGCTGATGCTTCTTCTGGCATTTATGCAAAAGAGCGAGCTGAGCAAATGGCCGAAGAGTGGAAACGTGCTATGAGAAGCCATGAAGTCAGTGATTTTGTGGCGGTAGGCGATGTTTCTATTAAAGCAATTGGAGCAGACAACCAGATTTTAGACAGTGAAATTCCGGTAAGGCAAATGCTTGAGCAAGTTGTTGCCAAGATGGGGGTTCCTCCTTTTTTATTGGGACTTTCTTGGTCATCAACAGAGAGAATGTCTAGCCAGCAGGCGGATATTTTGACCAGTGAGCTAGATTCTTATCGCAGACTGCTGACACCTGTAATTGAAAAAATCTGCCGTACGTGGCTGGTTTTGCAGGGTTATGAAAGTGAATGTGCCGTAGAGTGGAATGAAATTACCATGCAAGACGAGGTTGACCATGCCAATGCACGTTATCTCAATGCCAAAAGTGAGGCGATTGAGCGAGAATGGAAAGGAGAGGAAGAATGAGCGGCTATATTATAGAGAAATCAGGTTTGCAAGAGGGTGATATGGAGCGAATTAATGCCTTCACCAGACGAAAATTTGCCGAATCAGAGGTTTACTCTTTTTCACTGGTGCTTTGTGACAATGAAGTGGACAGAGATTTTGACCGATTTTCATTAGCGGCACTTCAGCAAATGCAAGCTCTATTTGTAGGCAAAACTTGTATTTTTGATCATGAAAGGAAAAGTGCCAATCAAACAGCACGAATCTTTCATACAGAAATACAGACTGAGAGCAGACAGACCGAATGGGGAGAACCTTACACAAAATTGGTGGCAAGAGCATATTTGCCGATTACCGAAAAATCAAAGGACATGGTGACAGCGATTGAAAGCGGCATTTTGAAAGAGGTGAGTGTTAGCTGTGCGGTAAAAAGCAGTCGTTGCAGCGTTTGCGAAAAAAATACTTGCTCTCACCGTAAAGGTGAATCGTATCAAGGCAAGCTATGTCACCAGATTTTTGAAGAAATTACGGATGCGTATGAATGCTCTTTTGTGGCGGTTCCGGCACAACGGGCAGCCGGCGTAACCAAGCAATTTGCCTTTGAGGAGGTGAGAAATATGCAGGAAATTCTAAAGCAAATTCAAACAGGAGAAGCTTTTTTGGCAGAGAAAGAAACTGTGCAAAAGCTAGCTGCTTATGTGAAGGAATTAGAAGAAAAAGCGCAGTGGGGTGAGGAATATAAAGCGGATTTAAGCCGCCAGATCATGAAATACAGCGCACTGGTACAGCCGGAAATGCCCAGAGCCGTGCTTGAAAAAGCAATTGAGCAAATGTCTGTTCAAGACCTAAAAACCATGGCAGCTGCCTATGGCAAAATGGCAGAAAAAATACTGCCCATTCAGCCCCAGCTTTGGCGTGGAGCGAATCAGCCTGAAAAACAGCAGGACAACGAATTTAAAATATAATCATTTTGATAAAGAATAAGGAGATAGAATATGGCACATTTTGAAAATCTTACACTGGAAAAAGCAATGTACGGCGTACCCGGAAAAAGCTTTACCGAAGTATTGGAGGGCTTGGACTCATCTGAAAATTATAGAGGAACACCACTCGAAAGTTTAGATGCCTATCAAAGACAGCTAAAACGTTTTGGTATCAAAGTCAGCGGCAAGAATTCTGACAGACTGGAAAAGTTTTTTGAGAACTCAACCAGTGCGGCACTGTTCCCAGAATACGTCACACGTGCGGTGGGTCAGGGCATTCAGCGTGGGAGCAAGGTTGAGGATTTAGTGGCAACTGTGACCAAGATTGAGGCAAGAGATTATCGCTCAATGACGGCCGAAAGCGTAGATAATACAAAGGGATTGAAAAAAGTTGATGAGGGAGAAGTGATGGCACAGGTCAATATTCGCACATCACCGAACCTTATCAGCTTGAGCAAAAAAGGTCGTTTGATTGTGTCGTCCTATGAAGCACTGCGTTTTCAGAAGCTTGACCTGTTCACCATTATGCTTCGTCAGATTGGCGCTGCTATTGCGGCCTCACAGGTTGAAGAAGCGGTAAAAATCATTGAAAATGGTGATGGTAGTATCGGAGCTATTCAAAGCCGTGCTGCGAAAGACGGTAAACTGAGCTATGACGAATTTGTGCAGCTGTGGGGTGAGCTTTCTCCATTCAACTTAAACACGATTGTGGCGGGTACAGATGCTTTGCAGCAGATTATGCGCATTAATGAATTTAAAGATTCCGCTGCCGGCATGAAATTCCATGGTACAGGCGAGCTTTGCACACCAATGGGCGCAAAAATCATTCATGTGCCAAACATGACAAGCGGTATGATGATTGGTCTTGATAACAGCTGTGCGCTTGAAATGGTACAGGCCGGAGAAATTATGGCAGAAGCAGACAAGCTCATTGACAGACAGCTTGAGCGTGCGGGTATTTCTGTTATTTCAGGTTTTGCCAGAATCTTTGAGAAAGCTGCTAAGGCAGTTACTTTTGAAGCAACCGTGTAAAAGTTGGTTAGGCCAACCAGAAAATAAGAGAATAGAAAAACTCAAATTAAGGTAATTTTATAGAGGATAAGAGAACCTGCTTGCCAAGGGTAGGCAGGTTTCTTTTATAGTAAGGAGAGGTATGAATTACGAGAAAATTAAGGCATGGTTTTTTCTGATTAGCGGCGAAAATCAAGCGGAAATGGATTATTTACGCTTATTGCTGAGTGAGTCATTGTGTCAATCGGCGCAGGAAGAAGTCGAGAAAATGATAAAAGCAGATGTATCGCCGACTATTCTAGCATCTTATCTCACTAAATTGGAAAATTTGGCGGCGACAAAAGCGTTTTGGGATTTTTGCCTTACGGAGGATATATTGGCAGCGACCTCTTTAACGACATCAGAAAGCACAGTGCAGTGGAAAGAAAAAAGTGAGAAAGCGCAGAAGTTTTATGAAGAAAACAAGAAAGCAGTGGCACCGATATTAAAAGACAATCAATTTTATTTTGGAGTGACGACTCATGAAAGATGAAAGTCAAAAGCTTTTTCGCCGACAAGCTATGGTGAAAATTGTGACCCCCACCAATTCTTATAACGATAGGGGATTACTTACTTCTTTAAAAGACAACAGAAGTGATTTGCGAATAAAATTAGCGGAAGAAATCAGAGGCACAGAAGACTTGTTTTATGTATTCTATGGCAGCTGCGAATATCCGTTGCAAGAAGACTGCACATTGCTTTATCAGGGCGTAACCTATCGCAAGCTAACAAGCCAACTAATTTTGGCAGACGGTAAAAAAATGGCGGTCAGAACAGTCTTGGAGAGGTGTTTGGTATGAGATTTTTAACGCTATGCGATGAAATGATTGCTTTGTTTCAAAATAAAATAGAAGAAGTTGCTTTTCATAAAGCGTACGAGTATCAGCTTGAAAATCTATCAGTAAGGCAGATTAATGTGAGTTTGAAGCTACTGAACAATCAGCACCCAAAAGAGCAAAATGAGGTGAACATTGAAAGCAATTTTTTTGTACCACAAGATTTAAAAACAGAGTATGTACAAGATGTCTTTTCTAAAATGTGCAAAGTTTTAGAGGAATATGGATGGTCTATTCTCAAAGTCAGCAAGGGAAAAGTTTTACTGGATGAAGACTTGGGATTGTCTCTGTTTCCGTGTACCATATCGGTTCAGCAGAAGCAAACAGAGGAGAAAAAATCTTATTTTTGGCTTCAGAATATTCGGTGTGAGGCGGACTCCATTCAAATCTCTGCGGTAAGATCTCAAAAAGAATTTACAGCATTTGGGGAAAATATCCCGTTTGGTACGAGTAAAGAAAAGGTTATATACAGTGTGACGTTCAAAGGCTTTGACGGGCTGGCTTTCGAAGAATATAGTGACTTCGTTTTTATTCCGGATGATGAAAGCGGATTTGGTTATTTTGGTTGTTCGTGGAGCAAGTATTCGCTGACAGACCATGAGTTTACGCTAATTTCGGCAGACAGGAGGAAACTGGTATGACAGAAAATGAATTGGAACGCTTATCAGAAGAACTTGAACGGGACAGCCGTCGTTATCCTACGGATTTTGGGAGGACAACATGAGCTTAATGACGATGAAATTTAAAGATTTTGTTTGGCCCAATAACCCCACACGAATAGAAGTAAAAGAAAGCAAAACAATTCAACAAACAGTGATACCTTTTTATGGGGAGCAAACGCAAAATATGGGGTTAATGAATCGTCGGGTAAACGGCAGAGGATATTTTACAGGTGCCGAGAGCGGCAAAACATTTGAAGCGTTACAGGATGTTTTTCGCCAATCTGGAGCAGGCTGTTTGCAGCTGCCGGGTCAACTTCCTTTTCAGGCGCTTATGGAGAGTTTAACTTTTATTGGAGAAGCAGGCGAAAATGTTATAGAATACAGTTTTTCGTTTGTGGAAAAAGAAAATGTAACGAGCGTTAAATCTAGCCAAATAGTTATCAGCAGAGGGGAAGAATCGCTTTGGGACTATGCGTTCCAATTTAGTGTCGATATAGAAGAGTTGATTCGGCTAAACCCTCACATTCGGAATCTTCATTCACTAAATCAAGGAGAAAAGGTGGTAATAGGATGACTTTTTGGGCAGAAATGAAAGATCACTCACGATTTCTTTTAGGCAGAGCCATTAGCACTTATTTCAATCGAGAAGAAGGCGTGCCGGCAGATTCCTTGACTGTAAAGTTCTCAGCAGACAGCGTTTGGGAGAATCTCTATCGTGTGTATGCCTATCAAGAAGGAGAGCTTGTTTTCAGTGGGATTGTAGATGAACAAAATACCCATTTGGATAAAAAGGGATTTACAGTTGAATTAGTCTGCCGAAGTTTAGCTGCGCTGCTGCTTGACAATGAAGCAGAGCCGATGACACTGCGAAATCCGTCTTGGCGTGTAATGTGTTTGAAATATGCCGAGAGTTTTGGCCTGTCAGCAAAAGAGAGTGTTCATTCTGTAGAAGTAAAAGGTGACTTTGAAATAAAAAAAGGAGAAAGCTGTTGGACGGTGCTTTCTCGCTATGCAGAGCAGTTTTTGGGTGGCAAATTAACGGTAAATAAAAAAGGAGAACTTTTATGGAAACAAGAGGAACCACGAACCAGAGAGCTGCATTCCATTATTTCGGCCCAACAGCGATATTGTCCATACAAAAAGATTAGTCGCATATGGATTCAAAATGCAGCGGGAGCCTATCAAATTGGATATAACAATGAAAAAACAGAGGGGATTTCTCGGCAGCGGTTCTTTTCTTATCAGGATAATCGGTCACCGATTGCCTATGTGAACCAAACAGAACAAGAAGTGGTGCAATGGGAGATTCAATGTGCCGACTTTATTATGGCTGAACCTGGGGACAGAGTACAACTGAACATAACCGGGTTTTTGCCGCAGACAGATTTATATATACATAGAATACGGTATACGGAATCTGCAGATGGAGTACGAACCATTTTTGTTCTAAGAGAGAAGGAGGAAAACAAAAATGTGGCTGACAAAGAAAATAATGCAAGATAGTAAAGAGGTGCAAATGAGTACCGGAAGAGTAACCTCCAGCGATAAAGAGCAGATAACCGTACAAGCAGAACTCGAATATAGACTCCCTAAAATGGTAGCACCGTATGGCGTTGCGAGTGTGCCGCCGGAGGGGGAACAAGGTATTATCATGAACGGTTGCTGCATGGGGGTGCAGACCGATACAACTGAATTGCAGCCGGGGGAAATTCGGCTGCGTTCTGCTGCCGGAGCGGAAATCTGGCTGAAAAATAACGGAGATGTTTGGATAAATGGTCAGCGTTTTGCGGCAAAGGAGGCTTAAATGAACCTAAAAATTGTAGAGGGGAAGATTGCTGTCAATGCGCAAGGCTTGCCTGAAACAGTGAGTGGATTGTCAGATTTCTTGCAACAGGCAAAATTTATATTAGCTGTGCCGTTAGGCAGCTTTCTGTATGACAGAGGTTTTGGCAGTACGGTTGCTTTTATAAAAAAAGGAGAAAAGGCTGAGAGAATCATAGCCAATGCCAATGAAGCGCTGTCTCAATACAGTCAAATGAAAGCTTGTTCAGCTGAGATAAGAGAAGACAGGGTAATGATAGAAATTGAAACCCCAAAGGGCAAGGGGACGGTAATCCTAGTATTGAAAGGAGAAGAAAATGACCTACCATGAAATTTTGCAGCGTATGCAAGAAAAATATGAAGAAGAGAGCGGCTCTAAAGCAGATGAAGCCGCTGATATTGGTATTCGTTTGAAAGTGTTGGCAGGAGAGATTCATAAACTCAGCAATGAGATATTTTGGCTGAGAAGACAAGCCTTTCCGCAAACAGCTTTAGGAAGGGAACTGGATTATCACGCTAAACAAAGAGGTCTTGCAAGATATACAGCAAAAAAAGCGATGGGAGTGTTAACTTTTTCTCGCACCACCACACTTGCCTATGATGTCATGATACCACTTGGCACCATATGCGCCACTTCGGGAGATTTATCTCAAGAATATGAAACCGTAGAAGCGGTTGTTTTGAAAGCAGGTCAGCTTTCTATATTGGCTAAAGCGCAGGCGGTGCAGGGTGGAAAGCTGGGTAATGCGGCAATTGGCTCAATCAACACGCTGGTGACACCTCCTGTTGGCATTGAAAAAGTAAGCAACGCGCAAATATTTTCCGGCGGCGAGGAAGAAGAGTCAGACGAAATGCTGCGAGTGCGATTAATGCAGGCTTATTCTGTGCTGTCAAATGGCACAAACGGTGAATTTTATCGTCGTAGTGCATTAGAGGTCGAAGGGGTGTATTCTGCGATGGCAGTGCCTCGTGAAAAAGGCATTGGTACGGTGACAGTCTATGTTTGGGGTAATGGAGCAGCTCCACCAGAAAGTGTACTGGAAGCTGTGCGAACTAAACTAAATGCAGAAAGAGAAATTAATGTAGACGTCGCAGTAAGCGCTGCGAAAGAAAAATTGCTTTCGGTATATGGATATATTATCCCCAAAGAGGGAGTTTCTTTTGAAGAAGCAGCCGATTTAGTAGCAAAGGCCGTCAGGCAATATTATGCCGCTAAAAAAATTGGAGATTCAGTGTATAAAGTAGATTTAGGAGCTGCCTTCATGAACACGGGGGTAGTCAAAAACTACTCGTTGGCCCTAAATGTATTGGATTATGGCGGAGAAAAAGGGGTTATCCCTCTCTTATCAGAAGTGAAAATATTGGAGATGAAGACATGACAGAGGCCAGAAAACATATGCAAAAGGTGTTGGAATCAACCGGTCTATATGATTTTTCTTTGGGAACAATTCTGCAAAGTGAAATGTCTGCCTATGAGGTGGGCTTTTCTCTGGTAGAAGAAGAAATACAAAAATTGCTGGAAGATTTGTTTATTGAATCGGCCTCTGCAGAAACAGTAGAGGAAAAAGAACTGGCTTTTCGCTATGTGCCGTCTTCAGAGAGCTTGGCGGTCAAACGTCAAATGCTTTTGGCACGATACGGAGATTTTGCAGAAAACAGCAATTTCACTCGTTTTCAGAAACTGCTTTTAGCAGCAGGCGTTGATGCCGTTATTGCAGAAAACGTAAAAGAGAACAAATTGGTAGTGACCATTAACAGGTTATTAGGTATTTCTCTTGAACAAGCCAAAAAAGAATTATTGACGCTTTTACCGGCTCATCTTGATATAGAAATCAAATAACAGCAAATGGCCCTGTTGAATTTATTTTCAGCAAGGCCATTTGTTCTTTGCTTTGCTGAAGGCGATAAAGAAAAAACAAAGTGTTTTGGTTGACGGACAGCATTTTGTATAATACTATTAAGATAGCCGACAAAATGGTATGTATAGACAAAGATGGCAAAACTTGTGACCGTATAAAGGAGGAATTCTTCTGACTGAAAATCAAATTACACCTGAAAGAGCTTTACTGGTATCGTTGGACACCGGCGATTTTGATGTGGAAGCGTCATTGCTCGAACTCAAAGAGTTAGTCAAAAGTGCGGGTGCAGACCCAGTTTTGACCGTTGTACAAAAACGCCCTGTCCCTGAAAAAGCCACCTGTATTGGCAGCGGTATGGTAGAGCAAGTGGCCGAAACCTGTCGCCAAGAAGAAATAGACGTCATTGTTTTTGACCGAGAGCTAACGCCATCACAAATTCGAAACTTAGAAAATATCTGCGATGTGCGTGTTATCGACCGAACCATTTTGATTTTGGATATTTTTGCCCTACGTGCCCAAAGCAGTGAGGGAAAGTTGCAAGTTGAATTGGCTCAAATCAAATATATGCTGCCAAGATTGACAGGAAAAGGAGTTGCGCTTTCTCGTTTAGGCGGCGGAATCGGCACAAGGGGGCCAGGTGAAACCAAACTGGAAACCGACCGCCGTCATATTCGACGCAAGATGGAGAGCTTAAAAGAGCAGCTTCGAAAGGTAGAAGCGAATCGGCAAGAGATGTCAAAGCGTCGCCGTAAAGAAAATGTTGTAACCGTCGCTTTGGTTGGCTATACCAATGCGGGCAAAAGTACGCTGATGAACCGCTTAACACAAGCTGGTGTTTTGGCAGAGGACAAGCTGTTTGCCACGCTTGACCCTACCGCTAGGGCGCTTAAGCTGCCAAGCGGAAAATCTGTGGTACTGATTGACACAGTTGGACTGATTCGCCGTTTGCCGCACCATTTAGTAGAAGCTTTTAAATCGACTTTAGAGCAGGCCGCAACGGCAGATATTGTTTTGAATATTTGCGATGCTTCTAATGAAGAGGTTGGTGTGCATATTGATGTTACGAATGAAATTTTGCAAAGCTTGGGCACAGGGGATCGCCCCGTTTTAACAGTGCTGAATAAATGGGATTTGGCAAAAGAAAAAGAGATGCCGATTAACGTGCCCAATGCCGTGAAAATCAGTGCGTCAACCGGAGAGGGAATCGACGAGCTTTTGCGGCAAATTGAAGAAAATCTGCCTGAAAAAACAATCAAGATGAAAATACTGCTGCCTTTTTCTAAGAGTGGGTTAGCCGCTGTTCTGCGTGAAGAGGGGGCTGTTTTGCATGAAGAATATGTGGAAACCGGTTTGCTGATTGACGGCAATATTCCCCAAAGATTATTATCGTCTGTAGAAATGTTTGCTGTGCAAGAGTAAATGCATAAAAAACTGTATGGAATGTATATTATCCGATTAAAAGTATACATTCAGCAAGAATGAAACACACAGAAAGAGGAATTATAGTTAAGTTTCGGCAAAATACCAATAAATTTAGAAAAAGTGGATGTATATTTGTGAATTTGATTTTGAATAAATATACATTAAATGCTTGATTTTTGCAAAAATAGGTGTATAATAAATCATCATAAGAGATAAATTTAAAAGTAATTTTTCTATAAAGGGGATATTCATCATGGCAAAATCAAAAAAAGACATTAAAAAGGTAGTGCTGGCTTATTCCGGAGGTTTGGATACGTCCATTATCATTCCATGGCTGAAAGAAAACTATAATGACTGCGAAGTCATTGCTGTTTCAGGCGACGTAGGCCAGGGAACAGAGCTTGACGGTTTAGAAGAAAAAGCACTCAAAACAGGGGCTTCTAAACTTTATATTGAAGATTTAAAAGAAGAATTTGTAACAGATTTCGTTTATCCAACCGTCAAAGCGGGAGCTGTTTATGAGAGCAAATATCTTTTGGGTACTTCTTTTGCTCGCCCCATTATTGCCAAAAGAATTGTTGACATTGCCAAAAAAGAGGGCGCTGATGCAATCTGCCACGGCTGTACCGGAAAAGGCAACGACCAGGTTCGTTTTGAGCTGACCATCAAGGCATTTGCACCTGAAATGGCAATCATTGCTCCTTGGAGAGAATGGGAAATCAAATCTCGTGATGAAGAGATTGAGTATGCAGAAGCACACAATATTCCACTGAAAATCAACCGTGAAACCAACTATTCCAAAGATAAAAACATTTGGCATTTGAGCCACGAGGGACTGGATTTAGAGAATCCCGACAACGAGCCCCAGTATAATAAAGAAGGCTTCTTAGAATTGGGCGTTTCACCGGAGCAAGCCCCTGACGAGCCTACCTATATCACCTTGCATTTTGAAAAAGGTGTTCCAACACAGCTTGATGGCAAAACATTGAACGGCACAGAAATGGTGACAGCACTCAATGAAATCGGCGGCAAAAACGGTGTTGGTCTTGCAGATATTGTTGAAAACCGTTTGGTCGGCATGAAATCCAGAGGCGTTTATGAAACTCCCGGAGGCACGGTTCTTTATCATGCTCATAACAAATTAGAAGAAATCTGCCTTGATAAAGACACCTATCACTATAAGCAAAAAGTAGCTTTAGAATTTGCTGATTTGGTGTATAATGGAAAATGGTACACCCCCCTTCGTTCTGCATTGTCAGCGTTTGTCGATTCTACACAGACTTATGTAACAGGCGACGTTAAATTGAAATTGTATAAGGGCAACATCATCGATGCAGGCGTGACATCACCGTACTCACTGTATGATGAAGAAATTGCCACTTTTGATGAAGATGAAGTTTATGATCAAAACGATTCAGCAGGTTTCATCAATCTGTTTGGTCTGCCGATGAAAGTGCAGGGACAAAAAGGTTTAATTCAAGAATAAGGATATCAGGTGAAAACATGAAGCTTTGGAAAGGCCGTTTTGCAAAAGAAGTTGACCCAAAAACCAATGATTTTAATTCCTCTATTTCGGTGGACAGCCGTATGTTTGCCGAGGACATTAAGGGTAGTATCGCTCATGCAACGATGCTTGCCGCCAGTGGGATTATCGAGAAATCGGAGGGCGACAAAATCTGCGCAGAACTGGAAAAAATCAGCGAGGAAATTGAGAGCGGTAAGCTAATTATTGACCCGAATGCAGAAGACATTCATACTTTTGTAGAGGGCGAGCTGACAGAGAGAATCGGCGATGCAGGCAAGCGTCTGCATACTGCCAGAAGCCGAAATGACCAAGTGGCATTAGACGTGCGCATGACGCTGAAAAAAGAGTGCCAAGTGATGAAAGGACAGCTGAAAGATTTGATTCAGGTGCTCTGTAATAAAGCAGAAGCCTATAGCAATGCGGTTATGCCGGGCTATACACATATGCAACGAGCGCAGCCGATTACGTTTGGACATCATTTGCTTGCTTACTGTGAAATGTTGCTGCGTGATTTTGAGCGCTTTGAAGATGCTGAAAAGCGTATGGATGTTATGCCGCTTGGCAGTGGTGCACTGGCCGGCACAACATATCCGCTGAATCGTGAAATGACGGCAGAACTTTTGGGATTTGCTGCGGTCAGTCAGAATAGCTTAGACGGTGTTTCAGACCGTGATTTCTGTGTTGAAATTGCCTTTGCGGTTTCTATGACTATGGTGCATTTATCTCGATTTTGTGAAGAACTGATTCTTTGGTGTTCATGGGAGTTCAAGTTTATTGAGTTGGATGACGCTTTCTCCACAGGTTCCAGTATTATGCCGCAGAAAAAGAACCCTGATATTGCAGAGCTTATACGAGGAAAAAGCGGTCGTGTTTTCGGTGATTTAACAGCACTTCTCACCATGATGAAAGGCTTGCCGCTTGCTTATAATAAAGATATGCAAGAGGACAAAGAAGCTGTATTTGATGCTGTGGACACATTAAAGCTTTGTGTAACACCGCTGATTCCGATGATTGAAACCATGACGGTTTTAACAGAGAATATGCGCAATGCGGCCGCTAAAGGATTCATCAATGCAACTGATTGCGCTGACTATCTTGTCGCTGAAAAGGGATTGCCTTTCCGTGATGCGTATAAAATCACAGGCGAATTGGTGGCACTGTGTATTGCTGAAAACCTGACACTCGAAACATTGCCGCTTGCCAGTTATCAAGCTGTCTGCTCCGCTTTTGACGAGGGAATCTATCATGCGATTTCTTTGGACACTTGTGTGAACGAACGGAAGGTTCTGGGCGGCCCGGCACCCGAGAACGTAAAAAATCAAGTAAAAAGAGTAATGACTATAATTGAGGAATTGAAATGATAAAGGTTGGAATTATTGGAGCAACAGGATATGCCGGAGCAGAGCTTTGCCGCTTGATTATGGGACACCCACAGGCTGAAATTGCTGCCATTAGTTCAGTCAGTTTTGAGGGTATGAAGCTTTCACAGGTTTATCCGTCTTACTATCAAATATGTGATTTGGTTTGTGAATCGCAGGAAGAAGCAGTGGCAAAATCAGACGTAATTTTTGCGGCACTTCCGCATGGATTATCGCAAGGTTTAGCCAAAGTGTGTGACCAAGCCGGTAAGGTTTTCATTGATTTGGGAGCAGACTTCCGTTTGAAAGATGAAAACACCTATGCCGAGTGGTATAACGGTGTTTTCGACGATGAAGCATTGCACCAAAAAGCAGTGTATGGTTTGCCTGAATTCTATCGTGAACAAATCAAGGGTAAAACGGTGATTGCAAACCCTGGCTGTTATACAACGGCTGTTCCGCTGGCATTGGCACCGGCACTCAAAGCTGGTTTTATTGACACCAAGGGAATTATCGCTGACTGCAAGTCGGGGGTAACAGGAGCAGGGCGCAAGCCGAGCCAAACCAATCACTATCCCGAGTTAAACGAAAATTTTTATGCTTATAAAGTGGCTTCTCACCGTCATACACCTGAAATGGAGCAAACATTAAGTAATTTATCAGGGGAAGACATAAAGCTTACGTTTGTACCGCATTTGTTACCGGTTAATCGTGGCATTTTGGCAACTTGTTATGCGAGGTTGACCAAAGAAGTCACGCAAGTTGAGATGGAAGAAATTTATCAGCACGCTTATGGCAATGAAAAATTTGTCCGACTTTTACCGTCTGGCAGAGTGCCGAATATTCGCCACGTGTGGTATACCAACTACTGTGATGTTGCTGTACAGGTAGACAACCGAACCGGTACATTGGTAGCGATTTCAGCGATTGATAATATGGTAAAAGGGGCGGCCGGGCAGGCGATTCAAAATATGAATCTTTGCTTTGGGTTAGACGAAACAGCAGGACTTTTGCTTGTTCCTCCAGCTTTCTAAAAGACAGTTTTTATATAGTCAGAGTTGTGGTAGGAAAAATCATATTTGAAGTAAGACTTACATTTGTTATCAGCGTGGGCGCAAAACTGAGAAAAATAGCGAGTGCAAAGTGCGAAGCACGAGTATCGCGACGTGTCAGCGGCGACTCGTCGCCGTATGAGAGGGTGTTTTTAATGGAGTTTATAACGGGTGGTGTTACAGCCGCAAAAGGTTTCAAGGCGAATGGTATACATTGCGGCATTCGTAAGAATAAAGGAAAAGCTGATTTGGCACTGATTGCCAGTGAAGTGCCTTGTACGGCGGCGGCAGTCTATACGCAGAATTTAGTCAAAGGTGCTCCTGTAACGGTCACGCAAAAGAACTTGACAGACGGCAGAGCACAGGCTGTTATTGTGAATTCGGGCAATGCCAATACCTGCAATGCCGATGGTATTGAAAAAGCAGAGAGAATGTGCGAAATTGCGGCAGAACTACTGCATATTCAGCCGAACGATGTGATTGTGGGTTCAACGGGGGTTATCGGTCAGGTTTTGCCGATTGAACCAATTGAAAACGCAGCAAAAGAGCTGTATAATGGGTTAGATGAGAATGGGTCGAACTTGGCGGCAACGGCAATTATGACGACTGACACCTTTGCCAAAGAAGCGGCAGTTTCGGTTAAAATTGGCGGTAAAACGGTACATATCGGTGGTATCGCCAAAGGCAGCGGAATGATTCACCCGAATATGGCGACCATGCTTGGATTTTCCACAACAGACTGTGCGATTTCTGCTGAAATGCTGAATCAGGCAATCCATATTGTGACAGATAACACGTTTAATATGGTGAGTGTGGACGGTGATACCTCCACCAACGACACCTATGCCGTTATGGCAAATGGGTTGGCAGAAAACCCTGAAATCACCGAAGAAAATGAAGATTTTAGTCTGTTCGTAGAAGGTCTGGAAGCCGTCTGCAAGAAGCTTGCCATGATGATGGCAAAGGACGGTGAGGGGGCAACCAAGCTTTTGATTGCTCAAATCAGCGGTGCAAAAGAGGAACAAACTGCCAAAACAGTGGCGAAAGCCATTATTTGCTCTAGTCTTGTGAAAGCGGCGATGTTTGGTGAAGACGCCAACTGGGGTCGTGTGCTGTGTGCGATTGGCTATGCAGGTGCTGATGTAGATGTGCAAAAGATTGATGTCGCTTTTGTTTCGGGAAAAGGAACAGTCAGTGTCTGCCAAAAAGGCGCTGGCATTGATTTTTCAGAAGATCAGGCTTCTTTGGTGCTTTCAGCTGACGAAATCACCATACAGGTTGATTTGCATAGTGGTGAAAATACAGCAGAAGCATATGGCTGTGATTTGACGTATGACTATGTAAAAATCAATGGAGATTATCGAACCTAAATCGGGGGAGAGCTGTGAAAAAGATAAAAAATAAGATTTTAAACCGGTGGGATGGCATTGCCGCCGGTTTAACCGTTCTAACGGCCATGTTTTTGATTTTCTATGTGGTGCTAATGCTAACGGGAAGCGCAATGCTGATTGAGCCGACCTTGGCTTTTGCCAATATGATTGTTTTGCTTTTGTGCATGCTCTATTATTTAGCGGCTAAAATATTGCCTGTTCAAAAGTGTTGGCAGACTTCCTTGATTATTGTGACGGCAATGAATTTTTTGTTGATTGCCAGTGCTTTTTTGCTGCTGCTTTTTGGGGCATAATCGATCCATTTTTCTGTTTGGGGCAGAATAATAGTAAGATAAAAGGAAATGTGAAAGGATATTGGCAATGATAATTTCAAACAATGACAGAGCTTCTGTTTTAGTGCAGGCATTACCATACATCAAGCGTTATGCAGGAGAAACCGTGGTCATTAAATATGGCGGTAACGCCATGATCAGCGAAGAACTGAAAAGTGCCGTTATGAGCGATATCGTGCTGATGCATTTAGTGGGAATCAATGTTGTGCTCGTGCATGGCGGCGGTCCTGAAATTAACGATATGCTAAATAAAATTGGAAAAGAGAGCAAGTTTATCAATGGCCTGCGTTATACCGATAAAGAGACCATGTGCATTGTGCAACAAGTGCTGGCAGGAAAAGTAAACAAAGACTTGGTTCAGCTTTTAGAGAATGGCGGCGGAAAAGCAATTGGTCTGTGCGGCATTGACGGTTCTATGCTGAAAGCCGATAAATTGGTGGCAGCTGATGATTTGGGCTATGTGGGTGAGATTCGTGAAGTCAATTGTGATATCATTCACCGAACAATCGAAAGCGGATATGTGCCGATTATTTCTACGGTTGCATCTGGATATCATGGTGAGGTTTATAATATCAATGCGGATATAGCAGCTGCAAGAATTGCCGCTGATTTAGGTGCGAAAAAATTGATTCTGATGACGGATATTCGAGGACTCTTGCGAGACAAAGAAGATGAATCTACACTGATTCCGGTAGTCAATGTCGGTGAAGTCAGCAGCTTGAAAAAAGAAGGTATTATCAGCGGTGGTATGATTCCTAAAATTGATTGTTGCGTTGATGCGATTCGTCGTGGTGTGCGCCGTGCACATATTATTGACGGCAGAACACCGCATTCAATTATGATTGAATTGTTTACGGATGAGGGCATTGGAACCATGCTATATTAACAAGTGCCGGAGTGAAAACGAAAATAAATATTCCGATAGCGACATCGGTTCTTTATGCAGAATAAGTAAGATTTAAACTTACAAAATGTAAAAGCAAAATTTTGAGAAAAGGAGTTTACGGCAATGAATTTTGAAGCAGTCAAAAAACAAGAAAATACATATATTATGCATTCATACGGTCGTGTGGATATTGCTTTGACAGAAGGCAAGAATGCCACGACTCAAGATATTGAGGGTAAGACTTATATTGATTTTACTTCTGGTATCGGCGTGAATTCGCTGGGCTACTGCAACGAAAAATGGGTTGCGGCTGTTCAGGAACAAGCCGGTAAGATTCAGCATATTTCTAATTATTATTACAGTCCTGTCAACACAGAACTGGCCGAACGTTTGGCGAAAGCGGCCGGAATGTGCAAATCTTTCTTTTGTAATTCAGGTGCAGAAGCGAATGAATGCGCCACAAAAATTGCCAGAAAATATGGAGAAGCGTTTGGTGCTGATAAAATTGTGACACTGAAGGATTCTTTTCATGGGCGAACCATCACCACCTTGTCGGCCACGGGGCAAGACTCTTTTCATCAAGATTTTCTCCCTTTGACAGAGGGCTTTACTTATGCAGATAAAGACAGTATTGCCAGCGTACAAGAACAACTGGATGGCACAGTTTGTGCGGTATTGATTGAATTGATTCAGGGCGAGGGCGGTGTGATTCCGCTGGAGAAACAGTTTGTCAAGGATTTACGCACGCTTTGCGATGAAAAGGGCGTGCTGCTGATTATCGATGAGGTGCAAACGGGAATTGGCAGAACGGGCAGTTTCTTTGCCTATCAAGATTTTGATATTTCGCCCGATGTTGTTACGGCGGCAAAAGGGCTTGGCGGCGGTCTTCCCATTGGTGTGTGTTTGGTGAATGAAAAGCTGCAAGACATTTTCAAGCCTGGTATGAACGGTTCTACGTTCGGGGGTAATCCGGTAGTAGGCGCAGGAGCGCTAGTAGTGCTTGACTATGTAACCGAGCCTGCATTTTTACAAGCAGTCAACGAGAAATCAGACTATATCAAAAAAGTCTTAGATAGTGTCGATGAAGTAGAATTTGTTCGGGGAAAAGGTCTTATGCTAGGCATAAAACTGAAGAGTAAAAATGCCAAAGAAGTTTTGCTGCAATGTGCTGAAAAAGGGCTTTTGATTCTAACGGCTAAAGATTTAGTTCGCTTTTTGCCACCGCTCACAATCACAAAAGACGAATTAGATAAAGGTTTGGTAATCTTTAAAGAGGTTTTGTCCAATAATCAGTGAGAATTTAGTCGCGATAGTCAGTTTGGCGATATTTATGTTATAAGTTTGAAACCATATTTTAAAGTTAACAGCCGCATGAAGAAAGTTTGAATCTCCTTGCAGACAAATCTTGTTTTTGCGCTGTCAGCAGGTTGCGTATAAGTTGTATTAACATCCCACTCTCAGCGAAAGGATAACAATAAAATGAGACATTTATTGAAACTATTGGATTTGTCAAAAGAAGAAATTACAGATATTTTGAATCTTGGCGATCAGCTAAAATATGAAAATAAGCACGGCATTGAACATCATCTGCTAAAAGGAAAAGCCTTAGGCATGATTTTTGAGAAGGCTTCTACCCGTACTAGAGTCTCTTTTGAGGTTGGAATGTATCAGCTGGGCGGTCATGCCTTGTTCTTGTCAGGAAACGAATTACAGATTGGCAGAGGAGAGCCTGTGGAAGACACGGCACGAGTGCTTTCTCGCTATCTAGACGGCATTATGATTCGTACCTTTGCACAAGAAGAAGTGGAAAAGCTAGCGGAATACGGAAGCATACCGGTTATCAATGCGCTAACTGATTTTGCTCATCCTTGTCAGGTTTTAGCTGATTTAATGACGGTAAGAGAGTTCAAAGGTAAGCTAGAGGGCCTGAAGATGTGTTTCATCGGCGACGGAAACAACATGATGAATTCTTTGATTGTCGGTGGGTTAAAAATGGGAATGGACGTTGCAGTAGCATGCCCTGACGGTTATCACCCAGCAGATGAGGTGTTGGAATTTGCCGCTGCTTATCCCAATTTTTTGATGACGGATCAGCCGGCAGAAGCTGCCAAAGGTGCAGATGTAGTCATTACGGATGTTTGGACGTCGATGGGCCAAGAAGAAGAGAGAAAGAAACGAGAAGAAGCATTTGCCGGATATTGCATTGATGATTCACTTATGAGTGTTGCCAATCAAGACGCAATGGTTCTGCACTGTTTGCCTGCTCATCGTGGAGAAGAAATTAGCGCTGAAGTCATGGAGAAAAACGAAAAATTCATCTTTGAAGAAGCAGAAAATCGTTTGCATGCTCAAAAAGCGGTACTTGTAACACTGATGAAATAAAGAAATGAAGAGTCACACAAACCCAAACTGAAATGGGATTGTGTGACTCTTTTTTCACGAGCAGTTAACTTTGACTATATTTAACAGAAGCTTTACCGGTTTAAGATAGAAGAATCATTCTCTTTTAGATAATATATAAATAAAAGGGGTGATTGTTATGAAAGGCAGCAATTTTTTGCAAAATAAATATAGGGATAAAAAAGGCGCCGTAATAGCTGCAGCGATAATAGCAGCTTTACTCATCACTTTACTCCCATTGTTCAGATAAATACAAATATTAAATAGAAATAGAAAACACTCCTGTCTAATGAAAAACAGGAGAGTTTTGTTTATGTTATAAGTAAATTATAAGAGTCAGTCGTTGTAAGTATCAAATGAATTGATATGAATCATAATTTCTACAAAACTAAAGTCAGCTTAGTTTCCCTAAAATAATACCGGCTAAAATAGCAGTAGAGATTGTTCCGGAAACATTGGGACCCATAGCGTGCATGAGAAGGTGATTGCCGGGGTTTTCTTGTTGGCCAACCTTCTGCACTACCCTTGCGGACATAGGCATAGCAGAAACGCTGGCGGCACCAATGAGGGGGTTGATTTTACCTTTTGTAACAAAACACATTACTTTGCCGCAAAGTACCCCACAAGCCGTGCTAATAACAAAAGCAAACAATCCTAAGAAAATAATCTGTAAGGTGTCAGTGGTTAAAAAGCGCTCGGCTGTTGCACTAGCTCCAACAGAGAGGGCGAGGAAAACCGTAGCAGTGTTCAGCAAATGAGTTTGCAGTGTGTTTGCCAACCTTTCGGTCACACCAGATTCTTTAATTAAGTTGCCAATCATCAGGCTTCCGATAAGCGGGGTAGAATCAGGAACAAGCAGACAAACCACCGTAATAATTACGATAGGAAAAATAATTTTTTCAATTTTTGTTACCTGATGTTGAGGTTTCATAACAATGGAACGCTCTTTTTTCGTGGTGAGAAGCTTCATGACAGGCGGCTGAATTAAAGGTACCAAAGCCATATAAGAATAGGCAGCAATGGCAACGCTTGGCAGCAAATGAGGAGCCAGCCTAGTAGTCAATAGAATAGTGGTAGGGCCATCTGCGCCGCCAATTGCGGATAATGCGGCAGATTCAAGCGAAGTAAACCCAACAAGATTGGCAAGCAAAAACGTAATCATGATGCCGATTTGAGCAGATGCTCCCATTAAGAAACTGGATGGATTGGCAATTAGAGGCGCAAAATCAATCATTGCACCAACTCCCAAGAAAATCAAGGGAGGAAAAATTTCCCAAGTGACACCCTGATATAGGATATTTAAGAATTTGCCATCGTCAAACGCTGTCATGCCTGAAAGTGGAATATTGGCCACTAACATACCAAGACCCATTGGCAGCAATAGCAGGGGTTCAAATTTCTTTAGAATAGCTAATAGTATCAAGAGAACTGCAATTAGCAGCATAATCCCATTTTGCCAAGTTAATTGTGCGTATCCGGACCGTAAAAATACTTCTTTCATAAAGTCTAAGATAATCTCAAACATTACATCCCTCTTTCTTTAATTTAATGCCCATAGGGGGGGTGAATGTTGCACTAGAAAAAGTTATTTTTTCTGTCTGCGCATTTTTTTGTTCAGTTTTGCAAACGAACGATTCAGGAAAGTCAAAAACAATACCAGAGCAGAGATAATAATAAAAACAGTAATTAAGCTCGATATTGCAAAAGACATCAGATAATTCCAGTCGGGCATAGTTTCACCTCCTTAATAACCAAATTGGTCAATTATGAGTAATTCTACTTTTTAGTATAACATATATAGGGAAAGTTGAAAAGTTTTTTGCGAAAAAGAGAAAATTTCTTTGCAATAAAAAGAGACAGCAGCAAGATATTAAACTTACTGCTGTCTCTTTTTATTTTGTTGTAGCCATACTTGTTGAGTATCTGCTCAGGCTTAAAAGTTTTTATTTTGTTGCTAAGCAAAGTTACCTTATCTAAATTATGATTCTGGTATCTTTTTTTCAGCGGGCTTAAATTTAGGGCTGTAAATATAAGGAACCAAAACTGTGGCGACATTTCGATGGGAGCGCAATTTTTTTTCGATATAGTAGGTGTTTCGGTTGTGAAGCATATTGGCCGCCCAATGGCTTTCCATATAGCGGGGCATTAGAACGGTAATCATTTGTGTGGGCTGCAAATCAGCCTCACATTTCTCGAGATAGCATTCAATAGGTTCAATCAGCTCGCGATAGGGAGAGTCAATGACTTCTAAAGGAATATCAATTCCACTAGCGGCCCACTTTTCTTTTAATCTTTCAGCTGATTTATCATCAGTAGCAATGTTGAGTGCAATGACATTTTTACTAATCAAATTAGCATAGTTTAAAACCTTTAAAGCAGAGCGATTCATAGAGCCTACCAGCACCAAGCACAAATTGTCGTCTGTGCTGATACTCTTACGATAGTGTGCGGTGAAATCATCAATGGTAAGCTGTCTAGCGACGAATTCATAATGTTTTTCAATATGAAACATGATAAAGGCCACAACAGGAATAACAATTGCCAAAAGCCAAGAGCCTTGCGCAAATTTTGTCATGAAAACGATGACAGTGCCTGTGGCAGTCATCAGTGCACCAAGCCCATTAATCACTAGCTTGTGGCGATAGCCCTTCTCCTTCGATTTTCTCCAATGAATCACCATGCCAGCCTGTGATAGGGTGAAAGAAAGAAATACGCCGACAGCATAAAGGGGAATTAGGTGATGTGTCTCTGCTTTGAAAATAATCAAAAGAAGAGCAGCGGCAGCAAAAATGAAAATAATACCATTAGAAAAGCCCAAACGAGCGCCACGATGCATGAATTTGCGGGGCATATAGCCATCTTCTGCCAGAATAGCCAATAGAGTGGGCAGACCGTTATAGGCAGTGTTAGCAGCAAGCAATAAGATGAGCGAAGTGGCGAATTGCAGAATATAGAACATGGGTCCATCGCCAAAAACGGCAAGACCAAGCTGGGAGATGACGGTTTTATTTTCAATCGGTATGGCACCAAGTGATATGGTCAGAAGAATGGTTCCACCAAAAATTGTCATAATGATGCCAACAAGAATAAAAAGAACTTGTTTTGCATTGCGCTGTGAAGGTTCCTTGAAAGTAGGAACAGCATTGCTCACCACTTCTACCCCCGTCAGTGCAGAACATCCAGCTGAGAAAGCCTTGAGCAGTAAAAAGATAGATACTGAACCCATCGTATCAGCGTGGATTGCCTGTATATCTGCTGAATAGGTAATTGGTTGTAAATTCCCGCTGAATAATTTGATAAACCCGGTTGCAATTAAAGCCACCATAATCAAAATAAAGGCGTAAGTAGGAATGCCGAACACCTTTGACGATTCACGCATACCTCGAAGATTGAGAAGCGTAATCACGCATAAAAACAAGAGAGCCAAGGGCACTCTAAAAGGGGCAATGTTAGGGAATGCAGAAACCAGCGCAGAAGTAGCGGCAGACAAACTGACAGCAACAGTCATAACGTAGTCGACCAATAGGGCAGCAGCGGCGATGAGAGACGCCTTTTTGCCAATGTTTTCAGCTGAAACAACATAAGCACCGCCACCATTTGGATAGGCCGATATAATTTGTGAGTACGAAAATGCTAAAACGATAAATAGCAAAACAATGGGTAATGCGGCATAACCAAGAGAATGCACGGCAGAAACGCCCAAAACTGGGGCTAACACCATCAGCATTTCTTCAACTGCATAGGCTACTGAAGAAACAGCATCACTTGCCATGATAGGAACACCCCAAAGGCGGCCTAATTTCTCACTTTCCAAATCATCATTTTTTAAAGTTTTGCCGAGCAAAACCTTTTTTACGCTTTTCCAAGACATTGAAAAAAACCTTCTTTTACCTCAAATTTTTATCTTCTCTTTGTATATTAAACTTAGCCATTGATTTAATAACTGACTAAGTTTAGCCCTAAAAAATCACTTTGTCAATATGGAAAAAAAATTTTGTTTGGCCGAAAAACCAAAGAACATTTACGCAAGGAAAAAACTGAAAATAAGTGACAGATAAGCAGAATTATATTCCTTATTTTAGGGCAAAAATTCTATATGGCTAGTATAACCAAAAAAGCTAGTAAGTTTAGAAAAAGATGAAAACTAAAAAAATAAATGCAGAAATCACTTTAAAAGTAATTTCTGCATTTATGAGCATCACTTTATTTATCTAAAATTTGAACATCGCTTGCTTTAGTTCTAACAATTTTCACTTCTACACGTCGGTTAAGTGAGCGGTCTTCTTCTGTGTCATTTCCAGCAATGGGTCGGTAGTGAGAATAACCAGAAACAAACATTTTCGATTCTGGAAGATTACAAGTAAGGGCAAAGAACTTTAACACAGAAATAGCTCGGTCAGAAGAGAGCTCCCATGAAAAGAAGTTGGAAGGATCGCTATTGCCGACATTGGCCGTGAAACCACTGATTTCAATTGAATCAATACCAGCGTCAACACTCAAGAGTAAATCACCCATATATTGAAGAATACCAGAGCTGCTTTCACGCATGACAGGACTGTCGGGATAAAAAAGCACATTATCTTTAAATCTAAAAGTAATAAAACCATCACTCTTTTCGAGTTGAATGGATTCGGAATAGCCGCTTTCATCAATTTCTTGGCGGATTAATTCAAAAATTTCATCAAATTCGGATTCAAGCTGATAATTTCCTGTGCCAGACCCAACACCCTCAGCGATTTCTCCCTGCACTTCTTCTAAAGCACTCTCTGCTTTTTGTGCAATCGTAGCTTGCTGAGATTGATTCATCATGGCAAATGAAAATAAAATAACGAAAATAGCCATGAGGTCAGTCATCATATCACTATAACTGGCTAGCCAACCTTCGCCGCCTTCGTCTTCATCATCGTCGTCTTCTTCATCAAAGCCAATATCGATGTCGACTACTTCAACCGGCTCAAAGGAGTGGGTGTCATTATTATTGGGGGCCATAGGAGTTATGCAACCTCCTTCAGTTTAATAGGGTCTTTTTTCTGCTTCGTTTTTGACATTTTCTTTGCTTCTTTTTTGGTGAGTGCGCCTAAGAGTCTTTCTTCAACCACTCTGGGGCTTTGTCCCTCTTGAATGGAAACCAAGCCGTCAATAATCAAATTATTGCGTAAAACTTCATCAGCAGAAAAAGCTTTGAGTCGGTTAGCAAGTGGTGTGAAGACAACATAAGAAATGAATGCACCATAAAAGGAGCTAACCAATTCAAGAGCCATCAAAGGGCCCAAAGAAGCAGGGTTTTCAAGGTTTTCAAGCATGGGAATCAAGCCGATATAAGTACCCAGCAAACCAAGTGAAGTTGCATTGTCACCAAACATGCTAACCATGGCTTGACCGGTAGTATGGCGTTTTTTCATGTATGAAATTTCGCTCTTTAAATTTGTGACGAGAGTTTCTTTACTTGTACCGTCAGCAATCATAAGAATACCTTTATGTAAGAAGGCATCATGACTATATTCATCAGCCAAGTTTTCTAAAGCTAAAGTTCCTTTGCTTCTTGCAAAAGAGCTAATTTCAACTAGAGTTTGAATGTCTTTAGGAAGATTAATTTTTGGTGTATAAAAAGCACTTCTTAAAACAGCACCGAAGTTCTTCAATTTGCTGCCCGGAAAAGAAGTGACAACACTGCCAACTGAACCACCGACAATAATAAAGAAAGAAGGTGCATTAATAAATGAGCCAATATGCCCTGCTCCCATAATACCATATACAACACAAAACATACCAATGGCAAGACCGATAATTGTCGATATAGACACACCCTTTGATCTTTTTGAACGTTTCACAACCATTCCCCCAAGATTAAGAAATATAACTGCTAAATTATTACTATATTTATTCTATTCTAAAATTAATTTCTACCACTAATACTACAATTTATGCTAATAATTGTCAATAGTAAAAAGTCGATTTAAGAATAAAAAAGCAGAATTAACGTATTTTAAGAGGGATTTAACAGGTCATATGGAGGACGATAAAAGACAACTTATGCGGGGTTACGATTGCAAGTTAGTTTCGCAATTTAAAAGTTTTTGGAGCTAAACGATAGACCAATAGAAGAGAAATGCCAATATATAAAACACAAAATAGAATAGTACCAAGGCCAAAAATAAAGGTTGAAATCTCTTTTCCCATGGCGAAATAGCAAACAAAATAGGTAAAAGAATTTGCCACCGCATAGAGAGGCCCTTTACTCTCCATTTGAATATTATAAGGCTGCAAGAGATAGTATAAAACCAAAGTATGCACGGAAAAGAAGATGGACATTGCCATAATAGAAACGAAGAGAATGACATATTCTATGGGGTTTTCAGTTCCGCCTGAAGCAAAGAGAAGCAATGGCAGACCCAAAGCGATTACGGCTGCAGGCATGGCATTAATGGCCACGATATATTTTAGACGCTCTGCAAAAAGAGATAAAATTGCCTTTGGCTGACGATAAGAGCGATAGGTTAGCATGCTATGGTCACAGTTGGCAAACATAGAGGCCGCAATGGTTTCGCCTCGATTAATAAAATACATAACAAAGAGGAAAAAAGGCAAAGCGTTCAACAGCAGAGAGTTAGCGGCAGTTTTTGCTTCAGGAACCAGAAGACAAATAATGATAGCGGTGGATATAATCAGAAAGGCAATCAGAGAAATTATTTTAGCTGACTTAGTGAGAATTCTTGAATGGCGTTTCATGAAAATTTCATTAAAATATTTGTAACCACTTTTATTGCTAGTCAGTGTCAAATTGGCTGTAATTTTTTTATGATAATTTTGGCGCAAGGTTTGCGAGGTGTTTTCTTTGTTGGTAATCATGATATTTTCCGGTTTCAATAGAGTGCGGAAAATCATCAAATAAGATTGAAAATGCCATATATAAGCAAAGCTGAATCCACCGCCGATTATGACGAGAGCACTTAAAATCAAAAAAACAGGTTCGGTTATGCTGTAGCCGAAAAAAGGCGGCAAATAAGCAGCTGTAAGCATGGCAATGCTGATTACAATAACAATAGCAGAAGGTAGGCTATCGTTTTTTACCTTTTCACCGTCTCTAGAATCAAAGAGTGCGTAGGCATTGACAATGGTTTTTAGAGCACAAACAAATAAGGGCATTACAATGCAGGTAATAGGATGAAGGCCAACACCAATTCCAAATAGAAGCGTAAAAGGCAAGAACCCAATAAAAGTCTTGATTAGAAAGTACAAATAGTCTGATAAGAGAAAGGTGCGCGCATCCATTCTCATGAGAATCAGGGCATAATATTTATCTTTGCTGGGGTTAAATAAATGTGTGTTTAAGAGTCCGCCGACTATTGTCAGAAAAAAGAAAATCTGCAAAAAAGTGTTAGTGCTTGGTAATTTGGCAACTTGAATGACCGAAATAATCATAGAGAGAAGATAGACGGCTTTTCCCACAAAAGTAGAAAAAAGCTCAAAGAGTACACCGATAATGTCAGCAAAGGTCTTAAGTACACGGCTGGCGTAAAGTGAATTAGGCAATAGCTTTTTGATAAGAGGGATAGATTTCAACCCAAAGATGAAACCGTTAGCCTTATAGGTATTCCTTAATTTAAAAGCCTGTTTAAAGGTGTTAATCATTCTCATTTCCTCGCAGTGCCGCAATGATTTTGTCTTTAAAAGCAGTGTTATCTAAGTTTTCTTTCTCGATTTTTTCCAGTATGCCTTCATTTAAGATAATAATTTCATCACATAAATCAAGGGCCAATTCCATAATGTGAGTAGAAAAAATGATGATATGCTCTGGTTTAATACGTCGCAGCAATTGTTTCATTTCATCAGCTACCACAACATCAAAAGAGGTGAGGGGCTCATCGAGGAGTAAGATGCCGGGAGAAGCAATGAAGTTGACCAGCATTTGCATCTTGTTTTTCATACCGTGAGAGTAATCTTTTAAAAGCTTATCTCTGTCTTCCGATTCAATTTTAACCAATTCAAAATATTCATCAATGCTTTGTGGATTCGTAATTTTATGCTGATTGATGTCAATAAAAAATTTTAAAAATTCTCGTCCAGTTAAAAATTCTGGCACAACCGGAGTGGAGAGAACATACCCGATATCTTCTGCTGTAACAGGTCTGAGGCTGTCGTTTTCTTCTATGGCAAAACTGCCGCTATCTGCCTTTAAATCTTCATTTATGCAGTTGAAAAAAGTAGTTTTTCCGGCTCCGTTTCGGCCAAGCAAACCATAAATTTTTCCTTTTTCAAAAGTGAAAGACGCACCAGATAGGACTACTTTCTTGTCAAAAGTTTTCTGAAGGTCTTGAATAACCAGTTTCATGAGCTAACTCCTTTTAAACTTGCATATAAATTTTATGTAATATATTTATTATAAGGGAGAACAAAATGAATGGCAAGTGAATTGAACCTTACGCGTTTCTAACAAAATCAGAATAAGCAAATTAAAAATCCTCTGCTGTGTTTTTATTAAAGCGTAGCAGAGGATTTAAAAATTTCGGTATGGCCATAACCACAAAAAGAGGTTATGGTTTGTTTTATTAAAGATATAGGCAAGATAGGGGGTTAGTTTTTCCAAGACTCAAATTCTTCTAAAAACCAAATGTCACCGGCAGAAAATGTCATGTTATTTAAGTTTTGGAGAATACCGGCATCGGTTTGAAAGTCGAAGTGAAGTTTATAGGAATAAAGAGCCTGATAAGGCATGCCTAATTTGCGGTTAACAGCATTTAAACCATATTTGCTGTCGCCTGCCAAAGGATGACCAATATAAGAAAGGTGAGCCCTAATTTGATGAGTGCGCCCAGTAAGAAGCTCTACCTCTAAGAGTGAAAACTCCTTTTTTTCTTTGAGAACCTTATATTTGGTTAGAATTGTTTTGGTATTTGCCTGCGGTTTATCATGAACATAAACCCGATTTTTTGCCGTGTCTTTTTCTAAGAAAGCCTTCAGCAGGGCTTCTTTCTGCGGCATTTTTCCATTGACAATACACAGATAAAACTTATCAATTTCGCGCAGACGAACTTTCTCATTCATAATGCGCAGCGTTTCTGCATTTTTGGCTGCCATCACAATGCCGCCTGTGTTGCGGTCAATGCGGTTAATGAGGGCAGGGGCAAAGGCGTTTTCCTGCTCGGGATTATATTCGCCTCGCTCAAACAAAACACGGTGAATACGAGCAATTAGAGAGTCAAAATGATAATTCTCATCAGGGTGGACAATCAATCCGGGCTTCTTGTCCAAAATCATGATGTTTTCATCTTCATAAAGAATGTTGAGTTTGGCGGGTGCTTTCAAAAACTCATATTCATACGGGTCACGCTCAAAAAACTCATCTTTAAGATACATGGAAAGTACATCGCCTTCTTGCAGACGAGTGGAGATTTCACAGCGTTTGCCATTGAGCTTGATGTCTTTTTTGCGAATGCTTTTATACATCATCGATTGCGGCAAGTCGGGGTAAGATTTGGTGAGAAATTTATCAAGACGTTGGCCGCTGTCATTTTTTGTGATGGTAACTGTTTTCATTTATTTTCTTTGTTCCTTTTTTTGTAGACGAATATCGTTGCCGACAAATTCGAATCTTCCGTATTGTCCGGCAATGCGAGAAGCAAAACGCTCGCTGTAACGATCTTCGAGGTCTTTCATGCTTAAGTTTGTGCTAATGATGGTCGGCTTGCGGGCAATCAGGCGAGTATTGATGAGGTTATAAAGAGCGGCATTGACATAGGAGGAAGAAAATTCGGTTCCCAAATCGTCAATGATGAGCAAGTCACAAGATAGAAGTTGACTGTTGGTGTCAGAGGTTTCCCAATCGTTGCCACGCTCAAAACGTTCTTTTTCCAGAGAAACAGCAAAGTTCTGTACAGCACTATAGATAACGCCATAGCCTTTGGCAATCACTTCATTGGCAATAGCCAGTGCCAAATGAGTTTTGCCCAAACCAGTTCGCCCTTTAAAGAAAAGGCTGGGAGCATTCTCGTGAAATTGTGCGGCATAACGGGTGCAGTAATCGAAAATACGCTGCATATGTTGGCGACTCTCGCCTTGATAATATTGTAGAGAAAAGGCAGAGAACGAGCAGTTCTCAAGGGGTAAATTGACATTTAGGCGCTCATAAGCGATTGCTTTTTGTAGATTTTTTAGACAGCTGCACATTTTGCCGTCAATAAAGCCTTTGTCATCACATTTAGTGCAGGAATATTGTGGGTTTAACTGGTGGTTGGTGAATCCATGTTCTCTGGCGAGCTTATCAAATTCAGCTTGTAAAGCCAAGTTTTCATTTTTGAGTTTTTCCAAAGCAGCTTTGGCACTTTGACCCGATAGCACCGCTTTGGCGACTTTTGCACCGTTAGAAGCCTGTTTCTGCCGAATCTCTTCGGCACGGGGGCAAAGCGTGAAAAAGTAGCTGACTTGTGCGTCTGCTTTTTGCATGGCATCTCTGCGTCGACTCTCAAGCTCGGTAAGCGCCTTGCTATACACTTGTTTTCCGTATCCCATTTAAAAGTCCTCCACAGGATCAAAAAATCCGGTTTTTTCAATTTCATCGATGTCATAGCTTTTTGTGGCAGCGGCTTTTTCTTTACGGCGGTTTTCAGCTTTTTCCACATCGCTGATATTTTTATAGCCTAAGCCATACCACTTTTCAAAGATTTTGTTCATATAAGACAAGCTGAGTTTTCCGGTTGCATTTACACAGCGGTCATAGGCCTCGGCAATCAAGTCGGGTGTCATTTTCCAAGTGTAGACCCAAGTGTAGGTGAGCTGTTCTTCCTTTTTGCTGGGGGGTCTATCATGAATGCCGATTGAGCTGACAAATTTTTTCCATGCTAGGCGCATTTGACTGAGCTCAAGCAATTTTTGCTCGGCTGATTCCAGTGTGAAGATATTGCTTTCATACCAGTCTCTGGCGACCGCTTCTATGTAGTTTGTTCCAGTCTTGCCACTTTCTTTGGCATATTGAATCAACATCATAATGACTTCTACAGGTAAGCCAAAATCCTCATGAATAGCAAGCAAAGTAGAGGAAAGAGCCGGAGAAATTGTCTTACCCAGCACAGTTTGTGACTCGTGAATGAGATATTGTATTTCAGGTGATTCATTGATGCGGGTAGCAACATAATGTCCATCTGGCTTGATGAGCTGTTTTCTTTTTGGCAAAGAAACTTCTTTGGCAGGGGTAGCCTCTTGTGCAGGCACAGACTGCACCTGTGGTTTCACTGTTTTTTGATTAGGTGCTTTTTGTGTAGCTGTTCCGTCAGTGGGGTAGATGAAGCCGCAGTTTAGCCAATATTGAATAGAATCCTCTGCACCTTCTAAAGAGATGCCAGTTGCCAAGGCTATTTCTTGGGCAGAAATTGGTTCACCGTTATGGCTGAGCATCCACAAAATAGTCTTGAGCTGTTCTTTTCCTGCCAGTTTAATGTGTTTTTCAACTAAGTCTTTGGGAACAGCAAAAACAGACCGCCAAAGCCCCATATCAAGGGAATACTGCATATTATCATCCTTAATCTATTATCATTCTTATCATTTATAGTCATGTTATTTATATCAAAATCAATTTTGTAGATAGCTACTCAAAATCTCTAGTTTTGTTTAATAATCGTGCCGAGAATTCATTTTTTTGATGAATCCACCGAAGGTGGATTCTATTATATCACAAAGAAGAAAGAGAAAAAAGTGCCTTTTAAGAAACAGCGGTTAAAGAATTAAAAGAGGAACAAAAGTACCCTTTTGATTGCCAGATAGTCATACTTACTCTAAAATAAAAACAGAACAAAGGTTTATATTTATGGGAGACAGCGTGTGAAAAATAGACAAAAGGGGAGAAGAATTTGAGTAACTTAAATAAGATTAAAATGTATGATGAAACAGGAGAGGTGCTGACCTATCTAACACAATGGGATATGAATCGCGTGATAACCATCAAAGAAATGGAAGGCATAACGGATTTGGTATGCCAATTTACCAACCACTTTCGAAGAGAAACATTAAATGTTGTGGCGCAAAGGATAGATAAAAGCACGATTAAGGTTGCCGTGCCAAACGTCTTGCTGCAAGAACCGTTTCACATTACGCTATATGTTTATGAAAGTAATATGGATACTGGGAAGACAGGCCATACGCTCCAAATACCGGTAATAGAAAGACAAAAACCCTCTGACTATGAATATATCGAAAACATAGAAAAAATAACGGCTGACGTATTATGGCAATCTTTACGAGAATTGCAGGAATCAAAAGTAAATAAAGAAGAGGGGAAAGTATTATCAGATTACAACTTTGATGACAGCTATAAGCAGAAAATTGAACAGGCGATTTCTAAAGAGCAAGTGGAGGAAATGCTAAATCAGCATAATGCTCAATTAAATAAAGCAATTGGCATTGAAGTTGATTATGAAACCCAAACAGTCACTCGGCTAGGGATAACAAAAGAATTAAATGCAGGGGTCGATTTCAATCGGTTTGCCATGTTTGGAGGCAGAAAACGCTGCATGATGGGTACAAACGGAAGCATTACTTCTTGGTATGGAGACAGTAATTATGTGGATGACGGTAGTGCGGGTGGTTCCTGTATGGTTTATCAGCCTGCTTTTTGGTATAAAGTTGAACCGCTAAAACTCGAACCCATTACAGGCGGAGCGGGCTACCATTTGCGGAAAGCTAAATATTATGTAGCAGAAGTGCCGCTAGACGGATTTAAACTTCACCCTGCTTTTTATGATGAAACAGGAAAACCTGTCAACCATGTTTTCTTGTCAGCATATGAGGGATCAGGATTTAACTCGGTGACAGGTTCTTTTTTAAGGCATGATGAACAAAGCCTGAATGTTAACACAGATTTGCTTGTGAGCACAGCGAAAAGCAAACCTACCTCTGGAACTACACAAAGTTTTTCTCGCAGCAATGCTGAAAAATTGGCAAAAAATCGAGGGGCTGGTTGGCATATCGAAACCATTCAAACGCTGTCAGCCAATCAGCTTTTAATGATGATTGAATATGCAACGCTGGATTTGCAGTCTGCCTTGGAAAAAGGCATTGTAGACATTGGAACTACACAAGGAAAAAATGGAGCGGCTTACACAGGCAGTACCACCACTCTTGGCAATGCAAGCGGAAATGCACAGGAAAGTATCAGCATTGTAAGCGCGGAGTTGATAGTCAAAGAGAAAGTGCTGTATGGCTCTGAAAAACAACTAGGCAGCGGCGAGCCGTCACCTGATAATGTTAGAGCGATTGTAACAGGTGGCAATTGTGATAATTTAGTAAGCAATAAATCCGGGACACATATTGCAGGAGGTATTATATTTACGCCCCAACCCGACGGAAGCATAAAAATGGAAGGAACGGCTACAGCTGACACCGGTTACGCTTTTGGATTTAATGTTTTTGCAAGAGGCTATTGCACTTTGTCTGGACACAAAGCAGGTATGAGATTATACATAAACGAATATAGTGGAAATACCAATTTGAGAGATGTGTTAACCTACACAAATCCATCGGGAAATCTATCTTTGACCACTGGTGACAATTTTAGAGCGATACTGATTGTTAAAAAAGATACTATAACTGACACAACTATCTACCCCATGCTGAACTATGGAGATACCGCCCAGCCGTGGGTACCCTATAAAGAAGGACAGCAGTATGCCACAAGAGTAATAGTCAATGGAGAAGATAAATTAATCCCACTGAAAGAACCTCTCTGTAATGAAGACATTTTTGAAACAAAAGTGCTAGTCGGAGGTGTGGCAAAAAGCAGAGAAAAACACGTCAAAAAGAGGGTGGTGTTCGATGGAAGTGAATTGTGGGGGGACTATGTAGAACCCACAAACGCAGATAAAGTTACCACTTTTTACACGAATGTTGCTGACACAAAAATTGGATATGGTTTGAGTATATGTGACAGGTTTAAAAATATCAACCTTGTTTGGGACGGCTCAAAAGGTGAGGGGTTTAGCGACCATCCGTCAAACGTATCAAAATATTTTACAGTATCTAACAGTAGAGTGGGTATAACTACGGGAGATAGCAGAGCGACAAAGATAAGCAAATTTAAGGCGTGGCTTGCTGTTAATCCTGTCACACTTATTTATGATTTGGCCACGCCAACAGAGTATTTAGGCGAGCCGATTGAGATACCTTCATCAAATGGCAAACGTGCCATCGCTTATCGTGGCATGGAAAACCCATGGGGGAATATGGCAAAGTTAGTGAATGGAATCAATTTATTTGCTGACGGAGCGATGAAAGGCGGAAAACCATATATTTGCAAAGATTACAATTTTGCAGAGAATAAGACAACAGACAATTATGTTGGAACAGGATTTATGACAGCCAATATCTCGGGGTGGATTTCTTCTTTTGGTTATAGTGAAAGCTTTGATTGGCTTTTTTTGCCGTCTAAAACAAGTATTGTAGAAGAAGGAATAAAGGATTATTTTTATACACCAGTGAATTCGATAGCGGAACATCAATTCATGCAGTATGGCGGAGATTGGCAATCGGGGGCACGAGCGGGGTTGTTTGGCTATGATTTCAAAAAATCAGGAGAAAGCAATTCTTCTGTCAATGCAGGTGCTCGATTAATATATGTGCCAAAGGGATTTTAGAGGGGGTAAAAGTTGATGACAATCGCCTTTACCATGCTTTCATCACCGGCTTGATAGCTGTGCTCTGTGGTAGCGGAAAAGCAAAGTGCGTCATTAGCAGACAAAACATAATTTTTTTGATCAACGGTGAGCGTTAATACACCTTCTAAAACCATAACATATTCTTGTGATTTTTCGGAATGACCAATTGAAATATGGCTATATCCCGAATCAATTTCCATTTGAAACAGCTCAAAATTCCTCTCAACCGTGCTGGGATAATAACAGTAAATACGGTAGTGATTGACATCATCTGCTTGAACATTCAAATCTTTTTTTCGGACAATTCGATTTTCAGGTTTATGTTCTTCTAATAAAGAGGTATAGGGGATTTTTAGCCCGTTGGCAATTTTCCAGATGACGTTAATGGTGGGGTTGGTATAGCCCTTTTCAATTTGTGACAGCATAACTTTACTCACGCCAGAAAGTTCTGCCAGCCGACCAAGGCTATAGTTTCGTTCTGTCCTTAATCTTTTCAGGTTTTGGGCAATAATTTGTATAATTTCCATGAATCCTCCTATCAGGATTGACAATTCACTTTGAGAATCGTAAACTAATAGAGTAAAATATATTGAATGATTGAACTATATAATATACGATTTTTTTAGGGAGTGCAAGGGGAATATGACAGCTAGCAAACAAAAAGAAATCAAAAAAGCGGTTCTTATGGCTTTTCCTCATACTATTCCGGTGCTGACCGGTTATTTGATTTTAGGCATGGCCTATGGTATTTTAATGCAGACAAAAGGGTATGGGGCGTTTTGGTCGGTTTTGATGAGTTTAGTGGCTTATGGAGGCAGCATGCAGTTTGCGGCTATTGCCTTGCTGACGTCAGTATTCAACCCTTTGCAAGCCTTTTTGTTAAGCCTGATGGTGAATGCCAGACATCTGTTTTATGGAATATCAATGCTTGACAAATATAAAGGATTGGGTAAGGCAAGAGCGATTCTTATTTTTATGCTCAGTGACGAGACTTTTTCTATTTCATCTAGTGTAGCACCCCCTCAAGAAGTGAACCGCAAATATTTTTTTCTGACTATCTCTGTTTTGGACTATTTATATTGGGCTGTCGGTACCTTTTTAGGCAGCGTGATTGGTGGGTTCATCACGTTCAATACAGCTGGTTTAGATTTTGTTTTGACAGCTTTATTTGTTGTTTTGTTCCTTGAGCAAACCAAACAGAAAGAAAACCAAACAGCCGGTGTGATTGGTCTGCTGGCGGCTATTGTAGGACGATTGATGTTTGGGGCAGAAAATATGGTCATACCGTCCATGGTGATTATTTTGCTAGTTTTGCTCTTAGGGAGGAAGAAAATATGACGTTAACAGCTGGGCAGACTGTTATTATGATTTTGGTAATCGCGTTGGGCACGATGATGACTCGTTTTACGCCCTTTATTCTCTTTCCAGAAGGCAAAGAAACTCCTAAGATTGTTACGTATTTAGGAAAAGTGTTGCCTGCGGCCATGATGGGACTATTAATCATTTACTGTCTAAAGGACATTTCATTTCAGGCTGCACCGCATGCCTTGCCTGAAATGATTGCGATTGTGTTAATTGTGATTCTTCATAAATGGAAAGGCAATGTACTTTTAAGCATTGCAGGTGGCACCGTTGCGTATATGATATTGGTGCAATTGGTCTTTTAAAATAAATTTGTGTTATAATTAGAATAGAAAAAGGTTTTGTGAGTTACCCTTGCAAGACCTTTCCTTTATATTAGTGGAAAGATATCATTTTACAGTGGTAGAATATTAAATAAACAAAAAAATAAAAAAACGACTTGACACTCACGTTACGGTATAGATTACAATCTATCTTGTCAGGAGGGAAGAAGAATGAACACAAAAGAAGTGGCCGCTATTTCTGGTGTAAGTGTGCGCACACTCCACCACTATGATGAAATTGGATTGCTATGTCCACAGAGAAATCCGCAAAATGACTATCGAGAGTATAGAGAAGAGGATATTGATGCTTTGCAGCAGATTCTATTTTTCAAAGAATGCGGATTCTCATTAACCCAAATAAAAGCCCTCTTGCAGCAACCTGATTTTAATCAAGAAAAAGCATTTGAACTGCAAAAGAAATTTCTTTTGCACGAAAAAAAGAGAATTGATCAAATGCTGAAAACATTAAATAAAACGATGCAAGCCCAAAAAGGAGAGATTGTCATGTCACAAAAAGAAAAATTTGACGGATTCGATTTTACGCAAAATCCGTATGAAGAAGAGGCCAAAAACTTATGGGGAAAGCAAGCTGTTCAGCATGTGAATGAACTTCCGACAGAGGGAAAAATGGATTTGGGAGAGGATATGCAAAATTTGTTTATCGAACTGGCCCAGATAACAGCAGAACCTGATTCGGAAGAAACACAGCAAGCGATGAAAAAAATGTTTGCCTTCTTTAACAGTCGCTTTGGATATCAGTATACCCCCCAAGCGTTTGCCGGAGTAGGTCAACTCTACATCACCGATGAAAGATTTCAAAAGAATATTGACCAGTTTAGAGAAGGGCTATCTGCCTTTCTTGCAGAATCAATGAAAATTTTTGCAGAAAATCATAAAGCATGAGTTAAGTAACCGTATAAAGAGGAATGGCGTCTATTTGCCATTTCTCTTTTGTTTAATAAAAAATGATTTTTTGTCGGATAGGACTTGATTTTTCATTTTTTTCTGATATAATAGTAAAGCGTTATGGAGAGGTATTCTAATTGGTAAGGAGCCACATTGGAAATGTGGTGTGCCGCAAGGCATTGTGCGTTCGAGTCGCATCCTCTCCGCCAAAAAGCCACACAACCCAGTGTTTATGCGGGTTGTGTGGCTTTCTTTTTGTTTATCCACGATTTTTATATGATTTTATGGCATACAGGAATTATTTCTTTTTTGCTAACAAGAGACAGGCAACATGTAAGACACTTATATAGAAAAGCAACCCCAAAATCTAAATTCTGGGGTTGCTTTTCTATATACCATTTTTAGCAGGAAAAAACAATTAGCAATCTATGCCGCCGTCAACACGTAATAGTTGTCCGGTGATGAAAGAAGAATCTTCGGTAGCCAGGAATAAAGCAGCGGTACCGATTTCTCTGCCTTGGCCAGCTCTTTTAAGTGGAGACATTTGTTTCATGCCTTCTACAGCTGCTTCGCCGCCAACGCTGTCTAACATAGCTGTAATAATAGCACCAGGCAGAATAGCGTTCACTCGGATTTCCGGGCCTAATTCGCGAGCAAGTGCTTTTGTCAGTCCATTGAGTCCATGTTTTGAAGTACAGTAAGCGACGGCACCCCATTTGGATGCTGTGCCTGCAACAGAACCGGTATTAATGATATAGCCTTGACCTTTTGCTTTCATAATAGGAGCGACTTTTTGAGATAAAATCATAGCTGCAGTGATGTTGACCTGCATCATTTTATCCCATTCTTCAATTGTAATATCCATTGTGCTTTGGATGCTGAGTAAACCTGCATTGTTGAACAATATTTCAACCGTTCCATAATTTTGGATTGTTTCATCCACGATTTTGTCTAAGCGGGATCTGTCAGCAAGGTCAGCAATTACATAAGAAGCTTCGCCACCTTTTTGACGAATCTACGGCTTCTTTTGCTCTTTCTTCATCTCGACCAGTAATAATTACTTTAGCCCCTTCTTCAGCAAAAACATATGCGGTATCTCTTCCCATTCCTGAAGTTGCCCCTGTGATAATGGCTACTTTTCCGTCCAATCTGCCCATTTGTTTTCCTCCTGATATACTTAAGGTTTTTAATATCAGCGAGTAGTATACCTGATATTCCAAAATTTGACAAATTAAAACTATAACAAATTTTTAAAATCGACTTAAATCTACTTAGATAGCGATCATTCAAAACGAAGAACTACGTTTTAAAAAGCAAATACTAAATAAAATAAGGACATACAAGCGCAGGATACAATCGACCAAAATTCTATTCTAAAAAATTCATTTTACTCTAGATAAACCAACAAATTATATGGTATAATAAACAAAAATATAAAGAATAAATTGTTAAAAATTTATTTATTGGGTAAGAAATTCAATTTCAGTAGAGAATACTTAGAAATAAGAGAATCAAATGAACAGGTGAGGGAAAATATGAGTAAATTTGTAATGGAAGAAGCAAAGCGGTGTTTACAATGTAAGAATCCAATGTGTGTAAAAGGTTGCCCTGTTAACACAAGAATTCCTGATGTTATTTCGCTTTTTTTAAACAGTGAATTAACACAAGCGGGAGAGATTTTGTTTGAGAATAACCCGTTGTCACTGGTGTGCAGCCATGTTTGTCCGCAAGAAAATCAATGTGAGGGACATTGTATCTTAGGTCGTAAAGGGTCACCGGTTCATTTCAGTGAAATTGAAAAATATGTCTCGGACTATTATTTGAATTTAGAAGATAAAAAAGTGTTGCCTACAGCCCCAAAAGGAGAAAAGGTTGCCATTATCGGTTCTGGCCCTGCGGGTATCACGATTGCCTTTATCCTGCTGCGCCGGGGCTATCAAGTAACCATTTTTGAAGGTCACGACAAAATAGGCGGTGTTATGCGCTATGGTATTCCTGAATTTCGTTTGCCTAAATCAATTTTAGATAGGATGGCCGAGCGTTTGATTCATCTTGGTGTAAAAATTCGTCCAAACACGAACATAGGCAATAACTTGACAGTGGATGATCTTTTTCGTGATGGCTTTAAGGCAATCTTTATGGGAACGGGTGTCTGGCACCCCAATAAACTGGGAATTAAGGGAGAGAGCCTTGGCCATGTTCATTTTGCCATTGATTATTTGCGGAACCCATCTGTCTATCATCTAGGCAAAAGTGTTGCTGTCATTGGTGCCGGAAACGTAGCTATGGATGTGGCAAGAACGGCCATTCGAAATGGTTGTTCTCATGCTTACATTCTTAATAATATGGACGAGACAGGTATTACGGCAAGAAGTGTCGAAGTAGAATATGCTAAAATTGACGGTGCAAGAATCATGAACTTTAAGGCAGTAACAGAGATTCAGGAAGAGGGCATTTTACTGGCAGATACGCACTTTGAAGAAACGGAAGAGGGAAAGAAAGTGGTCATCGATAAAGAGTCAGCTGAATTTTTCCCTGTAGATTCTGTTATCATTGCCATTGGACAAGGCCCCAGAGCCGTGGTGGTTTCTTCTACCGAAGGTATTGATGTTACGCAGAGGGGTCTAGTCGCAGTTGATGAAGAGGGAAGAACCAGTCGTGATGGTATTTTTGCTTCAGGTGATGTTGTAACAGGGGCGAAAACGGTTGTTGAAGCGGTAAAGGTTTCTCGACGTGTTGCCGATGCCATTGACCATTATATTCAAAGTACCTCTATTGGATAAAACATAGCTAATAATAGGCAAGATTTTCTTGAACGATAAGGCGGGTTTTATGACTTTTTTGGTTATAAAACCCGTTATTTGTTTTGATAATTGTCAATTATGATAGATAAAAGAATAAAAAGAAAAATGGATTGACGTAGGTGCTATTTCTATCGTAAAATAGCAGTCATAGTCAACTTGTAATGAGTTAGTAGGTAAAAAGATAACTGGAGATTAAAAATGGAAAAATATTTGAATACAGCTTTGTCACCGGAAGAACGAGCAGAAGATTTGCTGCAGAAGTTGAATTTGCGTGAAAAAGTGGGACAGGTCAATCAGCATTTATATGGATTTTCTGCTTATGAACGAGAGAACGATGACTTTCATCTAGCAGAAGATTTTTGTAAAGAAAACGAATATTGGGGCGGTATTGGCGTTTTATATGGCCTATACCGTGCAGACCCGTGGTCGCAAAAAGATGAAAAAACAGGAATTCCACCCAGATTATCGGCCAAAATCTATAATCAGGTACAGCGTGCTGTCATCGAGAAATCTCGATTTGGCATTCCGGCTTTGATGAGCACTGAATGTCCGCATGGTCATCAGGCAGTGGGAGGCTATTTGCTGCCGGTGTCACTTTCTATGGGGGCGACCTTTGACCCTGAATTGGTGCAAGATGCTTTTGGCGTGGTAGCCGAGCAAATCAAATCACAGGGAGTGGATTTTGCCCTTATATCGGTACTGGACGTTCTGCGTGACCCTCGTTGGGGCAGAAGCGAAGAATGCTTTGGCGAGGATCCCTATCTTTGTGCTTCAATGGCAGGCGCTGCGGTCAGAGGCTGTCAAGAAAAAGGTGTAGATGCTGTTGTGAAACACTTGTGTGCGCAAGGACAGACAACCGGCGGTGTAAATGCCAGTGCTGCTTCCATCGGCAAGCGTGAACTGTATGAAATTCATTTGCCGGCGGTTAAATCTTCTATTCAAAACGGAGCAGTCGGTGTTATGGCTGCCTATAATGAGATTGACGGTGTGTTTTGTCATGCCAATCCGTGGCTGCTGAAAGAATATCTTCGAGATGAGTTGGGCTTTGAAGGAATCGTCATGGCAGACGGCACAGCCATTGACCGTTTGGATACCATCACCGGTGATAATGCGGCTTCGGGGGCATTGGCGCTGAAAAGTGGTGTTGATGTCAGCTTATGGGATCAAGCTTTCACAAAACTGGAAGAGGCTGTTCAAAAAGGTTTTGTGGACGAGGAAAGATTAAATGAGGCGGTCAGACGTGTGCTGACACTCAAGTTCAAACGAGGCCTATTTGAAAAACCATATTTAGAAGAAACTGAGCTTCCTGAATTCACGCATGAAAAATACACACAAAGCCAAAAATTGGCAGAAGAAAGCATTGTTTTGCTCAAAAATAACGGTGCTTTGCCCCTTCAGACTCAAAACCACAAAATTGCTGTGATTGGTCCGGTGGCCAATGACATTTATCATCAATTGGGTGACTACACTCCTCCTGTTGAAAGTGGTCAGACTATTTTAGAGGGGTTAGAAGAAGTGTTTGGTGCCGAGCAGGTTTCCTATGCAAAAGGTACTTCTATTTTAGCTGGCAGTCAGGCAGAACTGGACGAAGCCGTCACACTGGCAGAAAAAAGTGATGTTGTTATCTTGACATTGGGCGGTTCTTCGAGCCGTTTTTCAGGAGCTGAATTTGATATCAACGGTGCCATTTTGGCAGAAAGTAAAGTGCAGATGGATTGTGGCGAGGGCATTGATAGTGCCAGCTTAAATCTGCCCGGCAATCAAATGAAATTGGCAGAAGCTATCATAGCCACCGGGAAAACAGTAATTACTGTGGTGCAAGGCGGCAGAGCTTATAATGTATCTGAATTAAAAGAGAACTCAGCAGCATTGCTGTATGCGTTCTATCCAGGCCCTTGTGGCGGCAAAGCGATTGCTGATATTATTAGCGGAAGAATTTCTCCCAGCGGAAGACTGCCAGTCAGTTTGCCGTATAGCGCAGAACAGCTGCCTTGCTATTATAATGCAAAAGCAAGCTATGCTGCGATGAACTACTATAATCTGCCGCATGAGCCGGTGTATGCTTTTGGCTATGGACTTTCCTATACAAATTTTTCTATCTCTCATGTAGCATTCATTCAGCAAGAAGAATCAGTAATCGCTGAATTTGAAATTGAGAACACTGGCGATATTGCTGCCGATGCCGTACCTATGCTTTTCATTCAGTGGAAAACAGGTGAAATTGTGGGACGCGTGAAAGAGCTAAAAGCCTTTAAGAGAGTGTCTTTATCCGCTCACGAGAGCAAAAAAGTGTCCATTGTCTTAGAGAAAGAAGCACTCTCAAGATATGGAGCAGACATGAAGTTTGCCTATGGACAGGGAGAAGTTGAAATTTGCCTAGAAGAAGGCGGTAAACAATATTTCACAGGCTCAGTTAAACTTATGAGCAAAAAATAAAATTCATAAACAGAAAATGATGTCAATAAAAAGGGGACAGTGTAAGTTTGCTTATGCTGTCCTTTCTTTGCGCTAATTAAAATAACTTTAATTAATCATAATAAGAATTATTTCAAGCAAAAAAAGAACTATATTGTAACGTAAATGTATTTAAAATAGAGGTTGTCTATTGCGGACAAGGGCGTGCACCAAAAATAAGTGGTACGCTCTAAAAAATTGTGTATTGATTTAGGTTTTATGAAATAAAGATTTTTGACAAGGGGAATGCAAGAATATGGCTGTGATGAAAGATGTAGCAAAGCTTTCGGGAGTGTCGATTTCTACAGTTAGTTTTGTGCTGAACGGAACAGCAAAAGAACATAAGGTGGCAGAAAGTACCGCTAAAAAAGTATATCAAGCGGCCAAACAACTGGGATATAAGATAAACTCATCGCTTAAGAACATGGAGACAGTGCAGAAAAGGCAACGTAATATTGCTTTTTATCTACCGCTTAATTCGTTGCGGTTTGATATGAGTGCGATTTATGCAGCGATAAGCCAGCACATTAGTCAAACAGGACGAGACTATAATGTCACTTTGTGCCCTTATGAACCCGGCGCACTGGCAGCTAAGTTATCTCATAAACAGCTTGATTTTTTTGATTCAGCAGTAGTCAGTGTGCAGAGCGAAAGTGATTTGAAAGAGCTGGAATCTCTTTCACTAGATGTACCTATTGTACTTTATGACCGTATTAGCGAGGCTTATTCGGGGATAACCTGTTTGGCTGATGAAGCGATTTCACAAGCAGTGAAAATGATTGTCGCTAAGGGGTATCGTGATATCCGAATTTTAACAAGTCAGCATAATTTAGAGCAAGGCGACGAGTTTTTCAACAGACTGCAGCAAAATTGTGAAGAAAGCGGAATTACACTGACAGAAGAAAATTTTATCCGCACAGAAGATTCTATGATAGGTGGAGCGATTGCAGCAAGAACAATATTAAATCAAGAAAAGCGCCCCGAAATGATTATCTGCATGAATATGCCTTTAACCTTTGGTGTTATTCCTGTTCTAGCCCGCCACAATTTTTTTATTCCTTATCATACAGAACTGTTGTGTTTTGGTTCTTCCGGAGATGCTGACCATATCCGTAACTACATTCCCTCATTATCTATGATTGCTCGTCCTCTGAATGAAATTACCATAAAGGCCTTTGATATGGCACTGCATTTAGCAGACGGTGAGGAGAGTAAGGCTATGCACTATCATTATTCTTGTGAACTGCTGCTAAATGATAGTTTTAATTATTGACAACTTGTTTTTTAAAGTGACACTTAAATTTATTTTAATTATTTTAGTTATTTAAGTTGACAAATTTTATGCCTGCCTATATAATAAGCTCTGGGTTAGAAGTGTCTAACTTCAAGTTCATTAAACGCAAACTTTTGAAAGAAGGAAGGTCATAAAATGAAGGTTAAAAAAATTAGTGCTGCGATCATGGCTTTAGTCATGTCAGTAGGCGTTTTATCAGCATGTTCTACGGAGAAACCCGCAGAGGAAAGTTCGGTTGTTTCTGAAAGCAAAACTTCAGAGACTTCTGCTGTTTCTGAAGGCACAGACAGTTCAGCTGCAGAGAGTACCGATTCAACCGCTACCTATCCAATGACAATTAAACACGCATTAGGTGAAATTGTCATTGAGAAGCAGCCAGAGCGTATTGCAACAATCGGCTGGGGTAATCATGATGTACCGTTGGCATTGGGCGTTGTTCCTGTTGGTATTTCAAAAGCTAATTTTGGCCCTGTAGACGAAAACGGCCTTCTTTCTTGGACGGCTGCTGCTTATAAGGAACTAGGTGTTGAAAATCCTGTTGTGTTTGATGATGTAGACGGCCTAGACTATGAAGCAATCAGCGACACCAATCCTGATATTATTTTGGCTGCTTATTCCGGCATTACACAAGAAGAGTACGATCTTCTAAGTGAAATTGCTCCGGTTGTGGCTTATCCTGAATATCCGTGGCAAACTTATTGGAGAGATCAAACTCTTTTGAATGCAAAAGGAATGGGCAAAGAAGAAGAAGCTAAAAAATTGGTTGCTGAAACCGAAGAAATGATTAAAACCAAAACGGCTGCCTATGAGAGCCTGAAAGGCAAAACAGCCGCATTCTTCTATTTTGATGCATCTAACTTTGGCACATTCTACATCTATCTTCCCACTGACCCAAGAGCTTCTTTCCTCATGGATCTAGGACTTACTTTCCCGCAGAGTGTTTTGGATTTGGCAGATGACGAAACAGCTTTTAGTTTGACCATGAGCTCAGAAAATATTGATTCACTAAAAGATATTGATATTATTGTTTGCTATGGCAATGATGATGTACTGAAAGCCATGCAAGCTGATCCTTTGGTCGGTCAGATTCCGGCAGTAGCCAATGGCGCGATGGTTATGCTTGATGAAACATCAGACTTGTCTGCTTCTACCACTTCATCGGTGCTTTCCATTCAAGCAACCCTAGATGAATATCTTGAAGTGCTGAATAAAGCAGCTGAAAATGTAAAATGAAGATAAGAAAAAAACTGGTTCTATTTATCGCGATTTTAGCGGCAATTCTGTTTTGCGTTTTACTTTCACTGGCATGGGGATCTCGTTCTATTCCGTTTGCTGAGATTATTGATATTCTCACAGGAAAAGGCGGAGACTCTTTTAATGTGGATGTAGTGCGAACTAGAATTCCCCGAACAATTTTCGGTATACTGGCAGGGGCGGCGCTTGGCGTATCAGGCGCCCTCATGCAGTCTATCACAAGAAATCCAATTGCGGACCCTAGTATTCTGGGAGTGAATACTGGGGCTTCGCTCTTTGTTGTTTGCGGCATTGCTTTTTTCAACATCAATCTGCCGCAGCAGTATATTTGGTTTGCACTGGTGGGCGGTTCGCTCACATCCGCATTTGTCTATGCGGTTGCCTCAATTGGCGGCGAGGGTGCAACCCCTTTGAAGCTTGCGCTTTCGGGTGCCGCTGTCAGTATGGCATTTGGTTCTTTAGTAAGCACCGTCATGCTACCCAAATCCAATGTAATGGATGATTTTAGGTTCTGGCAAGTTGGCAGTATTGGCGGGGCCGGTTGGGATGACATCAAAATCATTGTGCCGTACTTACTATTTGGCTTTGTCATTGCCATATGTCTAGTTCCGTCACTAAACAGCTTGGCTTTGGGAGATGAAATGGCAACCTCTTTAGGGGTCAACACAAAATTGACGAGAGGGTTAGGTGCTTTGGCAGGTGTTTTGCTTTGTGGAGCAACCACCGCTTTGGCAGGACCCATTGGTTTTGTGGGACTCATGATTCCTCACTTCATGCGCTCTTTGTTTGGCCCTGATTTGAAGTATATCATGCCTATGTCAGCGTTTGGCGGAGCTTGCTTGCTAGTGATATCTGATGTCATGGGACGACTGGCAGGAAGTCCGGGAGAACTGGAAGTAGGCATTGTGACTGCTTTTCTGGGCGCACCCGTATTTATTATGGTGGCGAGAAAGGCAAAGGTGAAGTCTTTATGATGTCAAATAAAAATGCCTTCATTTGGGAAGGCTATCAAAAAAGACGTCGTCGAGTCGCTGTTATAACAACTGTTTTGATTATTCTGATTGCTCTTTGTGCAGTTGTGATGATGACATTCGGCAACACGGTTTATTCACTTGATACCGTCTTCCGTGTCTTAAAAGGGGAAGAAATCAAAGGAGCTACGTTTACCATTAAAACACTTAGGCTGCCAAGACTGTTGGTTGGATTATTATCCGGTTTGGCGTTTGGGGTAGCTGGCAACACATTTCAAACCTTGCTGCGAAATGATTTGGCAAGTCCTGATATTATTGGTGTTACCTCCGGCTCTAGTGCAGCGGCAGTATTTTGCATACTGATTTTACATATGAGCGGCACAGCTGTATCGGTTATTTCTTTGCTTGCGGGTCTTTTGGTTGCCGGTGTGATTTATTTTCTCTCTTTTGGAAAAGGGTTTTCGAAAGGCAGATTAATTCTTATCGGTATTGGTGCGCAAGCTATGCTAAATGCCGTGACTTCTTTTGTCTTATTAAAAGGTTCAGAGTACGATGTTCCAACAGCCTTGCGTTGGATGAACGGAAGCTTAAATGGAGTGAAATTAGATCGTGTACCCGGTCTTTTGGTAACAGTGGTCACGATGACAATAGCCATTGTCATGCTCGGGCGATATTTGCAAATTTTGCAGCTTGGCGATGATTCTGCGATTACACTGGGCGTGAAAGTGCAAGTGGCTTATATTGGTTTAATATTTGCGTCTGTATTCTTAATTGCTTTTGCGACTTCAGTTTCCGGTCCAATAGCGTCTGTTGCTTTTTTATCGGGTCCGATAGCCTCTCGGTTGATTGGAAAAGGGAGAGTGAACACGTTACCGGCAGGGCTAGTAGGTGCTCTTCTTGTGTTGGCTTCTGATTTAATCGGACAATTCGCTTTGGGAACAAGATATCCTGTTGGTGTTATTACAGGTATTTTAGGGGCACCGTATATGCTGTTCCTTTTGGTGCGTATGAATAAAAAAGGAGAGAGTGTATCATGAATGAACATTTGCTGGCAGCAGAAGGAATTGTTGCAGGGTATGATAAAAAAGTCATTATTGATGGAATTGACCTTGTCATTCCAAGCAATAAAATCAGTGTAATTATCGGAGCAAACGGCTGTGGGAAATCAACGCTGCTGAAAACATTTGCCAGATTGATTAAACCCACCAGTGGGGATATTGTCTTGGATGGCAAACAGATAAGCTCGTATCCGTCGAAGTCATTGGCGCAGAAATTGGGACTATTACCGCAGTCACCGGTGGTGCCCGAGGGCATAACTGTATTCGATTTAATTTGCAGGGGACGGTTTCCTTATCGCACGATGATGAAAGGAATGAACAAAGCAGATTTTGAAGCAGTTGAAGAAGCGATGGAAATCATGGGCATTACCGAGCTTGCCAACCGCAGTGTAGATGAACTATCAGGCGGGCAGCGCCAAAGAGTATGGATTGCCCTTGCTCTTGCGCAGCAGACCGACATTTTGCTTTTGGACGAGCCAACTACCTTTTTGGATATTGCCTATCAAGTTGAAATTTTGGATTTGCTGACAAAGCTGAATCAAGAACGAGGCACAACCATTGTGATGGTACTGCATGATATTAACTTGTCTGCTAGGTATGCAGACTATTTGTTTGCTGTAGCAAAAGGCGAATTAATCGTGCAGGGAACGCCCCAAGAGATTATCTCCTCTGAACTCATGAAAGAAGTTTTTAGCTTAGATTGCCAAGTTATTGAGGATCCTGTGGCAGGTTCGCCTCTTATTGTGCCAATAGGGAAATATCATCAAGCTACATAATTACTGGATAGAATGAAAACTACCGTTTCTTCCTGTCAGTCATTTGACTTAGTCATTTGACTTAGTCATTTGACTTTATGAAGGGGCGATAGTTTTTTCTTATTTTAGAGGGGATAGAACTCCCAGCTTTGCAAAATAAAATTCTTTATTATCATTATAAGGGATAAAAATAAAAGAAAAGTAGAAATAAGCTTTCAAAACTCAAAAAATATAGAATATCTTAATATGAAGTAGTATATAAAAAAGTTATTAGTCGAAATTGCGCGAAATAATTAAAACCGCTGTGAAATAAAAGTTGCGGACCAGTAGAGATAGAACTACTTTGGTTTATGCCACAAATAAAACAGTTTTTTCAAGCGGAAACCCCAGCGTGCATCAGGACGAGAGCCCAACCAAAATTCTATTAATCGTTTAAAATGAGGGGAATATTATGAAAAAGGTAAAGAAATCAAAAAAAATCAAACAAAATTTTTCTTTGGGTCAATCTCTGCCTGTGCATCAGAGATTGGGCTTTCGCATTGTCATCCTTGCCGTTGTCGGAATTTTAATTATGGCAGCCTTTTCAACGACTTATTTGTCACTGTCCTACGAAAAAGTTATCAATGATTTAGATACAGATAATAGCCGAAAGACGCTCACGACAGTAAACTCGATTTTTAAAGATTATGAGCTGAAATCTTTTCAGACTGCTAAAAATTTGGCTTCTGATAAATCCATTGTCAGCGCTGTGCAAACGGGCAATGAAAACGGAACAAAAACAACGGCGCAACTCATGATTGAAAGACTGAGTATGGATGTTGACTTTGTAACCATTACGGATGCCGAGGGTACTGTGGTTGCCCGCACACATAGTGATGAGGTAGGCGATTCAATCAGTGATCAAGGCGATATATCTCTTGCCATGCAAGGAAAAACATCAACAGAAATTGATTTTGGGTCGGAATTCAAACTGAGTATTAGAACAGGCGCGCCTGTTTTGAGCCCGTCCGGTAAAGTGCTTGGTGTGGTTTCGGCGGGTTATTCGCTGGTAAAACCTGAATTCGTTGACAATATGAAAGAGATAACCGGCAGCGACATCACTATTTTTATCGGAGACGAGCGTGTTAACACGACCATTATAGAAAATAATGAACGTGCTGTTGGCACTAAATTAGATGCTGGAATTGCCAAAACGATTCTACAAGAAGGAAAAGAGTATTTTGGAGAAGCGAGTATTTTAGGAAAACCATATGCTACGGCCTATGAACCTTTGACCAATAGCACGGGTGAAATAATCGGCATATTATTTGCGGGTATGTCTTTAGAACATTCTAAAGCTGCTGTTAGAAATACATCTATTTTCTCCGCGTCAGTGAGTATTTTGGTGGCGGGCTTGATGAGTCTGATTACCACCTATTTCATCAGGAAATTGGTATCTAAGCCGCTGCGAAAAATGTCAGAGGTAGCAACAGAGCTTTCTAAAGGGAATCTACATGCGGAGATCAACTATTCGGCTAAAGACGAAGTTGGCGTTCTAGCAAAAGCATTAAGCAACATGGCAAGTTTTCTAAGAAGTTACATATTAGATATATCAAGTAAAATGAAACAGCTTTCAGAGAAAGATATGAATCTTCAGGTTGATTTAGATTATATTGGAGATTTTGCACCGATTAAAACAGCCATGATGGGTGTTTCAGAATCGCTAAGTGAAATACTTTCTCATATCCATGTCACCGCTGAACAGGTGAGCCAAGGCGCAGAACAAGTAGCGGGGGCAGCTCAATCTCTAGCATCTGGAACAACGGAACAGGCAGCTTCTATTCAAGAGCTTACGGCTTCGGTGACAGCTGTGGCCGGTCAAGCACAGAAGAACGCTGAAAATGTTAGACAGGCAACTGAACATGTTATCTCAACAGGAGAAGGGGTTGACCTAGTCAATCAGAAAATGGACGATTTGACAGTTGCCATGCAAGATATCAAGACTTCTTCAGACAAAATCAAAGATATCACCAAGACAATTGAAGATATCGCATTCCAAACCAACATATTGGCCTTGAATGCAGCGGTAGAAGCAGCACGTGCCGGCGAAGCTGGCAAAGGATTTGCCGTTGTTGCTGATGAAGTGCGCAGCTTGGCGGTCAAGTCAGCTGAAGCTGCTAAACAGGCAGCAGAATTAATCGACTATTCAAGTTCAGCTGTTCTGAAGGGCAGTAAAATGACACAAGAAACAGATAAGATTTTAAAAGATATAGAAGAGAAAACCAGTTTGGTCATTGAAGCTGTTAAACAGATAGAAATTTCCTCTGAGGAACAATTTAATACCATTGAACAGATTAACACGGGTTTGTCACAGGTATCTGATGTTGTGCAGACGAATGCCGCGACGGCAGAAGAAAGCTCTGCGTCCAGCGAAGAATTAGCAGCGCAAGCACAATCTTTAAAGCAAGATGTGAGAGAGTTTAATCTGGCAGAAACTGACTTGTACGAATAAAGGATGATAATGTCATCAAAAAAAGAGAAGCGCTTAGACAAGATTTTGTCTGGGAGCTTCTCTTTTTTTGGGCACTGCTTGTATCCATCCATTCCTTCAAAATAGTTATGCTAAATCAGTGTTTATCTTAATGAATTGGCTCGGAGAAAAGCCGGTAACATTTTTAAAGCAACGGTTAAACGTGCGCATATTTTCATAGCCACTTTCTAAAGCAATGTCAGAAATAGATAAATCGGCTGTGAGCAAGAGATTTTTGGCGTAGTCAATCCTCATATTATTGATATAAGAACAAATTCCCATGTCTAGAGAAGCTTTGAGCATATGAGAAAGATAATATTTGCTGATACCCAAATATTTAGCGGTGCTTTCAAGTGTAATATTAGTTTTGAAATTGCGGCTAATATAAGTAATCGCTTTTCCAATTAAGTCTTCATTTATTTTACTTTCAATAGAAACAAGTGCCAATTCGTTTAAAAATCTTGCTATAATCAGTTGAATTAAACTTTCTGTGAGAAGACGGTCTACTGGTTGCTGAGATAATAACATAACCACCTCATGAAATTGATGAGGAATATCAGCTTGCATGGTAGCAGGGGTTAGAATAGGATTCAATGGCATTTTATCATGAATAATACCATATAAAGGCGAATTGGATTTAATAGAAGAAACAAAAAATTCATAGGCATTGTCAGCACTTTGATCTGAAAAATAAGAGTGTATACGGTTAGGAAAGATAAAGGCGATTTCACCTTGCGTTAGGGTGTAATTCTGATTGTCTATGCGAATTTTAATTTCCCCGCTGACACAGCGAATACATTCAACAGCGTTATGCAGGTGTGGGGGAAAGCTCAGTGAAAGACCTTGGGCACTAAAATCAGAATGAATGGGGTGTTCATAAAAGGGCAGCATAAGAAATTCTCCTGATAGCAATTATTGACTACAAATACAATGGATATGTCTTGCATTTTACTATATTACATGATAAAATTCAATAAAATTTGGATATAAAGTAAAAATAAAGACAACTTTTAACTAAAGAGTATGAGGGAGAAATCGTACAATGAAAAAAGCTTTAATTGTACAAGGTGGATGGGATGGGCATGAACCGCAGCTGACATCCAAACGATTTGCAAAACTATTAGAGAATCATGATTACACAGTACAAATCAGCGACACATTAGATGTTTTGGAAGATGTTGAAAAGCTGATGGAGCTAGACTTGATTGTGGCCTGCTGGACAATGGGTGAAATCAAGCATGAGTATGTAGAAAACATCTCAAAGGCGGTCGCTAATGGAACAGGACTTGCCGGTTGCCATGGTGGAATGTGCGATTCATTCCGTCAAGATGTGCAGTGGCAATTTATGACTGGTGGCCAGTGGGTTAGTCATCCGGGTGGAGATGGCATTGACTACACGGTCAATGTTTGCAAAGGTTCAAGCCCTATCGTTGAGGGTCTGGAAGACTTCCCTGTGTGCAGCGAACATTATTATTTGCATATTGATCCAGCCGTAGAAGTGCTGGCAACCACGAGATTCCCCATTGTGCCGTATTACCATATCTCTAATAAGCCGGTAGATATGCCGGTTGCATGGACAAAATATTGGGGCAACGGCAGAGTGTTCTATCTTTCTTTAGGCCATCATGACGATGTGTTTGACAAATCTCCGAACGCACAGGTGCTTATGGAGCGTGGCATGGTCTGGTCGGGAGAAGGCAAGGCGTATACAAAAGAGAACCAGTTGACGACAGAACGCTTTGAAAATGAAGCTAAAATGTATTGAGATAGTAGGAGTATACATATGGAAAAAGTAAGAATTGGTATTGTCGGTGTTGGTGATATCAGCGGTATTTATTTAAAAAATCTGACAGAGCTTTTTAAAGAAGTAGAGGTTTATGCCGTCTGCGATTTGATAAAAGAAAAAGCGGTGAAAGCACAAGAAACTTATCCTTCTATTAAGATTTATGACAATATGCAGCAAATATTCGACGATGAAAAGGTAGATATTGTTTTAAATCTAACTCGTCCGTATGAACATTATGAGGTAAGCAAAGCTGCTCTTTTAGCCGGAAAACATGTCTATTCCGAAAAACCATTGGCGGCGAAATTAGAAGAAGGCCGAGAATTGGTAGCGCTTGCCAAAGAAAAGAATTTACTTCTGGGTGGTGCACCTGATACGTTTATGGGTGCTGGCATTCAAACCTGCCGTAAATTGATTGACGATGGATTTATCGGGAAACCGATTGGCGCAGCAGCTTTTATGATTTGTCATGGCCATGAGAACTGGCATCCAGACCCCGCTTTTTACTATCAGCATGGCGGCGGCCCGATGATGGACATGGGACCCTATTATGTTACGGCACTTGTAAATCTTTTGGGGAGAGTCTCATCAACCATGAGTGTGGCTAAGTCGAACTTTGAGACAAGAACAATAACCAGTGAACAGCATTTTGGAGAGACCGTTAAGGTAGAAGTTCCTACTCATGTCAATGGTATTATAAACTTTGAAAGCGGTGCAGTAGGTACGATTCTTACTACCTTTGATGTTTATTATGAGGCACAGGCAAGACTGGAGATTTATGGTACAGAGGGTACTTTGATTGTTCCCGACCCCAATTTCTTCAGCGGTGAAATCAAATTGCTGAAGCCACAGGACGGCAGTTATAAAGTAATGCCGCTTTGCTTTGGTTATGCGGAGAACTCGAGAGGCTTGGGCATTGCAGACATGGCCAAAACCCTAACAGAAAATCGTGATTTCCGTGCAGATTGTCAGCAAACTTTGCATGTACTGGAAGTAATGGACAGCTTGCAAAAAGGCGGCATGACAGAAATAACCAGTGACTTTGAAAAAAGAATGCCTATGGTACCCGGTGGTATTCCCGGTGTAATCTCATAAAATAGCAATAAAAACAAACGACGCTCTGTGGGGATGAAACCCTGCAGAGCATTGTTTGTTTTTTAGCGTAAAAGTTGGGTTTACAAATGATATAGATAAAATATGTTAAGGAATAAACAATACCCGTTGGGTATTGAAACATACTGTATATTGTGGTATACTAACAAAACAATAGAAATTGTTGTGGAATAACAGAGAATTCCTAGTTGGAAACAATTTAATCAATATAAAAACAGCGGCTTTTCAGAAAGCCCCTATAAAGAGGATGAGAAGTATGGAGATTATTAAACGCGACGGGCGAACAGAAGCGTATTTGTCCGATAAAATTACAACGGCAATTGGAAAAGCGTTTGCCAGTGTTCCTGCAGAAGTTGAGCAAAGTCGTCTAAATGAGCTGACAGTTCTTGTAGAAGCTAAGCTAATACAAGATGATGGCGTGGTGCAGGTCGAAACGATTCAAGATTTGGTAGAAGCCACGCTGATGGAACAGGGATATTATGAAGTCAGCAAAAACTATATTTTATACCGTAATGAGCATGCCAAGCGACGTGAAATTCGCCGAAGATTGGCAGAATCATTTGCTGAAGCAGAGACCTTATCGAACATTTTAAAAGGTATTCAAATCGACTTTGCAGCAGAGGAATACTCCCTCGAAAAACTACAGAGTAAATTTTCTTCCTTCAAAAAGCCTTCTATGACCGAGAAAGAAAAATTGGCGGCACTCATCAAAGCAGCGGTAGAATTGACAACGCAAGAAGCTCCGCAGTGGGAGCTTATTTCGGCTCGCTTGCAGTTTGTGCAATTTGACAGCGACCTGACCGCCGTTTTGGAGCAATATGAGCTTGATACCTTTGCGCAAAAAGTCCATTTTTTGGTGGTAGAAAACCTTTACGGAGCCTATATTCCTGAACATTACACCGATGAAGAGCTAAATCAAGCAGCTCAGTTGATTGACAATAGCCGTAACGAACTGCTGTCTTATTCGGGTCTGACTCTGCTACTCTCTCGGTATGTCATTCGTAGTACAAAAGGAGAAATCTTTGAAACACCGCAGGAAATGTTCCTTGGAATTGCTCTTCACTTAGCGATGAAAGAAAAGAACAACCGCATGGGGTGGGTCAAGCGTTTTTATGATATGCTCAGCACCTTGAAAGTGACCATGGCTACGCCGACGCTTTCGAATGCAAGAAAGCCGTTCTATCAGCTTTCCTCTTGCTTTATTGATACCGTACCCGATAGCCTCACGGGTATTTACCGCAGTATTGATAATTTTGCACAAGTTAGTAAGTTTGGCGGCGGCATGGGCATGTATTTCGGTAAAGTGCGTGCGACAGGCAGTACGATTCGAGGCTTTAAGGGAGCAGCCGGCGGTGTCATTCGTTGGATTAAGCTTGCCAATGACACAGCCGTTGCGGTTGACCAGTTGGGGGTAAGACAGGGAGCAGTAGCTGTCTATTTGGACGCGTGGCACAAGGATTTGCCCGAATTTTTGGCACTGCGAACCAACAACGGAGACGACCGCATGAAGGCACACGATGTTTTTCCGGCGGTTTGCTACCCAGATTTGTTCTGGAAAATGGCGAGAGAAAACCTCGACAGCAATTGGTATTTGATGTGCCCTCATGAAATTATGACGGTCAAAGGCTATTGCCTGGAAGACAGCTGGGGCGACGAATGGGAAGAACGCTATCGTGACTGCGTAGAAGATGAACGCATTGAAAAACGAGTGATTTCTGTCAAAGATTTGGTGCGCTTGATTTTGAAGAGTGCCGTAGAAACGGGTACACCGTTTGCCTTTAACCGTGATGCCGTCAACAGAATGAATCCCAATTCACACAAAGGTGTGATTTATTGCAGCAATCTCTGCACAGAAATCGCCCAAAATATGAGTGCGATTGATGATGTTTCTCAGACGGTCAAAATCGTCGACGGCGAAGAAATCGTTGTCACGGTCACAAAACCGGGTAACTTTGTGGTGTGCAACTTGGCAAGCTTGTCACTCGGCAAAATTGATGTGGATGAAGAGGGTGAACTGGAAGAACTGACAGAGAGTGCCGTTCGTGCGCTCGATAACGTCATCGACCTCAACTTTTTCCCTGTGCCTTATGCGAAGATTAACAATCAGCACTATCGTCCGATTGGATTGGGCGTCAGCGGCTATCATCATATGCTCGCCAAGCACAAAATCTCGTGGGAGAGAGAAGAACATCTTGCGTTTGCGGACAAGATATTTGAGCGAATCAACTATGCGGCCATTGCTGCCAGCTGTCATAATGCAGAAGAAAAAGGAGCATATGATGTATTTGAAGGCAGTGACTGGCAGACGGGAGCTTACTTTGACAAACGAAATTACACGGGAGAAAAATGGAATGCTTTGCGCCGTGAGGTTGCTGAAAAAGGACTGCGTAATGGGTATTTGATGGCGATTGCGCCGACCAGTTCAACCAGTATTATTTCTGGCACAACAGCGGGAATCGACCCGATTATGAACCTTTTCTTCTTAGAAGAAAAGAAGAACGGGCTCATGCCTCGAGTGGCACCCGATTTGAGTATTGACACCCTGTGGTATTACAAAAATGCACACCATATTGACCAGTCTTGGTCAGTGCGTGCGGCCGGTGTTCGTCAGCGGCATATTGACCAATCGCAGAGTATGAATCTATATATTACGAATGAATATAGCTTTAGACAGGTTTTAGGTTTATATATTCTGGCTTTTGAGCAGGGCATAAAAACGATTTATTATGTGAGAAGTAAGAGCTTAGAGGTAGAAGAATGTGAGGTTTGTTCCTCATAAAAGTCATCTTTTTTTAAAATAGATGTTGTGAGAGCAGCTGATTCAGTTTATACTGAAGGGACAGTTAGCGATCAATAATAAATGTTGAATAGGAGGTCAAAATGGACACACTTAACCGAAAAGCACTCTTTAATCCAGATGGTGACACTTCTGTCGAAATGCGCCGCATGATTAACGGCAACACCACCAATTTGAATGATTTTAACAATATGAAATATGCATGGGTCAGTGATTGGTATCGTCAAGCGATGAACAATTTCTGGATTCCCGAGGAAGTTAATCTGTCTACCGATATCAAAGATTACCCCAAGCTTTTGCCGCCTGAAAGACGTGCCTATGACAAGGTCTTATCTTTTCTCATCTTTTTAGATAGTATGCAGACAGCGAATTTACCTCATGTGGGTGAATATATTACAGCCAACGAAGTGAATTTGTGTTTAGCCATTCAAACGTATCAAGAAGCTGTTCACAGCCAAAGTTATAGTTATATGCTAGACACGATTTGTGACCCGCAAACCCGTGACGAGGTGCTGTATCAGTGGAAAGATGATGAGCATCTTTTGAGAAGAAACACGTTTATTGGTGAGCAGTATAATGCCTTTCAGCGTGAGAAAAGTGCCTATCACCTGATGAAAGCGGTTATTGCCAACTATATTTTAGAGGGTATTTATTTCTACAGTGGATTTATGTTTTTCTATAATCTTGGACGAAACAATAAAATGCCGGGCTCTGTGCAAGTGATTCGCTATATCAATCGAGATGAAAATACGCACTTGTGGTTGTTCCGCAGCATGATTCAAGAGCTGAAAAAGGAAAACCCGGAACTCTTCACACCCGAATTGGTGGAAGAATATCGTGCTATGATTCGTGAGGGCTGTGAGCAAGAAATTGCTTGGGGACATTATGCCATTGGCGATGATATGCCAGGGCTCACCAAGCAAATGGTGACTGATTATGTGCAGTATTTGGGTAACTTCCGCTGTACAAGTCTTGGTTTTGAAAAGCTGTATGAGGGACATGATAAAGAGCCTGAATCTATGCAGTGGGTGAGCCAATACAGCAATGCCAATACCATTAAAACAGACTTTTTTGAAGCACGCAGTACAGCTTATGCCAAAAGCGGTGCGTTGGTCGATGACCTTTAAGTTTTGAATGGCAAATTACTGATTTAGTAGCAGAAAAGAGGTAAGGGGTCTATGAGAATGAACCGGCGAGATAACTTCTCGGTGCAGTTTATCAATCTGTCAGCAGATTGCATCGAGAGGACATAAATTTGTTGTCAGTATAACTGCATCGATTTTCAGGGTGAAAATAATTTTAAAACTTGAAAAGAGGTATGGTTATGAATAATCAAGAGAAGTTTGAGGTTTTCCTCGATTTGGCGAAAAAGTTAAATCAGAAATTTTCTGTGATTCCGCTGTTACAGGGTTCGCTTGGCCTTAGCGTGTTGGTAGAGGACGACTTGAATCCCGACGACATTGACATTGCTCTTCCTCAGCACTTATATCGATTTTCTGAAAGGTGGAATGACCTGCTTTCATTTATGCTGAAAGAGGGCTATGTATTAACGGATTTGCATGAACACTTTTTCAAAAAAGGCGAAATTGAAATTAATTTTGCTGCCATTGATGGCGAGGGCGGTATACCGTCTTTAGAGGTTTTTGCAGATATTGATGTGAGGGAAATCCCAATCCTAGAAACCGACGGAGCGTTCTATAAATTAATGACACCTGAACAATACTTTAAGGTTTATTCGCGCTCCTTAGAGGATAACTACAGAGCAAATAAAAGCGGTTATAAAGACCAGAACAAAATTGATATCTTGAAAAGAATTTTGAATAAAAAAGTATGAGAGAACAATAAAGCTTAAAAAACCATAAAAAACTAGAGACATGGATTTTCTGTGCCTCTAGTTTTTATGGTTTTTTAAGCATAATATAAGACCAAAACTAATTTATAGCACTTATAAGTAGACTAGTTGACTAGTTTACTTATAAGTGCTATATTGTAAGAAAAAGATTCTGCGATTATTATCGCATGGGGGAGTTTTATTATGAAAATGACATTCCGCTGGTTTGGTTCAAATAGTGACACAGTACAATTGCAGCAGCTAAAGCAAATTCCTGCCACAACAGGAATCATGGGGTTTTTAGACTATAAAGCAGCTGGTGAGATTTGGGAGATAGACGAAATCAAACGCTATGTTGACGAGGTACAGGCAGCAGGACTTGCCTGTGAAGTCATTGAAAGCGTCAACGTACATGAAGACATAAAGCTTGGCTTGCCCTCTAGAGACTTATACATTGAAAACTATAAAATTACCATTCGCAATCTTGCCAAATTCGGCGTCAAGGTGATTGTCTATAACTTTATGCCAGTGTTTGACTGGCTAAGAACCGATTTAGCCAGAGAAATTCCGGAAGACGGTTCCAACAGCCTTTACTTTGACGAAAAAGAATTGGCAGAAATGACACCGGTCGAGCTAGTGAAGCAAACTGAAAAGAAAATGGGTGGTTTTACGCTCCCTGGTTGGGAACCTGAGCGTTTGGCCGAACTAGAAATCGTGCTCAAACAATATGAATCTGTCACCGAAGATATGTTGAGAGAAAATCTCAAGTATTTTCTTTCTGCAATCATACCAGTCTGTGAAGAATGCGGTGTGAAAATGGCTTGCCACCCTGATGATCCGGCTTGGCCAATTTTTGGACTTCCCCGTATTGCACACAGCCAAGATGATTATGACAAGTTGGTTGAGATGGTAGATTCTCCCAGCAATGCCCTTTGTATCTGCACAGGTTCACTGGGTTCTAACCCTGAAAATGATATTCCGGCCATTGTGCGCCATTTTGGAGAGATGAACCGCATTGCTTGTATGCATATTCGCAATGTTAAGATTTTGGGCCATCATCATTTCCGTGAATCCAGTCATTTATCAGCGGACGGCAGCCTGGATATGCATGCCATTGTGAAAGCTATCTACGAAACAGCTCCCGATATTTATGTCAGACCTGATCATGGCAGAATGATTTGGGGTGAAAAGGGAAGACCCGGTTATGGTTTATATGACCGTGCCTTGGGTGCAACTTATCTCAATGGGTTGTGGGAAGCAATCGAAAAAGAAAACAGCAAGGCTGCCAAGTAATAAAAATAGAAAGCGAAGAATCACATGGTTTTATCAGAAAGACTGCCCCAAGAGTATGCCAAAGATTATGCACTTCGTACGATTAAAGAAAATATTATTCATCTCACACTAAAGCCAGGCAGCAAAGTCAGTGAAATGGAATTAGCTGTCGAGCTGGGCTTGTCGAGAGGTCCGGTTCGAGAAGCACTCATTGATTTGACAAAGGTTAAGATTGTGGAGGTTTTTCCTCAAAAAGGCAGCTTCATTGCCTTAATTGATTACGATTTAATTGCAGAAACTTGTTTTATGCGAGAAAAACTAGAGATTGCGGCAGCACAGCGCTGCTGCGAAAATGGAATTAAGCCTGAAATACTAGAAGCATTGCAAGAAAATATTCGATTGCAGCAATTTTATCAAAATCCGTGGAATCAGGATAAACTTTGGAGTTTGGACAATCAATTTCATCAGTTACTTTTTAAAAATGCAGATTTATCCACGGTGTTTCCGTATATTAGCAGTATATTGGTTCATTTTGACAGGGTGAGAGCCATGTCACTGGCTTTTGGGCAGACAGAAAGAACATTTGAAGAACATGGTTTAATTTTGGAAGCCATTTTAAAGAAGAATATAGCCGCGGCCGAAACACTTATGCATGAGCATATCAATCGTTACCAAATATTCAAGGATAAGATTTGCAGCCGCTACCCAAGCTTCATAAAAGAAAATGGAAATAACGGCTGACAATAATGAGATAGATGACTTGAAAATGCAGACAGCAGCTACTCTTTTTTGGATAAAACAAAGTTTGCCAATATGTGTTTGTCATGCTATAATGGCTTCACCCATTAGCCAAGTGGTCTTTAGACAAGGATAGTGGTTCGTTTTTATAGTGGAATAGAAGGCTGGGCTTTGAGCTTAAAAACAGCAGTGACAAGAAATAAAATAAGAGGCTCTGATTTTTAGGTTTGAGGTTCGCTTTTTATCATGATAAAAAATTGTATGAGGTGTAACACTATGCAGGTGGTATTTATCGTTTTAAACAAGATTGAGTGTCTCAGTGAACTGTTAGAGCAGTTTATGGAAAAGGGAATCTTGGGCGCTACAATTTTAGAAAGCCAAGGCATGGCGCAAAACTTGTATGAGGACAGCGAGACCACCATTATGGATTCGCTGTATACATTGATGAGACCTTTTCACCCTCAAAACAAAACCATCTTTGTTGTGATTGAAGATGAAAAAGTGCCGTTGGTTTCTCAAATTGTCAACGAAGTCACAGGCGGTTTAGAAAACCATGACACGGGCGTTATTTTTACAATGCCTGTAAGCTACACAGAGGGCTTTAAAAAGAAAGATGAAGATTGATTCATAAATGAAGAATTTACCGTTTGCGGTTGCATGCGGTAAATTTTTCTTTTATGGTGTTTGTGGGGGAGAACAGAGCATGCGTGCACAACCATGAGAAAGGAGATTCTATGGCCAGACCAGCCAATATCAAGCGTGAAACCATATTGGAAGTGGCAAAAGACCTTTTTTTTGAAAAGGGAATTGCCAAAACAGAAATGAAAGAAATAGCAGACAAAAGCCAAATCGGCAGAAGCTCACTTTACCGCCATTTCGAATCGAAAGAGGCCATTGCACTAGAGTTAGTTATCGAATTACTCGACAAAATGAATCAAGAATTTGATCAAGCCATTCAAGCAGAAGTATCCGGTTATGAAAAAGTTAGAATCGGCTTAACTTTTTATATCGAGAAAATGTATGACTCAATTCCTTCAGTCAGATTTCTAGATGATTTCGACAGCTGTTTTTATCACGAATATCCACCCAATTTATCTGAAGGATATATTCAAAGATTAAGAAATCGCCATGATTCTTTAAAAGTCGTTTTAGAGCAAGCGGCCAAAGAGGGAGAAGTTCAGCTGATTAAAAATGCAGAATATACGTCTAAATTTCTGATGAATGTGCTGTTTGGTTTATCGCAACGAATTTTGCCTCGTGCAAAGTTAATTCGGCAAGAGCAGGGTTATGCAGAAGAATATTTAGAAGATATGTTAATGATGCTGATGGCTTATATAAAACCACCAATTAAATAGTTTTATACCAGAGAAAATATAGCTTGACTCACCAATTTTTCTGTATTATAATATAAGGTATAAAATTATAGTACACGTGTACCATAAAGGAGAATGTATATGAAACTAGACATTCAATATCTTTTGGAAAATCTTACGTTAGAAGAAAAAACAGGGTTATGTTCGGGTTCTGGTTTTTGGTGGACAAAAGCGGTTGCAAGGTTGGGTGTACCTTCTATTATGGTCAGTGACGGGCCCCATGGATTGAGAAAACAAGCTGGAGAGGCCGACCATATAGGGATCAATGGCAGTGTCGAAGCCGTTTGTTTTCCGTCTGGCGCTACACTGGCTTCTAGCTTTGACCGTGCGCTTTTGCGACAGGTTGGTGAACATTTGGGAGAAGAAGCGAGAGCAGAAAACTTACATACGGTTTTAGGCCCGGCTGTTAATATCAAGAGAAGTCCTTTATGCGGCAGGAACTTTGAATATTTTTCTGAAGACCCCTATGTGGCAGGAGAACTGGCTGCCAGTTATATTAACGGTGTGCAGAGCCGCCAGGTGGGTACTTCTATCAAACATTTTGCGGCCAACAATCAGGAATATCACCGCATGAGTACGGATACTATTGTCAGTGAACGAGTTTTGCGAGAGATTTATCTCACTGCTTTTGAAAAGGCAGTTAAACAAGCAAAACCATGGTCAGTCATGTGTGCGTATAATCGCCTTAATGGGGAATATTGCTGCGAAAATAAATGGCTGTTAACAGATGTGTTGCGTAAAGAGTGGGGATTTGACGGCATTGTAATGACGGACTGGGGCGCCATGAACCGACGTGTTGATGCACTAAAAGCCGGTTTGAATTTAGAAATGCCCGCCAGTAAAGGCTACAATGATAAAAAATTGCTGAAAGCAGTGGAAGACGGTACACTCACAATAGAGGAGCTGAATCATTCGGTAGAAGAGCTGCTTAAATGGATTGAAAAAGGTTTACAGGACGCAGAGAGTGTGCCCTATGACAAAGAAGAACACCATAATTTCTCAAGCCAATGTGCGGCCGAAAGTGCTGTTTTGCTGAAAAATGAGGGAGAGCTGCTTCCGTTACCACCGTCGGCAAAAGTTGCTTTTATCGGAGATTTTGCTAAGTCACCGCGTTTTCAAGGTGGAGGCTCAAGTCATATTAATAGCTATAAGACGACCAGTGCCGTAGAAGCAGTCAAGGATAGGGTGAATGTAAGCTATGCTGCCGGTTGGAGCCACCACGGCGAAGAACATGACAATGAATTATTTGAAGAAGCTGTTCAGCTGGCGCAAACAGTGGATACTGTCGTTATATTTGCGGGACTTCCCGATAGCTTTGAAAGTGAAGGATATGACCGCACACACTTGCATTTGCCTAAAAATCAAAATGAATTGATAGAAGCAGTTTGTGCAGTACAGTCAAATGTAGTCGTTTTGCTTCACAATGGAAGCCCTGTTGCAATGCCATGGAAAGATAAAGTCTCTTCTATTTTAGAGATGTATTTAGGTGGTCAGGCAGTCGGTCAAGCAACCGTTGATTTGCTGTTTGGCAAGTTGTCGCCGTCAGGGCATTTAGCAGAAACGTTCCCCTTACATTTGGAAGATACGCCTTGTTATTTGAACTTTCCCGGTTACAATCATCAAGTAGAATATGCAGAAGGTGTATATGTAGGTTACCGTTGGTATGAAAGCCGTCATATGCCGGTTTTATTCCCTTTTGGTCACGGACTTACCTATACGAAGTTTGCTCTTGAAAATATGCAGCTTTCGAAGACACAATTTAACAGCAATGATACGATAACAGTATCTGTGGATCTTACAAATGTCGGTGAGCGTGCAGGGGCACAGGCTGTACAGCTTTATGTTATGCCGCCTGAAAATTTGCTAGGATTCAAGCCAGCAAAAGAGCTGCAAGGATTTGAGAAGATTAAATTGCAGCCGGGTGAAACACAAAAGGTTAGTTTCACATTAGACAAGAGAAGTTTCTCGTATTATGACGAATCTATTCAGGATTGGAATCAATTAGCAGGAGACTATACGGTTGCACTAGGATTTTCTGTAGAAGAATTGTTATTAAAAGAGACGGTAACCATTCTTGCTCAAGAGAAAAAATTTGAATGGAATGAATGGACGACCATAGGAGATTTAATACAATCCGGTTTTCAAGATGAAATGCAAGAGTCGTTTCGTTCTATGGGTGAAGCCTTTGGGATTGATTCCAATGAAGAAGAGGAAAACGAGGATGCTATGATAAGCAAGGCCGCTATTTTGGCTATGCTAGATGGATTTCCCATTCATAGTTTGGCTAGTTTTGCTGATGTGCCGGTTGACTTTGAGGAGCAGCTCAAGAAAAAGATAGTAGAAAAGAGCAAATAATACACGAGCTCTTTTATAAAAATAAATATTGAATTTTAGGAGATTAAGAGTATGGCATTAGTTCATTTGAATTTTGAAAGTCTATATTTAAACGGAAATACAGATATTAACGTTATTTTGCCAGACCGAGAGCGCAGTAAATCACCAAGTGAATTTTATGGGAACGGCAAAAAATATAAAGTCCTTTGGCTACTGCATGGTACTTTTGGCGATTATACGGATTGGATTAGAAAATCGAACGTTGAGCTGTATGCATGCGAGAGAAATTTGATTGTTGTCATGCCCAGCGGATTGAATGCTGATTATGCCAATTGGCCAGGGTTTGGTCTGGGGTATAATATGTATGATTATTTGACAGAAGAACTCATGCCACTGATTTATAACTGGTTTCCAGCATCGGATAAAAAAGAAGACAATTACATTGCTGGTCTGTCGATGGGTGGATTTGGCACCTGCATTTATGCACTCAATCACCCTGAAAAATTTGCAGCTGCCAGTGCAATGTCAGGCTGTCCAATGGATATGGGCGCCGATGATGAAAACCCTGCGAGAGGAATGTTTGAACACCGCAAGGTGAACCAGCTGCAAAACACAGGAGGATTAGAAGCCTATTTAGACGGGGTTCAAAACACGTGGCGTTTAGCAAAAGAAAAGGCAAATGACCCACAACTACCACGCTTATATTTCAGCTGTGGTACAAAAGATGCCCTCCTGTATGATAGCTATGTGAAATTCCAAAAATATGCTGAAGAAATCGGATTAGAGGCAACTTTTGAGGAAACAGAAGGCTATGCGCATGAGTGGCGCTTTTGGGATTTGAGCTTGCAAAAATCTTTAGAGTTTTTTGGTTTAACAGACAATAACGAAGGAAATGCCTTTTGATTTAAACCCTAGAGTTATCTTTACTGATTTCAACTTTTCTCTGAGGAAAATGAAAATTAGCCATAAAATAAAGAGAGAGTGGAAAATGATTCCGCTCTCTCTTTATTTTTGTTTAGAATGGGGTTTGTATTTTTAAAATAATGCTCAATTCAAGGGAAGGTATTGACTGCCTTATGTTTTTCTAGTATAATAACTAGGCAGTTTAGACCTTTATAAGAGAAAACTAAATATGCTACTGTGGCTCAGGGGTAGAGCAGCTCACTCGTAATGAGCAGGTCGTCGGTTCAATTCCGACCAGTAGCTCCATAACAAACCCGCTTAAACACTACGTTTAAGCGGGTTTTGCTTGCCTTTATTATGGGTGATTTTTGGCTAGAGTGTAGGATTAACGTTTATTTAACGCTCATACAGAAGAAAATGTATAGGTGAAAACCCGTATTAACCACAGTTCACGTTAATTTCAGCTGGGTCACTATTGTCCTCTTCGTCTGCAACCGTTTCAGCAGGAATCACAACGTCATCAAACCTATCAAATACTTCCACTGCTTTTGCCTGTGCCGATTTAATCGCATGAGCATAGATGTTGGCTGTGGTACTCACTTGTGCGTGGCCGAGCTGTTTTGATACCGTAACAATAGGAATATCGTCGGCGATCATCAAACTGGCATAAGTGTGTCTTAAAGAATGGACCGTTACTTTTGGAAGATTACTACGATCAATAAAACTGGAAAACCATTTTGTGATGCTATCAGGAAACATAAAGCCACCTGTATTTGATGTGAATATTCTTCCGTCCTTGTCTTCCCAAACGTCACCTAGCAACTCTCTTTGTTGGTTTTGCCATTCCTTATATTTGCTAAGTAACAAGAATGCTGACTTGGGTAGCTTTAGTATTCTGTCTGATTCTTCTGATTTAGTGGTATCTTCGTAAACTCCTTCTTCAGGAATATAATTCAGCGTACGTCTAATCCTGACGAGCTGATTCTTATAATCTAAATCGTTCCAGTACAAGCCTAGTAGTTCTCCTCTGCGCAGTCCTGACAATAAATCAAGCGTAATGATTGTTCGCCACTTGATAGGTTCATCTTGTAGCAACTCAAGAAGTTTTCGTGCATCATCATCTTCTAAGTATGCTGCTTCTTTCTTACCCTTAGAGGGGATTTCTGCTCTAGCAGCAGGGTTTTGTTCGATATAATTCCACTTTACCGCCTTACTCAGTACAGCCGATAAAGTACGGTGATAACTCAAGGCGCTGTTCCCTTCTAAAGGCCTTTCGTCCTTTTGCACAGTGAATACTTTGTTGAAGTCCTCACCAATAGCTACCGCAATTTCTTTTGCTTTATTCACATCAATTAGTTTCCCGTGTTTTGCTTGTTTAAATGCCCACATAGAAATACCATATTTCTCATTGAGTGCTACTGATGTGGTTTTATGTTTTTTAAGCCATGTTGCCAAATCTATTTTGCATAAGGCTTTATCTTGACGGCGTATCCCTTTTTCTCGCAAATTTGCATAAAATGAATTGATATGCCTTGCATTCAGCTCTTTTAATTTGATATGTCCAAGAGCTTGATTTATGATTTGCATACGTTCTTTGTAGTTGCGGATAGTTTTTCTTTTAAGTTTAAAATTACCGTAGTCTTTAAAAAAGACGTCCGTAAAATCAATCAACCGAATATTTCCGTTTTGAACAAAGGAGTTTTTTACCTTCTCTTCGAAAAGAACCTTTTGTCTTTCAAGTTCTTTTTTGATCTGGAGGTCTGTCATATGCGGCTCCGGTATCCATGTCATGTACTCACGCAGTTGTTTTCCATAGATATCATATCCCTTGGATGCAGTTATCTGATATCCCTTGCCTTGCTTTCTCACAGTAGCCATAGTTTAATCCACATCCTTCTTATATAAATCGGCATAAAAAAATCACCTGTCTTTCTTAGTTTTGAGTAGACGAAACTAAAGACAAGTGGTATAATAACTTCGATGATGATTGTTATTAAGCTTGTCTTAATTTCATTCAGTAAGCCTTCGGTATTCCAGTACCGGGGGCTTTTTTTATTTTAAGCCAGCTTTCGCTGTTTGGTCACAAAATAATAATTTAATGCCTTTTCAATGAAAGATTCAGGCATATCAAAATATTCAGCCAACTGCCAACGTTCTGTGTATCCGCCCTGTATGGCAATATTCAAATCTTCAAAAGGTATGTATCGCTCTATCGCCCACCTGTTAGCTTTGTATTCGTGCTTTTCTATTAAGTCCAGCGAACTACTTACTTTATGTGTACACCCTGTTGCGCAGTGTCCTAGCTCGTGTGCTAGTATCCATTTTGTTTCGGACAGTGATTCCACTCGAAACGTATCAAGAAATATAGCATACCGATTGTTCATTTCCAAAGTAACGCTTTTTTCTTCCCCAACTTCATACGGGAAAAGACTAACTTTTTCTTTCTCCATGTCTGCAAATATAGTATTCAATTCAACCATGCGTTGTCCTCACACGATAAATCAGTTATCTTTTTCTTGTTGTTGTTTAAAGAATTTTGCCATTTCAAGGAGTTTTTGCTTGTTTTCTTCCGTTAACTCTTTCGATTCATCTAAAAAAGCATAAGTGAAGTCATCAAAAGTTATTTCAGGCTCGTCCCTTTTGGGGACGAGTTTTTTTATTTTATTGGTAATGGATTCTTTCTTGTTCGGAATTTTCCAATACGTCCCTTCCATTCCCTCTTTTTTTCCATATTTCTCAGTCAAAGCTTTTTGAACGGCTGAATCAAATCTACTGACTTGCTCACCTAGGAAGTAAGGAATATATTCTTCAAAAGAGATGTGAGATAAATCATAATCATTTGTTTCAAGACTTCTTGAAAAATACGCCTTAATCATTCTCAGTGCTGCTTCACAACGCTCTGAAATATTTTTTGATTCATCCTGCTGGATAGAATCATTTGCACTTTTTATACTTTCTCTCACTCGATAAGGCCAACAAAAGCCAAATTTTTTTACTGCAAGTTCCCATTTTTTATGTTTTATTTTATGAATTTTTTTATCTTCATTAGAATCCATAAGATACTGCAAACCGCACAAATGGCAGTACGGCAGTTTCTCTCCATTCAGATAGTGAACATCAACTTCTAGAAAATTTGCAATTTTTTCAAGTGTTTCTAATTTAGGCACATAAGTACCTTTTTTCCATGAACTTAATGTAGTTTGAGATACACCTGTTTCTTTCCATACTTTATAAGGTGTTATACCTTTTTCGCTGATTATTCTTTCAAAAATCTCATACATTTTTTGTCAACCTTTCACAAACAATAGAAATACTAAATAAAACTTTAGCAAACCTATTGACTACTAAAGATAGCTGTGTTATAGTATGAGCGTACTAAAGAAATGTGTTCTATTTCTTTAAAAGTTGCGTTCATACTTTTGTTTTGTTTATTACTTAAGTTAGCACTGATAGTATACAACAAATCTAAAGTAATTGCAAGTATGTGTAACTAACAATAACTAACAAAGAAAAGGAGGACAAAATGGATAAATTATACACTTGTGACGAAATTGCTGAAAGATACAGTGTTCCTATTGTCACTGTGTGGCGTTGGATTCGTGAAAAAAAACTTCCTGCGATGAAGATTGGCAAGAAGTATCAAGTTCGACAAGATGATATTTTGCAGTTTGAAAACGAAAGGAGAACGGTATGACATTGACTATTGAAATAAAAGATTGTGAGCGATATGGGCTTACACCCTCGTATGTTTACAAGCTTTTATGCAAAGAAATCTGTGCTAAAACAGCAACTAAATATCGTATTCCTGAATGGGGATTATTTGATTCTTGCGACTATGCTGCAAGAGGTGCTTATTCTCAAATAACAGGAAGACGAGCCAATGTAACACATCTTGTTCTGACACATTCAGATGCTGAATCCTGTTCGGAGTTATTTAGACAGTTTGCTGAAACATGGGCATTGAATATGTCTCTGCGACATAAATAAATTCAACGCTGCTTTGGAGGAAATTTTAAAAGAAAGGACAAGCACATGAATAATTTAATACCCGTTAATTATGAATCGGACAAGCCTACTGTTTCTGCTCGAGAACTACACCAGTTTTTAGAAGTAAAAACTGCTTTCAAAGACTGGTTTCCAAGAATGACGGAATATGGGTTTGAGGAACTAAGCGACTTTGCAAAATTGCCCGCTCAAAAAAGAGCGACCAATAATCCAAAGAATCCTTGGACAGAAATTACTGATTATCAACTTACCATTGATATGGCAAAAGAAGTTTGCATGATTCAGAGAAACGAGCGGGGCAAACAAGCGAGACAATATTTTGTGGCTGTTGAAAATGCTTGGAATAGTCCTGAAAAGATTATGGCTCGAGCGTTAAACATTGCTCAGGCGCAAATTTCTTCTCTCCATGATGAAAATCATTTGCTCTTAGGAAAAATCGAGCAGGACAAACCAAAAGTCCTTTTTGCTGAAGCTGTGGCAACTTCCCAATCAACTATCCTTGTCGGACAGTTGGCAAAACTACTCAAGCAGAATGGCATTGACATTGGTCAGAACCGCTTATTCGAATGGCTGCGACAAAATGGCTATCTTATCCGTCAGAAAGGCAATAACTACAATTTGCCTACACAGAGAGCTATGGATATGGAACTATTTCGCATCAAGGAAAGCACACACTTTAATGGTGACGGAGTGAGTGTTACAACCAAAACGACAAAAGTAACTGGAAAAGGTCAGCAGTATTTCATTGAAAAATTTTTGTCCGAAAAAACAGCTTAAAAAGAAAGGGCAAACCATGAAAAGAATGAGAATCGCACCGGGTGTATTGGCAATCATCAAAGAAACTGACCCCGACACCAAAATCACGTTGCACTTTATCCGCAGACTTATCAAGTCAGGCAACGTTCCTGTTGTGCGTGTTGGCAGAAAAGTGCTAGTCGATGCGGACATGCTTATTGATTATATCACCAGCGGAAATACTGTTGAAGAAATAGAACCGGTAGTCCAAGGAATTAGAAAGGTAAAAGTATGAAACCCATAAAAATACATACGCCCTACCGCCCGAGAGTAAACCCCTATCGCCGACATATCAGCGCAGCATTGTGTACGCTCGCAGCAGTAATACTGACCATATTTTTGTGGCCTGACATGTGGACACGCATTTGCGGATTGATGTTGATTCCGTCTGCTGGATTGCTAGGTTGGACAAGACCGTGGGAATATACAGGAAAGGAGAGCAACAATGAGAGTTTTTAGTCGTGAAAAATATGTTGAAGATATGAAAAAACACGGACTTGAACCCAGCAAGAGTGCGTGGGTTTCTGAGTGTGACGGACAGCCTATAAATGCATGGGGCAACGTAAACAGCAGTATAGACGGAACTTTGTATATCTCACAGCCAGCATGGGAAATCGACAAGGAGGATTGAAATGGAAGAATTAAAGCCATATCAAGCTTACTCTCACAGGATTCACGGAGCGTGTTGTGATTACCCTGAACTATATGGCGTTTGGTGTTCGATGAAATCAAGATGTGAAAATCCCAACAGGCAAAAATTTAAAGACTACGGAG
>NZ_FZLO01000003.1 GCF_900197595.1 Scatolibacter rhodanostii | reverse complement strand
CTAATTCACTTTTTCCGTTTTTCTTTGGAACTTCTATGTAAGCTCTGCGAAATTGTCGGCACTGTGTATCTTTTCTGACAATGCCGAATAGGTCGCGGATAATGCGCTCCTGCCAATCCAGAAGCTGGAAAGGCATGCCACGCCATTTTCCTGTGCCATGCTTTAGGTGTTCGACAAAAAGTACCGCTGAATCAGCAAAACTTTTCTTATATATCGAGCCGGGAGCCTTGAACAGGCTTGGCTTGTAGTTTTTTAGTCTGCGAAATTCCTCCACATGGTCACCTCCGAACGAAAAGGGTGTCCCACGGATACCCTAGGACTATTATATGAAGAAAGATGTGAAAATAGAATTAGATAAAAACATCAATAATGTGACGTGATAATAAGATTATGTGATATAATAAATTGCATAACAGGAGGTTATATTATGGATGAGATTTTATATCATTATTGCAGTGTGGAAAGTTTCCTTAATATTATTCGAAGCTCACAATTTTGGCTTTTTGACGTATTAAAATCTAACGATATAAAAGAATGTACATGGATAAAACAAAAAATAAACAGCGAAATAGAAAAAACATTAACTGGATTAGGCAAAGAATTAGTTAGCGCATGGAGATTTGGTTGCTCACTTGGTGATAATAAAAATTTGCCAACGCTCAATACTTATGTCACTTGTTTTACGGCATTAGAAGACTCATTAAGTCAGTGGAGAGGTTATGCACAAGATGGTACGGGATTGGCAATAGGTGTGTCAAAAAAATATTTACAATCTGCAAATGAAGTTAGAAGACCTCATGTTCGGTTTGATGAAGTTAGATATACACAGACAGCACAAAAAAAATTAATAAATAAAATAGTCAATCAAAATATAAAGAAAATGGAGCAAAAAACAATTGTCGATTGTGCAATTGAGTTTCATAATGACTATAAGCTTGATTTTGCATTTTATAAGAATCCGAATTTTAAAGAAGAAAAAGAGTGGAGACTGGCGATTTTAGATGAACCTAAGTCACAAATGAGTTCAAATGCAAATTTATTTAAACCATTGTCACAATCATTAACATTTGAAAACTGCTCATTTCAGTGTGCCAATAACCAAATAACCACATACACACCGATGAATTTTAATCATATAAAGCAGGAATTTATCAAAAAAATTATTATTGGACCGAAATGTAGGGTAACAATTGCAGATGTTGTTAGTTTGTTATCAACTTTTGATTATTATAAATCTGTAGGGTTCAATGAGCATAAACCTATTCCAATTATATATTCAAATAGCTCGTATAGATAAAAATGATGAACTAATTAATATCTATATTCAGAATATGAAACTCATCAACCCCAACAATCAAACTCAGTCCCTCGCCGTTATTCCATCTACACAGTATATGCCCGACATCGTCAACGCCAACAACAGTCGCCTTGTCACCGACTTTCAGCTTTGTATATGGGTCTTGCATAGGCGCTGTCAACTCAACACGAGTGCCAACTGGGTAGGTTTTGCGAATGTGATAAACCTGTGCTTTTGTAGGAAAATTACTTATCACCCTGCACCTCACTTTCTGCGGTGTCAGGGTGTTCTTTTTGTGGTTTTCCAAAGCGAAAAGCAGAGTTTCCACTCAATTTTTCGCTCATGATTTTACGCAGATATTTATATTCAGCCCCTGAACAGCCGAGTGAGATAAGCCATACCCGCATGGCGAATTTTTCGTTGTCAACGGTATCCTGTTGTTTTGCGTTGACACGATTTTTCTCTTTTGCTGTACTGCACAGAGCCGATATAAACTGTGAATAAGCGTGAATACGCTCTCTATCTTCTGTAAACATAAACCATGGAAATTGAATTCTGTCATCCAAAATCACAATCGGTAATTCCGTAATCCCAAGCGATATCATGAGCAGATTTTCCTTTGACTTTACCATTTTGCGTAGGTTTTCAAGGTTGTTTTCTGTGAAACCATCTAGTGGCATTTCTATTGTAGTGCGGTCTGGTGTTATCGTGCTTTCTGGGATAAATCCTTGTTTTTCTAGGTGTTGTAAAAGCTCAGCAGCGACTTCACCTGTGAGTGTTCCTTGCTTGTCAATGTGGATTTCACCCACTTCATATGCAGCCGAGGGCATACCCAAGTACTTAATTGGCTGATTCAGTATTTCTGAAATGATACCCACGAGCCTTTTTCGTTCTGCGCCTGTGACGTTGAATTTGTATTCCTGCATTTTGTACCTCCAAGAGTGTTTTTTCGTTTGCGTACACACATTAACGCTTTAAAAGCAAGATAAGTCAAGTAACAAAACATGGATAATGGCAATTTCAATCCCCCAAAGTATAAAATTGGGCGTTGAATTTTTTTGTTTTTATGTTATAATATTATGTTAGCAATGTGAATAATTTTATTTTATTGTAATAATTAAGATATAAAAACAAATTTGCAATGGGTTTAGATGCGGATTATTTATATTGGCAGAAAGACTGATAATATAAATGTAACAAACAAATCGGATCATGAAATGGATATGTAGTAATTTGGATTTTAGGGAGGAAAAATGATAATCAAAAATAGCAACGAATTCAATATTTTCCCCTCCCATATCGGATTAAGAAAATATATTCAATATTACAATATTGTGTTTCCGTCTAATGATATGTTTACATCACACTATACACTTATGCCTAACGCTTGTGGAACATTGTCCCTCGCTTTTGATGGCAACAATGTAATTGCTGAACTTTGGGGCGCATCTTTAAGCCCTATTGTGTTGGGCGTAGAGCCAAATGGGTATCGTGTACTTTTACTTATCCAACTTTCGCCCTTTGGTTTATATCAAATCACACGTCAGAGCCAAGCAGAGTTTGCTGGAAAACGCCTATCACTCGCAGATATTGACAGTGAACTTTTTCATTCACTATACCAAGCATTTGTAATGTCTGAAACTGCTACAAATTTAGCAGAGGCTTGTGAGAAAGTCCTATATAAACGAATGGAAAGACTTGTTGTTTCGGATACTTTGATGTTGGCAACCCAACTAATTTCTGTTAATCATGGTAAGCTACAAGTAAAAGAAATTGCCACACAAACGCATTATAGTGAACGACAGCTGAACCGCTTGTTTCTCACACAAGTTGGAATGAATGTTAAGTGCTTTTTACGCTTAACTCGCTTTAACTATGTGCTAAAGCACATTCAAACATCGCCTTGTTTCTTTTCAGCATTATCGCAACAGGCCGGCTATTTTGACCAAGTCCATTTTGATAAATATTTCAAGGCTATCAGCGGTGTTACCCTTCAAAGGTATTTGAAAACGATGTCGGATTTTTACTATGATGGAACGGAAATTTATGATACAATCTTCTCAAAGGGGGATTGAAAAATGAAATATCAAGGTTGTCTTTTAGCGGTTAAAGATATAATCGCATCAAAGCATTTTTACGAAAAGGTGCTTCATCAAAAAGCTATAATGGATATTGGAGCGCATGTGACCTTTGAGGGATTTTCTCTTCAACAAGGATACGCTGAACTCGTTGGTATATCGGTTGATAGCGTTAAAGAGCATTCACATAACTTTCAAGTCTATTTTGAAGTTGAAAATTTAGATGAAGTGTTCGCCGAACTGAAAAGCATACCAGATTTGCAATGGGTTCATGAAATCAAAGAATATCCATGGGGGCAGCGTGACATTAGAGTATATGACCCCGATAAACATATTGTAGAGATAGCAGAAGATATGGCTATTGTGATTAAACGCTTTTTTAATCAAGGTATGTCGGCTGAAGAAGTTGCCACACGCACAATGTTCCCGCTTGAGTTTGTAAGACAATATGCGTTATAGCAAATAAACTTCAAAACGGTGGCTTTGATAAATCAATGCCGCTATTTTATTCTAAACAAGATCGGAGGAGATGGACAATGAGTAAATATGAGCCGCTTTGGAAGGCGATAGGTCAGCGCACGGAGAATAGTTTTACGCTGACCTATGCAGAGATTGAACAGATTCTGGGATTTCCCATCGACCACGCCTTTTTAACCTTCAAGAAAGAACTGCTCGCATACGGCTACGAGGTGGGTAAGATCTCCATGAAGGCACAAACGGTGACGTTCAACCGCTGCGTTTGATACGCGGCTGCGTTGCTTCACCCATACAAGAGGAGGAACACTATGAACTGGGAGCCATGGACAGGCTGTTATAAAATTAGTGATGGCTGTACAAACTGCTATTTTTACGGACCACACGCGAAACGCTACGGCCAAAACACCATTGAAAAAACAGAAAAATTCGATTGGCCTATAAGGAAAACATCAAAAGGTGAATATAATATTAAAGGCAATAAAATTCTTGCAACCTGCTTTGCAACTGACTTTTTCCTGCCTGAAACAGATGAGTGGCGTAAAGATATTTGGTCTATCATCAAGGAAAGAGCCGACATTGATTTTTTGATTTTGACAAAGCGAATTGACCGATTCCTGGTGTCGCTTCCACCCGATTGGGGCGAAGGCTATGACAATGTGAATATTGGCTGTACTGTCGAAAATCAAGAAATAGCTGATTATAGACTTCCACTGTTTTTATCCTATCCGATAAAGCGGCGATTTATTGCTTGCGCTCCGCTTTTATCAGAATTAAACTTAACCCCATATCTTGACGGTGTAGACCATGTTACAGTTGGCGGCGAAACAGGACGAGAGGCTCGTGTTTGCGATTATGATTGGGTACTTAATATCCGTGAACAATGCGTAAAAGCAGATGTCACATTTTGGTTCAAGAATACAGGCTCAATTTTTAAACGTGATGGTGTAGTGGAGAAAGTAAATCCATTTAAACAAACAGGCTTGGCAAAAGAGCTTGGCATTGATATTTCAGATGGAAAAAGACTGTTTTAAAAATCAAAGCCACCATTTTTCTTTGCGCCAACACTTAGTAACTTTTAATTAACAAAATAAGCATAATTTGAAGTCGATAAGCGCTAATTTATCACAAATGGGTAACCAAATAACGAAACTTGATTGTCCTTTGTAATTTATAGTAGATTGTGATACGCCGTTTTCTCCCCATTTCTAAGCAAAAATATACCCTCATCACTCTCTTTAAACGAAATAAACCTTTTCACAATGACATCGCAGTACTTTGGGTCAAGTTCCATCAAACGAGCAACACGGTCGCATTGTTCAGACGCTAAAAGTGTCGTACCAGAGCCGCCAAATAAATCCAGCACAATATCGTCATGACGAGAAGAATTGTTGATGGTTTTTGCCACTAGTGCTACTGGCTTCATCGTGGGGTGTTCCTCACTTTTTTTCGGACGGGGAATTTCCCACACATCCGATTGCCCCCGGTCTTTCAGCTCCACCAGTCGAGCTTTTCCCTCAAGCCAACCATACCAAATCGGCTCATATTGGGTGTGATAGTCTTTTCTGGACAGCACGAGCGAATCCTTGTACCAGATAATCGTCGACGACCAATGAAAGCCACTTTCTTTGAGAGCTTGCATGCAAGAACCCCATTCCTGGGCACTCATAGCGAGATAAAGAATTGCGCCCGGTTCGCAAGCTGAAGCTAAAGCTTTGCATGAAGCAAGCAGAAAAGCATAGAAATCATCAGTCGACATCTTGTCATTCATGATGGTGCGCTGCTTCCACGAGGGGTGTGCAGCCCCACCATAGTCCACATTGCATGGGCAACTTGAGCGGAACAAAAACAAACCGGGCAACAAGGGCGATTCTGGGCATGAGAAAGCACCTACCGAATATACAGAAGGCTTTATACAAATGAACATATCTTCTCGTTATAGTGGAAAATGGTTTGAATTTTGTTATGCGAAATGGATATTCATCGAATAGAGGTTCAGCATATCTGGATTGTAGACACGCTTTGGAAACAATAATATTACGGAAATAACGGTGAAATTCATGTAGTATAAAGCCAAATGATGTAATATGTTGAATAAAGAAAATCAGGAGGAAACCATGATACACTTACATAATATGCGTGGTGTAGAAATCTCAAAGTTTAAGGCGGTTTCATCGGGAGTGATGACTTTTGAACAGCTATTCGGTCAAGGCGGATTTGCAGAATGGATTGATAACCATGAAAACCTTTTACATACACATATGTATGAACCGACAAGCTTTTTATGGCACGAGGGCGCAAAAGAAACATGGGGACAAGGCGATAATGTTTTAATTTATGCTGTAAAAGAAAATGTCACCGCTCAAGATGTGCTTCCTTATACCCTTATAGATTTTCCAGGTGGTTTATATTTGGTTGCCACTGGAAATGAGCTGGAGGGTGGCGACTTAAACGACACCATCAATTGCATGATGGCATGGATAGAAAATAACGATGCATTCACTTATGGGGATTTTCCACAGAGCGGTATGTGCAATATGCCAAATCCTGACGGTGCTTTTGATAAAGCTTTAGGAATTGCGCAGCAACAGGTTTATCTGCCATTGAAACTTAAATAAACGAACAAACCTCAATAAAGAAAGGAAAACTTATGAATTTTCGAGTTATTTCACTACCACCGTTCAAAACTGTTTCGTCTGGCTTGGACAAGAATTTTGACTTTTCAGAAAACGGTGTTCTTGGTAAATTTAATGCTTATTTTTCACAAATAAAGCCCAAGCCAGCTGATGATTTTATGCCAAGGGATTTCCTGTATTTTGATGAACAACAGGGCGGTATGGTGTGGATTTATGCACTGACGGATTATATTGACACAGAGGAGTTTGAAACCTTTGATTTTGATGGTGGCTTGTACGTGACTTATCATTATAAGGACGGCGACGACGAGGAAAATGAGCGCTTATATAAAGATGTTCTTGCATGGATTGAAAAATCTGAACTATTTGAGCTAGACAAGCGTGAACATCACTACCCCATGGGGCATATTATTACACCGCAAGAGGTGATAAAAGCTCAAGGTTTTGCACAAATGGAATCGTTTGTACCTGTTAGGCTAAAAACGAAATGATTAAATTATCGAAAATTTGTTATTATACAGGAACTATTCTTAGTTTGATGATAGGCATTTTACACTTTTTTGTCCCATGGGTGTTTGAGTGGTATTCATATATACCAAGCGAATATGAAAATCTAATCGTTTCCATCGATTGGGTGAACTTTTGCTTTTCCTTTATGCTGTCCGGCATTAGTTCTTTAGTCCTTCTTTGGGGCAAAAAGGTATTCACAGGAAACAAAGAAGCTATCACTCTATTAGGTTTTTTGACATTTGTTTGGATATTCCGTGTATTCATTGCGATTGTCAATCCGGTTCCACTTGAACCTGTTGCGGCAGTGGCTTATGGACAGTTTTGGGGTGCTGTATTGATAATACTTTTAATGCTTGTGCCTTTAATAAAAGCTATAAAATCAATATTAGATTGAGGGAATAAGCATGCTTGAAAAAATACCAACTAACGAAGAAATGATTGCCCTGTTAGGTCAGTCGCTTTTTGATGTTTGGACAGACGTACAAAACCTTGTTGAAGCAAATTATGATATGGACAAGCTGTGGAACTCTGGAGGAAAACGCTGGGTTTATGAGTACAAATACCGTAGGGGTGGTAAAACGCTGTGTGCCTTGTACGCAAAACAAGATGTGTTTGGTTTTATGCTTATTTTCGGCAAAGATGAAAGGGCAAAAGTTGACGCTATTCGTGCTGGGTTAACGCCTGAAACACAACATATCTATGACGAAGCAACAACTTATCACGATGGAAAATGGGTGATGTTTGAGTTGACGGATACTGCACTATTTTTAGATATGGAAAAGTTGCTTTCATTTCTTCAGTGGATGACGAGGGGTTTCCAAATATGAAAGCCATGCTCATGCCACGAAAAATAGAGGGGAATTGTTTCTATTTCACGACAAACACCTCATCTTTAAGGGTAAAACAATACCAAGACAATGAAAAAGCAAGCATTTATTTTTTCAATAAAGGGCGATTTCGCTATGAAGGGGTAATGCTTATTGGCACGATGGAAATTTTACAAGATACGGCTATAAAGCAGGAAATTTGGAAAACTGGTGACACAATGTTTTATAAAAAAGGTGTCACCGATCCCGATTATTGCGTGCTAAAATTCACTGCAATAAAAGGACGACACTATTGCGACTTAAAGACTGAAAATATTCAATTTAATTAGATGATAGGAGAAAACGAATGGTACATTTAGTTTACTGTGATAACACAGGTAAAAAAGGCGAACGTGTTTTAGACAAAATTTTATCTGGTGAAAAAACCATGGTGGTGCGTGGGGCGGCTGGTCGAAAAATTCCGCATAGCCGTGTTTTCGAGGGCGAAATACTTTACTTTATGGAAAAAGGCACAGCAGATATTGCGGCAAAAGCAATTGTGAAATCCGTTCAGAATTACGTTAAGCTGACAGAAGAACAAATCAACCAAACCTTTGCTGATAACCAAGAAAAGCTGGCTTTAACGGACAAGCAACGTACACGTTGGCATAAAAAATGCTTGTGTCTTGTCGAGTTCTCTCATGTAAAAAAAATTGCGCCTACCCTCGCATTTGACCACCAAGGCAATATGGACGATTGGTTAATTATTGAGAAAATAGAGGACATTGTTGTGGGAACAAGTATTCCTTATAATTATGAAAAATCGAGGTTTTAGTGCGTAAAACCATTGGAAATGCACAGATTAAATTTTGTATACAAAAGTGAAAGGTAATTTTACATATGCCATTATTGACAAAAAACCTGCAATCACAAAGCGCGCTGGAAAGCATGGTAAAACAAGCATTTCCTAATAAAAAACTTACTCATATCCAAGAGCTAACCGAGGGATTTTTTAACATTGCTTATGCTGTTTCTTTCGAGGATGGCTCACAGAGTGTCCTCAAAATCGCCCCCCACCCCGATACAACGGTTATGACTTATGAAAAACACATCATGGCGACCGAGGTTGCGTGCATGAAGATCGTTGTTGAAAAGAGTGCTGTACCTTTGCCAAAAGTGCAGTTCAGCGATTTTTCATGCACAATTTGCAATGCACCTTACTTTTTCATGGAAAAGATTGAGGGAAAAAGCCTCTCCATGCAAAAAGACGGCTTAAACGCTGACAAATTAAATGAGATTTATCGTGAAGCAGGCAAGCTGAACAAGCAAATAAATGCGATAACAAACAGCTTTTTCGGTTATCCAAGCCAAGCTGAATTTCCAGGTGATAACTGGCACAGCGTTTTTACAAAAATGCTGAAAGCAATGGTGCACAATGCTAAAAAAGTAGAAATAAAACTGCCTATTCCGCTTGATGAACTGTTCGGCATGCTTGAAAAACACAAGCTTGTTCTTGAAGAAGTCAAAACACCACAGCTTGTGCATTGGGATATTTGGGACGGCAATATTTTCATCAAAGATGGTAAAATTACAGGTATCATCGACTGGGAACGTTGCTTGTGGGGTGACGTTTTGATGGAAGTCGGCTTTCGCTCATATGCACAATCGGCGGATTTTTTAAGCGGCTATGGCACTCATAAATTCACACTTTCAGAACAAAAACGCATACTTTGGTATGATATTTATTTACTTTTAGTTGCCGCTCAAGAACACGTTTATCGAGGATATGAAGCAGATAACAGCTGGGCGATTTCTCTGATGAAAGAAAAATTCTCTGAACTTTTATCTAAAAAATAGTAGAAATAAATTTGCTAATCCCCCTTGACTTTGACGTCATGTCATAGTTTATACTATATTAAGAAAGGAGTGTATATGGAACATTTCGATGATAAATAACCATCCTAGAAAACGGCTAGGTTTTCGCACTCCCTTTGAAATGCTTTACAAGTTTTTTTGTTGCACTTGACTTGACAATCTTTACTTTATCTATGCTATAATTAAGGGAAATACACACTATTTACATAACATACAGATAATTTCAAATTTAATGGAGGACACAAGTGGGAAATTATATAATAGAAACAGAAGAGCTTGCACTAAGGGAATTAACTATGAATGATTTTCTGCCATGGCATCAAATATTATCAGATCAAGAGACAATGCAATATTATCCAAGCGTTTTTGACATGGATAAAACAAGAGGTTGGATTGACTGGAATCTTGATAACTATAGAAGATACGGCTTCGGTTTATGGGCTATTATTTTAAAGGATACAAATCAATTCATTGGAGATTGCGGAATCACCATGCAGAATATTTATGGTGATGGAAATTTGTTCCCTGAAATTGGCTACCATATTGATAAACATTTTCGGTGTAAAGGGTATGCTTCGCAGGCAGCAAAATCCTGTTTAAGGTTTGCTTTTAAAAACACGGGCTTTAACGAAATATTTTGTTATCAAAAATGTACCAATATACCCTCAAAAAGAGTGGCTGAAAAAATTGGTATGTTATTACGCAAGGAATATTCAGATGAGAAGAATACAAAGACAAGCGTTTATTCTATTACTAGAACAGAATTTTATGCGATGACATAAAAATTCAAATTCATCTTTTATAATTTGTGGTTCAAGCATTTTGTGGAGATGATTGTTTTGATGATTTTTTGATATATACGGCAAAGATGAATCATGGATTTGTATGTATACTTAGAATCATAGTGATACTAAAAGGAGTGGTATTTCACATGCTTATGCTACGAATGTTAGAAAATGAGGATATTGAAATAGTAGAAAAGTGGTTAAATCAAGAATATATTTCTAAATGGTTTGGCGATGCAAGCGATTGGCTGCATGAGATATATGAGAGAAATATAACTTATAAATATTTACGTCATTTTATTGCTCAAGATGGAGACAAGCCAATAGGATTTTGTCAATATTATAATTATAATGATTTACCAATTGAACACAGAGAAATACCCCAACCTACAGAAACATATGGTATAGACTATTTACTAGGAGATGAAAATTTGCTTGGAAAGGGGATTGGAAAGCAATTGGTACACTTAATCAGCCAAAAGTTGCTAGAAGAAAACGCAAAAGCAATTAGAATTATTGCCGACCCAACAATTGAAGATGGTAACATAAATATAGTCTCGATAAAAACGTTAGAGGCAAACGGGTTTAGGTTGGATAAAGAATCACGGTTATATATAAAAGACATTAATTAAGGATCTTGACTATAACAACACGTTGATATGTACGGCAAAGACAAATCATTGATTTAGATGTATACTTAGAATCATAGTAATATTAAAAGAGGTGTATATGAAAACAAACTACATTAAAATCATCAATGATTGTATTGCGTATATTGAGAAAAATTTAAAAGAGAATATAACAACAGAAGACATTCTCAACAAAACGTATTACTCATACCCTCATTTTCACAGAATTTTTAGGGATATAATCGGTGAATCGGTTAGTAGCTATATCCGTAAAAGAGCACTTTCTAGTGCTGCAAGTGATTTGTTTGCCGATGACAAAACAATAATTGAAATAGCCATGGACTATGGCTATGGTTCTCAGCAAACGTTTACTAGAGCATTTACAAGCATGTTTGGTATATCCCCTCAAAAATATCGAGAAAAAGGAATGTTAGATGATTTATATAAGCCATTTATAGTTTCATCATCAAGCAGCATTCCTGTGAAGATTACGCCTATTGCGATTGAAACGCTCCCCGCCATGAAAGTAGCTTCATTTCATTCATACAACGATAAACTATCAATGAAAAATCAGCTTTCACAATGGAATAAAGTTGTTTCAAAGGCGTGGGGCGGCTTAATCAAATGGCAGATGTCCTATGAATATCAAAAGAAATATGGACAAACAAATAAGTTGCCAACCACAACAAATCTAGGACAATTTATGGTTGATAATAACTTGCATTTGCCACCTAATACACGATACTTTGGATTTACATGTCCATTTCCTTTTCTCGATACAGAGTATGGATATGAGGCATGGGCTGTGTTAGGTAATTATTCAGAAAGCTCCCCCTTATTTTTAGATGAATTCGGAGTGGAAGTGAAAGAGTTTTTCGGAGGATTATATGCCGTTGCTGAAGCAACATATGGAGAGAGTTCAGATTTAGATGATGCATGGAAAGCGCTTCATTACTGGATAGACAAGAATGATAAGTATGATTATGGGGAACATCAGTGGCTTGAGGAGCATATAACAAAACCCTATGTGGGCGGTTTTCACTCATTCAAGCTATTTATGCCTATAAAATTTTAGACTGTATCATAATGGAAAACATGCAATAAAATTGTTATGAATAGGCATGGCTGATGTTTCGTGCTAACCACTGATTTCTGTCATATATTCACACGATACCTCATGGGTGCAAAATCACTCATGTTGAAAAACAAAAAATGTGATTATATGTTAATTGACGTGATTTGCCACATTATTTAAAGCTTTGGTAAGATAATATGATATATTGTCTTACCGCAAATTCTAAGTATATAATGGGACCAAGACTTATCTTGGTCCCATTATATACTTAGAATTGCGTCTACCTGATTTTCAATGCGCTTTTTTGGCAGGTTGATTATGGCACACCTCGTTAAGGGTTGCGTGTGATGCAGACCTCAAAACAGCATGTAATTTGCCTCAATGTTTGTCCATATGTATATTGCATTTGCAGTTTCATTTAGTTGTCAGGGTACACCAGTAGGACAAGCTTTCATTAATTTCATCCCGCTAAAGATTAAAATGCAATAATACTTGTCATACACAATGTTTTCTATTTACCATGGAAACATCGGATTTATTTAAACACTTAATCTGTGTGAAAAAGCATTCAAAACAAGAGAAAAGGGCTTTCAGATATTTCCATCTAAAAGTCCTTGAAATGTATGTCAAGGTGTGGTATATTCTACACCAAGAACGCTTCCATAAGTCTTTATAATAGATGTCTGATTCATCTGTTGTAAGGGCACATGCCAAAGTTAGTTGGTCGCTAGCTTTGGTTGTGGGAGCTTTTTATTTTTCTGTTTTATTCCATTATTCACTTGTTAAAAAGTCAATAACACTTTTAATGATTTTTTTCAAGGATAAAACTGTTTTCCAAGCTATATTAAGGACTGGAGAACAGTTTTGTTTTTATTCATTTCTAAAAGCATAAGCAATCTGATTTTGTAAATAAGAGATATCCGGAGTTACATACCTAGACATTGTAAAAGCCGGGCTTGTATGACCAAGAATATCAGATAAAGCCTTTATATCAGCTCCACTCTCCAGAAATCTAGTTGCAAAAGTATGTCGCATGATATGAGGGGTAAAGGCACAGGATAATTGTGACAGCTCTTTTGCTTTTTTAAAAGTGTACCGTATTTGGCCATTTGACAGTTTTTTACCTTTAGGATTGCAAAATATATATGGTGACTTGTTTTTGTTTAGAAAATAATTATGATGTAGTATTAGATTTGCTTTAGCTGAGAGAGGAATGATTCGAATACCCTTATCAGTTTTACTTTTTCGCACATAAATAATTTTTTGCTTTTTGTCCCAATCATTCCAAGTTAATTCAACTAGTTCTTCTCTACGAATTCCAGTTTTTAAGAGAAAAAAGATAATGCTGCTTCGCCAAAACTCAAGCTGACTATAGATATTTTCTACAGTGGCTTGGTTTTCTTTTGATAATGCACTAACTTTTTTTTCGGGAGCATAGGGGAGAACCTCAGTCATTTGAATAGGATTGGAGATACAAACTTCATTCAAAACAGCATACTTATATATTTTGGAATACAGATTTTTCACCTGTTTTACCGATGATTTAGAGTAATGACCAACACAAACAAGGTCATTTAAGAGTCTTTGAAATTCTAATCCTTTTAAATCTTGCAGTAAAATATCTTCAATTTTCAAGTTCATTTTGAGGACACGTTTTCTTATGTACTGATAAGTTATCAAGGTGCTTTCACGTATATGGTAGGGAGCATATTCGCTAAACCAAACATCCGTCCACTCTCTAATTGTATATTCATCATTGTTTTTGCATAGTTGGCTCATGTCTGAATTCTCCTTTATTATCACTATTCAGAATTATAACACCGGATACTTTCGAACGGAACACAAACTGGGTGTGTTAATAACTTAAATTTTTCAACGATTTGGTAAGCTTTTGAAATCCAGTGAGATTGAGAAGAGAAAAAGTTGTGTTTATGCGCCAAAATTAATATACTTGCAAAGAAACTTTTCCACCTCCATGAAGTGTTATTATCGGCTGGACAGTCCTCTCGTTTTTGCGATATTTCTGCTTCGATAACCTCTGCAGTATAATGTTTATACGGCACAATACAATCGGGTATTTCAGTATGCAATTTCCTACATCTCTGGCATCTTAATCTTCTCAGGCAATAAATTTCCGTTATTCCTGCTTGATTAATAACTTTTCTAGGCTTGCTATCTCTGACGTATAAAAATCCACCACAGACCGAGCAACAGCATTTTTCATTCGTTTTCACTCGAATAAAACCGTCAGCACACTCAATTCTGTCATAGCTTTTTATAACTACCATAGCAGTTCTCCTCTTGTGAAAAATTTACACGTAAAGTAAGTATATCTAATAAACATACTATAATTAACATATCTCGACATAATATGCTACAGTATCAAGGTGAAAAAGGCGCACTGCTCCCCAGACAAAATTAAGCTAAAACGGGTGCAAACATATCTACTGGCAAATTTATGTCATAATCATTGTCAACAGGGTCAAAAAAAGAGCCATGCTCCAATTCTTCCAAATTGTAGCTTCGCTCTGTTATCGTGACTTCCTCTGTCCAACGTTCATCCTGCAACCATTTCAAGGGATTGGCTCTATATCTCCCCTTTTCTTTTTGCCACTCATCGCATTTAGCGTGTTTTTTCATACCCTCAATGATTTCTTCAGCAAACTTACAATTCGTCACATTCAACGTCCACCACTCTCTGCATTCGGTCTTGTTTCTTTTCTTGGGAGTTACTTCCCAGAACTCCTTAAAAGATTTGTCAATTTCAGTTTTGTCTGAAGAAGTATGTGTATCTCTGTATGTATATTTAAAGTCTTTATATATACATTCTGCTTTTGAGAAGTCTAGAATTCCCATATTAGGAATTCTAGACTTTTGTTTTTCAGAATTCTTAGATTCTGATTTCCTGAATTCAGAGTCAGAAACAAAAAGCCGAGGTTTCTTAATTGGCTTATTTGGCGAAGTATCAGGGATTAAATTACATTCTTCCTGATCAGGTGATGGAGAATCTTGTACAGCTGCTGTGGCAAAATTCTTCACGTAGATAATTGTGGGCAGACCTTGACCACGTTTATATTTCTCAATCAGTCCAATTGCTACAAGCTCGTTTAGCGACTTTACAGCCTTACTGTTACCGCAGCAGAGTGTTTCTTTTATCTCTTCAATTGTAAAGATAATGTACGAGCGATTCTGTTTATCAATCCAGTTGCTTTTCTGTGAGAGTGCATTACGGCTTAAGAGGATACTGTATAAGATTTTGGCAGTGTCTGATACCAAACGATAGGCAGGGTTGGTAAATAACACTTTTGGTATTGAAAAGAAACTGTATTGCTCGGCGCTGTTGCCGTAAAAGTAGTCTAGGTTCAAGTTTTTCATTTTTTATTTCTCCTTTATTTTGAAAATGGGCAAAAGAAAAGACCTGAGTGAAACCTCAGGTCTTAGTGTTAATATTATTTAAATGTGTTCTAAGATTAAATTTGCATTATTACTTCATGAACTTAATTATCCCAATTTGTACCTCACTTATTTTCATTATGCTTTATCTAAGTTATGCTATCATGAAGGCAGTTTTGATTTAAGTTAGTTTACAGATTTATCTCAGATTAGAAAGGAGACTGTGCTAACAAAAAGTAGGCACAGTCTCTTTGATTAAATTATTTATTTTGTGCTAAAGCTCCTCATCGCTATCATAAGTATAGGGAATGATTTTTGTAAAGTAAATCATGACAATTTGGATTATTGAAATAGAGATAGGCAACAACCAAATTAAGTTAGTATCTTCAAACATGAAAAAGATTGAAACAACCATTGGCAATAAAAAGAGGGAAATTTTGTCATCCGAAGCCTTCAACTTAACTTTTTGCTTGCAGTGAGGGCATTGATGCCCATACCAATCATGCATAAGAAAGAATTTTCGAAAACAAGAAATTTTCGAATGGCAAAGCGGACATCGATTATGAGATATTCCTTTATCCTCAATATGTGGAATTATCTTTAAAAAATAGAAATTGAATAGTTCAAATAAAAAGAATAGAATAGGCAGATAAAATTTAAAACCAGACTCCCAAACTAAAAAGGAAGATACAGCCATTAGAAAAATAATAAGTATGGTTGCCTTGTATCCAGAGTTTTTTAGTGCAATATTTTGTTGGCAGTGTGGACAAGGATATCCATGCTCTATATTCATATGCCATAACTTATGAATATAGTTGATTTTTCCGTAGCAATGAGGGCATTTATTGTGTGACATTATTTTCTCCCAACATTAATTTAACTTATATCATACTCTCTTTTGTTTACTTCGTCATTATAGGCAAAACGCTTTAGATTACTGTGTCCGGGAAATCCATCATAAACATTCCCTCTGCTTAAAGATTCAACTCCAGCCGCAAAATGATATCGAACAGAGTAGTTTTCGTCCAAATCTTCCGATAAAATAGTCAAATTTACCGTGTAATCATTTTCCGTACAAGTAGGACCTTCAAACAGAGTTTTAATTGAAAAGAGAATGTCCACGGCAGCGCTAATTTTCTTTATTTTTAGATATTTTTCACTTTTGGGAGTAAGATCGCCTAATAAGCTATTGCCATATGTCATAAGGATTTCAGTACCCGACACATCAGTGGCACCGGGATGTTCCTGTGCCAATAAATCACCGACAATAGAAAGCATATATGAATATGGAGGAGGTGCTAAAAAAGATATGATAGGATATAAAATATTCATTACATTCCATTCTGCCACACAATCTCCCTGTGAAACATTAACAATGAAATTAGCGTCATTAGCAGCAGTATACTCTTTTTGATATTTGCCTCCAGCACCCTGATATTCATATTTAGTACTATTTTCAGGGAGACTTCGAATTTCATCGATGGCATATAAAATAGATTCCGCTCTACGAGGTGACGGTTCCACTTGTACCAAATACTCATGATACAGTGCAGCAACAGTCAGATAATCACTTTTATTTAAAACAGATTTATCCTGCAATGCCGGAGATTTTACTTTATAACCGCATTTTTTGCAGTGATAATATCCATCCGATTGATTAATTTCCATGTCATGATGATTGACATTCCTATAGTTGCTACCTCCACATAACGAACTGACAGAGATTTTGCAAGAGGCACTTTTACCCTCAATGGTCACAGTTATGGTAGCTGTACCGGCTTTTGTAGCCACTATTTTGCCAACCGAATTTACATCTACTATACTACTATCACTGGAATACCATGTCAAGACTTTATTAGTGGCATTTGAAGGAACAACATTGGCTGACAATGTAATTTCTTCTCCCATTACTAAATTAGCAGATGTTTTGTTCAGTGTAACATTGGTTACGGGCACATTAGGTGTACTACTATTTCCCATTACCACAATGGCCTGACGAGACAATCCCTGATAGGCCTCTTCCACAGCAGTTTTTGTGTAGTAAGTTCTGGGAGAGTTTCGCAGTGGGTCGTTGAAAATATAATGGTTGTCATCATAGCCTACTAACAGCAGACAATGTTCCGGTGCAACCCAGCGGATGGTCTTTCCGCCATATGTCCATGCTGCGCTGATGTAATGTGCTCTCATGCCCATGGTCGCCCATATGATGACAGGAATCCCTTTGTCGATATACTGCGAGCATAGATTTTGCATGGACAATCCGCTCACTGTTTTAGCGTAGTGTGATGTTCCTGTCAATGCTTTGTCCAACGCCTTTTTGATAACAGGAGCATAACAGCCGTAAGAAGAATCTGATCTCGGATTACCACCGAACGAAACATTGGGGTCAAACGGAAGGGACGTTTTGTACAGATACGAATCAATGAATTTATCGACTGAAATATTGATTCCCGCATATTTCAAGGCCATCACTGTACTGACACTTTCACAGCCTGTCGGATAGGATGGAATTTGTGAAATAAACGGAGCTGAAATGAGTTTGTATTTTCCTGTAGGAGTTGGCTCGCCCGTATACATCTGATTTTCTTCAAAGATTCGGATTTCGACACCGCTAATGTCTTTGCCGTCAATTCCTGCATAATAGCTTTGCGTGTCAAGGGCACCGTCCAATTTGTATTTGGTCTGCACAGTCTGCATCCACTCAGGGTCGGCATTACTCACCCACGGCAGCCATCTTCCGTCTGTATAGGTTCGATACATGACAACCACACCGCTTGTCAGCTTCGTTCCATCGGTTTTGTAGACTTGAATGTTCAGCAGTTGAACAGGCTTGCCCGGGGAACCTGCATAATCATTTTCTGTACTGGTGACAAAAGGATAATAGCCTGATTTTCCAGAATTCCATGTTCGATATTGCAGGTAATACGGTTTCCCTGTTGTTTGAATTTTAATGCCGTCCATTTTGGAGAGAACCATGCCGGTAAATTCTTTCCAAGTAGAACCATTCAGATAGCTCAATGGAGCGGAAACTTCGTTACCCGCCAGACCTCCTATAGAAGAAGCCGTTGTCTTGCCGTCAAATACTCGGATTTCGACACCGTTGATGTTCTTGCCACCAATGCCGGCATAGGCAGAAGAGTAATCCAGTTCGCCATCCAAATTGTACTTGCTTTTTACGCTGTCCATCCATTCAGGGTCAGCATTACTCACCCAAGGCAGCCATCTGTTTTCTACACGAACACGGTAGAGAACCACAATACCTGTAGTCAGTTTTGTGCCGTCGTTGGCATACGCACGAATGCTCAGTCGCTGAATCGGCTTTCCGACAGAACCCGCATAATCATTTTCTTTGCTGGTTACCGTGGGGTAGTAGTAGGACTGCCCTTCGTTCCAAGTTTCATAAGCGAGATAGTAAGCTTTGTCAGAACCAGTCTGCATTTTGACACCGTCAATGTGAGAAGCCGTTATGCTGCCGGTAAAGCTTTTCCATGCGGAACTGCCATCTGTCATGCAGCTAAGACCTGCACCCGTTTCACCGCCGGTAAAGCTGCCGCCTCCTGCGTTAGAAGAATCTTCTTCTAAGATTCGGATTTCAACACCTTGAATATTTTTGCCATCGATTCCGGCATAACCGGAACTGGTGTCGAGTGAACCGTCCAAGCTGTATTTGCTCTTCATATTCTGCATCCACTCGGGGTCGGCATTACTGACCCATGGCAGCCATCTGTCTTCCACTCGCACTCTGTACATGACAATGACACCCGACGTCAGCTTTGTGCCGTCATTCTTGAAAGCACTGATGGTGATTTTTTGAATCGGCTTACCGGGAGAACCAGCATAGTCATTTTCTCTGCTTGTTACAACTGGATAGAATGCTGTCTTTCCTTCATTCCAAGTTTGATAGGTCAAATAATAATCTTTGTTAGCAGCAGTCTGAATCTTGATACCGTCAATGTGTGAAGCGACCGCTGCACGGTCAAATCCATACCACTTTGAGCCATCATCCAACATATAGCTCAGGGCAGAAGTCGTGTTTTCTCCCCCTGTGAAATTGCCCAGAGAGCCGGCTTCAAATACCAAAATCTGAATTCCCTGAATATTTTTACCGGGCTTACCTGCATAAGAAGAGGCGGTATCCAATGACCCACCCAATGCATATTCCTTTGATACACTGTACATCCATTCTGGGTCGGCATTACTAACCCATGGCAGCCAACTATTATCAACATAAGCCCGATACATCACCACAATACCGGAACTCAGTTTTGTTCCGTCTTTGCGATAGGCCTGAATCTGAATTTGCTGAATAGGTTTTCCGGAAGCTCCGGCATAGTCATCTTCTTTACTGGATACATAAGGATAGTAGTCTGTCTTACCTTGGTTCCAAGTTCTGTACATCAAATAGTATTCACTGGACTTTGTCTGAATCTTAATACCATCCATAGCATTACGAGTGATATTATTGAAACTTTTCCATGAACCACCGTTCAAATAGGACAATTGAGCATTTTTGTAAACATCAGTAACCGATTTACTCATATTAACCTCCTGATATATAATTTTGATTAAATGAACAGGCAGAATATACTGTTTGCTCATCTATGAAGGAGCTCTCTTCACTTATCCCTCTAAAACATAAAAAAGTTGCCCTCTAAAGAGCAACTTTTCTGAAAAGAGGAACTATGTTTCCTCTTTATACCTGATTTCTTTTTATATGAAGGCAAAGTAAAAGACCTGAGTGAAAACTCAGGTCTTGATGATATTTCTCATCTTTATTGTGATTGTGCAAGTGATTGATTATAGACATAATGAGTAGCTCGGAGAATTTTAGAGATGCTGAGTTTGTTCATAATGTAGAGCTCTGACAATCTATGCTTCGAATAAATTCATACTCTATTGTTTCAAAATATTTATTCCAAAAACCTCTCGCATTTGGGTTTGCTGTTCCATGTTCTACCCAGTCATATTGTATGTAACGAGCAAGCAAATCATTTTCTAAACAACTCAGTAATGCTTGTGCTATTAATAAGCCTCTATACTCCGGTATTACAAACGCTTCCCCTACATTTACAGAAGTTGATTCAGCAAATATCAAACCAAGATTATCCTGATTGGCTTCAATAATTCCGATTATTTTATTTTTATCTTCTGCAATGTATACCAGAGTATTATCATCAGTCAAAAAATCCATGTAAACACTTTCAGTAAACTCGTTACAAGGATAAAAAACGGGGCTCTTTTTCAAATGGTCAAGCAACTGTTTCAATAATTCCCATATATCATTCCATCTTATCATTAACTCATCTTTTAATATTTTTCTGACGGTAACAGTACTATTGTGTTCAATTTTTTTAATACAACGTACAGCTTTTTCACATATAACACCAAATTGCATATATGAAAAAAGTTTTTGTGTTTCATAATCATGTGCGTATAAATGGACAGAAAAATCTATTTTTATACCTGTTACAATTTGTTCGGCTAAATATATAAATAAATAGTTTATAATCTTTTCAGACTTATCCTTATTTGAACCGTATCCCCACACAGGAATATCACACCTGAGTTCGTCATTAATATTTTTTATTGAATATAGAATAAAACCTTTACAAATATCATCTTCGGTTGCTACTATACATTTTGCTGCTTCAAAATTAGGCTTAAAAAAATTATAAAAGTCTGATTTTGATTTTCTTGGAAGAAATGTGTGATGCGTAAGCTCAACAGAGTATTTTTCATATGCCATATTGAAAACATCATCGAAATATTTAGCTGAATCATTTGTAATATTCATATAAATCCACTCCAGTAAAACACTTATAATATTTATATTGTGTAATTTGTTCTTCGTAGCGAATAAACAAACTATGCAGCTTGATAAATGAAAACTTTGAAATCTGAACTATTCTCAAAAAAGTAGGGCAGTTTATTCTTTTTTTCGTGTCAAGCAAATTCCAGTAATTGCTCCAATCAAGATAATCGGTGCTAATCTGAAAAACAGCCATTCAAATGCGTGAAAAGTTACTCCGACAACAGCGGTTTCAGGGTCATGATAATCCCAACCTAAGTAAGGACTATTTAATACTATTAGGAACGCAAAAATCATTACTATAACTGTACACAATGAGATAAATAGCCAATGAAGCATTTTCCTTCTCGCAGTTTTCCTTTGTGCAAGTTGTAAATTAATAATTTCTAATTTTTCAGAAATCGCTTTCAAATCATTCACTTTCGGCTCTATCACAGTTTCTCCAAGCAGAGTGCTTACCGGTATTTCAAGTGATTCTGATAGGGAAATCAGCATATCAGAATCGGGGACAGATAATCCTTGTTCCCATTTGGAAATGGTTTGCCGAACCACATTCAGCTTGATAGCAAGTTCTTCTTGCGAAAGCCCTCTTGATTTTCTAATTGCCTTTATGTTTTCATTTAACATGATAGATAACCACCTTTAAGTTGTTACCATAATTGTATGAAGTACTGTCCATTGCTGCAAGCAACGTAAATTAACATTCATGTTTTATAGTCATGGTAAGCTATTAGATATGTTGGTGGGGGAAGAGCTAAGGTCTGTAGATTGTTCTCGGTATCATCTATTTATCCAAGTAAAAAACAAAATTCAATTTATCGAGCTTCCCTTAATTTGCTATGATTAGCTTGTCCATTATAAACATTAGACGAAGATTATGATTGACACCCAAGTTCGTGTAATGCTCATTTTTGAGAGTTATATTCTATAATTTTATTTGCACAGTAATCTACCAGTGTTTTAAAAACGAGTTCAACAGTCGAACTGTTTCTTTCGTATCCCGCTGGGTTTCCAGCATATCCAAGTGGTGCAACACTTTTTACATTTTCTCCACCAGAAAGCCATACAGAGAGACCGTTTTTTGTCAATGAATAAGATTTCAACGGTTTAATAATTTCTTTACGAACAGCAAGGGGATAAAAATAATCCATTGCTGCTGTTTCAAAGGCACCTGCATGGATGTCAAACAAATCTTTTTTATCTGCATCATCCTCAACAAAAAGTTCCGGTGGATACTCCGCACTATCTAACAAAATGTAATCCTCTTTACCAGACAATCCTAATGGATATAAATCATATGGTTCCATTAATAAGCGGATATTCATGTTGAATTTTTCATTTGCCGACTTTATTGAATCGAGTATGGTCTTAATATGTAAGGCATCTCCATGATAATTTATACAGTACACCTGATTAAAGCCAAACTGATGTAAATTTTCAAATATGTCGATTAATACCATTGTCATAGTCTCTGGTTTGACAGAAAATGTTCCCGGAAATGAACCTGTACAATGATTAATTCCCCAATAATATGGTGGTGCAATTAAACAATCTGTTCTTTTCTCATTTAACGCATCTTTTATCATTTTGCATATGGCGTAACTCCAATAAATATCTGTTCCTAATGGCAAATGTGGTCCATGCTCCTCAATAACGCCCAAGGGAAATAGAACAGGTACTTTTTCTTTGCCTTTCTCCTCAATTTCCAACCAATTCATATCAGCTATTGTGTCTGAAAATATAGAATAATTCATGGTACTCCATCTCCTATCATGTATGCATAGTATGAATAATATCAGCGTATTAGAACTTTATCTAATTGCTATAATCACCAGTTCCTTATTTAATGCCATAAAGTAAATAGCTAGTATAACAAATAATAGCACAGTTTATTTGAATCCTCAACAGATATATAGATTGAATGCTTAATGGGTACATTTTTTAAATTTTTATAGAATTTATAGGATTACGTTGTTTTGAGTTTATCATCATGCTCAATCATTACCCAATTACCGTAGGAATCTGACCATCTGGAAATGACGACTGTTTCATCTGCAGAAGCCATAATCGGTGTACCACCCGGTGCGCCAATGTCGATAGCGCCGTGAGCATCTTCCCATGCACCTGTGATCGGATTCCACCGACCTCCAAAGGCACTGGTAATCCAATCTGTACCGTGCTCAGAGGGCAGCGGCCATGCAAAGCCATCTTTGCCGATATTGGGAGATAAACCAAAGCCATACAATAATTCTTTCCACATACTTGCGTTATTGTCAGATAGAAGCTCTTTTAGTAAGTTGTTTTGTTCCTCGTTAAAATGGTAATCTGCAGCCATTTCACTAGCAGTTTTACATTACCTTCGCAAGCATCGCGTTTGTCATGACACATGACAAACACACTTGTTAGGGGAGTCCCCCTAATATCCCCTTTCCAATTCCTAAATCATATTTTATTGAACAAGTATTTTTGATTTTGATCTAGGAAAAAGGATTAATAAGGTCCAGAAACCGAAGCGTTTTCGTTTGAAATTTCTTTTCTTCCTGATGGGTTTTCATTTTCTTTATCCTCTTTTTTCTTGTCCGGTTCTATATACTTTCTCATGATAACAGGGACATTTTTTCGATACAATCCGTCTAAGAATTCTGTCAATAGTTCATCTAAATCTTTCCCTTTTTCTGTCAAACAGAACTCTAAAACTTTCATTTTTTCATCAGGAAAGCTTAAATTCAGTTTCCCATTTGATTTACTGGCCATATTATTTTCTCCTCCCTTTATAAAATCGATGACAATAAATAAACCCACAAATAACAAGTAGCCATTCGATTATGATAAACAGGATTGTACTTGTTGTTATTGGTTTAAAAATTAGTTGTAAGACATCTAAACCTAACAGAAGAAGAGAAACCAGTCCTAACTTTTTCATAGTGCGGATATACTCTGCCTCATTTGTACTGGAACTATTTTCTTCAGTATCAGCCATACAGCCACATCCTTTTTGATTCATAATAGCGCAGAAAAAACAAAAACCGCTCATTAAATAATGAACGGTTCAGATTTATACCTATTTATTTTTATCGTTCCTTATTTCGCCTTTCCTGCCGCTCTAACGTTTTTGCCCATGTTTTTTCTGCCTGATTTTTCAAGAAACTATGCATGGAAATCAAATCTTCATCTTGGTCATAATGCTCAAGTGCTTTATAATACCCATTCTTGTCCTCATCATAAATGATGATAGGAGGATGACTATGTGTCATCAAAAAATAGTTTAGTAATGTACGGCCAACACGTCCGTTACCATCGGCAAACGGGTGAATATATTCAAACCTTGCATGAAAATAGGCAGCAACCTTTAACACATCCTTATTCGAATATTCATTCATTTCTTCTAACAAGTCTTGCAAATCAGCTTCTACATCTTCAGGAAAAGAGCCGACTTCATGAATACCTGTTACATAGTCATGCTTTTTAAATTCACCGGGACGTTCACCATTTTCAATATATCGACGTTCATCATAAGTGCCACTGGTCAAAATTCTATGAATTTCTTGGATTAAATCAACGGTTATTGGCTCTTTGTCTACAATCTTTTTCTTGAGATATTCATAGCACAGTTTTTGATTTTCTTGTTCAAAAAGTGCTTTCGTGTTACCTGTATAACCACTCACTTTACCGTTCTCAAAGATTTCTCTCGTATCATGATACGTAATCTCTTCGTTTTCAATTCTACCTGAATTGTAGGCAAAGAGGACACGAAAACTACTTAAATATCGGTCAAGGCCGTGCGGGTCATTTAAATTATAGGATTGCCAGAGCTTTACGATTTTTTCATATTCACTCATCAAAAACACCTCTTTCAGCTTACCAAAAAACTAATACGCATAAAACTATTTTTTCAATGAATCTAACTTGTTGGATTCTATTATACCACATAATTTAGATTGTCTAACAAGAATATTACCGTGAAACTGTTTGTTTTTCAGGTGTCTTTAAAAGTCCCTTTTCTCTTTTAATAGAAACAAGATAATCATTTATGTCTTTGCAATCTCCGGTGGGAGAAAAGATACCACAAGTATACTGACCTTGCACAATTTTCTTAATAGTAAGACTGGCAGCACGCCTCACTTCATCATTATCAATGTGTAGGTTCAGCTGCTTGATGTGAGGATAATCTTTTAGAAATCGTTCTAAGCCTACAGGCAGTTTAGGCGAATCATCTCCTTTTTTGGGAGCATAAACACCTGCCAGAGAGAGTAAATTGTACTGCTTAAAATCTTTACCTTTCATATGGAGAAGTGTTGCATAAGACATCACGTCAATGGCTGCTTCAAATAAATGCAGCACTTCATTTGGTTTTACCGCAGGCATGGAAAACGAATATTTCTTATCACTTCCTACAGCATCGACCTTGAAGTTCGAACCAGTGGCTGTTCCTCTTTTGGCTGCATATTTCGGTGTACCGGATAAATCTTTTCCCACAAAAACAGCATTGTGATGATTCTTACATTCATATACTAGCCCTTGCTTCATACAATAGGAAATCACTTCTTTGTCAATTCCTCTGCTCATGAGGTACGCAAACACACGTTTGGAATTGCTGTTCTTTTCCGGTAAATCTAATTCTTTTTTTACTTCTTCTACCTCAGCATAATGATACACAGGGGGGATAGCAGCCGTTCTGTCTGTAATTTGTTCAACGGCTTGGCGAAAGGTTAAGCCTCTCACTTTCATGAGAAAATCCAAAGCGTTTCTTCCACCTACCCCTTGTGAAAACCAGTTCCACAAACCCTTTCCAGAGATTTTTAAGCTGTCATGTGAACGCAGACAATACGTATTTCCTGACAAGTGTTTCAGCTCCTGCGGTTCGTAGTTTCGAAGATAGCTAAGTAAATCCATTTGCCGAGCTTCTTCTATCTGCTCTTCAGGGATATATCCATTTCCCATTTTTTTACCTCCTTTATTTTAATTTAGATATGGAAAAGTCGTTTGTATGAGTGAATATCTCATACAAACGGTTTTCAAAACAATTTTTACATCCTATCTTTCATAGTCAGTTCTCTTTGGCTTTTCATGAAAACTGACAGGATTCATGTTTAGCTTTGAAAAATTCAGCTCTAAAGGTTTTATCAATTATCTTTGCTTTTCGTTCTTTCATTATGGTCTTAAGGAATAATTTGTGGGTGTCAGATAGATAAGGAGTGGTATCAATAATAGAATTGATTTGAGCAAAATTTATTTTACTTCCAACATTTTTCAGAGCTCCTAAGCAAGCTTGATTTTCATTTTCCTGCAAAAAATCAGCATAGTTTATTTTCTTCCCCTTATGCTTAATTGCTGAAGTTGGATAAACATATATCCTCTCGTCAATTTCTTTTCTATCATTTAAAACCATTTTCATGCGGTTTTCTTCAATTTGAGGATATAGACACGAACCACAATCAAATACGGGAGCGGCTTCACGATTCCTAACTTTTGGTTAATAAGGAATCCCCAATTACCATTATGCCGATCAAAGTTCCCCAGCAGAGCATCTCCGATAAACATATTCCAGAAGAAATTCTCTAGCTCAATCGGTGATAGAATCTGCTGTTTCTGAATGGTATTAAGAATATCAGAAAGCTCAGTTCCATAGCCATTCTGTTCTGTTCACTAACAATGATGGCATTCTTGAGTTGAGCAAACTCCTTGAGTTCAAATCCTCCGCCAGTAAAATCTTTGCAAGCCACTACAATCTTATCCTTATATGTGCCCAAAATAGTTTCTTGTGTGTCCATACCAAGGCTTTTGAAAATTTGACAAGCAATATGCTCACTTATGCAACTATTGATATAACTTGTAACAGCCCTGGGTTTGGCTTTTGGAGGAAATTTCAGCATATAATCTTGCCCTTGATAGTTAATGCTGATTTTATTCCCGTTTGCTCCGCCAAATAATTTAAACTTATTTACCTGGCAATTTGTAAAATCCACACTCATTTTTCACACCTCCCAACCTAAATATTCTTCACGCAGATAGTCTGCTTGTTCTTTGGTTATTTCATTCCCATAGAAAGCCAAGTTAATAGAACCCTGTACTTCATTATATAGGCAATCTAAAACAGAGGAATTATTTTCGATTCCTTTTAACAAAGCTTCTATATCATCTTTCAAAAACCTTGGCAGAGAACGCTCCATTTTTTTCTTTTTTTCGTCCATAAATCCCCCTCTTTTCCTGTAAAATTTATTATCTTCATTATAACAAAGTTCTCAATACCATGGTTGAGATTCGCTACAATCCTCACATCATAAAGCCTAAAACCGTCTTTGATATAAATATCTGCAGTAGCTTTTATAGGGGAATCAATATCCTCACTCAAACAAATCTTTACATTTCTAATTTTCATGCTGACCTCCAAAATACAAAGCCAAAGCTTTTTCCATAATAGTGTCGATTTCTTCTTGACTTCTATCAGAGAAATACTTTTGTGTAAGTTCAGGTTTTACCTTAATTACTTTAAGTTTTTTTTCTTTTGGTTCAGCATTTCCAAAGAAGATCGCATCTATAACCGCCTAGCTTTCAAGCAAAACGATTTGAAAATTTATTATAAACTAGAAAAGAGGCTGTGCTTTGGTTAAATCATCTATTTTGCGTTAAAGTTCTTCGTCGCTATCATAAGTATAGGGAATGATTTTTGTGAAATTTCCTAAGATAAGAACCAAGAGTAAAAGAGGGATAGGCAAATATCGAAGAAACACATCATAGCCAAGAAATTCAACTAATGAAACAACTATTAAAAATACAAGAAGTCCAGTTTTGTCATCTGGAGCTCTTAATTTAATTTTTTGTTGGCAGTGAGGGCATTTATGACCATAATAGATATGCATCAATAGTGTTTTTCTCAAATAAGAAATCTTGCCTTGACAGTGAGGACATTTGTTATGAGATATGCCTTCATCTGCCATATATGGGATTATTTTTAGGAAACATAAGTTAGCAAGCTCAAGTAAAAGAACAACAATTGGAAAAAGGAAAACTACTTCAGTTTGGCTTATTATAATAGCAGATAAAGCCATTAAAAACATAATAAGTGTGTCAGATTTATAACCGGAATTTTTCAAAATCATTTTTTGTTGGCAATGGGGGCATGGGTGTCCATGATGACCGTCCATTAATACTAATTTTCTAAAAAAACTGATTTTTCGATGGCAATGAGGGCATTTATTGCGTGACATTATTTCCTCCCAACAACAAATTGATGGATACGGGACTCTCTTTGTTTACTTTCGCATTATGTATATATCCTGCAGTATATTTTTTATGTCCAACTTTACCGTATGACACAACGGGCCAATATAGTAATTGCCATCCCTAGTTATTAGTGTCGGATTTAAAAGTATCCATGGGCTAGAAGTAGGGAAAAGTATGTGGTTTTGAAGGGGATTTACCTCATTTAAAGCATAAGGCTACCACTATCACTACGTTACGACGCAAAACTTAAAACCATTTCTTTTTCTTAAAGAGGAAGAACAATATAATGCAAACGGTGATGCTTAAAACCGTAACATATAAGTACCCAAAACGCCATCCATATTCAGGTATGTTAAAATTCATTCCATACCAACCGACAATTAAAGTTAACGGAAGAAAAATAGCTGTAAGTACGGTGAATATTTTCATGATCTGATTCTGCTCAATATCTATTTGAGATTGGTAAGCCTCTCTTACCTGTGTAACATATTCACGTAAATGTTCTATCGATTCGGTCAGTCGGTCTATACGACGGCCTAAAGAAAGTAATTGCTTTAACAATGTTTCAGGTATAGCTCCGTTTTCATTGTCAGTAAGAATGTCTATCACATAAGATAGTTGCTCATAATAGCGCTTCATTTTCAATAATGAGCGGCGAAACAAGATGATACGTGTGCTGGCTTTCTTAATAGGTTTTTTGGCCGTTATAATTCCGTCTTCAAATTCGTTAATGTCAAATTCCAAACGTTGCAAGATATCAATATCTTGGGCTGTCAGCTCACTTAAAAATTTATAGAGAATATGAAAGGTAGGCTCTTCTCTACATAAAGAATTTGCGAGTGCTTGACAGGTTAGGCTTTTTGTCAGAAATAAGATATCTTTTTCTCCGCAAAAAATGGAAACACGTTCATCAATATTTTGTGTGTTTCTAATATCACACCAATAAAAGGCTAGAAAGTAGGCGTTATGATGAACGGGTACACAAAAATGTCGGCTAGATTTTTGCCGCGCATACATCTCATCACTTATATATTCCTTCACATTCGTATCATGATCTGTTGCATATACTTTAATCATCTGAAATGTTCTCCCTTATAGTGTACCAAAATTTAAGCACACTGGTAATGACAGAATGAATTCACAAAACATAGATATAATCTGAATTTGCAGACTCAACTAATATCTATGCGAAAAGAAGTCTAGAATGGGAACCTTGTTTTTTATTAGATAATTTCCAATTCCTCTTTCGATATCTCCTCTTTTTAAACCGGTGGGAATATTTTGCAGCGGAAACACTAACGCAAAACTTTCATCCCACTTCTTCTTTAAATGATGAATGATTATCCCGGAGGTATTGTATCTCCATTTATCCTCAGCCGTTTTTTTGTTATAGTCTGATAAGTCATTGGGCATCTGAAAGTTAATGTCATCGCTAGTGGCAACAGCTCCTAAAAAACCATCTGTTGTAAATTTCATCCAAACAATATCACGCTTATCCTTAAGACCATTCAAATCTTTGATAGCCGTGTATAAATCTGTATTGAAAAGTTGCCTCTCAACTTTTGGGGAAAGGACAGGCTGCATCCCGAGTAATTGCAAGAACTCATTTGTGTAATCAATAATTTTTTGTGTGCTACAGGTAATTAAATTTGCCTGCTCTTTTGCTTTATCAAATCGCGTGCTTTTATCATAATGAACAGAACTATACGCCCCTACAGGCCTTGTCTTGTCAAATAAATATTCCCTTGCTTTTTCCATTTTTTATTATCTCTCTTTATAAGCTGAATAATTTAGATTAAAAACCTAAATCTTGATCGACAAAGATAATTTCACACTTCATGCCTAGTGGCGCTCGCTCAATAACTGAAATGATACGACAGATTCGCTCAGGGCTGTTACAATTATAGCATTTGTCGCCTTTGACGGCACAGGGAGTTTTGACACCTAGCCGTCTAGCATTTAACGGAGCCGCTATATTTTTACACCGCGAGTAGGCTGCGCTGATATCAGTTGTTATTTTATTTCGTCCTATAATGTAGTAGCAGGATTGGGGACCAAAGGCAGTCATGGCAACACGATTTCCGGTTCCATCTATATTCACAATCTCTCCTGTTTCTGTTATTGCATTTGCACTAGTGATATAAGTGTTCGCACAATTTGCAAGCTTTCGTACTGCCATGCCAGGAACTTTATTGTGCCAGATGACAGCATTTTTCTGTTGCAAAGCTTCAAATAGCCCTATTTCTCTTAACGTTTCACTTCCACCAAATCCAATGGACTGATTTTGTAAAATATCGGTCAGATAGCAGCAAGCTTCTTCCTTAGTTGAAAAAAGCTGCGTTCCAAATCCGTGCCGTTCAAAGTTTTGCCTGATCTGCATATATTCCATAAATGTAATCTCCTACTTTACTACTATTACTCTTATTATAATTGTTGATCATATTGAAGCGCGGCAGGGTGTTGTTTGCTAACCGTCATAAAGCACAAAATTTTGAGTTTATTCTCTTATCATGCTTTTTTGCGCCACCTAGCCTTTTACTATTAAGTTTATTATAGCAAAATAATAGAGGAATTCAACTATTCCATAGTAAAGCAAGTTGGCTCAATCATTTTTTATTAAGCATCTGTCTCCAATCTTTGTCAAAAAACTTTTCTGCAGTGTGTGCGTAGTAGAGAAGACTAGGTTGACTAGGCCAGTTATTGCAATCGTTATAGATGAAAAGTGCCAGTCGGTTTTGTATCCGATTGGCACTTTTATTGGAAGGTTTATATTGTTTTGAAAATTTATCGGGTCTATTTGGTGGTTTTTCTGCGTTTTTTACCTATTAGCAGTAATAACACTGCGACGAATGATACGACCATAACCGCGAGGATGGTCAAGATATTACTTCTGTCTCCGGTTTGAGGGTTATTGACTGGAGAAGAAGGGGTAGCTGTAGGGATTGGAGTAGAAGTTGGAGTAGAAGTTGGAGTTGGAGTAAGGGCGGGCGTTGGTGTAGGTGTGGGGACAGGGGGTTTTTCTTTTAGTTCATCTATAGCTGTTAATATCGAATCCGCCGCCGAGTTAGCCTCGCTCTGGGTGAGATTCGTCTGTGCACGGATACTCTTGCTTGCCGTTAATGCTGTTTGCAGAGCGTTCCAACTATCGTCCGTATAATTGTCTTTGTTCATGTTTTCAGCTTTTGCAATCGCAGTGTCTAGCGCAGAAAAATCTACTTTAATTTTGCTGTCCTCAAATTTGCCGACAGCGGTTTGCAACTCCTCAATTGCTTGTGCAATCTCACCCTCGGTAGAATTTTCAGCACTGTAAATTGTTTCAGCGTCTGCTATGGCGGTTTGTAGTTCATCCACTACGTTCTGCGGATATTGTTCGTTCCCCTGTCCGACGTTTTCAGGTTTTATATCATCAAACATTTGCTGAACAGTATCAATATATTCTCTCAGAGAATCCTTGTCGGCCTCAATCACATTGACAGTCAAGATAGCCGTAGCAGAGTTTGCGGCATTATCTGCGACGGTGTACGAGACAATGTAGATTCCGATTTTTGAGGTATCGACAGTGTTATTGACTATGATATCACCACTTACGTCGGATAGATTATCGACCACTAATGCGTTAGGGGTGACAAAGTCTCTGCCAACCACCACCCACTGGACATCGCCTCCTGAAAGTGTAATTGTGGGTGCAGTTTTATCCATCTTGATTGGTATAATTTTATTCGCAATATTTCCAGAATTATCCTCTACGGTAATAACCGCGTTATATTGCCCTTCAGCGGTGATTGAAATAGCAAAGGTTTGCTCTGTGGTGAGGGGAGAGAGCACCGTGTCATCTACCTCAAACACAGTGACAGTATCGGCATCATTTATACTATAGGTGATTTTGTAGATACCTGAATCTGTATCCTCCACTGCAATTGCTAAGTCGTTATTCTCATTTAACCAGCCAGAAAAATCAGATTCGTTCGTTGCAGCGATTTCAGACTCATTGGCTTCATTGATTACACCTCCTGATTCTAAAATAGCTGAATCATTTCCTACTTTGTCGGAGGCATAAGCTGTGATAGTTCCTTTCGAATCGGTATTGACCGTAAAGCTAATGCTGTCGGTATCGGTGGAGATTGTGGTGTAATCTTCGCCGTTTATACTGTAAGAAATAGATGCCACGCCGGACAAAGCATCTTCAGCTTTGATAGTGGTGACGAATCCCTCTTTGAAGAACGCATTAAATGTAATGAAGTTTATAAATCTGGCAAAGGCACCATCATTGATTTTCTCGAACGTGATGTTTGTAATGACAGGCGGAGTTTGGTCTACCTTGTATGTCATCATTTTTACTTCTGATATTGCATCCTTTTCAAGTCCTTCACCCACATTTTTTAAATAGTAGGTGGCCATCTTGTCGGAACCCTCGTCACTGTTTACCGGAATGGAAGCTGTCCATGGGCCTCCCTGTGAACTGCTGATTTCAAAACCATTTGGGGCTGTAAGAGTGATGCTTCCTGCACTCCAACCGTTATAGCTCTCTGTGGCTGATAATACAGCCGTAGCAGTCGGTTGGTATGAGCGGATTTCAAAGGTCACGCCTGATGTGAAGGAAAGGGTATAGTTGCCGGCTAAGAACGCACCGTTGTCGGCAAGGGTAAGGTTGTTCTGCTCGATGGCATAGGAGTCCACAGTCTCGCCATCTGCACGTGCCACCCTGCCTGTGAAAAACGGAGTCTCTCCCGCCACATAGCCTATTGTACTAAAACTGAAGCTCAGCTCAGGATCAGATTGACCAAAATATTTCCACTTGCCGGAATCTGGCGTGACAGTAATAACTTTTGGATTTACCGTTACATTCACATCAATGCCGCTCACAATATTATAATTTGTTGTATCAACTGGAGTAAACGTTGCTTTGTGAACTTGAGTACCTGCGTTACCCACGGTTCCGGTATTTTCCCACGTAAATCCTGTGGGCAGTGCTACGCTTGCAAGTGTGTCGCCGTAGACAGCTGTCAAGTCTGTTGGCACTGCGTAATCCGGAGTTCCCTTGTCTACTGTGATTGCCGCCACACTGCTGATCGTCTGGGCAGTCTGCAGACCGGCAATGCTCCTATTGGTATTTGTTACGACACAGTAGTAATAAAAAGTGCCTAAAGTGTCTGTAGACGGAGTATAGGTTGCACCGGTTGCTCCGCTTATTTCTTGTCCGCCGCTGTTGCTGTTTGTACTGTTTTTGTACCACTGATAAGAGAGCACATCTCCATTGGCAGGTCCACTGCCAGGGCTTAAGAAGGCAGCTGCTACCACAAGAGGCTCTGCACCAGCCTTATAGACATAGCTGGCACTTATGGGATTCCTGCTAATCAAGGGGGATTGGATATCCTCGTTCCGCAAAAGCGTTTGTGTTTCTGTCGCTCCTATTCTTGCCCATGTGTTTGTGTAGAACTTACCACCCGCATTCAGTGAAACAGAGGCGGTTGGGCTGCTGTTTTGAGGAAGCCAGAGATATAGTTTGCTCCCATTGACCGTGGTCGTGTCCGTAAGTCCATAATCGGAGGGAGTGCCGTCAAGTTTTATATCTGCAATGGTTACGCTATCTCCAACACCAGGATTGCCAACTGTTAGTGTGTTTAGGCTGACGGCCTCGCTGCCATCGGTAGGCAGAGGATTTATACTGGTAACATTGATACTTCCTCCGGTGATGGTGACAGAAGTTCCCTCTTGCGTATTTAATCTGCCCATGCCAATACTGGCACCAACGCCGGCAGTGGCGGTAATCATGCCGCCACTGATAGAAATAGTGCCTCCATTTCCATTTTTGGCAACCTCACTTGTTCCTCCGCCGCCGCCTATTCCAGCAGCATTACCGCCAGTCGCCGTAACGATGCCGCCTTTAATGGTAATAACACCACCGTTACCGCTGGCATAACGAGCCCATCCATCACTGCTTCCGCCGCCAATACCAGCTCCACCGGTGCCGCCAACAGCATGAACGGTACCCCCTGTAATTTCAATTATTCCGCCATCAGCAGCCACTCCACCACCAATACCGGCTCCGCTGGAGGCCATAGTGCCGCCAGATGCATGAACAATGCCCCCTGCAATCTTAATATGACCACCATCGCCGCCTCTGCTATAGAATAAACCGCCGCCGCCAATACCGGCTGCTTGCTTTCCGCCCTTCACCGTTATATTTCCTCCGAATATACTAATGTTTCCTGCATTAGCTGTATCTGGTGATCCTCCGCCGCCAATACCTGCCGCCAATTCTCCTCCTGTGACGATAAGCGTTTGCTCCTTGTCTCCTATAATATTTAGTGTATTGCCACTAGATACTTGTATCCCTGCGCATTGATTTCCACTTTTGAGAGTGTTATCGCCACTGAGGGTAAGATTTACTGTTGATCCACCTGTGATTGTAAAGGCACCAGCTTTTTCAAATTGGGCGAGATCTAAAGTAAGATTCTGTAACGTAATAGCTGCCGTCACACCGCCCTGTATGATGATTTGATGATTTGAAGATTGTGCCGAGGCAGTGACAGTTCCTGCGATAGTTATGTTCTCCTCTGTCGGAATATTATCAGCTACATAGTTCCCATTGTATGTAACCATCAACGTGCCGGGATTCGTTCCCCGATCAATGATCACATTGTTTTCTCCGATGTCAAAAAGATAATTGATTGCATCGCTTGCTGCACTTGCTACTAGCGTTTCTGGCAGGTACAGCGTTGTCCCCAGCAGTATGACTAATGAGAGTAATGCCGCTATGAGCTTGGATGGTTTTTGGTATGTTTTCATATTCATTCCTCCGCATTTTTATGAATATTTCTTTAGGAAAAACCAAAACTGGTCTGGGAACATTGCTGATCCAGCCAGTTTTCTTAGGGGGGGGTTATTGATTTTAGTATAGCAGATTTAGAATAGAAAAGTAGCCAACATTTCAGAATTGTAATGTTGGTAGGGTTATTATTTAGGATACTTTTTTAGACGATAGCCTATGCCTCGTTCAGTTTCAATCTGAAACTCGCTGGGTTTAATCTTCTCTCGCAGGCGGGAAATGGCAACCCGTACAGCGTTTGCGTCCTCACCCATGGGTTGTCCCCACGCTGCTTCATACAACTGCTCTGGCGGCACCTCATACCCTTCTTTTTGTACAAGATACAAAAGGATTGCAAACTCTTTGGGTGTCAGCAAGATGTCCTCGTCGTTTGCCACCGTTGCTCGCTGAGATACCGTGTCTAGTATCAAGGAACCTGTGACGACGATAGTATCAGGTTTTTGTCCAGCTCGGCGCAGTAGTGCATCCACTCTTGCCAGCAGTACATCTAAATCATATGGCTTGGGCAGGTAATCGTCGCAACCACGGGAAAAACCATTTACAATATCTTGGTTCTGACCCAGAGCAGATAGAAACAGAATAGGCAAATTGCTGTTTTTTCTCACGGCTTCACAAAAGTCTAATCCATTTCCGTCTGGCAGCAGAATGTCCAGAATAAGTAAATCGGGGATTTCTTGCTCAAGCAGTGCGCAACCCTGTTCAATAGAAACTGCCTCTAGTATTTGATAGCCACGCATTTCTAGAACAGAGCGGTTGATTTTTAAAATATCCGGATTGTCTTCAAGTAACAGGATTTTTTGGCTCATTCTTCGTTTCCTCTCCTTTTTTCTTTTGTTCCGGATTAAGCGGTAGGGAAAAGCTCACCTGTGCTCCGCCGCTGGGTTGATTTACTGCACAAATTTGACCACCATGAGCCTCTATAACGTCCTTGCAAATGGAAAGACCAAGGCCGCTTCCGCCGTCACCGCTTACTTGTCGGTCAAATACATAAGGCAGCAGATTAGGTTGGATTCCCTCGCCATTGTCCTCTACGGTGACGACAATGTGACCTTTGTTATCTAAATAGGCACGAAGGCAAATTACGCCATTTTGAGTATGGCGGTTGGCATTAACGATTAGGTTGAGCAGCACCTGAAACAGCATATTTTCGTTGGCCTGCATTAACGGCAGAGATTGTTCAAGAACGGTTTCTAGCCGATTATTGTTCTTTTTTAGAATAGGGTAACAGGTAATATGAGCGCGTTCAAAAATGGTGTGTAAGTTAACAGTGCTTTTACCCCAGGCTGATTCTGAAGATACCTGCAGCAATCCAGCGGCGAGTTCCGCCAACCGTTGAGCTTCCTGAGAAACGATGTGCAAGTTTTCTTGCGTTTCTTCATTTGTAGTTCCGGCGTTAAGTTGCCACTGCGTGAGCTGAGCATAGCCGCTCATCACCATAAGCGGTGTGCGCATTTCATGGCTAATGTTGGACAAAAAGTCGGTTTTGAGTTTGTCCAATCGCTCCAACATCCGGTTTGTTTCCTCCATTTCCCGCTCACTTTGACGAGCTTCATCTAACTCCTGCCTTGCTCGAGAAAACTGTAGTAGCAGCGCTAAAATGTTGAGGAACAGGAACATCAGCATACCCACCTGAGCGAAATCTAACCCCCATAAATAAAGTGCATTTTCGTGAGCATAGATTTCAAATCCGGATAGAATCAGGTACATGCAAACCCCAGGCAACAGCATCTGTTCAAAAGCGGATAGAATAGTGGGGTTCTTTTTACGAATGACAACAGTAACAATTCTTATCAGAGCGTAAAGAAAATACGCAATACTCACGGCTAGACTGAACCATACAAATCTGGTAAAGAGGATAGGCGGGGTGAGAGAGAAAAAGATTGCATTTCCAACACAAAAAAGAATGAATGCATTTGTAATTTGTCTATGGACCATGCCGGGAAATAAGGCGTTCAAATATAAAACAGAGAACAAAATCAGACCACAGGACAATAGGTACTCCAAACGAATATCCATGTACCAGCTTAGGCTTGGAAGAAGAAGCATCCCTAGTTTATCACCTGTTAACAGGCCACGTAGTGCAATACAACCGCAAACCAGAGAAAACCAGAGCAGATAGCGGATTTTTGGAAAAAACAAAAATAAGCCAAAGAAAAACAACATCGCGGTGAACAAAGCTCCGGTAACAATGACTACCTGAAAGGTTTTGAGTTGGTCGACTCGGCTGATGTTGTCAGGAGTTCCAAGTTTTGGGGCATATAAACTGCCACCGTCGGGATGGACAAAATTGGAATAGTGCAGAATGATTTCAGTAGTATTAGTCTTTGGCTCGAAAGCCTCGGTGTAACGAGTAGATTTCGGCGTGACAGAAGCAGGGTTGTTCCCGGTTACACCAACAGGATTGTATTCCTCTCCGTTAATGAAAAGACGCTGAGCGTAAGCTGCACTTTTGGACGAAATCGCATACACCCTATCAGGTGGAAGTAGCAGTTCAAATCGTACCGTACCAAAATCCCCCAATACCCAACTTGTGTCTACTTTTCGAGTGCCTTGCGGGATGATATCTCCAGATGCAAAATCCTTTGGTGTGTAAAATGCACCATCATAGATTAGTGCCGCTTCAGTGGAAATTTCGACCACGCTCTGATTAAAATTTATTCTTGTCAAGTCAACCATACCGTCTTGCGTAGGTGAAACCTTCACCGTTTCCACATTACACAAAATAGAGATAACAGAAAAAATCAGCGTAACAGTAAGAAGATAGATTACACCGCAGATTACAGTCGCATGCTTTTTCATGACATCTCTTCCTCCTAGTGTAATCACATATTTTTGTTATTGTATCATATAAATAGTCTGCAATTTGTTTGAAACAGCTCGATAAATATTAGGATAAAGGTTAAGATTGATACTGAATAATTTATTGCAATAAGGGTAGGGGACTGTAAGCTAGCTTATGAAATTCAATGGGTATAATTATTATAACAAATATATCATAGTTCTATTAATTCCTCAACCGCAAATTGCTGAACTCAATGGGGAATATCCTTGCATACCATAATATAGCCGAAATATAGCCGGGAAGACGAATTAACCCATCTTTGCAACTATTACGCTATGATTGATTTTACTATACCACATATACTGAATCTTGCCTGATAGCAAGTAATAGAAGAGCCTCCAAAAGTTTATGATTTTGGAGGCTCTTTAGTAACGGCATTATAATATAAAATTAAGTTACCTTTAAAAAGTAATCGTATCAGGATTAGCGGAATAACCGACACAACCTTTTAAATTAGAAATTAGTTGCACATCAGCATCTTCTAAATTAAAGTCAAATACATCGAGATTTTCTTTGATTCGCTCGGGCGTAACCGATTTAGGCAGTGGTAAATAGCCTCTCTGCAAGCTCCAGCGAATGCAAATCTGTGCGATAGATCGATTATATTTTTTTGACAGTTCCTGCATTTCCGGCACTTCAAAAATCTTGCCTACTCCGAGAGGGCTATAGGCTTCTAGGAGCATATTTTTAGAACGGCAATAATCTACAATTTCATCTTGAGTTTCACCGGGGCATAATCGAATTTGATTGACCATTGGTACGATGGTGGCTGTTTTTAACAGTTCTTCAATGTGGTGTGGGTGGAAATTACTGATACCAATAGCGCGAATGCGTTTGGCTCGATAGAGTTCCTCAAAAGCTTTCCACGTGCCGGCATTGTCTTCTTGCCATTGGTCACGAGAGGCAATAGGGTTTGGCCAATGAATTAAAAACAAATCCAGATAATCCATATCTAGCTTTTTCATTGTGCCTTCAAAAGCGGCAAGTGTTTTTTCATAGCCATGTTCGTTGTTTTCTAATTTAGAAGTAATAAAAAGCTCTTTGCGGTCAACGCCGCTTTTTTTCACGGCAATGCCGACACTCTCTTCGTTTCGATAGAGTTGTGCTGTGTCGATATGCCGATAGCCTGCTTCGATAGCGCTGACAACAGAAGAAATTGCGACTTCGCCGTTATGAGCTTGCCACGTTCCGAAGCCAATAGAAGGAATTTCCACACCATTTGATAACGTATAGAAATTGGTTGGGTTTTTCATTTGTAATACCTCCTTTTTAAAGTTCTTGAATCCTCTCAAGAATTAGTTTATAGTAAGTATAAACCTTAACGTTAACATTAAGTCAAGAGCAATTTTAAATTTTGAGGAGTTTATAATGGGATATACGGTTAAAGCAGTGGCAGAAAAAACAAATCTTAGTCCACACGTCCTACGCTATTATGAAAAAGAAGGATTAATACCAGATATAAAAAGGACAGAAAGCGGCATTCGTCATTATTCAGATGAAGACTTGGAGTGGATTGGCTTGATTTGCTGCTTGAAAAATACAGGAATGTCGATTAAGCAAATTCGAGATTTTGTCAATCTGAGCTTACAAGGACCCGAGACGTTGAAAGCGAGGTGCGAAATGCTGTGTGACCATAAACAAGCCGTCGAAGAGCATATTCAAGAAATGAACCAATATATTAACCAAGTTTCGCATAAAATTAGTTATTTCACAAAACAATACGAAGAGCATAAGAAACAATCTAAAACATCGAAAGAGTAAGTAAAAAACATTGGATTTAATAGAATATGGAAGTAGTGTTGCCGCGAAATGAGTGATAGTAAAGGAGTGTTTTTATGATGAAAAATAAGACAAAAAACCGACCTACCCATTTTGAATCTGAAGTATTTCACCGAAGAACAAAGCGGGAGAGTGATCGGTTTGCTATACCACTGCTCATTCTCTGCCTTGGTTTAATAACACTAATGGGATGTTCTGATATTTCTGAAAAGAAAAGTGAAGTGGAGAGTAGTCAAGTGGCTGCCCTAGAAACAGAGTCTAAATTAGAATCCGAAAAGGGTGTATACCTGGAAAAAATGGAGCTACCAGAAAGTAACGGCGATTTGTCTAGCGACATGATTGGAGTAGTTGTCTATCAAGGCGCTGTCTACTTGCAAGCAGAATATCTGACGGGTGATAATGAAGTCAAACAAGCATTAATAGGCGAATATCTAGGAGAAACAATAGACAGTATTGACGAATGGTCAAAGCAAGACAAATATAGCCAAGAATTTGCGTCTAATATGGCCGGTGCGGTACACACTGTCAATGGCTATGACTCCTCGTTCAGAATTTGTATTCAGTCACCCAATACCCCAGATAACGATATCTGGCTTTATGAAAATATAAATGGTATTACGCTCACAACAGGAGAAGATTTATATGGCACTCGGCTGCACCTCAAAGATAACTATCAGGAGGTATTGGGGCAAAGTCATGACGATTGGGATAATGGAAGAAATAATTATAAAACAATAGATTTGTCAGAGGAAACGATAGCTAAGTTTGTCGATATTCTCTATACTTCTGCTTTTGAAGATTTGAGCCAAGAGCCAGAATCGCTCTATGAAATTCATCAGGAACAAGCACATCTGTATTTTAAAATGAAAGATAGTACTTCCGTACACCTTAGATTATTTGAAAACGGGTATGTAGGGTATGGCAATTCTCCTACAGGTCAAGCTTTTGTCAAAATTTCCAATCCCATGTTTTCAGAAATCTTTCAGGCAGTAATGGCATAAATTCTGAATAAGTACGCCTATCGATTTTGAAAATTTTGGAGTGAGATATTTCTGTACAAAAGGCTATTATTGTGCTATACTATCCTAGCTTGAGTTAGCATTTTCTAACTCAAGCTAGGATTTTTTGAAAGGTCTGCCAAAGTATGAATACGAGTCGTGGAATAGACACGTTCTTTTCCAAAGAAGATATTGTTAATTCAATCAAGCAATGGAATCTTGCTTCTGTGTCTCTGATTGACATCCGCCATAATCTAATTTTTTCTAAAGAAAGCCTGTCTCGCTATCGCTTGCCTGCTAATATGTTTCTTTATACAAGTGGAATATCGGGAGAAGTGATAGTCAATCATCATTCTTATCAGTTAGAAAGATTTGGACTTTTCCATGCGGAAAAAGGAGCAGAGCTATCCATTCTTCCTAGCAAAGATTGGCTTGAATATTACATGATTTTTTATGATAGAAAAAACACTTTATCCTATCATAAAAAATATGTGCAACATCATGAGCTAATAAGTCCTTTTCAACAGCCGTATGGGTTTATCCCTGAAAATCCCTTGTTTTTTGCTGAGCATATGCGAAAAATGTATGAGGCTTGGAAACATCCTCTGCCATTAGAGTTATTTTATGCCAAATCCTCATTCTATCAATTCATTTATGAGGTGCATAAAGAGCTTGAGAGAGGAAAATTCAAGACAATGCAGCCGAACTTACCGGCCATCATCAAGCGTTATATGGAAGAACACTATGATGAGGCTTTATCAATACATACATTAGCGGCCTCTTTAAATATCAGTGACAGCCATTTACGCAGAAACTTTAAAGAGCAATTTAGAGAAAGCCCGCAAGGGTATTTAGTGAATGTAAGGCTATTGCAGGCAAAAAAATTGTTGGTAAACACAGATTTTTCAATTCGTTCTGTAGCAGCTGCTTGTGGTTTTTCTGATGAATTTAATTTTAGCAAGGTGTTCATGAAAAATTTTGGGCTTTCACCTAAAAATTATAGAGCGAAAACACCAAATCAGTTAAGCGATTTTATCATGGATACGCTCCCAAGCTTCCCTTATAATGAGAAAAGTCAAGTTAGAATTGACAAACTCAAAGGAGAAGGAGCAAACTTCATGTTAAAAAATTTCAAAAGCAAGACAATAATGGCGGCGGCAATGGCTTTTATGCTATTACTTTCAGCTTGCGCACCAGCTACAAATACATCAGAGGCAACGAGTCAGCCATCCTCGTCGGTAAGCAGTCAAGTTTCCGAAAAAACCGAGAGTGACATAGAACAAACAGGAACAAGAGTTGTGAGCACCTCCACAGGAGAGGTTGAAGTGCCCGTCAATCCGCAGCGCGTTGTGGTACAATATCTAATGGGTGATGTAGTGGCTCTTGGCATTACACCGGTAGGCGTTTCAGATGTATATGACGGCGCGGCATTCTCTGATTTAGTGGCTGATTCGGTCAGTTTAGGCTGGTTTCCCGAGTGGGAAGAAGAAAGCGTCATGAAGCTTGATCCAGATTTGATTCTTGTAATTGGCGACGAGAATGTTGAGAAATATAATAAAATAGCACCCACAATTTTGATTCCTTATGATACTATGACGCAAAGTGAAAGAATCACTTTTATGGGCGATGTTTTAAATAGACAAGAAGAGGCCGCCAAGCTGCTGAGTGACTATGCCAGTGGTTTAGAAGAAGCAAAGACCAAGCTGCTGCAAGCAGGCTTTGATCAGTATACCATATCTGTCTTTGAAGGCGGAGCAGATGCTAAAATGTCTGTTAAGGGCAACCAATATGGCACAGGTTCTATCGTCTATAAAGAGTTAGGAATAGCAGCACCGGAAGGTGTAAAAACCAATATTATTGATAAAGATTCTGGTGGAGAACAAGTATCATTTGAGGTGCTGGCACAATATAGCGGTGATTTTATTATTCGTAATACCTATGAGGGTATGGCTGATTTATCTGAAGATGCTATTTGGAATTCGCTCCCTGCTGTCATAAACAACCGTGTGATTGAAATTGAATTTGGGTTAAGTTATTATCCGGATATTCTTTCAGCTACGGCACAGCTTAATTACATAACAGAATCATTATTAAGCGCAGCCAAATAAGTTTTGGGTTGACAGCAGCGGTAATAATGGGTTGCAGGTAATAAACAAAAGATAGAAATCGCCACCTTACATGAGAGATTATGTCATTGGAAACGGGAATATCTTATTGTATAATGGGAGAATTGAGTTAGTCTGACCAAACTATAGGAAGACAGCGAATTCTGTCAATTTATCTGCTTTTTACAAAATGCTGCAAAGAAAAGAAACAAAACCCGAAAGGAAGAAAGAAATGCAAAAGACCCCAAAGGCCAAAAGAAAAGGAGCGGCACGCTTCACTTTGTATATGCTGGTGGGGGCTGGATTGTTAGTGTTGGTGTCGGCTGCTTCGATTAGTTTCGGGGCGGCCGACATGCGGCTGTCTACAGCTTGGGAGGCGGTTTTTCGCTTTGATCCCAATCAGACAGAACACCAAATTATTCAGACCCTGCGCTTTCCACGAACAGTGGCAGACCTTATTGTAGGTTGCAGCCTTGCTATTTGTGGTGCTTTAATGCAAGGAACAACGAGGAACCCCTTGGCTGATTCAGGCTTAATGGGAATTAGCAGCGGTTCTGGATTTGCCATAGCCTTGGCAATGGCTTTTTTACCAAGCCGAACCTATGGACAAACCATGCTGTTTGCTTGTTTGGGAGCGGCTGTTACAACAGGAATGACTTATTTTATTGCCTCACTTGGCAAGCGTGGCATGACGCCGCAGCGGTTGGTGCTGGCCGGTATGTCGATTTCAACGTTATTTGGTGCATTCAGTCAATATCTCTCCATTAAATATCACCTGGGTCAAGCCCTCGCTTATTGGACAGCAGGAGGAACTGCCGGTGCAAGCTGGAATGAACTTGCTCTGGTGTCGCCCTTTTTTGCTGTTGGTGTGCTGGCTGCCGTCGTACTTTCGCCGTCTGTTACGGTGATGAGTTTGGGAGAAGATGTTGCTACAGGGCTTGGTTTAAAAACGGGTTTTGTAAAGGGTGCTTCTACTCTTATTGTGCTGATTTTAACTGGTCTTTCGGTGGTTGTTGTCGGTCCAGTTGGATTTGTGGGTCTTATTACTCCTCATATTGTCCGTTACATGGTGGGCGTTGATTATCGGTATATCATACCTGCTTCAGGACTTTATGGTGCGTTGTTAACAGTATCTGCTGATTTGGTAGGCAGATTGATTAATAAACCTTATGAAACACCCATTGGTGTTATCTTTGCTGTTGTAGGTGTACCTTATTTCCTCTATTTAGCCAGAAAACAAAGGAGGGAGTTTGAATGAGAAAACAGCGATATACAGCAAAAAGAGGATTTACTATTCTCTTAGTTATGGTTCTGCTTATGATTGTGATTGCCGTTGTCAGTGTGAATTCGGGAAAAATGAATCTTTCGCCTATTGAGGTTTTTAATGTCCTTTTAGGAAAAGGAACGGAAAAGCAAAATTTAATTGTATTTGAATTTCGCTTACCACGTATTATCTTAGGTGTACTTGTGGGCTTTGGTATGGGTGCATCAGGTTGTATCATGCAAAGCTTGCTGAGAAATGATATGGCAAGTCCGGGCACATTGGGAATCAGCTCGGGTTCAGGACTTTTTGTGCTAATTTTTGTTGTGCTATTTGCTTCAAAAGGAATGTCTTCTGCCATTGCGCTGCCACTGCTTGCTTTTATCGGAGGTATGACGGCAGCAGCGTTAATTTTTATCCTTTCCTATCGTCGCGGAAGAGATATTTCGCCCACTGGATTAATTTTGACAGGCGTTGCCCTTTCAAGCGGATATAGTGCGGCTACCACTTTGCTGACATTGAAGCTGGATCAAAATCAAATGGATTTTATGCAGCGATGGAGTGCAGGCAGTTTGTGGGGAGACGATTGGAAATATCTTGCCATTTTAGCTCCATGGACATTGATATTATTGGCTTATGTAATTTATAAATCAAGAGTTCTGAATACACTTCATTTGGGTAACCAAACGGCAACCGGTCTTGGAGTAGCTGTTAAACCGGAATTTCTGGGACTTTCTATTGCAGCAGTGGCGCTTTCTTCCGGAAGTGTGGCACTGGGAGGAAACTTCTTCTTTGTAGGAATGATTGCTCCTCACTTGGCCAAAAGATTGGTGGGACCTAATCACAAGTTTTTGATGCCGGCTTCGTGTTTAGCTGCTTCTATTATAGTTCTATTGGCAGATACCATCACCCGAACCATTAGTCTTGGCAGTGATATTCCGACAGGTATTGTCATCACTGTTCTCAGCACGCCGTATTTCCTGTATTTGTTAGCAAAGGCGAATTAATATAAAACAAGGCAGCCTGCCAAAGATAAGGCAGCGTACATAAGGAGGAAACTATGAATAGTATCAGCACCGAGAAATTAGATATTGCCTATGATGATGCACTCATCGTAAAAGCTTTGGATATGAATATCCCACATGGAAAAATAAGCTCTATTATTGGCCCAAATGGCTGTGGTAAATCCACTGTACTGAAAGCCGTTGGCCGTATTTTAAAACCTAAGACAGGGCTAGTCTATTTAAGTGGAGAAGATATTCGAGATCTTTCCACGAAAGAGATTGCCAAGAAAATGGCTATTTTACCGCAAACACCAACCGCTCCAAGTGGTCTGACCGTCAGTGAATTGGTAGCTTATGGACGTTTTCCACATCAAAAGGGATTTGGTAAATTGACACCTGAAGACAAGAAGATTGTGAATTGGGCACTTTCTGTTACCAAGCTCACTGAATTTGAGAATAGAGAGGTTGATACCCTTTCTGGCGGACAACGTCAAAGAGTTTGGATTGCTATGGCACTTGCACAGCAAACCGATTTGATTCTCTTAGACGAACCGACTACTTATCTTGATTTAGCACATCAGCTTGAAATTCTAGAACTGCTTTATGACCTCAATCGCAAACAAAACGTGACGATTGTCATGGTTTTGCACGATTTAAATTTAGCGGCTAGATTTTCAGATTATATGATAGCCATTCGTGATGGAAAGATAGTTACACACGGAAGTCCGGAAAAAGTAATGACTTCCGAATCATTGAAAGATACATTTTCTATTGACGCTGAAATTGTGCTAGAACCACGCACAGGACGTCCTATTTGTTTGACCTATAATTTAGTCAACAGCAGCAGTAAAGAGTCTCCTCCGCAGAAGGAGGATATTGCAGTATGAAAACGGCACTCCGTGTTTTTAAAGAAGCAAAAAAGTATTGGCTGCATCTTATGATTGCCTTTCTCGCCCTGATAGTGTCAACAGTAGCTGGTTTTTATACACCTTGGGCATTACGAGAATTAACCAGTCTTGCTACAGAGGGCAGCCAGAATTTTGCTTCAGAATCATTACGAATTGGAATGTTCCTGTTAGCGACAACTGCTTTGCAGGCAGCTGGCAGTTCAGCATCCGGCTATTTAAATCACTACGCTGCATTGCATTATGTAGCAGATTTGCGTACTAGACTTTACAGCAAACTGCAAAATATGAGCTTACGCTATTTTCACAAAAGCCGTACAGGTGATTTAACAGGTAGAGTGGTGAGTGATGCGCTAGATGCAGAAATTTTGCTTGCTCATGTTATTCCTGATTTTGTGGTGAATATCCTAACTTTTATTGGTGTTGGAGGTCTGCTCTTCACAATTAACTGGCGCTTGGCACTCATGAGTTTAGTCACCATTCCCTTTTTGCTAGGTATTACTATGTGGCAAAGCCGCCACGTTTCACCAACATGGAAAGAAAATTCCAGAGTACGAGGTGAACTGTCTGGCACAGTGCAGGATAATCTTTCAGGTATTAAAGAAATTCAAATTTTTAATCAACAAAAACATGAAGAAAAGAGAGTAGCCGGTTTAGCGCTTAGACATAGTTTAGCCTATTTAAAAGCCAGCTTTTTCTTTGAAACAACATATCCGCTGCTTGCCTTTATTACAGCTCTCGGCACAGTCGTCGTTGTTGTCTATGGCGGTCATTTAGTGGGAACAGGACAAGTTGCCATTGCTGATATCGTCGGATTTATCATGTATCTTTCTATGTTTTATGGACCTGTCAAGACGTTCTCAAGCCTAATAGAGCGTTTAGGAGAGGCCGGAGCGGGCTGCCAGCGTGTTTTTGATGTAATAGACGATGTTCCTGATGTGAAAGAAGCGAAGAACCCTAAAACGCTTTCTCGCGTGCAAGGAGCCATCCAACTCAAAAATCTATCTTTTGCGTATAATGAAGAAATCTCTGTGTTAGAAAAGGTGAATTTAACGGTTAAGCCTGGTCAGACAGTGGCTCTAGTAGGTACAACAGGTGTTGGCAAATCAACGATAGCAAACTTAATTAATCGCTTTTATGATCCCCAGGAGGGCTCTGTTTTAATTGACGGAGTAGACATTCGAGAAGTTACGCTTACCAGTCTTCGCGATAATATTTCGATGGTACTGCAAGACACTTTTCTTTTTAATGGCACAGTTTATGAAAATATTGCTTATGGGTTAAAGAGTGCTACTCATGAAGAAGTGCTGGAAGCCGCCAAGGCAGCGAATGCACATGATTTTATCATAGAAATGGAAGATGGGTACGAAACCGTTATCGGTGAGAGAGGAATTCGACTTTCCGGAGGACAAAAACAACGTATTTCTATTGCCAGAGCTATTTTACGTAATGCACCTATTCTCATTCTAGATGAAGCGACTTCCGCACTTGATACCAAAACAGAAAAAGAAATTCAGGCAGCACTGGATGAAATTTCCAAGGAGCGTACTACCGTTGTAATTGCACATCGCCTATCGACAATTCGCCACGCTGATCAAATTGTTGTGCTTGACGGCACTAATATTGCTGAGCTTGGTACGCATGAAGAACTGATGAATCAAAATGGTATTTACGCCAAACTTCATCAGGCACAAGCAGAATAATCGAAAAGATATAAATTGGATAGCAAGCAGTATGTTAAGAAGTAAAGAATAGGTTTAATAGAAATTTATTTATGTAAGGCAATTATCCTTAAAAAGGAGAACAACTTGTGGTGTCTTTAGCCCACAAGTCGTTCTCCTTTTTGTGCTCCCGTGCAGGGAGCGACTCTTGACCAATCTTCAGTAGAAATAGCCGGAGAAATTTCAATCCACGCTCCCGTGTGGGGAGCGACGCAATGAGCTTGAAGCAATGTTTTGTTGAGCGTATTTCAATCCACGCTCCCGTGTGGGGAGCGACAAATACATATTTGCACATCATCAGAGAGCTGGAAATTTCAATCCACGCTCCCGTGTGGGGAGCGACTGAAAGCGGATAACATGATTAAATGGACAGAATCCATTTCAATCCACGCTCCCGTGTGGGGAGCGACTTCTATTCATACTTCTGTTGCTCGTGGTGGTGGGATTTCAATCCACGCTCCCGTGTGGGGAGCGACTGATTAAGTTGTTAACTGGTTGTAAACAATTTATATTTCAATCCACGCTCCCGTGTGGGGAGCGACTTTCACCTTTCTGATTTTATTTGATATGATAAAAAATTTCAATCCACGCTCCCGTGTGGGGAGCGACCTCTCTTTTTCTGTTTGGTTATTAACCTCTCGTTATTTCAATCCACGCTCCCGTGTGGGGAGCGACTCTTCGTATACAATCCATTTAACAACTTCGATTTCTATTTCAATCCACGCTCCCGTGTGGGGAGCGACCAAGAGAATTGGACAATCTAAACAATCTTATGATATTTCAATCCACGCTCCCGTGTGGGGAGCGACTGTTTGTTCAAATGCTGTCTGATCCCGATTCGCTTATTTCAATCCACGCTCCCGTGTGGGGAGCGACCAAGAGAATTGGACAATCTAAACAATCTTATGATATTTCAATCCACGCTCCCGTGTGGGGAGCGACCACCGTTTCCTAGTTCCATGTTAACACCTCAATATTTCAATCCACGCTCCCGTGTGGGGAGCGACCCCTTTTAATGTATTATCAGTTTCAAATGGTGACGATTTCAATCCACGCTCCCGTGTGGGGAGCGACCCAACATAAATTTAGTTGGTTACGGTCAATTCGAATATTTCAATCCACGCTCCCGTGTGGGGAGCGACGGTTGAATAGTTACGGCAGGATGTTCGTAATACCATATTTCAATCCACGCTCCCGTGTGGGGAGCGACTAGATTAAATCAGGGTTACATGACAGCAATTGATATTTCAATCCACGCTCCCGTGTGGGGAGCGACGGTTGTCTAAGATTAGTGTTGTAAATTAGGGTAATTTCAATCCACGCTCCCGTGTGGGGAGCGACAATTTCATGGTTTAAAGAATCTTCCACAATAAAAATTTCAATCCACGCTCCCGTGTGGGGAGCGACGATTGCAAAACGGTTCGTTATTGGTTTTGACAGTGATTTCAATCCACGCTCCCGTGTGGGGAGCGACAACTCATAATAGATTCTATATATCTATTTAGAGCAGATTTCAATCCACGCTCCCGTGTGGGGAGCGACTGGAGGATTTATGAGAGCGAGAATTCCGGCACAATTTCAATCCACGCTCCCGTGTGGGGAGCGACGGAATCTGACAATTACGACTACATGGAAGATTGCATTTCAATCCACGCTCCCGTGTGGGGAGCGACTTTAGAACCTAACACTTCCGAGGGCGGACACGTTGATTTCAATCCACGCTCCCGTGTGGGGAGCGACATAAATTGACTTGTACTCATTACATAAAATGGGGATTTCAATCCACGCTCCCGTGTGGGGAGCGACTTTAGAACCTAACACTTCCGAGGGCGGACACGTTGATTTCAATCCACGCTCCCGTGTGGGGAGCGACATAAATTGACTTGTACTCATTACATAAAATGGGGATTTCAATCCACGCTCCCGTGTGGGGAGCGACATACCTACTTCTCCACGGAATACACAATAATCTATTTCAATCCACGCTCCCGTGTGGGGAGCGACCAATTTGGCTATTTAACACTTTGTTTTGAGCAGTTATTTCAATCCACGCTCCCGTGTGGGGAGCGACAGGCTCAACGTTCCACATATAATATTCAGCGTTTTTTATTTCAATCCACGCTCCCGTGTGGGGAGCGACATGCAACAAAAAAAATAGCGCAGGCGGCTATGGGAATTTCAATCCACGCTCCCGTGTGGGGAGCGACTAGCGGTAAAACTAAAATAAACATGGACACAGGAATTTCAATCCACGCTCCCGTGTGGGGAGCGACATGCTAACTATAACACTGCGGATATTACCAAATGATTTCAATCCACGCTCCCGTGTGGGGAGCGACTTACGATGGATGGCGATATGGTGGCGAGAATGCTATTTCAATCCACGCTCCCGTGTGGGGAGCGACTAAACTTTCCAAGCAAGTTATAAATCTCATCGTCAATTTCAATCCACGCTCCCGTGTGGGGAGCGACTTAAGGATGATGATACTGATTTTAACGCTGCCGGATTTCAATCCACGCTCCCGTGTGGGGAGCGACCAATTAATCTTATGATTATCCAGCCGTCTGGTGCAAATTTCAATCCACGCTCCCGTGTGGGGAGCGACAGTACATCTGTTAAGTTTGATGCAGATAAGCTTATTTCAATCCACGCTCCCGTGTGGGGAGCGACTGCTTATGGGTTATATCGTGTTGACAATCTGGTATTTCAATCCACGCTCCCGTGTGGGGAGCGACCTCCTATAAAAAGTTTTCATAGGGATTTTACTTATATTTCAATCCACGCTCCCGTGTGGGGAGCGACCAGCGAAGAAGCTTATGATTTTTGTGATTTAGCAATTTCAATCCACGCTCCCGTGTGGGGAGCGACTAAAATACATAATATTACTGATGCCATACCAGAAATTTCAATCCACGCTCCCGTGTGGGGAGCGACTACGCTAACCTCCGTCGTAGGTAAAACTGGTCGAGGTATTTCAATCCACGCTCCCGTGTGGGGAGCGACATGTCGTCATTGGCGACGTTATATTTCACTTTTGTATTTCAATCCACGCTCCCGTGTGGGGAGCGACTGTTTTTTTGCTTTTATCTCATAGGTAATCTTGGAATTTCAATCCACGCTCCCGTGTGGGGAGCGACCAGCTGGATTCCAAAAAGGAGCAAATGGCCTTACTGATTTCAATCCACGCTCCCGTGTGGGGAGCGACGCATCCAACGCTGGGGTTGGCAGCGGAAAGATTGAATTTCAATCCACGCTCCCGTGTGGGGAGCGACCGTTGCAGGGCTGCCGGAAGTCACAGAAACGGAGATTTCAATCCACGCTCCCGTGTGGGGAGCGACATATAAACCGTTCAAGCTGTCCTTTCTATCGATATTTCAATCCACGCTCCCGTGTGGGGAGCGACCGTACTTACAAGCTTGAGCAAAGCAAGGCAGTCATGATTTCAATCCACGCTCCCGTGTGGGGAGCGACGTTTTTTCTTTGACTCAAACTCTTCCCAAGAGATATTTCAATCCACGCTCCCGTGTGGGGAGCGACGTTATGGAGGATTCCGCTTTTAAGCATTTCAAGGATTTCAATCCACGCTCCCGTGTGGGGAGCGACGTTGTCGGTACTTACGTCCGTGGCTGGATTGCCGATTTCAATCCACGCTCCCGTGTGGGGAGCGACATCCAAGAGGCAGAGATTTTTTACAGCCTGATTATTTCAATCCACGCTCCCGTGTGGGGAGCGACCAATTTGGGTAAAAATGCCTATGGGTCAAGCCCCATTTCAATCCACGCTCCCGTGTGGGGAGCGACGTACTTTGTGCAGTCGGTCAATAGCATTTTAAACATTTCAATCCACGCTCCCGTGTGGGGAGCGACAGCAAAATGCTATGAAATAAGGAGTGCTTATTTGCACAGATTTCACAAAATATAGAATTACTAGTTTTTAAAAGAGTTAATAAATCTTAAATTACTATGTGGTTAAGAAAAAATAGGTTCTATTTATAGTGCGAAAGTAAACGGTTTTCATGGTTGATAGAACTTCGCACTATAAATAGAATCTGATAATAAGAGTAACGAAAATGGGAATAGGCGGAGAAATAAAGTGACTAGAGCGGTAGGATTTCCTCTTCTAACAGCTCATCTTTTTTGAAGGAGAAGCGATGAGGGAATACATTTTCAATTAATTGAACGTCATTTACATGCGCTAATTCTTTGGCAGGGCGAGTAAAAGTAGAATTAGTAATTACCATGGCTGCATTACATCCGTAGTAGGCTTTTCCGGCAACCGCTTCTTGAATGGCAGCGTTGCCAACGGTACGAGAATAGTATTTGCATTGCACAGCATATTTTTTCCAATGTTTGTGAGCAATAATATCTACGCCAAAGTCACCACTGGCTTTAGTGATTTTTACTTTCCGGTATCCATGCGAACGCAGATAAGAAGCGGCAAATTCTTCGTATTCATACCCTGTCATTTCCCTGTTGAAATCTCCAAAAAGGAATCTTCCTAATCTTCGCAGTATCTTGAATAGAATCAAAAAAACAAATCGTACAACATGATAAATTGCTATAATCAAATATTTTATACAATAAAAAGGTAAGCAAATAAGAGTAACTAGAAAGCTTTGTTGTTTTCTTTTCATGGAATAGGTCCTTTTGCTATTTTATATTCAACGAAAGTAAAAAGTAAGAAGGCTTTTTGATAGTAAAAAATGCGTATCTGAAATTTACCTTGTGCGCTATGAAGTAATTCTATTATACAAGATTTAACAAATTACTTCAACGAAAAAGAAACAAATTTTCTTTTTTTCAGTTTTATACTCGAATTTATAAAGTGATTCACGAATTTTTGATATTTTATTTTGCAAATAATGGTGGGAGAGGGTATAATAAATATATAAAAATGGTTGAATGGGCTCTACTAAAAAATAAAAATTATTGGATTGGTGTGGGTGTAATTTATGAATACGGAATTTATCACGTTTACTATTGAAAAACAGAAAACGATTGCCTTGATTGCTCATGACGGAAAAAAAGAAGAATTAATTGAATGGTGTGCTGAGAATCAAGACATTTTGAAAAACCACTTTTTATGTGGAACAGGGACAACAGCAAGACTGGTAGCAGAAAAAACAGGCTTGCCAGTAAAAGGTTATAACAGTGGTCCTCTTGGAGGAGACCAGCAAATCGGAGCTAAAATTGTAGAAGGAACCATTAATTTTGTTGTGTTCTTCTCGGATCCTTTGGAATCACAGCCGCATGACCCTGATGTGAAAGCTTTATTGAGAATTGCACAAGTTTACGATATTCCGATTGCGAATAACCGAGCCACTGCAGATTTTTTAATTCACTCTGAATTAATGAATCAAGAATATGAGCATAACATCATTAACTTTAAACAGAAAATTATTGATCGTATAAATGATAGGAATCAGTTAGGAAATCAATAAATACAAAATTGAGAATTGTATGCCTGCTGTGAAAAATTCACTTTGTTTTTCTGGAACAGACTACACTTTTATTTACGGAAATGTCCGAATAAAATATAGGAAGTAAGGGTTGATATTTATGCTGAGCACAAAAGTTTTAATTGACAGTATTGATAAAGTAAAAGAGTTTTCTGCTATTATCTCCAAAGAAAATGTTGACTGTGAATTGATTGAAGGAGTTCATATTTTGGACGCTAAATCAATTATGGGGATTTTTAGCATGGATATAAAGAAGCCAATTGAGCTAAAAATACATTCAGATGATAAAGAAATCCTGAACAAAATTAAAGAGTTTATTGTCAATGAGAACTAATTCTTGATAAAACTTTTTTAAGTTGCAAAATAAAAAGCCACCGGTATTTTTCAATACTGGCGGCTTTTTATTTTATGCATAAGGGTAAAAATCTAAAATAACAGGTCTATTATTTTTAGAAAATTGACAAAGAAAACTAAAGATAATATCGCAAAGGATTTACCTAGGTGGTTACGATACTGCTACTACACCGTTTTCGAAACGGTAGAAGATTTATGGGTGCTTAAGTATTTCTGTAAATTTTCTGCTTCTTTTTATAAGGTTCTGTTTGATCTGTTAGTCCTAAAAGGTAATCGATGCTTGTGTTATAGAGACTAGCTAGTTCTATGAGAATTTCAATAGGAATATTGCGTGAGCTTGTTTCATATCCTGAATAAGTCCTTTGAGCGATATTCAAAGATTTTGCAATTTCTTTTTGCGTCAATTCATGGTCTTCCCTTAAATCACGAATGCGATTACATCTCATAAATGTCCCTCCCAAAATTAGTATAGCAAGTGAATTTACCAGATAATATTTTTAGCTCATTATGAGCTTAAGTACAAAAAAAGAACACAATTGATATAAAATATGGCCAATATATCTAAAATATTATTAATTGCCAGAGAATTTTAAGGGAGGGTTCATAATGTCGGCTGTAAATGAGCTAGTGCCAGTAAAAACTAAAAAGCAGACTTCAGCTAGAAAGTTCAAGCAATTCTTCGCTCAGTTAGACCTGCAATTACTTGTTATACCATCTATTATTATCATTCTCATCTTTTCGTACATACCCATGTATGGTGTACTTATGGGGTTCCAGAATTTCAAACTTGGTGATTTTCCTGGATTTAGTGAATGGGTAGGTCTTAAGCACTTTAATATGCTGGCGCAAGATCCCTATATTATCAACGTAATTCGAAATACGCTTGTAATTAGTAGTTTAAAATTGGTAATTTGCTTTCCTTTGCCGATTATTTTCGCTGTTATTTTAAGCGAAATTAAAATATCCGGATTTGTCAGAGTAACCAACACAATCAGTTATCTACCTCATTTTATTTCTTGGGTAGTTGCTTCCACTCTTATTTTTGACATGCTGTCCGTCGATTACGGACTTGTAAATACAATGTTAGTAAATTTAAAGATTATTGATGCCCCTATTTCTTTTTTCACAGAAGGAAAATATTTTTGGGCGATTACCGTTGTCACAGATGTTTGGAAAGAACTTGGCTGGAACGCCATTATTTATACAGCGGCGGTCACGGCAGTTGATACAGAGATGTATGAAGCAGCTGCTATTGATGGAGTTAGCCGTTGGCAAAGAATTCGATACATAACTTCAGCTGCAATTAAGCCAACTATCATCATCACGCTTATTTTTACAGTAGGCGGCATTTTAAATGCAAATTTTGATCAAATTATGCTTTTAACAAAGCAAATGAGCAACGGTCTTTTAAGAGATTATGCAGACGTTATCGATACCTATATTTATCGAGTTGGCTTAAGAGAAGGACGTCATTCTTTTTCTGCAGCCGCAGGTTTAGTAAAGTCTGTTATTAACTTCTTACTCTTGGTAGCAGCCAATGCTGTCGCAAGAAAGACCGGCGAAACATCACTATTTTGATTTTGAAGGGGGAAATGAACCATGGTACAAAAGAAAAAAGCCGGTGACTATGTATTTTATATTGTGACTATCGCTATTGTTGGAGCCTTTCTGCTTACAATTGCTTATCCGTTTTTAAATTCCTTGGCAATCTCGTTAAATGACGCAAAAGATACTGCATTAGGGGGTCTGTCAATCATCCCACGTAAATTCACGTTGAGCAACTATACACGTGTGTTTAAAAACTCTAAAATTTATCAGGCCTATTTTATTACAATATCCAGAACGATAGTGGGAACAGCTATGGGCTTTTTGTTCACAGCAATGCTTTCCTATGGTCTTTCTAATAAAAACTTAATGGGCCGAAAATTTTACACGATGATTTGCTTAATTCCTATGTATTTTTCTGGTGGAATTATCCCTACTTATTTTCTCATGCAAAGCTTGCACTTGACCAACTCTTTTTGGGTTTATATTCTGCCCAACTTGGTAGGGCTTTGGAACATGATTCTTATGAGAACATATTTCAGTCAAATTCCTGATGCTATGGAAGAATCGGCGAGAATTGATGGTGCCAACTATTTTACGATATTCTTTAAAATTATTTTGCCGGTTTCTGGTACCATTATTGCTACCATCGTCCTATATATCGCCGTTTTCCAATGGAATGCATGGTTTGATGCATCAATCTATATCAATAATAAAGATGAACTAAAACCACTTCAATCTATCTTGATGCAAATCGTGAATGAAGCTAAATATGCTGAAACGATGGCGCAGCAGGGCATGAGCGCAGATCAAATTGCTGCAGCCGGTGCCGGTAAGGATACGAATGTGCGGTCTATTACCATGGCGACCATGATTATCACCATTTTGCCTATTATTGTTACATATCCATTCTTGCAAAAATATTTTATTCAAGGCGTTATGGTTGGTTCTGTGAAAGGCTAACCGAAAGGTTAGACACTATATTATTTTCTTATTTTGAAAGGAGCACAATGGCTATGAAAAAGACAAAAGTCCTGGCCTTTTTACTCGCGTGTACCATGTCTGTTAGCGTACTTGCAGCATGTTCAGACACGGGAGGCGACTCTTCCAGTGCAGAGTCAAAGGGCGCCTCACAAGCAAGTAAAGTAGAAGAAAAAAGTTCTGAAGCGGAAACCTCTGTAGAAGAAACAAACACAACCGGCGACTATTCCGAACCAAGAAGCTACACCTGGTACTACAATAATGACTGGGAAACCATTCGCCCTTGGGGTAATGATGACGTTTCCAAATACCTCAAAGAGAAGTTTAATGTTGATATCAACTTCTCACGTGCTGATGCTGATTATGAAGCAAAACTAAACATTATGATTTCTTCAGGCGATCTTCCTGATATTATCACAATGGGACGTGACGCAAACTTCTTAAAGATGGCTGAGCTTGGTTTATTGCAGTCAATTGATCCTCTACGTGAAAAGAATCCTGAGTTTGATGAATATGTAAAAGAATCTACTCGTGAACTGCTTCGTGTAGATGGTGAGCTTTATACAATTCCAACTTGGGCACGTGCTAACGGTGCAACCGGCGGTAACTTGAGCTGGATGTATAACAAGAGAATTTATGAAGCAGCAGGAAGTCCTGATTTGACAACATTTGATGGACTTTATGAGTATGCTAAAAAAGCAAAAGAGATTGGCAAAACTGAAGAAGGTCTTGATATTATTCCTTTTGCTTCAGGCACAGACACACTTGACGGTGAAAGAATTCTAAATGGATTCCACCGCTCTATGGGTGCTCCATCTGCCATTTATGGTTGGTATGCTCCTGTTGATGGTAAATTGACAAATGTATTCTATGATGACAAATATTGGCGTGTGGCTACAATGGAAGCCAACAAATGGTATCGTGAAGGACTCATTTCTGAAACTAACTTCTCTGACACAAGAGATCAATTGGTTGAGAAGCAAGCAGCAGGCCGATTTGGTTTAATGTATTATGATTTCTCCTTGGACGATGTCACTCATTTCAGACAAATTTTGAAAGAAGCTCATCCAGATGATGATTATGTTGTTTTGACAGATCCTGCTTTCCCTCCAACCAATGGTGTTGATGCTGACAAGGTTTATGGCGAATATAAACCCACATCTTCTGGTGATGGTATAAACTTCACCACAAAAGCAGAAGACCCACAGAGAATTTTTGATATGTGTACTTATCTGATGACACAAGAGGGTGCTTCTGTACAAATGTATGGTCCTAAAGGCGGATTGCTTTGGGATGAAACAGATGCTGACGGCAACCCCATCCTCAAAAAATCAGAAGGCTTGTTGACAGAAGAAGAAAAGAATCAGCTAGGTCTTTGGTTCTGGATGATTCCTGGTCATGCTGACAGCGTTGACGAAACTAAATTTGCTGTTAATGCGGCACTTCCTGAGGCAGAAAGAAGCTTTGTTGTTAGTTATCAAGCAGATGTTTTCACTCCTCTAAACTTCTTGACAGACGAATTCTTCGGACTTCGTGATACTGTTTCTCCAACAGAAGATTTAGGTATTAAACGTCAAGCTTGTGAAGATCAAATTAGAGCACAGCTGCCAAAAATTATCATGGCTTCTACTGAAGAAGAAGCAACAAAACTTTATGACGAGCTTGTTGATTTCTTGAAGAATAACGGAATGGACGAAATCGTTGCAAAGTATGATGCAAAATATCAAGAAAACGTTAAGATTCAAGGCGGAACCGCTTATAATCGTTAAACGTTAGATTTAAAATTATTCTTCCAAAATGGGAACCTCCTGGTTATACAGGGGGTTTCTTTTTATTCTTATCAAAAAAATAATTTCTAGAGGTCAAAAGTCAATAGAGACTAAAGATAATACATAAATAATAAACATAAAATATGTTATTGTCAAATAATTTTTTATATAAATAGATTATAATAAATAAATTGTTTATTAATGAAGAGGGTGAACAAGAAATCCCTTTTTCTATAAGTAGATTTATGTTATAATAGCTTCACCTAAGAAATGCATTATTTTGAATAGAGTAATTTAACGCTTATTGTGCTTTTAATAAAAAAGATAGCTAAAGTTAAAGGAGCCGTTCATGCTGTTATCTGCCGAGCATATTTCTAAAAACTATGGAATGAAACAACTGTTACAAGATGTTTCGTTGTATTTAAATGAGGGAGACCGAGTTGGAATTATTGGAATTAACGGAACAGGTAAAAGTACCCTGTTAAAAATTTTGGCTGGAGCAGAATCCTCCGATGAGGGTACTCTAGCAACCAATCCTAATGTACAACTGTCTTATTTGGCACAGAATCCTGAAATCCACGATGATTATACAGTGCTTGAGCAAGTTTTTGCCGGATTCCCTCAAGATTTTCGCGAACTAAATGAATATGAGGCCAAGTCGATGCTAACACGGCTTGGTATTCTAAACTTTGATGCCAAGATGAAAACACTATCAGGTGGGCAGCGAAAAAGAGTATCTCTTGCCACTACATTGATTCATCCTTCTGATATTTTAGTGTTAGATGAACCTACTAACCATTTAGATAGTGAAATGGTCACTTGGCTAGAAAATCACCTAAGTCGTTTTAACGGCGGGTTGATTATGGTCACCCATGACCGTTATTTTTTGGAACGGGTAGTTAACCGAATCGTTGAGTTATCTCATAGCAATCTTTATAGCTACGAAGCAAATTATTCTAAATATCTAGAACTAAAAGCAGAACGGGCAGAAATGGCGGCTGCGAGTGAGAGAAAAAGACAAGCCGTGCTGCGCAAAGAATATCAATGGATTATGCGAGGAGCGAAGGCTCGCAGCACCAAAAGTCGTGCCAGAATTGACCGCTATGAAGCACTAAAGAATCAGACAACAGAGGAAACTGATGAAACCATTCAGCTTTCGAATTTGTCTACTCGTTTAGGTAAGAAGATTATTGAACTTGAAAATATCAGCAAAGCTTTTGGTGACAAGACTGTCATAAAAAATTTTTCTTATCTTATTGCCAGAGAAGACCGAATCGGCATTGTGGGTAAAAATGGGGTAGGAAAATCAACTTTGCTGAATTTAATTACCGAAAAGGTTTTGCCGGATAAGGGTACAGTTGAAATTGGTTCTACCGTAAAGTTTGGCTATTTTTCGCAAGAAGGTAGAGATATGGACCCGGGTCAGAGGGTATATGATTTTATTGCGGAGATTTCGAATGAAATTCAAACACCTGAAGGGACTTTTTCTGCCTCACAAATGTTGGAGCGATTTCTGTTTACTCCCGACCTGCAATATTCTCAAATTGGAAGATTAAGCGGTGGGGAACGTAGGCGCTTGTATCTTTTAAGCATACTGATGTCTGCCCCCAATATTTTGTTATTGGATGAGCCTACCAACGATTTGGATATTGAAACGCTGGCCATTTTAGAAGATTATCTTGAATTTTTTTCTGGTCCTGTTTTGGCAGTATCGCACGATCGCTATTTTTTAGATAAGGTTGCTGATATGATTTTTGAAGTCAATCAGGGTGGTGAAATCCTCAAGTATCCCGGCAATTACACAGACTATTATGAAAAATCAAAAGCTGAACAAAAAGCAGCGGATACACAAAAAAAGGAAGCTGCCTCGCCAAAACAAGTTAGCAAGAATCTTCCTCAAAAGCTGAAATTTTCTTTTAATGAACAGAGAGAGTACGATAGAATTGATGAGGAAATTGCAACAGTAGAAGCAAAGGTAGCTTCATGTGAAGAAGAAATTAGAGGGGCTGCTAGCGACTATGTTTTACTACAGACACTTACAGAGCAGAAAAGAGAACTGGAAGCTGATTTAGAGCAAAAAACCGAACGCTGGGTATATTTAAATGAATTAGCAGAAAAGATAGAAAACCAAGGTAAATAGTGCGTTTAAAGCAATCATTGCCACCGTAAAGAAAACTTGATTCTGATTTTAGACCGATTTAAAGCATGCTGCCAAAAGTCATGCAGAAAAGAGATAATTTGTGAGAAGAGAAAAACGAGCCATACACAACAACAAGCCAAAACCAGAAAAAGAATTTGTCGTAACAGAACCTATACAATTAATGGAATTCTTGCAACTTAAGTTATCAAAAGAATCCCGAAACCACGTAAAATCCTTGTTGAAATATAGAGCTGTCTCTGTGAACGGTGTGGTGCGTACAAAATATGACACCCCGCTGCATCCGGGGCAGAAAGTGAGAATTTCTCGTGCAGCAGCACCTGAAGAAACTCAAAAAAATACCTTGCATATTTTATATGAAGATGATGACCTCATTGCTGTAAATAAACCAGCAGGACTTTTATCAATAGCCACTGATAAAGAAAAAGATATCACGGCTTATCATCTATTGACCGATTATGTGAAGCTGAAAAATCCGGAAGACCGTATTTTTGCTGTGCATAGACTTGACCGTGATACGTCAGGGGTATTTATTGTAGCCAAAAACGAAGCAATGAAATTTGCACTGCAAGAGGATTGGGCAAAATTGGTTTCAGTGCGAGCCTATGTCGCTATTGTGGAAGGTCAATTGAAAGAAAAGAGCGGAACCATGCGCTCTTGGCTGAAAAAAACAAAAACTTTGCTGATGTATTCCAGTGATAGAGCAGGCGACGGTTTAGAGGCAATTACCAAGTATGAAGTCATGAAAGAATCCGAAGAATATTCGTGGGTTGACGTTCATTTGGAGACAGGCCGAAAGAATCAGATTCGTGTGCATATGAAAGATTTAGGACATCCTGTTGTTGGAGATAAGAAATATGGAGCAAAGGCAAATCCATTGAAGCGTTTGGGTCTGCATGCTTACCAGTTGGAATTTAAAAATCCGCTGTCAGGAGAAGTAATGTCTTTTAAAGCACCTATTCCACAAAATTTTAAGACGCTTTTCACGCAACCTCTTCAAAATAAAGAATAGGGAGAGGTTAATTTCTACTTTAAATAACAGGGGGAAAGCTTTATGAAAAAAGTAACTTTATTTTTACTCGCAGCAATTACATTGCTAACAGGATGTGCAAACCGTGACCCCGCTTCAGTTGGTATAATTGGTGGAGCAGATGGCGCTACCTCTATTGTTGTAACGGGAAAAATAAATTGGTTTCCGATTGTAATGATAGCAGTCCTTTTGATCTTAATAATAGGATTAGTAATCTATTTTGTAAAGAAGAAAAACAATCGTTCTTAATCGCTGTTTTAAGACAGATGGAATCAAGACATTTAAAACGGTACAAGTAAACACAAAAGGAAAAGATTGCCTTACTCAGAGACGAATGCTGAGTATGGCAATCTTTTCTTTTTAAGGATCAAAAATAATTAGTAATTTAACATCCCTCTCTCCATAAGAATACAATAAACCAAGAGATTTTGGATGTCCTCAATGGCAGATGTGGCCAACCTTAAGGTCGTTTTTGTTTCTACATTTACGATTGTTGCCTTTCAGTCTCAACTAGTCTAAATAAAGTAATGATGGTTTTTAGAAAAAATTATCATACTTTTGGAGGGATATATTTGTCTAATTTTGAAACCAGAGTAACAGAACTTCTCGCCATGAAGCTTGACTCACTTGTTTCCTCAATGAATAAAGAAAGTGTAGTTGAAAATGAAAAAACACGCCTTGATCCACTAGCAATTCCGCAATTCGTAGATGATTTGCCTATTCCTGATGTCTTTGACCCTGTGATAGAGCGAGAATGCGGACAGGTGACACATTCTTATGCAGTAGATATTAGTCAATTTGAGCAACAAGTTCTTCCTAGCGGAATGCCGAAAAGCACAGTTTATGGCTATGGTGGTGTGGTGAAAGACCGACAAACAGGGGATTGTGTCTATAAACGCTCTGTACCCGGTCCAACCTTTGAAGCAATTTGTGGTCAAAGCGTAAAAGTGAGGTATATCAATCGCCTGGTTGAACCGCATATGTTGGCGGTAGATCCAACGCTGCACTGGGCAAATCCCAATAATATGCCTATGGAACCACCGAAACCATGGCCTTTATTTCCACCCGGATTCCCCAAAGCTCAGTTTCCGATTCCCGTTGTTACACATCTGCATGGCGGTGAAAATCCTGCTATTTATGATGGACATCCTGATGCATGGTTTACTGCAGGAGAAGAACGTGGCAGTGCCTTTGTAACAACAGAAATGATATACAATAATAAGCAGTCGCCGACAACACTATGGTATCACGACCATGCCATGGGGATAACCCGGCTGAATGTTGTGGCTGGACTTGCTGGATTTTATTTGTTGCGTGATCCCGCCGACCCGTGGGAATCTAAACATGCGGCCTGCGTATTTTCACTGCCGCGTGGCGAATATGAAATTCCACTTGTCTTGCAAGATCGTATGTTTAATACCGATGGTTCTATTTATTATCCTGAAGTGGGAACGGCCCCGTCTGTACACCCTTATTGGGTGCCCGGTTATATTGGCGATTGTAACCTTGTGAATGGCAAAGTATGGCCACGGCTGTCAGTCGAGCGTACTCGCTATCGTTTTCGAATGCTAAATGGTTCTAATGAGAGAGTTTATAATATAAGTTTTTCAACTGGTATGACCTTTTGGGTCATTGGGAGCGATGATGGTTATCTAGAACAGCCCGCTGAAATGACGTCATTGCTTATTGCTCCGGGAGAACGCTATGATTTGTTGGTCGATTTTTCACTTTGCCAACCAGGAGAGCAGATATTGCTTAAAAACGATGCGCCTGCTCCTTATCCCGGCGGTGAACCGGTAGAAGAGAACACAACAGCACGTGTCATGCGATTTGATATCGCTATGAATCCATGCCCACCGATTCCCCAACCATATATTCCAAAATACCTGCAACAGATTCCTCGGCTGCAGCAAGATGCACCATCCAGATTAATTGTTCTCAATGCCGAGGCACCTGAAAACACTGTTTTAATGATGACTCTCAATGGTCTCCCTTGGATGGCACCAGTAACGGAAACGCCACGCGTTGGTTCCACAGAGGATTGGTATATTATCAATGTATTGGGTGGGGCACATCCAATTCACCTCCACTTAGTTCCTTTTCAAATTATCTCTCGTCAGCCAATCAATGCAAATGCCTATCAACAAAGGTGGCAAGAGGTAAACGGAGAGCCTCCGCTTATGCATGAGCCTCAGGCAATTCCCATTGAACCCTATTTAATGGGGCCGCCTGTAGGGCCACAACCACAAGAATCAGCGTGGAAAGATACAGTTCTTGTCAATGTCGATGAAGTGCTACACTTACGAGTACGATTTGCTCCACCCAGTGTACCAATTTGTGCAGCCAAACCAGGAATAAACTTCTTTCCCTTCGACCCGTCTGCAGCACCTGGCTATGTTTGGCACTGTCATATTCTTGATCATGAGGATAATGAAATGATGAGGCCGCTACAAATTCAGCCATAGTGCAAAGTGATTGAAAATAGATTATGGTTCATTTTATAGATAGCATTAAATAGCAGAAGTTAATTCTATAAAGAATGCCTACCGTTTATCTATTAATAAACGGTAGGCATTCTGCCAGTTATAGGTAAAAATAAATTAAAAATTCAGAAAATCTTTTCGGTAGTTTACGCCAAAGGCTTCTGCAAGCTCTTGCAATTGGTGGTTCTGAATCGTGTTGATCTGTGGACGGTTACAGGTTAACATATAAATTTGCGCAGCTTTTTCGACTGTTTCAATCAATCCAAAGGCCTCATCAAGATCTTTTCCCACACCATAAATGCCGTGTAATGCCCAAATAACAACTCGGAAATCCTTCATTTTCTCGGCTGTTGCTTCGCCAATGGTGTTATTGCCGCAAAGCATCCATGGTAGTATACCGACACCATCGGGGAAGACCACGATACATTCGGTGCACATCTGCCAAAGTGTGTGGGTGAATTTTGCTTCATCAAGTTCATGAACAAAATTCATAGCTAGGGTATGTGTTGGGTGACAGTGCATGACAACTCTGTTTTCAGGGTTAACTTTCCTTCTAGACATGTGGGTCATCAAATGAGCCGGCAGTTCACTTGTGAACTTTCCACCATCTTCATACCCCCATAGCAATTCAGCGGTTGTGCCGTCTTGGGCTATACGAATGATTCCTAAATTGTTAACAGGGTCTCTTTTTACATTTTTAAAGTATTTGCCTGTACCGGTAACAATAAATAGTTTACCGATTAAATCGGTTGCATCAAAGCCTGTAGGAATTGTGCGAATAACATGGTTTAAATCCAGATATTCGGCGACTTCGTTCTCATGCAGCATATAGCTGATATTACCGCCATTGCGCTCATCCCAACCCCAATGGTACATATTAGCAGTGGTTTCTTTCATTTCTTCTACAAAGGGTGCCGTTAAAATATCTTTCATGCTCTTGCCTCCAAAACGGTTTTTTCGTATTGTCGAATACTTTCGAGATAATCAGATGAAATATTCTGCTGGTTTAAATATTCAGCCCAAACATCACCTAATGGCATAGTTTTTAAGTCTTCTTGCAAGACCATAAGTGCAGTCATATCGCCACTGTCTTGGCATTCTTTTAACTTTTTATTAGGTTGCAAGGCGGCAAAAAGCAATGCTTTTTGCACATTGCGAGCACCTGTCACCCATGCACTGATACGGTTGATAGAAGCATCAAAAAAATCTGTTGCTATAAAAATGCGGTCAAGGGCATTGTTACGCACGATTTCTTTGGCGATTTCTTTCGTTTCATCATCAAATAAAACGACGTGGTCGCTGTCCCATCGAACAGGTCGGGTGATATGCAATGCAATTTTTTCGTTGAAAAGCAGCATCGCAGAAATCTTGTCAGAGACCATTTCTGTTGGGTGATAGTGTCCGTTATCCATCAGGGGCATAATTCCTTTTTGGCTTACATAACTCATGCAAAATTCAGATGAACCTACGGTGTAGGATTCAACGCCAATGCCAAATACTTTTGATTCAAGGCAGACATAAACTTTTGATTTGTCGTATGGAGTGGAAAGGATTTCGTCAAGAGACTCTTTAAATCTTGCACGAGGTGAAAGACGGTCTGCCGGAACATCCTTATAGCCGTCGGGAATCCAAATATTCATTACACAGGGAGTTCCTAACTCCTCTGCAAAATATTCAGATATTTTGAGACAACGTTTGCCGTGCTCAACCCAAAATTGGCGGATTATCGGATCAGGTGACGATAGAGTTAGGCCGTCTTTTACCATAGAGTGAGAGAAAAATGTAGGATTAAAGTCAAGACCCATTCCTCTTTCTTTTGCATAGTTAACCCATTTTTTGAAATGTTTTGGCTGAATCTCGTCTCGATCGGCAAATTCACCGTTTTCAAAAATGGCATAACTGGCATGAAGATTAAGCTTGTGCTTTCCTGGAATAAGCTTGAAAGCCAAATCTAAATCGGCCATTAATTCTTCTGGGGTAGTTGCTTTACCGGGATAGTTTCCCGTCGTTTGAATACCGCCGGATAAGGGGCCTCTTTGGTCAAATCCTGCCACATCATCACCTTGCCAACAATGCAGGGATAGAGGGACAGATTTTATCTTGTTTATGGCTTCATCTGTGTCTACACCAAGTTTTGCATAGGCAAGTTTTGCTTCATGATAGCTCATTTTTATACCTCCGTTGTTATCTGTACTTTTAAATTGCCTATTGCTGTTGCCTCAATGGGCATCGCAATGACATTTTTTTTAGTATAACGCGTGGTTAACGCATTGAGATAATTATCGTTTGCGCCGCCCCCAATAATATATAATCTTTCATAAGTATTGTGGGTAATCGCTTCTATTTCATCTACAGCCACTTTGTAGCTGGCAGCAATAGAATGATAAGCAGAGCTGATAATATCTTTTGTTTCGTTTGGGGCAGCAATCTTGTGTTCCGTAAACCATTTTATAATGGCTGTAGACATTTTTGTAGGAGCAGTAAAAAGGGAATCATTTACGTCGAAGCTTGTTTTATAATCACTCAATCTTGCTAATCTCTCTGTTTCAGCGTAATCCAGTCCATATTCTTTTCTAAGCTGGCCGATAATCCACAGTCCCATTATATTTTTAAGAAAACGAATGTATCCAACACCTCCTTCATTTGTGAAGTTAGCGTTCATACTAGGATTTGAAACATTTCCACTTTCACTTTTTAGCCCTAATAAAGACCATGTACCACTCGAAAGAAGCATAGAATCTTTGTCAAAATCAACACTTTCAAAAGCACTTGCCGTGTCATGAGAAGCGCAGAGCTTAACGGTTGTATGGCCACCCACAGCATGTGCAATTTCTGGCGACAGTTCACCTACAATTTCTCCGGGATAGGAGAGAGTGGTGAATAATCGATTTGGTAATGAGAGTGATTCTATAATCATCGAGTCAAATGTTTTTGAAGCTAGCGAGACCATACCGGTTGTAGAAGCATTGGTGTATTCTTTTTTAACAATGCCTGTGAGCCGATAATTTAGATATTCTGGCAGCATCAAAAAAAGTGGTTGCCTTTTCTAGCCGTCCATTCTGCCTATCAGCGTAAAGCTGATAAATGGTATTAAAGCTTTGATGCTGTATACCGGTGTGTGCATAAAGTGTTTCAAAAGGTATTTTGCGGTGAACCTCTTCTATAACAGATTCTGTTCTTATATCTCGGTAACAATAGCAGGGTAATAATTCATTTTGTTTATCATCGATAAGGACATAATCTACGCCCCATGTATCAATTGCTAAGCTCTCAATTTGCGAATATTTTTTAAAGGCGAGGGTGATACCGTGTAGTACTTCTTCAAAAATGCGTTTCATATTCCAGATGAGATGGCCATCTTCACAATCGGGTGAGTTTGCAAAACGATATATCTCTTGGTTTTTAATATTGCCGTGTTCCTGCCAGCCTATAATATGACGTCCACTAGAAGCACCAATATCTATTGCAAGGTAATACTTCATTAAAAAAATTCCTTTGTCTAGATTTTTCTACATGACACTTGGATTTTTACGAGTTTTTAGTTTTGTAGTGTCGTATGCTAAGTCTCAATAAATTGATGGCTGACTGTTGCATTTCGCCAAGCGTTATCCCATTGTTCAGTCCATAAGTATCTAATAGATGCCGCCCGATTTTTCCGGATTTTCCTCGCCCGTCTCCACCGGGCATGAGAACATCTACCCCGGCACGTATACGATAGGCGTCGTTCTCTAAATTAGGAAACTCCGGCGAAGCGGCTTGACGTATCCACCAATCCGTGATTACGACACCAGTATAGGACCATTCTTTTCTCAAAATGGTGGTCGCCAGTTCATAATTATAATAGCTCCATACACCATTTACTTTGTTATAGCTAACCATAAGGGCATGTGGATTGCTATCTTGTATCATGATTTCAAAGCCCTTGAGATATATTTCTCGAAGTGCTCTTTCACTGATACGAGAGTCATGATTGGTTCGGTTTGTCTCTTGATTATTGCAAGCAAAGTGCTTGGGGGCGGCAGAAGCACCTGCTTGCTGAAGACCCAATACAACGGCAGCACCCATTTTACCGCATAGCAAGGGGTCTTCTGTAAAATATTCAAAGTTGCGTCCGCATAGGGGGTTTCGATGAATGTTCATGCCTGGCGCAAGCAGCATATGCGCGTTTAAAAGATTCATTTCTTTGCCAACAGCATGATAAATTTCGGTAACTAATTCTGGGTCAAAGCTAGCGGCAAGTGCAACTCCACAAGGGAGCAGTGCCACAGTTGACTGAAGTCGTATTCCTGCAGGGCCATCAACTGTAATTATCGGTGGAAACCCTTTTGCACGCAAAGATTTTGTGATACCGCCCAAGGCTCCGGCATTGCCATCTGGGCCAAGCTTTGAGTTCATCAATCCTTCTCCATGGCATAAGTCATCCAGTTCTTCTGGTGTTAGCTGAGCAATAAATTCTTCGGCTGTGCAATGACCATTCATGACATCAGATATATGATAGCCTTTGTCCCCGGTGAAAGCTATTGTCGGAGGAAGTGAAGCTAAGATATCTGCCTTGAGATTTTTGGTTGCAACAGAAACATTTTCATACACAGGTCGATTATTGCGGTTTACAAGACGTTTGAAAATGGATTCAGGCTTGACGGCTAAGACTTCTGTACACTGTCTGACAATCACAAGCTCATTTATTTGATGAGAAATAACTGCCTTTGTGTGGCGACTACTGTTTCCAACGGAAATGATGTATTGGCCGGCTTCAAGAACATAAGCAGAACGATGTCCAGTCAATCCACTGTCATCATAAGAAGCAACCGAATCTAGGCTGAAGGATAAGCACAGCGTTTCGCTTTTGCCGGGGGCAAGTGCTTTTGTCTTGCCGAAAGCGGCAAGTACTTTGCTTGGTTTTCCGAGTGTCCCTTGAGGAGCAGATACATAAATTTGTGCAATCTCTTTGCCCGGTAAGCTTCCTGTATTTGTGACAGTAACGTTGACGGTTACTTGTCTGCCTTCTACCGTGCAAGTAGAATGAAAAGCAAAGGTTGTGTAAGAAAGGCCATGGCCAAATGGATATAGAACTTTCTCTGGGGCAAAAGATTCAAAATAGCGATAGCCAACATAGATATCTTCTGTGTAATTATTGAATGTTTTGCCGCCGAAATCACGAGCGCTTGGGTAATCTTCATATCGGTCTGCGATAGTATCGGGCAACTTGCCACAAGGATTGGTTCTGCCGCTAAGTACATCTGCTACAGCATTTCCATACTCCATTCCGCCGAGCCACGCATATAAAATAGCTCCAATTTTATCGCCGTAGTCTTTTGCCCAGCTCATATCAATGATGTTTCCACAGTTCATGATTACAACAACACGGTCAAAGGCAGCGGTAACAGTATCTAGCATATTTCTTTCTGCATCTGTCAGGTAATAGCTCCCTTTTGTAAGCGTGTTTTCTCTGTCTTCGCCAGCTGCTCGGCCAATGACAACAAGGGCAATGTCGCTTACTTTGGCAGCTTGGATAGCTAACTCTGGAGCTATTGGCATTTCGGAGAAATGCATTGGCCAATGTCCCCAAAAGCCCTCATTTGGTTCGTTTCTGGATTTTTTAGTCCAAGTAGTATAGGTATCGAGAAGGGATTGATTCACGGCGATACCATTGTTAAGCAGTCCGTCTAGCAAGCTTACAGTGTAAGGCCAGCGAATATCTCCGCCGCTACCGTATCCGACATAAAAACTGTTAATCGCACACCGGCCAAACACAGCAACGTTGTCTGTTGCGTTAAGCGGGAGCGTATCATTGTTTTTTAGCAATACGATACTTTCGGCCGCAGCTTGTCGCGCTAAAGGTACAATTGCTTTGTACCTAAGCTCTCCACCCGCATTGTCATTGTTCAATTTTTGGGCGACACCATTTTTATCAAGTAGCGTTGTGAAATACCGAACACATTTATTTAGCAAACGTCCCATAAAGTTTCAGCTCCTTTGTTATATAATATATAACAAGTACAGTAATTTGAGAAGAGGATATTTTGACTTTGTTTTACTTTTTCTATTCTGAGCTGCTTAATTTCATGACTTTTTGCTAGGCCTTTTTCATCATGAGACCAAGTCCTTTAAAAAAGTGGCCGTTTGCCATTGCCAGCATTCCTTCTAGCACATAATTTTTCATGCCTCCGCTTATTTTCATACCGCTAAGCGAGGAATCTGCTGCCGAATTCATAAGCATGCGAAATTCTGGGTTACTATAATCTTTTTTGCCTGCAAACCCTTTGGCTATAGTGGCTTCAACAGCTTTATACATGATTTTCATAATGAGAGAGTAATCCTTCATTTCCATGACAGTATTATCCATTGTAAAATGGCCCTTGATAAGTGAAGGAGCAACAACGGATTTTTCAATAAGCTTTTCGTAGTCTTGCTGTGAAGGGGCACTGCTTGGGTGATAATACCATTCAGGCCTATTGTCTTTTATTTTTTCTCCGCGTTTTTCGGTAGTGATACTTAACGGCAAATTTTCACTGCTGCCACCAACAGAGATTGTGTAGACTCCCGACGGTACAACCCAGTTGTCCTGCCAAACGGCAAAACTGCGTTCGTGAATAGGCAGTGAAACTGTTTTGCATTCACCCGGTAGAAGAAAAACTTTGGTAAAGGATTTTAGTTCTTTTGCAGGGCGATATAGACCATCTTTAGGGGGCAAGACATAAAGTTGAACGACCTCTTTTGCTGCTTGTTTTCCCGTGTTCCTAACATCTACCGTTACGGTACCATTAGAAAGAGATAAATTGGAATAAACAAAACTAGTGTAAGATAATCCATGACCAAACGGATAGCGTACATTTATTTTGGCGGTGCTATAATAGCGATAGCCGACATATAGTCCTTCACGATAGTGAGCATCTTTTTTACCGAAATAAGTAGAGCAAACACAATCTTGATAATGTATTGGCCAGCTTTCTGCTAATTTTCCAGAGGGCGATACTTTGCCGAAAAGCAGATTGGCAATAGCTTCACCACCGGCCTGACCAGGCAGACCCATATATAATATGGATTTTACTTTGTCGTCCCAAGGCATTTCAACAGCGCTGCCGCATAGTAACACCACCACAGTATTGGGGTTTATAGATGCAACTTTTTCAATAAGCTCTAAATGCATTTCAGGCATTTTCATGTTATCACGATCAAAACCTTCAGACTCATAGGCGGGAGTGAGCCCAGCAAAAACCACTGCTATTTCAGCATTGCGTGCAGCTTCAGGGTCGTTGGAGTAGGGAATATCAGGGCAACTATCCGTAACATTTGTGAGCTTCCATGGGTTAATATGGCTGCTGCCTGCGCCTTGATAACGAATCTCTTTCGCCATTTCGCCGATAAAGACTATCTTGCTATCTGTAGAAAGCGGCAGCAAGTCGTCATCATTTTTTAGCAGTACAGCACTTTCTTCTGCTGCTTTGCGGGCAAGTGTATGGTGAGCATCCATATTAACCGATATTTTTTGTACAAAGGCTTTTTGTGCGGCAAAAATTTTGTCTAAAATGCGCTCGGCACTGCAATCAATGTCTTGTTCACTAAGAGAACCGTCTTTTACGGCTGCCAACGCCTCTTTTTCCATATAGGCACTGCCGCCGGGCATACAGAGGTCACATCCGGATTTAAACCCTTTGATACGGTTACTCATTCCACCCCAATCAGTGAGCACCATGCCATCAAAGCCCCATTCGTTGCGCAAGATATCGGTTAGCAGCATTTTGCTATCACTACAATGTTCACCATTTATCTTATTGTAAGCACTCATCACGGTAGAAGGTTTACCTTCTTTTACAGCAATTTCAAAACCTGTAAGATAGATTTCACGCATAGTGCGTTCATCCATAATACTGTCAGATGAAAAGCGTTTATACTCTTGGTTGTTAAAGGCAAAATGTTTAAGGCTACTGCCAATACCGGTAGATTCAATGCCCCGAATTAAACCTGCGGCCAGTTTGCCTGTGAGCAGAGGGTCTTCAGAAAAGTATTCAAAGTTTCGACCACATAAGGGGTTTCGCTTTATGTTTGCTCCCGGTCCTAACACCACCCCTATTTTATTTGCAACAGCTTCTTGACCAATGGCTTCACCAATTTCTTCTAATAGTTCTGTATTCCAACTGCAACCTGTAGAGACAGCGGTTGGAAAGCTGGTAGCGGGCACAGATAGATTAATTCCCAACATATCTGTTTCGTTTTCTTGTTTGCGTAGGCCGTGGGGACCGTCGCAAACCATCATGGACGGAATACCGTGCTGCTCCATAGTCTTTGTGTGCCAGAAATCAGCACCGCTGCACAGCGCAATTTTTTCCTCCAGACTCATTTTTGAAAGTAGATTTTTAATGTTCATAAGCTTTCCCCATTAATTTGTATTATGCTCGCATGAAAACGTATGTGTTCCGCTCTTAAGATGATGAATAGTGTCGTTTGGTAAGGTTAGTGTGCATTCACATGACACCGGTACAGCAATATGGATTGTAAACAGATTGTCTTTAAGCTGCCAATCTGAGACAACAGTTCCATAAGGTGTTTGAACGCTGCCCTTTGCCGCAGTAATACCTCCGCCTAAAAGCGGGGCTATGCTAAAGGTTTTATAGCCGCCGCTCTTTGCCTCTATGCCGGCAATTCGGCGATATAGCCAGTCTCCCACAGCACCGTTTGCATAATGGTTGAAGGACACCATACCGCCGTCTGATTTCTCGTCGCTGCCGCCGCTCAAATCACCAATATTGACCGTGCCATCGGGACGCAGGGCATCCCAGCGTTCCCAAATAGTAGTTCCGCCTGCTTTCACTTCGTAGAGCCATGAAGGGCAATTTTCTTGCAAAAGTACATCAAAGGCTGTGTCAATGTGTCCATAATCTGACAGTGCAAAAAGTAGATACGGTGTTCCCGTGAAACCGGTAGATAAATGGTTTCCTCCCTCTTTCACTAAGCGTGCCAGATTATCGGCCATTGCTGTCGTTTCATCACCTTCAGTCATGCCAAAATAGAGTGGCAGTACATAGGCGGTTTGAAATTCATTTTTTAGTTTGCCATTTTTGTCGGTGAATACTTCACGATAGGCCTTGATAATCTTACTGCGTAAATCACGGTAGTACGTTGCCTCTTCAGGTTTGTCTAGCAGGTCGGCAATGTGTGCAACAAGTCTACATGAGTTAGCAAAATATGCGGTGGCAACCCACTTGGCTTTGCCCGTCCATTGCATAAAATTTCCGCCCGGTGCGCACCAATCTCCCCAATGGAAAGGGAAGCGCCATATATGTCTGTTGTTCTCTCTAACAGACAGAAATCCCGCCCACCATTTGGCAGATTTCAGGAATTTTTTCATAGTAGGATATTGGTCTGCCAGCATTTTCTTATTCCCACGAGCCATATATTCTGCCCATGGAACCAAAATGCAGCTGTCACCCCAACAGCTGTTGGCATGAATCGGCCATGAATCACCTGTACGAGGAATAACCATAGGTATGCCACCGCCCTTGCCTTGTTCGGCGCGCATATCTAACAGCCATTTATCAAAAAAGCGGCTCATGTCAAAGTTGTAGCAGGCCGTGTTTGCAAAAACGGCAATATCGCCCGTCCAGCCCTCCCGCTCATCTCTTTGAGGACAATCGGTGGGGATATCTACAAAATTAGATTTTCCACCCCAACGTATGTTGCTTTGCAGTTTATTAATCAATTCATTTGAGCATTTAAAAGTGCCTATTTCTTCTATGTCTGAATGTAGCACAAGACCCGATAGCTCAATATCTTTGGCGCTAATGCCACGTATTCCCACATAGCGAAAGCCCATATAAGTCATACGAGGAGAATAGCTTTGTTGCCCATTTGTGCAGATATAAGTGGCGGTTGCTTTGGCAGTACGTAGAGATTTAACGAACAATTCATCGTCCACTAACACTTCTGCATGACGAAAAATGACGGTCTGCCCATTTTTACCGCTAAGCTTTGCTGAAATCACGCCGGCAAAATTCTGACCAAAGTCGTAAATTAGTTCACCGCTGGGTGAAGTGACACAAGAGATTGGTTTCATCTCTGCTTGCACACGAACAGGGGCACCATAACCTGCCAGTAGATTTGGTGTGCCACGAGGGGAGGTAATGCCTGCTTTTTTCCAGTTGATTTTATCTAGGTTAATGCGTGCATCATAGGTTTCGCCGTCGTAAAATTCGGCAAATTGATAGTTGCCCTCTTCGCTGACTTGCCAGTTTTCATCAGTGGCAATTATTTCGCTGGTTCCGTCTTGATATTCGATATGAATTTCACACAAGAAAGCCTGCTTATCGGCACTAATTTTACTTTTGCGAACGTGATTAAAATTACCGGCCGCCCAGCCGCCACCTACCACAGCAATGAGTGTGTGTTCTTTGCCAAGGCATGCAGTAATGTTATAAGTCTGGTATTGAATTTGGTGTAAATAGGCAGTGTTGCCAGGTGAAAAATAGTCTTCTCCTACTTTTTTACCATCAAGTAGCAGTTCATAAATTCCTAAAGCAGTTGCATGAATCCAAGCACGTTTGAGTGGTTTGCCGGCAGAAAACTGGCGGCGAAAAGTCATCGGTTTAGGGGATTCTTTTTTGGAGAAATCATAAGTGCTATCCGTAATCCATTTACCTGTCCATGGTGTGTTAAGGCGACCGGTTTCAAAAGATGTAGTGGCTTCGGCTGATTCACCGCTAGTACCGATAGCTTGCACATGCACCTCGTATTTCGTAAACGGCGTTAGTGAACCTGTGTAGAGGTTGTTTATTTGGTCTGTTGTTTCCGATTGCCAGCTGCCAATTGTGATAACAGCTTTTTGCAGTTCTTCGCCTGCAAGGTTAGATTCTAAAGCAAAGGAGATATTGGGTGCAGTATCTGTCACGCAGCCCTGTTGTAATCCATTTGCTTTCAGTGAGCATATTTTTAGCATATCTCATCCTCCGTCCTAATGAAATGGCCTGCTGTAATACACTCATGATGCCCCTGCGGCAGATGAAGGTCAGCTTTTGTACCAGCCGGAACATCAATAGTATACGTTATATGACCGTTTTCTTTTTTCCAAGTACAAGAAATTCTGCCATAGATACTTTGGTAAGTAAACGAGGCATAACTTAGCGTGCCACCAGGATTTGGAGAAATCATAAAGTGGTTCTCTTCGCATATGTGAATGCCACAAACAGTTTCAATTAGCCATTCACAAACCGAACCCGGTGAATAGTGGTTATTAGAAGCACTGCCGTCCCAGTTTTCCCAAACAGTGGTCGCACCAGATTTTACCTCATAGAGCCAACCGGGGCTTTCTTCATTTTCAATCATTTTGTAGGCGATGTCTAATTCACCAAGGCCTGTAAGTGTAGGCAAAATCAGTGGGGTAGAGAGAAAGCCTGTTCCGATTTTATACTGACGTGCCTTAATACTGGAAACCAATCGTTTGTGTGCGGCTTCTTTTGTTTGACCATCTAGTAAATTAAAGGCCAGTGGGCGTACAAGCTTGCTTTGGCGATCTGTATTGATAGGAGTAAATTGATTCACATAAGCAGTTTTACAGCCATCATGGTATTCTTTGTATAAAGGAATATCATCATCGTGCCCTGTGATTTTGGCAATTTGCATCATGACACCGCAAACATAACTAAGGTAAGCAGTTGCCTCTTCGGAGTGAGGAGCCAAAAAATCGTTGATAACGCTTTGGCTGTAGACCTCTGGTGGTTCTAACCATTCGCCAAAAGCTTGACCAACATTAGAAATATACCGTTTATTCTTGCCGCGTATTGGTTTACCAAACAATCCTGTACGATTTGTGCGACTGATTTGAAACACAATATGACGTTTCATCATCGAGTAAAAACCTTTGAGCAGCTGTGGGTCGCGATATAATTCATACATTCGCCATGGTACTAATACAGCAGCGTCTGCCCAACCGCAACAACCATCCATGCGCTTTATGAAATCAATGCCGGGCACAAATTCATTATTGCGTACATCAGGTGCGTGACAGGGTACTTTTCCGTTTTTTCCTTGGCTATCCTCTAAGTCGTGCAGCCATTTGCGCAAAAATGCGGTGGTGTCCATCAGGTATGAACCCGTCTTGGCAAAAATCTGCACATCACCAGTCCATGGTGCACGTTCGCGGGTGGGACAATCAGTAGGTACATCAAGAAAATTGCCTTTCATACTCCAGAGGGTATTCTCAAAAAAGCGATTGATAAGCTCGTTAGAACAATGAAAGAAACCGGTCTGCTCCATGTCTGAATAGACAGCAATAGCAGTAAAATTATCTGCTGATATGGCAAAGTCGGCTTCAAGTTGAGCATAACGAAAGCCGAACACAGCAAAGCTAGTTTTGTAGCAGTTCTTCCCGTCCTTGCAGGTATAGTGGATTTCTTGTAGTGGAGTAGCATTTTTGGTGCCGGCTTTGCACTGAATATTGGCCATGTCCAGTTCGCCGTCTTTAAGGGTTTCCGCCATTTGCAAATGAAGTTGTTGTCCAGCCTTTGCCGTGACGGTAAACTCGATATACCCCGCTAGGTTTTGCCCAAAATCTAATAATGTTTTTCCTGAAGGGGTATGCAGCAGGGTAGGAGAAAAACGTTCTTGCTCACGCACTGGCACATTATTGGAAGCGCTTGGCACCACGAGACAATTTGTCTGCTTTGACTTGCTATGGTAATCCGGCAACATCTGCGCATCAATAATTTCGCCATCTTGTGTGTCAGCAAAACGCAGTGCGCCGTTGTTGCACCATTCGAGATGATGGTCACTCATAGCAATAATATTGCGATCTGTTTCTAATTGGAAAAGCAACTTTGTTTCCTTACCATAGAAACCAGTGACACCCATTGCACCAATGCTGCCACGATACCAACCGTCGGCAAGCTGAATCGTAAGCGTGTTTTCACCCTGATGGAGTAGTGAGCTCACATCATAGGTTTGGTACTGCAAGCGCTTGTAATAGTTTGTAAAACCGGGAGCAAGAATAAAATCGCCAATACGCTGACCGTTAAGCTGTGCTTCGTATACACCACAGGCAGAAATATAGAGCCGAGCATTTTCGGGCTTTTTGCACACAAATGTCTTACGGAAATAATCAACCGGATAGCGCTGTTTCTTTTTAGGAGAATAGTTGCCGCTTACCCATTTTGCTTGCCAGTCAGATGGTTCAAGCAACCCCATTTCGAAATAGGATTCACTCCATTCGCCTACTTGATTGTTTTCATCCCATAGGCGCACGCGCCACCGGACAAACTCTTTGCTTTTAAGTAAGTCACCGCCCCAAGTAATCCCTGCCATCTGATTTGATGTTACTTTATGAGAATCCCAAACTTTTCCTTCACCATAATCAGCAATAATTTGGTAAGCTGTTTGAGTTATGCCGTTTTCGCAGTTCCAAAAAAATCTTGGCTTTTTAATATCAATGCCGATAGGGCTCGTTAAATATTCAATTTTTAATAAGATAGCTTTCATGATTTATTCTCCAAGCGTGCCTTGATTTCTGCTTGCTTTTCAGGGAGACCCTTTTCAACATTTAAGAAAAGAAGCAAAGCGGCTAAAATGATACCGGTAATGACTTCAAGTCCAACAAAAGCAAAGGTGATGACACTGTTAACTTGTGGGGTTTGCACGGCAATCAACTCTCCAAGCCCATTTGTATATGGCTTTACATATCCTGCAGCGTTAATCATGCCGTTAAAAATACCCGTAGCAATACCGCCGAGTATGCAGGCAATCAGGCTGTAACATGACATCGCAAAACCATCACAGCGAAATCCGCTACGCCACTCTACATCATCCAACGTATCTGCAAAAAGTGCCATAAAAATATAAGTGCAGGGCAAGCCGCCAATATTTTTGATAAACTGTCCAATCAGTACAATTACCATGCTGGTTGGGAACATCCAGCAAATAGCACTGCCAAAGGCATAGAGAATGAATCCAATTAGAGTGATGTTTCGTTTGCCAAATTTCTTTGCCAGTGGCCATACAAGAAAAATGCCAATACCCATAGGAATACCGCCGATAGCAGAGAGCATTGTTTGGGTAACGCCGTCATTGTAAGTGCCTAGCACATAGTTGCAGAAATAGGGGAGAGAGATGTTTTTTATCAATGAGCCAAAGGTGTAGATGAAGAAATAAATATAAGTGATTACCATGTACTTATTGGAAAAAACAGCCTTAATTTGTTTGCGATAAGGAATTTTTTCCTCCTTTGTGTCACCACCTTCTTCGGTGACACGTTCTTTGGTAAAGTAATATTCCAATAATGTTAGTGGTAACACAACGATAGAAAGTGTACTCATTACTGTTATCCATAGTTTTTGATCAATGCCAATAGCAGGCATGATAACCATTGGGAAAATAAGGGCGACCAAGATACCGCTCATCATAACGGTAGTTGTTTGATTGAATACGGAAAGTTTGCCGCGCTGTGAGGCATCTCGTGTTGAAAGAGGAACCATGAGGTTATGACTCATGTTATAAATTGTAAAGGCACACGAATAAAAAAGGTTATAGGATATCATAATCCAGATAGCCTGCACAGTAGTATTTGCTGTAGGGATGGCAAACAGCAAGATTCCTGTTATGGTGAGCAAAGGGGCAGAAAGTAGTATCCACGGTCTTGCTTTGCCCTGTTTGCTCTTGGTGCGGTCAATAACATAGCCCATAATCAGGTTGGCGATTGCATCCAAGATTTTAGAAATAATAGGAAACACAATTAGAAATGTGCCGCCCCAAAGGGAAGTAAGCCCCAAAACATCGGTGTAATACACATTGAGGTAGGTTGCTAAAACAGCATTGAGCAGAAGAGCTCCGGCCGGGCCTAGCAGATATCCAAACCATCGCTCCTTAGCGGTTGTATTTTCAGTTGTAATTCTGCTGTTAAAGAACGAGTTGTTGATTAGCTTGTTTGTCATAATGTTGCCGCCCTTTCATTTCGCACTGCTATATTGTAGAAAAATCATATTTGCCGATTCTGGAATTTGCTCTTTCTTGTCCGATTAACAGGTTAAACATATCTACACTTGCCAATATCAATTACAATGTTTCAGTGACCTCATCACTGAAGAGTTCTTAATGACAAAACGCACACTCCCCCCCAAAAAAAGATTTGTTTTGCAATTTACACAATACATTTACACAGTCTCATCAATATATCTACATTGTACCAATAATAAAAAAACAATTCTTGCAAAATGGTTGGCTTTGTTATAATATAGTCGCAAAAGGAAAGGGGGTGTTTTTTGTGCAATTTGACTATGAATATCTTTGTCATGGATTAGGGCATCTTACAGGACTAGAAACACGTGTGTATCAAAAAGGAGAACGTGTGCAACATTATTCTCCCTACGAATTCAATCCCGATATGGCCAGGCTCATTAGCCATAAACTTGAAAATCATGAAGATAATGCATTCTATATTGAAACAGATGATTTATTGGTTTTTGGTGTGATTAAGTCACGGTTTGACCAAAAAACCATAGTCATTGGCCCAACCTCTCAAATACGGCCAGGCAAGCAAGAAACGGTTGCTATTCTGTATATGCTGGATGAACCCTATAGTCGGCTACCTGAATTACAAAATTATTTTTCGAACATGATTGCCTATCCGTTTGAGATGTTTTTAGAAATACTCTGTTTTGTGAATTATGCCATTAATGATGAAAAATTGTCTGTCGCAAATTTGATTAAGCAAAGTGACCAATTGCTATCTAATCAGTCAGATGAATGGGAAGAAGGCAGAGCGGAATCAATAACAGATGCTCACAATACGTTTCAATCTGAACAACTGATGCTGTCCTATATTACGACAGGAAATGTAGACGCAGTTCTTGCATTTTTTAATAGCCCACCAACTGGCAGAATTGGTTCTATCGCTCATAATGAGTTACGGCAGAGAAAAAACGCGCTTATATGTGCGGCTACCTTAATGAGCCGTGCCGCTATCGCTGGTGGAATGCCCTCTGACACTGCCTTTGCTATCAGCGACAGATATATTCAAAAAGCGGAGCTTTTGAAAACAGGCGGTGATATAACAAAACTGAATATGGAAATGATGCTTGACTATACACAAAGGGTAGAAGCATTAAAATGTGGTGCTGAAGACTCCAACATCGCAAAAAATGTTATTCGGTATATACAAAAGAATATAAGCAAAAAAATTACTGTGAAAGAGATCGCTGAAAATCTAAACTTGAATCGTTCTTATTTGTCAGAGAGATTTAAACTAGACACAGGAACTGCCATAGGCGATTTTATCATGCAGACAAAGGTTGAAGAATCAAAAAGAATGCTGAAAATTTCGAACCTTACCATTGCTGATATTAGCGACTATCTTTCATTTTCTTCGCAAAGTTATTTTCAAACTGTATTCAAAAAAGCGGAAGGTTGTACACCGAAAGAATATCGAATAAAGGTGCAGACTGAGTGACAAATAACCTACAAGCCGAATAAAAAAACCTGCCTTAAAAAAGGCAGGTTTTTTTAGCGTGTAAGCCTTAGCTGAATTCAGAAATAGCTTGGTCAGCCAGACGAAAAATAAGTTTGGACATATCACTGCAAGAAAGTTCAAACTCAGCGTTAATCCATCGTTTAATCATGCTTAGGCAGCCGGACAATAAAAATTCATGTACATAGCTCAATATAGGCTCAGAACAGTTGAGAAGAAGTTGCTTGCGCAGGTTTTCTAAAGATACTTTTACAAAGGCAGATTGAAAGAGAAGATTGTCCTGAACACAGAGAAGCGTTTTAAATATATCTGCATTGTTTTTTATATAGGAAAGAAGCTCTTCTAGATATTGAATGCTTCCGTAGTCAGAATCAATTTTCTCCAGATGTGTTTGAGCATTACGAAGCAATTCATTTTCAATTTCGCTTAATAAATCGTATTGATCTTTGTAGTAAAGATAGAAAGTAGAACGATTTACATCGGCATTGGCACATAACTCACGAATTGTGATGCGGTTAATTGGTTTAGAACGCATCAATTCGGTCAAACTAGTTTTAAGCAAAAGCTTCGTCATTTTGGCACGTCTGTTTTCTTTTTGTTCTGTCATCGCTTTTTCCTCTCAAAAAAAATAGTCAATTTAAGTATATATGTTGTTTTATAGACGTTTTACTAGATAAATGTCTACAAAACAACATATATAAAGCAACTGTTGGTTGAAATTTAGACACTGTGTCATTATTATATAGCTAACTCATGAATTGTCAAGTATTTTAGATGGTGTTTTAGAAAGGATACGACTTATGAAAATATTAATGATTGGCGGAACAGGACTTTTAGGCAGTGAAGCCGCTGCAGAGCTTATTAAGCGCGGACATACTGTGAGAACAATTGCGTTGCCTCCGCTGCCTGCAGGTGCAGTGCTGCCACCTGAAATGGAAGTAGAGTTTGGCAACTATATGGAGCTTTCTGACGAGCAGATAAGACAGCATTTTGAGGGCTGTGAGGGCTTTGTTTTTGCAGCCGGTGTAGATGAACGAGTAGAAGGTCCGGCTCCGGTTTATGATTTGTTTAAGAAATATAACATCACTGCACTAGAGCGATTGTTGCGCATTGCCAAAGAATGTGGCGTTAAGCATACAGTTGTTTGTGGTTCCTACTTTGCTTACTTTGCTAAAACACGTCCAGAACAGGAACTAACCAAATGGCACCCCTACATCCGTAGCCGTATTGATCAAGAAAAGATGGCTATGAGCTATGCTGATGATAGCTTTAATGTTGCTGTTTTAGAACTTCCCTACATTTTTGGAACGCAGCCAGGACGCAAACCGGTATGGCTCTTCCTTGTAGAAATGATTCGTGGAATGAAAAGCATGACCATGTTCCCCAAAGGCGGTACAACGATGGTTACGGTCAAACAGGTTGGTCAATCTGTTGCAGGAGCATTGGAACGCACGGAAGGCGGCAAATGCTGGCCAATAGGCTATTACAACATGACATGGAAAGAGTTTTTAGCAATTGTGCATAAGCATATGGGGGTGCCTGGGCGTAAGATTCTTACCATTCCTAAATGGATGTATGCTATGGGCAGCAAAGGCCTTATGAAAAAACAGAAAGAAGAGGGCGTAGAAGGCGGTCTGCACATGGTTAAGTTCGCTGATCTGCAATGTTCAAATCAATTTATTGACAAGAAAGAAGGTTGTGAGCCTTTAGGGGTACAACCTGATGATATTGATGCCGCCATCGGAGATTCCATCAAATTATGCTTAGATATCTTAGACGGTAAAACTGAGGCTATCGGCATGAAAGGGGAATAATGATGGCAAAGCAACGCATATTTCTAACCGGAGCAACTGGCACAATGGGTTTTTTGGGGGTGCAAGAACTTTTAAAAGACTCAGATAAGATTGAACTAGTCGTTTTGGTTCGCGATACAGATAAAAACAAAGAGTTATTGGAACCTTTTACCACAAAAGGTTGCCTCGAAATTGTGTTGGGAGATTTGGTGGATTATCAAAGTGTAGAGCGTTGTGTGCGTGATGCAGATATTGTGCTGCATGTAGGCGCATTCGTTTCTCCTGCCGCAGATTATTATCCCGAGGTGGCCATGCAAGTCAATTATGGCTCCAGTGTTAATATTATAAAAGCGATTAAAGCCCTTAGACAAGAGCAGAAAACTCGTTTTGTGTATATCGGTACTGTCGCTGAAACTGGTGATCGCATGCCGCCCATTCATTGGGGCCGAGTGGGAGATCCTCTAAAACCAAGTGTTTATGACTACTATGCAGTATCTAAAATTGCTGCTGAAAGGCATGTAGTTGAGTCAGAGCTACCCTATTGGGTCAGCTTGAGACAAACAGGAATTATGGGGCCTGCCATGGCAAGCATTGAAGATGCCATTATGTTCCATAATTGTTTAGATAACGTACTTGAATATGTTTCAGATAAAGATTCAGCTATCCTGCTGCGCAATCTGTGTGCCAAAGAGCGGAATAAGGAGTTGGGAAGCAATTTCTGGGGACATATCTTCAATATTGGTGGTGGCGAAAGCTGCCGAGTGAGCACTTATGATATGTATACCATTATGTTTGGAGCCATTGGGCTTAAGGATTTGTCTTATGCAGCTGATACGAAGTGGTATGCCACTCGGAATTTTCACGGTCAATATTATTTAGATTCGGACAAACTCAACGATATTTTGGATTTCAGACATGATTCCATGCAGTATTTTTATGATGCCTACCTTAAAAATCTTGGCGGAACAGCCACCGCAGCTCGTATTTTAACCAAACTGCCCGGTGGTCAGAAGTTTATGGGCAACATTCTCAAAAAAAGATTTCTTAAGCTAGCACAAACCGAGCATGGTACTGTGAATTTTACAGAAAATAATAGGGAAGAACATATTGCGGCTTATTGGGGTTCCAAAGAAGCGTGGGAAGCTATTCCTGATTTTAAAGATTTTAAGCATTTTACAGATTGGGATACAGTTGTACCAATTAATCATGGCTATGATGAGAATAAACCTGAAGAAACATTGAATTTAGAGGATATTAACGGTGCGGCACACTTTCGAGGTGGTAAGTGTTTATCAAACGAAATGATCACAGGAGATTGGATGAGCAAACTGCACTTTGAATGCGCTTTTGGTCATAAATTTGAAGCCAGTCCGAGACTTGTACTTGAGGGAGGACACTGGTGTCCTGAATGTGAACGTGAAAGTTGGAACTACTATGAACGAGCTAAAAAAGATCCTTTTTTTGCGCAAGTTTGGACTCCGCTTCACGATAAAAAAGAAAAAGAGTATACCTATCCCAAAATTGTTTCTGAGTTGGATGTAACAGACAATACAAATGCATAAGATATTGATAGGAAGCAGGGAGTATTGACGGATTTTCAACTGGTGAATGAGATTAATTTCTTAAGCAAATATTTTATACTTCTGCAAATCTATAAAATAGATAAAATTCTTTCAAGTCTATTCCTATTACAAAAATAAAAAACCGCTGTAAACTCTAAAAACTAGGTTTACAGCGGTTTTTTTGGCGTCCCCGAGACGATTTGAACGTCCGACCCCTTGCTTAGGAGGCAAGTGCTCTATCCAGCTGAGCTACGGAGACATATGGAAGATTATTTGATTTTAAATTGAGAAAGTAATTCGGTGTGGCTTTACTTAAAGAATCAGGTTTTGAATAGATGTGTTTGGCAGTGTAACTGTGATGTAGTCGCCTAAGACATGGGGAACAGACAAGATAATACCAACTTCATCAGCCGTAAAATAAGATTGAATATCAGAAAAATAGTCGCCATTTATATCAGCTAGCTGCAACTGACTTTTTAACTGGTCAATGCTAGTAACATCAGACAGATTAATCCCCATTACTTGAAATTGCTTCTCCAATTTTTCTGCCAAAAGAGCTAAGAAAGCTTCATCAATACTGGCAATTTGATTTAATCCAATCGCAGTACCTGTGTTGATATCTATGTTTAGGGTAGTCTTAAAAACGCTGGGATAAGGTAAATCAGGAGAAGTTATTGTACCGGTATAATATAGGGAAATATACTTTTCGTTTTGAAACATAATTTCATACGTAACATTTTCGAGAGAGACATTTTCAGCTACATATAGATTTTCCATCTTGGTAACATAATTTTCTACAAGCAAGTTAACTTGCTCTGCATTTAGGGTGGTGCTAAACAAGGGATAAGGTATAACATGCTGCGCTTGCTGCAGTTGTGAGGAAACCGTATCGACAGTACTGTTCATCACTGTTAGGTCGCTTGAATCAGTGGCAAAAGATTCTTCCTGAAAACGGCTTTCCTGTTTAGAAAGTCCTTCTGTATGCGCAGAGGAAGAAGATAAAACAGCAGAATTATTGCCACAAGCACTTAAAGCTAGTAAAGAAACAAAAGCAGCTGTTAGGAAAAACCGAGCTGAAGTATGGTTTTTGTCATACATAAACGCGTTCTCCTTTATCAGCTATCTTATTTTTCTAGCTTAAATATTTTACCTCATTTGCGTCTTATTGTCAATTTTGAATTGCGTTTATCAAAATTATAATATTCTCAATGCCTTTTTTAATGATTAAAGTGCAGAATAAGGCAGTAAGAGGCTCAATTTTAAACAAGTGTTTTTCGATAAAAAAGCTTTGAGTCTGATATGAAATGTGATATAATAGAATCCATCTTTGACGGATGTATTGGAAAAATGGATTTTTGGTACAGGGCTATCAATACAATGGCAAAATCAGAAATTTAGATAAGAACAAGATTACAAAATAGAATATTTTTTTCTATTTATGATGTATAAAGAGGGCTTCATTTATTTAAAGCCAGTAGCCAAAACGTCAAAATAACCTATGAAGTGCTGTGAATGCAAAAATCAGCGAATGCGGGAGTGTGGGTATGAAGAACGACTCAATAGAAAGTGTCATGGGCAAAAGTTTGCTGACAAAAGATGTGTATGGCATTTGTTTTACAGAGCGTGAATCACTGGATTGCACGAAAGACAACTTTTTTGCCTTGCGCAAAAAGTTTTTAAGTAATGCCCGCAAGTCTGTAAAAGTCAATAAAAAATTGGTGGATTTGGGGCTTGAAAGCCGCATTAAGGGAAAGCTCAGCGGTCATTCTATCTTTTGGAAAAAGACGGTAGGGAGCATTGCCACGGAGCAAAGCTATCAAGTTTCTGTCGGAACGGTGCTAATTAGACGGAACTTTGATAATTTAATCATCTCTAAGATGTTCTTTGACAGAAATCATCAGTGGATTAAATCAGAATATTACGACGCGCCCGATGCCATTATCGCAAAAGTGATTTTGAAACCAGACAGCTTGGCTGATCATGTCGAGCGTTTTAACTATAATCCTTCCATCAACGGATATACAAAGAACGTGCTGTGTCCGGTCCCTTATAAGCATACGATTGACGCTGCTATGGGGCGCCCCGAAGTGATTTTGCTGACAAGTGAGGGCTTGTTTTCTTACACACTAGAAGAAGATGCCCGTAAACGATTAGAGCTAAGCAAAAAAAATGAGGAAGACGACACAAGAACTATTTTTGCTTGGACAGAGGATACTGACCAAGTCAGCCGCGCTAAAGCAGATTTTGTTGTTTCTTTTACAGCATTAGAGGAATACGGCAAGATAAAAAAGCTGCATACGCAGAATGAAACCAAAAACACAAAGATTTCAGAAGAAAAGAAATCCTGTGATAATAAAAAAGATAAGACCGAAACCTTGGGGACAGAACCTGAGATAGCAGAAGAAACAGCGGGAAATTTAAAAGCGGTTCAGCGCGAGGATTCCCCTCTAAATAAAGATAAAGGAATTCATGTGGGTCAAAATTCTTCTGTTTTGGATAAGAAAGTGGTAACGGAAAAGATGCAGGAACTATCGCTAGAGAGCGAACATGAATCTAAGCCGGCAACACAATCTGAAAAACCTATTGAGAAAGATGCTTTTGCTCTTTGTGAAGAAATTCTTACAGAGAAAGAAGCCGAAAAAGAAAAGACTTCTGAAAATGAAGACGTTGCCTCACATGAAGTACAGCCAACAGCCGAAGAAATTGAGATTCTTGAAAAGGCTGATGCAGCTGTTTCAAAACGGATGGAAGAACAAGAACGTCCGGTGCTCTCCAACGCAGCGGCCCTAAAAGAACAGTTCTGGAAAAACCCAGTTCTCAGGCAAGTTTTGCCCGATGAGCTTCCTAAGTATTTTGATCTTTCTTCTCTTAGTTCATGGGACATTCCTTATGGTTTGGTGACTCCTTCTGTAGGCGAAGAAAGTGGTGAAGAGGATGTTTCACCGATTGAACAGCAACTTGCTAAATTGGTGCAAAATGTGGAGAATAGCCTGAACGAGAAGCAAGATAAAAAGCAAATGGCTTTAGCCGAAACAGCTAAAAAAAAGCCGGAATCGATTCGTGAAACCATTTATCGTGCCGCAGTTGTCGAAGGCAAAATTGCCGGTGTCAGTGGAGTGAAACGCATAGCCAAGTCGGCACATTACGAGGGCGATATGAAAGACGGCAAACGCCATGGCTTTGGCGTAAGTTATTCTGAAAGTGGTACCTTATCTTATGCTGGCTTTTGGGAAAACGACAAAAAGAGCGGGCTTGGCATTTCTTTTCGTGAAACAGACCATGCCGTGCATGTTGCCAATTGGTCAGAAAACAAACCAGATTCCTTTGTTTCTTTATTTGACACCAAAGGAAACTTGCAGTATAGCGGCAGTGTGCAAGGTGGCGAAAAAGATGGGATCGGTGTTTCTTATCGCTTAGAAGATGGTTCTGTGTTTGTTGGCAAATGGGAAAAAGGCCAACCGACAGAATTTGGTTCTGTGTTCGATACAAAAGGACATCTGATCTATACAGGAATGTGGGAAGACGGACGCCGCAACGGCACAGGCAGCGAATTCAATGAAAACGGCGAAGTGATTTTCACGGGAGAGTGGAGAGAGGATAAGCATTATAACGGCGTGCTGTATAAGCGCCCGTCAGCACGGGAAGAATAAAAAGGAGAGGCGAGAAAAATTCTCGCCTCTTTCTAAGGGGAAAACAGTTTGTAAAATAAATTCGGATAATTAACCAATCATTTTGCTAACGTCACCGATGATTTCGCTGACATTTTGCATTGCTCTTCCGGCTTTCTTTTTCATGCTGTTTACGGGTTTGCTGTTACGGTTGGCAATACCAACACCAACAGCGGCAACAGCAGAACCAATGGCGAGACCTACACCAACTTTTTTGGCGATATTTTTACCTTTTCTGTGCATAATGAGTAACCTCCATACTTTCATTGTGATTTTGAGAACAAAAAGAACCGTGTTCAGTTTCATTATTCCCCTCCTCCTGATTTCTAGTCATGTAAGCAAATTACTTTTTAGGAAAGGTCTGAAATTTTTGGCAAATTTAAATATTGTTTTGGTAGAACCTGAAATACCGCAAAATGCGGGTAATATTGCTCGAACCTGTGCAGTAACTGGAGCGGCACTCCATTTGGTAGGACCTATGGGCTTTAAACCAGATGACAAAAAACTAAAGCACGCCGGGCTAGATTATTGGCATCTTTTAGATATTTCTTATTACAATAGTTTGGACGAGTTTTTTGCAAATAATCATGGTGAATTTTTCTTTTTTTCAACAAAAGCACCGCATAAATATACAGAAGTTGCCTATCCTGATCATAGCTACCTCTTTTTTGGCAAAGAATCTGCCGGTTTGCCAGAAGATTTGCTGTTTAAAAATCCTGATACCACTGTGCGGATTCCTATGATGGATGAGGCAAGAAGCTTGAATCTTGCCAATTCGGTTGCGATTGGAACATTTGAAGTCTTGCGCCAGTGGGACTTCCCGGAGCTTTCTTGCTCAGGAGAATTGAGGAGTTTTGATTGGCAAAAGGCAAAATCTGCAAACCCTCAGGCAGAATTTTTGTAAAAATAGCGTGAATGTTCTGAAAAACTTGAGGTAATGCCCGAAAATACTTGAAAAATAAAAGAAACTGCGCTACAATAGCGTTTGGAATTGTGGATTCTTTCACAATGTTATGATGGGTCACACGTCTGCTTTGTAATCAGGCGGATTTTTTCAGGCGTTTTTGTCCCGTACAAAACCTGACTTTATACTAAAAGGAGAGCACCTAAATGAACTATCTGAACAAAAAAACGGTCGAAGATATTGATGTAAGCGGAAAGAAAGTCTTGGTTCGCTGTGACTTTAACGTTCCGTTTGATGCAGACGGCAATATTGCTGACCCAAAACGTATCAACGAAGCACTTAAAACCATTAAATATTTGGTGGAACAGAATGCAAAAGTTATTCTTTGTTCTCACTTGGGCAGACCGAAGGGCGAATTCAACCCCAAATTCTCTTTAGCTCCGGTTGCCGCATATCTCTCCAAAGCCTTGGGACAAGAAGTTAAAATGGCTACCGATGTAATCGGTGAAAGCGCAAAATCAATTGCTGCTTCTCTCAAAAATGGCGAAGTAGAGCTGATTGAAAATGTGCGTTTCCATAATGAAGAAACCAAAAATAACCCTGAGTTTGCCAAAGAATTAGCTTCTCTGGCTGAAATTTATGTTAACGATGCTTTTGGTACAGCTCACCGTGCACATGCTTCTACAGAAGGTGTTTCTCACTATCTGCCTGCTGTTGGCGGTTACCTGATTAACAAAGAAATCAGCGTAATGGGTAAAGCTCTGCAAGAGCCGAAGCGTCCTTTTGTTGCTATTTTGGGCGGTGCTAAAGTTTCTGATAAAATCGGTGTTATTGACAATCTCATCAAAAAAGTCGATACTTTGATTATCGGCGGCGGCATGGCTTATACTTTCTTGAAAGCACAGGGCTATGAGATTGGTACATCAATCTGTGAAGATGAAAAACTAGATCTTGCTAGAGCAACTATTGCTAACGCAGAAAAGAACGGCGTAAAATTCTTGCTGCCGGTTGACAATATTGCAGGACTTGAATATAAACCTGACACCCAGTGCCAAATGGTTGATTCACACCACATTCCAGACGGCTGGATGGGTCTGGATATTGGACCGAGAACTACAGAAATGTTTGCTGATGCCATCAAAGATGCCGGTACAGTCGTATGGAACGGCCCGATGGGTGTTTCTGAATGGGAAAACTTTGCAGCCGGTACAATTGGCGTAGCCAAAGCAGTCGCTGAAAGCGGTGCAATTTCTATCATTGGCGGTGGTGACTCTGCTGCTGCTGTCGAAAAACTTGGTTTTGCCGATAAAATGACACATATCTCTACAGGTGGCGGCGCTTCTCTTGAATTCCTCGAAGGTCTGGAACTACCTGGTATTGCTTGCTTAAGCGAAAAAGAATAAGAACTAAAATTTATGCGCTCTGAAAGCGGGAGAATCTTTCTCCCGCTTTTATACAAGGGTATTTCCAATGCAAATATCCCAATAAAACCGACAAATTGGATATGATTTTGAGCTGTGTTCAGCGTGGAATCTAGAAAGGATAGGGAACTTATGGATAAAAATTTAAGAAAAGCTGTTATTGCGGGCAACTGGAAGATGAACAAAAATCCGAAAGAAACCGTAGAACTGATTCAAGCCATTGCTCCACTAGTTAAAGAGGCAGATTGCGATGTTATTGCCTGTACACCTTATATTGATTTGACCGCTGCTCTTGAGGCAGCAAAAGGCACTAACATTAAAATCGGTGCTGAAAACTGCCACTGGGAAAAATCCGGTGCTTATACCGGCGAGATTTCTGCAGATATGTTGGCTGCTATCGGCATTGAATATGTCATTATCGGACACAGCGAAAGAAGAACATACTTTGGCGAAACAGACGAAACTGTTCAGAAGAGAGTACGTGCTGCTTTAGATGCAGGCCTAACTGTCATTCTTTGCGTAGGTGAATATTTAGAACAGCGCGAACAAGGCATTACAGATGAACTCGTTCGCTTGCAGACCAAAATCGCTTTGGGCGGTGTTTCTGCTGATGAACTGAAAAGAATCATCATTGCTTATGAGCCAGTTTGGGCAATTGGCACAGGTAAAACAGCTACAGCTGAGCAAGCAAACGAAGTTTGTGCAGTGATTCGTCAAGTTGTTGGCGAGCTTTACGGTGCAGATAACGCCAATGCATTGACAATTCAGTATGGTGGCTCTATGAATGCTGCTAATGCAGATGAATTGCTTGCCAAACCTGATGTTGATGGCGGCTTAATCGGCGGTGCTTCTCTGAAAGCAGAAGATTTTGCAGCTATCGTAAAAGCAGCTTCCAAATAAGTATCTAACAGATTATTTTAATCTTGTGAAAAGAAAACCCAGTAAAATTTTACTGGGTTTTCTGACTTTAATTTAGGATGTAAAAAATACAGCGAGAGAAAACAACATATTTTCTCTCGCTGTATTTTTTACAGTAGATAACGACAAATTAAACTACACCTTTTTTATCGGCAAAACTTACTGATATAGCTTTCGCAGGCAGCGCTGATGGTTTCAATAGCTGCCTCGACCCCTTGCTCGTCGTTGACAATCGTTTCTTTATTCTCCAAATCTTTATAGACTTTAAAAAAGTGACGAATTTCAGAAACAATGTGTGTCGGTAGTTCACTAATGGCATGATAAGTGTTATAGTTTGGGTCATCATAAGGAATAGCAATGATTTTTTCGTCCATTTTTCCTTGATCTTGCATGATAATCATGCCAATGGGATAACAGCGAACTAAGCTTAATGGGTGAATATTTTCGCTGCAAAGAACCAAAACATCTAGGGGATCGCCGTCATCAGCATAGGTGCGGGGGATAAACCCGTAATTTGCTGGATAGTGGGTGGAAGTGTGGAGAATTCGATCTAATATAATGTGGCCGGTTTCTTTATCCAGTTCATATTTATTCTTCGAGCCTTTTTCAATTTCAATAACAGCGATAAAATCTTGTGGAGTAACTCTTGCGGGGCTGATATCGTGCCAAATATTAGACATAGCAATTACCTTTCAGTATGATTCTATTTTAGATATTTGTATTAGTATACCTGTTTTAAAGAAATCTGACAAGTTTTTTTATAAACAGAACATTTTGGCGATTTTTTGGGTTGTACAGTGTTTAGAATTAGAGTATAATAGGGAAAAAGCCGACCATATGAGCGGAAAAAAGGAGAAAGTGCCATGTTCAACGATTTGATGGATAGCATTGGGTTTGTTAAGGGAAAAGATAGCGCAGTTGGAGAGGCCATGCAGTTAGAATTTGAGCGTCAGCAGAGAAATATTGAGCTGATTGCTTCTGAAAATATAGTTTCACCGGGTGTTATGGCAGCGATGGGTAGTGTTTTGACGAATAAATATGCAGAGGGCTATCCTGCTAAACGTTATTACGGCGGATGCCAGTGCGTTGATATTGTAGAAGACCTTGCCATAAAACGTGCCTGCGAGCTTTTTGGAGCAGAGCATGCCAACGTTCAGCCACACTCTGGTGCACAAGCCAACATGGCGGTTTATTTTGCTCTTCTACAACCGGGAGACACTGTTTTAGGCATGAATCTTGCCGAGGGCGGACATTTGACACACGGCTCTCCTGTCAATATTTCAGGCGCACTTTACAACTTTGTACCTTATGGTGTAGATTCTGAAACGGGAAGAATTGATTATGACAAGGTGATGGAAATTGCACTCGAAGCCAAACCAAAGATGATTGTTGCCGGCGCGAGTGCCTACCCCAGAGTGATTGACTTCAAAAAATTCAGAGAAATTGCCGATGCCTGCGGTGCCATTTTAATGGTGGATATGGCACACATTGCCGGTCTAGTGGCGGCCGGTGTGCACCCAAGTCCAGTTCCGTATGCTCATGTTGTGACAACCACAACGCATAAAACATTGAGAGGCCCAAGAGGCGGTTTGATTCTTTGCAAAGAAGAATTTGCAAAAGCAATTGATAAAGCGATTTTCCCCGGCACGCAAGGCGGCCCTCTCATGCATGTAATTGCGTCTAAGGCAGTTTGTTTGGGTGAGGCACTTGAACCGTCCTTTAAAGAATATGGTGCCAAGATTGTTGAGAATGCACAGACTTTGGCGGCTGCTTTATTGGCAAAAGGCGTAAAATTGGTTTCAGGTGGAACAGATAATCACTTGATGACCATTGATTTGTCTGATTCTGAACTCACAGGTAAAGAACTTGAAAAACGCTTGGATGAAGTTTATATTACGGCTAATAAGAATACCGTTCCTGGTGAAAAACGCAGTCCGTTTACTACAAGTGGTGTAAGAATTGGTACGGCAGCTGTGACCACACGTGGTTTCGATAAAGAAGAGATGGAAGCCATTGCCGAGTGCATTGTCATGACAATGGGCGATGATTTTGAGTCTAAAATTGAAGAAATTAGAGCCAAAGTAGATAGCATTTGCAAGAAATTTCCGCTTTATCAATAATAGAGTTTGACAGGCAAAGAGGGAGGGAAGACCGTGGCAGCACCTTTGGCAGATAGAATTCGTCCTCAAACGCTGGATGAAGTGGTGGGACAAAAGCATATTTTGGGTGAAGGCAAGGTGCTTCGGCGAATCATTGATTCGGGAAAAATCCCCAACATGGTGTTCTATGGCCCTTCTGGCATTGGTAAGACCACCGTGGCCTCTATTATTGCACAAAATAGTCATATGTATTTGGCAAAGCTTAATGGCACAACAGCTTCAACAGCTGATATCAAAGAGATTGTGGCCAAACTCGATACTTTTGACGGCATGAACGGCATTTTGCTCTATTTAGATGAAATTCAGTATTTCAATAAAAAACAGCAGCAAACACTGTTGGAGTTCATCGAGAACGGCAGCATTACACTGATTGCTTCTACTACTGAAAATCCATATTTTTATGTTTATAATGCTATCTTGAGCCGTTCCACTGTGTTTGAATTTAAACCAGTGACAAAAGAAGAAGTTGAAAAAGCGGTAGAGAGAGCGTTCGCCATTTTGCAAGAAGAAAACAAACGTGAGATTCGTTGTGAGCAAGGTGTGTGCCAACATATTGCTATGGCATGTGGCGGCGATGTTCGCAAAGCAATGAATGCAGCTGAACTCTCTTTTTTGGCATGTGATCGGGGCGATGAAATTGTTACCGTTACGTTGGAGTCTGCCAAAGAATTGACTCAAAAAAGCTCGCTTCGCTATGATAAAGGCGGCGAAGAGCATTATGATATTCTGTCAGCTTTTCAAAAATCAATGCGTGGCTCCGATACAGATGCGGCACTGCACTATTTAGCAAGATTGTTGGAAGCCGGCGATTTGCCATCAGCTTGCCGCAGATTAATGGTCTGTGCCTGTGAAGATGTGGGGCTAGCTTGGCCACAGGTTATCCCAATTGTGAAAGCGGCAGTAGATGCGGCTTTGATGGTAGGTTTGCCAGAGGGTAGAATTCCGCTTGCCAATGCGGTTGTGCTTGTGGCACAAGCACCTAAATCGAACTCAGCTTATAAAGCACTTGATAAGGCAAGCGAGGATATACAAAAAGGGAGAACGGGCAGTATTCCCAGAAGCTTGCAGAACAAGCATTATGACGGCGATGATGTGAAAAATAAGGGGCAGTTCTACGAGTATCCCCATGCCTATCCTAATCATTGGGTACCCCAACAATATCTGCCGGATGTACTAAAAGATACGGTGTACTATGAGTATGGGGAAAACAAAAATGAGCAAGCCTTTAAAGCGTATTGGGACAAAATAAAAAATAACCAGTGAGCAAGTGAGCTTAGCCGTATAAATAAGGACAATCTGCATATATTTGGTAACAGAGAAACAAAAATAACCTAGTTCTGTTTAGAGCGTAGATAGAAAGAAAAGACTTAGTCAAATTAGTAGCTAGGTCGTCAATACTTAGACCGTGAGGTGAATGATGAAACCAACAATTTTAAACAATATTTCATATGGTGTGTATGCGCTAGGAGTAAAAGACGGAAGCAAGGCTTCTGCCTGTATTGTCAATACTGTCATGCAGGTGGCAAACACACAGCCTCCGCTTGTCGCTGTTAGCATTCACCGTGATAGTTACAGTTATCGTTGTATTGAAAAGAGCGGTATTTTTACTGTTTCAGTGTTGTCAGAAGCAACACCGGGTACTGTAATTGGTGCTCTGGGTTTTAACTCAGGAGAGAACACTGATAAGCTTGACAATATTCGTCATAAGGTGCTGGTAGAAGGGGTTCCAGTCATTAAAGAGAACACTTGCTGTTGGTTCTTGTGCAAGGTAATTAATAAAGTAGAAACAGGCACACAGGCTATGTATGTGGCTGAAATTGTGGCAGGCAGCGAAGAATCTGTAGGCAAACCAATGACTTATGAATATTATCGTCATGTTCTTAAGGGCAGCTCGCCTAAACTGTCACCAACCTATATTGCACCTGAGAAGACATTTGATAAACACACGGGAGAAAGCTTTGTCTGCTCGGTGTGTGGTTATGTCTACAGCGACCGTAGTTTCGGATTCGAAGAATTGCCAAATGACTGGCTTTGCCCAGTCTGCAAAATGCCAAAACGCGTTTTTGTCAGAAAATAAAAAGAGATATTTAGATTAGGCAGTTGGCAAGAAAAAGCTGACAATAAAAGACGGACATCGGCGTAAAGCAGATAGTCCGTCTTTTGTGGTGAGTGGGAATGACAGATAGAAAGAAACGCACCTGATAAAAGTGACTTACTCATAGCGATTTAAATCGGAAAAAAAATCTTGAATAGGCGTGTCATATAACTCAGCCAATGCTAATAAGACGCTAATGCGAATACTGTATGTTCCCAATTCCATTTGTGAGATGATTTTTTGGTGGACATCTAGTCCCATAGTTTGCAGTTTGGCGGCAACATTTTCTTGTGATAATCCAGATTTTTGCCTAAATTTTTTTAAATTATGCCCAATAGGGACATCTTGCTTTAACTTATTTTCCATATAATTTCCTCCAATAGAGTATATACACTCTATTGATTTTCTCATATTTTAGTGATACAATTCAGAGTGTATAAACTCTGAAACGAAAATATGGAGGAAAATAATGAAAAAATTTGTAATTGAATTAGATGACACGATTTGCCTATGGCTTGAGCACATTTCGGACTTGACTAATGAGTCAGTTGAAAAACTTATTGCCAACAGTATGTATAATAAAATTATCGCTGTAGAAGATGATATTGTCAAAGCATTTACTTACAGTGGATAAAAAAAGCCTATTTTAAGAAATGAGAAAACTAAAATGGATACACAGCGACTAACAATCAGAAAATTTCAGCCAGACGATTGGCGAGCCATGCATCAATATCTTTCTAAGGAAGAGGTTGTTCAATATTTACCGTATGATGTTTTGACCGAAAAAGAGGCTAAAAAAGAAGCACTTAGGCGCTCAAAGGGAAATGAGTTCTATGCTGTCTGCCTAAAGAGTACAGGTCAGCTGATTGGAAACCTTTATTTTGCAGAGAGAAAGTTTGGTACATGGGAGATTGGTTATGTCTTTAATAGCGAATTTCAAGGCAAGGGATATGCTTTTGAAGCAGTAACAGGTTGTATAAAAGAAGCTTTTGCACATGGTGTTCACCGAATAACAGCACTATGTGACCCACGGAATGAAGCATCTTGGCGGTTAATGGAAAAAATTGGAATGCGCAAAGAAGCCCACTTTTTTGAGAATATGTTTTTTAAAAAGAACCAGCAAGGCAACCCTATTTGGGTAGATACTTTTGAATATGCTATTTTATCTTCTGAATGGAAAGAGAAATAAAGATAAATTTGCTTACTAAATTAAGAAAAATAAGGCAAAATAAAAGCAGGTACGGGAAATTCTTCTCGCTCCTGCTTTAAAATTATAAACAAGTGAAGATTAGTTTGATTATTGCATGCTGTTGGAAGAAGCAGTCGGCAACCCAGAAAGATTATTACCCTCATTGCCGTCTGGGAGAGAGCGGAGATATTCGCTGCCGTTTCGAGTGGCAACGGCAACCCCTCTAATTCCGCCTTGTTTAGCAAGAGCAACACCTTCTTGCTTAGAGAGAACACGACCGTCAGACAACTCATACCCTGAAACTTTTCCTTTTTGCTTGACGAGTCGGGAAATTGCTTTAGCATCGGCATTAGGAACAGGGGTAACGAGGTTAATGTTCATAGGTAGATTACCATATTTGTTCATGTCATTCATGATGAAACTCCTTTGATAAAATATTTAAATTATGAAATTTAATTTTGAAGTTATCCTTATTGTTACGCCGCCCGAATTAAATATGCACGTGAGAGAATAAGAGGATAAAATAAATTTCAATTCTGTGAAAAACTTGCTTTTTTACAGCGAATATTATACAATTTAAATTGAGAAAAAGTGTGCAACTTTATTGCTAGAAAGGGGCTCAATATGACAGATAAAGAATTAAAAGAACTGAAGGTGGCGGCAGCGAAAATCAGACTCGGTATTATCGAGGGCGTGTTTCATGCAAAATCCGGACATCCGGGTGGTTCGTTGTCCTCTGCTGATATTATGACCTATCTTTACTTTAAGGAAATGAATATCGACCCTGCCAACCCCAAAGATGAAAATCGTGACCGTTTTGTTCTTTCAAAAGGACACTGCGCACCCGGACTTTATTCCACTTTGGCGAATCGCGGCTATTTTTCTGTGGATGAGCTAAAATCTTTGCGCCATATTGGGGCTATGCTGCAGGGTCACCCTGATATGAAAGGTACACCCGGCGTAGATATGACTACCGGTTCATTGGGACAAGGTATTTCAGCAGCTGTCGGTATGGCTGTTGCCGGAAAGCTCGACAACAAAGATTATCGTGTTTATGCTTTGCTCGGCGACGGTGAATTGGAAGAAGGACAAGTTTGGGAAGCTGCTATGTTTGCCGGACACAAAAAACTAGACAATCTGTGTGCCATTGTTGATTATAATGGTCTTCAGATTGATGGTCGAATTGAAGATGTTGGCGGTCCTGAGCCTATTGACGAGAAATTCAAAGCTTTTGGTTTTGAAGTCATGAGCATTAACGGAAACTGCTTTAAAGAGATTGAAAAAGCTCTTGATTTTGCCAAGACAGTAAAAGGCAAGCCAGTGGCAATCATTGCCAAGACAAAAAAAGGCAATGGCGTTTCTTTCATGGAAAATCAAGCTTCCTGGCACGGTAAAGCTCCTAATGCGGAAGAATATGAGCTGGCAATGACAGAACTGAAAGCGAATCTAGCAAAGGAGGAACAATAATGGCTGAAATGGTAAATAAGGCAACGAGAGAAAGCTTTGGTGAGGCTATTTCTCAATTGGCTGACACAAATAAAGATATTGTTGTTTTGGACGCTGATCTTGCAGAAGCAACCAAGACAATTATGTTCAAAAAAAATCATGAAGACCGTTTTATTGATTGCGGAATTGCTGAATGCAACATGATTGGCATTGCAGCAGGGCTTTCTACTTGCGGTAAAATTCCTTTTGCTGCTTCTTTTGCGATGTTTGCAGCAGGCAGAGCATTTGAACAAGTCAGAAACTCAGTTGGATATCCGCACCTAAACGTAAAAATAGTCGGTTCACACGCTGGTATTTCTGTAGGTGAAGACGGCGCTACTCATCAGTGCTGTGAAGATATTGCCTTGATGCGTACTATTCCTGGTATGGTGGTGCTGAACCCTTGTGACCATTATGAAATGCATGCTGCCATTCGTGCAGCTGCCGAATACTATGGTCCTGTCTACATTCGTTTAGGACGCTTGCCTGTTGACAGCGTGAATAACAATGATGATTATCAGTTCGAAATTGGCAAGGGAATTACCCTGAAAGATGGTAAAGAAATCACGATTATTGCTACTGGTCTTATGGTGCAAGAAGCACTGGTAGCAGCTGTGAGCCTTGAAAAGCAGGGTATTAGTGCCAGAGTGATTAATATTCATACCATCAAACCTCTTGATCAAGAGCTTGTCATTCAAGCAGCAAAAGAAACCGGAAGAATTTTGACTGTTGAAGAACACAATATCATTGGTGGTTTGGGTGAAGCAGTGGCTTCTTGTTTGGCAGAAAATTATCCTGTACCGATGGGTAGAATTGGTGTAGAAGATACTTTTGGTCATTCTGGGCCGGCAAAAGATTTGCTCAAACAATTTGGACTTTCAGCAGAAAAAATTGAAGAAAAAGTAAAAGCAATGCTGGCTAAATAAATTATATAGAAAGAGGGAAGTGGGATTTCTTGCTTTTCTCTTTTCTTTTTCTCATACCATTTAGCAAGTTGCTGTAATTCAATAAGAATTAAATTATTTTTTTAGTTTTTATGTCATTTTCTCATAAAATAGATGAAAAATGATGCGAAATATGGTAGACTATCTGTTAGATAGATAAAGACGATAAAAGAGCTTTTTATCATATTAAAAAAGAATTTTGCCCGTCCATTTGCACGAAGGAGGAGACAAACTTGAAACAACTCAGAGAAAAAATTTGGTGGAATGGTGTTTTTGACCGTGAGCTAAAAGTATTTGACATTATCATGGAAACAAAGTACGGCACAACCTATAATGCTTATACTATCGTGGGCAGCGAGAAAACAGCGCTGATTGAAACAGCTAAAGAAGTTTTTGTAGAAGACTATATCCGTGAGGTTCAGGAGTTAGTCGGAGCTAATAAGGTGGACTATATTATTGTCAACCATACAGAGCCTGATCACTCGGGCAGTATTGCCAGATTACTGGATTTGAACCCTGAAATCGAAATTATTGGTACCACAGCGGCTTTAAGTAACTTAAAGGAGATTTTGAATCGCTCCTTTAAGTCAAGAGTTGCCAAAGAAGGTGATGAAATTTCTTTGGGAGATAAAACATTGCGTTTTATTATGGCACCCAACTTGCATTGGCCGGATACAATGTTCACTTATATTCCAGAAGAAAAAATGCTGTTTACTTGCGACTCTTTTGGAGCACACTATGGCACAGAGAGCGTTTTGCGCAGTGAAGTGAAGGACGAAGAGACCTATTATGACGCTTTAAAATACTATTTCGATGTCATCCTTAGTCCATTTATTCCTTTTATGCGCAAGGCGATGGCCAAGATTGCTGACCTTGAAATTGACATGATTTGCACAGGTCATGGTCCTATCTTAGACTCTCATATTGGAGAAGTTTTTGCAAGATATAAAGAGTGGACTGCTGAACCTGAAAAAAGAGAGAAAAAACTGGTTGTGATTCCTTATGTTTCGTCCTATGGCTATACCAAACAGATGGCTGTTATCATTGCTGAGGCGGTAGCTTCTCAAGGTGTTGAGGTTCGTTTGTACAATTTAGTGGAAGATGACTGTACAAACCTGAAAGCAGATTTACTGGCGGCTGATGGCATTTTATTGGGTTCACCAACGATTCTTTCTGACGCATTAGAACCGATTCACAAGCTTTGCGCCGATATGCTCCCCATTACACACGGTGGCAAGCAGGCAGCAGCTTTTGGTTCTTATGGCTGGACAGGTGAGGCTGTGGGCAATTTGACGGAACGCTTGAAACAGCTTAGAATGAAGGTTTCAGACGGATTAAAAATTCGTTTTAGACCCAGCGAAGCACAAATTGAGGAATGTAAAGAGTTTGGCACGTCTTTTGCGGCTTCAGTTTTGGGCAAATGAGAGAAAAACGATAGGATTTTAGATTTATAGCAGAAATAACTTGACAATAGTGCTCTCAAATTATATAATTAATGATGTTCTATTGTGAAAGAATAACCCCTGCCTTTTGGCGGATGGGAGGGAAGATAAATGGCTGAGATCAGAATTAAAGATAATGAATCTTTAGACAGTGCGCTCCGACGCTTTAAAAAGCAGTGCGCAAGAGCGGGTGTCATCGCTGAAGTTCGCAAGAGAGAAGCTTATGAGAAGCCCTCTGTAAAACGCAAAAAGAAATCAGAAGCGGCTCGCAAACGCAAATTTAAGTAAGACTTTGCTTTTTGGTTGCGAGGGTTCTGTGCAGGATTTAGCATGTGAATGCTGACCACAAAGTGAGAATGAATTATTTTGGCGGTTAAAAGCGGGCTTTGTGCCCGCTTTTTTAATCATTTGGAGAGTGTAAATGAGTTTTTTTAAACCCAGTTTTATGATGCGAGAGATAACCCAAATTACGCCTGCCATGCTGAAAGGCATGGGCGTTGAGGCGCTTCTTTTAGATGTGGACAACACCTTGGTTTCTTATGTTGAACATGAACCGGTTAAAGGTGCGATTGCGTGGGTTAAGCAAATGGAAGAAGCCGGGCTGAAATTAATCATTGTATCTAACAATTATGCTAGTCGTGTGGGTCCCTTTGCTGACAAATTCGGGCTTCCTTATATCACTTTCTCGATGAAACCACTTCCTTTTGGTTATATCAAAGCTAGCAAATTTTTGAAAGTGCCGCATAATAAGTGTGCGATTATTGGCGACCAAATTTTCACTGATGTGATTGGTGCCAATCTCTGTGGAATGAAATCTATTTTATTAGAACCTGTTGAAATGGAGAAGGGCACGCTGATTGAGTGGCGCAGAGCGGTAGAAAAGAAATTCCGAGATCGATATAAGAATTAGGAGTTAACTATGAACGATGCAGTGATGAACTTAAAAAATGCTCTGCTTCATGGCGATTCACAAAAGGCAGGGCTGATATTATCCCCCGTAAACAGAAGATATTTGACAGGATTTCCTTCTTCTGCCGGAGCGGTCTTGCTGACGGAGGAAGAAACTTATCTACTCGTAGACTTTCGTTATTTTGAAGCAGCTCAAAAAGCGGTAAAACATTGCAAAGTTCTTCGCTTTGATTCACTGAATGAAAAGATTACAGAGCTGTTAAAAAAGCATGTCATAAAAGAAGTCTATTTTGAACAAGAATCTCTGTTCTTAGGGCAATTTAAACGTCTGGAAAAGGCCTGCTATGCAGCTGGCGCAGATGCCATAGATGATGCTACCTTGGACAGAGAGCTGATTAAACTTCGAGCAGTTAAAACACCCGGGGAAATCCGAAAAATTGAACAGGCACAAGAAATTACAGATGCTTCTTTCGAACATATTTTACCATTTATTCGAGAGGGAGCAACGGAAAAAGAAATTGCGCTTGAGATTGAGCTTTTTATGCGAAAACAAGGGGCAGATGGTGTCGCATTTGACCTAATTGTGGTCTCAGGAGTGAACAGCTCATTGCCTCATGGAGTGCCCTCACAAAAGGTAATTCAAAATGGCGATTTTGTCACGATGGATACAGGCGCGCTGTTAGACGGCTATCATTCTGACATGACGAGGACGGTAGCAGTGGGTTCGGTTTCTCCTGCTCAGCGTGATGTTTATGAAACGGTTTTGCAAGCTCATTTGGCGGTCGTTGATAACGTGAAACCAGGGGTTCAATGCTCTGAAATGGATAAAGTGGCAAGAAATATTATTGACGCTAAATATCCCGGTACTTTTGGGCATGGACTGGGGCACGGTGTTGGATTGGATATTCATGAAGAACCTCGTTTTTCAAGATTAGATTCCACAATTTGCAAGCCGGGTATGGTGATAACAGATGAACCGGGGATTTATCTTCCGGGAGAGTTTGGCGTTCGTATCGAGGATATGCTGCTTGTAACAGAAGATGGTTGCCGCAGTTTGACACACTCACCAAAAGAATTAATTATCCTATAATTGTATATCAAAATTGCATTTGACCAATAATAAGTGTTGTAGTAAAAGACCTGCTTGAGATATGTCTTTTACAAAAATCTTCTGCATGAGAAAACCTGTTTATTGGAAAGATAAAAAACTTGAAAAATAAGGATAAATAAGATAGAATAGAATCACAAAAGTTTTGGAGGTATATTTATGATATCCGCAGGAGATTTTAGAAATGGTGTAACATTTGAAATGGACGGAAACGTGGTTTCCATTATCGAGTTTCAGCATGTTAAACCGGGTAAAGGCGCAGCGTTTGTGCGTACAAAAATCAGAAATGTAATCACAGGCTCTGTAACAGAAAGAACCTTTAACCCTAATGATAAATACCCAAGTGCATTTGTCGAGAGAAAGGATATGCAGTATCTTTATAGTGACGATGACTTATATTATTTCATGGATATGGAGAGCTATGAGCAGTTGCCGATTAATGGCAGTGTTATGGGCGACAGCTTCAAATTCGTGAAAGAGAATATGGAGTGCAAAATACTTTCTTATAAAGGCAATGTTTTCGGGGTAGAGCCTCCAAACTTTGTAGAACTGCAAGTATCAGCAACTGAACCCGGCGTAAAAGGCGACACAGCAACTAACGTCACAAAACCCGCTACACTAGAGACAGGTGCTACTATTAAAGTGCCGCTTTTCATCAATGAAGGCGAAATGATTCGTATTGACACAAGAACGGGCGAGTACATGGAACGCGCCTAAAAAAGGAGGAAGTTACATGACTAATTTAGAGAGAGCTGCTTATGTTCGTGGTTTAATGGAGGGTTTGGAGCTTGACCCTAAAGCAAAAGAAACCAAAGTTTTGAATGCTATGATGGAGCTTCTGGAAGGCATCTGTGATTCTATGGAAGAAATCGATGAAACGATTGACACTGTCATCGATGAAATGGATGAAATTGATGAAGACCTAGGCGACGTTGAAAGAGCTGTCTATGGCATAGATGATGAAGACGAAGACGATTGTGGCTGTGGTCATGATCATCACCATCACCACCATCATGATGACGACGAATGGGATGATGTAGAAGATGATGAAACCATTTTTGAAGCAACATGCCCCACTTGCGGAGAATTAATTCCCCTAACGATGGATACATTGGAAGAGGAAAGCATCGAATGCCCTAAATGCGGCGAAACCTTAGAGTTTGATTTCGATGAAGACGATGAAGATTGCGATTGTGGTGACGGCGATGGTTGTCATTGCGGAAGCAAGAAAGAAACAACAGAAGAATAATTTTATTTCACACAAATAAAAGGACACAGTTTTTGCTGTGTCCTTTTTGCTTTAGTTTTTATGTCATGTAGACAGTTGCATGCACTAAGAGCAGCAAAAGAAGATACCCTTAATTTAATTAAGGAATTCTTTTACAATAGCGGCTGCCTCTCTGGCATTTTTTTCGATAGTGGCAAAATCTTTTTCTTCTAATAGCTTATCGGAGCAAATCCAGCTTCCACCGCAAGCAATTACATTAGGAAGTGCCAAGTAATTTCTGACATTTTGAGGACTGATTCCACCTGTGGGCATGAACTTAACATCGGCATAAGGTCCTGAAAGTGCTTTTAGCATGGCAACGCCTCCAACCACTTCAGCAGGGAAAAGTTTAACAGTGGTAAGACCCAATCGAATAGCGGATTCTACGTCAGAAGGAGTAGCACAGCCAGGATAAACAAGAATATTATTTTGGGTGCACCATCTGATTACCTCTGGGTTCGATCCCGGAGAGATGATGGCTTTAGCACCGCTTTTGACAGCCAATTCAGCTTGTGTGACAGTTAAAATAGTACCAGCGCAGACAAACATATTCGGAAAATTTTCTGCAATTTTCCGAATAGATTCTGCGGCTGCCGGGGTGCGAAATGTAATTTCAGCAGCGTGAAGTCCTCCTTTAGCAAGGGCCTCCGCCATGGGAAGAGCAGAGTCAGCATCATTAATTTTAATTACAGGAATAATACCTGTAATTTGCAAAATTTCTTCAATAGTTGGCATAACAAGTTCCTTTCTAACAGAATTCTGCCTTATGATATTTTATGATTAAGAATATTATATATTATTTTAATAGAGAAGACAAGGAAATCAAAACAAACTTGCTTTGCCGTTGACTTTTTGTTGCGAAATACAGTATACTAAAGGGTAGTAATGAAAGCTTTATATGGGATGGTGTCAATGAGAAACGTGCAGTGCAGAGACCTGATTTTTGGTCAGGGATTGCCGAAAATTTGTGTTCCTCTTGTGGGAAAATCCATAGAGGAATTGAAAAAAGAATATCAATACCTGCGTTCTTTGCCTGCTGATCTTGTCGAATGGCGTGCAGATTGCTTTGAGGGAGAAATAGAAGAAGCTTTTTCCGTTCTTTCTGCTTGTAGAGAGCAATTTCCCCTTCTTGTCACCTTGAGAACAGTCAATGAAGGTGGTTCTTGGCAAGGGACAGAAGATGAATATGAAAAGATTCTGAGCCAATGGATTGATTTGGATTTCTGCGATTTGATTGATATAGAATTTTCTTTAGAAGAGAAAAGGATAAAGCGCTTGTTAGACAAAGCGCATAAGAAGAATATTGTAACGATACTTTCTAAACATGATTTTGTAAAAACACCGCCTGAAAATGAGATTTCAGATGCGTTTCGTGCCATGAAAGAGTTAGGCGCTGATTTGCCTAAATATGCGGTTATGCCTCATCAAGCTGAAGATGTGATAAAAATGCTGAGTGCATCCACTAAAATGCAAGGGGAAGTAGGCCCGCTTGTCGCTATTTGCATGGGTCAATATGGAAAGATATCACGTGTCAGCGGGGAGTTTTTTGGTTCTGCAATTACGTTTGCAACGGGCTTGGATGCCTCGGCACCAGGTCAATTGTCTTGTCAAAATGCAAATACAATTTTGCAATTATTAAAGATGGAATAGAAGAGGGATGGTTAAATGAGTGATGATATTGATTCAATCTTGAATTCTTTGTTCCGAAACGGCAAGTTAAATTTAGGACGAACAGAAGAACAAAACATAGATACCGAAAAATCTTTAGAAGAAATGGAGAAAATCAATCAGAGTCTTTCTAAGTCTCTACAAAGTAGCATTGCGGCTCTCACAAAAGAAGTGGAAAGAGAGAACAATACAGAATTGATTTTTCCTGAAGAAAATGAAAAAGTTCATATTGCTGAGTTGCCTAAAGTCAAAAAAGAAGCACAGAGTATGGTGCAGAAATTAAATGAAGATTTTGAAAAAGCTGCTAGTGCGGCACAAAAAATTGTCATTGGGCAAGATGCGTTTATTGAGTCATTATTGTTGGCGCTTAAGCGACCCTATGTAACGGGAATTGAGGGCAATAAGCTGTCAGCTGCCTTGATCATTATGGGGCAAAACGGTACCGGAAGACATTTAACACTTGAAACACTGACACGAGAATTGCACACAAGTGGGGTCTTTAACAGCCCTAAAGTTAGCTATATGGATTTATCAAAATATGCCGGGGTTGATTCAGAAAAAATCTTTGTACAGGATATTTATTCGGCAGCCAAAGAGGATGGGCAAATCCTAGTTTTTGAGAAATTTGAGAAAGCTCATAGTAATATTACAAGCATGATTGGCAATCTGTTTATAGAGGGAAAAGTTTCTTTATCCGGCCGATATGCTGAGCAGAAAGGGATGCTTGTTGATATTGGCACAGCGCTTGTACCGGGTGCGGTTTCTCATATTTCTATGGCAGGGAAATATCTATTTTTGTTAACAGATAAGAGTGAAACTAAAATTTTAGATGCTTTTGGAGCATCATTTCTTAAGGCATGCAATGATATTTGTCGCACAGGAGGATTCTCTTCTTCAGATATTCAAACAATTGCTAGGCGAGAGCTAGAAAAGCTTTGTGATGAAGCCAAAAAAAGATGGTCTTACTCGTTACAGTTTGATGAAAAAGCGATAGAAGTTTTGTCAACTAAATTTGTACCGGATGAGGGTGTCGAATCGCTTCAAACCTATATGCGGATATTGCATAAGGCACTTGCCGAATATCGTCTTCGCCATAACGGTGAAAGAAAAGAAGGCAAAATAAAAGCTGAAAATGCAGATTTGCAGATTGTTTTTGGCGAAGAAATCTTATCAGTCAGCCAATTTGCGGTTGACGTTGATCGAGAGAAAGCCATTGAAAAAGTGAAAGTTGAATTGACAGATATCATTGGGTTAGAAAAAGTAAAGAAATATATTCTTTCCTTAGAAGATAATTTTTTGATTCAGCAGATTCGCCGTGAAAAGGGATTGAAAGCAGATTTTCCTGCTATGCATATGATTTTTACAGGCAACCCAGGAACAGGTAAAACGACCGTAGCGAGGTTAGTTTCTCGCTATTTAAAAGCCATTGGGGTGCTTTCAGGTGGGCAGCTGGTAGAAGTGACTAGAGCAGATTTAGTAGGTAAATATGTGGGACATACGGCTCCCCTGACACAAAAAGCGATTGCCTCTGCACTAGGCGGTGTTTTGTTCATCGATGAAGCATATTCACTATTTCGCGGCAATGATGACAGTTTCGGCTTAGAAGCTATTGATACGTTAGTCAAAGGAATGGAAGATAACCGAGATAATTTAGTGGTTATTTTAGCGGGTTATACGCATGAAATGGAAGAATTTTTAACGGCGAACTCAGGATTGAAATCGCGATTTCCTAGTATTATTGAATTTGAGGATTACACAGCGGAAGAATTATTATTGATTACGAAATCTATGGTAAAAGCCAAGGGATATATTCTTGAAAGCCAATGTGATGCTGAACTGATTCGCTACTTTGATAGAATGCAAAAGACAGGGGATGCAACTACAAACGGGAATGCTCGTATGGCTCGCAACAAATTAGAAGAAGCCATTCTAAACTGTTCTCGCAGGAATATTGCAGCTTTGCCGGAAAATCGTAACCTAGAGTTGATTCAGTTGGAAGATTTTAAATTAGACGAATGATGTTTATAAGAGAATGAGGTAGTACTAAAAAGGATTTTCTTTTTGGTACTACCTTTTTTTATTTTAAAAAGTGTATAAGAGTAAGCTATATTAAATAAGTAAAGTTAAAATACTATACAGTCAACATGTTTATAAGCGTAAATAAGTCAAAAAATAAAAATTTAATTCTAAATAGTAAATTAAATTAAATAAAAAATAATTTTAAAGATAAAAAAGAAAAATAATAGGTTGAATTCTAGCTTTTTGCGAAGAAATCAGTAAAAATATATATAAAGTCAAATTACTTTACAGATAGAGCAAATTTAGAGAAAGATGATAGAAGCAAGGTATATATAAAATTTTAGAACACTGCATTTAGATTTAAATTTGCTTAGTTTAGTTTTTATATTGAACCAATTGAAGTATAAAAACTAAATTTTTGACGAGGAAATCAGCATTAGAGGGTGTTATGTTATGCTATAGTTTGAAATGAATAAGACGAAATCGGTTGAGATAAAGAGACAATAAGTCAAAAATTACTAGTCTGTAACTTATATTTTCGTTAAAAGTAATAAAGAATATTTAATTAAACACATGAATTTAGGCAGTTAATTTTTATATAGAAAAATAACGGTTTGATTTACGAAACACTTTCGAAAATATTAATTGCTAGTATATCGAAATGATAATAATCCATAGTGAATTATCACATAAAAAGATAACTGAAACAAGACACATTGTACAATTTATTGGGAATTTCACGAAAAATATTGCGAAAATCGTTCACTATAGATACAATATGAGTTAAGAAAACGATTTAGTAACGACAGAAACTATCTAAATTCACCATAAATCGTGGGAAAGAGGTGAGACATGAAGGAAGCAGTTTCTTTAAGAGATATTGCAAAGATTTGTAATGTCTCTATCTCAACAGTAAGCAAAGCAATGAATGATAGAGCTGATATCAGCATTTCAAAGAAAGCTGAGATTCAGCGTGTAGCAAAAGAATTAAATTATGTTCCCAATTATATGGCAGCAACTTTGAAAAGCAAGAAAACGAAGAATATAGGTGTACTTCTTTCTGAAAATACGGGAACAAATCTTTTGCATGAGCATTTTGCTCGAATTCTCAATAGTTTTAAAGATACGGTTGAAGAAAGAGGATATGTTATCACTTTTTTGAATGCCAGCAATTCACCAAATCGTCTTTCTTATATGGAACAGTGTAAGTACATGAATTTTGACGGTGTGTTTGTGCCTTGTGCAGACTATCAAAACGAACAGGTGAAAGAACTGCTTGCAGCAGATATGCCGTTGGTAGTAATTGACCATGTTCTTCCCAATCATATCAATATTGCCTCGAATCATTTGGGTGATATGACAAGAATGATGCAGCTTATTTATGACAGAGGTCATCGGAAAATCGCGTTTATACATGGAGAACATAACGAAGTAACAAGGGGCCGCTTAGAGGCCTATCGAAAGTTTATGACCGAACATAATTTACCGATACCAAAAGAATATCTGTATACTTGTCCCTATCGAGACAATGAGAGAGCCAGTGCATTGACAAAAGCTGTATTAGCATTGCCTAATCGACCAACTTGTATTCTCTACCCTGATGATTTAACGGCTGTAGGCGGGCTCACTACAATGCAAGAGGCCGGTTTAGTGATTCCTCGAGATATTTCAATTGCTGGGTATGATGGAATTTCAGTGATCAATATTGTAAGGCCACGTATTACTACTGTGCGTCAGGATACTGTTTCTATGGGGATTCAGGCGGGCAATAAACTAATTGGTAGGATTGAATTTCCAGAAGCAGAGCCAGGAACGATGACTGTAGTGGTAGACGGAATGGTCGAACCAGGTGAGTCAACTGCGGTTGTTAATCAAAGACATAATTGATGGATTCACCATCGATTATATATATTCTTTCCCAAGAATAAATAAGGAGGACTAACATGAAAAAGAGTAGCAAATTATTTAGCATTTTACTTAGCGCACTGATGGTGGGCAGTGTTCTTGCCGGCTGCGGCAGCGACGCAAAAGTTTCATCAGTAGTGGATGAATCCAGTTCAAAGGCTTCAGAGGTTTCTGCCTCAAAAGAGTCTAAAGCAGAATCTAAAGAGGAGGAAACAAAAACTGACGGTTTAGCTTATAAGGGCGAAATCTCAATGATGCATTTCTCTACTTCAGAAGAATCTGAAGGAAATGGTGGTTCAGACGGGTTCCGTACTTCAATCCAAAAATGGAAAGATGCCAATCCTGATGTTACACTAAACGAAACCGTTTTGGCTAACGACGATTATAAACAGAAAATTGCCACTTTGGCTTCTGCCGGTGATTTGCCTGACGTTTTCTTGCTGCAAGGTATGAACACCAAAGCGTGGGCAGCTCAAGGAACTATTCTTGATATGACAAGTATCATTAAAGAATCTCCTTATTATGCTGATTACAACCAAGCTTATTTCACTCCTTTTACAGATGGCGACAAACTTTATGGTCTGCCTGCTTTGACCGGCGGAACCTGTACAGTTGTTGTGTATGATAAAGTAGCATGGAAAGCAGCTGGCTTTGACAAATTCCCAGAAACATGGGAAGATGTGAAAAAAGCAGACGAGTATTTCAAAGCCAATGGCTATGAAGATACACTAAGTTTTGGTAACGGCGGAAAATGGCAGGCCAACTCTAACTTCTTGTCTGTTATCGGCGACCGTTTCACAGGCCCAGAATGGTTCCAGTCTATCATCGATAAGAAGGGTGCCAAATTCACAGATGCAGACTTTGTTTCTTCTTTAAAATTCACACAAGATATCTTTGCTTCCGGTATCTTTAATGACAACTTCAATGTTGTTACAAACGAAGATGCTAGAGAATACTTTATTTCTGGCGAAGCTGCTGCTTTCATCGGTGGAAACTGGGATGTTAGCTATATTAGCGCGACTTTGAAAGAATCAAATGAAGAAGCTTTCAATAACATGGGATTTGCTGTTTTGCCTCAGCCAGAGGGAGCAACAAAATCAACAAACTCTCAGAACATTGGTCTTGGATATGCTGTATCTTTGAATGCTAAATTAGCAGATGATACTGATAAATTAGCCGCAGCAACTGATTTGGCTGAATATGTTACAGGACCTGATTTCTCTACTTATGTAGCAGAAAATTATGCACTAGCTGGCCTAACAAAAATTGATGATGTTGATTTAAGCAAATTTGATCAAATCACACAAGACTTCTACAAATATTCTTATGTTGATACAACTGCTTGTGAAATCTATGACTCTTATGTAAATGCTGCAGTTTGGGACGTTTTGAATACCGAAATGCAAGGTATGCTCAATGGCGAAACAACACCAGAAGCAACTGCAGAAAAAACACAGGCTGCTTATGAGCAAAACTATTAATTCGTGAGAAATTCTGAATAGCAAGAATGGCAGGAGGGGCGACGGCAGCGTCAGCCCCTTTTGTTTCAGAAAGGGAGGTATGTTATGTTATCAAAAAGACCAAAAGCGAGCACAATTATTGCCTATTTGGCGATACCGCTTTTACTTTACATATTTGCAGTGTTTATTCCATTGGTAACATCACTTTTTTACAGTTTTTTTGAGTGGAAAGGCGGACCGAATAAAACATTTATCGGGGTCACTAACTACAAAACGCTTTTAAATGACGACGTATTTTGGCTATCGTTTGGCCATAATATTTATCTCGTGTTGATTTGTTTGATTGGTCAAGTTGGCCTAGCTTTTATTTTTGTAATGATTATCAACACAAGATTCGTAAGACTCAAAGGGGTTCACCGTACATTTGGATTCTTTCCTAGCACAGTATCAGCTGTATCTATTGGTTTCATTTGGACAATGATTTATGACAGCAGACGAGGAATGCTGAACTGGGCGTTGACTCAAATGGGCATGGAGGATAAAACACAGGTCTGGCTCAATAATTCAGAGCTGGTTATGACATTGGTTTCCATTCCACTGATTTGGCAGTATATTGGCTATTATATGATTATTTTGCTTTCAGCTACTTCCGCTATCGACAAAGAAATTTTAGAGTCGGCTGAATTAGATGGAGCAAGTTCCTTTCAGAAAGCGATTCATGTTGTGTTGCCTATGATTAAAAACACAGTAGCAGTTTGTATTGTACTTTGTGTTTCAGGGAATATGAAAGCTTTTGATAACATCTATGTTATGACCAGCGGCGGACCACATAATGCTTCGATGGTTATGGCGATGTATGGCTACCAAATCTCGTTTGCACAGCAGAATATGGGCTATGGCAGTGCTATTTCGGTTGGTATTTTTGTACTCGGTATAGCAGTCGTTGGTGGCATGCAGTTGATTCAAAGATGGATTAGTAGGGACGAGGTGGGATAAGATGATTGAAAAAGGATATGGTCTAACAAGAGGCAAAAAAATTAGAAATGGGATAACCAGTGTTGTTCTGAATCTAATTATGCTCATTTTTTCATTGTCATGCATATTCCCGTTGGTATGGATGTTTTATTCTTCTTTGAAAATAAAAAGAGAATTTAATGCGGATGTAATGTCCTTACCTTCAAATCCTACTTTCTCGAATTATCAGAAAATTCTTACCAATACTGATTATCACATTGGTGAATCTATCATGAACAGTGTGCGGACAACGGTAATTTCTGTTCTGCTCATTGTAGCGTTTGGTTTTATTATCGGATATTTTTTGGCCAGAGTGAAGTTTAAAGGTAGCAAAATTATTTGGATTATGCTACTAATGGGGATGCTTATTCCGATTCATTCACTTTTGGTACCAATTTATGTTGTGTTCAACCAAACTAAATTGTCCAATCAATGGTTTACCTTGATGATTCCTTATGTCGCTTTTGGAATGCCTATCGCCGTTTTTTTGGTACAGGGGTTTGTGAAAGAAGTGCCAACAGCGTTAGAAGAAGCAGCTTCTATTGATGGATGCTCTTTTTCAGGCACCTTGTTTAGGGTTATTCTTCCAATTTGCCGACCTGTCCTAATTACGGTAGCGATTTTGCAGACATTCTCTTGCTGGAATGAATTCTCTTTTGCACTTGTGTTAATCAAAGAAACAAGACTGCAGACTGTTCCGCTTGCTATGACGCAGTTTACAGGGCAGTTCTCTTCAGACTATCCTAAGATTATGGCGGCAATGCTAATTACAATGGCACCGATAGTAGTGTTGTACTTTGCTTTCAGCAAACATATTATCAAAGGAATGGTAGCCGGAGCAGTCAAGGGTTAATTACTAAAACTTTCATGGCACAAAATAGAAAACGATGAATGAACTATGTTTATAGCTTTAGGGGTACACAAAAAATTCCTGCGTAAAAAAGGAAGATGAAAATACATTTAACAGTCAATAAAAAATGAAAAATATAGTTTATTTTAAAATTAAACTATTGACAAGTTGAAAATTCTGACATACAATGATAAAAACTTAATAAACTAAACCGTTGAAGCGGAGATAACGGTGTGACGTGCAGTTACAGAGAGTGGGGGATGTTGAGAACCTCGCACAACGCAGTACATCAAATGGACCGCTGAGGGCATAGGGAAAGGCTTTTAGCCAAGTATTCTATGACGTGACGCATACGTCAGTTGCGAGGGATATGTTAGTATCCTGCAGAGAGCATAAGAAATTTGTTGTAGCAAATTTTTTGTGAAACAAGGTGGCACCGCGGATGATTTTATCACCCGTCCTTGGCTGAATTCAGCTGAGGACGGGTGTTTTTTTATACCTAAAAGGAGGATATTTATGATAAAACCCACATTGTCACAAGCAAAAAAATTTGAAAACGATTATCAGGTAATTCCTGTAGCAATGGAAATGCTCTCTGATGTCAAGACCTCTATGCAAGTTCTAAGAAATATTAAGGCAAAAAACCAGAAGCTTGTTATGCTGGAGAGCGCCAAAAGTAATGATACATGGGGGCGCTACACTTTTCTCGGATTCGCACCTAAACTTACTGTGACAGGAAAGAATGGTGACGTTAAAATTTACCAAGGCGGAAAAGTTGAGAAAAAGCAGGGAGAGCCGGTTGCTATTCTGCGAAGCATCTTGAAAGGATATACCAGTCCTCAAATTGCCAATCTGCCTCCTTTTACAGGTGGATTCGTTGGATATTTCTCCTATGATTGCATTCAATATTTCGAACCATCCCTTCATCTAAAAGCAAGTGACCAAGAAGATTTTGCGGATTTTGAAATGATGCTAATTGACAAGGTGATTGCTTTTGATCATTTCGCGCAGAAAATCTATTTGATTGTCAATGTGAGCACAGATGATTTAGAAAACAACTATGTGAATGGTGTGGCAACGCTGAAAGACATGGAACAGCTTGTACTTTCTGACTTTGCTGAAGAGGAGAAAATTCCACAGTGTGGTGAATTTAGTGCTATGTTTTCTAAAGAGCAATATTGTGAAATGGTGGAAAAAACAAAGCATTACATTCATGAGGGCGATATCTTTCAAGCGGTTCCATCCAATCGAATGACCGCAGAATTTAAAGGCAGCTTGTTGTCGGTGTATCGTCAACTGCGTACCATTAATCCATCTCCCTATATGGTCTATTTTCGATTTGATGATATGGAGATAGCAGGAGCCTCTCCCGAGACATTAGTTTCACTCAAAAATGGCAAGCTTAGCACATATCCTTTAGCGGGAACTTGTCCGAGAGGAAAGACAGAGGAAGAAGACAACGAGCTTGTGCAAGCTCTATTACAGAATGAAAAAGAGCTTGCTGAGCATGGCATGCTTGTCGATTTAGGCAGAAATGATTTAGGCAAAATCAGTAAATTTGGTACCGTGCAAGTGGAAGAATACCGAAAAATTAAGCAATTTTCGCACGTTAGCCATGTGGCCTCCCATGTAACAGGCAAAATTAGAGAAGACAAAGATGCGCTGGATGCTATTGCAGCAGCACTGCCTGCCGGAACACTATCGGGTGCACCGAAAAAGCGAGCTTGTGAAATTATAGATGAATTAGAGGGAGTCAAACGGGGGCCATACGGTGGTGCACTCGGTTATATCGATTTTGCAGGCAATATGGATATGTGCATTGGCATTCGCATGGCTGTGCTAAAGAACGGAAAAGTATTTGTGCAGTCAGGTGGGGGAGTGGTAGCAGACAGCGTTCCCGAAAAAGAATATGAAGAAACCATTAACAAGGCGAAAGCAATGATGAACGCATTAAAGGGGGAGTTACAGTGATTTTGCTGATTGATAATTACGATAGTTTTTCCTACAATCTCTATCAAATGGCCGGTGAGATTTGTTCCGACATAAAAGTGATTAAACATGATGAAATGACCGTTGCAGAGATTGAAAACTTGCCTGTTTCGCATATTATTCTCTCTCCCGGACCCGGTCGCCCAGATGATGCGGGCGTTTGTAAAGCAGTCGTTAAGGCATTTATGGGTAGAATTCCAATGCTGGGTGTTTGCTTAGGTCATCAGGCCATTTGTGAAGAATTAGGAGCGACCGTGACTTATGCTGCTAAACTGATGCACGGCAAGAAAAGTATGATTCACATTGCCAATGGTAATCCAATATTCAGAGAACTCCCTCCCTTGCTAGAAGCAGGAAGATATCATTCATTGGCAGTTAAACGAGATACTCTGCCGGATTCATTGCTGGTAATTGCAGAAGATGAAGATGGTGAAGTTATGGGGGTCAAGCACAAGGATTTTGATGTATACGGCATTCAGTTTCACCCTGAATCCATCTTGACCAAACAAGGTAAGACAATCATCAAAAACTTTCTGCAGATGGAGGGAAAATCATGATTCAGCAAGCAATATATCAGATTTTGGCAGGCAAAGATTTAAGCTTGCCGACGACTAGAGAAGTCATGATGGAGATGATGGAGGGCAAGGCTACTTCGGCACAGATGGGTGCATTTTTAACTGCCATGCGCATGAAGGGAGAAACAATTGACGAAATTACAGCTTGCGCGCAAGTCATGCGTGAAAAGTGCATGAAGTTGAACCCTGAAACCGATGTGTTAGATATTGTGGGAACAGGGGGAGATGAACTCTTTACTTTTAACATCTCGACTATATCAGCATTTGTGGTGGCGGCTGGAGGAGTGCCGGTTGCTAAACATGGTAACCGCAGTGTTTCAAGCAAATGTGGCAGTGCTGATTTGCTTGAAGCCTTAGGTGTTAATATTAACCTCAATGCGCGGCAAAGCGAAAAAATTCTTTCTGAGATTGGCATTTGCTTTATGCTTGCACAGGTCTATCATGCCGCAATGAAACACGTGGCACCAGTCAGACGAGAGCTTGGTGTCAGAACCCTTTTCAACATTATCGGTCCACTTGCCAATCCAGCAGGAGCCAATTTGCAGCTTTTGGGGGTGTATGACGAAAATCTGGTAGAGCCATTGGCAGGTGTTCTTGCCAATCTAGGGGTCAAGCGTGCTATGGTCGTACACGGACATGATGGACTGGACGAAATCACACTCACAGGAACTTCCACCATCTGTGAAGTGGCAAACGGCAAGCTTAATAGTTATTTTATTACACCAGAGCAGTTTGGATTACAACGTTGCAAGATCAAAGAATTGGTGGGTGGGAATCCACAAGAAAATGCTGAAATTGCAAAGAGAATTCTCTCCGGCAAAAAAGGAGCAAAGCGCGATATTGTTGTCATGAATGCCGCGTGTTGTCTTTATATGGCGCACAATAATGTCACCATGCGAGAATGCGTAAAAATGGCACAAGAATTATTAGATAGCGGCGCCGCCTTACAGAAACTAAATGATTTTATTCGCCTCTCAAATGAGGTGATGACATGAGCGTTTTAGATAAAATTGTCGAAACAACTAAGAAACGTGTCGAAAACGACAAGAAAGGTGGAATTTTATCTTCAACTCCTACCTTTCTCTCCAAATTTGCTTTTGAAACGGCGCTAAAAGAGCGCAGAATGTCTTTTATTTGCGAGGTAAAAAAAGCTTCCCCCTCCAAAGGAATTATTGCACAAGATTTTCCCTATCTAGAGATTGCAAAAGAGTATGAAAAAGCAGGCGCAACGACTATCTCTGTGCTCACTGAGCCTGATTTCTTTATGGGAGCAGATTACTATTTAACTGAAATTCGGCAATCTGTGAACATTCCCATTCTGCGCAAAGATTTCGTGATAGATCCATTTCAAATCGAGCAGGCACAGGCATTGGGTGCAGATGCTATTTTGCTGATTGTAGCACTGCTTACACCTATTCAATTGAAAGAGTATATAGCTTTAGCAGATTCTTTGGGGCTTTCTAGCCTAGTAGAAGCACACGATGAAAATGAAATTCAGACTGCACTTTTGGCAGGGGCCAGAATTGTGGGAGTTAATAACCGAAATCTGCATGATTTTTCAGTGGATACCATGAATAGTGTGCGATTGCGCCAAGGCGTGCCGTCAAATATTCTTTTTGTGTCAGAAAGTGGAATCCAAACCCATGATGATATTGCTTTGTTACAGCAAAATGACATCAATGCCGTTTTGATTGGTGAAACCTTGATGAAAAGCAAAAATAAAATTACTGCATTGGCAGAATTGCGAGGAGAAGGCAATGTCTAAAGTAAAGATATGTGGTCTATCTCGTGAAGAGGATATTTTGGCGGTCAATATTACTAAGCCAGATTATATCGGGTTTGTGTTTGCTGACAAAAGCAGAAGAAAAGTTACGGTCGCTAAAGCGATAGAATTAAAGAAACTTCTGGACCCAGCGATTAAAGTTGTCGGTGTGTTTGTCAATGAATCAGTAGAATGGGTAGCAGAGCTGTGCGAAGTTGGCTTAATTGATATGGTACAGCTACATGGAGATGAAGATGAGAGCTATATAAGAAAACTCAAAGAATTCACAACGAAGCCCGTGATTTGTGCTATTTTGATAGCAGATACAATCCCTGAATTTCCTAAAAGTGCGGATTATCTGTTGTTTGACACTGCTTCTGCGGAACGGGGCGGAACAGGAAAAACCTTTAATTGGGAGATTTTAAAAGATTACCAAGGTAAACCTTATTTTTTAGCAGGTGGACTTTCCTCGCAAAATGTAGCAAAAGCAATACAAAAACTGCACCCTTTTGCGGTAGATGTCAGCAGCCATGTAGAATCGAAGGGTGTGAAAGACAGCCAAAAAATCAATGAGTTTGTGAGCATAGTCAGAAAAAATACAATTGGTGAAAGGAATGAAAATGAATATGAAAAGTGAGCAGAAAGTAGGACGATTCGGTGATTTTGGTGGCCAATATATTCCCGAAACACTGATGAGTGCCGTACAAGAACTGACCAAAGCATACAGCTTTTATAAAGAGGATGAATCATTCAACAGAGAACTGACTGCTTTGTTGAATGATTACGCAGGACGTCCGTCTTTGCTTTATTACGCAGAGAAAATGACGAAAGACTTAGGCGGCGCAAAGGTTTTTCTCAAGCGAGAAGATTTGAATCACACAGGATCGCATAAAATCAACAATGTGTTAGGGCAAGTGCTGCTTGCCAAAAAAATGGGTAAGACTAGAGTGATTGCCGAAACAGGCGCTGGCCAGCATGGAGTGGCGACGGCCACAGCAGCAGCGTTGATGGGCATGGATTGCGAAATTTTCATGGGCAAAGAGGACACTGACAGGCAAGCACTAAATGTATACCGAATGAGATTATTGGGTGCTAAGGTTCATGTGGTCACTTCGGGCACCATGACCCTTAAAGATGCCGTCAACGAAACCATGCGTGAGTGGACAAGACGTGTCGATGACACTCATTATGTGTTGGGATCTGTTATGGGACCTCATCCGTTTCCAACGATTGTCCGTGATTTTCAGAGCATTATCAGCAGAGAAACGAAGCAGCAAATCGTGGAAAAAGAAGGTAAGCTGCCTGATGCTGTGGTTGCTTGTGTAGGCGGCGGCTCGAATGCAATGGGCGCTTTTTACCATTTTATTCAAGATAAGCAAGTGCGTTTAATTGGCTGTGAAGCAGCTGGAAAAGGAATTGATACCGAAAGACATGCTGCCACCATTGCAAAAGGTTCACTGGGTGTATTTCATGGAATGAAAAGCTTATTCTGTCAAGATGAGTTTGGGCAGATTGCACCAGTCTATTCTATTTCTGCCGGACTTGATTACCCGGGAATTGGGCCTGAACACGCACACCTTTATGAAACAGGTAGAGCAGAATATGTGCCGGTGACAGACGATGAAGCGGTAAATGCCTTTGAATATCTCTCTAAAATGGAGGGAATCATTCCCGCCATTGAATCTTCTCATGCGGTGGCTTATGCCATGAAATTAGCAAAACAAATGAGAAAAGACCAGTCTATTGTAGTTTGCTTGTCAGGGCGTGGCGATAAAGATGTAGCAGCAATTGCTCGTTATAAGGGGGAAGAAATCTATGAGTAATATAGAAGCCGCTTTTGCGAAGAAAAAGGCATTTGTCACTTATTTAATGGCAGGTGACCCTAACATAGAACAGTCAGCTGAATATATTCTCGCCTTGCAAGAAGGGGGAGCAGACCTCATCGAGATTGGGATTCCTTTTTCTGACCCTGTGGCAGAGGGTGAAGTTATTCAAAAAGCAAGCGAAAGAGCATTGCTAAACGGCACAACGCTTGAGCATATTTTCACCATGCTGGAGTCTTTAAAAGGAAAAGTGCATGTGCCGCTTGTGTTAATGACTTATCTAAACCCTGTTTTTGTCTATGGCTATGAACGGTTTTTCGCACGTAGTCAGACGTGTGGTATTTCAGGAATTATTATTCCTGATTTGCCGTTTGAAGAACAGAATGAAGTCAAGCAAATTGCCATAAATTATGGGATAGATACGATTACTTTAATTGCCCCTACCTCACAGGAGCGCATTGCAAAGATTGCAAAAGAGGCAGAAGGTTTTGTATATCTTGTTTCTTCTATGGGGGTAACAGGAGTGCGCAGTGAAATTACAACGAATATCAAGCAACTAGTGCAGGAGATTAAGAAGGGAAAAGATATTCCTGTAGCAGTTGGTTTTGGTATTGCCACTGCAGAGCAAGCTGAAGAATATGCAAAAATGGCAGATGGCGTGATTGTCGGCAGTGCCATTGTAAAACAAATTGCAGAGAATTTACCTGACACCTCTGCCAAATTAATAGAATATGCGCAAAAAATGAAAGCGGCTATCTCAAAATAAAAGGCTGATAAAAGCTATATTTAAAATGAACAAATACAAGGGGATTCTATTGATTTAGAAGCCCTTTGTATTTGTAGTAAAGAAAAAGTGTTCAGAGCAGTTAAGCTCTGAACACTTAATTTTAGATAGATAGGTAATTTTCGAAAGAAAATTACTGGAGCAACTGCAGAATAGCCTGAGGCTGTTGGTTGGCCTGAGCAAGCATAGACTGAGCAGCTTGTGTCAAGATGTTCATCTTGGTGTAGTTCATCATTTCTTTTGCCATGTCTGTATCACGGATACGAGAGTTAGCAGAAGTCATGTTCTCAGCAGTTGTATCCAAGTTGCTGATGGTGTAATCCAAACGATTCTGTAAAGAACCGAGGTTAGCACGGTTTGTAGAAACAGTGTTAATAGCAGTTTTGATATCAGCAATGGCAGCACCGGCAGCATCTTGTGTAGAAACGTCGATGTTAACATCGTTACCGTCTGCATCTTCTGTAACCAAGCCTAAACCTTTTGCAGAAAGATCAGCAACTTTAACGGATACATGGTTGTATTCCGCATTAGTATCACCAACTTGAAGTTTCAAAGCTTTGCCTGTTGCTTCAGCAGTAAAGCTAGATGCAGTACCTGTCAAAGTTACACTGTTTTTTGCAGCGGCTGTTGTCAAAGAAGCAAAATCTGAGAAAGTTTTGCCGTCTTTGCCATCAGCATCAGTCTTGAAAGAATATTCTTTGCCATCGATAGTGATTTTAGAATCAGCAGCAAAAGTTGTGCTATCAGTAGCATTGCTTGCTGCGGTAGCGGCAGCACCGGCAACTGTATCAGAAGCGGCTGAAGTAGGAAGTGTGCCTGTGCCAGCAAGAGTGATAGTAGGAGCAGCACCAGCGCCAGCAGTTTTAGCAGTTAATATAACTTCGTCATCAGCACCAGTAACATCATAAAGAGCAGTTACGTCGGCATTGCCAGAAAGTGCTGCACGAACTGCAGCAGCAGTATCATTGGCACTTGCGCCATCAGCTAATGTAACGCTGACAGGATTAGTAACACCAGAAACAGCTACGGTGACACCTGTAGCTGCAGTAGCACCAGCAGCACCAATGGTGTAAGTGTTGCTGGCAGCAACAGCTGCATCACCAGCATCCGTTGTGATGCCAGTACCAGTAACAGCAGCATCCTTTTTCGTATCTGGAGAAAGGTTGCCATCGAGCAAGTTAATACCGTTAAAGTTAGTAGACTGAGCAATACGGCTAATTTCAGAATTGAGGTCGTTGACTTCGTTCTGGATGGCAGCGCGGTCAACTTCGTTCTGAATGGTGCCGTTAGCTGATTTTGTTGCTAATTCAACCATACGGTTAAGCATGTTGTGAATTTCTTGTGTTGCACCTTCAGCAGTTTGAATTAAGCTGATGCCGTCTTGTGAGTTAGCAGAAGCTTGCTCTAAACCTTTGATTTGTGCTTTCATTTTCTCGCTGATTGCAAGACCGGAAGCATCATCAGCAGCGCGGTTGATGCGGAAACCAGAAGACAATTTTTCGAGAGATTTTGCAACTGAATTGTTGTTGACACTCAGCTGACGGTTGGCGTTCATAGCCATTACGTTACTTCTTACGACCATACCCATAGTATGTTCCTCCTTGATTTGGCAGAACAACATCCTTGTGTTCTATCGCCATTTTGTTTTTAAAATATATTTCAAGCCAGAAAATCAAAAACGCGCGCCATCTTATCTTTTCTGACTAGAAAACGAAAATAGAATGAAACTGCATTTGATTTCTTGAAAGCAAGAATAAAATGTTCAATCGCTGTTTTCTGCTTTCAAATAAGTTATTCTCTCTTTTTAAAAGAACGAAAGAGGAAATCATAAAAAATTGTAAAAAAAAGTAATAATTTGAATAAAAGTAACTGTCTTTAATTTTCTACCTCATTTGTGTTTTCAGAAACAGTAGAAACTTCCTCTGGGGCAATCAATTTGTCAATCATAGATACAAGATTGGCAATTTCTGGTTTAGAAATTTGAGCGTCGGCTCCCAATTCTTTACCTTTATATTTCATTTCATCTGTGATGAGAGAAGAAAATAAAACAAGAGGAATTTCTTTCAAAACAGAATCCGTTTTTACTTTTTTAGTGAGTGTATAGCCATCCATTTGCGGCATTTCAATGTCAGACACAATGCAAGCGACATGATCTGTAATATCATCGCCAGAGTCACGAGCTTCACATAGAAAATCCCAAGCCTCTAAACCATTTTCAGCTTTGGTTGTATTGACATAGCCTGCTTTATGTAGAGAATCAATAATCATTTTTGAAAGTAAAATAGAATCTTCTGCCACAAGAATATGTTTTTCAGTGCGCTCGCGAGTGCCAAGTTTTTCAATGTTAGAGTAGAGTTCGTTTGATTCAGGGTTCAGCTCCATAATAATTTTTTCAAAATCCAAAATGGTGATTAAGCGATTCTCAAAATCGGCAATACCAGTGGCAATTCCTTTGCCGCCACCATAAATCGTCTTATCCGGCTTTTTCATTTCTGCCCATGTCAACTGGTCTATGCCAACCACACGGTGGACATGAAAGGCAAAGTCTTGATGATTTAAGCTGGTAATAATAAAAATATCTTTTTCAGGATCTTCAGAGGCGGGTAAACCAAGATAAGCCCCAAGGTCAATTACCGTAATAACCTGATCCCTGAGCTTAAAGATTCCCTCAACATTGGGATTTGATTTTTGCATCGGTTTAACAGGCATAACGGAAATGATTTCCTTCACTTTGGCGATGTTAATGCCGTAGAGTTCATTGTTGATAACAAACTCCATGATACTAAGTTCATCAGCACCAGATTCAGCTAATTGTTCTGTTTCTTTAAGATTATTCATATCTAAACCGACCCTTCATCATTTGATTTCAAAATTTATTTGCCCATATCTAAAGTTTTATTGATACTTGTCTTTAAAAGGGAAAAAACCGATAAATTGGCATCATAAGCATTGCTAGCCGCATATAAGTCAACCATTTCTTCAGTAGTATCCACATTTGGATAAAGAACATAGCCGTTTTCATCTGCTTCTGGATGAGTAGGATCATAAACAGATTTAAAGTCTCTGTCACTTTCAACGACTTGCGAAATACGTACTCCACCGCTTTTGGCATTGTCTAAAGTTTCTTGAAAAGTAAGAGGGCGCTCTTCAAAAACGACTTGCTTTCTGCGATAAGGTTCGCCTGTTTCAGTGGTGGTTGTCTTTGCGTTTGCAATATTTTGCATAATTACGTCTGTGCGATATCGTTCAGCTGTCAGTGCCGAACCGACAATATCAAGACTAGGAAGAAAAGCCATAAAATTACCTCTTTCAGTTCATATTGCTATTTAAAACAATACCGTAGTTATCAAATTTTCCGTTGATTTTGTCAAGAAGCATAGAATATTGGACATAAGATTTATAGTACTCAATATTCTCTTTTTCCAAATCGACATTGTTGCCGTCTTGCAAGGTAGAAACACTCTCATCTGTCACAACAGAAGCATGTATGGTATCAGGAACATCTTCTGCAGAAGATTGAGCAGTTTTCAAAACATCATCAAACACTAGGTTTTTTGATTTGTACCCTGGTGTCTCAATATTAGAGATATTCTGCAGATGGAGCTGTTGATCCATCCATGACATCTGCACGCCTGCTTCCAGTACCTTAAAATTTTTCGAATCAAAAAACATAATTTATTCCCCTTATTTGTTAGCAGCAGCCAAATGAGTTTGTTTGCCGGCTTCGATATAAGTATCTCGCAATTCTGCTATCATTTCAATGATTTCAGGAATTTCATCTGCACTTTTTTTGACATTAGCTTGAATGGTAGCGTGTAAAAAGTAATCATACAGTGCATTCAAGTTTGTAGAAATTTCATATTGAAAATCCAAAGAAGACTGCAAATGACGAAGAATAGCCTGACTTTTTTGCAAGCTTTGATTAATCTCTGCATAATCCTTTTTTTCAAAAGAAGACAAAGCGCGTGTCAGATTTTTAATTAAACCGTCATAAAGTGCCGTCAGCATATCCCCGGAAGTCATTGTCATAATCGACTGCTTTTTGTAAGCTTGATAAGGATTTGTTAACATTTTCTCACCATCTTTCCCAATCCCCTTGACAGGAGATTGAAACGGATAAAATACTAAATAAAATGGAATAAACAAGGCCTTAGATTTGCCGATCAGGCCTTGTTATAAAGTTTTATTAAGAGCTAAATTGCTGTGAAAGCATAGATTGTTGCGTGCTAAACTTAGACATAATGGTTTCCATAGAAGTGAACTGATTCCAATAGCGAGTACGCTCTTTGTTATATTTTGTTTGAAGTTGTTTAATACGGGTTTCAATGCTGGTAATGCGATCATAAAGTGTATTTTTCTTTTCCAGTGTTGCCCCTGAAATACCAGCCAATTGCACTAAACTGCCGGCACTTGCATAACTGGGGCTAGCAGCTTTTTTCATAGCTGTCATCAATTGTGCAGACAAGCCTTCTTTTGCTGTAGTGAAAAGGGCACTGACAGCTTCAGGGTTAGAAGAAAGCGCTTTGCGCAAAGCCGCCTCATCTAGCTGCAGTTTACCTTTATCTTGATAACGACTTGTTGTCTCAATACCGATATCATAAAGAGCTAAAGAAGAACCCGCTGGCTTAGAATAAAGAGCAGTACGCATTTCAGACAGGAACATCCCGACTGTACTGTCATTACGGATGAGGCCTTTTTTTGCGTTTTCCTCCCATAGCGTTATTTCGCGCTCAGACATTTCCTTTTTTTGTTCAGTTGTGAGTGGATCATAATTTCTATAAGTTGCTTCTTCGCCCACATAACTATTGAGTTTTGCAAGCATAGCGTTATAGTCTTCTACAAAGCTTTTAAAAGCATCTACAATGACTTCGGTGTCACGAGTAGTGGAAAGAACGGTGTCTTCATATTCAGTGGTACTACCAGTTTTATATGCACTGACCTGTGTTAGTTCTAAGGAAACACCATCAATCGTGAAAGAATTGCTGCTTCTGGTAGTTTCTACACCATTGACAGTAATTTTGGCATCTTGACCTTTTATGATATGGCTGATATCATTGCCATCTTTGTCTTTTTTTATTATTTCACCGTCACCAAAAGTAACTGTGTTTTTAAAAGCTGTTGAGACGGAAGCAAGTTTTTCAGCATTTGCTCCCTCGCTAACAGTGAGCCGACCATCAGCGAAGGAAATACCGGTACTATTTCCAGATTCATCTTTTAAAAGCTCTGAAATTGTGCCCTGTGCAGTATCACCAAACTGATGAATATCACTTAAGCTAGTAGTTTCCATAGCTACATTAGAGGTCACACTGCCTTTTTTGGCAAATCCAAAAGCAATCGCTAAATCTGTTTCAGCAGCTTTTTCTAAATCAATACTATCAGCTACTGCATCGAATTTAACAACAAAACCCTCTTTTATAGAAAGCAATCCATTGTCAGAATTATAGGTAATGTTATCGTCACCAAAATTGGTTTTTAGCCATTCATTAAACTTTGTTTCAATAGTTGTGTTGTTATAAGTGTTGTTACCATCTTTAGGAAGGGAAAAAGTATAGTCTTTCCCATTGACATTCATTTTTAGAGTAGCTGTTTTTGTTTTATAGTCGTCTGTTAAACCGCTACCAGATAGTGTTTTCGTTGTCAAAACGGCACTAGTAGCCTTGTCGGCAGAAGCAATGACATCCTCGCCAAATATAACCGAAAGTAAGTTGCCCTCACTTTGATTCATAGCGATGTCATAGCCGGCACCGCTTGAGGTAGCTTCAATTTTAAAACTGTCTGAAAGAGAAGAGTAGCTGATTTGTACACCAGCCTTGCTTTTATTGATGGTGTTCATCATTGTGCTGATGGTAGTGTCGCCGGTGAATTTAAATTCAGTTCCATTAATATTGAAAGCAAATTGGTCACCAACCAGTGAAACACCTTTTAACTCACTGATTTTGCTAGAACCATTGATATGAGAAGAAGTGCCAGGGACAATCCCGATGGTGTTGGCATCTACGCCTGTTACCAAAAGTTCATGGCCCGTACCCATGTTTTTTCCTAAGCTAAATTGTATTTGATTAAAAGAATTAACATCTAAACCTTTGTCTTTTTCAAATATTTTACCCTCAGAATTAACCAAATCTACATTAACATAAGAGCCAAAGGCATTCTTAACTTCATTTTTTAAAGCAGTTTCAATGTCAGCTAGTGTAATAGTATCATCTTCACCTAATTTATTTAACGTGATGGTTTTCTGTACGCCGTCAAGGGTTAAATCGAAGCTATATCCGGCATCAGAGTCAGCTTGGCTACCCCTGAATTTATTTTCTTTTACAAGTGAGCCTGTTCCTGCGTCTACTAGAGTAGAGGAAGCAGAAGCAAGACCTGTCATTTTTAATCCCATAGTAGTTGAACCTGTGCCTAAAGAAAGGGTAGGTCCGTTTTCTTTAGTGATAAAAGTTAATCTGCCTTCATCCATTTTAACAGTTACATCTGTACCAACAGCATCTTGAAAAGCCTTGACCATACCATCATCGGTCGTAACATTGTTTAAATCAACACTAATTTCATTATCTTTTCCACTGAGTTTGAGAACTACTTTTTTGCCAAATTGTTCGTCAAGGTTAGTTTTATCTAAAGCTTTACCCGTGATTGTTTGATTGCCGCTGACTTTTTGTGACGAGTTTGACAACACAGCTTTCGAGGCTAAACTTTGCACAGAAATTTTCATGTTGCCAAGAGAAGCATTAGTTCCTGTACTGACTACTTTGACAGCATTTCCACTCTTAATGACAGAAGACATAGTATTGAAAAAATTACTGCTGGCAAAGTTTGTAGAAAGTGTTGAGCCATAGGTAGTATCAAAATATTTATTATTAAAAGTATTAATAGACGTGATAATATCACGATAAATTTCCTGTTTCCAAACAGTTTGCTGCTTAAGTGCTTCTTGCGCATCAATTTTAGCTTGTGTGCCAGAAAGCATTTTATTGACCATTTCTTCAGTATCCATACCGGACATCAATCCAGCGATACCCTGTGACGATTGGGAGCTTGAACCCACACTATAATAGTTAGAATTACTGATGTTAGCCATAATCTGGATACCTCCTGCCCGCTATGCGGTTCTTATAGTATATTTATGTCATGTTTTGACGAATTTGAAAGAATAAATTCAGATGAATTTATTTGCCGTGGGTGCAACCGAACCTCCGAGTCCCGTCATCACAGATTGGTGATACTGTCCCGCAACTGATTCACCGCTTTTATTTAGGTTCTCCATAGCATCAAATAAGCGCTGCTTTTCTTCATCAAGATGTGTTCGAATGGGCTCCTCATTCTTAAGAACACGGTTGACAATGGCTTTGATATTCAAAGCCATATCATAGATTTTTGCTGCGTCCGGAGATAACTGATTTGCATTTCCCTCATGATGTAAAGCCTCGTTGATTTCTTGATTATGCAGGCAGAGTTCATGGAGTTTAGTATCAATACCCTGTATTTCTTGTAGAAGGTTCTCCCGCTTTTCAATGCTTAACGCGAGATCATCTACTTGTAAAAAAAGCATTGTTTCTGTTATACTCTCAAAGTCAGAGAAAAGCTTTTTTTTCTCTGTAAGCAAAGCCAGAACTTCTAAATAAATTGACATGCTTGCACATCCTTTAAAAAATTGATCGTAGCCTTGTGCGTGTTAAAACGAACAAACGCTAGACCGGCTATATGGCAATATAAATTAGACAAAACATAAAAACATGGGTTTAAATTTTGTCAGAGATTGGTTTTTTCGTTTTTAGAATACAATTAGCGGAATTTTGTTGAAATTCATCAGTTTATGTTGTACAATAACAAATTGAAAAGGGAGGCTGTTAAATTATGATAATTAAGACCAACTGGCACTCATTTGACGCCATCCTGCGTTCAGAGTACGGAGAAAATTTGGCAAGCGGTGAAGCTAGCATTTCAGTAGCACGGCAATTTGTAACATTCGAGAGCGATTTCGTTCCGCTTTATCCAATTGGCACACCAATGGAAATTGTGCGTCTGCATCAGGGAGAAGAAATCCACCGTTTCACAGGCAAAGTCTACTTGTCAGATAAAAAACTAATGCGCATTGTTTCGGTTAAAGATGAACTTCTGCCAGGGTCAGAGCGCTTTTATAACGAAAACATGGACATAAATGCAGTTTTAACTTCTATGGCTCCTATAGAAGAAGGAAAGAAGAAAATACGATTTAGAAAACAACCGGAAATTGAACCGGAGAGCATAAAAAGTCATGCTGTAAAAATCACAGCATTATCAGAAGACAGACTGATTTTCAGATTTGAAGCTGCAGAAAATCTAGATTTGTTTTCACAGACACAAGAGGATAAAGATTTTTGGGATATTATGAGCACCACTACAACAGAAGTAAAAACTGGTGAACATTTTCTCATTAAAATAGAGGCACCACTTTCACTGGAGACGGAAATAGAGGTGTCTAAACCGTTTTATTTTGGGCAATATGCGTCATATGCCTGTCAGTTTATCAACTTACCGAAGAAGAGCAGCAAAGAAATCTCCTCTTTTTTATGGGAATACAATATACAAAATAATAAATTATTCTGAAGGCGGGCTTAGGTGATGCAACAGCTTCCGCAAATTTTGCGGTTGTGTATCAGCAATGGCCTGCTTATTTTCTTCAATTGTTAGATAGAGCTCTTTTCGCCAAATTTTACATTTTTCAGGGGCGGTAATGCCTAAACGTACTTGTTTACCGACTTCAGTAACAGTGATTTCAATGATTTCTTCGCCCAAATCAATGACAACCGAGTCGCCTTCTTTTCTTGTAATAATTAGCATAGTTCGGCCTCCTTTGTCAGAAGAAAGCGCAGTGGATAATCTTGGTCAAGAATAATTTGTGCACCAAGATTTTTTTGCACGTTAATGATAATGGGACTTTTGAGATTGACGTGCATTTGGTCTAGGTTGTTGGACACAACGGCAACTGTCCAACAGACAAGTTCTCCTTCTCCTAACAAAGAGTCAATTTGTTCCGGCAACTTCGGCGTATAGAAAGAAGCTAGGGGAGTTGGATCATATAGAATGAAACAGATATTGGGGTCATCTATCGATTGCAACCAAACAATATGACGACCGATTTCCGGATCAAAAATCAAGGTAAATTTTTGGTATTCTTCAAAACCAAATAAAGGTTGTACAAAATGGATGATTTCATTTTGAGAGATTTCAATCTCACCAAAATCTCGTGTTTTACAAGTCATATCTGCTCTCCTAATTACAAGTAAAGATGTAATTCTTCTAGTAAGGATAAAATTCTAAATAAGTCGTCAATTTTTGCAAGACATCGAAAAAACTGTCTGCATAAGGCTTACCAAAACAAATAAAGATAAATCAATTTTACTTTACATTTTGATAAAGCTTATGCAGATATTCTTGCAAAGAATCAGAGGCTGATTAAACAACCTCTGACTCACCAAGAAGGGTGGGATCGGCACTGGGGGGCACATACATCGGCGATCCTAAATATTCTACATCGACACTGGCGTATTCCGTAATGCGCATTTTGACACTGCCAGGAATGTATTGAAATTCAGGAGATTTAATCTCCCAGTTATAGTTGGTCTCACCGGGGGTATAATTCATTTCCATTTCATTGGGTTTCCAAGTGATATCAACACCTGCGCTGGGTAAAAAAGCGGTATAAGTTTGTGGCTGCTCCAACATTTTTTGTCGGATAATTTGAGAAATTGTCACACCATCTTCGATATTCGCCATTTGTTGACCTGCTTTAATAGTAGACCGAATATTTTGGGCAAAGATTTGTTGTGAGCGTTCTGCTGCAGAGCGAATTTGATCACCGACAGTAACAATGCCCAAAGATTTTCGAGCTTCATAGCTGTCTAAACGCAATTCACCCGGTTCAGTTCTAATCTTGAGTTGAGACGCAGTGGTTTCTACATCAGCACGAGGGATAAAGTTTTGCTGATATTCAAGTTTTGCCGGCGTAATCTCCAACTCATACTTCATGGGGTTAGTTGTGATTTTTAATAACTGCATGGCTACACCTTCCTTCAATTAAACACTAGGCGCTGTTGGTAAATATGGATAATAGGATAAGTTAGAATACAAAAATGCTCAAAAATTCTGTTTGTCAGCTATCATTTTATCTCAAAACCAGACTTATTTTCAAGATAAAATCATCAAATTAATTGAGAAAATCCATTAATGAGGTTGGCAAAATGCGTGACCCCATTTGAAGAACTGCTTTCAGAACATAATCGTTCATGGTAAGCGCAGTAGAAGCTTCTTTATAATCTGTTCCCATGAGCCCAAAAATGCGGGTTTCAAGATTATCGGCACTATTTTGCAATCGAGTCTGCATCGTATCTAAAAAGTTTGTTTTAGAGCCGATGTCTGTCAAATGCGAGCGGAATTTATCTGTCAGTGCGGTGAGTTGTGTGTTGCAATTTCCTAGTGCATCTTGGTTATTGGTTCTTACGTTGTTTTCAAGTTCATTCAGTAGATTGTAAATGTTATTGGGAAGTCCTGTTTCAGCATCTGTACCAAATCCCATAATGTCAAGGCCAGAGTAGGAGACCAAGAAGCCGGTGTCATCATCAACCTGACTGCCTTTCATGCGCATTCCTAAACCGATATCAAGATAAACATCTTCGTTGGCAGGAATGGTCTGTCTGACATTGTTGCTATCCATGTAAAAATAGCCGTTGTCATCTTTTGAAATAGAATCTACAGCAATTCCATTATAAAGAAGTTTTCCGTCTGAATTGGTCTCAAAAGGAACGGACATACCGGAATTAGAACCGCCAAAGAGATAGCGTTGACCAAATTTAGTATTTGAAAGGCTTAAAATCTGGTCTTTCAGTGATTTGATTTCATTGGCAATAGATTTGCGGGCAGCATCACCTTTTTCCTCACTCATGGCACTTACACTTAACGTGCTGATATTGACCATGAGTTCTTGAATTGTGGTCATGGTTTCTTCTGCCATGGAGAGTTCGTCGTTAACGGATTTCACATTGCTTAGTTGTTTTTCCGCTTTATATAAATCTGTTCTTGCTCGCAGTACTCTTGTGCCGGAAGAAACGTCTTCTGACAAACTGGTAAAGCGATTTTTAGAGGCTATTTGTTCGTTGGTTTTAGCATAAGCTGCTTGTGCTTGATTTAGATATTTAAGATAGTTACGTGCGGTACTTCTGTCGGATACTCTCATTTGAATATACCCCTTTCCCTATGAGCAGATTATAAACCGGTACGACCCATTCGATTGATAACAATCTCAAGCAGGTCATCTAATGTTGTCATAAAACGCGCGGCAGCTTCGTAAGCTTTTTGGAATTTCATCATATCAGCGGTTTCTTCATCTCGTGAAACACCTGAAATTTCATCTCGGCGATCCAAAAAGTCATTGGCGACTGTTGCAGTAGCTTCTTGGCGTCCGTTTTGAAAGCTTAAATCAGAAGCAAGCTTTCCTAACATAGTGATTTCAAAATCCACAAAACTTCCCGTGAATTTTTCGCCGTAAGAAGTGAAGGTATAAGAAGATTCTGTAAGAAGATTTGCAATTTGTTGGGCATAGTCCTCTACTTCTTCATCTCGGTTATAGATAAAATAGCCGGCACCGTTTTGCGTCCATTCTTTACTGACAGAAATATTGCCGGCAGTAAGGGCTACATTTGGGTTCGCTGAATCATCATTTTTATTGCCCAAAAGGGTTTTGTAAACAATATTACCGTCTGCATCAACCTGTGGTTTGCCCGTTGTTTTATCATAAACAGGAACAGTGTTATTCGCTACTTCAGCCAACGATTTTGCAAAGGTATTAAGTTGGTCACGATAATAAGGAATTCCTTGGTAGGGTGTCTCTGTTTTGTTCTGCATGTTATTGCCACGACCGTTAATATAGTGCAGACTTGCTGTCAATGAGCCGCTTGCAGATGAAAAAGCTTCTCCGGTAGATTGCCAGCGGACAGAGGCGGTGTTATCTGAGTTTGTGCTGAGGTGCAGTGTATTATAGCGGTTTTCTTCAATCATCATGTGGCCGCCAAATTCGACGTTCACTTTTCCGTTAGCCAGCTGTGTGACATTAATACCACCGTAACTAGCTAGCTCATCTAGCAGTAAATTACGCTGGTCTAAAAGCTCGTTTGCTCTAAAAGACTCGTTATCGCTGGTCAGAACGGTCGCATCCTCACCAATACTTTTATTTAAATTGGCAATTTGAACTGCGATTTCATTGACACGACTTACACTGACACCTAAGTCGTTAATTTGCTGATTGGCAACGTTGACCAGATTACTGTCAAGCTGCTGCAGAACCTGCGTAATATTCTTAAACGCTGACATGACAATATTGGCTTCCGTATCCATAGTAGGGTCTTGCACAAAATCATTAAGACTGGTATACAGCTGCTGAACAGCGGAATATAAGCCTGATTCACTTGTGATATCGTGACCGTCACCCAGTGCACTTTGAATTTCGCTTAAAATGGAGGCAGCCTGTCCATGGTAACTGGAGTTTGAATATTCATCCCGAAACCGTTTATCTAAAAAGTTGTCACGCAGTTGTGAAACGCCCACGGTACTTACACCCTGTCCGGCAAGAGCAATTCGGCTGCTGGCAACTCTAGTGGTATAAGAAGAAGGCGAAACAGAAGCACGCTCAACTCGTTGACGCGTATATCCATTTGTGTCGGCATTTGCCAAGTTGTTTCCCATGATATCAAGAGATTTTTGATTGGCGAAGATAGAACTTTTGGCGGTTTCAAAACCCATAAATGTAGGACGCAAAATGAGTTCCTCCTTTAAATTTTTTCTTCAAATGAAGCTCCTACATGAGAAGCGGTTCTTTTTTTTCCGTCAGATTGATAAAGAGCGTGGTTTTCTTCAGAAGCAGAAAGCCTTTCCATAAATCTAAGCTCAGCATGGGCAAGGTCTAAAGAGATAAAATTGAGTTCTTGCAGCTGCGTGGCGGCATGCCGCATTTCAGTAAAGAGGGGAGCAAAAAGCTTTCTTTCTTCTTTATCCATCTTTTCGAGAATCTGCGTGCTGGTAAGGCTCAAAAAACCGGCATCGGCCTGCGAAGCCAAACGTTTTTTTTCCAGCCCTTCTAATTTCATCATCATAGCTTGTTGTTCTTGAAGCAATGATTCTATTTTTTCAGTATTGTGGTTTAGTAGTGCAGAACGCTTTTCTTGCTCTGAAGCAAGCATCGATTGAATTTGAATCAGCGCTTTTTGTGTAATGTCATAAAAAGCAGACATGGAATCATTCATTTAAATTTTTTCCTCCCCGATAGAATTTCCACAGATCTTTTGCAGAATAGCAGCGGCAACATCAGCTCCGGATACGGGACATGAATCGCCTTGATATTTTATCTTTAAATCTGCAATTCTCTCAGCCGAGACTTCAGCTCGTGTCTTGGCAGCGACTGAATATTTCTCCATAGCTGCTTCAATTTTAGACTGAAAAGATCCTTGAGGACTGATATTTACTATGTCAACGTTGTCCGTGTTTTTTTTCACAGACATACTCTCTTCTGCCTTTTGGGGAGCGTGAGTGCGGATAGGGGTAGAATGAAGATGATAGGTTTCATAGATACCTTTGATTTCCATAATGTAGGAACACACCTCTTTTCTAGTGAGCGAGAAAAATGAATGAAGAATTCTGTAGTCTGCAACAATTTATGCAGAAGAATTTAATCCATCTATCTAATACTAAAAATATTTTCTTACTGTATTTATTCAATTGTTTTCGGCAAAATGAAAGCCTAAATTGAATAAAAGTTAAAAATAGAGCAAAAAGTTGCTTTCAAATTGCCCGCTTGACAGCTTTTTTTGCAGAAAATTAAAGAGTTTTTTAGATAAAACTAAAACTAATATTGAATATTTAATGTATAAATATTAACTTTAAAGTTTTGAAAAATAGGAAGAATGGATTGTAAAATTGTCATTACTTTCACTGTTTTTCGACAAAATAATACTAAAATAGAGCCCGTATACTAGTTGTTTTTTGCCATAAATATACAAAACATATAAAATATCATCTTTATTCTCTCTTATAATTCTAAATTTCCTATTTACAATAAAAACACCTCATGCTATAATAAACTATCATTTAATATTATATTTAATTTAGAAGAAAGAAAAGCAAGTTGTCTCAATTTAATTATTTCTTATAACGAAACAAAGAATAAAACTTTATTCTAAATGTGATTTAAAACTAGGCTTTATCGGAGATTGTTCGTATTTCGCTATAAAACTTTTACGTTAGCTTTTAAGAAAGTCTGCCAGTGAATTTTTTTGCATTTTGCATTGCTCTATACATGGCTTAAAATGCCATAACCAGCGTTACATAATTTGAGAAAAGAGGACAACAGGGATGGAGACATTTATTGCACCAATCAAATCGATTGAGGGAATCGGCTCTTTTGAGGGAACAAAGTCCATTGAATCGCAAAAAAATGGCGGTTTTGGCGATATTTTATCACAGGCAGTCAGTGAATTGGAAGCAGCCAGTGAGACCAATCAAGCAAACGATTATCAGCTAGCTTTGGGCGATGTAGATAACCTAGCACAGCTGCAAATTGATTCACTGAAAACACAAACTTTGTTGCAGACAACCGTGCAACTGACAACACGTGCTGTTAATGCTTATAAAGAAATTATGCAGATGCAAGTCTGATATCTTGGAACTTTGCTAGTTGTTTATGTACAGTAATTGTGAGCAAGGAGCGGGATAAAATTTGAAGGACCAAAAGAAAATTAAAGATTATGTAGTTCGTGTTAAAGAATATGTTGTAGAAATGCCTAAAAAACGAAAAATTACAGTGGGAATTGTTCTAGCGGCCATTATCGTACTGGCTGTGGTTGTCACCCTAGTACTAAATGCGGGTAAATCCAATTATCGAGTAATGTATTCTAACATCGAAGCTTCTGAGGCGACAAAAGTCTATGAAGCTCTCAAAGAACTGGGAGCCGAACCGACGATGAGTGCTTCTGGTGAAGTGATGGTACCTGCAAATGAATACGATATTAGACTTTTGCAGCTCGCAGAAAAAGGGTTTCCGCAAACTACCTTGTCCTATGATATTTTTTCGAGCAACAGTGGTATGACAGTAACTGAATCAGAACGCAAACAATGGCTGATTTACCAATTGCAAGACCGCATACAAGATACACTCAAGCGTGTGAACGGTGTGGAAAATGCAGTTGTAACTATTACAGTCCCTGAGACAAGTGATTATGTTTGGGAGCAGGCTACAGATGAAGAAAAAGCATCTGCCAGTGTTTTGCTTACTTTGCAAGCGGGTGAAGAACTATCCTCTAGCCAAGTGACATCCATCAAAAATCTTGTCGCTGCCGCTGTGCCCAAAATGGAAGCATCTGAAGTGACGGTTGTAGATGCCAAAAGTTCTCTGGAGTTATTGGGTGAGGCAGAAACAACGGGTATCAGCATTAATCAAAATTTGAAGTTTGAACAAACAGTGCAAGCTCAAATTGAAGATAATATCAAACGAGTATTGACACCTCGATATGGTTCTTCTGGCGTAGTGGCGGTTGCTAAAGTTACTTTAAATTACGATAAAATGGTGACAGAGAGTATGCAGCTGCAAGAAAAGCCGGAAGATGAAGGTGGAGGGGGCTATGCTACTCACACCAAAGGACAATATACACTTAATAATGCCGAAACAGTGGATGGTATTGTCGGCGAAGAAAATAATACGGATATTCCAACCTATGGTTATACAAACCCGGATGGTGACGAAAATACTACCTACTATTCTTGGGACACTGATATTGACTACTCCTACATCAAAACACAAGTGGAAAAAGGAAACGCCGTACTGGAGAGAGCTACGGTTTCTGTTATGGTAGATGAAGAGAACTTGACACAGGCTCGACGTACAGAACTAATTAATTTGATTTCTAACAGTGCAGATATTCAGGCTGATCTTGTGTTTGTTTCTTCCTTTGATGCCGCCGCTGCAGATGTGCCAGCAGTAGCGCCTCCGGCTGAAGAAGAACAGCAGATATGGGATATGATACCTACCTCGTTCTATTTTATAGCAGCTGGTATCGTTTTTCTTATTTTCTTACTACTGGGTATCATCATTATCAGCAGACGTAGAGCGAAACGTGCCAAAGTGGCTGCAGCACTACAGGAACAAGAAGAAGAACGTCTACGCATACAGAATGAGATTGCAGCACATAAAAAGCAATTATCTGAAGCGGCTAGTTCCGGTTTAAATGCTTCTGATGACGCTGTCATGACAGAAGTGAAGGACTTTGCTAAGACAAATCCTGAAATTACAGCAAATCTCTTGCGTTCTTGGCTAAAGGAGGGTGAGTGATATGGCGACACCCGGCAGAAATAAAAAACTGTCAGCAACAGAACGTGCTGCAGCGATTATTGTGGCTTTGGGATCTTCGCAAGCGTCAGAAGTTTATAAGCATTTAACAGAAGACGAAATTGAGCGCCTTTCTATTGGCGTTGCAAAGCTGGAGAGATTGTCTTCTGAAGATATGCAGGTGATTGTAGATGACTTCTATGGTTTATGCGTTACTCAAAAAGTAATTGCAGAAGGCGGAGCTTTTTACGCCAAGGATGTTTTGGAAAAAGCATTTGGCGCACAATTGGCAGGTTCCTATATGGAGCGTGTTTCACAGGCTATGCAGACGAGGGCTTTTGAGTTTGTTAGAAAAGCAAATTATAAAAACCTGATGATGATGTTGCAAAATGAACACCCCCAAACCATTGCATTCATTCTCTCTTATGCAAAATCGGATCAAGCTTCCAAAATCATTGGGGAGTTGCCTAAAGATATGCAAATGGATGTTATCAGAAGAATTGCGACCCTCAACAGTGTTTCTCCTGAAATCATCGCAGTTGTAGAATCTGTATTAGAAAAACGCTTCTCGTCTGTGGTTACAGTGGATATGACAGAGATTGGCGGTGTCAATTATGTTGCTGATATTATGAATCATACCGACCGTACGACAGAGAAATTCATCTTTGATGAATTGGAGAAAAGTGATAAAGCATTGTCTGAGGATATTAGAAAACTCATGTTTGTCTTTGAAGATATTGTCAACTTGAGTGACATGGATATCCAGCGCATTCTGCGTGATGTTGAATCACAGGATTTGGCCATTGCAGTCAAGGGTTCGACAGAAGAAGTCAAGCAAATGTTGCTTAACAACGTTTCAACTCGTGCCAGAGAGACTATCTTGGAAGACATCCAATATCTGCGTAATGTCCGCTTGAAAGATGTTGAAGAGGCACAGCAGAGAATTGTCAATATTATCCGAAAACTGGAAGAAACAAATGAGATTACGATTTCCAGAGGCGGAGAGGAGGATATTGTGATTGCCTGATATTATAAAACAACAGGGTGCTTTCCCTGTAAGAGGTTCGGTTAGTATTCCTGATGTTATATTTGAAAATCCGGTAAAAGCAGTATCATCTATAGAAAATCAGGAAGAAACGGAAGAAAAAGAGGATTCTCCCGAAGAATTCTCCAATGAATCAGACTTGGAACAAGTAAGAACATCGACACGAGAGCCAATCTTAATGTCGAGAGAAGAAATTGCGCAATATCATGAGGCTGAATTGGCTGAAATTTGCCGGGAAGCAGAACAGAGGGCTTATAGCGACGCGCTTCGCCAAAGGCGCAGTGAGCTGACAGCTTCTCTTGAACAAGTGGATAACCTATTAGCCGAAATGCAAGTGCTGCAAGAAGAGTACATGAAACGTTATGCGCGAGAAATGAAATACATGGCAATTGATATTGCCGAAAAAATGATTATGACAAAAATAGCAGAAAACGATATGCTTTTATCCAATTTGGTTATGCATATGGTCAGCAACGTGAAAAATGCAAGTTGGCTTAACGTAGAGGTTTCTGAGCGGCTAGTTTCTTTAGTTGAATTTCTAAAAGAAGAGCTGGCAAAGACAGAATATCACGGTAGAGCCAGTGTGACTCCCACCGTTTGCGGTAATGATACTTGCCGTGTCAGCACAGAAGAGGGAACGGCAGTTGCTACTATTTCTGTACAAGCTCAAAATTTAAAAGAAGCGTTTAGAGCAGCGGAAGCTGAATAAAGAGAGGTGATCTTGAAAGTGCAGTTAGAGACTATGTTTGACCTAGCAAAATTTTATCGCATTCTTCAACTGGCAGATTTGAGATCGCATGAAGGCAAGGTCAGCAAAATTGTTGGCATGACCATGGAAGCTACCGGCTTAATTTGTAATATTGGAGATATATGCAGTATCAATCCTCAGGACACGGATGAACCTGTTCTGTGTGAAGTGGTGGGCATTTCAGGCAGTACAGCCTATCTCATGCCTTATCAGGAGATTGGCGGAATAGGATATGGCTGCCCGGTGGTGAATACAGGGCGACAGCTTAATGTTATGGCAAGCAATCAGCTTGTGGGAAGAATTGTAGACGCTTTAGGGAATCCGATTGACAGAGGTCCTGCCATTGAAGACGGTGTGCCGGTTTCAATTGAGGGCGTGTCGACGAATCCACTGGAGCGCCCTCCTATTTCAGAAGTTATGGAGCTAGGTGTCAAATCAATAGATGGTCTTCTCACCATTGGCAAAGGACAGCGTATTGGTATTTTTGCCGGTTCTGGCGTGGGTAAAAGTACACTCATGGGAACCATCGCCCGATTTGTGAAAGCGGATGTCAACGTAATTTCTCTTGTTGGTGAACGTGGACGTGAAGTGGTTGAGTTTATTGAACGAGATTTGGGGCCTGAGGGCCTTGAACGCTCCGTTTTGGTGGTGGCAACGTCTGATCAGCCGGCGATGATGCGCTATAAATGTGCGCAGACCGCCACGGCGATTGCTGAGTTCTTTCAAAAACAAGGCAAACATGTTTTGCTGATGATGGATTCTTTGACACGTTTTGCAATGGCCAAGCGCGAGATTGGCTTGAGTACCGGAGAAGCACCGGTTGCCCGTGGCTATACGCCCTCGATTTATTCCAGTTTGCCAAAGCTTTTAGAACGTTCAGGTAATTTTGAAGTAGGCTCTATTACCGGTATTTATACGGTACTGGTCGAGGGTGATGATACCAACGAGCCAGTGGCCGACACCGTTCGAAGTATTATTGATGGACATATTGTCTTATCCCGTAAGATTGCCGCTAAAAATCACTATCCGGCAATTGATGTTCTGAATAGCTTGAGCCGTTTAATGAGCGGTATTGCGGACCCCGAACACAAAAAAGCAGCCGGTGAGTTGCGAAACATGATGTCACTTTATCGTGACAATGAAGATTTGATCTCGATTGGTGCTTACAAGAAAGGTTCGAATCCCGGGTTAGATGCCGCGATTGCTCATATAGAGGGAATTAATCGATTCCTTCAACAGCAAGTTGGCGAAGCTTATGATTTTGATCAAACCGTTCAAATGCTTAAAGAAGCTGTCAGATAAAGGGGGAATAGGGCTTGAAGACTTTTGCTTTTTCATTGGCTCGCATGCGCAATTATAAGCAGCAGTTGTTGGACAAAGAAAAACACACCTTGTCCGCCTTGCGCAAAAAACGTCAAGAAATTGAACAGCAAATGATTGAATTGGAAAAACATCGGATAGAAAAACACCTTGAATTGCAAACAAAACAGCAACAAGGCATGAATGCCACGGAGTTGTGTTCTTATAAATTTTGGATAGAAAACTCGAAGCACCAATTAAAAGATTTAGAGCTCGCTTTAATTAAAGCAGATAAAGAAGTCGAACATCAGCTTCAAATTGTAGTCATTGCCTCTCAAGATGTATCGGCACTAGATAAACTGGAAGAAAAGCAAAAAGACGAATTCCAGTTGCTGGAAAACAAAGAAAAAGAGCTTGAAATTTTGGAATATGTAACCATTGATTTGGTTCGAAATCAGCAGACTACATAATGTTCGATACGGTTCATTGCCGTTCGATATAGAATTTTAGTGAGGAAAGGAGGTGAAAACATGAATCAAGCAGTATCTGCTCAAACGCAAGGAACCATTGCTAAAGCAGAGAACTTTAAAAGTGGCGGTGTTCGCGCCGGTAAGAAATTGGAAACAAACCAATCTGACCCTTTTCTAGCGATTATAGAAAACATGCTGGGCTCCGTTACCACACAAGAACAAATGGTATCGTTAGAGGGCGAAAAAACCCAAGAAAATGAATCTTCTGATGAAACCATACAAGCTTTTGCAGCGATGTTCGCAGCCTCTTCAGAAGTTTTGCCATTTGTTCAGATGACGACAGATGACGAATCAAGTGGTTTAGAACTAGGACAAAAAACAGATCAAGAGGTCTTGCAAGAAATTGTTTCGAATACCCAAGTTGTCAATTTGTCAGATTTGTGGCAGAACCAGACTTTACAGAATCAAACGTTACCTCTTGTAGCAGTAAATGTGTCTGAAGAGCAAATTACTCCTCAAATTAAATCTCCGAAGTCTGATTTTCTTTCAAATTTGCAAGAGAATTTGAATACCGAATCGGTAGCATCTTTTGCAGACATAACCAGTGTTACATGGGAGAATCAGAGTACACCGACAAATGATGAGGAAACCAGTGGGGATTTGCTTTCCTCACAGCGGCAGTTTTTTAATGCAGTCAATCAAGCTAAGAGTAAGATTGCAAACGATGGGCAAGACAACGATTTAGATAAGACTGAAGATGGACAAGTGGAAATACCTTTTATACCAAAAGAGATAAAGGCTTCTCCGACTAATACAACTTCTTCACTAAAGGAAACTTCTGCGATAGAAACACCCCTTTTAGAACAGTTGACCACAGGAATTACAGAACACATCACTGAAAGCAAAAATGAATTCACGATGACTTTGAAACCAGAGGCACTGGGAGAAATCACAGTGAAACTGTTAGAAACAGAGGGTGGAAAGAAGACACTTCATATTGTCGCAGCCAATGCACAAACAGCGCAGCTTCTCAATCAAGAGCTAGAAGCACTTAAAGAAGCCGTTAGACCCATGCAGGTTGAGGTACACGAAGTCGTGCAAAAAACACCGGAGAGTTCACAATCTTTTTTACAGCAATTTGATATGTCGGGTCAACAATTCGGGCAGCAGCAATCTTCTCCTCAACACAGCTCTCAAACACAGCACTATAGAGGAGCACAATCTTCTTTTGAAGATGAAATGAATGAAGAAGCAGAGCAACTTTTAGCGGCTTCAGGAATGAATATTTATGTTTAAAATAAAAGAAGAAAGGAGAAAAGTAAATGGCCTCAGTAGATAGAGTTTTAGGAAGTTCCAATAACTATAATGCAGTTTTTACCGATAAGACTGATAATGCAGAAATGGATCAAATGGACTTCATTAAACTTATGGTAGCACAGCTGCAAAATCAGGATTTTACCGATCCTATGGACAACTCGACAATGATTACGCAAATGGCACAGTTTTCTAATATGCAGCAGATGCAGCAAATGACAGCTTACTCTAAAACCAATTATGCGGCTTCTATGGTGGGAAAAACAGTGACGGCCTCTCGTTATACAGTGGGCGGCGATTTGGACACTACCACAGGCATGGTGCAAAAAATTTCATTAGTGGATGATGAATATGTAGTGTATGTGGGCGGAAAAAAATATTCACTTTCACAAATCATGTCTATTCAAAGCGGTCAAGACAGTGGAAAGAGTGTCATTAATCCTGCAGCTTATAATTTAAAGATGGGGATAGTGAAGTCAGACTCTGCAAACATAAAGTGGGAAGTGCCCACAGAGGATGAAATGGTTATCGCAGGTCTTAAATACTCTGTGTATTACACAAATGAAGACGGTGACTTTGATACAGTAGAAAAAGTAGAAGCCGGAACAAAATCAAGTGTGATAAATCAAAAGAATATTACAGCAGCAGACCTAAGTAATTTAGAGTCAGGCCAAAAATATCAAGCAAACGTCGTTGTCACGGATGACAGCGGAAACAAAGCCGTTTATAAACCAGTTACATTTACAACCTTAAGGAGCTGATTATCATGGATGATATTCGCCTCAAATTCTATTCGCCGATTGTTACAGGCAAACCCGTAGCATCACTGGATGCAATAAAACAGCAGAAACAGAATGCACAGACCGAAAATAGCTTTCAATCCATTTTACAGGAAAAAATCAATCAGAACAGCGAAGTTTCCTTTTCAAAGCATGCCGTTAAACGAACAATTGAACACAATATTGAGCTGACAGATGAAAGTCTTGCTCGATTGAACGAAGGTGTGCGGCTTGCGAGTGAGAGGAATTTAGATGATACCCTGATTTTAGTGGGCGGAACAGCATTTGTGGTCAACGTGAAAAATAACACAGTGATAACGGCGATGGAGAACAGCGAAATACAAGGAAACGTTTTTACAAACATTAATGGAACCGTGATTATATAAGCCGGACCTTTTGAGGAAGCTTTTTCGCATTTTGAATGATAGATAAATGCGACGCGGTTCAACATAAGGAGATAAAATTTATGAACAGAGCGATGTTTTCGGGTGTGGCAGGTTTAAAAACCCACCAGACCAAAATGGACGTTATCGGTAACAATATCGCCAACGTCAATACATATGGATATAAATCACAGAGAGCTGTCTTCAGTGATATTTACTACCAGAACATCAAAAGTGCTTCTGGCGGAACAACAAACCGTGGTGGTATTAACCCCTCCAGTGTTGGTTATGGTTCGTCTTTGGCTGCCATTCAGACACAAATGTCACAATCAAGTATGCAAAACACTGGTTTTGGCATGGACGTAGCCATCACCGGAGAAGGATTTTTGCAGGTCATGGATTCAGACGGTAATATTTTCTATACAAAAGCCGGCTTGCTGGATTATGATTCGAACGGTTATCTAACGGATATTAACGGTAACTTTGTTCTTGGTGCAACAGGTTCAACAGCCGATCCCAGCGCCCAAAAGATTAAACTTGATAATATTGGTGCTGTAGAGCCAAAAAAACCATCTGTCACAGAGAAGATTAACGGAATTGAATTCACGTTGTCTGCTTCTAATACAACAAAATACGGCAATGTATCTCTGTCAATGAGTTCCAGTGAAAATCTACCCCAGGGAAAAGCAGCAGAAGCAACTATTTCAGCCAGTGGTGGTATTAGCGTACAGCTGAATGCCTATGAGAAATTTGCGTCTATGACAGATTTGAACAATGCAATTAATGCAGCTATTACAGAAGCAAACGGCGGCGAGCAGCACAAAGCGGGTGTATTTACACTCACAGGAAGTGAAGGAATTGAAGAAAAGTTTGCAGCAGGTGCCTTAACTGGTGCGCAAATTTCAAGCTTTGAATATAAAAATGAAGGCGGCAAGATTTCTGGTGCTACTGATACTATTTTTGGCGGCAAGATGTCATTTGTCAAAACCAGCACTGATTTCAGCGCGTCTGATGTTGTTACCGCTTTTAACGCAGTCTATAAAGACAACGGCACTGACACTCCATCTTGGGGCATTTCTCTTACCGTAGACGGTAAAACCTATTCTGCCGATATAGCAAAAGATTCACAGTCTTCTTCTGTGTTGTTGAAAAGTGCTGAAGGCGAATATATTGAGGTAACGAATCCCGGTTTTGAAGCACTCAAAAATCAGTATAAAACAGTGAATGGCAATGCAGAGCCTACAGACGGTGAATCATTAGATGCCTTGCAGGGTACAGATACACTTTCTTTCTCACCGGCTGTTCCCTCAAAAGACTTAGGCCTTTCTTCTACAAGCTTTGCTTTAAAAGGCGGCACTGAAGGCGGTGTTGTAACGCTTGATCAATTAGCCAGTATCGCTATTGGCGCAGACGGTACAATTTCTGTCAGCCATGCTGAAAAAGGAGTTGTGGTGGCAGGTAAAATTTCTTTGGCAAGTTTTGCGAATCCAAGCGGTTTACAGCTTGAAGGCAATAACTACTATTCTGCAACAGCAAACTCGGGCGAACCAAAACTGTCTGATCCCGGCAGCGATGGAACCGGCGGACTAAAGAGCAGCTCTCTTGAAATGTCAAACGTCGATCTTTCAGGCGAATTTGCAGAAATGATTACAACCCAACGTGGTTTTCAGGCTAACTCTCGTATTATCACGGTTTCAGATACCATGCTGGAAGAATTAATTAATTTGAAGAGATAAATAAATGGCTTATGACGGTAAATTTTGCCGTCATAGGCATGAGGGAAAGCCTTTCCCTTATGCCTATGACTTGATTATAAGCCAGAGTTGAAATCAAAGAGAGGAACAAGGGAAAATGATTAATTTGACAAAGATAAATGGCACCAGCTTTTTGCTGAATTCAGATTTGATTGAGACCATTGAAGAAACACCAGACACAACGATTCGTTTGGTCACGAAAAACTATTATATTGTAAAAGAATCAATGCTCGAAATCATTGATAAAGTAATAGATTTCAAGAAGAACTGCAGTAGTTTTCTAAATAATAAAGAAACCACTGGTAAGTGAGCTTTTTCGCCGAAACGCTGTAGCAATAAAAATTACAATTTGTTGATGACAGTACTTATAAAAAGGGCCGCGTATACTGTATTAAAAAGTATGCTTTATGACAACTTGGCGGAGATTGTCTCTTTTTAAAGAAAAATGAATGCAATTTTTATCAGTGACAGCCATCTAAATATTGGATAGGAAGTTAATTTTAAGATAAAGGAGGGTGGCAAAATCTGTGGCAGAGATATTACAGCAAAGCCAAATTGATGAACTATTGAATCGAATGCGCTCTGGTGATGTGCAAAATGCAGAAAAATCACAAGAAGAAAAAGTAAAACCATATGATTTTACATCGCCTAAGAAATTCACTAAAGATCAATTAAAATCGCTAAGCAATTTATATGAAAATTACGCTCGCATTTTGTCTTCTTATTTTACCAGGATTCTGAGGAGCGTTTGTGAAGTAACCATTGCACAAATAGAAGAGCAGCGATACTCTGAATTTAACAATGCATTGCCAGACAATACACTGGTAGGTATGATTGCTTTTAACCCAGAATCAGCTAACTATGATGAAAGCACTTTAATGATGGAACTATCAACCTCGTTGGGTTTCTTGTTGATAGATCGGTTAATGGGCGGCTCTCAATCTGTATATTCGCCTGATCGAAATTATACAGATATTGAGATGTCATTAATCCAAGTGGTGTTAGAAAATGTAACTCGATATATGCAGGAAGCATGGAGCAACTTTTTTGCTCTAAAAACATCCCTTCGCAGTATTGAAACCAACGGGCGCCTTTTACAAGCCTATTCACAGCAGGACATAGTGGTTATCTCTACTTTTGAAATTGTGAATGAGAACTATAAAGGAACAATTAACATCTGTATGCCTGCTGAAAATCTAGAGCAAATCATAAACAGTTTTAGTGTAAAGTATGCACATTCAGCTGCCAATAAAGTGCAAGACCCTGAAAAAGAAAAAGTAAAAAAAGAAATGGTTTTAGGATACTTAAAACAGTCTGATTTAGAGGTTGAGGCAGTTTTAGAATGCAGCAAAATGGCATTGAATGATGTAGCCTTATTGCAAAAAAACGATGTGATTGTGCTAAATAAAAAGATAGATATGGACATTGTGGTTAATATTGAGAAAATTCCATGGTATACTGCCCGGCTAGGGAAAGTAGACGAAAAAAAAGCAATAAAGCTTGTTGATATACTTGTTAAATGAAAAGAGGGATAGTTTTGACAGATCATACTCACAGACTCTTGACTGCTGAAGAGCTAGATACAATCGGCGAAATAATGAATATCAGTATGGGCAGTGCCGCAACAGCAGTTTCTACACTTCTTGAAAATCAGGTGACAATCACTACCCCGCAGCTGCAGCAAAGCAAATTTAAAGACATAGACAACTCTGGGCTTAACCCGGCGTTAATTATTAAAATTAGCTATGTGCAAGGAATTGAAGGCACTAATATTATGATGTTCCGTCGTCGAGACATTCAGATTATTTTAGATTTGCTCATGGGAAATGAAATATCTGAAGGAGAAGATGATTTTGAATTCGATGACATGAGCATGAGTGCTGCCAGCGAAGTCATGAATCAGATGATGGGCGCATCGGCGACAGCACTTTCAGAAATTTTAGATCGGCCGATTAATATTTCAACACCCGAAGCACTGCTTGTAGAAGAAAAAAATGAAAATGATAGTGTCTTTTTTGAAATCGAGCAAGATCAGTGTGTAGTGGCCATTTCTTTTAAAATGATGATAAAGGGTATATTGGACACAACCTTTACGTGTTTCTTATCAAACGCTTTTGCAACAGAAATTATTAAGCATGTCAGTGAACCAATAGAAGAAGACATACCGCAGGTGACTGAGACTGCTCCTGTGGTACAGCAGGCTGCTGCACCTGTGCCACCAACCGCTCCTGTTACAGAACAACCTGTACAGCAACCATCTCCACTGCCTGTAAATGAACCGGCGTTTGTGTCACAGCCTCCTGTTCAGGAACCAGTCGTTTCACAACCGGCAAAAACAGAGTCTGTGCCACAGCAGCCAATGCCTGCCTATGTGCCGCCTCAGCAAGCACAACCAATACCACCGACTTATGTGCAACCACCGCAGCAGGCAGAGCAGCCTGAGGTTGCTCGCCCACCAATGCAGTTTGGTATGGTGCCTCCTCAAATGCCTGTACAGCAGCTGGTCTATGCCGGACAGCAGGGGATTCCTTATCAAGCGGCAACGGGAGGATATCCACCTTCTTATCCTTATGCACCTCAACAGCAACAACCGATGGGTTATAGACAGCCAGAGCCTGCGAACATTCAAAATGCAGAGTTTCCTGACTTTTCAAAGCAGAATTTTTATGCTTCCGCTCCTTCCGGTTCAAACATGGGGCTGCTGATGGGTGTTCAGCTAGAAGTATCGGTTGTAATTGGAAGAACAAAACGTAAAATCAAAGATGTCATGGAGTTTGGACAGGGAACAGTCGTTGAACTGGACAAGCAAACTGGTGCACCAGCCGAAATTATGGTAAACGGACAATTGCTTGCTTATGGCGACGTTATTGTTGTAGGAGATAATTTTGGTATACGTATCACAGAGATAGTTGGCACGAAAGAATTGCTTAATTCTCTCGATTCTAATATGTAATTTTCAGGAGGATATTGAAATGTATAAAATTTTGATTGTTGACGATGCAGGATTCATGCGAAAGATGGTTCAAACTTATTTGAGTAAAGCCGGATATGATGGTTTTATTGAGGCCGCTGACGGACAACAAGCTGTTGACGCCTACCGTGCTGAAAAACCAGATTTGGTCATCATGGATATCACCATGCCGAATATGGATGGGATTGAAGCACTTAGAAATATTAAAGCAGGTGACCCAGATTCAAAGGTAGTCATGTGTTCTGCTATGGGACAAGAATCTATGGTTATGGAAGCGATTAAATTAGGCGCTTTAGATTTTATCGTAAAGCCCTTTAAACAAGACCGTATTATTCAGACTGTTTCTAAAGTTTTACCGCTTTAATCGGCAGTTTGTCACGTTGAAGGGACGAACTAAATGGAAAATTTAATGCCGATTCTTTCGTCAATCGGAACTTTACTGCTCATCGTAGCTATTTTTGTTGGCGCCTATTATGTTTCTAAATATTTAGGCAGCCGATATCAATCGTTTGATTCTGACAAAAGTGGGAATATCGAATTGATTGAGAAAAAGGCAATAGGAAAAGACCAATCTTTGCTGATTGTCAGAATAGCTGATAAAACGATGCTTCTAGGGGTAACACCCCAGAGCATTCAGAAAATAGAAGAGCTAGATTCTGCTCAAATTACAGAAATAAGGACGTCAAAGTTAGTTGTACCCGATTTCAATCACGTCTTAAAGGATGTTTGGAAGAAGGCAACGGATGGTAAACTGAGCAAAAAAGGAAATCTAGAGGCTGGGGGTAGGGTGGACAAGCATGAAAAATTCTAAAACCCATACACTTACCGCTGATATTGCCAAAAAACGCGAACCTAACTATCGAGTTCTCTTTGTGAAGTTTGCCATTGCTTTTGTTGCTTGTATGCTGCTTTTCTCTTTTCTCTACACAAAAGCTGCTGCTGCCGGTATCACAGTAGATTTTGATACAGAGGGTTCAGAAGGTGGCATGAGCGAGCTACAACTTCTTTTTATGTTCGCTTTGCTGTCTTTAGCACCATCCATACTAATCATGATGACCAGTTTCACACGTATCGTCATTGTTTTCTCCTTTTTGCGCAATGCGATTGGTCTGCAACAAACACCTCCGAATCAGGTTATCGTAGGTATCTCTCTTTTTCTCTCTTACTTCATCATGATGCCTGTTATTAATCAAATTAATACAGAGAGCGTTCAGCCTTATATGCAGCAGGAGATTACCCAAGAGGTTGCTTTAGAAAAGATGCAGGAACCTATTAAGGAATTTATGCTCAAGCAAACTAAGGCACCAGACTTAAATCTGTTTTTATCTCTTTCGGGTGACACAGAAAAGCTGAATACCGTTGAGCCAGACAAACTGATGAGTTTGGGGCTAGAAGTTATTGTACCGGCATTTATCACCAGTGAACTGAAACGTGCATTTACCATTGGTTTTTTATTGTTTTTGCCGTTTCTTATCATAGACATGATTGTTTCTAGTACCTTAATGTCAATGGGTATGGTGATGCTGCCGCCGTCAACCATTGCACTGCCGTTTAAATTAATGCTGTTTGTGGTTGTAGACGGCTGGAGTTTGATTATGGAAATGTTGGTTAAAAGCTTTTACTAGCTTACTAAATAAAAGAGAGGAGGAGAACAATTGTCGCAAGAGGATGTACTGTTGGTTTTTCGTGAAGCGGTGTGGATGATTCTGAAACTGTCAGCTCCACTTTTGATTGTTAGTATAGCCATTGGATTGATTGTTGCTATTTTTCAGGCGGCTACACAAATCCATGAGCAGACCATTACGTTTGTCCCCAAGATTATCGCTATTGCTCTTCTGCTCTTGGCTTCAGGTTCTTGGATGCTGACAAGCCTAATGGACTTCTTCCACTATCTCATGAACTTGATGGCGGAGTTGTAGATTTATGACAAGTAGTGTGATTATTGAATCATTAAGCACTTATATTTTAGTTTTTTGCCGTATGGGGGGCATGATTTTTTTTAATCCGCTTCTCTCTAGAAAAAATATTCCGTCGCAAGTAAAAACAGCGCTGGTTATGGGAATCACTTTGCTGATTACACCGTCGCTTAGTGCCACTGCTCCATCAGAATTCACGGATTTTGTTTTTATTTGGACAATGATAAAAGAACTATTTGTAGGATTCGCCTTTGGCACCGTATTTCAGTTTTTTTACTATATGTTGTTTGCCGCTGGCGATATTGTCGATATGGGATTTGGGTTGTCGATGGCCAAAGCATTTGACCCAGGCGCCAACATTCAGGTTTCGATGTCAGGCAATATTTTTCAAATTCTTTTTATTATGTATTTTTTTGTCAATAACTGTCATCTGATTTTGATTAAACTGATGGTGTCTTCATATGATTTAGTAAATCTTGGAGCCGTGACATTTGGGAGCAGCGTTGGAAGTTTTATGATGACTTTGTTTTCCAGTGTATTTACCCTGTCAATTCAATTGGCATTACCATTTATAGCCGCTTCGTTTATTTTAGAAATTTCAATGGGATTGCTAATGAAATTAATTCCCCAAATCAATGTATTTTCCATCCACTTTCAGTTTAAAGTGGTTTTCGGAATTTTGCTTCTTTTTCTGTTTGCTGAGCCAACAGCTTCCTTTATCAACAAATATATCAATACCATGTTTATGAGTATGCAGGAACTATTGGGCGTGATTTGACAGGTATCAATATTTGGTTTAACTAAAGGGGGGATGATATGGCCGGCGAAAAAACCGAAAAGGCGACTCCGAAACGAAAAGACGACGAACGAAAAAAGGGTAATGTCTTCTTTAGCCGTGAGGTTATTTCGATAGCGGCCTTGCTCGCCTCCTTTTATTCTTTCAAATTATTGTCTCCGCTTATTTTTACCACGATAGAAGATTCGTTGATTTCGTTTGTGGAAAAAGGAGCGACGCAGACTGAAATCACTGTACAAGATACCCGTATTTTCTTGATAGAAGGCATTATTGTTTTTGCAAAAGCGGCTCTCATTCTTTTGCTCATTGGGGTAATAGTCAATATCATTACAACCATGGCGCAAACTCGTATGTTGGTTTCCAGCAAGAATTTTGCCTTTAAAGCAGAAAGAATTAGTTTTATCAATGGGTTTAAGAAGTTGTTTTCAGTTCGAAGTTTAATGGAACTGCTTAAATCCATGCTGAAGATAATCATTTTACTTTACATTGTTTATTCTGTCTTAAAAGATGAAATTATGCTTTTGCCTCGGCTGATGGATATGGATGCTTTGCAAGCCATCATTTACACAGGCCAAGTAATTATGAAAATTGTCACACAGGCAGGTCTGATTTTTGTGTTTTTGGCGGCGGCTGATTATCTTTTTCAGTGGTGGCAGTATGAAAAGAATTTGAGAATGAGTAAGCAAGAAATTAAAGATGAATATAAGCAGATAGAAGGTAACCCCGAAATTAAAGGTCGTGTGCGCACGTTGCAGCAGCAAAGAGCACGCCAGCGTATGATGCAAAATGTACCGAAAGCGGATGTGGTGATTCGAAACCCCACACACTATGCGGTTGCGATTCAGTATGATCAAGAGAAACATCGTGCACCGGTTGTGCTGGCAAAGGGTGCTGATGCAGTGGCACTTCGCATTATTGCCGTAGCGGAAGAGAACGATGTTTATATTACAGAAAATCGACCTTTGGCACGTGCCCTCTTTGAAACCGTAGACATAGATGCTGAAATACCGGCAGAACATTATCAGGCGATTGCTGAGGTATTGGCATTTGTATATAGCTTAAAAAAGAAGGATTTGAATAGATGAATGTCAAGTTTTTGAACAACGTTGTTTCTGTATTTGTAGTACTAGTTATAGCATTTTTGATAATTCCACTAGGAACAGGCATGTTGGATTTTCTTTTAATCCTAAATTTAGCGCTGTCACTGGTGATTCTTCTCATAACGATGTATATAAAAGAACCGCTTGAATTTTCAATTTATCCTTCTTTGTTATTGATTACAACGCTTTTTAGGTTAGTTCTTAATGTTTCTTCTACCCGTGCCATTCTTTCTAATAGCGGATATGCCGGTGAAGTTATCAAGACTTTTGGCCAGTTTGTTATTGGAGGAAACATAGTAGTTGGTTTAGTGGTTTTCATTATCATTGTTTTGGTACAATTTTTGGTTATCACAAAAGGTTCAGAACGTGTGGCAGAGGTTTCAGCAAGATTTACGCTGGATGCTATGCCCGGCAAGCAAATGGCAATTGATGCTGATTTGAATTCAGGACTCATTGATGAAAATCAAGCGCGTGAGCGTCGTTCCAAAATTCAGCGTGAAGCCGATTTTTTTGGCTCTATGGATGGTGCCTCTAAGTTTGTAAAAGGTGACTCTATTATTTCTATTATCGTCACATTAGTTAACTTGATTGGTGGTATTGGCGTTGGCTTTTTAGGCGGCCAAGGCGATATTCAAACCATTATCAATACATATGCGATAGCAACGGTGGGTAATGGACTTATGAGTCAGATTCCTGCATTGCTTATTTCTGTAGCAACCGGTATGGTGGTCACTCGATCGGCTTCTGAAGCCAACCTGAACACAGACGTTATTCAGCAATTTATGGGACAGCCGACAGCATTGATGATTGCGGGAGCAGGCTTGCCTTTTCTTGCATTTATCGGATTCCCTCCGTTACAGCTGTTTTTGATGTCTGCCGTCCTTTTTGCACTAGGATTCATTCTTCTGCGAAGAAATCGCGCGGCGTTGCAAACTGTAGAAGAAGGTCCGGCTGTTATTGAAGAAGTGACCAGTGAAGTGAATTATTATAAGAACCTGAATAATGTATACGATCTTTTAAACGTAGACCCTATTAGCGTGCAGGTTGGCTATAGTTTGCTGCCTCTCGTTGACGAGGGTAGCGGAGGAAACTTTTTGGATCGTGTGGTTATGTTGCGAAAGCAGTTTGCTGACAATATGGGAATGGTCATTCCTTCTTTGCGGCTTTCAGACAGTAGTGAACTTAACCCTAACCAATATCAAATTAATTTGCGTGGTGAGGCCTTGGCAGTCGGTGAGGTGCTGGTTGACCACTACATGGGGTTAGCGCCAAACGATATTTTGGAGAGCGATGAAATAGACGGTATTGAAACAGTTGACCCTGCTTTTGGTATGCCAGCTAAATGGATTAGCGACGATAAACGAATCAAAGCCGAGATGGCGGGCTATACCTTAATTGACCCAACATCTGTTATCATCACGCATCTTTCTGAAATTGTCAGAGTACATGCTTATGAACTTTTGACTCGTCAAGAAGTAAAAAGAATGGTTGAGAATCTGAAGAAAACCAATGAAGATGTTGTTAATGATACCATTCCTTCTGTTATTTCACTGAATGATTTGCAGAGAGTGCTAAGGGGACTTCTAAAAGAGGGTATTCCCATTATTGATTTAGAAATCATCTTAGAAACCTTGTCAGATTATTCACCTACTGTGAAAGATAATGATATGCTTATTGAATATGTCAGACAAGCGCTGAAACGAACGATTACCCATCGCTATTCAGAAGCAGGGCAGCTTAAGGTGCTTAGTTTAGATAGCAATATAGAAGATGTCATCATTAAAGGCCTCAAGAAAATTGAAGGAGGAACCTACCTAAATCTGCCTCCTGATATGATTCAGAAAATTATGCAGCGGACGAAAGAAGAAGTGGATAAGGTTGGAAAGCTAGTGCAAACTCCCATTATTTTAACTTCACCGGTTGTACGCATCTACTTTAAGAGATTGTTAGATCAGTTTTATCCCAATATCACGGTGCTTTCTATTAATGATGTAGACACCAATGTTCAAATTTTAGCACTCGGCAATATTGGCATCTAATGTAAAGACACTTTGCAGAAAGGAGGATATCCGCATTGAATCAATCAAGTGCAGCCATTAAAGAAGTTACAGTAGAAGATCCAGAGGGGCTTATGCGAAAATATAAGCAAACAGGAGATTTGGAGATACGAAATCAATTGGTTATGCATTACATTCAGCATGTGAATGTAGCCATATACAGTATGCGGTCTATTCTGCTTTCTAGTGTGCCTTTTGATGATTTCTTCAATCAAGGTGTGCTGGCGTTAATGGATTGTATTGAACGATATGATCCCGAGCGTGGATTGGCTACTTTTGATACATACTGCTATACAGGAGTTCGTGGAGGAATTTTAAAATACCTGCGCAAACAAAATTGGCTTCCAAATCGCTTGTGGGAGGCTAGGAAACAAATATCACAGGGTAAAAAGAAACTGGAGCAAAAATTAATGCGCCAGCCGACGAATCAAGAGCTTGCAGAATATCTTGCTATCAGTGAAGAAAAACTTTCGCAGCAGATGGTGGAAATTTCGGTGATAGATACCATTTCTTTTGAAGAAATGGTGGGACAAACTTACGAAAATATATTGTATCATTCTTCCAATGGAAATAACGACGATGTCAGCAAAAACATAATGGTGGAAGAATTAAGGCAGGCACTGGCTAAAGCGATTGATGAACTGCCGCCCAAGCAAAAGCAAATTATTACTTTGCATTATTATGAAGGCTTGAATTTGAGAGAGATTGGAGAGGTGCTTGACTTGTCTCCTCAGCGAATTTCTCAGCGCCGAAAAAAGGCACTCGACCAGCTACACGAGACGCTTGAACAATATCGATAAATGTCGAATGTAGATTAAATTTGAAGATTTTCTTGTTTTTTCAAGATAAAATAGAATAACTATTAGTAAGAAAAGAGGGTGAAAGTTATGCTATCAGGATATTACACCATTGCTTCGGGTATGCTCACCAGACAACGTGAGTTAGACGTGATTGGCAACAATCTCGTGAATGTATCCACACCGGGCTATAGAACAGACAGAATGTTAATTTCTTCTTTTGAGCAAGAGCTAACTCGTCAAGAGGTCAATTATACACAGGGCTTATCCAATACATCTGCTACTTCAGCTGTGGCAGACGAAGTGGTGTCTCTCTTTCATGACGGCACCATCAAATCAACCAATCGCTCTTTAGATGTGGCTATTAGTGGCGATGGTTTTTTCAATATTCAATCGGATAACGGAACACTTTTGACAAGAAACGGACAGTTCGAAATTGACCAACAGGGATATTTGACTTTGCCGGCAATCGGCCGTGTTTTAGGCGCAAATGGCCCTATTCAGGTACGGAATGAAAACTTTACTGTAGACGCAGATGGCAGTGTATATAATGACCAAGGTAATTTTTTAGGTGCCATTCAAGTAACTGTTCCGGCAGAAGGCGCAGAACTGCTCAAGTTAGATAACGGTTTATTCCAATTAGCAAATGGAGCTGGCGGCCAAGCTGCACAGAACTATACCGTCAATCAAAATAATCTAGAACTTTCTAATGTAGACATGAATCAAGAAATGACCAATTTGATAGAAGCACAGCGGGCTTTTCAGGCCTGCAGTTCAGCTTTGCAAATTGTTGACTCAATGAACCGAAAAGCGGCAACGCAGTTGGCGTCCCTATAAGAAGGAGTGAATCTTTGTGAAATCATCATTTTATGCAGGCGCAAGCGGCCTAATAGCACAGCAACAAGCACTCAATAATATTGGCAATAATATCGCAAATGTGAATACAAACGGATATCAAAAGCAGGGTATATCTTTTGAGGATTTGCTTTATATGGAAATGTATGCTAATTCAGAAAATGATCCCAATCATGGTGTAGGCGTAAAAGCAGTGTCAACAGGACTTCAAGTTGGACAGAATCCTCTGAAAGAAACAAATTATCCGTTGGATTTTGCCATTGTTGGTGATGGTTTTTTTGCAGTAAGAAATGGAAACGAGATTCAATATACCCGTGACGGTGCATTTGCTGTTAGTTTAGAGGGGAATCAAGCCTATCTGTCAACGCAATCAGGGTTGCCGGTTCTGAATAACACCGGTGGTCGAATTGCAGTTACAAAACAAGAAAATGGGATATATAATACCGACAATATTAAGGATCAACTGGCGGTGTATAACTTTGATTATGCGGGGGCTTTAGACCCAGTATCAGGAAATCGTTATTTACCTACAGCAGCTTCAGGAAATCCAGTACAGATTAATGTAGCAGATAATATACTAGCGGGTGCGTTGGAGTCTTCGGGTGTGTCTCTGGTGGATGAAATGAGTAATATGATTGCCTCACAACGTGCTTATCAAATGAGTGCAAGAGTTGTTCAAACAGCAGATGAAATTGAGCAGACCATCAATAACTTAAGAAAGTAGAGTTTTAGATATGTCTTTAAAGGATTACAATGATTTAAACGATATGCAACTGGATGCACTGAGAGAAATCGGTAATATTGGCTCAGGCAACGCTGCCTCTGCTTTGGCCTCGATGCTAGATCAGCCGGTTAACATTGAAGTACCAAAGATTCGAATTCTAGATTATCAGACTGTTGTCGATAACTTAGGCGGCCCAGAACAGCTTATGGTGGGGCTTCTTTTGTCACTAGAAGGCGACACAACAGGTATGATTATGTTTTTGCTACAAAAGGAATTTGCTCACATGATGCTCAATACGCTCATGGGCAGTGCTTTTCCTGAAAACGGAGAGGTAGACGAAGACAGTGAATCGGCTATTCGTGAGGTTGGCAATATTATGGCAGCGTCATATATCAATGCAATTGCAGAATTGACAGGTTTGAGAATCAATATTTCTGTGCCAAGTATTTGTATTGATATGGTGGGTTCTATTTTGAGTGTGCCAGCTATTTATTATGCAAATATTAGCGATAAAATCATATTTATTGAAGATGAATTCAATCAAGGCACCAGCCATGCTTCCAGTCATATTTTGTTGATTCCGGAAGTAGAATCTCTCCAAAAAATTATGACAAGCTTAGGGTTAGAAGAATGAGCAATATGATTACGGTTGGAATCTCAGATTTGAATGTAGCAAAAAATGGGGATGTTCTAGTTACCTATGCATTGGGTTCTTGTATTGGAATTTGCCTATATGACAGTGTGAGAAAAGTGGCTGGCCTTTCTCATATTATGCTGCCGTCAAGTGTTGGATTTCATCCTACTGGAAATCAGATTTATAAATTTGCCGATTTAGCAATTCCTATTCTTGTTGACAAAATGAAAGCTATGGGAGCAAAGCAAATTTGTTTGCGTGCCAAAATTGCCGGTGGAGCGCAAATGTTTGCGGCGGTCAACAATTCGGGTTTGGCTAATATTGGTCAACGAAATATTATAGCTGTACGGCAAGAACTGCAAAAATTAAATATACCGATTTTAGTAGAAGATACCGGAAAGAATTACGGACGTACGCAATACTTTGATTCTGCAGATGGTACCATGCGAATTAAATCTGTCAACCGCGGTGAATGGGTATATTAAAATAAAGTTAAGTCCTCTGTCAGTTGACAGAGGACTTTTTTGTGCAAAAGCTGTGTATGAATATATAAATTTATTTTTACAGTCTTGCTACAACGACAGGAAATTCGCAGCAAATTATGCTACTAGTTGATATTCTATCGGAAAATATCAATTAATGTTTAGGGTTTGCTCTTACATGCAAAACAGCATTGACAAGAGCATCCATGACCATTTTTGTTGTTTGAGCATCTATGAGTTCTTCTTTATATTCTGAATTGGCAACAATATATTGAGGTGTTAAATGATTCAACGCATAAGCGGCCACACGGCATCGGCAATGGTCGCAAGTGCAGGCATTAAAGCGCTGCATGGCAGCATCAATGTGTTTGAGGACAAGATTTTCCATCACATTGATTGTGACATAGGAATCGGGAACATAGCTGCTGGATCGTGCAAAAAGTTTACTGCGCAGAGCAGATAATAAATCTTCTTGGGCAGGAGATTCGGTTTCTAAAGGATTTGGAATTTCATCATGCAGAGAAGAAAAAGTATTTTCGTTAAGAGCAGGCAAAATTTTGCTAAAGAGTAGGTCTTTGTCAGAATCACTTTTGGTTTTTGCCATTATAAAACACCTCTTTCAAATAGTTCATCTACCAAATTTTGATAATCTAACACAGCGTTATTTTTAGGTAGGGAACCAATAGCGTCAAGTTGCTTGGTAGTGGTAGCACTATTAATGACATTGCTGTGTCTAATTTTTGTCTGCAAAACGGTAATATCTAATTTTTCTGTCAAATCAGTCAACACTTCTGCAACAGAGCGGCTCAAGTTTTCTCTTGAATAGTAGCGAACTAAGAAAACGCCACCAATAGCCAACTCCGGATTAAAGGCTCGCTTAATTCGCATAATTGTGTCATGAACCTTGATAGCACCCATCAAGCTATAGCCGTCGGGTAAACACGGGATTAAGACAATATCAGAGGCAACCAACGCATTAGCCGAAATTAATCCCAATTCAGGGGGAGAATCAATCAAGATATAATCATACAAAGAGGATAAGGATTTGATACAATTTTTGAGAAGCTGTTCGTTGCCAGAATTGGTAAACTCCCGCTCAATGCTTTTCAGCAAGTCATTGGCGGGGATAATATCTGTAATAGCGGTGTGCTGAATGGCATATTGTGGTTTGATGGTGCGCTTTAATACATCATAAATGGTTGAACGCTCCCGTGTGTCTGCTCCCATACTAAAAGAGAGATGACCTTGAGGGTCGAAGTCGATACACAGAACGCGAAAATTCTTATGCTTTAAACAGGTGGCGATAAGATTGGTGGAAGTGGTTTTGCCAACACCGCCCTTTTCGTTGATAAGAGAAATGATTTTAGCCATGGCAGATACCTCTTTATATTTAAGATTGCGACATAAAATAGATTAAAAATAAATGCTACTTGCCATGCAAGAAGCACGACATAAGAAATTTATTATACCATAAAATCAACAAAAAGCCAAAAAACTATATTTAGGCAATAGCATGGCTGCGTTTTTCCATAAATTAATTGCCTTGAAAAGGTTGGCTGATATCTTTCCACGTTTCATTCACATATTCAACAGATTCAAAGTATTTTTGAGCAATGACTGGGATTGGAATAGATAGGGTATTAGCCAGTTTGCCGACTTTATTCCATTTACCCTGTTCATAGGCAAGACAAATATCCAGCAAATCACTGCAAACTCCGGTTTTGTGGATAAGAGCTTCTTTCACACGATTATCAATGGAAAGTTCTGCGACAGCATCCTCCATAGGAACTTTCAGCAGAATATCAAGTGTGGAGAACATGCCAAGCAAGTAAACTTCAGAAAGAGAGAGCGGAAAATTTTGAATGCTTCGTGATAGTTCTTGGCAGAAAGTGGCACGCAGAAAAGAAATCTTAATCAATTCTTCAGACAGTCCTTCTTCAGAAGAGAAGCTAAGCAGATAAATCCAATGACGCAATTGTCCAACACCAAGTACAGTTAAGGCTTGTTTAACGTCTTTTACTTGATTCGGCAGGGCAAAATAGGCAGAATTAACTACACGCAACAAAGAAAAAGTCAGTGTAACATCGAGTGAAATAATGCTGGCAATTTGATCAAAATCAGGATGTTCATGTGAGATGGCAGCAATGAGTCGAAAGAAATTTGATTGCAAATGTTCTGCTTTATGTACTTTAGAACGAACCATTTCAGCGACACTGTTTCCCTGAAAGAAATCAAAATTGAGTTGGGTAACTTTCTCCAAAGCAGCCAGGGTGTCAACATTATAGGCGATGGTTTTCATGTTATACTGGTGGGCAATATTGATTTTAGTTTCAATATTTTTATCATCAGGGTTAGAAAAATCAATTTTCATAAAGTCGACAAATGGCAAAATATCGAGATAACGTTTATTGAACTCAAAATCAAGCAAAGCAAGCTTGAAACCTTGATTTTTATAGCGTCGCAAAATCTGACATCCTTCTGCAGAAATTAAAACATTTTCTTCTATTTGAATGACAAGTTTCTTTTCATCAAATAAATGAGGGACATTTTGCATCAAAAGGTTCGGCGGAATTGTCAGAAAAGCCACTTTTCCTTCTAAAAAGTTTGATTTGTCAAGGTGACTTAAAAAGGAAAGGATAGCAGTAGCAATTTTAGAATCCTGTGGATTATAAAGACTGCTGCTATCTTGCTGATAAATAATTTCATAGGCATCCAGCTTATGTTTCTCGTTCATGATTGGCTGACGAATCATATATGTATCCATAATAGAAGCTCCTTTTTCTACGTGACTAGAATGAACAATCTAAAAATAGTCTGAAAATGAATAAAAGGTGAAAATAGTTTTGATAAGAGTGAGAATTTTTAGTATAGCTCTAATTTAACTTAAAAACGAGGAATACAAAAATAAAATCACAAGCTTTTAAAGTCCCAATTTATGTGCCAGCTGCTTTTTGTTGCTGAATATATTCCTCTAGGCATAAGTCCGAACTCGAAATAACCCCCGCCGTTTCAAGACCTACAAAACGATAGTGCCAAGGCTCCCACAGAATTTTGGTAATGGATTCTTTGTCACGAGGATAGCGTTCAATAAAACCATAGTTGGCAGCATGCTCCTGTAACCAAGTATAAGCCTTGCTTTGAGAAAAATCGTCGTTCAAGCTTTGATAGCCTTCTGTCAAAAAGTCAACAGCCAACCCAGTGTGATGTTCACTTTTAGAAGGCGGCAAGACATAACGTTCAGTGAATATTTGACTATCTTCTGCCGTATAACCTTGATTTTGATAATAGTCTATATTTTCATTGTAAATTTTAGTTTGCAGTTCGATACTGCGATAGCCGGAACACATATTTAGCTCAACGCCGTCATTGTGAGCATCCTCTAACATTTGCAGCAGAGTGGGTGCAATACGGGCATCTACTTGACCACCGGGAACATCTTCTAAGGTGACCTCGAAATCTGAAGGTAGGGGAGTATCCTTATTCACCAATATTAAACTCCAAATATCAGCAAAAGAATCATTGACATAGTTGGATAAAGTTTCTTCTTTGGTGGTCGCAGAAGAAACATCGGTTATTAAATTGGTGTCTGATAGCTGGCCCTTACTTTTAGCTACATGAGAATTATATAAATAAGTAAATATAATCACTAGGAACACAACCAAAAAAGTTGTACGGTTTCTAGTTTTTAATTCTTTTCGTTCCCGTTCTCTTTCTTGCTTTATTTTGGCTAAGCGTCTATTCATTGGGTTGCTCCGTAGCATTAGACGGTTTAGCGATAGAATCGCCATATTGTATTTTGGCAGCGGTAGAAAGAATTTGTGTATAGATAGTAGCTACCACCTGGTAAAGGTCTTCTGGAATATTTGCGCCGACATCCAGCATACAAAGCATGGAGGCGGCACTGTCGTCTCGATATACAGGGATTCCGCGTTGTTCAGCCACATCAATAATATTCTGTGCGACTTGCCCATATCCCGAAGCAATGACCACAGGAGCTAAATCTTGGTCTGCATTATATTTTAAAGCAACCGCTTTTTCGTTAGATTTTGACATCGACACCCACTCTTTTATATGGTAATGATTTAAAGACTTCCATTAGGGAACGAGAGCGCTCTAATGGAGCCAATTTGGTTTCTCCGATACGAAAAGGAGAATCGGCCAAAGCTTTGGGCATATTTTTCATCATGCCCTGAAATTCTTTTTCATAGTCAGGCGGACAGAAAAGGGAAAAATCAATAGTCGTTCCATATACAAATAATTCTGCTTCAAAACGACCTAAATTATCCACATCAATTACGAGCAAAAAATGCTTGCCTTCTTTTGCTCCGTTTGGCAAGTCTTTTTCATCGCTTTCCGGGTTAATCCAAATTTCAGCAAACGCACGAATGTCTTCATGTATGACCGGAATGATAAAATGCAAAAGAGGGGTGAAGTTACAGGGAGATGACAGCAAACTATGCAGAATTTTATCAATCTTTGAGGAATCTGACGCACTCAATCGGTCGTTAGAAGACTGAATACCAATAAGTTTCACCAAAGCTTCCATGACTTTTGAATCGTGATTCATCGTTTCATCATGAGAAAGGATGTTAGAATCATAGACACCTGATTTTAAAGCAGAAGCAAAACGGTCAACCAGTGAAATAAATTGCTGACGTTGCGTACCAGCTAAAAATTGGCGCAAATGGTAGGAGGATTCATTAAAAAAATCCCAACTGACGTTGTGGCGAGAAAGATTGTATATGGTAATAGACAAAACTTTGCTAAGTTTTGGGGTAAAAAGAACGCTGTTCTCTATTTCTTTTAACAAAGATAAAGTTTCTTCTTTAAGGTCTGTAAAATTCTGTGAAGCATTATTTTGGCGGAAACGGGCAATAAGAGAATCCAATCGTGTGCTGATAGAGGTACTCGAAGAGAGTTGATTTTTTAAATAGGTTAAGCTATTGGCCACTGCATCTTCAATATCACCTTTGCACAGCAAATTGTTTACAGATTTCAAAAAATTGGCAATCGCTACCTGTACTTGAGGGGTAGCTTCACGTTGTACGCTGAAAGCTCTTAAAAAATCAAACAATTCTCCCTTAAAAGCCGTAGCACCGGATTCTTGCCTTAGTATTTCAGATTCAATGTCTGTAGAAGGCAAAATGAGCTCTTGAAAAATCTGTTCAATTTCTGGTGTAACGGTTTGATTGTTGGCGGGCAGCAACCTAAAAATTTCTTCTAACATAGAAATATTTTTGAGGTAAGAGATAGTTACAGCAGGATCTTTTAAGAGATTTAGCAACAGAACAGGGGCTTCACCGCCCTCAAGCGCCCCTGTGTTTTGTTTTAAGAGTTCACTTTGATTTTGAGCTTGAACAACTCTAGATGAACTGCGAATATCAGATGGAAAAAGAGGGTCGACCCCACTTTTTTGTTGAACCGGCTGATTGTTATGAACCAGGGGGGTAGTTACCCTTAAAATATCAGGCAAAGTGATGCTCCTCTCTCATAGAATCATAGCATAAATGTATATAAATGAAAAGGTGAACTTATCAATCTAAATGCATAGTGATACCATTAAATAAATAGTCTTATTATAGTTATTTCATGAAATTTAGAAAAAGAAAGTCATTAGGAAAAAAGTCGAAATATAAGGAAAGTTAAAAGAAAGACTTGCTTTTTTGGAAAAAGATAGGATAATTATTATAAATAGTCATTATGAAAAGTATAAATGGGAAGGTGAATAAAATGAGCACAGTTGATCCTGGTATGGAGTCCATGCTTGAAACTTTTATCCATGAAACAGACACAATGTTAGAACAGCTAGACGAGATTTTATTAGAATCAGAGAGAGCGAGAAGTCTCAGCGAAGAAAATATAAATGATATCTTTCGTATTACTCACACTATAAAAGGCTCAGCAGCCATGATGGAGTTTGATGGAATTTCAAATTTGTCACATGCCATTGAGGATGTTTTCTACGTTTTACGTGAAGCACCCGATAAATTAGAGATTGTATTTGATTCACTTTTTGATTTGATTTTAGAGAGCTCGGATTTCTTAAAAGAAGAAATCGGCAAGCTGCAAGGTGAGGCAGATTATCAAGAAAAATACCCAACTATTTTAATTGATAAGCTGCATGATCAAGCTAACTTTTTAAAAGGCAATACAGATACAATCGTTTTGTCTGAAACAGAATCAAATGTAGATACTGAAGTAGAAGATGATGAAAATACTTATAGAATTCGTGTGTTTTTTGATGACGGATGTCAAATGGAAAATATGCGTGCCTTTATGTTATTAACGCAGTTACAGCATTACTGTGATTTACTGGAATCTATTCCTTCTCATCCTGAAAATGATTCAGAATATTCCGCTCAGATTATTAAAAATGGTTTTGTTGTTATCTGCAAGCCGACCAATAGTCTGGAAGAAGTGCTGAAAACGATAGAAGGCGTGCTGAATATTAAAACATATGAAGTGCTAGAGAATTCTTCTAAAAAAGAAGCCATTGTTGAAGAAAAAAGCAAAGATGAAAAATCATCTGTTGTTTCAGTGGAAGAAAATGAGGCAGCTGCTAAAGGCACCGTAACTGGCAAACCTGTGACCGTAAAAACAGGCGGCGTAAAACAAAGCTTGATTAGTGTCAATCAAGGTAAACTAGACTATCTAATGGATTTAGTGGGCGAATTGGTGACAGCAGAGTCTATGGTTATCCGTAATCCGGATTTAAACGGCCTGAAGCTGGACAACCTGACAAAATCTATTCGGGAACTGCGAAAATTAACAGATGAATTGCAAGATATCGTCATGTCTATCCGCATGGTACCTCTTCAAAGCACGTTCCACAAAATGGATCGTATTGTGAGAGATATGAGCAAAAAGCTTGGCAAAAAAGCTGAGTTGGTAACAGAAGGTGGCGATACCGAAGTTGATAAGACAATCAATGACACCATTGTTGACCCACTTATGCACATGATTCGAAATTCAATGGATCATGCTATTGAATCGGCAGAAGAAAGAAAAGCAGCAGGAAAGCCAGAAGTGGGGAGGATTTCTCTAACGGCAAAGAATGTCGGCGGTGAAATTCATATCAAAGTTGGAGATGACGGCTATGGTATGGACCCGCAAAAATTGCTGAGCAAAGCAAAGAAAAATGGCCTTTTAACAAAACCTGAGAGCGAGTATACAGAGAAAGAGGCTTTACATCTGATTATGCTGCCGGGATTTTCAACCAATACAGAAGTTACAGAGTTTTCAGGTCGTGGCGTTGGTATGGATGTTGTGCGCAAGAACATTGAGCAGGTAGGCGGTTCAATCTCTATTAGCAGCACAAAGGGCAAAGGAACCACTTTCACTATTAAAATACCATTGACACTTGCCATTATGGATGGTATGAATATTTCAGTAGGCGATACCATATTTACCATTCCGATTACTTCCATTCGCCAGTCCTTTAAGGTGACTAGTCCTGACCAGATTATAGAGAATACGAACGGTACAGAAATGATTATGCTTCGCGGTGAATGCTATCCTGTTTTCCGTTTGCATAATGTTTTCGGACTTGAAACAGAACTGACGGATATTACAGAAGGTATTATGATTCAAGTCGAAAGCAGTAATATCAGTGCTTGTATCTTTGCAGATGAGCTGTTGGGAGAATACCAGGTAGTTGTAAAATCCTTCCCAATGTTCTTCAATCAATATAATCTCAAAGAAAAAGGCTTTTCAGGCTGCAGTATTTTGGGCGATGGCAGTATCAGTCTTATTCTAGATATCAATAACTTTTTGGCTAACCAATAAAGGGGAGGTGTTCACATTATGAACGAGAATCATGCAACAGAATTAAGCGCAATCGAGGAGCTCAATGGCAGATATTTGCTGTTCAACTGCAGTGACATGCTTTATGGTGTTCCGCTTGTCCTAGTATTGGAAATCATTCAAACAAAAAATATCACATATTTGCCGGGAGTAGCACCGTATATTAAAGGAATTATCAATTTAAGAGGTAAAATTCTGCCGGTACTGGATATTCGTTTGAAATTTGGCATTGAAGAGCGCCCTTATGATGATAAAACCTGTATCATTGTTTCAGAGATAAGAGATATGCAAGTAGGACTCATTGTAGACAGTGTTTCTGAAGTGGTGACGGTAGACAGTGAAAATCTGGCAGCTCCGCCGAATACAAAAGAAATGTCTGCCTGGTACATTGACTCTGTTACCAATTTGGAAGATAGAATTGTTCTGAATATTGATTTCGAAAAATTCCTTAAGGATGATCTTGATGTCATAAAAGTGCAATAGTGGAGGGCCAATATGGATTTGCAAACGACCAATTCTTTAATTCATATGACCGATCGCGAATTTGAAGAAATTTTCTCTTTCGTATATAAAAAATATGGAATTGATTTACGAAAAAAGCGTCACCTCATCGAAGGCAGGCTTTCTTATACGCTTAAGGCAAGAGGAATGAATACGTTTAGCGAGTATATGAAAGTCCTCTTCGATAGTAATTCTAGTGAAGAAATGCAAGCTTTTTTAAATAAAATTACCACCAACCATTCTTATTTTGGCAGAGAGAACGAACATTTTGATTTCTTAATGCATGAAGCGTTGCCTCAGCTGACCAAAACTAGAAAACAAGATTTGCGTATCTGGAGTGCAGGATGTTCAGCTGGTCAAGAGGCGTATAACATTGCCATGGTTATGGATCAGTTTTTCGGTCCTCAAAAAAATAGGTGGGATACAACTGTTTTGGCTACTGATATATCAAGCAAGGTGCTTTCACAGGCCAAACAAGGGATTTACCCCGAAGAGCATATCAAAAATATGCCGGCTCAGTGGAAAAAAGAATATTTTCAACTGTTGCCGGGTGGAACCTATCAAGTAGTTGAAAAAATTAGAAAAGAAGTTGTCTATCGAATTTTTAATTTAATGGATACTTTCCAGTATAAAAAACCATTTGATATTATTTTTTGCCGCAATGTAATGATTTATTTTGATGCGGAAACGACAAGAAGATTAATTGAAAAATTTTATGAGGCAACGGCCGAAGGGGGATATTTGTTTATCGGGCATTCAGAATCCCTTGCAAAAGGCAGCCCGAGTGAATATACTTACTTGCGACCGTCTGTTTATCAGAAGATTACGAGAGGAGGTCGGCGATAAATTATGCCTCTGCGCGTATTAGTAGTAGATGATTCTGTTCTATTTAGAACAAAGATGAAGCTTAGCCTGACAGACAAAGAGATTCAAATTGTTGGGTTGGCTATGGATGCCACAGAAGCAATGACGATGATTGAGCAATTGCACCCTGATGTGGTTACACTAGATGTTGAAATGCCAAAAGTAGACGGTATTAGCTTTCTAAAAAAGGTTATGCCCCAAAACCCTGTTCCGGTGGTTGTTGTCAGTTCATTACCCATGAATGCGCTAGACGCTCTTAGTGCCGGTGCTGTTGATTTTGTTAGAAAGCCTGTTGCCGGCGAAAAGGACTCTTTGAATCGGTTTTTAGAAGAATTAAAAAGCAAAATAAAAATTGCGGCTAAGGCAAAGGTGCGCTGTCCGGCTGAGACGAAACCCTCTTTGGTTTCTCAATTGTCTTCTAAGAGAACCCTAAAGACATGTGCTTCCCATTCTATTATCGCAATTGGTGCTTCAACGGGTGGCACCGAGGCTATTCTATCAGTGGTCAAAGATTTACCGGAATCCACACCGGGAATTATTGTTGTGCAGCATATGCCGGCCAACTTTACGAATTTGTATGCACAACGATTAAATAAAGTTTGCAAGATGAATGCCAAAGAGGCCGAAGACTTTGACAGAGTGAAGCCGGGGCAGATTATTATTGCAGCGGGTGAATATCACCTAACTTTAAAGAAAGACGAAAAAGGCTATTATATTCGCAGCCAGACTGGAGCAAAAGTTAGCGGACATTGTCCCTCTGTTGATGTAATGTTTGATTCTGTAGCCGATGTAGCCGGAAAAAATGCTATTGGGGTAATTCTCACAGGCATGGGGGCTGACGGGGCGCAAGGAATTACAAAAATGCGTAAAAATGGCAGTTATACAATCGGCCAAGATAAGGAAAGCTGCGTTGTATACGGCATGCCCATGGAAGCCTATAAAAGAGGCGGTATTGAAAGGCAACTTCCGCTGAATCAAATAGGAGATGAATTAATTTATTATCTCAACAAATCTGTCAATACATCTTGTTAAGCTCAAGAAGATAGGAGAAAATAGATGGATATTATGGCTATTTCTGCAGCAAATGTAGATGTCTCCGCTGCTAATTGGCAGCAGACAGCTAGCATTTCTTTGCTCGACAAAGCAATGGATATACAAGAGAACCAGGGTGCGGCTATTATGGAGATGATGCCCCCAGTTTCTTTTGGTCATCAACTTGATATTTACATTTAAAATCAAAATTCGGATAACCGCACAGGACAAAAGGGAAGAGCAAAATACTTAATTGTAGTTTGCTCTTCCCTTTTGCTTTCGATTAATTATGAAATTACATAAAAATGCAAGAGAAAAGGATACTGCTTGGACAGTATCCTTTTTGTTTAGGCAAAGTGTTAATCTGCCAATTTTTTATGATTAGGAGGAAGTATAAGCTCGCAGCATCCAAAGAAGTTTTTGGTAGTTAGCGAGATAACCTGTGAAGAGGTCTGCCGTGCCAACGTCATCGGCGTCTTCTGCTAGTTTAATAATCTCGGCAGAATCTTGAATCCAATATTCTACATCAGATATCAATTTGTAAACAACGCTGTCTGAAGAAACTGGTTCATCTTCAAGTTCTTTGACAGTGGCAATTGCAAGAGCATTTTTGAGGTTAGCAATGGGTTTTCCGCTAATTGCTAAAAGACGTTCAGCAACTTCATCAATAACCTCTGCAGTTTGGTCGTAAAGCTCTTCTAGTTTAGCGTGAAGGGTAAAGAAACCTTTTCCTTGTATATACCAATGGAGATTATGAAGCTTGATGTACATAATTTCTTGGTTAGCAAGATAGAGATTCATTTTGTCCTGTAGATCTTGTGGCATTGGTATCACCTCCTTATGAGTAAATTCTTATCCGTTTTTAACGTTCTTATAATTCTCAGCAACAAACTTCCAATCAACTACATCATAGAAGGCTTGAATATAGTCAGCACGAAGATTTTTGTATTTGAGATAGTAAGCATGTTCCCAAACGTCTAGACCTAGAATTGGTACATAGTCAGAGCCTTCGATAATGGGATTATCTTGATTGGGGCTAGAAGAAACTTGGAGTTTTCCTTCTTTATTTGCTGAAAGCCATGCCCAACCTGAACCAAATCGACCTATACCAAGTTTGCCGAAAGCATCTTTGAAAGCATCAAAACCGCCTAGATCTTTTTCGATAGCGGCTGCAAGTTCGCCGTCAGGCTGACCACCGCCATTTGGACTTAGTCCAGCGAAATAGAGGTTGTGGTTATAATAACCGCCGCCGTTGTTGCGAATAGCTCCTCGCAAAGCCTCGTCAGAAATGCTGTCTAGAGAGCCTAAAAGAGAAACAATGTCTTTGTCGGCAACACCTGCTTTTTCAACAGCAGCATTGAGGTTGTTGGTGTAGGCAGCATGGTGCTTGCTGTAGTGCGTTTCCATGGTGAGAGCATCGATATGGGGTTCTAGAGCGTCATAGGCATATGATAATTCAACTTGTTTAAACATAATAAGTTCTCCTCTCGAATACGGTTCTATTTAAAATTTTATTATTTGTTAGTGATGTCTAACTAGATTATCTTTATTATATCATGACAAAATAGAAAGTCAATAGAAAAATAGAAATTATTATCATTTTTATAAATCTTTCTTTTTTTCAAAACTAAAAGCCATGAGAAATAAGATTCCCATGGCTTTTGGTTTTATTCTTTTACTTGATAGAGTAAAGATAAGGCTAATAAAATTATAGAATGTTTAATTTTGCAAAGTTAGCAAAAATTTTCTTAGTACCAACTTTGTCAAAAGCAATTTCCAATAAAGTGTCATTAGCCATAGGGGTAGTCGTGAGAATTAAACCCACACCAAAGGTTTTATGTTCTACTTGGTCACCAGCATGATAAGTTTGGCCAGAGACTTTATTGGGTGTAGGCAGGGGTTGATAGCGTGAAGAGGCTTGGCTTTGAGCTGGCCCACCAAAAGAAGGCATGGTGACAGGGCGCACGTAAGCCTCTCTTGAGCGAGTATTTTCTTTCAGTTCACTAGGGATTTCCTCCACAAATCGAGAGGTTTTGTTGCGGTTTGTGCTACCAAATACCATGCGAGATTCTGCACTGAAGATGTAGAGTTCCTCTTTTGCGCGAGTAATGGCAACATAAGCGAGACGTCGCTCTTCTTCAACTTCAGCAGGGTTATAAATAACGGCCATGCCAGGGAAAACACCTTCTTCCCAGCCTGGAAGGAATACAACAGGGAATTCTAGTCCTTTTGCTGAGTGAACAGTCATCATGACAGAGGCATCCGTACCAACATCGTAGTTGTCAATGTCAGTGAACAGTGAAATTTCTTCTAAGAATTCAGCCAGAGAACCTTGAGATTCTTCTTCGTAGCGCTGAATATTACTGGAAAGCTCTTGAATGTTCTCAATCTTATCCTCAGCACGTTCAGGGTCGTCTGTTTTGAGGTAATGAACATAATCTGTTTTTTCTACAATAGATCGGTAAAGGTCGTTCATGTTTTGTGTGTCATCTTGTAAGATTTCAATCCACTCTTGGAGGAGAGAAGCAAAATCTTTCAGCTTTTTCGCAGCTCTTGCCAGTATCGGAAAATCCTCTGCATGCGCAATGACATCTAAGAAATTTTCACCAAGCTGACCAGCGATTTGAAATACTTTGTCGACTGTTGCATCGCCGATTCCTCGTTTTGGGCAGTTAATGACACGGCGCATACGGATTTCATCATTCGGGTTATTGACGATATTGAGATAAGCAATCATATCTTTAATTTCTTTGCGGTCAAAGAACCTTGTTCCGCCGATAATGCGGTGAGGAATGCCTTGTTTTGCAAACATTCTTTCTAAAGAAAGAGATTGTGAATTCATGCGGTAAAGAACGGCATAATCTGAAAACTTGCGTCCATTTGCTACACCATCTAAAATGATTTTGGCAATTCGTCCAGCTTCGTCCTGTTCGGTTTCAGCGACATGAAACTTGATTTTCTCGCCGCTGCCGTTGCTTGTCCACAGATTTTTACCTTTTCTGGCACTGTTATTTTGAATGACTTCGTTCGCTGCATCCAAAATGTTCTGTGTTGAGCGGTAGTTCTGTTCCAATCGAATTACGCTGGCACCTAAAAAATCTTGCTCAAAATTCATGATGTTTTCAATGGTTGCACCTCTAAATTTATAGATACTTTGGTCATCATCACCGACTACGCAGAGATTTTCGCTCTTTTGTGCCAAGAGATTAATAAATTCATATTGCGCATGATTGGTATCTTGATATTCATCCACCATGATGTAGCGAAAACGGTCTTGATAATAAGCTAAAACATCAGGAGCAGTTTGAAACAAGCGCACGGTATTGACAATTAAATCATCAAAATCCATCGCATCAGCTTCTTTAAGCTTTTTCTGGTAGAGCTTGTATGCTTTGGCAATTAATTTTAAACGGAAATCATCGCCAGCTTCTTTTTCAAATTCTGCCGGAGAAAGAAGCTCATCTTTGGCTCTTGAAATTTCACCGAGCACCGCTTTAGGTGTAAGTGCTTTTTCAGAAACATCTAATTCTTTCAAGCTTTCTTTCATCATACGGCGGCTGTCGTCGCTGTCATAAATGGTGAAGTGAGAAGAATATCCCAGTCTGTCACCATCGCGGCGCAGCATACGAGCACAGCTGGAGTGGAAAGTAGAGGCCCAAATTTGCTCGCCATCCTCACCGCCTAGCATGTTACAAAGTCTTTCTTTTAACTCTGCTGCCGCTTTGTTGGTAAACGTAATTGCCATAACTTTCCACGGAAAGCAAGCCGAAACCGAAAGTCTGGCTCGTGTCACATCAGACAGTTCACCACCGTTTAAAAAGCTTTGGCAAGCCTCAACGTCTTCTTCTGTCAAAGAATCTTGGATAAAGCTGCTGTGGTAGGCTTTGCCATAACGGACAATGTTGGCAATTCGATTAACCAAGACGGTAGTTTTACCACTGCCGGCACCGGCAAGTACCAAAACGGGTCCTTCTGTTGTGAAAACAGCCTCTTTTTGGCGGTCGTTCATTCGATTAAAATCTTTTTCAATTACTTTTTTTCTTAACTCCAGTAGTTTCTCTTTATCGGTATGTATCATAGTCAATCCTTCCTTTAAAAAGCCTGTTTTATTTAAAAAGAAATGGTATTCTTGCTTGCAGTAAGGCAAGCAAAGCCATGTATAACCAATTCGTCATTTGCACTTTTCTTATTTTACCTGATTGCTTGTCCGATAGCAAGGCAGAACACACAAAAGTTCATGACAAAGTAGATTTTAAGAGAGAAATTTTATTGTGTTAATTCGTGGGGAATATAGACAAAGTCGTTTCGACAAAATCAGACAAAAAGAAAAATCGTACTATTGGCCTATGCGTGCATATAATAGAGTATACCAAAAGGAGGGAAGGTTAGAAATGAGTGGGTTTGCAGGGTTCTGTGATTATCACGACAGTTTGAAAGAAGAAAAATATCTTTGGATGGCATTGGCAAGGAGAATGGCAGCAAGAATTGTTCATCGTGGACCTGACCAAAGCGGAGAGCATGTATCTAAGCACTGTGCACTAGCGGCTTCGAGATTGGCAGTTGTCGATGCACCCGGTGGCATACAGCCAATGAATAAGAAATATGAGGGAAAAGGATACACCATTGTTTATAACGGCGAAATTTATAATGGAGAAGAATTAAAAGACGAACTTTGTTCATTAGGGTATCACTTCGAGACAGAGAGTGATACGGAAGTAGTACTTACGGCTTACATCCACTTTGGAAAAGATTGTGTAGAAAAACTGAATGGAATGTTTGCCTTTGTAGTAGATGACACGGCACATGATCAGATTTTTCTCTGCCGAGATCGATTTGGTATACGGCCTCTTTTTTATTCGCTTAGGAATGGACGCCTAATATTTGGCTCAGAGATAAAGAGCTTGTTTGAATATCCAGGCATTAATCCTGTCATCAAAAAAGAGGGATTGTGTGAAATTTTTGGCGTTGGGCCTGCCAGAACACCCGGACATGGTGTGTTTGATGGCATTCATGAAATTCAGCCAGGTCATTTGGCAATATTCAATCAAGAAGGTTTCAACGAGTATCAATACTATTCTTTAAAGGCGATGCCCCATACGGATAATTATCAAAAGACAACCGAAACGGTGAAGGCACTGCTGGAGGATGCTGTAAAAAGGCAGATGAAAGCAGATGTGCCTATTTGTTCATTCTTGTCAGGAGGATTGGATTCCAGCGTTCTGACAGCGATTATGGCGCAAGAGCTTGCCGTAAAAGGAAAGAAATTAGATACCTATTCCTTTGAATATGTAGGGAATGACAAATTTTTTAAGCCGACTGCTTTTCAGCCAGATAGAGATGAATATTGGGCGGATAAAGTCAGTCAAATGTTAGAAACCAATCATCAAAAGCTACTTTGCGACAATAGAAATTTGGCAAATTCCGTCTATGATGCCGTAATAGCAAGAGATTTGCCTGGCATGGCAGACATTGATGGTTCTTTGGTTTATTTTTGCAAACAAGTTAAAGAAAAGCATGGTGTTGTGTTGTGCGGTGAAGGAGCCGATGAAATTTTTGGCGGCTATCCGTGGTTTCATAAAAAAGATGTGTTTGACGGTAAATCTTTCCCATGGTCCAATAATGTTGATTTACGAGAAAGCTTCCTAAAGCCTGAACTTAAAGAAGAACTCAAATTGCATGATTATGTGGGGCAGAGATTAGAAGAAAGCTTTGCAAGAATTCCGGTACTGCTAGGCGAATCAGCAGAAAATAAAAAAATGCGTGATGTCATGCACCTCAATATGCAGTGGTTTATGGCAACACTGATTGACAGGCAAGACCGATGCAGCATGGCAACGGGTTTAGAGGTACGCTTGCCGTTTGCAGACCATCGTTTGGTAGAATATGTATTTAATGTGCCGTGGGAATATAAAGCGCCTAATGGCATTGTAAAGGGGTTATTGCGTGATGCCTCTAGAGATTGGCTGCCTGAAGATGTGCTGTACCGAAAGAAAAGTCCGTTCCCCAAAACACATAACCCCGGCTATGAAAAGATAATTAAAGATAAAATTGGCTATGTTTTGCGTGACAGCGCACAGCCGATTCATAAGATTCTCTCAAAAGATGTGGTTTCTAAATTGCTAGGGGAAAGCTTTGATTATGGCAAGCCATGGTATGGACAATTGATGGCAGGGCCGCAGCTGTTGGCATTCTTGCTGCAAATCAATTATTGGCTCTTGCACTACAATGTGTATTTGGATATATAAATATGAACAAGGGTAATCACCCCGTAATAGCCTAAAAGAATAAGCACGTACATTTTAGTCCTTAACCATTGTTGGATATAAAAATTTTTGTACAAAAGGAAAAAGCCCAGAGAATTTTCTCTAGGCTTTTCTATATTCTATAATCTAAAGTACAGCATTGCTTGGTTTAAATACTTAGTTATAGCAAAGCGAGATTAAATAGAGAGAACAGCTGAAATTTTGTAGAGTTCCTCGTCAAATACACGGTCACGATTTAGTGCTTCTGTAATTTCATAATCAACTACGTCTAGGCCTTTTGTGGCAACGATACGATTGCTAATGCCTTCGTGCAGAAGCTTGACAGCATGATAACCCATTTGGCTTGCCAGCACTCTGTCACGCAGAGTGGGTGAGCCGCCTCTTTGTACGTGACCAAGGATAGTAGCACGGGTTTCAACACCGGTAGCGGCTTCAATCTTTTTGGCAAGTTCTTCTGTATGTCCAACACCTTCAGCCACAACAACAACATAATGCTTTTTGCCGGTGGAGCGTGAACGTTCAATTCTGGCTACAATATCTTTGTCAAAATCATAAGGCACTTCAGGAACCAGTGTTGTAATTGCGCCAACAGCAATACCGGTATTCAATGCGATATCGCCGCATTTGCGCCCCATAACTTCAACAACGCTGCAGCGGTCATGAGATTCTGTGGTATCACGAATACGATCAACCATTTCCATAGCGGTATTTAAAGCAGTGTCATAACCAATAGTAGAATCTGTACAAGCGATGTCGTTGTCAATTGTGCCGGGAACACCAATACACATAATACCGGCGCCGACCAAATCTCTTGCACCGCGGAAAGAACCGTCACCACCGATAACGACAACACCGTCAATGCCTTTGGCACGGCAGTTGTCAGCAGCCTTTTTTACGCCCTCTGCCGAGTTAAATTCAGGGCTGCGAGCAGTGTAAAGAAAAGTACCACCGTCTGAAATGATATCCGAAACGCTGCGAAGCGTCATCGGAATAAATTCATTTTTCAAAAGTCCATTATAGCCTCTGTTGACACCATAAACTTCCATTCCCATAGACAGTGCAGATCTAACAACTGCTCTAACAGCTGCGTTCATGCCGGGTGCGTCACCACCGCTAGTCAGCACTGCAATACTTTTTGCTCCCATTATTTGTTCCTCGCTTTCAATACATAAATCTGATGATAAGATGAGCCGCTCTTGCCGATAAGCTCAAGATAAACTAAGTTAAGATATTCACATTATATTATACCAAAGTCAGGCCATATAGCAAGTGTTATCTCAATATTTCATCGTGAAAAAGAAAGAATAATTTTCCTGATAAAAATATAGGTTAATTTTTAATCACAGCTACTAAATTTTCGCCCAATAATTCCCGCAAAGCTCCCACCAAAACATCGTTGATGTCTACTCGATATTTTGCCGGCGCTTTCAGAAGCTTGCCAGAATCAGCGAATCGAATATAGACGTCACTTCGCCCATCAAACACTTCGATATATTGCAAAGCTTTTTGATAAACGGCTGAGTTCTGTGCCGGTACTTTTAAATAAAGTCCGGCAGGTGCTTTCGCTTTAGGTACGGAGGTCTGATTTGGACTTGTTTTCTCTGTATTTTTTAAAAATTGCTGAATATCTTCTACACTGTCACAAAGCAATTTAGGCTCTTGTTCTTCAGTAAAACTCAAACGTCCTGTAACCGAAACAATCTTTGATTCAGCCAATTGCTCATTAAATTGATCTAATACGGCTGGAAAAATCAACATTTCAAGAGACCCAAACATATCCTCAATCGTAGCGAAAGCCATGGTACTGTTACTTTTGGTGATTTTCTTCCGCACAGAGGTGATAATACCCAATAAGCGAATTCGTTGTTCATCATGATAGCGGTCAGATTCTCCCTGTGAAGATAGCAAAACTTCATCTAAGCGGGCCACAGCAGCAGATTGATAAAGATTGCGGTATTCAGCCATCGGATGACCGGAAAGATACATACCGGCCACTTCTTTTTCCATGCTCAGCTTCTCAAAGTGAGAAAAATCTGGCATAGAGGGAATGAATGTGCCCGAGGAAGAGTGATCTTCAAGCGTATCAAAAAAGCCGATTTGACCCTCTAAGTTACGTCGTTTGTCAGCCTCAAGGCTGTCCATAATATCGGATACAGCAGAAAGCATTTCTTTTCGGTTGTTGCCAAGATCATCTAAAGCACCGCAGCGAATCAAACTTTCTAAGGCACGCTTATTTAATTCTTTACCTTGCATGCGCTCGCAAAAATCGTAAAAAGATACGAAATTGCCTCTTAAACGGCGTTCTTCAATTAAACGAAGAATGACATTGCGCCCCAAGTTTTTAATCGCCAAAAGCCCAAAACGAATGCTTTCGCCAACAACAGTAAATTCGTTTAAGCTGTAATTAACATGAGGAGGTAGAACGGCAATGCTCAAGCGAGTGCATTCTTCCATATATTCTGTGACTTTTGAGGTAAAGCCCAAAACACTAGTCAAAAGAGCCGCCATATATTCATAAGGATAATGACATTTTAGGTAAGCGGTTTGATAAGCAACAACCGCATAGGCTGCTGCGTGTGATTTATTAAAGGCATAAGAGGCAAAGTCTTGAATTTCACCAAAAAGAATTTCTGCAGTCTTTTCATCAACCCCTCGGCGCAGACAACCGTCTATTTCATAGGTGCCGTCCTCACGCTTTAATCCGTGAAGAAAGACTTGCTTCTCTTTCTCCAAAACACGGTGCTTCTTTTTTGACATAGCACGGCGCACAATGTCAGCTCGCCCAAGTGAATAACCGGCAAGGTCGCGGAAAATCTGCATGACTTGCTCTTGATAGATGATACAGCCAAAGGTAACATCTAAAATATGGCGCAATTTCTCATGTAGATACCGCACTTTGGTTGGATCTTTTCGGTTTTGAATGTAAGTGGGGATAAACTGCATGGGGCCTGGACGATAAAGAGAAATAATAGCGATTAAATCTTCCAGCTGAGATGGTTTTGATTGCATAATCAATCGGCGCATACCCGCAGATTCAAACTGAAAAACGCCCTCTGTTGCACCACTGGCAATCATAGTATAAGCAGCAGGGTCATCATCTGGAATCATTTCGATAGAGAAAGACGGATTTTTTTGCCGAATCATGACAGAAGCGTTGTCAATAACAGAGAGATTGCGCAGACCTAAAAAGTCCATTTTGAGCAGACCGAGCTCTTCAATTGTCGTCATGGTGAATTGAGTGACGACCGATTCATCATTTTTGGCAAGGGGAACATATTCCATGACAGGCTTGTCTGTAATCACCACCCCAGCCGCATGAGTAGAAGCGTGACGAGGCATACCCTCAAGTTGAAGCGCCATGTCAATTAAGTCTTGCACTTGGCTGTCTTCTTCATATTTGGAGCGAAATTCTTTCGAGATTTTGAGAGCTTTTTCCAACGTCATGCCCAGTTCCATGGGCACAAGCTTGGCAACCATATCCACTTTTGCATAAGGAATAGCAAGTGCTCGACCTACATCCCGCAGAGCACCTCGTGCCGCCATAGTACCAAACGTAACAATTTGTGCTACGTGGTCAGCACCATATTTATCTACTACATAGTCGATAATTTCTTGTCGGCGCTCGTCTGAAAAGTCAATGTCAAAGTCGGGCATACTGACACGTTCAGGGTTTAGAAAACGCTCAAAAATCAAATCATATCGCAGTGGGTCAACACCTGTAATCCCTAAACAATAAGCGGCGATACTTCCCACACCTGAACCACGTCCAGGTCCTACAGATATTCCTCTGCTTTTGGCATAGTGAATAAAATCATATACAATCAAGAAATAGTTGATATAACCCATTTGCTCAATTGTTGAAATTTCGTATTGCAGTCTTTCGGTGATTTTAGGGTCCGGTTTCTCACCGTAGTGGCGCACAAGGCCGGCATAACACTCACGAATGAAAAAGTCTTTGTTGTCGCTGCCATCAGGTGTTGTGAAAGCCGGAAGTTTGGTATGACCAAACTCAAAGTCAACCTGACAGCGCTCTGCAATGCGCGCGGTGTTATCAGCAGCTTCAGGGCAGCTTGGGAAAAGCGCACGCATTTCTTCTTCACTTTTAAAGTAAAATTCATCAGAACCAAACTCAAGTGTATCTTCATCTTCAATCGTTCTGTTCGTTTGAATGCAAACCAAAATATGGTGCATTTTGCTGTCTTCTTTGCGAATATAGTGACAGTCATTCGTGACGACAAGAGGAATTTCAGTTTCTTTGGATAAGCGAATGATTTGAGGGTTAACATGTTTTTGTTCAGGAAGACCATGATCTTGCAGTTCCAAAAAGAAATTATCCTTGCCAAAAATAGTTTGATAACGCAAAGCAGCTGTTTTGGCTTCTTCATAGTCATTGCGGGAGAGAGCACGAGAGACTTCACCGGCTAGGCAGGCAGAAAGTGCAATCAGCCCGTCATGATGTTCAGCCAGCAAATCTAAATCGACACGTGGCTTATTATAAAAGCCTTCTGTCCATGCGTGAGAAACTAAATAAATTAAATTTTGATAGCCAATTTCATTTTCACACAACAAGACCAAATGACGATTTTCATAGTCAAATTCATGCGTTTTATCAAATCGGCTTCGTTTGGCAACATAAACCTCACTGCCGATTATGGGTTTGATGCCTCTTTTTTTGGCAGCTTTATAAAAATCGACGACACCATACATCACGCCATGGTCAGTAATGGCCACAGCAGTTTGTCCCATTTGTTTAGCGGCGTCCAGCACCTTTTCAATGCGGCAAGCACCGTCTAAAAGACTGAATTCAGTGTGTAGATGTAAATGAGCAAAGCCCATCGTATTCCTCCTTTCTAAATCTTTTAGTGTTTAGAATATTTGTATCTGAGAAAGAAATAAGTTTCATTCTGTTTACTGCTTACTGCGAAATTTCTTTTACTACTAAGAGAAAAAATAAGCAAAGCGCTATACCATTTTAATATGGCTTGAATCTCCTAAAGTATCACCAAGTTCTTGTATTTTTTTCATGCGATGATTAACGGCGCTGCGAGTAATACCAAGTTGTTCTGCAAGCTCACGCAGGCTCATTTCAGGGTTATCAAGGCGCAGAAGAGCAAGTTCGTACAAGTCATGCGATAAACTCTCAAGTCCCTCTTCATTGCTGATTTTTACAATAGCGGCAATCTGTCTGGCTGAAGCAGAATAGGTTTTATCCATGTTGGCAGTTTCAAAGTTTGCCTTGCGATTAATGTCGTTTTTCATTTCTTTATACATTTTAACCTGCATGAGCTCCATAGAAGCAGAAGAAGCGCCTAAATAGGTGAGAAAATCTTCAATTTGCCGACTGTCTTTTAAATAAATAACATAGCTGCCCTTGCGCATAGAAATGGCAGGGGTTAAATTTAGGTCTTCTATTTCGCCCATAAGAGTAATTAAATCCTGCGACAATTTTTTATAGGGAACGGAAAACTCCAGATGATATTCTTTGCTAGGGTTGGTTACTGTTCCGCAGGAAAGAAAAGCACCGCGCAAAAAAGCGTTGTTACAGCAAGCCTCTGGTAAATTAGCACGATTAATGCGCAGATTTGGTTCTGTTCCGGTGGCACCAAATCTTTGCAGCAAATTTTGACGTGCATTGTCGTCAATCAATTGTATGCGATAGGCAGTTTTTTGGCGGCGGCTGATTGCATAACGAATTTCTGTCTCTGCGCCTGTACAGGCTGCAGCAAGTTCTGCCATTTTCGTGGTGACAGAAGAGTTTTCTGTGACGTAGTAGCTGTTTTTTAACGTAAAACAACGAGAAAAGAGCCAAATGCCATAGCATTCGGCTAACTGACAGCAGCTTTTCTTAGATTCAATTTTAGCAAGTTCTGTTTTTGTATCTGATGCAAAAGACATAATGCACCCCAGTCTCTATTTGATGATGTCACGATGAGTAACACTGCTGCGTATTCCCTTTTTTAGTAAATAGTCACACATATATTGTGAAAGAGCAACAGAGCGGTGATGACCGCCTGTGCACCCCACAGAAATGACTAGCTGGCTTTTACCCTCTTTATTATAGAGAGGCAACAGGTAATCAATCATATCGGTGAAACGAGTGACAAAGCCTTTGGTCTCTTCTTTGCTCATCACAAAATCAATGATGGGCTGGTCTAAACCTGTGAGAGGACGCAAATTTTCGTCGTAAAAGGGGTTCGGCAGACAGCGAACATCAAAAATCAAATCAGACTCTAAGGGGATGCCGAATTTAAAACCAAAGCTAATGCAGTGCACAGAAAGAGAGTCTCCTGTTTTGGTTAAGAACAGCTCCGTGATTCTAGTTTTTAATTGAGTAGGGGAGACACCCGAGGTATTAATCACATAGTCAGAAGATTCTTTGACAGGTTTGAGCATTTCTCTTTCTAGTTTTACAGCCTGTTCGAGAGAACCATTGAGTCCGTCAGCCAACGGGTGTTTGCGGCGGGTTTCTTTAAAACGGTTAACGAGTACCTGTTCAGCGCAGTCAAGAAACACAATTTTATAAGGGCGGTTCTCTCGTTTGAGTGCTTCTAAAGCAGAAAAGAAAGATTTGAATAATTCTCCGCCGCGGGTATCAGTGACAACAGCAATTCGCTGTGCCATATTATCAGACTTCACGCACAAATCATAAAAAATGGCAATCATTTCTGGCGGTAAATTGTCAACACAGAAAAAGCCAATGTCTTCTAAAGCGTGCATGGCTCTTGTCTTGCCAGCACCACTCATGCCTGTTACAATTACAAATTCCATCTTATTCAATCCCTTCTTTTCAACGGTTTCTATCCCATAGAGTTATCTTTGGCTATCTTAAAAGAAGAACGTTTTTCTTCTTTTTTAGTTGTAGGCAAATTGTAGGCAAAAATCTGAAAAATTAAGACAAAGGATAATCAAAACAATAGTGTAAAGCTATTATACATTACATATATAGATTTAAGCAGTAAAATCAAGGACTTAATGTTATATGTAAAGCTAAATGCCTTCACTTATATTTCGGCTATCGGCCGTATACTTTCACTTCACACTCTAAGTGCACCTGTTTTTTATCCCAAACGGTTTTTTTGACAAGTTCAATTAGATTGAGCACATCTTCACAGTTTGCCTCACCATTGTTGACAATAAAACCGGCATGCTTGGGGCTAACCATGGCATCGCCACAGGCGGTACCTTTGAGGCCTGATTCTTCAATCAAGGCCGAAGCATAATGCCCTTCAGGACGCTTAAAAACGCTGCCGGCACTGGGCATATCATAAGGTTGTTTTGATTTGCGGCGATTCATTAAATCGTCCATGAGGGCTTGAATTTCACTGGATATGCCATGCTTTAAATTCAGTTCAGCCCCTAAAATGATTAAGTTGGTTCCTGTAAACATGCTCTTACGATAAGCAAATTGCAATTCATCGCCAGAAGCAGTGAGGATTTCGCCAACAGGAGTGATATAGGTGACAGAAGTGACAATATGTGCCATCTCACCGCCATAAGCACCCGCATTCATATATAAAGCGCCGCCAACACTGCCCGGAATTCCCCAAGCAAATTCGAAGCCTGTCAGCTCTTGTTCGCAGGCAAATCGAGAGGCTGCCGCCAAAGATGCCCCCGCAGGAATATAAATGCTAGTAGGCGAGGTCCATTTCATCTTTTTAAAATCGCCGTCTAGGTGCAAGACAATTCCCGATATTCCTTTATCAGAGATTAACAGGTTTGAACCTTTGCCCAAGATAAAAAATGGAATGTCGCTTTCTTTCGCAGCTTGCAGAATTTTTTTGAGCTGTTGTTCATGATACACAGTAATAAAGCGGTCTGCTGGCCCGCCAATCTTGAAAGTAGTATGATACTGCATGGGTTCGTTTTTTAGCAAATCACATCCACATTCTTTGCAAGTGGAATCAATCAGATGAAAGTCCAAAATGTCACCTCTTTCTCTATTAAGTGTTAGGAAGTAGTTTGGCTATTTTTGAATGCTTTTCTAGATAAGCGTGTAATCTTTCTTTTGATGAATTCACAATCAATTCTTCTGGAAAAGAGATTTCTTCCAACATTTGAAGAGCTGGATGGAAGTCGGCTATCTGTGTTTCAAAATGGGCATCAGAATCGACAACAATTGACACACCATATTTTTTACAGGTGAGAGCAATTTGTCGGCAGTTTTTGATATTATCCGCTCTGACGTCAAAAGAATGAGAATTGATTTCAACCAATTTCCCATTTGCCCCAAATGCAGGGATAACCTTTTCGTAGTCATAGGCAAATTTTGGGCTGCCGCTGTGGCCAATTACATTGACAGCAGGGTTTTTGGCTACACCTAGCCAAAGTGCAGTACATTTGTCAAAATCCGGGTTTTCAAGTCCCGGAAAACCGACATCGTGAATGGAAGCAACAACCCAATCTAAACGTTCTTCGTCAATGGGTTCGAGGTCCAAGTGACCTTCGAAATCGATGACATCAGCCTCAATGCCAGCTAAAATTAAGACATCTTTGTAAAAAAGCGGAACGGAACTTCTCAGATTGGAAAAATACCACGGACCTGGGCCGCCCGGCATAGGAGAAGCGTGATCAGTGATGGCCAAAGCGTAAAGACCTTTGTCACGGGCAGAAACTGCCATCTCGGCAATGGTGCTGTACGCATGAGTAGAGGCTATTGTATGAGTATGCAAATCGGCAATGATGTTATACATGTTTTAGAAGACTCCTTTCTTGAGAGAAGATAAATGGTTTGAATAAAGTTGGATAACTATTGAAAAGTTAGTCAAATTTGTTATAGAATGAATGGCAAAAATAAAAGCAAGGGAGGAGAAAGACTGAAAGCGGCGAACGCAACACAATCCCAAACCCTCCCTTGCAGACTTTGCTTTTGCCGCTATCGCAAGATTTTTTGAACCAATTGCTATAGCGATTAAATATTGATTTCTACCGTGCTTTCGGTGCCCTGAATGACACTTAAATCCATACCAAGGTTTTGAAGCAGTTCATGAGCAGCGTTATAACCCATTTTGCGCTGACGATAGGTCATAGCGGCGACTTCAAGAATAACGGCCAAGTTACGACCGGGTTTAACGGGGATGGTCATGACGGGTATTTTAATACCCAAAATATCGGTGTATTCATTGTCGATGCCCATGCGGTCATATGTTTTGGAAGCGTTCCAATTTTCAAGGTTAATGCACATATCAATTTTTTCTTGTTCTTTAACAGCTCCAATACCAAATGTACGCTTAGCATTAATCATACCAATGCCGCGCAATTCAATAAAATAGCGAATGTTTTCAGGAGCTTGCCCGACCAAAGAAATATTAGAAACACGACGAATTTCTACGGCATCATCGGCAATTAGTCTGTGACCACGCTTAATTAGCTCAATAGCGGTTTCACTCTTACCAACACCGCTGTCACCAACAAGAAGAATACCTTCGCCATAAATTTCTACCAAAACACCATGGCGGGTAATACGAGGTGCCAGTTCCACGTTTAAGAAAGCAACCAAACCGGCAACCAAATTGGAGGTGGATTCTTCTGAAAGCAAGATAGGAACGCCGTGTCTGCGAGCACTATGCAAAAAATGCTCTTCGGGAATAATGCCTCTCGAAATGATAACAGCAGGTGGTTTTAGAGAAAAAAAGTTATCGACTGCTTTAATACATTTTTCTTCGCCAAAGCTTTCAATCATTGCCATTTCAGCTCGTCCAATAATTGCAATTCGAGTGGGGTCAAAATAGTCAAAAAAGCCGTTGAGTTCGATTCCCGGACGATTTACATCGCGGGAGGTAATTTGAATTTCTTCTGCACTTTTCGGCAGGTATTTTTCTGTCAGTGAAAGTTCTTTCACGACTCTTGACAAGGAAATTGAATATTCTTGTGCCATAGTATCCACCTTTTTGTTTACAGTTTAGAATAATATGTGGTAAGCGCAATACTAATTTTCTAGCGCTTTTTCAAGTCTGAGCAAAGCTTTTTCGATATAGGCAGTGGGGCAGGCAAGGTTGATTCTCTCAAAGCCTGAACCGGATTTTCCAAAAATATAACCTTCGTCTAAAAAGAGAAATGCTTTTTCTTGGTTTAGCTTTTCGAGTTCCTTTTCGCTCAAATTCAATTTACGGCAGTCCCACCATTGCAGATAAGTGCCCTCAAGTGTGCGAACTTCAATTTGCGGGATATGCTCTTTCATAAAGTTTTCGCAAAGCTTCTTGTTAGTGTCAAGAAGAGCAATAAGGTTGTCCAGCCAATCGGCACATTCAGTATAGGCTACTTGGCACGCTTTGAGGCCTAAGGCATTCACACCGATTTGACCCAAAGACTCGATATAGTTTTTAAATTTGCTGCGTAAAGTATCATTTTGAATGACCAGATTGGAAACATTCAATCCAGCAAGATTAAATGTTTTTGTCGGCGCAGTACAAACAATGGTATTCGCTGCAAAAGCAGGGTTAACCGTAGAAAGTACCGTGTGGTGATAGCCAGGCATAACCAAATCAAAATGGATTTCGTCAGAAACAAGGAGAACGTGATTATCAAGGCAAATTTGACCTACTTTTTCGAGTTCTTCGGGTGTCCAAACGCGCCCAACAGGGTTATGAGGGCTGCAAAAAATCAACATAGTATTTTTCGGATCTTTTGCCTTTTCTTCTAAATCAGCAAAGTCAATTTCATAGTGGCCATTATTGTCAATCAACAAATTTTCTACCGTTTTGCGGCCGTTGCTGCTAATAGCAGAATAGAAAGGGTAGTAAACAGGCGGCATGATGATAATGCCGTCGTCGGGTTCTGTAAAAGTTCTGACTATGCCATAAACAGCGGGAACAATACCCGGAAAAGGAATAATCCATTCAGCTTCAACTTCCCAATTGTGACGAGTTTTCATCCAATGGCAGACAGCATCTGTGTAGGCAGGATGAGGGTGTGTGTATCCCAAAATGTTTTCTGCTACATAGTTCTGCAAAGCTTTTGTAATCTGAGGCGGATGTTTTAAATCCATATCAGCAATGGAAAAGGGAATAATATCGTCAGACAGCTCATCTTTAACGGAATTATACATCGAATTCCACTTAGAAGAACCGGTATTTTTTCGGCTAACTAGTGTTTCAAAATCATAGGGCATGTTACAGACCTCCATTCTCTAGTCTTTTCATTATAACAACTTTGAACAGAAATGTCTATGGATAAATATCCATCTCTCTGATGGCAAAACATTTTATCAAAAAACAGAAAATCATCTTCTTTTTTATAAAAGAGTGTGATATGATGAACACATAAATCTAAGCGTGTATGCAAATGCTAGAAACTACGCTCTGCGGCTAAAAATTTGTATATAAAAGGTAGTTACCTCTTTTTAAGAGGCTGCTTTTTTCGCAAAAAATTTTGGTTTTTAGACTTACAAATACGCTTAAAATACGGAGGAGATTGTGATGAAATATTCAGTCAGTACATACAGCTTTTCATCGTTGCTCGGCAGTGGTGAAATGACACAAAAGGATTGTATCAAAAAAGCGAAAGAAATGGGTTTTGACGCGATTGAATTTGTTGGCGTACAACCTGAAAGTGGATTTTCAGAAGAAGAATATGCAGATATTCTGAAAGCTGAATGTGAAAAAGAAGGCCTTTTTGTATCGAACTATACAGTAGGAGCAGACTTCTTGACAGGTTCAGGCGGTGATCTTCAAAAAGAGATTGCCAGAGTTTGCAAAGAAGTTGATATGGCTGTTCGCTTGGGTGCAACTAGCATGCGCCATGATGCTACTGCCGGTTATCCTCAAGGCGAAAGAGGATTTAAAGGTTTTGATCAGGTACTTCCTATTTTGGTTGAGGGTTGCCGAGCTGTGACTGCTTATGCCAAGACAAAAGGCGTTCGAACGATGGTAGAAAATCACGGCTATTTCTCTCAAGACAGCCGACGTGTTGAAAAATTAGTCAATGCCGTCGCTGATGATAATTTTGGACTTTTGTGCGATATGGGCAATTTCCTCTGCGTGGATGAAGCACCTGAAAAGGCTTATGCTCGTGTAGCACCTTACGCTTTTTATGCTCATGCTAAAGACTTTTTGTTCAAAAGCGGACAAGAGGGCAACCCCGGCCAAGGCTTCTTCCCAACACGTGCTGGCAACTACCTGAGAGGAACGATTATCGGTCACGGTGTTGTGCCAGTCAAACAATGTCTGCAAGTGCTAAAATCAACTGGATATGACGGCACAATTGCAATTGAATTTGAGGGGCTAGAGCCAGCTTTATCGGGTATCGCCCTTGGACTCGAAAATCTAAAGAGATTAAATGGAGACATTTGATCTGGAAGGTGAATATCATGGCAAAAATAATAGGTATTCATGAAATTATCGAATTAAACCACGCTTTAAAGGAAAAGGAATTTCCGTTTCAAGTTCATCTGCGTGATGCTTGTGGTGGGCAAACTATGTGGCTAGAAAATATGGCAGCGAATCAGGCTGTTGCAACAGAAAAACTGCAAGCTTTTCTGTCTGATTATTTTGCCCCAAGAGAGATAAAACTTGCGTTTAGTACAGATGGCGAACGGTTTTGGGCAGTAAACTAACCTAATTAAAAAAGAATAGAATGAGCTAAAGAAAAAAGCTTCTTGATTTATTTTAAATCAAGAAGCTTTTTGTTAGGTTAAGTTGCCGACACAATAATCATTTTCAGCACGGGTGATTTTTACAGGTAAAATTTGTTTGGTGATATCGATTTCTGAATAAGCATGTACGGGTGTATAATTCATAGTGTACCCTTCATAGAGGTTTTCACCGCAAAGCTGTTCAAAAATAACTTCTTCTGTTCTGCCTACTTGCAACTCATGAAAATCACGCTGTGTTTGCGTGATGACCGCAATCATGCGATGGCTGCGCTCGTTTTTTACAGAATTAGTCAGTTGATTTGGCGCATCATATGCTTTTGTACCTGGGCGGCGAGAATAAGCAAACACATGAGTTCGAGCAAACTCAATCTCTTTGGCAAATGCCAGTGAAGCTTCAAATTCTTCATCGGTTTCGCCTGGAAATCCGACCATAATATCGGTGGTAATTGCACAATTTGGAAAAGCTTCCCGTAAATCAGCCACGATTTTGCGGTATTCATTGGTTGTGTAGTGGCGGTTCATACGTTTTAGGGTTTCGTCACAACCACTTTGCAAAGAAAGATGAAAAGAGGGACAAAGCTTTTCTTGTTTAGCAAGCCTTGCAATTACGTGAGGTGTAAGTCTTTCGGGTTCTAACGAACCAAGACGGACACGTTTGATAGATTCTTCTGCGCAAACAGCATCAACCGCATCACAGAGGTGAAGGTCTAAATCTTCTCCGTAAGCCGGTAGATTAATACCCGTCAGCACGATTTCTCGGTAGCCATTCTCTGCTAACGCATGAACCTCTTTCTGAATATCATCAAGCGGTTTAGAGCGCACTCGTCCTCTGGCATAAGGAATGATACAGTAAGAACAAAAGCGATTACAGCCGTCTTGAATTTTGAGGAAAGCTCTGGTGCGTTCCCCAAAAGACGTGATTTGCATGGATTCAAACTTGTCGCCTTTTTCGTGCGGTGCGATGTCGATAATGCGCTGTTTGGTCGAGAGATACTGCAAAATATGGCTGGGCAGGGCAGAACGATTCTTAGTGCCAATAACAATATCAGCATCTAAAAAGCGGTCGGCTATTTCAGGGAATGCCTGTGGCATACAGCCTGTTAAAACGGCAACAGCATCAGGGTTTTGTTTTTTTTCGTGTCGAAGGGTTTGCCGTACTTTTTTGTCGCTGGCGGCCGTCACTGTGCAAGAATTAACAATGATAACGTCAGCAGGTTCTTCTGACTCTGCTTTGAAAAAACCGCTGGAAAGCAGCAGAGACATCATCACTTCGGATTCATATTGATTGACTTTGCACCCAAGGGTGCGAATTTTAACTTTCATAAGTGCTCCTGTTATACAATAAAAGAACGTCAGACGGTATCACCATTTTGGGTATAGCGTATGGTTCTATGATTAAAAGATTTTCTAACGGTTTAAGACATAAAAAAGAATCTTAATCTGTTTCTTCCAAACTCTCGCTTAGTTCTGTCCAAGTTTGCCACAGTAGTTCAGATTCAGCCTGTGTCTGTGCAATTTCTTCTGAAATCCTCATGCTCTCTTCATAATCAGAGGAAATTTGCGGGTCATTCATTTTTTCAGAGAGCAGAGCCAGTTTTTCATCAGTAGCTTCAATTTCACGCTCACATTTTGAAAGCGCTGCACGCTGCTTACGCAAAAAGGCATCTCGTTCTTTTTTCTGCTTGTAGCCGACTTGTTTCTCTGCCTTTTCTGGTTTTACTTCTACTTGAGACAACTGCTCCTGTTCTCTTTGTTCCAAAAAGCTGTCGTAGTTGCCTAGATACAGAGTAGCACCGTTTTTATCAAGATAATAAATCTTGTCAGCTAATTTATTGATTAAGTAACGGTCATGCGAAACGACTAATAGAGTGCCGTCGTAATCAGTGAGTGTGTTTTCTAAAGCTTCACAAGAACCGATATCCAAATGGTTGGTTGGTTCATCCAACAGAAGAAAATTGGTCTGTGAGAGCATAAGCTTTAAAAGAAGAATACGAGCACGCTCACCGCCGCTTAAAGCACCGATTGGTTTAAAAACATCTTCTCCTTGAAAGAGAAAAATAGCCAGAGCACTGCGCACTTCGGTCTGTGTCATGGAGGGGTACATATCCCAAATCTCATCAATAACTGTTTTTTCGTCATGTAGCCCACTCTGCGATTGCTGATAGTAGCCGATGTCAACGTCTACACCGAATTTCACGAAACCTTCGCTCTGCAGATAGTGGCCAAGTAAGATTTTTAACAGAGAAGTTTTTCCACAGCCGTTTGGGCCAATGAGGAAAACTTTTTCACCTCGATAAATATCCATGGAAACTTGCTCAAAAAGTTGGTGTTCGTCAAAGCGGAGGGCAAGATTTTTGATATGCAGTGCTTCATCACCGCATCGACGGCTGGCTTTAAACTGAAAGCGAATAGATTTTGGATCATTTTCAGGTCGTTCCAAATCATCAGATAGGCGATCAATCTGTTTTTGCTTGCTGCCAATCGTAACATAGTTGCGTGCCTGATTAAAACGTTTTTGTTGTTCGATAATGCCCTCAATCCGTTTGATTTCTTTTTGGCGGGCGTCGTATTCACGCTGCATGGTCAGGCGTTTTTCTTCCTTGAGAAGTAAGAATTTAGAATAGTTTCCTTTATAGCACGAGAGATGTGTATGTGCCATTTCAAAAGTGCGATCTGTGATTTTATCAAGAAAATAACGATCATGCGAAATGACAATATAACTGCCTCGGTAGTTCTTGAGGAATTCTTCAAGCCATTCCACTGAAGTAATGTCAAGGTGGTTGGTCGGCTCATCTAAAAGCAAAAAGTTGGCTTGTCCAAGTAGCATTTTGGCAAGCTGTAATTTTGCTTTTTGGCCGCCGCTCAAAATACCGACAGGGTTCTCAATTTGATTCTCGGCAAAGCCTAAACCAATTAGTGTGCTCTTAGCGCGGTTGCGGCAGGTAAGACCGCCTTCATTCACAAAGCGGTCGTTACATTCAGTTTGACGCAGAATCAGCGCATTCATTTCATCTTCTGCAAGAGAAGACGAAGTAAGCTGTTTTGTGAGGCTTTCCAACTCAGCTTCTAATGTCAGCAAGTCTTCAAAGACAGTCATCACTTCATCAAAAGCGGTACGTTCTAAATCTTTGCAGACATGTTGCTCCATGTAGCCAAGATTGGTTTCTTTGGCATAGGCCATGCCGCCTGTGTCAGAAATATATTCACCGGTTAAGAGTTTAAATAAAGTCGTCTTGCCGCTGCCATTCACACCGACAAGACCAACCCTGTCACCTTTTTGTATTTCGAAAGTAATATTTTCCACAACAGTGGTATCGCCAAAGCTCTTGGTCAGATTACTTGCTGTTAAAATTGCCATTTATATCTCCTGATCTTCGAGTTGTTCGTGATTTCAACTTTCTATTATATAGGATAAATTTAAATTTCGCAACTGCAAGCCAAAACTGTAAAATAGATGTGATAGTTAGTTGAATTGAACCTCAAAAGGGAATATAATAAAAACGAAATATCATAACAGATTTTTAATGGAGGGTTCTATGATTACAAAAAACGACCTGGGTATTAGCACAGCCTCCCTATATCCCATGCACACGGAAGAAGCACTGCAAACCCTTTTAGAAATGGGGTTTCGTGTATTTGAAGTATTCGTCAACGCGCAACAGGAATTTTCTCCTGATTTTATGAAAGAACTAAAGAAAAGAGCGGATCACTACGGTGCCATTTTTACTTCGGTTCATCCCTATACTTCGCCGATGGAAACTATGCTGTTGTTCGGTAACTATGACCGCCGTACAGAAGAGGGAATAGAGATTTATAAAAGCTTTATGGAAGCAGCAGCCCACTTAGGCGCAAAATATGTTGTCATACATGGGGTTCATGGTCGCCATGCGGGCAGTCATGTTCCGAATAAAAGCGGTTTTAATGCAATTGCGGCTGATAAAGGATATTGGGAAACCTTCAGTCGGTTGTATCGTGCCGGCCGTGATATTGGAGCGTATCCGATTCAGGAAAATGTGACAGCACATAAAAGCGAAAGTCCCGACTTTATTCGTAGTATGAAAGACTATCTGCAAGAGGACTGCGCTTTTGTTATGGATATTAAGCAGTGCCGACTGTCTGGAGTGCCAATTGAAGAGATGGTAAAGGCGATGGGAGAAAAGCTTTGTCATGTGCATATCAGTGATAGCAAAGGGGATTTTCCCTGTCTTGTACCCGGGATTGGTGACTATGATTTTGGCAAACTTTTTGCCTTATTAAATGACATAGGCTACACAGGTAAACTGGTGACAGAGGTGTATAGCAACAGTTATGATGATATACAAGTGCTTGCTGAAAGTCGTCAAAAAATGCTGCAATTTGTCTGATTCTAAACGGGAAGGCAACGTTTTAACTAAACGGCGATATCTTCTATAGGGCAAAGAGGCTAAAAATCGCATAAAGCTTGATTTTTTTCGAAAAAACAAGTATAATTGTCGTAAAAACAGATAAAGTTTGGAGGTCGTACCATTGAAATGCCCTTATTGCAACTACAGCGAAAGCAAGGTAATTGATTCCCGCCCGACTGATGAGGGCGAACGCATTCGTCGCCGGAGAGAATGCTTGAAATGTGCCAAGCGATTTACGACCTATGAAATCATTGAAAATGTACCGATTGTTGTCATTAAAAAGGATAAGTCGAGAGAAACCTTTGACCGCAATAAACTGCTAGGCGGTTTGCTTCGTGCCTGTGAAAAAAGACCGGTCTCAATTGATATGCTAGAAAAATTGGTAGATGAAATTGAAAATACGCTTCAAAACTCGTTGGACAGAGAAGTTTCTTCGCAGAAAATCGGAATTTATGCGATGGAGAAGCTGCAAGAGTTAGATGAAGTTGCCTATGTTCGTTTTGCTTCGGTCTATCGCCAGTTTAAAGATATCAACAGCTTTATGGAAGAATTGAGCAAGTTAATCAATAAAAAGCAAGATTCTGAAAATGAATAAAAACGGAAAAAGATTTGCGCTTTGTGCAAGTCTTTTTTATTTATGGTAAATTTAGTTCAATGCAAAAAGCAAACTAAAAGGCGGAGAAAGAATATTTTTCTTGACGAGACACATAATATATGTTAATATTTTAGAAAATTCTAATATATTAACAGGTTATAAACCTCAAAGCAGAGAACAGGGGTGAAACTATGGCAAATAAAGCCAAAAGAATGGCAGAAATATTGAAAGTGTTGGCAAATGAAAATCGTCTTATTACCTTTTGTGTATTGATGGATACACCGCTTACCGTGAGCGAAATAGCTGAACATCTTCCGGGAATTACGCAATCAGCTCTTTCGCAGCATTTAAGTATTCTCAAAGCACATGGTATCTTGGATTCTTCAAAGTCAGGACAAAAAGTCACTTATTTTATAGCGGATGAAAAAATTGCAGAAGTTATTAATGTTTTACGCAAATATTATTGTGACCGTTATCCCGATGAGCCAGATGATATGGGCATTTAAAAATGATTTTAACATGGCCTTAAACAGTTGATTTCTATGATTGTAGAGAGGATAGTGATTATGAAAACAAAGATGAAAGCGGTTGCGTTGATTCTCACTTCGTTGCTGTCTTTAGGTATTTTCACCGCTTGCCAAAGCAAAGAAACTCCATCTTCATCGGCAGCAGTGCAAAAGTCGTCTGCTTCTGAGCAAAGCAATTCTTCTGCAAAGGTAGAAGAGGAACCCCTGGTTGTCAGTTTTGACACCACAGACCTAAATGACCAATCGGTTAGCAGCGAAATATTTGCTGAATCAGATTTGACTATTATTAATATTTGGGCAACATGGTGTCCGCCTTGTATCAGTGAGTTGCCCGAGTTACAGCAGATCACGGAATCCTATCCTGATAAACATGTGCAATTGATTGGTTTGCTGCATGATGGTGTTGACCAAGAAGGCAAAAAAGACGACAAAATTATAGAGAATGCCAAGACGCTCCTAGAAACAGCTGGGGCAGATTATACGGTCGTTTTGCCAGATGAAACCTTGATGACTGAAATTCTGCCGAGAGTGCAGGCTTTCCCGACAACATTGTTTGTGAACGACAAAGGGGAGCTACTGTATGTGGTACAGTCAGCAAATGACTTTGCAAAATGGAGTGAAATCATTGACAAAGTATTGGAAGCAATGGAAACTTAACTACGCATGGGTACGTTGGATTCTCATTTTGTTGGGTGTTGTCTTTATTTTTATAGGAGCAAGCAGAGGCGAAGTTAAGACCGTTTTAATGAAAGCAATCTATATTTGTTTGGAGTGTATTGGCATTGGCTAAAAAGAATCAACTAGCAAAGTTGTTCAGCCGAAGAAATGGCATACAAGCAGGGTGGGCGTTCTTAACAAATGCCAATATCAGCGGTTTTTTTACAGGGAAAATTTATAATGGAAAGCTAAAGAGTTTGTGTGTGCCGGGGCTAAATTGTTATTCTTGTCCCGGTGCGCTCGGCTCTTGTCCCATTGGTTCGCTGCAAGCGGTTGTGGGCAGTTTTGAATATCAACTTTCTTTTTATCTCATGGGTTTTTTCTTGCTTGTTGGTTCACTGCTAGGTCGCTTTGTCTGCGGTTTTCTTTGCCCATTTGGTTTTGTACAGGATTTACTGCACAAAATTCCATTCCCCAAGAAGATTAAGACTTTTAGAGGGGATAAGAGTTTAAGATTGTTGAAGTATTTTATCTTGCTTGTATTCGTTTTATTGATACCCATGTTTGTTGTGGATGCCATCGGCGGAGGTTCACCGGCCTTTTGCAAATGGATTTGCCCTGCGGGTATGTTAGAGGGCGGTATTCCGCTAGTCAGTAGCAATCCCAGCTTGCAGAGCGCAGTAGGATTTCTGTTTACTTGGAAGCTTGTTATTCTCATCGTCACCATTTTGCTTTCTATTATAATCTATCGTCCGTTTTGCAAGTACATTTGTCCGCTCGGTACAATTTATGCCTTATTCAATAAAATATCGGCATACCACTATACGGTCTCTAAAACAACATGTATTAGCTGTGGAAAATGTGAGCGGGAATGTCCGATGAACATTGATCCCGTCAAGCAGTGCAATCATGGAGAATGTGTGCGCTGCGGTGTCTGTAAAACGGTTTGTCCAACGGGAGCGATAACCTCTGGATTTCAGTTTGGCAGCAAAGAAAAAAGCTTAGATAAGAGAAGAATTTCGGATATAAAAGCGAAAAATTGAATAGCAAAGTTAAAAGCATTGTCACCTGAAATACAAATTTGGGTTGACAATGCTTTTTTGCTATGTTATTTTTGAAAATAGAGTAAGGAGATTTTTGCTTAATGGGCAAGTATGGAGGAGAGAGGAAGAAATGGTGTAAATGGTAAAAACACAAGTATTAGATTATTTACTAAAACAGAAAGGGCAAGCTGTTTCTGGTGAGAAAATAGCACAAAGTCTAGGGGTCAGTCGAAATAGCATATGGAAAGCCGTACAGAACCTACGTGAAGAAGGATTTGTGATTAAAGCTGTGACCAATGCTGGGTATAAATTGTGTGCAGAAGGACAAACATTATCCGCCACTTCAATTTTGTTGCATATGCCCAAAGTTCATCCTTTTAAAATAGAGGTTAAGAAATCAGTAGGTTCTACCAATACAGAGTTGAAAGCTTTGGCAGAAAATGGTGCCAAAGAGGGAACTGTACTAATTGCTGAAGAACAACTAGGGGGCAAGGGCAGACTGGGCCGCTCTTTCTATTCGCCTTCTGGCGGCGGTCTTTACATGAGCGTGATTCTACGTCCGAAGTGCTTGCCGGATGAAGCTCTGTTTATCACAGTAGCGGCAGCTGTTGCTGTGGCACAGGCGATTGAAACGATAACAGACAGCAAAGCCAAGATTAAATGGGTCAATGACATCTATGTCAAAGGAAAGAAAGTTTGCGGAATTTTGACGGAAGCTTCGATGGATTTTGAGAGCGGAAGTGTTAATTATGCTGTTCTTGGAATGGGAATTAATGTTACTCTGCCACAAGGCGGATTTCCGGAAGAAATTCGTGATGTAGCAGGAGCTTTGTTCAACGAAAACGCGCCTGACGGAATCAAAGCTAAACTGGCGGCAGAAATTTTGACTCGATTTATAGGAATGTACCAAAAATTGTCAGCACATGAATTTATGTCTGAATACCAAAGTCGTTCTCTTTTGACCGATTGTCAAATTACATTCACGCAAGGCAATCAAGAGTCACATGGAATAGTGGTGGGCATTAGCAATAGAGCAGAATTAATTGTGCGGTTAGACAGTGGTGAGATAAAAAAATATTCATCGGGTGAGGCATCAATTGAAAAAGAATCATTAAAGAAAATCTTGCAAAAATCAAAGGAGCAAATACAATGAAATCGAGAGAAAATATTCAAACCATGACAAAAATAGCAGCGGTGACGGCTATAGTGGTCATTTGTGCGTGGATTAGCTTTCCGATGCCTACGGGGGTATCCACCACATTGCAGACATTTGGCATCGCTCTGTGTGGATTCATTCTAGGCCCAAAATTATCGGCTGTATCCATTATTTTGTATTGGGCAATGGGTGCAGTAGGACTTCCTGTTTTTTCAAGCTTTAGCGCAGGAATAGGGCAATTTGCAGGGCCGACAGGTGGTTTTTTATGGGGATTCCTTTTCTTAGCCGTTTTGTGCGGAGTGGGAGAACGTGCACAAAATAAAGTGATACTTATTGCATTGGCGATTCTAGGGTTGGCAATCTGTCACTTCTTGGGAGTTATTCAATTTGCGGCTTTAACAGAGCGCACGTGGATGGAATCGTTTGTATTGGTATCTGTTCCTTATCTTATTAAAGATGTAGCTTCAGTAGCAGTAGCTTGGCTTTTAGGAAATCGAATTACCGCCGCACTGAAAAAAGCAAAAATGGCTTAATGATTAATCATCAAACAAAATTAGAATAGTGTCAGTCATTTGGTTCTCCTTCGCTGCGGCATGGGGAACCTTCTGTATTTCAGCAAATTTAAAGTGATAGTACTATAAAACAGAAAAATCGACTTTCTTCTTTGTCATTTATATGGTATAATTGCATAAAATATTCACGTCATGTTTAGACTGGTTGTAGATTCATCCTATTTACAAAACCTTAAAAGAATGTTAAAATATTATCAAAGTTAAATATGTTAATATTTTAACTTTTCCTTATCCGACTATCCACCACAGCAAAATAGAAAAGAATGGGTGATTATTTTTATGAAAAAGAAGACATATGAACCAGTGACTAGTGTTGAAACTCTTCACAGCGCTATTGCCAGAGTTCGTGAGGCACAAAAGATTTTTGCGACCTATACGCAAGAGCAAGTAGACAAAATATTCTTCGCCGCTTCTACTGCCGCTAATAGCATGAGAATTCCGCTTGCTAAAATGGCTGTTGCAGAAACCGGAATGGGTATTGTGGAAGACAAAATCATCAAAAACCACTATGCCGCCGAATATGTTTACAATGCTTATAGAGATACCAAAACCTGTGGTATTATTGAACGCGATGAAAGCGCCGGAATCACCAAGATTGCAGATCCAATCGGTGTTATCGCTGCTGTTATTCCGACCACAAACCCCACTTCTACTGCTATTTTTAAAACGCTGATTTCTTTAAAAACCCGCAATGGTATCATTATCAGTGCACATCCCCGTGCTAAGAATTCTACCATTGAAGCTGCTAAAGTTGTGCTAGAAGCCGCTGTAGCTGCCGGTGCTCCTGAAAATATTATTGCTTGGATTGATGAGCCGTCTTTGGAAATGACAAATACCGTTATGGCAGAGGCTGACACCATTTTGGCAACAGGTGGTCCTGGTATGGTGCGTGCCGCTTATTCCTCTGGCAAACCTGCTCTGGGTGTTGGTGCCGGTAACACACCGGTTGTTATTGACGACACAGCAGATGTGATTATGGCTGTCAACTCAATCATTCATTCTAAGACATTTGATAATGGTATGATTTGTGCCTCTGAGCAATCTGTTATTGTGCTAGAGGGTGTTTATAAAGCAGTTAAAGATGAATTTAAGAAACGCGGCTGTTATTTCCTCAATAAAGAAGAAACTGAAAAAGTGCGTAAGACCATCATTATCAATGGTGCGCTGAATGCTAAGATTGTTGGTCAATCCGCCTTTACTATTGCTGCTCTTGCCGGGGTAAAAGTACCTGAAGCAGCTAAGATTTTAATTGGTGAAGTCGAAAGCGTTGAGCTGTCTGAAGAATTTGCTCACGAAAAACTTTCTCCCGTACTTGCTATGTACAAAGCAAAAGATTTTGATGATGCTTTGGCAAAAGCAGAACAATTGGTTGAAGACGGCGGCTTAGGACATACAGGTTGTTTGTATGTCAACACAGCAGAACGTGCCAAGATTGAAAAACATGCTGCTGCCATGAAAACCTGCCGTATTTTGGTCAATACACCTGCTTCTCACGGTGCAATCGGCGATTTGTATAACTTCAGCTTAACTCCTTCTCTGACATTGGGCTGCGGCTCTTGGGGCGGCAACTCTGTTTCAGAAAACGTAGGCGTTAAACATTTGCTGAATATTAAAACCGTCGCTGAGAGGAGAGAAAATATGCTTTGGTTCCGCGCTCCTGAAAAGGTCTACTTCAAAAAAGGCTGTATGCCGGTTGCTTTAAATGAGCTAAAAGATGAATATAGCTGCAAGAAAGCTTTCATTGTTACCGATGGTTTCTTGTTTGAAAATGGCTATACCAAGCCTTTGACTGATAAATTGGATGCACTGGGTATTCAGTATACTTGCTTTGCTGACGTTGCTCCCGATCCAACCCTTGCTTGTGCCAGAGAAGGCGCAGAGCGCATGAAAGCCTTTAATCCTGATGTTGTTATCGCTCTTGGTGGCGGTTCTCCAATGGATGCTGCTAAAATCATGTGGGTTCTCTATGAACACCCCGAAGCAGATGAAGACTTCCCCAAAATGGCTATGGATTTCATGGATATCCGCAAACGTGTCTATAAATTCCCTAAAATGGGCGAAAAAGCTTTGTTTGTTGCCATCCCAACTTCTTCCGGTACAGGTTCTGAGGTAACTCCTTTTGCTGTTATCACTGACGAAAAAACCGGTATCAAATATCCGCTGGCTGACTATGAATTGCTCCCTAATATGGCAATCGTAGATGCAGACAACATGATGAACCAGCCAAAAGGTCTGACCAGTGCTTCCGGTCTCGACGTTTTGACTCACGCAACAGAAGCTTATGTTTCTATTATGGCAACAGAATTCACAGACGGCTTGGCACTTAAAGCCATGAAAAACGTTTTGACTTATCTACCGTCTGCTTATGAAAACGGTGCGAAAGATCCTTATGCCAGAGAGAAAATGGCAGAAGCTTCTTGTATGGCAGGTATGGCGTTCGCCAATGCCTTCTTGGGACTAAACCACTCCATGGCTCATAAATTAGGCGCTTATCACCACTTGCCTCATGGTATTGCCAATGCATTGATTTTCACCAATGTAATTCGCTATAACGCAGAAGATGTTCCAACCAAAATGGGAACCTTCTCACAATATCAATATCCCCATGCAAAAAAACGTTATGTTGAATGTGCCAACTTTATGGGTATTTTTGGCAAAGATGATAACGATACTTTAGACAAATATATTGCTGCTATTGAAGAATTAAAAGCCACATGCGGCGTGAAGAAATCAATTGCTGAATACGGAATCAGCGAGAAAGATTTCCTTGCTACACTTGACGAAATGGTTGAAAATGCATTTGATGACCAGTGCACAGGCGCAAACCCGAGATATCCGCTGATGAGTGAGATTAAACAACTTTATCTTGATTCTTATTATGGAAACTAAAGGGGGAACCAAATCATGAACTTTGATCAAATGATAGCCGAAAGATCTTCAAAAAAAATCTATCGTGACGGGAACAATGTAGTTAAAATTTTTGATGAAAAATTCTCAAAATCTGACATACTCAATGAGGCATTGAATCTTGCAAGAGTTGAAGAAACCGGTCTACCGACACCCAAAGTGGTCGAGGTTACCAAAATTGACGGCAAATGGGCAATTGTAATGACATTTTTACAAGGCGAAACCATTACAAATTTGATCAGCAAAAACCCCGAGAAGACAGATGAGTATCTAGAAAAATTTGTTGATATTCAACTTGAGATACACAACCACAAAGTACCGCTTTTAAACAAACTGAAAGACAAAATGAACACCAAAATTTCTCAAACAGACTTGGATGCTACCACTCGCTATGAGTTGCATACCAGATTAGAGAGTATGCCTAAGCACAAAAAACTGTGCCACGGTGATTTTAATCCCAGTAATGTTTTGCTGAATGATGATGGTAGCTATGGCATTTTAGACTGGTCACATGCTACACAGGGCAATGCCAGTGCTGATGCTGCCAGAACCTATTTGCTGTTCCACCTTAAAGGGCAAATTGATTTGGCTGAAAAATATCTGGATTTGTTCTGCCAAAAGAGTGACACAGCAAAACAATATGTGCAAAAATGGCTTCCCATTGTAGCTGCATCACAGTCTATCAAAGGAAAACCAGAGGAAAAAGACTTGCTTATCAAATGGGCAAGTGTTGTTGAATACGAATAATTTTACTTTAGTTTCAATAGATGTAAAAGAAGGAAGAGTGCAAAAGTACTCTTCCTTCTTTTTGAATAAACAACTATTAGTGGAGATTGCCTTTGTTTCATGCTATAATGGGTAAAATAGAAATTACATGAGTTTTATCTTAAAACAATAAAAAGAAAGAGTGAATGAATATGGAAATAGGAATTAGAGGACAAGCAGAAACGATGGCGGCGAAAGAAAACTCTGCAAAAGAGATGGGCAGTGGAAGTTTAGCTGTTTTTGCTACGCCGGCGATGGTAGCTCTTATGGAAAAAGCTGCTTGTGAAAGTGTGCAGCCTCATTTAAAAGACGGAGAAACTACAGTAGGAACACTCATGCAGATTGAACATATCAATGCTACTCCTATGGGTATGACAGTTAAAGCAGAAAGTTTATTAGAAGAGATAGACGGTAGAAAATTAATTTTTTCTGTGCAGGCGTTTGATGAAAGCGGATTGATTGGCAAAGGTCGCCATGAACGCTTTATTATATCCGCAGAACGCTTTATGGAAAAAACAAATGGAAAATTAAATAAAGCTTGATTTAATTGATAAAACAAGAATATCCCATAACAAAGACATGGTGTGTTTTTTTATACGCTATGTCTTTTGTTATGAATAAAAGCTCACTTTTTGTAAGATATCTGTTCATCAAAATTCTGCAGATATCTTATAAAAAGTGAGCAAATTAAAAAAATACTAATTAGATAAGGGTGGAAAACTTAGATTCATAAAACTAAATTGTCATTTTGCAAAGCAGCCAGAATTTCTCGCCCTTGTTTTTTCTTGGATAAAAATTGGACAGCTTGATCAAAAACGGGTCGCCGCATTTCTAAATCATGACAATCACTGCTAATGAGAAGAGGATACCCAACTTGATATAGCTTATAAATAAATTTGAAATCTGTTTTCTTGAGAACAGATTCAGCATTAAATTGTAAAATCTGCTCATCGAAGGCAAGCAAGCTTTCATAATCTTTGGCACTATACCAAGGAAGATAACGTTCAATGTGAGCAATAATGGGGATGACATTCCAAGTGAAAGCAATGTTCTGAATTTCCTCTGCCATCCATTCATGATAAGGCTGACGGGGCATTTCAATCAACAAATAATTACTCTTTCCAAGGCATAAGGGGCGCAAATCTTCTCGGCTAAGTTCACGTGTTAAATAAATCTCTGCCCCCACGCAAAGATTAGGAACTTTTTTGCCTTGAAGATGAGGAATTAGACGGTTCCAAGATTCAAACCGCCTTCTAAGCAGAGAAGAGAGCGTTTCTTTGTGTGGATAAAAATGAGGAGTAAAAACAACTTTCGTGATTCCCTGCTCTAACAGTCGAGATAAAAGCTGCAGAGAAACTTCAGGATTCTTGGCTCCGTCATCGATTCCAGGCAGACAATGTGTATGCAAATCCAAATGAAAAGTTTGTTGATATTGAGAAAGATTATTCATTAGAAGATTCATAGGCATAATGAGAATAACTCTTGTAGGGTTTGTCAGCGACAGAGACACTGGAAACAATGACACCCAACACATTTCCTTTTAAGTTATGAACTTTTTCTGCTGCTCGTTGTAATTCATCATAATGAGTTTGTTTTTGTTTAGCAATCAGTAGAACACCTGCGGTTTGATCTAAAAACATCAGTGCGTCTGCAACGACGTTGATAGGCGGCGTATCAATGAAAATATAATCATAGGATTCTGAGAGAGCTTCAATTAAATAGCCCATCCGCTGTGAGCCTAGAAGTTCTGAAGGGTTTGGTGGAATGGGCCCAGCTGTAATAATATGCAAATTAGGAGAACGTGTCTCTAAAAGGCAGTCTTCTAAAGGAGAAAGACCGCTCAGTAGTTTTGAAAGACCGTCTACATTGTTTAGGCGAAAAATTTTGTGCTGCACGGGTTTTCTCATATCAGCATCAAGAATGATGACACGAGCACCTGTTTGCGACATGGCCAAAGCTAAATTTGAACAGGTAGTGGATTTACCGGCACCCGGTTCAGAGCTTGTAAAAATAACAGATTTTTTTTGTGAAGTAGATAAGGAGAAGAGCAGATTTGCGCGCAAAGTATTATAAGCTTCAACGACTTGAAAAGAAGAAGCCTTGCTTAGAATTTTTGATGAACGGTTCTTGCCGTGAACGTCTTTATTTTTAACCATTAAAAGGCTCCTTAGCTTTATTTATCGGTAATAACAGGGATTTCACCAAGTACAGAGAGACCAGTACGTTGCTTAATATCTTCTTCACCCTTTACAGTTGTATCTAAAAAGTAAAGAAGGATAGAGGCACCTACAGCTAGCATGAAGAATAGAAAGGCGCCAATCACGGTGTTGCGTATCACATTGGGAGAACTGGGAAGAGGAGAAGGCACCGCAGGAGCGATAATCTCAACAGAACCGGCTTTAACCACACGGGTCAAAATACCAGGAGCAAGTTCAGCCATAGTGTTGCAAATTTGCGCAGATAAATCGGGGTCAGTTGTTTCAGCTGAAATACGCAATACTTCTGTGTTATCAACAGAAGCCATCACAATAGTGTCCTCAATAAATTTCTTGTCGACACTCCCGACTGTATCAGCAACCGTTTGCATGACATCAGGGTTCTTTAAAATGACAACATAAGTAGAAACCAATTTTTGTGCGGCATTGATATCATTAATGTTCAGGTCACCGCTAGAAACAGAGGATTGAGCATTATTGACATAAAGCTCTAAAGTAGATGTATATTTTTTAGGGAGCAAAAAACTAGATAGAAGAAATACGGCAATGCCACCTAAAATGGTAGAAATAAAAATCCATTTCCAACGCTTTTGTAAAGTGTACAGAATTTCAGCTAGACTTAACTCTTCTTGCATCTCATAACCTCGCTTGTAAAATTAAATGATACCATATGATATATTATCATATTAGAAATAAAAAATCAATTGGCTTTCAAAGCAAAAGGATATTGCCGCTTGTTGCTTTGGAATAGGCAAAACAACATCTATTTGCCTATTATTGATGGTGAAAACATAGAAAATTTGCAATCTATTGGATTAGTAAAAAAGAAGAAAGAATTCCCATTTTTATACCTTAAAAAGTATATCATAAAGCGACGATGAAATCTATAAAAATATTATTTAGTTTTATTTTGAACCGTGGATTTCCGAAAATTTTTGTAGAAAATAAAATGTGCCTTGTTTATTATACCCCACTAAATTAGAGAAAAGTATTTAAAAATATTCGCTCAATAAAGAATGGCCGCTTCTTACTGGATAAAGAAGCGGCCATTCTAACGATAAGAGCTATTAGTTGTTTTGGGTTACAAATGCATTTAGTTGATTCAGGACGATGTTTACATCAATGCCATGAACCATGCAGGCATCGGCAAGAGATTCCATTTGAGAGGAAGGGCAGCCTAGGCAGTGCATACCGCAGGACATCAGAATGGGAGCGGTGTCGGGATACTGGAGCAGAATGTCACCGATAAGAGAATCAGCGGTAATGCCTGATACAGAAACGCGGCTATCATCATTTTCTTCTTCATCAAAGAAAAGCTTGATGTCATCTTCAACCGTGCCGATGGGGGCAATGCCAAAATTTTCGACCAGTACTTTGGCAACGTTAGCAGAGAGGAAACCTGGCAGTGTCGGGCCAAGATGAATATCTTTTACGCCCAAATAAAGAAGTGCCAACAAAACGATAACGGCTTTTTGTTCATACCAAGCAATGTTATAAACAATAGGCAGCTCATTGATATCGTCTAAATCAAAGACTTCTTTTAGTTTCAGAGCAATAACGGCTAAGGAATAAGAGTCGTTGCATTGTCCGGCGTCAAGAACGCGTGGAATTCCACCGATGTCGCCAAGGTCAAGTTTGTTGTATCGATATTTTGCGCAGCCAGCTGTAAGAATCACGGTATCTTTTGGCAGCGCACTGGCAAAATCGGTATAGTAGTTGCGAGATTTTGCACGCCCGTCACAACCGGCCATAACCACAAATTTTTTGATTGCGCCTGATTTAACAGCACCCACAACGGTGTCTGCCAAAGCCAACACTTGATTATGAGCAAATCCGCCGACAATTTCGCCGCTCTCAATTTCAGTTGGAGCAGCACATTTTTTAGCGTGCTCAATAATAGCAGAAAAATCTTTTTCTTCACCAATTTCACCGGCAATATGTTTGCACCCGGGGAATCCTGCTGCGCCAGTTGTATAAAGGCGATCTTTATAGCTCTCTTTTGGGGGAACAATACAGTTAGTGGTCATTAAAATGGGTCCATTAAAGGTTTCAAATTCTTCTTTTTGTTTCCACCAAGCATTGCCGTAGTTACCGACAAAATGATTATATTTTTTGAAAGCGGGATAGTAGTGAGCCGGCAGCATTTCAGAGTGCGTATAAATATCAACTCCCGTGCCTTCTGTTTGTTTGAGTAACATTTCCATATCACGCAAATCGTGACCGGAAACCAAAATACCGGGGCGATTACCTACACCGATTTTCACAGTTGTGATTTCAGGGTTGCCGTAAGTTGTAGTATTTGCATTGTCAAGTAGTGCCATGCCGTTTACGCCGTATTTACCTGTTTCAAGGGTAAGAGCAACTAAATCATTTAGGCTCAAAGAATCATCAAGTGTTTTAGCAAGGGCACTTTGCAAGAAAGCGTCTACGTCTTCGTCGTCTTTCAAAAGAGCATTAGCGTGTTTGCTGTAAGCAGAAAGTCCTTTTAGTCCATAAGTGATAAGCTCACGCAGACTTCTAACATCTTCATCTTTTGTAGAAAGAACACCCACTTCAGCGGCTTTACTTGAGAAATTTACTCTGGCGGTTTCGTCCCACAGGGCGGCTTCGGGCAATGAAGCAGTATTGGACAATTGAACGAGTAATTCTTTTTTCGCATTTAATGTGTCAAAAATGCGTGCCACAATGGCTTCTTCATCAAAGTTTGCATTGGTAATTGTGGTGAAAAGATTAAGGGTAATCAGGTGATTAATAGCGGGGTCTATTTTTTTCCCTTCATTTCGAAGACAAGTGGTGACAGCAGAAATTCCCTTGCTGACAAAGATGAGTAGATCTTGCATAGCCGCTACTTCTGGTTTTTTGCCGCAGACACCTGATTGTGTACAACCCGTGTTGCCAGCCGTTTCTTGACATTGATAACAAAACATTTTATTTTCCATATTCTCTTTTCCTCCTGCATAAATTCATAGAATAAACAATTGTTACATTTTGTAGATGTTTTTGTGATGTCTTTATCATATCAGGAGCACAGTTTAAAATCCGTAACAAATGTTACAAAAGAAAAAATTAAAATTACAAATAAACTGACCAGTGATCTGTCATGACAGGGCATATTTGGAAAAAAACTGCCTATACTAGAATTTACATTTGTATTCATGTTTTTATCAGCCGAAGTTAGAAAAAATTTAATAAAAAACGAATTAGATTAGTACGGCAACTAGAAAAATAATTTGTTGGTACTACTTCTTATAAAATGATTCTCTAAGGCCTATTTAAAAATGAAAGAACCTTAGTGTAGGAGGATAGATACAAAGTGATTTTTAAATTTATATCCCGCAAAATTAAGTTTTTGTTACATGCAGCTAAGCAAAAAGAATCTGACGTAGAAAAAGAAGAGCCAGAAAAAAAAGAAATTACCAAAGACAGCGTGAAAAAGCAGCTTTCTAGCAATGTTAGCAATCTGAAAAAAAGGTTAAGTAACAGCAGTGACTTAAAAATCCATTATTTTCGTACCGGTAAGGATGGCTGTTATACGGGAGCATTAGCCTTTATTGATGGATTGGTGAGCAATACCTTAATTACAGAATCAATTCTGCGTCCTTTAACAGTTTGGGAAGCTCAAAGTGAGCAAGAGCCAGATGAAGAAAAACTTATGGATGGAGTCATTGAACAAGCACTTTGTTCAGGCGAAATCGAAAAAATATTGGAGTTGCCTCAAGCGGTTGCCGGTTGCTTGTCGGGAGACACGGTGCTTTTCATGGAGGGCTGCGCTTCTGCTTTGGTAATCAGTACAAAGGGCTGGGACAAGCGCAGTGTTAGCGAGCCTCAGTCAGAAACCGTGGTTAGGGGCCCTCGTGAGGGATTCACAGAAAATCTAAGAACCAATACATCTTTGATTCGAAGAAAGATTAAAAGCGGCAAACTGCATGTAGAAAACATGAAAATTGGCAGGAAAACGCAGACTGATATCTGTCTTATGTATTTAGAGGATGTGGTAAGCTCGGATGTAATCAGAACCGTAAAATCACGCATGAAGCAGCTGGATGTAGATGCTATTTTAGAGTCTGGATATATAGAAGAATATATAGAAGATGCACCGCTTTCGCCTTTTCCAACTGTTGGATACACAGAAAAACCGGACGTAGCGGCAGGAAAAATTTTGGAGGGAAGAATTGCGATTATTGTAGATGGCACACCTTTTGTACTGACGGCTCCCATGCTTTTTGTAGAAAGCTTTCAGACTACAGAAGATTATTATACACGAACCATTTATGCCAGCCTAATGCGAGTTACTCGATTTATCGGGTATCTTATCACTATATTTGCTCCCGGTATTTATATTTCTTTAAGTGATTTTCATCAAGAAATTATTCCTACTACTTTATTATTTACCATTGCAAACGCAAGAGAAGGAACGCCTTTTCCCGTCTTTGTGGAAACACTGATTATGGTGTTTGCCTTTGAAATTATTAGAGAAGCAGGTATTCGGTTGCCTAGACCTGTCGGGCAGGCAATCAGCATTGTAGGAGCACTTGTCATGGGAGATGCGGCTGTTTCAGCAGGATTAGTTGGTGCCCCGGTGGTTATTGTGGTTGCGATTACGGCCGTTAGTGCCTTTTTGGTTCCCTCGCAAAGTGACTCGGTTTCTATGCTTAGAGTAGCCATGATGGCATTAGCCTCTTTTACGGGGTGGTATGGCTTAGCAATGGGTTCACTGGCTATTCTGCTTTATTTGGGTTCGCTGACGTCTTTTGGTGTACCTTATTTTGATGGATTTTCTTGGAATCATAATTTACAAGATTCACTTGTACGTATGCCACTTTGGACGATGGTCAAACGGCCTAAATATATTGCAGAAGGGAATATTACGCGCATTGGCAAAATTGACCCTCCTCTCAGACCTCATAAAAAGGAAGAAGGGGAAGATGAGGACTTATGAAAAAATTAGTGAAAATAGTATTGTTGCTGGGTTGTTTTCCGTTTTTGCTGTTATTGTCAGGTTGTTGGGATAATCACGAGTTAGATACTTTGTTTATTGTCACAGGGATTGGACTCGACAAATCAGAAGAAAACAACGAAGATATGAATATAGCCTTACAAATTGGAAAACCACATTCTGAATCAGGCGGTTCAGAAGAGTCAGGTGCGTCCAGTGCGACCATTATTATGGAGACAAAAGCAAAAACAATGCTAGAGGGATTAAACGAACTTAATCGCAACAGCAGTAGAACCATGCTTTTGCCTCATAATCAGGTGCTGATTTTGGGAGAAGATTTAGCAAAAGAGGGAATAGAATCTAGGATTGATTGGTTTCTTCGTTCGCAAGAGGCACGTTTAGAAGTGCTAATCATGGTGGCTGAGGGAGAAGCAAAAGAAGTGCTGAGTGCGCAATTACAGCAAGATCAAATTTCAGGCATGTATATTTCAAGGATGATGCAGGACTTAAGTAGGATTTCAGACAATTACGAGTTTCGCATGTTTGATTTCATGTCTCGGTTGCGTGACGAAACCTCGTCGCCAATGGCGCCTATTATATCTGTAACGGGAGAAGACGATAAAAAAGGGCTTAAAATAGACGGCTTGGCTGTGTTTAAAAATGATAAAATGATAGGTCAATTGACGGCGGATGAAATGATTAGTTATATATGGTCAATGGGAAGCGTCAAGCGATGTAATATAACATCAGAGCATGAAAAAGGAAGTGCTGTATTTAACATCGAAAAGCTTAATACAAAAAGGAAAATGGAAATCAAATCTGACGGTAATTTGAAAGTTGTTTTTGAGGTAGATGCTAACGTTGAAATTGGTGAGTTAAGCGGTTTTGATGGATTGCAAGGGCAAGAACTAGCGGCAACTTTATCACAAGTAGCAGAAGACAGCATTCAACAAAGAATGCAAGATACTTTTAAAAAAGCACAGAGTTTAAATGCAGATATCTATGAGTTTGGAGTATCCATGAAGCGAAGACATCCAGATGAATGGGAAAAAATGAAAGAGAACTGGGACGAAGTCTTTTCTCATATTGAGCTTGATATTCAAGTGAAAGTAAAATTGCCGACTACAGGAAAAATTGTAGAACCGCTAGAGATTGGGGAGGGAAATGATGAGAATTGATAAGGGCAGAATTTCTGGCAAACAATTTATGTTTGCAATTGCCTGTTTTATCCAATCGTCAGGGTTGCTGACTTCATTTGTTTCTGGAGTGACAAAGCAAGATTCATGGCTTGTTATTTTGCTTGGTTCTATTTTCAGCCTTTTAATGTTATGGGTTTACCGAAGGTTGATGATCGTTTTTCCTGATAAAAATCTGCTAGAGATATTTGAAGAAACGTATGGTAAAGTGATAGGAAAAATTTTGGGTGTACTCTATCTTTTTTTCTTTTTTACTTTGTCCGCTTTAAATTTAATAGACCTAGGTAATTTTACAAAATTAACGGCTACGAGAGAAACGCCTATGGTGGTGTTAATACTCATGTGTATTGTTGTAGCAGCCATTGCAGTCAGAGGCGGAATTGATCTTGTGGGAAAATATAGCACTGCTTTTTCAGTTGTTGCGGTTGTTATTGTCATTATCTCAACGCTTTTGGTCGTCTATCAAATGGATTTTGAGAATTTTCTACCGTCTTTCCGGTTGCCTATCATTAAATATATCCAAGGAACACATATTGTCACTGCCATTCCTTTTGGGGAATTGGTCGTGTTTTTGATGATTCATCCCAACGTCAAGCAATCTAACAAAGAGATTACCAAAAATCTGTTTATTGGATTTATTTTGGGAGCTATCACCGTGTTTATGGTTGTTTTGAGAGATATTGCGGTATTGGGAAATATTATGGACGTTTTTACGGTTCCTTCTTTAGTGACCCTTCATCTTGCCAATTTTGGAGTCTCAATGAGTAGAATTGAAATTTTGTTTGCCATCATCTTAATTATTCTTTTATTTTTCAAAATTGTAATTTTATACTATGTTTCTGTCATAGCAATGGCGCACCTTTTCAAAACAAAAGCTTATAAACGATTAGTATTGTCAGCTGGTGCATTTATAGTGTTTTATAGTATGACGTTATATCCTTCTGGAATTGCGCATTCAACTTCAGGGCAAGAAACTATACCTTTTTTGTGGACAGTTTATGAGTTTATAATTCCTTTGGTGACGATAATTGTTGCCAAATTCAAAAAAAATCCTAAAAAGCAGGAGGCTTAATATGGGTATTTTAGCCATTGTAATTGTATTTGCTATTATTGCTTGGATTGATTTGCTCCCGCTCATTCGGAAGCGTTCGTGGAAAGGGATTGCTGCGCTACTATTTTTCTTCATTCCAGCTTTAGTGTTAGCTGTTTTGTGGAATTATAAAATACAAGTGCCGAGCACTTTGCTTACTTTAGGAGAAGCACTAAAATCAATGGGGATTTCATATAAACCGTAATAACTACCTGCGAGTGTAAGCAATAAAAATGATGCGACGAAAATCATCTTGCTGGCTAGGTGCCAAGCGAGATGATTTTTGTTTGTATCAAGGAGATAATTAACAAAAGTTATGATTCAGCAGAGACAGAATGAGGACGGTTCAAATAAAAAATATTATAGATGAACCGTAGGAAAACCACTTGACAAAAGTAGGATAGTTTGATAATCTATATTGTGTTAGCCAAGACTAATCGATGATATGGGCAAACTAATATTGTGTAGACATTTTACCGCAAGAATTGTCACGAAGAAGAGATTTTTTATTTGTCACAAAGTTAGAATAAACTAACCTATGTAGGGGCGAGGTGTGATTTTGTCGTATCCATTACCGTATGCAACAGAAAAGCAGTTAGAATCGACACGAGATCTACAGATAAATGATGACCGCCAGTATATTGAGAATCTTTTTCTTTATTCAACTGCACCGGTAATTAGAGGGGCTAAACCTGCTGTTCTATTTCGTATCAGCACCAACTATATGTCTGTTTTTCGTCAAAGGCAGCGAGCTCTATGTAAAGCGACAAATTTGAAGGTAGAAGAAATGCAGGTTTCTTCTAAATCAGTTTTGGTTTTCATTTATGACCAACAAAGAATAGAAGAGGCTTTAGTTCAGCCGTTGAGTTTGTCTATTCTTGAACATTATGGCTATGATTCATCTGCACAAGAGTTTCGAACAATGCTTGCACGTCTAAAAAAACGACTGCAAACAGAGGATTTTCCACATGAAATTGGTCTGTTTTTGGGTTATCCGCCTGAAGATGTAGAGGCATTTATCATCAATGGGGGAAAAAATTGTCTTTTGTGCCGCTATTGGAAAGTATATCACGATGTTGAAAGAGCACAAGAGATTTTTAGACAAATTGATGAAGCACAAAGCTATGCCCTTCACTTATTACATAAACCGCTTCCTATCCATGTGGCAGCAAATAGGCTTAAAGCCATGTAATAAAGTGAAGTTCATATAAGAACGAAGAACATAAAAGGAGAAGTTGAGATGCAAATTAATATTATTTTTTGGACTGGATCCGGCAATACAGAAGCTATGGCTAATTACATCAAAGAGGGTGCTGAATCGGCAGGTGCAACTGTTGCTGTCAAAAATGTTGCAGAGGCAAGTGCTGACGATGTAAACTGCGATGTTTTGGCACTGGGATGTCCCTCTATGGGCGATGAGGTGTTGGAAGAATCTGAATTTGAACCATTCATTTCTTCTATCGAAGCTTCAGTGTCTGGTAAAAAAGTAGCTCTCTTCGGTTCTTATGGCTGGGGCGACGGTCAGTGGATGAGAGATTGGTCAGAACGTATGCAGAATGCCGGCGCACAACTTGTGACAGAGGCGCTTATTGTTAATGATGCACCTACTGGCGATGAGTGCAAAGAGTTCGGCACTAAAATTGCTCAATAAAATAAAAATATACTACAAAAAAGCTGTTGGATATTGTCCGACAGCTTTTTTGTATGCTTTTAAAGGTAAAATTCATCATAGTTAGAAGATTATCTGTTTTTTATGAATATGTAAGGTAAAAAAAGAGTAAAAACAGAGAGAAAATGATTGATTGTCAGGTCTGATAATGGTATGATAAATTTAATTAAGCTATGCATGAATGTTGACATTTGCACATGAAATTGAAAAAATAATGGTGCAGAATGAAATGATGGTCATTAAAAAGGAGAATGTTATGGGTACGTTTGAGCAAGAAATCAAACAGCATTTAACAAAAGAAATTATTCCTTTTTGGGAAAAACTCAAGGATGAAAAGAATGGCGGATACTACGGCTATATGGATTTTGATCTCTCGGTAGATGAAAAATATGAAAAAGGCTGTATTCTCAATAGCCGCATTTTATGGTTTTTCTCCAATGCTTACCTACTTTTGCAGGAAGAAAATTTGCGCGAAGATGCAAGACAAGCTTATGTTTTTTTAAAAGAACATTGCCTTGATGAAGAGTACGGCGGTGTCTTCTGGTCAGTGACCTATGATGGAAAAATCTCTGACAGCACAAAACATACCTATAATCAGGCTTTTGCTATTTATGCGTTATCTTCTTACTATGATGCGTTTGGCGACAAAGAAGCACTTAAGCTGGCCGAAGAACTCTATCATGTGATAGAAGAAAAATGTACAGATGAATATGGCTATCTTGAAGCATTCGACCGCTCTTTTTTGCCGGCAGATAACGATAAACTGTCTGAAAATGGGGTGATGGCTGAGAAGACCATGAACACGCTATTGCATGTTTTAGAGGCCTATACCGAGCTATATCGTGTTAGCCACCATGAAGAAGTAGCTGACAAACTGCGTACGATGCTTGATATAATCGCTGAAAAGGTTTATAACAAAGAATTGGGGAGACAAGAGGTTTTCTTTGATAAATATTGGAATAGTTTAATCGATTTGTACTCCTATGGGCATGATATTGAAACTTCATGGCTTGTAGACCGTGCTTTGGAGGTTTTGGGAGATGAAAGCTATTCAGTAAAACTTTTAGGAGTTACATCTGAAATTGCCCAAAACATCTATGAGCGTGCTTACATTGATAATTCTCTTTGCAATGAAGCAGAAAGCGGAAAAGTAGACACAACCAGAGTTTGGTGGGTGCAGGCAGAAGCTGTAGTCGGTTTTCTAAATGCATATCAAAAAGAACCCGAGCAAGTAAAATATTTGCAGGCTGCCAAAGATATTTGGAGATATATTCGCAATGATTTGGTAGATGAACGCAGCGGAGAGTGGTTTTGGGGCTTGGACAAAAATAGAGAACCACTTGAGAAACCGATTGTGGAACCTTGGAAATGTCCTTATCATAATGGCAGAATGTGCATCGAAGTCATCAATAGAATGCAGAAAATCTGAAATCTATTGATGACTGCAAATTAAATCACGCTATTGTACGATAAGATAGGAAAAGTACCTTCATTTTCATTTGTTGAATGAAAATACCCGCTTACTTTTTTGAAAATAAGGAAGAAGCGGATAAAATATGGGTAGAAAACAGGAGAGTTAATATGGTTATTTCACTAGACAATCAAGAACTTGTGTACAGCGGCAGAATTGACGTGACGAATCCCCAAAAGCCAGAAATGATTTATCCGGCATCGAGTCTACATTTCAAATTTCGTGGCAGAAAGGCAGAGCTGACTTTAAGCAATCAAAAAGTATATTGGACAAATTATGTAGGTGCTATCATAGATGGTGAAGAGAAAAAATGGGAAATTGCTGAAAGCGGACAAACAATTGTTGCTTTAGTAGATGAAGATGTAGATAAAGAACATGATGTATTGTTCTTTAAAAGACAGGATAGCTGTCATGTTATTATGTTAGAAAGCCTTGTTTTGTCAGAAGGAGGACAGCTGTTGGCTGCTCCGGCAAAACCGGTGAGAAGAATCGAAGTCTATGGAGATTCCGTTTCAGCAGGAGAAGTCTCTGAAGCATTGGATTACATAGCTCAATCAGACCCTGAGCACCATGGACAATACTCCAATAGTTATTATTCATATGCGTGGTTGACAGCCAGAAAACTGAATGCAGAACTGCATGATGTAGCGCAAGGCGGAATTCCTTTGGTCACAGGGACGGGTTGGGTGTCACCGCCTCACTATCCTGGTATGGATTCCGTATGGAATAAATTGCACTATATCCCCCAGCTGAACCGATTAACAGATTGGGATTTTAGCCGTTATACACCACATGTAGTTATTATTGCGGTTGCCCAGAACGACAGCAATCCAGAAAACTATATGAAAGAAGATTACACAGGAGAAAAAGCTGTTATTTGGAGAAACAAATATAGAGAACTGGTTTTGAATATCAGAGAGAAATATCCTAAAGCTCTGATTTTGCTGACCACAACTCTTTTGAATCATGACGCAAATTGGGACAAAGCCATTGAAGAAGTTTGTCAGGGATTGGATGACGAGAGAGTGCAACATTTCTTATTTAAAAGAAATGGATGTGGCACACCAGGTCATTTGAGAATCCCTGAAGCTGAAGAAATGGCAGACGAATTAGCAGCCTATCTTAACGGACTAGATATTCCTGTTTGGGAAGATTAATGGTTTAATCAAAATATAATGGTAAACGCAAGGGAGGATGAACGTCAATGGAAAAACCAGTTTTATCGCGATTAAAGAACATGATGGAAAAAGCTGAAAGCGGCACGCCTTTGACAATTGGTTTTTTAGGAGGCTCTATTACACAGGGTAGTGCGGCTACTTCCGATAAACTCAATTATGCCTATCAGGTCTATGAATGGTGGCAAAAAAATTATCCCCAAACAAAATTTGACTTTGTCAATGCTGGTGTGGGAGGAACATCTTCTTTATTTGGAGCAGCTAGAATGACACAAGATTTGCTAATTTATCAACCCGATTTTGTAGTGGTGGATTTCAGTGTCAATGACGGAGCCGATGAGTTTTTTCAAGAAACATTCGAAGCTGTACTGCGCAGAATTTTGCGCTGGAATCCGGAAGCAGCTGTTGTGGTACTAAATAATGTGTTTTATGATACAGGAGAAAATGCAGAAGTCTATCATAATGCGGTTGCCGCAAATTATAACATTCCTTGTGTTAGCATGAAAAGTACACTGTATCAGGCTATACAAGATGGTACCTATACGCGCAATGAATTGACAGCAGACGGATTGCACCCAAATGACAAAGGTCATGCACTAGTAGCAGGAGAAATCATAAAACTGTTGGATCATGCGAAGTCTTCACAAATAGAAACAGTATGTCCAAGCGAATTGCCTAAGCCTCTTACAGCTAATGCATATGAACAGATTCAAAGGTGGAATATCTTAAATTCTTCTCCTGTGTTAAAAGGATTCAGGGTTGACACAGAAGAAAAGAAAGGGTACAGAGATTTCTTTAAAAACGGTTGGACAGGTTCTAAAGTAGGAGATAAAATTGCTTTTGAAGTAGAATGTTCGTGTTTAGCGGTGCAGTATCGCAAGACAATTTGGAAACCATCGCCTGTTGCCAAGCTTGTGATAGATGGCGACGAAACAACTGCTGTCATTTTAGATGGCAATTTTGAAGAGACATGGGGCAACTGCTTATATCTGCAATCTGTTTTACATCATGAAGAAAGAAAGCATCATACGATTGAAATTGAAATTATAGAAGCTACAGAAGAAGATAAAGCACCGTTTTATCTTTTATCAATGCTTGTTGACTGAAATTTAGCTTAAATAGGAAAGCGGCAAATAAAGGGATTCCTTTGGTTGCCGCTTTTTTATACAAAGGAATAAAAAGAGACTAATAAAATTGAGCTATGAATACATTTATAACAGCAGGCAATACTGAATCGGTAGATGGCATGAAGGGAAAAAGATGTTGACAATAATAATGTCGAATGATATAATATCAAAGCAATAAAAAATATGCACCCATGGCGGAATTGGCAGACGCGTATGGTTCAGGTCCATATGAAGGCAACTTCATGGAGGTTCAAGTCCTCTTGGGTGCACCAAAAAGACATAGCTTCCCGTCAAGGGAGGGCTATGTCTTTTTATACATCCAAAATTATGATAGTATAGGTACAGAGTCTTGGATCTGCCTAATTTAGACGCATAGGAATCTGTGAAGCAGATAATTTATACAATATACCAAACAAAACTCGGCTAAAAATGTTGCGACAACACTCAATCTATCATCTATACTTTGGTTGAAAGGGGGGAGATTCTTGGACTTAATAACCCGCATGAGTTTGGCACTCGCGTATGTGGAAGATAACCTTACGGGCGAGATTTGTCAAGGTACACTGGCGCGGATCGCTTGCTGTTCGGCGTACAACTTTTACCGGATGTTTTCATTCGTGACCGATATTTCGCTCACGGAATACATTCGCAGAAGAAGGCTGACGCTGGCGGCAATCGAACTGCAAAGCAGTGATGTCAAGGTTATTGACTTAGCCTTAAAGTATGGTTACGATTCGCCTGTTTCATTTTCACGCGCGTTCCAGACACTCCACGGAGTTACACCGACGGAAGCGCGCACCGATGGTGTAACGCTTAAAGCATACCCAAGAATTTCTTTCCAAATTTCAATCAAAGGAGAGAAAGAAATGGATTATCGAATTGAAAACAAAGAGGCGTTTCAGGTTTTTGGCTACGAAGGTATTTTTAGAACAGACGGAAGCAGTATGAATGCAGATATTCTCCATGACAATGTTATACATCTAAATAATCCGCATGAGTTGTGGAATCAAAATCATGCAAACGGTGCATATGAAAAACTTGTGGCGGACGCCGGGGATTTGCCGACATTTGTCAATCCCGGCTTATGTAAAGTACACGGTGTATGTGATTACAAGCAAACGGAACCTGGTACATTTGCATACATGCAATGCGCTTTTAAGGGTAAAAGCAGCAAGGTTGATGGGTATACTGTCGCGAATATCCCAGCGCATACATGGGCCATATTCCCATCTGAAAAATTCAAATGGGATAAAGTTGTCGAAGTCGTCAACCGTCTCAACAAGCGCTTTTATTCAGAATGGCTTCCTACTGCCGAATACGAACAGGCGAACGGCATGAATTTCGAGGTGTATGGCGGAGACTCTAATATGGGCTATGTTGAACTGTGGTATGCGGTAAAGAAAAAGGCATAAGGAATAAATACTTCATTACCCTCTCGGCTAAAACGGATGCATCTATTTTGACCTAATGACACAAATTAAAACTAAAAATCCCCTAGTCGGTGTTAAAACCTGCTAGGGGATTCCCGTATCTATAATTAAATTTTAGAAACTTAGCACCAGCAGGTTGGGGTTTCCCAATAAGCTAAGTAACTCATTCATCTCAAAGGTTTCTTCCATAAGAAACCTCAATGTTGTTACCACACTGGAAAATTTTAATAAAACAATTATTTTTCAATGTTAGGCTTGTTTAAAGCCAATTCTCCTTCTAATACAATCGTTTAATTGAAGATCATCCTTATTCAATGCAGAATAAAACTTTGCCAAGTACGGCAATTCGCTCAAACAATAGTCAACAAAGAAATTCCATTCGGCTAGTTTATGATTTTTGCGTTGGCTAATGTATTAATTAAGTCAGCGTGAGAACCACTCCACATTTCACATCAAAATATATAATTACAGGGATTTCAATAGAAGATTTCAAGTCACAGTAACTGCTAAGCCTTTGGCAACACAGGTCAACAAGTGCCGCTTCCCAGGGTTTCTTACAAGTTTATAAGGAGAATATTAATAATTAAGATTGAAGTTTTTTGAGATTTATTGTAAACTATAAATAGTTATAATATTTATTTATCTGTTGAATGATGTAACCTCGGTCTAAAAATAGACACTAATAAATAGTATTAATATTACTTTGAGTGAAAAGGTTGGTCGAGATGCCCTATATGCAGAGCGGTAAGCATAAAAACCAGCAAAAAATATGAGGACGGTGAAATAATGGCAATTGTTGAGGTAGTAAAATATAATGGTTCGCCCGATGTGTTTGCATGGAAATTTCCAAATTCAGAACTTGGTACTTGGACGCAATTAATCGTTAATGAATCCCAAGAGGCGGTACTGTATAAGGGTGGGCAGGCACTGGATTGGTTTGGTCCCGGTCGCCACACCTTGGAAACAGCGAATATTCCCATCTTGAACAATTTTGTAAACTTGCCTTTTGGTGGGCGTTCACCTTTTACTGCAGAGGTCTGGTTTGTAAATAAAATTAATTCTCTTGATGTTAAATGGGGAACTCCAACGCCAATTCAGCTGCAAGATCCCAAATACAATGTGTTTATGCCAATTAGAGCGTTTGGGCAATTTGGAATTAAAATTTCAGATTCCAAGATGTTCCTGACAAAACTTGTGGGAACACTATCGGCATTCTCATCTAGTGATATTGCAAAATATTTTAGGGGTACATACTTAGCAAAAGTTAAAGATGATATATCCGAATACATCATTAAGAAAAAAATATCAATACTAGAAATAAACGCATACATCAGTGAAATATCAGAATCATTGAAGGAAAGCATTTTGCCAGATTTTTCTGATTTTGGAATTGAGCTACTGAATTTCTACGTAAACGATATTAGCGTTCCAGAAGATGATTCGGCTGTGATGAAGCTGAAAGAGGCCCTTGCAAAGAAGGCCGAAATGCATATTCTTGGATATTCTTATACACAAGAGCGTTCCTTTAATACATTGGAAGGTGCCGCAAAAAATTCGGGCTCAGGTTCAACGCCTGTTATGGGGGCAGGATTAGGCCTTGGAATGGGATTAGGATTAGGCGGTGACTTTGCCGGAGCATTTAGCGAAATGAGCAAAAACATACATACGAACTCGCCTAAGGAATGTCCTCATTGTCGTAAGCAAATCGGTTCTGAATATAATTTTTGCCCGTTTTGCGGTAAAGACACCAATCTTATTGCAAATCAAAAAGTTTGCCCGAAATGCGGAGCTAGCAATCATAGTGGATTAAAGTTTTGTGGACAATGCGGCAGCAGTCTGATAAAAACCTGTATCAAATGCGGAGAAGCAGTTGACGACATGCAAAAATTCTGCCCTCATTGCGGCAATTCTATGGTTAAAAGGTGTTCCTCTTGTGGCAGTGAATTGGAAAATAACTTAAAATTCTGTCCGGAATGTGGAAAGAAAGCAGATGGTGACAGCAATGAGTAGAGGTGTTTTGACAACTATTATTATTTATACTATCGGAATCTTGGTCGTCATTGCAGGATTTTTCCTGTTGGACATCGACAAGGTTCCACTGAACTTTTGGGCATTTGGCTCATTACTGCTGTCCCTTGTAGTTTCCTTGTTTGCAACCCTTACGCTGGCTGCTCCAAAGAAAAATAAAGATGGTGTTTATTATTCCACTGGATTAGGCAGTTTAATTTTAATTTACGAGATTGTGGTTATTATCAGCATCTTCTTCACCCAGTGGTTTGCGGCGCATATGTATAGATTTGTCTTCCTTCAAATTGCAATAAACGCAGTATTCTTGATTATTGCTGTGGTTACTATTAACATATCCGCTCGAGTGCATGACAATAACGCAAAGACTTATGAAGACTTGCAAAGCGGAGAATATAACAAACCCAAAAGAGGAGAATTTTAATAATGCAAAAAAAACAAATTAGCTGGGGCCGGGTTATCTTTTGGTTGCTATTGTTATGGCCGGTGGGTATTTTTTTGTTATTTAAGAAAGCATCAACGGATAAGTCCATATTGATGAGCGGGAAAACCGGTGCGATTTCAGCTGTGGGGTGGTTTTTCGTGATTGCTGGAGGATATATAATCATGAAATCTGAAAATTTAAGTGAGAAGTACCCATCTTTAGTACTAATCGCACTTGCCATGTTTATTGCCGGTATTATGGTGTTGCGTAAAGCATCGAAGATAAAACGAGCCGCTGTCAGATATAATCTGTACACACAGTTGGTAGTAAATCAGAATGTTCGCAGTATAGATAGTATTGTTAATTCGGTTGGGTTTCGATATAATACCGTAGTAAAAGATCTACAGAATATGATAAACACCAGTTGTTTAGAGGATGCTTATCTGAATCAAGAGAAGCGTGAAATTGTTTTAGCATGGAGTACACCTATATCAGATACTCCAACATCAGTTATATCAGATACTCAAACATCAGTCCAGGATCGGGCACGCATGCGAAGGATTGCAGTCAAATGCTCCGGTTGTGGTGCAAATAATGTTGTTGCCGTTGGCAGCGTTTCGGAATGCGAGTATTGTGGAACACCGATAAGTGGCTGATAGGAGATTGCAGGTCTGTATCTATTTTGATCGGATGATACAAAAACTACTAGGTTAGATAGATGTAAAATTGCATCTATCTAACCTAGTTTTTGTGTTATATTCAAAAGATAAGAAAGCGGCACGATAATACTGAATAGAGTTTAATCAGTTACTATAAGAGGAATTATCATACCATCATAGCATTACTACGATGAAAAAATTGAAACACTCATGATTCTGCTATGATTTTTAAATAATAACAAGGTCTTATTCTAACTAAACTGTTTTTCGCTAAGATAAAATTAATTCAGGAAAATAAAGTTCGAGGGCTTGCTGTTCGTGCAAACCCTCGAACTTTATTAACTGGGATTGAACATGGTATTGTAAAGATTGTTTTTTCTAGTTTGTAACTCGTCTCGCAGATATTATGTGCTAGTTTGTGTCTATAGCTTACTCAAACAAGTAAGAAGTCATAGACAAAGAACCAAGCGTGCAGGAGTCATTGAATACAGTAAGTTTATCATTTTTATTAGAAGCTCCCAATACGTATAAAAGAGGATTGAAGTGATCTGGTGTGTGAAAAGCTAGCTTTCTTGATGGACCGGCTCTGTCATAATTTATGACGTCATCATATTCACCGCTAAGAATCTTTTCTTTGATATAGTTGTCGAATTCAGTCGCCCATGGGTAACCTCCATCCATATCCCAGCTGACTCTTGAGAGGTTGTGCACTACGTTGCCGCTTCCGAAAATCATGACACCTTTATTGCGTAAAGAAGCAATTTCTTGACCAATTCTAAAATGAGTTTCAGCACTGGCGTTGGCGTCAACACTAAGCTGAAAGACTGGAACATCGGCCTCTGGGTACATTCTGCATAGAACAGACCATGTGCCGTGGTCAATGCCCCAACTGTTGTCTACGTCCACTTTACTGCCAATGAGTGATATGGCTTCATGTGCCAAATTTGGTGCACCATCGGGCTGATAGATGACATTATATAGAGCGTCGGGAAATCCATACATATCATAAACAACATTTGGTTTGGGAGAATCTGTGATTTTGCTTCCTCTCGTGAACCAATGAGCCGATACAGATAAAATAGCCTCAGGTTTTGCAATTTGTTTGCTGATTTCAGACCAAATATTTGAATATTCATTATCTTCAATTGCGTTCATAGGAGATCCGTGACCGATAAATAGGGCTGGCATTTGTTTTGACATATTATTTACCTCCAACAATTTTATGTTATAAAAAATTAGGTGCTGACCGGATCGAGAATGGTTTTTCTTAAAACGTTGTTATAATTAAGAATGATCCATAAAGTAGCTATGCTACTATAATATCTCTTGAACTCTGCCGACTTGCCCATCCGTTAGCATAACTTTAATACCATGAGGATGAAAGCTACTCTTTGTTAGTAATTTAGCTACGACACCCTCTGTTAGCTTATTGGTACGTTGGTCAGCTTTGAGTACGATATTTACTTTTGCACCGATTTTTATGTCGGCACGATTTTGTCCATTCAAGATAATTTCTCCTTTTTGATTGGTGTAAGTTGGAAAAGAAATTCTATCATCTTTTTACCATTCAAACTCATATTGATTGTTTTAGTAAGCGTTCAACAGCTACTGCAGTAATTGGAATAAAAGGAGAGGGCGTGTCAGGATGCTTTCTCAATATTTTTTCCATCCAAATCATATCATACCAAGTACCAAATTTATAGCCGCTTTTTGTGAAATGGGCTACTTTTACATAGCCTAAATGCTGGTGAAAACCAGCACTGACATTATCCAGATAATCATCATTGTTGGCTGAATAAGCGATGCAGGCGTTTGCATTTAGGATATTCTGATGTTCAAGAATATTTTCCATGGCAAGATATAGTTTCTTACCCACTCCTTTGGCACGGCAATCTTGTTTTAAGTAAACCGTTAGTTCAACCGACCAATCATAAGCGGGGCGCGGTTTAAAAGCTGAGGCATAGGCATAACCAATGATACAGTTATCTTCTACTGCGACAAGATAAGGATATTTTTTTAGCGTATTGCGAATGCGCTCTGCAAATTCATTTATAGAAGGTACGTCATATTCAAAACTGATGGCAGTTTGCGTGACATACGGCGAATAAATGGATAAAAGCTCCTGTGCATCTTCTTCTGTTGCCATTCTGATTGTAACATTTGGATTCATGAGTAAACAGACCTTTCTGGGTTTCTTGCTATTTATGTGTTTTACTGGAATGTCAAAATAGGATTGTCTGAAAATGAAATCTATAATACGATTTAAACACATCAGTTGTATCAAGTCAATAGCTTGTCTATAGAAGAAATTTATAAGAAAAATAGATTATGAGATAATTTGTTTGTTTTTTAATTCAAAAATATGGTAGAATCAATTTATGGAAAATATGTTGATGGTGAGGTGAAGATAGGTGCAGAAAATATTAATTATTGGGTGCTCTGGCTGTGGAAAAACAACTTTATCAAGAGCATTAGCAAAAGAATTAGAATTACCGCTTGTCCATCTTGATAAATTATATTGGTTAAACAATTGGCAAGCTATGCCAAGAGAAAAGTTTGATGCTCTTTTAAAGGAAGAGTTAGCAAAGTCACAATGGATTTTGGACGGTAATTTTGACAGAACATTGCCTATGCGATTAAAATATTGTGATACCATAATTTTTATGGATTATTCTCGCTTTATCAGTCTTTATGGAGTCTTAAAAAGAGTCATTACAGGATACGGAAAAACGCGTGCGGATATGGGTCAAAATTGTCCTGAAAAATTTGATATAAAGCTGCTAAAGTTTGTATGGCAATTTAATAAAACGCATAGACAAAAGTATTATGAACTATTAAATGCTGAAAAGAATAAGCAAGTTATTGTTTTTAAAAATAGAAAACAGGCAGAAAAATTTATAAAAAAACTATCAGAGTAAAAAATTAAAGATAAGATAAAATAAAAAGCCGAGCCATCTCATTGCAGAGATTGGTTCGGCTTTTGTCGCTATTTCGAACATGAAGAATAATTATTGTATATTTTGAATAGCGGCAACCGCATTGTTTACTTCTTCTTCTGTTTCGGGTATTGTGAGGTAATCAGAAGAATAAAGAATAATGCCATTAGTCCCGATGGCTTCAGCGTCCTCAATTTGCCTGGCAATCATGTTTCCGCCAAGCCATGTGTTTTCATCTGCATCGGTTCCAGCTTTATAGAGTGCCAAACCGATATAGATATTCAGATTTTCGTGCTTTGGCAAAGCAGACCATTCGTTTAGCGCTTCGCTGTAGCCTAGAGTAGGATGTTCATAGCTATAATAAATTTGAGGGCAGATGTAATCGATGTAGCCAGGGATAGCGCACCAAGTTTTTACATCAGCGTTCATACTTTTATTATTGCCAATGTTGCCGGTGGGAGAAATACCAAATACAACATCGCTTTTCGCAGCTTTAATTTTTTGATATACTTCTGCAATCATGGCATTGATATTTCCCGTGCGCCAGGCAGATAATGCAATGGGTTCTTCGACAGTAGAGGTATAGGCTGTATAGATATCGCTGTCAAGAGAAGCATCATCGGTAGGATAAAAATAATCGTCAAAATGAATGCCGTCAACAGCATAGTTTTGAGCAATTTCGGCGGCACCGTCTGCGATAAGATGACGAATATACGGAGCGGCCGGATTAAGATAAATGCCGCCGTCATATTCCATGAAATAGGAAGGGTTGTCAGCTTTTAGCTTGGAATAAGGATTATCAGCTGACAGTTCAAAGCTTGAATCAGGACTTTTCACTCGCAGTGGATTAATCCAAGCGTGGAATTCCATGCCCAATTGATGTGTATAGTCAATCATAAAGGCTAAAGGGTCATAGCCAGGATCGGTTCCTTGTGTGCCGGTAACAATATGTGACCACGGGAAAAGGGAAGAAGGATAAAGCGCGTCAGAATAGGGACGAACATGGACAAAAAGCGCATTAATGCCTTTTTCTTTGGCAGAATCAGCAATGTTTTGGAAATTTTCTTTAAAGGCAGCTTCTGTTTTTTCTACTGTGCTGAGTGACATAAACGGAACCCAAAGCCCGACCATATTGCTATCGATATTTTCTACTGTCGGTGAAGCTGAAGGAGTATCAGGGGAGGGGGAACTTCGGTTAAATAGCTCGGGAATATGTTCTGGTGTCTGCTTGCCGGGTATTGGTGTAGCAGTGCTCTGTATGGGCGGTACAGGTTCTGGTTCTGTTTGTCCAAATAGCCAAACAATGCCGATGGCAAGAATGAAAGCACCCCAAAGAATCAGATAGCTGTGTTTTTTAAAATTCATCATTTGATTTTCTTCCTTCCTCGTAGAAATGAGAAATTTTAGTCTACCTCATGTTAATTGCCGCTATGCGTTAGGCTTGTATCTAAATCTATGACTTAGCTTTAAAAAAAATAACCAAACTGAATTTTAAGAGTATCATTTTCTATGCTGTCAGCATACAAATAAAATAGTCAATCATACATTAAAAACGGTAGACAAAGGGGAGAGAGCATGTTCACTCAAAAATGTCTGATTATGCTAACAGCGAAAAGTCTACTTTTGCCATTTGGCATTCTTTATGGGGTGCTGCTTTTTATTACACTGGGGTTAATCTTATTTACTATTTGGGTTCAAAAAAAGAAGTGAATATTGGCATGCTCACTTCTTTTCATTTTAAGTTTTGAATCATTTCACTTAATAGAATCAGGTCAGCAGTGGTAATTCGATTGTCACGGTTCAAATCTGCAGCGGCAAAAGAGGCTCCCTCCAGCAGGTTTGAACCCAATACGGCTCTTTGCATTTCTTTTATATCCGCTGTGTTAACAGTGCCAGAAGCATTACAATCACCAATAAGGACAAGTTCGAAATGGAGTTGGTTTTCTACAGATATAGCAAACCCTGTACGTAAATTACCCGAGCTAACTGTGTTTCTGTTTTTATCTTGTATCATAACAGTGAAAGGAGAAAGCGTTTCTTTCAAAAGGGCAATTGTTTTGCTGTCTTTTATATAGAGATAGTCACCGTTTTCTTCTGCCCAGTTAGGTAGGATAAATTCAGAAATGTCAGGCTTTTCAGTAGGAGTTGCAGAAGGTTTGGGGGATTTTGTGGGTTTTGATGGAATATCGGTTGGGATAGGTGAGGGAGTGACAGTGGGTTCAGGTGTTTTTTCTTGAAAAGAGTTTAAAGATACATAATATAAAGTGCCGTTTTCTGATGCGATAGCAGAGTGACCCGCTATTGCATAAATAGAGCCGTCGGTTCTAAAAGAATCTTGTTGGTTGCTTTCTAAGCTATAGCGAACAATTTCATTCTGCTCGTTTGCCCAAAGAATTTGGTTTTCATTATTCCATGCATGAAAAAGAAATTCTGTAAACGGAAGGGGAGAAGAAAATATAAGTGGGAAGTTGTCTTGCGAGTAATCCAAAAAGTTCCCATCTATATCCAAGAGCAGATATTCATTCATGATTTTTGCGGGCTTACTAGGTAGCGGCAAATTACTTTGAATAGCCAAATCGTCTGTTGAAAGAGATAGCCAGCTTTGGTTATCCGTATAGAGATAAAGCGTATCGGAGAAGAACTGTAAAAATTCGATGGGTGAAGAAGAAACAAATTGATTACGGTAAGTTCCGTCAAAGGAAAAAGAGAGAACTGTAGTTAAATCGAGCCAAGTGACAACATAAAAATTGCCGTCGTAATCAAAATCAATTTGACTAATATCACTGTAATAGCTGTCAATTGTTGAAGAGTTGCTTTCGTTTAAGGTAGAAGCATCCAGCTGATAAAGACTCATTTTTTGGGCTTCGTTTTCTGTAAGAAGAAAGAGCTTGTTATCTCTCAAAACAGCTTTGTAAAGCGGAGTGTCAAAATGACGCTCATATAAGACTTGTCCCTCTGTGTTTAAGAGAAGGGCAACCCCTTTGAGGTTATCATTAAAGCAATATAAGATACCATTTTCTGCTTCTTCATAAAGAAGTGAATTCTCCAAATTACCGTCAGAAAGCTGATAGAAGGAGACATAGTTTGGGTTTTCATATTCTTTGCGTAATCCTGTCAAAAACAAAACGGAGAGAATAAGAAAAAAAGCAACAAAGCAAAGAGTTGTCTTTCTGGAATAAACAGTCAAGGAGAACACCTCTTTTAAAGTAAAATATATGAGTATTGTAAAACAGAAAAAAGTGATTCTATGTCTTATTTTGTCGAATATTGCTATTTTAGGGACATGAATTTAGAGATATTCTAAATCAAAAATATATTTATTAGAATAACGTCAATTTTAAGCAAAACTTATGTAAAATTTTGGAGCAACAATTGAAAAAAAACAGGTGCGTTAGTATAATAAAAAGAAAAGACTGAATAAATTCTGGAGAGTTTCGCATGATAATTTTAAGAGCGGAGAGTAATGCTGATATGAATAAAGATAAAAGAGAAAAAGCGAAAATCAAAACGCCCTATTTGAATCGCGAATTAAGCTGGCTGGCTTTTAATAAAAGAGTGCTCGAAGAGGCGTTCAAGAGAACGAATCCGATTATGGAAAGACTTCGCTTTTTAGCGATTACTTCTTCAAATTTAGATGAGTTTTTTATGGTGCGTGTGGCAGGCGTTAAAGCGCAGGTAAAGTCAAAATATCAAAAGATTGATGATTCAGGACGAACCCCACAGCAACTTATGGACGAATTGCATGAAAAATCGCAGCATTTTATGCAAAGACAATATTCGTGTTTACTGCGTTCTATTATGCCGGCTTTGTTAAAAGAAAAGATAACATTTGCACCAATCAGTGAAATGACACAGGAACAAAGAAAGTTTGCAGAAAACTATTTTGATACGATGTTATTTCCAGTGCTCACGCCTTTGGCAGTAGATGGCAGCAGACCTTTTCCGATGCTTGCCAATCAATCGCTAAATATTGCGGTGCGGTTAAAAAGAAAAGAAAAAGGGGAGGAAACCTGTTTTGCCGTTGTGCAGGTGCCGTCTATTCTCCCTCGCTATTTAGAGCTTCCTTCTACAGGGAGTGAAAGAGTTTTCACTCTTTTAGAGGATATTATTATCCATAAGCTTGGTGACTTATTTGAGCTTCATGACATTAAGGCAGCAAGCCCTTTCCGGCTTACAAGAGATTCTGATTTGGAAATCGATGAAGAAGCTCAGGATTTTCTAACAGAGATTCAGAAATCCATTAAAAAGCGAAAAAGAGGTCGGCCGGTTCGATTGGAGATTTTAAAGAAATGCGATCGTCCAATCCGTGAATTTTTGATTTCCATGCTAAGAATTAAAACACCGGATATTTATGAACTAGCCGGACCACTTGATTTGACATTCTTTTCTAAGTTTGCTTCTGAACCTGAATTTTCTCACCTTTGCTTTGCTCCGATTATTCCCGTAGAGAGTGCGGATTTTGCTGAAGAAAAAGATATTTTTGAAGTCATTCGAGAGAAAGATCGTCTGGTCTATCACCCCTATGAAAGCTTTGATATTGTCACAAAGTTTATTACCACCGCAGCGGAAGATGCTAACGTGTTGGCCATTAAGCAAACCCTTTACCGTGTAAGCGGTCATTCTCCTATTATCGCTGCCCTGATAAAAGCAGCTGAAAACGGAAAGCAAGTAACGGTGCTAGTAGAACTAAAAGCACGCTTTGATGAAGAAAATAACATTAATTGGGCAAAGAAATTGGAAAAATCGGGTTGCCATGTTATTTATGGCTTGCAAGGATTAAAAACCCATTGTAAAATAGCTTTAGTAGTGCGCCGTGAGGGAGAAGAAATTAGGCGATATCTGCATTTGGGTACAGGCAACTACAATGATTCTACGGCAAGAGTCTATACTGATTTTGGGCTTTTTACAGCTCGACAGGCTTTTGGTGAAGATGCCTCTTTATTATTTAATGTAATCACCGGTTATTCTGCATCGCCGCAGTATACTCATTTTGTGGTAGCACCGCAATATATGAGAGACTTTTTTGAAAAGAAAATAGAAACTGAAATTCAGCATGCGCAGGCAGGAGAACCAAGCGGCATTACAGTGAAAGTAAACTCGCTGGTCGATCCAAAACTAATTTCTTCTTTATATAAGGCATCGCAGGCGGGTGTGAAAATCAATTTAATTGTCAGAGGGATTTGCTGTTTGCTGCCCGGCGTAGAAGGCGTGAGCGAAAACATTCGTGTGATCAGCATTGTCGGACAATTTTTAGAGCACAGCCGCATTTTTAAGTTTGAGAATGGCGGAGAACCACTTGTCTATATTGGCAGCGCCGACTGGATGCAACGAAATTTAGATAGACGGGTAGAATTAGTTTTCCCTATAGTAGAAGAGGAGCTTAAAGAACGATTAACCTCTCTTTTGGAAATGCAATTGATGGATAATTTCAATGCCAGAGAACTGGGTGCTGACGGAAAATATAAAGCAGTTAGCCGCAGGGGGAAGAAGAGAATACACAGCCAGATGATACAATATGAAGAAGCGCAAAAGAGGAGCAACGCTATACATGTAAAAGGGAAAAATGAAAGGTTTATACCACTTCATTTGTCCGACGTAGATAAAAGATAGGAGAATGATATGAAAAGAGTAGGAATTTTGACAAGTGGCGGCGACTGCCAAGGTTTAAATGCAGCCATTCGGGGAGTGGCGAAGGCTTTGTATGAAAACTTTGGAGACAAAGTTGAAATTTACGGCATACAAGATGGCTATAGAGGATTAATTCAAGGAAATTACCGTTTGATGCGGCCCGACGATTTTTCAGGTATTCTTACTCTTGGGGGAACGATTTTAGGAACCTCCCGCCAGCCGTTTAAACAAATGAGTGTGATTGGCGAAGATAATGTAGATAAAGTCAAAAACATGAAGGGAACTTACCAAAAGCTAAAGCTAAATGCATTGGTGGTTCTCGGAGGCAACGGTACGCAAAAAACGGCTAATTTATTGAGTGAAAACGGGCTTAATATTATTCATCTGCCCAAAACGATTGACAACGATATTACAGGAACAGACGTCACCTTTGGTTTTCATAGTGCAGTAGAAATCGCAACAGCTGTAGTAGACGGTATTCATACTACGGCGACCTCTCATGGGCGTAATTTTCTAATTGAGGTAATGGGTCATAAAGTAGGTTGGCTGACGCTTTCCGCCGGTATTGCCGGTGGCGCAGATGTGATTCTCTTGCCGGAGATTCCTTACAATATTGATAAAATTGCAGAAGTATTGCAAGAAAGACAAAAAGCAGGTAAACGTTTTTCTATTTTGGCCGTAGCCGAAGGAGCCATTTCTGTAGAAGAATCTCAAATGAGCAAAAAAGAGCTGAAAAAGGCAAGGGCGGCATCACCATACCCTTCTGTGGTTTACAAAATCAATGCAGAATTACAGCAGAGAATTAGCAATGAAATTAGAGTTTGTGTGCCAGGACATTTCCAGCGTGGTGGTTCTCCTTGTGCTTATGACAGGGTACTTTGCACAAAGCTTGGTGCGAAAGCGGCCGAATTGATAGCAGAGGAGAAGTTTGGTGTTATGGTGGGTGTTGTAAACGGACAAACTATCCCTGTGCCTTTGAGTGAAGTAGCAGGCAAACTGAAAAGCGTGCCTGTAAATTGCGATGAAATTCAAGCTGCCAGACAAATAGGAATCAGCTTCGGGGACTAAGATAGTAAGTAAAATATTCGATTCTTTTTATACAAGTTTGTATAAGATTATTCATGTTTTCGTGTATGGATATTTTCTAGTATAAAGAGAGGTTTTTGTTTTATTGATTGCACTGCATCTATTAAGAAATCAAATATTGTTGAAAAGCATTACCGCAAAAGTAAGATTTTTTCAAGTGAATTTAAAAGTTTTGCTATTTTATGTGCAGTAGTTTAAAATAGGATGTTAAAGGATAAAAGGAGAAAATGATGCTTAATTTTGGAACAATCGGCTCAGGTTGGATTGCCGATGAATATATAAAGGGAGCCAAAGACACAGGCCTTTGGCAGCTGACAGCTGTTTATTCCCGTCAGCAGGAGCGTGCGGATGAATATGCTCAAAAACATGGCGCGGAATATGCATTTAGCGATTTGGAAGAAATGGCAAAATCGAAAGCGATTGATGCTGTATATATTGCCAGCCCCAATGTACTTCATTATGAGTATAGCAAACTGTTTCTTTTAAACGGTAAGCATGTTATCTGTGAAAAACCAGTAAGTGCACAAGCAGACAAAGTCCTTGAGCTTCAAAAATTGGCTCAGGAAAAAGGATTGGTTTTTCTGGAGGCTATTATGTTTATGCATTTGCCGCAAAGAAAGTTATTAGAAGAAGCTTTGACACAAATCGGCAAAATTTCATTTGCTAAATTTGATTTTTGTCAGCGGTCTTCTAAATTTGATGATTATCTAGCGGGCAATCTGCCGAATATATTTAATCGAAAAATGGAAACAGGTGCACTCATGGATTTAGGTGTTTACTGCGTTTATCCGGCTCTCTATTATTTTGGGAAACCCGATAGTTTTACGGCTGCTTCCAAACTTCTAAGAGGCGGCGCAGACGCAAGCGGTATTTTAACACTTCAATATCCGGATGAATTAGTGACATTAACTTATTCGAAAATTGGAGAATCCAATGCCGGCAGTGAAATTCAAGGGCAAAATGGCACAATTTACATTGATTCAATATCTCGTTTAGCTGATATGGTTTTGATTACTTCTCATGGCGAGAAAAAAGAAATTTTTGCTGATGAAGAAAAATTTAAATTAATGGGATATGAAGCTGCTGATTTTTATCACTATATTACAGAGCCCGAGCAGTATGAAAAAGATTATCAAGTTTGCCAGATGATGAGTGTGAATGTCAGCCATTTTATGCAAGAAGCACGCGCAGAACTGCAAATTGTGTTTGAAAGCGATTTTTCTTAAAAGTAAGAAAAGAACTCAAAAAATGATGCAATTCAAATCAATACATAGCCATCTTGACATTTAGAAATGACAGTGGTATAATTTGACGATGATTGGGATGTTGATTTTATGCCGTTTTCGGTATTTCATGCTGAAAATGGTTTTTGTATGACTGTCAGCATTTTTAATAAATCATAATTATTATTGTAAGGAGGTGCCTTATGCCAACCTTTAACCAGCTTGTTCACCATGGACGCAGCGTTGCTGAAAACAGACACAAGACCCCGGCTTTGCTCAAGGGATGGAATTCAAAGAAAAGAGTTTCTTTTGATAAAAACTCTCCGCAAAAACGTGGTGTTTGTACAACTGTTAAGACTGTGACACCGAAAAAACCGAACTCTGCTCTTCGTAAAGTTGCCAGAGTTAGACTTTCCAATGGTATGGAAGTTACTGCTTATATCCCCGGAATCGGACACAATCTGCAGGAACACAGTGTTGTTATGATTCGTGGAGGAAGAGTTCGTGACCTTCCTGGTACACGTTATCACATCATCCGTGGTACTTTGGATGCTCAAGGCGTTGCAAAACGTATGCAGAGTCGTTCCAAGTACGGCGCAAAGAGACCAAAAGCAGGCGCTAAGTAAAGCTGATTGAGAAAGATTTCTTTCAATCATGACAGAATTCTTATGGCGGCCGCAGAATGCGGACGGGCATTTTCTTATATTTATATTTGGTGAGTTAATTGCTAAAAGATAAAGTGTAAAAATGTGCCTTTCTTGCCACACGGAAGGTTGTCGCTTTCGAGTACCGATGATATCATTTTATGAAGGAGGGAAGATTATGCCAAGAAGAGGCAATGTAGTAAAACGCGATGTTTTACCAGACCCTATGTATGGTTCAAAATTAGTTACACGTTTAGTAAACAGTATTATGTATGACGGCAAGAAGGGTGTAGCCCAGAAAATCGTTTATGGTGCATTTGATATTGTTGCAGAAAAAACAGGTAAAGAAGCACTTGAGGTGTTTGAGCAGGCTATGGAGAATGTTATGCCAAGCCTTGAAGTTAAAGCACGTCGTGTTGGTGGTTCTACCTATCAAGTACCGCTTGAAGTACGTCCTGAGAGACGTCAGACACTCGGTCTTCGTTGGATGACGAACTATTCTAGACTTCGTTCTGAAAGAACAATGAAAGAAAGACTGGCTGGAGAAATCCTGGATGCTGTGAACGGTACAGGCGGCGCTGCTAAGAAGCGCGAAGACACACACAAAATGGCAGATGCCAACAGAGCATTCGCACATTACAGATGGTAATGTAAATTAAGGAGGAATCTATGGCCAGACAGGTATCACTTGAGCTGACGAGAAATATCGGTATCATGGCGCATATCGATGCAGGTAAAACTACGACAACAGAGCGTATTTTATACTACACCGGTATCAACCATAAAATCGGTGAAACTCATGACGGTAATGCCACGATGGACTGGATGGCGCAGGAGCAGGAAAGAGGTATTACAATTACTTCTGCTGCTACTACCTGTTTCTGGAAAAATCACAGAATTAACATTATTGATACTCCCGGACACGTTGACTTCACCGTTGAAGTTGAACGCTCATTGAGAGTCCTGGATGGTTCAGTTACTGTTTTTTGTGCTAAAGGCGGCGTTGAGCCCCAATCAGAAACAGTTTGGCGTCAAGCTGAGGAATATAAAGTCCCTCGTATGGCGTATATCAACAAAATGGACGTCATGGGCGCCGATTTCTATCGCGTTGTTCAGATGATGAAGGACAGATTAAAATGTAATGCTGTTCCGATTCAGCTGCCCATCGGCTCTGAAGAAACATTCAAAGGAATTATTGACTTGCTCGAAATGAAAGCCTATGTCTATTATGATGATGTTGGCAATGACATTCGTGTAGAAGATATTCCAGAAGATTTAAAAGAAACAGCAGACAAGTATCACACAGAACTGCTGGAGCATATTGCTGAGCAAGACGAAGCTTTGATGGATAAATATCTCTCTGGAGAAGAAATGACCATTGAAGAAATGAAGAAAGTAATCCGTAAATCAACACTGGCTAATGAAATGGTTCCTGTCACTTGCGGTACTTCTTACCGTAACAAGGGCGTTCAAAAGCTTTTGGATGCTGTTATTGATTATATGCCGGCTCCAACTGATGTTGAATCAATCAAAGGTGTTAATCCTGATACTGAAGAAGAGGATGTACGTCATTCTTCTGATGAAGAGCCTTTCGCTGCATTGGCTTTCAAGATTGCAACTGATCCCTTTGTTGGAAAACTTTGCTTCTTCCGTGTATATTCCGGAACCATTAATGCTGGTTCTAGCGTATATAACTCAGTAAAAGATAACACAGAACGTATCGGTCGTATCGTGCAGATGCATGCTAACCATCGTCAAGACATTGAAACCGTGTATGCAGGAGATATTGCTGCTGCTGTTGGTTTGAAAAATACCACAACCGGTGATACACTTTGTGATGAAAAGCATCCGATTATTCTGGAATCCATGGAATTCCCAGAGCCTGTTATTCGTGTTGCTATTGAACCGAAAACAAAAGCAGGTCAGGAAAAAATGGGTATTGCTTTGGCAAAGCTTGCTGAAGAAGATCCAACATTTAAAGCTTATACTGATGAAGAAACAGGACAGACCATCATCGCTGGTATGGGTGAGCTTCATCTTGAAATCATCGTTGACCGTTTGATGAGAGAATTTAAGGTTGAAGCTAACGTAGGTAAGCCGCAGGTTGCTTATAAAGAAACCATTCGCATGGAAGCAGCAGCAGATACAAAATACGCCAGACAGTCTGGTGGTAAAGGTCAATATGGTCACGTTAAGATTCGTATTGAGCCGAACCCAGAAAAAGGCTATGAATTTGTAAATGGTGTTGTTGGCGGATCTATTCCGAAAGAGTATATTCCTGCTGTTGACCAAGGCATTCAGGGTGCCATGATGTCAGGTATTTTGGCCGGATATAACATGGTTGACGTAAAAGTTACCTTGTATGATGGTTCATACCACGAAGTTGACTCATCTGAAATGGCATTTAAAATTGCCGGCTCTATGGCTTTTAAAGAAGCTGCAAGAAAAGCAAGTCCTGTACTGCTTGAGCCGATTATGAAAGTTACTGTTATTACTCCAGAAGAGTATATGGGCGACGTTATCGGCGACCTTAACTCACGTCGTGGAATGATTCTCGGTATGGATGCGTTGCCGGGTGCTCAGCAGGTAAACAGTGAAGTGCCGCTCTCTGAGATGTTTGGATATGCAACTGATATGCGTTCTAAAACACAGGGACGTGCTCAATATACAATGGAACCAGCTCACTACAGTGAAGTTCCAAAATCTGTTTCAGAAGATATCATTTCTTCAAGAACAAAAAAGGCTGACTAAGCCATAAAATCTACTTGATTTTTTTGTTCTTTGTTGCTAAAATGGACGTTGTAACAGATGAGAATATTTTAATTAGATAAAAGGGGGAAAATTCCAATGGCAAAAGCAAAATTTGAACGTAATAAGCCACACGTTAACATTGGTACAATCGGTCACGTTGACCACGGTAAAACAACTCTTACTGCCGCTATCACAAAGGTTCTAAATCTTGAAGGTAACGCAGACTTTGCAGATTATGCAAACATTGACAAGGCTCCTGAAGAGAGAGAGCGTGGTATTACTATTAATACAGCTCACGTTGAATATCAGACAGATGCTCGTCACTATGCTCACGTTGACTGCCCTGGACATGCTGACTATGTTAAGAACATGATCACTGGTGCTGCTCAGATGGACGGTGCTATTCTGGTTGTTTCTGCTGCTGATGGCCCTATGCCTCAGACAAGAGAGCACATTCTTCTTGCTCGTCAGGTTGGCGTGCCTTATATCGTTGTGTTCATGAACAAAGTTGACCAAGTTGATGACGAAGAGCTTCTTGACCTTGTTGAGATGGAAATTCGTGATTTGCTGAATGAATATGAATTCCCAGGCGATGATACGCCAATCATCCGTGGTTCAGGCTTGAACGTTCTTGAATCTACTTCTACAGACCCAACTGCTCCTGAATATGCTTGCATTAACGAGCTGATGGCTGCTGTTGATTCATTCATCCCAACTCCAGAACGTAAATCAGAGCTTCCTTTCTTGATGCCTGTTGAAGATGTTATGACTATTTCTGGTCGTGGCACCGTTGCTACTGGTAGAGTTGAAAGAGGAAAGGTCAATTCTGGCGATGAAGTTGAAATCGTTGGTATGACTGATGAGAGAAGAAAAGTTGTTGTAACAAGCATGGAAATGTTCCGCAAGACTTTGGATTATGCCGAAGCTGGCGATAACGTTGGTGCTTTGCTACGTGGTGTTCAGAGAAGTGAAATCGAGCGTGGCCAAGTTTTGGCTAAACCCGGTTCAATCAATCCTCACACCAAATTCAAAGGCCAGGTTTATATCCTGAATAAAGATGAAGGCGGACGTCATACTCCTTTCTTCAACAACTATCGTCCTCAGTTCTATTTCAGAACAACAGACGTTACTGGTATCATCTCTCTGCCAGAAGGCACAGAAATGTGTATGCCTGGCGATAACGTTGACATGAACGTTGAGCTGATTACTCCTATTGCTATCGAAGAAGGTCTACGTTTTGCTATTCGTGAAGGCGGACGTACAGTTGGTTCCGGCGTTGTTTCTGGTATTAACTAAGATTTAAATTTTGATAGGGTAACCTATAAAGAGAGCTTCTCGCAAGTTTGCGAGAGGCTCTCTTATTTATTTTGTTTCAAGTTTAATTTTCTCAAGTGGATAGAGCACAGGAGTTTCACTCATCTTTGCTAATTTATCCACTAAGCGGAGAGTAGATAAATTATATTGGATTGTCTAAAAACCATATAATTATCTATTGAGATATCAATCATTAACATTCTCATGCCTTTTTCTCAATTCAGAATCTATATGTGAAAGTACAATTTTATAGATAAAATCTAGAATAAACTGGATTTTTAGTTTTAGAAACAAGATATAGCCGTCATCCGTACAGGATAGCGGCTGTTTGTAGTTTGCTATTAGAGTTCATTAAGCCAATATTTTCGGTCTAAGCTTCGGTATTGCACAGCTTCTGCCACATGAGGTAAATCAATCAAAACGCTACCGTCTAAATCGGCTATCGTGCGTGAAACTTTTAAAACACGGTCGTATGTTCTGGCAGAAAAAGAGAACTGTTCAAAAGCACGCTCTAATATGCCAACAGCAGAGGACGTCATTTCACACATTTCGCGAAGTCCGGCTGACGGAATATTGGCATTGGCATGGATATCAGTTCCCGCAAAACGTTTTTGTTGAAGGGTACGTGCTTGTTCTACTCTCAAACGAATTTGCGCAGAGGATTCTGATTTTTCTGCATTAGATAAATCTTGAAATTCAACAGGAGGAACTTCAATGTGTAAATCAAGGCGATCAAGGAGCGGGCCGGAAATTTTACCTAAATATTGGTTAACAGCTCGCAAAGAGCAAATACAGGGTCGGCTGCTGTGCCCGAAATAGCCGCAGGGACATGGATTCATGGCAGCTACCAGCATAACGTTGCAAGGATAACTGATACTCCCGCTGACTCGAGAGATTGTAACCATATTGTCCTCTAAGGGCTGACGCAGTATTTCCATAGCGCTGCGTGAAAATTCCGGCAATTCATCTAGAAAAAGGACACCGTTGTGCGCCATAGAAATTTCGCCTGGTCGCGGAACGGTTCCACCACCCGAAAGGCCTGCAGTAGAAACGGTATGATGAGGAGAGCGAAAGGGTCTAGTTTGCACCAAGGCGTGTTCTTTATCCATAAAACCAGCAATGGAGTGGATTTTTGTGGTCTCAATTGCCTCATCAAAGGTCATGGTGGGCAGGATAGAGGGCAAACGCTTAGCGAGCATGCTCTTTCCAGATCCTGGAGGTCCAATAAGTAAAATATTGTGTCCTCCGGCAGCAGCAATTTCTAAAGCTCTTTTAGCTTCAGATTGTCCTTTTACATCAGCAAAATCTAAGTCGGTTGTTAAGTTAGCAGGTTTGGGGGGAGAGAAAGGATAGGGGGCAACCATTTTTTCTCCGGTAAGATGCTGCAATAATTCTGTTATGTGCTTAAAAGCAAAGACTTGAATATCTTTTACAATAGATGCTTCAGTAGCATTTTCCCATGGAATGAATACGCTAGTAAAACCGAGTTCTTTGGCTTTTAAAATCATGGAGAGTACCCCTCTAGCAGGACGCAAATCTCCGGAAAGAGACAATTCGCCGATAAATACAGAATCTGTTACGGCAAAAGTGAGTTGACGATTTGCCTGCAATAGTGAAATAAAAATGGGGAGGTCATAAATTGGCCCCTCTTTTCTTTTATCGGCCGGTGCCAAATTAATGGTAATGCGGCTAACCGGAAAGGAAAAGCCACAGTTCTTGAGAGCAGAGCGTACTCGATCACGAGATTCACGGACAGAGGCGTCAGGTAAACCAACCAGTTCAAAGGCAGGGAGACCCGGAGATAAATCGGTTTCGACCTCTACCGGGAATGCTTCCATGCCAAAAAGACCCATACTATATGTTTTTGCAACCATTTGGTTCACTCCTACTTTTTTATACATTATACGACGAAATTAGACTAAATTCAATTGTTATTGTGAAATACAACTCAAAATTTTAGACATAGTAAGTAAATTTATATTGACTATTTAATATTTTTGGTATATTATTAGGAAAAGATAAGGGACAGACTTCTGAAAATAGAGGTTGTTAACAGATTAACAAACGGTTTGTTCACTTAAATTTTTAAAAGCGAAAATATGGCTTCAATGTGCCCGTAGTTTAGTAACGCTGATATCAAGTGTTGCGGTGCAATTCCGCAAAGGGCAATCTATATAACTCAAAGCGAGGTAAATTAAAATGTATGAAGACAAAACATTAACTTGTAAAGATTGTGGACAGGAATTCGTTTTCACAGCGGGCGAGCAAGAATTTTATGATTCTAAGGGTTTTGTGAACGAACCCCAGAGATGTAAAGATTGCCGTGTAACACGTAAAAATGCAGTTAAAGCAGAACGTGAAACATTCACAGCCGTTTGTGCTTCTTGTGGAAAAGAGGCAGTAGTGCCTTTCAAGCCAAGAGAAGATAGACCAGTGTATTGCAGCGAATGCTTTGCTCGCATTAAAGAAGAGCAAGCGTAAACTACATAGCCAGTTTAAAAAGATTACCTAAAAACTTTGCTTCAACTATGGAGCAAAGTTTTTTTATATGCTTCATACTTTCACCAATTTAGTATAAAATATAATTTTTTGCACAAAATGGAAGATAGTTCCTAATTTAAAGAACAGGGCTATTTGCGGTTTTGAGCCGATAAAAAGAGGTGTTTTATGAAGAAGAAATTTTCAATTCTGACGCTTATAGGTTTTATGATTGTTTATATCATTATGGCACCTAAAATTATTGCCGCTGAAATAAAAACAGAGGAGTTGAAAACAAAGGGCAAACAGGCAGATGTTAGGCAAGAAGAAATTGCAAAAGCTGCTGAAAAGCTTCTTGACATTCTGGCATTTACGCCGACAGAAGAATTCAAAAATATGGCATTGGGTGAAGAGCCATTGGATATAGAAGTAGAAGCCGTAGCCGTGGAAGCGCCCATTGAAGAAGAACCCGCAAAAACAGATGATTTATATTGGTTATCACGAGTTATTCAAGCTGAAGCAGGCAGTTCATGGATGCCAGATTGGTTGCAGCAAGCCGTGGGCAGCGTAGTATTGAACCGTGTGAGTAGCGACCAATATCCAGACACAATTGAGGATGTCATTTTTGATGAGGGACAATATTCTTGTGTGACAAATGGCAGTATCTATGAAGAACCTAGCGAAAAGGCAATTGAAAATGCCCAATATATTTTAGAACATGGCTCTATTTTACCTGTTGGTGTGGTGGGTCAAAGTGAATTCATTCAAGGGGAGGTTCATGAAGAATATTATGATAAATATTTGGGAACCACCACTTATTTCTGTTATATACCGTAAAAGGAGGCAGATGTCTGCCTCCTTTTCCTATAAGATTAATCAAAATAAAACAGTTCTTCAAATTTTTTGTCTAGAGCTAGGCAAAGCAGCAAAGCGAGCTTGGCAGTAGGGTTGAATTGTCCTGTTTCTATGGAACTGATGGTGTTACGCGAAACGCCCACTATTTCGGCCAATTGGGTTTGAGAAAGGTTTTGCTCTTTGCGTGTATCTTTAATATTGTTGTGTAAAATGAGTGAATCATCCATATTAAAAAAATCCTTCAATCATATAACCGAATAAGCCAATAACGCTAGCTAATATGGCTAGTATCGCTGTAACTAGTGTTGATTTTTTCTTGGTAAATTGATAGATTCCCATCTGTTGAAAACCTAAGTAGCCCCAAAATAGACTGAGGACAGAGTAGTTAGCATCTGCATAGGTTAAGGTCTTGTGCCTGTTTACCATGTTTGTGATGATGAAGAGAATGACTAAAGCGCAGATAGCTTTAAGGCCAAAATAATTCCCTTTATTCTGTGCGTAATCAAAGCCTTCGTCTTCGTTTTCTTTCCTACTTTGCGCCAAAATTTCTTCTTTGTTCATTGCAGTTTTTTCTCCTTGACAAGTTTTATTGTCATTATCTTATCATTGACAAGTAAACTTGTCAATATTATTTTCAAATTAAATTTAGATGCTCTGAAGTACATCTAAAAAATTATTATAAAAGGCGCAGTAATCTTTATCATGAAAAAACACACAAAATTCATAGGAATGTAGGTAAAGTGTTAGGAGAAAAAACAGGTTGATTTTTTAGGAGTACTATGTTAAACTGTACATTATCGGAATACAACAGTGTTTTGGTGGTGGACAATCAATAATGAATAATGAAAATTCGTACTTGGTAATAGATGAAAGAGTTTTGCCAGAGGTATTTCAAAAAGTACTTCAGGCAACTGAACTTCTTAGAAACGGTAAGGCGGCCAGTACATCAGAGGCCGTAAAAATAGTAGGGATTTCTCGCAGTGTATATTATAAATATCGTGACGCGGTTTATCCTTACATAAAAAAAGAAACAGGCGGGATTTTGACAGTTCAGCTTGTACTCAATGACAGACCCGGCGTTTTAATGAATCTGCTTTCTTATTTTTACAAAGCAAATGCAAACATTCTGACAGTAAATCAGAATATTCCGGTGAAAGGCAAAGCATTTGTTTCAATTTCTGCTAGAATTAATCAAATGGAAGAAGATTCAGATTCTTTTCTCAAAGGATTGGCAAGCGTTCATGGTGTTATAAAAATTGACAGTATTTCTGATTAAGATAAAAACAGGCTGGGAGAATTCAATATTTGGGTTGAATGCCCAGTTTGACTAAAAGTACATTACCTGTGAAAGGATTGGATAGGAATATGGCTAAAATAGCGGTTTTAGGGCATGGTGTAGTAGGTTCAGGCGTGGTAGAAGTTATCTTATCACATGCTGAAAGCCTGCAAGAAAGAGCAAAAGAAGAAATTGTGGTGAAGCATATTCTGGATTTGAGAGAATTTCCGGAGTTGTCTTACCACAATTTGTTTACAAAAGATTTTGATGTAATTTTGCATGATGACGAAGTAAAAATTGTGGTTGAAGTATTGGGTGGGGTACATCCTGCCTATGACTTTGCAAAAGCTTGTTTAGAAAACGGCAAAAGTGTTGTGACCTCCAATAAAGAATTGGTGGCAGCAAAAGGTGCCGAACTGCTTGCCATTGCACAGAAAAATAATCTAAATTTCTTATTTGAAGCAAGTGTCGGCGGGGGAATTCCGATTATTCGCCCGATTAGCCAATGTTTGGCGGCTAATGATGTGACGGAAATTGCTGGTATTCTTAACGGTACGACTAATTTTATCTTGACAAAGATGATTACCGACAAAATGGGCTTTGATGAGGCGTTACAATTAGCACAAGAGCTTGGTTATGCAGAACGTGATCCGGCAGCCGATGTTGAGGGCTATGATGCTCAGCGTAAGATTTGTATATTGTCTTCTCTCGCTTTTGGTCATCACGTCTATCCTGAAACTGTTCACGCAGAAGGGATTACCAAAATTACTTTGGAGGATGTCGGCTATGCCAAGGCGTGGGGCGGCGTAATTAAATTAATTGGCAAAGTAAAAAAACTCCCCGACGGTAGATTACATATACTAGTAGGACCGATGTTTGTCAGCAATGACAGCCAGCTGGCTCACGTAGATGATGTCTTTAATGGTATCATGGTACGTGGGGATGCTACAGGCGATGTGGTTTTCTATGGTAAGGGTGCCGGCAAGCTGCCAACGGCCAGTGCAGTAGTGGCAGATGTGATTGATTGTATCAAACACTTTAAAGCCAGAAAATATCTATATTGGGAAGACAGCAAAGAAGGTATGCTAGTGGATTACAAAACACAGCTTGAGTCTTTCTTTGTGCATATCAATGCCGAAGATGTTGATGCTGCGCTGAAAAATGCTGAAAATTCGTTTGGGAGCATTACTCGCATTATTCGCAAGAGCGAGCAAATAGGTGAGGCCGGTTTTATCGTGAATGAAATCACCGAACCAGTGTTAGAAGAAAAACTGGCGGCCTTGACGGATATAATAGTCAAAGGGAAAATTCGTCTGTCTAGTTTTTAGGGGGAAGATTCATGATAAGAATTGACGTGCCGGCGACCAGTGCCAATTTAGGAGCAGGATTCGACTCTCTTGGTATTGCGCTCACACTTAAAAATCGTATATGGATGGAAGAATCTGATGAAGTGGAGATTAGCTGTAAAGATTCTATTGAAGTGCCCAAGACAAGAGAAAATCTAATTTTTTGGGCTGCTGAATATTTATATCGGGAATGCGGAAAAACATTACCGGGCCTCAAAATCGTTCAGGAGAACAACATTCCGCTTGCCAGAGGATTGGGCAGCAGTTCCTCTTGTATTGTAGCTGGCATTATGGGTGCCAACCGTTTTATGGGAAACCCTCTTTCGCAGTCAGATCTAATTAATATGGCGGCGAAGATGGAGGGTCATCCTGATAACACAACGCCTGCGATTTCAGGCGGGTTGGTTGCTTCGGCGATGGAGGGTGAAAGAGTCTACAGTGTCAGTGTTCCTGTATCGGATAAAATTCGCTTTGTGGTGATGATTCCGCCGTTTGAACTCAAGACGGAGAAAGCCAGAAAAGCTTTGCCTGACCAATACTCGAGAGGGGATGCGGTATATAACCTTTCTCGTTCAGGGCTGATGACAGCTTCTTTATTTTCAGGGGAACTGCAAAACTTGCGTGTTGCTGTACAGGATAGGATTCACCAGCCTTATCGTTCTGGGTTGATTGATAACTGCGATACCGTGTTTCGAATGAGCTATGAGCTCGGCTCGCTTGGTACCTATATTAGCGGGGCAGGGCCAACGATTATTTCGATGGTAGAAACCAGCCAAGCTGATGGCTTTGGCGAAAACTGCCGTGCTCATTTGCAGGAAAAAGGTGTTGACGGCTGGCAGGTAGAAGTTTTAGCTGCTGACGAAAATGGTGCTAAAATTGTGATTGAATAAGCTTGGAGGAAAAAATTATGTCACTGATTGTGCAAAAATTTGGTGGTACTTCAGTCAGAGATGCAGAGAGAATTTTTAATGTGGCAGATATTGTCACGTCTAAATATAAAGAGGGCAATGATGTTGTTGTTGTCGTTTCTGCACAGGGAGATACAACAGACGACTTCATTGAAAAAGCTGCAGAAATCAATAAAAGTCCATCGAAACGTGAGATGGATATGCTGCTTTCGGCAGGCGAACAGATTTCAGCTTCTTTGTTGGCAATGGCGATTGAAAAGCTGGGTTTTCCCGTTGTTTCACTGCTAGGTTGGCAGGCAGGTTTTCATACCACGTCAAGTTATGGCAATGCCAGAATTAAAAGACTCGATGGTTCGAGAATTCGCAAAGAGCTTGACAAGAAGAATATTGTTGTGGTAACCGGTTTTCAGGGCGTCAACAAATATGACGATATGACCACTTTAGGTCGTGGCGGTTCTGACACGAGTGCAGTTGCCATTGCGGCGAGCATGCACGCAGACTTATGTCAGATTTATACAGATGTCGACGGTGTTTACACAGCAGACCCAAGAAAGATTTCCGGAGCAGTTAAGCTTGACAGTATTTCCTATGATGAAATGTTAGAACTGGCAACTTTAGGCGCACAAGTTCTTCATAACCGTTCAGTAGAAATGGCAAAAAAATATAATATCGAATTAGAAGTGCTTTCAAGCTTAACACGCAAGAAAGGCACAATTGTCAAGGAGGAAAAAAATATGGAGAAAATGTTAATCAGCGGTGTCGCTAAAGATGAAAATATTGCCAGAATTTCCGTCATTGGTGTTCCTGATAAGCCTGGCTTAGCTTTTAAAATCTTCTCGAAAGTTTCAGCAAAAGGCATCAACATTGATATTATTCTTCAATCTATCGGTAGAAATGGAACAAAAGATATTAGTTTCACAGTTGAAAAATCTAAAATGCAAGAAACAATTGATATTCTAAAAGAATATACCGAAAAATTAGGTGCTACTGGTTTAGTGGCAGATGACGAAGTTGCCAAAGTGTCCATTGTCGGTGCCGGTATGGAAACAAACCCAGGTGTGGCATCGGCTATGTTTGAATGCTTGTACGGCAATAATGTCAATATTCAGATGATTTCTACCAGCGAAATCAAAATATCTGTGCTGATTTCTAAGACAGACAGTGACCGCGCTGTGGCTGCCATTCATGATAAATTCTTTCCTGTTAACGGTAGAGACTAATTTAAAATAAATATGGAAAAGGCTATGAGAAACTGTTTTGTTTGCTCATAGCCTTTTTTGTTGCTGCAATTATCATGCGTGTTATAATAGCTCTGAAAAGAGTGGGCTTAAAGTAACAGATAAAGTACAAGTTGCTACCTTGAAATGAAATATAAAAGGCATAGCCCTCAGAACCTTTAAGCTCTGAGGGCTATAAAATTGTTGCATTTGTTGATTACATAACTGATGTGCCCTATTTTTATAGCATCAAATTAGACAATAAAGAACACAAAAATTAGTGTACATCTTAAGAGATTGAATATTAGAATCAAGTGATAGATATTGTTGCGTTAAGGCCGACTTCAAAAGAAATGGTAGGTGCACCCGAAGTCAAGTATGCTACCAATACCACAAGTGCTGACTCACTTATAGAGTGAGGCGTAAGGGAAGAGGAAGAAGTTTGCACGCCCGTTTGACTAAGGGGCACTGTATTTGGAAGTTCAAATTCGACAAATATGCCAGACGCCTCATATAAATCACTTGGAGGATCAGATACATATGCTTCAACACGTAAAACGGCATTAGACCCAACGGTCTGAGAACCCGAACCACCAGCTTTATAAAATACGGATATTGCATTAATAGTTGCATCACGCAATATTGGAATTGGTAGTCGAAGTGTCAATGCGTTACTAGTGTTTGTTGAATCTATGGTTAAGGTTGGAGGGGTGATATTCTCAGCAGGAACCGCACATCCACCAACGCCGACTACTATGGCCGTCCCTGGTTGACCAGAGGCCAGGGTTTGAGTAGTTAGGGGGCCATTGCTTGAATAAGCTAGTAATGATTCAGCAGCGCCCGTAGGAGCAGGCCCAGTAGGGCCAGTGGGCCCGGTAGGACCGGTAGAGCCGTCAATACCGGTAGGTCCGGTAGAGCCAGTTTCGCCAACACCAGTGGGTCCGGTAGGACCAGTGACGCCGTCAGCACCAGAAGGTCCGGTGGGACCAACTTCGCCAGTAGGTCCGGTAGGTCCGTCAGAAGGGCCGGTAGGACCAGTGGGACCAGTAGGCCCGGTAGGGCCGTCAGAAGGTCCGGTAGGTCCAGTGGGTCCGGTAGGACCCGTATCACCAACACCAGTGGCGCCATCGGCACCAGTCGGTCCGGTAGGACCAGTAGCACCGTCAACACCAGTAGGCCCAGTGTCACCAGTGGGTCCGGTGTCACCAGTAGGCCCGGTATCACCAGTAGGCCCATCAGAAGGTCCGGTGGGTCCTGTGGGACCAGTTGGTCCGGGAGGACCGTCAGAAGGCCCGGTAGGCCCAGTGGGACCGGTAGGTCCGGTAGCACCATCGACACCAGCAGGTCCGGTAGCACCGTCAGCGCCAGTAGGTCCAGTGGCACCGTCAGTACCAGTAGGTCCAGTGGCACCGTCAGTACCGGTAGGTCCAGTGGCACCGTCAGTACCGGTAGGTCCAGTGTCACCGGTAGGGCCAGTAGCGCCATCAGCACCGGTAGGCCCGGTAGGTCCGGTAGCACCGTCGGCACCAGTAGGTCCAGTGTCGCCGGTAGGTCCGGTAGCACCATCGGCACCGGTGGGTCCGGTGTCACCGGTAGGACCGTCAGAAGGTCCTGTGGGTCCGGTAGGACCAGTCGGTCCGGGAGGTCCGTCAGAAGGCCCGGTAGGGCCAGTAGGTCCGGTAGGTCCAGTGTCACCAATACCAGTGATACCAGTGGGTCCGGTAGGACCAGTAACACCATCAACACCTGTTATGCCGGTAGGACCGGTAGCACCGTCGGCACCAGTAGGTCCAGTGTCGCCGGTAGGTCCGGTAGCACCGTCAGCACCAGTCGGTCCGGTGTCACCGGTAGGTCCGTCAGAAGGTCCGGTGGGTCCTGTGGGACCAGTCGGACCAGGAGGCCCGTCAGAAGGTCCGGTAGGACCAGTGGGCCCGGTAGGTCCGGTGTCACCAACACCAGTAGCACCATCAGCACCGGTAGGTCCGGTAGCCCCAGTTGATCCGTCTGTACCAGTAGGCCCAGTAGAACCGGTGGATCCGGTAGTTCCAGTAACGCCAGTAGCACCAGTTGCACCCGTTGCACCAGTAGACCCGGTAGCGCCGACAAGGCCGGCAGGACCGGTGTCACCAGTGGCTCCGGTAGCACCAGTGGGTCCGGTAGAACCATCAGCACCAGTAGGTCCGGTTGGTCCGGTTTCACCCGTGGGAGCACCGGAGGGTCCAGTGGGTCCGGTAGCACCAGTAGGACCGGGAGGACCACCGGGAGTACCGTCAGCACCAGTAGCACCAGTGGGACCGGTCGGTCCGGTTTGGCCTATTCCTGTAGAGCCAGTCGAACCGGTAGCGCCGGTAATACCAGCAGGGCCAGTGTCACCGGTCGGCCCGGTAGCACCATCGGCGCCAGTGGGACCGGTAGGCCCGGTTTCACCGGTGGGAGCACCGGAGGGTCCCGTGGGTCCGGTAGCGCCGGTAGGACCAGGAGGGCCACCAGGAGTACCGTCAGCACCAGTAGCGCCAGTGGGCCCGGTAGCACCAGTTGCACCATCGGCACCAGTAGGGCCGGTAGTTCCTGTAATATTAGGACTTTCGATGGCAACAACGACAGAGCCGGGAGAAACGTTGATGTCAAGGGTATCGGATGTGAAAATTAGGCCATCACCAAAGCCCATGGTGGCAGCACCAGAAGTGCCGCTAACGGTAAATAGAGCATCGCCTTGTGCAAGAGAACCAGTCGCACCGGTAGCGCCGGTAGGCCCAGTGGGCCCGGTAGCACCATCAGCACCGGTAGGCCCGGTAGCACCAGTAGGACCGGGAGGACCATCAGAAGGCCCAGTAGGCCCGGTGGGGCCAGTAGGTCCTGGAGGACCGTCGGAAGGTCCAGTGGCGCCTGTGGCACCAGTGGGTCCGGTAGGTCCGATCTCACCAATACCAGTAGAACCGGTGGGACCAGTGTCTCCAGCAGGTCCGGTAGGGCCAGTAGGTCCAGTGACACCCTCAGTGCCTGTTATGCCAGTTGGGCCAGTAGGTCCAGTGGGACCGGTGACACCATCAATACCAGTGGGACCAGTAGGACCGGGAGGACCATCAGAAGGACCGGTAGGCCCAGTGGGACCAGTAGGGCCGGGAGGTCCGTCAGAAGGTCCAGTGGCACCGGTGGCGCCAGTGGGCCCGGTAGATCCCATTTCGCCAATACCAGTGGCACCGGTAGAACCAGTAGCTCCAGTAGGGCCAATGGCACCAGCGGGACCGGCAGGTCCGGTATCACCAACACCAGTGACGCCGGTAGGACCAGTGGGTCCAGTGGCACCGACAAGGCCGGCAGGGCCAGTATCACCAGTAGGGCCGGTAAGGCCATCAGCACCAGTGGCGCCGGTAGGACCTGTAGGGCCAGTGGCGCCGGTTTCACCAGTAGGGGCACCAGAAGGTCCGGTAGGACCAGCGGGACCAGTAGGACCAGGAGGACCACCAGGAGTACCGTCAGCACCGGTGGCACCGGTAGCACCAGTGGGACCTGTTAAACCAATACCAGTAGGGCCGGTAGGACCAGTAGCACCATCGGCGCCAGCAGGCCCGGTTTCACCTATGCCGGTAGCGCCAGTAGGTCCAGTAGGTCCAGTAGGTCCAGTAGGTCCAGTAGGACCGGGAGGACCATCAGAAGGTCCGGTAGGTCCAGTGGGACCGGTAGGACCGGGAGGTCCGTCAGAAGGTCCGGTAGCACCAGTGGCACCGGTAGGCCCGGTATCACCAACACCGGTAGCTCCGGTAGAACCAGTGGGCCCGGTTGCACCGATTGCACCAACAGGTCCGGCTGGTCCGGTATCACCGACACCGGTAGCTCCAGTAGAACCAGTGGGTCCGGTTGGACCGATTGCGCCGGCAGGACCGGCAGGTCCAGTATCACCGACACCGGTAGCTCCGGTAGAACCAGTGGGTCCGGTCGGACCGATTGAGCCAGCAGGTCCAGTAGCACCAATACCGGTAGCTCCGGTAGAACCCGTAGGTCCGGTCGGACCAATTGCACCAGCAAGACCGGCAGGTCCGGTAGCGCCTGTTACACCGGGCAATCCAGTAGCACCGGTAGCGCCGGTAGGACCGGGTATGAAGCAGGGGACGGGAGGAGGACAAGGTGGAGGGTAGGGCGAAGGGCATGGAGAAGGGGTAGGACAGGAATCCGGGCGGGGACAAGAGGAGGAGGGACGTTTTGGAACGCCCGCCTCGTTATCACCGCAGCGGTAAATATTCATATTAAAACCTCCATTGTGGGAATTTTGGACGTGTGTAGCACAGTACATTCTATGGCATTCTTTCTCTTGATGTTCGACTTCCTTTTTTATCTTTACCTCTTTTGATATCTTTCTTATTGAAGAAAATATTTAAAATAAAAAATCAATAAGGTTATGATAGAATAAATATTAAATGACGAAGCCCTCCAAATCAGAAAATTCAGAGGGCTTCCCATAGCTTTAACAGTTATTGACTCAATTTACCTGATACGATTAGGACATTCTGAATGTGGAAGATGAGTTGGCTGAATTCACAAAAAGAATAATTGAAAAGCTTATGAAGCATAGCCTATAAAAAAGTTAATATTGATGTTGCTATGCTCTGTAGTTTACTTTTAAGGTCAAACGATAGTAATTGCTCCAGTTACATTGATAGTAACACTTGATGCTCCAACACCTGTTGTCAGAGTTCCTACTAAAATTAGAAGTTCACCCTCAGATACAGCAAAAGGTGGGAACGTATTATTGACAGCTGAAAAGATGCCAGTCTCAGAAGTGGTGGGAGGAATAGCAATACTAATTCTGATTCCAGTGGCTGTGAAAAGAGAGGTGTTATCTGGTGCAACATATATTTCCATGATTACATGAGAGTCGTTGCCAACAGTAACTTGATTAGTAGCACCAAATAATGCTGAGAACGAAGTAATAGTGCCATTACGCGGCATTGCTATAGCCTGGGTGTATGCTGACTGTGCTGCACTTAGATCAATTTGAGTATCAGTTCCAAGGGGATTGGTGGCATATCCATGGTATGCCGTTCCGATAACAACAGGAACACCAGCTAAACCGTTGGCGGTTGATGCCACATTGCCGCCTCCACTTGAGTTGAAGGTTACAATTGCACCTTCCCCCGTAGGAGCAGGTCCGGTAGGGCCAGTGGGCCCGGTAGGGCCAGTAACGCCGTCAGTGCCAGAAGGCCCGGTAGGGCCAGTAGGCCCGGTTTCGCCGGCACCGGTAGGCCCAGTAGGGCCAGTGATGCCATCAGTACCAGAAGGTCCGGTAGGACCAACTTCGCCGGTAGGACCGGTAGGTCCGTCGGAAGGTCCGGTGGGACCGGTGGGACCAGTCGGTCCGGTAGGACCATCAGATGGGCCGGTAGGGCCGGTAGGGCCAGTGGGACCGGTATCACCGGTGCCGGTAGGACCAGAGGGTCCAGTGGGACCAGTTGGCCCGGTAGCGCCGTCAACACCAGTAGGGCCAGTATCACCGGTAGGACCATCGGCACCAGTAGGTCCTGTGTCGCCGGTGGGGCCATCAGAAGGTCCGGTGGGTCCGGTAGGACCAGTCGGTCCGGGAGGTCCGTCAGAAGGCCCTGTAGGGCCAGTAGGTCCGGTAGGTCCAGTGTCACCAATACCAGTGACACCAGTAGGCCCGGTAGCGCCATCAGCGCCAGTAGGCCCGGTAGCACCGTTAGCGCCGGTAGGCCCGGTAGCACCGTCAGCACCGGTAGGTCCGGTAGCGCCATCAGCGCCAGTAGGACCGGTAGCACCATCAGCACCGGTGGGACCAGTGGCACCATCAGCACCAGTGGGTCCGGTGTCGCCGGTAGGACCGTCAGAAGGTCCTGTGGGTCCGGTAGGACCAGTCGGTCCGGGAGGTCCGTCAGAAGGCCCGGTAGGGCCAGTAGGTCCGGTAGGTCCAGTGTCACCAATACCAGTGATACCAGTGGGTCCGGTAGGACCAGTAACACCATCAACACCTGTTATGCCGGTAGGACCGGTAGCACCGTCGGCACCAGTAGGTCCAGTGTCGCCGGTAGGTCCGGTAGCACCGTCAGCACCAGTCGGTCCGGTGTCACCGGTAGGTCCGTCAGAAGGTCCGGTGGGTCCTGTGGGACCAGTCGGACCAGGAGGCCCGTCAGAAGGTCCGGTAGGACCAGTGGGCCCGGTAGGTCCGGTGTCACCAACACCAGTAGCACCATCAGCACCGGTAGGTCCGGTAGCCCCAGTTGATCCGTCTGTACCAGTAGGCCCAGTAGAACCGGTGGATCCGGTAGTTCCAGTAACGCCAGTAGCACCAGTTGCACCCGTTGCACCAGTAGACCCGGTAGCGCCGACAAGGCCGGCAGGACCGGTGTCACCAGTGGCTCCGGTAGCACCAGTGGGTCCGGTAGAACCATCAGCACCAGTAGGTCCGGTTGGTCCGGTTTCACCCGTGGGAGCACCGGAGGGTCCAGTGGGTCCGGTAGCACCAGTAGGACCGGGAGGACCACCGGGAGTACCGTCAGCACCAGTAGCACCAGTGGGACCGGTCGGTCCGGTTTGGCCTATTCCTGTAGAGCCAGTCGAACCGGTAGCGCCGGTAATACCAGCAGGGCCAGTGTCACCGGTCGGCCCGGTAGCACCATCGGCGCCAGTGGGACCGGTAGGCCCGGTTTCACCGGTGGGAGCACCGGAGGGTCCCGTGGGTCCGGTAGCGCCGGTAGGACCAGGAGGGCCACCAGGAGTACCGTCAGCACCAGTAGCGCCAGTGGGCCCGGTAGCACCAGTTGCACCATCGGCACCAGTAGGGCCGGTAGTTCCTGTAATATTAGGACTTTCGATGGCAACAACGACAGAGCCGGGAGAAACGTTGATGTCAAGGGTATCGGATGTGAAAATTAGGCCATCACCAAAGCCCATGGTGGCAGCACCAGAAGTGCCGCTAACGGTAAATAGAGCATCGCCTTGTGCAAGAGAACCAGTCGCACCGGTAGCGCCGGTAGGCCCAGTGGGCCCGGTAGCACCATCAGCACCGGTAGGCCCGGTAGCACCAGTAGGACCGGGAGGACCATCAGAAGGCCCAGTAGGCCCGGTGGGGCCAGTAGGTCCTGGAGGACCGTCGGAAGGTCCAGTGGCGCCTGTGGCACCAGTGGGTCCGGTAGGTCCGATCTCACCAATACCAGTAGAACCGGTGGGACCAGTGTCTCCAGCAGGTCCGGTAGGGCCAGTAGGTCCAGTGACACCCTCAGTGCCTGTTATGCCAGTTGGGCCAGTAGGTCCAGTGGGACCGGTGACACCATCAATACCAGTGGGACCAGTAGGACCGGGAGGACCATCAGAAGGACCGGTAGGCCCAGTGGGACCAGTAGGGCCGGGAGGTCCGTCAGAAGGTCCAGTGGCACCGGTGGCGCCAGTGGGCCCGGTAGATCCCATTTCGCCAATACCAGTGGCACCGGTAGAACCAGTAGCTCCAGTAGGGCCAATGGCACCAGCGGGACCGGCAGGTCCGGTATCACCAACACCAGTGACGCCGGTAGGACCAGTGGGTCCAGTGGCACCGACAAGGCCGGCAGGGCCAGTATCACCAGTAGGGCCGGTAAGGCCATCAGCACCAGTGGCGCCGGTAGGACCTGTAGGGCCAGTGGCGCCGGTTTCACCAGTAGGGGCACCAGAAGGTCCGGTAGGACCAGCGGGACCAGTAGGACCAGTAGGACCACCAGGAGTACCGTCAGCACCGGTGGCACCGGTAGCACCAGTGGGACCTGTTAAACCAATACCAGTAGGGCCGGTAGGACCAGTAGCACCATCGGCGCCAGCAGGCCCGGTTTCACCTATGCCGGTAGCGCCAGTAGGTCCAGTAGGTCCAGTAGGTCCAGTAGGTCCAGTAGGACCGGGAGGACCATCAGAAGGTCCGGTAGGTCCAGTGGGACCGGTAGGACCGGGAGGTCCGTCAGAAGGTCCGGTAGCACCAGTGGCACCGGTAGGCCCGGTATCACCAACACCGGTAGCTCCGGTAGAACCAGTGGGCCCGGTTGCACCGATTGCACCAACAGGTCCGGCTGGTCCGGTATCACCGACACCGGTAGCTCCAGTAGAACCAGTGGGTCCGGTTGGACCGATTGCGCCGGCAGGACCGGCAGGTCCAGTATCACCGACACCGGTAGCTCCGGTAGAACCAGTGGGTCCGGTCGGACCGATTGAGCCAGCAGGTCCAGTAGCACCAATACCGGTAGCTCCGGTAGAACCCGTAGGTCCGGTCGGACCAATTGCACCAGCAAGACCGGCAGGTCCGGTAGCACCTGTTGCACCGGTCAATCCAGTAGCACCGGTAGGGCCGGGTATGAAGCAGGGAACGGGAGGCGGACAAGGTGGAGGGTAGGGCGAAGGACATGGAGAAGGGGTAGGACAATCCGGGTGAGGACAAGAAGAGGAGGGACGCTTTGGAACGCCCGCCTCGTTGTCACCGCAGCGGTAAATATTCATATTAAAACCTCCATTGTGGGAATTTGGACGTGTGTAGCACAGTACATTCTATGGCATTCTTTCTCTTGATGTTCGACTTCCCCTTTTTATATATTTATTTAGTCCTTTGCTTTGATTCCTTTTCATTTTTTCTTTGGGATGTGGCTAGAAAAAAGGGAGTATCCGAATAATGAAATCGGGTACCCCCTTTAAGGTTATATTATAATTTGAGTATTTATGGCAGATTGCTGATGAATACAGCTAAAACTATTACTGTCATTCTTATTGGCTATAGAGTAAGCTCCCCATAGCGAACTATATAGCGACAATTGGAATGTTAGCAGAATAGCGCAGGTAAATCCTGAAATTAATGTTTACTCGGCAATAGCCACAAAAACATAGTTAAAGGAAGGAGGAGGCGGGCATGGTGCAAAAGGAGGATATGGGAAAAAGTAGAGCACAAATAATCTTTGGTACAAAATTCAAATAGCAAGCATTCATAGTAGGAGATTGTTCTTTGTTGTTTTTCCATCTTGGTTATCTATATAAAAGAAGCGCTTCTGGGACATTCTATGCGGACAGGCAAGAAAAAGTGTCACATAAAGTAGTATTTAATATTTTTTTGATGAAATAGACAAAAACGACCCACTGTATAAAAAGAAAGACTTCTAAAAGTAGATTTTTAGTCTACCTTTAAAAGTCTTTTTGAGTATAGTGGTTTCTTTCTTATTGATTCATCAGCCACGGCTAAATTCAGATAAGAGCAGGCCTTCATTGTGTTCTAATGCCCAGCGAATACTCCATTCATTGGAGAATAAAAGAAGATAGCGTCCTTTTGTGTCCTGCACTTTTTTTGTATCAGAAGTCAGACTTAATTTCTTTAAATCGATTTCTGGGTTATCAATCCAACGAATGAATTGAAAAGGCAGGGTATTCATAATAATCTCAACATTATATTCGTTTTCCATTCGGTGCTTAAATACATCAAACTGTAAAACGCCCACAACGCCCACAATGATTTCTTCCATACCAGAGTTGATTTCTTGGAAAATCTGAATCGCACCTTCTTGTGCAATTTGCGTAGCGCCTTTGACAAACTGTTTTCTTTTCATGGTGTCTTTTTGACGAACAAGACTGAAAATTTCAGGGGCAAAGGTCGGAATGCCCTCAAACAGGACTTTTTTACCAGGGGAACAAAGCGTATCGCCAATTGAAAAAATACCGGGATCAAAAATACCGATAATATCGCCGGCATAAGCCTCTTCAATCATTTCACGGCTTTCGGCCATTAGCTGCTGCGGTTGCGATAGTTTTACTTTTCGTCCGCTTTGCACATGGTCAACATCCATGCCTTTTTCAAATTTACCGCTGCAAATGCGAATGAAAGCAATGCGGTCACGATGCGCTTTATTCATATTTGCCTGAATTTTAAATACAAAGGCTGAGAAAGCTGAATCAAAGGGATCTACTATATCATCAGCTGTTTTTCTCGCTAAAGGAGAAGAAGTCAGCTGCAAAAAGTTTTCTAGAAAGGGCTCTACGCCGAAATTTGTCAAAGCAGAACCGAAGAAGACAGGTGAAAGCTTGCCGTGGCGTACTTTGTCTAAATCAAAGTCATAGCCGGCCACATCAAGCAGATTGATATCATCTTTGAGAGTTGCGTGAAGATTTTCGCCCAAACGGGTTTCTAGGTCAGGCGTGTCAATGGGCAGATAGGTCGAGTCGGCTTCGTGCTTATTGCCATGCCCCGAAAAAGTGATAATCTGCTGATTTTCGCGGTCATATACGCCTTTAAAGTCAATGCCTGAACCAATCGGCCAGTTCATGGGGTAAGTACCGATTCCCAGTTCTTTCTCGATTTCGTCCAGTAGGTCATACGGACTTTGGGCATCTCTGTCCATCTTATTAATGAATGTAAAAATGGGAATATCACGCATGACACATACTTTAAACAGCTTTCTGGTTTGTGCCTCAACACCTTTTGAAGCATCAATGACCATGACAGCTGAATCGGCAGCCATTAGAGTTCGGTAAGTATCTTCAGAGAAATCTTGGTGACCGGGGGTATCGAGAATGTTAATGCAAAAGTTCTCATACTCAAACTGCATTGCAGAAGAAGTGACAGAAATCCCTCTTTGTTTTTCAATTTCCATCCAGTCTGAAACAGCATGACGAGAATTCTTTTTCCCTTTAACAGAACCCGCCTGCGTGATAGCGCCTCCGTATAACAGAAATTTTTCTGTCAGCGTGGTTTTACCGGCGTCAGGGTGTGAAATAATGGCAAAAGTTCGCCTGCGTTTAATTTCTTGTTGATAATCAGCCATGAAAATTCCCTTCTTAATCGGATAATACTAGAAAAATACACTGCATTATACCACAAATCTATTTTTGATTCAAGAAGCGACAGATAGAATCAGACAGCTTTTTTAAGAATCGAATGTTATTTTGTTATTATCGGGTATTCTGATACAAAAGGAGCGTGATGATGTGCAAAAAAAACAAGGGTGGATTTTGCTTTTGGTTCTGGCAATCGTTGGCTGGACAATCCCGTTTACAGTTTATGCAGAAGATATACAAGCAGATTTTCAGATAGAGATTAGGCAGCAATCAATACAAGACAGAACGTTTACAATCCATACACAAGTTTGGTCAAACGAGCAGGCTATTAAAGAAATATCTGCAGCGGGCACTGTGATTTTCTTAGAAGTGTCAGAAAGTATGATGAATTTGGCAGATTCCCCTCAACAAAGCCTTGCCTATGCTCCGGCAGTCTCCCACGAAAGTATGGATAGAAAAGCCTTACTTTATACCTTGGAAGACGAAGAATATAAGCCGGTTATTTTAAAAGATAATCAATACTATATAGCTATATGCTCTGATGACGGCAAGATGACAGCAGGAGAAAAGAAAATTGGGGATTTTGATTTAGGAAAAGCAGTTTTTACGCAAACCGTTTATCAAAAAGGAAGTAGCCAAACCAAGCTTGAAAAAGCGAAACAGGAGTTAAGCGAATTTTTAAAGGATATGGCGGCTGTTTCTGAAAAAAATCAGATAACTTTTGTTTATTATAGTGGTAGCGCTACTGTAGGAGAACGGCAAAGCTTAACAGTAGATGGTTTGAAAAAATTGTTAAGTGAATTAAATGGTTGTGAACAATATTTAAGTGTAGGATATGAAAATGCAGAAGTCATAGAGGAAGCGTATGCAGAACTGATTGAAATGCAAGAGGCGGAAATTGAAAACCTAAACATGCTGCACTATTCAGACAGTGTATGGGAAGAATCAGATGAGAGTAAAGAAGAAATGGAAAGTTCGATTCGCTCCATTAAAACCTTAGGTGCCAAAATATATGGCATTGGTGATTTCAAAAAAGACGAAGAAGCGGAGCAAGATTTTCTGCAATTAATATCTTCAGAGCCAAAAGAAAAGTATGGTTGGAATGCAGATACAACAAATTTATCTGATATTCTTGAGACCGTTCTGGAAGGCATAGCCGAGAAAATGCCGATTGAAGTTCGCTTTGTACTGAACACTCGATTTGAACTGACAGAAGCAGCGAAGAAAAAGGTGCTCGAACAAGGTGGAAGTGTTACACAAGGCAGTGACGGTAAGCAGGCCATAAGTTTAAAAGCGGTTCTCCCTAAAGCCAAGGAAAAACCGTGGCAGACGGAATTAACAATACAAGCCAAAAACAGCTTTTTTGGTGGGAATGATGTAACTGTGCTAGATAAAGAAAGCGGACTTTATTGGTATGGAGAACAAAAAAAGCAAATAGCGGTCAGTGCTGTGAATGTCCCTGTTTTACAACCAATAGAAATATTAAAGACAGAAATTTGTTTGGGTCAGCCAGTACCGGCTCTTATTGAGAAGCAAAGCCTTTTGTCGGTAGCGTTTGGAGGCAATGAACCGGAATGGTATGGCCAAGACAAAACAGGCAATCTTTCTTATCTTTGGACGTATGAGTCAGGGGGTTCAATTGGAACGATAAAGCAGCTACAAAATATTCGCCCGGCAAAAGATGAAAAATATGTGCTGAATGTATCTTTTAAGCCAAGTACATCTGGTGAAAATTCTGTGGGCGAGCCATGTGCCGAGAGTGTTTCTAAATCCAAGTATGAGGTAAAAGTGGCAACGGGTTCTGTTCAAATTTCAATGAGCTTATTTGAAAAAGAAGCGGAAATGGATAAAGAAAGCACTTTTCTATTTGCGCTACAAGGAGAGAATTTCACACAGTATCGAACGCTTAGCAATGAAAATCGCAACCAAGATGGAGAAAGTATCGTTTGGGAAGTTACATTTGAAAATCTACCGTTTGGAAGATATACACTTAAAAATGTGAGTGATAATAACGAAAAACAATGGGAGCGAATTTGTGCTGTTGGCTTTGAAGAAAACAGCGATATTGTCAGCAAAAAAAATGCGGATTGCGTGGTTTCCATCAATCGAAATGACATAGAAAAGAACGACAATATGACGGTGTCAGAAAGGAAGTTCAGAGTTATCTCTGATAAAAAATAAAATATGGTAGAAATAGCGACAAATACATGGCAGAAAATAAGAGAACGAATCACAACAAAAAAAGCAAAAAAAATGGCTGCCATCAGCATGCTCATTATTTTGATCTTCATGGGGATTTTGTCTGCTGTATTAATTGTGCCGGGCTTATTTGGTATTAAGGTTTTTGCAGTGGCAACAGGTAGTATGGAGCCTCTTTATCCCGTGGGCAGTTTGGTTTTTGCAAAACCGACACCACCAGATACAATTGATAAAGATGACTGCATTACCTATCAATTTGGCACTGAGACCATCACCCACCGAGTTATTCGGGTCAATCTTCAATCTGAAATATTTATAACACAAGGCGACCGTAACCAATATGAAGATATACCCGTCAAATTCGAAAATTTAATTGGAAAAACAGCACCGTTTAGTCTTCCGTTTTTGGGCTACTTTGTCATCTGGGCACATCAAATCAATTACTGGATTTTGATTTTAGCAGCAGGCTTGTTCCTGTCTGTTTTTGCCGGCCAAAAAATTTATTTGCTGTGGAAAAGGAGGAAAACATATGAGGCGCAATGTTAGAATCTTTGCCATTTCTTTGTTTGCTGTTATTGCCGTATTGTCACTGTCGGGCATTACATTGTCTAAGCTTGAGAACAAGCAAGATACTTCGGCAGAAAGCGGAAGTGCGAAAATAAAGGTAGTCTATCAAGATAAAGAGGAGAATAAGGCAGAAAATGAAGGAGAAGTCAAACCGGGACATTGGTATAAAGAATCTGCAGCTGTTATCAATGAGGGAAAAGAAGCTGTTTTTGTACGAGTAGAGCTGCAAATTGCGCAAATGGAGGGAGAAAATATTTTCCGTTTGGGCATGGCAGAAAATAATGGATTTGTCAGTTTGGATTCTAGTATTGTCAGTCCTGATAATAAAGCAGAATATTGGGAGAAGTCAGGGAACTATTACTACTATAAAAATCAAAAAACAGAAAACAAGTTAAAACCGGGCAAACAAACATCAGCGATTTACGAAGCGGTGCAATTAAATGAGAGCATGTCTGTGACAAAGCTTGCGAATCTCGGGGAGCATAGTATTATCATTTCTGTGGAATATGCAGATGAGCCGTGGAGCGAAGAATAAAAAATGAATTGAAAAAAATAATTAAAAAGCGTATAATAAAAACAAAAGTTAAAATTCTTTGAAATAATATTTTTTATGAGCATAAACAAAGGGAATATGCGGTTTTTCTTGACAGCACGTCTGCCTTGTGCTATCATAGTAGAGCCGCATATTTTGGGTTTTAAGAAGAATTTTTCTCACCCAAGAATAGCGAGATTAAATGCAGAAAGCAGGCTAGAACATGTTTGCAGTGATTGAAACAGGCGGAAAACAGTATAAAGTGCAGTATGGCGATGTTATTTATGTTGAAAAACTGAATGCTGAAGAAGAATCAGAAGTAAATTTTTCAGTGGTTGCCATCGGCGATGAAAACGGTATGAAATTTGGTACTCCTTATGTTGAGGGTGCAACTGTTACCGGTAAAGTTGTGAAAAACGGCAAAGCAAAGAAAATCACCGTTTTCACTTATAAAGCAAAGAAAAATTCCAAGAGAAAAATGGGCCATAGACAGCCCTATACAAAAGTGCAGATTGAAGCTGTAAATGCATAATGATTGATGTGAATTTTTTTGTTCTTCCCGACGGCAAAATCGAAGGTTTTGGCATTACAGGACATTCTGATTATGCAGAAGAGGGCAGCGATATTGTTTGTGCGGCAGTGTCTTCGGCGGCTTTTATGGCAGTGAATACCATAACCGATGTGCTTTTGACAACACCCAAACAATTACGGGCGCAAGATGGAGATATGTTTTTTCGAATCGAAATTAAAGATATTCCAATGTGCCGCATTGTCATGGAAGGGCTAAAAAACCATTTGCTATCATTAGAAGAACAATATGACGATTATATTCGTGTGAGCTATGTGGAGGTATAATAATTATGTTAAAAATTAATATTCAGCTCTTTGCACACAAAAAGGGCGGCGGCTCTACTAAAAACGGCCGTGATTCAGAATCTAAAAGACTTGGCGTGAAAAGAGCAGACGGTCAGTTTGTTTTGGCAGGGAACATTCTTGTTAAACAACGCGGCACAAAAATTCACCCAGGCAATAATGTGGGCAGAGGTTCAGATGACTCTCTTTTCGCTTTAGTTGATGGCAAAGTGAAATTTGAGCGTATGGGCGCAGACCGCAAGAAAGTCAGCGTTTATTCTGTCGAGCAATAAGCATATACATGATGATGTTTGCAGGACTCCTTTCATTCTTGAGGGAGTCTTTTTGCAATTTATCGGTAATTTAGCAGGCAGAAGTTCTGTTGATTGTAGAAATTGCAGAAAAATGGGAAATATAAAAGGTGACAGTATTTCTGTCGGTGGAGGAAATTTATGTTTATTGATATAGCCAAAATTCAAATTAAGGCCGGTGACGGCGGCGACGGTGCCGTAGCGTTTCACCGAGAAAAATATATACCGTCTGGCGGTCCTGATGGCGGCGATGGCGGCAAGGGCGGCAATATTGTACTTGAAGTAGATGACAACCTATCTACTCTGGCTGATTTCCGCTACAAAAGAAAATATAAAGCGCAAAATGGCGAGAACGGTAGAGGGAAGCGCTGTTTTGGTAAAAGTGCGCCTGATTTAGTCATTCGTGTGCCCAGAGGCACGATTGTAAAAGATGTGGAGACAGGCAGAATTCTTGCAGACATGTCTGAAAACGGAAATCAAATCATTGCCAAAGGCGGAAACGGTGGCTGGGGAAACACTCATTTTGCAACACCAACTCGCCAAACGCCGCGTTTTGCAAAACCGGGAACACCTGGACAAGCAATGGAAGTGCAGCTTGAACTTAAGCTTTTGGCAGACGTCGGACTGGTTGGTTTTCCGAATGTAGGAAAATCAACGCTGATTTCTGTAGTCAGTGAAGCTAAGCCGAATATTGCTAACTACCATTTTACCACGATTACACCTGTTTTAGGTGTTGTCAGTTTAAAAGGTGGCTTTTCTTTTGTTATGGCAGATATCCCCGGTCTAGTAGAAGGAGCATGGGAAGGTGTGGGCTTAGGACATCAGTTCCTCAGGCACGTTGAGCGTTGCCGCATGTTGGTGCATGTAGTTGATGTGGCAGGCAGTGAGGGCAGAAATCCTAAAGAAGATTTTGATATTATCAATAATGAGTTACGCAAATTTAATACGGAGCTTGCTGACCGGCCGATGATTGTCGTTGGCAATAAATGTGATTTAGCTGAAGATGAGCAAGTAGAAGACTTTAAAAGATATGTTGAAGAAAAGGGATACGAATTTTTCCCGATTATGGCAGCCATTCGAGACGGTGTCGACCCCATGCTCGATTGTGTTATGGAGAAACTCTCGAAGCTACCGCCAATTAAGGTGTATGAGACTGAACCGGAACCTCTCAAACCGGAATCAACCTTTGAGAGAGCTCCTGTTGAAATTGAATCACAAGACGGTGTTTACTTTGTAAAAGCAGATTGGCTGCTAAAACTCATGCCTACTATTCGCTTTGACGAAATGGATTCCTTGAACTATTTCCAAAACGTTTTAGTGCATGCCGGTGTCATTGAATCTTTGCGAAAAGCAGGAATTCAAGAGGGTGATACGGTCAATATCTATGACATCGAATTTGATTTTGTTGACTAGGAGGCAAGAATTTGGAGAAACTACTGGATGTGTCTGTTCCTTTAAAAGAAATGAGCCCGTTAGCGCTTGCCTTTTTAGGCGACGGTGTTTTTGATTTATTCGTGCGTGAGTTTTTAGTAGGGCAAGGAAATTGCCCAGTCAAGAAATTGCATGCTCGTGCTGTAGAAGTTGTAAAATGCGAAGCCCAATCGCGGTTTATCAAAGAAATTTTACTGCCAATCATGACAGAAGAAGAACAAGATGTTTATCGGCGCGGACGCAATGCGAAGGTGAACCATGTGCCTAAAAATGCACAGCTTGAAGATTATCACAATGCGACCGGATTAGAATCTCTTTTTGGCTATTTGTATTTAAAAGGAGATATCGACCGCTTGCGTGAATTTTTCAATAAAATTACAGCGCAGCTTTGAGTGTAGGTGGGGGATTAGAATGAAAAAGTCAAAAGTCAAACAATTCTTGCTAGATTTGCTGTATATCATGGCTGGTTCTACCGTTTATGCTTTGGGCGTTAGCGTTTTTACTGCACCTAACCACATTGCACCTGGTGGTGTAACCGGTATTGCAACGATGTTGAATTATTTGTTTGATACTCCCATCGGTATTATGGTTATCGTTTTAAATATACCAATTGTCTTGTGGGCTATTTTAGAAATTGGATATAAGCTAGTCATGAAAAGTATGATGGCCATTGCCATTTCTTCTGTGTTGATTGATGTGGTAGGAATGTTTATACCGCCTTATTCTGGAGATTCGCTTTTGACCGCTATTTTTGGTGGTGTATTAGAAGGAATTGGATTGGGCATTGTCTTTATGCGTGGTGCAACAACAGGCGGAACCGATTTGGTGGCACGCCTGCTGGGAAGACGTTTAAGACACATTTCTATGGGAAAACTAATGCTGGCCATTGATATAGGTGTGGTCACCATTTCAGGGTTTGTCTTTCAAAGTATCGAAAGTGCAATGTATGCTGGCGTAGTTATTTTTGTGTGTACCAGTTTAATCGATGCGATTCTGTATGGAACTGACATCGGAGCCGGCAAAACCTTCTATATCCTATCTCCCAAAACAAAAGAAATTGGCGACCGTATTATGAAAGAAATGGATCGTGGAGTGACTTATCTACAATCGAGAGGCGGTTATAATAAGCAAGAAGGTGAAATGCTTTTTTGTGCTGTCAGGCGATATGAAGTTTATAAAATCAACGAAATTATCCGTAGCATTGATCGAGATGCATTTGTAATTGTCGGTGAAGCGGGTGAGATTTCGGGAGAAGGATTTAAGCCGACTTCATCAGACGATAAATCGCTTAAGGAATTAATTCAAAACCGAGTAAAAAAGAAAGAGGCAAAAAATTAGGGCGCCTTTTGGCGCCCTTACTTGCTGCTCGCTTTGGTTAAAATTAGCAATCACCAGGTTTGTTGTTGTTATTGTTGTACTTGTTTTGATTCTGGTTATTTTGTGAATTTTGGCGATTTTTGTTTTGCGCTTTATTCTTGTTTTGATTTTGATTTTGGTTCTGGTTCTGATTTTGCTGATTGTTATAATTGTTGTTGTTCTGATTGTTTTGATTATTCTGGTTCATAATATCACCCCTTTCTATCTATTATTTTTGCACGGATAAGCCTAAAATATTCATAAAAGGTGAAAGCATGAATTTACCAAAAGATTTTTTGTTAAAAATGAAAGAAATGCTACAAGATGAGTTTGAGGAGTTTTTGTCCTCTTATGAACAACCTCGTTATAAAGGTGTACGTTTAAATTCATTGAAGTGTGATGAAGATACGCTGAAAAAAAGTTTGCCTTTTCATTTAGAGAAGTCACCATTTGCTGAAAATTTATTTTATGCCAAAGAAGAAAAAGTAGGACATTTAGCCGCGCATCACGCGGGTATGTTTTACGCGCAAGAGCCTTCTGCTTCATCAGCGGTGACCGTGCTCGCACCCGAACCCGGTGACAAGGTATTGGATTTATGCGCTGCACCTGGCGGAAAATCCACTCAAATTGCGGCTTGCCTGCAAGGTAAGGGACTCTTGTGGTCTAATGAAATTGTAACATCAAGAGCGAATATTCTTCTCTCTAATATTGAAAGAATGGGAATTCGTAATGCGGTGGTTTCAGCAGCTCACCCTGAAAAATTGTGTGAAGAACTAAATGGTTTTTTTGACAAGGTGTTAGTAGATGCACCTTGTTCAGGTGAGGGCATGTTCAAAAAAGAACCAGACGCTTTAACTGGTTGGAGCCAAAAAGCAGTGGAAGCTTGTGCGCTTCGGCAGCAGTCCATTTTGCAGTCGGCCGCTAAAGCTGTTAAAACAGGTGGGGTTTTGGTCTATTCGACCTGTACCTTTTCAAAAGAAGAAAACGAACAGACAATAGAAACCTTTTTGCAAGAAAATCCAGCGTTTGAAATAGAAGAAATTACGGTACCGTTTGGCAGAAAAGCTTTTGATATGCCTGCGCTTAGGGTTTTCCCTATGGACGGCGGCGAGGGACATTTTGTCTGCAAAATGCGTCATGTTGAAGAAAACTTAACTCGTGTATCTGGATTTTCAGTTGCACCAAGTCGACTAGAATTCGCTTTGGCAAAGCAACTGTGTGATGATATTTTGAAGACACAACCTACCGAAAGATTTTTCTGTCAGCGAGATAAAATTTTGCTCATTCCAAACGAAATGCCACAGACAAAAGGACTGAATATTTTGCGAGCAGGCGTTTTGTTGGGGGAAATGAAAGGGAAAAGAATCGAACCTGCCCATGCTCTTTTTATGAGTAGAAAAAAAGAGGACTGCTTTGTTTCACTCAATTTTCCAGCAGAAGATTTGTCTCTGCAAGCTTTTCTAAAAGGGGAAGAAATTGAATCAGAGAGTAAGGGATATACAGCTGTTTGCGTCAATAATGTGACGGTTGGATTTGGCAAAGCTTCTTGTGGCAGACTTAAAAACAAGTATCCAAAGGGTTTAAGGCTAAAATAATACTTACTTTTGCAGTTTTAGTGAGTTGCTCTTGCATTCAACTAAAGCGAGTGATATACTAAATAATAGAAGATTCATATTGGGTTGCTAAGTGATTTTGATAGGGAGGAAATGAAATGTTGGACATAAAAATTGAAAAGACAACTCATCCGAAGCCGAAACCGGCCGACGAGAGCAAATTGGGGTTTGGCAAGATTTTTACAGACCACATGTTTATAGCAAAATATAAAGACGGCGCGGGTTGGTATGATGCCAGTATCGTGCCGTATGGCCCGATTGAGCTAGACCCGTCTTTGATGAGTTTACACTATGGTCAATCTATTTTTGAGGGGCTTAAAGCCTATCGTGGCGTAGATGACGAGATTAGACTATTTCGTCCCGAGAAGAATTTTGCGAGATTAAATTATTCAGCTGAAAGAATGTGTTTGCCGCAAATTGATGAGGACTTTGCGTTAAAAGCACTGAAAGCTCTTGTGGATTTAGATCAAGAGTGGATTCCTCATGCAGAAGGTACCTCTTTATATCTGCGTCCGTTTATGTTTGGTACAGATCAATACGTAGGCGTTCATCCTTCCAGTGAAGTTTATTTCATGATTATTTGTTCACCTGTTGGTGCTTATTATCCTACCGGACTTGATCCTGTTAAAATCATTGTGGAAGACAAATATGTTAGAGCAGTTAAAGGTGGCACGGGCTATATCAAGACAGCCGCTAACTATGCTCAATCCTTAAAGGCACAGCAAGAAGCAGAAGAAAAAAATTATTCTCAGGTTCTTTGGCTAGACGGGATCGAGCATAAATATATTGAAGAAGTCGGCACGATGAATATTTTCTTTGTTTTTGAAGATGAAATTGTCACCCCGGCACTTAATGGTTCTATTCTTTCTGGCATTACAAGAATGTCTTGTGTTGATATGCTGAAAGAATGGGGGCTTCCTGTTGTTGAAAGACAGATTTCTATTGATGAAGTGATAGAAGGTTCACAGAATGGCCGCCTTAAAGAATGTTTTGGCAGCGGAACGGCAGCTGTTATTTCGCCTGTTGGAGAGTTGATGATTGGTGAGAATAAGCTCATATTCAACGACGGAAAAATAGGAGAGCTGTCACAGCGTTTATACGATGAATTGACGGGAATTCAATGGGGAAAAGTGGAAGACAAACTCGGTTGGATGATAAAAATCTAAAATGGTTTGAAGCTGGGAGAAAAAGATGATTAGAGAGTTGCTGCGTACAGATATGCCGGCTTTGTCAAAGTTATATCGAGTTTTTTGGGGAACAGATTCTGACTGTGATGAGATGGAACGGCAATTTGATGTTCTAAATAAAAACCCGGCTTATCTTTTTCTGGGATATTTTTCTGAAAGTGGACAATTGCTTGGTTCGGTTATGGGAATTGTCTGCGGTGAGTTATTTGGCGATTGCAAACCCTTTATGCTTCTTGAAAACTTAGCAGTAGACACAGAAGCACAGCGTATGGGAATTGGCAAATCGTTGGTTTCTGAACTAGAACGGCAAGCGGTTGAAAAAGGATGCCGACAAGTTATTTTAGTTACAGAAAAATCAAGAGAAGATGCTTGTCGTTTCTACGAAAATATCGGTTATGCAAAAGACAATACAGGCTATAAAAAGAAATTTAAACATGATATAGATAATAGCTGAGTGAATTAAAAAAACTCTTTGGTTTCAATTAAACCAAAGAGTTTTTATGCTGTAGACATCATTATCATTACGAATTAGTAGAGAATAAAACTCTGTTTTAGAAAAATGAGATTACAATAATATAAGAAAGCGAAATTAAATTTAGGGAATCTTTGTGCAGTTCGAATGTAGACAATCGGAATTCTACAATTTAATAATTGGCTGTGTATAATCGTTCCCACAAGAGCTAATTGTAGGAGAAGAGAGCGCATAAAGGTTGTCAGCGTTTGCCTCTAGCTCAAAAAGCATGAGTGCATCATCGCCAAGTCTTTTGAAATCGCTGGGACGTACCGCTAGAGGTAATGTCAGTTTCGCTTTTCGAATCAGAGTTTCACCTGTTTGATTCATACCCAGAACACGGATGTAGGGTGGTCTCTTCGGTAAATTAGACCGCAAACCCAAAAAGGCTGACATAACAAGTCGGCGGATTCGGGCATGAGAGTAACGTTTTGATTTAGTGAGAATATACACTTCTTCGAGTGATTTTGCCTTTTGAATAGAAGTAAACAATTTGTGTTCTAGGCCTTCGCTTATATCAGGTAAGGCGGCAAAGTCACTTCGAGTCATTTGCCGTAGACAAGCTAAAATGGCACGCTCAATAGAGTCGATTGTATGAGGGGCCTCACCACGGGAGATTAACTCTGTTAAAAGAGAAGCAGTATTCTGGGGAAGAATATTAGAAATGTCTTTTTCTTCTAATATATGTTGGCGGATTTCGCTGGCTGATAAAAATTCTCCGGCGAGGGCGGTCGTATCGTGACCGGCGCCAAGTCTTGCAATAGAAAGCGGTTTTAAGTCAGCAGAAAGGTTTTTGATTGCTTTTATATATTCAATTCCCAAAATATTATTGGGCTTTTGTAATATTTCGGCATACTTCTTGCCAAAATGAAGTAATAAGGTCTTTTCGCGGGTGGCAGCGAAACTGTTTTTCTGACTCTCCAGCTCCTGTGTAAGCATAGCTGCAAATCTTTTGGAAAGCAAGATACCAGCAGTTTCCTCTAGAATAACAGCGTTACCACATTCACTGCCAAATAAAAGTGTACCCGAAAGTCCAAGTGAATTTAGGATGCTTACCGCACCATATGCAAAATTTTCTGCACCGGAGCAAGCCCAAGGCAGTGGAAGCTCTAACACTAAGTCTGCCCCATTTTGTAGAGCAAGACGAGTACGACTCCATTTGTCTAAAATAGCTGGTTCGCCTCGTTGAACAAAGTTGCCGCTCATCACACAGACGACGGGAGCAATTGATTTAGCACGGGTAATAATTTCGCTATGACCGAAGTGTAGGGGATTGAATTCACAGATTATGCCGCAAAAATTTGTTGGTTCTGACATTTCCCTTAGAAACTCCTTGAATTTATTTGAGATATGTAATATTATAGTATAGGTTTGTAAGCGCTTTTATGCGTATGTTCTAATATTAACGCAGGATTGCTTTTCTGGCAAGTCTATTGCGAATAATTTCAGTTCTGGATGAAGGGATTTTGAGAATGAAAATTTTGGTTATCAATGCGGGCAGTTCTTCTTTGAAGTATCAATTAATTGATATGGAAAATGAAAGAGTGCTCGCCAAAGGCAATTGTGAAAGAATTGGCATGGAGGACGGCATCTTTACACATAAAACAGATGACGGCAAAGAGTTAAAGAAAACCGTGAATATGCCAGATCATACGCATGCCTTCATGCAAGTTAAAGAAGCGCTTGTAGATGCTGAATATGGCGTTGTGAAAACACTGTCTGAAGTTAAGGCTGTTGGCCATCGTGTTGTGCAAGGTGGCGCACAGTTCAGTGAATCTGTTTTGGTAGATGAAAGTGTTATCGAGGGAATTGAAAAGTTGATTCCTTTGGCACCGCTGCACAATCAAGCTCATGTGCAAGGCATTAGAGCTTGTATAGAAGTCTTTGGCAAGGATGTTCCTGAAGTTGTTGTTTTTGATACTTCTTTCCATGCTACCATGCCCCCAAAAGCATATATGTTTAATGTTCCTTATGAATATTATGAAAAATATGGCATTCGTCGTTATGGCTTCCATGGAACTTCTCACCGCTATGTAAGCCAGCGTTGCGCAGAACTTATGGGAAAAGACAGCAAAGACCTAAAAATAATCACTTGTCATTTGGGTAATGGTTCTTCTATTACTGCTATCGAAGGCGGCAAAGTCATTGATACTAGCATGGGTCTGACACCGCTTGATGGATTTATGATGGGAAGTCGTACCGGAACACTGGATCCCTCTGTTGTTACCTTTATTATGGAAAAAGAGGGTCTGTCTCCAAAAGAAATGGATATAGTCATGAACAAGAAGTCTGGTATGCTGGGTATTTCAGGCATTTCAAGTGACGATAGAGACGTAACTGCTGCTGCAAAAGCAGGGGATGCTAGAGCACAGCTGGCACAAGATATTTTAGAATATCAAATCACTAAATTTGTTGGTGGTTATATGGTAGCCTTGGGCGGCTGTGATGCAATTGTGTTTACTGCTGGTTTGGGAGAAAATCAAGCGCACCATAGAGAAGTTGTTTGTAACGACTTTAAATTTATGGGTCTAAAGCTGGATAAGGAATTAAACAAACAGACAGTAGGCGGTAGAGAAGGTAAAATTTCCACACCAGATTCTTCTATTGAAGTGTTTGTTATTCCAACAAACGAAGAATTGGTTATTGCAAGAGATACCAAGCGTATTGTTGAAACAATTTAACATTATTTTTTAATATAAAGCTACTGAAAGGCAGAACCGGAATTTTTATTTTGGTTCTGCCTTTCAGTTTTTACTTATAACAGAGATGAAAAATAAAATAATAAAAGTGACTTCTCGTAAGATATCCTCACAAGAAGTCACTTTTATTAGGAACAAATTAAGTAAGCTGAAATTATTTAGCAGCTTCAGAAGAAACGAGTTCAGAACTTGCATCTGCTTTAGAAGTATCATCTGCTTTGCTTGTGTCTGATTTAGCAGAAGCGTCTTCAGAAACAGCTGAGCTGGTAGAAGCTGTAGAAGCAGTGGAGGAGGAAGCGTCTTTTTTGTCGCCGCCGCAAGATGCTAAAGAAAGAACCATCATAGCTGCCATCATAGTTACAAGAATTTTTTTCATTTTTAAGACTCCTTTTCATACTTTCCATAATCACTTATTTTGCAATAGAGCAATAACTCTTTGCTACGAGAGATAGTTTAGTACAAATATATTACGAAGTTTTGGTGTAAAAATTACGAAAATCTTAAGAAAAATTTATTTAGATTAAACATATCTACTATTTATTGTTAAATGTTGATAAAATATAGAAACATGCACAACAAGTTTTTTTATTGTAATTAATTGTAACGCTGTGAAAAATATAACTAATAATATAGAATAAATTGGGATTTAGAAAAATGACTGTTGTATTTGTCAGATTTATAGTATATAATGAGATAACAAAATTGTTACAGTTTTAGGCTATACAGGTTTTTCTCCTGAAAATAGTAATAAACAGCAGAAAAATAAGAAGAAAAAGAAAGCAGAACCAGTCCTTTTTGAAATAGTTTATTTTCTGCTATCTCATAAAATGAAAATATAATATGAATTTATTTGTAGTCTGAGACCGTTATAATCCATTTAAATAAGAATTGAGATGAAAAGCGAGGCGGTAAAAAACATGAAGAAAACAATTTTATCACGGGTTTCTATTATGCTTGTGTCTTTGTTGCTTGTTTCGACAATTACAGGCTGTACAGTAGGAGAGAAGGAAGACGTATCTACAGGAGAGTCGTCAGGGCCAACTGTAATTGATAACCGCGAAAAGGAATCTAAAAAGAGCAGTTCATCATCTTCAGCGGAAAAAAAGGTTTCTAAATCAAAAAGCACTGCTAAGACATCTAAAGCAGAAGAGAAAGCTTCTACGGCAGAGGTTATCCCTGTTGCAGAACAGGTGCAAACCATTGAAGAGTATACCTTTCAAGAAGCAACAGATACTCAGGTGGCAGATGTTAACACAGAAGCTAGAGAGCCTCTCGGTGTAGCTGAATTGGCAGAGGGCGAATCGGTAGATCCCCCCAAAGAAGTAGAACAACCAGTGGCTTCTGAACCGGAAAAAGAACCTGAAACCGAGGAATCACAGGCAGAATCTAAGCCTGAAAGCAAACCCGAAGTATCTTCTCCAACACCGTCTGCTCCAGAACAAAAAGCAGATTTGCGTGTGAGTGATAAAGTAACAAACACTCTGAATTTAAGAGAAGGTCCCTCTATCACAGACCTAGTTATTGATTCGTTGCCTACCGGAACTCTATTGACTTCGTTGGGGCTAGATACGAGTGGAAATTGGTATAAAGTTGAGACGAGTAACGGCACAGTGGGCTATGTCAGTGCAGAGTTTGTAATTAATTTAAACGATGAATTGGAAGAAGAAACACCTCCGATAGAATCAGAGCCTGAAGAAAATGCAGGAGAGAATTCGGAAGAAACTCCAACAACCGTAAATTTGACTTTAAAGACGACAGATGCTTTAAATTTAAGGAAGGGTCCATCTACTTCTGACGAAAAAATACTGACGCTGGCTCAAGGCGCAATATTGACAGCAACTGAACTTTCAGCAGATAAGAAATGGTATAAAGTAAAAACTGAGAGCGGCAAAGAGGGATATGTTTCTGCAGAATATACAAAAGAGTATATTGCTGAAGAGACTCCTAAAACACCTGAAACAGAACAGCCTCAGCCCCAAGAACCAACTCCGGGAAATTCTAATGGGGGAACAAATCAAAAGAAAGTCACCATTTCAACTTCTGGTGCAACAATAAGCCAATATCGTACTCTTTACATAACAGGAAATATCCAAGGTTCTACAACGGGAATCAGCTGGGTAAGTGATAACCCTGAGATTGCAACCGTTACTGCATTTTCACAAGATGCGGGTAAAGCATTGATTTATGCGAAATCAACAGGATCTACGACTATTCGTTTGAAAGATGATGCAGGCAATGTGGGAACAGTCGCCATCAAAGTGCAAAATCCAGAAGCGGTACGTTTCACCTATGCAGATTCTAACACACCGTCTTCAGGAAGCACATTTAATCTTATTGCCGTGACAGATACTGGGAAAACAGCAGTTAAATTTGACATTTCTGGTCCTGATGGCAACACTTCTTATGAATCCTCAAGTGTGAGCAGAACAGAAACACAAGGACCAAATACGGTAAATGTATTTAGTATTCCGGTCTCCTTTGATACAGCCGGAAATTATAGTGTAGTTGTCTCTTCACGTGTGGGCAGCAACGGTTGGAATGCTTCCTCTGCCCAAAATACGTTCAAGATCGTCAGCACGACAGATGAAACCACTACTTCACGTGATTCACGCGCTGCTAGTTCTAAGATAATTAATTTTATTGCAGCACGTGAGGGAGCAAGCTCAGAAGCGTATATCGATTTAATTGGCACAGGTGCTCCTTTGACAGTTGGCTATGGTATTGTTGTCAATGATAAATCGACTTTCTATAATAATTTGACAGAAACAGAATTAAAAGCTTCTTTGACAGCTTCAGTCAATAATGGCGGCTATGTTTCTGCCGTTGAGAATTATCGCTCTCGCTATGATATCGCCATGAATCAACAACAGTTTGATGCTTTGGTTAGTTTTGCTTATAATCTAGGTGGCGGTGTATTTAAGCTAGACTATGAAACCTTTAGAGTAATAAATAATGCAACTGCCTTTAACGGGGCAACAACAGGCACCCTAAATGTTATTGATTTGCCTCTCTATGCAGAGACATCTACAACATCGAAGAAACTTGCCAATGTTCCCAATGGGACAAAAGTTGAAGTGCAAGGCTCTGCGGTAGTGGATATTCGCCTTTCATCTAGTTCTAGTGTTTCACAGCGTTGGTATCAAGTGAAGTATAACAATCAAGTTGGTTGGGTACAAGCTGGCGGTGTGAACATCGGCGGAGCAATTGATTTGCAGTATATAGATGAGCAAATGCTTGGTAGCAATTTGTTGCAGTGGAATATAGCGAACGGTTCTAGAATTGTTGGTCTTGTAAAGAGAAGAGTAGCCGAAGCTAAAATTTTCTGCTATGGCGGATACGATGCAAGCTATGACAATGCTTTTAATCCAGGATTTGATATTCCAAAGGGTTTCACCTATAATGCATCTGGTGAGACTGGAAGTTGGGCATTGGGATAAATTATAAAGTTATTGAGTTGAAAAAAGCAGGTTGCTCTGAAAAGAGCCCTGCTTTTTTTGCATTAGGAGCAGTATGACAAAAATATAGACTTTTCTAGAAAAACATGCTATACTATTCTGCATAATAAGCATTGTGGAGTGATTTGTTTGGATTTTAACGCATTTGAAATTGTCAAGGACAAACTGGCAGAAGTATTGACAGCTCAAGGTTTTAGCGAACCAACCCCTTTAGAAGATGAAAAAGGGAAAGCCGTTATCTTTGTTACAGAAGATGTGGCATATAGTCTTTTATATAATCAAAAGGGCAAGCAGTTTTTCTTGCGTTCAACTTCTTTGAATGCGGATAAAAAACCAGGAGATTGGCGCAATCTTTCGACTTGGCTTTTTGATGAGGCAGATGGAACTCGTGCCGATATTGAAAGCATTGCCAATGACTTTTTAGAAGTTGTCAGCGGACCAAAGCGAGTGGAACTCGTTCAGCAAAAGAAGAAAAAAACAAAAGACGATCGTAGCATTGACCCTTTATTTTTTATTAACCGCTTAGCTAATATTTTCCCAGAGCTAAAAGAAGATATTAGAAACGAGCGCATTACCTATGGGCAAATTCGTTTTGCTACATTTGCAAAAGAAAAAGTGGCACCGTTGTGTGATGCTTTTGTCATAAAATATAATGGTAGCTCGTTGTTTGATAAATTGTGCGATTTATTTTCTGATATGTATGAGAATGGAGATATGGATGTACGTTCCATTTTAACAATTTCTATCTTAAACGCTGTGAGCAATGAGGCAATTGAAAAGGTTTCTGAAAAAGTTTCTGAAGAACTAAAAACAGAATTAAAATATACTCGAAAATTGATAGGAAAAAATATTAAGCCTGAAAAAAAGAAAAAAGAAAAAAAGGTTGTTGACCGACTAGACAAATGATTCTGCTGCTAAGAATTTGCTGCCCTGCTTGTTGAAAGTGCAAGTAGGGCAGTGAGTTTCTATTTTAATGACAATTTAGGATTATATCACAAGATAATTAACCTTTTATTTATATAAATGTAATAATTTCCTTGTATAATACTAATTTAGACATTGTTATCGAATGGTTTTCTTTTATTGAGATATAGACATTTACATATATCGGGCATATTTTTAAAAGCCATAGGGTAAAATAAAACGAGAAGATAGAGCTTGTTTGTATATTGTTGTATTGAAAATAGATTGTCGACAAGAAAGGATTGCAAAGTATGAAGGAAAAAGTTTTATTTGTGTCTCACACAAGTAACTTTGCAAAATTTAATTTACCTTATATGAAATGGTTTAGGGACAAAGGATATGAAGTTCACTATGCTTCTGCCGGAGAAGAGCCTTTACCAGAGAATATTTGCTGTGATAAGGAATATAAGATTCCTTTTAATCGCTCTCCTTATCATATGGATAATGTGAAGGCGTATAAACAATTAAAAAAAATTATAGAAACCGAAAAGTATGAAATTGTGCATTGCCATACGCCAGTAGGTGGTGTTGTGACAAGACTGGCCGCAAGAAATATGCGTAAAAGCGGTACTAAGGTCTTATATACGGCACATGGATTTCATTTTTATCAAGGAGCACCTAGACAAAATTGGATGCTTTACTATCCTGTTGAAAAATTTTTGTCAAGGTACACCGATTGTATAATTACACTGAACCAAGAAGATTATCAGTTGACGTTTGACAAGCATTTTAAGGCTGGTAGTGTATATAAAATTGATGGGGTAGGCGTTGATTTAAAGCGGTTTTCTATGGTAGATGAAAGTCGTAAGAATTTACTTCGCGAAAAAAATAATTTGTCACCAAACGATTTTGTGCTTATTTATGTTGCTGAGTTTATTCCCAGAAAGAATCACGAACTATTATTAAATGCCGTATCAAAATTGAAAGGGAGAATTCCAAATCTAAAGCTGCTGCTTGTGGGTACGGGCAGAGATTGGGAGCTATGCAAAGAGCGTGCCAATACATTAGGCATTGCAGATTGTACAAGATTTCTCGGCTATTGTAGAAACGTTGATGAACTGTGTGCCATGTCAGATGTTTTGGTTTCTACCAGTTGGCAAGAGGGTCTGCCTATTGGCGTGATAGAAGGAATGGCCTGTGGGCTGCCGATTGCCTGTACAAAAATTAGAGGACAAATAGATGTAATTCAAGATGGCGAGAACGGCAGGCTATATATGCCTGGTGACGTAGACGACTGCCAAGATAAGATTTTTTCTCTTTATGAGAATTTGCCGGAAAGACAAAGAATGGCTAAGAATAATATTCGTGATGTACAGCGATATTCGCTTGAGAATGCGCTTGTGCGTATGGAAGAAATTTACACGCCATATATGAGCCATACATGAAAGGCAGATATTTAAAGTGATATCAGTAGTTGTACCTATATATAACAGGAAAGATAAAATTGAACAGGCAGTGAACTGCATTCTGGCGCAGACAATACAGGATTTTGAACTGATTTTAGTGGATGATGGATCTACGGATGGTTCAACAGAAATTTGCGGTCAGCTTGCAGAAAAAGATAAACGAATAAAAGTGATTTATCAAAAAAATGGCGGTGTTTCTATGGCAAGAAATGCTGGCCTTGCCTATGCAACCGGAGAATGGCTCGTCTTTATGGATTCTGACGATGCGGTAAAACCGGATATGTATGAAAAAATGCTCGCCTCTGCTCAAAAAAATCAAACTGATTTGGTTGTGTGTGGGATTTCAAATATACTTTTTGATGCCAACGACAAAAAGGTGCGAGAAGAAGTGATTACAGAAGCAGACAGTGTTCTTGCAAATAAAGATGCCTGCGTGCAAAAAGTCTTGTCGTTGCTGCGAAGTTCACTCATCCACTCTCCGGTTAATAAGCTTTATAAAATGAGTATTATTCGCGGACATGACATTTCTTTTTTACCCAATATTTCATTGGGCGAAGATTTGATTTTCAACTTAGAATATTTAAAATCAGTACAGAGTATTGCTTTTTTAGAGGAACCATTATACCTGTATAGAGCAAGCCAAACAGATGGTTTGGTATCTGCCTATCGAGCCGATAAACATCAAATTATGACTACGTTATATCAACATGTTCTTGATTACATTGGGGCACAAGACGTGCAAACGCAATTGCCTTTATATAAAAAGGAAGCAGAATTTCTGTATATAAAATGGACTTATTCGTGCTTTATTGATTTATTTAAACCAGAGTGTCCGTTTAGTTACAAAGAGAAAAAAGCATATATTGGCCATATCTTGGCGGTTACTGGCGTGCAAAACGCAGCGAAATCGCATATCCGTTCAAATGGGTTTTCTGGCAAGTTAGCAAGGGCAATTTATGGCAATAAAATAACGATTGTGGCTCATTATAGTAGATTCATGTATTTGATGAAATTTCGTTTTGGTAGTCTTTATAACCGATTGCTGACAAAATTTCGTAGTCATAAACAAACTGGATAACGGATAGAAATAAACAAATACTGAACGTATAGAGCTTTATTTAAAGGACTGGGAGAGGAAACTTTATCAGTATGAATGAAAAAAAGAAAATCCTTTTTATGACCAATCATTTGGATTTGGGTGGAGTAGAGAGGGTAATCCTTGACATTGTCAATGGCATGGATTCTGAAAAATTTGATATTACGCTTATATGCCTTTTTCGATATGAGCCTCAAAAATTTGAGATTGCCGAACACGTAAAAGTCAAAAAAATATTTGGGTTTTATTTTAAAGGCTTTTCTGCTTTGTTATCACATTTTCCACAAAAATGGCTTTACAAGTGGATTGTGCGTGAAAAATATGATTATGAGGTGGCTTTTCAAGCGGGAGAACCGACTCTCCTTTTGGCGCATTCCAAAAACAAAGAAGCACCTAAATATTGTTGGGTGCATGGGTTGGACATGACAAATCCCGAAGCCAATGATTGCTACGACAAAATTATATTTGTGGGACAGGCCGTTAAGGAACATTATCAGCACCTGTTTGCCAATCAGGACAAGTTGTTGGTGCGGTATAATCCGATGGATTTTACCCAGATCACAAAATTCTCTGAAGAAGCAGTGGAAGAAAAACCGTCCGATGTACCTGTCTTGTGTGCTGTTGGCCGTTTGAGCGAGGAAAAGGGATTTTTGAGGCTCTTATCAGCAGTAAAAAAGCTTTGTGAAAGTCATTATCCGGTTCGTCTTTGGTTGGTGGGAGATGGGTACCAACGAGAAGAACTTGAGAAATTTGTTGAAATGAATCAGTTGCAGTCCGTTGTAAAGTTTTGGGGTTTTCAAAAAAATCCCTACAAATTTTTGAAGAGAGCAGATTGCTTTGTTTGTTCTTCTTTTATAGAAGGTTTTAGTGTGGCAGCAAGTGAGGCACTTTTTCTTGAGAAACCGATTGTGACAACAGATGTGTTTGGCATGGCCGAATTAATCGCTGATAGTGAAGCTGGTATTATCACAGAAAATTCTGAAGACGCTTTTTATAACGGCTTAGTGCAAATACTAACAGGGAATAATTTGGACAAGTATACTCAAAATGCCAAAAAGAGAGCCAGTGCCTTTTTTGGTCAGCAAGATAGAATAAGAGGGATTGAAGAATTGTTTCAATAGTCATTCAGGCTGATGAAATAGCGAGATGAATGACAGAGAAACAAAACAAATGAATAAGAGGGTGTGAAAGTTTGTCAAAAGCTTGGAAATGGATTACGGATTCTTATCACTATAAAATTGTTCTTTTAGTGGTTACTTTTTTATATGTCTTCCCATTTGCTATGGGAATTAGCGGGCAATTGTTGAAAGTCTTTCTTTTGTGGGGGTTGGTTGTCACTGCTGTCACTGCTTTTCGAGATAGAACCATTCATAAAAGTAAGTTTTATCTTTCGTTATTTGTCTTCTTAGGAGCTTCTCTCATCGGAGTTGTGGCGAACTATTCTCAAAATTTTTCTAGGAATTTGATTGACTGGTTTTATCTAATTGTTTTTTTGTTTTTATTTATGTATGTGTCTCCTGATCAAAGTAAAGAAAAAATTAAAGAAGAGTTAAGCGTACTTTCATCTGTCTTTATTTTTCTGTCTTTTCTCTTTTCTTTTTTATCTTTCCTTATTTTTATGACGAATGTCGAGATGACGTATACAGTTGATGGCCGAGATTATTGGATTGGGGTATTTGAAAACCGCTTATTCGGCATTTTTGGTAACCCAAATACGGGAGCGTTGATTAGCTTTCTGTCTATTGTTGCTTCTTTTGTGATTTTGACTTTATCACAAAAAAACAAGTCGCTGTCTGCGACAAAAGAAAAATCTCCATTTGAAAAATTTACAATTTTCAATATTCTTTTGCAGTTTATCGTTCTCTATCTTTCTAACTCACGTTCAGTTATGGTGGCCTTAATTGTTTTTGTTTTAGTGTTTTTGTTCTTCTATGGCATTCACTATTTGGTCCATACAATTCAAAAAAAGAGAGTCAAAGTGTTGAGCATGATGCTAATTCTGCTCTTGGGTGCTTCTACGGTAGTGGGTTCAGAAAGAATCATCAAGACGGGTGTCAGTTATTTACCAGCAGGCTTGGCTTATGTGCAGGAGAGCTTAAATTTAAAAAGTTTAACTAATATACTGGATCCAGAGGAAAAGAAACAATTTAAACCAGTAGAAACGGATCGCGAATATTTGACCGAAGACGTCTCTAATGGCCGCTTTGTGATCTGGACAGCAGGCTTTAAGGTTGCTTCTCAAAATATAATGACTGGTGTCGGTAATGCTAATGTTTTAGAGGAAGTAAAGCCGCATCTGTCAAAACAATTTTTGCGGGCAACACCAAAAATGGCTTCTAATATGCACAATATTTACTTGCAAATATTAGTAAGTGGGGGAATTTTGCCACTATTGGCTTTCATAGGATTTTTTCTCTTGGTTATCTTGACTGGTTTTCAGTTTTTGTGGAAAAAGCGAGCCACAAAGCAAGATTTCCTACTTCCCAGCATTTTGTTTTCACTGCTGGCGAGCTTAATGGTAGAAAATCTATTTGACTCCCTTTTAGTTGGATTTATGTTCCTATTTGTTGTATTTATATTCTGGACTTATCTTGGCTATTTTCTTGCCTGGGTTCGACAAGATAAGGAGGCAGAGCCGAGTGAAGAAGATACTGTTTCTCATCAATAATCTTGGTGGTGGAGGAGCGGAAAAAGTTCTGCTGACATTAGTGAATCACCTATGTGAACATCATGAAATCACAGTGCAGACTATTTTTGACGAAGGTGTTTACCGTAGCCAATTGGATAAGCGCATACAATACGAAACCATTGTCAAAAAACCCAGCCGCATCAAAAAGAGTATTGTATACCGCCTTCTCAAATATTTGCCTGCAAGCTGGGTGCATGAGTTGTGGGTGAAAGACGGCTATGATGTTGAAATCGGATTTCTAGAAGGCCCTTGTAATCGTCTTGCCAGTGCGGCCTCTTCTGGTGTAAATAATATTGCTTGGATTCATACCGATGTTTTAGGTTTGACGGATAAGGAATCTGGCTTTTATAGTAAAAATTCTGAGAAGGATTGTTACGACCGTTTCCATCATGTTGTTTGTGTTTCGCAAGAGGCCAAAAGCGCTTTTATAGAGAAAGTTTCGCCAGAGAAAGAACCGATGGTTTTATACAATCCAATTGACAGGCACACTATTTTGCACAAAGCTTCAGAAAATACATCGCTATATGAAAAAAAAGACCGATTTGCTTTTTGCACAGTGGGGAGGTTGGTACCGCCTAAAGGTATTGACAGATTACTTGAAGCCGCCGCTCGATTGGCGAAAGAATTTCCAGATTTCGATTTATTGATTCTAGGAGAAGGTTCTGAAAAAGAAGCATTGCAAAAACAAGCAGAAACTTTGCAGCTGCAAGGACAGGTACATTTTATAGGTTTTTTAGATAACCCTTATGCTGTTATGAATCAATGTGATGTCTTCGTTTGCTCGTCTCGGATGGAGGGATATTCTCTTGTAGTGGCAGAAGCCTTGGTTTTAGGGCTTCCGGTTGTTTCAACCGATTGTGGCGGGCCAAAAGATTTGCTAAATCAGGGGGAATATGGCCTGATGGTCGAGAATTCGGTAGATGGAATCTATTTAGGCATGAAAAAAATGTTGACGGACAGAGATTTTTTAGAAGAAATGAAGCAGAAAGCACAGCAACGGGGCAACATTTTTTCATTAGAGGACACGATAAAAAAGGTAGAAGAGTTACTATAAGATTGTAGTGAAGAATATAAAACAGAGGGAAAGGGGAGACGGTTTTGGCAGCAGTCACAGTATTCACGCCAACCTATAATCGTTCAGCGACGCTTGAGAGATTATATCGTTCCCTACAAGAACAAATAAATAAAGACTTTGAGTGGCTTGTGGTGGATGATGGTTCATCTGATCAAACAGAATCTTTGCTAACCAAATGGGAACAAGACAAAAATGACTTTGCTGTTCGCTATATACAAAAAGAAAATGGAGGTAAACATACAGCTATTAATCTGGGAATTGAAAAAGCGAACGGTAAACTCTTTTTTATTGTAGATAGTGACGATTATCTTTTGCCGGATGCTATAGAAAAGATATTACAATGGGAAAAAGCTTTACCAAGCGATTTTTCTATCAAATTTTGTGGTGTGGCAGGAGCTAGAGGGTATACATCTGAAAAAATGATTGGTACCGGCTCGGGCAAAGCTTATGCCGATGCAACCTCACAACGACGTTCAGAGCATGGCATTAGCGGGGATAAGGCAGAAGCTTTTTATACGGATATCTTAAGACAATTTCCTTTTCCTGTTTTTCCGGAAGAACGCTTTGTGTCAGAATCGATTGTCTGGTTTGCTTTAGGCAAAGCTGGCTATCATATCCGCTGGTATGACGATATTATTTATATTGGGGAATACCTAGAGGATGGCTTAACATATCAATCAATCCAATTACTAGAGCGAAATCCTAGAGGCTATTTACTTGCGCTAAAAAGCGACTTAGAGAATTTGGATATTAGAGGATTGCGCCGATTGGGCTGTTATGCGGCATATGAAAGAACGGCTAAAAAACTTGGTCAAACAACAGCACAGATTGCAGAAGAGCTTGGTGTTTCTAAAGCAACGTTGACGGTATCTCGCTGTTTGAAAAGCATAAAAGATAAGATACTGCCCCGATAAGGGAACGTAAAAAGACATAGAGAGGAAGAGCGAGAATACTCGTCAGGTGGCCATATGGATAAAAGTCAGAGAAAAGTGGGGGTTGTCTTATCCTATATTACCCTGCTATTTCAGTTGGTATTAGGATTTGTTTATGTTCCCTTGTTTATCCACTTTTTGGGCGAAGATGAATATGGTCTTTATCAATTAATTGGGAGTTTCACAGCTTATCTTTCTATCATGGATTTTGGATTGTCAGCAACCATTATCCGCTACTATTCCAAATATAAAGCGGAAAATAATCGAGAGAATATGGAAAATGTCTTGTCTCTCTCGACCATGATTTATAGTGTAATCACAGTCTTGATTATCATAGCAGGCGTGATTTTATATCATATCTTTGACCCGGTTCTTTCTGGAGATATGTCTCAAGAAATGATTGTAAGAGCCAGACAAATTTTAATTGTTGTCATTTTTAATATGGCAATTACGATTCCCACCAAAATATTCAACGCAGTTATCATTTCGTATGAGAAATTTATTTTTCTTAGACTTATTACGCTTATACAGATTGTGACGCAACCTGTTTTTTTGATTTTGGTTCTCTCGCACATGCCAACGGCCATGGGGATTGTCGCTGTGCAGACCGGTCTAAACATTGCCATCATCTTAGCGCAAATTTATTATTGCCTGCGTAAACTGAATATGAAAATTCGTTTTCACCATTTTGACAGCGGATTATTTAGAAGTATGCTTCAATTTTCAATGTATACATTCATCGGAGCCCTTATGGATCAGGTGTTTTGGCAAAGCAATAAGGTGATTATGAATGTTGCGGTGAGCACTGCCGCAGTCGGTATGTATGGAGCAGCCTTGACTATTTTTCTCAACTATCAATCACTTTCTACCGCCATTACCAGTGTTTTTCTGCCGAATGTAACCGAACGTGTGACACATAATGCACCGCCGAAAGAACTCTCGGATATGTTGATTCGAATCGGCCGTATACAAGCGTTATTGATGTTTTGCGTGCTGAGCGGGTTTACTGTCTTTGGTCAGCAATTTATTGGTCTTTGGTTGGAGAAAAGTTATGCAGATGCTTACTGGATTGTACTGTTCTTAATTGCGCCAATTACAATTGACCTGATTCAAAATATAGGCATTACCATCTTACAGGCTTCTAATAAACTTGCTTTTCGTTCTATTTCATTTTTAGTTATCGCTGTTGTTAGTATTCTGATTGCCATTCCTGTAGCAAGAGAATTTGGAGCGGTTGGTGCTGCGTTAGTAACCGGCATTGCTTGTCTAGTTTCGAATATTATTTTGAATATCTATTATAAAAAAGAAATGAAGCTAGAGATTGGGCGATATTGGAAAGAAGTTGCTCCTATTATCTTATTCAGCGTGGTGACTGGTTTTGGGGGTGTACTGCTCAATCAAGTTCCATTGCCAAATTCTTATTTTGGCTTATTAATCAAAATTATTATATATGTGATAATTTACGCGCTTGGATTGTGGTTCTTTATTATGAATTCGTATGAAAAAGAAATATTTGGCGGTATAATATCAAAAATAACAAGAAAATTTATAAAAAAAAGTTCATTTGCTGACCGTCTGTAAGACAAAAAACTGCTGCAAAGGAAAAAAAGTTTGCAGCAGTTTTTAAATTAATTTGCGATATAAACGCTAAAATTTTGGTTGACAGCGCAAGACAACCTATGATATACTATTAATACCTCAAAGAGGTTATTTTTTTATGCCACTTTTGAGGGAGGCCGGGGTAAAGTTCCCCAAATTTTTTCCGTAAACCGGGAGGTGCCGAAATGAGAGTTAGAGTTACAATGGCTTGTTCTGAATGCAAACAGAGAAACTATGTTACCAAAAAGAACAAGAAAAATGATCCAGACAGACTTGAAATGAACAAATATTGCAAGTTCTGCAAGAAACACACCATGCATAAAGAAACGAAATAAGAGCGGAGGATTTGAAATGGCTGAGAAAGAAAAGAAACAATCTACCAGCGAAAAGAGCAAATCCAAGAAACCAAATAAATTTTTTTCTTTTATTAACAAAGTAAAAAAATTCTTCCGTGACACAAAAGCTGAAGTGAAGAAGATTGTTTGGCCCGTACCGAAAGCTGTGCTCAAAAGCACAGGTGTGGTTTTGGTCGCAATTGTTTTGCTGGGACTTTTCGTTTCCGGGATGGACCTGCTGTTTATGAATCTTCTTAGTCTTGTGATGAAAGTTTCAGGATAAGCTTGTTGTTCGTTTGAATGAAGCGGAGGTAACCCAAGTGGCAGAAGAAGCAAAATGGTATGTTGTTCACACTTATTCTGGATATGAGAATAAGGTGAAATCTAACCTTGAAAAAACAGTTGAAAACCGCCAGCTTCAAGATTTAATTTATGAAGTGCGAGTTCCAACTGAAACAGTCATTGAGGTCGGAAGCGACAGCAAAAGAAAAGAAGTGGAACGTAAGGTTTTTCCGAGTTATGTCATTGTGAAAATGATTATGACGGATGAATCTTGGTATGCTGTGCGAAATATTCGCGGTTGTACCGGGTTTGTGGGACCTTCTTCCAAACCAATTCCGCTGACAGATGCGGAAGTGGAGAGCCTTGGCATCAACAAGAAACAGGTAGAGGTTTCCTACGAAGTAGGAGATTCTGTCAATATTATTGACGGTCCTCTTGCCGGTTATGTAGGACTTGTGCAAGAAATCGATCTTGAAAATAATCGTTTGCGTGTGCTGGTCTCTATGTTTGGTCGTGAAACACCGACTGATCTTGAACTGAACCAAGCAGAACCAATTTCATATTAAATCATGCATTGGTAATTAGCGAGAATTCGCTTTTTATGTGGGGAATTTCCCTGTGGGAGATACGGCTGAATTTTTACACTGTCGTATCGCCATTAACCACGAATTTTGGAGGTGCAAAAAATGGCTCAAAAGGTTACGGGCTTTATTAAGCTTCAAATACCTGCCGGAAAAGCAACGCCGGCGCCGCCTGTTGGTCCTGCACTGGGTCAGCATGGTGTCAATATTATGGCATTTACAAAGGAATTTAATGAAAGAACTAAAAATGATATCGGACTTATTATTCCGGTAGTCATCACGGTTTATGCCGATCGTTCTTTCACTTTTATCACCAAGACTCCACCCGCTGCGATTTTAATCAAAAAAGCTTGCGGACTGGATAAAGCATCTGGTGAGCCTAACAAGAAAAAGGTAGCTAAAATAACCCGCGAACAAGTGCAGAAGATTGCAGAACAGAAAATGCCGGACTTGAATGCTGCCACTATCGAGACTGCTATGAGCATGATCGCTGGTACAGCAAGAAGCATGGGCATCGAAGTCGCGGATTAATTCCCGGGTGGGAGGAATCCTAAATCCGATATTTACCACTGGAGGAAACGTTATGAAACATGGAAAAAAATATGTTGACGCAGCCAAATTATTTGACCGCGCCAAGTTATATGAGGCAAAAGAAGCACTTGAATTGTGCGTAAAAACCGGTACTGCAAAATTTGATGAAACTATTGAACTGCATGTTAAACTTGGTGTTGACGGACGTCACGCTGACCAACAGGTTCGTGGTGCTATCATTTTGCCAAACGGAACCGGTAAAGATATCAAAGTTTTAGCTATCTGTAAAGATGCAAACATTGATGCTGCAAAAGAAGCAGGCGCTGACTTTGTTGGCGGCGAAGAAATGGTACAGAAGATTCAATCTGAAAACTGGTTGGATTTTGATGTGCTGATCACAACCCCTGATATGATGGGTCTTGTTGGTCGTTTGGGTAAACTTCTCGGCCCGCGTGGTTTGATGCCAAACCCCAAGGCTGGTACAGTTGCTCCTGACATTGCTAGAGCTGTTAAAGAAGCCAAAGCAGGTAAGATTGAATATCGTTTGGATAAAACCAACATCATTCACTGCCCAATTGGTAAAGTTTCTTTTGGCGGCGACAAGCTTGCAGAAAACTTTTCAACTTTAATGGAAGCCATTGTGAAAGCAAAACCGGCTGCTGCTAAAGGCCAGTATGTAAAATCTTGCGTTGTTAGCGCAACGATGGGTCCTGGTGTTCGAATTGCAACAAGTAAATATATCTAAAATATAATTTTAGATTGACAAGTTTTCTTTTGCATGATATAATAAACAAGCTGTTTTACCAAAGACAGCAGGTGCAATTGCATAAACGGTCTAACCGTGCCTGCCGAGGAAAGAAACAAGCAAATTGCTTAGCTTTTTGCGCCTTTCCTTGTGTAGAGGGAAGGCGTTTTGTATTGTAATTCGTTATTCGGAGGTGAACTAATGCCAAGCGAAAAAGTTCTTGAAAAAAAGAAGGTTCAAGTAGCGGAACTTTCTGCACAGCTTAAAGAAGCTAATGTGGGTGTTTTGGTCAGTTATAGTGGTATCACTGTTGAGAGAGATACTAAACTGAGAAAACAACTGCGTGAGGCAGGCTGTACTTATAAGGTAGTAAAGAATTCTGTCTTATCTCGTGCTTTTAAAGAAGTAGGGATTGATGGTTTAGATGACTCTTTTAAAGGTACAACTGCTATCGCTATTGCGAAAGACGACTATGTTTCAGCTCCTAAGATTCTAACTGAATGTGCTAAGGATTTAGAAACATTTTCTGTTAAAGCTGGTTTCATCGATGGCTCTGTCGTAGATGAAGCAAGTATTGTTGCTCTAGCCAAGCTTCCGTCAAAAGAAGTTTTGGTGGCACAGGCTTTGTACGGCTTGAATGCCCCTATCCAAGGCTTTGCCAATGTGCTTAACGGCACAATTCGTGGTCTTGCAATTGCTCTTAATGCTATTGCTGAACAAAAAGAATCTGCTTAAAACGTAAATTTGGAGGTAATCATTATGTCAGAAAAAGTAACTAACCTTATTGAAGAAGTAAAGGCTCTCACCGTTTTGGAGCTTTCTGAACTTGTTAAAGCTCTTGAAGAAGAGTTTGGCGTATCTGCTTCAGCTCCTGCTGCTGTTGCTGTTGCCGCTGCTCCTGCTGCTGAAGCTGCTGCTGAGAAAACAGAATTTGATGTTATTCTTAAAGCTGCTGGTGGCGAGAAAATCAAAGTCATCAAAGTTGTTAAAGATGTAGTTGGCCTTGGTTTGAAAGAAGCTAAAGAGTTGGTCGATTCTGCTCCTAAAGCTGTTAAAGAAGGCATTTCTAAAGATGATGCAGAAGCTCTTGCTGCAAAACTTAAAGAAGTTGGCGCTGAAGTCGAAGTTAAATAAGTTTGTTTTTAAAAGACAGAATCAAATTTTGATTCTGTCTTTTTATATAGAAAACCCACTTGTGATTAAACAAGTGGGTTTTTCTATATAAAAAAGTCAACCATTAAACGATGGTTGACTTTAAGAGTTCTTATATAAGCTGTCTTAGAAGAAATTGATAGCCTCATTTTTTCTTGTATTTATCTACAATCATATTTGCACATTTGTAAATATCGCCGCCGCCTAGTGTTAAAATTAAATCACCTGGCTGTGCTTGTTCAATGACATAATCCGAGATTTCATCAAAACCATCAAACCACACGCTGTTAGATATTTTTTCAGCTAAATCAGCGGTTTTAATGCCGTAAACATTTTCTTCACGCACAGCTAGGATTTCACTCATTACAACACGGTCAGATATAGACAGTGCTTCTGCAAATTCATCTAAATGGTCATACGTACGAGAATAGGTGTGGGGTTGAAAGACTGCCCAAACTTTTTGATAGCCCATTTTCATGGCAGAAGACAATACAGCCGTTAACTCTGTGGGGTGGTGAGCAAAGTCATCAGCAATGGTGACACCGTTAAATTCGCCTAGAATCTCAAAACGACGGTGAACACCTGTGAAATTACCCAAAGAACGGCAGATTTGTTCACCGGAAACACCAAGAATATCGCCAACAGCTGCAGCTGCAAGAGCATTAAACAAGTTGTGTTCACCAGGGACTTTTAGCTCAACACGCCCTAATTTTTCGCCGTGGTGCATAAGGGTGAAGTCTTCGCAAGCAGTTGGTTCTTCGTTCATGTCTAAAGGATAGTAGTCATTTGTATCCTTAAAACCAAAAGTGACAATCTTAGCATTTTCTATTTTTTCAATGCTTTTCATAGAATTTAAATTATCGCCATTGACAACAACAATATTTGAGGTTTGAGAAGCAAACTGGTGAAAAGATTTGATGATATTATCTAAAGTTTTAAAGTAGTCAAGATGATCCGCATCAATATTGGTGATTACAGAAATATGAGGATGGAGCTGTAAGAAAGTATCGACATATTCGCAAGCTTCACATACCATGTAATCAGTGTCAGCAACACGGCAATTACCACCGATAAGCGGCAGTTTGCCACCAATAATAGCATTGGGATCAAGACCAGATTCGACTAAAATTTGAGTGATTAGAGCAGTGGTTGTCGTTTTGCCGTGAGTGCCGGATATTGCGACTGATTTTGCAAATTGGTCAGTGATGAGACCTAGCATAACAGAACGCTCCATAACAGCTAATCCACGACGGTTACCCTCTAAAATCTCTGGGTTATCTTTTCTAGCTGCAGCAGTATACACTACAATTTCAGCATCTCCAACATTTTCAGCAGCGTGTCCAACAGTCACTGGAATACCAAGAGCTCGCACACGATCTAGCGTTTCGGATTCATATAAGTCTGAACCTGTGATGATGTAGCCTCTTTTATATAACATTTCGGCCATAGGGCACATCCCCGAACCGCCAATTCCAATAAAATGTACTTTTTTTGCAGTATCTAAAATACTATGTTTCATAATGACTCCTTTAGGCGTTCTCAATATAATATAAAGTTGCACTGTATCATAGATTCAATCGTTGTGGGGCAATATTTGTATCAGCAAATATTTGCAACACGGTGAAAGTGTAATCGTGTTTTTATTCAGAAAATAAGTATGGTCATTGATTTATATCATGACCAAAAGTATAAATTCTATGATAATTTTGTAGGAAATAAAAAATTATATTTAAAGGGGCGCTCTTTGTTTTATCTCAAATTAATTTATATGAAAGAATTGCCTATATTATAACATTATTTTCATAAAAAATAAAGACATTTATGAATTTACAGGTGCTATGAGTTTTTCGTATATTTAATGTACAGGGCTAAACTTTAAAGAGCATAAAGATAGACTGTTAGGGATAAGGATACACCTAACAGTCTATAGAATGATTTACAGATAGAAAGCTTTAAAACAGGCCAGAAAAACGTGTGATTGCTGTCGCAAGTCCATCCTCTGAACAATTATCCGTTTCATACTTTGCGATTTGTTTTGCTTCTGGGGTAGCATTACCCATTGCAACTGAAATTCCTGCAAAGGCTAGCATTTCAATGTCGTTTCCGTTATCACCAATAGCCATAACATCTTTGGGTATCATGTGCAGATAATCTGATAAAAATTTCAAAGCGTTGCCCTTGTGGCAAGAGATATCATTAATTTCAATATTGCCTTTCACCGATGAGGTTAAATGAATTCCTTCTACAGTTTGCAAGTCTTGCCATAGTGCTTCATAGATATCGCTTTTTATAAAAGGCAAATTTATTTTTTCAGGTTTCATACCATGAACGGTAAGCTCCTCTAAATAACTATCAATCATCTCATATTGCTTTTGAAAGAAGATGATACGGTCGCTGGGAATACCAAGAGCTTGATAATCAAGCATTTGAAATCTTTTCTCAAGCTTGACTTTGCCTTCGTGATAGTATTCCATATAGACGTCGTATTTGTCTAATATTTTTTGTATTTCCACTGCTTTATGAGAGGGCATAGCATTGTCATAAATCTGTTTTTTCTCCTTACAATCATACACAGCAGCCCCGTTTGACGTAATCAAATATCGAACGCCAGGGAGAGATAATATACTCTCAGGAATAAAGTTAAGAATTCTGCCCGTTGATGGGACTAAAACGATATTTTTTTCATGGAGAAGTTGCAGTGCAGCCTGATTTTTTTCTGATATATGTATATGTTCTTTTAAGGTCGTTCCATCTAAATCAAATGCAAATAATTTCAACTTGACACCCTCGATTCTTTTTTCATCTGTAGTATATTAAAGTTCCAGATATTGTTTAACATAGATAGCGTCGTACACGATAGGACGGCTTTTCAAGCCGACAATTCATTTTGCAATGTTTCAACTTGTTTGAAACTATTTTAACATATAACCTTTACTTCTGCAAACCTCTTGAAGTAGGGGTTGATTTTGATTCGTAAAGTCTAGTATAATAAAACTATAAAATAATAAGAGGTAAAATTATGAAAAATAAAAAGACTCTGTTTTTAGCACAACTCTCGATTCTTGTTGCCATACTTTTACTAATGAGCTTTACGCCTTTGGGGTATCTAAGAATATTTGCATTAGAAATCACTTTTTTGGTTATTCCGGTTGCCGTCGGAGCAATTGCTCTTGGGCCGCTAGGAGGGGGCATTTTAGGTGCTGTATTTGGACTGACAAGCTTTTTCCAAGCATTTAGTGGGGTACTAGGAGCAGCGCTGTTAGCGGCCAGTGTGCCAATGACTTTCATTGTTTGCTTTGTGCCTCGTGTTTTAGTGGGGCTCATTACTGGCTTTGTAGCGTCTAAATTGAATCAAAACAAACTGTCCTCTTTTATTCTTCCTTCGTTGATTGCACCCATAGCGAATACCGTTCTTTTTGTTGGTTCGCTATTCCTTTTCTTTTGGAATATTCCTCTCATGGTTGACCTTAGAGCCTCTCAAAATGTATTTGCTTTCTTTGTCTCTTTTGTGGGCATTAACGCAGTTGTTGAAATTATTGTCTGTTCCATTCTTAGCACGGCAATTACGAAAGTACTTTCTCGCATTCAGAAGCGTTCTTAATAAAAGACCCGTTTTCAGCTAATAGACTGAAAACGGGTCTTTTATTTTGAGAGGTTGAAGAGGATAATTATACTTTTAAGATGGGCTGAAGCTGTTTATGTTCAAAAGCAGCTTCTATTGTTTCTGGCAACAAAGAGAAATCGGCCACTAACGAAAGAGGTTTCTTTTGAGCATCGTCTTGTGATAATGGTACGAAGTATACATTTTTAGCGTTCATTAGTCTTAATAAGTTTTGCCCTGAACCACCTAAAGCATCATTGGTTGCAAGGCATAATACAACTGGCGTTCCTCCTCTTAGGGCTGATTTCACTGCCATTGTAACCGAGGTGTCTGTGATGCCATTGGCAAGTTTTGATAATGTATTTCCGGTACAGGGGCAAACTACCATTAAATCAACCATTTGTTTTGGGCCAATTGGTTCTGTATCTACAATGGTATGCAGAATTTCTTTCCCGCTAATTTCTTCTACCTGTTGAATGAGATCTTTTGCCTGACCGAATCGTGTGTCGGTTGTGTATGTCATGGATGACATGACCGGCACAATCGAATATTTTTCGCTCAGCTTTTTCATCATATCAACAGCTATAGAATGTGTGCAGAAAGAACCGCACATGGCAAATCCAATTTTCTTCATACTACTCCTCCAGAATGTTATACACCGTTTGCTTAATATATTCGCCCGATGTTTTCGGCGAAACTCTGCCCGGCAATGATTGACCATCTATCACACGAATTCCAGCTTTTTGGGCAGTTTCAAGGCAAACGCCTCCCGGTAAAGATGCCAATTCAATAATAATGGTATCTTTATCTTGTGATGCCAATTGCTTTTCGCCCAAGACCTCTGAAGGAACTGTATTAAATATGATGTCATATCGCCGTGATATAGCTTGATACTGAACCGGCTGACATCCCATGTTTTGAATCATCATGAAATCAAGCTTCTTACGTGCAGCGCAATCTACTTTAGCATAAAGAGAATGCAGCATATCGCAAAGAGATTTGCCGATTCTACCGAAACCAGTGACCAGACAAGAAGCACCGTTTAAAGCGCCGGGATATTCTTGAATAGCCATTGCAATAGCAGCTTCAGCGGTTAGCACTGCGTTTCCGGATATGAGTTCTTCTCGGCTATAGTAGTCGATTGGCGATGTTTTTTGCCAAACCTCTGTTTGGGGTAGTTTTGAGGTCATTCCAGCCAAGACTGTGCAACCTTCTAGCATTTTGGCGAACTCATCATCCGCTTTTATGGCGTGGGCAGAAAAAGGAGCATTTAATAGCCCCTCGCCTTTTATAACGGGAAGCGGCAGAATAACTGTTTCACAAAGCGTACTAATCTTTTTCAATGGGACTTTTGGAAAAACTTCCGCACCTTTTGCGTTTTCCAAACAACTCAAATAGACAGAATGACCGTCTTCTTCAAGCGACTTTGCTAAATAAAGTTGCCTCGCATCGCCGCCAATGATTCCAAAATTAATGGGCATATCCAACCCTCCAGCATTGCTTAAATAAAATACAGAGTCACTTTTATAGTATGGTTTGCCCTTTCTTTTTGTGAGTGAAAAATAGAGCTTACCACTGCAAAATTTAGACAAACATTTGTTATAGCCAATCAAATTTAAAAGTATATCGGTTGTTTTCACCATGAAGGAACAATTTTAAAGTTGTATGACTAAAAAAGGATTGGAATGTGGGAGTAGGGAGAGTAAACACAAAATAAAGCACCTGCCTATATATTATCGTGGATACGAATATACAGGCAGGTGTTCTCAACTTATATGAAGTAAGGTATTAAATACTAATACAATTTGTATTCCATTTGGATATCAAAAGGTTCATTTTGAGCAATTTCATGATTGATTTCAAGTGCTTCTACACAACCTAATTTTCGATAAGCTAAGATACTTTCCTTAGCTGAATTTGCTGATAGGTAGAGTTTTGCAACACCAAGATTTTTGATATCGTCACAAGCAAGTTTGAAGAGAGTTCTTCCCACTCCTTGTTTCCTAAAAGGTTCAGACACGTGAAACATAGCCAACTCAATATATTGGTTATGGCTGCCAAAACGAGTGCTGCCGAGACAAATATCACCGATGATATCTCCTTGATTAAATGCACCATAAGCAATGCCGTTTTGGTCTATGACATCAAGAATTTTTTTAGCTACATATCTTCGCTTGTTTAAATCCCAATCTTCAATATAGTCATTAGGCACTAAGACAAGTTGAGAATCTACTTTTCTCCAAGATTCTTTTGTGATTTGATAGCGGATAAAATTATCTAACGAATATAGGTTGAAATTTTCTCTTGTTAGTTTTGAATAAGTAATTGTGTGCATAAATTTTTCTCCTTATAAAGTCTTTGGTTAATTTAGTTGTAAAAAGAATGCTTTTCATCACAATCACTCCTCTATATATTATTTATAGTCATAATAATATATTTTATTTTAAAAGTCAAAATCAGATTAGAAAATGAAGATAGTACTCGTAAACCTATTTGAGGCAGTCTGCTAGGTCTTATAATTATAACGCTTTTAGAAGTAAATTTAGTGCAAGCAAACGACAACTCAAATTTTATAAAAATTATTTAAGGGGATAATGAATTACAATTTCTTTTTCAGGGAACTGCCAGTTTTCTAATATCCATTCCTCAACCCAATGATGGTTTCCGCTAGCAATTTTATTGGCAGAAATATATTGGCTGATTTTTTGCCAGTTAGCGACAAGGCTGTTGAGCTTTGTAGAATAAGTTAGATACTTTCCGCCGTCAAATATTTTCTCCTGAACCAACTTATCTTCAAATGCAAAATTTTTAGGAAGTGTAATCATAATCTCATGCCAAAACTCTTCCACACGCTGAAATCCATGATTAAACATATAGATTTTGCACTGATCGCTGTCGAGATTATTTTTCTGTGCCCAAGACAGCATAGTAGACCAGACTTTGTGAGCAATTTGCTCAGAATCTTTCCCCGACGCTCGATAATATGCCACACGTGTTGGTGTGACTTGCCTTTCATGGTACTGTGTTTCACGTCTTTTTGTGACTGGCATATAGAGATTAATCTTGATGTTTTCTGGATGATTCATGTCACGATTGATAAAACCGCTGTCAACATCATGCTCCTCTAGGCATTGGTGTGAGCCCATTTCATATCGGCTCAAGTCCAACCAAGACATAAATCTTTTCCACGCACCAACAATGCCTCCTACTGTAGTAGGCGTTACGGCATACAGCCCACCCTCAAAATGCTTTTTTGTGATGCCCTCACCAACCACATCATAATCATCTGGAATTGTGACTACGACTTCATAACCGTATGTTCCATCCTCTTTAACTGTAGTGGGAATGTCATAACCATACACACGATAGTTGGGCATGATTTCTGCAACGTGATTTTGATCAAACCACTTTTTCAGACCTATAAAAGCATCATGCTCTGGCGATTTGCTCTCTGCCCGAAAAGCGGCTGCAAAGAATGGCTCGTTTTCTCTCAATACCTTAATGTCAGGATATTGTTGTAACAAAGCTAAATCATCAGTTTCAAAATATTTATCCATAATTTCCACCTTTTCAAATAGATAACGTCTATTTTGTTTTTTAAAGGTACTGGGAAGAAATCCTGTTGCTTTTTTAAAGGCACGAGAAAAAGAATCAGCACTGTTGAAACCGTATTTTACTGCAAGGGTGAGAATCGTATCTTTATCGCAGTTCAAGTCTTGTGCGGCCAGATGAATGCGCCTAAGACGGATGTATTCTTTCACACTGCACCCAACAATTGCAAAAAACAATCTATAGTAGTTAGATAATGACATATAGGCTGAATCCGCAGCTTGATTGAGGTCGATTTCCTCATAAATATGATTTTCTATATAATCTACAGAGGTCTGAATACATTCATAATAATTCATTTTCAGAGTGCCTTTCTTTCAGTGTATTATTTTCTCTAGCTTGAACATAGCTTCAAAGCGATTATCATCGCCTTCTACAGCAAAGACATGAAAACCACATTTATTGATATAAAAACGATGATTGCGATAGGAAACAGCAGGTGTTTCCGTTTGCCATATTTTTATTTGAGGATATGTATTTTCGATAAAGCACCAGGCCGTATAACCATATCCATGCCCAATTAAGTCACTATCAATAAATAAATTACCAAGAAAACCTCGTTGATTGTCGCCGTCAATAAAGACCATAATGGCACCAATCACCTTTTCATTCAAGCTTATTTTGTAAGACAACGCGTCAGATTCGATACCCCACTGTTTTAAAAAGCTGCCATCATCATATCCGGGTGGGCCTCCGGCATCTTGATTGAAAAATAGCTGAGCATCATCATCAAAAGCACGTTTCATAATAGGGGATAAAGTAGGGATGTCTTCTACAAGCATTTCTGTGAATTCTAATCCATGAAAAAACATTTATTTCTCCTTTAAGTAGTTTTGGCAAGCCAAGCTTTGCCACCATTATAGCAGAAAATGGTATAAGAAATCCGACTTTTTTTATCAATTGTTTTGACTATAAAAGCAACAGGTTTCAACGGAAGCATGAAAGAGATAAAATCAACAAGATTTCTGATTTAAAAAACTTGTCGGTTTTATCTCTTTTTTCTGGATAGTCAATTCACATTTCAGCGGGAAAGGCTTTTTTTGAATTACCAAAATACTTTCGATTAGGCTTTCTTTTTATAGAAAGCAATTTTTTTAGATCAGAAAATAGGGAAGCATCGGTCAACTCAAACATCACCCATTTTCCATCGTGAAAAGTGGTGGCTTCATCATAAATTTGTTGTGTTTGGGGTAATAATTCGCCGCGAATTGCCTCGACCTTCTCTCGCTCTGCCTTACCAAAAATAATCATTAGTCCAAACATGTTTTCCTTTGCATATAAAGCGCAAAGAGTTTTACCGCCGCGGCGATACTTATATTCATATGTCCAACGTTTTCCACCACTATTCCATAGGTGGTCCATATCATAGTTTGCTTCAATAAGTTCAGTGAGGTTTGTCCATGTTTCGTACAAATGTTGTCCTATTAGGTCACACATCTCTTCTATTGTGGGTGGAGAGAGCAGCATATTTACCGTTCCTTTCTATTTCAACTTTATGGGCACAAAAGCTTCCATCTGTGCCCAGCCCAGCACTTTAATTACATTTTGTGGTGTAATAATATGCCCCATGGGGTAATGGTTTTCACGCTTATCAAGTTCAAATAGTTCTGATTTTGAAATCCAAGACAAGGCCTCTTGATATAGGCGCTCATTGGTAGCATGATTGCCGTCTTTGTAATGATAGGTGAGGTATAATCCCCCTGCAAAGTCAAATGTTTCGAAATCCTCAGATTCAATATAGTCAGTCAGTGCATAAATCCACACCATACCTCCCTTTTGTTCATCAAAGTAAAGGTAATCTCTCGGTGTGAAATTGTCAGCTGGGTCTGGTGTTAGCTTTGAAAAGTAGGTGTTAAATTTGCCGAGAATTCCGTTTTCTGAAAAATCAAAATCCTTGTCTGCACCTGATGATACCGCTTTGAATGGCGGAATAGAAATAAGTCGAAAATCCATCTCAATACCTCCTATAATTGTTTATTTGTTAAGATAGAATGGGTAACCGTATCCATACAAGCGGAAAAATCCCTCAGCTTATTCGCCACTTGGTTACGTTTGTCTTTGTCCTGTAACACGTCTAGGGTAGCATTAAATCCACCGCCAATGGCTTCTAAATCTTTTCCGTTGTCATTATTCCAGTACTGGCCGGTCTGCGTATATTGAGCCATTATATTTTTGATAAAAGACATGTCCGGGTTTAACTTCAGTGTTTTTTCTAAAAAAGATTGACAACCTCCGCTATTTGTTGCTAGACAGCAGACATATACACCGTGCATTAGCCAATGCTCAAATGCCTCGGGCAGAATTTTTTCGAAATAGCCATTTTCAATATCTTCTGCCCATGTTATAAAGGCTTTTGCACCAAAGCAGTAATTTTCATTTTCCTGTTTCCAAAGCTCTGGCAAAGATAAAATTCGCTCACGATAAATTTCGGCTAAAGGTTTGTCTGTTTGCTTTTCACCTACAAAAATCCAGCCAATAGAATGTGTATGGGTATCGTTATTGCTTGGCTTTGGCAGTAGGTCATCTATAGAAATGCTGTCGGGTTGGGTAGCGTCACCACCCATGTAGAGCAGAGTTTTTCCATAATCAGCATAGCCTACCAAAACACCCCAGCCCAAGCGGTTGTGTGGGTTATTGCCATAGTCATTCAGTATCACAGGTATGCCTAGATTAATACTAGAAATAAGCATTTCAGTATATAGTTTACGGTTAGAAGTAATTTGTTTTAACGGCACAAATGTGCTGGCATAACCTATTTTTGCAAAGATATCTTCAATGATTTGATGGTTGCCATCTTCACTTAAGCGATAATCCACTGAACTATCTCCGTGATAAGAATTTTTGCTATAAATCTGTGTGAAATTATCGCCTGTAAGCCCTGCAAAAAACCAATAGTCATAGTCTTTTTCACCTAAGCACTCCATCACATAACTTGCACAGCCATTAAACCAATAATTTTCTCCGTATTCGGGGTGCACAATTTGCCTCACATTTGGCAGCATGTTGTTGCTCTGTTTGATAGTCATTGACAACGCTCCTTGTGTAGTAGTTATTTTTGGATAAGTTTTAAGCTGTGAAATTCGAATTGAGCGAAATACTTTTTTCCCTTGACCGTTACTGCCAATGAGAACAGTCTGTGGTGTTAATAAATGCAAATCCATCTGCATATAAGCGAGATTTTCGGCACAAAAACGAACGTTATCGTTTAAAATTACCGCAAAGTGTTTTGTGCCGATAATCCACGTTAATCTGTTCCATGTGTCGTGTGGAATATAGCCAATGTTTGAATAACTGATATGGTTTTCTAAGATTGGCTGATCAAAAGAAATGCCATGTTTTTTCTGCCCAGTATCCGCATAATTTTCGCTATTTATGGTGTAGGTGCAGTTTCCGTGGGAAAACCACAAGCTTCCTTCATTTGTTCCCCACAAATATTCTTCGCTCTTTTCTTCTGCAAGAAATTCGATATCAATTCGAAAGGGCAGTCTTACAGCGACATTGGTATCTAGCATACGTTGGCTAATCCAGGCATTGAATTCCGCATCGCCATTTTTTAAAATTTCAAAGTGTGGATTGTATAGGGGACTGATTTTATGGAAATCAACAACATATGAACGCAATATTGGATTCATATGTTCAATCTCTTTCAATTTCATGACTTCAGTTATATTAAAATCTGGATAATTAAGAAAACTTGGTTTGCGTTTTCTGATGGGTATGTAAATCTGTATGCGTTCTCGATCACTCTCCGGAGAAAAAATAGATTCGATTAAGGTCTCGTGACGCAAATTACCATTGTGTAAAAAATCTACCTCATACTTTGCGTTGCCGTCAAATCCAAGAAGCATACGCTCTTGTAAAGCTGCTAAGTCTTCGTCAACAAACGCCGATTCTACTGCAAAAAGACCACCTGAAAATGGCTGACATACAAAGTTGCAGTTAGCTAAATCATCAACTTGCTCTGGTGAAAGGACTTGTAAAAGCAGAATGTTTCTATCTTTTTGGCATTCAAATAGTGTTCGACTGCCTGGCTTACCAAAAGGAATTTGATTTTCTGATAAATAGTTCCAGAAGCCCTCTATATCAGAGATTTGGCTGTCTTTGCAGAGAGAAGTTAGCATTATTACCGGTGGCAAAGTAATGATATCCATGTTCAAAGGCTTTGCTAGCTTGTCCGAAAGTTCGTTAAGCTTTGTTAAAGACAGATTTTTATTTTGTGTCGCTGATAGCTCAAATTCCATCTTTTCATAGAGCAATGGCAAAGCAGAAATATGCACAACCCCATGATTTGTCATGGCATTTAAAAAGTCATTGATATATGTTTTTAATTCAGAGAGTGTATGTATTTCCTCATCAAGTTCTGTTATTTTGCAAACAAAACTTCTAACAAGAGTCTGCATATCTTCATTCTCATAAATGCGCAAGATGTCTTTAATCGACATCTGCATTTTACGAAGAACTAAAATTTGTTGCAGCCGATTCAAATTTTTTCTGTCGTAATAGCGATATTTTTCAAATGCGGGACGAGTGCTTTCAATCAAGCCCACTTGTTCATAGTAACGCAGTGTGCGTGAAGAAATCTCATATTCATCTGTCACTTGGGTGATTTTGATTAAATCCATAAACCCTCCTGTCTCTCTTTTGTGTATTATATCATGTGACCTTACGTCAATGTCAAGGAGAAGAAGCTTTAATGATTTGTGTAAATTAATATTATATAGCAAACAAGGGAAACAGGTGAGGTTCAATTCTTTAAGAAAATAAAAGAAAAGAGCTCTGCTAACACAGCAGAGCTCTTTTGTCATGAATATGTTCTTATTTCTTTTTCACGGGAATCCAGACTTCACCATATGGCTTTTTATCTGATTCACCATAGTACATTTCGAAACTTGGGCCTAACACTTGCTCGAAATCTGAAGTCGGAAACCACTCTGAATAAATTCTGCGCCAAACATCAGGAACTTGTAAGCCTTCTGCGGGGAAAATTGCCCATGTTAGAGCAGGAACAGACAGAGTATCAAATTCTTTTGGTATTGGTACTTCACACGGTATAGGATAGCAAATCATGTACTTAAACCCTGTATCGGTGTGGTCATAGAGCGCAGCATGCAACATAGAATTTGGTGAGCGTAAAAGAATTTCGTTCATTTTTGTGACCGTGCCATCTTCATCACACTTTACGCAAAATTTTGGTACTTCTACAAATGCACCCTCCATAGAATCAGATTGAATGTTGCCGATAACACCGAATAAGTTAAAAGCTTCTTTGGTTTCAATACGATACTGCATTTCAATATCTCCTTTAATAGAAATTTGAAAAGAGATTTGAGGATATGCTTTTAGCGTAATACCTTTATCGCGCGCCAATGTGGGCGTTACGCCATGTAGTTTTTTAAAGGCTCTGGCAAGGGCTTCTGGTGAGTCGTAGCCATACTGCAAAGCAATATCTATGATTTTTATATCAGTATTTTGCAGCTCAAATGCGGCAAGTGTTAACCGTCTTCTTCTGATATACTCTGAAAGCGACACCCCAGTAATGTATGAAAACATACGCTGAAAATGATAAGTTGAGCAACAAGCTTTGCTTGCCACATCATCAAAATTGATTTCCTCGCCTAAATTTTCTTCCATAAAGCTAAGAGCATTATTCATACTGTCAAGCCAATCCATCTCATCTCTCCTTCCTGTTTTTATCATAGAGGAGATTTTTGCTTTTTACCATGCAATCTATGCACAGAATTATCAGTACTCATTTTATCATAAATAAGACAGCGCTTGCAACTTGGTTTTAATTAACACCAATAGAGTTTAGTTATATTTAGCAATTTATCATTGATAATAAGATTCAGCCTGCAATTGCAATAGATAAGCAGTGGTAATCTATTTTGCCAAATCAAGTTTTGGCGTAAATGAGCGCACTACAGAGTTTAAAAGATAGATTTTCAAAAAATTCATACTATAAAATAAATACCCCCTATTTGGAAGGGGGTATTTTAATGATAGCGGCTATGCCGCTCGTTATAACTCATTTGTCGGTGTACAACGTTTATGGGGTTGAAGGTTACTATAAATTCAAGATAGTCAACACCAGAAGCGGTATCAATTGCCTTTAACTCATAGTTGCCACTGCGGTCTATGATAAGTTCAGCCGGTGCAAAAATTTTGTCGTATTTCTCTGCAAGAAGAACACTTTCAAGCTCAGCTAGATTCTCTGAATAATTTTCAGTAAATTCATAGTATGCCTGTATTTGTTCCTGTGTAACGAAAGCGGACTTTGAACTGGCTAGCATGATGATATATAGCCTATATTTTTCCCCAAGCAGAGAAAAGGTTTTGCCTTTGCAATAACCACTTATCCAGCAATTACTATAAAAGAAATTACCGATTCCTTCAAGTTTAATACGGGTTCCATCACTAATCGGCTTTTCAAATGCTGTTTTGGGTAACCACTCAATTAGTATGCCGGCGATTGCTAGAAGCACGACAAAATTTATGGGAAGTAAAGCGATAGTCATTAACAAGCCGAGTACGCGCATAATTAAATTAGGCGAAGTAATTTCAAAATTCAGTGATGTAAACCATCTCAAAGCGATAAGTAAGATATCCAACAAAAGAAAAACCAGTAATGGTTTAAGAGGGTATTTGGAAATTTTATTTTGCATCAATAGCCCTCCTAAATAGTAAAAAATTATTAAAGTAAAAACAAAAAGTTAAGGCGAACAGATGTTTTTACATCCAATCCGCCTTAACTTTATTGGCAAATCACGTCAATTAACATATAATCACATTTTTTGTTTTTCGGCATAAGGGATTTTGCACCCAAAAGGTATCGTGTGAATATATCATTGACTAGCGAAAAGCTTCCTCAACAGCTTCTTCCATGTCAAAAAACATCGTTTTACTTTCCGAATCAAAATGTCCTGTAACCTTATAACGTATATTTGGGTCTTGTGAATCTTTTAGTAACGCTTTAACAGACTCAACAAAATTTTTATTATTCGTACTTAATGTGGTAGTCTGTTCTGCTCTTGGCTTTGAAAATGGTGTGCTTTTTGCATCGTTACTTCTGCAAACACGAATAGCAAAAACCTTATTCTCGGCACTAATGCAATATTGAACATTTGCAGGATAACCTAAATCTTCTAATACTTTCTTTGTAAAACTAATACCACCCTTGTTAATATAGATATCTGGTGATGCATTGACTGTTAAGTCAATAATATCAAAGCTAATATTTTTAAAGTCTTTCATCATTACAATCCTTTCATTTCAGCTATAAATCGTTAAGTGATTTTAAAATACGTTTAAATTGTTCTCGTTCTTCTTTTGTCCACAGTGGATTTATCAAGTAAAATCCCTTTAAACTGCCCGACTTTACTCGCGCAACAACAAACTTTTTCGGTATATTGTCAATCTGAGATTTCTGAGAACCCCATTTCTTTTTCAGAAGAAATTCTTGAGCTTTATCCCATTTTGTACGTGAAATGATAGCTGAATGGCAGTTTTCCCAATGATATTGAATTAAAACATTATCATTTTTCACGGACTTATGTGTCAAAAAGTCTTTTGTATATGTTTTTTGATATAATACATCACCGCAATATTTTTCGTTTGACAATATACCTTTAATTGTACCTCCTCTCCAATGTATCATACCTTTGGGTGACGCAATTCCTTGTCTGGTTAAAGCATCAGCAATGTTTTGCGGCGAAGCTCCCTCTAAAAAGCTATCGTAAATGTAACGGACTATTTCAGCTTCAGCAGGCTCGATTTTTAAAGTGCCAGTATAATCTCGGTAATAGCCAAGGGTATTCTGAACGGAAAATTTATATACGCCTTCATGCATTCGATAACGAATCCCAGCTTTCACCGCTTCACTTTTTTGCTGTGATTCCAATTCGGCAAGTGCTGACAGAATAGAAATAAGCAACTTATTTCTGCCGTCAGATGTATCAATACCCTCAACCTCAAAATTCACTGCGACAGGAGGGGTTAAATCGCTCAATAATTGCAAAGATGTCAATATATCTACGATATTTCTACCAAACCGACTGATGCTTTTTGTTAAAATCAAATCAATTTTACCATGCTGTGCATCTCGAATCATATTTTGGAATTCTTTACGCTTTGCCACCGATGTGCCGGAAACACCCTCATCTTTATAGATTTTCACAAAATCATATCTTGGATTATTTTCAATCACCTCAGTAAAATGCTGTACCTGCATTTCAAAACTGCCCATTTGCTCTTCTTCCAAAGTGCTGACTCTGCAATATGCGGCAACACGCAGCTTTTTTATGTCTACATCCGAATCGCTTTGTTTAACTGGCATGATTAAGGTAACTTTACGCTCGCCTTTGCGGTTTTGCTCAATTGTATTTCGTAATATCTGACGTTCTTGCTCTTTGCGATTTACCGTCTCTGCCTTTTTTCTTGCTTTTTCTATTCGGTCTGCATCTAATTCTTTTGCCATTATACAGACCTCCTAGCCTCCTACTGAGTATTCATTGGATTTAAATCGAAGATTTACAATAACTTCGGCAATCCGAATTCACTTAAAAATTGATTGTGTTTTGTCTTAGCTTAATTTATATCAACATTTCGGATACTATGCAAATTTTTCTTAACATCAGCAAGATCCAAGATAGCATCTTTTTCTGCCGTGCTAACATATCTTGATATATTCAAATTGAAATCGTTTTTTTCAATTTCAGATAACGATACTTTGCGTGAATACATAAGCAATGAATGCCTTCTCCTAGATATCTGGAAGAGGGCATTCTCGTATTTACAGTATCTTTGTTTTATCTTCCCAATCATCTAAAACTTTTGTATTAAGCTGTTCGTTATACTGAATAATCTCAATATCTTTAGATGAACTAACATCATCGCAAAACCATTTCATCACCTGTAACAGATTCGTTCTGACAATCGAAAAATCCTTGCTACAGCCATAGCACATCAGATGCTCTTGCTTTTCTTCAGGGATAAAATGCAGCTTATTAGCACTGCCTCCCCACGTCGTTTTGTCGTAGACGGTAAGCAAAAGCGACATATGTGTATCCATCAGAATCCGCAAGACTCCCTCTAATTTGAAGTAATCCTTTCGTAATAAATACTTTGCCGACATCTGCACATGAAACCAGTATGTTGTGATTAAATAGCGAATATCTGCTCGCCATGAACTGCCCTTAATCCCTTTATCAATCAACGCTTGAACGTTGTTATTCTTATCAAAAATGACGTCCGGTTTTTTCAATTCTGTATAGTGGATTTGACACATAAAATCATCAATTTGCCCTTGATTTAAAAGGAAAACATCATACTGAAAAAGCTTTCCGCCATAGCGAATTAAATAGCCATAATTCTTTATTGCATGGCTGTTAAACCCCTCAGCCCAGCGCAATGTAATCTCATCACACGCACCTGAAAGCAACACATTCAAATTTTCATCAATCTTATCAAAATCGCTTTCTTTAATCAAAAACACAATATCAATATCAGAAAACTCGTCCGTCATGCCACGGGCAAACGAGCCGAAGTACCATGCACCAAACACGCCTTGCTGTTCTTGCATGATTTTTGTGAATTTTTCGTTTACATATATAAGTTCATTCAGCATAACCATTCTCCTTTCTATTTTAAAGTCTGTTCAGTCATCAATTCCCAACGAATTCCGAATTTATCAATGAACGACACAAAGCAACTGCTGTAATCCGTTTTTTGTATAGGGTGGATGATTTTACAGCTTTCTTCAAATAACGAAAATGTCCTTTTCACTTCATCAGCCGTATCGAAAGTAATAATGAGTGACATTGAATTTCCAAAAGATGATGACTCTCCCTCGGAATCGCTCAGTATAATGCGACATCCATCAATGTTGAGTTCGGCATGAAAAACCAAATCCTCATCGTCGTATATCAATTGCATTACATTTGCACCGAAAGCTTGCTTATAAATCTCGATGGCTTTTTTACACTGTCCATTAAAATGAAGATTAGGTGTAATTATTAACATATCATTTCCTTTAATAATAACTTTTTATTTCATCAAATTTTTCATTCATCAGCGAAATTGCCCAGCCATTATCCGCATCATATCCCCGATAAACATGTTCTTGAACAGCAACCAAAAGCAGATAAATATCATACCAAAGGATGCGTTTTTGCTCTGAAACTGTAAACTTTTCAATACCATAACCACTTAGAAATTCGGTTGTTTGAGCGTACGACCGAAAACCGACTTCCATTAAAACATCACCCCACAAACAACGTTCCCAGTCGATGATACCAGTAATTTTGCCGTCTTTCACGAATACGTTTCCGTCCCAAATGTCCCAATGCACAAGCTGTGGTATTTTCACTTCCTCAAAAATCAGCTTGTGTTTTTCTAATAAACAGAGCAGTTCATCAAGTGAAATAGGCAACTTTATTTGTGCTTTTTCAGCGTTTTGCACCATCGCTTTTATCATTTTTGCGAAAATATCATACCAATGTTCACCCTGAAATTCAGTTTGACTTGGATAGCCGAAAAAGTTGTTTGTTATCGCGTTGATTTGCTTGTTTAACTTGCCAGTTTCATGGTAAATATAGCTGATTTCTTCTGCACTAAAACTATCTTTTTGCGTGGAAAAGCTCTTTCCCTCAATCTTTTCCATGAAAAAGTACGGCGCATTGCAGAGTGCGCATGAAAAATCGCTGAACTGCACTTTTGGTAAAGGCACAGCACTCTTTTCAGCGACAATTTTCATACACGCAACCTCGGTCGCCATGATGTTTTTTTCATAAGCTATGACAGTTGTGTCTGGGTGCGGAGCAATTTTTAACACACTTTCTGTACCATCATCAAAAACAACAGCATAAGCAATGTTGAAAAATCCCTCGGTTAGTTCTTGGATATGCGTTAGCTTTTTATTAGGAAATGCTTGTTTCACCATGCTTTCCAGCGTGTTTTGCGATTGCACGTTTTTTGTCAATAATGGCATATATAAAATTACCCCTCGCTTTTGTTCACAAAATCCAAGGCGTAATAAACGGCACCGTGGTCAATATTTACCGTTGTTTTTGTCATACGAATAGCCAGAATGACACAGTTTTCGTTATCCTCGTTATTGGCGATATCATACCATGCGGCAAAAACGGTGCGTAATTTTTCCCTTAATTCCGCGTTTTTAGGGTCAAGCACCCAACCTAAATTTTCCCCAACACCCACACCGTAAATACCGCCGAAGTTCACAGAAAAAGCCACTGCATTGTTCATAGCAATCTGCCGTATTTTGTTTGATTCGCCCCACGTTACGACGTAAAATACACCGTCTTCGTAATAGGCATCAACATCCCGTGTACAAGGCTGTGGCAGTCCGTTCGCACTTAAATCTGTAGAAATAGTGGATAACGAAATCACATTATCTTTGTTATTTCCGCATAGTTTGTCGATTGCTTTTAATCCTTCTTCAAATTTGCTCATGCTTAATTTCTCCTAATTTTTTATAATTGTGAATATACAATACACTAAAGTTTAGCATCACTAACAATATCATAAATATAAACACATGGATTTTCTTTGCTTATATCAGATTCTGGTATTTTCATTGACTTAATTTTCAGCTTAATACCCAACGCCTTTTCCAAGCCGTACATACGACCGCCGGCACAGGATTCATAATACAATGACAAGGGCGCTGTGTATTTACCGCTGACTGTATGCTTATAACAATCCTCGCAAGCGAATGTCACTGTGATGGTATTGTCGTCCTCATTAAGTGTGATATCACAAGTTTTCCCAGTAAAATCACCGATAAAGGCAGTTATGTAGCGTTCAAATCTGGTACGCAGCGGCTTTCCCACGTGCTGTAATGCAAAGGCTTTTCTGATTTTATCCTGTCCAGTTCCTTGGCAGCCGCCGTGCATCTCCCACAACGTATAGCGTTGATTTTGTGGCAAATATTCACCCATTGCTTGCATAAAATAATTGTCACAATCTGTACCGCTGTGTTGAATAATGATATCCTCGAACAAGGGTAATATATCAGGTGATACACCACTTTTTTTCTTTTTCATCATGTTTAGCATTATTTTCATAATTGAAACTCTCCAATTTACGAAAACCTCGATTTTTCATAGTTGTATGGGATACTTGTTCCCACAACTATGTCCTCAATTTTCTCAATAATTAGCCAATCGTCCATATTGCCTTGGTGGTCAAACGCAAGAGCGGGCTCAATTTTTTCCACTTGTGCAAATTCCACCAAACACAAGCATTTTTTGTGCCAACGAGTACGCTGCTTGTCTGTTAAAGCCAACTTTTCTTGATTGTCAGCAAAGGTTTGATTAATTTCATCTTCTGTCAGCTTGACGTAATTTTGCACGGATTTCACAATAGCTTTTGCCGAAATGTCAGCTGTGCCTTTTTCCATAAAATACAGTATTTCGCCCTCGAAAACACGACTATGAGGAATTTTCCTTCCAGCCGCCCCACGCACCACCATGGTTTTTTCACCAGTTATAATTTTGTCTAAAACATGTTCACCTTTTTTGCCTGCGTTGTCGCAATAAACTAAATGTACCATAAAATTACCTTTCAAAATAAATTAACCTGTTTTTCTAGTGTTTGTATACGTTGCTATTGAATAACGGGCGGTATGTAAATATTCAAGAAAACCCAGACCGATAAGTTTAAAATGTCTACTAAACAATGTGCAATGATACACCACTTTAAGGATTTTGTCTTGTGATAGACATATCCCCAAATTAAACCCATGACAATTAAGGGTAAAATCATTATGTGGCTTCTGATTGTGATAGAAAACACACCCCACATCATGTGACTTAAAAGAAAAAGTCCTGTCGAAAAAAGAATTTTTGCTACCGGTTTCCAAGATAAATTGTCTAGTAGATAACTACGCCAAAAAAGTTCCTCTGCGATAGGGTTGAATACAGCAAATATGATCCACAGCAAAATTAAAGCAAACCCGTTTATGTATTGAATTCCCCATGCAAACGAAGCGATGCCGAACAGCACAGGAATAAGGGAAATCAGAATATATTTTAATCTTGTATTCTGAGATAAGATTAACGTCAACTTCTTTTTTGTAGGCTTAACGATAACGAAAATAGACGTCCAATATACAAGTGCTAATGGAATAAATGCCCACTCATTAATATATATATTCGCCACCATCGCCACAACAAAGCCTATAAAAATTACACTCAAAGCCGTTAGCGTAATCTTAGTGTTTGCTTTTCCCATCAACCGCTACCATCCTCATTGTGCAAACTTAGTATATCAATATTCTCGGTTTTCAAATCACAATAATGCCGTCCTTTTATTGCAGTAAACTTTAACACGCAATAATCAGGGTCGGTGATACCTTTTTTATAAAACATTGTGTCGCCAGTTCGCCAAATTTCCTGCTTTATATCCGTATCTTGTAAAATTTCCATCGTGCCAATAAGCATGACGCCCTTATAGCGAAAGCGCCCTTTGTTGAAGAAATAAATGCTTGCTTTTTCGTTGTCTTGGTATTGTTTTACCCTTAGTGATGAGGTGTTTGTCGTGAAATAGAAAAAATTACCTTCTATTTTTCGTGGCATGAGCATCGCTTTCATATTCGGAAAACCCTCGTCATCCACTGAGGCAATGAAAGCCACTTTTTGCTTATGTATAAATTCTAATATCTGTTCTTTTGTTTTCATAGAATCATCCTTTGTATTTCATGAAATGCGTTTCTTTTTATTGCCACTAACATACAAAATTGTGCTTATCAATGCTATTACAATAAAAACATGAAGCACAATATGATATAAGTCAGGAATATAGCGATTTTCGGAAGAAAACAACTTTATAGAATCAGTGAAATAGCGCATTTTAGCTTCTCCACCACCAAAAATGGTGTAATACTCATGGGAGATAAACTGCGTAATGAGCCACATCAATTGCCAACCGATTAAGATATATTTACCTATCTTTTCTCTTAACATAAAAAAGAGCAGTGCAACAACAAAGATAACCATAAATATTCCGTCCTCTTTCCACGAACGGGTAACTAAATAGGTATCCTCAAAATATATACCCGCCATGTCTAGAAAGAACCACGCAAGCAGCAATAGATTTGCAACCATACAACACTTTTTCTTCATAAATATATCCTTTATTTATTCGGTTTTCGCTTAATAGCTAACAGTTTTTCCATATCATTAAACAAGTATCTGCGTTAGTTGGTACTTTTTCAAGCACAATGATCCTTTTTTCAAGTCGTGATATACCAATAAACACCGTACTTATCCACTACTTCAGCACAACAGTCACTCCATGGCAATTTGCCTATCGCCAATACTATCGTGCCTTGTTTTGATAATAATTCATACGCATTCATAACCTCAATTTCCGTATCGAAATTGAGGCTATAACTCATGGTTGGACGTGATTGTTTTAGCGACGAGCCAAGCATCATTGAAACAAATTTGACATTTGATGATTCGCTTACGGCAAACATCTCGTTTCCATTTTTTAGGAGTTCTGCATGCATATACGTGCCGTTTGAATTTTTCTCATGATATCCTAAAGTTAATCCAAAAGCTTGCCTATAAAATTCGACAGCTTCAACTGTATTTTCTATATATAATGTAGCACCTAGTTTCATGGTAATACTCCCCAACTATATATTTTCTGTGTTATGATTTAAGAGTAGTGCCTAAATAATTGCAAGCTTTTGATAGTTTCATTATTCGGTTTTTAGCCTCACAGGTACAAATGCCTCCATTTGTGCAAAACCTTGTGCCTTAATTACTTCTTGCGGCGTAATAATATGCCCCATAGAATAGTGATTTTCTCGCTTGTCTAGCTCAAATAGTTCGGATTTTCCAACCCATTTAAGCACTTCTTTGTATAAACAGTCATTTCCCTCGTGATCGCCGTCCTTGTAGTGATATGTAATGTACAAGCCACCGTCAAAATCAAAGGTTTCAAAATCCTCTGTGTCGACATAATCCGTCAGCGCATAAATCCAGACCATACCGCCTTGCTGTTCGTCAAAGTATAGATAATCTCTTGGCGAAAAGTTATCCGCTGGCTGTGGTTTAATTTTTGAGAAATATGCATTGAACTTTCCTAAAACACCATTTTCTGAAAAGTCAAAATTTTTGTCCAATCCAGACGAAACAGCCTTAAAGGATGGCAGTGAGATAACTCGGAAATTCATAGCTATACCTCCAATAATTTAATAAAAGCGCATATTAATTACGCAATTTCAAAGGGTTTCATTTTGAATTCTCCTACACAGGTTACTTTGAACCATCATGTTGATGAGTGTTCAGTGACAATAGATATTTCTTAACCCCAGACCAGAAGAACCCAACCTTTAAATCTTTCATAGGTAACTGAGAGTTTTGCGGAGGTCGTTGTGCGATGTGTTGTAAACAATACCCCTCTGGAATGACAACAAATTTACAGGTTCCCGGCTGTAAAGCTTTACTTGTGCAGCCGTAGATGCATTTTAGGCAGAAATGGCACTTATCGCTAAAAGTCGGCATTCCGTTTTGCAGAACAATATTACCAGACGGACAATTTTTGACACACCAACCACATTTAGTGCAGTTTTCTAGTACCTTTATGCGTTTCCCAAAATAATGCCCACCTGCTGTTTCAAGCTTTCCGAGCTTTGAAAAAAGTCGATCTATCCATAGCGGTGAGGATTTTTTTATAATGCCTGATAATATGTCGTGTGAAATCTGTTCAATAGCAATTGGCAGTGCCTTAATCAGTAAATATGGCAGGGGATTTGGCGGGAGTGATACCCAATTTGATGGCATGACAAGCATACGTTCATATACAACATGATAGCCTTTTTTGCAAAGTCGTTTCATGCTTCCAACACGGCAAGCTGTGTTGGGGCAAACTTCACCTGCGCCTGAAACAGAAATGACGGCTGCATTGACATTTCGTATTGTTTCCAAGCCGTCAAGCCACTGATAAACAGCGTGCGGTGCATTAAATGCATGGACTGGAAAAAGCAAAATGAGTAAATCAAACTTTCTGTCGCTCGTTTTCATATCAAAAGCAATACGCTCTAATGTACAAACGCAACCTGCTTTTATAATTGTATTTTGCAGTGTTTTCGCCGCTAATTCTGTGCCGCCTGTTCCGGAATAGTACGCAATCTTTATGTTGGAATAAATATTCATCACATCAACTCTATTTTTTAGACTCAATGGAAAATCCCTAATTACTATTTCTCTAAAACAACTGCAATCGTGTGGCTGTTTTCCGTATAAGCTTTTCCGGTTACATCACTGAATGCTGCAAATTTGTGAAATCCTGCTTCATTTGCCTCTCTCATTAGGGTTTTTAACGTAAAGCAAGAATTCCATATGCAGTATTCTTTGATTTCACTGTCGGTGATAACAGCTGTTTGTTCCAGTGTCACATTGTCAGAATACTTGTAGTGTGCTTTTAATGACAGATATCTTTTTGCGCTCCAAAATCCGCCATTCTCATGAATGTTCCAAGTTTTCATTTCTTCAAAATCGTCGTATTTCACCATAGAAAATACATCCAATACGAGTTTTCCGCCAACTTTTAGACTATGGTATATTTTCCGTAGAATAATTGCTCTGTTTTCGGTTGACAGAGCACCGTAATCGCAATAAATAAAGGTGGCTAAATCAAAAACATTGCTGTAATCCATTTTCAGATAGTCTTGATAAACATAAGTAATATCTAAACCTTGCTTATTCGCAGAATTCTTAGCATATTCAATTGAGCGTTTTGAAAAATCAATTCCCGTTACTTTATAACCGGTTTTACAAAACCGCTCAGCGTATAACCCCGGACCACAACCTATGTCCAATAATCGGGGATAGTCATAAAACGGTATAATTTCTGATATCCATTTTACAGACTGGTCAATAAAGCATAATTTTCGGCTTGCACCGTCAAAATCAGGGTTAAGGTGGGCTGCAAGCATGTGTTTTGAAATATGTTCATCATTCCAAAAGATCTCATCATTTTGCTTATAGAGCGTTGGACGTTCCAAGTGCTTAAAAATGTTATTATACATAGCTATTTATCCTTAAAAGTAGTCAGTAAAATTCGATTTTGATTACGACTTGTGAAACATATCAGCAATCCATTTACCTTTAGGGCAAGGGGCATCTGGCAATACCGCCATTTGTTCGCAAATGCCTTGAATCGAACTCCAATACGCAATGCTTAGGGCATATGGGTCGCCCTCACGAATGACACCTCGTTCTTGTCCCTTTTTCATTAGGGCAACAGTGGAAGTGTACATATCCACTTCCATTAATTTTAATTCATCGGCATAGGAGGAAACCCCTGAATAGTACGCTTGCCCCATCAACACAAACATTTTAGCTGCAAAAGGTTGTTCCTCCAAACTAGTAAATATTTGCTTGGCAGTTTCTTCTAAATAACGCAAGGGGTCGTCATTTTCTTTAGGAAAAGTATTCGTCGAACTGGAAATTCCAAGCTTGATAAGTTCCTCATAAAGTGATTCTTTCGATCTAAAGTAATGAAATAAAAGTCCTGTACTCATGCCAACCGCTGTGGCAATGTCCGCAACTTTTGTCCCCGAATATCCTTTTGTTATAAATAAATCGAGCGCAACAGAAAGAATCTCCCAGTACCTTGCTTCTCTTTGTTCATTTCTTATTCCCATTTGTTGAACCTCTATTCAATGAATATATATTCATTATATCAAAACTCGGACACTTTTGTCAATGAATTCAATGGTTTTTTTGATAATTTATTTAAAACGCCGATACTTGTTATTTTCTATATTGATTCAATTAAGACCGTAATAGCCATCTATTATGGTCTCATAAACCGTTTTGGTTTTACTAACTTTTCGTTTTTTTACCCTCAATTCTATTCGAAAAATGCAAGTCATACCAAATAGTGTTATACTCACATAGGACGTAATGTGCAAGAAGACGATAAGGGTACATAACAGGGGGATAGATACTGCTGCTGTTCCGTGCTTTCTTCTCAGAACAGGTTAGATCTATGCGTTTATAGTTGCAACGATGCCGCTTAAAGCATTCATTGTTCCATGACAAAGTATGCTTGGTACAATAGAGCCTTTTCCAACTTTTTCATTGAGATATCCTTGAACCCATGCCATTATAAATACCAGCAAACCAAATCCTAAGCACCGCCAAAGCGCTATCTGTGTTATGTAAAATAAGCTATGGATTGCACCAAAAATAAATGCTTGTGAAGTGTTACCCCAAATAAAGCCAAGTTTACTCATCAAACGCTTACCGATAAAGCCACGGAAAAACACTTCCTCTGATAACCCAGTTTGTATATAGCTGTATACTATTATGCTTGGTATTGCCGTTATACCCTTTCCAACTTTTTGAGTCGTTGCATTTTCCACATTTCCCAATAAAAGCGGGATAATGACCGAGAACATAGTGCTCATAATAATAACAAAAATGCTGATGGCAATAAATAATCGGGCTTTGCTTTTCACAGATGTTTTATGTAACCCTATCCAGACAAAAAAACTGTGGTTTTTTCTCGCCGTGAACAACCACCATGTCAATGGAATCAAGGCAAATAGGAGAAGTTGTAGTACACCATAAAAAATAGCCGAAATAAAATCTTGTATCATCGTCATTTAGACGCTCTTTTCCAGTATATGAGCCCAAAGTATAAGCTGAGTGTAAGCACAAACGATAAAGTGAGTTTTAACGCAAATTGCGCACTGAATACATCGCAGATGAGTGATATCACTAAATATGATGGCAATGGTAACCAACCCACAAATGAAATGCGTAACCACTTTATCTTGAATTGCTTTAATTCATCAACTAACTGATTTTGTTTTATGCCATTTTTAGCATAACCATATCCTGCAAAAAATACAACGCAACTACATATCTCTAACCAACTACCAAAGAGTATACCCATATAATTTTCGGTTTCAAGCCATATAAAATAGGGCAACACTAGTCCCAGAATCGCAAAAAATAGACTGAGTTTTGCAATTGTTTTTGCGACATAAAATCGCCTATTTTCACCGTCGATAATATTGTTCTTGACATTTTTGATGATTTCGCTATCTATTGTTTTTTCATTAATCGTTTTTTCACCGGACAGCAAATCATCTACGCTTGTGCTCAATATACTAGCCAATACTGGCAGTATTGTGACATCAGGCATCCCTTGTCCGGTTTCCCATTTTGATACCGCTTTATTGGTAATACCAAGTTCATCGGCTAATTGTTGTTGAGTCATGCCGTGTGTTTTTCTACATAGTGCTATGTATGCACCAATTTTAACTGTATCCATATACCCTCCAAGTTGCAGTCTGTTATATCTTTATTATAGTTGTTTTGATAAATGAGTACAACCCACAGCCTGTTGGATTTAGTCTACTCTGAGTGGAATATGGCTGCTTAATCGCTAACGGATAGTGTGCTGTACAAACTCCTTTGACAAGCTTTATACAACTTGCTATCATTTTCAGCACATCTAGATTATCCGTACAAATACACTTGTTTCCATCATTTCTTATAGCAAACTACTACGATTGCATCCACCTTTTTGTCGTCTTTTTTGTTATTATAGCATAAAATCTTAAAAGAATTAAGCTGATTGTTTACAAATGTATCATAAATATTTCTGTATTCCATATCTTTTTATCTGGACAATATTTAACTGATCCTTTTTTGTCATATAGATATAGTTAGCATAATGACAAGGAGGACTCATGCAATGTACAAACCTATTCTATCTCTATTAGACCTACAGAACTCCCTCTCTGGCGCAACCATTGTCGCCTTCGATTTTGAAACCGCGCCAGATGAAAAATACAGGGTTGAAGAGAAATCAGCACTCGATGCTCATAAGTCGCATATCGTTGGCATTAGCTTTTCCGTTGCTGAAAACAGTGCCGTATATCTGCCACTAGTTCATAAAACAGGTGAAAATGCAGAAAATCAAGCGGAGATATGGGTTTGGCTTACAGACTTCTTCGCTGATTTTAGCATCACCAAAATCTCCCACAACCTTGCTTTCGAGAGCCAGTTTCTCTACGCTCGTGCCGGGAGCCCCGGTGGCAGCATTGTAGTACAAGAACCGTGCTATGATACCATTGCAGCCGCGCAGCTCATTTACAAGAATGAGAAAGAATTTCGTACCCTTGGTGACTGTGGACTAAAAACTCTAGCAAAAGAGTTTTTTAACGAACAACTACCCTCATATGAGGATACCGTTGGCAGCAAACACTTTGATGAACTCAACCCACAAGATGAAAAAACAGTCTGTTATGCCTGTGCCGATGCAGACTATGCTCTGCGGTTGTATCATCTGCTGAACAACTGGTTTGACCGTTTCCTGCCTAAGCACAGATATATTGTGGAGAAAATCGAATCACCAACCGCCGTCTATGTTGGCATTATGCGATACAACGGACTACCCTTTGATAAGAATCTCATGCTTGCAAAGCGAAAGGAATGTGATTTAAAACTTGGGCAACTCAAGTATGAAATCCAGTTCATTATCGGTGATATTAACATTGGCTCAAATGCCAGTACAGCTGCTTTCAAGAAGTATCTTTTTGACACATTGAAACTTCCCAGAATGAAGCTCACCGCCAAAGAAAACAACGCACTTGATGACGAAGCGATTATTCTGTTGAAAGAATGGTGTGCAGAAAACAAACCAAATCTCGTACCCTTATTCGATTATGTACAAGAATACCGACATTGGGCGAAAATCAAAAGTACCTACATAGACGGCTATTTGAAATACATTAACACAGCCACAGGTCGGATTCATCCCGATCTACTGCCTCTTGCAACTGAAACAGGACGATTCGCTTCACGCTCGCCTAACTGTCAGAATATGCCGAGAAGTGGCGCTGATGATGTCGGCGTCCGTAATTTCATGGTTGCTTCCGAGGGTAAGTTGCTGTTATCACTAGACTTTTCTCAAATAGAATTGCGTGTGGGTACTTTTTACTGCAAAGATGAGCGGATGCTCGAAACTTACCAAAACGGCGGTGATATTCACGCACTCACAACCGCCGTCATTTATCGTATTCCCATTGAAGAAGCCAGTGATAAAAATCACCCACAGTACAAGGAACGCCGTACCATAGCTAAAAACTGCAATTTCGGTACGTTCTTCGGCTTGTTCCCAAAGGGATTACAGAAAACTTTGAAATTCAAGGCAGGGCTGACCGTTTCCCTTGAAGAATGTGAAACCATTATTCGCAACTTGAAAATCGGCTATCCTAGACTTGAGCGTTGGCAGGAAGAAGTCAAGAAGCGTGCTGGGTTTCGTCGATACACTGAAACTTGGCTTGGCAGACGGCGCAATCTACCCGATATCGCCTCCTCAAATTGGGCGAAAAAATCCTTTGCCGAACGTGTAGCGATGAACACTCCAATCCAAGGCACAGCTGCAGATATTCTGAAACTTTCTATGGCAAGGATTCTAAAAGGCTTGCCTGATCGCCCATGGTTGATGCCGATTCTACAAATACATGATGAATTGGTCTTTGAAATTCCTGAAAAACAGCTTGAAAATACCGTGAATTTCATCAAAAATTGCATGGAACAACAGCCATTTGAAGCATTTTCTGTGCCAATTATCGCTGAGGCTGCTGCAGGGAAACGTTTCGGTGAACTCCACGAATGGGAGGTGTAACATGAGTGCCTATTCGCTAACTCCAATCAATGTGCCGTCAGAAGATTTCCTGCACGCTTTCTTTGAACCGGAAGATCGCGTTTGTTTGCGTGTTTTTGAAGATAAGGGCGATGGCAGCTTTGCCGGGCAAAAGCTCGAATGCCTACTTGAAGCTTTTTCCGATATAACCGAAACATTGGAACGACATAACAAGGCTGACAGAGGCGTTTTCTTTGTTGTGAATTCCGGCGGTCACGAGGATGAAACCATTAACCGGGTTAATGCGCAGTTTGTCGAAATGGACAATTGCTCTTTTGAAGAACAGCTTGAAAAAATCAAAGTGTTTAAAATCGAACCCTCTATTATTGTCAAAACACAGAAATCCCTCCACTGTTATTGGCTGATGAAAAGCAGTGCCAAAGTAGAGAAATTCCGACCTATTCAAGGGCTATTGGTGAAGCAATTTTCTGGTGATCCCAAATGTATCAACGAGAGCCGAGTTATGCGGATTCCAGGCTTCTATCACTGCAAGGGCGAGCCTGTTTTGGTGCAGTGCATCAAATTCAACCCAGAACTGCGTTATACACAAGCAGAGATTTCGGCAGAACTGCCTGAAATTCCAGAGGAAGAAAGCTTCTCGAATAGAACTGAATCATCTGCTATAAAAGAGCGTGGACAGCAAAAAGGGCTATCTCTCATGGGAAGAAAATGCCCTTTTTTCACCTATTGTAAAAGAAAAGCTAAAACGCTTCCAGAACCGGATTGGTACGCTATGATTTCCAACATGGCTGTGTTCGAGGGCGGTGAAGAAGCCATTCACAAGCTCTCAAAGCCGTACCCCAAGTATTCGTTTCGTCAGACCCAAAGCAAAATTGAGCATTTTCACGCTTCTGGAACAAAGCCGATTACTTGCAAGAAAATCTTTGAGGGCGACTTTAAATGCCCTCATGAACATAAATGCAAAGCAAAATCTCCAGCCGGGTTAGCCTTTTTTCCTGCAACACTGGTGGAACTCAAGAAATGGCTGGATTCCATCAAAAAGTCAGGTGATACGGTTGCCGATTTACAGCTTGCTAATCGCTATATTGCTGATTATCTCTACAACCAAGAGCCTTCTCTTGCCGAGCCGTTCATTCGATATGACATGAAGAAGCATTTTGAATATAAATCCAGTGATGTGCGTGGATTGATAGCCTTGTATCGTGAGATTTATAGCAAATTTGTCAGTCATAATGAAGTGAAAAAGAGGAAGTCAGGCTTAGACGAGTGGTACGAGGTTAATAGAAATGGTGTTCCACGCTTAATGCCTGGTATCCTTGCCAATCATCTGATGGGAACATTTCATGCTTTCTACTGCACGGAGCAATATTATTTCTATGAAACTGGCGTTTATCAGCCACGAACAGAAAAAGATGCAAAAGCCACTGTTCGCACTTACCTCAATCCGCGTGATGTCACCATGAACCAAATCAACGATGTTGAGGGTCAATGGCAGCTGACAATCCGAAAGGCTATTCGGGAAGTCAATGCAAACCCTTTTATTATCAACTGCAAAAATGGCTTATACAATGTGCTTGATGATTCTTTTCGTGACCACGAACCAGCGTATTATTCAACCGTTCAGATGAAAGCAAACTATAACCCTGAGGCAAAATGTCCACGCTTTATGGAATTTCTGAACAGTGCCCTTGAGCCGCCTGAAATCAACTTAATACAAGAGATTTTCGGATATTTTCTTGTACCCATCACAAAGGCACAGAAAAGCTTTTTACTCTGCGGTTTACCGAATGTGGGTAAATCCACGATTCTTACCTGTTTACAAGAGTTTCTGCTGGGTGCTGAAAATGTCAGTAATATACCGCTTCAATCCCTGTCCGACCGTTTCCAGCCAGCAGAGCTCTTCGGAAAACTGGCAAATATATTTGCCGACCTACCCTCAAAGAAGATTGACGATGCGGGTATGTTCAAAGCTGTCACTGGTGAAGATTACATTACAGGCGAGCGCAAACACAAAGACCCATTCAGTTTTAAACCATTTGCCCGATTCTTGTATTCTTGCAACGACATTCCACGCAACTATGGTGACAAAAGCGAAGCCTTTTACCGCCGTCTAATCATCATTCGATTCAGTAAGCCTGTGCCTCCCGACAAGCACGACCTCCAGCTTGGGGATAAACTGTCTCTGGAACGTGACGGCATTTTACTCTAGGCAATAGACGGCTTGAAAAGGCTAATTGCTAGCCACTATCAGTTTACCGAAACCAAGCGCACCAAAGCAGAGCTGCAAGCCTATAAGATTGAAAATAACACGGTTCTCGCTTTTATTCAGGAGCAGTGTTTGCTCGAACCAGATGCTGTCAGTTACCGTAAAGAAGTCTACGGTGCATTCGTGGAGTATTGTAACGCAAACAATCGCGGCAAGGTGTCTTTTCCAAATTTTCTGAAAGAAGTAACAAATTCTCAGCGTGGAGTTGTCACACTGCATGATGAACCCATTACTCGCAGAGCAATTTTCAAAGGCTTAAAACTGCGTTGAAAAGCAGAACTCCCCGACAAATAACCTTTATTTTTTTGCCCTTTTGGGAACGCTTTCACATGGTATGGAACACTATTCGGAAGGGTATTTATCTCGTGTTCATGCGGTTTGGAACGGCACAAAGGCTTTTTCCAAAGTTATTGCATAACGCGAAGCGTAAAATAAAACGCTAAAAAGATATAAAAGATATAGTAGAGCTGGTGTTCTCTCCCTGTTTGCCGTTCATGCCAGTCCTTTTGAAAGGAGCTTGCTTATGCCACAAAAGCCATTTAAACCCTGTGCTTACCCCGGCTGCCCCGAGGTAATTCGTGAGGGACGATACTGTCCGAAACATAAAACCATTGTGAACCGTGACTACAATGCTACCGCTCGTAGAGCTGATTATTCCAGCACTTATGATCACCGCTGGCGTGTCCTACGTGACCTTTATTTTTCCAAGCACCCTCTATGCGAAGAATGTTTGAAGTCTGATAAGCTCACCCCTGCCAACCTTGTGCATCACATTGTTCCCACCGAAAACGGTGGAACACATGAAGATTCCAATCTCATGTCGCTATGCCATTCTTGTCACAACAAAATCCACCGTCGGGGGTAGGGGGTATCTATCTCTACCACCCTTTGCTGCGCAATCGGCGCAGGGTTTCGCGCTAAACTTACGCGATTTCAAAGATTTCAGAAGTCCCACAAACCCAGTGTTTGTGGGACTTTGTCATGTCTAAAACTCTGATATTTCCCTTGTTTTTCAGAAAGTCAGAATAAATCAATCATTTTGTATCGCAAAAGTCTAAAAATGTACGGATTTTGGGGTGGGAAAAACGCAGAGCAGACGCAAAACGGCGGCAGGACAAGAAAAATTCGGCACGGACAAGGGTTCGGCACAAAAGGACAGGTTCTGACAAATAAATCCCGTACAAGCAAGTTTTGAAAAGTGATAGCATATCATAAAACAAGAGAGATTCAAACAGGAGGGATAGCCATGCCCAGAGGCGGCGCAAGAAAAGGCGCAGGACGCAAGCCTAAACCCCTTGCAGAGAAGATTGCGGCTGGCAATCCTGGTCACCGTCCGCTCACGAAAGTGGCGTTTTTTGACGATACTTATGACCCATCAGAGCCACCTGGTTACCTCGATGACATGATTAGAATCAAAGACCGCCCCACACAAAAACCATCTGAGATTTATCGGGAAGCAATTCGTTACATGGAGCCTTCCGGCTGTTTATACCTCATTCCACGTGAACTCATCACGGAGTATGCTCTGGCGAAATACAATCTGCTGCAAACCCAGTATGAGTCACGTTTTTACCCCATTGTGGGCAAGACTGACAACGGTGATGTGGAGATTTCAAAATATCCAGAGCTTGCCATGAAACAGGAAAAAATTGTGCTGGCAATTTGGGCGACCATTTGGGACATTATTTCTCGCAACAGTGAGCGCACAGTCGATAACCCGGAGCAAGACCTGATGAAAGTGATGTTTGGCGGCAGAACGCGTAAAAAATCGAAACAGGAGTAAAGTTATGGGTGATATGCAAATTCAAAAAGTTTCTGCTGATAAGCTGAATCCGGCGACATACAACCCTCGTGTTGATTTGCAACCGGGCGATAAAGACTATGAAAAACTCCTTCGTTCGGTGGAGGAGTTCGGGTATGTAGAGCCTGTCATCTGGAATTCTCGCACAGGCAATATTGTGGGTGGACATCAGCGGTTTAAGGTTCTGCAGCATCTTGGCTACACGGAAATCGACTGCGTTGTGGTAGACATGGACGAAGTGCGTGAGAAAATGCTGAATGTGGCACTGAATCGCATTCAAGGCGATTGGGATAGACCTAAATTGTACACTGTGATTACGGATATTGAGTCTGCTGGCATGGAAATTCCGCTGCTTGGTTTTGAAACGCAGGAGCTTGATAAGCTGTATCAGGAGGTTCGCCGTGAGTCTGGCGAGTACAAAGAAGACGATTTTGATGCTGATACAGAGGCTGAAAAGATAACCGAACCTATTACCCAGCTTGGTGATATTTGGCTGATTGGCAAACACCGCTTGATGTGTGGGAATTCCGCGGATTTAGAGCAAGTCGCAACACTCATGGACGGCAAAAAGGCGCAAATGAGCTTTTGTGATCCACCGTGGAATGTAGATTACGGCGGTTCTGCCCACCCCTCGTGGAAGAAACGCACAATCATGAACGACAAGATGTCCGCTGTTGATTTCTATGATTTTTTGCTAGATTCATGCAAAGCTTTAGCTACAGCTTGCGAACCGGGAGCTATCCTGTATTTGGCTATGAGTGCGCAGGAGTGGGGTTCTTGTATGCAAGCACTCCAAGAAAGTGGCTTTCACTGGTCATCGACGATTATCTGGTACAAGGATTCTCTCGTGCTGTCACGCAAGGATTAACATACGCAATATGAGCCGATTTGGTATGGTTGGCTTGAGGGTAAAGCACGGCTGGTGGAGCTGAAAGACCGTGGGCAATCGGACGTCTGGGAGATTCCCAGACCGAAAAAGTCAGAGGAACACCCCACCATGAAGCCAGTGGCACTGGTGGCGAAAACCATCAACAACTCTTCTCGTGACGGCGATATAGTGCTGGATTTATTCGGTGGCTCGGGGACGACACTTCTGGCGGCTGAGCAATGCGACCGTGTTGCTCGCTTAATGGAGCTTGATCCAAAATACTGCGATGTGATTGTGAAGCGATTTATTGCGTTCAAAGAGAGTGATGAGGGGATATTTTTGCTTAGGAATGGGGAGAAAACGACATATCACGAACTGTCATAAAATACAAAGGGTAACCAAGTTATCGCTACTTGGTTGCCCTTTTATTAATAAGTTGAGTTTCTCAGTTTCGTATTAGACTCATAATATTAATAGTGTCTACTTAGTAAACACACAACAAATTGTCTCTTCCGCATCTGAGTATTTTTTACCTGAAACATCACCATAAAAATCATACGCGCCAAATCCTATAGGTTGAGCTTCTGATAACAGTTTTTCTTTAGTGAAGAAATGATCCCAAATGTTATAGCAATGTACCTCTGTTTCGTTAAGCACAATACTTTGTCTTAATTCCGTTTCATCATAGTCGTCGTATTGATAAATGGATTCTAAACAGATATATGGTTCTTTGCAAAAGAAGCCGCCTTTCTCTTCATAACACCAAGTTCGACTTTCTTTTTTTCTCATTTTAGGAGTGAATACATCGAAGATAAATTTACCATTTGGTCTTAACGCTCGATGAATTTTCTCTAATAGAATGAGCCGATCAGTAATTGATAATGCGGCGTAATCACAGTATATCAACGTTATTACATCAAATTTCTCAACATGATCAATTGTTAAATAATTTTGATAATGGTATTCGATATTACTTTTATTATGCTGTGTTTGTTCTTTCGCATATTCAATTGAGCGACTGGAAAAGTCAATCCCTATCACCGAATATCCGACACTATTAAACCGTTCGGCATATAGTCCAGGACCGCACCCCAAATCCAGTAATTGATGAAATTGCTTTGGCGGAGCTATTGAGGCTATCCAACTAACCGACATGTCTAAGAAGTCACTTTTACGAGTTGCTGCATCCCAGTGTGGATTAAGATGTGCTTCAAGCATTCCTTTTGATATATGTTCATCATCCCAAAAGGGATCAGTGCTTGGAATATATAGCTCTGGTTTCGCCAAATAGTCTCTTGATTTTTCAAACATAATTTCCTCCATTTTGTAGGAGGGTTAAAATATTGTCACCCTCCATATTTTGTTACATGCAATTCTCTGATTGAAATTCATAACGATCAGCCCCTTTCAAAAATATAATTGGCTTTTTAGAATTAATAATAACACTTGTATATAATAAAGTCAACATCTCCATTTCGAACTTTATACAAGTGAAACCATCTAATATCTATGTTTTGTTCCTTGACTTCACTTGCTTTTAGAGCGTTAATGTGTGTACGGAAACGTAAAAAACACTCTTGGAGGTACAAAAATGCAAGAATACAAATTCAACGTGATGGGCGCAGAGCGAAAAAGACTGGTTGGTGCTATTTCGGAAATATTGAATCAGCCAATCAAGTACTTGGGTATGCCCTCGGCGGCATATGAAGTGGGTCAAATTCACATTGACAAGCAAGGAACGCTAACAGGTGAAGTAACCGCCAAGCTTTTAGAACAACTTGAAAAACAAGGTTTTATCCCAGAAAGTGTGCCAATTCCAGACAGCATTACCATTGAAATACCACTTGACGGTTTCACAGAAAACAGCCTTGAAAATCTACGCAAAATGGTAAAATCAAAGGAAAATCTGCTCATGACAGCACTTGGAGTTGAGGAATTACCGATTCTGCTTTTGGAGGATAGAGTTCAATTCCCATGGTGCATGTTTACAGAGGACAGTGAGCGTGTTCACGCATACGCACAACTCGTCACCGCACTTTGCAACACAGCAAAAGAGAAAAAGCGTGTGAATGCTAAACAACAGGATGGCGTTGACAACGAGAAATTTACCATGAGGGTTTGGCTTATTTCTCTCGGGTGTACAGGGGTTGAGTATAAATATCTGAGGAAAATCATGGGTGAGAATTTGAGCGGAAATTCTGCTTTTCGCTATGGAAAACCACAAAAAGAACACCCTGACACCACAGAAAATGAGGTGCAGGGTGATGAATAATTTTCCTACAAAAGCAAAAGTCGAGCGTATTAGCAAGGACTACCCAGCTGGCACTCGTGTTGAGCTAACCGCACCGATGGATGACCCCTATACAAAGCTAAAAGTCGGTGACAAGGCGACTGTTATTGGCGTTGACGACAAGGAGCATATACTGTGTCGGTGGGATAACGGGGAAGGTTTGAACTTGATTGTTGGGATTGATGGGTTTAGGATAGTTGAATAAGTAAACAGCAGGAACTCGAATGTTCAAGTTCCTGCTGTTATCATTATTTCATCTTACTTTCTTTGTCACGAATCACAGTATTTAACTCAATCCTGAGCTCAGACATCCAGTCAGGCTCAGCATCAAATGTCTCAGCAACACAGCGTATTAGCCGTGCATAACCGTATAGATTGGTAAAACGTCTCATTAGTGGGTAGCTGTCCACCATTTCTTTGGAAAGCAAATGCTCCGAGCGGTATCCGTTTATAAACTCATCTTTTGCCATTTCCCATTTCCCACTGTCCAGTTCTTCCTCAATACAATCCAGTACTTGAACAATGTCAAGGGCGTACCAGTGATACATGCCGTCGTCAAAATCTATCACTGAGCAAGAATGCGTACCCTCATCATAAAACACATTATCAAACTCAAAGTCATAATGAACCAAGCCATAGCTTAACGTGTTAGCTGGTAATTTTGCAAGTAAGTCTTTAATTGATGCCAATTCGGTGTGAACAAATTGTGGTGCTTTGTACTCGATAAGTACTGTATCAATCCAATCCAAAACCTCGTTATAATCCCACTTCTTAATCGTTGGAGTATATTCGCTCGACAAAGTATGGAGCTTGCCCAATGCTTTGCCATAAGCGTACATCACTTCTGCCGACATATTCGTTTTAGAAATTTGTATGCCGCTGACAGCTTCAAATGACGTAACGTAATATTTTCCCCATGGCGTATTAGTGAGCACTGCGCTTTCTCCAGTCTTGCTCGTGATTGGCTTTAAGGCAGGATAATTGTTTTGATTTAAGTTCTTGATAAAAGCAATTTCACCATAAAGGTTTTTCTCCAGCTTTTCATCAACAGGTGCAATGCGTAGAAAACGAACGTTTTTCTCATAATAATAGGGGTAAATTCCGTTGGAGGATATGCGATAATAACCCAACATTTCGTCAAGTCCTTCTTCATCATAATCCCAGTACTTTTGTAGAACTTCCTTTACTAGCGTGAAGTTTTCGGTTAGATTTCTTAATTTAAGCATATGTTTCCTTTCAGAAATAAAAATGCACTTCTGAAAAACAGAAGTGCAAAAAATTTATCGCTGAAAAAATAAACATAAGTACAATTATTGAATGTTTACATTGTGAGCAATATCACTTCGATTTTTCATTAACGAATAAATTTTCATAATAACACTCACCTACCTTTCAATTTAAAGTTATCTTACCATAAATATTATGGTAAGTCAAGTCTAATACTGAAATACAGATTATTATTTCGGACAATGTCTATAACCATATAATCACGCATATATTTATGAATGGGTATATTTTCGTTCGGAGGTGACTATGTGGAGGAATTTCGCAGATTAAAAAACTACAAGCCAAGTCTCTTCAAGGCTCCCGGCTCGATATATAAGAAAAGTTTTGCTGATTCAGCGGTACTGTTTGTCGAACACCTAAAGCATGGCACGGGAAAATGGCGTGGCATGCCTTTTCAGCTTCTGGATTGGCAGGAGCGCATTATCCGCGACCTATTCGGCATTGTCAGAAAAGATACACAGTGCCGACAATTTCGCAGAGCTTACATAGAAGTTCCAAAGAAAAACGGAAAAAGTGAATTAG
>NZ_FZLO01000011.1:0-2500 GCF_900197595.1 Scatolibacter rhodanostii | reverse complement strand
CATTCCCCTTGCGCTCTTTGTAGCTTGACCATGTGTTTCTCTTCTTGGATTGAGTATACAAATTGTTATTCTTTTTTTGAGAATAGACTATTTATTATTATCTCGCTTCTTTGAAATTGTAGTTATTTACCTTACTTTAAGTCGTTTAGACTAATTTTTAGTTCTGGTTAATAACAGTTTCTCTTTCTTATCTGCTTTGCTTTATTCAGTTTTCAAGGTGCATTGCCTTTCGGCTGGTGGGCTCAAGTGGACTCGAACCACCGACCTCACGCTTATCAGGCGTGTGCTCTAACCGGCTGAGCTATGAGCCCATATTGCAGAGTCTATCTGCTCCGCTTAAAACATTTCGGTTATTCGGATTTCTACTTAAAATCCCTATTTTGGAGATTTCTCTCCTGGTGGAGATGAACGGGATCGAACCGATGACCCCCTGCTTGCAAAGCAGGTGCTCTCCCAGCTGAGCTACACCCCCATATTTTATTAAAAAAGGTGTTCCCTTTCTTCTCCTTGAGCATCTATATTGCTATAGACCCTCAAAATTAAACAACGATTAGATTTTATAACTCGTATTCCTGACCTTGGATGTTAAATCAATCACCGTAGTGACGATTAGTTCTCCATAGAAAGGAGGTGATCCAGCCGCACCTTCCGATACGGCTACCTTGTTACGACTTCACCCCAGTCGCCAACCCTACCTTCGGCAGCGCCCTCCTTACGGTTAGGCTACTGACTTCGGGTATTACCGGCTCCCATGGTGTGACGGGCGGTGTGTACAAGGCCCGGGAACGTATTCACCGCAGCATTCTGATCTGCGATTACTAGCAATTCCAGCTTCATGCAGGCGAGTTTCAGCCTACAATCCGAACTGAGACCGTTTTTGGGGTTTTGCTCCATATCGCTATATTGCATCCCGTTGTTAACGGCCATTGTAGTACGTGTGAGGCCCAGGTCATAAGGGGCATGATGATTTGACGTCATCCCCACCTTCCTCCGTTTTGTCAACGGCAGTCTGATTAGAGTGCTCTTGCGTAGCAACTAATCATAGGGGTTGCGCTCGTTGCGGGACTTAACCCAACATCTCACGACACGAGCTGACGACAACCATGCACCACCTGTCACCTCTGCTCCGAAGAGAAGCTCTATCTCTAGAGCGGTCAGAGGGATGTCAAGACCTGGTAAGGTTCTTCGCGTTGCTTCGAATTAATCCACATACTCCACTGCTTGTGCGGGCCCCCGTCAATTCCTTTGAGTTTCAGTCTTGCGACCGTACTCCCCAGGTGGATTACTTATTGTGTTAACTCCGGCACGGAGGGGGTCAGACCCCCCACACCTAGTAATCATCGTTTACGGCGTGGACTACCAGGGTATCTAATCCTGTTTGCTACCCACGCTTTCGTGCTTCAGCGTCAGTTAAAGCCCAGTAGGCCGCCTTCGCCACTGGTGTTCCTCCCGATCTCTACGCATTCCACCGCTACACCGGGAATTCCGCCTACCTCTACTTCACTCAAGCTATACAGTTTCAAGAGCAGTTTATGGGTTAAGCCCATAGATTTCACTCCTGACTTGCATAGCCGCCTACGCACCCTTTACACCCAGTAAATCCGGACAACGCTTGCTCCCTACGTATTACCGCGGCTGCTGGCACGTAGTTAGCCGGAGCTTCCTCCTCTGCTACCGTCATTATCTTCACAGAGGACAGAGGTTTACAATCCGAAAACCGTCTTCCCTCACGCGGCGTTGCTGGTTCAGGGTTTCCCCCATTGACCAATATCCCTCACTGCTGCCTCCCGTAGGAGTCTGGGCCGTGTCTCAGTCCCAATGTGGCCGTTCAACCTCTCAGTCCGGCTACCGATCGTCGACTTGGTGAGCCGTTACCTCACCAACTATCTAATCGGACGCGAGCTCATCTTTCAGCGAATAAATCCTTTGATTATCAAACCATGCGGCTCAACAATATTATGCGGTATTAGCGTTCTTTTCAGAACGTTATTCCCCACTGAAAGGCAGATTGCTCACGCGTTACTCACCCGTCCGCCACTAAGTTAATAAAAGCAAGCTTCTCTTAACTCCGTTCGACTTGCATGTGTTAGGCACGCCGCCAGCGTTCGTCCTGAGCCAGGATCAAACTCTCTAAAATATTGTATATAAACTTCCGAAGAAGTTTGTATCAAGTTTAGAGCTTTGTTTAGCTCGTTTCGTCATTGCTGACTTTGTTGCAAATTTTTGTAAAGGTTTTGCTTCCTTTATAAATCTGTTGAGTATTAAACTCTTTAGAATTACGGGTTATATCTTATCTTTCTCGTTGTTTAATTTTCAAGGTCCATGCTCTCTTCTCAGAACCGACTTGACTCACTTTCGATTGCCGTTTTTTCTAGGTTTTATCTAGTGTTTTCGGCTTTCTTTTGTCGTTTCGTTTTTGTCGTTTCTCTCGAGTGCTTGACTATAATACCATGCCTATTCCCTTTTGTCAACACTTTTTTTGAAAAAGTTTTCGGTTTTT
>NZ_FZLO01000012.1 GCF_900197595.1 Scatolibacter rhodanostii | reverse complement strand
CAGCTTCTGGATTGGCAGGAGCGCATTATCCGCGACCTATTCGGCATTGTCAGAAAAGATACACAGTGCCGACAATTTCGCAGAGCTTACATAGAAGTTCCAAAGAAAAACGGAAAAAGTGAATTAGGCGCGGCAATCGCCTTGCTTTTAACTTGCACAGATATGGAACACGGTGCTGAAGTATATGGTTGTGCGACAGACAGAGCGCAAGCCTCCAGAATTTTTGATGTAGCAGTGGATATGGTCGACCAGTTTCCCTTTCTGAAACAGCACATCAAATTGTCTATCGCCGCCAAACGCATGACGTTTAAACCACTCAATTCATTTTACCAAGTTTGCTCTGCCGAAGCCTACACAAAAGACGGCTTAAATGCCTCTGGAATCATATTCGATGAGCTTCATGCCCAACCGGACAGGAGGCTTTTTGACGTTATGACGGCTGGTTCTGGTTTAGCTCGTGAACAACCACTTCTATTTATGATTACCACAGCTGGGTTTGACAGAAACAGCATTTGCTATGAGCAACACCGCAAAGCAGAGAATATTCTCCGTGGAAAAATTGTCGACCCTACCTTTTATCCTGTGATTTTTTCTGCTGATGAAGAGGAAGATTGGCGCTCCCCAGAAGTCTGGAAAAAAGTCAATCCCAGTTTTGGAGTTACCATCGATCCATCAGGATTTCAAATGGAATTTGAAGATGCGCAGCTCAATATCACGCAGGAGAACCGTTTCAGACGACTGAATCTGAATCAATGGGTAACACAAGAATCACGCTGGATGCCCATGGAAAAGTGGGATTCTTGTAATTTTCCTGTTGACAAAAACTTGCTCAAAGGTCGCACCTGTTATGCAGGACTGGACTTGTCCTCCACACAGGATATGAGTGCTTTTGTGCTGGTGTTTCCTCCAATAGATCCGACCGATGAATATGACAAATATCAGATACTTCCATTCTTTTGGATTCCCAAAGATGCAATGCACAAGCGTGTATTAAAAGACCACGTTCCCTACGATCAGTGGCAAGCAAAAGGACTTCTGCAAGCTACCGAGGGTGCAGTCATAGATTACAATTTTGTACAGCACAAAATTCTGGAACTCAAGAAAATCTATCGCATACAGGAAGTTGCCTACGATATGTGGGGAGCACCTCAGCTTCGGCAAAATTTAGAAGATGCCGGAGTAAAGATGATTCAGTTTGGGCAGGGTTTTAAGTCTATGTCACCGCCCTCAAAGGAACTTATGAGGCTCGTATTACAAGAGAAAATTGCGCATAATGGCAACCCCGTTTTAAGGTGGAACTTTGACAATATTGTTGTCAAACAAGATGAAGCTGGTAACATTAAGCCTGACAAGAAAAAAGCTACCGAAAAGATAGACGGTGCTGTCGCTACGATTATGGCTTTGGCGCGTGCTTTGGTTCAGGAAGATCACACCAGCGTTTACGACAAAGAAGATCGTGGACTTTACTACTACAAGAAAGGAATGTGATATGGGACTTTTTTCACGCAAAAAGAAAGATAAGCCGAAAAACAGTCTTTCTACCACAAAATCATTTTTCTGGGGTTCGTCCAATTCTGGTGCTTATGTGAATGAACGCACGGCTCTTGAAACATCAGCCGTCTATTCCTGTGTCCGTGTGATTTCAGAAGCCATTGCTTGTCTGCCTCTCCATGTCTATGAATATGACGGCGAGGGTACAAATATCGCCAGAAATCATGAGCTTTATGATTTGCTTCATAACGAGCCGAATCCTGAAATGTCGAGCTTTGTTTTCAGGCAGACATTGATGAGCCATTTGCTTTTATACGGCAATGCCTATGCTCAGATTATCCGTGATGCTGGCGGCAGAATTCAAGCACTCTATCCCTTGTTTCCTGATAAAATGGATGTGAGCCGTGCTGAGAACGGTCAGCTATATTACACCTATTGGCGCAGTGCTGATGAAAAGCGCAAAGGCGATAAAACGGGTGGAATCATTTTGCATAATGATGAGGTTTTGCATATCCCCGGTCTTTCTTTTGACGGTTTAGTGGGTTATGCACCCATTGCCCTTGCTAAAAATCCCATTGGACTAGCGATTGCCGCCGAAGAATATGGAGCAAGCTTCTTTTCCAACAACGCAAGTCCAGGTGGGTTGCTCGAACATCCGGGGACACTTGAGAACAAGCAGAAAATCCGTGAAACTTGGGAAGCTCTCTATGGTGGCAGCACGCAACATCATGGCATTGCTGTATTAGAGGAGGGCATGAAATTCACCCCCATAACCATACCTCCAGACCAAGCGCAATTCCTTGAAACTCGTAAATTCCAACTCAATGAGATTGCACGCATTTTTCGCATTCCACCCCATATGATTGGCGACCTTGATAAGTCATCGTTCGCCAATATCGAACAACAAAGTCTTGATTTCGTCAAAAACACACTTGAACCGTGGGTGATTTTATGGGAACAGGAAATGCAGCGCACGCTTTTTACAAAAGAAGAACGCAAGCGATATTTCATCAAATTTAATATAGACGGCTTGCTTCGCGGTGATTATGAAACACGCATGAAAGGCTATTCTATGGGATTTCAGAGTGGTTATTACAGTATCAATGACATTCGGAAACTCGAAAATATGAACCCGATTGAAAACGGGGATACCCATTTTATCAACGGCAATATGCTCCCCTTGCATCTCGCTGTCAAGGGAGCATATGTGAAAGACAAGGGTGGTGATGGCAATGCATAAATTCTGGAATTTTGACGACTTTGGCGGAGAACGTGTTTTGTACTTAGAGGGTGCCATTTCCGATGAGACTTGGTGGGGTGATGAAGTCACACCGCAAATCTTTAAGCAAGATTTATATGCTGGTACAGGTGATGTAACCGTGTCTATCAATTCACCCGGTGGTGATGTGTTCGCTGCCGCCGCAATTTACACCATGCTCAAAGAGTATCCGGGTAAAATCACAGTGAAAATATCAGCACTGGCGGCTTCTGCGGCAAGTGTTGTGGCAATGGCTGGCGATACAATTTTGATGAGTCCTGTTGCCATGATGATTCATAACCCCTCTACCATTGCCATTGGTGATAGCGATGAAATGCTCAGAGCAAAAAATATGCTTGATGAAGTGAAAGAAAGTATTATCAACGCTTATGCCACTAAGACGAATTTATCACGCAGTAAAATCAGCGATATGATGGACAGTGAATCTTGGATGGACATGAATAAAGCCATAAAGTTAGGCTTTGCCGATGGCATTCTTGAGAATGTGAGTCCGGTTACACAAAATCATTCAGATGGCATGGTTTTCAGCAGAAAGGCTGTGTCGGCTTCCTTTATCAGCAAGTTTCTCACAGCAAATGCAAAGCCGCCAAAACCCGGCACACCGTATGAACATTTAGAATCACGCATAGATTTAATTAAATTCCGCAATTAGGAGGGTCTTATGTCTGTCATTATTGAACTTCGCAAAAAACGCACACAAAATTGGGATGCCGCCAAAGCGTTCCTCGAATCCAAACGGGACAAAGACGGCATTGTGTCACCCGAGGACACAGCTATTTATGAGAAAATGGAGGCTCAAGTGGTGGAAATAGGTCACCAAATTGAGCTTTTAGAACGTCAGCGTGATCTGGACGATAGCTTTTCTCAAATCGTTGGCACGCCATATCTTCCGGCAGTTCCCGGTGCTGAAGGCATTAACACCCAAAAAACAGGCAGAGCTTCCATTGAATACAAGCGTGATTTTTGGAATGCCATTCGTGGAAGAAGTGTTACCAATGCCCTGCAAGTTGGCACAGATAGTGAGGGTGGTTATCTTGTTCCTGATGAGTTTGAACGCACCTTGGTTCAGGCTTTAGAAGTGCAGAATATCTTCCGTCAATTTGCTCATGTCATTCAGACGGCTAACGGAGAACGAAAAATTCCCGTGGTGGCTTCCACAGGTTCTGCTTCTTGGGTCGATGAAGAGGGTACAATTACGGATAGTGACGATGCTTTTTCGCAAGTTTCACTTTCTGCATACAAGCTCGGTACGCTGATTAAGGTATCCGATGAACTTTTAAATGACAGCGTTTTCAACCTTGAAGCCTACATAGCCAAAGAATTCGCACGCAGAATTGGCAACAAAGAGGAAGAAGCTTTTATCGTTGGTGATGGCTCTGGAAAGCCGACAGGTGTTTTCTCTGCCACAGGCGGCGGTCAGACTGGAGTAACAGCCGCCAGTGCGACTGCCATCACTTTTGATGAAGTAATCGATCTCTATCATTCGCTGAAACAGCCGTATCGCAATACCGCCATATTCATCACCAATGATGCAACCATTAAGGCGATTCGCAAGCTGAAAACCACCGATGGGCAATATCTATGGAGTCCGTCTATTAAAGACGGCGCGCCGGATACCATTCTCGGCAGACCTGTGTACACCTCACCTTATGTGCCGACCATTGCCTCAAATGCCTCAGTTATGGCATTCGGTGATTTCTCTTACTATTGGATTGGCGACAGACAAGGCAGAACATTCCAGCGACTGAATGAACTTTATGCCGTTACAGGGCAGCGTGGATTTATTGCCACTCAGCGTGTTGACGGCAAACTCATTTTGCCTGAAGCTGTGAAAATCCTCAAAATGGGTGCTGGGACATGATAGAGGGACTACTTGAGAAAGT